>OZ251457.1:0-3259939 GCA_965242565.1 Dehalococcoidia bacterium | reverse complement strand
CGCTGGAGTGGCAGATGGTGTGGACATGTCTTACCCACCTTGTCGGGCGCCGATGATGTCGAGTTGGTCGCCGGCGGCGATGCTGATGTCGCTCCATTGGGAGCGGGGGACGACGGCGAGGTTGACAGCGACGGCGATGCCCTGCTGCTCGGGGTCGTAGCCGATTTCGCAGAGGGCGTCGCGCAGCGTCGCGGGCGCGAGGCGCTGCGTTTCGCCGTTGACGACGACTTCGACGGTTGCGGTGGGTGCGGTCATGGTGCGTCCGCCAATCTTGCGGCCTGGAGGTCTTGCAGCAGCGGCGGGGTTTGTCCGCCGTCGATTGCCTCTGCCAGCCAGTATGCCGTGGCGGGGGCGAGCAGGATGCCGTTGCGGTAGTGGGCGGTGGCGAGGAAGACGCCATGCGCGCCCGCGGCAGCGGGGCCGATCACGGGCAGGTGGTCGCGCACGGCGGGGCGGAAGCCGACGCTGATTTCGTCGAGGTGCAGGTCGTAGATGCCGGGCAGCACCTCCCAGGCGTCGCGCAGGAGGTCGAAGACTGCGCCGGCGGTGGGCTGGTCGTCGAAGCCCTGCTCTTCTTCGCTCGCGCCGACGATCAGTTCGCCGTCGCTGCGGGGGACGAGGTAGATGTCGGGCGTACGGACGACATGTTGGATGAGCGGCGCGCCGCGCAGACGGAGGAGTTGTCCTTTGACGGGGCGCAGGCCGAGCGTGGGCGCGGGGGATTGGAGGCCGTCCTCGCTCCAGACGCCGGCGGCGATCACGGCGAGGTCGGCGAGCAGCTCGCCGCCGCTGTGCGTAATGCGGACGCCGCCGTTCTCGGGCTGAACTGCGCCCACGGCGGTGTTGCGGTGGAGTTCGACGCCGCGCTGCTGGACGGCCGCGGTGAGGGCGGGCAGCAGACGGCGGGGGTCGATCTGGTGGTCGCCTTCGACGAGCAGTCCGCCGACGACGCGGGGGGTGAGGTAGGGCTCGAGTTGGCGGGCTTCGCGGGCGGTGACGAGGCGGGAGGTGAGGCCGCGCGACTGCTGGAGGGCGTGCAGGTGCTCGAGCTCGAGCTGGTCGTCGCGGTGGCGTGCGGCCCAGAGCGCGCCCTCGTCGCGGTAGCCGCAGTCGAGGCCGCCGGCCGCGCTCACGGCGGCGACGAATTCGGGGTAGCGGCTCAGACTGTCGAGCTGGAATTGGAGCAGTGCGGCGGCGTTGCCCTCGGATTCGGAGGTAGGGGCGAGCATGCCGGCAGCGACGGCGCTAGGGCGTCCGCCGGTCAGCGCGCCGGGTTCGCCGCGTTCGAGCAGGGCGACGCGGCGTCCGCGCCCGGCCAGCTCGAAGGCGACGGCGAGGCCGATCACGCCGCCGCCGATCACGGCGACCTCAATACGTTGGGGGGTCATGCGAGCGCCCGATCGATGGCGGCGCGGATTTCCCGCGTCGCGGCGGCGGGGTCGTCGGCGCAGACGACGGCGGAGAGCACGGCGACGCCGTGCGCGCCGGTTTGGAGCACGGAGGCGGCGTTTGCGGCGGTGATCGAACCGATCGCGATGACGGGCTTGTCGACGGCGTCGACGATTTCGCGGAGGCGGTCGAGTCCGAGCATCGGCGCGGCGCGGTCGCCCTTGGAAGTGGTGCCGAAGACGGGGCCGACGCCGAGGTAGTCAACGGGCTGGGCGGCGACGCGGCGCGCTTCGGCGACGCTGTTAGCGGTGCCGCCGATCAGGGCGTCGTCGCCCAGGATGCGGCGGGCGATGTCGGGCGGGAGGTCGTCGCGGCCGAGGTGCAGGGCGGCGTCGAGGGCGGCGGCGACATCGGCGCGGTCGTCGATCAGCAGCGCGGTCGGGGCGTCGCCGAGGGCGGCGCGGATCGCCCGGGCGGTCTCGATCAACTCGCGCGTCGTGCGGGGGCGCTTTTCGCGGTATTGGATGATGTCCGCGCCGCCCTGTGCGGCGAATGCGGCCAGTTGGGCGTGGGAGAAGCGCGATTGCAGCTGCTCATCGGTGATGATGTGGAGGCGTCCGATGCGACTCATGGGGATTCCCCCCAGCCGAACCACTCGTGCTCCCAGAAGGGGCGCGTGGGGCCGACGCCGGCGCCGATGGGGTAGCCGTAGCGGATCGCTTCGGTCAGCCAGTGTTTGGCGTCTTCGACGGCGTCGCTCAGGGAGAGCGAGCTTCCGTCGTGGTAGAGGTCGTGGTTGAGGCGAGCGGCGATGGCGGAGGCGTAGGTGCAGCCGGTGCCGTGGGTGTGGGGGGTGTCGATCCACTCGCCCTGGAAGAGCTTGATGCCGTCCTCGCCGACCAAGACATCAACGGCGGGCGCTGCTTCGAGGTGGCCGCCCTTGACCAGGACGGCGCTCGCGCCGCGCTCGCACAGGGCGCGGCCGGCCTGCCGGGCGTCGTCGAGGGTGCGGATGGCGCGGCCGGTCAGCGCTTCGGCTTCGTGGACGTTGGGGGTGAGCAGGTCGGCGAGCGGCAGCATGCGGTCGGCGAAGGTCTGTACAGCATCTTCGGCGAGCAGCGGGAAGCCGGTTTTGGAGATCATGACGGGGTCGACGACGAGCCAGCGCGGGCGGCGGACGGCGAGTTCGTCGGCGACGGCGTGGATCATTTCAGCGTCGCCGAGCATCCCGGTTTTGACGACGCCGACATCGAGGTCGTCGAAGACGGAGGCGATCTGGGCGCGGACGATTTCGACGGGCAGCTGGTAAGCGGACTGGACGCCGAGCGAGTTCTGTGCGGTGACGGCGGTGATCACGGCGGCGGCGTGGCAGCCGTAGAAGGCGGCGGCGGCCTTGATGTCGGCCTGGATGCCGGCGCCGGCGGAGGAATCGGAGCCGGCGATGGTGCAGATGACGCGCACGGCGCAGACGCTTTCGCGCCGGTCGGACAAGCTGCGGGCGGACCTGGAACGCTCCCTGCGCCGGCATTACCCGGATCAGGTTCAGCGGGTGTGCTCTCAGGCCCGCCGTCGGCGGACCACCCCGGCATCAACTCGTGGGCTGAGGCTAGCACATGGGGCGGGGCGCGCCCGCGACGGCTAGTCGGCGACGAGGACCAGAGTGCCGGTGGTGGAGAGGGAGCCGCCGGTGCCGTTGACGACGCAGCTGCGGGCGCTGGTTTGCTTGCCCGGGTCGCCGCTGAAGCCGCCGTCTTCGGCGGTGCCGGAGAGCTGGCGGTAGGCCTCAACCAGCAGCTGCATGCCGTACATGCCGCTGTGGTTGAAGGAGAGGCCGCCGCCGTTGGTGTTGATCGGCAGGCGTCCGCCGGGCGCGGCGTGGCGGTCTTTCCAGAGCGCCGGGCCCTCGCCGGCGGGGGCCAGGCCGAGCATTTCGGCGGTGATCCCGGCGGTGACGGTGAAGGAGTCGTAGATCATCGCCATTTCCATGTCCTCGGGCCCCATGCCGGCCATCGTGTAGGCGGCGGTGGCGGAGCGGGAGGCGGAGGTGGCGGTGAAGTCGCTCATTTCGAGCATGTTCCAGTGGGAGATGTTTTCGCCCGCGCCGGCGATCCAGACGGGCTTGGTCTTGGTGCTGGCGGCGATTTCGGGGCCGGTGATCAGCACCGCGCCGCCGTGGTCGGTGACGAGGCAGACATCGAGCAGCTTGAGCGGCCAGGAGATGACGCGGGAGTTCATCACGGTGTCGACGGTGATCGGTCCGCCGAAGGGGTGGCCCTTCTTGCCGCCGCCGGGGTCGCCGTCGGGCAGGGCGGGCAGATCGCCCTCGCCGGCCTTGCGGTACATCACGGCGCGGGGGTTGAGCTGGGCCCACTCGCGGGTAACGACGGCGATTTCGGCGAAGTCCTCCTGTGTCGTCCCGTAGCGGTGCATGTGGCGGTTCATGGCGTGGGAGTAGTTGGTCGGCGCGCCGCCCATGCCGTAGGCGGCGGTGTGCTGGTTGGCGGGGTCCCAGGGATCGGCGCCCGCGCCGAAGCGGGGGCCGGCACCGCGCCCGCGCGTGTTGCGCGCGTTCCAGCCCATCTCGCCGTGCGAGACGAGCGCGACATCGATCACGCCGGCGTGGATCGCGCAGAGCGCGTGGTGGACATGCATCTCGAAGGAGCAGCCGCCGACGGCGGTGGTGTCGATGTACTTGGGGTGCAGGCCGAGGTATTCGGCGATCTGCGGGGACCAGCCGGCGGAGAAGATGCCGTCGATCGCGCGGATCGGAATGCCGGTCATGTCGCAGACGTTTTTGATCGCCTCCATGTGGAGTTGGAGCGACGATTTGGGCTCTGTGGGGTAGCCGATTTGGTCGGCTTCGGCGGCGCCGACGATGGCTGCTGCGCGGGATGCTTCACCGGGCATGGATCACTCTCCTCATTGTTTGGTTCGGGCGTTGGGCGCGGCGGTTCGCTCAGGAAGCGACGCGCCAGAAGGGGATGTGGACGTCGTCGCTGGCGGGCTCGAATTCGACTTCGACGGGCGCGCCGATGCTGATGCTCTCCGGGTTGTCGGCGTCGACGCCGCGCAGCACGGTGAGCATCCGGTCGCCCTCGGCGAGGTCGATGTAGGCGGTCACGTAGGGCGGATCCCAGGGCCCCCACTTGCGGGTCTGGACGGCGAAGGTGTGGATGGTGCCCTTGCCGGAGGCCTCGCACCACTGGATGTCGGTGGAGTGGCAGAAGGGGCAGATGGTGCGCGGGTACCAGTGGACGCGGTTGCAATCGGAGCAGCGGGGGAGGACGAGGCGTCCGTCTTTGGCTGCGTCCCAGAACGGCTGGGAAACGGGATCCGGCTCGGGAATCGGCTTGTCGTAGTCGGCCACGCGCTGCCCTCTTTCGTGCGTTGGGCGCCGCTCGGCGCGGCGCGATTGGCAGTCTATAGGCAGTTGGGGCTATGCGCCTGGTCGGGCGGCTAGATCGGGCAGTTAGGCTGGCGAGGTGCGCGGTTCCGACGACACTCCGAGCGACAGGCTGACCGATCAGCTGACCCGCCGGGCGCTGCTGCGCCGATCCGCGCGGCTGGCGGCGGGCGCGGCGGCGGCGCTGCTGGTGGGCTGCGGCGGCGAGGACGATCCGCAGCCGACAGCCGAACGACAGGCGCAGGCGCAGCCCGCGCCCGCCTCGCCGAGGCATGAGGCGCAAGAAACGCAGGTCCAGGAGACGCAGGCCCAAGAGGCGCAAACGCCGCCCGCACAGGCCGAATCGCAGCAGCAGCAGGTAACGCAGCCCGAGCCTGAGCCGCAGCAGGCAGGGCAGCAGCAGAGCGTCGCTACGCAGACGACGGCGACGCCCGAACCGCCGGGGCGACGCCGACTCGTCCCCCACTTGCCGCCCGCGGACTACGCGCTTGAGGATCCCGAATTCGCCGCGCTGCCCGGCGCAACCGCGCACTGGGGGGTGATTGAGGGCGCGGGCTATCGGATCGAGGTTCCGGACAACTGGAACGGTGTGCTGACGCTCTGGGGGCACGGCTTTACGGGCTTGAACGAAGCGGGCGACGGACCGAGTCCGGAGTTGGCCTTCAGTATGCCGGAGCGCGCGGCGTTTCTGGCAACAGGGACGGCCTGGGCCTGTAGCACCTACCGCGCGACGGGTTATGTGCCGGGCGTGGGGGTGGACGATCTGCTGTTGGTGAAGGATCGCTTCGCGGAGCTGTTGGGCGCGCCGCGGCAAACGGTGTGCATGGGCGGCTCAATGGGCGGCGCGACAGCACAACTGATGGCGCAGGAGTTTCCCGAGGAGATCGACGGAGCGATCGCGCTGTGCGGCGCGCTGGGCAATATCTGGGTGGTGGATTATCTGGCGGCCTGGCACACGCTGGCGATGTGGTTTCTGGGCGAGCCGCCGCGCCGGCTGGACGCGGGCGGTCTGATCGAGTGGGCGCAGCCGCTGGGCGTCGCGGACGATGACGGGAACTTGCAGCTGAGCGAGGACGGCGAGCGGTTTGCGGCGGTGATTGAGCATCTGACGGGCGGTCCGCGCTGGGGCTTCCGCGAGGGGTTAGCGCAGCAGTGGAACACGTCGTTTGCGGTGGGCGCGCTGACCTGGCCGGACCTGATTGGAGCTGCGCCGTTTGCGCCGGGCGAGCGGATCGCCGGCGGCGATGCGATCCCGATGGACACGACGCGCTTCGTCTACGACGCGCCGGGCGCGGATCTGGATGTGAGGCGACTCAACGCGGAGGTGGTGCGGACCGCGGCGGATGCGGCGCGGCGGGCGGATCCGGGCGTAGGCGCGCCAAGCGGCCGGCTGGAGGTTCCGCTGCTGTGTATGAAGACGACGGGTGATCTGTTCACACCGATTCAGCTGGATCGCGATTACCAGCGGCTGGCGGCGGAGGCGGGCGACGCTGACAATTTGGTAGTGCGCGCATACCGGCGCGCCGGGCATTGCACGTTCAATGCGCTGGAGATCGCGGCCGCGGTCGCGGCGTTCAACCTGTGGCTGGATGAGGGAATTCGGCCGGAGGGCGAGGCCCTGGGCGGGGACCTGGCGGGAGCCGGCGCGAGGTTCACGCTGGGCTGGGACGCCGGAGACCCGCTGCGCCCGTAGGCGGTTGGGTTTGGATTCCAGCGTGCGCGGAAATGACGGGAGAGGGCGGCGGGAATGGCGGAGGTGGGTGGGCTGTTCTACCAGGTGCGGAGTTTGCGGCTGCGGTAGCCGGCGGGGATCAGGCCGATCACGAGGGTGGCGAGGCGGCGATCGCCGCTGTTCTCGAAGCGATCGGCGGCGAGCCGGATCACTTCGCCCAGCTGCGTTTGGCCGAACACCCAGGTGTTGAGGTCGACGTCGGAGCCGGGCCGCGCGCCGGGCTGGGACGCTGCGGCTTCGTGGTAGAAGGCGCGCAGGTCGTCGGCCATGAACTTGTAGCGGATCGGGGCGGGGTGGGACCAGGCCGCGTCGCTGTCGAGCTCGGGCTCCGCGCCGCCCGCGAAGCGCGCCAGCTGGCCGGCGACGAGCTCGATCTGATCCGCGCCCACGCCGCTGGCGCCGACGCTGCTGCGGCCCCGCGCGCGGCGGCCTTCGTCGTACCACGGCGCGAGCGCGCGCACCTCGTCGAGCAGGCCCTGCACGAGCGCGTCCGCGTCGTCGGTCGGTTCGGGCTGGGGCAGCGCGACGGCGCAGGCCCACTCGCCCGCCGGATCGCCCATCGGAGCGTCGTTGGGGTAGTCGGCGACGGTCGGTTCGGTCGCAGAGTTGAGCAGGGTGAGGCTGGAGCGCAGCACATCGCGCTGGAATTCGGCGTCGTCCGCCGGCCCCATCGGTCGCCCCAGCGGGAAGGGCACCCAGAGCGAGCGCGGCACGTTCATACCCGCGACATGCTCGCGGATCAGGGCGATGCCGGTGGTCGCGACGCCGGCCCGCTCGATGTAGTGGGAGAGCGCGCCGACGGCGCGCGTGCAGAACGGTCAAACGGGTGTGAGGAAGGCGGCGTCGACACCGGCTTCGCGCAGCAGGCGGCCGACCTCCTCGCCGGTCTGTTCGAGCCGCTCGGGCGCGGGCTGGGCGCCCATGAAGGAGTAGTGGTGAGGCGCGACCGCGCCGACCTCGCCGGCGTCGACGAGTTCGCGCAGGCGGTCGATGGGGAAGGCGACGTTGTAGTCCTGCTGGAAGGCCGAGCGGTCGAAGTTGACGCTGAAGTGCGACATCTGCAGGTCGGCGGGGTCGGTGTCGCCGGGGATCAGGCGGTACTCGATCGCGCCGGGGCTGAAGGGGCGGTCGTCGCGCCGGGCGAGTCCGGCAGTGGTCACGATCGCGACGGTCGCCTCGGCCAGCGGCGGCGGTGTAATCCAGGGCGCGGGCTCGATGGCGGGCAGTTCAAGGCCGAGCAGATTCTTGGCCATGTCGGGGTGCAGATCGTCGAGACGGACCATGGGAAGCCTCCGGTGGTGCTGGCCATCGCGCTGAGTAGAGGATAGCGGCATCGGCGTTGAGCCGACGCGCTGATACCCTCTGAGTCGCGCAGCAGAGGAAGGGAGCGCCCACGATGCCCGAGGACACGATTGAGGTGAGCGTGCGGATGGCGGACCGCGGCGAAGTGGGCTACCGGATGATCTCGGCCTCAATCAGCAGCCGCGAGGGTTCGCTGGCGGGCGCGCGGGTGGCGTTCACGATTGTGGAGGGTCCGGGCACGCTGGCCAGCAGCGGCGGGACGGAGCGCACGGTGGAATCGGACGAGTGGGGCATCGCGGAGGTCAACTGGTACCCCGAACAGCACGTGCGCTCGTCGCCGGAGGCGGAGATCACGCAGACGGTAACGATCCGCGCAGTCTGCGAGAGTGCCGCGCAGGTCGATCTGAACGTGGCCAGCCCCCTCTGGAAGCACTAGGACCTGCATGGCCGTCGGGGCGGCCACCCCCCCAATCCCCCTGTTCAACCAGCGGCAGGCCGCTCGCGCGAACAGCCCTCCTGCGAGGGAGCCGATTCAATCCTCTGTCGCTGCGTCGCTCTCCGCCGCTTCCTTCGCTGCCGTCGAACTCCGCATCGGCAGCGGCCAGCGCGGCGAGACGGCCACGCCGATCGCGACCAGCACGACCGTCACCGCGAGCTCCCAACCGATCGGCTCATTGAAAAACGCCCAACCGCAAATCACGCCGAACACCGGGATCACCATCTGCGTCGCCAGAATCCGCGACGGGATGTAGCGGCGCAGCAACAGCGTGTTGAGGATGATGCCCAGCCCGAAGAGCACGAAGCCGGGGTAGGCGAGCGCGATCAGCAACTCCCAGTGCCAGCTCCAAGTGTCGTTCTCGACCAGCAGCACCCCGGCGACGAAGAACGGAATCGCCACCAGCGTTTCCCAGAAGACGATCCGCACCGGCTCGGTGCGCTGCACCAGACGCGCCACGGCGATCTGCCGCGCGGCCAGCGTGAACGATGACACGGCCATCAGCAGGTCGCCGGTGAGCGTCTCGCCCTCGCCCGCGAAATGCTGTGAGAACAGCACGAGCACGCCGGCGTAAACGATCCCCATGCCGAGCACGCCGCGCGGGTGCAAGCGGTCGCCGGGAATGAAGAAATGGGCGAGCAGCATGGCGAAGATCGGGTTCGCGCCGAACAGCGCGGAGGCGTGGCCGACGCTGGTGTGGTGATGCCCGTAGTAGCCGGAGGCGGTGTGCGCGGCCATCAGCAGCCCGACCGCGATCAGGAACAGAGCCTCGCGGCGGTGCGCGGGCAGCAGGCGCACCTTGAACAAAAACGCGGCGACGGTCATCGTGGCGACGGCGATCAGTAGCCGCAGCAGCGCCAGGCGCAGCGGGTGCGCGTATTCCAGACTCAGCTTGATCGCCGCCGGATTGCCGCCCCACAGCGCCGCCAGCAGCCACGAGAGCAAATCGGCGCGCACCGTCGGGGCGACCCAGACATCCGGCGCGGAGCCGTCCGCCGCAGCCGCGGCGGGATCGCCGTCTGCCGCGTGCTGCGCAGGCTGGGGCGCCGGAGCCCTCGTTGGCTGGTCCGTGCTCTGCTCCGACATTGGGGAGAGTTTACCGCCAGATCCGCCCCGCTCCCCTGAGCCGGGGGATGATGCGGATTGGGCGGCCGCCGCCGCCCAAGTAACCTAGCCCAATGGCCTCTCCCGACGACCCCCCTCCGCCCGATCGCGCCCCGCCCGACCGAGCCGAGCTGGAGCGCGAGCGGGAACGGCTGCGCCGCGAGCGCGAGCGCCTCCTCAAGATGCAGGAGCGCATCGAGCGGATGGAGCGCTTCAACGAGCGCCTCGAACGCTGGCACAGCCGCATCCCGGAATACGACCGCTGGGTCGGCGTCAGCATCCTGCCCGCCGTCGTCTGGGTGATCGCGCTCGAACTGTTCGGCACACGGCCGGCGATCGGCGCGGCGTTCAGCACGGCGGCGATCGTCTTCTTCGTGCAGCGGCGCATGCAGCCGGGGCGCGGGGCGATCTTCTGGCTGGCAGTGCTCGGACTGCTGATCTCCGCCGGCGGCACCATCGTCGGGCTGATCTTCGACAGCGACCGGGCGTTTCTGGCGGCCGACGGGCCGATCAGCGATTTCGTGATCGCGGCGATCTTCACGATCAGTCTGCTGATGCGAAAGCCGCTGCTGGGGATGGCGATCCGCGAGGTCTTTCCGCGGGTGCGGCGCGGCTTACCACCGCATCACCGCGTGCTGTTCATCGTCACCGCGATTTTCGTGGCGGAGAACCTGGTGATGGGCGTGATCCGGCTGTGGCTGCTGGACCAGGTCTCGCCCTCCTACTACCCGCTGATCTCGCGCGGAATCGGCATTCCGCTGCGGCTGCTGCTGGTCTGGTGGTCGTTCCGGCTGGTGCAGGACGAGCTGAAGCGGCGCCTCGCAGCCGGGCTCTGGGTGGACGAGCCGCGGCCGGAGTCGGCGCTGCTGGCCGCGGGGCGGCGGGAAAGTCAGGAGCTTCGGGAGCGCCTGGGGATGCCGCCGCGCCCGGAGAGCCAAGAGCGCCCGGATCGTCAAGAGCCTCAGGAGCGTCAGGCGAAGTGATCCGGTAGGCCGAGCTCCGCCAGCGTCGCCTGGAACCACTCGATCACCTCGGGGTGGTAGGGGATGCCGCCCTCGCGGCGCTCGATCTCTTCCTCGTGCTCTTCAAGGCCGGCGTAGAGCACCCGCTCCTCGCCGGGCGCGGGCGGCGTCTCGCGGAGCGCCTTGAGATAGGCGTCCATGTGCTCCTTGAACTCGTCCACATCGGTGAAGGCGGCGATGTTGAAGACGGTGAAGTGGTGGCCAACGCCGTTGAAGCGCTGGAGCGCCGAGCCCGCGTTGGCCATGATCCCGGCCAGGATGTCGATTGACGCCGCCAGACTGTAGCCCTTGTGGGAGCCGATCTCGCGCGTGCCGCCCAGCGGCAGCATCAGAAATTCGTCGGGCGCCTGCCGCGCCTCCATGATCGGCGTACCCTCGGCGTCGGCGACCCAGCCGGGCAGCAAGTCCTCACCGAGCCGCTGCGCGAGCCGCACTTTGTTGCCCGCCACGCTGGACATCGAGGCGTCGAAGATGAACGGCGCTTCCGCGCCGGCCGGCGCGGCGATCGAGAGCGGGTTCAGGCCGACCATCGCCTTCGAGCCGTGGGTCGGCGCGACCAGCAGCCCGCCGACGGTCATCGACAGCCCGATCATGTCGTGTTCAAGCGCCAGCTGCGCGTGATAGGCGGCCGCGCCGAAGTGCGCGCCGTTGTTGGCCACAACGGTGGCCACGCCGGTCTGCTTGGCCTTGTCGATCGCCAACTCCATCGCCTGCGGACCGACCGTCAGCCCCAGCCCGCGATCGCAGTCGATCGTCGCCGCCGCCGGAGCGTCGCGCTCCAGTGTCCACTGCGGCGTCGGATTGATGTCGCCGCTCTGTAGGCCGGCCACGTAGTAGCGCATCATGTTCGAGACGCCGTGCGAGTCGATCCCGCGCAGGTCCGCGTAGAGCAGCGTGTCGGTCGAGCGTTGCGCGTCGCCCTCCGGCATGCCGAGCCGGGCGAAAATGTCGTGGACAGCCGCGCGCATCGCGTCGCCGGGAACGCGGACGGCGACATCGTCGGAAACCCTGAACTGTTTGAGCATTGCCGGCCTCCTGGGATCTGCGTGGCGGGATGGTCTCTGTGCAGTCTGATGCTAACGCTGCGTGAACTACGCGACGCTCGCACCCGCTTGTGCGGCGCGGCCCGCCCACCGCGCCATACGTAAGGGTGGGCCTGCATACGGTGAATACGCAGGCGATCAGAGCGAGCACCAGAGAGGAACCGCCATGCATACACCGATGATCAACCCCGCCCTGGCGCAATACGCCGCGGCCCACCGCGAGGCCGAGTTGGAGCGCGACTGGAGGCATCGGCGGGACATTCCGCAGACGCGCCGCGGGCTGCCGGCGATTGCCTGGAGCGCGATCCCGGCTGCGCTGCAGCGCGTTCTCTTCCCCGCGCCGCCCTTCGGGGCCGAGCGTCCGCTGCCGGTCGAGGCGCTTGCCCAGCGTCTGCGCTAACCCGCCTCCTCTCCCCATCATTCCCGCGCCCCCCGTTCCCGTCATTCCCGCGCCCCCCGTTCCCGTCATTCCCGCCCCCGAGCGGGAATCACCCCCGAGCCCCTACTGCCCCTGTCCTCGCCCCAGCCGCTGCTCACAACCACCGTATGGGTTCCCGCTCAGAGGCGGGAATGACGGAGAGGCGTAGGTGATTGCGGTTGGGCGGGTGCGCGGCTATGTTCGGTTAGCCGAGCGAGATGCGCCGCAATCGGCGCGCGGCAGGGAACGGACGCCCATGAACATCCATGAGTATCAGGCGAAGCAGCTGTTGCGGGCGCGCGGCGTGCCCGTGCCGCCCGGCTCGCAGGCGACGACGGAGCGCGAGGCGCGGCGAATCATCCGCGAACTGGGCGGCAAGGTGGTGATTAAGGCGCAGGTACACGCCGGCGGACGCGGCAAGGGCCGCGTGGTCTCAACGGCCGGGCGCACGGCCCGGATGTACAGCCGGCTGGAAGCGGACCCAGCCGGCGTTGAGGGCCAGGTGGCGGGACGACGGCGCGGCGGCGTGCGCCTGGCGAACGATCTGGAAGAAGCGCTGGAGGAATACCGTGCGCTGGCCGGCCACTACCTGGTGACGCATCAAACGGGGCCGAACGGGGCCAAAATCTCGAGCGTGCTGATCGAGGGGCAGACGGAGATCGCAGCCGAGTATTACGCCGCGGTGCTGATCGACGGCAGCATCGGCAAGCCGGTCGTCGTGGCTTCGACCGAGGGCGGACAATCGATCGAGGAGGTCGCGGCGGAAAACCCGCGCGCGATCATCCGCCAGCCGGTCGATCCGGAAGAAGGCTTCCCGGCCTTCCGCGGCCGGCAACTGGCCAAGCGGCTGCGCCTGCCCTCGGCCGCCATTCGCCCCGCCGGGCAGCTGTTCGCCGGGCTGTACCAGACATTCATCGAGACGGACGCCACACTGGCCGAAATCAATCCGTTCGTGCTCACCCGCGAGGGCGGAATTGCCGCCGTGGACGCGAAGCTGAACATCGACGATAACGCCGCTTTCCGCCAGCCCCTGGGCGATCTGCGGGACCTCTCGCAGGAAGAGGCGATGGAGATCGAGGCGGAGAACGCGGGGATCGGCTCCTACATCAAGCTCGACGGCAACATCGGCTGCATGGTCAACGGCGCCGGGCTGGCGATGGCCACGATGGACTCGATCATGCTGCACGGCGGCGAGCCGGCCAACTTCCTCGACATCGGCACGGTGAACCGCGTGGAGCGGGTGATCGCCGCGCTGGAAATCATCCAGAAGGACTCGGACGTCAAAGCGATCCTGATCAACATCTTCGGCGGTCTGGCGCGCGTCGACATCGTCGCCGAGGGCGTCGTCGAGGCCGTCAAGACGCTGCGGATCAAACAGCCGATCGTGGTGCGGCTGAACGGCTCGAACGTCGAGGAGGGGCGCGAGATCCTGCTCGAATCGGAGATCAGCGTCGAGTCCGCCGAAGAACTGGGCGAAGCCTCGCGCCTGGCCGTGGCCGCCGCCAACGCAAACTAGCCGGGCGGCCGCCGGCCGCACCGTCGGAACATCGGAGAGAGCGCAGATGAGCATTCTTCTCAACCGCCGCACGCGAGTGATGATCCAGGGGCTCGGCACCGAGGGGCAGAACCAAATCCGCCGCTCGCTGGCCTTCCGCACCAATGTGGTCGCCGGAGTGCATCCGGGCTTCCGCGGCGGCAACAGCTTTGAGGGCTTCCCCGTCTTCCCTACGGTGCAGGACGCCGTGCGCCGCACTCAGGCCAACTGCTCGATCATCTATGTGCCCGCGCCCGGCGCGGCCGACGCAATCCTGGAGGCGGTGGACGCGGATGTGCCCCTGGTGATCTGCATCACCGAGGGTGTGCCGATCCACGACATGGTGCGGGTGCGGACCGCGCTGGCGAACTCGAAAACGCGGCTGATCGGACCCAACTGCCCGGGTGTGATTCACCCGGCCTCGCGCTGCCGCGTCGGGATTATGCCGCCCGACATCTTCGAGGCCGGGCGGGTGGGAGTCGTCTCCCGCTCGGGCACGCTGGTCTACGAAGCGGTGGACCAACTGACCCGGGCCGGAATCGGGCAATCAACCTGCGTCGGCGTCGGCGGCGACCCGATCATCGGCACCCAGCAGGTCGAAGCGCTGCGCATGTTCAACAGCGACCCCGAGACCGACGCCGTGGTGCTGATCGGCGAGATCGGCGGCACCGCGGAGCAGGCCTCCGCGGCCTTCATCAAACGCCGAATGAACAAGCCCGTGGTGGCGTTCGTGGCGGGCGCAACGGCTCCGCCGGGGCGTCGAATGGGCCACGCCGGCGCGATCATCGAGGGCAAGGACGGCACCGCCGAAGCGAAACGGACGGCGCTGGAGGACGCGGGCGCGGTGATCAGCCGCAGCCCCGCAGACATCGGCGTCACGATGGCCCGGGTGCTGCGCTCCAACGGCCTTGAGTCCGCGTTCCTCAGCGAGTGAACGGGGCAAGCGCGATGTCTTCGTCCGACGCCGAGGATCCGCAGGAAGAGAACTCGATCGGCGACGCGATCCGCGAGAATCCAGGCATTGCGGCGCGGGCGGGAGTGATCGCGCCGCTGATCGGCATTGTGCTGCTGCTGGTGCTGGGCGTGACGGTGAATGAGTGGGTAGGGATCGCGGTCGGCCTCGGCGCAACGCTGCTGGCACTGCCAATCACCCTCTGGCTCCTCGCCCGCCGGCGAGGGCGCCATGGCTGACCTGCCCAAGCACTTCCGGCCCGACAGCGCGCTACACCCCGGCAAGTTCCTGCGTCAGGAGGTTGCAGCTCGTGGAATCTCGCAGGACGACCTGGCCCAACTCACGCAACAGCCGCCAGCGGTGCTTGACGCGATCCTCGCCGAGCGGCGGGATTTCACAACCGACACAGCGCATGCAATCGGCAGCGCGTTGGGCATTGACGCGCAGTTCTGGCTGAATCTCCAGTCGATCCACGATCAGGTCGTCGCGCGAATGCGGGAAGACGAGCGCGAGCCGGTCGCCGAAGTGGATTAGCCTGCACGTGCATCGGCTGACTGGTCGTGAAGAAGCACATCATCCTCGCCGAGCTCGTCGCAGCGATCCTGGTCGCCGCCACCTTCGCCATCGTCTGCGGACGGGAACGCGGCGGCGCACTGGAGACGAACACGCCGCACGACCTGCAAGCCCTCACCGCCGATCAGTCCGGGACAGTTGACCGAGCGCAGGTGAGGGCGAACGAGCGAGAATGATTGTCGAGGTCGTCGACTACCGTGGCTAAACTCACGCTCCGCTATCCGCCGGACTATGCGCTCCATCCGGGTGCGGTGCTGCGCATGGAGATCGAGGCGCGCGAGATTGCGCCGGAGCGCCTGGCCGCGCTGATGCAGTCGCCGCCGGAGATCGTGAACTCGATCCTCGCAGAACAGCAGGACATCATCCGGGAGACCGCTGAAGCGATCGAGGCGGCGCTCGGCGTTCGAGCCCAATCGTGGCTCAACCTTCAGGAGCTGCACGACCAAATTCTGGCCGAAATCCGCGCGCAACGCGAAGCGGCACCCGCCAAAACGGATTAGGACGGGTTCACGCAAATTCGCCTACCGCAGGCGCGCACCCAGCTTCCGCCGTTCCCGCTCCCTCTCCGTCATACCCGCGCTTGCCGCGGGTATGACGAAGTAGAGGGCGAGTGTGGCGGTGGGCGCGGTGCGGGTATGGCGGAAGTGTGAACACGCCCTAATCGTCGCCGCCCGTGTCGCACTCGTATTGCGGATCCGCGTCGGGCGCGAGATTGCGCTCCTGCTTGCCCTGCACCGACTGCGGATTGGCGAAAAACGCGACGATCTCCTCTACCGCCGTGGGACCGACCTCGCGATCGTCGAGCAGCGTCGTGCCGTGCAGATCCGACTCCAGCACGACCAGCCGCGCGGGGGCGACCGAGCGCTCGAAGAAGCGGTCCGAATAGAGATAGGCGCACCAGTTCCGCGCGCCCACGATGAACAGCTTGGGCACGCCGATTTCGTGGACGCGGCGCAGCCCGTCGAGCCGCTCGGCGCGGTAGTTCTCCGGCGGCTTGTTGGGGAAGATGTTGGGGCTGGAAACCGCGCCGACGGCGACGAACTCATCGCCGCGGTCCGCCGCGACCTGCATCAGGCTGGTGCCGCCGAAGCTGGCTCCGAAGCCGTACAGCTCGCGCGCCCCCTCGGACACGGCGTAATCGATCGCCGCCTCCCACTCGCGGTAGATGTCCGGCGCATCGTCGATCTTGCGATCGCTGATCACGCAGCGCGACGCGCCGTGGCAACGAAAGTCCCAGCGCATCACGCGGTAGCCCTCGGCCAACAGCCGCTCCGTCAGCTTGTTCCAGGTGCCGCGCTGCGTCGGGTACATGTGCCCCAGCAACACCCAGCGGTCGCCCTCCCCCTCCACCTCCACGACAAACGGCGCGCCGTCGCTCGAAGCCAGCACAAAGGCGTCGCTCTGCGTGCCCAAGCCGAGCGGCACGGCGATCGCCAGCGCGGCAACGATCGCCCCCAGCGCCGCGAGCGGCGCCAACGCGCGGTACCCCAGCGCCGCCCGCGCCCGGAGCGCAAGAGGCGCAAGACGCCCCGCCGCGCCCCGCCGCCTGCCGCCCCGCAGCCTGCCGCCTTGTGTACGCAGCGCTGATATCCGCCGTTGCATTCACGCAGCCTACCGCCCCGCCTACCGCGCCGCCGCGCTGCTACGCTCACTGGTGGAGGGTTCGCATAGTGGCCTAGTGCGCCCGCCTGCTAAGCGGGTTCCGGGGAGACTCGGTCGTGGGTTCGAATCCCACACCCTCCGCCACTCAACCATCACGCCCGGCGGACTCCCGGGGATGCGACGATGCCGCAGTTTCACATCTGGACCGTCGGCTGCCAGGTCAACACCGCCGACAGCGCCAAACTCGCCGCTGGCCTGCAACGACTCGGCTTCGAGCAGACCGATCAGCCGCGCGACGCCCAGCTGGTCGTGCTCAACACCTGCGCCGTGCGCCAGCACGCCGAGGACAAGGCGACCGCCAAGCTCGGCACGCTCAAACGCTTGCGACTGGAACGCCCCGAAATGCGCGTCGCCGTGATGGGCTGCATGGTCGGCCCGCGCGCCGCCCGCCGCGACGACCCGCTCGCCAAACGCTTCCCCTGGGTCGACGCCTGGGCCCAGCCGCAGCAGTTCGACCGCATCATCGAACTGCTCGACCTGCCCGACATCCCGCAGGCCGAGGACGACGGCGGCGAGTTCTGGCCGCAGGTCTTCCCCCACGAGACGCGCCCCACCGCCTACGTCCCGGTCATCGAGGGCTGCGACAAGTTCTGCACCTACTGCATCGTGCCGCTGCGCCGCGGGCGCGAACGCAGCCGCCCGATCGCCGAGGTGCGCCGCGAAATCGAAGCGCACCTCGCGCGCGGCGTGCGCGAGGTCACCCTGCTCGGCCAGACCGTCGAGGCTTACGGCAAGGACCAGCCGCCCGTCGATCCGCGCACCGACCACGCCGACCTGTTCGACCTGATGGCCAAGATCCACGACCTCGACGGCTTGCTGCGCATCCGCCAGCTGACCTCCTATCCGCCCGACATGACCAATCGCATTCTCGAAGGGATGGCGACGCTGCCCAAAGTCTGCGAAGCCTTCTCGCTGCCCGTGCAGTCGGGCTCCGACGACGTGCTGACCAACATGCGGCGCGGCTACTCGGTCGCCCAATTCCGCGACCGCGTCGAAAAGGTGCGCAGCCTCTGGCCGCAGGCCGGAATCAGCACCGACGTAATCGTCGGCTTCCCCGGCGAAACCGACGCCGACTTCCGCGCGACCTACGACCTGCTCGCCGAACTCCGCTTCGACAAGGTGCATGTCGCTGCCTACAGCCCGCGCGCCGGCACCTACGCCGAGCGCCAACAGCTCGATGACGTGCCCGCCGAGCTCAAATCGGAGCGCCTGCACGCGATCGAGGAGCTGCAACGCGAGGTCTCCAGCCAAATCAACGCGACCTACCTGCTGCGCGATGTCGAAGTGATCGTCGAGGAGCTCAAGCCCGCCGAAGACGCGGCCAACGAACGCCTCACCGGCCGCAGCCGCACGATGAAGCTGGTCCACTTCGACGCCCCCGCCGGCAGCCTGCGCGCGGGCGACGCGGTCACGGTCACGGTCACGCGCACCGGCGCATGGTCCCTGCAGGGCGTCCCGGCCCGCTCGTGACCGCCCGCGCCAGACGCTCCGCGCCCGCCGACGCGCCCACGCCCACCCGCCGCCCCGATGTCGCCGTGCTCGTCGTGATCTTCACCGTCGCCGACGACGGACTCCAGGTGCTGCTGATCGAGCGCTCCGCGCCCCCCGAAGAGGGCCGCTGGGCGGTGCCCGGCGGCGCGCTCGAAGTCGGCGAATCGCTCGACCGCGCCGCTGTCCGCAAACTCGCCGAGGAGGCCGGCGTGACCGACATCTTCCTCGAGCAGCTCTACACCTTCAGCAACCTCGACCGCTCGCCGATCGAGGGCAGCGTCGCAGTCGCCTGGTTCGCCCTGGTCGACCACCGCCGCGTGCGGCTCGCCCAGCGCACCGCCTGGCGCCCGGGCTGGTTTTCGCTCGACGACATGCCGCCCCTGGCGTTCGAGAACGAGCGGGTGATCGAGACGGCGCGCGAGCGCCTGATCAACAAACTCCAGTACACCGACGCGGCCTACAGCCTGCTGCCCACGCACTTCACGATGCGCGAACTCCAGCAGGTCTACGAAGCAATCCTCGGCCGCGCGCTGGACAAACGAAACTTCCGCCGCCGAATCAAGGCCACCGACTTCATCTCCCCCACCGAAGAATTCCGCGCCGACGGCCCCCACCGCCCCGCCCGCCTCTACCGCTTCACTCACCGCTCCTAGCGCCTGCTCACACTTCCGCCTCCCCCGGCCCGCTCAACGGCCAGCCGCCGTGCGCGTCAACCACCTCATCGATCCGCGACATCAGCTGCGGCGTCTCCGCCAGCGCGGCGCAGATGCGCTGGTAATGCTCAATATCGTCGTAGGAGAGTTCGCGCCCCCGGCGATCCTTGAGCCACTTCTGCGCGGGCTGATAGCCGCCGATCGTGAACTCCCACGTTTCGGGCGCAACGCCCTCAAAGTGCTGCGTCGCATTGATGTACACGCGCCCCGGATCGCCGTCAATCGGCTCGACGTAGCGAACCCTCTCGACCAGATTGGTCCCCTGCGCGCTGAACACCGGCTGCTCGTCGCCCACCGCCTCCATCAAGTGCAGCGCCGTGAGCCGCGAGCCCAGCTCGGCGAGCTGCGCAAACAGCCCGCGTCGCAGCCGACGGATGTAGCGCCCCCTGCGCCGATCCGGCAGCGGCACACGGGGAAAGTCCGACTTGAGAAAATCGGCGTAACGGCTGCGGTACTCGGGGCTGTGCAGTACCGCGTAGATGTAGTGGAACACATCCTCAGGACCGAACGCCGCCTCAAGATCACCGCCGCCTTCGGGCCTGAACTCCAGATCGAGCGCAGCGGCGACCTCGGCAACGAACTCCGGCGCGAGGTTTGGCGAGCGGTCCGCAACGTCGATCTCCATGTCGCACGGATCCGCGTACACGTAAAGCGGGAACAGGTAGTTGCCTTCCTTGAGCGACACTGCGTGATGCGTCATCATGCACCGCGTCGCGAAGACATGGCCATACCCTGCCGCAATCTCAATGCGGGCGGTAGTCGACAGTCCCAGGTTCGGTCCGGCCCTCATGTGCCGCATAACGCGCTCGCGCCGGTGAACGGCGACGTTCCGGTCGTAGACGGTCGTCCGAATGTCGAACGGCCGATACAGGACGGGCTCAACGCGGTCGCGCCAGTCGCTATCCCCGAGCTCGTCCTTTGCGCGCCCGTATTGCCACTGAGCCTGCGAGCAAAGCCGCCAGATCGAGCGAGCCTCCTCTTCCGACCTCGTAGCGAGGAAGCGCTCAACCTTGGACACTGCGTCCGCGGCCGTCCAGGAAATTGCGAACTGATCCTGGGTCGTGACGATCCCCGGAGCAGGGTCTCCGTAAGGAGCGAAGATGTCCGGGACCGACCAGCCAGTCTGGTACTCGTCGGCCAGCGTTTCGTCGCGCGGCACGAACAGGTAGTGCGCGGCTTTGGGTGCGAGCTCGGTCCACTCGACAGTCGCCACCTCATTGCTCGCCAGCCACGCAAGCTTCGCGTCGCGCTCGCCCCAAACATCCTCGTGGAACACGCGCGCGTCCCCGTGTCCGCCGTTGCGCTTCACGAAGAGCGCAATCGCCACGCCCTGCTGAATGTCGAACACGTTCTGGTCCGGCCCCCCGTCCGGCGGCTGCTCCTTTTTCTTCGCGTTGCCGTGCAGGTCGAGAATGTAGATCTCGTCGAACGTGCGCATCAGCGAGCGGCGCATCCCGCGGAAGGTTGGGTTATCGAGGTAGCTGTGGTTAGTGATGAAACCCAGCACGCCCTCGCCGGTGCGCTCAATCCGCCATTGCGCGAAGCGGATGAACTTCACGTAGTCGTCGCTCAACCACTTCGCCTGCCCCGGCTTTTGCAGCTCGGGAATGCCCGCTTTGTAGTCGGCCGCCAAGTCCCTGATCCACTTGCCTCTGTTGGAGGAGTGCCCGGAGTAGGGAGGGTTGCCGATCACGACCATCACCGGACGGTCGCGCTTCACCGCATCGGCCTGGCGCGCCTCGCGCGCGATCTCGGCCCCGAACATCACCTGCGCGGCCTCGCCGTGCGCCTCCTCCAGCGCGTTGGTCAGAAAGACGTTGAGCCGCCCGTTCGTCGGCATCATGAACTGGCGCGGATCGCCGCCGATCTCAATCGCCAGCTTCAGATGGGCGATGGCGTAGGGCGCCATCAGCAGCTCGAAGCCGAACAGCCGCGGCAGCAGGTGTTGCTGCACGTAATCGGGCCACGCGCCGCCCAACCCGCGCTGCTCCAGATCGGCGCGGATCACCGCCACTACCTCGCGCAGGAACGAGCCGGTGCCGGCCGCCGGATCGAGGATCAGCACGCGCGGACTGCTCCGCGTCTCGCCGTTCTCCGCTTCGGTCTCGACCGTTTCGGTATCGGCCAGTCCGTCGCTCAGACCGAACTCGCGGCGCAGCAGCCGGTCCACGCTGCGCACGATGTAGGAAACGACGGGCTCGGGCGTGTAGTAGACGCCGTGCTGAACTTTCAGCTGTTGGTCGTAGGCCGCGAGGAAGTCCTCGTAGAAGTGGATCGCGGGGTCTTCGCGTTTGGTGCGCTTGCCGAAATCCTCCAGGATCGCCGCCATGTCGGTGCGGCTCAGCAGTCGCGCCAGATCGTCGATGATCCAGGTGATTCGCGGATCCGCGGCCGGCCCGGCAACGCGGCCGAACACATCGCGCAGAAACGGCGTGGTCTGCGCGAACGCCGCAACTTCGCGGCTGAACGCCCGGGGCGCATCGTCGTAGAGGCAGCGCGCCGCGAACAGGCCGTAGGCGATGGTCTGGGCTTGCAGATCGGCGAACCGATCGGCGCTGAGATCGGAGATCAGCACCTCCCGGTAGCTCTCGAGCAGCTGGCTGAGCGAGGCGACGCCCGCCTCGTCCTCTTCAAGCAGGCCGCGAATGTGGTCGCGCAACAGCCGCGTCTTGCCCGCCATCCGCTGCGCGAGCTCGGCGGGGTTGTTGATCATGATGCCGTCGGTGCTGAAGAAGCTCTCCCAGATCGCGCCGACCGTCAGCGTGGGCCGCCCTCTGAGCTTCTCATCGCTGCTGTTCGCCAGCATCCCTACGGACTGCCGCGCCCCGTTGACGTACCAGCGGAACTCGACGTAATCCGTCAGGATCAGGTTGGGCAGCGCATCGCGGTAGCGCAGCAGCTGCGCGCTCTGCTCCACCTCGTCAAGGTTGGCGCCGATGTTCTTGCACTCCACATGCCCGACCGGGACGCCGTTGTTGTGGACGATGAAATCGGGCGCGCCGTATTCGCCCTGCGTAGGTTCGTTGACCGCCTGGATTCCGGTCGGACCGACCGCCTCAATCAGCGTCTTGAGCGCAGGCCGGTAGCTGTGCTCCGTCGCCTGGCCGCTGCGCAGCTCCTTGCGCAGAGCGCGGAGGTAGGCCTTGAGTTCGCGATCCACGGGCGTCCCCTGGCAGGTCGGGCGTTGATGGCGGGCGTTGCTCCGCTGAGTGTACGCGAGCGCTCATCCCGTAAGGCGCGGCGCTTGACAGTCGGGCGGCTACTTTGCGAAACTGACCCCATCCTGTTAGTGTCAGTCTGACACTAACCAGCCCCGGATGAGAGCGCCCGCGCCATGAGCACCACAACCACACTGATACCCACCGCCTACGTCCCCGAACGGCTGCCGCCCAACCTGCCCAACGAGGCCTGCGAGACCGACATCGCCACCGTCCCGCTTGTCGCCGAGCCCCACCGCCCCGACTGGCAGCCGGAAATCCCCGACGCCTACCTCGACCTCGGCCCCGACGAGCTGCGCGAGCGAATCCGCGCCGCCCGCGCCGAGCTGGGCGAGCGGCTCGTGATCCTCGGCCACCACTACCAGCGCGACGACATCATCGAGTTCGCCGACTTCCGCGGCGACTCCTTCAAGCTCGCGCAGCAGGCCGCCCAGCGCCGCGACGCCGACTTCATCATCTTCTGCGGCGTCCACTTCATGGCCGAAAGCGCCGACATCCTGACCACGCCCGAGCAGGTCGTAGTGCTGCCCAACCTCGCCGCCGGCTGCTCGATGGCCGACATGGCCCAGCCCGACGACGTCTACGCCTCCTGGGACGAACTCGCTGAGGTCACCGACATCTCCCGCGTCGTGCCGATCACCTACATGAACTCCGCCGCCTCGCTCAAAGCGTTCGTGGGCCGCAACGGCGGCGCGGTCTGCACCTCCTCCAACGCCGACGCCGTGCTCGCCTGGGCCTTCGAGCGCGGCGACCAGGTGCTCTTCTTCCCCGATCAGCACCTCGGACGCAACACCGCCAAGCGGCTCGGCATCGATCCGCGCACGGAAACCGCCGTCTGGAACCCCAACAAGGCGCTCGGCGGCCTGAAGCCCGAGCGCGCCCGCGACAGCCGCGTGCTGCTCTGGCAGGGCCACTGCTCCGTGCATATCCGTTTCCGCACCGACCAGATCGAGCGCGCCCGCGAGCAGCACCCCGACTGCCGCGTCGTCGTGCATCCCGAATGCCCCGAGCCGGTCGTCGACGCCGCCGACGCCGTGGGCTCCACCGAGTACATCATCAACTACGTGCGCAACGGACCGCCCGGCGTCTACGCCGTGGGTACCGAGATCAACCTCGTCCACCGCCTGCACGAGGAGGTCGCGCGCGAGGGCAAGACCGTCTTCTGCCTCGACCCCGTGATCTGCCCCTGCGCGACGATGTACCGCGTCCACCCCGCCTACCTCGCCTGGGTAACCGAAGAGCTGGCGCAGGGACGGGTGGTGAACCGCATCACGGTCGACGACGAGACGCGCGAGTGGGCGCGCGCCGCGCTCGAGCGCATGCTCGAGATCGTCTAGAGCGTGTTCACATTTCCGTCATTCCCGCCCCTTTTCCCCGTCATTCCCGCCCCCGAGCGGGAATCCATACGGCGGTCGTCAGCGGCAAGGTGTACCAAGATGGCCTGCGAACGGGCATTGGCGGGCAGGCTCCGTTTTCGCGGGAACGACGGAGCAACTGTGATGGGGGTCAAGCGGTGGTCGGAGGTTGCCAGGGGGTGCAGTCTCGGATGAGCGAGCGCTTCGACTTCCTGATCATCGGCAGCGGCCTGGCCGGCCTCAACGCCGCCCTGCTCGCCCGCGAGCACGGCTCCGTCTGCCTGCTCAGCAAGGCCGCAATCAGCGAGACCAACACCAACCGCGCGCAGGGCGGCATCGCCGCGGCGATGGCCGCCGGCGACAATCCGCAGCGCCACGCCCAAGACACGATCCGCGCCGGCGCGGAACTCTGCGACGAACGCGCCGTGCGCACCCTGACCGAAGAAGGCCCCGACGCCGTGCGGCGGCTAATCGCGCTGGGCGTGGAGTTCGACCGCGCCGCCGACGGCCAGCCCGCGCTGGCCCGCGAGGGCGCCCACTCGCAGCCGCGCGTCCTGCACGCCGGCGGCGACCGCACCGGCCTGCACATCCAGGCCGCGCTCGAACGCTGCGTCGCACGCGCCGAAATCGACCTGCGCGAACACTGGACGGCCGTCGAGCTCACGCTCGAGGCCGGCCGCTGCGTGGGCGCAGTTGCGCAAGACTCCGAGGGGCAGCCCCGCACGATCACCGCCGACGCCGTGCTGCTCGCCACCGGCGGCGTCGGCGCGCTCTACGCCCACACCACCAACCCGCCCACCGCCGCCGCCGACGGACTCGGCCTCGCCCTGCGCGCCGGCGCGGTCGCCCGCGACCTCGAGTTCGTCCAGTTCCACCCCACCGCGCTGGCCGACGGCGACGGCCCCGCCTTCCTCGTCTCCGAAGCATTGCGCGGTGAGGGCGCGCTGCTGCTCGACCAAGACGGACGCCGCTTCGCCGCCGACGCTCATCCCGACGCCGAACTCGCCCCCCGCAGCGTCGTCGCCCAGGCGATCAGCGAGGCGATGCGCTGCGACGACGCCCCCCATGTCTGGCTCGACATCTCGCACCGCCCCGCCGACTTCCTGCGCGAGCGCTTCCCCGGCGTCTACGCCGGCTGCCTCGCGCGCGGCCACGACCTCACCACCGGCCCCATCCCCGTCGCGCCCGCCGCCCACTACCACATGGGCGGCGTCTGGACCGACCTCGACGGGCGCACCACAATCCCCGGCCTCTTCGCCGCCGGCGAGGCGGCGACGACGGGCGCGCACGGCGCGAATCGCGTCGCCTCCAACTCGCTGCTCGAAGCCGCCGTCTTCTCCGCGCGCGCCATCCGCGCCGCCGTTCGCGGTCCGCGCGAGGACGCCCCCGCACCGCCCGAAACAATCGAGCCGTTGCCGATCGCCGCCTCCTGCGCCGCGCCCTCGATCCAGGATCTGCGCCGCGCCGTTTCGGCCGGCGCGGGAATCGTCCGCAGCGCCGACCGACTCTCCGCTGCGCTGGACCAAATGCGGGCCTGGAGCGGCGCGTCCGCGCCGCTCGCCCTCGCCTCCACCGCCGCCCAGGCCATCGCCCACGCCGCGCTCGCCCGCGCCGAGTCGCGCGGCGCGCACACGCGCGCCGACCATCCCCAAACCGAAGCGGCCTGGCGCCGACGTCTCGCCTGGCGCATCGAGCGGGAATAGGGAGACATTATGACGACCGAATCGATCCCGCCGCTCGACGCCGCCCTGGTGCAGCGGCTGGTTGAGATGTCGCTCCGCGAGGACCGCGCCGACCTCGATCTCACCACCAACGCCATCGCCCCCTGGCTGGGCGAGGGCCGCGCCGCGATCACCGCCCGCGCCGCCGGCGTCGTCTGCGGCGTCGACTTCGCCGCCGCAGCCTTCCGCGCCCTCAACCCGGACGCGCAGATCGACCTGGAGCGCGGCGACGGCGAGCCGGTCGCCGCCGGCCAAACGATCGGCGTCGTGCGCGGCCCCCTGCGCGACCTGCTCCGCGCCGAGCGCGTCGCGCTCAACTGGCTCCAGCGCCTCTCCGGCGCCGCCGCGCTCACCGCGCAGGCCGTCGCCGCCGCCCGCGCGGGCGGGCACGCGCAAATCCTCGACACCCGCAAAACCACCCCCGGCCTCCGCGCCGCCGAGCGCTACGCCGTCCGCTGCGGCGGCGCAATCAACCACCGCGACGGACTCTCCGCCGGCATCCTGCTCAAGGACAACCACATCGCCGCCGCGGCCGCCGCCGGCCGCACCCTCGCCGACACCGTCCGCCGGGCCCTGGCCGCCGCCGGCCCCGCAACCGCAGTCGAGGTCGAAGTGACAAACCTCGCCCAGGCCCGGGAAGCGCTCGACGCCGGCGCGCGCGCCCTCCTGCTCGACAACTTCGCCCTCGCAGACCTCCCCCCCGCCGTCGCCCTCGCCCGCCAACAAGGCGCAACCACCGAAGCCAGCGGCGGCATCACCGTCGCCCAAATCACCGCCATCGCCGCCACAGGCGTCGACTACATCTCCCTCGGCGCGCTGACGCATTCGGCGCCGGCGCTGGACATCGCGCTGGACATCACGTCGAATGACGCGCCGGCCGGGTAAGCTGCGCCGCCGGACCGCTCGCGCCTACCCCCGCCTGGAGCGCTCCAGCTCCGAGGAATCAATCACCACGGTGAACGGGCCGTCGTTGACCAGTTCCACCTCCATCATCGCTCCGAAACGGCCGCTTGCCGTGGGTACGCCGGCCGCCGCCAGCTGCGCCGCGAAACGCTCTACCAGCGGCTTGGCCTGTTCGGGGCGGGCCGCGCCGGTGAAGCTCGGGCGGCGGCCTTTCCGCACATCCGAAATCAGCGTGAACTGGCTGACCACCAGGACGCCGCCGCCAATCTCGGCGACGCTCTCGTTGAAGCGGCCGTCGGCGTCGGCGAAGATGCGCAACCCCGCGACTTTGGCCGCAACTTTGTCGACCGTCTCGGCGTCGTCGCCTTCGGCCACGCCGACCAGCGCGAGCAGGCCCGGGCCGATCTGGCCAACCACCTCGCCATTGACGCGCACGGCGGCGCAGCTGACGCGCTGTAGAACGACGCGCATCTGTCGGGCGGCGCGATCAGTCGGTCGCGGCGGCGACTTTGTCGGACTTGTCGGAGCGCGAGGACGTGTCGGATTCGGCTGAATCGCCGGAGCCGCCCTCTCCGTCCGACTCGCCGCCCTCTCCGCCTTCGCGGTCCTCGTCGGCGCGCGTCTTCCAGGAAGACTTGCGGTTGTCGGTCGAGTACCAGCCCTTGCCCTTAAAGACGATGGCCGGCGCGCTGGGGATGCGCTGCAACTGCTCGGGGCACTCCGGACAGGGCTGCTGCGCCGGAGCGTCCCAGCCCTCCAGCTTCTCGACCGTGTGACCGCACTCGAAGCATTCGTAGGCGTATCGGGGCACGAACGTTCCTCACCCTCGGAGCGCTGCGGCGGCCCGCAGCGCACGCAATGGGTGAAATTTACCACGAACTGCAAGTCGCGCGACTCGCGCTGGCGCAGGCGGCGGCGCTGCGTATGTCGCGTCAGCGCGATCACCTGCGTATACTCGCCGCAATGCGCCCGCCGGCGGGCGTCGCGCGGCCGCGCCCGATCCAACCCGCCCCACCGCACAGGAGCACGATGACGACCCAACTCTCCATGCGAGACCTGCTTGAAGCCGGCGTCCACTTCGGCCACCAGACCGGGCGCTGGAATCCCAAAATGTCCCCCTTCATCTTCGGCGCGCGCAACGGCGTTCACATCCTCGACCTCGCCCAGACCGTCGAGCGCCTCCGCGAAGCCGCCGGCTTCGTCCGCGACACCACCGCCGGCGGCCAACAAGTGCTCTTCGTCGGCACCAAGCGCCAGGCGCAGGACGTGATCCGCAACGAAGCCGACCGCGCCGGCATGCCGCACGTCGTCACCCGCTGGCTGGGCGGCACGCTGACCAACTTCGACACGATCCGCAGCCGCGTCGACTACATGATCGAGCTGGAGCGCCGCGAGGAAATGGGCCAGCTGGACCTGCTGCCCAAAAAGGAAGCCCTGCGCCTGCGCGACAAGCTGACCCGCCTGCACCGCTACCTGCGCGGCCTGCGCGACATGACCACGCTGCCCGGCGCGATCTTTGTGGTCGATGTGCCCCGCGAACACATCGCCGTCGCCGAGGCGCGCCGGCTCGGCATCCCAATCGTCGCCGTCTGCGACACCAACTGCGACCCGCGCCCGATCGACTACCCGATTCCCTCCAACGACGACGCAATCCGCGCCGTGCGGCTGCTGGCCGGGCAGATCGCCGACGCCGCATCGGAGGGCGCCATGCTGCGCCAGAGCGCCATCCGCGACGCCCAGCTGGAGGACGGTCAAACACTCGAGCCGGCCGCCGCGCCCGCCGGCGGCTGAGCAAGCTGAGCAGGGCGCCGAAACGCAGACAACAATCCACAAACAAGTCGCCGAGGCGGTCGAGCCGACGCGCCAACCTGAAACGGAGCATCCACCGTGGCCGTGAGCATCGACCAGATCAAAGCCCTGCGCGAAGAGACCGGCGCGGGCGTGATGGATTGCCGCAGCGCGCTCGAAGAGACCGGCGGCGACCTCGACGCGGCCCGCGAAATCCTGCGCGAGAAGGGCCTGGCGACCGCGGCCAAGCGCGCAGACCGCACGGCCGGCCAGGGGCTGATCGAGTCTTACATCCACAGCGGGCGGATCGGCGTGCTGGTCGACCTGCGCTGCGAGACGGACTTCGTGGCGCGCACCGAGCCGTTCAAGGAGCTCGCCCACGACATCGCAATGCAGGTGGCCTCAATGCAACCCGCGGCCGTCTCGGCCGACCAGCTCGACGACGGCGATGAAGAAGCGGTCGCACTGCTCGACCAACCGTTCATCCGCGACGCCAACCAGACCATCGCCGACCGAATCAACGACGTGATCGCCTCCGTCGGCGAGAAGATCGAAGTGGCGCGCTTCATCCGCTACGAAGTCGGCGAGTAGCTCGGCGATGACCGCTGCGGCGGGGCGCGTGCTGCTCAAGGTTAGCGGCGAGGCATTGCAGGGCGAGCTGTCGACCGGCCTCGACCCCGCCGCCGTCCGCCGCATCTCCACGCAACTGGTCGAATGCGCGCGCGCGGATGCCCAGGTCGCCGTGGTCGTCGGCGGCGGCAACATCGTGCGCGGGCGAGTCGCCGCAGCCGCGGGGATGACGCGGATGACCGCCGACTACGCCGGCATGCTGGGCACGATCATCAACGGCCTCGCGCTGCAGGACGCGATCGAGGCGGAAGGCGTGCAGGTGCGCACCATGTCGGCGATCAACGTGCCCACGGTGGCCGAGCCCTACATCCCCCGCCGTGCGCGCCGGCACCTGGACAAGGGACGAGTAGTGCTGCTCGTCGCCGGCACGGGGCAGCCGTTCGTCACCACCGACACCGCAGCCGCGCAGTTCGGAGTCGCGATCGGAGCCCGTCAACTGCTGATGGGCAAACGCGGCACGGACGGCGTGTACACAGCCGACCCCGCCATCGATCCGGCAGCCCAGCGCTACGAGGCGCTCAACTACCGCGACGCAATCCACCAAAACCTGGGTGTATTAATGGACACCGCGGCGCTCTCGCTCTGCGAGGAAAACAACCTGCCGATCCTCGTCTTCGACGTAGAAGCCCCCAACGCCATCATCCACGCCATCCGCGACGGCGCCGCCGGCACCACCGTCCACGCCGGCACCACCCACCTCGCCTGACCGCGCCCACCTCGCCTGGCCACACCTCTTCCCCGCCATACCCACTCCCTCTCCCACTCCGCCATACCCGCCCCTCTCCCCACCTCCCGTCATACCCGCGCTTGCCGCGGAGCCTGCCCCCGGCCCGAACGGGGGTATCTCGACGTGTGCGGCACCCAACCCCACCCCCAGGATCCGTCGTTCCAGACTTGATCTGGAACCCAAACCCAACGCCGTGCGCGGTGCAAGAGCCCCGAACGACCTCTCGACGTCGTTCGCGAGCCACTCGGGGCGTCGTCCCGCCAACGACCGCCGTATGGGCCCCAGATCAAGTCTGGGGCGACGGAATGGGGGGCGAGCGGCGTTGGGAGGATGGCCCGGGGCGTCGGTGCTGGCCACGTCGAGATACCCCCGTTCGGGCCGGGGGCAGGCTCCGCGGCAAGCGCGGGTATGACGGAGTGGAGAGAGGCGCGGGTATGACGGAGTAGAGGGCGTGGGGAGACGGAGGGGCGGCGCGGGAGACGGAAGCGCGAACGCACCCTAGTCCCAAATGCGCGACATATCGACGACGAGACCCGGCAGCACATCCTCGCCGTTCAGCTCGGCGGGTTTATCCAGCTCTTCCGGCTCGTCCTGGCCCTCGCGGTAGATCCAGACCTTCTCGTTGTAGGCATCGATCAGCCAGCCCAGCCGCGCGCCGTAAGCCATCCACTGCTTCATCTTTTCCTGCTGGCGTTCAACGGAGTCGCTGCGCGAACGAATCTCGACCACGAAGTCGGGACAGACGGGAATCAGCACACCGTCGTAGTCGTCGGGGCGCTCGCGCATGCGCTCCGGGCTGATCCACGACACATCGGGAGCGCGCAACACGCCGTTGGGCAGATGCGCCATGCCCGCTTCGCCGCCGATCCGCCCAACGCCGTCCGCGAGGAGCCAATTGACCACCTGCGCTCCGATGAACATCGCCCGCTCGCTGTTGTCCAGTCCGGTGCCGGGCATGATCACCAACTCCCCGTCCGCAGTCGTCTCGAACTCCCAGCCTTCATTGAGCTCGCACAGCTCGAGGAACACCTCCTCGGTCAGCCGCCACTCTGCGGGCAGACGCAGCGCGACGCACTCGAAGCCGAACTCGTTCGGCAGCGGCGCATCAAGATTGACTTCAGGGACAGCTTCGGCGGTGACCATTGGCGGCTCCTAGTCCCAGATGCGGGCCATATCGACGACGAGACCCGGCAGCACAACTTCGCCGCTCAGCTCGGCGGGTTTATCCAGCTCCTCCGGCTCGTCCTGGCCCTCGCGGTACACCCAGACCTTCTCGCTGTAGGCGTCGATCAGCCAACCGAGGCGCGCGCCGTAGGCCATCCACTGCTCCATCTTTTTCTGTTGGCGCTCAACGGAGTCGCTGCGCGAGCGAATCTCAACCACGAAATCGGGGCAGACGGGGATGAGGACGCCATCGTAGCCCTCCTGGCGCTGGTTGACGCGCTCGGGGCTGATCCAGGCCACGTCGGGCGAGCGCATTGAGCCGTCGGGATGGCGCACCATCCCGTCGCCCGGGTGGCATTCGCCGTCCCTGCCGTCGCGGTTCCAGACGCCCACATCAGTCAGAATCTCGGCTGCCCGCCTGCTGTTCTCGCGTCCGGTCCCGGGCATGATCACCAACTCCCCGTCTGCGGTGGTCTCGAACTCCCAGCCTTCGTTGAGCTCACACAGATCGAGGAAGATATCCTCGGTCAGCCGCCACTCTGCGGGCAGACGCAGCACGATGCACTCGAAGCCGAACTCGTTCGGCAGCGGCGCATCAAGGTTGACTTCGGGGACGGCTTCGGCGGTGACCATCTCGCGGTTCCTGTCGGCGCGGCGTCAATCTGCGGCCAGCATAGGGCGCGCGGCTGAGGCGGAAGCGGCGGCGCTGCTATCTTGAGGAAGCCATGGCCGACGACGAACTGCTGGAACTCGCCTTCTCCGACGCCGACGACCGCATGCGCGGCGCGGTGAGTGCGCTGGAGCGCGAGCTCCAGTCGATCCGCACCGGGCGGGCGCATCCGGGACTGGTGGACCACATCCGCGTCGACTACTACGGCACGAACATGGCGCTGAATCAGATGGCGACGATCTCCGTGCCGGAGGCGCGGCTGATCGCGATCCAACCCTGGGACAAGAACGCCTTCGACCCGATCACCAAGGCGCTCCAGCAGTCGGACCTGGGCATCAATCCGCAGAGCGACGGGATCGTGATTCGGCTGGCGCTGCCGGAGCTGACGGAGGAGCGCCGCCGCGATCTGGCCAGGGTGGTGTCGCAGAAGGTGGAGGGCGCGCGGGTGGCGGTGCGCAACATCCGGCGGCACGTGCATGACGATCTACGCGGGATGCAGCGCGACGGCGACCTCTCGCAGGACGAGGAGCACCGCGCGGAGGCGCGGCTGGACAAACTCACAACCGACTTCATCGCTATCGTGGACAAGGCGGGTGAGGAAAAGGAGCAAGAGCTCCTGGAGGTCTGAGCCGTGACACGCTGGTCGACCGCTCCCCGCCCGATTGAGACGCTGCCGCCCGCCGAGCCGCACTCGCTGCGTGAGCCGACTGGCCCGCTGCCGCGGCATGTGGCCGTGATCATGGACGGCAACGGGCGCTGGGCGACGCAGCGCGGGCTGCGCCCGACCGACGGCCACCGCGCCGGCACCGAGAACATCCGCGCCGTAATCGAGGCGTTCGCCGAGCGCGGCATCCGCTACCTGACGCTGTTCGCCTTCTCGACCGAAAATTGGAGCCGCCCGCGGCCCGAGGTGCGGGGGTTGATGCGCATCCTCTCCAGCACGATTGAGCGCGAGGTGCAGCCGCTGCACGAGGCGGGCGTGCAACTGCGCTACATCGGCCGGCTCGACGCGCTCGCCGCCCAGCTGCAACGCAAGATCGACGAGGCCGTCGCGCTCACCCGCCGCAACTCGCGGATGACCGTCTGCGTCGCCTTCAACTACGGCGGACGGACGGAGCTGGTGGACGCGGTGCGGCGAATCGCGGAAGACGGCATCGAACCGCAGCGGATCGATGAGGCGCTGATCAACCGCTACCTCTACACCGGCGACATGCCGGATCCGGACCTGATCATCCGCACAGGCGGCGATCAGCGCATCTCAAACTTTCTGATCTGGCAGGCGGCCTACGCGGAGTACATCTTCACACCAACCTGGTGGCCCGACTTCGGAGCGGACGATGTGGACGCGGCGCTGGAGGCCTACGCCGGGCGCTGCCGCAACTTCGGCGGGCGCAACGGCGCCGATACCTCAACGCACGGCGATGCCGGACGCAATGGGCGCTAGGGTGCGGCGACTGCTCGCCGGCCAGCTGGCGCTGCGGCTGGCCAGCGCAGCGGTGGGCATGCCGATCATCGTCGCCGCGATCCTCGTCGGAGGCCCGTTCTTCACGGCGCTGCTGGGGCTGGCGATGCTGATCGCGCTGGGCGAGATTGCGGCGATCTGCGGCGTGCGCCGCGCGTCGCCGGCCTTTCTGCTCGCCGCCGCCGGGCTCGGCGCGGCACTCGGCGTCGCCCTGACCGATGCCGCGCCGCTGCACTGGGCGCTGCTGATCGCCGCGCTGGCCGTCTTCGGAGCGACGACGCTGGAGGCGACGCTGCGCGAGCAAGCGCCGCAGGCCGAACCGCTGCGCGGCTACCTGTCCGCCGCTGCCGTGATGACCACCGCGCTGCTCTATCTGGCGCTGCCGGCGGCGGCGTTCGTGCTGATCCGCCAATCCGTGGGCGGCGACGACGGCGCGGAGTGGATGCTGCTGGGCGTGCTGGCGGTGATGAGCACCGACGCCGCGGCCTACGCCGGCGGCCGCACGCTCGGCAGACGACAACTCGCGCCCGCGATCAGCCCGAACAAGACAGTCGAGGGCGCGATCTTCGGCTGGCTGGGCGGCGCAGGCGCAGTGCTCGCGCTGGACCAAATTTTCGGCCTTGAGGCCGGCATCTGGCCGCTGATTCTGCTCGCGCTCGCGCTGCCCGTCGCCGCCCAACTCGGCGACCTCGCCGAGTCCCTGTTCAAGCGCGCCCAGGGCGTGAAAGACTCCTCAAACCTGATCCCCGGCCACGGCGGAGTGCTGGATCGCTTGGACAGTCTGCTGTTCGGGCTGCCGACCATATACTTTTTTCTGGTCTGGACGTGAGATGACCGACGCTACGACCCTGGTTCTGATCGGCTCAACCGGCAGCATCGGCACGCAGACGCTCGATGTGGTGCGCTCGATGCCGCAGCGCTACCGCGTGCTCGGCTTGGCGGCGGGCCGCAATCTGGACGCGCTGGAGGCGCAGGCGCGGGAGTTCCGCCCGCGCTACCTGTGGACCGCAGACGACGGCGAGGTGAAAGCAGGGCGTCTGCAAGCGATCGCGGAGGAGGTCGGCGCGAGCATCGCGCCGATGGAGGCGATGGCGGCCGATCCGGACGGCGATGTGCTGGTCGTGGGTACGGCCGGCCGGGCCGGGCTGGAGCCGACGCTGACGGCGCTGGAGCGCGGCGCTGATGTGGCGCTGGCGAACAAGGAGGTGGTGGTGATGGCGGGCGCGCTCGTGCGGGCGGCGGCCGACGCGGGCGACGGGCAGCTGCGCCCGATCGACTCAGAGCACAGCGCAATCTGGCAGTGCCTCTGGGGCGAAGAGGAGAACGAAATCAGGCGGATCATCCTGACCGCCTCCGGCGGCGCGCTGCGCGACCTGCCGGCCGAACAGCTGCCCCAGGTCACGCCCGAGCAGGCGCTTAACCATCCCACCTGGAAGATGGGCGCGAAGATCACGATCGACAGCGCGACGCTGATGAACAAGGGGATGGAAACGATCGAGGCGCGCTGGCTGTTCGACGTGCCCTACGAGCGCGTCGAGGTAATCCAGCACGCGGAGTCGATCGTGCATTCGTTGGTGGAGTTCGGCGACGGCTCCGTCAAGGCGCAGCTCGGTTATCCCGACATGCGGCTGCCGATCCAGCTGGCGTTGTCCTGGCCGCTGCGATTGCGTCCGACGACCGCGCCGCTCGATCTGGCCGCCGTGGGTAGCCTCAACTTTGCCGCGCCCGACCTGGATCGCTATCCCTGCCTGCGGCTGGCGATGCGGGCCGGGCTGGCCGGCGGCACCTTCCCCGCGGTGATGGCGGCGGCCGACGAGGTCGCGGTGGAGGCGTTCCTCAACCGCGCAATCCGCTTCGACCAAATTCCGGCGCTGGTGGAAGCGGCGCTGGACGCGCACGAGGGCTGCGCCGAACCGTCGCTGGCGCAGATCGATGAGGCCGACGCCTGGGCGCGCCGCGCGACTCGCAAGCGGATCGGCGCGGAGGACTAATCTCAGATCATGTTCGTGCTCACCACCATCCTGCCGTTCGTGGGGATTCTGCTGGCGCTGGTGATCCTGCACGAGTTGGGGCACTACTTCACCGCGAAGCTGGCCGGCGTGCGGGTGGAGGAGTTCGGGATCGGGCTGCCGCCGCGAATTCGCGGCAAGCGCTTCGGCGAGACGCTCTACTCGATCAACTGGCTGCCGATCGGCGGCTTCGTGCGGCTCACCGGCGAGGAATCCAGCGGATTGCTGATTGAGCGGCTCAACCGCGCCAACCCGAAACTCGAGGGCCTGGAACCCGGCGACCGCATCACCCACATCAACGGCAAGCGCGTCCACAGCCCGCAGCAGTTCGCCGATCGGCTGGTCGAGGGCATCAACAACCGCGATGTCGAGATGATCGTCACCCGCACGGAGGCCGACGGCAACGAGGGTCGCTGGAGCTACTCGCTGAAGGCCGCCGAAGAACAAGACGCCGACGCGCCGGACACATCAGAGCCGCTGCTTGATCCCGACGCCTATCGCAACCCCGGCGGCCGCGAGCCCTCGCAGGTCACCGTCTTCGGGATCACCATTGGCATCGATCCGCGCTCGCTGGGCTCGCAGTCGCGGCTCACGCGAATCGGCATCCTCGCCGCCGGCGCCGCCGTCAACGCGATCCTGCCGATCTTCCTCTTTGCCATCGCCGCGATGATCCCGGACAATGTCGCGGCCGGCCCCGCCATCGTGACCTCGGTTATCCAGGGCGCGCCCGCGCAGCGCGCTGGGATCGAGCCGGGCGACCGAATCATCGCCGCCAACGACGACCAGATCATCAACACCCTCGACCTAACCCGCGCCGTGCAGCTGAACCTCGGCGAAACAATGCGGTTCACGGTCGAACGCGAGACGGCGACCGACGCGATCAGCGGCGCAACCAGCACCGAGCGCTTTGAGGTCGACGTCCACGCCCGCCTCGCGCCGCAGCCGCTGACGCATGTGGTGCAGGAGGGCGAGTCGATCGATCAGATCGCGGAGCGGCTGGGCGTGCCTGCGCTGCACGTGATCAGCGCCTGGGGCGCAGAGACGGAGGAGATCGCGGCCGGTACGCGCCTCGAACTGCCCGGCGGGCAGGTCTATGTGACGCAGCCCGAGGACACGATGCTCAGCATCGCCGCCGACCAGAGCGTGCGAATCGACGCGCTCTATGCCGCGCTGGGACTCAACCCGCGCTATCCGCCGGCCGGCACGCCGATCGAGGTCCCGCAGGGCGCGACCGGCATCAGCGTCGCCAACGGCACGACGCGGATCATCTCGCAGGGCTACAGCTTCTGGGAGGCGATCCCGCGCGGCTTCGAGCAGGTCGGCGCGACATTCGTGCTGGTGCGAAACCGGATCCGCTCCTGGATCGCGGGCGGCGAGCCGATCGATCTGTCCGGGCCGGTCGGCATCGCGCGGGTAACGGGCGAGGTAGTCGAGCAGGTCGGCTGGGTGCGGCTGATCGAGCTGGCGGCGCTGCTCAGTCTGAACCTCGCGATCATCAACATCTTGCCGCTGCCGATGCTCGACGGCGGACGCATCTTCTTCATCCTGATCGAGATCGCGCGGCGCGGCAAGCGAATCTCGCCCGAGAAGGAGGGCCTGGTCCACATGGCAGGCTTTGCGATGCTGCTGCTCTTCATCGTGGTGATCTCCTACTTCGACATCGCCCGCGCGATCGAGGGCGAGTCGCTGCTGCGCTAGCCCGCCCCCCTTCCCGTCATTCCCGCCCCCGAGCGGGAATCAGCCTCATCTCACCCCAACCTCTCACAAACACCCCAACGCACGCCCCCACGATCCGTCGCCCCAGACTTGATCTGGGGCCCAAACCCAACCCTGTTCGCAGCGCCGGGGTCCAGGCTTACTCGCCAACACCCGTTCGCAGACCATCCAGATACGCTGTCCACCGACAGCCGTCATATGGATTCGCCAAGTTCAGGGGCGAGAACGACGGGGAGACAGGGGGCACCGTGGCAAGCGCAGGAACGACGGAGTAGCTGCACTAGCCCGCGGCGAAACGTGTAGCCTGCGCAACAACGCGCACGCCATCCACACCGGGGAGGAACCATGGCATTCACCACCTTTATCGACGCCGACACCCACATCACCGAGCCGGCCGACCTCTGGACCAGCCGCGTCTCGCAGAAATGGGGCGACCGCGTTCTGCACGTGAAGCAGGACGACAAGGGCGTCAACGCCTGGTTCGTGGCCGACGAAAAGGTCGCCAACGCGCCGTCGGGCGTGTTCGCCGGCTGGAAGGGTAAGTTCCCCAGCTCGCCGCCGACCTACGAAGAGGCGCACCCCGCCTCGTTCGACGTACACGAGCGGCTGAAGCTGATGGACGAGACCGGCGTCTACGCGCAGGTGCTCTACCCCAACGTGGCCGGTTTCGCCTCGCAGCGCTTCCTCCAGCTCAAGGAGCCCGAGCTGATGCTGGAGTGCGTGCGCGCCTGGAACGACTTCCAGATCGACTGGATCTCGGCCGCGCCGGAGCGCTTCGTGGCCAACGCCTCGATCCCGTTCTGGGATGTGGAGGCGTCGGTCAAAGAGATCGAGCGGGTCGCGCAGCAGGGAATCAAGGGCATCCTCTTCACCGGCGACCCGCAGTCCCACGGCGAGCCGTTCCTGGGCGACAAGCACTGGGACCCGCTCTGGAACATCGCCACCGACACGGGGCTGCCGATCTCCTTCCACATCGGCTCGGGCGACTTCACCGACGGCTTCACGCCGGAGCGGCTGGCGGTGGACGGCCCGGAGGTGACCTACGCGCGCACCTCGACCGTGCTGTTCCTCTCCAACGGCTTGCAGATGACCGACCTGCTGCTCTCGGGCGTGCTGCCGCGCTTCCCGGAGCTCAAGTTCATCTCGGTCGAGAGCGGCATCGGCTGGGTGCCGTTCTGCCTCGAGTCGTGCGATTACCACTTCCTGGCCGCGGACATCCGCAAGGCGCGCCCGGAGTTCGAGATGATGCCCTCCGACTACTTCCGCCGGCAGGTCTACGCCTGCTACTGGTTCGAGCAGGTCGCGCCGCGCAAACTGATCGACGACATCGGCGAGGACAACATCCTCTTCGAGACCGACTTCCCGCACCCGACCTGCCTCTACGGCAACGTGCAGGAGACGATCGAGGCGGGGCTGGCGGGCCAGCCGGAGTCGCGGCGGCGCAAGATCCTCTGGGAGAACGCCGCGAAGCTCTACAAGATCGAGACGCCCGCTGAAATGCCGGCCGGTCTGGCCGCCGCGGGCGGCGGCGGCGCGTAGCGCGAGCATTTTCGCGCCGACGGTTCGCGCAGCGCGGGTGGAATGGCCGCCTTCGGCGGCCATTCCGTCGTGCGTACAAGTTCGGCGCGCAGCGAAAGCGGGTGAAGTGATGGAGATTGCGGGCAAAGTCGCGGTAGTGACCGGATCGTCATCGGGCGTAGGGCGCGCAACGGCGGAGCTACTGGCCGAGCTGGGCGCGGCGGTCGTGGTCAACTACAACCGCGGCGCGGAAGCAGCCGACGAGGTGGTAGCCGGCATCCGCTCGCGCGGCGGCCAGGCGATCGCCGTGCAGGCCGATGTGCGGCAAGACGCCGACTGCCGGCGGTTAATCCAGTCGGCGGTCGACGAGTTCGGCGCGCTGCACATTCTGGTCAATAACGCGGGGATGACGCACTTCATCGCGCACGACGATCTGGAAGCCGTAACCGACGAGGTATGGGACGACATCATCGGCGCAAATCTGCGCGGAGTGTTCAACTGCAGCCGCGCGGCCGCGGCGCACATGCGGGCGGCGGGCGAAGGCGCGATCGTCAACGTGTCGTCGGTAGCGGGCGCGGGCGGCGGCGGCTCGAGCATCCCCTACGCGGCAAGCAAGGCGGGCGTGAACGTGATCACCAAATCGCTGGCGCGCGTGCTGGGCCCGGAGATCCGGATCAACACCATCGCCCCCGGCTTCATCGAAGGCCGTTGGCTGCGCGGCGGCCTGGGCGAGCAGACCTACGAAGCGGGCCGCAAGCGTCTGAGCGAAACAGCCCCGCTGCGCGGCGTCGCCACCCCCGAAACCTGCGCAGACGCCATCATCGCCCTCATCGAGCGCAACGTCTTCGTGACAGGCCAGACAGTGACAGTAGACGGCGGCGCAACGCTGTAGAGGCAGAGCCTCGCGGCGGCGCACTTGCGCGGTTGCCTGCCATCCGGCAGCTATGCCCCTGATTGCCGTCTCCGCCGCCTGCGGCGCGTCGTGCGCTGTCGTCGGGCGGAGCGATCGCCGTAATGCGTGTCATCGCGCACGTTGACATACACCCCGTCGCCAAGCGCTTGACACTCAAAGCCCTGGTTGCGCACCGCCGCCGAGAAAGGCGATGGCGGCTCTTGCGCTGCTTGCCACGTTCCTCCGTAGAGAACGGCTGGCAGCTGGTCCTCGAGAATGCGAAACCTCTCGAAGATCGGCAGAACATCCAAGCTGTCCGAAAGTACAATGCCGACATCGTACTCGCGCTTGCTGGCGCCACGGAAGATATCCAGAGCGAGTGCAACGTGCGTACCCTTCACCTGTCCCCGCTTGGTCTCGTTGAACTCTCGTAGGTGAACGAGGCCCTGGCCTCGGTCCTGCCAAGCGGCAACCTGCGCACGCTTCGCTTCGTACAACGGACTGTTGCGACGCGGGCGGCGGTAATATACGCGCACTTCCTGCAGCTGCCAGTCACTGGATGTGTCGGCGCCTTGCAAGGCATCGCAGAGTTCTTCACCGACCAGGTGCGGCCAAAATTGCCCGTCGGACGGCATGGGATGCGAGCTGAAAAACGCGACAGCCGCACGAGCACGAGCACTTTGCTCATCAACGAAGACGGTGACGCGCGATGTCATCTGTTCCTCCGAGCTCGGCGCACCCGAACGCCTTCGTAGGCATCGGCGTCAAGGAAATGGTGAGCGACACCGGACCGGCCGCGCGCCAGGAAGCCCCCTTTCTTGCCCTTGGGCTCTCGCACGTTGTTCCACCAGTGCGCAACCTCAACGGTACGCCCCAGATCGAGAAGGTGATCGATCAACGGCTCGTAATCCTGATCTTCCGAGAAAATGATCGCCACATCGATGGAGTCTGAGAGAGCAAGGTGCAGGCAGTCAAGCGCAAGCGCAACATCCACACCCGCCTCTTGCGGTCGTTCTCCGACATTGGCGGCTGCCACCAGCGACCTGGCAAAGACCAGCGCGCCTCTGGCGACCCACTCGTTGTGCCGCTGTTGTTGCGCCTCATGGCCACCCTCTCCCACCCTCTGTAGGCCTTCATGCACACGGACGCTATGGAGGCGGCGCGGGTGAGATGGACCGGCAATAGAGCTGAGAAGCCACTCACCGATCAGGTGGGGCCACGTTCGCCCAACTCTGGCGGGGTCATCTTCTTGGTGAAAGGTGTCTCGCGCTCCGTAGTAGACATTCGAACCGTCCATGAAGACTGCCACACGGAGAGGCTGCGGGTCCGCCATGATGATGCTAGAGGTGTCCTCGCCATGCGGTGCGCTAGCCGGAGGGCGAGGAAGGTCAAGTGCGCGGCCTGTTGGAGCAGCGGTTCCAGTTTGGTGGACGCTTCGTCCTCATCCGCAGCGCGCAAGCCCACTGTAGACAACTCGCGGAGTCCTGTCAAGAAAATCCCCTAGCACCCCCGAATGGGGCGCGCGACACTTGAAGAGGACGCGGAGGCCCTCTTTGGCGTCGGTCGCCGGGCAGCAGGATTTCCTGCTGGCGACCGGGCTATGCGGTCTCCGCAGCTTCTTGGCCAGGAAATTGGAAAACCTGGAAGGCCTGCTCTTGGACGAAGTGCATCGACAAGGCGCGCAGAAGAGGCAAACGCGGAAGCCCTTCCGTCACGAGGCGACAGTGAAGATGCCCCGCCCTCCGGTGCGCTAAGCCGGATGACGGGAGAGTGGCGCGTCCGCCTTGCACGGCCTGTTGGGCTCTCTGCCGGCTTGCCCTCATCCGCAGCGCGCACTCCCATTCTATCAGGGCGGCGGCGCGGCGGCTACTCCTCGGCGATGGTGTAGTTGCGGCGATCGCGCACCCGCTCATAGTCCGAGGCGCCGAGCCGATGATGAGGAATACGCAGGCTGCGCGCAATCCGCGGGGCCATCGCCGGCGGGTTCCACCACGTGGCAAGCTCGACTGCGACGCCGAGCCTTCTGTCCGGATCGAGCACCTTCTCGAACGCCGGCAGGATGTCGGCATCGGCGGAGAAGATGATCCCTACATCGAAGTCGCCGTCGAGCGCGCCCGCGAAGAAGTCGAGCGCGAGCTCGACATCGATGCCTTTCTCGCGCGTCTTTCCGAGCGGCCCGGCCACCGGCCGGGTGACGACAACCACCCCGCTCTGCTCCCAGAGCTCGTGCTGGCGCTGCGCCGGCAAGTATGCCCGATCATCAAGGCGCGGCATGCCGCGATAGACGCGCACATCTTGAAGGACCCGGTCACCGGACGACGATCCAGGAGGCCGACTGGCGGCAAGCAGTTCGCCGAGACTGCGAGGGGCAATCTGACCGTAGGAGCTAGGGTCTCGCTCATCGTCGTGAAACGCCGTACGCGCGCCACGGTAGGCGTTTTGGAAATCTATGAAGAGGGAAACGCGCAGGACCATCGCTCCCCAGAAGGGCATAAAGGGGCCCGCCCTCCGGTGCGCTACGCCGGATGACGGGACTGGTAAATTGCACGGCCTGTTGGGCTTGTTGCCGGCACGCCCTCAGCCGCAGCGCGCGACTCCATCCTAGCAGGCTTGCGGCGCGGCGGAGCTAGCGGCCCCCGAATTGGGGGTCGCGGCGCTCGAAGAGGGCGCGGATGCCCTCTTTGGCGTCCTGCGAGTTGCGGGCCTGGTTCACCAGCTCGTCAACGTCGGCGTGCTCGATGTGGTCGCGGAAGTCCATTTCGCGGACGAGCAGCGCCTTCATCGCCTTGAGCGAGAGCGGGGCGTTGCGGGCGAGGCGGTCGATGATTGCGTCGGCGGCCTGGTCGAGGCTGTCGGGTTCGGCGATGCGGGCGATGGCGCCGAGCTCGTGCATCCGCCAGGCGGGCAGGCGGTCGCCGAGCAGCAGGATTTCACGGCTGGCGACCGGGCCGGCGGTTTCGAGCAGCTTCTTGGCCAGGAACCAGGAGGGCGCAAGACCGATCTGGGCGAGCGACATGCCGAACTTCGCGTCGCTGGAGGCGACGACGAAGTCGCAGTGCAGCGCAAGCTCGTTGCCGCCGGCGATGGCGTCGCCCTGAACCACCGCGACAACGGGCAGCGGCCAGTGCTGGATCGCGTCGAGCATCTGCTCAATTGAGATCTCGCCGCCGGGCAGGCCCTCTTCGCGCTCGCGCAGGTCGAGCCCGGCGCAGAAGACGGGGCCGGCGGCGCGGATCACGGCGACGCGCTCCTCGGCGGCGGGTTCGCCGGAGAAGACGGCGTGCAGCCGCTCCAGCATCTCGCTGTTGAGCGCGTTGCGCTTTTCGGGGCGGTTGAGCGTGACGGCGCGCACCGCGCCGGTCACCTGCAACTCGATGATGCCCGACGAGTCAGAACTTGGCGAATCAGACATTATTCCTCCGCGACCAGCCGCGCCCGCAGGGGGGCGAGCGAATCGGCGAGTTCGCGCAGCCACTTGCGCAGCTCCTCGCCTTCCGGGTCCGTATCGGGATCATTGAGCGGCACGATTTCCTTGGGCAGCAGCGCTTTGACCGCGTCGTGCTCCACTTCCTCGCACAGCTGGTTGATCGTGGCGTTGAGCCGCACCTGCGCGGCGATCACCGCGCGCAGCAAGTCGTTCAGCTGCATAATGCCCTCTTCGGGGATGTCGGCGAGCAGCAGCGTTTTGTGCAGCGAGCGGCGGTAGATGTAGCTCAGTTCGTTGGAGACGCGGACATCGCTCAACAGCTCCCGCCGCTCTTTGCCGGTCAGCGATTTGCGCAACGGACCGCTCCCCCTCAGCCGCCGCGCACGGCGTAGGTGACCGGCAGCCGCTTGATGCCGCCGATCAGTCCGGAGCTGAGACGCTCGGCCTCGCCGCTCAGCCGGAAGTCGTCGAGCCGTTCGAGCAGGTGGCTGTAGATCGCGCGCAGTTCGAGCCGCGCAAGATTCGCGCCGAGGCAGTAGTGCTCGCCGTAGCCGCCGAAAGCGAGATGCTCGTTGGGCGAGCGCGTGATGTCGAAGCGGTCGGGAGCGTCGAACACATCCTCGTCGCGGTTGGCCGAGGGGTACCACATCGCCAGCGATTCGCCTTCGCGGATCGTGGTCCCGCGAATTTCGACATCTTTCGTCGCGGTGCGGGCGAAGTGAATCACAGGCGAGGTCCAGCGCAGGATTTCCTCGATCGCGCCGCCCAGCAGCGACGGGTCGCCGCGCAGCCGCGCGAACTGGTCGGGATGCTCGATCAGCGCCAACAGGCCGCCGGAAGTGGCGTTCCGCGTCGTCTCGTTGCCAGCCAGGATCAGCACGATCGCGTAGGAGAGGATGTCCATATCGGGCATCGGCTTGCCGTCGACTTCGGCCTGGACGAGCGTGGTCATCACGTCGTCGCCGGGTTCGGCGCGCTTTTTCGCCATCAGCTCGATGAAGTAGCCCATCAGCCCCTGCATGCCCGACTGCCAGGTTTCGCGGCGGGTGCGGCCCTGCTGGTACTCGGGGTCTTCGGAGCCGAGGAACTCGTTGGTCCAGTGGAAGATGTCGGGCCAGGCGTCACGCTCGACGCCGAGGATTTCGCAGATCGCCGCCATCGGCATTTTGGCCGCGACATCGGCGACGAACTCCGCCTCGCGCCGCTTCGTGAGCGGATCGAGCACATGCGCCGCCGCCTGCCCGATCGCATCCTCCGCAATCTCGTCGATCCGCTCTTCGAGGATGCGCATGCCGCGCGGAGAGAAGCTGCGGTTGGTCACGGCGCGGTACTTGCCGTGCTTGGGCGGATCCATGTTGATCAGGTTGGGGATCGCCAGCGTCGGATCGTTCGCGCCGCCGTCGCCCGAACCGCCGCTGCGGATCACCAGCCGCTTGCTGCTGATAAAGGTCTCGGGGTCGCCGGAGATGCGCTGGATGTCGTCGTACCTGGTGATGCACCAGAAGGGCGTGACATCAGGGCGCTCGTACCAGTAGACGGGCGCTTCGCGGCGCAGCAGCGCCCACTCGCGCCACGGATAGCCGCGCGTGCGCCAGAGGTCGGGCGTGACCAGGTCGATCTCGTCGAGGCTCGATGCGAGGGTTGTCATGGACTCCCTCCCTCCGTCGAGGCCAGTGTATCGCGCTAAACGTATCGCGCCGAACTTATCGCACTGAAAAAGTGATCGGCAGGTGCTTGATTCCGCCGACGATGCCGGAGTGCAGGCGCTGCGCCTCGCCGTCGAGCTGGATGTCGTCCATCCGCCGCAGGATGTGGCGGAAGATCGAGCGCAGCTCCAGCCGCGCGAGATTCGCGCCGAGGCAGAAATGCTCGCCGAAGCCGCCGAAGGCGAGGTGCTCGTTGGGCGAGCGGCCGATATCGAACACATCGGCGTCGGGGAAGACGTCTTCGTCGCGGTTGGCGGAGGGGTACCACATCACGACGCGGTCCCCCTCGGCGATCGGCTGGCCGCCGATTTCGGTGTCGCGCATCGCGCGCCGCGTCATGTGCGTGACGGGCGAGGTCCAGCGCAGGATTTCCTCGACGGCGCTGTCGAGCAGCTGCGGGTCTTCGCGCAGCCGCCGCATCTGGTCAGGATGCTCAATCAGCGTCAGCATCCCGCCGGAGGTGGCGTTCCGCGTCGTCTCGTTGCCGGCGACGATCAGCAGGAAGCCGTAGGCGATCACATCCGCGGCGGGCAGCGGCTCGCCGTCGATCTCGGCCTGCACGATCGTGGTCATCAGATCATCGCCGGGCGCGCGCCGCTTCTGTTCGGCCAGCGCGGCGAAGTATTCGACCAGGTTCTGATTGGCCTCGGCCGCCGTCTCGCCGGCGCTGCGCCCGTCCTGATACTCCGGATCGGCCGCGCCGATCAGCTGGTTGCTCCAGCGGAACATATCGTCCCAGCGCTCGCGCGGCACGCCGAGCAGCTCGCCGATCGCCGCCAGCGGCAGCTGGGCCGCGATCTCGGTCACGAAATCGATCCGTCCGCGCGGCGCCGCGTCGTCGACCAGCCGGGCGGCGGCGCGATCGACGACGTCCTCGGCGATCTCGTCGATCCGATCTTCGAGCATGCGCATCCCGCGCGGGGAGAAGCGGCGGTTGACCAGCCCGCGGTATTGCCCGTGCTCGGGCGGATCCATGTTGATCATCAGCTGGAGCGGAGCGCCGCCGTCCTGCTCGCGCTCCTGCTCGCCAGGCTGCTCACCGGGCTGCTCACCGGGCTGCTCCTGGTCGGGATCGCGCTCGGCGACGAACAGATTGACGACGCTGCTGAACGTCTGCGGATCCCGCGAGACGCGCTGGATGTCGTGATACCTGGTGATCGCCCAGAAGGTGGGCGCGCCGGGCCGCTCGTAGCGGTAGACGGGCGCCTCGCGGCGCAGCAGCGCCCAATCCTCCCACGGGTAGCCCTGCTCGGCGTAGCGCCGCACCGAGAGCAGATCCACATCGTCGAGCCGGCTGGCCAGCATCGTCATGGCGTCCTCCGCATCGCGCGATCGTCGTTGCAGCTAGGATACGCGCGCAGGGCGCGGCCGGCGCACGCGGTCGCACAGCGAGAGATGAGGGAGTGCAATGTCGGAAGCACGAACGATGCTCGGCGTCTACGAGGGAATGACGGAGACCGTGGCCGACGGCTACGCGCGGGAGTCGCTCTACGTCACGATGGAAGACGGCTGCCGGATCGCGGTCGACGCGCTGCATCCGACGCGCGGGGGCGCGCTGCTCACGGATCCCGCGCCGACCGTGCTGCACGCCACGCCCTACCGCCGCGCGTTCGCGATCTCCGACCAGACGAGCGGCACAGCGGCGCGCTACGCGGAGCAGCTGCGGGGGATGGAGCCGGGCGAGCTGGTGACGCAGTACGAGGAGCGGCCGATCGCGCGCGAGCTGATCCATCAGGGCTACCACTTCGTCTCGGTGGACATTCGCGGCACGGGCGCGTCGTTCGGCGCGGAATACGGCGACTCCTGGCTCGCGGGACGGGACTTGGCGGCGGTGGTGGACTGGATCTGCGCGCAGCCGTGGTCGTCGGGCAAGGTGGGGATGGTCGGCATCTCCTACGAGGGGATGATGCAGTTCTTCACCGCGGCGTTCCGCCCCGAAGGGCTGAAGTGCATCGCGCCGCAGTATCCGGGGCTGCCGCAGTGCTACGTGGACGGCGGGCTGGCGATCAGCAGCTTTGCGCGGGTCTGGGAGCGGCTGCACAAGGGGATGTCGGAACACGAGCCGTCGGCGCCGGTGGACGGGCCCGACGGCGCGCGGCTGCGCGAGGAGGCGGAGTCGCAGCGCTCGCCGGACAGCTACCGCTGGGTGGAGACGTTCTCCGAGATGGATCCACGCGACGTGACGCGGATGTCGTCCTACGACGGTCTGCTGAGCCGGCGAGACCGCTCGGACCTCGGGCTGGGCCTCGGGCTAGATAGTGTGGCGAGCGGCTGGTCAGACTCGTGCGACCTGATTAACGCCAGCGGTGTGCCCGTCTACCTCGTGACCGGCTGGTGGGACCTGACCTTCCCCGGCTATCTGATCGATGCGTTCAACCGGCTCAGCGTGCCGAAGAAGCTGATCGTAGGGCCCTGGAACCACGGACAGGGCGGCGACCCCGAGCTGCTGCGCTGGTTCGACTACTGGCTGAAGGGCGTCGAGAACGGCGTGACGGATGAGCCGCCCGTGCATTTCGGCGTGAGCGAGCCGTCGGGCGCGACGGAGTGGAAATCCGCGCCGCGCCTGCCGCTGCCCGAGGCGCAGTACCGCGCCCACTGGCTGAGCGCCGGCGGGCTGTCCGAAGCGCAGCCGCGCGACGGAACGACGGTGGACTACGAGGTCGATCACGAGGTCAGCCTGGGCGCGATGGGGCGGCACAGCTACTACGTGGACGATCTCTACCTCAACACGGTCGATCTGAACGCGCGCGCCGAGCGCTGCCTGACATTCACCAGCGAACCGTTGGAAACGGATCTGGAGCTCGTGGGCTGGCCGGCGCTGGAGCTGGAGGTCTCCACCAATTCGGATCGCGGCGCGGTCGTCGCCACGCTGGAGCAGATCGGCGCGGACGGTTCGGCAGCCTACCTGTCGGAGGGCTTCATCAACTTCGCGCACCGCCGCACGGCAGCGGATCCGGGCGGGCATGAGGGCCCGGTCTGGCACAGCTGGAGCAAGGGCGACCTCGCGCCGGTCGAGCCGGGCGCGGTAATGGATGTGCGGCTGGAGCTGTACCCGATCGCCTGCCGCGTCCGCGCCGGCGAGCGCCTCCGGCTGACGCTGGCGGGCGCGGACGCCGACAACCTCGTAGTCCCGACCATCGGCGACAGCGCAACGCTGTCGTTCACCATCGGCGGGGAGCGCGGCTCGCGGCTGCTGCTGCCGATCGTGAACAGTGCGTTGGTCGCCACCGCAGAACCGGTCAACGGAGCCTTCAACAACGACAACGACGGCTTCGCCTTCCGCCGCCCAACAGATCCACCCCTCCCCCGCTAACCAGCCACTCTCCCTCCCGCTCCACTCCTCCGTCATACCTGCCCCCTTCCGTCATGCCCGCGCTCCCGCCCCTCCGTCATACCCGCGCCCTCGCCCCTCCGTCATACCCGCGCTTGCCGCGGAGCCTGCCCCCGGCCCGAACGGGGGTATCTCGACGTCAACAGCACCAACGCCGCGCTGCGCCCCCGTCCACCCCATCCCGCCGTCATCCCCGCCCCTGCCCGCCGCCCTCCGACTCACACTCCGTCGCCCCAGACTTGATCTGGGGCCCAAACCCAACTCCCTTCACAGCGCAAAGGCCCCGACCCTACTCCCCAACCCCCGTCCGCAGACCATCACGAGACGCCGCGCACTTCGCGCCACTCCATCCCGCCGCCGCCCCCGCTCCCTTGTCCGTCGCCCCCAACTCACCCCCTGTCGCCCCAGACTCACCCTCCGTCGCCCCAGACTTGATCTGGGGCCCAAACCAAACCCCCTTCGCAGTACAAAAGCCCCGAGCCACCGCCAACGCCCCTCCGCAAGCCATCCCGACACCCCGAACAAACCTGAACATGGCCGAACAACCCCGAACAACCCCGAACAACCCCAAAACGCAACCCAGACCACACAACCCATTACCACATCGCACACCAGTTCGGCTACAATCACCCCCATGCCCGCTCTCGTCGACCACCAGCGACAACTCGCCCGCGACGCCTACAGCGAATTCTGCGTCCAAAACCTCCAGCGCCTCGGCACCGCCGACTCCGAATACGTCCGCCTCAACGCCCTCAAACAACTCGCACGCATCGTCGGCATCGTCAGCCTCCTGCCCCAAATCCACGACCTCGCCGCCAACACCCGCTCCGAGTGGATCAGCTTCCAGGCCACCATCATCATCGCCAACTACCTCCAACTGTTCAGCGACGCCGCCGCCGACAACCGACCCGAACCGCTCAACCTCGACCTCGCCGAACAACTCGCCGTCCAACAGCAACTCGAAGCAGAACGCGCCAACCTCCCCCCTATCGACCCCAACGACCTCGCCTACTACCGCAGCGCCCTCCCCGACCCGCCCCAACCCACCCAGCAACTCCCCGCCGACGCCGCCTCGGACGACGAGACCGACGACACCCCGGACTACGCCGACGACGCCGACCAACCCGCCGCAGACGCCGGCGACGACACCCTCGAAGACGACCAGCCCGAACAGCCCGCCGCCGCCGGCGACACCGACGACACCGACCAACCCGCCGCCGCCGAGCAGCCCGACGACCCCACCGACCAGCCGGAGCCGGCGGCGCCCAACCTCGACCAGCCCGAAGCAATCGAACGCCTCTTCCAACAAGCCGAGCAACTCGTCGACCGCCTCGCCTCCCAACCCGACCTCGACCTCGACCTCGATCCCCCCACCTGACCCCGCCCCGCTCCCGTCATCCCCACCCCTTCTCTCGTCATTCCCGCCCCCTTCTCTCGTCATTCCCGCCCCCGAGCGGGAATCGGCCCCGAGCCGCCTCCGCCATCCCTGCCACCACCCTCCGTCGCCCCCGCCCCCTAGATCCGTCGCCCCAGACTTGATCTGGGGCCTAAACCCAACCCCCGTCGCAGTACCAAAGCCCGAACCCACCTCCAACCTCCCTCCGCAGACCATCCCGACACCCCCGAACAAACCCGAACAAGGCTGAACACGCCCAACACCCCTTCGCAGGCCGGATCGGGGGCGAGAATGGCGCGCGATACCTCAGCCGCTGCTGCCGCGGCCGAGCAAGTCGCGGGCCATGATGATGCGCTGGACTTCGCTGGGGCCCTCGCCGATGCGACGGATGCGCATTTCGCGGTACCAGCGTTCGAGCGGGAGGTCTTTGGTGACGCCGATGCCGCCGTGGATCTGGATCGCGCGGTCGACGACGCGGCTCGCGCCTTCAGTGGAGGTCAGCTTGGCCATCGCGGCCTCAAAGCGGAACGGTTCGTCCTGCTCGGCTTTTTCGGCGGCGGCGAGGTACATGAAGCGGCTGGTGCGGATATCGATTTCGTTATCGACGACCATCCACTGGATGGCCTGGCGGGAGGCGAGCGGCGCGCCGAAGGTTTCGCGCTGTTGGCTGTAGGAGATCGCCATTTCCTGAGCGGCGACGGCGATGCCGACGCAGGTGGCGGAGTAGGGGATGCGCTGGCGGGTGAGCGCGGCGTTGGCGAGGGAGAAGCCGCCGCCCTCCTCGCCGACCAGATTCGCCGCCGGCACCCGCGCGTCGTCGAACGACAGCTCGGTGCCGTAGTTAGCCGAGCGCAGGGTGTGGACGACGCGGCGCACCTCGAAACCGGGCGTGTCGGTGTCGACCAGAAAAGCGGAGATGCCGCGCCGCCCCTTGGACGGGTCGGTGCGGGCGAAGACGAGGCCGAAGTCGGCGCGGTCGGCGCCGGAACTGAACAGCTTGGAGCCGTTGAGCACCCAGTCGTCGCCGTCCTTGACGGCGCGGGTCTGGATCGCGCGGGCGGGGTCGGAGCCGCCGCTGGGTTCGGTGAGGCCGAAGAAGGCGCGCTTCTCGCCGCGCAGCATCGGGTAGAGGTAGCGCTCTTTCTGGTCGTCGGCGGCGGAGTAGAGCTGCGCCAGGCCGGCCGAGCCGAACGCGCCGTAGCAGGGCAGATAAAGGCCGGCGCGGTGCTGCGACATCTCCTCGGCGACCAGCCCGCGGGTGGTGAGCGGCAGGCCGGGGCCGCCGTACTCCTCGGGCACATCAATGTGGTAGAGGCCCATCCCCTGCACGATGCCCTTGAGCCGATCGAGTTCGCCGGGCGGCAGTTCGACGGCGTCGGGATCGAGGTCGCGCTCGAGCGGGACGACTTCTTCGCGCACGAAGCGGCGCACCGCCTGGGTGATCATCCGCTGCTCTTCGCTCATCAGGAAATCGGTCATGGGGCGTCCTTCATGATGCCGCCAGCTCTGTCGTCGGAACGGCGCAGCCGGCCGAGTTGCGGCATATCGCGCCAGTCGCCGGCGGCGTTGGCGGGCGGCCAGTCGGCGTCCTGATCGCGTTGGAACTGCATCAGCATTTCCAGCCGCCGGGTGGTGTACTGCTGGTTGGCTTCCCAGCGGAAGCTGTGGGCGCGCTCGCGGAGGACGGGATTCGCGTCGCCGCCGAAGTGCGCGGCGAGGCGGCTGCGCAGCCCGAACGGTTCGCGTCCGCCGGCCTGTCCGATGTAGAGCAGCGCGCCTTCGGCGTCGGCGATTTCGTAGACGCCGACGACGGCCGGCACGGCGCGGATCGCGTCGTCGGACGCTGCAATCCAGGGTTTGCGAATGCTCACGCGCGTCTCCCCCATTGGCAGGATCGTTGGCCGATTCTAGGCCAGCGTGTCCGCAGCCACGCCGGCCGCGATCAGCGCGTCGATTCGCTCGGCGGAGTAGCCGAGCAGTTCGGCCAGCACGGGCCGGGTGTCGCGGGCAAAGAGCGGGGCGGCGGACTTGGGCGGGGCGGGCGTTTCGGAGAGGCGGTAGGCGGCCTGCGGCGCGGGCGAGGGACCGACCTGCGGATGCTGGAGCGCGCCGACGGCCTGGCGCGCGGCGACCTGCGGATCGCGCAGCAGCGTCCGCGCGCCCATCACCGCCGAGGCCGGCACGCCGGCCGCTTGCAGGCGCTCCGCCAACTCCAGCGGATCGAATTGGACCGTCCACTCAGCAAGCAGGTTGTCCAACGCCTCTCGATGTTTCCAGCGGCGCAGCGCGGTGCGGAAGCGTAGATCGGACGCTGCGGCTGCGTCGCGCCAGACGCCGAGCAGCGCATCCCACTCGGCGTCGTTACGGCAGGCGATCGCGATCCAGGCGTCGGGATCATCCTCCGACGGTTTGGCGGGGTAGACGCCGTGCGGCGCCCAGGAGGTGTGCTCGTTGCCGATCCGGGAGGGTTCGCGTCCGGTCAGCTGCGCGACGAGCAGGGCGTCGCCGACCAGCTGGAGCTCGCCTTCGAGCATCGCCAGTTCGACGGTCTGGCCGACGCCGTCGCGCTCCCGCGCGCGGAGCGCGGCAAGCGCGGCCGAGGCCGCGTGCAGGCCGGCGTTCTGATCGCAGTAGAAGTTGCCGGGCTTGAGCGGCGGGCCGCCGCGGTAGCCGGTCAGCCAGGAGAGGCCGCTCATGGCGTCGATGCCGGGGCCGTAGGAGATGCGGTCGCGCCAGGGGCCGGACGCGCCGAAGGCGGGCATGCGCACGTAGATCAGGCGCGGGTTGCGCGCGTGCAGGACCTCCCAGCCGAGGTCAAAGTTGCCCATCACGCGCGGCGAGTAGTTCTCGATCACGATGTCGCTCACGTCGACGAGGTCGAGAAAGACTTCGCGCCCCTCGGGCAGCGCGAGGTTGAGCGCGACGGAGCGCTTGCTGTTGGCCAGCTCGTTGAGCCGCGCTTCGCGGTTCCACGGTTCGTCGGGCGCGTCGGCGGGTGCGGGCAACGCGGAGGTCGGGTTGCGCGGGCGCGCCCAGGGCGTCTCGATCCGCAGCACCTCCGCGCCGAGCGCGCCGAGCAGCAGGGTGGCGACCGGGCCGGCGACGGCGACGGTCATGTCGAGCACGCGAACGCCCGCCAGCGGGCGTTCGCCGGCGGGGATTTCGGGGTAGGGGGCGAGGCGCGGCTCAGGTAACACCAGCGCGCCTCCGGCGAACGCGCTCGCGCGGCGTTCCGAGTAGGTCGGCGTCGGCGTCGAGGCGCGGCGGATCGCCGTCGCGCCAGGGCGTCGCGCCGAAGCGCACGGCGGGGCCGGGCGCGAGCAGCGGCGCGCCGTCGGCCGCCTGCGCGCCTCTGGCCGGCTTGACCTGCTGGTAGAAGTCACGCGAGGCGTGGTGGGCGTCGGCGTCGGCCAACACCTCCGACGGTTGCAGCACTTCGGTGAAGGGCAGCCGCAGTTCCTGGGCGCGGGCGACGATTTCGCGGCGCGGCAGCGACTCCAGCAGCGGCGCCATCAGCGCGTCCACCTCGTCGGCGCGCCCCATCAGCGAAGCCAGCATTTCCGGCTCGGCCAGGCGCGGCTGGTCGAACAGCACGGCCATCTGTTCGGGGTAGCGGTTGTTGCAGTGCGCATGCACCCAGCCGTCGGCGCAGGGGCGGATCGTGCTGGGGTAGAGCTGGCCCGGCCCGAAGCCGACCAGCCGCGGGCCGTTGCGCATCGGCTCGCTGTCGCGGAACCAGGCGTTTTGGTAGCCGCCGCCGAGCAGGAAGGCGACGGCTTCGACGACGGCGACATCGATGTGCTGCCCCGCCGCCTGCCCCTGATCGCGCGCGTGCAGCGCGGCCAGCAGCCCCAGCGCGGCGTGCAGCCCGGCCTGGAAGTGCGCCTGCTCGCCCCAGGCTTTGACCGGCTCGCGGCCGGGGTCGCCGGTGATCCGCAGGTATCCGCCGGCGGCGTAGGCGGTCAGCTCGGTCGCGCGCCAGCCAGCTTTGGGGCCGCGTCGGCCATAGGGGGTGATGGTGCAGATTTGGAGGTCAGAGTGGGATTCGCGCAGGGTATCGGGATCGAGGCTGTGGTCGGCGTCGGTGATCAGCGCGTCGGCGTCGGCGAGCAGCCCCTCGAACAGCCGCCGTGCGGCGGCTGTTCGGAGGTTGAGGCGCAGCGAGCGCTTGCCGCGGTTGAGGTGCAGGTGCAGAGCGGCGTACGGCCTGCGGCGCAGGGGGGAGCCGCCGGGCGGCTCGATCATCACCACCTCCGCGCCCATGCCATGGAGCAGGCGTCCCGCGTAGGCGGCGGCCGGGGTGTCGGCGAGCTCGAGGATGCGGAGTCCGTGGAGGGATCCGTCGGCGCTACCCTGAGGTTCCATCACCTCAGGGTAGCGCCGAGCTTCCATCACGCCGCCGGGCGAATTGATGGCCTCGGGTCAATGATGCGCGGCACGATGTAGCCGCCGCGCACGACACGACCGGATGCGTCAACACCGCAGAGCGGATTCAGACAAGCACCAACCCTGCCTGCTTCAGCACGCAGCGCGAGCGCCTCGCCTTTTCGCTTCTTGTGCTCGTCACTCAGCCTCGCAAGTTCTCGCTTCAGTTGTTCGCCTTCAAGGTTGAGCTCATCAAGTGCTTCGCGATCTACCTGGCTCAAGCTCGGATACTCGTGGTTAAGATCATCGAGCGCAGCCAGCTCGCGCTTAATCGTCAGCATTCGAGCAAACTCTGGTTCAATCTTCGTGGTAGTCAATTTAAGCATTTGCTTTCCTCCATTGTCTTTGATCTCGATCTCAGTCAACTGCTCACCTGCTGGTTTCGAGAGCTTCTTTGTGATATCCATCTTCAGTCCTTTCCGAGCGTTCAATTTTGCGCCATTCTGCATCTTGTTCTCCTGCCTGTTTAAGCTCGTTTGTCTCCTTACTCGTCGTTCACGCCATTGCTCGTCCTTTCCAATGTTTGCCGTTGGCTCCGGGAGTGGCACCTACCCTAGCAGGCCGACTTAGCGATGTCAAGTGGGCCTGCCACCCCGCCGCCGTTACGCGGCCGGGCGCGGGTCTGTGGGGAACGCGACGATTGTGTGCTCCCCGAGGCCTCGGAGCTTCGTGATCTGCTCCGCCGCGTCTGACGCCTTCGGGCGGCCCGCGGCGCGGAGCAGTTGCTCGGCGCTGTCCAGCGCCTCGTCCACCAGGTGGGCCGAGAGCGGGCTGAAGTGCGCCCACTGGTTTCGGGCAACGCGCAGCTTCTCCAGATGTGCGGTCCACAGATCGCCGCCGTCGAGAATCGCCGCGCGAATTGCCGGCGACTCCAGCAGCAGCCGGATGATCTTGTGCGGGTCCTCGAGCATCGCGCGGTCGGGCTTCACGCGCGTGGCGCTGCACCGCCCGCGCGCAAAGTCTTCGGCGGTCAGCCGGTTGTCATCCCCGGCTTGGAGCCGGAGGTAGGCGCGCTCGTCGCAGCGACGGGCTTGCCAGGCCAGAGGCTCGAAGCTGTCACGGAAGATGCGCAGCGCGCGGCCGATCAGCTCGGCCCGGTCGTCGCGTGTTCCGTTCTTCATCAGACTCTCCTTGTCCTGGTTCTGTGGACCGAGGTTCGTTAGCGAGCCACTTCGTAGGTGCCGTAGCCGACTGGTCCGACCCGGCGGAACCGGGAGCGATCTCCGTGCTGCTTGATGTCGTGGACGATCTGCAAGCTCACGATGTAGGTGGCTTGATCTACCTCCTCGCCGCCCCCGCCGACAATTGACCAGTGGCCATCCTCGATCATCCGCCTCGCGATTTCGCGGTGACGAAGCGGTTCGCCTTCCCGCTGGAGAACCCATTCGGCGATATCCAGCACGCTGTGCTCGGGATCGAGCCAGACCTCATCTTCGTAGATCTGGTACGTGCCTCGTGCGACGCGCTCAAGCCGGTCATCGTCGTAGAACCGCGTGAGCAGCGTGCTGGCCGGGTCGGCGCCACCGACTTTGAAGCCGACATCCGCGAGCGCGGCGTAGATGTCGCGGAAGTGCATGGGCTTGCCGCGGTCGACGAGCACCGCAAGCACTGCGTCGGCGTCGGCGCGGGGCGCGTCAGGCGTATCCGCATCGTCTGCCTCACCAGTCAGCAACCGATTCAGGTCGGCGAGCTGAGATGCGAGACCGTCGCGCTTCGCCTGCTCTGCGGACACCTGCTGCTCGGCGACGGTGAGCAGATCATCCAACCGCTTGAGCTCGCTCCGGGCGGCTTCGATGAATTCGGCAGCGTGGCCGCGTTCCGCCGGATCACCGTCGAGCAGCCGTTCGAGCGATTGGTGCCGCGCAGTCGCGCGATTGACCGCCGTCTGAGCTTCCGCCAGCTGGCGATCCGCGGTCGCGCGCTCTTCCTCCAGGCGCTCGCGCTCGCGCTCGGCAGCCGCCGTGAATTCGCTCGTCGGGCCGAGCTCGATCTCGTCGTGCGTCAAGTTGTCCATTGGTCGATCTCCTCGTCTATGACAATCATAGGCCAATGATAGAAAAAGAGTCAAGCCCAAGTTGACAACGTGTTTCCCGCCTGCGGAAGACTGACGGCTACGCTGAAGATCGCCAGCACAGCGAGAAGCCGAGCAGGCCGATGACGACGACAGAAACGCGAGACAGCCGCCAGATGCTTGATCTGGCGGCCAAGATGGTGGCGTGCGGGGATCGTCGGCAGGCGTCGATGCAGATCTGGGAGGCTGCGACGCGGCGTGTCGGCGAGATCGCCGAGGTGCGCGGGTGGCCGAACCGCAGCCATGCGGACGGGTGGGCGATTATCGGCTACCTGGCGGATCAGTCTGGCGACGAGCGGATCGGCGACCTCTTCGCGCTGGCCAGTCATGCGAGCCAGAACTCCTACGAGGACTGGCGAACGCTGGAGGAGGTCGCGAGGCTGCTTGAGCGCGTCAGTGAGCTCTTCGACCTGCTCGGTGAGGCGCATCGGACGCTACCGGCGGATTTACCGATGCCCGACGAGCCGTTCTACCGTCAGCGTCACTCGTAGCGGCAGGCCGCAAAGCGCCAGGGCGCTAGACTGGCGGCAGGTCAAGCGATGAGGTGACCGATGACGACGACCGAGCCAATCGAGAGCCACGCGGTACACAGCCGGCGGATGTTGGAGCACGCGGCGGAGATGATCGCGCAGGGGGATCGGCTCCAGGTGTCGGAGAAGATCTGGGGCGCCGCGGCGCATCGGGTCAAGGAGATCGCCAAGGAGCGCGGCTGGCCGAATCGCAGCCATGCGGACGGCTGGGCGATCGTTCGCTACATGGCGAATCAGTCGGGCAATCCGCCGATCGCCGACATCTTCGGACTGGCCGACACCACGCACCAGAACTTCTACGAGGATCAAATACCGCTCGAAGAGCTGAGCGCGCGGCTCGAACGCATTCAGCTGCTGCTCGAGCTGCTGGATGAGGCGCACTGCACGCTGCCCGTTGATCTGCCGATGCCCGACGGACGCCACTACCGCGAGCGCCACGGTCCCTGAGCAACGCAGCGGAGCGGCCGGGCGCGGTAGCCTGCGCTCCTGCGCGTGAGGCGCTGAGAGGGGTGCAACGTGGATGTCGGCTTCATCGGGACGGGCAACATCGGCAATCCGATGTGCGCGAACGTGATCAAGGGCGGCCACCAGGTGGTGGTCAACGATCTCGTGGAGGAGCACACGGCCAACCTGATTGAGTTGGGCGCGGCCTGGGCGGAGTCGCCGGCGGCGGTGGCGTCGCAGTGCGAGGTGGTGCTGACCTCGCTGCCGGGGCCGCCGGAGGTGGAGGCCGTACTGCGCGGGAACGAGGGCATCCTGGAGGGCGCGGAGCCGGGGCTGGTCTGCTTCGACCTGAGCACCAATCTGCCCTCGACGGTGCGGCGGCTGGCGGAGCGGGCGGCGGAACAGGGCGTGACGCTGCTCGACTCGCCGGTCTCCAACGGCGTGGTGGGCGCGGAACGGGCCGAGCTGGCGGTGATGGTGGGCGGCGGCCGCGCGGCGTTCGACAGATACAAGCCGGTGCTGGAGTGCATCGGCAACAACGTGTTCCACATGGGCGAGCTGGGCATGGGCGCGATGACCAAGATCATCAACAACATGGTCGGGCTGACCTGCATGCAGGTGCTGATGGAGGCGTCGGTGCTGGCGCAGAAGGCCGGGCTCGACCCGCAGCAGACCTACGAGGTGATGAGCGTCGCCTCGGCGCGCGGCTACGTGGGCAACATGCCGACGATGCTGGAGCGGAACTTCGACGATCCGACGTTCTTCCTGCAGTGGGCGGCGAAGGATGTCTCGCTGGCAGTGCAGGCGGCGCGCGAGGAGGGGATGCCGCTGCCGCTGGCGAGCGCGGCGGCGGATTACCTCTTCCGCGCGAAGAACCGGGGGCTCGGCCTGAAGTCGCCGATGGCGACGCTGGAGGCGGCCGAAGAGGACGCGGGGCTGGCGTAGGGCCTGTTCACACTTCTGTCATTCCCGCCCCCGAGCGGGAATCTATGCGGCGGCTGTCCGCGGCACGGCGTAGCGAGACTACCTACGAACTGGCGTTGGTGGGCAGTTCGGGCCTCCGGCACCGGGAGCGGAGTTGGGTTTAGATTCCAGCGTGCGCTGGAATGACGGATGAGGGGCGGTACGGCGGAAGTGTGAACCGCCGTAGGGAGAGTGGAGTAAGATCGCGGTATGGCTGTTGCAGGAGCGGTCGCCGGGGGCGGGACAGGCGCGCGGCGCGTGGTGTTCTTCCACGCTGCCGCGTTTGTGCTGGGGTTCAGCGTGGTGTTCGTGGCGCTGGGAGCGCTGCTGGGGGCGCTGGGCTCGGCGTTCAGCGATGAGCTGGTCTGGTTCCAGCGGGTGGCGGGCGCGCTGCTGGTGATTCTGGGCCTGCACCTGGCGGATGTGATCCGGATCGAGTTTCTCTACCGCAGCTTCCAGGTCGGCGGCGCGGCCGGGCCGGCGTCGGCGGCGCCGCGGGCGAGCGGAATTCGGGCGACGGCGGATTACGCCCGCTCGCTGGTGGTGGGCGTGGCATTCTCGGTCGGCTGGACGCCGTGCGTAGGACCGATTCTGGCGGGCATTCTGGTGCTGGCGCTGGACTCGGCGTCGCTCTTTCAGGCGGTGATTCTGCTGATCTGCTACGCGGCGGGGCTGGGCATCCCGTTCCTGCTGGTGGGGCTGGCGCTGGGGGCGTCGACCAATTTCCTGCGGAAGATGAACCGCTGGATGCCGCTGGTGGGGGTGATTTCGGGCGTCCTGCTGATCTTCGTGGGGATGCTGATCGCGCTGGATCGCGTGGTGGTGCTCAATGAGGCGCTGGGATCGCTGGGCGTGGACATTCTGGCCAACGACGGCGACGAGATGCTGGACCTCAACCTGGGCTCGGCGCTGATCGCGTTCGCGGGCGGCTTCGTCTCGTTTATCTCGCCGTGCGTGCTGCCGCTGGTGCCGATTTACCTGGGGCATCTGGCGGGGATCGGGGCGGAGCAGGCGTCTGCGCCGCGTCCGCAGGTTGCGGGCTAGGGGCGGGCTGGCTGCGGGCTGGGGGCTGCTCACACTTTCCTCTCCTCGTCATTCCCGGCTCCCTTCCGTCGCCTCAGACTTGATCTGGGGCCTATGCGGCGGTGGTTAGCGAGGCGGAGTACCGGGACGTCCTGCGAACGGCGTTGGCGGGATCGCTCGGGGCTCCTGCGCTGCGCACGACGTTAGGTTTGGTCCCCAGATCAAGTCTGGGGCGACGGAATCTTGGGGGTGGGGGTTGGGTGCTGTTCACGTCGAGATACCCGCGGCAAGCGCGGGTATGACGGAGGGTGGGAGCGGGTATGACGGGGAAGGGGAGGCGGGAATGATTGGGGATGGAGGCGGGAATGGCGGAAGGAGGCGGTTGCCCCCTGAAGTGTGCGGCGCAGCTACCGTACCCACCATGGACATCGCCTACGACATCGGCGGGCCGCCCGACGCCCCGGCCGTCCTCTTCGTTCACGGCATCCTTACCTGCCGCGCCCACTGGCTGCCCAACCTCGACGCCTTCCGGCAGCGCTACCGCACCGTCGTGATCGAACTGCTCGGACACGGACGCTCGCCCGCGCCCGACGACCCCGCCGCCTACCACCCCGACCGCTACGCCGAGCGCTTCGACGCGCTCCGCGAGCTGGTCGGCGCGCAGCGCTGGTTCGTCGTCGGCCAGTCGCTCGGCGCGGCCATCACGCTCAATTATGTGATGTCGCGCCCCGACGACGTGATCGCCCACATCGTCACCAACTCCCATTCCGCCTTTTCCGACGGCGTCCGCATCCGCGACCCGGCGGGCGCGCGCCAACGCGCGGCGCAGATCGCCGACGGCGGAATCGAGGCGGTGCTGTCGCACCCGCTCTGCCCGCGCCGCGCCCGCGCGCTCTCCGACGCGCAGCGCGCCCAGTTCGACGCCGACATGCGCCGCAGCACGCCCATCGGCATCGCCCGCACGATGCTCCACACCTCACCCCACACCTCAATGCGCGAGCGGCTGCCACACAACACCGTGCCCACGCTGCTGATCGCCGGCGACCGCGAGGAGGCCTTCCGCCCCGCGCGCGAGTGGGCCGAGCGCCACGCCGCCAACATGCGCGTGATCCGCGTCCCCGCCCCGCACGCCGTCAACATCGGCGCAGCCGACCAATTCAACGCCGCCGCGCTCGACTTCTTCGCCGAGTTTGACCCCCACACTGACGGCGCGGACGGCTAGGGCGGCGCGGCGGTGGAACCATCCGTCGATTTCACCCCGCTCCTGCTCGTCTCGGCGCTCGCCGTACTCGTGCCGTTCGTCAGCTGGCGGCTGACCGGCGGCATGCTGCCCGCCGTCGTCGGCGAGGTGCTGGTCGGCATCATCTTCGGACGCCCCCTGCTCGGCATCATCGAGCCCAACGAGTGGCTCACCTTCCTCGCCCTCTTCGGCTTCGCCTACCTGATGTTCCTCTCCGGCCTCGAAATCAACCTCGGTGCAATCGCCCGCCGCCCCGGCGACCGCTGGTGGATCCCCGGCGTCGCGCTCCGCCAACCGCTGATCTCCGGCCTGCTCCTGCTCACCCTCGTCGCCTTCGCCACCTGGGCCTGCCTGACCGGCATCGAGCGCGTCGGGCTGATCGAGTCCGAACAAATTCCGATGCTGCTCTTCATCCTGATGGCCACCGCCGTCGGTGTGGTCGTGCCTGTGCTCAAGGACCGCCCCGACCTCGGCGGCCTCGCGCAGCCGCTGCTCGTCGGCGGCTTCATGCTCGAGTTCGCCGCCATCGTCGGCGTCGGCGTGGTCGCCGCGCTCGAACGCGAGGGCATCGGCTGGCGCTTCTTTCTGCTGCTGGCGATCCCCAGCGCGCTGGCGGTGCTGCTCTGGGCCGCCAGCTACGGCGGCGGACGCTTCCCCGTCCTGCCGCGCACGATGCACGAGCTGGCGCAGACCTCCTCCCAGCTCAAAATCCGCGCCGCCCTCGCCCTGCTGGTCATGTTCGTCGCCCTCTCCCAGGTCGTGGGCGTCGAGCTGGTGCTCGGCGCGTTCATGGCCGGACTCGCCGCCACCGTCATCTCCCCGCGCCACGGCTCGATCCTGCGCGTCAAGCTCGACGCGCTCGGCTACGGCTTCTTCGTGCCGATCTTCTTCATCTATTCCGGCGCGACGCTCGACCTCGGCGCGGTCTTCGACTCCTGGGACCACTTCCTGCTCGCGCCGCTGCTATTGCTGATCGCCTTCGCCGCCAAAATGACGCCCGCGCTGCTCGGCCTCGCGCCCGCCTTTGGACTGCGGCGCGGCCTCGCCGGCGGCGCGCTGCTCAGCGCCAACCTCAGCCTCGTTCTCGCCGCCGGCGCAATCGCCGAGGAACTGCACATCATCGACGCCGGCCAGCACGGCGCGCTGCTGCTGATGGCGCTGCTCACGACGGTGATCGCCCCGCCGCTCTTCGCCTGGCTCGCCGGACGCCCCGACGCTCGCGCCCGTCGCGGCGCAATCCTGCTCTTCGGCGAGGGTCGACTCGCCGACGCCCTGGCCGAGCGCCTCAGCGAAGCCGGACGCTCCATCATCCGCGCATCAGCCGACGCTCCCGCCGAGCACGCGCAAGACCCGAGGGACGCGGAAGCCGCCGTGATCACCGACGCCCCGTCGCCCGAGCAGACCGCGCAGCTCGCCCGCGCGCTCCGCGCGCGCGATCCCGACCTCCGCATCATCGCTTGGTCCGACGCGCAGCATCAGCAGCTCGAAGCGCTCGAAATCGAGGCCTACAGCGCGGCCGAGGTCGCGCTCTGGACGCTGGAAAGCGCCGTCCTCCGCCCCGGTCTGGGCGGCGCGCTGCGCGATCCCGACTCCGGCCTGGCCGAGGTGATCATGCGCAACCCGCAGCTGCACGGCGAGCCGCTGCGCGGTATCGCCCTGCCCGGCGGCGTCCGCGTCCTGGTCATGCTGCGCGGCGGCGAAGCGATCATCCCCGACGGCGACACCCCGCTCTACCTCCACGACCGCGTCACGCTGGCCGGCGATCCCGAAGAAGCCGCAGAGGCCGGCGACCTGCTCAGCGACCCCACCCCCGGCGGCCCGCTCAACGCCCTCCGCCGGCTCAGCGGCTAGCTGCTGCTCACGCTTTCGTCATTCCCGGCCGCTCTCTTCTGTGTCTTCCCTGCAACGGGGGAGACCGAAGGCGAGAGGCGGTCAGGATTGGCGGGTGGCGAGGGTGCCTTCGGCGAGGACCTGGGGGTTGAGGCTGGCGAGGAGGGGGTCCTGGGCGGCGAGAGGGAGGATGGGGACGGCGTCGCCGTGGCGGTGGATGCCGGCCTGGTGGAGGCGGGTGACGTATTCGCGGTACTGGCGCTCGCGGAGTTTGCCGAGTTGCTCGATGCCGACGTCGATGCGCTCGACGCCGTCGGCGTAGAGGACGGCGAGCGCTTCGCGCTCGACGTTGGACTGGGCCATTTCGCTGGAGAGCGCGGCTTCGGCCTTGGCGAGGAAGATGCCGATGTGCTCTTCGGCGCGGTCGGCGTAGCGGTTGTACCACTCGAGGTGCTTGAGGCCGTATTCGAGGTGGCGGTGGGAGTCGCCGGCGAGGCGGCTGAAGAGGTCGCGGTCGAAGTCGCTGCGGGCCCAGTCGGCGGCGGCTTCGAAGGCGGTGACTTCGTAGGACTTGTAGACGACGTCGAGTGCGATGATCATGTCGGAGAAGGTGAGGGCGGCGTACCAGGAGGAGGTGATGTCGCCGAGGGGGGCTTTGCCGATCAGGCCGTCGCCGAGCAGTGCGCGCTTGCGCAGGGCTTCGACCTTGCGGCCGGCGTCGTAGACCTGGGTGGCGAGGAAGAGTTTGACTTCGTGGAAGCCGTAGGAGATTTCCTCGAACCACTTGCTGATGATTTTCTGCTCGGCGATGCCGTAGGTGGAGTAGACGGCGCAGAGTTGCCCGGTGGCGCGCTCGACTTCCTGGGAGAGTTCGGGGCGGTTTTGCCAGTCGAGGTCGGTGGCGGGGACCCAGCGGTCGCGGATGGCGTCTTCGTAGAGGTCGCCGACGCCTTCGGCCCAGACCTCGTGGCGGTTGTAGATGGAGTAGCCGGCGGGCATGTGCAGGCCGGGGACGGGGCGGGTGCCGCGCGGGGTGTCGTTTTGCAGGTCCCAGACGTCGGGCACATGGGCGTAGGAGCCGATGTCGACGTCGGTGAGGCGCATGCCGTCGGCGGAGGGGGTGGGCTTGAGGCCCTGTTCGCCGGCGGGCTGGAACATGACGAATTGGGCGCGGGTGCCGAAGGGGTGGTCGGGGTTGGTCTCGACGAAGTCGAGCCATTTGCCGATGCGCTCGGGTTCGATGTTGATCTGGAGCAGCGCTTCGATCTGGCCGACCGGGGCCGGTGATTCTTCGATGCGGGCGATCAGTTCTTCGGACCAGCCGCGCGCGCCGGCGCGCATTTTGGTTGCCTGGCTGAGCTCCATTGCCCTGCCTCCCCTGTTGTGCCTGTGGTGTGCCGGGTTGCGCCGCCCGCCGGGTGTCTCGGCGACGGCTAGACGTCGATCAGTTCGCGCATCTCCGGGGCCATGCGGTCGAGTCGGTCGCCGAGGCCGACGACCTGGAGGCGGTGGTAGTACTCGTTCATCTGCTTTTTGCGCATGAGCAGGACGAGGTTGTAGCCCTCGTCGAGGTGCTCGATGCCGCCGCCGGCGAGCACGGCGAGGGCTTCGCCGGTGATCGGGTTGGTGGTGAGCCCAGCCTGGGTGTTCTGCACGCGCTCGTTGACGTCGAGGTAGTGGTGGAGTTCTTCCTTGCGCCAGGGCTGGGTTTCGACGGTGTACTTGGTGTGGGTGACGCCGAAGGCAAGGTGGCGGCTCTCGTCCTGCGCGGAGAGGCGGAACATGCGCTTTTCGGCTTCGTTCTGGCCGATCAGTTCGCCCATGCGGAAGAGGGACTGGACGAGGCCCTCGGCGAAGAGGTGGAGGATGGCGGTCATTTCGGTGAAGTCGTCGAGGGCGAGCAGTCCGACGGCGCCGAGGCCGGCGGGGGAGAGGCCGCCGCCGTTGACGAGGGCGCGCTTGCGGAAGACATCGAGGTGGCGCGCTTCGTCCATCAGCTGGGTGCCGAGGAAGAGCTGGGACTCGAAGAAGTCGGGGTGGACGGTTTCGAGGAAGCGTCCGGGCACGTCGCCGGCGATGAATTCGACCTGGGTGAGGAAGGTGCAGAGGGTACACATGGCGCGCTCGATGTCGTCGGGCTGATCGCCGATGGTGTCCCAGGGGATGTCGCGGGCGCTGGACCACTGCCGCTGGAGGGCCTCTTCGTAGAGGAGCATGGCGCTCTCGGACCAGACATCGCCCTTGTCGCGGTACTGGCGTCCGTGCGCGTTGGAGCGGGGGTCGGCGGTGATGCCGCGGGGCGCGAAGGAGCGGGAGTCGGCCTCGTCGTGTCCGTCGGCGCTGACCATGCGCTGGTTGATGGAGGCGAGGGTGATGCCCTTGCGCCCCGGTTCGACTTCGAATTCGTCGTCGGTTTCGAGGTTGAGCCAGTCGAGGTAGAGGCCGGGGTTTTCGATCGAGGTGACCATGGTGATCCTCCGCTGTGCGCGTCTTGCCGTGCGGCTGGGGCGAGCATATCAGACTGTGCGCTTGGTGTGGCACAATGGGCGGCAGACGGCGCGGGGGTCGCGCCGGCGTGAGAGTGATTGCGCGATGACTACCGGCAGCGCCGATGCCCCAAGCCCGCCCATCGAGGGCGATGCTGTCTACTGTCGGCGGCTGCTGGAGCACGCGGCGGAGATGATCGCGCAGGGCGATCGCCGACGGGCGTCGGAGCAGTTGTGGGGGGCGGCGGCGCGGCGCATTGCAGCGCTCGCCGCCGCGCGGGGGTGGCCATTCGAGAGTCAGGCGGACGGGCGGGTGATTGTGCATCATGTCGCCGACCATGTCGGGAATCCGTGGATCAGCACTCTGTTCGCGGTTGCGGCGGGCGCTTGCCAGAATGTCTACGACGACGACTGGGAGGACGAGGAGTTCGCTTCCGCGATTGAAGAGATCGGCGACCTGATCGACCTGTTGGATGCCGCGGAGCGCGCGTTGCCGCTTGATCTGGAGCCGCCGACGGCCAAGTATTACCGCCGGCGACACGGTCTCGCGCCCGCTGCCTCCAACGGCGACTGAGCCGCCGCGCCAGCGCAGCGAGAGCGATTTTGCAGTGGCTACCCGCAGCGCTGACGGCCCGCTCTCGCCCATTGAGAGCCACGACGTCCATTACCGTCGGCTGCTCGAGCACGCGGACGAGATGATCGTGCAAGGCGATCGTCTACAGGCGTCGGAGAAGTTGTGGGGCGCGGTTGCGCATCGCGTCAAGGCGTTTGCGGCCGGGCGAGACTGGCCGTACAGAAGCCATGCGGACGGACGGGAGATCGTTCGTTATGTCGCCCACTACATCGGCAACCCGCAGGTCAGCGCTCTGTTTGAAGTCGCGTTGGCCGCGCATCAGAATTTCTACGACGACAGCTGGGAGAGTGACTACTTTGCCTTCGCGCTCGGAGAGATCCGCACTCTGATCCGGCTGTTGGATGCCGCGGAGCGGGAGTTGCCGCCTGATCTGGGGCCGCCGACGGCGAGGCACTACCGCCGGCGGCACGGGCTTTCGCCGGCCGAGGGTGACTGAGCGGCTGCCCTCCCGTATCTCACATTTTGTGGGCACCCGAGTTAGGGGGTGGAGGGTGTGAGGGGGTCGAAGTTGCGGCGGAGGAAGTTGACCAGGTCCCAACGCTGCTGCTCGCTGAGTTGATTGCGCCAGGCGGGCATGCCGGTGCCGCGGATGCCGTCGGTGATCCAGGCGAAGAGCACGCCGTCGGGGTGGAAGGGGACGTGAACGGTGAAGTTGGCGGGCGGCGCGGGGAGGGTGTCGGCGAGGGGTCCATCGCCTGCCCCGGTATCGCCGTGGCAGCTGGCGCAGTTGCGGGCGAAGAGAGCCGCGCCGCGCTCGACGGATTCGGGGGTGCGCTCGATGGGGTTTTGCAGCGTGCGGCCGGGATCGACATGGAGGCCGGTGAGCAAGACGACAGCGGCGATCAGGCCGAGCGCGCCGCCGGCCAGGCTCGCGTCGCCGGCGCGCAGGCCGAAGCGGTCGCGGAGCTGGCGTCGGTTGGCGAGCAGCAGGCCGCCGAGCACGAACGCCCAGAGCGCGCCGACGCCGTTCCAGTCCATTTGGGTCAGCGGCAGAGCGAGCGCGCCGGGCGCGCCGGTGTCCCAGGGCAGGACGGTCTGGTAGCCGGGGACGACATCGGTTTGGACGGCGGCGATCAGGTCGTCGCCGCTCGCGCGGCGGAGTTCGGCTTCGACGGTCCAGCTGCCCGCCAGACCGAAGTACGCGCCTTCGAGGCTGAAGACGCCGCCGCCTTCGGCGACGGCGGGCGCGGCGACGGGGCCGACGCCGGGGTCGTCGTAACGGAAGCGGAGGCGGACGGCTTCGACTGGGTTGGCGGGCGGCTCGCCTGCGGCGTCGGTGATGCGGATTTCCCAGCGGTTGAAGCCGACGAGGTTGGGGGAGATGGTCAGCTGCGCGAGCAGATCGGCACGGGCGACGGTTTGGGTGGTGGTGTTATCGCGCTGCTCGGTGTCGGGCAGGGCGCTGGCCGGAGAGGGAAGCTGGGTGAGGGTGCCGGTTATGACGAGCACGATGGCGGCGAGGGTGAGTTCGATCCGCATCATTGGCGCGAACCAGCGCTCGGCGCGCCAATGTCCGCCCTGCGCGGCGCGGGGGCGGAGTACGACGGCATTGGTCGCGGCGGCAACGAAGAGGAGGAGAAGGGCGATCAGTTTGGCGATGAAAGCTGCGCCCCAATCGGTTTCGGTCAGGCCGCGGGCGTCGGGGATTTGGATCAGGGCGTTAAGCAGTCCGGCGGCGAGCAGGATGGGGGCCGTTGCGGCGGCGATGACGGAGAAGCGCCGCACGAGGGCGATGCGCCAGTGGCGGGCGGGGGCGTCGCGCCCGCGTCGGAGGACGACGATCAGGACAGCCAGCATGCCAATCCAGAGCGCCGCCGCGCCCAGATGGAGCGCGTCGAAAAGCGCGCCCCAGACGCCGCCCGCGGCGATCGCCGCGCCGTGCGAAATTGCGGCGGAGGAAGCGAGCCAAGCGATTGCGAGAAGCGCAAACGGAATGCGGATGTCCTGCGCAATCGGCCGGCGAGCCGTGCCGACGAGCAGGAGGGCGGCGACGACCAGCGCCGCCCAGCGCAGGTTGAACCAGAGGCCGAGGCGCGTCTCGAAGAGGATTTCGTCGAGCAGGCCCCAACCGCCCGCATCGCCGCCCAGTTCGAGCGCGGCGGAGACGGCCTCGTAGCCGGTCGTGAGGATGCCCAGCGCAACGGCGACAGCCAGCGCGGGCCTGACGGTCGATTCGACCAGATCGGGGCGCGGCGCGGGCAATCGGCCGGCGGCGATCCAGAAAGCGACCGCGCCGACAAACAGGGTGAGGGCGGCAAAGCCGACGGCTTTGACGGCGGCATCGGCGGCCGTGGGTGGGCCGGAACGTCCAAGGTCCACGACGACGCCCGCGCCTTCGGGCGCACTGCCGTCGGCGTTGAGCACGGAGAAAACGTAGGAGCCGGTCCAGGTGTGGCCGTCGATCTGGGAGAGCGTGCGCCAGACGACGGTGTAGATACCCGGACTCAGGCGGAGGACATTGACGCGCATGCGCGTGGCGTCGGCGTCGGAGAATTCGGTTGCGCCGATATTGCGGCGCTGTCCGGCGCTGTCGAGCACCTGCACGCTGCTGTAATTGCGTTCGAGCGGCTCGGTCATGAAGAGCGTCACGGCGGTTGGAGATTCGCGCAGCGCGGCGTTGATTGGCGGGTCGGCGCGGGCCAGCAGGGCGTGGGCGGAGGCGGGCGGCGCGTCGTGCAGCAGCGCGGCGCAGGCGGCAACCAGCACGATCGCAAGCAGCGCCAGGCGGCGGGGGCATCTCATTGCTCGCCCGCGGCGGCGCGGTTGACCAGATCGCGCCACTGCGCGTCCGTGAGCCGCCCGCGCCAGTCATGCCAGCCGTGAAACTCGCCCGGCGCGACCGCGAAGGGCGCACCGCCCGCCGGGATCGCGGTGATGTAGACGCCGAAGGAGCCGCGGACCAAGACATGGCGTCCGTCGTCGGAGACAGCGAAATCGGGCTGGTCCTCGGTGACAGCGGCGATCAGCTCCGGCTGGCCGCCGGTGGCGGCGACGCGCCAGATGTCTTCGGGGCCGTTGTTGCTGCGCACGGCGAGCAGCGGGTCGCCGGAGACGGTGGGGAGTTGGGTTGCACCGGCGAAGACGATCGAGCGGCCGTCGGGCGTCCATTTGGGAATGCGAAAGACGTAGATTTCCCAGTCGCCGGCAGCGTTGAGCGGGTGCTCTGCGCCGCTTTGCAGGTCGCGCACCAATAGGCGCGGCGCGCCGCCGTAGGGGTCGTCGATGAAGACGAGGCGTTGTCCGTCGGGGGCGATGTCGGCGCCTCGAGCGACTGAGCGGAGCACGCGGGTTTGGCCGGTCGCCAGATCCAAGCGCTCGACGGCGATCTCCATGCCCGGCGCCTCGTGCGTGTAGATCAGCGATTGGCCGTCGGGCGTCCAGCGCGGGTTCCAGAAGTACTCGGAGCGCTCGCCGTGCTCGAGCACGATCCGCACCCCGCCGTCGGCATCCCAGACAGCGAGGTCCGCGCCGACAGTGAGCATGCGCCCGTTCTGTTCGCCGCTCGTGACCTGGAAGAAGACGAACGCAATCCGGCCTCCGTCGGGCGAGATCGCGGGCGAGAGCACCTGCCGTCCCTCGTCGGCCTCGACGATCAGCCGCTCCTCGCCGCCCTCGCGCAGCCAGAGGTCGACGCCGATCGTGAACGCGGCGAGGCCGGGCACGGGCAGCGCGTCGGGGCGCTCCGGCTCGCCGCCGCCGCAGGCGGCCGCGAGCAGCGCTGCCGACAACAGCGCCCCAAACAGTGCCATGCCGGTTGCGGCGCGGGTCACAGCGAGCGTCCGAAGCGGCGCAGCGACAGGCCGACAGCGGCCAGCGCGACGCCGCCGAACACGAGCCAGATGATCGAGGACGCCGCGATCCCGCCGCTCGGCGCATCCTCGCGCCGCACGACGGTCGGCGCCGACGGCTCAGGCTCGGCATCGACGGCGGCATTCTCAGGTTCGTCGCCTGGGTAAGCGATCAGCAGCGCGTCGGCGAGGGCGCGGTCGGCCGCTTCCTCCCCCGCGTTGGGTGCGACGCCGACGTAGAAGGGATAGACGCCGCTGTCGGTGTCGCCGTCGTCGGCCGAGAGGTTTTGCCAGGAGACCAGATAGCGGCCGAGCGGCAGCGGTTCGAGCACCCGGGCGCGCATGGCGGCGCGGTCTGCGTTGTCGATCGTTACGTCGCCCAGCGCGACCGCCGCGCCGTCGGCGGCGCGCTCGATCCGGAGCTGATTCGCGCCCTCGCGGCGGAAGAGCTGCTGCGTGAAACGCAGCTCGATCTGGTCGGGCGCGGTCTCCAGCACTTCGCCGAAGGCGGGCGCGGATGATGCGTAGGCCGCGTGCGCCGCTGCGGGCGCGGCGACGGCAAGCGCCGCGCAGAGGCCGCCCAGCATCGACAGGAGGGCCAGTAGGGCGGCGCTACTCGTCCGCGCCCTGTGACTCACCGTGCGAATCGTGCTCCTGCTCATCGTTCATGCTCATCCCGTCGCTCATCTCGCTGTCGGCGGAGTGGCGATGCATCGGCGGTTCGAGGCCGGCGAGCGGCGGTGGATCGGGCACGGACCTGCCGTCGAGCCACGCTTCGAGCGCCGCCTCAAAGGTATGCGCCAGCGCATGCACAATCCGCGACGGCTCGCCGGCGGCTTCGGCGTCGTTCGCCAGCAGCGCGTCGAGCAGCGCGTCGAGCCACTCCGTGTACTGCGCGACGTGATCGCGCAGCTCGGCCGGCCAGCCAACCCAGCGCAGCGTCTCGCGGGCGCGCTCGGCCCAGACGATGGCGTCGGTGGGGATGCGGCCTTCGTCGCGGATCATCGGGTCGAGGTGGTGGTAGCGGAGCGGATCGAGCGGTTCGAGGGCGGCGATCAGCTGGGCGCGCTGCGCGACGGCGGCAGCCAGCGCCGTCTCGCGCGCCAGCGCGTCGCCTTCCTCTTCCGAGACGCCGCCTGAGCAGGCGGCCAGCGCCAGCCCCGCCAGAACGACGGCGGCCAGCGCGAACCGCGCACGATGCAAGGGCATGACGAAGACCGCCTTCCTGCTGATCAGACACGATCCGGTTTCAGCGTAAACTGACACCGTGTTGTGCGAGCTGTGCGATCGGCGCGCAGCCCGCGAGATGCCCCAGAGGATGGAGCCGACGATGTACCTGGCCATGAACCGTTTCAGCGTGAAGCTGGACCGCGAGGAGCAGTGGGAGGAAATCTGGAAGCGGCGGGAGTCGTATCTGGCCGAGGTGCCGGGCTTCGTGCAGTTCATGCTGCTGCGCGGCGCGGAGGCCGGCGACTACATCTCGTTCTCGCAGTGGGAGAGCGCGGAAGCGTTTCACGCCTGGACGCAAAGCGAGGCGTTCCGTCGGGCGCACGCGCAGGGCACGGTCGGCGAGGTGCTGGAGGGCCCGCCCGTGCTCGCGCTCTATGAGGCGGTCATCCGCGAGACCGCCACAACCCGGGAGTTCGCAGAAAGCAAGCCGGCACCGGGCCGCCAGGGTCCGCGGCACTAGGGCGTGTTCACACTTCCGTCTCCCGCGCCGCCCTCCGCCTCCCCGCGCCCACTCCGTCATACCCGCGCCACCCCCACTTCGTCATGCCCGCGCTTGCCGCGGAGCCTGCCCCCGGCCCGAACGGGGGTATCTCGACGTGAGCGGTACCCGGCACCCGCACCGCCCCCTTCTCCGTCATTCCCGCCCCCTTTCTTCGTCATTCCCGCCCCTTCTCCGTCATTCCCGCCCCCGAGCGGGAATCGGCCCGCGCACCCTCCAACCCCCGCATCCCCGGGATCCGTCGCCCCAGACTTGATCTGGGGCCCATACGGCGTCCGTTGGCGAGACCAAGCCCCGGGTTCCTGCGAACGGCGTCGGGCGGCGGCTCGGGGCTTTGGTGCCGGTCGCGTCGAGATACCCCCGTTCGGGCCGGGGGCAGGCTCCGCGGCAAGCGCGGGTATGACGGAGTAGAGAGAGGGGCGGGAATGACGAGAAGAAGAGAGGGTGGGAAGAATGCGCAGGGGCGGGCGGTAAGGAGCGGGCGGTGGTAGCCTGCGGGTGTGCTGCGGGCCTTGAGCTTCGCGGCGCGGTACAGAGCTTGCTTCGGCTGGTCGGGGATCGGCCGGCTCAGGAAGGATGATCGGGATCATGGGAATGCTTGACGGCCGCGTGGCGGTAGTGACCGGCGCGGGACGCGGGATCGGGGCGGAGATTTCGAAGCTGTTCGCGGCTGAAGGCGCGAAGGTCGTGGTGAACGACCTGGGCGGCTCGGTGGACGGCAGCGGGGCGGCTTCGGCACCGGCCGACGAGGTGGTGGCGTTCATCAACGACACCGGCGGCGAGGCCGTGGCCAACTACTCCTCGGTGGCGGACTACGACGCTTCGGAGGGAATCATCCGGCAGGCGATCGACACGTTCGGCGACCTGGACATCCTGGTCAACACGGCGGGCATCCTGCGCGACCGGATGGTCTTCAACATGACCGAAGCGGAGTGGGACGCGGTGCTGGACGTGCATCTGAAGGGCACGTTCAACACGACGAAGTACGCCTCGATTCACTGGCGCACGGAGCGCAAGGGGCACTACCGGCTGATCAACTTCTCGTCGGTCTCGGGCATCTTCGGCGCGCCGGGTCAGCCGAACTACGCGGCGGCCAAGATGGGCGTGGTCGGCTTCACCTACTCCTGCGCGAACGCGCTGGGGCGCTACGGCGCGACGGCGAACGCGATTTCGCCGGGGGCGTCGACGCGGATGACGGACACGGTGCCGGAAGAACGGCGGCGCGAGGGCTCAGTGGAGTCCACCGAGGAAGATCCGCAGCGCTCGCCGGCCAACGTGGCGGTGCCGATCGTCTACATGGCCTCCGAGCAGTCGGACTGGCTGAACGGGCAGATAGTTGGCGCGTCGGGCTACGACCTGCAGCTGTTCAACAAGCCGGCGGTGATTCGGCAGATGCGCGGCACGGAACGCTGGAGCGTCGAGGGCGCGGCGGCGCAGTTTGAGGAGATCTTCAAGCCGGCCGTGGCGGGCGGCGGCTTCTTCGGCTAGGCGCGCGGCGGACCGAGCGACAGACAGGAAGGACCATTCTCATGGGGATGCTTGACGACCGAGTGGCGATTGTGACGGGCGCGGGCCGCGGGATCGGCGCGGAGATATCGAAGCTGTTCGCGGCGCAAGGCGCGAAGGTCGTGGTCAACGACCTGGGCGGCTCGGTGGACGGCACGGGAGCGGCGTCCGGCCCCGCAGACGAGGTAGTCGCGCTGATCAACGACACCGGCGGGCAGGCGGAGGCGAACTACGCCTCGGTGGCCGACTACAACGCGGCGGAGGGCATCATTCAGCAGGCGCTGGACTCCTTCGGGCGGCTGGACATTCTGGTCAACGTGGCCGGCATTCTGCGCGACCGGATGGTCTTCAACATGACCGAAGCGGAGTGGGACGCGGTGGTGGACGTGCATATGAAGGGCACGTTCAACACGACGAAGTACGCCTCGATCTACTGGCGGCAGCAGCGCGAGGGGCACTACCGGCTGATCAATTTCACATCGGGCTCTGGTCTGTTCGGGGCGCCGGGGCAGCCGAACTACGCGGCGGCCAAGCTGGGCATCGTGGGTTTCACCTACTCCTGCGCCAACGCGCTGGGGCGCTACGGGGTGACCTCCAACGCGATCGGGCCGGGCGCGGCGACGCGGATGACGGACACCGTGCCGGACGAGCGGCGCAGCGGCGTGGTGACCGAGAGCACGGAGGCCGATCCGCGGATGTCGCCGGCCAACGTGGCGGTGCCGATCGTCTACATGGCGTCGGAGGCGTCGGACTGGCTGAACGGGCAGGTGATCGGCGCGATGGGCTACGACATTTCGCTCTACACGCAGTATGCGGTGCAGCGGCAGCTGTCGGCCACCGAGCGCTGGGATGTGGAGCGCGCGGCGGAGGAGATCGAGCGGGTCTTCAAACCGGCCGTGCTCGGAGAGCGGCGCGTTGGCTGATCGGGTCGGCTAATCAGTGGCTGATCGTCCGTCGCCGCACATCCGCGCCGCCGTCGACGCCGATATCCCGGCACTGACGGCGCTCTATAACCACTACATCGAAACGTCGCCCGCGACGTTCGACCTTGAGCCGTGGACGGTGGAGCGTCGTCGCGCGGAGTGGTTCGCCAACTACGCGCCGAGCGGTCCGTACCGCGTACTCGTGGCCGAAGATGCGGGGCGGATCGTCGGTATGACGTACAGTGGCCCGTGGCATCGCAAGGCGGCGTACCGGACGAGCGTGGAGACGAGCGTGTACTGTCTGGCGGGCGAAACGGGCCGCGGCGTGGGGCGAGCGTTGTACGAGGCACTGTTCGACGCGCTGGCGGACGAGGGGCTGCACCGCGCGTTCGCGCTGATCACGCTGCCCAACGATGCGTCGGAGCGTTTGCACGAGCGGCTGGGCTTCGCGCGGGTGGGCGTGCTGCCGGAGGCGGGCCGCAAGTTCGACCAGTTCTGGGATGTGGCGATCTGGCAGCGTCCGGTCGCAGGCTGACGGGGTATGTTGGGGTCGGCAGGAGAATGACGATGTCGGCAACGCCTGAGCCGCGACCGTCCCTGGACCCGGAGAGCGAAGAGTACCAGCGCCTGTGGGACCAAGGCCTGCGCCCGCGCATGTTCTGGATGCCTGACCTGGACGACCCGCAGATCGCAGCCGAAATTCGTCGGGAGTGCAGGGGAATCGCCATATGCGAGCACGAGGACGAGAGCATGGACTTCATCGAGTCCGTCTCGGTCCTCTTTGATGACGACAACGACGCGGAGCGTGATCGGCTATCCTGAGCGACAAGTGGAGGTTCCGCAATGTCGGCTGCGCCAGAACATCGCCCATCTCTCGATCCGGAGAGCGAGGAGTACCAGCGCCTGTGGGATCAGGGGCTGCGACCGCATGTGATGTGGCTGCCGGACACGAGCGATCCGGAATTTCGGGAACGGATCCGGCGCGAGGTGCGCGCCATAAACGAGAGCCCGCAAGCGAAAGAGGACATGGAATTCGTCGAGTCGATCTCGATTCTCTTCAACGAGTGAAGCGTGGGGAAATCTGGACGATTGCCGGTGGCGGCGACTACACAGCGAAACCTCGCCCGGCGGTCATCGTTCAAGATGACGATGCTGTGGACCTCGATTCGATCACAGTTTGCGGGCTGACCACCGACGAGACCATGCCCTCGATGTTCCGTGTGAGTGTCAATCCGACTGCCGCCAACGGACTCGCGATGAAGTCCCAGATTATGGTCGATAAGGTCACAACCGTGCAACGATCGCGATTGGGGGTGCGGATTGGGGAACTCAACAGCGACACGATTGAACAGATGAATGCCGCACTCATCGTGTTCCTTGGACTGACTGCCACGTGGCGCACCAGCTCGCCGAGGATCGACGCTTAATCCACCGGCGCCGGACCGCCGCCGGTGGTGAGCAGCGCGATGGAGGCGGTGAAACCATGCAGGTGGTTGACGCCGCCGACGGGGCCGATTTCGCCGTTGCAGAAGAAGCCCGCCGTCGGCAGCGGGCCGAACGCCTGCTCCAACGCCGCGGCGTCGTGATCGGGCTCGCCGAACAGACCGCGCCCCCGTCCGTTGCATGAGCAGAGCAGCGCGCCGAGCACTTCCTCGCCCTCGCCCAGCGCGTCGCGCACCGAGTTGAGGCGGGCGCGCAGATCGTCGTCGGCTGCGCCGGCGTCGCGGAATTGGAACTGGAAGGTCTGGCCGACGCGCGGCGCTTCGTTGATCGCCAGCGCGCCCGACTCGCGGTCCGCGCCCATCACGTTGCGGACCAGGAAATCGCCGCGCTCGTGGGTGTCCTTGTACTCGTCCATCGCCAGACCGACGAGCAGGTTGCGCGCGGCGCGCTCGCGGGTTGTCTCGTCCAGTTCGGAGAGCGTTTCGGTCAGCACCTCCAGCGCCGGGCGCGAGCCGAGCGTCTGCACCATGTTGGCCGTGCATTCGGTCACGATCCAGGGCTGACCGAGCGGCTCCGCGCCCTGCGCGACGACGGGGCGCACGCGCACGCCGGAGAGGCCGAGCATCGCGCCGCCGCTGCGCAGCACGCGGTCGTCGATGAACACCGCCGCGCCCTCGGCCTGGCGGTGCGACGACGCCATCCCGCCCAGCAGCACCAGGCTGGGCTTCGTCTGCTGCAGATGGGCGACGAGGCGGTCGGTCACGATCGTGAACGGGTTGGTGAACATCAGCCAGACATCGGGGCCGCGCTCGAGCGGCGTGAACGTGTCGTCGTCGATCTGCTGCGGGTCGATCGGCAGCGGCGTGAGCTCGGCGTCGGGCAGGCGCATCGCCAGGGCGGCGACGGCGTGGCCGTCTTCGGCTTCGAGCGATGAGCCGATCACGCTCTGGCCGCTCGCGCCGATCAGATGCCGCGCGCCGGTCGCCTCGCGCAAGCGATCGATGATCTGCTGGTAGTGGTCGGCGAAAGCGGAGTCGATGAAGACGAGCAGCAGGTCGGGCGCCTCGACGGCGGCCAGCTCGGGCAGCACTCGCTCGACCGCGCTCTCCCAATCCACATCGGTGGCGATGCTGGCGGCGGAGGCCGCCGCGCCGGCCCGCACATGCGCGACGCCCGGCCCGCCCATCGCTCGCAGCGTCTCCGTCCCCTCACCGGCTTGACTGGCTGATTGGCTGGTCATCGTCCGCTCCTCCCCCATGGCAGCGCCCCTGTGTGCAGCCAGTGTACGCGCCGCAACGCAGCGGGGGCGGGCTAATGCGGCGGGCGGGGTAACATCACGCTATGTCCGCGCTCACCCCGATGCAGCTGGCGGAGCTCGACCAGACGGCGCGCGCGCTGGCGGCGCGCGGCGGCGAGATTCTGCTCGATCGCTTCCAGTCGGCGCTCAATGTGCAATACAAGGACGACAACGCGCACGATCCGGTGACCGAGGTGGACCGGGCGATCGAGGACATGGTGCGCGCGGAGGTGGGCGAGCGCTTTCCCGAGCACGGCGTGGTGGGCGAGGAGCGCGAGGACGCGGGGCCGGAGCAGGCGGATGTGGTCTGGGTGATCGACCCGCTCGACGGCACCTCGAACTTCATCAACGGGCTGGGCATGTTCGCCTGCTCGATTGGAGTGCTGGAGCGCGGCGCGCCGGTGGCGGGCGCGATCTTCCTGCCGACCAACCGCCACATGCGGCCGGGCGTCTATCACGCGCACCGCGGCTCGGGGCTGCGCTTCGACGGCGCGCCCGTCGATACCGCGCTGCCGCCGATGCCGTCGTCGAGCCGGCTCAGCACGGTGCCGAGCGGGACGGGCGGCGTGACCGGCCCGGCCGGGCGGCGCTTCGGCGTGGTGCGCACGCTGGGCAGCTGCGCCGTCGAGTTGACGCTCGCGGCCGAGGGCAGCGTGCAGATGTCGGTCTTCGAGGGAGCGAAGATCTGGGATGTGGCGGGCGGCGTGGTGCTCTGCATCGAGGCCGGGCGCGCCGTCTTCACGCGCTCCGTGCGCGGGCCCGACTGGCGGCGCTTCACGCGGTTCGGGCAGGATTTGCAGGGGCCGGTGACCAATCAGTCGCTGCGCAACTGGTCGGACGCGCTGGTGGTAGGCGATCCGTCGCTGCTGCCGGAAGCGGCGGCGGATCTGCGCCGCGCCCAGGGCATGCGCGCAACGGTGCGCCGCGCCGCAGTGCGCCGCGTGCGCCGCTCCCTGCGGCGGTGACTGTCGGCTCGCTGTGCTTCTCTACCATCATACCCTTGCGTGCCGCGGGCATCTCTACGCTTCACGATGAACACTTACCGGATCCGCAGATCAGGAGACACGTTAGGCCGGTCTTAACTGTTAGCGCCCCAGACAACGATAGTCCCGTCCTCGCGCAGGCCGAGACTGTGACCGCCACCAGCGCTCACCGCTGCGAACTTCCCCGCCGGCGCATCGCACTGGCCATCTCCGTTATCGCCCCAGCCGACTACTGTGCCGTCCTCGCGCAGGCCGAGACTGTGGCCGCCACCAGCGCTCACCGCTGCGAACTTCCCCGCCGGCGCATCGCACTGGCCATCTCCGTTATCGCCCCAGCCGACCACCGTGCCGTCCTCACGCAGCCCGAGACTGTGACCGCCACCAGCGCTCACCGCTGCGAACTTCCCCGCCGGCGCATCGCACTGGCCATCTCCGTTATCGCCCCAGCCGACTACTGTGCCGTCCTCGCGCAGGCCGAGACTGTGGCCGCCACCAGCGCTCACCGCTGCGAACTTCCCCGCCGGCGCATCGCACTGGCCATCTCCGTTATCGCCCCAGCCGACCACCGTGCCGTCCTCACGCAGCCCAAGACTATGATAATCGCCAGCGCTCACCGATACGAACTTCCCCGTCGGTGCATCGCACTGGCCAAATTTTTTGTTGCCCCAACCGACGACAAACCCACCCTCTCGCAGCCCAAGACTGTACGCCCAGCCAGCACTTACCGATACGAACTTCCCCGCCGGCGCTCGGTGCTCCCGTTCTTGCCGTTTCCGTTCTTGCTCTCGCCATTCCCGTTCTCTACGTTTACGCTCCAACCGTTCCAGCTCCCGCGCTCGCGCGATCCGCTCATGCTCTCTGCGTTCCTGTTCCAGCCGTTCCAGCTCCCTGCGCCCACGCTCGAGCCGTTCCTGCTCTCTGCGCCCACGCTCGAGCCGTTCCTGCTCTCTGAGCTCACGCTCCAGCCGTTCCTGCTCCTGCCGTTCCTGCTCTCTGAGCTCACGCTCCAGCTGTTCCCGCTCCTGCCGTTCCCGCTCTCTACGCTCACGATCCAGCCGTTCCTGCTCCTGCCGTTCTCGCTCTCTACGCTCACGATCGAGCTGCTCCTGCTCCCGCCGTTCCCATTCCTCCTCCCATGCGATGTCGTCGAGGCGCTGGCGCTCCAGGGCTGTCAACTCCTCGTCGGGCTTTGCCGAGAGCCGCTCCTTGTCCCATTCGCGACGAGCGCGCTCCTTCTGCAGATCCGCTTCGGGGGCCGCAGTCGTGGGGCTTGCCGACGACAGGCTGCGGACATTCTCCGCCGCCTCGGAGAGGCCGCAGCGCTCCAAAGCGAGGACGCACAAGCCCGCGACCGCGTCGGCTTCCTCACGTGTGCAATCGCCTTCAGCATTGGGGTGATGAATCTCGTTGCGCAGATCGCGGATGGTGTGCATCCGGGCGGTATCTGCCCTGTCCAGCGTCGGGAATGCGCTGCGATTATGGTCGATCACAAAAGGGATGTCGGCGAGGTCGATCAGGCGGTGGGGCGGCGAGCCGGACTCGAGCGATTGCAGCCGTCGGGCATAGCTGCGCTCGCTGCGCTCGCGCGCCTGCTCGTTGAGCACCTGCGAGCGGATCCAGTTCGGCCCGTGCTCGCGCTCGAGGATTGGCGCGATGTATTGCCGCATCGCGTCGCGGTAGATGGTCAGCACGCTGTCCGCCCGATTCCTGTTCGGGATGCCGCCGTCGGCCACCGTCGCCCCCTGTCGTTTCCGCGCGACGCCTGCGCCCGTGCGCTGTGCGCCGCCTCTGCATCACTTGGAAGAATAGCGCATCACCGCCTTTTCCTCCCTCCAGGGGAAGATGTCGCGCAGTGGCAGAGGACGCTGGATGCCGGCGGCGAAGCTCTCCATGGGCAGGCTGTTGAGGCCGTTAGTTTCCGGAGGCGGCGACGACGGTTCGGGTGGCCGCATAGATGTCGCCGTTGATGCTGCTCCACACCGTGAGCGAGACGGCTGCCTCGCCAGCCGGGCTGAAGTCGGTCGTGGAGCGCTCGCCTGAACCGCTGCCGCTGAGTCCGGCTGTGCAGGCCATGGCGACGCGGGGGGAACGGTGAGCGTGCGCGACGAGCTGTCGCTGCCGCCGGCGTTGATCGCGGTGAGCGAGACGGTGTGCTCGCCCGCCGTAGCGAAACTGGTCGTGTAGGTTGCGCCGCTGCCGCTTGAAGCGCCGCCGCTCCAGGCGTAGGAAGCGGGAGCGCCGCCGCTGAGCGTCGCCGTGCAGGTGACGGACTCGTCCACCGTCGGCGACGGCGGCGAACAGGTGATGCCGTTGATCGCCGGAGGTGGAGGCAGAACGGTCAGGCGGACGACGCCAAGGCTGGAGCCGGTAACGTTGGTCACTTCGAGTGCGACGGTCTTGGAACCGGCCGAGCTGAAGCTCGTCCTGTACTCGGCGCTGCTGCCGCTTGAAGCGCCGCCGATCCAGTAATAGGTATCCGGCGCATCGCCGCTGAGCGTCGCCGTACAAGTCACGGACTCGCCCACCGTCGGCGACTCGGGCGAACAGTCGACACTGTAGATCACCGGTGCTTGCACCACGACAACGGATACGGTGGTCGAGTCCGTGTCGCTGCCGGCGCTGTTGGTCACGGTGAGCGAGATAGTCTTGGAGCCGGCCGATCTGAAGAACGCTTGATACGCGGCTTTGTTGCCGTTTGCTGCGCCGCTCCAGGCGTAAGAGTCGGGCGCGCCGCCGCTGAGCGTCGCCGTGCAGATGAATTCCCGGCCTACGTTCGTCGAGGAGGGGGAACACGCAATGCCGTCGATCACCGGCGCTTGCAGCGGCTCGGCAACGGACACAGTCGTCGACTCCGTGTCGCTGCTGCCGCTGTTGGTCACGGTAAGCGAGACGGCGGTTTCGCCCGTCGCGCCGAAGCTGGTAGTGTAGGTTGCGCCGCTGCCGCTGGATGCGCCGCCGCTCTAGGCGTAAGAGTCGGGCGCGCCGCCGCTCAGCGTCGCCGTGCAGGTGACGGACTGGTCCACAGTGGGCGATGCGGGTGAACACGTAATGCCGTTGATGACCGGAGGCGGAGGCAGAGCGGTCAGAGTGAGGCTGTCGGTGTCGCTGCCCGCGCTGTTGGTCACGGTGAGCGAGACGGTCCCGGAGCCGGCCGAGCCGAAGCTGGTGTTATAGGCGGCGCGGTCGCCGTCTGATGCGCCGCCGCTCCAGGCCCAGGAAACCCAGGCATCTTGCATGCCGCCGCCCAGCTCCGCCGTGCAGGCGACGGACTCGTTCACGGTCGGCGACGACGGCGAACACGTAATGCTGTCGATCACCGGAGACGGCGACGCAACCTCCAGGAGGAATTCGTAGCTGTCGCCGCCGACGTCATTGCGCACAACGAGCCGGACATCCCAAACGCCCGGCCTGTTGAAGCTGGTTGTGAAGCGCTCGCTCGAACCGCTCGCGTTGTCGGCGACGCGGCTCGGTCGCACACTCCAGGCCCAGGAATCCGGCTCGCCGCCGTTCACCGCCGCCGTGCAGGTCACGTCGTCGCCCACCGTGGGCGACGACGGCGAACAGCTAAAACTGTTACGGTCGATCCGCGGCAGCCCGCTCAGGAGGTTGACGGTGACCGTGGTTGTTGCGACGTTGGCGTCGCGGTTGAGCCATCGTCGAGTGACGCTGAGCCTGATGGTCTTCACACCGGTCCTGCTGAAGCTGGGGCTGTAGGTTGAGGTGACGCTGTTGACCGGCGAGACCGATCCGGAGCCTGCGAGGGTAGACCAGTAGTAGCCCCGGATCCCGTCGCCGTGCCTGCTGTCTATTTGACAGCTGACAGTCTCGCCGACGACAACCGTCGTAGGCGAACAGCTGATACTGAGGGCCTGCTCGGCCGGTACGACAGTTATCGTGATCGACTCGGTGTCGCTGCCGCTCGCGTTCTCAACGGTCAGCGAAATCGTGCGCTCGATCGTGCGGCCGTCCGGCGCGCTGAAGTGAGCCCCGTAGATGCTGCGGTCGGTGCTCCTATGCACATAAGGCGGAGACGGATCGCCGCCGCTTCAGGCCCAGGAAGCCGGCGCGCCGCCGCTGAGACTGGCAGTGCAGTCCGTGTAGCCGGAGGGGTTAACCCACACGCGGGACCTGGTGCAGTCGATGCTGTCGATGATCGGCGCCTGCACGGTCGGCTGCTCTACGTTGATCGTGATGAAGTCGGTGGCGCTGCCGCCGCTGTTGGTCACGGTCAGCGAGACGGTGTACTCGCCCGCCTTGCTGAAGCTGGTGGAGTAGCGCTCGCTTGAGCCGCTGCCGCCTCCGCCGCTCCAGGCATGGGAGTCGGGAGCGCCGCCGCTGAGCGTCGCTGTGCAAGTCACGGACTCGTCCACGGCCGGGGAGGAGGGGACGCAGCTGACGCTGTCGATCACCGGCACCTGCGGCTGCTCGATCACGACCACCGGAGCGCGCAGCGGCACGTCAATCACCGAGCTGCGCAGCCAGACATCGCGGTTGGCGTCGATCGCGGCGACGCGGAGGTAGCGGGCGCGGGGCAGGTTGTCCTCGCCCAGCCGCTCAATAGCCTCCGCCGTGCTCGATGTATCGGTGAACGCCCATTCGGGCACAAAGCCGAACTCAATACGCAAACGGCCTTCGGAATCGGGGTTGTAGCGCGAGATCACGCGGCCCGTGATCTCGGCGCCGTCGCCGCCGAGCGAGCGTGCAGACTGAGCGGGGACGCTGATCAACGAGCTGCGCAGCCAGTTGCGGTTGTTCGTGGCAGCGAGAGCGTCGAGCCGGCTCTTGGTCAGAAATCGGGAGCTCGGCAGCCAGTCAGACCGGGACGCGATCGCCTCGGGCCACGATTCCGCTTCATCCAACGCCCACTCGGGGAAAAAGCCGAACTCGATCCGGTAGTCGTCGACGCCGTCTTCGCCGGTCCGGTCCTAGACGCGGGCGATGATCCAGCCTTGCGCCGTCTCCGTTGAACCCGATTCGTCTGAACCCGGGGCACCGCCCGGCGTCTGCGCGCTGGCGGAGAGCGCCAGGGCGACCAGAGCGGCCACGGCCGTCAGGAGCGCCAGCAACAGCGCTCTAGGAGAGGTTTTCACCCCCCCTCCCCCCGATTCCAATTGAGAACACGCATTCGCGTCATCTGAATCTCCTCACGGAGGACACGTCGCGGGAGCGACGCTCAAGCCAGCGTAGCGCGTTTGGCGGGGCGTGCGGGAGCGATTTCCGAACAGGCCCTAGGGCCGCTCAGGCCGCCTCGGCGTGGACCACCGGCAGCACCTCGTCGAGCAGCTGTTGGGTTTGGCGCATCATGGCGGCGTCGCCGCGGGCCAGGGGGCTGGCGATGAACTTGCTCACGCCGGCGGCGCGGTACTCGTCGATTCGCCGCTGGATGTCGGAAGCGTCGCCGATGGCGAAGAATTTGGTCGGGTCCACATCGGGCAGGCGGCGGCGGAAGCCCTCGATGCGCGCCTGCACATCGGGGTCGTCCCAGCTGCCGAAGTGGTAGGCGAAGCCCGCGCCGAAGTGGTCGGGCTCGTAGTCGGTGCGGCCGGCTTCGGCGAGGGCGGCGCGGATTTGGCGGATGACGGGGCCGACCTCGTCGGCGCCCTGCACGCCGGCGACCCAGCCGGTGCCGATCTGGGCGGTGCGGCGGATGGCGGCCTTGCTCGCGCCGCCGATCCAGAGCGGCAGCGGCTGCTGCACGGGCTTGGGCTCCATCACGGCGTTGGTGTAGTGGAAGTGCTCACCGTGGAAGGTGACCGACTCTTCGTTCCAGAGGCGCGACATCAGGGTGAGCGCTTCATCGGCGATGGGGCCGCGGCCCTTCATCGGACGGTCGGTGACGCGCCATTCGGGAGCGAACGCGCCGCCGACGCCGAAGGCGGGCAGCAGCCGTCCGTTGCTGAGGAAGTCGATGGTGGCGCACTGCTTGGCCAGCACCAGCGGGTCGCGGAAGCCGACGACGACCACGTTCATGCCGAACTTGAGCTTCTCGGTGCCGGCGGCGAGGGCGGCCATGAAGGTCATCGATTCGAGCATCGGCTGGTCGGAGATCAGGCGGTCGGTCTGCCAGATCGAGTCGACGCCGGCGTCCTCACAGAGGTCGATCCAGCGCCACATCGTCTTGACGTCGGAAAAGGGGAAGTTGGAAATGCCCATGCCGATGCGGTCGCTCATGCCCGGTCTCCTCGTCTTGCGCCCAGTTCTGCGCCGTGTCTGCGCCGTTGCGCGCGTCTGGCCTGAGGCTACCAAACGCGGCGGCCTAGTTGACCGATTCTCGGAACGGGCGCGGCGGTGGGGCTAGAATTCGCGCATCGGGCACAGGACAGGCCACGGGCAGGAGCGGCGCATGCGATTCTCGGGCAAGCTGGTGATCATCATCGCGCTGGCGGTCTCCGTGCTGCTGATCTCGAACACGTTCGCGGGCAAGCCGATCTACCTGTTCGACCTGGGCTTCGACTTCCTGGGCGGCAGCTGGGTGATCGTCTCGGTCTCGGTGATCTGCTTCCCAATCGGCTACATCATCAGCGATGTGCTGACGGAGGTCTACGGCTTCCGCGTGGCGCGGGGCGTGATCTGGCTGGGCTTCGCCTGCAACCTGCTGATGGTCTTCCTCTACTGGCTGGGGGGCGTCATTCCAGGCCCGGTGTTCTACGAGGGGCAGGATGCGTACGACTCGATTCTGGGCACGACGGGCTGGCTGCTGCTGGGCAGCTTCGCGGCCTACACGGTCGGCGAGTTCTCCAACGCGGCAGTGATGGTGGTGCTGAAAAACAAGACCGCGGGGCGGATGCTGTGGCTGCGCGCGGTGGTGTCGACGATCGTCGGGCAGGGCGTGGACTCCTGGATTTTCTACCTGATCGCGTTCGGCGCATCGGGCCTGTGGGGCTGGGAAGCCGCCGCGCAGGGGGCGATCTTCGGCTGGATCGTGAAGACGCTGTTCGAGGTCGTGGCGTTGCCGTTCACCTACGTGGTGGTCGGCTGGCTGAAGCGGACGGAGCAGATGGACGTCTACGACGCGCCGCACTCGCTGAACCCGTTCGGCATCTTCGGCGACGCCGGCGCCGAAAGCCGCAACGCAGCGGCGGAGTGAGGGGATCCGCTAACCTGTCCACGGAGGGCGGCGATGGCCTCGCATGACGAACGGGAGGAGCTGCGGAAGCGCGCGGAGCAGATCCTGATCAGGCTGCGCGCCACGCCGCTTGAGCGTCCCGTGTTCGTCGAGTTCGCGGGCACGCCGAAGAGCGGCAAAAGCACCTGCATCGAAATCGTGCGGCATTTCTTTCGGCGGCTCGAATACAGGGTGCTGGCCCCGGCCGAGGGCGCTTCGCGCCGCACACCGTACTACCTCAAAGACGATCTGATGGCGTTCAACACGTGGTCGGCGTCGTATGCGTTGATGCACGTACTTGAAGGTCTGCACGGCTCAGACCGATATGACCTAGCGATCCTCGATCGTGGGTTGTTTGACGCTCTCGCGTGGTTCGAGCTGCTTGCAACGAACCGCCTCACTTCCGAGCGAATCATCTCAGATCAGGTCCGTGATCAAGTGCAGGACTTCCTGCAAATCGAGTATTGGCGGTCGAAGATCGACTCAGTGCTGTTGTTCACAACGGACCCTGGGACCGCAATGGATCGCGAGGGCGGCGACAAACTGATCAGCGAACCAGGACAGGCGATGAACACGGCGTTCCTAGCCGAACTGAACGACGCGTACGGAGAAGTACAACGCAAGTACGCCGACCGTTTCCCGCGCTTCGTGTTGATCGACACGAGCAAATCGGCCGGGACGACTCCGACAACGACGGCAGCAGCGGTGGCGAACATCATTCTCGACATCTTTGACACCGCGCTCGGCCCGCGGACAGAGGAACAAGTATGAGCGATCAGCGGGTCCTCTGCATCTCGCGCCGATGTGTCGAGAACCGGCAGCGCTTTACGCCGTGGCGATCGGCAGACTGGCTGTTTCGGGCGGCGGAAGCGGGGATGCGTTGGCTGCCGCGCAGCGAGGCGGAGGCTTCGGACGAGTTCATCCAGCCGATTCCGTGCGCGCTGGTGCTCGGCGAAGACGACGGCTACTACGTGTTCCGGCGGGTCAAAGAGGGGCGGGCCGACCTGAGGGCGCGGCTGAGTCTGGTCGTGGGCGGTCACATTGACTGGGAAGCCGAAGCGCCGGAATTTCCGAACCTCGTGCGGTCCACCCTGACGCGCGAGATTTCTGAGGAACTGTGCGCCGAGGCGCCGACCTCGATCACACCGATCGGCCTGGTGGTCGACCACACCTCTGTGGAGTCGTCGCGCCACGTCGGCATCGTGCATGAGGTCGTGATCGAGGGGCCGATCCGGCCGCTGGCAACAGAGGAGTTCTCGGTCTGGTCGTCGTACATCGGACGGCCGTACAGCACGTCGGAGCTGTCGGCGCACCGTGGGGAGCTCGATCCGTGGTCAACGATCATCTTCGGCGACTATCTCGCGCCGTCCTACGCGCTGGACATCGGCGCGCAGCCGCGCCTGTTGTAGGCGGCGAAGCGCTGCTTCTCGCCACACCAATCGCGACGCTACACTGAGCGGGCGGTTTGGGACTGACTGCACCTGCGCCGACGAGCGGCGCAGCCAACGACGGGTGAGATGGCATCATGAGCGGCGTAGACGACCTCGGCGGAACGCTGTTCTTCGGCGACAATCTGTCCGTGATGCGGGAGCAGATCCCGGACGAATCGATCGATCTGATCTACCTCGATCCGCCGTTCAACTCGAACGCGGACTACAACGTGCTCTTCGAGGACGAATCGGGGCGGGCCGCGCCGTCGCAGATCCTGGCGTATGAGGACACGTGGCACTGGGGGCACGAATCGGAGCGGGCGCTGGCCGAGCTGCTGAGCGACCGGACGCCGTGTATCGAAGCCGGGAAGCTGCTGGACTCGCTCGTGGAAGCGTTGGGCGCGAACCAGATGACGGCGTATCTGGCGATGATGGCGGTGCGTCTGTGCGAGATGAAGCGGGTGCTGAAGCCGACCGGATCGATTTATCTGCATTGCGATCCGACCGCCAGCCACTACTTGAAGATCATGATGGACGCGGTGTTCGGCACGGAGCACTACCGCAACGAGATCATCTGGCACTACCGCGCGTCGGCGCTGACGAGCGCGAAGAACGTCTACCCGCGCAAGCACGACACGCTGCTGTTCTACTCGCGCGGCAAGCAGTGGACGTTCCATCGCACGCGGCAGGACGAGGTGTCGGAACAGATGATGGCGCGCTGGGGGCGGTATCTCGAGGATGACGGCAAGACCGTGCTGTACGGCTCGATCAAACACGAGCCGGTGGAAGAAGAGCGGAGCCGCAAGCGGATCGAACGACGAACAGGCCGCAGTCCGCAAGACGACGATGTGGCGTTTGAAGTTCGTCCGTCACGGGCTCGGTCAGTGTGGACGGACATTCCGGAAGTGCGCAACAGCAGCAGGTACAAGGAGTGGCGCGGATTCGAGACGCAAAAGCCGCTCAACCTGCTGAAGCGGATCATCGAGACGTCGTCGAACCCAGGGGACATCGTGCTGGATCCGTTCTGCGGTTGCGGCACTGCGGTACTCGCAGCGGAAGAGCTGGGGCGGCGCTGGATCGGGATCGACGTTACGCATCTGGCGATCGGGCTGGTTGAGAGCCGTCTGGGGGAGGTCGGCGTAACGCCGGTCGTCGCTGGCGCACCGCGGGATCTGGTGTCGGCCCGCGATCTCGCGCAGCGCGACCCGTTCCAATTCGAGTCGTGGGCAGTCACTCGGCTGGATGGTTTTCGGCCGAACCGCCGACAGGTCGGCGACGGGGGAATAGACGGGGAGATGCGGTTCGAGATTCCGAACGGCGTCGGACGCCGCCGCAGCGAAACCGGCAAAGCGATTGCGCAGGTGAAGGCGGGGCGTTGGACGCTCAACGACCTACGCGCGTTGATCGGCGCGATGGATGATCCGCACAGCCCTGCCGAGCTCGGCGTGCTGATTGTGATGACACCGCCAGGGGCGCGCAGCCAAGCGCCGGCGGTGGCTGCACGGGCGGGCGTAACGCGAATCGACGATCACGACTACCCGCGGGTCCAGATCTGGCCGATTGCAGAGTATTTCGAGGGGCGTTTCCCCGATTTGCCGATTGCGATCGGGCGCGAGTACCGCCGTTTGCTCTAGCAGGGTATGCGGCGGTCGGCGGAGATCGACTCGATAAAGTCAAGACCCTCTTCCGCGTGCGGACTCTCGTTGGCGGCGCGGACCTGTCGGCGCATCTCGGCTGCGAACTCGGGCGAACCCGGCTCCAGTTCCCAGATCGAGCTAGGCTTCGCGCCACGATCTCGCGTTCGCCCAAGGCGAACCGCGCGCCACATCCCGTGCAGCGACGGCAGATGCACTCTCATTGCCATTGCGCACTCCTAGCCGCTTCTTGCGCTCGCGGCTGTTATCGTCACGGCACTGCGCCGCCGCTGATTTGGGGGACGATGGCGATTTCGGCGTCTTCCGGGACGGGGGTTACGAGGCCGGTGCTGACTACGTCGCCGTTGATGGCCAGCGTCAGGCCGCGGCCGATGCGGCCGTTTTGGACCAAGCGTGCCGCCAGGTCGGGGTGGCGCTCGGCTACGTCGGCGATGACGCTGCGCAGGTTATGGCCTGCCGCTTCGATTTCGGACTCGCCGTCGCTGAGCGTGCGGAGCGTAACCGGGATCAGGAGCTTGGCCACGGCGATGCTCCGCCGCTCGACTATGCGTCTCGACTGGCGTCGGCTCCGCTAGCTCTCGTCGGGCAGCGTGGCCTCGAGGATGGCGCGGGGCGACATCGGCAGCTGGTTCATGCGCAGGCCGACGGCGTCGGCGATGGCAGCCTGGATGGCGGGCGCGGGCGGGATGATCGGCACCTCGCCGACGCCGCGCACGCCGTAGGGGTGGCCCGGGTTGGGCACTTCGACGATGACCGGCTCGATCATCGGCAGGTCCAGCGCGGTGGGCATGCGGTAGTCGAGCAGGCTGGCGTTTTTGAGGTCGCCGGTTTCGTCGTAGTAGTACTCCTCATTGAGCGCCATGCCGATGCCCTGCGTCGCGCCGCCCTGCATCTGGCCTTCGACGTAAGCGGGGTGGATGGCGGTGCCGGCGTCCTGCACGGCGGTGTAGCGCAGCACTTCCACCTTGCCGGTGTCGGGGTCCACCTCGACATCGACGATGTGGGTGGCGAAGGCGGGGCCGGAGGAGGTTTTGTTGACGTCGGCGCGTCCCACGATGTGGCCGCCGCTGGCGGCGAGCTGGCCGGCCAGCTCTTTGAAGCTGAAGGCGCGCTCGTTGCCCTCGTCGTCCTTGGGGCCGCGGATTACGGCGTCGTCGCCGTACTCCACATCGGCGTCGTCAACCTCCCAGATTTGGGCGGCGCGCTCGGCCATCTGACGGCGGATGTCCATCGCGCACTCGTAGGCGGCCCAGCCGCCGGCGAAGGTGGTGCGGCTGCCGCCGGTGACCTGCGTATAGCCGACGCTGTTGGTGTCCACCACATGCGGGCGCACCTCATCGGCGCTGATACCGAGCGTCTCGGCGAGCTGCATGGCGATCGAGGCGCGGGTGCCGCCGATATCGGTGGAGCCGAGCACCAGCGGGACGGTGCCGTCGCCGTTGACCTGGGCGTAGGCGCTGGATTCGAAGCCGATGTTGAACCAGAAGCCCTGGGCGACGCCGCGGCCCTGGTTGGGGCCGCTGAGTTCGGAGTTCCAGTGCGGGCTGTCCTGCGCGGCCTGCATGCACTCGACGTTGCCGATCACGCCGTAGGTGAAGCCGTCGGCGCGGGAGGCACCCTCGATGCAGGCGTTCTTGAGCCGCATCTCCAGCGGGTCGATCTGGAGTTGCTCGGCGAGTTCGTTGATCACGGCTTCAGTGGCGAACTCGGACTGGGGCGCGCCGGGCGCACGGTAGGCGGCGGTCTTGGGCTTGTTGACGACCACGTCGTAGCCGTCGATCAGCTGGTTGGGGATGTCGTAGGGAGCGAGCGCGCACATCGCGCCGGCGCCGACGGGCGAGCCGGGGTAGGCGCCGGCCTCGAAGGCGAGGTAGACCTCGCCGGCGGTCAGCGTGCCGTCGCGCTTGGCGCCCATCTTGACGCGCATGTAGGTGCCGGAGGTGGGTCCGGTGGCGAGCAGCACTTCCTCGCGGTTCATCGTCAGCTGGACGGGCCGGCCCGTCTCGCGCGAGAGGATCGCGGCGAGCGGCTCGAGGTAGACGGGAATCTTGCCGCCGAAGCCGCCGCCGATCTCCATCGGCGTGACCTTGACCTGCGAGGGCGAAAGCTGCACGAGCGGGGCGACGGAGTCGCGCACGACGAACGAGCCCTGGGTGCTGGTCCAGACGTCGAGCGTGCCGTCGGCGCGCCAGTAGGCGGTGCCGTTGTGCGGCTCGATGTAGCCCTGATGCGCCATCGAGGTCTCGAACTCGCGCTCGATCACCACATCGGCCTCGGCGAAGCCGTCGTCCATGTCGCCCTTGGCGAAGCGCAGGTGCGAGGCGGTGTTGCTGGCCGCGTCGCTCGCTGAGCCGTCCATCTCCCGCGTGTGAATGTTGTCGTCGTGCAGCTTGGGCGCGGTGTCGAGCATCGCGTCGCGCACGTCGAGCACGGGCGGCAGGATTTCGTACTCCACCTCGATCAGTTCGAGGGCGTCCTCTGCAATGTGGTAGTCGACGGCCGCGACGGCGGCGACGGCGTGGCCCTTGTAGAGCACCTTGTCGGAGGCGATCACGTTGTCGAGCAGCCAGTTGAGCTGCGCCGCGCCCTCGCCGGTGTCGATCACCTCGTCGCTGGCGCGGGGGAAGTCGGCGTTGGTGATCACCGCCTTGACGCCGTCGAGCGCCTCGGCCTTGCTGGTGTCGATGCCGACGATCCGCGCGTGCGCGTGGGGACTGCGCAGCACGCGGCCGTAGAGCATGCCGGGCAGGGCGAGGTCCGCGCCGTACTGGGCGGCGCCGGTGACCTTGTCCACGCCGTCGTGGCGGATCGGGCGGGTGCCGATCACGTTGAACTTGCTGGCGACTTCGCTCTGCGGGGTGTCCTGTGCGGTGGTCATCGGGGCGTCCCTTCGCTGTGGGCGGACCATTCAGGTGTGCGGATGCGGGCGCGGTGGGCTAGGCGCGGTCGGCGGCCAGCTGCACGGCGCGGATGATTTTGTCGTAGCCGGTGCAGCGGCAGAGGTTGCCGGCCAACCAGTAGCGGATTTCGTGCTCGGTAGGGTGCGGGTTCTGCTCGAGTAGGGCTTCGGCGGCGACGAGGAAGCCGGGGGTGCAGATGCCGCACTGGAGCGCGGCTTCCTCGAGGAAAGCGTTCTGCAGCGGCGAGAGCTGGTCGCCGTCGGCCAGACCCTCGACCGTGCGCACCTCGGCGCCCTCGACTTCGGCGGCCATCACCAGGCAGGAGTTGACGATCCGCCCATCGAGGTTGACGCAGCACGCGCCGCAGTTGCCGTTGTTGCAGCCTTCTTTGGCGCCGGTCAGGCCGATCCGGTCGCGCAGCGCTTCGAGCAGGCTGTCGCGCTCGTTGGCCAGAAAGACGGTCGGCTCGCCGTTGATGGTGGTGTTGACGACGATGTGTTCGCTCACGATGCGGCCCTCCTCAATGGGTCCTCGTCCTGCTGTCGGTGTCAGGCGGCAGCGCGCTCGGCGGCCTGGCGGATGGTGCGCTCGGTCAGCACGCCGGCCAGATGCACACGCTGGCGGATCGAGCCGCGCATGTCGTCGATCGGGCTGGCGGCGGCGCGGGAGGCGGCCGCAGCGGCGGCGATCGTATCGTCGCTGAGCGGCTGCCCGACCAGCGCAGCCGCGGCGTCGGCGACGAGCAGCGGCGTCGGCGCGACCGCGCCGATCGCGACGCGCGCCCAAGCGACGGAGCCGTTTTCGATCCGCAGCTGGGTCGCGGCGTTGGTCACCGCGATGTCCATCTCGTTGCGGGGGATGAAGCGCAGGAAGCGCGCGCCGCTGCCGGCGGCCGGCGCGGGGAAGTTGAGCGAGACGACGAACTCGCCGGCGTCGAGCACGTTGCGCCCGGGCGCAGTGCAGAAGTCCTCCACGGCCACGCTGCGGCGTCCGTTGGGGCCGGAGATCTCAACGGTCGCCTCCAGCACGATCAGCGTCGGAATGCCGTCGGCGGCGGGCGAGGAGTTGCAGAGGTTCCCGCCCAGGCTGGCGCGGCCCTGGATGGCCGTGCCGCCGATCAGCGAGGTCGAGTCGACCAGCGACGGGTAGAGGTCGCGGACGGTCTCGTTGCCGTAGATCTCGTAGCACGGCGTGGCCGCGCCGATCGTCAGGCCGTCGGCGGCGTCGTAGGAGAGCGCCATCACCTCGGGGATGTGCTTGACATCGACGAACAGGTCGATGTCGCGGGTGCGTTCGCGGGCCTGGACGATCACATCGGTGCCGCCGGCCAGCACGCGAGCGCCCGCGCCGCCCTCCAGCAGCAGGCGCGACGCCTCTTCCACGCTGGCGGCGCGGACATATTTGACGGCTTGCACGGAATTCCGCCTCCTCACATCAAGCGGCGCGCCGTCGGCGGCGCGCTCGGCTGATTGTAGCGCACTGTCGGGGTGGGGCGGGGGTGGCGGCCGCCATCTCCGCCACTCCCGCCCGTCTCCCATCACTCCTGTCCCCATCTTTCGTCATTCCCGCTCGGGGGCGGGAATGACGAGGAAAGTGGCGTGAGGAGGGAGGTGAGGGGCAACGATGGTGCTGTTCACGTCGAGATACCCGCGGCAAGCGCGGATATGACGGAGAGGGCGCGCTGGGATGGCGGAGGGACGCAGGGATGGCGGGAGGGTGGAGAGGCCCTAGCGGGCGGTGCGCTCGATGGCGCGCTCGATGATTTGATCGAGTTGTTCCAGGTCGGCCGGTTCCCGTCGTTCGATGTTGAAGCGGTCGAGGACGCGGCCGAAGCGCATGTAGCCGGACGCCGCGGCCAGCTCCACCCACTCGATGTTGTTCTTCGTCAGCGAGCGCCTGGCCTGATCGGAGAGGCGGTCGGCGACCAGCAGGCTGGCGTCGTGGGCGTGCGCGGCCTTGGCGCTTTCGGGGTTGCCTTTGCCCATCAGCTTCACTTCGCAGAGATACTGCCGGCCATGGCTTTGCAGCACGAAGTCGATCTGATGCGGATATTCGTCGGGCTCGGCGATGCGCCAGAAGCGATCGTCGACGCCGTGCAGCAGGCAGAGCGTCGCCATCAACGGCCGCTCCAATTGCTTGCCGGCGGTGGACCACATTCCGCCGCGGATCTGCTCGCGTTTGACGGCCAGGGAGTTGATCACGATCAGGCTCTCATCGAGGCTGAGGTCCACGCTGACGCCGCGCAGTTTGATCGCCAGTGTGATTGAGGGCTGCTCGCCGCCGGCGAGAATCTCTTCGATTGTCCGACGCAGCGTCTGATGGTTCTCGAGGCTGGCGTCGAGCACCACGTTGGTCTTGGTGGACTCGTGGATGTTCTCGATCGTCTTCATCGGGATGCCGGCGTGGACGGCGATCTCATCCTTGGAGTAGCGGCTGTTTCGCAGCAACTGCTGTTCATACCAGTCGTCGGAGGCCGCCAGGTCTTCGCCTCTGAGCTTGGCGTGCGCGACCTCGGTGAAGAACTCGACCGCGTGGCGGACAAATTCACGGTTGATCTCCTCGAAGATCGCCTGCCGATGGCTCTGGCCGTCGCGGATCAGGCAACGGATCGCGTGCCGCAGGCCGTCAGGACTCATCCGCATCGCGCGCCTCCAATAGCTGGTCGATCGTGCAGGGGCGCATCGCGAGGCCGACGCGGTTCTGAATGCGGCGGACGTAGCGGTCGTTGATTTCGGCGAGGAGAGCCTTGCGCTCGAGCTTGAGCGCGGCGACGCCGACGGTGCCGCTGCCGGCGAAGGGGTCGAAGACGAGGTCGCCGATCATCGAGTAGTAGGCGATCACCCGCTCGCAGAGCGCGGACGGAAAGACGGCGCTGTGGACGCGGTCCACGGCGGGATCGATCTCCCACACGTTGGTCGCTTCGTAGTCGTCGGGCGCGCGGCTGGCGTCGCGGACCTCCGCGGGATACTGGCGCAGGTTCCAGTCGATCAGCCGCGTGGAGCGCTTGCGGTAAACCATCACGTACTCGGTGACGGCGTTGGCCTTCCAGGTCAGCGGCTGGCGGTGGACGGCGAAGCCGGAATTGCGCGGCTTGGCCGCGCCGTCGGGCTTGCGCCAGATGATGTCGTCGATGAACCGCCAGCCCTGGGCGGTCAGGCGCGGATGCAGGTCGAAGGGGATCGCGAAGCGGTGGCTCTCGTGCTGGCGGCCGGCGCGGGGGACGATGACCGGCGAGGTGTTGACGACGAGGAAGCGGCCCTCTTTGGTGACGCGGTGCAGTTCGCCGAAGACCGCTTCGAGGAAGTCGAGGTAGGCCTCGTAGGACTGGTAGACGGAGTAATCGCGGGCGTTGTAGTAGGGCGGGGAGGTGAAGGTGAGGTGGATGCTGTCATCGGGCAGGCGGCGAAGCAATTCGCGCGTGTCGCCGTGAACGAGCCGGTTCTCCAGCCAGGCCGGGGCCTCGGAGTGCTTTGGGCGATGTTTTGAGCGGTGTTTTGCCCCCCCCCCCCCCCGCAGTTGCGTTATGACCCTGGGCGGTGCGGCGGCGCTCCACCGCCACGAAGTCGCGGACAACCTCGTTGGGGTGCGCGGCGAGGCGATCCAGCAGCGGATCGGCGATCGTCCGCCGGACGCAGTCGCGCGCGCCGCGGGTCAGGCCGCGGGCGGCCTGGAGGACGACGCCGGGATCGGAGTGCTCGACCAGGGCCGCGAGCATTGCGAACGCCTCGGGCAGCTCGGCGGCGATGCGGCCGATCGAGGCGGCGGCCTCGCGTCGCACGCGCTGCGACGGATCGTGGAGTGCGAGCTCGTGGAGGACGCGCAGGTGGCGGGCCGAGCGGTCGCGCCCGGCGCGGCGCGCGGCGGCCTCGCGCGTGGCGGGCCGCTCGTCGCCGAGCAGCGCGGCGATCTCGGCTGCGTTGCCGGCTGCGCTGCGCGGCGAGCTTTCCGTGGGCACACCAAGGGTTATACGCCGGTCGGTGCGCTTTGCCAAGGCGGGGAGGGTGCCGGTCAGTCCCCGGCGGCGGGGGCAGGCGCTGGGTCAGGCTCCACGATCGCCTCCGAGGGCGCGAGCCGATGCCCGCTGGTGAAGCGCAGAATGGCGTAGCCCAACACCGCCGCCACAATCGAGGCCGCGAAAATGCCCATCTTCGCCACCTCTTCGACTGCCGCCTGATCGTCGCCCGGGAACGACAAATCCGCGATGAACAGCGCCACGGTGAAGCCGATCCCGGCCAACAGTGCCGCGCCGGCGATGTCGGGCCAGGTCAGCTCCGGCGGTTTGTCGGCCAGCTTCAGCCGCACCGCGAGGTAGGAGCCGCCGACGATCCCCACGAACTTGCCCAACAGCAGCCCCAGGAAGATGCCGATCGCGACGTTGGAGGAAACGGCCTCGCTGATGCTGTCGCCGTTGAGCACGATGCCGGCGTTGGCCAGCGCGAAGATCGGCACCACGACAAACGCGGAGATCGGCGAAATCATCTCCTCAAGCCGCTCCAGCGGACTTAAGCCCTCGTGCGCCACGTGCTGAATGCCGCGCAGCGCCTCCTGTGAATCGTGCTCGGCGACGCGCGGATCGTCGTCGGCGATCGCATGCCGGAAGCGCTGGAGCAGGTAATCCAGGCGGCGCGCCGTGCCGTCGTGGTCGTAGAGCGAGCTGGCGGGCACAATCAGGCCCAGAATCACGCCGGCGAGCGGCGAGTGAATGCCCGCCTCCCAAAGGGTGAGCCAGAGGAAGACGCCGCCGATCACGTGGGCGCCGAAGTACCGCACGCCGATCCGCTTGAGCACCAGCAGGAAGGCGACCGCGCCGACCACCCCGGCCAACCATTCGAGGCGAATGCCCTCGCTGTAGAAGACGGCGATGATCAGGATGCCGCCCACATCGTCGGCGACGGCCAGCGTGAGCAGGAAGACTTTGAGCTGCACGGGGATGCGCGGACCGAGCAGGGCTAAGACGCCCAGCGCGAAAGCGATGTCGGTGGCGACGGGGATGCCCCAACCGGGGCCACCCGCGCCGCCCGTGTTGAGCAGCGCGTAGAGCCCGGCAGGCACCAGCATGCCGCCCAGCGCGGCGAGGATCGGCAGCGTCGCGCGGCGCGGGTTGCGCAGCTCTCCGTGAACCACCTCGCGCTTGATCTCCGCCCCGACGACGAGGAAGAAGAAGACCATCAGCACATCGTCGACGACATGCTGGAGGGAGACGCCGTGCCCCTCCTCCTGGAAGGCCCAGATGCCGATGTCGAAGTTGATTTCGGTGTGCCAGAAGGAGGAATAGGAATCCGGCGAGACATTCGCCCAGATCAGCGCGACGAGGGCCGCCAGCACCAGCGCGATCCCGCCGGCCGCCTCGATGCGCATGAAGCGGATCGTGGGTTCGACCACCAGCCGCCGCAGCGGCCCCGAGCTCTCGCGCCAGGGGGGGCGATAGAAGTCGGCCATGCAGCGCCTCCCGACACCCGCGCAACGGGTGCGCAGCGCAGCCTATCCAACCCGCGGGGTTGGGTGTAGCGCAGGCGGCGAGCGTGAGTGCGCGCGTCAGATCGTGAAGTAGTGGGCGTCGGGGTGGTGGACGATCAGCGCAGAGGTCGACTGCTCCGGCTCAATCTGCCACTCCTCCGACAGCGTCGCCCCGATCCGCTCCGGCTCGAGCAGCCGCCAAAGCAGCCGTTGGTCCTCCAGATTCGGGCAGGCCGGGTAGCCGAACGAATACCGCGCCCCCTGGTAGCTGGTCTTGAACAGCTCCTGCGGCGTCGCGCCGTCGGCCGCCCCGATGCCCAGCTCCGCCCGCATCCGACGATGCCAGAACTCCGCCAGCGCCTCCGCCATCTCCACCCCGAAGCCGTGCCAGTAGAGGTAGTCCTGATAGCGATCCGCCCCGAACAGCCGCGCCGTGTGCTCCGAGACGCGCCGCCCCATCGTCACCACATGGAAGCCGACCAGATCAAGCTCGCCGGAGTCGACCGGGCGGAAGTAGTCCGCCAGGCAAAGCCCCTGCTTGCCCTGCTGGCGCGGGAACGAAAACCGCGCCAGCTCCTCTCGCGCATCGCCGTCGGGCTGGTAGACAATCAGGTCGTCGCCCTCCGACTGCGCCGGGAAATAGCCGTAGACCACTGCCGGTTCAAGAACACCGTCGCTGACCGCCTCAGCCTGGAGCCGCCGCAGCGCGGGCCTCGCCTCGCGCTCCACGACCTCCTGCCAGTCGTCCGCCGCCGGCGCGCCGTTGCGGCTGCGGAAGCCCCACTGCCCGCGGAACAGCGTCGTCTCGTTGATGTACGGAAAGAGCTCGGCCAACCCCGGCCCGCGCACCACGCGCGTCCCCCAGAAAGGCGGCGCGGGAATCTGCGCCGCCGGCGCGATGCGGCGCGGCTCCGCCGGCGCGGCGGCGCGTTTCGGCGCCGCCCGTTTGGGCACGACCTCGTGCGGCGGCGGCTCGCCCTCCGCCAGCGCGTTCATAATCCGCAGACCCTCGAATGCATCCTGCCCGTACCAGACCCGCCCCGCAAAGACCTCGCGCAGGTCGGATTCGACGTAGCCGCGCGTCAGCGCCGCGCCGCCCAGCAGGACGGGCCAGCGCCCCGCCAGCTCGCGCCGGTTCAACTCCTCCAGGTCTTCCCGCATCACCAGCGTCGACTTCACCAGCAGCCCGGAGAGCCCGATCGCGTCCGCATCGTGCTGCTCGGCCGCCTCGATGATCGGCCCAATCGGCTGCTTGATGCCCAGATTCACCGTCGTGAACCCGTTGTTGCTGAGGATGATGTCGACCAAGTTCTTGCCGATGTCATGCACATCGCCGCGCACCGTGGCCAGCACGATCGTGCCCTTGCCCGCAGCGTCGCTGCGCTCCATCTGCGGCTCCAGATGCGCCACCGACGCCTTCATCGTCTCCGCCGACTGGAGCACGAACGGCAGCTGCATCTTGCCCGTGCCGAACAGGTCGCCCACCTCCTGCATCGCCGGCAGCAGCAGCCCGTTGATGATCTCCAGCGCCGGGCGCTCCCGCAGCGCCTCATCCAGATCGTCGTGCAGCCCCTCGCGCAGTCCGTCCACAATCCGACGGTGCAGCCGCTGCTCGACATTGAGCTCCGCGATATCGCTCTCTTCGCGCCGCACCGTGACGCCCTCGAACAGCGCCATGAACTCAACCAGCGGATCCGCCCCGTCCACCCAGTCGTTGCGGATCAGCCGCAGCGCCGCTTCGCGCTGCCGCTCATCGATCTGATGCGCGGGCAAAATCTGCGCCGCGTGAACGATCGCCGCCGAAAGCCCGCGCTCCACCGCCTCCTGCAGAAACACGCTGTTGAGCACCTGCCGCGCCGCCGGATTCAGCCCGAACGAGACATTGCTAACCCCCAGAATGGTCTGCGAACGCGGAAAACGCCGGGAGATTTCCTCCACTGCGTCTAGCGTCTCGATCCCGTCGCGCCGCAGATCCTCTTGGCCGCTGCCCAGCGGCAGCGTCAGCGCGTCGAAAAACAGGTCCTCTTCGGGCAGCCCGTACTCCGCCGTCGCGATCCGATAGAGCCGCTCGGCGATCTCCACCTTGCGCTCACATGTCCGCGCCTGCCCCGCCTCATCAATCGACAACGCCACGACGCCCGCGCCGAAGCGCACCGCCGCTGAAAGCGTGCGATCCAGCCGCGAACCCGCCCCGTCGCCGTCTTCGAGGTTGATCGAGTTGACCAGCGCCTTGCCGCCGATCAGCTTCAGTCCCGCCTCCAGCACGGGCGGCTCGGTCGAATCCAGCATCAGCGGCAGCGTCGACAGTCCGCGCGCCTTGCCGACCAGCTGCTCCATATCGGGCACGCCGTCGCGCCCCACAAAGTCCACGCACACATCCGCGACATGCGCCCCCTCGGCCGCCTGATCGCGCACGACGTTCGCCATCTCCTCCCAGCGCTCCTCGTCGAGCAACCGTTTGAAGCGGCGCGACCCGTTGGCGTTGGCCCGCTCGCCGACGATCAAAAACGAGGCGTCCTGCGCATAGGGCACCGCACTGAAGAGCGAAGCGGCGCCGGGCGTGAACTGCGGTTCGCGCTTCGCCCGCTCGATGCCGCGTACCCGCTCCGAGACGGCCCGCACATGCTGATCCGTCGTGCCGCAGCACCCCCCCACGATGCTCACCCCGTACTCGCGGATGAATGTCGCGTGCGCCTCCGCCAGCCCGTCCGGCGTCAGGTCGTAGATCGTCTCGCCGTCCTCGACGCGCGGCAGCCCCGCGTTGGGCGAGCAAAGCAGCGGAAACGGCGCGTTCTCCGCCAGAAAACGCAGCGGCTCGTGCATCAGCTCCGGCCCGGTCGCGCAGTTCAACCCCACGCCCGCCAGCCCCAGCGGCGCAAGCGCCGTCAGCGCCGCCCCGATCTCGCTGCCCACCAGCATCTGCCCCGTCGTCTCGATCGTCACCGTCGCGAAAATCGGCGTGTCCAGCCCGCGCTCCGCCAGCGCGTCGCGGCAGGCCAGAATCGCCGCCTTGCCCTGCAACAGGTCGTACACGGTCTCCACCAGCAGCGCATCCACCTCCCCGTCGAGCAGCCCCCGCGCCTGTTCGAGATAGGCCGCATGCAGCGCGTTGAACCCAATCTGCCCCAGACTGGGCAGCTTCGTGCCCGGCCCAATCGAGCCGATCGCGAAGCGCGGCGCATCCGGAGCGCTGAATCTGTCAGCGGCGGCGCGCGCATGGCGCGCGGCCGCCGCGTTGATCTCGCGCGTGCGCTCCGCAAGCTCGTACTCCGCGAGGGTCACGGCGGATGCGCCGAACGTATTCGTCAGCACCGCGTCCGCGCCCGCCGCAAAGTAGGAGGCGTGCAGCGCCTCAACCGCCCGCGGACAGCTCACATTGAGCACCTCGTTGCAGCCCTCGAGCCCGTCGAAATCCGAGAGCGGCAGATCCATCGCCTGAATACCCGTGCCCGTCGCGCCGTCGAGCACGATCGCGCGTTGGGCTGCGGCGTCAAGCAGGCTGTGGCGGGGCATATGCTGATCTTAGTGAGCGCGAGGCGAGGGTTGCCGCCGCTCCTGCATCACCCGTAACACAAGGCGGCCTGGCATCGGCGGTGGTTGTGTTGATCAGAGTGGTTGGGGCCGGCGGTGGGCGGGGGATGAGCTCTAGCGCCGGCGCAGGAAGCTGAGCGCGCCCCGGTCGCGCTGCGACGCCAGCTCGGCCTGCGCCTTTGCGAGGTCGGCTTCGGCTTTTTCGGCCTGGCGGCGGACGCGATTCAGCTCTTTGCGGCGCTCGTCGTAGGCGGCCTCGTGTTGGGCGAGGGCGTCGGCGGACTGTTGTTGGGCGGCCTGGGCTTCGGCGGCGGTTTGTTCGGCGGCGTGGAGGCGGGTTTTGATGTCTTCGAGTTGGGCGGCGAGGGCGGCGCGTTCGGACTCGGCTTCGTGGAGGGATTGCTGGGCGGCGTCGAGTCGGGCTTCGATTTGGGCGGCCTGGGCGGCGGTGGCGGCGGCGGCGTCGCGCTCGGCCTGGGTTTGTTGGAGTTGGTCGGTGAGGCGGGCGATTTCGGCCTGGAGGGGCTCGTGTTCGCGGCCGGCTTCGGCGAGGCGCTCGGCCAGGCGCTCGGCGAGGCGTTCGGCGCGGGTCTGGGCTTCCTGGGCGCGGGCGGCGGCGGCTTTTTCGCGTTCTTCGTAGACGTGTGCGCGCTCGACGGCGGTTTTGCGGCTCTGTTCGGCGCGCTCGGCGGCGGCGCGGGCCTGGCGGAGTTGGGCGGTGAGGCTGACGTCCATGTGGGTATCCGCTGCGGTTGGGGGCGGCGCGGGCCGGTGGGCCAGGCAGGTTGGGCGAGTTCGGCGGCTGGGCGAGCCAAGTGGGTTGGGCGGGCTGGGTGGGCTAGTCGGCCGGGCGGGTTCGGCCGGGCGGGCGATTTGGCGGTCAGGCGCCGGCGCGCACCTGGTCGATGGCGGCCTGCCAGCGCGATTCGAGCTGGGAGTCGCGCACGGTGTCGACGACGTAGTCGCCGAAGTCGGCGGTGGTTGCGCCGGTGTCGCGGCCGGTCATGACGAGTTTTTTCTCGTACTGTCCGCAGAGGTCCATGGCCTTGTCGAGGCGCTGGCCGAGCTCGCTGTAGCCGATGTGGCTGAGCAACATCGCGCCGGCGCGCAGCATCGAGGAGGGGTCGGCGTAGATGTCGCGTCCCTCGCGGACCATGCGCGGGGCGGAGCCGTGGATGGCCTCGAACATGGCGGTTTGGGTACCGATGTTGGCTGCGCCGGCGGTGCCGACGCCGCCCTGGAACTCGGCGGCTTCGTCGGTCAGGATGTCGCCGTAGAGGTTGGGCAGCACGAACACCTCGAAGTTGGTGCGCCGCTTCGGGTCCACCAGCTTCGCTGTCATGATGTCGATGTACCAGCCCTCCCACTCGATCTCCGGGTAGTCCTCGCCCACCTTGCGGGCCGCGTCGAGGAACGAGCCGTCGGTGGTCTTGACCACGTTGGCCTTGGTCACCACGGTGACGCTCTTCTTGCCGTTCTGCTTGGCGAACTCGAAGGCGGCGCGAATGATCCGCTCGTTGCCCGGATTGGAGAGGATTTTGAAGTCGACGTTGAGGTCGCCGATGCTGAAGCCCTCGCTGCCCACGGCGTAGAGGTCTTCCGTGTTCTCGCGGAAGAAGGTCCAGTCGATCCCCTCGGCGGGCACGCGGACGGGGCGGACATTGGCGAACAGGTCGAGCACCTTGCGCATCGCCACGTTGGCGCTCTCGATGTTGGGCCAGCCGTCGCCCTGTTCGGGCGTCGTGGTGGGGCCTTTGAGGGTGACGTCGCACTCGTGGATTTCGGCGAGCACGCCTTCGGGGATGGCGGCGAGTTCGTCGGCGCGGCGCTCGATGGTGAGGCCGTCGATGGTGCGGAAGCGGACGCGCCCCGCGGCGACCGGTTCCGCCAGCAGCTCTTCGAGCACGCGCTGCGACTCGCGGGCGATTGAGGGTCCGATGCCGTCGCCGCCGAGCACGCCGATGGTGATCGAGTCGAGCGCGGTGTAGTCGGTCGGGGGGCCTTCGGCCTTGATGCCGTCGACGCGGTTCTGCTGGGCGGCGAGCAGTTCGCCGAAGCGGTCCTTGGCCTGTTCAATGCTGTCCATCTGGGGCATTGGTCACTCTCCTTCGCGGCGCGCACGGCGCGACCAGCCGTCGCATCCGGCGGGCGCGGTTGCATCATAGCCGCCCCGCCCATCGGGACAGCCCGCGCGGGCGGCCGCGCGTCCGCAACGGCGCAAGGCTTACTCTGAAGGCGGGCCGCCGAGGACGACGGCGCAGGGGGATGGGGAGCATGACGAGGCCGAGCTCGGCAATGATCAATTCGGTCAACGCAGCCCGGCTCGTCTCTTATGGCGGGCTGATCGCGGTGGGCGCTGCGTTCGGGCCTGTCTGGACGATCGGGCTGAGCTTCGCCGGCATCGCCTACATCGAGCTGATCGTGCGTGTGGGCGACTCGTTGGACCGCCGGCTCGAGCGAGCGTCGGCCCGACGCGGCAAAGAGGTCGTCGACACCATCGTGCTGGAGATCGTTGAGGAGGAGTGAGGCGCGAGAGGGGCTATTCGTCGGAGCCGACGGTTTGGGCAAACCAGAAGATGCGGTCGCCCTGCCAGCCGAGGATTGGCGGAGAGCCGTGGATGATGACGCGCAGAGTCGCCTCCGGCATGTCAACCAACACCTCGCCGATGGTGCTGTTGAGGATGAACGCGGCGCCGTCGTCACGCCAGAGCGGGGGCGAGAAGCTGCCGACGGGGAGAATTTTCACGAGGCCGTCGGCGCGGCGCAGGATGGTCTGGACCGTGCCGGTGGTCACGAACCAGCGGCGGTTGGGCGAAAGCGGATTGCCCTCGGCGAAATTGAGCGGCAGTTCGGCGTAGTCCACCAGGCGCTCAAAGGCCGGGACGCCGCCGCGCGGGTCGATTGACCAGACGGCGTAGGTGTTGAGCGGCTGGCGCTCGAAGGCGGCGACCCAGCGGCCCGAGGGTGAGGCGAGCAGGGAGAATTCGAGGCCGCGGTCCGCGAGCAGCAGCTCGTCGTGCCGGCGCACGCCGTCGGCCGCGACGCGGAATGCGCCGGCGGCGTCGGGGTAGCCCTCGGCGTGCATCGGCGGCAATATCTCCTCCGGCGGCGTGAGTTCGTAGAGCGCACCGCTGGCGGGGTCGCCGGCCACGGTCGCGCGGCCCGACGCGGTGTAGGTGAAGAAGACGAGCATCTCAGGGCGGCGCGTCCAGCCGATCGGACCGGCGCCGGCGGCGGTCCACTCGCGCCGCAGCGCGCCGTCGCCGTCGTACACGCGGATGAGGGCGGGGACGACGGAGGGGATGATGTCGCTTGCGATGTCGGGGCCGGTTGCGTTCGGCGGCGCGACGCGATCCGGCGCGCCGCCGGGCCGGTCGGCGGAGGCGAGGGCGAGCAGCAGGCCGATCAGGAGTCCGATGACGAATGTCAGCATGGCTGCGCCGTGATTTTGTCGTTGAGCTGTTTGTCCGCGTGTTGTTCACATTATTGCGCCGCCTCAACCGCCACACCCGCCCTCTACTCCGTCATACCCGCCCCTCTCCGTCACACCCGCCCCCAGATTCGTCATACCCGCGCTTGCCGCGGGTATCTCGCCGAGAACCGCACGGAGCCCCGCTAGCCTGCCAACCATGCCGCGCGAACCCTGCGTCTACATCCTCGCCAGCCGCCCGCACGGAGCGATCTACACCGGCGTCACCTCCGACCTCCCGCGCCGCGTCTGGCAGCACAAGCGCGGTGAAGGCTCCGCCTTCACGAGGCGCTACCAGATCGACAAGCTCGTCTGGATGGAGCCGCACGAGACGATGGACCAGGCGATCGCTCGGGAGAAGCAAATTAAGCGCTGGAGCAAGGCGCGGCGGTGCGGGTTGGTCGATCAGTTCAATCCTGAATGGCGGGACCTCTACGACGATTTGGCGTGAGGTCTGGGGGCCGGAAGCGGCGTCTGTGGCGCTCACGTCGAGATACCCGCGGCAAGCGCGGGTATGACGGAGTAGGGGCGCGGGTATGACGGGGCGGGGAGAGGGGCGGGTGTGACGGAGTGGGTGCGGGGAGACGGAGTGGGTGCAGGGAGACGGAGTGGGTGCGGGGAGACGGAGTGGGTGCAGGGAGACGGAGGGGCGGCGCGGGAGACGGAAGTGTGAACACGCCAACTAGTCCGCCAGCCCCTCAACGACGCTCCGGATGTAGTCCTGAAGCCAGATCGTCGACTCGTGATGCGCCGTGAGTACGGCGATCAGCTCGCGATCCGCCCACATTTCGCACGCCTGCACGGCCGCGTCGCGGATTGCGACGCTCTCACAGCGCAGCGCATCGCGGACCATGCGAACGCGCCACGACGTCGCGCCCGGCCGGTCGCGGCGAGCCAGGCAGCACAGGACGGCGGATGCGACGGTTGAGTCGGCGTCGGAGGTCGCCAGTTCGTGAAGCTTCGCCGGCATTCCGCATTCGGTAGGCAGCCTCAGGATGTCGTCGAGGATGGCTTCGGCCGGGTGCGCCATGCCGTCCTCAAGCGGCTCCTCACGGGATGCCGTCAGGAGTTCGGAGATCAGGCGCTGCCCCACGTCTTGAGCGCGGCTGGCCACTGCGGGCATTGCGCTTCTCCTCCACAGCCCACGCCAATGGCGCGGTCGCCCACATCATAGCTGTCCGCGCGACGCTGGCCCTCTCCGGATCGGAACCGCCCTCCTACGCTGGAGAGCGTCCACGCCCGGCGGGGCGATAGCGCCCGCTGCTGCGAACGTGTATTCTGCGCTTGCGCGATGCGGACGGATTGGACGGGAGACGCGCGATGGGCACGCCGAACTTCGCCAACCGGACGCTCTACCACGGCGACAACCTGCCGTTTCTGCGGGGCATCAACTCGGAGACCGTCCACCTGATCGCCACTGACCCGCCCTTCAACAAGAACAAGGACTTCCACGCCACCCCCGACAGCCTGGCCGCCGGCGCACGCTTCACCGACCGCTGGCGCTGGGACAAGGATGTCCACCCTGAATGGGTGGACGCGATCCAAGACGACTGGCCGGCTGTCTGGCGGGTGATCGAGGCCGCCCGCGCCGCTTCCGGCGACGACATGGCGGCGTTCCTGGCTTGGCTCGGCGTGCGGCTGATGGAAATGCACCGCATCCTGACCGAGGACGGCAGCCTCTACCTGCACATCGACCACACCGCCCACGCATGGGTCAAAGCCCTGCTGGACGCGATCTTCGGGCGGCGCAACTTTCGCAACGAGATCGTCTGGTGCTACTCCGGCGGCGGCATCCCCCGCCGCGACTTTCCGCGCAAGCACGACACCCTGCTGCGCTACACGAAATCGGACGACTACACGTTCCACATTGAGCGCAAGCCCTACAAGGAGAACACGCAGCAGGTCGGTAAACACAGCACCTACTCGGGCGGCGACGACATCGATCTGGAGCGAGGCACGCCGATCACCGACTGGTGGATCGACATCCAGACGGTGACGGGGTGGAACCCGCAGCGCACAGGCTTCCGCACTCAGAAGCCGCTGGAGCTGTACGAGCGCATCATCCGCGCCTCAAGCAACGAGGGCGATGTCGTGCTGGACCCGTTCTGCGGTTGCGCCACCACGCCCGTAGCCGCCGAGCGCCTCGGGCGCCAATGGATCGGGATGGACATCTGGGATCGCGCGCACGACGTCGTAATTCAGCGTTTGCAGGACGAAGGCCTCGCCGGCCCCAACGGCGAGACCAACGGCCGCCTGCTCACGTTCGGACAGATCGGCTACAACACCGCCGTGCCGGTGCGCACCGACGATCGTGAGGTCGCCGCGCCGGTGCTGCGCACGAAGACGCGCCGGATCGCTGAGCCGCCCGGCCCGCGGCTGAGCCGCGACGACATGATCGACATCTTGCTCGAAGAACACGGCCTCGTCTGCGCCGGTTGCGACCGCGAATTCGACGACCACCTCTACCTCGAGCTGGATCACAACACGCCGCGCTCCGACGGCGGGCTCAACCACATCTCAAACCGCCTGCTCCTCTGTGGGCCGTGCAACCGGATCAAGTCCAACACGTTAACCTTGAGTGGGCTGCGGCGAGAGAACAAGCGTCGCGGCCGGATGGCGAGTGGATAACCGAAACCGATGGAGAACGGTCAGCAGGCAATGACAGACTGGAGCCTGATCATCGCATCGATCGCGCTAGTGCTAAGCGTGGCAGCGAACTACACCAACTTCCGCTCGGCGACGATCCACTTGATCGGCGACTTTCGGCGATTCAAGCACGCGGTCCTTGTCAGAAAAGTACAGCTGATGGTGAAGCGCTATGGTCGCGACCATGACAGGGCCGCAGCCTACCTGAACAGCCAGCCAAAGGCGTTGGCGGCAGAGGTTCTCACTCGGATCTGTGGTGGGTCGCCGGGAGTCGCGAAGCTCCACGGACCAATCAATCGCATCATCTTCAGCATGCTGGATGAGCATACGACAGAGCTCGCTGGTTTCGTCCATGAGTACTACCGAGCACAAGAGGCCCACGACAAGCGCGAAATGGACCGAGCACGCGATATGATTGGTTTCGCGCTCGGCTCCTTCATCTGGCGATATCATCCGGTGCTTCAAGTGTCCTGTGCCATGAAAGCACATATGCCAACCCGTGTAGGCGGCGTCATTGCTGCGATTGGACTAGAACACGTGGGCGCGAATTGCGCTCGTGTCGGCTGGGACGTTCGAGTTGACGAGGACATCCCAGCTAAGCTTCTGATGCACGGCGTCGTCGAGCTAAAGAAGCTCGAGACAGGTTTCTGGCGCGTAACCGACTTCCGACTGCGAGCGTGAGCTCGGTCACACCCCCAACTCCCGCAGGAACGCCTCTGGCGACGGCTCGCGGCCGAGGAACGACTTGACCAGCCGCTCCCCATCATGCGCTCCGCCCGGCTCCAAAATCCGCTGCCGGTATTCGCGGCCCACAGCTTCCGGGCGTGATGCGGCGCCCTCGAAGCGGGTGAACATGTCGTCGCCGTAGACGCGCGACCAGAGGTAGCCGTAGTAGCCGGCGTCGTAGCCGAAGAGGTGGCCGAAGCCGGCCTGAAAGTGGGTGTGGTCGGGGAAGCCGAAGCCGGTGATCTGGTGCAGTTCGCGGGCGACGGCGTCGGTGTCTTTCTGCGCGCCGGTGCCGTGGTAGGCGAGGTCGAGGCGGGCAAAGTAGACTTGGCGCAGGTTGGCGACGGCGCTGCTGACGTGCTTGGCGGCGATCATTCTGTCGAGCAGGTCGGCGGGCAGCGGGTCGCCGCTCTGCCAGTGGCGGCTGAAGCCGGCCAGCACCTCGCGCTCCCAGCACCAGTGCTCGAGCATCTGCGAGGGCGCTTCGACGAAATCGCGCTCGACGCGGGTACCGGAGAAGCGGGTAAAGCGGGCGCGGGTCAGCGTCTGGTGCAGGATGTGGCCGAACTCGTGGAAGAGCGTGATCACCTCGCCGTGGCGCAGCAGCGAGGGCGAGTCGGCGGTCGGCTTGGTGAAGTTGGCGACGATCGCCGAGATCGGGCGCTGGTAGCCGCCGTCCGCCGTCTCGCGTCCGCCGCGCAGGGTGAAGGCGGCGGCGTGGCCGAACTTGCCCGGGCGCGGGTGCAGGTCCATATAGAACCGCGCCAGCGGTTCGCCGGCGCGGTCGGCGTCGGAGGCGTCGACGATGTCGTAGGGCCGCGCGTCGGGGTGCCAGGCCTGCGCCGCCGCGTCGGGGCGGGGGATAAAGCGCACGCCGACCAGCCGCTGGTAGACATCGAACATGCCCTCCAGCACGGCGTCGAGCGGGAAGTAGGCGGCGACCTCGAACGGATCGACGCGGTGCTCTTCGAGCAGCAGGCGGTTGGTGTAGTAGCGCCAGTCCCAGATGTCGACGGGGCGGTCCTCGCCCGTGCGCCGCTGCTGCTCGCGGCGCAGCAGCGCGAGATCGTCGGCCAGCTTGGGCGCGAGGCGCGCTTCGAGATCGGTCAGAAAGTCGAGCACGTTGTCGGGCGATTTGGCCATCCGCAGTTCGAGCACGTAGGCGGCCCACGACGGATAGCCGAGCCGCCGCGCGATCTCGTCGCGCACCGCAATCGCCTCTTCGAGCAGCTCGATGTTGGCGCCGGCCGCCTTGTTGTGATTCTTGAGAAAGAGCTCGCGCCGCAGCTCGCCGTCGTGCGCCGAATCGAGGAACGGGTGCAGCTCGGGATAATCGAGCGAGACGCGGTAGCCGGTCGCGCCGTTCTCGTCGTTGGCTTGGAGGCGATCGATGTAGGCGTCGGGCAGCCCCGCCAGCTGGCTGCGGCTGATGTGGATGGCGTCTTCGTAGTCGTCGATGTTGCGGCGGAATTGGATGCCGAGCCGCACCAGCCGCTCGTGCAGGTTGCGCACCACGTCGCGCTCTGCGGCGGGCAGGTCGAAGCCGTTGCGGCGGAAGTCGCGCAGGGCGAATTCGAGCAGCCGCGCCGCATCGTCGGGCAGCGCCTCGGTCTCCGCGCGGGCCGCGTAGGCCTTGAGCGAGCGGTCCAGCTCCTCGCGGAAGCCGAGCCCGGCGGCGAACACATCGAGCCGCTGCTCCTCCTCGTGCGCAACTTCGCGCAGCCCGGCGTCGGCGGAGACCTGCGCGAGGAAGCCGAAGCTGCCGTTGGCCCGCCCGATCAGGTCGCCGATCTCATCGAGCGCAAGCACGGTGTTCTCGAAGCTGCGCGCGCCGTCGGGCACGGAGGCGATGGCGTCGATCCGCCGCTCCGCCTCGTCAATGGCGTCGGAAACGCCGCGGCGGATCTCGTCGGCGTCGGTGGTCGCCCAATCGGGCGTCTGGATCTCGGGCATGCGTCGCTCCTCGATTGGCTTACCACTTCACGCTAGCTTGGACGGCGACGGGAGTCGCCGATGGCGTACCGCGTGCGCGATCTCGTGTGGAACGACGTGAGCGAGGACAAGCTCGCTGCGCACGGTCTATCGATCGCACGCGCGCAGGAAGTCCTCTGGGGCCGACCGAGGTTCAAGACGCAAGAGGAGGGCGAGGAGATGGACGAGTTTGGAGTGCGGCCGCGTCCCAAGCGATTGCGTATGATCGGACCTGACGGCTCGGGGCGCCTGCTGACGATCATCCTCGAGCTGCCGAATGCGGAGGGTGATGCACACGTTGTGACAGGGTGGCCCGTCAAGCCCTCTGAACGAACGCAGTACCGCCAGCTGGGAGGGAGGCGATAAGTGTCCTGCCAAAATGAGTACGGCGATGTCGTCAACGAAGAGGCAGTTGAGGTGGAGGTTGCGCCGCGGGCCGGTGCGGCCGTGACGGTGCGCTTCAACCAGGACGAAATCCGCGCGGTGTTCGGCGCGGTGCGGGAGGGCGAGAAGACGACGGCATTCATCCGCGAAGCGGTGTTCGCGCTGGTCGCGCAACGCGACGCGGAGACGAGCGCCGCCGCCTTCCCGGAAGCCGGTTCCTAAACGCACGCTTCAGCCGGTGGGCTCCCAGGCTGCGTCTCGGTGACCGTAGTTGCGCCCGGGGTGCAGGATCTCGGCGATGATTTCGAGGCTCTCGACGACGCGCGGGCCGGGACGGTTGATGTACTGATTGCCGTCGATCACGGCGACGCGGCCGGTTTGCGCTGCGCGCAGGTCGCCCCAGCGCGGATGCTCGCTGAGCAGCGCGGCGTCGGCGCGGGTGCGGTCGAGGTCGTAGCCGCAAGGGGCGATGATGATCACGTCGGGGTCGGCGGACGCGAGAGCATCCCACTCGAAGCGGAGCGACTCGCCGCGCGGCTCGCCGATCAGCGGCTCGCCGCCCGCCAGCTCGACCAGCTCCATCGTCCAGTGCCCGGCCGTCATCAGCGGATCCGCCCACTCGATCACGACAACGCGCGGCCTCATCTCCGTGCGCGCCGCCGCGCAGTCGTCGCGCACGCGCTCGATGCGGCGTTGCAGGGCTCGCGCAAACTCGCGGCCCGACTCGGCGCGGCCCAGCGCGTTGGCGGTGCGCTCGATGTCGGCCCAGATGTCGTCGAGCGAGTTGGGCGCGAGCGAGACGAGGCGCACATCAAAGTCGACCAGTGCGGCCACGGCGCGCTCCACCTCTTCGAGGCTGACGGCGCAGACTTCGCACTGCGTCTGGGTGATGATGTGGGTGGGCGCGAGGCGGCGCAGCAGCTCAAGGTCGATCTCGTAGACGCCGAGCGCGTCGGCGGCCTGCGCCTGGCGCGCGAGTTCGCGCACCTGCGCATCGATCTCGCGGCTGCTCCCGCTCAGCGGCGCCCGCGGACGGGTGACGACAGGCAGCGTTTCGACGCCCGGCGGATAGTCGCACTCGTGCGAGCGCCCGACCAGCGCCGAGCGCAGCCCGAGGCCGCAGACGATCTCGGTGGCGCTGGGCAACAGCGAGACGATGCGCAGTTCGTCCATCACCAACCCCCCGTCGCGTTCTTCGGCACGGCGAGTCGTACGATAGGCGCAGCAGCCGCGACCGCACACGGAGGAGCCACCGTATGACCGAGATCACACATCGGACCGTTCAGCTTTCGACGGGGATCGCGATGCATGTCGCCGAGGCGGGCGAAGGCGCGCCGGTGGTGTTCTGCCACGGCTTCCCCGAGCTCTGGTACTCGTGGCGGCATCAGCTGCCGGCGCTGGCCGACGCCGGCTGGCGCGCGATCGCGCCCGACATGCGCGGCTACGGCGGCACCGACGCGCCGCCCAACATCGAGGACTACACGCAGGAGGCGATCTGCGCGGATATGGCGGCGCTGCTCGACGCGCTGGGCGAGGAGCAGGCGGTGTTCGTGGGGCACGACTGGGGGGGCGCGGTGGTCTGGAACATGGCGCAGCATCACCCGTCGCGGGTGCGCGCGGTGGCGGGCATCAACACGCCCGCTGCGCCGCGCGCGCCGATCAACCCGCTTGAGGCGATGCAGATGGATCCGGGCCGCTTCGACTACCAGCTCTACTTCCAGGACGAAGGCGTCGCCGAGGCCGAGCTGGGCGCGGATGTGCGGCGCACCTTCACGCTGATGCTGCGCAGCTCGAAACCGCAGGACCGCGTCGACGCGCTGGCCGGCACATCGGGCGTGCGCGAGCGCGGCGGGCTGCTGGTCGGCATGCCGGAGGACGCGGAGCGCAGCATCATGCTGACCGAGGAGGACTTGCAGGTGTTCGTGGACGCTTACGAGCGCACCGGCTTCCGCGGCGGCCTGAACTGGTACCGCAATCACGGGCGCAACTGGGAATGGTCGGCGGCAGTCGAGGGTAAGCAGATTGAGCAGTCCGCCCTGATGGTCACGGCCGGCAAGGATCCGGTGCTGATTCCCGAGATGTCGCACGGGATGGAGAACTGGATTCCGAATCTCAGCCGCGGCCATATTGAGGACTGCGCCCACTGGACCCAGCAAGAGGAGCCGGAGGAGCTGAACCGCATCCTGCTCGAGTGGCTGGCCGGGCTGCCCTAACGGTCCGAATCGAGCGCCTCAAGCCGCGCCAGCCAGGCCGCGAAACGCGGGCATTCCCCGCGCATCGCATCGAGTCCAACCGCCTCAGCGGCCAACGAGCCGCCCAGCACTTTGTCGTAGCCCGGCATTGCGCCGGCAATTCGCTTACTGGGCGCGGTGTCCGAACGATCGTTGATATCTTCGGGGCTGGCGAACTGATCGCGCACCTCAGCCAACTCGCGCTCCGCGTCGGGGGACGCCGCAGCGGCCCGTCCCAGCGCCCGAACATCGGAGAACAGCAGCGCCTCAAACTCGTGCATCTGCACATACGCGAACACCCGATCGTCGCGCAAGCGTCGATGTGGAGCGCGCGCGTACGCTTCGTCGATCAGCCGCTCCAGCTCGTTGACATCATCGGTCGGCCGCCGTCGAAAGCCGTAGAAGTCCACCAGCGTTGTCACTGCATCAAAGTGATACGACATTTGAGTCATGTCATTGGCGAGTCGCCCGATCGAAACGTCCCCTCCACCCTGTCCGGTTTGGCCAAGGATTCTCGGCACCGTCAAGACGTTGTACTGGACCAAGTGCATGGTCAGCACCTGTTTGGCGAACTCTTCTTCGGTTCGCCCTTCCACCACGACTGCCAAGCGGATCAAGGACGTCCCCCGATCATGCCGATGTGCCAGAGATTGCCAGTGGTATACCCATCGTCGAACCACCGCCAGTATTCCTCCGGATCGAACCGCCGGCATGTCGTCCGTCCGTCCTCCAGATCAAGGACGGCGAGCTGCTCCAGGCCGAACACGTCGACCACCTCTGGTTCCTGCGTCGCCGCGATCACCTGCCGATCATGACCGGCCCGCTTAATCATGTGCCCGACCAGCTCCACGGCAGCCGGATGCAGTCCCAGTTCCGGTTCATCCAGGAGCACCACGCCGGGCAGCATCTCCGGCGGCAGATAGAGCAACGTCGCCAGCGCGAACAGACGCAGCGAACCATCCGACGTGAGATGCGCCCCGTACGTCTGCTCGCTCCCCTTCGCCTTCCAGCGCAGCGCTACCTTGCCGTACTGCTCGACGAGGTCGAAACGCTCGAAGCCCGGTACCATCCGGCCGATCTGGCGGCAAATCAGGTCGTACAAACGGAAGTGCTCGCGCTCCAGGCGCATCAGCACCGGCGCCAGATTGCCGCCGTGCGAGCGCAGCTGCGCGCAGTCGCTCACATCCCACAACTGCTTGAATTTGGAATTGTCGGATGTGTCGTGAAACTGGTAGACGACGCAGTCGCGCAGCAACTGGAGGATCGCACGCGCGGCCGCTGCGTCGACGCCTTCAATGCCGCTGTCTTGCGCAGCTTCCACGAGCAACGCTTCCGAGTGCCCGCTGCCCAGCTGCCGCCATTCCGCTTCCGCGCCGTATTCGGTTTCGCAGCAGCGGATCGATTCGTCGGCGAAAATTAGCCGGTCCGGCTGCGCTGCCGCCAGTGTAAATTGATAGCCGTAGCGCCCGGCTTCGGCGCGCACCGTCAGCTCCGCCTCGATCTGCGGCGTCACCGCTCGACCGCGAAACAGCTGATCGTCCGCGCCGCCCTGGCGCGCAACAAACTCGCCCAATCTGCGCTCGCGCAGCATCCAGCCGCATAGCTCGAAGAAGCGAAACAGGTTCGACTTGCCCGATCCGTTCGGGCCGATCAGCACCGTCACGTTCGGCGACAGCTCGATCATGACATCCGCCAGCGACCGGAAGCCGCGAATCCGGATCGACTCCAGCACCGGAGCCGATACTGCCGTATCGGGCGGAGACTGCTCACGGATCGCCATCGCTCTACTCCACCGCCGCAATCTCCACCGCGCGGCCGGTGTTCCACGACTCCCAGACCGCGTCGGTGAAGCGCATGTAGCGGACGCCGTCCTCGAAATTGGTCAGCTCCACCGGCACGCCCTCGCGCACCGAGCGCATGAAATCGGCCTCCACCTGCCAGCCGTGGGCGGTGCCCGGGTCCGGCTCCAGCGCGGTCGGCTCCTCGCCGTGCCGACACCACTCCGCCGTATCGCCGAAGCGCCAGACTAGCCGGCCCTCCGTGCCGTACACCTCGATCGAGGGCGGACCGGGCGCGCCCTCGGTCACCGCGCTCACCCGATAGGTGCAGCGCGCGCCGTTGGACAGCTCCGCGAAGATGCCCAGACTGTCGGGAATCGTGATCGACATCCGCTCGCCGCTCTCCTCGTCCACCCGCGAGGTCACGAACGTCCGCGCGTGCGCCAGCACCCGCGTCGTATCGCCCAGCCAGCGCTGGAGCGTCTCGTTGAAGATGCCCAGCTGCATCATGTTCTTGCCCGAGTAATCCGTGCGGTGCCGCCAGTGCAGCGGCGCGTCAGCGTCCAGCCCGCCGCCGTTCAGCAGCGTCAGATGCACCTCCAGAATCTCACCCAGCGAGCCGTCCGCGCAGAGCCGCTTGATTGTCTTGCCCAGTCGGAAGTCGAACGGCGCGGGCACCAGCTGCGAGACCAGCTCGGGGTGCGCGCGCGCCGCGGCCAGCATCTGCTCCGCCTGCGCCGCGTCATTCGCCATCCGCGCCTCGCAGAGCACGTGCTTGCCCGCCGCCAGCGCTGCCGATGTGTATTCGAGATGCCGATACGGCCAGGTGCCGATGCAAACCGCGTCCACCGCCGGGTCCGCCAGCAGCTCCTCCACGCTCTCCGAGACCCGCGGGATGCCGTATTCCGCCGCCACCGCCTCGCCGCTGGCGCGCGAGCGGTTGACCACGTTGACGATCTCCACATCCTCAACCTCGCGGAAGCCGGGGATGTGCCGCAGCCGCTGATTGCCGCCCGCTCCGATCAGTCCGATCCCGAATGCCATGCTCGCCTCCCCCAACGCACGCGCCGCGCCGCTGCGCCGCGCCGCTGTGCAATGTGCATAGCGTAGGTGTTGGGCGCAGGCGTTGGCGCGGAGATCGCGGCTGCCCTATCCTCTGACTCGCAGCGCGGGCCGTCCATGCGCCCGCGCGCTCACACTCTGGAGACCCTCATGCCCACCGCCGACGAACTCCGCACCTCGGTCGCCGCCGCCCGCACCGTGCTGCGCACCGCCATCACCGCCTCCGCCGACAACTGGGAGACGCCCAAGGGCAGCGCCGACGACGGCGAGGCCGGCTGGTCGCCCCGCCAGGTCGCCGAGCACGTGATCCCCTCGGAGCTCATGTTCGCCAACGGCATCTGCGCCGCCTGCGGCTACGACGGCCCCGAAAACCCGCTCAGCGACACCTCGTTCGCCAGCGCCGCCGACGCGCTGGCCGCGCTCGACGCTGTGGCCGCCGCCGCCGACTCCAAGGTCAACTACGTGCAGGATGAGGAACTCGGCAAGTCGGCCGGCGGCGAGGGGATGGCCGCGGTGCCCGTCGCCGGACTGATGGTGATGGACATGTGGCACCTGGCCGACCACGCCGCGCAGATGATCACCCCGATGGGCTAAACCGCCCGACCACTGGAGACCATCGTGCCCACCGCCGACGAACTCCGCGCTAACGTCGCGGCCGCCCGCACCGTCCTGCGCGCCGCCATCACCACCGCCGCCGACAACTGGGAGACGCCCAAGGGTACCGCCGACGACGGCGAGGCCGGCTGGTCGCCCCGCCAGGCCGCCGAACATGCCATCCCCAGCGAGCTGATGTTCGCCGACGCCATCTGCGCCGCCTGCGGCTACGACGGCCCTGCGAACCCGCTCGACGGCGAGCCGTCGTTCGCCAGCGCCGCCGACGCGCTGGCCGCGCTCGACGCCGTGACCGCCGCCGCCGACTCCAGGGTCAACTACGTCCAGGACGAGGAACTCGGCAAAGAAGCCCCCGCCTTCGGGTTTGACGCGGTGTCCGTCGCCTGGCTGATGGAGATGGACGTCTGGCACCTCGCCGACCACTCCGCCCAGATGATCAGCCCGATGGGCTAGCGCCCCACGACTGGAGACCGCCATGGCAAGCGCCGACGAACTCCGCGCCTCGGTCGCCGCCGGGCGCACCGTGCTCGCCCACGCCGTCACGATGGCCGCCGAGCGCTGGGAGACGCCCGGCCCCGAAGAGGCCGACGGCCCCGGCTGGTCGCCCCGCCAGGCCGCCGAACACGCGCTCCAGGTTGAGCTCGAATTCGCCAAGGCGATCTGCGCCGCGGCCGGCTGCGACGCCCCCGCCAGCCCGCTCGACGGCGCCATCGCGCTCGCCTCGGCGGACGATGCGCTCGCAGCCCTGGCAGACATCAGCGCCGCGATTGACCCCGCCGTCGGCCCGGTGCGCGACGACCAGCTCGCCGACACCGCCGGCGACGGGATGATGGCCGGGATGGCGGTGCGGGATATGTGGGCGTTCGCCATCTGGCACCTGACCGGCCACGCTTCGCAGATCTACGGGCCGATGGACAATGGGTAACTGATGATACGACGACGACTGACCGCCCTCATCCTGCCCGTCATCGCCCTGCTGCTCAGCAGCGGCGCAGCGCTGGCCGCCGGCGCGGAGGGCAGCGGCGGACTCGGCGCGGGCCCGATCATCGGCATCGTCATCTCGATCACCCTCGCCGCGCTGCTGGTCGGCGGCTCGCTCGGCTACATCCTGCCCAAACCGCCCAAGCGCTGATCGCGCCCCGCACGCATCGTGAGCGAGGAATCGCCCTTCCGGCCGGAGCACTTCCGCAAGTACGACGAGTCGGATGACGCGCTGTTCTACGCCGAACCGCGCTTCGTCACGCACATCGACGACCGCGCCATCGCCGCGCTCTCCGCGCACTACGCAGAAGTACTCAAGCCCGAGCACCGCATCCTCGACCTGATGTCGTCCTGGATTTCGCACCTGCCCGAGGGCTACCAGCCGGCCAAAACAGTCGGCCTGGGCATGAACGCCGAAGAGCTAACGCGCAACCCCGCGCTCGACGAATGGGTAGTGCAGGATCTCAACCAGAACCCGGCACTGCCTTGGGAAGATGCCAGCTTCGACGCCGTGCTGATCGCGGTCTCCGTCCAATACCTGCAACACCCGCTGGAGGTCTTCGCCGAAATCGCCCGCGTGCTCGAGCCCGGCGGCATCTGCATCGTCTCGTTCTCCAACCGCTGCTTCCCCACCAAGGCGGTCGCCCTCTGGCAAGGCCTCAACGACCACGACCACATCCAGCTAATAGGCGCCTACTTTCATCACAGCGGCGGGTATCAGCCCGCCCAATGGCACGAGCGCAAACAGCCGGGGGCGGACCCCCTCTACATCGTCCAGGCCAGAACACCTAGCCAAGCCGACTACGAGGGTTGATTGGCTAGTGAGGAATCTGATCGGGTACAGGCAGTCTTCTCAGACAAGCGTTTATAGTGCATAGTCGGTCTCGCTATCCTCCCATCCGCTGTAGGGTGTCCATCCCATGCGTCGTAGATCGTCATCCGTCAATCTCTTGCGCAACACGAGCGTCGAGTCGTCAAGCTCGACATCCTGAGGATCCCACCACCGAATAGCAACGGCGACCGAACGGTGGTCGTACCGCGACGGCCCCCACAAAATCATCCACATCCCACCATCAACCTCAAAGTTGAGCGGTGGCATTCGCCACCCGTCACTGCGAACGCTGATCTGGAACTCACGGAGTACGTCCAAGATCTGTCGTTTGCAGATGAGGGACTGTCGCCGCCACTCGAGATAGTGAAAGTCCCCTACCGGGCGTTGCTCCATCCCATGGAGACGGGCGAGGGCGTCGGTGGTGCTATCAACGAGTTGTTGACGAGCGGCCTTTTTCAATCGCTCGGCGGCGGCGTTCTGTCGCGCCTTGAGACGATCGCGGTAACTTCGACACGTTGAAATGGACCACCGAGCCATGCGGTGGAGATGCGGCCATATTGCGTTTCTGATGATCACCAACGCCCCTACAGCGCTGATCCACGGCAGGATGTTCTCGATTGAGATGCCAGACTCTTGTGTACCCATTGGTCGATCTCAACTCGCCATTCGCCCACGGCGCTTGTTCTCAGCTCGCAAGCCGCTCAGCGTGAGTCTGTTGCCCTTGATCCGGTTGCACGGCCCACAGAGCAGCAGGCGGTTGGAGATGTGGTTGAGGCCGCCGTCCGAGCGCGGCGTGTTGTGGTCCAGCTCGAGGTAGAGCGGATCGTCGAACTCCCGATCACAGCCCGCGCAGACCAGCCCATTCTCCCCGATCAGGATCGCGACCATCTCCGCCCGGGTCATTTTCGGACCGGGCGGCTCCTTGATTCGCTTCTTGGTGGTCTTGAGCGGCGGCGAGGCGGTGTCGCCGTCGTCGGAACGCACAGGCACCGCCGTGCTGTAGCCGACTTGCGCCACCCGGATCGGGCGATCGCCCAGCCCCACGGACTCCAGGCGATTGAGCACGGTTTCGTGCGCCTTGTCCCAGATGTCGATGCCGACCCATTGCCGGCCGAGGTTCTCCGCAGCTACCGGCGTCGTCGCGCACCCGCAGAACGGATCGAGCACGAAATCGCCTTCGTTCGACGATGCCTTGATGATTCGCTCGTAGAGATCCAGGGGCTTTTGGGTCGGGTAACCGGTCGCCTCGTCGGATTGCGAGTTGATCGCCGGGATGTCCGTCCAGACGACATTGATCTTCGCGCCGCTCTTCGCCTCGGCGGGAATCGCGAGGCGGGGTGCGCCGGTGCGGCCTATGCGAATCAGTCCGGCTTTCTCCAGCGCGTCAAGACGGTCGTGAATGCCGACAATCGCGCGGTAGCCGGGGATGTGGTTCTCTTCGATCCACTTGGCGTTCTTACCCTTGCGGGGGACGCTCCAGCACCGCCCAATGCCGCCCGGATCCCAACCGCGCCACGGCTGCCCCGACGCGCCTGCGGATATGCCAGGACCGGTCAAGTCCATCGTCTTGCCGGCGTGTACGGGGTCGCCTTCCGCGAACTGATCATGCCACGTGTACGTATCCGACTTCGTGTAGAAGAGGATCGTGTCCGACGTCCGCCCCCATCGCACCCCGTCGGATCGCGATGTGGTTCGCTCCCAAGTGATCGTGTTGCGGTAGTTGGCGCGCCCGAAGATCGCGTCCATCAGCGTCTTGAGGTAGGCCGCAGCCGTGTCGTCGCAGTGCAGATACAGACTGCCGTCCTCTCGCAGCACGCGATGCATCTCCAACAGCCGCACGCCGAGCCAGCAGAGAAACGCGCCCATATCATCGCCGTACGTCAGACGCGACCAGTCGATCACCGCCCAGACGGCCGGCCAGTCGTCCTGGATCGCATCGATCCAGTCCTGGTGCGCGTCTCTTTCCCAGCGCCAGCGGTCTTCAAACTTCGCATCCTTCGCCAGCGCCGTCGGCACCGCCGCGAAGTCGCGGTTCTTGTTGAATGGCGGGTCCGTGGCGATCAGCTGGACAGTCCCCGAGTTCATCCCGCGCAGGAAGTTGAGGTTGTCCCCGTGAAAGAGCGTCCGGTTGGCGAAGTTCGGCGTGCCCACCTGCGTCTCCCGTCAGATCAGTCCGTGCGCCGCCTCTGCCTAGAATACACGTTCGCGCAGTTTCACAGTCGCCCGTGCGCGGGCATCATCCACTGCTCCGCTGCGTCAGCAACGCAGCGCGACAGCCTGCCGCGCAACGATGCGCCCTAGCTGCTTCGGTGTGCGCAGTGACGGGCGCTCCTACCGGAACTCCGGAATCACCGTCTCCGCAAACGCCTGCGCCGGCTCGATCGTGTCCCGCCCGAAGAACTCGATCATGAACATGTCGCAGCCCAGCTCGACGTGCTTCGCGATCCGCTGCTTGATCATGTCCGCCGTGCCGGTCAGCGCCATTTCGCCGGCCGGGTTGCCCATGTGGCCGCCGAAGATTTTCTGCGCGCGCTCCACCATCGGGCCCAGCTGCTCTTCGCTCTCGACGAGCGTGACCAGGCACTGCTGCGAAACGCGGATTTCCTCCGGGTCGCGGCCCAGCCGCTCGGCGTGCCCGCGCAGCACCGAGACCTTGTGCGCCAGATTGTCCTGCGCGCCCGCCGAGTTGTTCCAGATGTCGGCGTGCTGCGCGGCGATCCGCATCGTCACCTGCTCGCCGCCGCCGCCGACCAGGATCGGCGGCACGCGCGGCGGCTTCGGCTCGGTGACCAGCCGGTCGGTCCGGAAGTAGTCGCCCTCGAACGTGACCTCTTCCTGATCGGGGTTCCACATCCGGCGGAAGATTTGCAGCCCCTCTTCGAGTTGGCCGAGCCGCTCGCGGGCGCCGAGGAAGGGCATCCCGAAGTCGGTGAACTCGCGCGGCATCCAGCCCGAGCCGAAGCCCGGGATCACCCGCCCGCCCGCGATGTTGTCGACCGTCGCGATCATCTTGCCCGTGTGCGCCGGGTTGCGCATCCCGACCGGCGTAACCAGCGTGCCGATCTGCGGCGACTCGGTCACCGCCGCGATGCCGGCCGCCAGCGTCCACGCCTCCAGCATCGGGATCGCCGGCGACTGCGGCCCGTAGAGGTGGTCGTTGACCCAGAGCGAGTCGAAGCCCATCTCCTCAAAGGCTTCGGCGGCCCGCTTGGTCTCCGCCCAGCTGCGCTTGATCTGCGGCACCATCACCCCGAAATGCACGCCGTCGGTCATCGTCGAATCCTTCCCGCGCCCCGTCGCGGAGCGCCGCTCGCGTCGGTCCACTCCGCGCAGGCTAGCAGCGGCCGCGCGGCAATGGGGTTTGACCACGATGACAAGGATTTGAGCCATGTCCTTAAGGCCTTAAGGACACGATCAAACATGTGTCAAAGCGGTCAAACCTGCCGGCTGCGCATCAACCGGGCAGCCATCGCCGACTGACCCTCCCTCACGGTCGGCAGCGCCTCCTCGAGTTGGCCAAATGGCGGCCATCTAGGGTTTAGTTGACATAACAAAATCAGAATCGACGAGAGGGCTTGACAACGGGGGGGGGGGGGGGACCGCAAACTGCGCAGACAACTCGCCGTGCCGCACAAGCGCAGGCCGGCGACATGCAACGGAGTGCTCCGATGAGCGAACGCAACTACTGGACGAAACTCGGGCGTCGGGCGATGTCCCGACGCACGCTGCTGAGGGCGAGCGCTCGCGCCGGCGTGGGCGCGGCCGGGCTGGCCCTGGTCGGCTGCGGCGACGATGACGACGACGACGGCCAGGAGGCTGCCGCGCAGACTCAGCAGCAGGCCGAACAACAGCAGCAGGCCGCCGAGCAGCAGGCGATGCAACAGGAGCAGCAGCAGGAGCAGACTCAGCAAGAACAAGAGGAGCAGGCCGCCGTTGCCGAAGCGCAGCAGCAACAGCAGGCGCAGGCGGCTCAGGCGACCGGCGGACCAAGGCCCGGCGGCACAGTGCGGTCGCACTTTCACAACGATCCAGCGACAAGCGGCGTTGGGTGGGACCCGCACCAGGTAACCTCCGGCCATGCGTGGCACCACCACAGCCACATCTTCGACCGGATGCTCGGCTTTGACGACTCGGGGGCGGTGAGGCCAGAGCTGGCGAGCGCACTCGAGATTCCCGACGACGTCACCTACATCTTCACGATGCGTGACGGCGCGATCTTCCAGGACGGCGCGCCGGTCGACGCCAACGCGGTGCAGCTCAACATGGAACGCATCCAAGCCACAGGGGCCACCGGGCTCGTCGCGGAAGGGATTGCCAGAGCAGCCACCATGGGGGCGACCGATGACCGTACCTGGCGGCTGGTCAACAGCGAGCCCTTCGGTCCGACAGTGTCCTTCTTCCAGGCGTACCCGGGCACGAGCCTGCTGATCTCGCCGCAGAACTTCGACGATGTCGCGACGAATCCGGTCGGCGCCGGCGCAATGAAGTTGGTGGAGGAAGTGCCGGGCGAGGGTTGGACCGGGGAGCGCTGGGACGGTTACTGGGACAGCGAGAACGTCCACATTGACCGCTACGAGCTGCACGTGTTTGACGACGAGAACACGGCGCTGAACGCCTTTCTCAATGGGGACTTGGACTTCACCCCCCCGCCCGGGGGGATCCCCGCCGACTTCAAGGCGGAGCTGGAAGCTGACGGCCGCAAGGTGATTACGGACACGCATCAGATCTGGTCGAACGGGTGGTTCAACCTGAATCCGGCTGCTGAGGCGCCATACAACGTCTTCCGCGATCCGCGCATGCGCCACGCGTACAACCGGGCGATCGACCGCGACGCGCTGAACGTTGCCGCCTTTGATGGGGCGGGCAAGCCGTCCCGGGCGCCGACGTCGACGGAGAGTTGGGCGTTGCCCGGGGACAAAAGCTGGTACCCGGGGCACGACAAGCAAATGGCTCACGAACTGATGGACGCCGCCGGCTACAGCGACGGGGTCACCGGCATCCAACTCAGCTACGCCGACCAGGCTCAGCGCATCGTCACCGAGCCGCTCAACTCGCAGTTGCGCGAAGTCGGAATGGACTTTCAGTTCATCACGGGCAGCTTTGCGGAAATCGTCCCGCGTATCATCCCCGACTTCCAAATTGAAGGAGGGGGGAGTGGACCCTGGACGACCGCGACGCTCTCGTGGGAGTCGCCGTTCGACCCCCACCCGACCCTCGGTGCGCAGTTCCAGACGTTCCTGGGGGCAATGTACGGCGCGACCGACGGCTCGGGGACAGGCCCGGCCGATCTGAGCCAGAATCCCAACGACGAGGTGCTGGCCGAGCTTCACCGCACCCAAGAACTGGTCTTGGCGGCCGCCAAGCCGGCCACCCAGGAGGACCGCATCCCGCTGTATGCCAAGGTCTGGGAGGCGTTCGAGGAGAACATGCTGCAGATCGACGTCCTCCAGTGGCCCTCCGCGTACGCGACGCAGGGGCATATGGAAGGGTTCGAGATCATTCCCTTCTTTGGCTTGCCCAGGGGAAGTGGCTCCAAGTACGTCTGGCTCAACAACGTCTGAGCGGAAGCAGCGCTCGACCGACTCGCTTCCTCCCCCTGAGGAGACCTGTGCGCAAAGCCAACTCCCTCTCCCTCTCCCAGAGGGAGAGGGTCGGCTCCATCTCGCGCTTTGGTGCCGGCCGTTCGTCCAGGTGCCCGGGCCCTCACCCTCACCCTCTCCCAGAGGGAGAGGGGACCGGAATGGAACTGGCGCACTGGTCACCTTCTGGGGAGGTTTGCATTGAGGGCCTGACCCGCCATGCTGCGCTACATCACGACGCGGATCATCTCGTCGCTCGTCATCCTCTGGGTGATCAGCGTGCTGGTCTTCTGGCTGATGAACGTGCTGCCGGGCGACCCGGCGGCGGGTGTCTTCGGCCAGTATGCGACGCCCGAACAGGTTGAGGCGTTCCGGGAGCGGACGGGCCTGAATCGCCCGTTAGTGGAGCGCTACGGCGACTGGATCTTCAACGCCCTGCAGGGCGATCTGGGCGGGTCGCTGATCGGCGATATCCCGATCACCGAGACCTTCGCGCGGCGCGTGCCGGCGACGATGGAGTTGGGCATCCTCAGCCTGATGGTGGTCATCGGGGTCGCGATCCCGGTGGGGGTGCTGGCCGCATTGCGGCCGGGCTCGAAGACGGAGGTCGCCGCCAGTACCATGATGATCGTCGGCAGTTCGATTCCCGAGTTTCTCACCGGCATCGCGTTGGTGATCGTGTTGGGCCTGGAGCTCGGCTGGTTCCCGGTCGTCGGCTACATCCCACTCTGGGAGGATCCGGTCGACAACCTGAAGCACATGGCGCTGCCTGTCATCGCCATCTCGCTGACCGCGACGATGCTGCTGATGCGCCAGACGCGCTCGGCGATGATCAACGTGCTCAACGACGACTACATCCGCACGGCGCGGGCCAAGGGGCTGGCCGGGCGGGTCGTCCTCGTCCGCCACGGACTGCGTAACGCGCTGATCCCAATCGTCACGGTATTCGGCTTCCAGGCCGGGCTGATCTTCAGCGGCGCGGTGATCACGGAGCAAGTCTTCAACATCCCCGGCATGGGTCGCCTGTTCGTCGAGTCGGTCGTTGAGACGCAGGACTACGCCATCGTGCAAAACACGACGATGTTCTTCGCCACCGCGGTCATCCTGGTCAACCTCCTGGTGGATCTCTCCTACCCGCTGATCGATCCGCGCGTCCGGCTCGGGGCGGAGGGCGGCACATGACCGCGATCGTCGAGACACCGGGCGGCGAACCAGCTGGATGGCCGGGTCCGCTGCATCGCCTGCGCACGTCGGGGGTGGTCCGGGAGGCGGCGCCGATCGTGCGGGTCTACGTGCGCAACCGGCCCGCCGTCGCGGGCGCGCTGCTGCTGTTCGGCTTCGGCATCGTGGCGGCCTTCGCGCCGTGGATCGCGCCGGCCGATCCGCTGCAAATCGAGCTGACGCGCGAAGCGCTGTTCCAGCCGCCGAGCTGGGATCACCTCCTCGGCACCGATGCGCAGGGCCGCGATGTGCTCAGCCGTACGATTTTCGGCGCCCGAATCGCCTGGCAGATCGTGCTCGCTGCGATCGGCATCTCGATCGCGGTCGGCGTCCCCCTGGGACTGATCTCGGGCTACATCGGCGGCAAGCTGGACGAACTGGTGATCATGCGCATTGTCGATGCGGTGATGGCGCTGCCCGGGCTGATCCTGATCCTCGCTGTGACCGGCGCGCTGGGGCCGTCGATCACCAACTCGATGATCATCATCGGGGTCGTCTGGTCGCCAGCCTACGCCCGGCTGACGCGGGGCGTGGTGCTAACGATCAAGGGGGAGGTGTACGTCGAGGCGGCGCGGGCGGTGGGCGCGACGCCGGCGCGGATCATGCGGCGGCACCTGCTGCCCAACGTGGTCGCGCCGATCCTGGTGCTGGCCTCGCTCTCGGCCGCGAGCGTCATCCTAGTCGAAGCGGGGCTCAGCTTCATCGGCGCGGGCGTGCAAGAGCCCACGCCCGCCTGGGGCAGCATGGTGTCGAGCGGCTACGAGACGCTGATCCGTCGGAACGGCTGGGCGATGCTCGGGCCGGCGGCCGCGATCCTCTTGATGGTGGTGGCCTTCAACTTCGTGGGGGACGGCGTCCGGGACGCCTTCGATCCGCGGCTGCGCAACGTCCGTTGAGCGGTTCAGTCGAACGTGATCACGAATCGGCCTCGATGCCCGCCTTGTTTGAGCAACCGGTGGGTCTCCGAGGCCTGATCGGCCGGGACTACTTCGCGCGCGTCATGGCGGGCGCCCGGCTCTCGATCTCGCTGGCCCTCACCGCGATGGCGATCGGCGTCGGCTTCGCACTGGTCTGGGGTATGACCACGGCCTACGCGGCCGGGCTGTTCGACCTGTTGTCGCAGCGCGTGCTCGACATGCTGCTGGCCTTCCCCGGCCTCGTGTTGCTGCTCCTCTTGGCGCAGGTAACCGGACGCAACTGGCAGTCGATCGCGCTGGGGATGGGGATCCTCTTCACGATGGGCATGGTGCGGATCGTGCGGGCGAGCACGCTGGCGACGCTGGGCGCGACCTACGTCGAAGCGGCCCGCACCATCGGCGTGCCGCCGTTCCGTATCCTCTGGCGGCACGTGCTGCCCAATATCGGCCCGCCCCTGCTGATCTATGTCACGACCCTGCTGGGCGGCGCGATCCTGTTCGAGGGCGCGCTCTCATTCCTCGCCCTCGGCATCCCGCCGCCCAATCCCTCCTGGGGCCGAATGTTGGTGGAGTCCCGAGACTATTGGCAGCACACCCACCTCAGCATCTTCCCCGGCCTCGCCATCACCCTCGCCGTGCTCGGCTTCAACCTCCTCGGCGACTCCCTGCGTGACATCTTCGACCCCCGTCTCCGCGGCAGCAGCTGAGGGGTCCGCCCAGTCTGGGCGGCCCATCACCAATGCAGCTCGGGCTGGCAGCGCGCGCGGCTTAGGCCGACTCGCGCAGCCCACCAGCTGACTTCTCCACCGCCTGCCGATCTGCCTGTTCGAGCGCAATGCGCTTGATGAAGCGGCCGATGCCTTCCGGTCCGTACGGACCGCCGGCCTTGAGGCGCTGCATTTCGTCGGAACTGAATTCCACCCCAATCACGAACGACCCCGGACCGAACTCGGATCGATCCACTGAAAATTCTTCAGCTTCGGAGAGCGGGGGATTCATGATGTGCGTTGGCCGGGACTCATTACTCATTGGGCGCGCATCCTTCCTCCTGGCTGATTGTATCGCGTTCGCTCGTCAGCGTCTGCGTCCCATCCAGTGATCACTCGTGAGCGACGGTCCGTCCCCGGAAGCTCAAGGATGAACGTCAGCAGCCGCCCACCGAAGTCGGGACCGATCATCACCGTCCGTTCGGGCTGGGTCCAACTCTCGCTGCGGGGTTCAGCGATCCTCCGCGGAAGTTGGCGGAAGTACTTCGCCGGGCCGTTCCAGACCTCTTGAGCGTGGTACAACTCCAGCCGATGCTCCCACAGGTGGTCCGCTGTCTCGTCGTCGCCGTACAGACCGTCGCGAGGAATGTCAACCATCTACAGTGTCTGTGGTCTTTCGCAACGAAGCCCCGCCTGACGGCGGGGCTTCGCATTCCGCGCTGTGCGTTCGGGGAGCGGCGACCCTAGTGCGCGCCCGCCGGCTGCGCGTCGAACTGCGCGGCTTCCGTGGAGCCGCTCAGCGCCGTCGTCGCCGACTGGCCCTCCGTCACGGTCAGCAGCACCTCGTCGAAGTAGGACGTGCCCGCCTCGCGCTGGTGCTTGGTGGCGGTGTAACCCTCGGCTTCGGCCTCGAACTCGCCCTCCTGCAGCTCCACGTAGGCCGCCATCCCGCGGTCGCGGTAGCCGCTGGCCAGGTTGAAGGTGTGGTAGTTGATCCCGTGCCAGCCGGCCAGCGTGATGAACTGGAAGCGGTAGCCCATGTCGGCCAGCTGCTCCTGGAAGGAGGCGATCGTCGCCTCGTCGAGGTGCCGCTTCCAGTTGAACGAGGGCGAGCAGTTGTAGGACAGCATCTTGTCCGGGTACTCGGCGTGGATCGCCTCGGCGAACTGCCGCGCCTCGTCGATGTCCGGCGTCGAGGTCTCGCACCAGATCAGGTCCGCGTAGGGCGCGTAGGCCAGACCGCGGGCGATCGCCGATTCGATCCCGCCGGTCACGCCGAAGTAGCCCTCGGCGGTGCGCTCGCCGGTCGTGAACTCGCGGTCCCGCTCGTCGATGTCGGTCGTCAGCAGCGTCGCGCTGAGCGCGTCGGTGCGTGCCATCAGGATCGTCGGCACGCCCATCATGTCCGCCGCCAGCCGCGCGGCCTGGAGCGTGCGCACGTGCTGCGAGGTCGGCACTAGCACCTTGCCGCCCATGTGCCCGCACTTCTTCTCGGCCGCCAGCTGGTCCTCGAAGTGGACGCCGGCCGCGCCCGCTTCGATCATGTTCTTCATCAGCTCGAAGGCGTGGATCGGCCCGCCGAAGCCGGCTTCCGCGTCGGCCACGATCGGCAGGTAGTAGTCGCGGTGGGTGCGGCCCTCCAGGCGATCCACCTGGTCGGCGCGCATCAGCGCGTTGTTCAGCCGCTTGACCAGCGCGGGCACGCTGTTCGAGGGGTAGAGGCTCTGGTCGGGGTAGGTGTGCTGCGCCTGGTTGGCGTCGGCGGCGACCTGCCAGCCGCTCACGTAGACGGCTTCCAAACCGGCCTTGGCCATCTGTACGGCCTGCGCGCCGGTCACCGCGCCGAAGGTGCGCACCAGCGGGCGGTCCTGCAGCGAGTTCCAGAGCCGCTCCGCGCCGGCCCGCGCCAGCGTCGACTCGGGCAGAATGCCCGGGCGCAGCTTGAGCACGTCGGCCGCGCCGTAGTTGCGGTCCACGCCGCGCCAGCGCGCGTCCTCCGCCCAGCTGCGCTCCAGCGCCCAGGCGTCTCCGCTCTGATCCGTTCCGTTCTGCGACATTCGTTGCCCCCTCTGACCTTGCTGTGTGGTTCCTGCTGTGTCCGACCGGCGATGCTGACCGGTTGGGTCCTGTGTTGGCCGCGCCTCCCGCGCCTGATCAGTCCAGATAGGCGTAGGCCGGCAGCGTGAGAAACTCGGTGAACTCGTCGTTGAGCACGAGTTCGTCGAGGATGTCGCGGGCCGCGCCGTAGCGCGACTCGCCCGCCCCGCCGAGCGCGTCGAGCTCCTCATCGCGGATGCGCTCGTAGAGGTCGGTGCTGATCGTGCGCCCGTCGTCGAGCGCCGCGCCGTGGCGGATCCACTGCCAGATTTGGCCGCGCGAGATTTCCGCCGTGGCGGCGTCTTCCATCAGGTTGTTGATCGCCGCCGCGCCGTTGCCGTTGAGCCAAGAGTTGAGGTACTGAAGCGCCACGCTGATGTTCAGCCGCAGCCCGGCCTCGGTCACCACGCCGCCGCTCTGGTCGAGCGAGAGCAGCTGCGGCGCTTCGACATCCACATCCTCACGCAGCCGCTCGCGCTGGTTGCGCGCGCCGTCCAGCGCCGTCTCGAAGACCTCCCGCGCCACCGGCACCAGATCGGGGTGCGCCACCCAGGTGCCGTCGAAACCGTCGCCCGACTCGCGCGTCTTGTCGTCGCGCACGGCGGTGAGCGCGCGCTCGTTGACCTCGGGGTCGCGGCGGCTGGGGATAAACGCGGCCATGCCGCCCATCGCATGCGCCCCGCGCTTGTGGCAGGTGCGCACCAGCAGCTCCGTGTAGGCCCGCATGAAGGGCGTCGTCATCGTCACCTGCACGCGGTCCGGCAGGGTGAACTCCTCGCGCGAGCGGAAGCGCTTCACCGCGCTGAAGATGTAGTCCCAGCGCCCCGCGTTCAGCCCCGCCGAGTGATCGCGCAGCTCGTAGAGGATCTCCTCCATCTCGAACGCCGCCGGCAGCGTCTCGATCAGCACGGTCGCGCGGATGCTGCCCTGCGGCACGCCCAGCTCGTCCTGCGCGGCGACGAATACGTCGTTCCAGAGCCGCGCCTCGAGGTGGCTCTCCAGCTTCGGCAGGTAGAAGTAGGGCCCCGTCCCGCGCGCGATCCGCTCCGCCGCGTTATGGAACATGTAGAGGCCGAAGTCGAACAGACTGGCCGAGAGCGGCTCGCCGTCCACCGTCACGTGCTTCTCGTCAAGGTGCCAGCCGCGCGGACGGATCAGCAGCGTCGCGATCTGCTCGTTGAGCATGCGCACGCTGCCGTCGGGGTTCTCGAAGGTGATCTCGCGGCGCACCGCGTCGCGCGCGTTGATCTGCCCGTTGACCACGTTGCCCCAGGTCGGCGACAGCGAGTCCTCGAAGTCGGCCATGAAGGCGTCGGCGCCCGAGTTCAGCGCGCCGATCATCATCTTGCGGTCCACTGGCCCGGTGATCTCCACCCAGCGCTGTTGCAGATCTTCAGGCGTCGGCGCGACATTCCACGAGCCGAAGCGAATCTCCTCCGTATCCGAGAGGAAGTCGGGCAGCACGCCCGCGTCGAACTCCGTCTGCCGCACGTCGCGGCGCGCCAGCAGCTCGCGCCGCCGCGCGTTGAAGCGGCGGTGCAGCCCAGCCAGGAAGGCCAGCGCATCCTCGCTCAGGATCTCGGCGAAGCCGTCGGCCAGCTCGCCTTCCACGTTCACGCCCTGCGGCATCGTCAGCTCCGTCATGATTGCTCTCGGCTCTCCTCGCGCGGCGTCGGGCCGCCGCGCCTGTGCGTGTCCGCGCCCGAATGTGAACGTCAGATTAAGTTATCCCGTCGTTTAGCAGCGTCAATGATCTTATCCCCGTCTCATAAAAAGGTTCAATGCGCATACGCGCGCGGGCTATCGCCCGACGCGCCCGATCGGGGAAGCGTAAGCTGACACTCAGACACGCCCACTCGACGATTCGGAGCCCACCCATGCCGCTCAGCAACAGCCGCACTACCGGAGACTTCGAGGTCTCCGGCATCAACCACCTGGCGCTGGTGTGCAGCGACATGCAGCGCACCGTTGACTTCTACACCCAGGTGCTCGGCTTCCCGCTGATCAAGACGATCGAGCTGCCCGGCGGGCGCGGCCAGCACTTCTTCTTCGACATCGGCAACGGCGCCAGCCTCGCCTTCTTCTGGTTCCCCGACGCGCCGCAGCCGCACCCCGGCATCTCCTCGCCCGATCCCGACACCTTCTTCGACCCCTCCGCCGAGCTGACCACCGCCATCGCCTCGATGAACCACGTCGCCTTCGATGTGCCGCCCGACAAGATCGACGAGTACCGCGAACGCCTGATCGAGCACGGCGTCCGCTGCACCCCGATCCTCAATCACGACGACTCGCCGCGCGGCATCAGCCGCGAGATCAACGAGTCGACGTTCGTGCGCAGCGTCTACTTCTACGACCCCGACGGCATCATGCTGGAGTTCGCGGCCTGGACCCGTACGCTCAACAAGCGCGACGTCAGCCACACCCCGGCCCGCGCCCTCGAACCCGCCCTCGCCGGCGACTAGGACCGTTCGCCCGCCCGCCATTCCGCTCCCCCTCCCGCCATTCCTGCCGCCCTCTCCTCCGTCACGTTCCCACCCCCTTTCCCGCCATTCCCGCCGCCCTCTCCTCCGTCATACCCGCGCCCTCTTCTTCGTCATACCCGCGCTTGCCGCGGGTATCTCGACGTGAACAGCACCAACGCTGCCTCCACCCCTCCCTCACGTTCCCACCTCCTTTCCCATCATTCCCGCCGCACTCTCCTCCTGTCATTCCCGCCGCCCCTCTCTTCCGTCATTCCCGCCCCCGAGCGGGAATCTCCCCGAGCCGCCCCCAACACCGCGTTTCACTCGCCCTCGGTCCACCCCACACCGTGATACCGTCGCCCCCCGCAACAGAACAACGGACCGACCAATGTCCGCCTCCGCCCACCTCACCGCAACGAGACACCCCGACCACACCCGAACAAAGCTGTACAAACCCGAACAACCCTGACCACGCAGAATCGCCCCGACCAGATAGAACGCAGACCCCGACCGGCCCGAACACACCCGAACAAAGCTGTACAAACCCGAACAAACCCCGACCACTCAGAATCGCCCCGACCAGATAGAGCGCAGACCCCGACCGGCCCGAACATCCCCGAACACGCCCGAACAAAGCTGTACAAACCCGAACAACCCTGACCACGCAGAACCACCCCGACCAGACAAGGCGCCGACCCCGAACACCCCGAACAAACCCGACCACCAACTGACCGCTCGCCAGCCGCCGCCGGGCGGCGCTTCGCTCTGTGTCCAGCGCCACACTCCCGCCGGCCTGACCGCCCGCAGCGGGCAAAATGCCGAACTGCTTACGCGGGCGTTGCGGGCGTCACACATTGCGCGTGCATCGTGTTGCACAACGGCGGACGGGCGGGAACAAACCAGCCGCCGCCGACGTAATGTAGGTGTGCCCGAGTAGCCCCCCACACCAACGAACGGCGGGCGCGGCGGGCGCGATGCACTGGGAGGTGCAGCATGACCACCAGCGAGACCACCACCACTACCGGCGCAGCAGCGCTGTTCGACGACGTAGCCGTCTCCGATGTGCGCGGCCCTAACCGCAAGCGCGCGGCCGACCGACGCCGCCGCGGCGCGTCGGCGGTCCCCGACGAGACCGGCCTCGGCGCGATCCAGTGGAGCTTCGTCGACCACGACGACGACTCCGCGCGCGCCGGCCGGCGACGCGAGGAACTGGGCGACAACGAGGACCTGGTGCGCCAGTACTTCACCGACATCGGTCAGCACGCGCTGCTGACCCGCGAGGACGAAGAGCGACTCGGCCGGCAGATCGAGGCGGCGCACTGGCTCTACGGCGTCGAGGAGTCGCTGGAAGCCGGCCTGGGGCGGCGCCCGACGGCGCGCCAGACCTGGATCGAGCTGCTGCGCCAGCTCTCGGAGCTGATGCCCACGCTGCGGCTCGTCGCCGGCGAGCTCGGCATCTCCTACCGCTACCTGCACGAGCTGGCGGCCGATCCCGATTTCCGCGAGCTGATCGACGGCGCAATCAGCCTCACGCTGGTCGACAAGGTCGCCGCAGAGCAGCAGATCGACGAGTCCGACGCCGAGGATCAGCTGATCGGTCTCTCCGTCGTCACCGCCCTGCTTGAACCGCGTCTGCTCGCCGCCGGAGCCGCCGCACTCGGCGGCGAGCGCCGGATGCTGCCCGTCGCCGAGGACGACACCGACAAGCTGCACAAGCTCGACAGCCGCATCCGCCGCCGCCTGCGCGCCGTGAAGAACGACGGCTACGCCGCCGAGCGCCGGATGCTCGAGTCCAACCTGCGGCTCGTCGTCGCGGTGGCCAAAAAGTACCGCAACACCGACCTCGCCCTGCTCGACCTGGTGCAGGAAGGCAACGTGGGCCTGATCCGCGCGGTCGAGAAGTTCGACTACCGCAAGGGCAACAAGTTCTCGACCTACGCGACCTGGTGGATCCGCCAGGCCGTGACCCGCTCGATCGCCGACGCGGGGCGGATCATCCGCATCCCGGTCCACACCACCGAGCTGCTCAACAAGCTCGCCCGGACCGAGCGCCGCATCGCGCAGGAGTCCCAGCGCGAGGCGACCGAGGAAGAGCTCGCCGAGGCGCTCGAGATCACCGTCGAGCGTATCCGCGAACTGCGCGACATCAGCCGCACGCCGACCTCGCTCGACAAGGCGGTCAACGACGAGGACGACGCCGCGCTCGAGGATTTCATCCCCGACCAGCAGTCGCCCTCGCCTGAGGAGATCGCCGCGCAGCAGGCCGCCTACAACGCGCTCGAACGCGCGCTCGACTCGCTCGACGAGCGCGAGCGCGCCGTCATCCGGCTGCGCTTCGGCCTCGACGACGGACAGGCCCGCACGCTCGAGCAGGTCGGCAAGGAGTTCAACCTCACCCGCGAGCGGATCCGCCAAATCCAGACCAACGCCTTCCGCAAGCTGCGCCGTCCGGAGCAGCTCGACGCGCTGCGCGAGTACCTCTCCGCCTGACCAACGACCTGACCAACAGCCTGACCACCCGGAAGGGACAGCAGATGAACGCAACGGAACGGCGCGACCTGCTCGCGCGCTACGCGGCGCTTCCCGGTCAGCTCGAAGCGCTGCTCGCCGGGATGCTCGACGGGACGGTGAACAACACACTCGACGCGCCCGCAGCCTCCGGCGAGTGGTCGCCGCGCCAGATCGTCCACCACCTGGGCGACAGCGAGCTGATGGACGCGGCTCGGCTGCGTCTAATCGCCGCCGAAGACGATCCCGACATCACGCCCTACGACGAAGGGCTGTTCGCCGCGCGGCTCAGCTACGAGCGGCCGGTTTCGCCCTCGCTGGCCGCGGTCCGCGCCGCCCGCGCCGGCGGCGCCGACATCCTGGCGTCCCTGTCGGAGCAGGACTTTGAGCGCTCCGGCCGCCACCCCGAGCACGACGAGTACACGCTCGCGATCTGGCTCGAAAAAGCCGTCGAACACGGCGAAGCGCACCTCGCCCAGCTGCGCGCCGCCCTGGAGCGGGCCTGACGATGGACGCCGCCGAGCGCGTCGATCTGATCCGCCGCTACCGCGACGGCCCGGCTGTGCTCGCCGCCGCCATCGCTGACGCAGGCGATTCCGAGCTCGACCGCCAGCCGTCCGACGACGGCTGGACCGCACGCCAGGTCGTCCATCACACCGCCGACAGCGAACTGACCTCCGCCATCCGCCTCCGACGGCTGATCGCCGAGGACAACCCCGCCCTCGGCGCATACGACGAAGAGCTCTTCGCCCGCCGACTGCGCTACGACCGCCCGATCGCCGCCTCGCTGGCCGCGATCCGCGCCGCCCGCGAGTCCACCGCCGAAATCCTCGACCGCCTCAGCGAGCCCGACTGGCGTCGCGCCGGCCGCCACCCCGAGCACGCCTCCTACACCGTTGAAGACTGGCTGCGGATCTATGCTGTCCACTGCCACGAACATGCCGACCAAATCCGCCGCGCCCTGAGCAGACAGCCCAGAGCAGACAACTGAGCGGATAACCTGACCGAACAAGCGGGGGTAGCTCAGGGGCAGAGCTCCTGCCTTCCAAGCAGGTGGCCGCGGGTTCGAATCCCGTCCCCCGCTCCAATCCACCCCTCACTTCAGCCGCACGATCACCTCGGTCAGCCACTTCGACGGGTCCGGCTCGGCCTGCGGATCCGTGATGTAGCGCTCCTGGTGCTCGCCCTCGCACTCCCGGCCGTTCGCCTCGCACCAGTCGAGCGCCGCCTGGTGCGCCGCGCCGAGCTCCGTGTAAGGCCCGTAGAAATCCACCTTCACGTGGTCGCCGGCGGGCAGCTCGAGCAGCGTCAGCGGCGCCGACGGCGTGTAGCCCGCGCCCACCTCGACGCCCGCCGAGACATCGGTCGTGCGCTCGTCCATCGCGTGATAGAGCGCGACCACCTGCCCCATCTCCGGCGCGCCCTCCTGCGCCGCCTGCCCGGCTGCGGCCGGGAACAGCCGCCCGAACGCCTCGCTCAGATCGACCGTCGCCACCTGCTCGCGCAGCGCCGCCACGTAGCGCGTCGGCAGATTCACCAGCTCCGGCGTCAAACTCATCGTCCTGCTCCTCAGCTTGCGCACTCCGCTGCGTCCAACACTCGCAGCTCCGTCACCACTCTATGCATCGCCGCATCGCGCTCGTCAACCGGTGTGGAAGACAGCAGCTGCAGCTCAAAGCAGAGACCGACGCGCACCGCGTCGGTCTCCGCCAGAAAGCGATCGTAGAAGCCGCGCCCCATCCCCAACCGCCCGCCGCGCCGGTCGAAACCCAAACCGGGAACCAGCGCAAGCTCGATCGCACGCGGCTCCACCGGCGCGCAGCGCTCCGTCGGCTCCCACAACCCCCAGCGATCGGAACGCGCCAGCGCGTTCAGATCCTCAACCCGCCGCAGCTCCAGCCGCTCCCCTGCGACGCGCGGGCAAACCAACATCTTGCCCGCCGCCAGACAAGCCGCCGCCAGCCCCCGCGTTTCCACCTCGCCGGGCAGCGCGCCGATAAACAACTGCACCCTCTCCGCCCGCCGCCAGACATCAAGCCCCTGCACGCGCGCCGCAACGGCCGCCGACCAGCTCGCCCGCAGCTCGGTGGGGATCGCCGCGCGACGATCGCGCAGCACGCGGCGCAGCGCGGCCTTTTCGGATGCAGCGTCGCTCGACACGGCCTACGGCAGCCCCGCGCCGCCGACCTCGACCTCGAACGCGCGGATGCGCGCCGTGCGCGGGTCGCCCGGCTCGGGCTGCGAGGTCTTGGCCTCCAGCGTGAACAGCGTCTTGCGCTCCGGCCCGCCCAGCATGCAGGCGTAGACGCCGAACTCCTCCACCTCGATCCGCTCCATCACCTCGCCGCCCTCGGCGACGCGGGCGACGGCGCCCGGCAGCGTCGGCACGGCCACCCAGATGCAGCCCTCCGCGTCCAGGCAAATCCCGTCGGGCGGCCCAACTCCGTTTTTGGCGAGATCCGCCCACGCTCGCCGGTTCGTCAGCGAACCATCCTCCTCAATATCGAACGCCGTCAGCCGCCGCCCCCAGCTTTCGCCCACGATCAGCGTCGCGCCGTCGGGCGTGATCACCGTGCCGTTGGGGAACTCCATCCCCTCGGCGGCGACGCTCGCCTCGCCGTCCGGCGTCACCCGCACGATCGTCGTCGCCCGCGGCTCCGCCTGCGCCGCCAGATCGAAGCCGAAGTTGCCGATGTAGGCGTTGCCCTCCGCGTCCACCACCATGTCGTTGCAGTGCCACGGCGCATGGGCCGACACATCAGCGACCTCATACAGCCCGTCCGGATCGAGCCGCAGCAGCTTGCGGTCCGTCATCGAGACGATCAGCAGCCGCCCATCCGGCAGCCAGCCGAGCCCGGAGGGCTGATTGGGCACCTCCACAATCGTCTCGCGCTCCCCCTCCAGGTCCACCGCAACCACCTCATGCGCATGCATGTCGGAGAACCACAGCCGCCCCTCATGCCAGCGCGGCCCTTCGGGGAAGACCAGGTTGTCGAGCAGGATCCGTCCGTCGCGAGCCATAGCGTCCCTCCGTTTCACTCGGGGCACGATAGGCGATGCCGTCACAGCAGAAGGATCACGCGCGCCCGTAAATGTCGAGAAGGTCGAACCTGGGGCCGTCTTTGCAGCAGAGTTTGACGCCGCGCCTGGTGAAGACGGCGCAGCCGTAGCAGATGCCGACGCCGCAGGCCATCTCGGTCTCCATCAGGATTTGCACCGGGCGGCGCATGCCGTCGGCGCGGACCACGGAGGCCATGCTGCGGAACATCGGCACGGGGCCGCAGGCGAAGCTCTGGTCGGCCCAGCTGAGGTGCTGCGCGAAGAGCTCGGTGACCAGCCCCCGATGCCCCTGCGAGCCGTCTTCCGTGCTGACGTAATACTCAACCTCGGGCGGCAGCAGGTCGGCGGGGAAGACGCCCTCGGCGCTGCGCGCGCCGAAGCAGAGCGCCACGGCGCGGCCCCGCGTAACCTGCTGATCGGCCAGCGCGACCAGCGGCGCGATCCCCACGCCGCCGCCGACCAGCAGCAGGCTGCGCGCGTGCCGCTGCACCTCGAAACCGCGGCCCAGCGGGCCGGTCATCCAGGCTGCATCGCCGGGGCGTTGCGCGGCCATCGCCTCGGTGACGCGACCGACTACCGCGTAGAGCAGGGCGAACCGGTGCTCGCCCTCGACAGTACGGAAGCGGTAGTAGGAAAACGCGCGCGGCAGCAATGGATCGAATGTCCCGGATTCCGAGTTTGGATCCACCATTACGAACTGTCCGGGGCGGGCGCGGTCGGCGAGCTCGGGCGCGTCGTACCAGGTGACGAACACGCCGGGCGTGATCTCGGTCGTTTCCAGTACCACGGCGGGAGCGCGCTGCATGGTCGGTCTCAGCCTCGCTCGTTCAGCTCGCCGTTCATGTACGCCGGCAGGGGCGCGACGTGGTAATCCTGGCGGCGCGCGACCATCGCGCCAACGGCGTGCGCGGCGGTATCGATGCTGGTGAAGCAGGGGATGCGCTGCTCGGTCGCGGCGCGGCGGATGTGGAAGCCGTCGCGGATCGTCACGCTGGTCTGTTCGGGCGTGTTGATCACGAAATCGATCTCGCCGGAACGGATCAGATCGATCACGTCGGGGTCGCCGGTCATCTCGCGCTTGGGCTGTTCGCGCACCTCATAGCCGAGGCCGCGGATCAGGCTGGCCGTGCCGTGCGTCGCGTGCAGCTCGTAGCCTGCCTCGGCGAGGTTGCGGATCAGACCGAGCGAGCGCGCCTTGTCCTGATCGGCGATGCTGAGCAGCGCGCGGCCTTGTTCGGGCAGGCTCATTCCGGCCGCCAGCAGCGCCTTGACCAGGGCGCGATCGTAATCGACATCCACACCCATCACCTCGCCGGTGGATTTCATCTCCGGGCCGAGATGGGTATCGACTCCGCTCAGCTTGGACATGCTGAACACGGGCGCCTTGATCGCGACCAGCGGCTTGGCCGGCCACAGACCGCTCGGATAGCCCTGCTCGCGCAGCCCCTCGCCGAGCATCGCGCGTACGGCCACCTCGACCATCGGCACGCCGGCCACCTTACTCAGGAACGGCACCGTGCGGCTGGCGCGGGGGTTGACCTCCAGCACGTAGACATCGCCGTCTTCGTCCTCGTCGCTGCGCATCACGACGTACTGGATGTTCATCAACCCGCGCACGCCGAGGCCGACGCCGATGCGGCGGGTGTAATCGATCAACGCGCCGACTTCGGCCGGTCGCAGGTTGGGGGCGGGGTAGACGGCCATCGAGTCGCCGGAATGCACGCCGGCGCGCTCGATGTGCTCCATAATTCCCGGTATCAGCACCTCGTCGCCGCTACAGATCGCGTCCACCTCCACCTCGACGCCGGCCAGGTATTTATCGATCAGCACTGGTCGTCCGGGCGCTGCTTCCTGCGCCTGCGCTACGTAGCCCGCCAAATCGCCGACGCTCTGGACGATTTCCATCGCCCGCCCGCCCAGCACGTAGGAAGGGCGCACGAGCACCGGGTAGCCGATGGCGTCAGCCGCCAGAATCGCCTCGTCCATGCTGGTGATCGCGGCGCCCGGCGGCTGAGGGATACCGAGGTCGGCGAGGAAGCGCTCGAAGCGGCGGCGGTCCTCCGCAAGGTCGATCGCGTCGGCGGCGGAGCCCAGGATCGGCCGCGCCGCTGAGGTCAACGGGCCCGCCAGGTTGATCGCGGTCTGTCCGCCGAATTGCAGGATCGACGCGACATCGTCGTGATCGTCGGTTGCGTCCTCGTTTTCGAGGATGTCGCGCACCGCCTCCTCATCAAGCGGCTCGAAGTAGAGGCGATCGGAAGTGTCGAAGTCGGTCGACACCGTTTCGGGATTGCTGTTGGCCATAATCGCCGACCAGCCGGCCGCGTGCAACGCCTGCGCGGCTTTGACAGAGGCGTAGTCGAACTCAATGCCCTGGCCGATGCGGATCGGTCCGCTGCCCACGACCAGCGCGCGTCGGCCCGGTTCGGCGACCGCTTCGTTCTCGTCTTCGTACGTGGAGTAGAAGTACGGGGTGACGGCGTCGAACTCGGCGGCGCAAGTGTCGACCATTTTGTAGACGGGCTGAATGCCCCAGTCGCGGCGCTGTTCGCGCACGCGCTCGGTCACGGTGCCGGCCAGGTTGGCGATCTGCTCGTCGGCGAAACCCAGCCGCTTGGCGGCGCGCATCAATGCAGGTTCGAGCGGTTCCGCCAGCAGCCGGCGCTCCATATCGATCAGTGCCTGAAAGCGGTCGAGGAACCACGGATCAATCGCCGAGCGCGTCGCGATCTCCTCCAGCCCGACGCCGGCCCGGATCGCGGCGAGCACGTGCCACAGCCGGTTATCGGTCGGCACAGCGGCGGCGGACACCGGATCATCCTCGGCGTCGCGGTCTTCCCAAAGCACCGAGCGCCCGCCGACTTCGAGTGACCGCACCGCCTTCTGAAACGCCGACTCGAAGGTACGGTCGATCGCCATTACCTCGCCGGTGGCTTTCATTTGCGTGCCCAGCACGCGGTCGCCTGCGCCGAATTTGTCGAACGGCCAGCGCGGAATCTTCACTACCACGTAATCCAGCGCCGGCTCGAACGCCGCTTGGGTGCGCCCCGTAACCTGATTGGCGATCTCGTCGAGCCGCTTGCCGGCCGCGATCTTGGCCGCGACGCGGGCGATCGGATACCCGGTCGCCTTGCTGGCCAGCGCGGAGGAGCGGCTGACGCGTGGGTTGACCTCGATCACGTAGTAGGGCAGCGGCGCGTCGTGCGGGGTCAGCTCGGGATCGGGCGGCGCGTCGTCGTGCCAGGGCGCGACATCGGGCCGCGGCGCGAGTGCCAGCTGCACGTTGCAGCCGCCCTCAATACCCAGCGAGCGGATGATGTTCAGCGAGGCCGAGCGCAGCTGTTGGTAGTCTTTGTCGGAGAGCGTCTGGCTGGGCGCCACGACGATCGAATCACCGGTGTGGACGCCCATCGGATCGATGTTCTCCATATTGCAGATCGTGATGCAGGTGTCCGCGCTGTCGCGCATTACCTCGTACTCGACTTCTTTCCAGCCAAGCAGAGAGCGCTCGATCAGCACCTGTGTAATCGGGCTGGCGGCGAGTCCGGACTGCACAACCCGCTCGAACTCTTCCATCGTGCGCGCGAAGCCGCCCCCGGTGCCGCCCAGCGTGTAGGCCGGGCGGATCGCCACCGGCAAGCCGATCTCCTCCAGCGCGTCGCGCGCCTCGGCCAGCGTATGCACGACCGCGCTGGGCGGGACGGGTTCGCCGATCTCGCGCATTTTGGACCGGAACAACTCGCGATCTTCGGCGTCGCGGATCGCAGCCAGCGGCGTACCCAACAGCCGCACGTCGAACTCGTCGAGAATGCCCGCTTCGTGCAGATCGACGGCGAGGTTGAGGCCGACCTGCCCGCCAAGCGTGGGCAGCAGACCCTCCGGACGCTCGCGCTCGATCACGCGGCGCAACACCTCAACCGTAAGCGGTTCGATGTAGACCGCGTCGGCGACGCCCTCGTCGGTCATAATCGTCGCGGGGTTGGAGTTGACCAGGATCGAGCGCACGCCCTCCTCGCGCATCGCCTTGCAGGCCTGCGTGCCGGCGTAGTCGAACTCGGCGGCCTGACCGATCACGATCGGCCCGCTGCCGATGATCAGTACCGATTGCGGCTTGTCCGGTTTGTCGGTCGTACTCACAGCGACGGCCTCACAGCGGCAACTCGAAGCGGGATTCGGGGTTGATCAGCGGGGCGAGCGCGCCGATCGCACTGAGGAAGGAGAGCGCCGCTTCGTTGTTGTCCGGCAGGCTGCCGACGATCCGGCGGAAGCCCTGCTCGCGCGCATGCGCCAGTAGATGCTCCGCGAGCACCCGCCCGATCCCGCGCCGCCGCCACTGCGAGCGCAGCCACACGCCGAGCGTGGCGGTTTCCGGCTGCTGGGTGTTGAAGTCGAGCGCGCCGAAACCGATCACTTCACCGTCGGCGTCGGCCACGTAGATCGCGCCGCTCTCGCCCAGCCGCGCCATCCAGGACGAAACCTCTTCCTCGCTCCACGGGCGGTCGAAAACGACCGGGTTCGGTCCCTCGACGACCTCGCGGATCACGGCGGCCACGGCCGCCGCGTCGAACGCCGCGGCACGGCGGTAGATCGGTTCTGCTGCTGGTGTCTGGTCAGGCATCGTTGCGTCCTCCGGGCATCAGCCCGCCTGCTCGATCGTCTTGAGGAATCGGTCGAAGAGATAGCCGTTGTCGAGCGGCCCCGGCGACGCTTCCGCGTGGTACTGAATGCAGAACACCGGCTCGGTGCGGTGCGCCAGCCCTTCGACGGTATCGTCGTGCAGGTTGATGTGCGTCACCTCCGCGTCGGCGCTGAGGCCGTCGGGATCGACGGCGTAGCCGTGATTCTGCGCAGTGATCGCGATTCTCCCCGTCTGTAGCTCGCGCACGGGGTGGTTGCCGCCGCGATGTCCGAACTTGAGCTTGTAGGTGTCCGCGCCGAGCGCACGGGCAATCACCTGGTGGCCGAGGCAGATACCCATCAGCGGCACGCGGCCGATCAGCGCGCCGGCGGTCCGCACCTGGAGTTCGCGCAGCGCCGGATCGCCCGGCCCGGGCGCGAGCAGCACACCGTCCGGATCGTACGCGAGCACGTCCTCAACGCCGCTGTCGGGCGGCGCGGCGGTCACGCGGCAGCCGCGCCGGCGCAGGTTGCGCAGGATGTTGTACTTCAACCCCTGATCCAGCACCACGATGTGCGGTCCGCCCTCCGCCGACGCTTCCTGCGGCGCGACCGGCTTGCCCTCCCAGCCGTAGACCGACTCCGTACCGACCTCGATGAAATCGATGCTGTCGTAGGACGGCAACTCGGCGATCTTTCGCGCCGCGTCGCCGGCTGCTCCAGCCGGAACGATCAGCCCCGGCAACACGCCCTCGCTGCGGATTCGGCGCGTAATCGCGCGCGTATCAACGCCGGCGATACCGGGAATGCCGGCCGCTTTGAGGTAGTCGTCCAATCGCATCCCGCCGCGCGGATGGCTGGGCGAAGCGCACTCGCTGCGCACCACCAGCCCGCGTACCTGCACCTGCGCGCTCTCGTCGATCGGCGGGTCGATACCGTAGTTGCCGATCAACGGATAGGTCAGCACCAGAATCTGCCCCGCATACGACGGATCCGTAAGCATCTCCTGATAGCCGGTCATTGATGTGTTGAAGACCACCTCGCCCCACGTATCGGCAGCCGCGCCCAGCGCCTGCCCGCGGAAGATCGAGCCGTCGGCCAGCACCAGCGCCGCGTCGTTCGCCTCGCTCATCCCGCGCCTCCTCTCGGTCCGTCCCAGACGACTCGCCCCCGCAGCAAGGTGGCGGCGACCACGCCCTTCAGGCGCTGGCCCGCCAGCGGGGTGTTTTTGCCGCGCGACGCCCATAGCGCCGGATTCACCACTGTTTCGTCGTCGGGTGCGAGCAGTACGACATCGCCCGGCGCGCCCGGTTGCAGTGTCCCCAGCCCAAGCAGCTCCTCGCCGTCCACCACGCGCCGATCCAGCCCCCATGCTTCGACCGGGCCGATCGTCAGTCGCGCGATCGCCTGCTCCAGCGTCAGCCGCCCCGCCGCAACCAGCGAACCGACCACGCTCCAGGCGCTCTCGAGGCCGGAGATACCGAAGGCGGCCGCGTCGAATTCGCAGTGTTTGTCGGGTGCGGCGTGCGGCGCGTGATCGGTCGCCACGGCGTCCACCACGCCGGCGGCGAGCGCGTCGATGCAGGCCTCGACATCGGCGCGCGAGCGCAGCGGCGGATTGACCTTAGCTGCGGTGTCGTAACGCAGTTCGTCGCCGCAGCCGGCGACGGCGGCGTGATCGAGCCAGAGATGATGCGGCGTGACCTCGACCGTCACTCGCACGCCGCGCGCGCGGGCGCGATCCACCGCCTCCAGCGCAGCGGCGGTCGAAAGATGGCAGCAGTGCAGCGCTGCGCCGGCCGCCTCGGCCAGCGCGATATCGCGCTCGACGATGCTCAGTTCCGCCATCGCGGGCTGTCCGCGCAGCCCCAGCCGCGCCGAAACCACGCCGTCGTGCATCACACCGCCCGCCGAGAGCCGCGGATCCTCGCAGTGTTCGGCGAGCGGAATATCGAGATCTGCGAGGTATTCAAACGCCCGCCGCGCGACCGCCGCGTCGGCCACGGCGTCGCCGTCGTCGCTCACCGCGACCGCGCCGGCGTCGCGCATCGCCGCCAGCTCAGCCAGTTCGCGGCCCTGCCGTCCGATGGTGACCGCGCCGATCGGCAGCACGCGCGCTTCCGCGCCGCGCGCCGCGTCGAGCACGCTGGCGACCATCGGCGGGGCGTCGATCGCCGGCTTGGTGTTGGGCATCGCGCAGACAGTGGTGAACCCGCCGCGCGCCGCAGCCGCTGTGCCGCTAGTGAATGTCTCCTTATGTTCCTCGCCCGGCGTGCGGAGATGCGTGTGCAGGTCCACAAATCCCGGCGCGACTACCAGCCCGCTCGCGTCGATCTGCTCTTCGCCCGCGCCTGTCGCCAAGTCCGCGCCCAACTCCGCCACCCGCCCGTCGCGGATGCGCAGATCGAGCGCTGCGTCGAGCTCCGCCGAGGGATCAATCACCCGCCCGCCGAGCAGCAGCGCATTTCCGCTCATGACCCACCCCTGACCAGCAGGAAAAGCACCGCCATGCGGATCGCCAGCCCCGCCGAGACCTGCGCCTCGATCCGGCTCTGCCTGCCGTGCGCCACCTCAGAGGCGATCTCCACCCCCTCGTTCATCGGCCCTGGATGCATCACCACCGCGTGCGGCGCGGCGGCCGCGACCCGCTCCGCGGTCAGTTGGTAGCGCCGCGCATATTCCGCCTCGGAGGGCAGCAGCGCGCCGCGAATCCGCTCGCGCTGGATGCGCAGCGCCATCACCGCGTCCGCGCCCACGATCGCCCGATCCAGATCGGACTCGCAGGCGACGTTGGGCAGCGCCAGCGGATGCTCCCGTTCCTCGCCGCCGCACGCCAGCCAGGACGGCAGCAGCGTGCGCGGCGCGACCAGCGTCACCTCCGCGCCCAGCCGCGTCAGCGCCCAGATGTTGGAGCGCGCCACCCGCGAGTGCGCCACATCGCCCACGATCACCACCCGCCGACCGTCCAGCCGCCCGAACGCCGATTGCAGGATGTAGGCGTCCAGCAGCGCCTGGGTCGGGTGCGCGTGCTGCCCGTCGCCGGCGTTGATCACGTGCGAATCGATGGTTTGGGCGACGAGATAGGGCGCGCCCGATGACGGATGGCGAATGATCACCACATCCGCGCCCACGGCGGCGATCGTCTTCACCGTGTCGACCAGCGACTCGCCCTTTTCGACGCTGGAGCCGCCGGCGCTGACGTTGATCACATCCGCGCCCAACACCTTGCCCGCCAGCTCGAACGAGGCACGGGTGCGCGTGCTGGCTTCGTAGAAGAGGTTGCAGACCGTCACTCCGCGCAGCGCCGGCGTCCGCGCCACGGGGCGTTCCAGAATCTCCCGCATTGCCTCGGCTGTCTCCAGCACGTGCTCGATCTCGGCCCGCTCCAGACCGTCCACATCGAGCAGATGGCGGTGACGCCACGCCTGCGCGTCGGCCGCGACCTGCAACGGCGCGTCGTGCGGCGCCTGCGACGGCGGGCGATGCTGCTCAACCTGCTCAACCAGTTCGGCGACCATCCTCAGCGCCCCCCGTCCGTCCGCAGACCGAGCGGTTCGGGATGCAGCGACACACCGTCCGCATCGTCCACCTCGACCAGCCGCACCCGCACATCGTCGCCGCGCCGCGTCGGCACGTTCTTGCCCACGTAGTCGGCGCGGATCGGCAGCTCGCGGTGACCTCGGTCGATCAGCACCGCCAGCTCGATCACCGCCGGACGCCCGTAGTCGATCAGCGCATCCAGCGCGGCGCGGATCGAGCGCCCCGTGTAGAGCACATCGTCGACCAGCACGATCACCGAGCCGTCGATGTCGCCGGGGATGCGGCTGGGCAAAATCCGCGCGGTGCTGCGCCGCGCCAGATCGTCGCGGTAGAGGCTGTTGTCGATCGCCCCCGCCGCGATCCGCCGCCCGTCGATCGCCTCAATCAGCAGCGCCAGCCGCTCCGCCAGCGGCACGCCCCGCGTCTGCATGCCCATCAGCACCAGCGGCTCCGGCGCGGGGTGGCGCTCCACGATCTCGTGGGCGATCCGCGTCAGCGCGCGGCGCATGCCGCCCGCGTCGAGCACTTCGCCCGTCGCCGCGCCGGCTCGGCTCGTCGCTGGCGCGCTCATCGCACGCTCCCGCCCGGAACGGCGCGCGCGCGGATGCAGAGCAGGGGGAGGTATGTGGAAGTCATGCGGCGTCCTTCCCGGCCTCACGGGACCGGATTAAAGTCCACCCGTCGTGCTCTGAGCCTAGCAGCGTTGCCGCCTGAAGCATGCTGTGCCTGGCCCGCGCTTCTGTCACCCGCGCTACGTCCGCTGCGACCCCGAGCCGCCGCCCGCGCCCTCCTGCATCTCCGGCGGCAGCAGATTGGGGATGCCGTCCTCGATCGGATAGCGGAAATCGAGCGACTTCGAGTAGAGGTGCCCCGAAATCACCTCGCCGTCCTCCGACTCCCGCTCCACCACCAGCTCGAGCGGCTCGTGCGTCACCGGGCAGACGAGGATGTCCATCAGTTCCTTGCGCATACGCGCAGCCTACCCTCTCCCGTGCGAGCGCCCAATGGCGAGCGCCCGTCTGCGAGCGCGGCGCGCGTCTAAGCGCGCGCCGCGCCATACTATGAGCGCGGAACGATCCGAACACACAGACCGAGGGGTGCGCACGTGGCAGAAGAGGTCAAGTCGCCGATGGCCGGCACAATTTTCGAGCTGCTCGTCGAACCGGGCGACAGCGTGGACGAGGGCGACGAGCTGGTCATCCTCGAATCGATGAAGATGGAAATCCCCGTCGAAGCGCCCGTCGCCGGCTCCGTCGCCCAGGTGCATATCGCGCAGGGCGACCAGGTGCAGGAAGGCGACCCGCTGGTCACGCTCGACGGCTGAGCCGACCTGCCGGGCCAACATGATCGGGCCAACATGTTCCGTCGCGTCCTGATCGCCAACCGCGGCGAAATCGCCGCCCGCGTCTCACGCACCTGCCGACGCCTCGGCATCGAGTCCCACGCCGTCTACTCCGTGGCCGACGCCGACGCGCTGCATGTCCGCGAGGCCGACGGCGCGACCCACATCGGCGCCTCGCCCGTGGCCGAGTCCTACATCAACGTCGACGCCGTGATCGACGCCGCGGTTGCGGCCGGCTGCGACGCCGTGCATCCGGGCTACGGGCTGCTCTCCGAAAACGCCCACTTCGCGCAGGCCTGCGAGCAGCGTGGCATCGCCTTCATCGGCCCCGCGCCCGAGCACATGGACCTGATGGGCAACAAGGACCAGGCGCGGCGCACGATGCGCGGGCTCGGCCTGCCCGTGATCCCCGGCAGCGACGGCGCAGCCGGCGACGACGAAGCCGAAGCAGCCGCCGAAGCGGTCGGCTACCCGCTGCTGATCAAGGCCTCGTTCGGCGGCGGTGGGATCGGGATGGCGAGCGTGCAGCGCCCGCAGCAGTTCGCCCGCGCGCTGCGCCGCGCCCGCTCCTCCGCAACCCGCGCGTTCGGCTCCGGCGACGTTTACCTCGAACGGCTGCTGGTCGATCCGCACCACATCGAGCTGCAAGTCTTCGGCGACGGCGCGGGCGGCGTGACCATCGTCGGCGACCGCGAATGCTCCGTGCAGCGCCGCCACCAGAAAGTGATCGAGGAAGCCCCCGCCCCCGCGCCGGGCTTCAGTGACGCCCTGCGCGAGCGGCTCTACGCGCAGGTGCGCGAAGCGACCTCCCAACTGCGTTACCGCAACGCCGGTACGATCGAGTGCCTGCTCGACGCCTCGGGCGAAATCTTCTTCCTGGAAATGAATACCCGCCTACAGGTTGAGCACCCCGTAACGGAAATGGTTACCGGCCAGGACTTGGTCGAGTGGCAGCTGCGCATCGCCGCCGGCGAGCCGCTCTCCGAACTGCCCGATGTCGGCCCGCCCGACGGACACGCCGTCGAATGCCGCATCTACGCCGAAGACCCCGAAACGCTGCTGCCCTCGCCGGGCTCGGTCGATGTACTCGAAACGCCCGACGAGGAGTGGCTGCGTCTCGATACCGGCGTCGCCGGCGGCGACGATGTGCCGCACTATTACGATCCGCTGATGGCGAAACTGATCGTGCATGGCGAGTCGCGCCCGCAGGCGCTCCAGCGTCTCCAGCAGGCGCTGGTGGAGACGCGGATCGAAGGCATCAAACACAACATCCCCTTCCTCCAGCGCGTCCTCCAAACGCCGGAGTTCCAGCAGGGCGATTACACCGTCACCCTGACGGACGGGCTGCTCAAGAGCTGACCCAGCCCCAGCAAAGCGAAACTCCTCCCCCTGCAGGAGAGATGCCGCGAAGCGGCGGAGGGGGGCCGACGCACACCTGCCCATCGTGCTAAGTTCAACGTCCTCGTTCTGTCGTCTCATCTGACTGTGTGTGACGTGCTAGCCTGCGCACAACTGACAGGCTGTGCGCAGCGCAGGAGAGAATGGCGTGGCAGAGATCAGGAAGCCGGCGGTTCCCATTCAGCAGGGCGGACGCACGCTCTACCTCACGTCATTCACTGTGCGCGACATCATGCGCGACGACCTCTATCGGGTCGACCGACTGGATGTGCAGGAAGAGACGGGCATGCAGCGGCTGCTGAACAAAACGCGCGCGCGCAGCTTCGCCCGAGACTTCGCCGACGCCGATCGGCACAACCAAGCCTTCCTTCCGACGTCGGTGTTCTGGGCAACAGAAGGGAGCGTGAGCTACGACGAGCAGACGAAGGAAATCTTCTTCGACGACGCGAAACACTCCGGCGTCTGCCCGTTTGATGTCGTCGATGGACAGCATCGGCTGGAGGGCCTGAAGGAGGCGGCGGGCTCGGACGAACGCCTGCTGGATTTTCCGATCTCCGTCGTGCTCGCGCACAGAATGAACGAAGCGGAGCGAATGCTCCAGTTCCTGATCGTGAACACGAAGCAGCAGCCAGTCGACCAGGGTGTCGCCCAGCACATCACCGCACGATTCACTCAAATGGACGGTGTCCAAGACCTGCCATACTTGCCCTCGTGGCTCGACAAAGAAGTGAAGCGCGGGAGCGACGCTCAGGCACTCCAAATCGCCGTCAAGCTCAATGGCGACGAGGCTTCGTCGTGGCGCGGACGGATTCAGTTCGCCGACGAGCAGAAGTCAAAGCAGCACACGATCACTCAAAGGTCGTTTGTCGCCGCCGTCAAGCGCCTCGTGCTGAACCCACATCACCCATACAACGACTTGCCGCTTCAGCCAGAGAAGCGCGTCGCAGTGCTGGTCAACTACTGGAACGCAGTGGACACGCTGTTTGTGCATCAGCCCCCGATGCCCACGTCAGCCACAGATTCTGACAGTTCGGTCTTCATCGTCGCACGCCGACAGGCCGATTTTCGCCGCCGCCGCGATGATGCGAGAACCAACTCGGTCGTGTACAAGAGCAATGGCGTCGAGTTCTTCCTCTCGGTGTTTTCGTCCGTTCTCACAGCACTCGCGCGAGATCGGCAATTCACGCAAGACGCAATCGTCCGCTGCCTGGAATCGGCGGCAGAGCACTTGGAGCCGCACGCTCTTCAGGTGATGTCGCCTGAGTTCTGGAAGTCCGGCGGCGGTGCCAGCAATCTGAACCGCTCGGGCGTCCGCGATCTCGCCAGTGCATTCCGCACGGCGATCACGCAAGCCCACGAGGACGACGTCCAAATCTGATGCTGGCAGCAGATCTAAGTCCGCCTCCTGAACGAAGCATCGTGTTCGCCCGCTTCGATGTCGGGCGGATGCCGAGTGCGTCAGGGTGCTACGCGCTGGCAACGTTCGACCACCGAGTCGTGTATGTCGGGCAGACACAGAACCTCAATCAGAGGATGCGACAGCACCTCGACGACGATGAGAAGCAGGCCAAGACTCCGTGGGGCGTTGCTCACCGCATTTACTATCGGCGATGCACAGTTTCGGGTCTGTCGGCCTTGGAGAGCGCCTGGATCGATCAGTTCCGGCTCAAAAATCGCGGTAAGCTGCCGCACTTCAATAAGATCGAGCCACCGAGCGGTTGATCGAGGCGGCTAAAGCCTGGACGGGCAAACCACAGTGCCAGATCAGCCGCCCAACCGCCGCAGCGCAGCGCCCCCCACCCGCTCCACATCGCCCCACGTGTACCACGGCGGCGCGTCGCCGATTTCGGACCAGATGCGGTGAATCACGGCCAGCTTGTAGAGCTGGTGCAGCGTCCAGTAACGCAGATCGCGCGCCGAGCGGCCCGCCGCCGACAGCGACGGGCGCGCCAGCGGCATCTCCTCCGGCGCATCGTCGGAGCCTTTCAGCCCGCTCAGCGCACAGATCAGACCCCAGTCGGAGAGCGGATCGCCCAGCTGCGCCTGCTCCCAATCCACCACCGCGCAGATGCCGCCGTCGTCGCCCACGAGGTAGTTAAACACGTTGATATCGCCGTGGCAGAGACGCGGCGGCGGGCTGTCGGGCATCTCGCCCCGCGCAGCGTCGCCCAGTTCGATGATGAACGGATCGTCGGCGCAGCCGAACGCCTCGGCGCGGGCGGCGACGGCATCCAGATCGCGCCGCGCCGCCTCGGGGCCCGGCGCGGGCGGATCGAGAAAGTCGAGCCCCGCCGTTCGCCAGTCCACCGCGTGGATCGCGTCCACCGCCGCGCGGTAGGCGTCGTACAGCCCCGCCGACGGCACCACCTGCCCCATGTGCGGCGCGTCGATCCACTCCATCACGATGCAGGCCGCATTGAGGGCTGGGGAACGCGCCGACTCGCCGAGCACCGCCGGCACGGGCACGGCAGTCTCCGCCAGCGCCCGCAGCACGCGCCCCTCGCGCAGCACATCGTAGGGCTGGAAGATGCCGCGCTCGCGCTCAACGCGCAGCACGACCGGCGGCGCGCCCGCCCGCTCCACCCGCCAGGTCAGATTGGAGACGCCGCCGTCCAGCCGCTGCAACGCGGAGACCTCGGCGGCAATTCCGCAGTCGGCGAGCGCCTGCGCGGCCGCGGCATGGGTCAACTCCTCGGGTGCCTCAACCGCCATGCGCCGCCCCAATCGCATATGTCACCCGCGCCTTGGCGATCAGCGCCCCACGGTCGTTGGTCAGGTCCACATCGCCCACCGCCAGCGCCCGCCCCTTCTTGATCACGTTCGACTCCACGCGGATCAGCTTGCCGATCGCCGGGCGCAGGTAGGAGATGTTGAGCTCCGCCGTGCCGCGCATCTGCTCGCCCTGCCGACAGGTGCTGAGCACCGCGGCCACCACGCCGATATCCGCCAGCGAGGCCAGAATCCCGCCATGCACGCCGCCGTTCGCTCCGCCGGCGGTGTCCGCCGTGATCGGCATCTCGAACACCGTCCGCCCGCGCGCAATCTCCGTCAGCCGCGCGCCAAACAGCGTCCCGCCCGCATAGGACGCCTCAATGCTCGCCAGCGGCACCAGCCAAGTCACATCCTTGGGCATCGTCGCACAGCATATCGCCGCCGGGCGGGGGTGGATATGATTAGGCGCAGGAGGATCGTATGGCTGCTCCAACAGCTGCACGGCCCGACGTCTTTCACCGCCGGGCCCTGGAGAGCAAGCTCGTAGCTGCGCTGGTCGGCGTCTCGGCCAGCCGACTGGCCGGCTGGCGGCGGCGCGGCCTGCTGCACACATCGCCGCCCAATGGACGACGCGACAGCTCGCGGCTCTATTCCTGGATCGACTATCAGCGCGCCCGGGCCCTTGCCGCCCTGCTCGAACAAAACGTCTCCAACCGCCGTCTGAGCGAGGGCATCGCCGCGCTCGACGCGGCGCGCGAAGACTGGTGGAAGCTCGCGCTCCCCGAATTCCACGAAGACAGAGCAATTCCCTGCGGCGGCGGCGGCGACCCGACACTGGCCACTCTCTGCACGCTGCATGAGCAGGGGCCGCTGGGACGCCTCCACCAGTTCGGGGAGCATGTCTCGATCAATCCGCGCGTGCAAGACGGCTACCCGGTGGTCCGCGGCCGTCGCATCGAAACGGAGATGCTGGGCACGATGCACGACTGGGGCAGGACTACCGAGTACCTCGCGGAGCGCTTTTTGCTCACGCCGGAGCAGGTTGAAGCCGCGATCGCGTTTGAACGAGCCTTGGCGTCGTAGGTCAACGGCGCGATGCAACTACTGTTCGATGAGAATATGTCGCCGGCTGCCGCGGGCATCTTTTCTCTCCTCGGTCACCCAAGCCTCTGGGTCGGCGATCTCGACCTGCTCGGCACACCCGACGAGGACTTGGCCCCACTCCTGGCGGACTACGACGCGTTCGTCACGTTCGATCTGCATCGCCAGCTCCGCGAACGCCACGCGATCAACCAGGCGATCGTCAATGGGGCCAACGTCATCAGACTGCGGATCAGAGGGAACGAGCCGGACGACGTGATGGCGCAAGTTCGGATGCTCATTGTGCCCTGGGCGAGAATCGAGAATGCTCTCCGGAATCGGCGCGATCTGGGATTGCTCACAATTACGGATCAAGGACTGCGAGTCCGCGAAACGAACCGCGCTACCGTCGCGAGCTGGCCGGCTTAAACCCCCGCCACCGCGCGCAGCGCGAACAGCGCATTCGCGGGGCGCTCGGCGATGCGGCGGACGAAGTAGGGATACCAGCGCTCCCCGTACGGCGCTGAAATCCGCACCCGCTCGCCCTGTTCCACCATCTCCTGGCGCAACTGCGGGCGCACGCCGTAGAGCATCTGAAACTCCCAGACCTCCCGCGGCGCCTCGCGCTCGCGCATCAAGCGGCGCGCGGCGCGGTGCAGCCGCGCGTCGTGCGTCGCCACGCCCACCCACCCGTTCGCGGCCAGCGCCGGCGTCGAGGTCAGCTGCTCCAGCGCGCCGCGGTAAGCGCGGCGGATGCGCTGCGCGTCCTGCCAGGCGATCTCGCGCGGCTCCGAATACGCGCCCTTCACCAGCCGCACCCGCGCAATGCCCTGCTCCACCAGGCTGGCGATGTCCTCCGGCGTGCGTCGCAAATACGCCTGCATCGCCACCGCCGTCTTATCCGAGCGCTCCGCCGCCAGGCGGTAGAGCGCCAGCGTGTCGTCCACCGTCGCCGCGCCCTCCATGTCGATCTCCAGCCACAACCCCGCGGCTGCGGCCGCGTCGACGAGCGCGGTCAGACGCTCCTGCGCGGCGTCGAACGAGATCGGCAATCCGAGCAGGCTGGGCTTGACGGCGATGCGGACATCGCCGCCGGCCGCCGCCACTGCTGCAATCAGATCGAGGTATTCCTGCGCGGCGGCATCGGCCTCGGCGGGCCCGGAAATCTCCTCGCCGAGCAGGGCGAGCGCCGCCCCGCACTCAGCCTGGTTGAGGCGCTGCGCGGCCTGCACCGCGTCTGCGTGCGATGCGCCGGCGACAAACCGCGCGGCCAGCGCGCGTCCCGCGGCCGAGCGCTCCACGGCACGGCCGAGCCGTTCCTCACGAGAGAGCCGAATCAAGGCCGCGCGGAGCATGCCTCTTCGTCCGACCGGGACCGCCGCTCAAGCGCCGCGCCGGCCGTCAGCCCTGGCGCTGCTTGTTGCGCGGGTTGCGCTTGTTGATGATGTAGACGCGGCCCTTGCGGCGCACGATCTGATCTTCGCGCGAGCGCTTCTTGACCGATGCTCGAACCTTCACGGGGGCACCCTCCGTCATTTTCACTGACGCTACCACACGCCGTTTACACTGGGACCGCAGACATGACCGACCTCGCAGCCGACCCGTCCGTTGACTTGCCCGCCGAACCGCTCACCCGGCCCGACCAGGTGCGCGATCTGATCGACTCGATTCGCCGCTGCGGCATCTTCGCGCTCGACACCGAGTTTATCTCCGAAGGTTCCTACAGCCCTCTGCTGGCCCTCGTGCAGATCGCCACGCCGGAGCGAATCGAACTGATCGATCCGCTCGCGGCGTCGCAGACCAACGACGGCCTGACGCTGGACCTGCCGATCTGGGAAGCCGTCGCGGATCCGGAGATCACGACCGTGGTCCACGCGCACGACCAGGAATCGCGTTTCTGCATCGAGCGGGCCGGGCGGCCGCCGCAAAACCTCTTCGATGTGCAGCTCGCCGCGGGCTTCTGCGGCTACCGCTTCCCGATCGGCTACGGCGCGCTGCTGAACGAGGAGCTGGGAATCAGCGCCTCCGCCTCGCAGTCGCGCACCGACTGGACGCGCCGCCCGCTAAGCGGCGCGCAGCTGCGCTACGCCGCCGATGATGTGCGCTGGCTGCTGCCGCTGCACGAACGGCTGTCGGCCTGGCTGGCCGGCGACAACCGCGGGCGCTGGCTGGCGGAGGAGCTGCAGTTGCGGATCGCGTCGCTCGACACCGACGCCGCGGAGGAGACGCCGCGCTGGCGTCAACTGGGCGGCCTCCGTCGGCTCAATCGGCGCAGCCTTGCGGCCGCCCGCGAGCTGCACGCCTGGCGCGATGAGGCCGCGCGGGCCGCCAACAGCCCGCGCAAGCGGATCGTGCGCGACGACACACTGATCGCCGTCGCCGCGATGCTGCCCGAGACATTCGACGACCTCCAGCGCGTGCGCGGGATCGACACCGTCCCGCATCGCTACCGCAAGCCGATGCTCGCGCCGGTGCGGCGGGCGCTCGAATTGCCGGAGGACGAGCTCCCTCGTCGGCGTGCGACGCCGCCTCCGCCGCCGCGCACGCTGACCTCATTCGTCGACGCATTGCTCGACGCGCTCTGCGCCGAGCAGCACATCAACAGCAAACTCGTCGCCGCGACAGCCGATGTGCAGGAGGTGGTCGAGTGGGCGCGCGGCGCGCGGGCGCTGGGGCCGGGCGCCGCGCCGCGGCTGATGCAGAGCTGGCGGCGCGAGTTCGCCGGTGAGGCGATCCTCGCCGCCCTCGACGGGCGAATCAGCCTGCGCATCGCCGACCACCGCAGCGAGCAGCCGCTTGTCGCCGAGTCGGTCTGACCCGCCGATGAGTGCGCTCGACGCTCCGCTGCTGGAAGCCCGAGCCCTCGCCGTCGGCTACGGCGGGCGACGGCGCACCGTCGTGCTCAGCGATGTCGACGCCGCGCTCCGGCGCGGCGAGTGCGCAGCGCTGCTCGGACCGAACGGCTCGGGCAAATCGACGCTGCTGCGCACGCTGGCCGGGTTGCAGCGCCCGCTCGACGGCGCGGTGCTGCTCGGCGGACGCGATCTCGCGCAGCTGAGCCCCGGTGAGATTGCGCGCGAGCTGAGCGTCGTGCTGACCGAACCGATCGACGCGGCGCAGCTAACCGCCTGGGATGTCGTCGCGCTGGGCCGCGCGCCGCACGCCGGCTTCAGCGGGCGGCTCTCGGAGGCGGATCGCGCGATAGTGCGCGCCGCGCTGACGGAGACCTCCGCAGCCGCGCTCGCCCCGCGCCCGCTGCACGACCTGAGCGACGGCGAGCGCCAGCGAGTGATGATCGCCCGCGCCCTGGCGCAGGAACCGAGCGTGATCCTGCTCGATGAGCCGACCGCGTTCCTGGACCTCGAAGCCCGCGCCGATGTCGCCCGCCTGCTCCGCAGGCTCGCCCGCGAAGACGCAGGACGGGGGCGAGGCATCCTGATCACCACGCACGATTTCGACCTGGCGATGCAGATCGCCGACCGGCTCTGGCTGATTCGCCGCGACGGCTCGCTGGCCGTCGGCGTGCCCGACGAGCTGGCCGAGCGCGGCGAGCTGGCCGCCCTCTTCAGCCACAGCGCCGTGCGCTTCGACGCCGAGGCGCGCCGCTTCGAGCTCGATCTCGGCGAGGGTGTCGCGCAACGGGCGGAGACGCGCTACGCTGAGGGAGCCCTGCCCGGTAGCTCAATTGGTAGAGCGGGCGGCTGTTAACCGCTAGGTTGCGGGTTCAAGTCCTGCCCGGGCAGCCACTCTTCCACCCGCGGGGCTCGCCCCGCTTGTCCAGCGGAGGCAAACCCTGAACCGCCACCAACGGCTGCTCCGACGGATCATGAGCGGCAGCTCAGACGCGAACATTCGCTTCAACGATCTTCGCGCACTGCTGATTGCGCTAGGCTTTGAGGAGCGGACGCGCGGCAGTCACCACATCTTCAGAAGGGAAGGCATCGGCGAGCGGATCAACCTCCAGCGCATCGGCAGCGACGCCAAGCCTTACCAAGTCCGACAGCTTCGGCGCGTCATTGTGGCGCACGAGCTGTTTCGAGTCCTTGAGGACGACTGATGCACAAGTACGAGATCATCATCTACTGGAGCGACGACGACGATGTCTTCATCGCCGAAGTCCCCGAACTGCCCGGCTGCATGGCGCACGGCGACACACACGAAGCAGCGCTCCGTGAAGCCAATGTCGCGATCGCTCTGTGGCTGGACACTGCCGCTGAGTTCGGTGATCCGATTCCCGAGCCAGCAGGCGAACTCGTACCACCGCGCGGCTAGCTGCTGCCACCTCCTGCACGGCACCCACCACAGCTGTATGACCGCCAGTGACTTGGACGCACCAATGACTCAATCATTCTCCGAACGTCACGGATATCAGATCTCTGAACCTGACATCACGATCCGTGAGGAGGCCCCTGCAGATCTTCGGTCATACCTCGTTGATGCTGCCTGTGCCACCGGCTATTCGGAACATGATCTCAGGAGGCTGGCATTCGAGGTCCTCCGAGTGCCGGCAGATCCTGATGCTTGGTCGCCAGCGTGGGTAGGCGCTGATGTGCGGAACAGGCTGGACGAGTGTGACTGGTTTCAGGTCTACGACGTAATCGAAGCACTCTGCACAGACACGACGTCAAACATACCCGTCGCCGTTCTGAACGGTTTCGCCCGTGACATGAACTGGTACTTCAGGGCGAACGGCATCGGGTGGCAAATCGTTGATGGGAAGGTCGAGGTGCGGGGTGCAGAGATGCTTGAACGCAATCTCCGCGGCGCATTGAACGAACTCGAAGCAACCCACCGCAATACAGCTTTCGGCGAACTGAGCGAAGCTGTCCGCGATTTGTCTCGACGTCCAGAACCCGACGTTACTGGGGCAATCCAGCATGCAGCGACCGCAATGGAGTGCGTAGCACGCGACGCCACTGGAGACTCAAACGCTACGCTAGGTGCGATTCTCAAGCACCACGGCGAACTGATCCCGAAGCCACTCGACGTTGCTGTGGACAAAGCTTGGGGATATGCATCCGATCGCGCTCGACACATGCGGGAAGGTGAGACGCCGTCCCATCGCGAAGCCGAGCTAATCGTCGCGATCTCGAGCGCGGTCATCCGGTATCTAGTTCGCGACGAGGTCACATGATTGTCGCGGACAATCGAAGCCGCGGACTCGCGGTCTGAATTCGCGTGGAGGTGAAATAACCTCCCCGACTACTCTGTTGCCAGAGAGATCCCTGCGGTCTCTTGTCATCGGGAAGGGACTTTTCGTACCTCCGGCGTTGGCTGCCGCGCCAGGGTTCGAACCTGGGCTAAGAGATCCAAAGTCCCTGGCGCTGCCATTACACTACGCGGCAGTGGGCAGCCGTGGTATCGAGGGCCGGACACGGCCAGAATTCGGCGCCGCCGCCCCTGAACTGTCAGGCGAACTCTCGTGATGCAATGCGAGTGACTGGCGCAGAGAGTTTCATCACTTGCGCCTCGGATGCCAGCGGCCGCTACGACCTCTCGATTGTGAAATCTGCCGGCGCATACTCGCCGTCAGGGAGCGTCGTTGGTAGCCGGTAGCGCGGGTCCGAAAGCAACCGATGGACGTGCGGATCGCCGACGCGCAGCGACTGCGGCGTGTTCAGCTTCCACTCGTGTCCAATCTCGTCCTGCCGCCCGGCGTATGCCTGTGCTCCCAACAGCGAAGTCAGCGCCCAGTAGACATACTCCGTCACCTGGCACTCATACTCGCACGTCTCATCGTCGTACGTAAACCAGGCGTCGACGGGATATGCGTCCGGTACCGACTGAAATCGGCCGCCGCGCGCCCGGTCCATTGCGTCCGCCAGCAAGCTGCCGGGCGAGACGCCGAACGCATTCGGATATACGCTCGAGTATCCGACGAATGAGATCAGATGTAGCACTTCCTCCAGTGTCGCATCGAAGCGCCCGGCGACGCTTCCCATCGGCCGCGTTTCATAGGCATACAGCACCTGCGCGGCTTCCGCCAGGTCGCCGAACAGATCCTGCGATGCCTCCAGGTCTGCGTAATCCTTCGCCATGATGAGCACTGCGCCGCGCTTCACCATTTGCTCCAGTACTGCTGCATCGTCTGGTGCGCCATCCTCGTCGTTATCCAGATACTCCGCCAGCACTGTCGCTGCGTGCAGGACTTTCTCGTCCGGCGTCGCAGCTGTGGCGCGGACCGAAACGCCGAACACCTGGACCGACTTCAGCGCAGCTTGTTTCGGATCGCTGCTGTCAGCCGTGCAAGCCGTCAGACCCAGCGCAGCGCACAGCGCCCCGAGTACAGCCAAGCCCGCCCATGTCCATGTCGTCATCAGCCGCACGCTCCAATTCTGCTGGCTGCCGCGCCAGGGCTCGAACCTGGACTAAGGGATCCAAAGTCCCTGGTGCTACCATTACACTACGCGGCAGTGGGTGGCCGTGGTACCGAGGGCCGGACTCGAACCGGCACGGGCTTTGCGCCCAACGGTTTTTGAGACCGTCGCGTCTACCATTCCGCCACCTCGGCTTGCCTCTCCAGCCTATCACCGCCTGCCCGCTGCGGCGCGCTCGCCCGACCGCAGGCGGCGGAATGAGACGAGCTTCACCCGCCGCTCGTCCGCGTCCACCACCATCCAGCGGTAGCCGTGCAGGTCCGCCTCCTCGTTGGCCCGCGGGATGCGGTGGAAGTGGTCCGTGAGCATCCCGCCCACCGTCTCGGCCTCACCGCCCGCCAGATCGACCCCCAGCTCGGCGCCCAGGTCCGTCAGACCGCGCCGACCCTCCACGAACTGCTGCCCTGAAATCCGCACCTGCACCGGCTCGCCGCCCGTGCCCATCTCGCTGCGGATGTTGCCCACCACCAGCTCCACGATGTCCTCCAGCGTCACCAGCCCCGATGTGTCGCCGTATTCATCGATCAGCAGCACCATCTGGTCGCCGCTGGTGCGGATCGCGTCGAGCACGCGCTGCACGGAGGCGCGCTCCGACTCGAACAGCGCCTCGCGCATCACCTCGCGCACCAGCCGCTCGCCGCGCCCCGCGCCCAGTTGCGCCAGCACATCGGAGCCGTGCAGGTAGCCCACGAAGCGGTCCGCGGCGCCGGCCGCCACGGGCAGCCGCTGGAAGCCGGCCGAACCGAAGCGCTGCGCCGCCTCGGCCAGCGTCGCCTCCGCGTCGATCCCCACGATCTCCACGCGCGGCGTCATGATCCGCCGCGCCTGCGTGTCGGAGAGCCGCAGCGCGCCCAGCAGCACGCTCGTCTCGCCCGGCTCCAGCACGCCGCTTTGGCGGCCGAGGTCGATCGCGGTTTCCAGTTCGCCCATGCTCAGCGCGGGCCGCTCCTCGCCGGACTCGCCCACGACGCGCAGCCAGACATGGGTGAGCGCGTCGAGCGCGGCCACCAGCGGGCGGGTCAGGCGCACCCACCCGCGCAGCGGCCAGGCGTAAAGCCGCACCATCGCCATGTTGTGGTGCAGCGCGACCGACTTGGGGCCGATCTCGCCGAAGATCACCAGCAGCACGGTGATCACAACCGTGGCGGCGAGCAGCGCCGAGCCGCCGGAGAGCAGATCGGCGGCGATCGCGGTGCCGACCGCCGCCGCGCCCGTGTTGACCAGATTGTTGCCGAGCAGGATCGCCGCCAGCAGACGGCGCGGCTCCTCGAGCAGCGCGGCGGCGCGCGCCGCGCCGGGCAGCTCGCGCCGGCGGGCGTGCTCGAGGCGCACCGGCTCGACCGACAGAAACGCGGTCTCGGCGCTTGAGAACACGCCGGAGAGCACCAGCAGCACCACCAGAATGACGGCGTAGACCTCCAACGCGGGCCCTCCCACTCGCCCTCCGCGGCTCTCGGGGCTGCATCTACGCTACCCTGCGGGCATGACGACCAACACAAGCACCGACGCCGAACCGCTGACGCTGGCCGCCGCCGCCGAGACGCTCGGCGTAGCCGAAGCCGAGCTGTTCGAGCAGATTCGCGACGCCGCGCTGGAAGCGGAGCGCCCCACCGCGCGCGATTGAACGCTGCCCGAACCTGCGCTCAGTGTGAGCGTGTTCATCGGCGGCAAACTCGCGGTAGGCGAGCGCGACGCGCCCAGCTCCGACGACTGGCGCGTGCGGCTCCGCTAGTGGGCGCGTCCACGCCTTCCGCCGGGCCGGGCTGCCGCTATCGCGCGGTGATCTTCGACCTCGACGGTACCCTCGCCGACACCGAGCCGCTGGTGCTCGGCTGCATGCTGGAGACGATCAACGCCGCCGGCCACCCCGTGACGCGGGAGCAGCTGCTGCGCTACATCGGTCCGCCGCTGCCCGTGATGCTCAACCACATGCTCGGCCTCAGCCTGGAGCAGGCCCAGCCAATCTATCTCGACTACCTCCAGCGTTACCGCCGCGACTACATGCCGCGCACCGCACCGCTGTCCGGCGCGGAGCCGCTGCTCGACGCGCTGCGCGAGGCGGACATCCCGCTTGCCATCGTCACCAACAAGCGCGAGGACGCCGGCCGGCAGACAGTGGAACTGCTCGGCTGGAGCGAGCGCTTCGCGACGGTGATCGGCGCGGACACGGCCGTCGCGCCCAAGCCCGATGCCGCGCCGATCCGTCTCGCGCTGCGCGCGCTGGGCGCGACCGCAGACGAGGCGGCGATCGTCGGCGACACGGAGTCCGACATGGGCGCAGGCCGCAACGCCAACCTGGCGGGCATAATCGGCCTGCAAGGCGTCCGCGACGCGGATTACCTCACCGAGCACGGCGCAACGGCGACCGCCGTGGACCTGACAGAAGTTCAGCGCCTGCTGTTTATGGACTCCTGATTCAGCCCTTCGCAGCGCTCAGACACAGACCCCCGTGTGCGGTTGTCCCGCGCGTAGTGCGCCACCACTATCTCGATAGCTGCTGCGGCTGGCGCTCCGCCTGCCACCCTGCGCCATTGGAAGTCGTTGCCACGTCCGCGGTTGCCCCAGCAGCGCTGAAGGTGTTCCGCACATCGGCGACGCGCACGACGGCCAATGCCATCCGCAGAATCGTTGGCGCAAGCTGCGACGGATCGGTGCAGCACAACGTCATCCGCCCCCGATCCAGCTCGACGCCGAGTCCCTGGCACGCCTGGGCGATGAGGTCTTGCTGCTCAAGCGTCAGATCGCCGCGGAACGACTGCATCTGCAACCACCCCTGGGCGTCGCCGTAGTCGGTGACGACGAATTCGCCGCCATTCTCAATCACGAACACATCCACAAAGCCGCCGTCGGGGTACTGCAACGGCGTAATCACTTGCACATCGCCGTGCAGCCCTGGACGGCAATCGAAGAGCGCGGGCAGGCCGGCGATCAGCGAGTCGAGTATCCCTTCAGGCGTCACGGCGACCTCTCTTCCGTGGAACGCGCCCTCGGATGCGGGAACTCTCCTGCATGCACGATACCCGTCTCGGCGCAGAACTGCCGCCAGACTTCGCGCGGCTGATCCCAGCCGGCGGTGATGTCGCTCGGCTCGTATGCCCAGTCGCCGCGGTACGCCTCGGTCCAGCGATGTTTGTGGACGCCCGGCAGCACTTCGCCGGTCGGATTGCCATGCGACGGATAGCCCAGATCAAGGCCGAGGATGCGGCCGCCCCCAGGATGAAGCAGCCCATAAGTTAGCTTGCCGGAGCTCGGCTGCCACCAGCCGAACGCGACGAGCGGCCAACCACCGTCAGAATCAACCGATGCGCGGAACTTCCGCGCCGGCGGATGGCTGAGATCATCCACCCACGCCACATCGCCGGCGATCCGCTTGGTCGGATCGGCCAGCAACCGCTCGAATTCCGTCTCGCTCAGTGCCACTGCGCGCGCAGCGCTACCGGTTGAAGACGGGCTCCCGCTTCTCCAGGAACGCCGTCACCGCCTCCGTGTGCGACGGCAGGCGGCGCGACTCACGGTCCCGTGCGCCCTCGCGCTCCATCACCCGGTTCAGATCCGCCTCCACCGTGTTGTCGTTCAGCAGCGTCTTGATCTTGCGCACCACCGCCGTGGGGTTGTTGGCCAGCTCGTCGGCTTTGGCCAGCGCTGTGTCGAACAGCTCGTCCGGCGGCACGACGGCGCTGACCAGGCCGACGCGGTAGGCCTCGTCGGCCGGCACCATCCGCCCCGAGAGGCACATGTCGGTCGCCGCGCCGAGCCCCGTCAGCTGCGCCAGCAGCCGCGTCGAGCCCAGCTCCGGCACCAGACCCACGCGCACGAAACGGATCGAGAGCCGCGTGCCCTCCGCCGCAATCCGCACATCGCAGGGCAGCACCATCGTTAGACCCACTCCCACCGCGTAGCCCTGAATCGCCGCGATCACCGGCTTCGACTCGCGAATCAGATTCGTCCAGTTGACCGCTCGCCCCGCCCCGCGAGAGGCCTCCGGATCGTCCGCCAGCCGCTGGTTGAAGCCCTGTAGGTCCGCGCCCGCGCAGAACGCGCGGCCTTCGCCCGTCAGCAGAATCGCGCCGATCGCATCGTCCTCGTTCCAGGCCGTGATCTGCTCCGTCAGCTCGCGCGCCATCGTGTCCGTCCAGGCGTTGAGCTTCTCCGGACGGTTCAGCCGCAGCACCCCTACGCGCCCGCGCACCTCGGTCAAAATCTGCTCGTATGCCATCTCGTGCCCCATTTCGCTGTGTTGCTCGTTGTCCTGTGCGCCGCCGATCGCTCGCGCTCGCCGGCGCACAGATTCTATCGCCTGCGACACACAACCCGACGAATCTCCCCTCGCACGGATGCCTACGATTGACTCATGACCCACCGGACCGACCCGCAGGTCGACCAGCTGCTGCGCCTGGATCTGCAGGACGCGACGGCGCTTGAGGTGATCACCGGCTCCGGTGAGATCACCGTCACCGCCGACAGCGATCCGGGCGTCGTCGTCGAGGGGCTGCGCCCCTCCCGCCGGCACGGCGGCTACGGACGCGCCCTGCGGCGCGAGGGCAAGCGCTGGATCATCCACCCGCGCCGCGCCGGCGCGCTGCGCGTGCGCTGCCCGGCCGGCTTCAACGTCACGCTCAGCACCCGCTCCGGCGACATCTCGGTGCAAGGACCGCTCGGCGAGGTGCGCGCCTCCGCGAGCAGCGGCCGGATCGACATCGCCGAAGTCGAATCGCTCAACGCCCGCACCCGCTCCGGACACATCGCCGTCCGCGATTGCGCGGGCGACGCGCGGCTCAGCGTCGTTAGCGGCAGGGTCACCGTCGAGCGCGCCGGCGCAGTCGGCTTGCTCAACGTCTCCGGCCATGTCCAGCTCAACGACATTGGCGGGAAGGTCGACGTGGTCGCGGTCAGCGGGACCGTGCGCGTGCAGGCCCAGGGCGACGGCGACCTGTCGATCGCCACCATCTCCGGCAACATTCGCGTCGACTTGCCCGGCCACCTGCGTCCGCAAGTGCTCGCACAGCAGATGAGCGGCAAGCTGCGCAACGACTTGCCGGCCGGCGCGGACCTGCGCCTGCGGCTGCGCTCCGTCAGCGGCGACATCGTCATTGGATCCGCATAATGCCCGCGCCCGACGCCACCCTCGCCGAACCCCCCGCGACGATCGTCGGCGTTGTGGTCTTCACCGACATTGTCGGCTTCACCGAGTTCACCGCCGTGCAGGGCGACGAGGCCGCCAACGAACTGCTCACCGCTCAGGAGCGGATCGTCAACGACGAGCTGCCCGCTGGCGCGCGCGTCGTCAAAGAACTGGGCGACGGCCTGATGCTCTGGTTCCCCAGCCCGAACGGCGCGCTCGCCGCCTGCCTCGCCCTGCTTGACCGCTTCGAGCGCTACTCCGAGGAAACGCTGCACCCGCTCTGGGTGCGCATGGGCATGCACTGGGGACGCCAAATTCAGCGCCGCGACGACCTGATCGGGCACGACGTCAACCTGGCTTCCAGAATCGCCGATCAGGCCGGCCCCTCCGAGCTGCTGTTCTCCGAAACCACCCGCGACTGCCTGGCCCGCAGCATCCCGACCGACCGCTTCGAGGAAATCGGCCTCGTCCTGCTCAAAGGCATCCCCGACCCCGTCCGCCTCTTCCGCGCACTCCCGCCCGAGTAACTCAAAACGCCCCATAGCGCGTCCCACTCTTCTCTCTGGTCGTAGCGGCAATGACGAAATTGGGCTCGCCCCCAAGCGCAGCCGCGCGCAATCAGGGATGATGCACGGGTATGTCCGCACTCCCCGATGCCGCGCGCGACGAGCAACGCCACTGGCGGCGCAACCTGCGCCTCTACCCTTTCTTCTACTTCTTCCACGACCTCCAGTTCTGGCTGGCGATCTGGATCGTCTTCGTCGTTGAAGACGTCGGCCTGAGCTACTCCCAGCTCGGCTTCATCGCGCCGGCCTTCTACATCATCACCTCGTTCGGCCAGGCGCCGGCCGGTGCGCTGGCCGACCGCTTCGGGCGGGTCGCCGTGATCCGCATCTCGCTCGTCATCTTCATCGGCTTCCTGATCTGGTTCGCCTTCGCCGGCGGGGTCTTGCAGGCAGTGCTCGCCTGGTCGCTCTGGGGCACGGCGATGGTGCTGATCACCGGGGCCGACAGCGCGTTCCTGCACGACTCACTGCAAGCGCTGGGCCGCGCGCGGGAGTTCGAGCGCCAGGCCGGGCGCGCCTTCGCGGTGCGCTCCCTGGCGATGGTGCTGGCGACATTCGGCGGCGGCGCGATCGCCGGGCTGATCGGCTCACAGGCGACGGTGCTCTGCGGCGCGATCGGCAGCGCGATCGCCCTGCTGATCGCGCTGCGCTTCCGCGAGCCGCCGCGCGCGACGGCGCGCCGCGCCGCCAACGGCGCCGCGACGGCTGCTCCCCAGCTCGGCTACCTCGAGCTGATGGGCGACACGCTACGGCTCTGCCGGCGCACGCCGTCGCTGCGCTACGCGCTGATCTTCACCGCGCTGCTGCTGGCCTCGATGGTGCCCGAGTTCTACCTGTTGCAACCGTTCCTGCGCGAGCAGGGCATCGAGGTCGGCTGGCTCTTCTCCGCCTTGCAGGCACCCGCTCGAATCGCGACCGTGCTGGCCGCCTTCGGCGCGTTCTGGCTGGCCTCCCGCTTCGGCGTGATCCGCTCGCTCGTCGCCATGCCCGTCTGCGTGGTCGTCGCCTACGCCAGCATCGCCGTGCTCGACCACCTCGCGGCGCTGTCGCTGTTCCTGATCATCGGCTTCGCGCGCGGCGCGCTGATGCCGCTGATGGAGGGCTACCTCAACCGCCGCACGCCCTCGCACCTGCGGGCCACGATGCTTTCGCTCAACCACATGGGCTGGGCGCTCTTTATGCTCGCCTTTCTGCCGACGATGGGGCGCGTGCTCGATCTGACCACGCTGCCGACCGTGTTCGCCGGGATGGCGCTGATCTTCGGCGTGCTGCTGGCGATCGCCGCGCTGCTCTGGATCCGCGCAGACCGCCGCGAAACGCGCCGCCAGCGCGCCGAAGCACCCGCCCGCGACGCCGTCGCCAAACCGCAGCATGGCCCGCAAGACGGCGCGCCGCCGCTGTCCGCCCCCGCTGCGCCGCCGATCAACATCAACTAAGCACCCGCCGAGAGAAGAACTCGATGCCCAACCGACTCAAGGACAAAGTCGCGATCATCACCGGCGCAGGCTCGCGCGCCGAGGGAATCGGCAACGGACGCGCCGCCGCGATCCTCTTCGCCCGCGAGGGCGCGAAGCTGCTGCTCGTGGACCGCGACGAACAGGCCGCACAGGCCACGCTGGAGATGATCCGCGCTGAGGGCAACGACGCCGTGATCCACGCCGCCGACGTCACCAGCAGCGAAGACTGCCGCGCGATGGTGCGCGCGGCAGTCGACCGCTGGGGCAGGCTCGACATCCTGCATAACAACGTGGGCATCGGCGGGCGCGGCACCGTTGAGGAGATTTCGGAGGAGGACTGGGAACTGGTGCAGCGCGTCAACGTGACCAGCATGATGCTGACCGCCAAACACGCCGTGCCGGCGATGCGCGCCTCGGGCGGCGGCGCGATTGTGAATGTCTCCTCGATCGCCGCCCTGCGCCCGCGCGGCCTCACCGCCTACAGCGTCAGCAAGGGCGCGGTCGCCACGCTCACCCAGGCTCTTGCCGTCGACCACGGCGCCGACGGCATCCGCGCCAACTGCATCATGCCCGGCCCCGTCTATACCCCGATGGTCTACGCCGCCGGCATGAGCGACGAGCTGCGCGAGCGCCGCCGCGAGGCATCGCTGCTGAAAATCGAAGGCGAGGGCTGGGACATCGGCTGGGCCGCCGTCTTCCTCGCCTCCGACGAAGCCCGCTACATCACCGGCGTCATCCTCCCCGTAGACGGCGGCGTCGCCATCCGCGGCCCGGCGCGCTAACGCGCGGCGCGGCTGACGCCCGCCAGGTCGGTCAGGGTGTTCGGCTGCGCTGAGGTGGCTGGAGGTGGGCATCGGTAGGTCCGTTGTTCTGTTGTGGAGGAGCGACGGTATCACGGCGTGGGCGGGATGGGGCGTGGCGCAGTGCGGTGTCGGAGACGGTTTGGGGCCGATTCCCGCTCGGGGGCGGGAATGACGAGGAAGGGCGGGCGGGAATGACGAGGAAGGGCGGGTGGGAATGACGGGGAAGGGCGGGCGGGGAGAGCGGGGGATGTGCAGGGCGGGGAGAGCGAGGGGATGTGCAGGGTGGGTTATTGGGGGATGATGTAGGCGGCGGCGGCGCCGGCGTCTTCGCCGGCGTCGGTGTCGGCCAGCCAAGAGCCGACCACGATGGTGTCGCCGTCGATGTCGGTGACCCAGCCGAACTCGGCCTGCTCGCCAGCCAGGACGGGATCGACCGGTCCCAGCACGCCGCGTTCGACCCACTGATCGTTCTCCAGTTCGAAGAGGTAGGCCGCGCCGGTGCGGTAGAGGCCGGTGTCGGGGTCGGCGCGGTGGGGCGAGCCGACGACCAGGCGGTCGCCCTGTAGCGCGGGGGCGTAGCCGAACCAGTCGCCCAGTGCCCAGTCGGACGCGGTTACCCGGCTGTGGAGCGACCAGAAATCGCCCAGCCGCCAGACGTAGACGGCGCCGGCGTCCCAGCCGTCCTGATCCTGGCCGTAGGCGCCGGCGGCGAACCAGGGCAGGCTGAGCGCGACCTGCGAGCCGAGCGCGTCGCCCTCTCCACCGTCGGACGCGACGAACGCGCCGGTGAAGTTCCAGGTGAAGTTGTACTGGTGATAGACGAACACTGCGCCTACGTCGTCGGTCTCGTCGCTGTCGTGACCGGGCGCGCCGATCACGAGCACGTTCTGCTCCAGCTCGATGTCGCGCCCGAACTGGTGAACGGGCTGCGGCTCCGGCGGCTCGACGCGGGCTTCGAGCCGCCAGAGGCCCTTTTGCCAGCGGTAGACGTAGACCGCGCCGGCCAGTTCATCGCCGGCCGTTTCCGCCCAGGCGGAGACGGCCAGGCGATCTTCGTCGATCGCGACGGACCAGCCGAATGATGCGCCGGGGGTGGGCGATTCGGGCAGCAGCGTGGCGGTGCGCTGCCACCCGCCGCCGACCTGCTCGTAGACATAGGCCGCGCCTGCGTCGACGATCCAGTCGTCACCCGACGATGTTGCGAGGTCCTCGTAGGGCGCGCCGATCACGAGGCGTCCGTCGTCGAGCGCCAGCCAGCGCCCGAACCAGCCCTCGGCTTCGCCGAACGGCGGCAGCAGCTTGGCGGTTTCGACCCACTGTTCGCCGCGCCGCTCGAAGATGAAGACCGCGCCCGCGTCCTCCGCGACATCGTCGTGATAGGGCGCGCCGACGGCGATGATGTCGCCGTCGACGACGGCGGACCATCCGTATTCGTCGCCTGCGGCGGGCGCGCTGGGGGCGAGCTCGATTCCGTCGACAATCGCTTCGCGCGGCTCGGCGATGGCGGCCGGCGGGCCTTCGGCATCGCTTCCGTAGGGATCGGCCTGTTGCTGCGGGTAGGCGACATTCTGTTGGTCGTCGTCGGAGCGCATCGCAGGGCGGTTGCTTTGCTCTTCCGCGTCCTGCGCCTGCGGCTCCTCCTGCTGGACCTGGGTATCGTCCGCGGCCGCCTGCTGCTGTTGCTGCGCTTGCTGCTCGCCGGCCTGCTGAGGCGCGGCGGCCGATGCGATCGACTGTTGCGCCTGCTGCTGCTCGGCGTCGCCGGAGCAGGCCAACGCGGCCGCGGCCGCGGCGCACGCGAAGATCCAGAGCAAGCGACGCCAACGCATATGCGGAGCGTATCCCCCGCGCCCGCTATGAGCCTACGCGATCCGGCGCGTTGCCGCGCGCCAGGTTGTTCGGGGTTGTTCGGGGTTGTTCGGGGTTGTTCGGATTTGTTCGGGGTGTGTGCGACGACGCGGTGGGCGGAGGCAGGCATGGTCGGTCTGTTCTTCCGTTGCGGAGCAGCGACGGCATCACGGTGTGGGCGGGATGTGCTGCGGGCGGGCGTTGGTAGGCGGACTCGGGAGCTTGGCGCTGCGAACAGCGTTGGGTTTGGGCCCCAGCTCAAGTCTGGGGCGACGGACCTTGGGGATGGGGGCGGCGCGGGGCTGGTCGGAGGCTGTGGCTTATCTAGTCGGGGAGGTTCTGGGTGTTCAGGTTTGTTCGGGTTTGGTCGGATTTGTTCGGGGTGTGCTGCGCTGGCGCGGTGGGCGGAGGCAGGCATGGTCGGTCTGTTCTTCCGTTGCGGGGCAGCGACGGTATCACGGGGTGGGCGGGATGTGCTGCGGGCGGGCGTTGGTAGGCGGACTCGGGAGCTTGGCGCTGCGAACAGCGTTGGGTTTGGGCCCCAGCTCAAGTCTGGGGCGACGGATCTTGGGGATGGGGCGGCTCGGGGCTGGTCGGAGGCTGTGGCTTATCTAGTCGGGGAGGTTCTGGGTGTTCAGGTTTGTTCGGGTTTGGTCGGATTTGTTCGGGGTGTGCTGCGCCGGCGCGGTGGGCGGAGGCAGGCATGGTCGGTCTGTTCTTCCGTTGCGGGGCAGCGACGGTATCACGGGGTGGGCGGGATGTGCTGCGGGCGGGCGTTGGTAGGCGGACTCGGGAGCTTGGCGCTGCGAACAGCGTTGGGTTTGGGCCCCAGATCAAGTCTGGGGCGACGGATCTTGGGGACAGGCGCGACGGAGCTTGGGGATGGGGGTTTGGGGCGGCTCGGGCCGATTCCCGCTCGGAGGCGGGAATGACGAGAAAAGGGGGCAGGGGCGAGGGGTGGCGAGGGCGAGGCCGGCTTTAGCGGGGGAAGTTGGGCGGGCGTTTCTCGCGGAAGGCGGCCTGGGCTTCCGACGCCTCGTCGCCGATCATCGTCATCCCTTCCATCGCCAGCGAGACCGGCAGCACCAGGTTGGAGACGGCCTTGATCCACTTATTGACCGGCACCTTGGAGGCGGAGATGGCGCGCAGCGGGCCGTTGGTCAGCCGCTCCGCCAGCGCCAGCGCAGTCGGCATCAGCTCGTCGTCCTCGACGGCCGCCTGGATCAATCCCATCTCGGCCGCCGCTTCGGCCCGGATGTGCTCGCCGGTCATCAGGTAATACTTGGCGCGCGCAGGACCGATCAGCATCGGCCAGAGCACCCCGCCACCGTCGCCCGCGCCGATGCCCATGTTGACGTGCGTGTCGCCTAGCACGCCGCTTTTGCCGGCGTAGACGACGTCGGCGAGCAGGGCGACGGTCGCGCCGAGCCCCAGCGCGTAGCCGTTGACCGCGGCGATCGTGGGCTTCTCGATGTCCAGCCAGTTATCGACGATCAGTCGCGCCTCGTTGAGCGAGTTGAGGTAGGCGCCGCCCATCGGCGCGTCGCGGTCGGCGCTGAAGTCGCCGCCCGCGCAGAACGCCCGTCCCGCGCCGGTCAGCACCAGCACGCGCACCTCCGGATCGCGGTTGGCGTCCAGCGGCAGCGACGCGAGCTCGCGGTGCATCGCGGCGTTGACCGCGTTCAGCTTCTCCGGTCGGTTGAGCGTGGCGACGGCCACGCCGTCGGCGCGCTTCTCAATCTCGATCGTGGTGTAGGTCTGTGGGTCGAGCATCTGCGGTCTCCTGTGCGGCTAGAGGCTGAGTTGGCGGGCGAGGTCGTGAAAGTCGGCGGCGACGATGTCGAAGGATGGATCCGGCGTCAGATCCGCCGGGTGGTTGGGGCCGGCTTCTTTGGGGCGCGGCACAAACGCGGTGCGCATACCGGTCGCCGCCGCCGCCAGCAGGTCGCCCTGGTGGGCGGCGACCATCATTACCTGCGACGGCTCGCAGCCGAGTAGCTCGGCGGCGCGTTGGTAGCAGCGCGGCTCGGGCTTGAACGCGCCGGTGAGCTCGGCGGAGAGGATGCAGTCCCAGGGCAGCCCGCCGAACTTGGCCATATTGACGAGCAGCTCGACATTGCCGTTGGAGAGCGTGGAGATCACGTAGCCGGCGCGCAGGCGGGCGAGGCCGGCGGCGGAGTCGGGCCACGGTTCGAGGCGGTGCCAGACGCGGTTGAGGTCGGCGATCTCGTCCTCGTCCACTTCCGCGCCCAGCTCAGCGAGCAGGATGTCGAGCATGCGGCGATGCAGGGAGTCGGCGGTCTGGAAGGGCAATTCGCCGTCGCGCACAAGGCGCATGCCGCCGGCGTAGCCCTCGCGCCGCCAGCGGTCGGCGAACACGCCCCAATCGGTCTCCAGGTCGTGCCGCGCGCCGAAGGCTTCGAGCTCGCGGATCACGGAGGAGCGCCAGTCGACGACAGTGCCGAAGACATCGAAGGTGAGGGCGCGGACATTACTGAGGTCGGGGCTGCGATCGGCCATTGCGGCGCCTAGAGGATCTGGCTGAGGAAGAGCTTGGTGCGCTCTTCGCGGGGGTTTTCGAAGAAGTGCTGGGGCGTGCCCTGCTCGATCAGCGCGCCTTCGTCGAAGAACACCAGCCGGTCGGCGACCTCGCGCGCGAAACCCATCTCGTGCGTCACGACGAGCATCGTCATGCCCGATTCGGCCAGCTCGCGCATTACGTCGAGCACTTCCTTGATCATCTCCGGGTCGAGCGCGGAGGTGGGCTCGTCGAAGAGCATGATTTTGGGGCGCATCGCCAGGGCGCGGGCGATGGCAACGCGCTGCTGCTGGCCGCCGGAGAGCTGGGTCGGGTACTTGTCGGCCTGCTCGGGGATGCCGACGCGCTCGAGCAGCTCCATCGCCAGCTGCTCGGCGTCGAGCTTGGGCATCCGCCGTACCTTCTGCGGGCCGAGCGTGATGTTGTTCAGCACGGAGAGATGGGGGAAGAGGTTGAACTGCTGGAAGACCATGCCCACCTCCTCGCGGATTGCGCGGAGGTTGCGGACATCCTCGTTGAGCTCGATGCCGTCGATCACGATCCGGCCGGAGTCGTGCTCTTCGAGGCGGTTGAGGCAGCGGATGAAGGTGGATTTGCCGGAGCCGGAGGGGCCAAGGATGACGACGATTTCGTGCTCTTTGACGGAGACGGTCACATCATCGAGCGCCTGGAAGTCGCCGAACCATTTGGAGACGCCCTCGGTCACGATGATGTCGGGCTGGTCGGCGAGGCGGTCGCTGCGCGCGCCGTTTTCGGCCGGCTGCGCGCTGTGCTGCTCAGCCGCCTGCGCCGCCGCGATCGGTTCGGTTTCCGTCGTCATCAGCTCGCTCCTCTCGCCGTTCCTTCATACAGATGCTAACGCTCGCCCAGGCCGAGCGAACGCTCGAGGCGCTGTGAGATGCGCGACATCATGAAGGCCACGATCCAGAACATCACGGCGGCGAAGGCGTAGACCTCGATTCGGTCGGGGATGAAGGCGGCCTGAGCGATGGCGGCGCGGGAGTTGCCGACCAGCTCGCGCAGCGGCAGGATGATCGAGATCAGCGCGGTGTCCTTCCAGAGCCCGATGGCCTGCCCGACGATCGGCGGGATCGAGACGCGCAGCGCCTGCGGCAGGACCACGGTCTGCATCGTCCGCCAGCGGCTGAGCCCGACGGCCTGCGCGGCCTCGGCCTGGCCGCGCGGCAGCGATTGCAGGCCGCCGCGGATGTACTCGGCGATGTAGGCGGCGGTGAAGACGGCGAGCACGACCATCGTGCGGACGATCAGCGGGCCGGAGATCAGGTCTTCGAGGATGAAGAGGGCGACGAAGAGCCAGCCGATCAGCGGCGCGCCTCTGATGATCTCGATGTAGGCGGTGCAGGTCCAGGAGACGGCGCGCAGCGAGGAGGCGCGCCCGAGCGCCAGCGGCACGGCGAGCAGCAGTCCGCCGACGATGCCGACCGGCGCGAGGATCAGGTTGAGCATGAAGCCGCCGAACTCGCTCGCCCTCGCGCCGCCGCCGGCCATCAGGATCAGCAGCACGATCGGCAGCGCCAGCGCGATTAGCGTGGAGAGCGAGCGCACCGCGAGGGTGCGGCGCGGTCCCGTCTCGCGCGGGACGCGGCGGCAAACGAGGTAGCCGGCGAAGAACAGCGCCAGCGATGCGGTGAACCAGATCGAGGAGGTCGGCCCCGCGCCGCCGTGCGCCATCAGGTAGAAGAGGAAGGCGGCGGCGAGCACGATGAAGAGCAGGTCGCGCCGCCCCAGGTCCGCCCACATGCCGTATGCGCCGCCGATCAGCGGGAAGACGACGGCGACGCTGAGCCAGAGCCGCCAAGTCTGGTCGATGGGGAAGCCGCCGGCGAAGAGCAGCCAGCGGTTGACGGTGATCACCTCCCAGTTGGCCTCGAAGAAGACGAACCAGACGAGGCCGGCGACGATCAGGCCGACCAAGGCCAGGCTGGCGACGGTGAGCAGGGTTTGGCTCGCGGAGGCGAACAGGTTGCGGCGCACCCACTCGCGGGCGCGCACGGAGAGCGGGCGGTGGGCGCGCTCGCGGTGCGGGGGCAGCACCACTTTGCGCGGCGGGCGCGCGGGCGGCTGACCGGCGGGCGGCGCAGGCGGCGGCTGGGGGGGCAGAATCGGCGGCGGCTCGGACATCGCGCGCTCCCCTCTAGACCGAATGCAGCGTGACGCGACGGTTGATGTAGTTCATCAGCACCGAGATCAGGAACGACATCAGCATGTAGGTCACGATAATCAGCAGGAACACCTCGACCGCGTGGCCGATTTTGTTCTGGATGATGTTGGCGACGAAGAAGAGGTCGAAGTAGGAGACGCCGGAGGCGAGGCTCGAGTTCTTGCTGACGTTGAGGTACTGGTTGGTCATCGAGGGGATCATCTGGCGCAGCGCCTGCGGGAGGACGACCAGGGTGAGGCGTTGGTAGCCGGTCAGCCCGATGGCGCCGGCGGCCTCGGTCTGGCCGCGCGGCAGGGCCTGGATGCTGCCGCGCACGATCTCGGCGACGAACGCGGCGGTGTAGATCGTGAGGCCGAGCAGCAGGGCGGCGAATTCGGGGAAGATGCCCATGCCCTCGGCATAGCTGGTGCCCTCGACAATCGGGCGGTCGATCGAGACCGGCATGCCCAGCAGCAGGAAGCTGATCAGCGCGAGGGCGGCGAACAGGCCGAGCGCCCAGCGGTTGGGATGGCGCACCTCGCCGGTCTCGCGCTCGGCGGCCTGGCGATTGCGGCGCAGCCGCCAGGCCGCTGCGCCGGCGCCGATCAGCGCGGCGACCCAGATCACGACGAGCCAGTCGGGGCCGCCCCAGAACCCGCCGTCGGGTACCGGCCAGGGAATGGCGAAGCCGCGATTGGAGAGGAAGGCGAAATCGCCGATGTTGATCACGTTCTGGATGGTCGGCAGGCCGTAAAGGACGATCGCGTACCAGAGCACGATCTGAACAAAGAGCGGGGCGTTGCGGAAGATCTCAACGAACAGCATCGCCAGGCGCGAGACGAGCCAGTTGGAGGAGAGGCGCGCGACGCCGATCAGGATGCCCAGCACGGTCGACAGCGCCATCGCCAGCAGCACGACGCGGATCGTGGACCAGACGCCCACGAGGTACATCGTGAAGCGGGAGTTGGTCGTGCCGTCGATGTTGGTCAGCCACTGGTTGCCGACATCGAAGGCGGCGGGTTGATTGAGGAAGCCGAAGCCGTACTCGCGCCCGCCGAGCTGGAGCACGACGTAGGCGATCACGAGGGCGGTGACGCCGACGTAGATCGCCTGGGCCGCGAGGTTGCGGAAGCCGCGCTGGTAGCGCAGCGGCGTCTGCTGAGCGGGCGGCAGCGGCGCGGGCGGCTCCGGCGCGTGTGCGGTCATGCGGAGATGCTACCCGCGCCCACTGCCGCTGTCCGTCGCCGCATCCGTCCTAGCGGTAGGGCGGGGCGTAGAGGATGCCGCCCTCGGTGTAGAGCGCGTTGAGCGTGCCCTCGCGCTCGATCCCCAGCTGGCCGACGGTGCGCTCGTAGATCTCGCCGTAGTTGCCCACGGCACGCAGCGCGCGCTGGACGAACTGCGGATCGACGGCGAAGCCGAGGTCCGCGACCTCGCCGCCTTCGTAGGCGACGCCCAGCAGGCGCGCCACGGCGGTGTTGGGCGGGGTCTCCGCCCAGGCGTTCACGTTGCCGGAGTTCAGCCCCAGTTCTTCGGCGTTGATCAGGCCGTAAACGACCCAGTTGACGACATCTTTCCAGTCGGAGTCGTAGTCGCGCACGCCGGGCGCGAGCGGCTCTTTGGAGATGGTCAGCGGCAGGAAGCGGTAGTCCTCGGGGTTGGGCAGCGCGGCGATGCGGGCGGCGAGGCCGGACTTGTCGCTGGTGAAGACATCGCAGCGTCGCGCCACGAACTGGTCCTGCGGCTCGGAGCCCTCGCCGGGCAGCGGCGTGTAGGTCAGCCCGCGCTCGTTGAAGAAGTCATCGAGGTTCTGCTCGGTGGTCGTGCCGGCGGCGACGCAGATCGTCGCGCCGTCCATATCCTCCGCCGCATGGATCGCCGAGTCGTCGTGGACCACGAAGCCCTGCCCGTCGTAGAAGGTGGTCTGGGCGAAGTCGACGCCGCGCCCGCCGTCGCGCTCGGCGGTGATTGTGGTCACTCGCACCAGCACGTCAACCTGGCCGGCGGCAAGCAGCTCGAAGCGGGCGGATGAGGAGGCGGCGACGTATTCGACCTTGTCGGGATCGTCGAGCACGGCGGCGGCGAGGGCCTTACAGAATTCGACATCGAAGCCTGAGTAGCTGCCGTCGGGGTTGCGGAAGCCGAAGCCGGGCAGCGTGTCGGTCACGCCGCACTTGAGCATGTCGCGCTCCTGGATCAGCGCGACCGTATCGCCGCGGCTCTCGGCGCCGTCGGCGGCCTGCTGGTCGTCGCTGCTGCACGCGGCCAGCGCGAGCAACGCCAGCGACGCGGCCAGCGCGATCATCCACAGTCGGTTTATTCGCTTCATCTCGTCTCGTCCTCGATTCGTGCGCGGCTCCGCGGGCCTCGCCGGCTGTTCCTGCTACCGGCCCCGAAGGGCTGCGATTAGCGGTAGGGCGGGGCGTAGAGGATGCCGCCCTCGGTGTAGAGCGCGTTGAGCGAGCCGGCGCGCGGGACGCCGACCAACGCGACCGTGCGCTCGTAGATTTCGCCGTAGTTGCCGACGGCGGCGATCGCGCGCCGGATGAACTGGGGGTCGATGTCGAAGCCGAGGTCGCCGACCTCGCCGCCCTCGAAGGGCGCGCCCAGGAGCCGCGCGACGGCGGTGTTGGGCGGGTTCGCGGCCCACGCCGCAACGTTGCCCTGGGTGACGCCCAGCTCCTCGGCGTTGATCAGGCCGTAGACGACCCAGGTGATCACGTCTTTCCAGGCGTTGTCGTAGTCGAGCACGCCCGGTGCGAGCGGCTCCTTGGAAATGATCTCGTCGATCACGCGGAAGTCGTCGCGGTTGGGCAGCTGCGAGATGCGCGAGGCCAGGTTGCTCTGGTCGCCCGTCCAGGCGTCGCAGCGGCCGGCCACGAAGGCATCCTGATTTTCCTGATCCTCGCCGCCCAGCGGCCGGTAGCTGTAGCCCAGCTCGGCGAACAGATCGTCGAGGTTCTGCTCGGTCGTCGTGGCGGACTGGACGCAGATCGTGATGCCGTCCATATCGGCGGTGGAGAAGATGCCGGAGTCGGCGTGGACCGCGAAGCTCTGGCCGGTGTAGAAGGTGATCGGCGCGAAGTCGACGCCGCGCCCCGCGTCGCGCTCGGCGGTGACAGTAGTGGTGCGGATCAGCACATCGATCTCGCGCGCCGCGAGCAGCTCGAAGCGGGTCGCGGAGGCGACCGAGACGTAGTCGACCGCGTCGGCGTCCTGGAGCACGGCGGCTGCGATGGCCTTGCAGAATTCCACATCGAAGCCGGTGAACGAGCCGTCGGGTTCGAGATAGCTGAAGCCGGGCTGCGAGCCTTTGACGCCGCAGCGCAGGCGCTCGCGCTCGATCACGTCCCGCAGCACGCTCGGCCGCGCGTCGGCGCCGGCCTGATCACCGCCATCGCCGCCGCCGCAGGCGGCGAGCACTAGGGCCAAGCCGAGTAGGGCGGCCAGTGCGGAGAGCGCATAGCGTGTCGGTCGCGTCATTGCAGGGCTCCCGTCATTCCGCAGCGCAGCTTATCCGAATCGGCCTTTAGCGTTCGCCGACGCCCTGGGCGCGCTCGACGCGCTGTGAAATGCGCGACATCGTGAAGGCGACGATCCAGAAGATCACAGCGACGAAGACGTAGACCTCGATCCGATCGGCGAGGAACTCGGTCTGGGCGATTGCCGAATCGGCGTTGCCCTTAAGTTCGCGCATCGGCAGGATCACGGAGACCAGCGAGGTGTCTTTCCAGATCGAGATGGCTTGTCCGACCAGCGGGGGAATCGAGACACGCAGGGCCTGCGGCATGATGATCGTTTGCAGCGTCTGGCGGCGCGTCAGGCCGACGGCGCGGGCGGCTTCATCCTGGCCGCCGGGCAGCGCCTGTAGACCGCCGCGAATGTACTCGGCCATGTAGGCGCCGGTGAAGACGGCGAGCACGACCATGGTGCGGATCAGGAGGCTGCCGCCGATCACGTCTTCGAGGATGAAGAGGGCGACGAAGAGCCAGCCGAGCAGGGGCGCGCCGCGCACGATCTCGATGTAGGCGGTGCAGGTCCAGGAGATCGCCTTGAGCGAGGAGGCGCGGCCGATCGCCAGCGGCAGGGCGACGATCAGTCCGCCGACGATGCCGACCGGGGCGAGGATCACGTTGAGCACGAAGCCGTCGAATTCGCTCGTTTCCGCACCGCCCCCGGCCATCAGGATCAGCAGCACGAGCGGCAGCGCGAGCGCGAGCAGGGCGATGCCGATGCGGTTGGCGCGCGCCCGCAGCGGGCCGCCATCGCGCGGGACGCGGATCGCGATCGCGTAGCCGACGAGCATCAGGGCCAGCGCGATCAGGAACCAGATGGTGGACCAGATCGCGGCGCTGCCGTGCGACATCAGGAAGATCAGGAAGACGGAGGCGAGGGCGAGAAAAAGCAGGTCGCGGCGGTTGAAGCGGGACCAGAGGCCGTAGGCAACGCCGATCATCAGGAAGACGACGGCGACGCCGGCCCACAAGCGCCACTCCTGGTCGCTGGGGAAGCTGCCGGCGAAGAGCAGCCAGCGGTTGGAGCTGACCACGCTCCAGTCCGCGCCGAAGAAGACGTACCAGACGACGCCGGCCGTCAGCGCGACAAGCACGGCGAAGCTGAACAAGGTGAGCAGCGCGCCGAGCCGCGAGGGGAAGAGGTTGTGCCGGATCCAGTCGCGGGCGCGGTCGGCGAAGGGGCGGCGGGCGCGGGCGCGATGCGGCGGCAGCACGATCCGCCCGGGCGCGCCTCCCTCTGCCGCTTGCGGTCGCTCGGCCATCGTTCGCTCTCAGACCCGGTGCGTCGTGACGCGCGCGTTGAGCACGTTCATCACCGCCGAGATGATCAGCGAGATGAGCATGTAGGTGACGATGATCAGGACGAACATCTCCAGCGCCCGCCCGGTCTTGTTCTGGAAAATGCCCGCGATGAAGAACAGGTCCGCGAACAGCACGGCGGAAGCGAGCGAGGAGTTTTTGTTGATGTTGAGGTACTGGTTGGTGATGGAGGGGATGATCTGGCGGAGCGCCTGGGGCAGGATGATGATCGTGAGCCGCTGGTAGCCGGTCAGGCCGATCGCGTTGGCGGCTTCCGACTGGCCGCTGGGCAGCGCCTGGATGCCGGCGCGGACGATCTCGGCGATGAACGACGCGGTGTAAGCGCTGAGGCCCAACACGAGCGCGGCGAACTCGTTGGTGATGATCATGCCCTCCATGTACTGGGTGCCTTCGATGATCGGCTTGTCGATCGAGACGGGCGCGCCGAGCGCGATGAAGCTGACCAACGCGACGACGGCGAAGACGGAGAAGGCCCAGCGATTGGGGTAGTGCGGCTGACCGGTCTCGCGCTCCTTGTCGATCCGCGTGCGGCGCAGCCACCAGGCGCCCGCCGCCGCGGCGGCGAGGATTGCGACCCAGACGGCGACCAGCCAGTTGGCCGCGCCCCACCAGCCGGGATCGGGCACGGGCCAGGGGATCGCCATGCCGCGGTTGGAGATGTAGAAGGCGTCGCCGATGCGGAAGACCTCCTGGATCGGCGGGATGGCGACGATCAGGATCGCGTACCAGAGAACGATCTGGACCAGCAGCGGAGTGTTGCGGAAGATCTCGACGAAGAGCATCGCCATCCGCGCGAGCAGCCAGTTGGAGGAGAGGCGCGCGACGCCGATCAGCACGCCGACGATCGTGGCGAAGACGATGGCGACCAGCATCACGCGGATCGACGACCAGATCGCGACCAGGTACATGACGAAGCGTGAGTTGGTCACGCCGTCGTAGTCGATCAGCCACTGATTTGGGACCACGATGCCGGCCGGGTCGCCGAGGAAGCCGAAGCCGAACTCGCGCAGGTCGAGCGCGTTGATCGCGTAGACGATCACCACGGCGGTGGCGATCAGATAAGCGCCCTGAAACAGGTAGTTGCGGAAGCTGCGCCGATACCAGAACGGCGTGGAGTCGGGCGGCGGCAGTGAGGGTTGGCGCTCGGTGATGGCCATGGCGGAGCTGTCGGCGGCTGGCTCAGGTTGGAGAGGCGGCGCGAGGCGGCCCCGCAGGAGAGGGTAGAGTACGTGCCCGCGCAGCCCCGCTTAAGCGACGGAAGGCCGCCTCCCCGCATTGCGGGGGAAGGCGGCCTTCCGCTCGTGTTCCGCGTCGGCCTGCGGCTCGGACGCGCGCGCCCGGCCTAGCGGTAGGGCAGCGCGTACTGGATGCCGCCGCTGCCGGCCGGGCAGTCGACGGAGTCGTCGATCGCCAGCGCGTTGAGCGTGCAGGCGCGGGGGATGTTGTCGCCCACGGTGCGCTCGTAGATTTCGCCGTAGTTGCCGACGGCGGCGAGGGCGCGCCAGATGAATTGGGGGTCGACCCCGAAGCCGAGGTCGGAGACCTCAGCGCCCTCGTAGGCGACGCCGAGCAGGCGGGCGATCGTGGTGTTGGGCGGGTTGGCCGCCATCGCGGCGACGTTGCCCTGGGTGATACCGATCTCCTCCGCCGCGATCAGGCCGTGGACGACCCAGTTCACGACATCCTTCCACTCGGAGTCGTTGTCGCGCACGCCGGGCGCGAGCGGCTCCTTGGAGATGATCTGGCCCAGCACTCGGTAGTTCGCCGGGTTGTCGAAGTTGCTCACGCGCGAGGCCAGGTCCGACTGGTCGGCGGTGAAGACATCGCAGCGTTGCTGCAGGAAGGCTTCCTGGATTTCGGGGCTGGTGCCGCCTAGCGGCGTGTAGCTGTAGCCCAGATCCGTGAAGTGGTCCGCGAGGTTCTGCTCGGTGGTCGTACCGGTCTGCACGCAGATCGTCGTGCCGTTCATGTCGGCGGTCGACATGATGTCGGAGGCGGCATGCACGGCGAAGCCCTGGCCGGTGTAGAAGGTGGTCTGGGCGAAGTCGACCGCGAGGTCGGCGTCGCGCGAGGCGGTGATCGTGGTCGTGCGGATCAGCACGTCGATCTGGCCGGTGTTGAGCAGCTCGAAGCGGGTCGCCGCGTCGGAGGCGTCGATGTAGCGCACGGTGATGTCGTCGCCGATGGCGGCGGCGATCGCCTTGCAGAACTCGATGTCGAAGCCCTCAACGGAGCCGTCGGGGTTGCGGAAGCCGAACAGCGGCTGGGTCTGCTTCACGCCGCAGAGCAGCTCGCCGCGTTCCTCGACGGCGGTCAGCGTGGCGCTCGGCACATCGCCGTCGGCGGCGGCCTGCTGTTGCTGATCGTCGTCGCTCGAGCAGGCGACCAGGGCGAGGGCGGCGATAATGCCGGCCAGCCCCAGCAGCGCCGTGCGGCGCAGGTACTTTATTCGCGTCATTCGGTTCCTCCGTGTTCGGGTTGGGTGCGCGCTCCCACAACGCACCGTATGGGTCACGCTCTGTTGTGTATCACTCTCCGCGTGTGAGTGCCAGCCGTCGGGGGGGCGGCGCGCCCGTTATGCGCTTAGCCGCGTCCGTTCGGGGCCTCGAAGCCGAAGATGCGCGCGCCGTTGAGGCCGAGGATCTTGGCCCGCTCGTCGTCGTCGAGGTCGCCCATCGAGCGCTCGATCGCCGCCGCCGAGTGCGGCCAGGAGCCCTCGTGGTGCGGGTAATCGTTGGCCCAGAGCAGGTTGTCGACCAGGTCGTACTTGCGGGCCAGGTCGATGCCCGGCGCGTCCTCCTGGAAGGAGCCGAAGCAGTGCGAGCGGTAGAACTCGGAGGGCAGCATCTCCAGCTTGGGGAAGGTCCACATGTGGTGCTTGTGGTAGGCCTCGTCCATCGCCGTCAGCGCCCAGGGGATCCAGCCGATGCCGGCCTCGATCGTGCCGGCGCTGAGCCTCGGGAAGCGCTGGAAGACGCCGGAGGCGCACATGTTGACGATCGGCTCCATCGTCATCGCCAGCGAGTGGAAGACGTAGTTGGTCACCGCGCCGCCGTTGCCCCGCGCGCCGCGCGGGTCGCGCCCGGTCGAGACGTGGAAGGTGATCGGCAGCCCGGTCTCCTCGACGGCGGCCCAGAGCTCGTCGAACTCGGGCAGGTTGTAGTTGCGCGTGTCCTCGCCGGTCGGTCCCCAGACCGGCTTGGCGGGGAAGGAGAAGCCGCGGAAGCCGCGCTCGGCGGAGCGGTAGACCTCGGCGACCGCGCCGGGGATGTCGCCGGTGGCGACGCAGGCGAGCGGCGAGGAGCGGTCGTAGGTCGGCCCGAAGGTGTCCCAGGCCCAGTCGTTCCAGGCGCGGCACATCGCGTTGCTGAACACGGCGTCGGGCGTGGCCCACATCGAGAGCCCCTTGTTGGGGAAGATGATCTCGCAGTCCACGCCGTCCAGGTCCATGTCGCGCACGCGCTCGGCCGGATCGGCGTTGCCGTGCTTGTCGCGCACCAAGTCCTCGCCGGCCAGCTTGAGGTCGCGGATTTTTGTCGGGCGGTGCCCCTCGGTGACCTGCCAGCGCACGCCGTCCTCATCGACCTCGATGCGCGGCAGGCGGTGGCGGTACTCGGCGTCCACCCGCTGCTCCCAGAGGTCCACCGGCTCGTGGACATGGCAGTCGGCGGAGACCATGAAGTATTTGTTGGGGTCGTCGGGCCGCGCGGTGCGCGGCCAGCCGGCCGCGCCCGGCGTCTCGGTGCGGTGCGCGGGGATCTCGTAGTCGGCCTCGGGCAGCTTGGGCAGTTCGGTCGTGACCATTGTCGGGGGACACCTTTCTGTGCCGCGCTCCGCTGCGGGCGGGCGAGGCTGCATCTGCGCAGGCTAGCCGATCCGCCAGCCGGTCGTTAGCCGATCGGTTGGCGCGGCAGGCGCGAGTGCGGGCCGGGCTGCTCCAGGTCCAACGCCGCCGTGTCGATCGTGTGCGTCTCAACGCCTGCCGGCAGCGGCACATCCACGTACTCCGGGTCCAACCCCTCCGAGGGCCAGAAGCGCAGGCGCACCCCGGTCGCGCCCTGCGGGACGGCGTGCTCCGTGGCCGCTGCGCCGCGCGCCGAGTGGAACCAATCGCCCTCCACGCCGTCCGCGCCGATCAGCCACGAGCCGAACCAGGGCATCGGCTGCCCGAAGTCCGACATCGCCCCGTGCCAGCGAATCCGCACCGTGCGCGCCATGCGTCGTTCTCCGTAGGGGCAGGGTATCGGAGAGCGCGTCCTGCTGTGGGCGGTGCGGGCGCGGGACCGGGGCTGCTCTAGCGATAGGGGAGGGCGTAGAGGATGCCGCCCGTACCGGGTAAGCAACGGGATTTGTCTTCGCCGGCCAGTGCGTTAAGTGAACAGAGGCGGGGCAGGATTCCGCCGATCGTGCGCTCGTAGATCTCCCCATAGTTGCCCACCGCGCGAATCGCTCGCTGAATGAACTGCGGGTCGACCCCGAAGCCGAGGTCGGAGATGTCGCCGCCCTGGAAGGCGACGCCGAGCAGGCGGGCGATCGTGGTGTTGGGCGGGTTGGCCGCCATGGCGGCGACATTGCCCTGGGTGATGCCGGTCTCCTCCGCCGCGATCAGGCCCTGCACTACCCAGTTCACGATGTCCTTCCACTCTGAGTCGTTGTCGCGCACGCCGGGCGCGAGCGGCTCCTTGGAGATGACCTGGCCGAGCACGCGGTAATCGGCCGGGTTGTCGGCGCTGCTCAGGAGCGAGGCGAGGTGCGACCGGTCGGCGGTCCAGACATCGCAGCGGCGATGCAGGAACGCATCGTGGATTTCGGGGCCGGTGCCGCCCAGATGCACGTAGTCGTAGCCGAGTTCCGTGAAGTGGTCAGCGAGGTTCACTTCGGTCGTCGTGTAGGACTGCACACAGATCACTGCGCCGTCCATGTCGGTGGTCGACATGATGCCCGAGTCGACATGCACGGCGAAACCCTGGCCGCCGTAGAAGGTGGGCTGGGCGAAGTCGACGCCGAGGTCGGCGTCGCGCGAGGCGGTCACGGTGGTAGTGCGGATCAGCACATCGATTTCGCCGTCGGCCAGCAGCAGGAAGCGGATGGACGCATCGGAGGCGTCGACGTAGTTGACCGCGTCGGGGTCGCCCAGCACGGCGGCGGCGATCGCCTTGCAGAACTCGATGTCGAAGCCTTCGATGCGCCCGTCGGCGGTGCGGAAGCCGAACAGCGGCTGGGTCCATTTCACGCCGCAGTTGAGCTCGCCGCGTTCGAGCACCTCGCGGAGCGTCGAGCGCTCGTCTGCTTCCGGCGGCTCCAGCGCCTCGGCCAGCAGATTCCAGAGCCGCGCCAGCTCCGCCTCCAGATTCTCGATCCGCTCACCGTCGGCCGCGGCGTCCTGGCGCTGGAGGTCGATTTCGGCCAGCGCGTCGGTGCGCTCTTGCTCGGCGGCTGCGAGCCGGCTTTCGAGCTCGCGCACGCGCTCCGCGTCGCCGGAGCAGGCCGCGGCCGCGGCCGCGGCCGCGGCGAGCAGGATTGCCAGGATCAGCGCCGGAAACAACCGAAGCATCGCCATCGGCGCTTATGTATCAGTGAAGTTGGGGCGGCGCTTCTCCGAAAACGCCTTCGGACCCTCGATCGAATCGTTCGTGCCCTGCAAATTCTGCTCGATGGCCGCGCCGTACTGCTGAGCGGTGAGCGGCTCCATGTAGTAGCCGCGGTAGAGCGCCTGCTTCATGTTGCGCACCGCACGCGGGGCGAGGTAGAGCATGCGGCGCGCGTAGTCGAGCGCCGTCTCCAGCAGCATTTCGCGCGGCACGACGCGCTGCACCCAGCCCAGCTCGTAGCAGCGCCGCGCGTCGTACTGCGTGTCGCCCCAGAGCGTCAGCTCCAGCGCCGAGCCGAGCCCGATCTGGCGCGTCAGCGGAGCCATCCAGCCCGCCCCGCCCATATTCCAGCGCGCCTCGGCGATGCCGACCTTGGCCTCCTCCGACATAATCCGAATGTCGCACTGCATCGCGTACATAAAGCCGCCCGCGACCGCCCAGCCGTTGACCGCGGCGATAGTGGGCTTCCAGAGGTTGAGCGTCTCCGAGAGCGGCACGGCGTTCTTGCGGCGGTTGGGTACGTGGACGGGCGAATCCCGGCCCTCGCGCTCGGCCTCGCGCGTCTCGGCAGTGTTGATCAGGTCCGCGCCGGCGCAGAAGGCGCGGCCCGCGCCGGTCAGCACCGCGCAGCGCGCGTTCGGATCGTCGCGGTATTCCGCGAAGGCGTCGTAGAGCGCCTCGGAGAGGCCGTCGCCGATCGCGTTGAGCCGATGCGGGCGGTTGAGCGTGATCAGGTGGATGCCGCCGTCTTCGAGGCGGTCAACCTTGACGACGGGGCCGAACGTCTCCTGCGGCGTGGCGCGGTTGTGGACCGCGGGGTCGTAGGTCGCGTACTGCGCTTCGTCTCGTGTGGCGTCCGACATTGTGCTGCTCCGTCCCGCCGCTGCTCTCCACGGCATTGCGCGGCTCAGTGGCGGGCGCAGGCTAAACTACGGCGCGTCCGCCGAGCTGCGGCGGCGATTCAAGTGGCCAAGTGGGAGGCGAGGCGAGCATGCAGCCAAGAGCGATCGTGCTGATTCTGGCGATGATCTACATCGGCGGGATGGGGTTGGCCTACGGCTTCAATCTGGCGCTCACACCCGTCTACCACGACAGCTCGCCGGACTATCCGATCTGGTCAATTCTGAACGACATGGCGGTGGCGGTGGTGATCGTGCTGCTGCCGCTCAACGCCTGGCGCAAGTTCCGCGTGCCGGGCGGCGGCGATTCGGCGGTGACGCGCGAGTACTTCGGGACGACGATCGCCTTCTACGCTGCGATCGCGCTGCCGATCCTGTTCTTCTGGGAGTATTTCTGGTCGATCTGGCCGGAGAACGAGGCGGGGGAGTTCGTGGTGATCTCGCATCTGGTCCACTACCCGGCGATCGACGTCCTCTTCTCGCTGCTGGCGATTGAGGCGGCGATCTGGCTCTACCGCGAGGCACGGGCGGCGATGTCTGCGGGCTGAGTCGTGAGCGGGCGGCGGCTGAGCCGTCGGGCGCTGCTGCGCGCCTCGGCGCGGGCCGGGCTCGGCGCAGCGGGGCTGGCGCTGGTCGGCTGCGCGGACGGCGATGCGGAACCGTCGGGAGGAGAGCGGGCCGTGCGGCAGTGGGACTACGTGGGCGAGACCGGGCCGGATCGCTGGGCTGATCTGAGCGGCGACTACGCGGCCTGCGCGGAGGGCAAGCGGCAGTCGCCGATCGACATATCGGCTGCGCAACTGGCCGACGCGCAGCCGGCCGCGGGCGCAGCGCCGAGCTTCAACTACCGCGGCGAATCGACGCACCTGGAGCGCCTCGCTCACTCCGTCTACATCCACTTCGGCGACACCAACACGCTGACCACCGGCGCGGGCGACTACATCCTGCGCCAGATCCACTGGCACACGCCCGGCGAGCACCGGGTTGAGGGCAAATCGGCGCCGATGGAGCTGCACCTCGTCCACACGCGCGGCTCCGGCGAGGTAGCGGTGGTCGGCGTCTTCTACGAGCTGGGCGCGGCGGGCCCGGCGATTCAGCGCTGGATCGAGGCGATGCCGCCGGACGCACCCTCAAACTCCGACGACCTACAGCTCGCGGCGCGGGATTTCCAGCCCCCGGGCGCGGCCTGCTACCACTACGACGGTTCGCTCACCACGCCGCCCTGCACGGAGGCGGTGGACTGGTTCGTGATGCGCGAGCGGCGCACGATCTCGGCGGTGCAGCTGGCGGCGCTGAACGAACTGACGGCGGGCGACAACAACCGTCCGATCCAGCCGCTGAACGGCCGCCGGATCGAGCTGCTTGGCTAGCATCCCTCCCAGACGGTGTGAGAGCGGCGCAAGACTTGGAGGGCGCGATGACGACGCAGGCGCAAACCACGCTGGGGGCGCTGCAAGGTGTGGAGGACGACGGCGCGATCGTTTTTCGCGGCGTGCCCTTCGCCAAGCCGCCGGTCGGCGCGCTGCGCTGGCGGCAGCCCGAGCCGCTGGAGCCGTGGACGGGCGTGCGCGACGCGACGGAGTTCGGCGCGTCGGCGATGCAGCGGGTGCTGCCCGGCGACCTCGGCGACCTGATCGGCATCCCTCTCCAGGAGATCAGCGAGGACTGCCTCTACCTCAACATCTGGACGCCGGCGTTGGACGGGCGCAAGCGGCCCGTGATGGTCTGGATCCACGGCGGCGGCAACACCGTCGGCTCCGGCACCCAGCCGCGCATCGACGGTCGCCGCCTCGCGCTGGCCGGCGATGTCGTGGTGGTCACGACCAACTATCGGCTCGGCGCGTTCGGCTTCCTGCACGCGCCGGTGCTGGGCGCATACGGCAACGAGGCGCTGCTCGACCAGGCGGCCGCGCTCTTCTGGGTGCGCCGCGAGATCGCGGCGTTCGGCGGAGATCCGGAGAACGTGACGGTGTTCGGTCAGTCGGCCGGCGGCTTCGACATCGCCCACCTGATGGCGATGCCCTCGGCTGCGGGCGCGTTCGACAAGGCCGTACCGATGAGCGGCTCGCTGATCCGCACGATCCGCAAGGAGGAGGCGCGCGGCGTCGCCGAACAGTTCTTCACCCAGTTCCGCGCAGTGGATGAGCCGGAGCGGCTACGCGATGTGCCGGCGAAGGAGATTCTCGAGTACCAGGTGGAGCTGACCGGCGGCGGTCTGGGAGGCGTGCGCTTCGGGCCGACCGCCGACGGCTACGCGCTCGGCATGGACGCCGAGGCCCGCATCGGGGCAGGCATCCAGACGCAGGGCATGCCGCTGCTGATCGGTCACACGCGCGACGAGTTCGCCGTCTTCACCGAGACCAACGAGGCGTTCGCGGAGTTCGGCGAAGATGATCTGTTCGGCGCGGCGGCCTTGCAGTTCGGCGTGCGCACGGCAGAGGGGATCGACTGCTACCGCAGCGCCCGCGCGGAGCGCGGCGAGCCGACCGATCCGCGCAGCATCTACACCGCGCTGATGACCGATGCGATGTTCCGTATCCCGGCGATCGCGACGGCTGAGGCGCAGGCGCGGCACACGCGGGATGTCTGGTTCTACCGCTTCGACTATCCGTCGCCGGCCTACGACGGGCGGCTGGGCGCCTGCCACTCGCTCGACATCCCGTTCATCTGGGGCACTTACGACGCCGAAAACATGCGCCGCTTCTGCGGCGACGGACCGCAGCTGGCGGAGCTGAGCGAGACGATGATGTCGACCTGGCTGGCGTTCGCCAAGACGGGCGATCCGAACTGGGAGGGCATCCCCGACTGGCCGCGCTACGAGGCCGAGGCGCGCGCCGTGATGTCGCTCGGCCTCACGCCCTCGGTGGAACAGGATCCGGGCGCGGCGGAGCGGGAGTTCTGGCAGTCATTGGCGATGTAAGTTGAGACGAGGCGAGCGGCTACACTGAGTGGGCGAACCGCCGGGCGATGTGTGCGGCGGCGGGAAAGGAACCCTCTGATGAAAATCGAAACCGGCTTCGGCGGCGGCTGGCTGGGCGGCATTCCGGAACAGGTGCGCGCGGCCGAAGAGCGCGGCTTCGACGCGGTGGTGACGCCGGAGACGAAGCACGAGTCGACGCTGGCGATGGCGCTCGCCGCCGAGCACACCGAGCGCGTCGAAATCTGCTCCAGCGTGACGATCGCCTTCCCCCGCACGCCGATGATCCTGGCGCAGGCGATGTGGGACCTGCAGGAGCTCTCCGGCGGGCGGATCAACATCGGGCTGGGCAGCCAGGTCAAGGGCCACAACGTGCGCCGCTTCGGCGGCTCCTGGACGCCGCCGGCCAGGCGCATGGAGGAGTACATCGGCATGATGCGCGCCGTCTGGCACTCCTGGCAGACCGGCGAGCGCCCCGAATACATCACCGACAACTACACCTACACCCTGATGACGCCGATGTTCGACCCCGGCCCAATCGACTACCCGCACCCCAAGATTTCGCTGGCCAATGTGGGCCCGCTGATGGCGCAGGTCGCCGGTGCCTGCGCCGACGGTCTGCGCCCGCACGGCTTCATGACCCACAAGGTGATGCAGGAGAGCGTGATCCCGAACGTGCGCAAGGGCGCGGAGCGGGCCGGGCGCAGCCTTGACGAGATCGAGATTTCGGTCGGCGGCTTCACCGCCTTCGGCGAAACCGAGTCGGAGGTCGAGCAGGCCATCGAGGCGCTGCGCCAGCCGATCTCGTTCTACGGCTCCACCCGCACCTACCACCGCATCTTCGAGGCGCACGGCTTCGACTCGCTCGGCATGCAGCTGCACGAGCTCTCGCTGCGCGGCGAGTGGGACAAGATGATCGACGCGGTCAACTTTGAGGTCGCGGCGGAGATGGCGCACGCCGTCACCTGGGACGACCTGCCCAAATACACCCGCGAGCACCTCGACTACGCCGGGCGCATCAACCTCGGCCAGTACGCTCGCACCTCCGACCGCAACCGCCAGGGCAACTTCGCCTACCCCGGCAGCAGGGAGAAGGCGGCGAAGCCGACCCCGCCGCTGAGCGAAGAGCGCCTCACCTGGCTGATGGACGAGCTCGCGCCGATCTAAACCGCGCGCAGCGACAGGGCTGCCCCCGATCGGAATCGCCCCCCTATGCAGGGGGCTGCCGCGCAGCGGCTGGGGCGTGTTCACACTTCCGTCTCCCGCGCCGCCCCTCCGTCTCCCCGCGCCCACTCCGTCATACCCGCGCTTGCCGCGGGTATGACGGAGTGGGGGGTGGCGGGGATATCGCGGAGTAGAGGGGCGGGGGTGGCGGTGGGTGCGGTGCGGGTATGACGGAAGTGTGAACAGGCCCTAGCTCGACTCACGCTTCCGCCTGGGTGTCCGTCGCCGCCGAGAGCGGGGACCACCCTCCAAGAGCTTTTTCTGCATCTCGCGCCCCGCGGCCGCGCTATCGAGGACGAGAGTCGGACTGGTCAGATCGACACCGAGTTCGATCGCCAGCTCGGTGGCGGTGTCGTGCAGTATCTCCACCCCGATACCCTGCCGACCAAGGCGTTGAGCGACGCGGAGCGTGGTACCCGATCCGACGAACGGATCCAGCACGACATCCCCCTCGTCGGTGAATAGCTTGATGAACCACTCCGGCAGCCATTCGGGGAACGCGGCGGAGTGCCCCGTGTTGTGCGCGACGGGTGAGCCGTAGAGCACGTTGTTCGGCAGCACGGTGTCTTTGTCAGTCCAGTAGGCGATCTTGCGGCCTACGCCGCTGCCGGTGGCGCTGTTGTGGCGCGTGAGGTCTCCGCTGCCCAGTTTCTTCAGGCGCGCCTCGGTCCATTCGCCGATCGGCACGCGGACGGCGTCCTGGTTCATCTTGAAGTTGCGCTCTTTGGTGAAGTGCAGGCAGCGTTCCCAAGCATCCCGAAACCGATTCCGCCAGTAGCCGGGCGCGCTGGTCGTCTTGTGCCAGATGTACTCCTCGACCCATCTGAAGCCGCACTCGCTGCGCAACGCCTGGATCAGCTCGAGCACATAGGTGTGGCGCTCGCCGTCCACGCACTTTTCCTTGATGTTGAGCACGAAGGAGCCGGTCGGCGCAAGGACGCGATAGAACTCGTGCGCGCGTGGGACGAACCACTCGACGTAGTCGTCCGGCCGAATGCCGCCGTAGGTCCGCCTGCGCGCGTCCGCATACGGCGGCGAGGTGACGATCAGGTCAACGCTGTCGCTCGGCACGTTGGTCAGCGCATCGAGGCAATCGCCGGCGAACAGGGTGATCGAGTCCGACATCACGCTCTCCCTACCGCCCGAGATGCACTTGGGCGAAGAGATCGCGGCAGAACTGCACTGCGTCGCTATCCACCTGGTCAAACGTGCTCGGCGACAGATGGTCTTGAATTTGATCGACGAGCTGCGCAAACACCAGATCGAGCGCGTCATCCACACCGGATGCGATCGCGTAGAACCTGCGCCCGTCGATGCGCTCGATCCGCTCGCCGACACTGACGGGCTCATGGCCGGGACGCTTCGGCAGGATCGTCACCAGGTACCCGCGTCCACTCGCGCCCCACCGCTTGGTGCGCATGAACTGCGAGATGTTGTCGATCACCTGCTTCGTGGTGTCGGCATTCATCGTGTTGTGCTTGTTCTTCACCTCCGCAGCGATGCGGGTGTCCTCGTTGAACAGGTCGACGAGGCCGTCCTGCTCGGTCCAGCCCTGCATCGCACCGAGGACGTTTTGGTGAAAGCCGCCCACGGCGCTCGCGATCGCCTGCGCCAGCGACCTCGATCCGTCCAGACGATTGAGATCGTCCACATCGGAGCCAAGCACGCAGGCCTGTGCGAGCAATGCGAACGGGTCGCGTACATTCTTCTCGAGTCGGGTGGGGACCTCGCGGTCGGCCTCCTCGATTCGGGAGATCAGCGTTCCGATGGCCGCATCAAAGTCGGCGTCGCTGATGAACGGGAGCTGTCCGCCGTCTGAACTTGGGGGGGGGGGGGGGTAAAACGGGCGAATGAGCTCACGTCGGACTCCTGGGCGGGCCGCGTACCATACACAGCGGCCCGCCGCGGGCCAAGTCCCCATCGAGATCGGCCAGCTAGGCCGGAAAGAGGCGCACCCCACATGCCCGACGACTGGCACACCCTCCTCGACGACCTCACCGCCGAGCAGCGCTACCTCGACGACGCGCTCGCCGGCGCCGAAGACGCCGTCTGGGAGCGCGCCACGCCCTGCGACGGCTGGCTCGTGCGCGACGTGATCGCGCACCTCGCCGAGGTCGACGACCACGCCGCCACCGTCGCGTCGGGCGCGCCGCGCTATCCGGACGCAGGCGGGCGCTCCGCCGACGGCCTGCGCTCGCACGCGCAGGATGAGGCGCGGCACATGACGCGCGTCCAGCTGGTCGACTGGTGGCGCGCCGCGCGGGGCAGATTGGAGGCGGCGCTGCGCCCGCTCGACGCCAAACACCGCCTGCCCTGGGCGGGGCCGCCGATGAGCGCCCGCTCGTTCGCCACCGCCCGCCTGATGGAGTGCTGGAGCCACGGCCTCGACGCGCTCGACGGCGCGGAAATTGCGCCCGTCGACAGCGACCGTCTCCAGCACATCGCGCACCTCGGCTACATCACCCGCGCCTTCGCCTACCAGACGCGCGGTCTGGAACCCAACGCCGAGCCGCTGCGCGTGGAGCTGACCCTCCCATCGGGCGCACCGTGGGCGCGCGGACCGGAGGACGCCCCCAACCGCATCGAGGGCGCGGCGGGCGATTTCTGCCGCGTCGCCACGCAGCGCATCCACTACCGCGACACGGCGCTGGCCTGGCAGGGCGCCGCCGCCGAAGAGTTCCTCCAGGTCGCCCAAGCCTTCGCCGGCCCACCAGGCCAGGGCCGCCCGCCGCGCGGCGAGTCAAGCTGATCGGCAGTCGAATCAAGCGATACGCTGCGCTCATGCTCTCACCTGACGATGCTCGGACAAGGCTGCTCTACACACCGGCCGATGCGGCCCGCCTGGCCCGGACGACGCCTGCGACCGTTGCTCGTTGGTTCTGTGGGAACGACGACGCGCCGCCACTGTTCACAGATCGGCAACGTCCCGCTGATGAACGCTTCCACCTCTCGTTTCTGGAGCTCGTCGAACTGATCGTCGCGCGGCGCTTTCGGCAGCACGGCGTCAGCGTCGAGCAGCTTCGCCAAAGCCGTGAATTCGCCCTTCGGCGCTGGCAAGTGGAGCACCCATTTGCAGAGCGACGCCTGAAACTGCTGGGCGGCAGAGTGTTCGACCCTGACAACATCGCGATCGACCTCGAGTGGCCTGCGACACAACCGGCGCTCCCGAAGTTCGCTGAGTTTGCGACGCAGGTGTTCGACTACGAGGGACTTGGCGACAACATGGCGGCTGCCTGGGCTCAACGCTTCTTCCCAGCTGGCGACAGCGCGCCGCTGATGGTTGATCCACGCTTTGCAGGTGGATCGGTCACCTTCCTCAACCGAGGACTCCTGCTCGACACGGTCGTCAAGCGCTGGCGCGCTGACGAGTCGATCGCCTTCATCGCCGCAGACTTCGATCTCGACGAATCCGCAGTCGAAGCAGCGCTCCGCTACGCGCTTGCCGCATGAGAATCCTCTTCGACGAAAACACCGGCAGCGGGGTGCCCAAAGCGCTGCGCCTCGTTGGCTTCGACAACGTGAACTACATCACGAACATGTTCCGCGACGAATTCGACAAGGGCCAAGGCGTCGCAGACGAGCAATGGATACCGCGCGTCGGCGATCAGTGGTTGGTGATCTCGGAAGACCAGGGATTGCTCAGGAAGCCGGGGCAGCGTCGCCTGCTGGCGGATCATCGGGTTGGGTTGATCTGCATCACAGCGTCCAGGGCGTCGAGTCGGGACCTGCTCGCGTTCATGCTGCGACGAATGCCGCAACTCGAAGCAATCGACGCAGCGACGCCGCGGCCGTTTGCCTTCAAAGTCGCGCTGCACGGTCCATTCCGACCGGTTGCGCTCCCCGATCCTGCGTAGCCCTGCACTCAGCCCGCCTCGCTATCCCCGGTAGCGCGGCGCAGGATTGCGCGATCGATCAGCGACTCAATCGTCGCGTTCGCGTTGCGGATCTCAATGCGCGTCGTAAAGGCGCGCGGTCCCATCTCCGCGAACAGGCGCCCGACGGCCTCATCGGCGAAGCCGCTGGAGATGATTGGGATGCCGTCGAAGTCGAGCGCGGCGCGGCCGTCCTCGCGCAGGCGCTGTTCGATATGCTCGCGCACGCTCCGCCCCGCCGCGCGCGAGCCGATGGCCTGGAGCGGGACGGTCGGCGCGTCGGTTTCCGTCGGCGCGAGCGCCGCGTGGGGGCGGCTCGGGAGTGCGAGCGCGCGAGCCAGCAGCGCTGGGTCGTTGATGCCCAGCTCGCAGCGCACCGCCGCGCCGTCGTAGCGGATGCGGCGCTTGTCGGTGCGGTAGGCGTCGGGCCCGCGGCGCGATGCATGGAGCAGACCGAAGCCGGAGTTGATCTCGAACTGCCCGGCGGAGAGCTCGGCGATGCGAAACGCGCCGCGCAGCCCGCCGTCGCCGCGAACGGCGCGGGCGAGCGCCTGCTCGTGGCGGCGCACGCGGAGGCTCTGGGCGATACCGACGCCGCCGTCGGCGACGACCAGTTCGACTCGCCCGTTCTGCTCGTCGAGCGTGGCCTGCACGAACCCGTTGGCGGGTAGCTGATCGCCGTGAGAGGCACGGCTGAGCACATTGTCCATCAGCTCGTACAGCGTCCATTCGAACGCCGCCAGCCCCTCGCGTGTGGCGTCGGTTTGAGAGATGACGAAGGCGACCATGCCGGCGACGATCGGCTCAATCTGATCGGCGGCGCTGAAGCGCTGTGCGGGGCTGCACTCGACGTCGGGCGCATCAGGCGCATTGAGCGGGTAGTGCTCGGGATCGATGAAATGAGACCAGTTGGCCTCGCTGAAGCGACGCTTCAGCGCATCGTCGTTCGGCTCCACGAGCGAGAAAACGGTGCCGACGGACTCGCGGTAGCCGACCACGACCGGCAGCAGCGGCAGCAGCGCGGCCTGCGCCGCCCCCTCGCACTCGGCGAAGTCGAGCGCGACCTCTCTCAGGCCGCGCCGCTCAACGGCGTCGAACAGCGCCGCCTTGAGCACGCGCAGCTGGTCAAAGCGGCCCAGCTCGCCGCGCACAACGATGCGCTCGTCCGCCTGCTCAACCTGAAAGGGCATGCTGCGCTCCGTGTGCGGCTTCGGCTGGCACTCCACGATACGCGCAGGGTTGCGATGCGGCGGCGGTCACGGCGCGGGGTAGGGGCTAGCCTGCACGGATGCTGGAGCATCTACGGGTGGTTGATCTGTGCGACGAGCGCGGCGTGCTGGCCGGGCAGATGTTGGCGGACCTGGGCGCGGATGTGATCCAGGTGGAGCCGCCGGGCGGCTCAACGGGGCGTCGCGTCGCGCCGTTCTTTGAGGGCGTCCCCGATGCGGAGCGCTCGATCTTCTGGGCGGCCTACACCCGCAACAAGCGCAGCGTCACCTGCGACCTGGTGCGCGCCGAGGGGCAGGCGCTCCTGCGCCGCCTGCTCGCGGAGGCCGACATCCTCTTCGAGTCGGGCGAGCCGGGCGCGATGGCGGCGCTGGGGCTCGGCTATGAGCAGCTGCGGGAAGAGTTTCCGCGGCTGATCTACGCATCGATCACGGCCTTTGGGCAGAGCGGACCGAAGGCGGGCTATGCAGCGACGGATCTGACAATCTGGGCGGCGGGTACGCCGCTGTTGATGACGGGCGACGACGACCGCCCGCCGGTGCGCATCTCCGTCCCGCAGGCGTGGTCGCACGCTGCCGCCGATGCGGCGGGCGGCGCGATGCTGGCGCTGCACGCGCGCCACGCGACGGGGCGCGGGCAGCACGTGGATGTGTCGGCGCAGGCATCGGCGGCGCAGGCGACGCTCGGCCAGGTGTTGGCGCACTCGCTGGGCGCGGTGGAGCCGGAGCGCTACGCGGGCGGCGTGAAGATGCGCGGGGTGGGCTTTCGCGGCACGACCGAAGCGGCCGACGGCTGGATCGTCTTCGCGCTCGCGCCCGGTCCGGCGATCGGCCACTTCGTGAATCACGCGGTGCGCTGGCTGATCGACGAGGGCGCGCTGGAGCCTGAGCTGGTCGAGGAAGACTTCGTGACCTTCCCCGATCGGCTGCTGGCGGGCGAGGCGGACGCGGAACTGATGCCGCGCATTCAACAGGCGTTGCAAACGCAGGTTCGCGGCAAGACCAAACGCGAGATGCTGGATATCTCGATTGCCTACGACCTGCTGCTGGCGGCGGTGCTGGATATCGAGGACCTGGCGCAAAGCCGGCAGTTGGCGGCGCGCGATTTCTGGCGCGACTACGCGCTCGCCGACGGTCGCCGCCTACGGATGCCGGCCGCGCCGCTGCAAATCAGCGTCGAGGGTGAGCGGCGGCGCTGGGACGAACGCCCGCCGCCCGCGCTCGGGCAGCACAACGACGAAGTTTGGGGCTCGCTCGGCCTCAGCGCCGAAGAGCTCGCGGCGCTGCGCAGCGAGGGGGTGCTCTGATGCCCGACGAACGCGGCATTCTCGCCGATCTCAAGGTGGTGGACCTCTCCTGGATCGTGGCCGGGCCGACGGTGGGGCGGGCGCTGGCGGACTTCGGCGCGACGGTGATCCGCGTGGAGTCTGCTGCGCGGGTCGACACGGCGCGCGTGGTGGGGCCATTTCACGGCGACGAGCCGGGAGTGGAACACTCCGGTCTCTACGGCAACGTGAACGCCGGCAAGCTGGGCCTGGCGCTCAACCTGCGCGTGCCCGAAGCCCGCGAAGTGCTGCGCGATCTGGTGCGCTGGGCGGACATCCTCAGCGAATCGTTCACCGCCGGCGTGCTGGAGAAGTGGGGGTTGCACTACGACGCGCTGCGCGAGATCAAGCCCGATCTGATCATGCTGAGCAGCACGCTGCTGGGGCAGTACGGGCCGGAGCGTTCGGTCTCGGGTTTCGGCACGCAGGGCGCGGGCATGGCGGGCGTGCTCGATCTGACCGGCTGGCCGGATCGCCCGCCGGCCGGGCCGTACGGTCCCTATACCGACTATCCGGCCCCGCGCTTTTCGCTCACCGCGCTGCTGGCGGCGCTGGAACACCGCCGCCGCACGGGGCAGGGCGCGCACATCGATCAGGCGCAGGCCGAGGCGACGCTGCATCTGCTCGCGCCGGCGCTGATCGACCACGTCAACGGCGGCGCGACGCTGCGGCGGCAGGGCAACGACGACCCGCAGATGTCGCCGCACGGCGTCTATCCGTCGCAACCGCCGGACGGCCGCGCCGAAGCGTGGGTCGCGATCGCGGTGCGCGACGATGACGACTGGCAGCGGCTGGCGGGTGTGATCGAGGGGTTGGATGCAACGCTCACCCTGGAACAGCGGCGAGATGCGGCAGAGCGGATCGACGCAGCGCTCGCGGCGTGGACGGCGGAGCGCTCGGCCGCGGACGCCGAGCGCACGCTACAGGCGGCGGGCATCCCGGCGCACGCGCTTTCGGATACGGAGGACGCGGCCAACGATCCGCAGCTGGCGCACCGCGGGCACTTCCTGCGGCTGCCGCATCCGCTGCACGGCGAAACGGTGCTCGAAGCGTCGCGCTACCGGCTCTCCGAGACGCCCGGCAGGCCGACCGCGCCCGCGCCGCAGGTGGGCGAGCACGCGGCGCGAGTGCTCGGCGAGATACTGAACTACAGCGACGCGCAAATCGCCTCGCTGGCCGCCGCCGGCGCGTTGAGCTGAGTACGATGATCGATCCAGGGAGAACCGCCGCGTGAAGTCCGATCACCCATTCGAGCAGGCCGACCGCCGCTTCTGGCCCCGCTACTCGGCGAAAGAAGCCGGGCGCTTCCTCGGTATGCCGCCGGCGACGCTGCGACGCTGGTTCTGCGAGGGCGGGGCCGGCGGGCCGCTGTTCCCCGATCGCGCCCGCGCGCCGGGCGAGGAATTGGCGCTGTCGTTCATGGAGCTGGTCGAAGCGCACATCGCGCGGCGCTATCGCGAGCTGGGTGTGTCGGCTGCGCGGCTGCGGGAGGTGCGCCCGTTCCTGCTGGAGCACATCGACTCCGAATATCCGCTTGCGTCGCAGAATTTTCGGTTCAGCGGCACGTACAAGCTGCGCGATCTCTCGCTGGCTCAACCGGAGGCGTGCAACGCCGACGCGATGACCGTGTTCGAGCAGCATGAAGGCGGCGGATCGGGCTCCTGGCGGCACTTGCCCGGGATTATCGAGGCGTTCTACCAGATCAGCTACGACCCGGTGGCGCCGCGTTCGCTGGCCTACCGGCTCTATCCCTTCGGCCGCGATGTGCCGATCGTGATCTACCCGCCCTGCGGCAGCGGCCGCCTCACCGTCGAAGGGCACAACCTCCTCGCTGAGATCCTCGCCGGGCAGCATCGCGGCGGCGAGACGATCGCAGAACTGGCCGAGGACTTCGAGTTGTCGGAAGACACAGTGAGGCAGGTAGTGCAATCGCTGACGACGACCTGACGCTGTTCTTCGATCAAAACATCGGTCCGAGCATTCTCACTCAAGACGAAGAATGCGCCGATCTGATCTCTCGCTCTAGTCCGCCGCCATCCAGTCGGCGATGCGGGCGCCGATCACCATGCTGGTGAAGTTGGTGTTAGCGCGGATCAGCGTGGGCATGATCGAGGCATCGGCCACGCGCAGACCGGTAACGCCGAAGACGCGGCCCTCGGAGTCGACCACCGCGCCCTCGCCCGGATCTGTCCCCATCGCGCAGGTGCAGGTCGGGTGCGCCATGCTGGTGCAGATGTCGTGAATCCAGGCGTCGAGCAGATCGTCGTCGTTGGCCGTCGCCTCGTCGAAGTCCACCGCGCCGTCGTGATACTGCGCCAGCTCGGGATGCTGCGACAGCCGCCAGGCGAGGCGCGCGCCCTCGCGCAGACGGCGGCGATCCTCCTCGTTATCGTCGAAGCTCACGTCGATCTGCGGGTGGTCGCGGTAGTCGGCGCTGGCCAGCGTCACCTCGCCGTAGGAGTTGGGCAGCTGCACGCCCGGCGCGATGCCGAACGCGCCCTCAACATCGCGCAGCCCCGCCTGCATGTGGCCGAGCAGGTAGACCTGCATATCGTTGAACTCGCCGCCTTCGGCGGTGTAGCGCAGCAGCGTTTGGGTCAGCGGTTTGTCGGGGTCGGCGACGCCGGGGCGGGCGCGGAACAGCATCGGCGTCATCGGGTGATCCATCAGCCGCTTGCCCACGCCGGGTAGATCAACGACCGACTCAATGCCCAACGCCCCCAGTTCGCCTGCGGGGCCGATGCCGGAGCGCAGCAGGATCGCTGGGCTCTGGATCGCGCCGGCCGAGATCACGATCTCCTTGCCGCGCACGGTTTGCAGCTCGCCGCCGGAGTCGACGCGCAGCCCGACGGCGCGCCCATCCTCGATCAGGACGCGGTCGACCTGGCAGCCGCTGCGCAGGGTGAGGTTGAGCCGATGCCGCGCCGCAGCCAGGTAACCGAGGTTGGCCGACCAGCGCACCATCCCCCGACGATTCATCGCCAGCGGCGAAATCCCTGTGCTCTCCGGATCGTTCTGGTCGTTGGTCTGCTCGAAGCCGAGCGCGACGCAGGCGTCGTAGAAACCGCGCTGCACGGCTCCATCTCGTCGCGCTTCCAGCGCAGCACCGGGATCGGCCCGCCCTGCCCGTGGAAATCGCCGCCCTCATCCTGATCGTCCTCCAGCGCGCGGAAGTAAGGTAGACACTCCGCCCACGACCAGCGGGCGTCGCCGGTCAGCTCCGCCCAGCGGTCGTAGTCGCCGGGCGCGCCGCGAATCGCGACGCCGGTGTTGATCGCCGAGGAGCCGCCCACCAACTTGCCGCGCGGCATCGGCTGGTCGCGCCCCGGCACGTAGGTGGCGGTGAAGCCCCAGTCGTGCGCGACGACCGACGGCTCATGGATGCTCGCCACATCCTCCGGCAGCGCGTCCACATCGGCGAAGTCCGGCCCCGCCTCCAGCAGCAGCACCGAGCGCTCGGCGTCCTCGCTCAGTCGCGCGGCCAACACCGCGCCCGCCGAGCCCGCGCCCACCACGATCACGTCGTATTCCATCGTTGCCTCCCGTCGTGCGGTTGTTCGCCGCGCGTCATACGCGGACATTATCTGTGGACATTATGCCTGCCGCTGCGATGCCCGGCGTTGCGGCGCGGCGGCGCTGATCATTCTGGCGCGGACCGCGGCCGCCCCGCCGGCCTCGTCGAGCGGGCTCGGCGGCGGCGCGCCGGGCAGACGCGGACGGTTGGCGATCAGCACCCAGAGCGCGCCCGTCAGCGCGCCCAGGCCGAGCACCGTAAAGGGAATCTCGTAGCTGCCCGTCGCGTCGTAGAGCACGGCGGAGAGAAAACCGCCGACGGTCATGAAGGTGGACATCACGACCGACGACCAGCCCATGATCTGCCCGAAATGCGACGCGCCGAAGTAGTCGGCGCGCAGGGCGGTGATCAGCGGCGCGCGCGAGCCCCAGGCGAGACCGTTAATCACCGCGGCGAGCAGCACCGCCTCGTAGGACGCGGCGAGCGCCAGCAGGATCGCCGCCACGCAGTGGCCGAACATCGCCGGGATCAGCAGCATCCGCTTGGAGAAGCGGTCGCCCAGGTAGCCCATCCCCAGCTGGCCGACCAGCTGCGCGAGGTTCATCACGGTGTAAGCGATTCCGGCGTGGGTCAGAGTCAGCCCCTCGATGTCGGTCACGAGCAGCGTGAAGTGAACGAAGACGCCGGAGATCACGAGCAGCGGCGCGCCGTGCGCGAGCGCCAGCCCCCAGAACGCGCGCGTGCGCAAGGCTTCGCGGGCGGTGAAGTCGCGGTGGCGGTGCGGCGCGGCTGCTTGCGGCCCCGCCTTGCCGTCGGGCGAGGTTTCGCCCTTGACGGGCGCCGGTCCGCCGTCCCTGGCCAGCCCGCGCTGCTCGGGGTAGCGCACGAATAGCGTGGCCAGCGTCTGGCCGACGATGAAGAGCACGAGGCCGGAGAGCAGCGCCGCGTTGCGCCAGCCGATCTCCTGAATCATGAAGCCGACCGGCGTGGCCAGGAAGCCGCCCAGCGCGAAGCCGGTCGACATGTAGCCCAGCGCCCGCGAGCGCAGCCGCTCGAACCAGGTCACGACCGCCACGGAGACGGTCATAAAGCCGCCCACCGACGCGCCGATGGCGACGACGAAATAGAAGCCGATGAAGGTGCCCTGGCTCCAGAGCTGCGAGAAAGCGACCAGCCCGATCGCGGTGGAGAGAATGCCGATCCGCATCATCGTCTGCGGACCGAAGCGGTCGATCAGCCAGCCCTGAATCGGCCCCAGCACGCCGGATTCGATCCGCGTCAGCATGAAGGCCAGGCCGAAGAGGGTCGCCGGCCACAGGAACTCGGCCTTGAGCTCGGCCACGTAGAAGTGGAAGGCGTGCATGATCAGCCCGCCCATGAGCATGTTGATCACGATGCCGGCGATGACGATGTACCAGCCGTAGAAGATCTTCGGGGCGCGGAGTGACAAGAGGCGTCCTCACGCTGCGGGCTGCGGCCGCGTCAGCCTGGCGACCGCATTCGCCCATCCCAGCGGGGCGAGCAGGGCGAAGGGACGCTCAACGCAGCAAGTATAGGGACGCCCCGCCTACGCTCAGCCTCCCGATTGACGCTGCGCCTGTTTGAGACATTTTGAGACGTCGCGCCTCACGCGCGCCCGCGCTCTGGCATACTGCGCGCCACAATCGCCGCCGAGGATCGCCGTCGCTCCTCGGAGCGCGCAACGGAGAGGCCGCCTCATGCCGGAATCGCAGGGAACCCGAGCCGATGTGGACACGCTGGCGCAGCAGCTCTCGAACTGGGGCCGCTGGGGGCCGGAGGACGAGCGCGGCACGCTGAACTTCATCACCCCCGATACCGCCGCCGCGGCCGCCGCCCTGGTCACCGACGGCGTGACCGTCTCCTGCGCGCTCGAGCTGGCCAAGACCCCCGCCGCCGACAACCCTACGCCCGTGATGCACATGATGACCGCCGCCGGCGACGCGACAAAGCAAGCGCGGCTGCAGGGCCTCGAATCGACCGGCGACTACTTCGCCATCGCCCCGCACGGGATGGCCAACACCCACATCGACGCGCTCTGCCACATCCTCGATCAGGGCAAGATGTACAACGGCTTCGACGCCTCCGAGGTGCGCAGCACCGGCGCGATGCGCAACTCGATTATGGCCGGCGAGGACGGCCTCGTCAGCCGCGGCGTGCTGCTCGACATCGCGGCGCTGAAGGGCGCCGACTGGCTCGAACCCGGCTACGGCATCACCGTCGCCGATCTCGAAGCGGCGGAGGCGCGACAGAACGTGCGCGTCCGCTCCGGCGACATCCTGCTGATCCGCACCGGGCGCGACAGCCGCCGCGAGGCCGAGGGCGCCTCGCCGCCCTTCGCCGGCATGGCCGGCCTGCTGATGGAAACGCTGCCCTGGATCCGCGAGCGCGAGGTCGCCATCCTCGGCTGCGACGGCGTGTCCGACGTGATTCCCTCCAATGTCGAAGGCTCGCCGCTGCCCATTCACCACATCATCATCACCTACATGGGCGTGCATCTGATCGACAACGCGCGGCTCGGACCGCTCGGCGCGGCCTGCGCCGCCCGCAACCGCTGGGAGTTCCTGCTCACCATCGCCCCCCTCCGCCTCGCCGGCGGCACCGCCTCCCCCATCAACCCCATCGCCCTCTTCTGACCCGCGCCGAGGGCCTGTCCGCGCAAAGGGGGTTTGGTGGGGGCAACATGTGGAAAAGCTGACTGAGACGCAGTACGCGCGGCTCAAGCACCTCTCCGCGAAGCCAGCCCAGCGCCTCTGCCAGCCGCGAGAGGGCGACATCCTAGCGTTGGCGGTTGCTTGCTCTCTGTGCCTATTCCGACACGTAGGAGTTCGGGTCCTGTATCCACTCGTAATCGTCGATCCGCAGCCGGTGGTGCCAGATCGTCCCTGCCAACAGCGGACGATCACCATGCCGCACATCTGTCCACCAAAGAGCATTCTCCACCTGCACGCCAAGCTTCAGTCCGAGCTTGATCGCCGGGTTGAAGTCGGTGTCGGTCGAGAACACAACGGCGACGTCATAAGCCCCCTGATGCGCCAGACTGATCATGTCAATGGCCAAGTTGACATCTACGCCCTTCTCGTTGAGGAGCTTCTGGACTTTGCCGCACTTGGGGCACTTGGGCGACCAGCGCTGCCAACCGCACCGTTGGCACGAGTGGGACCCACGCTGCAAGGTGTGCGGGATTACCTTGACTTTCCGATCGAGTTCCCACGTTTCCCTTTGCCTGCGGGTAGCAGCATGCCCGACTTCGTTCTGTGCCTCTGACGGGAACCCGCGATAAATGCGGACCTGCTCAAGGCTGCGCGGGCCGCGAGGATCGTCTCTCGCCGCAATCATCTCGCCCACTTCGCGCGGCCAAACTTGCCCGAGTACCCCATCGCCCCGCCCGTCGTGAAACGCACGCCGAGCGCCGTTGTAGAGGTTCTGCCAGTCCACGAACACGATCATTCGGTCGGCCATGGGTTCGCCAGCCCTCCACTGCTTCGCGGTAGGCTAAGCACCGCACTGGCTACTGGTCAAGGCCCCGGCACCCCGGTGGTGCAGGTTCGGCGCGATCCCTGAAACGAGAAACCCCCGCCAGTGCGGCGCAAGCGCCGGACGGCGGGGAAGATTGGCGCCCGCCTTTCGGCGACGCGCTACCAATATGGCGCCTCCTCGGCTCCTGAGTCAAGCCGCTATGCATATTGGTTTACATATCAGCCTCAGGTGAAGTCGCGCGTCTGCCGTGCCGGCTCCACCTCCTTAGCGCCGCCACAGCCCATCGATCCAGTCGCGAACGCGGCGGCGCGCCGTCGCCAGCAGGGTCGCGCCTGCTCGCCAGCGGTCGGTGGCCCACATGATCGGGCGTCCCCAGCTCGATGGCGTCGGCGGCCCAGGGAAGCCCGAGCCCCCCCAGTGCCCGCCGACCCAGACACACAGGCGCCAGAAAGTGCCCGGGAGCACCGCGCCGGCGATGAATGACGCGACAACGCCAAAACCGCCCCACAGGAGCACCCATTTCCAGCCCAGGGACCAAGGATTGACTTCTCTGACTTGCTTGAGGATGACATCAGCCTGCTCCTCGATCGCTTCGGTGGTCTTCTTCACGGCATTCGTGTTGGCCTGAATGCGGCCTGTTAGTACCTTCGTCTCCGCGACCAATTCGATAGTCCTCTCGGAAGTCTCACCGATCTTCGTGGCCAAGTCCTCCGTCCGCTTTGTCGTGGCGTCGGTTTCCGTCGCCACATCTTCGATTTGCTCAGCAGTTTTCCCGACTGTTTCCGTCGCCTCCCCGATGGCATCCGTGTTGGCTCGGATGGCGCTGGACGTCTCCTCCAACTCGGTCGCCGTCGCGCCGGTGGCCGTAGTGATGTCCTTGATCTCCTCGTTGATCTCTCGCGCTGTCTCTGCGAGGGCGAGAATGCGATCTGTGTTTTCGGCCGTCTTGGTCGCGCCCTTCTCGATTTCGCCGAGAAGCTGTTCCACGCGCGCCTCGAAGGTTTCCTTAGTCACGAACGAAGGCTGTGCGACTGTGATCTCCGTCGGAGTGCCGGCCCCCACATCGGGCACGAGTCTTCTGTCGGTACTTCGAGCAGTCACACGGAGGTGAGGTCCCGCGACCGTTCCCGGCTCAACGTCGTCCGCGAGCCGGAACCTCATGGCGATCCCGATTTTCTCACCCGGTTTCAGATCCCCCAGCTCAATTGAGACATCCTCGCCTCGTTCTTGCTGCGAAAGCACTGAGGCATCGTCTCGAAGCACGAAGGTCTGCGAATCGACGTACAGAGTCCCTGGAATGTAGGCCATGATGCTTGGGCAGGGCTGCTCAAATCCGAATTTGACATCGGTGAGAGGAGCCTGGCCGGAATTCTGGATGGTGGCGTCGAACCACACCACACTTCCCGCTTCAGCTGCGCGCAGATCACGAAGGCTCAGATCGATGTCCGGCTTCTTCACGACATCGATTCGCGCGTGGGTGCGAGACTCAACATCGGTTGGCGACCTGAGCACCGCGTACACATCGATGCCGTCTTGCGGCGAGATGTCATCGCCTATCAGGGCCCTAAATGTGATCGTCGTTTCTTCACCTGGCGCGATCGTCGGCAGCTGAATTCCGTCGTCGATCCAGTCGTCCGGCAACCGTCGCGAGTTGCCGGCTACGTATGCCGCCGTGGAGTATGCGCCAGATCCGCTCACGTACGACAACGCCGTGGGCAAGTCCAGCGATACACTGACACCTGGGCGCGGTACATCCGTGTAGTTCGATATTGTGACGCGCATGTTGACCGGATCGCCGGGAAAACGAGCCGACGACACGTAGCCCGCGTCATCCTGCTTGATCTCAACCGAAAAGTCATCACGTGGCGGTGCAACCGTGATCCTAGCGGTGCGGTCCGTCCATTCGGTTGAACTAGCCACTCTGACACCGACCTGAGGTGTCACCACGGTCCCGATCGGCGCGTCGTCGGCGACATAGTCGGTCCACGACAGGACTAAGATGTTCCCTGGATTTAGATAATCCAGAAGAAGCCTGCCGAGGCGTGTGCTCCACTTGGGATCGACTGGCACGATACGGCCCGGACGCCCATCGCGGCCGGACAGAATGGTGAAAGTGCTGTCTTCCGACACGGTAGGGAGGATCCGGTCGCGTGATTCGTCATACCACAGATGCACCGTCACGTCGTCCAAGATGATGCCGCCGTCGTTAACAACGCGGACGGTGTGGCGCACTGCTTCCCCTGGTGCTGGTGTCAGCGTGTCTACCTCGTAGCCCACCGAGAAATGCTTGAGAACCCAAACATCGGTGTGGGGCACGATGTACAGATTTGAGTCCGGATACGGAGGCTCGAGGTCGTCTGTCCGAACTCGGAACACCACCTGTGCCCAGTCATTACGCAACGCGCAACGACCAACTTCCAAGCTCCACCGAACTTGGATTATTTGGGCTGGCTCAATGGTCTCTGCGAGCAGCGTCGTTTGCCTGCTGAGCGGCGGCAACGGGAATTCTGGTCCATCTTCTCGATAGCGGATGAACGTCGAATCTTCCACGTAGGTCATTGCGTCGGCTTGTTCAGTCACCACCATGATCGCCTCAAGGTTCGTTTGAGGCTCGCCAGTGTTGTTCTCGATGGTGGCGGTGTATTCGACCTGATCGCCAGGTAGGGCGTACCGAGACGACTGCTCTACGGTCACCAGAAGGTCGATGTCGTTGACATCCGACGACTGCTCGTCCGCGCCGCCCTGCTGTCCAGTGATGAGCCCCGGCAGCATCGCGGCAAGCGACACAGCAACCGCGATCACGAGGATCGCGACGAGTCGATGGGCATGTGCCGGCATGTTTCGCATGACGCGAACTAGAATAAGGGGCACCACCAGCGCGGTCAACACATCGGGACAGCGCCTACCTACTTGCCATCAGCAGCGTCAGCCTACTGGCTGGCCGCCTCCGCTGAGTGACAGCCGCGCGCGCCGACGCCTCCTGCCGTTAGGGTGAACACGCCGGGAGCGGAGCTCAGCCGCTTCGAGACGTGAATGGAGACCGCCATGACCGCCACCTTGCCGCTTGACGGCGCAGTTGTGCTCGACCTGGCCGACGAACCGGCGGTGGCCGCCGGGCGCTATCTCGCCGACCTCGGCGCGCGCGTCGTGCGGATCGAGTCGGCCGGCGGCGACCGCCTGCGCCGCGTGGGGCCGTGGGTCGACGGCGAGCCGGGCCTGGAGCGCGGGCTGCGGCACCTGCTCTACAACCAGGGCAAACAGTCGCTGGCGCTGGCGTTGGACGCGCCGGAGGCATGGGACATCGTGGAGCGGCTCGCCGAGCGCGCCGATGTCGTGATCGGCCCCGTCGAAAAATCCGAGCGCGCCCGCCGCGCCTTCGAGCGCCTGCACCGCGCCGCCGAAGCGAACGCCGCGGGCGCGCCCAGCGTGATCGACGTCGTCTTCCGCCGCGGCAATCCGGAGCAGGCCGCGACCGACCTGATCGCGATGGCCGCCGGCAGCCAGCTGGTCTGCAACGGCTTCCCCGAGATCGCGCCCGACTACCCCGCCGGCAAGCTCGGCTACAAGCAGACCTCCTACTGCGCCGTCGCCGCGGCGGTGGCCTCGCTCTGGCAGCGGCGGCGCGGCGGACCGGCCGTCAGCAGCATCGTCAGCATGCAGGAAGCCGTCGCCTCCACCATGATCCAGGCCGCCAACCAGAACCTCTACGTCTGGCACGGCATGATCGCCGAACGCGACGGCACCGGCGGCCTCAAGTACCCGGTCGTCGGCGCGGGCTTCGGCGCATACGAGCAGGGCCGCTTCGAGGACGGCGAAATCGTCTTCATCAACACCCCCGGCTCCACCTACCAGTGCGCCGACGGCAAGTGGGTCACCTACCTCGGCAACCCGACCAGCACGGCGTGGGAGAACTTCCCCAACTGGTACGCGGAGGTCACGGGCGACGATTCGCTGCTCAAGGAGCCCTGGACCTCGCAGGATTACCGCGTCGCGCACCGCGAGCAGATGATCGAGTTCACGCGCCGCTTCTGCGCCGCGCAGAACCGCGAGGAGCTCGTGCGCCGCGCCCAAGCGGAGGGCGACCTCGGCCTGCCCGTGCAGACCGCGCACGACCTCGTGGGCGACATCCACCTGCAGGAGCGCGGCTTCTTCCGGCCCGTCGAGCACCCCCAGCTGGGCCGCAGCGTCACCCTGCCGCGCTCGCCCTACCGCTCCGACGCCTACGAGTTCGCCTCCCGCCCCGCGCCGGCGCTGGGCGCGGACAGCGTCGAGGTGCTGCACGAGCTCGGCGGCCTCAGCGCCGACGCGGTGAGCGAGCTGATCGAGCTGAGCGTCGTGCGCGGCGGGCGAGCGAAACTGCGCAACCTCAACGGCGCGTCCGCCTCGCCGAAGCCGAGCGCGCCGGCCGAGCACGCGGCCGATGCGCTGCCGCTGGCCGGCGTGCGCGTGCTCGACTTCTGCTGGATGGCGGCCGGCCCGCTGATCACCGAAATGCTCGCCAATCTCGGCGCCGACGTGATCAAAATCGAGTCCGCTTCGGGGCTGGACAGCGTGCGCGAATTCTCGCACCCGCCGCGCGGCTTCAGCATCGACACCGGCGCGTTCTTCAACGACACCAATACCGACAAACGCAGCATCACGCTCAACCTGCACAAACCGCAGAGCCTCGAACTGATCCGCCGGGTGCTGCCGCAGTTCGATATCGTCACCAACAACTTCGCGCCCGGCGCGATGGAAAAGTTCGGCCTCACCTATGAGACGCTGCGCGAGCTGAAGCCCGACCTGATCTACGCCTCCTTCCCCGTGATGGGCACCTGGGGCCCCAATAACGGTTGGCGCGGCATCGGCAACGGCGTCACCGGAATCTCCGGCGTCGTCGGCCAGACCGGCCAGCCCGACCGCGCCCCGATCGGCCTCGGTTCGCTGCACACCGACTTCACGCTCGCGCCGATCGCCGCCTCCCAGATCATCGCCGCGCTGATTCACCGCGACCGCACCGGCGAGGGGCAGGAGATCGAAATCGCCCAGTACGAAGCCGCCGTCCACCTGCTCGACACCGAGCTGATGGACGCGCTGGTCAACGATGTGGACACGCCGCGCATCGGCAACCGCTCCACCGAATACGCCCCGCACGGCCTTTTCCCCGCCAACGGCAACGACGAATGGCTCGCCGTCGCCGTGCGCAGTACCGGCGAATGGCTCGAGCTCTGCGCCCAAATTAACCGCCCCGACCTCGCGCAACGCGAAGACCTGCGCACGCTCGCCGGCCGCAAGGCCGCCGAAGACGAAATCGAGTCCGCCGTCGCCGCCTGGTCCGGCCAGCTCGACCCCTGGCGCGCCACCGCCCTCCTGCAGTCCCGCGGCGTCCCCGCCTCTCCCGCCGAAACCGCCCGCGACCTCGTAGTCAACGACGACGGCATCCAGTCCTACTTCTTCCACTTCACCCGCGGCGAGGTCCCCTTCATGGTCCAACACCAACCCTTCACCTGGAACAGCCGCCGCCTGGGCGCCAAAGGCTCCCCCGAACTGGGCGAGCACAACGAGCAGGTCCTCAAACAAGAATGGGGCGTCAGCGACGACCGCTACGTTGAGCTGCTGGTAGAAGACGTGATCTTCTAGAAGACACGGTCGGCGCGGCGGTCAGTCTCAGCGGGGAGTGGGTGCTGTTCACGGCGAGATACCCGCGGCAAGCGCGGGTATGACGGAAATGGGGCGCACGCGAGATAAGCCGACCGCGGAGTTGGCAGCAGTTGGCGCGAAGGCGGAGCAGGCACCCCCTTCAGAGCACGTCGGGGCCGCTTTCGCCGGTGCGGACGCGGATCGCCTCCTCCACGTTGGAGACGAAGATCTTCCCGTCTCCGATGTTGCCCGTGCGCGCGTTGGAGATGATCGCGTCCAGCGCCTTGGCCGCCCACTCGTCGGTCGACACCACCACCGTCAGCTTCACCTTCGGCAGCATGTCGACGCGGTAGGGCTGGCCGCCGCGCCCGTCGCGCTGCACGCCGCCCTGGTGGCCGTGGCCGGCCACGTTCTCGACGTGCATGCCGTTGATGTCGAGCTTGACGAGCGCGCGCTTGACCTCGTCCATCGCCTCCGGGCGGATGATCGCCTCGATCTTCTTCATTATCGCGTCCTCCTGCGCAGAACTTCGAAGCCGACGACCGGCTCTTCGTGCTCCTCCGAGCTCGCCGCCCAACTGACGCCGATCTCGTCAAACTGGTAGGCGGGCTCGTTGTGACCCGCCCGATCCAGACCGATCAACTCCTCGCGCGGCTCCACCCGCAGCGGGATGAACTTGCCGATCAGCCAGAACAGACCGATCGACAGCACCAGCGACCACGCGAACGAGGCGAGCACGCCGACGATCTGCTTCCCGAACAGGTCCCAGGAGCCTTCGATCGCCCCGCTCACACCGCCGATCGCCGCCACGGCGAACAGGCCGGTCGCCAGCGCGCCCCAGATGCCGCCCACGCCGTGGACGGCGAAGACATCCAGCGTGTCGTCGAGATGCCCCCAGTTGTGCAGCAGCCGCACGGCGTAGAAGCCGGCCACGCTGGCCACCGCGCCGATCATGATCGCCGGCACGGCGTTGAGATAGCCGTCGGTCGCCGGCCAGAGGCCGACGAATCCCGCCGCGGGTGTGATCGCCACCAACCCCGCGACCGCGCCGGTCGCGGCGCCGATGATCGAGGGGTGCCCCGTGTAGCGCCAGCTGAGCAGGGTCCAGGCCACCGCGCCGGCGCCGGCCGAGATGTGCGTCTGCACAAATGCGTTGGCCGCGAGGCCATCTGCCGCCAGCGCGGAGCCGGCGTTGAAGCCGAACCAGCCGAACCAGAGCAGGCCCGCGCCGAGCACAACCTTGGAAACGTCGTGCGGGTCGGTCTCTGCCACGCTGTCGCGTCGGCGTCCGACGAAGATCGCGCCGGCCAGCGCCGCCGCACCGGCGTTGATGTGGACCACGGCGCCGCCCGCGAAGTCCTTCGCGCCCAAGTCAAGCAGCCAGCCGCCCTCGGCCCAGACCCAGTGCGCCAGCGGCGCGTAGACGATCGTGACCCAGGCCACGGTGAAGACGATCAGCGCGCTGAAGCGGATGCGCTCGACGAACGCGCCGGTGATCAGCGCCGGGGTGATGATCGCGAACATCATCTGGAAACCCATGAAGATGATGTCAGGCACTCCGCCGGAGGAAGGCCAGTTGCCATCCTCATCCGGCCCCAGGCCGCGCAGGCCGAAGTTCTGTAGGTCGCCGATGAAGCCGCCGATGTCGCCGCTGAACGCCAGGCTGTAGCCCCAGAGCACCCAGACGATCGTGACCACGCCCATCATGATGAACGACTGCATGATCGTTGAGGCGGCGTTCTTGGTCCGCACCAGGCCGCTGTAGAAGAACGCGAGCCCCACCACCATCAGCAGCACCAACGCCGCTGAGACCAACAACCAAGCGATGTTGCCTCCGTCGAGCATGCAGTTCCCCCTCTTCAACGGCGCGATGGCTCGCGCCATCACCGTGCAGCTGCAGATCATCGCGCCGGGACCGGTTCGCCGCCCGCGGACGGGCGGCAGCTGGCAGTGTCCCGCTGCGCGCGTGCGCACAGGTTACAACGATGTGAACGACGGGCTAGGGGTGCTGATAAGATCAGGTCCGTTGGGCGGCCCTGCTGCGCCGCCGCCGGAGTCCTCGTGAGCGACCGGAACAACCCCGAATCCACTGCCCCGCTGGCGGGGCGCGTCGCGCTGGTGACCGGCGCCTCGCGCGGCATCGGCCGCGAGATCGCGCTGGAGCTGGCGCGCAACGGCGCCGATATCGCGGTCAACTACGCGCAGTCGGAGGCGGCCGCCGAGGCGGTCGCGGCGGAGGTCGCCGCGCTGGGGCGCCGCGCGCTGGCGATCCGCGCCGATGTGTCGGACCCCGACGCGGTGGCGAAGATGCTGGACGCCATTGGGCAGCAGCTGGGACGCCCCGAGATTCTGGTCAACAACGCCGGCATCACCCGCGACACGCTGGCGATGCGGATGAAGGACGACGACTGGTCGGCGGTGCTGGCGACCAATCTGACCGGTGCGTTCCTCGTCACCCGCGCCTGCCTGCGGGGCATGATCCGCGCCCGCTGGGGGCGAATCATCACGATCGGCTCGGTGATCGGCACGATGGGCAATCCGGGCCAGATCAACTACGCCGCCGCCAAGGCCGGGCTGGCCGGGATGACCCGCTCGCTCGCCAAGGAACTGGGCTCGCGCGGCATCACCGTCAATCTGGTCGCGCCGGGCTTCATCCGCACCGACATCACCGCCGACCTCACCCAGGAGCAGATCGATGCGGTGCTCAGCCAGGTCCCGCTGGAGCGCCTCGGCGACCCCGACGACGTCGCGCCGCTGGTCGCCTTCCTCGCTGGCGAGGGCGGCCGCTACATCACCGGCCAGGTGATCCATGTCGATGGCGGGATGGTCATGTCCTGACCGAGAACTCACCCCCGACCACAACCGCGCGCCGACAGCCGCTCACACCGTGAACGTGTGAATTGCCGACGCGACAAAACCCACCCTCCACAGACCGCGTTCAATCCCGCCGAATACGGATACAATCAGCGAGACACTGCGTGACGGCGCGCGCCCGACCAGGGTGCGCCCGCAAAACGCGCAAGGCGTGCGCCAGTGCCGCGCCCCGGAGCGATCATGGACGACCACCAGGCAGCTGACCACCCTCCGCCCCCGTCGGACATCGCAGAAGGCGCGACCGCGGAGGACGACGCCTACGCGCTCGTCTTCCCCGGACAGGGCTCGCAGTCGGTCGGGATGGCCGGCAAGGTGCTCGATGTCTATCCGGCTGCGGAGCACTGGTTCGAGCGCGCCAATCACCTGCTCGATTACGACCTGCTGGAGCTGATCGAGCGCGGCCCCGCCGAGGATCTCAACGAGACCGCCCACTCCCAGCCCGCCATCTTCGTGGCCAGCGTGGCCTGGCTCGAAGCGCTGCGCGACAAGTGGAGCGCAGCCGGGCGGCGGCTCTCGCCGACCGTCGTCTCCGGTCACAGCATGGGCCAGATCACCGCGATGTTCTCAGCCGGCTCGGTCGGCTTCGACGACGCGCTGGAGCTGGTCAAGCGGCGCGGCGAGCTGATGCGCGAGGCCAACCTGCGCCGCCCCGGCGGGATGGCCTCGATCATCGGCCTACGCGACCGCGTGCTGCGCTCGCTGGTCGGCGAGGCGGCCAACGACGGCACCATCGTCGTGGCCAACGACAACTGTCCCGGCCAAACCGTCGTCTCCGGCGACGACGCGCCGCTGCGGCGGCTGATGCGGATGGCCGAGGATCACGGCGCGCGCCGCGTCGTGCGGCTGCCGATCTCAATCGCCTCCCACTCGCCGCTGATGGCCGACGCGCAAGGCCAATTCCGCGGCGCGGTGCATGCCATCAAGTGGCGGGATCCTGTCGTGCCGGTGGTCAGCAACATCAGCGGCGGGCTGATGCACAACCGTGATCAGCTCGTGCATGAGCTGTCCGACGCGCTGACCGCGCCGGTGCAGTGGCAGGCGGCGGTGAAGACGATGGCCGCGCAGGGCTCCACGCTGTTCGTGGAGGCCGGGCCGGGCGATGTTCTCTCCAAGCTCGTCCGTCGTATCTCACGCACCTCCTGGACGTTCCCGCTCTCCGACGACGACGCGGGCCTGGGCGCGCGCGACTACCCCGACAAGAGCGAGGGGATACCCAGGTGATCGGGACGGGCAGCGCTCGGGAGTCGGTCTGATGCGGCGCACCGTGATCACCGGGCTGGGGGCGGTCACGCCCGTCGGCAGCACCGTTCCCGACGCCTGGGACGCGCTGATCGGCGGCGAGAGCGGAGTCGGGCGCATCGAGCGTTTCGACCCCGATGCGGCCGGGCTCCGCATCCCGCTGGCCGCCGAGGTACGCGGCTTCGATCCGGACGCCGCGCTGCCCAACGACAAGGCGCTGCGCCACGCCGATCGCAACGTGCAATACGGGCTCGCGTCGTCGCTGGAAGCGCTGACCGACTCGAGGCTGGAGATCACGGAGGACAACCGCGATCGGGTGGGAGTGATCTTCGGCAGCGGCGGCGGCGGCATGGAGCTGGTGATTCACTGGGAGCAGGTGCTCCAGGAACGCGGCCCGCGCCGCGTCTCGCCCTTCGCCATGCCCAATCTGATCGCCGACGCGGCGAGCGGGCATATCTCGATCGCGACCGGCGCGGCCGGGCCCAACTACTCGCCCACCTCGGCCTGCGCGACGGGCGCCAACGCAGTGGCCGACGGGATGCTGCACATCGGCGCGGGGCGCGCCGACGCGCTGATCGTCGGCGGCTCCGAGGCGATCATTCTGCCGCTCTTCCACGCCTGCTTTGAGCGGATGGGGGTGCTGGCCACGCCCGACGAGCCGCTCGCCGCCTCCTGCCGCCCCTACGACCTGCACCGCAACGGCTTCGTGCCCGGCGAGGGCGCGGCCGCGCTGGTGATCGAGGATCTGGAGCACGCCCGCGCGCGCGGCGCGCACATCTACGCCGAGGTGATCGGCGGCGGCAGCGCCAACGACGCGCACGACATGGCCCAGCCCGACGGCGACGGCCTCGGTCTGATCGTCTCCGTTGAGCAGGCCCTCAATCAGTCCGGCATCAACCCCGCCGAGGTCGGCTACATCAGCACCCACGGCACGGCGACGAAGCTGGGCGACCAGGTCGAAACGACAGCGATCAAGCGCCTCTTCGGCGCGCACGCCGACGACCTCGCGATCTCCTCAATCAAGCCCGCCACCGGCCACATGATGGGCGCCAGCGGCGCGCTGGAGGTGATCGTCTGCGCGCTCGCCCTGGACCGCGGCGTCGCGCCGCCCACACTCAACTATGAAACACCCGACCCCGACTGCGACCTCGACTGCATCCCCAATGAGGCGCGCGAACTGGATCTGGAGGCGGCGCTGTCGGTCTCGGTCGGTCTGGGCGGGCACAACGCCGCCGTGCTGCTCAAGCGCTACCGCGAATGAGCGCCGACGTGACGCCCGCAAACCAGCGGATCGTGATCACCGGCATCGGGCCGGTCACGCCGATCGGGATCGGCGTGGACGCTTTCTGGGATTCGCTGCGCGAGGGACGCTCGGGCGTGCGGCGAGTGCCCGAGCTGGTAGAAGCCGATCTGAAAGTGCAGATCGCGGCGGACATTCCGGAATTCGATCCGACCGACTTTATGGATGCCAAGGCGGCGCGCCGGATGGCGCGCTTCAGTCAGCTCGGCGTCGCGGCCGCCCGACTCGCCGTCACCGACGCGGGGCTGGATCTCGAAGAGCGCGATCCGGAGCGGATCGCCACCGTCGTCAACACCGGCGGCGGCGGCGTGACCACGATCGCCGACCAGTCGGGCGTGCTCAACGACCGTGGGCCGGGCCGCGTCTCGGCGCTGTTCGTGCCGATGATGGCCGGCAATATGGCCTCCTGCCAGGTCTCGATCGAGCTGGGGCTGCGCGGACCGACGATCACCTCGCTGGCGGCCTGCGCGAGCAGCATCTACGCCTTCATCGACGGCCGCCAGCTGCTGCTCAGCGGCGAAGCGGAGCTGGCGCTGGCCGGCGGCACGGAGTCCAACGTCTCCCCGCTGGGGATCGCGGGGCTGGCCAACATGCACGCCCTCTCCCGTCGCAACGACGACCCCACCCGCGCCTCCCGTCCCTTCGACCGCGACCGCGACGGCTTCGTCTTCGGCGAGGGTGCCGTCGTCTGCATCCTCGAAACGCTGGATCAGGCGCAGACGCGCGGGGCGCGCATCTACGCTGAGGTGCTCGGCGGCGGGCGCACCGCCGACGCCTTCCACATCACCGCGCCGGATCCGCAGGGCGAGGGCGCCGCCCGCGCGATGCGCGCCGCGCTGCGCAACTCGGGCCTCGAACCGAGCGAGATCGACTACATCTGCGCACACGGCACCGGCACCGCCCTCAACGACGCGATCGAAACGCGAGCGATCCACGATGTCTTCGGCGAGCACGCCCAGCGCCTCGCCGTCAGCTCCCCCAAGAGCATGACCGGCCACCTGATGGGCGCCGCCGGCGCGCTCTCCGCCGCCGCCGCCGCGCTCGCCCTCTACCACGGCGTGCTGCCGCCCACGATCAACCACGAGCACGGCGACGACGATTGCGATCTCGATTATGTGCCGCAGCGGTCGCGCCCCGCCGAGCTGCGCGCCGCCCTCGTCAACGGCTTCGGCTTCGGCGGCCAGAACGGCGTTGTCGCGCTCTCCCGCTTCAGTGAGTAGCCTCTCCCTCAGGCGGTTGAACTGACCGCGGGGCAGCAACGGGGAGAGCGCTGATGAGCACCGTGCAGAATCGCGTCCAGCAAATGATCGCCGACCAGCTGCGCCAGCCGCTGGAAAAGGTGACCAGCGACGCCCACCTGATCGACGATCTCGACGCGGATTCGCTCGACATCGTCGATCTGACGATCGCGATCGAGGAAGAGTTTTCGACCGACGACAATCCGCTGGAAATCCCGGAAGAGGATGCGGCGGAGATTCGGACGGTGCAGGAGCTGCTGGATTATCTGGCGGCGCACGGGGTCAGCTGAGCGCCGTGCCGTTGCAGCGGATCCGCGCCGAGGCGATTCCCCACGCGGACCCGCAGTCCGAAGCGCGGCTCAACGCCGAAGGCATTCGCCTGCCCGAAGGGCGCACGCTGCTCAACCGCTCGGTCGATTCGGCCTCCGCGCTGATCGTGGTCGAGGGCGCAATGCGGATCGGCGTGGTGGACGACGACGCGCTGCTGGCGAAGGGCGAGGGCGTGCTGCTGCCGGCGGGCGCGACCTATTCGGTGCGAGCCGAGCAAGAGTCGGTGGCCTTCGTGTTCTCAACCCAGGCAGGCTAAGCGCACGCCCAACTACCAGTCCGCAGGCCGGCGCTGATGGCCCCGCCGATACAGTGTTCAGCGCGGACGGCCAGACGCCGGTGATGTGACCGAACCCGCAGCTGACGTAATGCACCCGCCCAATCCGCGCACCCGAGCGCTCACCAATCCAGGTGTAGTACGACTCCCCGCCGAAGCTGCACCGATAGGCCGGGCCGCGCGTCTTGCGTTCAGGCACTTCCACAAGTTCGCCGGACGCCACCCGCTCGAACAGTTGGTAGGCTTCAAAGAGATCGACGAGTTCGTACTCATGCACTCTGACGCTGGACATGGCGGGCATCCTGTGAGACGCGACGACCAAATTCGCAGCGAGTTCGCTGACTGCCTGCGAGCCTACCTTGAGCAGCGAGCCACGATCAGCGATGTGCTCGATTTCGAGGCGCAGTACGCGCTGGACGACGAGATTGACGACGATCTGCGGGGGCAGCTCTGGCGCATTGCGCTGATCGGCGACGAAGCGTTCAGCGGCTGGCGATCAAGGTCTGAGTTCGACGACTTGGCGCGGGAAACGCTGGACGAGCTTTCCCCGCCAGCCGTCTCCACGGAGGCGGCGGCGGACTGAGCGGCCGGCGGGGCGTCAGGACGGCTGGAGGACCTTTTCGGGCTCCCAGCGGCCGGGGGCGATGGGATCGCTGCGCAGCACGGCGATCACTGAACCAGCCTCGCTGAGCGCCAGCGCGTGGCGCTTGCCCTCGGCGGGGCGGGTGCGGATGGGCTGGCCCTGGCGGATGCGGTTGAGCTGCTCACCGCTGAGCGTGAATGCGGGCCAGTCGCCGAACAGCCGCGCCGGAGAATCCGACAGCTCCCAGACGCGCTCTTGTTGCGCGGCGGCCTCGAGCGCCTCCGGCGGATGCGCATCCGCCGCGCTCAGATCGCCGATCTGCGTGCGGCGCATCTCCGTCACGTGCGCGCCGCAGCCGAGCGCCGCGCCCAGGTCACGCGCTACCGCGCGCACGTAGGTGCCGGTGCTGACCCGCATTGCAAGCCGCAGCCGCGGCAGCTCGAGTTCGAGCAGATCGAGTTCGTGGATCGTCACAGTGCGCGGCTCGATCTCCAGCGGCTGCCCGGCCCGCGCGGCGCGATGCGCCGCCACCCCGCCCACCTTCACCGCGCTGAACAGCGGCGGCGTCTGCTCAATTGCCCCGCGGAACCTGGCCAGCTCAGTCTCAATCTCCGCCTCCGTCAGCGCCGGTACCTCTGCGGTGGAGATGATTTCGCCCTCGCTGTCGTCGGTATCCGTCGCCGCGCCCAGCAGCACCGTCGCCTCGTAGGATTTGGCATAGGTACCGAGGTATTCGTTCAGCCGCGTCGCCACGCCGACGAAGATCGGCAGTAGGCCCGTTGCCAGCGGGTCCAGCGTGCCGCCGTGACCCACGCGGCGCACATTGGTCCAGCGGCGGATGTCGCGCACGATGTCGTGCGAGGTTGGTCCGCTCGGCTTGTCGACCAGAAACACCGCGCCGGGATGCTCGGGGCCGCGCTTGCGCCGCCGGCGTCCACCGCGCCGCCGCCCTGAGCGTCGGCCCTCCCCAGCCTCCCCGGTGTCCTGGCCGTCCGTCTGGCCGTCGCTCACGTTGACGCCGCCTGCTCATCGACCGTCTCCGCGCCGGCCAGATCGCGCAGCCGCGCGTTGACCTCGGCCGAGAGCGCGATGCGGTCGTCGCGCTGGAACTCAATCAGCGGGATGCGCTTCATATGCAGCTTCCTGCGCAGCATGCGGTGGACAAACGGCTCGGCGCTGCGCAGCGCCGTCAGCGCGTCCTGCAGCGCGGCGGCCTGCGCCTCGGCCGAATCAGTGGGCACGGGCATCACCGAGACCAGCGCGCGCGCGCGGCGCAGATCGCGGCTGGCGCGCACCTCCGTCACGCTCAGCAGCGGCAGATCGAGCCGTGGATCCTTCAGCTCGCCCGCCACCACTTCCGCCACGGTGTCGCGCAGCAGATCATTGACCCGCGCCATGCGATCGCTGCGCTCAGTCATCGGCCGCGTCCCTGGCTAGCGCGACGCCGCGCGAATCTCGCCGCCCGACGAAATCCGCGACTGCGTCTCGACGTGGTAGAACTCCAGCTGATCGCCCGCCTCGAAATCCTCGAACGTGGTCAGCGCGATGCCGCACTCCTGCCCGGCGTCGACCGTCTGCACATCGTCCTGGAAACGGCGCAGGTTGCGAATCTCGCCGTCGGCGATCAGCTCGCCCTGCCGATACACGTGGACCTGCGCGCCGCGCTGGATCGTTCCGTCGAGCACCCGCGAGCCGGCGATTTTGCCCATGCCCCGAATGGGGAAAATCTGTAGCACCTCGGCGTGGGCATCGACCACTTGCATCTCGACCGGCTTGAGCATCCCGGTAATCGCCGCTTCCACCTCTTCGATCACCTGGTAGATGATGCTGTACGAGCGAATCTCGACGCCCTCGGTCTCCGCCAGCCGCGCCGCGCCGGGCTCAACGGGGCAGTTGAAGGCGATGATGATCCCCTCGGAGGCCAGCGCGAGGTTGACATCGCTGCCCGAGACGGCGCCCGCGGCGGCGTGAATCACCTTGACCGCCACTTCTTCGTTGCTCAACCGCTCCAGCGAATCGCGCAGCGCCTCGACGCTGCCCACCACATCGGTCTTCACGATCAGGTTGAGCGAGCTGACGCCGCCGCGCGAAATTTCGCCGAACAGTGCATCGAGGCTGGCCGAGTGCTGCAGCTGCGCCTCGCGCGCTTCGCGCTCGCGCTTGGCCTGCTCGTAGATCCGCTTCGCTTCGCGATCAGTGGCGACCACCCGAAAACCGTCGCCCGCGTCGGCGACTTCCTGCAACCCCAGCACCACGGCCGGCGTCGACGGTCCGGCTTCCATAATCCGCTCGCCGGCGAAGGTCGTCATCGCCTTGATGCGCCCCCAGGTGCGGCCCACCAGCAGCGCGTCGCCCTGCCGCAGCGTGCCGCGCTGCACGAGCAGCGTGGTGCGCGGCCCCTGGCGGCGATCCAGCTCCGCCTCCAGCACCACGCCCTCCGCCGCGCGATCCGGATTCGCCTGGAAATTGCTGATGTCCGCCAGCAGGCCGAGCGTCTCCAGCAGATCGTCCAGCCCGTCGCCGCGCGTCGCCGAGACCGCCGTCAGCGGCACCTCGCCGCCGTATTCCTCGATCTGCACTCCCGCCTCCGCCAGCGAGGCTTTGACCCGATCCGGATTGATGCTGTCCAGATCGATCTTGTTCAACGCCACCACCATCGGCACGCCCGCCGCCTGAATGTGGTTAATCGCCTCCCGCGTCTGCGGCATCACCCCATCGTTGGCCGCCACCACCAGCACCGCCAGATCCGTCGCGTTCGCGCCGCGCGCGCGCATCTCGGTGAACGCCTCATGACCCGGCGTGTCGATGAACGTCAGCAGCCGCCCGCCCGCCTGCGCCTGATACGCGCCGACCCGCTGCGTAATCCCGCCCGCTTCGCCCTCCGCCACGTTGGCTTCGCGGATCGCATCGAGCAGACTCGTCTTGCCGTGGTCCACATGCCCCAGCACCGCGATCACCGGCGGGCGCGGGCGAAGCACCGACGGATCATCGTCATCGGCTTCCGCATCGACCAGAAAATCAAGCGTCGAGGGCGCTTCCGGCTCGGCGATCACATCGCCCTGTTCCTCCGGCTCGAAACCGTGGGTCAGCGCCACCACGGCCGCCGTGTCGTAGTCCAGCGTCTTGCTCACGTCGGCCATCACGCCGTTGACCATCAACGTCTTGATCACCGTGACCGGCGTGTCGCCCAACAGATCGGCCAATTCGCGCACGGTCAGCGTGCGTGGAATTTGCAGCGTCCGCGCGGGATGCTCCTGCGTCGTCATGTCGCCGCCTCCTCACCGGGCCCGTACGCCCGCAAAATCTGCTCGATCAGCTGCAGTGGAACCGCGACGCGCAGCGCCCGCGCCAGCGGCTGTGCATTGCCCGCCAGCGCCGCCGCACAGGCGCCTCGACAGACATACGCGCCGCGCCCTTCCGCCGCGCCGAGCCGCAGCTCATCCGTCGGCGTCCGCACGACGCGGCCCAGCTCGGCCTTCGGCGCGGAGCAACGGCAGACCACGCAGCGGCGCAACGGCAAACGACGCGCGCGCACGACGGCGGCTGGTGCGGATGCGGCCACGGATGCCCTCTCCCTCGATCCGGCGGGCGCCAGCCGAGGAAGGTCCGCGGGCGCTCCACCGGGCTAGCGCACGACTAGAAGTCGTCCTCGTAATCCGCGTACTGCGCGTACGGATCCTCGTCCTCGTCGATGTCCTCGACGTTTTCGATGAAGCGCGGACGGCGGCGGCGGCGCTGCGGCTCTTCATCCTCGCGCCGCAGCACATCCTCTCCGAAGCGAATCTGGCCGGGCTGCGAAGCGGCAGGCTGCAACTCGGTCGCCGCCAGCGCCGGCTCCGCCTCCGGCTCTTCCTCCGCCGTCTCCGCAGGCTCGAACACCGGCGCCGCGCCCGGTTCGTCGGACGCCGCGGGCGCGAGCTCGCGCGGCTCGACTACCGGCGTCGCAAGCGGCGTCGGCGGAACCTCCGGCTCCGGCTCGATGACCAGCTCCTCCTGGGGCGCGAACGCCCCGCGCCCATCGTCGCGCAGACGCTCCGCAGCCGTTTGCGGTTTGATGTCGATCCGGTAGCCGCTCAACTGCGCGGCGAGCCGCGCATTCTGCCCCTCGCGCCCAATCGCCAGACTCATCTGCTGGTCGGGCACCGCCACCTCGGCCGTGTTCGCCTCGCGCACAATCCGCACCGCCAGCGTCTGCGCGGGGCTCAGCGCATGCTCAACGAAGACGCGCGGATCCGGATCCCACTGCACCACATCGATCCGCTCGCCGTTGAGCTCGTTGACCACATTCTGGATGCGCATCGCGCGCATCCCCACGCAGGCGCCGATCGCGTCGATCCCGTCCTGACGCGAGTACACCGCGATCTTCGTGCGATGCCCGGGCTCCCGCGCCACTCCGCGGATTTCCACCGTGTTCCGCCCAATCTCCGGCACTTCCATCTCGAACAGCCGCCGCACGAACTCCGGCCGACGGCGCGAGATCACGATCTGTGGCCCCTTGGCCGCCTGCAGCACCTCGATCATCAGCGCGCGAATCCGTTGCCCGCTGCGGTAGTGCTCCATCCGCACCTGCTCCGAACTCGGCAACACCGCCTCCGCCCGACCCAGATCCACGATCACCTGGTGGTTGTCGATCCGCTGCACCTGGCCGGAAACGATCCCGCCTTCCTGCCCGGAGTATTCCTCGAAGATCGCGTCGCGCTCCGCTTCGCGCAGCGCCTGCAGCACCACCTGCTTCGCCGTCTGCGCCTCGATCCGACCGCCCACATCGTCAACCCGATGCTGCCGGCGCAGCGTCGAGCCGATCGCCATCGCCCCGTCGATCGCCCGCGCCCGCTCCAGATCGATCTGCAGATCCTCGTCCGCAATGTCCTCCTCGATCTCCACCACCTCCATCTCCGACCACACATCCATCACGCCGTCGTAGCGGTCGATCGTCACCTTGACCTCGCCCGGCAGCTCGTAGCCGCGCTTCACCGCGGCCGCCATGCCGCGCTCCACGGCGTCGAACACGACGTCCTCGTTCAGCGCCTTTTCGGCCGTCAGCTGCTTGATTGCCAGAAGAAAGTCGGTCTTCATCGCGCTGCCCATCGCGCTAGCGGGTTGGGAGCGGCCCGGTCGTTCGCACGCTTCAGCCGTGATGCAGAAAGACACGCGCCCAATGCGTCAGGTGCGTCCACGTGCGTCTCACCGAACCGCCGCTCAATCAGCATACACCCGCCGGGCGATACCGCCCGCCGCGGCGATGCCCCTCAGCCGCCCCTCAGCTGCTTTGCAAGGCCGCGAGCGCATCCTGCGCAACGGAAGCGGCCTCGGCCAGCGGCACATTGCGCGCCTCGCCGCCGGCCCGCGACTTGATCTCCACCTCGCCGTCGCGCAGCCCGCGCGGACCGAGCGTGAAACGCAGCGGCGCGCCGAGCAGATCCGCGTCGTTGAACTTCACCCCCGGACGCTCGTCGCGGTCGTCGCTCAGACAGGCCAGGCCGGCCGCGTCGAGATCGGCTTCGAGCCGCACCAGCGCCTCCCCGACCTCCGCGCGATCCGCGCCGATCACCACGATGTGCGCGTCGTAGGGCGCGACGGCCGGCGGCCAGACGATCCCCTGCTCGTCGTGATTCGCCTGCACCACCGCCGCCAGCAGCCGCTCCAGCCCAATCCCGTAGCAGCCCATCACCGGCAGCACCCGCTCGCCCGCCGCGTTCAGCACCCCCGCCTCCATCGGCGCGGCATAGACCTCGCCCAGCCGGAAGATGTGCCCCAACTCCACGCCGCGCTGCATCGCCAGCCGCCCGTCGGCGCAGGCGCCGCAGGGCGAGCCGTCCTGCGCCAGCCCGATGTCCGCCACCGTCCCCGCCGACCAGTCGCGCCCGTAGTTGAGGTTGCGCAGGTGATAGCCCTCGCGGTTCGCGCCGCCGACCAGATTGCGCGCATCAACCACGCTGGGGTCCGCGATCACCCGCGCGGGATCCAGGCCCACGGGCGAGGCGTAGCCCGCCGTCCAGCCCGCCTCCGCCACCTCTTCGGGCGTCAGCGGACGCGCCTCCTGCGCTCCCAGCGCGTTGATCAGCTTTAGCTCGTTGACCTCCAGGTCCCCGCGAATCACCGCAAAGGTCGGCTCACCGTCTACGAGGAAAAACGCCGCCTTCGCCGTCGCGCTCGCGGGAACACCGAGAAACTCGGCCAGCGCCTCGATCGTCGTCGTGCCCGGCGTCTCGACCTCCTCAGCGGGCGCCGGCTCCGCGTCCGACGCCGTCCCGCGGTTGAACTCCGCTCGCTCCTGGTTGGCCGCGTAGCCGCAGGACGCGCAGAGCGCGATGTTGTCCTCCCCGATCTCCGTCAGGAAGATGAACTCCTCCGACTGCTTCCCCCCAATCGCCCCCGAATCCGCCTGCACCGCCGCCACCGGCACCCCGCAGCGACGGTAGACATTGTGGTACGCCGCCGCCATCGCCTGGTAGGTGCGCTGGAAGGCCTGCTCGTCGATGTCGAACGAGTAGGCGTCCTTCATGATGAACTCGCGCACCCGAATCAGCCCCCCGCGCGGGCGCGGCTCGTCGCGGAACTTGGTCTGCATCTGGAACACCCGCTGCGGCAAGTCGCGGTAGGACTGCGCCGTCTTGCGGAAGAGGTCGGTGACCGCCTCCTCGTGCGTCGGCGCGAGCACCATCGGGCGCTCCCGCCGGTCCCGCAGCCGGAAGAGCACCGGTCCGTAGGAGCGATCCCGCCCCGTCTCCTGCCACAGCTCCAGCGGCTGCATCGCCGGCATCCGAATCTCCTGCGCCCCGGCCGCCTCCATCTCCTCCCGCACGATCTGCTCGATCTTGCGCAGCGAGCGCCAGGCCGCCGGCATGAACGAGTAGACCCCCGCCGCCAGCTGCACGATCAGCCCCGAGCGCAGCAACAGCTGGTGATTGGCGCTGTCCGCGTCGGCCGGCGCCTCGCGCAGCGTGCGCCCGAACATCCCGCTCATCCGAGTGGCCATCAGTCCCGCTCCCCGCGCGGCTCAGCGCGGCTTAGTGCGCCCCTGCTCCTGCGAGGGTACCGAGCGATCCCGATCCGCGCAGCGACCGCGCCGCGCCAGCGGGCGAAACGCGCGCCCCAGCTCGAACAGATCCCACACCGCATAGGCCAGCCGGCAGAGCGCCAACCCGCCGGCCGCCGCGGTGATCATGCTCACCCCGATGCCGAGCCCGTCATCGAGCCCCAGCAGCGGCGTCGCCGTGCCGCCCCCCATCGCCCCCAGCAGCGCCGCCGGCAGCGCAAAAATTGCCCCCACCGCCCGCCGCCGTACGCTCAGCCAAATCCAGCCCAGCCCCCCCAACACCCCCCAGGTCAACAAAAACAGCGCCAAAAAGATCGCCTCGAACAGCACCTCCCCAGCCTACGCCCGCGCCCCCGTCCTGTTGCCGCAACATCCATCCCGCCCTAACTTGCGCGCGTTCGCCGTCGCGCAGGGAACAACTGCGGGCAGCCCGTCGTCTAGCCCCACACATGCCCATCGACGACGAAAGAGACCACATGCTGACCCACGCCCACCGTTCTGCCGCTCTCGCCCTCGCAGCCCTCCTGGCTATCGCCGCGATCGTTGCCCTTGATATGCCGAGCGCCGCCGCGCAGCGTGGGGAGCGCGCGGTCGCGATCACGGTCGGTACGGAGCACGCCTGTGCGCTGCTCGACTCGGGCGCGATCGAATGCTGGGGACGCAACGACAGCGGCCAGACAGATGCGCCGGACGGGTTGTTCAGCGCTGTCAGCGCAGGCGGAAATCACACCTGCGGGCTGCGAACGAACGGCGCGGTCGAGTGCTGGGGAAACAACGACGACGGCGAGACGGATGCACCGGACGGGATGTTCAGCGCGATCAGCGCGGGCGGGAAGCACACCTGCGGGCTGCGAACAAGCGGCACGGCCGAATGCTGGGGAAGTAACTACAACGGCCAAGTGAATGCGCCAGGCGGGGCATTCAGCGCTGTCAGTGCAGGCGCATGGCATACCTGCGGGCTGCGGCTAGTACCGGTCGGTCGGGTCGAGTGCTGGGGATACAACGGCCACGGCCAATCGGATGTGCCGGGCGGGTCGTTCAGCGCCGTCAGTGCAGGCGCGCGGCATACCTGTGGGCTGCGAACCAGCGGTGTTGTGGAGTGCTGGGGAGACTCCACCTACGGCGAGACAGACACGCCGGACGGGATGTTCAATGCAGTCAGCGCAGGAGGGAGTCACACCTGCGGGCTGCGCACGAGCGGTGCGGTCGAGTGTTGGGGAAGTCACTACAGCTACAGCGGACACTCGCATGCGCCGAACGGATTGTTCAGCGCGGTCAGTGCAGGCGCGTGGCATACCTGTGGGCTGCGAACAAGCGGTGCGGTGGAGTGCTGGGGTGACGAATACGAAAGCCAATCAGATGCGCCCAGCGGAAGGTTCAGCGCGGTGAGCGCGGGCGAGCAGCACAGTTGCGGGCTGCGAACAAGCGGCACGGTGGAGTGTTGGGGATGGAATCGCTACGGCCAATCGGATGCGCCCAGCGGAAGGTTCAGCGCGGTGAGTGTGGGCGAGCGGCACAGTTGCGGGCTGCGAACCAGCGGCGCAGTGGTGTGTTGGGGATGGAACTACAACGGTCAATCGGATCCACCGGTTGGGTCGTTCAGCGCAGTCAGTGCAGGTGCGAGGCTCACTTGTGGGCTGCGAACCAGCGGTGTTGTGGAGTGCTGGGGGAAGGTTCGAGCAGTGGCACCCGGTGGGAGATTCAGTGCGGTCAGTGCGGGCGGAGGCCACACCTGCGGGCTACGCTTGAGCGGCGCGGTGGAGTGCTGGGGCGTCAACAACTCCAGCCAAGCGGACGCTCCGGGCGGAACGTTCAGCGCTGTCAGCGCGGGTTCCTCACACACCTGCGGGCTGCGCCCAGGCGGTGCGGTCGAGTGCTGGGGAGCCGATTGGTACGGCTTGACCGATGAGCCGAGCGGCCGCTTCAGCGCCGTCAGTTCAGGCTCACTCCATGTCTGTGGGCTGCGTGAGACTGGCGAAATCGAGTGCTGGGGGGACAACGAGTTCGGCAAGGCGGAAGCACCAAGCGGCACGTTTAGTGCAGTCAGCGCGGGCCGGCACCACACTTGTGGCCTGCGCACGAGCGGTGCGATCGAGTGTTGGGGAGCCAACAACGAGAGCCAAACGGACGCGCCAAGCGGGACGTTTAGTGCAGTCAGCGCGGGCTGGTTCCACACCTGCGGGCTACGTACGAGCGGCGCGATCGAGTGCTGGGGAGGCAACTCGGTGGGCCAGACGGATGCGCCGGACGGACGCTTCAGCGTAGTCAGCGCGGGCCCGAGCCGCACCTGTGGACTGCGCACGAGCGGTGCGGTCGAGTGTTGGGGGAGCGACGTGTACGGCCAGGTGGACGCACCCGGGGGCCTGTTCAGCGCAGTCAGTGCGGGCCGGCAACACACCTGCGGGCTGCGTGTCAGCGGCGCGATCGAGTGTTGGGGAAACCTCCGTTATCTCCGAGCGAGTTGGGCGGGGGGGACGTTCAGCGCGGTGAGCGCGGGCGATCAGCACACCTGCGGATTGCATACCAGCGGCACGGTAGAGTGCTGGGGAAACAACGACTTCGGCCAAACAGACGCTTCGCGTCGCGGGACATTCAGCACGGTAAGCTCGGGCGATCAGCACACCTGCGGGCTACGACCGAATGGGGTGGTCGAGTGCTGGGGAAACAACGACTTCGGCCAAACAGACGCGCCAGGCGGAGCGTTCAACGCCGTCAGTGCAGGCGGGCGACACAGTTGCGGGCTGCGGGCGAGCGGCGAAATCGAGTGCTGGGGTTATACGTTCGATGGGCAGCCACAGCCGCCAGCGACGAACTACCTCGCGATCAGTGCCGGCACTAATCATGCCTGCGCACTGAGTGAGCTGGGAATGGTCGCCTGCTGGATGGTCTACAACGGCATCTTTGATATCCCCGCCTGGCTGCGCGAGCCGAGCACGGCGGCGGACGCTCCGACCAGCGGGCGGATCATCGCCCGCCGGCTGGCCGACGGGCGCACCGAGTTCGGCTGGCAGCCCGCCGGCGCCGTGGAGCCGATCCTGCCCAGCGCACGCTACTTCCCGGCGAGCGTTGACCACCAGCGCTGGCTGCGCTCAACGCCCGTGGAGGTCGACGGCGCGGCAATCGGGCGAATCAACGCGCGGCTGCGCGCCGATGGGCGGATCGAGTTCGCCTTCACACCGACCGGCGGCGAGCGCATCCTGCCGCCCTCGCGTTACTTCCCGACCAGCCCGACGGTCGATCGCTGGCTGCGCAGCACGGAGATCAAGGTCGGCGGCGGCTAGCGGCGGCGGGGGTGCGCTGCGACACTGAAGGAGAACCCGCGCACACTTCCGAGGAGCCCGCCATGGCCGCTCGCAACGCCACCCGCACCGTTCACGTCGGCGGCATCGCCATCGGCGGCGGCAACCCCATCGCCGTGCAGTCGATGGCCGCCACCCGCACGCAGGATGTCGAGACCACCGTCCGCCAGGTGCGCCTGCTTGAACAGGCCGGCGCCGACCTCGTGCGCGTCGCCGTCGACTCCCGCAAGGACGTCGCCGCCCTCGCTGAGGTACGCGCCCAGACCGGCGCGCCGCTCTCCGTCGACCTCCAGGAGAACTACCGCCTCTGCACCGCAGTTGCGCCGCACGTGGACAAGATCCGCTACAACCCTGGCCACCTCCACCACCACGAGAAAGAGAAGAGCGTCGCCAAGAAGGTCGCCTTCATCGCCGAAACCGCCGCCGCGCACGACTGCGCCATCCGCGTCGGCGTCAACTGCGGCTCGATCGACCCGCGCATGCTGGAGCGCTACCCCGGCGACCACGTCTCGGCGATCGTCGCCAGCGCCGCCGAGCACTGCGCCCTGCTCGACCAGCTCGGCTTCCACCGTTACGTCGTCTCGCTCAAGGACTCCGACTGGAAGCAGGTGGTCGAGGTCAACCGCCGCTTCGCCGCCGAGCGACCCGATGTGCCGCTGCACCTCGGCGTGACCGAGGCCGGCATGCCGCCCGAGGGCATCATCAAAACCCGCGTCGCCTTCGAGCAGCTCGTCTCGCAGGGCATCGGCGACACCGTGCGCGTCTCGCTCACCGTCCCCTTCGACGACAAGGGCCTGGAGATTTCCACCGCCCGCGAGATCCTCGCCGACATTGAGGCCGGCCGCTTCCGCTCCGTCCCGCCGCGCTTCGACGAGGGCCTCAACATCATCTCCTGCCCCTCCTGCTCCCGCGTGGAGAACGAAAAATTCGTCGACCTCGCGCAGGACGTCAAGGTGATGACCGAGTACGCCAAGGAGCACGACATCACGATCGCCGTGATGGGCTGCCGCGTCAACGGCCCCGGCGAAACCGACGACGCCGACCTCGGCCTCTGGTGCGGCCCCGCCGCGGTCAACCTGAAGCGCGGCGAAGAGTCGCTGGGCCACTACCCCTACGACCAAATCCTCCCCCGCCTGAAGCAGGAGCTGGACCAAATCATCGCTGCACAGACGTGATCGGCAACTGACAAGGTGCCGGACCGAATTCCCCGCCTGACTTGGAACGAAACCACCCACGAGAAGCTCGAGGCGCACCGCCTCAACGTCGACTTGGCGCTCGAGGTCGCGCGGAACAGACCAGAGCTTTTCCGTCAGAAAAGTCTCAAGGTGTTGCGCCCCGACAGCTCGATTTACGACCAACCCGACCGGCTGCGGATGGTCGGTCCTGATCGCTCGGGCCGGCTTCTGACGTTCATCCTCGAGCTGCCTGATCGAACGAGTCATTCGCACATCGTGACCGGCTGGTACTCTAGTGATCGGGACACGCGCATGTACCGCCAGCGCCGAAGGAACCGATGATGAGCACAGAGCCGCTTCCGCAAACCGCCGCCGAGCGCGAGGAGTACGGCGAGATCGAGGACGCTGAGCCCATTGACTTGGAGTTCGGCCCGAACGTGGGCGGCGTCGCCGAGGTTGAGTTCGAGTCCGATGAGCTGCGCACACTCTTCGCCGCCTGCAAACTCGCCGACGAGAACTCCATCCGGTTCATCAAGCGCGCCGCGATGGAGCGCGCCGCTGAGCTGCTTGAGCAGCAGCCCGCCGCGCCAGCCGCATCTTCCTGACGTCCGCCATGAGCAGCGCACCAACTCCGGCTCCGAAGACCGACGCCGAACGCGAAGAGTTCGGCGACATCAGCGATGCAGAAGAGATCGAGTTCGAGCCGCCCGAAAAAGTGGGCGGCCGAATCGGAATCGCGTTCGCCTCCGATGAGCTCGACGACCTGTTCGCGGCCGCACGCTTCGCCCGCGAAGACGAGATCAGTTTCATCAAACGCGCCGCGCTGGAACGCGCCGCTGAGCTGCTTGAGCAGCAGCCCGCCGCGCCTGCGGCATCGTCCTGAGATCCCCATGCTCCGACCGCTCGCCCGAGTCCGCAGCGCCCGCAACGAGATGCGCAAACACCCCGTCCGAGCCGCGATCTTCACCCTTTGGACGGCAAGGATCCTCGTCTCCTTCGCCCTCAGCGGCTTTCACCCCATCTCAGTGATCGTGAGCGCCGTCTCCCTGCTGACGGCCTGGCTCTACATCTGGACGACGCGGTAGGCCCTAGCCGCCGAACGACTCCCCGTCGAACCGGTCAATCGTCGTGAAGCCCTCCACCGGGCCGCGCTTCAGCCGCGTCAACTGCTTGACCGGCTTGCCGATCGGCAGGAACGCGCAGACCGCGTAGTGATCGGGCAACCCCAGCACGGACTTCAGTCGCGGCTCCTCCGCAATCGGAATCGTCGTCAGCGTGCCGCCGAAGCCCTCGTTCCGCGCCATCAGCAGAATGCTCCAGACGAACGGGTAGATCGACGCCCCCGAAATCACCCCCACGCGGTCCAACTCCTTGTCGACCGACGCCACCACGCCCAAATCCACGCAGATCGCCAGCAGCAGCGGCGCGTCGGTGTAGGGGCGCTGGAGCATCCGTGGCACCCGCACATCGGCCGCCGACTCGTCGGTCACCGACGACGGAAACGCCGCGTTCCACGGCCCCTCGCCGGCCTGCTGCATCGCCACGTAGCGCCGCGCCGGACGCTCCGCGCACTCCGCGATCTGCGCCCGAATTTTCGGGTCCCGCACCACGATCACGTGCCAACCCTGGCGGTTGCCGCCGCTCGGCGCGAAGCGCGCGTGCTCCAGCATCCGCTCCAGCGCGTCGTCCGGCACCGGCTCGTCGGTAAACTCCCGCGCGGCGAACGTCGTGCGAATGACTTCGGTGATATCCACGTGATCCCCCATATGCTGCGTCTCTGCGGTTGGGACGGATTCTACGCGCGTGTCAATCCTCGAAGTCATCGTGCAGGCGCTGGTGCAGGGCATCACCGAGTTTCTGCCGATCAGCAGCAGCGGCCACCTGGCGCTGACGCGCTGGCTGTTCGACTGGCAAGACCCCGGGCTCGCCTTCGATGTCGCCGTCCACGCCGGCACGCTGCTCGCCATCGTCTGGGCCTTTCGCCGCGAAATTATCGCCGTGCTGCGCGGTCTGCGGCTGAGCGCCGCCGATGCGGAGCGCGCGCCGCGCATCGACGGACTCACCCCGCGCCGCCTGGTCGCGCTCGGCTTCGTCGCCACGGTCCCGCTCGCGATCATCGGCGCGCCGCTCTACGAAGCAATTGAGTCCGACCTGCGCGGACCGACCGTCGCCGCCGCGTTCCTGCTGGTCACCGCCGCGCTGATCGCGCTCGCCGAGTGGAGCGCCCGCCGCAGCGCCGACGAGTCGCTGGCGACGCTGACCGTTCCCCGCGCCGCCGCGATCGGCGTCGCCCAGGCCCTCGCCGCGTTGCCCGGTCTCTCCCGCGCCGGGATGTGCATCGTGGCCGCCGTCTCGCTCGGGCACAGCCGCGAAGCCGCCGCCCGCTTCGCCTTCTGGCTCGCGCTGCCCGCACTCACCGGCGCCGGCGCGCTGGCCGTCCGCGCTGTCCTTGAAGAGGACGCCGCAGCGCAAATCGGACACCTGCTGCTCGGCGCAGCCGTCTCCTGTCTCGCCGCCCTGCTCGCCATCCGCGCCCTGCTCTGGCTGACCCGTTCCCGCTCGCTCGCCCCCTTCGCCTTTTGGTGCCTTTGCGCCGGCGCCGGCACCCTCATCGCCCGCGCCGCCGGCGCGTAATCTGGACAACGAGGAGCGCCTACTGATGCCTACCGACATCCGCCAACATCTCCGCGCCGGCATCGCCGAGCTGTACGACTGCAAAGACGGTCCCAACGGCACAACCGCGATCTTGACGCCGTTTATCTTCCCAAACGGTGATCTGCTCGAGCTGTTCGTGGACGAAACACTGGAGGGCTTTGTCGTCTCCGATCTGGGCGAAACCTGGGGCTGGCTATTTCGCACATCGGGTATGGAAGACCTGACTTCGGGCTGTCGTAAGCAAATCCGTGAGATCGAGAACGGCACCGGCGTCCAGTTCCAGCGCGGCACACTGCGCTACCGCTGCAACAGCGGTGCCGATCTGGCGTCGGGCGTACATCTGGTCGCGCAGGCGGCGATGCAAATGGCGGAACTGCGCCATCACGTCTAGGACGTGTTTGCACTTTCGTCATTCCCGCCCCCGAGCGGGAATCCATACAGCGGCTGTCGGCGGTGCTGTGTATCGGGATGATCTGCGAACGGGCGTTGAGGGCGGTTCAGGGCTCTCATACTACGAACGAGGTTATATTCCTTCCCGATCAAATCAAAAGGGACCGACAGGGGCTGTGGGGGCGACAGGAAGAGGCGCGGGAACGTAACGGAGGAGTGAGTGTGGCTTTGGTGCTGTTACGTCGAGATACCCGTGGCAAGCACGGGTATGACGGATGGGGGCGCGCAGGTATGACGGACAGGGGAGCGCAGGTATGACGGAAGTGTGAATACTCCCTAAGGCCGCACACCAAACAGTGGCTTCGGCTCCAGCTCGTAGGGCAGCACCTTGTAGGCGCGCTCCACGAACGCCTGCAAGTATGAGCGCGTCTCGCGCGGATCGATGATCTCCTCAATCCCGAACGTCTCCGCCGTGCGGAACACATTGCGCAGCTGGCGCAAATCCGCCTCGATCTCCTCCCGCTTCGCGTCCGGATCCGGCGCGTTGGCGATCTCCCGCCGATACGCCGCGTCCACGCCGCCCTCAATCGGAATCGAGCCCCACTCCCCGCTCGGCCAGCCGATCCGGTAGTTCAACCGACGTGGATTGCCCGTCGCCATACCCGCCATTCCGTAACACTTGCGGATCACCACCGTCAGCTGCGGCACCGTCGCCTGCAACCCCACCCAGACCGCGCGCATCCCCGCACGCAGCGTCCCCTCGCGCTCCGCCTGCTGCCCGATCATGAAGCCCGGCACGTCTACCAGGTAGACGATCGGAATGTGGAAGTAGTTGCACAGCTCGAGAAAGTGCGTCTGCTTGTCCGAGCCGTCGCGATCCAGCGCCCCGCCGTTCTTCAGCGGATTATTCGCCACGATCCCGATCGGCAGCCCGTCCACCCGCGCCAGCGCGGTGATCACCGCGGTGCCCCAGTGCGGCTTGATCTCGAAAAACTCGCCGCCGTCCACCACCGAGCCGATCAGCCGCTGCATCGAGTAGGGCCGCCGCGTGTTGCGCGGCACCAGGTCGATCAGCGACTCCGCCGCGCCCTCCGGCGCAGGACGCGCGGGCGCGGCCAGCGGCAGCTCGCGCACATTGTCCGGCAGAAACGACAGCATCGCGCGCAGCTGGCGGAAGGCGTCCGCCTCATCCTCCGCCTCGTTGTCAATGCAGCCCGACTCATGCACATGCACCTGCGAACCGCCCAACTCCTCGTTGGTCACCTCGTGCCCGATGCCGCGCTTCACCACCGGCGGCCCCGCCGCGAACATCGCCGAACGCCCTTTGGTCATCACGCTCCAATGCACCATCATCGCCCGCCCCGAGGGCCCGCCCGCGATCGCCCCCAGCACGGCGGCCAGCACCGGCACGTTGCGCATCGCCTCGATCGAGGTCACGAAATTCGTGCCCCCGTTCGGCAGATAGGTCGTGCCCATCTGCTTCGTCGCCCCCACATTCGCGCCCGCGCCGTCGATCAGTAGGATCAGCGGCGCCTGGTACTCCACCGCCAGCTCTTCGCAGAAGCCGCCCAGCCCGCCCTTCGAGCGCTGCATCGGAAACAGCGCCGAGCCGCCCTGAATCGTGAAATCCTCGCCGCCGACCGCCACCGTCCGCCCGTCGATCTTGCCCAGCCCCATCACGTAGGACGACGGCGTAAAGCCGACCAGCTCGCCCTCCTCGTACTCGCCCAGCCCGGCCAGCGCCCCCACCTCGTGGAACGACCCGGCATCGAGCAGACCCTCGATCCGCTCGCGCACCGTGAGCCGCCCCAGCCGATGCTGCCGCGCAATCCGATCCGGCGTCCCGCCGCGCGACGCCAGCGCCTCGCGCTTGCGCAGCTCCTCAACCTCAGGTTCCCACACCATCGCACACCCCTTTCGCCATTCGCTCGTCCGAGTCTAGACGACCATGTCGTAGGTGCGGGTAATGCGGAGCGCGATGCCACAGCCGACCAGGGTCATCGATCGCCGAACACGCTCACACGTGCATATAGGATCCACTCCGCGATCCACCGCTTCCACCCCTCCACGAACGATGACGTGTCCATCTGTAGAAAGTCTGCGTACGACATATCAGTTCCGACGTCGACATCATCGAGCACAATGACCAAGGAGTATCGAACGAAGACTTCTTCGCGAAGCCTGGCAGAGTATCCGACGTGTCGAATAGCCGACGTATTGCACTGCGAAAAGCACCAGCCACGGCCGTCATGGTAGTACTGTTCGACCAGTATCTGCGACGCAGTGTGTGCCCGCAGAAACTCGAGCTCAGACGTTGCGTTGATCTCAACGCTGACGATCTCTGACGGGGAAGGCCAGCGCTTATCTGGACATCGACGTATGGCACCGTCACGCCCTTGCCACCAGAAGTAAGGTGCCATTGGAGCTGCATGCTCGACCCAGTCCAGATCGTGCAGCCGATCGGTCACGACGACCATACGCTCAGGCGACTCACCCAGTCTCAGGATCGTCTCCGGCTTCCGCCTGCCCAGCCTTCTCACGCGCTGCCGCCAAGTCTTCGTCAACTTGGCGGCGCGCATCGAAGCCAGTCCAGTACGCCATCCTCTGTAGCGCATCGTTAATCCCGTCTAGCGACTTCTCGATGCGTCGCTGTGAACGTGCAGCCGACTTTCGGGCCGACACCGTAAGCCACCAGGTCAAGAGAACGACGGGTAGCGAGCCAGCCAGGGCACCGGCTAGCGCGGGAAGAAAGACGCTGAGCCACTGGTCGCATTCCATTCATCGCCCCCGCTCCACGATCCGCTCCGCAAGATACTCCATCGTGCGATCCCGCTTCGAGCGGTTGCACCAGCCGCACAGCAGCTGCAAATTCGACCGCTCGTGCGCTCCGCCGGCGCTGCGCGGCCGGATGTGATCCACCTCGATGTTGAAGATCGACGGCCGCTCCCCGCAGCCAATCGACCACGCATTGCAGCGCCCGCCCTGCTCTTCGTACAGCTCCCGCTTGATCCCGATCGGGATCGGATTCGGCAGCGTCAGGTCCCCCTCGTCCGTGCGCTTGGGCGGCCTGGTGCGATGCGCCACCCGCTCCGCCCAAAGCGCAATCCCCGGCTCCTGCTGCGCCAGCCTGATCTTCACCTGTTGCAGCGCCTCGTCGTTCTGATCGATCCCCACCCACTCGCGGCCGAGCCGTTCCGCCGCCACGCACGCCGTGGCGCAGCCGCAGAACGGATCCAGCACCAGATCCCCCTCGTTCGAGGACGCCGCCACGATCCGCTCAAGCAGCTTCAGCGGCTTTTGCGTGCGGTAGCCCGTCTTCTCCGCCGCCTGCGAGTTGACCGGCGGGATATCCGTCCAGATCGCCGTCGGAACCTGGCCCCTCGACGCGCTCAGATACCGCTTCACGTTCGGCGTCCCCGTGCGCGTCCAGTAGATCAGCCCGGCGGCGTCCAGCGCGTCGAGCCGCGCATGCACACCATCGATCTGCTCGTAGCCGGGAATCATCCGCTCCGCGATCCAGTCGGCGTACTCGCCGCGCCCGCGCGCTTTCGGCACTGCCCAGTGCCGACCGCGCGCCGACGGATCGTACCCCCGCCACGGCTGCCCGCTCTCCCCCGTCGAAACGTCCGCCCCGGTCAGATCGCCGTCCGCCCGATACCGCCCGCGCCCGTCGCCGTCGTCGTGCCGGTACTTCGAGGCGACATGGTTGTCCTTCAGCGGCGCGGTCACCGCCGCCTCGTTGATCGGCGAGCGGCTGTAGAACAGGATGTAGTCGGCGACGCGCCCGAACCCGCCGGCGTCGTTGTGCGCGCTTGTCCGCTGCCAGACGATCTCGTTCCGGTACCAGCCCCGACCGAACACGGCATCCATCACCGCCTTCAGCCACGCGCCCTCCGTGTCGTCGCAGTGCAGGTAGATGCTCCCCGTCGGCTTCAGCACCCGCGCCATCTCCGTGATGCGCTCGAACATGTACGTCAAGTACGCCTGCGTCGCCTCGCCCGCCACCTTGCCTGCCGCGTTGATCACCGCGCCCGCGCCGTCGTTGTCCTGCGTCACCCGCCCCATCGTCTCCAGCAGCCGCTTCATCACCGCCTCCGGCAGCCGATCGAGCTGCCAGTGGTCGTCGAAGTCGTTGCCGTAGGTGCGATCCGAATTGAACGGCGGGTCCAGATAGATCAGGTCCACCGAGTCGGAGTTCACCCCGCGCAGAATGTCGAGGCAATCGCCCGTGAAGATCGTGCGATTCTCCAGATTGCGCACCGTCGGCGTCCCTCCGTTCAATGCGATCCTAGTACAGGTATTCTGCGCTCCGCCCCCGCCATAGATCGGCGCGCGCACTAGCATGCGCTTGAATCCATCCAGGAGCCCGCACATGACCTCCGCTCTCTCCGGACTGCGCATCATCGACCTCAGCCAGGGGCTGGCCGCGCCCTTCGCCGCCAAACTGCTCGGCGACCTCGGCGCGGACGTGATCAAAATCGAGCCGCCCGAGGGCGACCACGCCCGCCGCCGCGGCCCTTTCCCCAGCGACGCCGACGACCCCGAAGCGAGCGCGCCCTTCCTCTACGCCAACACCGGCAAGCGCAGCATCGTCCTCGATCCCGACAGCGAAGCCGACCGCGCTCTGCGCGACCGCCTGATCGCCGACGCGCAGATTGTGATTGCCAGCGATCCCGAACCCCACCTGGCCGAGCGCGGCCTCGGTTTCGACGACCTGCGCGCGCTCAACCCCGCGATCATCCTCACCACCGTCAGCGGCTTCGGCTCCGACGGCCCCTACGCCGACTGGCGCTGGAACAACCTGATCGCCTGCGCGATCGGCGGCTTCTCCCACCTCTGCGGACGCGCCGAGCGCGAGCCGCTCCAGCTCGGCGGCTCGATTCCCGAAACGCTGACGGGCGCATACGCCGCCGTCGCAACCCTGATCGCCGTGCGCGGACAGCAGACGCGGGCGCAGCCGACCGCCGAGCACGTCGACGTCAGCGTGCTCGAAGCCGCCGTCAACATGGCGCTGCTGCTCACCCAGCGCTACGAGTACACCGGCGACCTCGGCGAGAGGCGCGCCGATATCGGCCCCGCGCCTTCCTTCATCCTGCCCACCAACGACGGCTACGTCGGCGCAAACACCCTCACCCAGGCGCAGTGGGAGGTGATGTGTCAGTTCTTCGGCCGGCCCGAGCTGGTCGACGACCCCAGATTCGGCGACGCCTGGAGCCGCGTCGCCAACTCGCGCAACCTGGCCGACGAGCTCGCCGCGCTGACCTGCGAGCGCAGCTCCGACGAAATCTTCCACGAGGCGCAGGCCTGGCGCATCCCCTTCGGCCTGATCCCCGACCTCAACGACGCCCTCACTCTGCTGCCGCACCGCGAGCGCGGCTTCCTCTTCGAGTTCGACCATCCGCGCGCCGGGCGCGTGCGCATGCCCGGCATCCCCTGGATGTTCGGCGATCAGCGCCCCGCCGGGACGCCCACGCCCACGCTGGATCAGCACGGCGAGGCGATCCGCGCCGGCGACGCCTGGCGCGACGAAACGCCGCCCGCGCCACAGCCGCAGGACCGACAGCCGGAGCGCCCGCTCGAGGGCCTGCGTGTAATTGACCTGTCAATGTTTATGTCGGGCCCGATGACCACCATGATCTTCGCCGACGCCGGCGCGGATGTGATCAAGGTCGAATCGGTCCAGCGGATCGACGGCTGGCGGGCCGGCGGCTCCGCCGACATTCCCGAATTCTGGGAAACCGCCCCGCAGTTCAACTGGGTTAACCGCAACAAGCAGGGCATCACCCTCAATCTCACCGACGAGCGCGGCGCGGACGTGATCCGCACGCTGGTCGAGGACGCCGACATCATCGTCGAGAACTACACTCCCCGCGTGATGGGCAACTTCGGCCTCGCCTGGGACGATCTCCGCGCCCTCAACCCCGACCTGATCATGCTCTCGATGCCCGGCTTCGGTCTGACCGGCAGCTGGACCAATTACACCGCCTTCGCCAACACCACCGAGCAGATGTCCGGCCTGCCGCATCTCACCGGCTACGCCGACGACCAGCCGATCTTCAGCGGCACCACCGGCGGCGATCCCCTCGCCGGCGTAATGGGCGCGCTGGCGCTGCTCTCCGCGCTGGAGCGTCGGCGGCGCTTGCAGGCGCAGGGTGAGCCGGGCGGCTGCCACATCGACCTCTCCCAGACCGAAACCGCCGCCGCCTACACCGGCGACGCCCTGACCGCCTTTGCGATCAGCGGGCGGGACCCCGGCCGCGTCGGCAACGCGCACCCGCACATGGCCCCGCATAACACCTACCGCTGCCGCCCCAATGAGACCGGCGAGCGCTGGGTCGCCATCGCCTGCCCCGACGACGCGGCATTCGCCGCCCTGGCCGAAACCTGCGGACACCCCGAATGGGCGCAGGAAGGCGGACGCTGGTGCAGCCTCGCCGACCGCCGCCGCGCGCTCACCGAGCTCGACGCCGCTATCGCCAAGTGGACGCGCGAGCGCGACGCGAAAGAGGTCATGCGCCGACTCCAGGCCGCCGGCGTCCCCGCCGCCGCCGTCTACCACGGCCTCGACCTACTCGAAGATGAGCACCTGCGCGCCCGCGGCTTCTTTATCACGCAAGAACACCGCTACGCCGGCCGCAAGCGCTACCCGCTCCAGCCCTACCGCTTCCGCAATTGGCTGGCGCCGCGCAGCGACCAGCCCTCGCCCACGCTTGGCCGCGACACCCGCGCCGTCCTCGCCCGCCTCACCGACATCCCCCCCGAAACCATCACCCAGTGGGAACAGGAAGACGTCACCGGCACAGTCCCCATCGCCGCCCGCGCCGACTGAGCGCCGTTCGATCCGACAACGCGGTGATACGATGGGCAGCGCATCGTGTCTGAACAGGAGAGACGATGGCCAGCCCCGAACCGATTCCCTACTACCCGCCTCAGCCGCCGATCGATCCGCACATGCGCACCAGCGACGGCCTGCTGGCCGCCGCAACCGCGATCCTGGAGCGCCCGGACGCGGAGATCGACGGGGAGCTGCGCGCCCAAGCGTGCGAGAAACTGTGGGGCGCGGTGACCCGTCGGCTCCAGGTGTTCGCCGATGCGCGCGGCTGGTACTACTGCGAACACAGCGTCGCGCACCAGCTCGCGGCTCGTATCGATGAGGCGCTGGACGCCGGCTCGCCCGAACTCACCGCCAGGTTCGACAGCGCCGAACGGCTGCACCACGAGGGGTTTTACGAGGATCTGATGGAGCTGGCCGATATCCGCAACCGCATGGCGACCGTTCAAACGCTATGCGCGATGCTTGACGAGGCGCACCACACATTGCCGCTCGATCTCGATCCGCCCGACAACAGGCATTACCGCCGTGCAGCGCAACGCTGCGCCGAGCGCCGTCGCCTGCGCGCCGAAGCCTCCACCGACTGAGTCCGCTCGCGTAGCGCATCCGTACCGCACCCGCGCCCCACGAGCGCGGTGATACGCTGGGCAGCGCATCGTGTCTGAACAGGAGAGACGATGGCCAGCCCCGAACCGATTCCCTACTACCCGCCTCAGCCGCCGATCGATCCGCACATGCGCACCAGCGACGGCCTGCTGGCCGCCGCAGCCGCGATCCTGGAGCGCCCGGACGCGGAGATCGACGGGGAGCTGCGCGCGCAGGTGTGCGAGAAACTGTGGGGCGCAGTGACTCGCCGGCTCAAGGTGTTCGCCGATGCACGCAACTGGTACTACTGCGAGCACAGCATCGCGGGCCGGCTGGTGGATCGGATTGATGAGGTACTGGACACGGACTCGGCCGAACTCGCGGTCAGATTCGACAGCGCCGAACGGCTGCATCGCGATGGGTTTTATGAGGATCTCATGGAGCTGGACGAAATCCGCCGCCGAGTGTCGAATGCTCGCGCTCTCTGCACGATGCTCGACGAGGCGCACCGCATGTTGCCGCTCGATCTCGATCCGCCCAGCAACAGGTACTACCGCCGGGCGGCGCAACGCTGCGCTGAGCGCCGCCGCCTGCGGGCCGAAGCCTCCACCGACTGAGCGTCGCTCGCGTCCAGCGCATCCGCATCGCACCCGCGCCGCCCACGCCGGAGGCTGGCCGCCGCCCCTACACCTGCGCACGCTGATACCCTTTGCGCGTGTGAAAGGAGCCGCCCATGCGACTGGCCAGCTTCTCCTTTGAAGACCGCGACCGCGTCGGCGTGATCGTCGAAGACGAAATCGTCGACCTCTTCCTCGCCGAGCCCGAAGCCCCCACCGACATGTGCGAGTTCCTCGCCGGCGGCGAGGAGACGCGAGTGATGGCGGAGGTGGCCGTCGAACGCGGCGGCAACCGACGCCCGCTCGCCGACGTCGAGCTGCTCGCGCCCGTCCCCCGCCCCAGCAAATTCCTCGCCGTCGGCCTCAACTACGCCGACCACATCGCCGAAACCGGCGCAGAAACGCCGCGCTACCCGACCATCTTCACCAAGCAGCGCACCTGCGTAAACCGCCCCGGCGGCGCAATCCAGATTCCGCTCGCCTCCAAAAACGTCGACTACGAGGGCGAGCTGGGCATCGTAATCGGCGAGACCTGCCGCCACATCGCCGCCGCCGACGCTCCCGCCGTGATCGCCGGCTACACTATCGTCAACGATGTCTCCGTGCGCGACTGGCAGAACCGCACCCGCCAGTTCACGATGGGCAAATCGTTCGACACCCACGGCCCGATGGGGCCGGCCATCGTCAGCGCCGACGAACTCGGCGACCCCCACGCGCTCGGCATCCGCACCTACGTCAACGGCGAACTGCGCCAGAACTCCAACACCGAGCACCTGATCTTCAGCTGCTTCGACATCGTCGAATACCTCAGCACCGCCTTCACGCTCGAACCCGGCGACGTGATCGCCACCGGCACTCCCTCCGGCGTCGCCGTCGCCATGACCCCGCCGCGCTGGCTCACGCCCGGCGACATCGTGCGCATCGAAATCGACGGCATCGGCGCGCTCGAAAACACCTGCGCCCCCGAACCCGAGCCGTCCGTCGGCGACGACCACCACTAGCCGCCCGCTATCTGTCCGCTGTCCGCCCACTACCCACGAGGAGAGATGCCGTGCCCACGAAACTGCTGCCCCTGCTGCTCGTCCTGATCGTGTCGGCCGCCACGCTGGTCGTCGCCTGCCGCGACGATCCCGCCCGCTTCGAAGCCAGCGCGGAAGCGGTCGCCGAGCTGGTCGGCCCCGGCGGCGAGCCGGTGGGAACCGTCGTGCTGACGCAGGGTCCGCGCGAGCTGCTGATCTCCGTGGACGCGCAAGGGCTGAGCGACGGAGGGCACGGTTTCCACATCCACGAGACCGGCGCTTGCAGCCCCGACTTCACCGCGGCCGGCGGCCACTTCAACCCCGGCAACCGCGGCCACGGCCCGCTCCACGAGGACGGCGCGCACGCCGGCGACCTGCCCAATATCTACGCCATCAACGGCATAGCCCGCGCCGACATCCTCACTCCCAACGTCACCCTCGACGCCGACGCCCCCACCTCGCTCTTCGACGACGACGGCTCCGCCTTCATCATCCACGCCAACCCCGACACCTACGGCGCCGAAGCCGGTGCCGGCGACCGCGTCGCCTGCGGCGTCATCACCCGCCGCTAGGCGCCGTCGCTGCGCTGCTCAGCAGTCGTCTCATCTATGCGCCGCAGAATCTCCTTCGCCAGCGCCTCGAAATCCTTCCCCGCGTCACGAGCTGCAACGGCGTGACTGCCTCGTGCCCCGTCCGCGACAGCTAGATGGAAGATCGGCTTGCGCGCATCCTGAGCCAACGGAATCAAGCTCCGGTAGTGCTTGACCACCGCGATCTGATTGGGGTCCTCCAACCAATTGACGTCTCCACCAACCTGGCGGCCAAGCACGCTGCGGGCATACTCCGCCGGCATACGTCTCGCCCACTTGTCGTACGCTTGGACCGGCCGCTTGAGACGGATGCTCGGTTGCTGAATCACGTACCCAAGTGGCTGCATCCCGCCGCGCGGCAGAGCAAAGGCGGGTTCAGTCCAGTTTGCCAGCATCTTTCGCCAGTCGGCGCGCCAACGTCTAAGCGTTGGCCCGAGGTTGCGAAGACCCTGTCGCGAGAACACATCTGCCGCAAGCGGCACAACGACAAAGTCGGTAGCGATTAAGGCCGACCGATTGATCGCCCCGAGGCTGGGGCCGACATCGACGAGCACGATGCTCGCGCCGCATTGTTCAGCCCCGGCTTGCATTATCTGCCAGAACGCCGTGATCACACGGAACGGCCGGAACAGACCCTCGCTTTGAAAGCACCTTGGCCACTCTGCCGACAGATCGTCTTCGAATGTCGACAAGCTCAAGTCGCCAGGCAGCAGATGCAACTCTGGCGCCATCGAGAACAGCGCAGGCTGATGCGTCGCCTCGGGATGGATCTGAACGAGATCGGGGGACCGAATGTCACCCACCTGCGTCAGCGGCTCGAGACACTCGTAAATCGTGCGTGCTGTCCGCGTCTTGGGATCGCCCAACAAATCTTCGACTTCCTCTTCCTGTAGGAACGCGGCCGTCAGATTCGCTTGAGGATCGAGGTCGACGACGAGGATCGAATGTCCCAGCTCGGTCAGCATCCACGCAAGGTGGTAGACGAGTGAAGTTTTCCCGACGCCGCCCTTGTTGTTGAAGATCGTCAGCACTGGTGCGCTCATGAGCCCGCCTTCACCGTGCAAAACAGCCGGTCTGCTTCAACCCGAAACTCGGGCGGTAGCTGGCCATTCGCCTCCAACTCCCTGCGCGCGGTTGCGATCCCCAGACCAAAGCGCTGGGCCAGACCCAGCACCTTCATCGCCTCGGCCAGATTCGGATTGCGGTAGGCTACCAGCCCCGGCGTACCGAGCGTCTCGGCCGTGATCCCTCCGTATGGCGCGCCCGGACTGACGATCTCAATGCGATCGTCAAACCAGTACACCATCACGTAGGTATCAGCCCCCTCATAGGCCCGATGCATGACCGCGTTGCGCGTGAGTTGTTGCAGCGCCTCAATCGGGTATGTCGCGCGCCGCGACTCGACGCGATCCGACGTGAAATCAACCGCCGTCCGGTTATGTCCCTCCAGCTTCTCGTCCAGGCGCCGGATCTGATCCGCAATCGCGCCGTCGCAACGCGCCTCATCCACCACCGGATCGCCCCACTCTCGACCGCCCAGACGGAGAAACTGCACATACGCAGCCGGCAGGAAGTCTTGGGGATGCTTGCCGAGGACAAGCAACCCGGTAACGGTCGGTATCGGATCATCGGCGTCCGCGATCATCTTCAGAGCCGCGAGACGCTCGACAACCGTGCGATCGTTCGCCGCGAGCGCTTCGCGACTCACGGCTCGAGGCAGGTACTCCGCATCGAACCGAGGCAGATCCAGATCGTCGATCTTGGCTGTCGGTATCGGCAGCGCATCGAAATGCACATCCAGCGAGCGCCGTTTCTCGTTCAGAATCCGCTCGTCTTGAGCGCTCGCTACTGCTCGCTGCGGCCCAATCCGAATCCAGATTTGACCTCGAAAGCGGACCGGCGGGGCGGTCGACGGTTCCACGATCATCACCGCCGCGGCTTGCCCGGCCAAGACAGCTCGACGAACCGACAATGTCGGCGGCGGAACGATGTTCCCGTCGGCCTTCACGTCTGCAAGCTGCGACAACAACTGCTCTGTAATCGGAAGTCCCGCCGGCGTGCCGTCGTCCCGCACGCCGACAAAGACAACGCCCGCGCGCTGGTGATCCGGCAGATCATTTGCAAACGCGCAAACGGCCTCGCGAATCCGAGTCGGAGCGTCGCCGCGCAGCGACTCCTTTCGCTCCACGAGCTCCGACTCGACATCCGCCATCAGCTCTTCAAGCTCGGAGTCGGAGTACGTGCCGTTCATGCGCTCATTCTATCGCCTGCACGCAAGCCTGTCCGCCCACCTACTCCCCCGCCAGGCGATCCCGCACCGGCGGCCACAGCTGCGAGAACCGCGGCGCGCTGCCTGGGGGCGTCGGTCGCGCTGCGAAAAAGCGGCCGCCGGGCCGCGTCCGCAACTCAATCAGCAGCGGCCCCGGCGACCCCAGCAGATCGTCCAGCGCCGCATCCAACTCCTCCGCCTCCGAAAAGCTCGCCGTCGCCCGGTAGCCCGCGCCCGCCGCCATCGCCGCGAAATCGACCCGCTCCTGCGACGGCAGCGGCTGCGCGCCCGACGTCTCATACACCCCGTTGTGGACCACGAAATGCACGAAATTCTCCGCCCCCGAACCCGCAATCGTGCCCAGCGATCCCAGCTGCATCATCAGCGAGCCGTCCCCGTCAATCACCCACACCTCGCGCTCCGGCTGCGCCAGCGCCACCCCCAGACCGAGCGCCGACGCGCCGCCCATAAACCCGATGCAGGCCAAATTCAGGTCGCCCGGCGCGCGCTCCGCCCACAGACCGTTCGCCGTCATCGTCCCCACCACGACCTGGTCCCGCCAGTGCCGCGCCAGCACATCCAGCGCCGCCTCCAGCGACATCCGCCCGCCCGCTTGCTCGCTCATCTCGCCCCCGCTCATGAGGTCGTCGCTCCCACCAGCAGCGCGACGGGCCCCTCACGCGCCTCCGCCTCCTCGAACGCCGCCGGCACGTGATGCAGATCCTCCACTCCGTCCAGCAGATGACTGGGTACCCCCAGCGTCTCCAGCAGCGGCTCCGCCAGCCGCACCATCGAGCTGCCGTCCTCCTGCGGCGCAAGTTCCGGATCGCGCCCCAGCAGACCGATCAACATCACGATCGGAAACCGCCCGTCCAGTCCTACGCCGCGCAGATTGTTCACGCAGGCGTACAGCCCCGCGTGCTGAATCTGCATCAGCGGACGCCGCCCGCCGATAATCAGCCCCGCGCTCACCGCGATCGCCTCATCCTCCGTCGAACAATGCACCGTGCGGATCTCCTCATCCGCCATCAGCGCGTCGAGCAGCGTGCGCTGATGCGTGTCCGGTACCAGCACGATGTCCTGCACGCCGGCCGCGCGGATCGCGGCCATGAAATCGTCCGCCGGAATCGACTGCGCAGCCATCGCCCGCCCCTATCCGTTCGTGGCAGCATACTTGGGGAGCGCCCCGCCCGGGGCGCAGAGAGCCGACGATGAGCGAACTCCCCTCCGAGCACCCCAACCGCCCCCGCGAATACCACGGCCCGCGCACCCTGCTCGCCGGACTCGCCGTCGTCGCGATCATCGCCGTCGCCCTTTGGCTGATCTTCCTGCGCGGCGGCGGCGGCCAACCCGCCGCCACCGGCGTCGTGCCGCTGCCGCCCGAGCTGCAAACGGCGGGACGCGAGGTTGGCCCGCGCATCGGCCAACTCGCGCCCGATTTCGAGCTGGACACGCTCGACGGCGGACGCCTGCGCCTCTCCGACCTGCGCGGACACCCGCTCGTGATCAACTTCTGGGCCTCCTGGTGCAGCCCCTGCCGACGCGAAGTCCCCGCCCTGATCCGCGCCCAGAACCGGCACGCCGACGCCGGACTGCTGATCATCGGCGTTAACATCGAGGAGCCGCCCGGCGCAGCGCAAACCTTCGTCGACGAATTCGGCGTCGAATTCCCCATCCCCATGGACCGCGACGGCGCCGTCTACCGCGCCTACGGCTACGAGGGACTGGTCGGCCCCCCGCGCACCTTCTTCATCGACGCCAACGGCATCATCACCAAAATCTACGCCGGCCAGGCCCCCGACGAACAGATCGCCGCAGACATCGCCGCCCACGCCAACCCGCAATAGCCTTTTCCGCTCAAGCTGTTCCGATCCGAATCGCCCCCCTACGCAGGGGGGCTGCCCGCGCAGCGGACTGGGGGGTCGGCCGCCTCCCTCTGTTACCCACGAACCACCCGCTGCCCGGCGCACCTCGCCCACCGATCTAAATTTGACCCTGACACAAGCGATCCGGAGGCCGCCGACATGACCACAATCGAGCGCGTCGAACACCCAAAAGCCGACCACGAGGAAATCCTCGTCTGGCGCGATCCGCAGGCCGACCTCCACGCCATCGCAGCCATCCACTCCACCGCGCTCGGCCCCGCCGTCGGCGGCACCCGCTGGCAGCCCTACCCCGACCCCGACGCCGCGCTCCACGACGTCCTCCGCCTCGCCTCCGCGATGACCAAAAAGGCCGCCGTCGCCGACCTGCCCTTCGGCGGCGGCAAGGCCGTCGTGATCGGCGACCACACCGCCAAAACCGACGCCCAACTCCGCTCCTACGCCGAATTCCTCAACCAAATCGGCGGACGCTTCATCACCACCACCGATGTCGGCACCACCACCGACGAAATCGACCGGCTGCACGCCTGGACGCCGCACGTGCTCGGCCTCTCCGCCGCGCTCGGCGGCGGCGGCGACACCTCCGCCCTCACCGCGACCACCATCCTCGCCGGCATGCGCGCCACCTTCGAAGCGCTCGACGGCGACGACGGTTTTGCCGAACGCGAAATCGTCGTGATCGGCCTCGGCAAGGTCGGCGCGAAGGTCGCCCGCCAGCTCGCCGATGCCGGCGCGCAGCTGCGCGTCGCCGACATCCGCGCCGACGCCGCAGCCCAGCTCGCCGACCAGCTCGGTGCGGCCGCCATCCCGCTCGACGGTGCCCTCAGCGCCCCCTGCGACCTGCTCTCGCCCAACGCCCTCGGCGGCATCCTCTCCGCCGAAACCATCCCCGCGCTCCGCTGCCGTGCGATCTGCGGCGCGGCCAACAATCAACTCGCCCGCGAGCCGGAAGACGCCGAGCTGCTCGCCGCGCGCGGCATCCTCTTCGCCCCCGATTACGTCGTCAACTCCGGCGGGCTGATCAGCGTCGCCGGCGAGCGTCTCGGCTGGTCCGCGCAGACCGCCCAGGCGCACGCCGAGCAGGTCTACCACACCACCCGCCAAATCTTCCGCGACGCCCAAGCCCAGCACATCACCCCCACCGCCGCCGCCGAATCCCGCGCCGCCGCCGCCCACCTGCCGCCCTCCCCTCCCTGCTGAAGGGCTGTCAAGCGTCGCTCCGTCCTCCGTTACGAACCTCGGTAGGCGGCAGGGGCGTCGGTCTGACCCCGATCGTTGAAGCCAAAGCAAACGATCTCGCGCGACTCGGTCAGGGCGCATGTGTATCGCTCGCCAACAGAGATCGCTCGATACCGACCTGGCGGTACATCCGTTTGTCCGTCCCGAACTGGTCCATCGCAGACGGCCCGCCCACCCGCCGTAAGCACGCAGGCATTCATTCCGCCGACGCTGATGGCGGCAATGGGCAGCGCAGAGAGAGGCGATCGCAAATCACTGTTGGATCCCCAACAGATCGCTTCGCCATCCGCATTCAGCGCACAGGTGTCTGCGCCGCCCGCGTCGATCGCCGCGTACTGTCCGGGCGGAGCATCCAATCTTCCGCTGCCCTCATAGTCGTAGCCCCAGCAGGCCACCACGCCCGCTTCGGTGAGCGCGCAAGAGTGGTGGCCCCCGACGCTGACGGCCGTGTAGCGGCCAGGCGGAGAAATGAGCTGCCTGTAGCTGTTGTCGCCCCAACAAGCCAAGAAGCCGGCCTCCGAGAGCGCGCATGCATGTAGGCCTCCCACGCTGATTGACTTAAACGTTCCTGTAGGCGCCTGTGTCTGCTCGGCAATGCCCCAACACACCACTTCGCCGGGTTCGGTCAATGCGCAGGTGGAAGACCAGCCGGCGCTGATCATCACGTACCGGCCAGCCGGCGGATCTGCCTGCCCATAAGCGCTGTTGCCCCAGCAGACCGCATCGCCTCTCTCGGTCAGCGCGCAGGCATGGCTGGCGCCTGCGGTGATCGCCGCGAACCGCCACGTGGGTACGTCCAATTGTCTGTTGCTGTCGCTGTAGCCCCAGCAGCGGACCTCGCCGACCTCGTCCATCACGCACGTATGCCCTCGCCCGCTGCTGATCGCTGAGGATGGCCCCTCAGACGCATAGCCTGGGATCGACTCACTGTTCACGCCCCAGCAGACGGCTCCACCCGAAGCATCCAATGCGCAGGTCTGTATCCCTCCTGCGCTGATCGTCTTGTAGCGTCCAGGCGGCGGATCTGCCTGGTACCAAGCGCTATATCCCCAACAGACCGCTTCACCCGCCTCTGTCAGGGCGCAGGTATGAACGTGGCCGGCGCTGATCTGCGCGTAGCGGCCGGGCGGCGCGTTCGTCAATCCACCGCGGTCGCTGCCCCAGCAGATCGCTCGACCCGCCTCTGTCAGGGCACAGGCATGCGACCCACCGTAGACCGTGTTCGCTCCCGAGCGGACGCCCCCACCTCCCCCGCCTGCGCTGATGGCGACGAACCGGCCCAGCGGCGCATCAGACTGTCCCCACCGATTGTCGCCCCAGCAAACCGCCTCGCCCTGAGCCGTCAACGCGCAGGTGAAGTACCCGCCAGCGCTGATCGCCGCATAGCGACCAGCGGGGACATCCGTCTGCCCCATTCGATTGTCACCCCAACAGACCGCCGCGCCGTTGGCCGTCAGCGCGCAGCTGTGTTCTGCGCCAGCGCTGATCGCCGCATAGCGACCGCGCGGCGCATCAGACTGCCCATAATCGTTTCGTCCCCAGCAAACCGACCGGCCGAGCGGCGTCAGTACGCAGGTGTGATCGCTGCCGGCGCTGAACCGATTCTGCGCCACGCGCAGCGGTGCCTGCACCGGGATGCTCACCGCGCTGCTGCTCAGCCAGCGGTGGTGAGCGACGTCGGCGGAGAAGTGTCGGGCGCGGGGCAGAAGATCCTCGCCGTGGGCGCGCAGCCCGAACTCGGTCAGGCCGTTGGGCGAGCGGCGCGCGATCACGCGGACACTCAGCCCAGCCGCGAGATCGACTTCACTGCTCCGCAGCCAACGATGATGAGTCAGATCAGCGGAAATCCAGCGCCGCGCGGGCAGAATCTGCTCCCCGCCGAGCGGGCGCAGCGCGAACTCGATCCGGCCCCGCTCGTCGACGCGAGCCTGCACCTGCATCTCAATTTCGTCAGATTGAGCCGAACCGCCGGGGCGCAGCGCGAACACCGTCCCCGCCAACGCGACCAGAACCGCGAGCGCATGCAGCCAACGCATACGGCGAGTCTAAGCGTTAGCCCGAGCGCTGTCCTCATCTGCGCTGGCAGACAGGGAATACCAGCACCAGCTAGCATTGCGGGGATCGCACAGGCCAAGGAGAGCATCCCCATGTCCCTCACCGTCCACGGCATCCCCGTCATCGACATCGACTCCCACTACACCGAGCCGCCCGACCTCTGGACCTCGCGCGCACCCGCCAAGTACAAGGACAAGGTGCCCCACATCGTCCTCAACGACGAGGGCCAGCAGCGCTGGCAGGTGCTCGACGACATCGACTTCGGCCCGCCCGGCTTCACCGTCGTCCGCGAAGACGGCAACAAGCAATACGGCACGATCTCGCTCGGCTCGTTCGAGGAGATGAGCAAGGCCGCGACCGAACCCAAGGCGCGGCTCAAGTTGCTCGACAACCTCGGCATCGCTCAGCAGATCGTCTACCCCAACGTCGCCGGCTTCGGCTCGCAGAACTTCATCCGCATCGAGGACGACGAGCTGCGCAACATCTGCTGCACGACCTACAACGACGCCGTCGCCGAGTTCCAGCACGAGGGCAAGGGACGGCTGTTCCCGCAGGGCCTCGTGCCCTTCTGGGACATCCCCGCCGCCGTCAAGGAGCTCGGCCGCATCCACGACATGGGGCTGACCGGGATCACGATGTGCGACACGCCCGAGGCGTTCGGTCTGCCCTACCTCAACGACCCGGCCTGGGACCCCTTCTGGGACACCTGCGCCGCGCTCGACATGCCGGTCAACTTCCACATCGGGGCCGGCGCGGGTGTGGCCGACAAGCTGATCTGGGACGGCTACGGCCCGCAGCGGCGGCTGGCGATGGGCTCGGTCTGCCTCTTCATCACCAACTTCAAGGTGATCATCAACCTGATCTTCTCCGGCCTCTGCGAGCGCTACCCGACGCTCAACTTCGTCTCGGTGGAGAGCGGCATCGGCTGGGTGCCGTTCCTGCTGGAGGCGATGGACTACCAGTTCGAGGAGACGGTGCCGACCGAGCGCGAGGGCCTCTCGATGAAGCCCTCCGAGTACTTCCGCCGCCAGATTTTCGCCTCCTTCTGGTTCGAGAGCTTCGGCCCGCGCGCCACGATCGAGGCGATCGGCGAGGACAACGTGATGTTCGAGACCGACTTCCCGCATCCGACCTGCCTCTACCCCAAGGCGCAGGAGCACATCACCGAGGTGCTGACCGATCTGGACGAGGGCATCCGCGAGAAGGTGCTGCGCACCACCGCCGAGCGCATCTACCACCTGCCGCCCGCGCCCACCGCGGCGGCCAACTAGCCCGGAGCGGACACGATGCCCGACCGACTCGCCGGCAAAGTCGCGATCATCACCGGCGGCGCGGCCGGCATGGGCGCGGCGGAAGCCCGCCTCTTCGCCCGTGAGGGCGCCGCCGTGCTGATCGCCGATGTCGTTGACGACGACGGCCTCGCCGTGCAGAACGCGATCCGCGACGCCGGCGGCGACGCCGAGTTCGTCCACACCGACGTGACCAGCGAGGCCGACTGGGAGGCGTTGGTCGCCCGCGCGGAAGAGCGCCGCGGGCGGCTCGACATCCTCGTCAACAACGCCGGTCTGAGCAGCACCTCGGAGGCCGACCCGACCAGCAGCGAGGGCTGGCGGCGGATCATGGATGTCAACGCGACCGGAGTGTTCCTCGGCGTCAAGCACGCCGCCGCGGCGATGCGCCGCGCCGGCAACGGCGGCTCGATCGTCAATATCTCCTCAATCTACGGCCTGGTCGGCAGCGACGGCGGGCACCCCGCCTACCACGCATCCAAGGCAGCGGTGCGCAACTTCAGCAAGGCGATGGCCGTGCGCCTGGGGCCCGAGGGCATCCGGGTCAACTCCGTCCACCCCGGCTTCATGCCGCCGATGCGCAGCAGCGTCGGCCTCTCCGACGACGCCCGCGCCCGGCTTGAGCGCGCCGTCCCCCTGCGCCGCACCGGCGAGGTTGAGGAGGTGGCCTGGGGCGTGCTGTTCCTGGCCTCCGACGAGGCCTCCTACGTCACCGGTGCCGAACTAGCCATCGACGGCGGCTTCGTCGCCCGCTAACCCACCACCCCCGTCATTCTCGCGCCCCATCCCTCGCCACTCCCGCGCCCACTTCCGTCATACCCGCGCTCGTCGCGGGTATCTCGACGTGACCAGCACCCAACCCCCATCCCCATGATTCCGTCGCCCCAGACTTGATCTGGGGCCCATACGGCGGTCGTTGGCGGCACGGCGCACCAGACAGCCCGTGAACGGCGTTGGCAGGATCCGTCGCCCCAGACTTGATCTGGGGCCCATACGGCGGTCGTTGGCGGCACGGCGCACCAGACAGCCCGTGAACGGCGTTGGCAGGATCCGTCGCCCCAGACTTGATCTGGGGCCCATACGGCGGTCGTTGGCGGCACGGCGCACCAGACAGCCCGTGAACGGCGTTGGCAGGATCCGTCGCCCCAGACTTGATCTGGGGCCCATACGGCGGTCGTTGGCGGCACGGCGCACCAGACAGCCCGTGAACGGCGTTAGCAGGATCCGTCGCCCCAGACTTGATCTGGGGCCCATACGGCGGTCGTTGGCGGCACGGCGCACCAGACAGCCCGTGAACGGCGTTGGCAGGATCCGTCGCCCCAGACTTGATCTGGGGCCCATACGGCGGTCGTTGGCGGCACGGCGCACCGAGCGGTCCTGCGAACGACGTCAGCGGATGGCTCGGGGCTTTGGCGCTGGGAAGTGGCTTGGGTTTGGGCCCCAGATCAAGTCTGGGGCGACGGATGGGGCGATCGGGTGACGGACCCCTCCCCTCCGTCATTCCAGCGTGCGCTGGAATAACGGAGAAGCGGCGGGAATGGCGAATCTTGGGCGCGGAGAGCAGCCCTGTTTGTAAATCCTGCCCCACTTTCCACAGATTTCCACAACCAGAACGTCATAACGCTCTAACCTTATCTGCGACTCGAGCGAGTCGACGGAGCGAAGGAGTCCCAGCATGCGTGAGCGAGTGATCCACCGGGCCGGCCTGTGGGCGGCCCTCTCGGCCCTGGTAGCGGCCCTCCTGCTCGCCGTCGCGCTCGCCCCCCAGGCCGATGCGCAGAACCCGCCTCCCGTCCCGCAGTTCTTCTGGGGCCACGAGTACGACAGCCTGAACGGCGCCACGGTTGAGGCTGTCGCGGCTGACGGAACGAGCATCCAGAGCACCAGCATCTCCGGCGGTCGGTGGTCGTTGGATAACGTCCCCGCCAGCCACGGCAATGCCAAGCTCCGCATCACCCTTGGCGAAGAGATCCGCGAAACCCCGTCGATCCCGCTCGCGATCGGGAAATTCCAGCAGATCCGGCTGAACGAGTTCACCCTGCTCGAGCCGGAGGAGCCCGACGAGCCCGATGAGCCAGAAGCGGTCGCCGAACCCATTGAGGCCCAGGTCCGCGCCCGCCTCGCGCCCGACGGACGCCTCGAATTCGGTGCGCGCCGCGTCGGCGGCGAAGATGTCCTACCGGACGGCCGCTACCTCGCGACCAGCGTGGTGGACGGGCGGATCACGCCGGCGGACCGCATCGCCCACGGTCGCTGGCTGCGCAGCACCGAGATCGACTTGGGCGACGGATACGTCATTCGCGTCATGGCCCGAGTCGCCCCCGACGGACGCATCGAATTCGGCTTCTACCTGGATGGCGTCGACGCTCCGGTCGGCCAATACAACACCGGCGACGCCGAGCCGATGTTCCTACCCACCGGCCGCTACTTCCCCGGCACGCTCGAACGCCTGGGGCGCAACGGCCGCGACATCAACCGCTGGCTCTCCAGCACGCCCGTCGACATCCCCCCTGCGCCCTGATCCGCAGCCCACACCGCGAGACCACCAGAAGCGGGGCGCTCAGGCGCCCCGCTTCTGATTCGCCGGCCGCGCCACCATCACCCGCTCCACCGCCGCCGCCAACGCCGTCGCAAACCGCCGACGCTTGCCCGGCATCCGCAGCGTCAGGCACAACACCGACGACGCCGCCCACAGCCCCGCGCAGGTGTAGAACGCCCCGTCGTAGGAGCCGACCAGATCCGCGTAGACCGCCACTGCGACCGGCGTCGACGCCGAAATTCCCATCGCCACCGGGAAGCCTAGGCTGCGCACCGCGCCCAGATACCGCCGCCCGAAATACTCCGCCCAGATCATCTCCTGAATCGGAATGTTGCCGCCGATCCCGATCCCCATCACCACGAACGACCCGGCCACCAGCCACGCCGACCCGCTGTCGGCCGCCAGCACCACCAGCACGAACCCCGCCGCCGCAATCGCGAAACTCACCGACCCCACCAGACGCGAATCGAAGCGATCCAGCGCCCAGCCCCAGGGCGGCTTGGTCACCCCCGACAGGATCGACATCACCGCGACCAGCCCCGCCGCCAGCGCCGCATCGAAGCCGTGCTCGCCCAGAAACAGCACCCCGTGCAGCAGGATCGCGAAAATCCCGACGACCGAGACGCCGAAGATCAGCACAATCAGATAGAACGCCGGGGTGCGCACCGCTTCGCGCCGCGTGAGCGAGGTGGCGAAATCACGCTCCGCCGCACGCTGCTGCGCCGGCGAAATCTGCGTGTCCACGCCGTCCGGAACCATCCCGTAGTCCTCCGGCCGCCGCCGCATCAACAGCGAGACCGGCGCCAGCACCGCCAGCGCGATCGCGCCCAGCACGATCCAGGCGGTGCGCCAGCCCAACGGCTCAATCATCCCGACCTGCGTCAGCGTCGGCCAGATGATCCCGGCCATCGAGACGCCCATCGAAGTCCAGCCCAGCGCCTGCCCGCGCTTGGTCACGAACCACTTCGAGACCGTCACCGAGGCCACCAGAAACCCCGCCATCGACGCGCCCGTGATCACGAACACGCCGCGTACCGCGAAATACTCCCAGTAGGAATCCACCTGGCTCATGTAGACCAACGCGGGCACGCAGATCGCGACGCCCAGCAGCATGATCGGCCGCGAGCCGAAGCGATCGACGCGAGGTCCGAGGATCAGGCCGACGATCATCAGAATGATCTGGCCGATCGTGTCGGCGAAGAAGAAGGCGGTGCGGGACCAGCCGAACTCATCGATCATCTGGGGCGCGAAGACCGCAGAGACGGAGGTCTGGACGCCGACAGCGATGAACTGGGCGGTGAACGCGGCCGCCACCACAATCCAGCCGTAGAAGATGGTCCAGCGGCCGATGCGGATCATTGCGGCTCCGGGCGGCGCATGGCGCGGATCTGGTCCGCGTTGCGAAAGCGTACGCGCAGGCCATCCCTGGCGATGATCGCCAGGCGCGCGTCGCCTTCCGGCCCCATCCGCTGCTCAATCAGCGGCCAGCAGCGCCACAGCATGCGCAGCTGTGCAGCGGCGTTGGCGCGTTGGCTCGCGGTCTCGCGCAGCCGAACGATTCGCACGCCTTTCAACATCGCGTCGCGCGCCGCATGCCACTCACGCGGTTGCAGCAAGCGATCGAACGTGATGAAGAGGTTGAAGTCGGCCTCGAGTTCGAGCAGCTCCTCGTCCGAACTCGATGCCAGACCGAGGTCGATCACATGGACGGTCGGATGGCCGCGCTCAGTCAGCGCCCGCGCCAGGCTGCGCGCCATGTTCTCGTCGAGCAGGCACCGCACGCCCCTACGCCGCCAAAGCTTTCTCGAACTCAACCGCCGCTTCCACTCGTTCAACGGCGATCTCGTACATCTCTGCGATCCAGGCCGCGCCTTCGCCGGCGCCGGTGTACATCGTGGACAACAGCGCCGTCTCCAGCCGCGTGCCGATCAGCACGGGCGCGCCGCCGAAGATGCCCGGGTGCATGTGGATGAACTCGCCGAACCCGCACAACAGGCCCAGCGACCCCTCGGCCTGCAGCTCCTGCGCGACCGACAGCAAGCGTGCGCATCCGGCCTCCTCATAGCTGACCGTGTACGGGGGCGCAGACTCCCCAACGCGCCGCTCATCCGCCGCCGGCGGCTTGCAAAGGAGGTACCCGTCGCCGCCCGCATTCGGAGCGAACAGGTGGTCGCGGTACGCTGACAGAGGCGCCAACACCCAGTCGGTTACGTCCGCGTCCAGACGCCGCAGCTCATCATGCAGCCCTGACCGCGCGACGCCGCGATCCAGCAACTTCACCGCGGCTCGCGCTTTGCAGTAGTCGATCCAGCCGTACAGGCGCGGACGCCCGCGCCCGCCCGGACTGACCGAGGCCGCCACTGTTCCCCGCTGGTGCCAGCTGCGCATTTGGCCCGGCGACGCGCCGGAGAGCCTCCGCACCACGCGCGTAGGCAGCGTGCCGCTCCAGTACGGGCTGCTGAAATCAATCTCGCCCATCGCAATCCCCAAGCAGCTGCTGCCCCAAGCCTACGCCCCTACGCCTCCGGCAACTCCAGACCCAGCGCGCCGAAGATGTCGCGCATCGCGTCGCCCCAGTCGCCGGTCGGCGGGCGGCCCAGCGTGAGACCGCCGTCCACCACCAGCGGATGCCCCGTGACGAACGTCGAGTCGTCGCTGCACAGCCAGAGCGCGGCATGCGCGATGTCCGCCGGCCGACCGGAGCGCGCGATCGGCTGCGCCGAGCCGATCAGACTCGCCATCGCCTCCACCGTCCGATCAGCGTCCTCCGCGCTCAGTCCCAGCGCCTTGCCGAAAATCGGCGTCGCGATCCCGCCCGGACAGATGCAGTTCACCCGGATGTTGTGCTCGCCGAGCTCATACGCCGCCACCCGCGTCAGATGCACCACCGCGCCCTTCGCCACGCTGTAGACCGACGGTCCGTTGCCCGCGTTGATCCCGGCGACCGACGCAGTGTTCACGATCGCCCCGCCCTCGCCCTGCGCCTGCATCACCCGCGCCGCGTGCTTGATCCCGAAAACCACGCCCTTCAGCAGCACGTCCATCGTCTCGTCGTAGGCGGCCTCCTCAACCTCGGTGAACGAATCCATCGTGCCGCCGTAGCCCGCGTTGTTGAAGATCGCATCCAGCCGACCGAACCGCTCGACGGCGTGCTCCACGGCCCCGCGCACATCGGCTTCCAGCCCCACGTTGGCGTGGACGTAGGTGGTGTCGCCGCCGATCGACTCGACCAGCGCATGCCCGCGGTCGTCCTGAATGTCGGCCACGACCACCCGCGCGCCCTCTTCGGCGAAGAGCCGCACCGCGCCCTCGCCGATGCCGCTCGCGCCGCCGGTGATGATCGCCGCCTTGCCGTCCATGCGGTCCGCCATCGCGCGCTCCCTTCCGTTCGCAGCCTCGTTGGCTGCCTTGCTGCGCAGCGGCAGGATAGCCGCGCCGCCGACCATCGCGCCGCCGCTCGGCGCGCCGCCCTAGACTCGTCGCTGAACCCGACGCAGACAGGCGAGCGGATGCGAGGAGCGGAACAATGGCCGGACGACTGGATGGCAAAGTCGCGCTGATCACCGGAGCGGCGCGCGGGCAGGGCGCAGCCGAGGCGGAGCTGTTCGCCGCCGAAGGCGCGCGCGTGATCCTCGCCGACGTGCTCGACGAAGAAGGAGCACGAACGGCGGCGGCAATTGGGGACGCTGCGGTGTACCGGCGGCTTGACGTGACCGACGAGGACGCCTGGCACGCGCTCGCGGCCGATATCGTCGAAGACCACGGACGGCTTGATGTACTGGTCAATAACGCCGGCATCTACCGCAACGGCCCGATCACCGAGATGGATCAGGAAACCTACCGGCTGGTGATCGAGATCAACCAGATCGGCGTCTGGCTGGGCATGAAGGCGGTCGGCCCGCAGATGATCGCGCAGCGCTCCGGCTCGGTGGTGAACATCTCCTCCACGGCCGGCTTTCGCGGCGGACCGGGATCGATCGCTTACACCGCCAGCAAGTTCGCGGTGCGCGGGATGACCAAAGTCGCCGCCCGCGAGTGGGGGCAGTACGGCATCCGCGTCAACTCGATTCACCCCGGGCCGATCGATACCGCGATGCTGCAACAGGTACCGGGTTACGAAGCGGACAGCGAGCGCTTCCTCCGCCGCATCCCCCTGGCGCGCGCGGCGGACGCTTCGGAGGTCGCCTACCTGGCCCTCTTCCTCGCCTCTGACGAATCCAGCTTCAGCACCGGCGCCGAATTCCTGGTAGACGGCGGCTCGATCGCGTAGCACCATGTTCACGCAACCCTCCCCGCCCGCCATTCCCGCTCTCGCGCGATTCCTGTCCTACCGTCAGGCTTGCGCAGGCAGGAATCCAGGGATCCGCCTGCTCAGCCCGATACTCGCAGCAGTGTTCCTGTTCGCAGTCCTCGCTCTCGCGGCGGGCCTCTTCGCCGAGAACGCCGGCGCGCAGGAAGATGAAGCCGAATCCAGTGGCAGCATCGTTGCCCGTCGTCTCGCCGACGGCCGCACCGAGTTCGGCTGGCAACCGGCAAACAGCGCCGAACGAGTGCTCCCCCGCGCCCGCTTCTTCCCCGCCTCCGCGCAGGTGAACCGCTGGCTCTACTCCAGCCCCATCAAGATCAATGGAATTGAGCTCGGCCGGATCGGCGCCCGCCTGCTGGACGACGGACAGATTGAGCTCGGCTTCATACCCGCCAACGGGGAGCGCATTCCAACCGAGCCGCCGTACTTCCCCGCCAACGCCGGGACAGACCACTGGCTGTATGGCGCGCCGATCATGTCCCTGGACCGCTTCACCTCCGTCAGCGCCGGCCTCTTTCACACCTGCGGCCTGCGCGACACAGGGACGATCGCCTGCTGGGGGACCAACTCAAGCGGGCATGCCGACGCTCCGGACGAGCGCTTTACCACCGTCAGCGCCGGCGACTTCCATGCCTGCGGCTTGCGCACGACAGAAGCGATTAAGTGTTGGGGTGACAACGAGGACGGGAAGGCTAGCCCGCCGGACGGCCGCTTTACCGCCGTCAGCGCCGGCAGCCGCCACAGCTGCGGCCTGCGCAAGACAGGGGAGATCACCTGTTGGGGAAGCAACTACGCCGGGCAAACCGACGCCCCTGTGGGCCGCTTTACCGCCGTCAGCGCCGGCCGCGGCCACAGCTGCGGCCGGCGCGCGACGGGAGAGATCACCTGCTGGGGCCGCAACTGGTACGGGCAAACCGACGCTCCGAAGGGCCGGTTTACCGCCCTGAGCGCCGGTGGCGACCACACCTGCGGCTTGCGCACGACTGAAGCGATCGAGTGCTGGGGCGCTCACGAGGAACGCCGGGGGCGCAGCATCGACTACGGCCAGCGCGACGCACCAGCCGGCAGCTTCACCGCCGTCAGCGCCGGCCTCAGCCACGCCTGCGGCCTGCGCACCACGGGGGAGATCGTCTGCTGGGGAGCCAACTGGAACGGGCAAAGCCTCACGCTAACGGGGCGCTTCACCGCCGTCAGTGCCGGCTTCGCTCACACCTGCGGCCTGCGCACGACGGGAACGATCGTCTGCTGGGGAGCCAACTCCAGTGGACAAAGCGACGAGTCGATCTCCTGGCGGACCGGCGGCTTCAGCGCCGTCAGCGCCGGCGATAGCAGCTCCTGCGGCCTGCGCGCAGGAAAGATCGCCTGCTGGGGCGTCAACGGATGGAGCGTCATACCCGGCAGCTTCATCGCCGTCAGCGTCGGCGGCTACCACGCCTGCGGCCTGCGCATAAGCGAGGAGATTGTCTGCTGGGGAAACAACGAGTACGGCGAGGGCAACGCGCCGCCCGGCCCCTTCACCGCCGTCAGCGCCGGCGGCTACCACGCCTGCGGCCTGCGCAAGAACGGGGCGATCATCTGCTGGGGAGACAACGAATACGGCCAAAGCAACGCGCCAACCGGCAGCTTCACCGCCGTCAGCGCCGCCTACCACCACACCTGCGGCCTGCGCGAAAACGGAGCGATCGCCTGCTGGGGAAACAACGAACACGGCCAAAGCAACGCGCCAACCGGCCCCTTCACCGCCGTGAGCGCCGGCGACATTCACACCTGCGGCCTGCGTGAAACGGGAGCGATCGTCTGCTGGGGAGACAACGAGTACGGCCAGAGCAACACGCCGGACGGCCGCTTCACCGCCGTCAGCGCCGCGTACCACCACACCTGCGGCCTGCGCGAAACCGGAGAAATCGCCTGCTGGGGGCGAGATACGTTCACAAGCGTGTCCTACGCCTCGGATGGAGGCGAGAGGTCAGTCATCGTCTTTGACCTCACGGAGGCCCCGGCGGGCAGCTTTACCACCATCGACGCCGACTACCACCGCACCTGCGGCCTGCGCACAACTGGAGAGATCGTCTGCTGGGGCTACGGCGTCGGCAGGGAAGGGCCCGAGCCGGAGATCTGAGCGCGGTGCGTCGCCAAGTGCGTAAGGTCGTCCCGGCCGAACGACTGCCCTGGCGCGCGCGGCGGACGCTTCGGAGGTCGCCTACCTAGCGCTGTTCCTCGCTTCCGACGAGTCCAGCTTCAGCACCGGCGCCGAATTCCTCGTAGCGGCGGCTCGAGCGCGTAGCCCCATGTTCGCGTAAGCCTCCTCGCCCGCCATTCCCGCCCTCCGCCATTGCTGCGCAGGCGGTAATGAAGGAAGCGCCGCACCCTGGCTCATGCCCGGGCGGGCGGCACAGCAGCCAGCCGGCGCTGCCCGCACAGAGCGCCAGCCCGTCGGCTGCGGCCATGACCATGCTCACCCCGACGCCCAGCACTCCCATCGCGCCGAGCCCGGCCGGAGAGGCAGAAGCCGCCGATGTCGATCGTCGCATGGCCGCATAAGCTCCATTGACTCACCGCGACGCGAGCGCGTAGCCTGCCACAGCGCACCCGCAAGCAGTTGCGTATCCCGTCTCGGGCTGGAGGACAGCAGGGTCGCGAGCACACTCACCAAAATCGGGGGACCCCAGCTCTGGCGCTACTGCTTGTAGCAGCGATGGGGCGTGTCGCTCAAATCATGGCCGCCCCGGACGAGCGGGGCACGGCGCAGCGCAGGCCGATGACGTTTCGCTTCATCCACACTTCGGACTGGCAGATCGGCAAGGTGTTTCGCTTTGTCGATGACGCGACGATGGGAGTGCTGCAGGAGGCGCGGCTGGAGGCGATTTCGCGGCTGGGCGAACTGGCCGAAGAGCACGGCGCGGGCCATGTGCTGGTGGCGGGCGATGTGTACGACGCGGTCGGGCTGTCGCAGCGCACGCTGAGCCAGCCGCTGGAGCGGATGCGGGCGCATGGCGGCGTGCAGTGGCGGCTGCTGCCCGGCAACCACGACCCGCACCAGCCGAACGGGCTATGGGATCGCCTGCGGGCGCGCGGCCTGCCGCCCAATGTTCAGGCGCACACCGAGCCTCGACCGGTCGTGCTGGACGACGGCGCAGCGGCGATTCTGCCCGCGCCGCTGCAACACCGACGCGCGCTGGCGGATCCCACCGCCTGGATGGACGACGCCGAGACGCCGCCCGGCGCGCTGCGGATCGGTCTGGCGCACGGCAGCGCGCGCGGGTTCGGCTCGGATCCGGCGCAGACGTCCAACCTGATCGACATCGAGCGGGTAAGCCGCGCCCGGCTTGATTACCTGGCTCTGGGCGACTGGCACGGGCAGCGGCGGATAAGCGAGCGATGCTGGTACAGCGGGACGCCGGAAACCGACGCCTTCAACGTCGAGGGTGGCGGCAAAGCGCTGTTGGTCGAGCTGCGCCCCAGCCGGGAGCCGCTGGCTACGCCGCTCGACACAGAACGCTTTCACTGGCGGCGAATCGACGCGCTGGTCATGAGCGGTGAAGATGTCGACGCGCTGGAAGCGCAGCTGCGCGGCCTTGAAGAGGCGGCCGACACTCTGGTCGAGCTCACCGTCGAAGGCGCGCTGTCGTTCGCCGATGCGCAGCGCTTCGAGGATCGTATCCGCGACGGCGCAGCCCATGCCCTGCGCCGGCTGCGCATTCGGGACGACCAGCTCTACGCGCAACCAACCGATGAGGACCTCGACCGGATCGATACGGGCGGCGTCGTACGCGCAGCGGTCAACAGCCTGCGGCGGCGGGCCGAGGACGGCGAGGCCGACGCGGCGCTCGTCAATCAGGCGTTGCAGCTTATGTACGTGGAGTACATGAAACTCGAATCGGCCGTGGAATGAAGCTTCGCTCGCTGTCCGTCAATCAGTTTCGCAAATTCACTGCGCCCACGCGGCTGGAGAACCTCGGCGACGGCCTGAATCTGGTGATCGGCCCCAACGAGATGGGCAAGTCGACGCTGCTGGCGGCGCTGCGGGCGGTGCTCTTTGAGCGGCACGGTTCGCGCGCCGGCGTGATCCGCAGCTTCCGCAACGATCGCAGCGCCAACGCGCCCGTCGTGGAAGCACGTTTCGAGATCGACGGGGGCGAATACACCATCGCCAAACGCTTCCTCAACAGCCCCTATGCGCGGCTCGAATGTCCTAACGGGGTCATGTTGGAGGGTGACGGCGCGGAAGCGGAGCTGCGCGAGCTGCTCGGCTTCAGTGAATCGGGAGCGCGCGGCGCAGACGATGAGTCGGTCGGCATGTGGGGGCTGCTCTGGGTGCAGCAGGGCCGCTCGTTCGGCGCGCCGGAGATTTCCGCCAGCGCGCGCAGCAACCTCGGCGGCGCGCTCGAATCTGAAGTGGGCGAAGTGCTGGGCGGTCGGCGGGGACGCGAACTGCCGCAGATCATCGAACAGCAGCTCGGCGAATGGCTCAGCGCCGCGCGCCGCCAGCCGCGTGGCAAATACCGAGAGGCGCTGGACGAACACAGCACACTGGAAGAGCAACTGGCGGAGCTGCAGCTGCGGCGCGGTGAGCTTTCCGAGACCCTGACCGCGCTGGAGCAGGCCGAGCAGCGGGCGCAGCGGCTCGCGTCGGGCGAGCAGGACGCCTGGGATCACGAGCAGCTACAAGGAGCCCGCGCGGCGTTGCAGCGCGAGGTTGAACTCGCCGCCAGGATCATGGGGGAAGAGACGACGCTTGAACTGCGCCGCCGCACGCACGACGAGGCCCTGCGCGCCGCCGCAGAGCGCACGGCGCAACGCGAGCGTCTGGCGGCGGAGGAGACGGCGTTGGCGCGAGATCGCGGCGCGCTTGCCGAAGTCGAAGCAGCGGACCGCGACGCGCTCGCACAGCTTGAGCAGCTGCGCGAGCGACGCAAGGAGACCGCCGAGGCCGAGGTGCGCGCCCAAACTGCCGACGCGCGCTGTCGCGACATCGTCAGCGCGATTGGGGACGCGCAGCAGATCGAGCGGCTCGCCGCCGCGCGCGACGCCGCACTGGAAGCGGAAGAACAGCTGAGCGAGGCGCGCCGTGAGGTCGAAGCGCTGGTCGTGACCGCCGAACTGGTGGAGCGCATCCGCGGCGAGGAGCGCAGATTGCAGCGCACGGAGGCGCAGATCGGCGCAGTCGCGACGCGAATCAGCTTCGATATTCCGCCCGACCGGGCCGACGGCATTGCGGTCGACGGCGCGCCGCTGGCGCAGCTGGACGGCGCGGTGGATGCGGTGGAACCGCTGACGATCGTGATCCCCGAACGCGGGCGGATCATCGTTCAGCCCAACATCGAGGACAGCGGCGATCTGCTGAGGGAGCGGGCCGAGGCGATAGCCGCGTTGCAGGCGGCGCTCGGCGAGGCCGGCGCGTCCAGCCTCGCCGACGCGGAAGCCGACCTGCGCCGCCGCGAGCGGCTGGAAGGCGCGATGCAACTCGCGCAGGAGCGGCTCGCCGGCCACGCGCCGCAGGGCGTGGCTGCGCTGATCGATCAACTCGCCGGCCGCCGCTAACGACTGGACGGACTGACGGCGGCGCTTGAGCTTGATGCGCTGCCGCCTTCGGCCGACGCCGAGCTGGAGGCGCAACGCGCCCGCGAGGAGCTGGCCGATGCCCGCCAGGCGGCACAGCTCGCGCGCGACGCCTACGACGAGCGCGACCGCTCGCTGGCCGAGCACCGCCAGCGGCTAAGCGATCTGCGCGCCGCAGTGCGGCAGGTCGACGAGCAGATCGCGCGGCTGCGGGAGGAGCTGGACCTCGCCGCCGAGGACGTCTCCGACGACCAGCTCGCAGCGACGGTCGCCGGGGCTGCGCGGCGAGCGGCGGAGCAGGAGCAGGTGATCGCCGAGCTGCGCCGCGGCCGCCCCGAGAACGCGCGGGAGCTGGCTGAAGCCCGGATCGAACGTCTGGAGCGCGCGATCGAGCAGCGCCGCCAGGACCGCTCGGCAGTGCAGTCCGAGATCAGCGGCCTACAGCAGCGGCTTGAGGTGCAGGAGGCGGCCGGGATCGATGAGGAGATCGCGCTCGCGGAGCGGCGCCGCGAGCAGGCTGAGGCGCGCGTCGCGCGAATGGAGCGCCAGATCGCGGTGCGCGAGCTCGCACTCGGCGCTCTGCAGGAGGCGGAACGGCAGGCCAGGGAGCGCTACCTCGCGCCTGTACGGGAGCGCGTCCGGCCCTACCTGCAAATGCTCTTCCCCGACGCGGCGCTCGACATGGACGAAGACTTGCAGATCACCGGCATCTCCCGGGTCGCCGACCACTCCGAGTCGTTCGAGCATCTGAGCATGGGTACGCAGGAACAGCTGGCGGTGCTGATTCGGCTGGCGTTCGCCGAGCTGCTCGCGGAACAGGGGCAGCCCGCCGCCGTGATTCTCGATGATGCGCTGGTCTTTTCCGACGATCAGCGGATGCAGACGATGTTCGATATTCTCAATGTCGCTGCGCGACGGGTGCAGATCATCGTCTTCACCTGCCGCGCGCAGCTCTTCGAGGGTCTGGGCGCAGAGCGGCTCATGCTGAAGCAGGGTGATCCGGAAGAGCTTCGCTCCGCCTGAGCACGGGGCCGTCGTTCCGTTACGAGCGGATCGGCCGGCACAGACTCAGGCGAGGAGTTGGCGGGCGAGGTCGGGGAAGTCAGCGGCGTTGACGGTGAAAGACGGGTCGGGGGACATGTCGTCGGGGTCGTTGCCCGCGCCGCGCTCGCCGACGATGGGGACGTAGGCGGTGGGCATGCCGGCCTGTGCGGCGGCCTTGAGGTCGCCCTTGTGGGCGGCGCACATCATGACCTGGTCGGGGCGCAGGCCGAGCAGTCGCGCGCCGGCTTCGTAGGCCTCGCGCTCCGGCTTGTAGTGGCCGAGCAGTTCGCAGGAGAGGATGCCGTCCCAGGCGATGCCGTTGTGCTTGGAGCTGTCCACGGCGATTGCCCAAGACATGACGGTGAGCACGGTGACGGTGTAGCGGCTGCGGAGTGCGTGGAGGGCGTCGGCGGCGCCGGGCCAGGCGTTGAGCCGATGCCAGACCTGGTTGAGTTCGTCGCGCTGCTCGAAGTTGAGTTGGAGTTGCGGGTGATCTTCCAGCACCTCGTCGAGCACGCGGCGGTGGAGTTGGTCGGCGTTGAGCCAGGGCAGGTCGCCGCGGCGGACAAGGGCGAGGCGACGGAACATCGTGAAGCGCCACTGGTTGGTGAAGGCGGGGGCGTCAAGTTCAACGCCCTGGGCCTCGGCCAGCGCCGCGACTTCGTCGCGGATCGTGTGGTGCCAGTCGAAGATCGTGCCGCCGATGTCCCAGGCGAGGGCGCGGATGCTGGAGAGGTCGGTCATTGTTTGCTCCGTTCAGTTCGTGGCGGCGAGCGCAGCGCGGACGCGGGGCAGCAGCTCGCGGGCGACGCGCTCGGTGTAGGCATTGTGCCCGATATCGGGGCTGGGCGGGTTGGGGATCGGGTGCAGCACGACATGCTCAAACTCGATGCCGGCGTCGGCGCTGCGGCGGAGGACGCCGAGCAGCTGCTCGGCCACGGCGTCGATGCCGCCGCGTAGCGCGAAAGCGTCGGCGTGCGCGTCGGTCAGGAAGTCCACGGCGCGGCCGGCCTTGAGCAGATCGGGGTCGTGGTGGAAGTCGGGCCAGACGCCGCGCTCGGATTTGAGCGTTTCGGGATCGGGGCCGCCCCAGCTGAGGCCGGGCGGATCGAAGAGCATCGGCGAGTACTCGTAGTAGCCGGCGGCCATGGCTTTGGCCATTGTGAGCGCGGTGTGCGGATCATCGACGAGCACGGTGTGGAAGACGACGCCGAGGCGCACATCTTTCGGCGCTCGTCCGGCGCTTTCAGCGCCGCGACGGACGCGGGCGACGGCATCTTCGATCAAAGTGGGATGGGTCCCGACGCGGATGAAGACGCCGTCGGCGGCACGGCCGCCCATTTCGAGGGTGCGCGGACCGCCGGCGGCGAGCCAGATGGGGACGGGGCGGTGGAAGGGCAATTCGGCGGGGCGCTCTGCGCCCACCTCGACCTGTTCGCCGTCGAGCAGGCGGCGCATTAGCCGGATGCCGTCCTCCATGCGGGCGACGGTTGCGGGGCGGAGGCCGGCCAGGCGGACGGCGGTGTCGCCGGCTCCCCAGCCGAGTTCGACGCGGCCGGGCGCGAGTTCGTCGATGGTGGCAATCGAGGAAGCGGTGACGGAGGGGTGGCGGGTGACGGGGTTGGTGAGCAGGACGCCGAGGCGAATGGCGTCGGTCGCCTGGGCGGCGGCGGCGAGCAGGACGTAGGTGTCGCGTCGGCGCAGTTGGGAGTCGGGCAGCCAGGCGGCGTCCCAGCCGAGCGCCTCGATACGGGCGACATCAGCGGCGAAGGCCGCGACGGAGTTGGCGTCCTGCCGATTAATGCCGAACTGGGGAATGTGCATGGTCACGCGCCTTGGGCCGGTGTGTAGGTAATGGTAGTCCGTGGCTGCTACGCCCTTTTCCGTCACCTCCCCCGCGCCCCCATCCGTCGCCCCAGACTTGATCTGGGGCCCAAACCCAACCCCGTTTGCAACGCCAAGCGTCGGAATGCCCTGCCAACGCCGTTCGCAGGCCGCTCGGGACTCCGTCCCGCAAACCACCGCCGTATGGGCCCCAGATCAAGTCTGGGGCGACGGAGCTTGGAGATGGGGAGGTGCGTACGGGCGCGGCGCAGCCGCGCGGGGCGCCCGGATGGGCGGCCCGCGCGCCTACTCCACCCAGTAGATGTCGCCGGGCTGAATCTCGTGATTGACCGAGCCGTAGCGCAGCACCCCGTCGTCGACCGCATAGGTCACCCAGCGCGAGGGCAGGCTGCGCAGCGTGTGGATCGCGTCCACGCCCTCCACGCCGGCGACCAGGTCGGCCGCCTGGACCGACGCGCGCCCCAGCCAGATGCCGAAGCCCGGGCCCGCGCCGTTGCTCATCGACTCCACCAGCGAGACCTGCGGCGCGGCGAACGTGAGCGGGTGCAACTGCTGCTGCGTCCCCGCCTTGACCGAGACGAATGCGCCGCCCGAACTGGCCGCCAGCCAGGTCGAGGATGCTACCCCGTCGGTCGTGGTCAGCTCCGCGCCCACCCGTACCAGCGTCGCGCTCCCGCCGGCGACCGCGCTCCATTCGACCGGCGTGCCGTCGGGCACCGCGCCGCCGTCGGCGTCGACGATGCTCGCCGTCAGCGTGAAGCGCTCGTTCAGCGCCGGCGTCGAATCGGGCCCGCTCACCGTGATCGCGGCCGGCGCGCCCGCCAGCCGGAAAGTAGTCGAGGTCCAGGGCAGAGCGGCCTGCCGCACCTCCAGCGTGTACTCGCCCGAAGCCAGCGGCGCGCTCGCCGCCGCGTTCACGTCCAATCGGATTTGCGGCTGGCCGTTAGCCGTTACGGGTGCGCGGATCAACTCGTCCGCGGTTAGCAACCAGATGGCATCGCCGGTCGTAACCGTGAAGTCCTCGTCGCTCGCCTCGGGCTCGTAGGCGCGCCAGCGGGTCCCGTCCCAGACGCAGATCGCCGTGATACCGGAGGCGAACGACGACGCCAGTCTCGTTCCACTGAACGAGGACTGCAAGAGTGTGCCGGCGCTAACCACGTTCGGCCGGTCGGCCCCCGTCGCTCCCGTCGACGCGCAACTGTCGCCGCCGCGGATCGGCCATTGCACCGCGATCTTCGAGGCCGCCACCCGCTTGTCGTCGGGACCGGTAATCCGGTACGAGTAACTGCGATCGGCCGCCCGCACCGGGCTGCCCAGCCGGTCCGTCGCCGTGACGGTCAGCGTGACCACGTCGCGGTCGTCCTTGTCCGCGCCGCTGTCGGGCGTATCGATGTTCAGCAGCGCGATCGTCGGCTCGGAGACGCCCAGCGCGCGCGGGGCGCCGGCCAGCACGACTTCGCGCTGCTCCGACTCGTGACTCGAGCCGTCGGTCGCGATCACCAGCACGCTGATCCGCGCCGTACCCTCGCGGCCCGGATGGGTGAGCGTGATTGGAATGTTATCGGCGTTCGTAGCGCCCACGGCCGAGGCGTCGAGCCGACAGGTGGCGCCCCCGCCGCCGGCCGCGCAGCCGCTCCCGAAATCGGTGCTCAATGTTCCGGCCGTCGCGGTTACAATGACCGAAGCGACGCTGCCGGCGGCCGAGGCCTTTTCGAGCTCGTTCAGGATTTGCAGGCGCAGCACCGTACTCGAACCGCGCAGGCTCAAGGCGCTCGGTTGCGGGCGGTCGTCCGTAACGTCGTTCGGCGTGCCCCGATCGTCGTTGGCGAAGTCCAGCCGCACGTGCGCGACCTCCTGCACCGTACCGATTCGCAGTTCCAGATCCGCGCTGCGCTGCACGCTCAGCGGTTGCCCGTCCGCATCCTCGCCGTAGACCAGCGTTACGGCGCCGCTGATCGTGAACGGCCCCTCCGGCGTGCCCTTCGGTATCACCACCGTCGTATCGCCCAAATCCACCGCGCAGACCGAGGTGCGCGTGGTGCCGTCCGCGTTCGTGCGCTCGCTGATCGGGCACTTGAGCGTGGTCGCCAGCGTCCAGAGCCGACCCGGGCCGATAGTATTGCTGATTGCGCCGTTAATGGACGCGGTCTCGCCGGCCGAGACGACCAGCGCTCGGTGGGTGTCCCCCCAAGCCAGGCTCCGGCCGTAGAACTCGTTGTTGACCCGGCGGTTGGTCGGCGTCGTCGGCGCCAGCAGCACCTCGGCCTCGTCCGCCGTCGCGCTCTTCCACGTCCCGTCGCCCGGGCGGTCAAAGAGCAGCAGCCGCCCCTGATTGCTGTTATGGGTCGGGTCGCCCAGCGCCAGGCGGTCGCCGTCGACATTGAAGCCGAAGCCGCCCCAGCGGCCCCCTTCCGCCGCGCCCGTCAGCGTCGCGCTCGGCGCGGTGGGGCCCGACGCCCAGCGCTCCGGCGAGTCCACCTGGAAGAGCTGCACCGCGCCGTTGTGACGATCGCTCGCCGCCAGCGTTGTGCCGTCCGGCGAGAGCGCCAGCCGCTCGCCCAGCCAGTGGTTCTGGGGGTCCGTCCAGTCGAACGAGAACGTCCAGTCCGGCGCTTGCACCCGCTTGTCCGGGCCCGTCCCGTAATGCGAGGCCTGGCTGTAGCTCGAGGCGTCGCCGGTGTACAGGATTTCGGTCCGGCCCGTCTTGTAGTTGGGCACCGACTCCCAGCCGCCGGCCGGCTCGAGGAAGATCGACACCTCGCCGTGGCGGGGCAGGCTGGCGCCGCCGCGGAAGCGGCCCGGCCCGGCCGTCCTGGTTGAGGAGTAGCGCTTCTCCGGCGCCGACACCGCCAGCACGCTCCCGTCCGCCGACAGCGCCACGTAGTGGCCGAACTTGGCCTGCGCGATATTGCCGGCGTCGGTGCTATCGGGGGTGTACTCGTCGACATCGCCGACGTAAGAGCTGACCGACCGGCAGTAGGCGTCGCAGGTTGCCGCCGCTTGCGGGTTGAACGGCCGCCGGGCATCGCCGTCGGCGGGGCCGTTGGTACCGCTGGTGCCGCCCCAGGGCGGAATCACCACCGGGCTGACCCGCACCGCGTCGTTCCAGCCCAGCGCCGCGCCCCAGCCGCCCGCCGGGCGCGTGTAGACGTAGACCGCGCCCACATCGTGCGCACGCCGCGCGCCCACCGCCAGCGTCGAGCCGTCGGCCGAAACCGCCACCGCCGCGCCGTAGCGGGCCATGTTTATCGCCCCCTGATCGAGTCTGAAGGTCGCCTTGGCAAACAGCTCGTTGTACGTCGGCACGCGAATTTCGCGCCGATGGGTGATCGAGACCGGGTCGGTGCTGTAGTTGATCTCGTAGATATGGAACTTGCCCATATCCTGATATGCTTGGCCAGTCGTATATCCCACGGAGGCGCGGCTCTCGCCCACGAACAGCCAGGCCGTGTTCTCGTCCTCCTGCCAGACCGCGACCGCGCTGGCGGTGTTGTCTTCGTTCCCGCGGCCGAAGCCCCAGAGCTGGTTATTGTCGTGGTGGCAGGAAGGGTCCAAAGGGATGTAGTACCGGCACCAGTAGTTTGCATGCCAGCGATAAGGCATGAGGCACCCCACCTGTTCGCCCGTCGAGGCGCTGAACACGTAGAGGTGGTTGTCGTCCCCACTGCCCCCCGCCCCGCCGCGCCCGATGATCGTGTCGCCGTCCCAGGCCAGCACCCGCAGCAGGTTGCCGTTGCCCAGCGGGGTGGTCAGCCCCGTGTTGGTGTAGGCGGTGATTTCGCCGCTCTGCTTCACGGTTTGTAGCAGCGGCTGGTCGCTCAGGCCGAGCCGCGCGCGGTCGTTAACTTCCCAGGACTGGTCCGCCGAGAGCCGCAGCGCGCCGGCGCTGATACTCAACTCCTCGGGCCCCGCCTCCAGCCGCACCTGCCCGCGCACCGTGATCGTCGAACCGGCTTGCACCACATTATCGGAGTCGTCGACCAGCGAAAGCGTCAGTTCCAACCCCGCGGGAACGCCCGGCTGTTGCGCGTTTGTGGGGGGGGGGGGTAAGGATTCCGGCCGCGAGCGCGATCAGCGCGCCCAGCGCCAGCAGGGAGGCGAATCGGGAGGCCGAGCGAGCAGCGAGCCGTCCGGCAAGGCCGCGCAAGCCCAGAGTGGTCAACATGATCGATCCCTTTCAGCCCGTCGCGCAGAGCCGCCCCCCCGCATGCCGCGGAGAGCCGCACCCAGATTATGCCAGCCGCAGCCTAGCACCACCCGCCCCATCCAATCCATCCAAGCGGTCCACCGCCCCCGCCCCTCCCCAGCCCCGCCCCTCCCACCCCGTCATTCCCGCGCCCCTCCCTTTCCGTCATTCCCGCGCCCCTCCCTTTCCGTCATTCCCGCCCCCGAGCGGGAATCTGTCACGAGCCCGCCGCCACCCCTCGTTCCGGCGCCTTTCCTTCCGTCGCCCCAGACTTGATCTGGGGCCCATACCCAACCCCCTTCGCGGCACGGAGGCCCCGAGCAGCCCGCCAACCCCGTTCGCAGGCCGCTCGGGACTTCGTGCCGCCAACGACCGCCGCATAGGCCCCAGATCAAGTCTGGGGCGACGGAAGGGGAGCGCGCGTGACGGGGGTTGGAGGGCGCTCGGGCCGATTCCCGCTCGGGGGCGGGAATGACGGGGAGAGGGGGGCGGGGATGACGGGGAAGTGGGGACGGGCGGGTGTGGCGAGGAAGTGGGGGCGGGGATGACGGAAGTGGGGGTGGGCGGGTGTGGCGGGGTGGGGGCGGCGGCGGGAGTGGCGGGAGGAGGCGGGCTTGGGGCGTCGGCGCTGCGCACGGCGTTGGGTATGGGCCCCAGATCAAGTCTGGGGCGACGGAAGGGGAGCGCGCGTGACGGGGGTTGGAGGGCGCTCGGGGCCGATTCCCGCTCGGGGGCGGGTATGACGGAGTGGGGGGGGCGGGGATGACGAGGAAGTGGGGGCGGGGATGACGGAGTGGGGGTGTGGCGGAGGTAGCGGGGGTGTTAGACGGAGTGCAGGACTTCGCCGGTGGTGACGCCGGTTGGTTCGCCGTTGCGCATAGTGATGCCGCCGTTGACGATGGAGTAGTGGTAGCCGGTGGCTTTTTGGAGGAGGCGGCGCTGTTGGGCGGGGAGGTCGTGGACGACTTCGGGGCGTTGGGGGGCGACGGTGTCGGGGTCGAAGATGATGATGTCGGCCTTGTAGCCGCGGCGGAGCAGGCCGCGTTCGGGTAGCTCCCAGGCGGCGGCCATGTCCCAGGTGAGCAGCTTGACGCCCTCTTCGAGGGTGAGTTCGCCGGTGTTGCGGACCCAGTGGGTGAGCACATGGGTTTGCAGGGAGCAGTCCATGATCTGCGAGACGTGGGCACCGCCGTCGCTGAAGGTGACGAGTGAGCGGGGTTCGCGCATGATTTCGAGCACCTGGTCCTGGTACTCGTTGGCGAGGGGGACCATGTAGATGGTGTCGAGGTCCTGCTCGATGCCGATTTGGAGCATGGTTTCGACGGGGTCTTCTTCGCGCTCGCGCGCGAGTTGGCCGAGCGAGCGGTTGGGCGTGCCGTCGACGTGGTCGAGGATGAAGACCCAGTCCCAGTCGGACGGTTTGCGGGCCTGGGCGGGCATCACTTTGGTGAAGTCTTCGTCTTCGGTGTTGGCGATGTGGACGAGGCGGGCGCGGGTGTCGGGGTCGCGGAAGGCGGCGAGTTGTTCGTCGAGCGGGCGCTTGCGCAGGTCGCGCCAGACGGAGAGGCGGTCGAAGGGCATTTCGGTGCGGTAGGACCAGTTGGTGGCGAGTTGGCGGGAGTGGGCCTGGCCGAACATGCGCGCGCCGCGGGCGGCGGCTTCGGCGGCGTTGTCGAACCAGCGTTTCCAGCCGTCGGGCGCGGCGCGGCGGCTGGAGAGGGCGGGGAAGAAGATGGGGCGGCCGGAGTCGACGGCGAGGTCGCGGAGGCGGTTTTCGTAGTGGTTGGGATCGTTGGGGTCCTGTCCCATGGTGGGTTCGCCGCTGATCTCGACCATGCCGCGGTTGAGCGCGCCGAGCTCCATGACGAGCTCGCGGACCTCGTTCCAGTCGGCGAGGCGGCTGGGCACGGGGTCGCCTTCGGAGGTTTTGTGGGCGGGGGAGCGGGTGGTGGAGAAGCCCATCGCGCCGGCCTGCACGGCTTCGCGCAGGATGCGCTTCATTTCGGCGCGGTCGGCCTCGCCGGAGGCTTCGGTGAAGGCGCGCTCGCGCATCACGTAGGTGCGGAGGGCGGTGTGTCCGACGTAGCCGCCGTAGTTGAGGCCTTTGGGCGTCTGCTCGAGGAAGTCGAGGTATTCGGGGAAAGTTTGCCAGGTCCAGGCGACGCCGGCGCGCTGGGCGTCGGCGGGGATGTCTTCGACGGCCTCCAGGGTGCGCATGAGGAGGTCCTGGTCGTCGGGGTGGCAAGGCGCGAGCGTGAAGCCGCAGTTGCCCATGATCACGGAGGTGACGCCGTGGTAGGAGGAGGAGGTGCCGTAGGGGTCCCAGGAGATTTGGGCGTCGAAGTGGGTGTGGCCGTCGATGAAGCCGGGGGCGACGACCAGTCCGTCGGCATCGATCTCCTCGCGCGCGGCGTCGGGGATGCGGCCGATGGAGGCGATGCGGCCGTCCTGGATCGCGAGGTCGGCGCGGAAGCGGGGCGCGCCGGAGCCGTCGACGATGGTTCCGCCGCGGATGATGATGTCGTAGGCCATGGGGTTTCACCTCGATGTGGTTCGTCGTGTGGTTTCGATGATAGGGAACAGCGCGCGGGCGTGAGCGTTAGAGCGCTTGTCGTTCCGCTTGTTGTTCATGGGGAGTGACCATGATTTTGCAGTGGTCTTCGGGGTCGGCGAGCGTCTCGAACGCGCTTGCGACGTTGTCGAGGTCCACTGCGCCGGTGACCAGCGGTTCGGCGTTGATCAGGCCGTTTTCCAGGGCGTGGAGGCTTTCCTCGAATTCGTCGGGCGTGTAGCCGAGGACGAATTTGTAGCTCAGCTCTTTCTCGATTGCGGCCAGCGGCTGGATCGTGTCCTGCTGCATGCAGACGCCGACGACGACGATGCGGGTCCCGCGGTCGGGCGCTTCGCGGGTGAGTTGGGCGATCATGCCGGGGACGCCGACGGCGTCGAACAGGACGGCTTCGGAGAAGGAGCCGATCCGTTCGAGCGCGGTGACGGGTGAGAGTTCGCGGGGGTCGACCACGCTGTCGGCGCCCATGATGCCGGCGAGTTCGCGTCGGCGGCTGGAGAAGTCGGCGGCGACGATGGGGCCGACACCGTCGATTTTGAGGGCGGCGATGGTGGCGAGGCCGACGGGGCCGCAGCCGTAGATGACGGCGGGTTCGTCGACGAATGCGCCGGCGCGGACGGCGTGGAGCCCCACGGCCATCGGCTCGGTGGTCGCGGCGTGGTGGGTGTCGAGCGAGTCGGCCACCGGCAGCAGCATCGAAGCGTCGAGCACCATGTACTCGCTGTAACCGCCGGGGTAGTCGTTGGAGTATGCGCCGCGGGTGGGGACGGAGACGCAACGCTCGCCGACGGGCACGGTTTCCAACGTGTTGGGTCCGTAGGCGACGACTTCGCAGCAGAATTCGTGGCCCATCACGATGTCGCGGCCGATGTCGGGGGCGAAGCGTCCGCTGCCTTCGGCGCGGGAGGCGGCGATCATCTCCCGGCCGAATTTGAGGAAGTGGAGGTCGGAGCCGCAGATGCCGCAGGCGAGGGTTTTGACCAGCGCCTCGCCTTCGGCGGGTTCGGGTTGGGGCACGTCGTCCACGACCAGCTCGAAGTTTCGCATCGCCACAGCGCGCATCGGGGGCTCCTTCCATTCGGTCGCGGCGGCGGCCCGGCGGACCGCATCGCGACGCGCGCAGGCTATAGCCTGCGGCGAGTCGGCGACGGGCCGGCTGAGAGGGGAGCGGGCGACGATGGCAGCGACGACGGATCCGCTGCGGCGGGCCTACCGGGCGACGGACGGCTGGGTGCATCTGGAGGTGGAGAGCGAGGCGGACTGGCGGCGTCTGCGCGGGGCGCTGGGCGAGTTCGCGCTGGCCAATCACCAGTGGGACCACCACGAGCGGCACCCGGCGGATACGGGCGACTATCTGCCGGAGTTCCAGCTGGATATCACGGATGATCCGCGTTTCGCGGATCGGGAGTCGCGGCTGGCAAACGCGGATGCGCTGGCTGGAGTGCTGAGCGAGGCGTTTCGGCATCACACGCAGCGGGAGTGGTTGGAGTTGCTGCGCGCGCGGGGGGTGCCGTCGGGCGCGCGGGCGACGGGTTAAAGCGCGTTCGCGCACATCAGCTTGCCAGCAGCGCCCCCCTCCGTCACACCCGCCCCTCTCCCCACTCCGTCATACCCGCGCTTGCCGCGGGTATCTCGACGTGAGCGGCACCACCGCCCCGAGCCGCCGCCCGACGCCCCCTTCGCCCACTCCGTCGCCCCAGACTTGATCTGGGGCCCAAGCCCAACGTTGCGCGCGGTGTGAGAGCCCCGCGTTGCCCGCCAAGGCCCGTCTGTGGGGACTCAGGGCTTTGGTCTCGCCGGCGACCGCCGTATGGATTCCAGCGTGCGCTGGAATGACGGAAGGGAGGCTGGTGTAGCAGGGGGAGGTGGTTTGGGGGCTTGTGTTGCGGGCGGGGGCTGGGTTTGGGCCCCAGATCAAGTCTGGGGCGACGGAAAGAGCACCGGCGCGCCGGAGGTCCGAGGCGACGCCGGTGCAGATCACTCCGTGCGGCCGGCTGGCGGGCTAGCAGGGCTCCGTGCTGGTCACGTCGAGATACCCGCGGCAAGCGCGGGTATGACGGAGCGGAAAGGGGCGGGAATGACGGGGGGGGGCGGGTGTGTGGGCGGCCCTAGTCGGCTTCTTCGTTGAGCCAGGCCATCATGCCGCGCAGCTCGGCGCCGACTGCTTCACTGGGGTGGGCGGCGGCGCGGGCGCGCAGCTTGTCGAAGCCGGGCCGCCCGGTCTGGTTCTCCATGATCCACTCGCGGGCGAAGGTGCCGTCCTGGATGTCGCTGAGCAGGCCGCGCATCCGCTCTTTGACCGAGTCGTCGATCACGCGCGGGCCGCGGGTCAGGTCGCCGTATTCGGCGGTGTCGGAGACGGAGTAGCGCATGTTGGCGAAGCCGCCCTCGTAGATCAGGTCCACGATCAGCTTCACCTCGTGAATGGTCTCGAAGTAGGCGGACTCGGGCTGGTAGCCGGCCTCGACGAGGGTCTCGAAGGCGGCCTGCATCAGAGACGTGACGCCGCCGCAGAGCACGGACTGCTCGCCGAAGAGGTCGGTTTCGGTTTCTTCGAGGAAGGTGGTTTCGAGCACGCCGGCGCGGGTGCCGCCGATGCCCTTGGCGTAGGCCAGCGCGACGTCCTTGGCGGTTTCGGAGGCGTCCTGGTGGATGGCGAGCAGCGAGGGCACGCCGCCGCCCTCTTCGAAGACGCGGCGGACGAGGTGGCCGGGGCCCTTGGGGGCGATCATGCTGACGTCGACCTCGGGCGGCGGGGCGACCTGGTTGTAGTGGATGGCGAAGCCGTGGGCGAACATCAGCGTCTTGCCCTCGACCATCGAGGGGGCGATGTGCTGGTCGTAGATCTGTTTCTGAATGTGGTCGGGGGTGAGCACCATGATGATGTCGGCCGCTTCGGCGACGTTGGCCACGGTGTCGACGCGCAGGCCGGAGTCGGTGACCTTGTTCCAGGAGCGCGAGCCCGGGTAGAGGCCGACGATCACGTCGGCGCCGCTGTCGTGCAGGTTGAGCGCGTGGGCGTGGCCTTGCGAGCCGAAGCCCACCACGCCGATCGTTTTGCCCTTGAGCAGATCGAGGTCGGCGTCGTCGTCGTAGTACATCGTGGCGGGCATCGGGTTCTCCTTGCTGTGTGCGGCTGTGCGTTGCGCGGGTGATGCGGTTAGTCGCTGGCGAAGGGCAGCGCGCCTTCGGGGCGGCGTCCGAGCATGGCGCGGACGGCGGCGGCGGCCTGCTGCGAGTCGCTGACGGGGGGCGGCTTGGAGGTGTCGACGCCGCGCCGCATGGCGACGCGGCCGGTGCGCACCATTTCGAGCACGCCGAACTGCTGGAACATGCCCAGCGCGGCGTTGACCTTGCCTTCGTCGCCGAGGATTTGGACGATTAGCGAGTCGCTGTGGACATCGACCACATCGGCGCGGAACATTTCGACGACGTCGAGCACTTCGCGGCGGTTGAAGTTGGTGGCAGAGACTTTGATCAGCGCCAGCTCGCGGTCCAGCATCGGGTCGTAGGTGATGTCGAAGATGGAGACGACGTCGATCAGTTTGAACAGCTGGCGGCAGACCTGGTTGACCTGGTGATCGTCGCCGTCGACGACGATGGTCATGCGGCTGAGGCCGGGCTCTTCGCACTGGCCGACCGTGAGGCTCTCGATGTTGAAGCCGCGGCGGCGGAAGAGCGAGGCGACGCGGGCGAGGACGCCGGGGCGGTCTTCGACATGGGCGACGATGGTGTTGCGCGAGGCCATCAGTTGCTCCCTCGTTTCGCGCGGTTAGAGGTCTTCGGCGGACTCGATGGTTTCGGAGAGCGCCGCGCCGGCGGGCACCATCGGCCAGACGTTTTCCTCGGGTTCGAGCTGGAAGTCGATCACGACGGGGCCGTCGATCGTTTCGCTTTCGCGGATCACCCGGCGGGCTTCGGCGCGGGTTTCGGCGCGCAGGCCGGGAATGCCATAGGCGTCGGCGAGCTTGACAAAGTCGGGCTGGCCGATATCGACCGAGTGGTAGTTGTTCTCATAGAACAGCTCCTGCCACTGGCGCACCATGCCGAGGAAGCCGTTGTTGAAGATCGCGAAGCGCACCGGCAGGTCGTGCTCGCGCACGGTCTGGAGCTCCTGGGAGGTCATCTGGAAGCCGCCGTCGCCGCAGATCGACCAGATCGGCTCGTCCTGCGCGAACTGCGCCCCCATCGCCGCGGGGACTTCGTAGCCCATCGTGCCGAGGCCGCCGGAGGTGACCCACTGGCGGGGGCGGCTGTAGGGGTAGTACTGCGCGCCCCACATCTGGTGTTGGCCGACGCCGGTGACGATCGTCGCCTGACCGCGCGTCTCCTCGGCGAGCGCCTGCACCAGCCAAGGACCGGTGACGGCGGTGCCTTCATCGATGTAGTTGGTGGGGTGCGCGGCCTTGATCGCCTCGATTTCGGCCAGCCATTCGGGGTGCGAGCCGTCGTGGATGCGGGGCAGCAGGCGGACGAGCGTCTCGCGCACATCGCCGTTGACCGGCGCGTGGGTGATGAAGTTCTTGCCGATTTCGGCGGGGTCGATGTCGATGTGGACGATCCGCGCGGTGGGGTTGAAGTCCTTGAAGCGGCCCATCGCGCGGTCGTCGAAGCGCATCCCGATGCCGATCACAACGTCGGCTTTGTCGGCTGCCATGTTGGCGTAGAAGTGGCCGTGCATGCCGAGGAAGCCGAAGGAGAGGGGGTGGTCGTCGGGGAAGCCCGAGATGCCGAGCAGGGTGGTCAACACCGGGATGTCGGCGCGCCGCGCCAGCTCGAGCAGTTCGGCGCTGGCGCCGGACTGCACGACGCCGTGGCCGGCGATGATGATCGGCTTCTTCGCGCTGTTGATCACGTCGGCGGCGACGGCGACCTCGTCGTCGCGGGGCACATCCATGATCGGGTAGCCGCGCAGGCTGACGTCGGTGGGGTAGCCGTCCCACTCGGCCTCCTCGATGAAGACGTCCTTGGGGATGTCAACGAGCACGGGGCCTTTGCGTCCGGTGGAGGCGATGTGGAAGGCCTCTTTGACGGCCTGGGCGATTTCGCTGGCGCGCATCAGGAGGTAGTTGTGTTTGGTGATGGGGAGGGTGATGCCGGTGATGTCGGCTTCCTGGAAGCCGTCGCGGCCGATCAGGTCGCGGGCGACGTTGCCGGTGATCACGACGATGGGAACGGAGTCCATGTGCGCCGTGGTAATCCCGGTGACGAGGTTGGTGGCGCCCGGTCCGGAGGTGGCGAGGCAGACGCCGGTGCGCCCGGAGACGCGGGCGTAGCCGTCGGCGGCGTGGGCGGCGGCCTGCTCGTGGCGGACGAGGACATGCTTGATGTCGGGGTAGTTGCCGAGCTTGTGGTAGAGCGGCAGGACGACGCCGCCGGGGTAGCCGAAGAAGACGTCGACGCCCTCGGCTCGGAGGCATTCCATGAGGATTTCAGCGCCGGAGAGTCGCATGGGTGCTCATTTCGCTGGTGCGCGCTGGCCGCATGTTGGGCGCGCGGCGGGTGCTGCGGGGGATACAGGAAGCGCCGGCCACGAGACCGGCGCAGGGCTCCGTTGGCGCGGCCCGACGGTGGTTCAACCGTCGGAGCGCTGTGCGGAGCCCCCCGGTACAGCGACCGGTACAGCGGCTGGCGCGCCGTTGGCTGTGAGCGGAGCAGCGATGCGCATGATGTGTGCAGTGTAGCCGAGCATGGCGCAGGGTGGTAGATGGGTGCGGTTTGGTCAGGGTTGGTGGGCGCTGGTCGGGGTGGTCGGGGGAATTTTTTTCGCGGGGTCGGGGAGTGGTCGGCGGGCAGGTTTCTATCTGGTCGGAGGGGATTCGGGGTGGTCGGTAGTGGTCGGTTTTGTCAGGTCTGGTCAGATTTGGCTGGTCGGGTTTGGTCAGGTTTGGTCGGGGTTGGTCAGGATGATTTGGCGGCGGCGATGACCTGCTGCTCGTGCGCCAGCCCCAACTCCTCGCGGTCCATGTAGCGCTGCCGCAGCACCTGGTTCATGTCGCGCGGGGGGAAGAAGCGGCGGGCCCACTCGGTGTCGTCGGCGAGGTCGTCGGGCTCGGCGCACTCGGCGGTGACGACGAGTTCGTAGCGGCGCGCGCCCGGCTCGTATTGGGTCTGGTTGTCTTTGGCGGTCATCTGCGTGCGCGTGTGGACCGCCCAGTCGATCAGCGGAACCTGCCAGGTGTCGTAGACGACGGTGCGGATCATTTCGTCGAGGCGGACGCGGCGCTCATCCTGGTCAGCGTCTTCCGGCCCTGCTTCGGGGCGCGGCTCGATCTCGAATTCGAGGATCGGTAGTTCCCATGGCTGCCTGCGGTCGCCGAGGCGGACGACGAGGTGTCGGTCGCGGCGGCGGATGAGCAGGAAGATGCGCTCGATCAGTTCGGGCTCGGGCAAAATGTCGGTCCGGTCCTTGTAGGCGAGGAAGATGTCGTCAACGAGCAGTTCCTCGCGCCAGATTTTGCGGCGCGGCTTGGGCAGCGAGGCGAGCGCGGCCTCGGGGTTCATCATCGGATCCATCATGGGGTGTTCGCCGAAAGCCATTCGCGCGGTCTCCTGTGCTGCGGTCGCTTGCTGTGGTTGGGGGGGATCAGGCGTTGTGGGGCGTGTTGTGGGGCGGTTCCGGGGTCCAGCGGGTGCGGCCTTCGTCGGTGCGGGAGAGGCGCCCGGCGCCGGGGAAGGGGTTGTGGACGGCGATCAGCAGGTGGCGGCGCTCGATCGCCTCGGCGACGAGGCGCTTTTTGGTTTCGAGGTTGACGAGCGGGAGGACATCGAAGGCGCTGAGCCAGGCGACGCGCTCGAGTTGCACCTGGTGCTGGATCATGTCGCCGAGGTAGACGGCGGTCTCGCCGCCGCTCGAGATCGCCACCGAGGCGTGGTTCGCGGTGTGGCCGGGCGTCTCGATCACGGTGATTTCGGAGGTGACGCGGGTTTCGCCCTCGATGAATTCGAGCTGATCGGCCTCGGCGACGGGCAGGAGGTTTTGGGGCAGATAGGTGGCGCGGGTGCGCTCGTTGGGCTGCATGGCTTCGTCCCACTCGCCGCGTTGGATCCAGTAGCGGGCGTTGGGGAAGGTGGGGCGCAGCCGGCCGCCGCGCTCGACGGTGTTCCAGCCCGTGTGATCGTTGTGCAGATGCGTGTTGATCACGATGTCGACGTCGGCGGGTTGGACGCCGTTGCGGGCGAGGTCGTCGAGCAGCGTTCCGTGCTCGGGCTCCCAGCCGCGGCTGCGGGTCTGCTCGAAGTCCTTGTCGCCCTGGCCGGTTTCGATCAGGACGATTTTGCCGTCGGATTCGAGCAGCAGGCAGTTGAGGGCGAGGGGGATTTGGTTGCGCTCGTTGGTCTCGCCGGTGACGCGGGACCACATGATTTTGGGGACGAGGCCGAAGACGGCGCCGGCGTCGAGCCAGATCACACCGTCGCTGAGGACGGTGATGTCGCGTCCGCCGACGCGGTAGCTGGGGCTGGCTGGGGTGGTCACAGGGGGACGGTATCACGCGCGTTGGGGGCGGTTTGGGGTTGGGGCGTAATGTGGGTTTCGCGGGGTTGGGGGGATGCGGACGTATACTCGGTGGAGTGAACGCGCGCTGCCGCCGCGACTGCGGGGAGACAGGAGCCGGGCGATGTCCGCGACGCCGATGGCCTACTTCGAGGGCGAGTTCATGCCGCTCGCCGACGCCAAAATCAACATCATGACCCATGCCCTGCACTACGGCACGGCCGTGTTCGAGGGCATCCGCGCCAACTGGAACGCGGAGTCGGAGCAGCTCTATCTGTTCCGCATGCGCGAGCACTACGAGCGGCTGCGCAAATCGGCGCACGCGATGCTGATGGAGCTGCCGCAGAGCGACGATGAGCTGTGCGAGATGACCATCGAGCTGGTGCAGCGCGCGGGCTTCCGCGAGGACCTGTACATCCGCCCGATGGTCTACAAGTCGGAGCAGGCGCTGGGCGTGCGGATGCACAACGTGGCGGACGACTTCCTCGCCTTCCTGATCCCGTGGGGGGCGTATCTGGACACGACGGGCGGCGTCCACGTGATGACCTCCTCCTGGCGGCGCACCGACGACACGTCGATTCCGGTGCGGGCGAAGGTGACGGGGGTCTACATCAACTCGGCGCTGGCGAAGACGGAGGCGGAGACGGCGGGCTTCGACGAGGCGATCATGCTGAACGACGACGGGCATGTCTCCGAGGGCAGCGGAGAGAACATCTTCATCGTCAACGACGGGGTGCTCTACACGCCGCCGAGCAACGACAACATTCTGGTGGGGATCACGCGGGATGCGGTGATCCAGCTGGCGGAGCGGGAGTTGGGGGTGCGGACGGTGGAGCGGACGATCGACCGCTCGGAGCTGTGGATTGCGGATGAGGTGTTCATGACGGGGACGGCCGCGCACGTGACGCCGATCGCGTCGGTCGATCGTCGGGTGGTGAACGGGGGCGAGACGGGGCCGATCACGGGGCAGTTGGAGCGGCTGTATTTCGACGCGATTCTGGGGCGTCTGGAGGGCTATGAGCACTGGCTGACGCCGGTGGCGTCGGCCTGAGGGCTGGGGGTTCGCACTTCCGTCATACCCGCGCCACCCCCACTCCGTCATACCCGCGCCACACCCTTCCGTCATACCCGCGCTTGCCGCGGAGCCTGCCCCCGGCCCGAACGGGGGTATCTCGACGTGAGCAGCACCCACGCCGCACCCGACCTCCCAACCTCCACCACCCCCAGCCCCCTCCGTCGTTCCAGACTTGATCTGGAACCCAAACCCAACCCTGTTCGCAGCAAGAGGTCCCGAGCGGTCCACCCAACGCCGTTCGCAGGCCGCTCGGGGCCTCGTCCCGCCAACGACCGCCGTATGGGCCCCAGATCAAGTCTGGGGCGACGGAACCTCTCCACCGTCATACCCGCGCTTGCCGCGGAGCCTGCCCCCGGCCCGAACGGGGGTATCTCGACGTAAGCGGCACCCACGCCGCACCCGACCTCCCAACCCCCACCGCCCCTAACCCACTCCTTCCGTCGTTCCAGACTTGATCTGGAACCCAAACCCAACCCTGTTCGCAGCAAGAGGTCCCGAGCGGTCCACCCAACCCCGTTCGCAGGCCGCTCGGGGCCTCGTCCTGCCAACGACCGCCGTATGGGCCCCAGATCAAGTCTGGGGCGACGGAACCTCTCCACCGTCATACCCGCGCTTGCCGCGGAGCCTGCCCCCGGCCCGAACGGGGGTATCTCGACGTGAGCGGCACCCACGCCGCACCCGACCTCCCAACCCCCACCACCCCCAGCCCCCCCTCCGTCGTTCCAGACTTGATCTGGAACCCAAACCCAACCCTGTTCGCAGCAAGAGGTCCCGAGCGGTCCACCCAACCCCGTTCGCAGGCCGCTCGGGGCCTCGTCCTGCCAACGACCGCCGTATGGGCCCCAGATCAAGTCTGGGGCGACGGAACCTCTCCACCGTCATACCCGCGCTTGCCGCGGAGCCTGCCCCCGGCCCGAACGCGGGTATCTCGACGTGAGCGGCACCCACGCCGCTCCTGACCTCCCAACCCCCACCGCCCCTGACCCACTCCTTCCGTCGTTCCAGACTTGATCTGGAACCCAAACCCAACCCTGTTCGCAGCAAGAGGTCCCGAGCGGTCCACCCAACCCCGTTCGCAGGCCACTCGGGGCCTCGTCCTGCCAACGACCGCCGTATGGGCCCCAGATCAAGTCTGGGGCGACGGAACCTCTCCACCGTCATACCCGCGCTTGCCGCGGAGCCTGCCCCCGGCCCGAACGCGGGTATCTCGACGTGAGCGGCACCCACGCCGCACCCGACCTCCCAACCCCCACCACCCCTAACCCACTCCTTCCGTCGTTCCAGACTTGATCTGGAACCCAAACCCAACCCTGTTCGCAGCAAGAGGTCCCGAGCGGTCCACCCAACCCCGTTCGCAGGCCACTCGGGGCCTCGTCCTGCCAACGACCGCCGTATGGGCCCCAGATCAAGTCTGGGGCGACGGAACCTCTCCACCGTCATACCCGCGCTTGCCGCGGGTATGACGGAGTGGGCGGCGCGGGTGTGGCGGCGTGGGGAGAGGGGGCGAGGGTGACGGGAAGTGGGGGGGCGGCGGGGGTTGGGCGCGGGCGGGCCCGCCCGCGTGGGGTGCGGCGGGTTACTCGGGGAGGCTGAGCCAGAGGATGCTGCCGCGCTCGATGAGGAAGTCGACGGAGCCGGGGACCAGCAGGCCGGTGACCACGGAGTAGCCGATCCAGCGCTGGCCGTTCCACTGCCAGACGCCGCCGGCGCCTTCGAGGGCGGGGAGCAGGCTGGAGGCGACGACGGGTTCGTTGCTGAGCCAGACGCTGTAGTTGCCGGGTTCGGTGACGCTGAGTTGCTCGGCGGGCATGACGGCGGGGCCGGCGGCGGCGCCGAACTGGATGACCCGCACATCGGCGACATTGCCGGCGGCGACTCGAACGTAGGCGCGGCCGGCGTTGACGACGAGCATCTCGACGGAGGCGGCGCCGTCGACGGTGCGCTGGGTGGCGGGCGAGAGGACGATCAGGACGGGGGTGGTACCGATGCGCTGTTCGCTGAAGTCGACCGGGGTGCCGTCGGCGACGGGGCGGCCATCGGCGTCGGTGACAGTGGCGGAGACGGTGATGCGGGAGTTGGCCTCGGCAGTGGCGGGCGCGCCGATGACGATGGCGGCGGGGCCGCCGGCGACGCGGAATTCGCGGGTCCAGAGGCGGCGGTCGACGCGCGCTTCGAGGGTGTAGACGCCGGTCGAGAGGGCGGCGCTCGGCTCGGCGTCGACATCGATTTCGATCAGCGGGTTGCCGTCGGCGTCGACGGCGAGGCCGGAGCCGGTGGTGCTGGGGGCCCAGCGGGCGCTGATGCCGGCGGGCGCGCGCTTGTCGTCGGGTCCGATGATGACGAGGCGGTGGGTGGGGATGGCGCGGGGACGGCCGCGGGCGGCGGCGGCGGTATCGGGCACGATGATGTTGTTGCCGGCGGCGTCCTGGGCGGTCACGGCGAGGCGGAGGAGGTCGCGGTCGTCGCGGTTTGCGCCCTCGTCGGGCGTGCCGACGTTGAGGATGCTGGCGGCCGGCTCGGCGATCTGGAGGGCGTGGAAGGGGCCGGTGATGACGACGGCGCGGGAGGCGGTGAAGGTGTCGCCGGCGGTGGAGATGACGCGGGCGGTAACGACGGCGCGGCCGGGGGCGGCGTCGCGCGGGGCGGTGAGGGTGACGAGGATTTCGTCGGCGTTGTCGGAGGTGAGCACGGCGGCGGCGGTGGGCACCTGGCAGGTGAAGCCGCCCGCGCCGATGCAGCCGTCCTGGTTGCGCCTGGCGGTGGAGAAGGCGGCGGGGTCGCGCTCGGTGTCGTTAATGTTGGTGCTGAGCGCGCCGACGGTGGTGTTGAGCAGGATCGAGGTGATGCTGCCGGGGGCGGGCGCGTGGTCGGTCTCGCTGAGCACGGAGAGCCGCAGCTCGGTGCTCTCGCCGGGGGCGAGCGAGGTGAAGCCGGCGTCGTTGAAGGTGAGCGAGGCTTTGGCAACCTCTCTGGCCATGCCGACCCGCACGCTGAGCGCGCCGCTGTAGACCTGCCCCTCGACGGTGACGGTACCGGAGATGGTGAACGTTCCTTCGGGGGTGCCGTGGGGAATCACGATGTCGGTGGTGTCGGGAAGGTCAATCGGGCAGGTGTTGACGTCGTCGCTGGAATCCTGAACTGCCTGGCCGCTGTCGACCATGCAGGCGGAACCGGCGAAGAAGACCGGGTCCAGGTCCTCGTCGAAGAGCCAGACGGCGCCGGGACCGATCGCCATGTCGACCGATGCGTCCTCGTGCTGAGTGACGACCAGCTGGCGGCCGTCGGAAGCGAATCGGGCGACGCCGAAGAAAGCGCTGGCGCGCGGCTCGGGGGCCTTAATTTCGGTGGCGTCGTCGGTGGTTTCGCTGGTCCAGGCGCCGTTGGTCCCGCTGAACATCCAAGCCCGCCCGTAGTGGCCGGCGCCGATGTGGTTGCTGACGACGAGCTTGGAACCGTCGTGGTTGAAGTCGACGCCGAGATGTCCGAATTGTCCACCGTCGGGCGCATTGACCTTGGTGATGGTGCCGTGCGCGCCGTTGATGTCGGCCGTCCAGCCGCCGGAGGGGCGGTTCCACACGTAGACCTTGCCGGGCCAGTCGGGCGTGCGTTGCGGGCGTTGTGGGGCGGCGGCGGCGATCGTCTGGCCGTCGTGGGAGACGGCGAGATATTGACCGAGGCGCAGCTCGTTGACCTCGGGCGTGACGAAGAGCCGCGCGTCGGGGCTGGTGGCGGCGGCCCAGCCGCCGGACGGCCTGACGTAGATGTCGACCTCGCCGACATCATGTTTGCCGCTGGCGAGGTCGGAGTTGCTGTCGTTGTAGCGCTTGAGGAAGGAGCCGAAGACGATCGTGCTGCCGTCGGCGGAGAAGTCGATGTGCTGGCCGAATCCGGAGCCCTGGCTGTCGGTGCTCCAGTGGCGGCCGGAGTAGCTCTTCTGCAGGTTGGTGGCGCTGCCCCAGTTGCCGCCGTCGGTGGGGATCGGCGTGGGGGTGAGGCTGACGCCGTCGGTGTAGGTGAGGTCGCACCAGCCGCCCGAGCTGGTGGGCTTGGTGAAGACCAGGGCGGCGCCGGTGAGGTGCATTTTGGGCGCGCCGACGACCAGCGTGTCGGTCTGTTCGTTGACGGCGACGCCATAGCCGAAGAAGCCGCCGAGGTCGCCGTCGCCGGAGTTGCGCTGGAAGACGGCGTCGGTGGCGTTGGGGGCGACGGTGGCGCAGGGGGTGGAGGAGACGGTCATGGGGCTGACGGAGCGGTCGACTTTGTAGATGTAGAGACGTCCGACTTCGCGGCAGGAGGTGCCGGTGCTGGTCTGGCTGGTTTGCCAGGTGCCGAAGACCTGGCCCCAGCGGGTGCGTACGTAGCAGTTGGCGCCGGCGACGGTCACGGAGTCGCGCGGGGAGCCGACGAAGACCCAGCCGGTGTCGGCGTCTTCCTGATAGGCGGCGAAGCCCTCGGTGAAGGAGGTCTGCGAGGCGCCGGCGGGCGGATTGATGATGCCGATCTCGGTTTTGCTGGCCGTGTCGTAGACGTAGACCTTGCCGGCACCGGTGAGCCAGATTTGGCCGGTGTAGTTGCTCTGCAGGGCGCGGATGAAGAAGGTGTCGTCGTCGAGGATAGCGCCGCCGAATGCGCCGAAGCGGTCGCCGAATTCGGCGCCGGAGCCGCGCCAGGCGGTGGCGCCGACCTGCTGCCCGGCGATGTTGACGCGGGCGCGCCCGACGCCCTCGAAGTCGAAGGCGCCGTTGATGCGGAGGACGCCGCTTTCGATTTCGATGTTGTGACCGATGCCGCTGTGCCGGAGGCTGGCGGCGACGGTGATGGTGGAGTTGGGCGGGACGACGTTGTCCTCGTCGTTGGCGAGGCTGAGGAGCAGTTCAAGGTCGGCCGGAGGGGCGGCAGAAGAGGGCGCGGCGAGTGCGAGCGCGGCGGCGAGCGCCAGCAGGGCGGCGAGGGCGAGGAGGGCTGCGCGGATGGGGCGGGCGGTCAGGTGGGCAAGTTGGGGCAGAGGGGGCGGCAGGGGCACGGACATCCTCCCGAAGGGCGGCGCGTTGCGAGGGCGGTGCGCGTCGGCTGATACAGCATACCCTAGAGGCAGCGGGGCGATGATCAAGGGTTTTTTGTGCCCCCCCCCCCCCCCCGCTTTACGGGATTTTAACCTGGGGGTGGACCGGGGCGCGGGTGGTAGCTGTTCTGTCGCGCCCGCGCCCTTTCCGTCGTCCCAGCGCCCCCTGTCCGTCGTTCCAGCGCCCCCTGTCCGTCGTTCCAGCGCCCCCTGTCCGTCGTTCCAGACTTGATCTGGAACCCATACCCAACGTTGTGCGCAGCGCCCAACCCCCGAGCCATCCGCCGACCCTGTTCGCGGGCCGCTCGGGGCCTCGTCCAGCCGACCACCGCCGTTTGGGCCCCAGATCAAGTCTGGGGCGACGGGGACTCTCCTCCGTCATTCCCGCCCCCGAGCGGGAATCGGCGCGGCGCCGACGCCGCATCCCGCCTCCCCCTCTGTCCGCCTCTGTCCGTCGTTCCAGACTTGATCTGGAACCCAAACCCAACGTTGTGCGCAGCGCCCAACCCCCGAGCCATCCGCCGACCCTGTTCGCGGGCCGCTCGGGGCCTCGTCCCGCCGACCACCGCCGTTTGGGCCCCAGATCAAGTCTGGGGCGACGGGGCCTCTCCTCCGTCATTCCCGCCCCCGAGCGGGAGTCTCCCCGCGCCCTCTCCGTCGTCCCAGCGCCCCCCGTCCGTCGTTCCAGCGCCCCCTGTCCGTCGTTCCAGACTTGATCTGGAACCCATACCCAACGTTGTGCGCAGCGCCAGACCCCCCGAGCCATCCGCCGACCCTGTTCGCGGGCCGCTCGGGGCCTCGTCCCGCCGACCACCGCCGTTTGGGCCCCAGATCAAGTCTGGGGCGACGGGGGCTCTCTTCCGTCATTCCCGCCCCCGAGCGGGAGTCTCCCCGCGCCGCCTCCGTCGCCCCAGCGCCCCCTGTCCGTCGTTCCAGACTTGATCTGGAACCCATACCCAACGTTGTGCGCAGCGCCAGACCCCCGAGCCATCCGCCGACCCTGTTCGCGGGCCGCTCGGGGCCTCGTCCCGCCGACCACCGCCGTTTGGGCCCCAGATCAAGTCTGGGGCGACGGAATCTTGGGGACGGGGTTGGAGGTGGGATGGGGCCGATTCCCGCTCGGGGGCGGGAATGACGAGGAAGAGGGGGCGGGAATGACGAGGAAGAGGGGGCGGGAATGACGAGAGAGAGGGGGCGCGGATGTGGCGGGGTGGGGCGGTAGGATTGGGGGACTGGTTGGGGCGGGGGCTTGGAGTAGGCGGATGGCTGAGGGGGCGACGCTGGTGCTGGCGTATTTGCTGGGCTCGGCGCCGGTGGCGTGGCTGGTGTTTCGCTGGCGGACGGGGGGGGATTTGCGGCTGGTGGGGGACGGGAATGTGGGGGCGGCGAATGCGGCGCGGGAGGGGGCGGGGCAGGGGGCGGGGGCGGTGATCATTCTGGCGGATATCGGGAAGGGGCTGCTGGCGGTGTCGATTGCGCGCTGGTGGTCGCTGGAGGCGGGCTGGTGGGCGGCGGCGGGCGCGCTGGTGATGGTGGGGCACATGTTTCCGGTGTTTCTGCGCTTCAATGGGGGGCGCGCGGCGGCGACGGCGTTGGGCGCGGCGGGGGCGTTTCTGCCGTGGCAGTTTGGGGCGACGTTTGTGGTGGGCGGGCTGACCTATTTGGTCACGGGGATTGCGGAGCTGGGCATTCTGCTGGTGGCCGCGCCGCTGCCGTTTTTGGCGATTGCGTTCGATGCGCCGGCGGCGGCGATTGGCTTCTGTTTTGCTGCGCCGATTGCGGCGGGGCTGAAGGCGGGGCTGGATCGCTATGCGCGGACGCGGGCGGCGGGCTCGGCGGGAGACTCGACATCGGGCTCGATGCGCGGGGGGGGCTGAGCGATGCGGGCGGATGCGGTGGTGGTGGGGGCGGGGCCGGGCGGTTCGAGCGCGGCGCACGCGCTGGCCTCGGCGGGCGCTGCGGTGGTTGTGCTGGAGCGGTCGCGGTTTCCGCGCGACAAGCCGTGCGGGGGCGGGGTGCTGGTGAGCGCGCTGCGGCAGCTGCCGTTCGACATTGCGCCGGTGGTGGAGCGGGAGATTCGCGGTTTTCGGGTGCGCTATCGGCGTGGGGCGGAGTTCAGCCACCGCTGGGAGCGTCGGCTGGCGGTGATGACGCAGCGGTCGCGTCTGGATGCGTTTCTGGCGGAGCGTGCGGCGGAGGCGGGCGCGGAGTTGCGGGAGGGGGAGGCGGTGCGCGGGATCGAGATCGGCGGCGCGCGCGACGGGGGGGGCGGCGGCGAGTCATATGTCGAGTCACATGGGGCGGCCGTCGTCCGCACGGCGGGCGGCGGGCTGATCCGGGCCGGCGTGGTCATCGCGGCCGACGGCGCGAACGGGGTGTGTCGGCGGGCGCTGGGGCTGCCGCGGCTGCGGGCGGCGGTGGCGCTAGAGGGCAACGCGCCGCGCTCGCAGGCGGCGGCCGGGCGCTGGACGGAGCATGTGGGGCTGGAGCTCGGCTCGATGCCCGGCGGCTACGGCTGGGTGTTCCCCAAGGGCGAGCATTGCAACCTGGGGGTGGGCGGCTATCCGATTGGCGCGCGGTCGCTGCGCGGGGAGTTGGCCGCTTATGCGCGGAGCGAGGGGTTTGAGCCGGCGGGTTTGGAGCAGCTGCGGGCGCACCATCTGCCGCTGCGCGATGCGGGGCAGGCGCTGACCGTCGGGCCGGCGGCGCTGGTGGGCGATGCGGCGGGGCTGATTGATCCGCTTTCGGGGGAGGGGATCGGGAATGCGATTCGCTCGGGGCAGTTGGCGGCGGAGGCGGCGCTGGGGTATCTGGACGGCGCGGCTTTGGATTTGGGCGCGTATGAGGCGGGGGTGCTGGCGGAGATCGAGCCGGAGTTGGCGGCGGCGCGGGAGTTGCAGGCGCTATTTCATCAGCGTCCGTGGCCGTATGTGCAGTTGCTGCGGCGTTCAGGGCGTTTCTGGGGCGCGTTCTGCCGGATTGTGCGGGGGGAGAGCAGTTATGACGGGTTGCGCCGTCGGTTGGGATCGGGGCAGGCACTGTTGGCGCTGGCGGCGGGTTATGCGGAGCGGGGGCAGCGTCGGCGGGCTGGCTGGCAGTGAGCGGGGCTAGTGGTCTTCTGCGGCTCGCGGTTCGAGGCGGCGCAGGGTTGCGGCGACCTCGTCGGCGGTGATGGCGCGGGTGACGCCGCCGACGGCGTGGTTGATGACTAACTGGCGGATTGGGGAGTCGGGGGCGAGGGCGCGCTCGATTCCGCGCTCGTGGTCGAGGATCAGTTGGAGTTGCGCTGCGGCGGAATCCGCGTCCGGGATGTCTTGCCGAAACCTGAGTTGAATGATGCGCAGGCCGTCGCGCATGGCGCGGAGCGCGGCGAGGCGAGCGTCGCCCTTGCGGTAGCGGTCTTTGGTGATCACGGCGTCGTAGCCGCGGGCAACAGCGAAGGCGAGCACGATCGGGTCGGCGGTTCGGTTGAGGTTGAGAGTCGCCGTGTGATCGGCAGAGAGGCCGCGGCGCATCAAGGCCGCCGGCAGGCTGGGCGCCATGTTTTCATCCAGCAGCAGGCGCATTGCTCATCGCAGTCTTTCGGAGCGTGTGGTCGAACTCAATGATCCGCCGCACCTGCGATGCGGGGAGCCAATAATCCTCGGCGATGGTCTCGATGCTGAGGCCGCCGGTGTGGAACCGCGCGAGCATGCAAGCGTCGACGCCGCGGCCGCGAACGGTTGGGTCGCCTTTGCCGATGTGGGGATCCATCTCAACCGCGTCGGCGAAGGTGTACATCCTGCCCAACGAGCCTTCGTGCCGACGCTCGGCCCAGAAGCGGCGGGCGTCGACTGCCTGCGGCAGCGCTTTTTCGAGCGCGCGGATTGGCAGTTCAACCGCCCACTGCGGGCAGGCGGCGTCGAGGCGGGCGAGCGCAGCGGGGAGGTCGAATTCGGCGAGGCCGAGATCGAGCAGCTTGGCGGCGCCGAGCACGCGGTGGTGGTCGTTCCAGCTGTAGTAGCAGGGCGGGTCGCCGAACTCTTCGCGGTCCGGGTCGTCGTTGACGACGGAGGCGGGCAGCAGGCCGGCGGCGCGCCAATGCTCAAGCTGCTCAGGGTCCAAGCCCGAAAGCCCGGCGACGATGGTCGGGGCGATTGCGCCGGCGTCGCGCAGCGGATCGGGGTCTTCGTGGCAGCTCATCGCATCCGCCTCTCGTTGTCGGTTTCAGCGTAGACGGCTCAGCCCTCTGCGGCTCGCGGTTCGAGGCGGCGCAGGATTGCGGCGACTTGGTCGGCGGTGATGGTGCGAGTGACGCCGCCGACGGCGTGGTTGAGGATGAGTTGGCGGATTGGGGAGTCGGGGGCGACAGCGCGCTCGATTTCGCGCTCGTGGTTGAGGATCAGTTGGAGTTGCGCTGCGGCGGAATCCGCGTCCGGGATGTCTTGCCGAAACCTGAGTTGAATGATGCGCAGGCCGTCGCGCATGGCGCGGAGCGCGGCGAGGCGGGCGTCGCCCTTGCGGTAGCGGTCTTTGGTGATCACGGCGTCGTAGCCCTGAGCGAGGGCGAGAGCGAGGATGACACCATCGGCGCCGCCTTGCAGTTGCCAGCCCTGGACATGATCGGTTGGGTGGCCGCGGGCGCTGAGCTCGTCTGCCAGACCGGTCGCCATGTTCTCATCCAGCAGCAGGCGCATGGATCTGCTCAAGGCTGTGCAGCGCCTGCTCGAACTCGAGAGCGCGGCGCACTGCGTATTGGGGCAGCCGATACGAACGCGCGAGCGCGTCAACGCTCACCGTGCGGTGTTCGCGGGCAAGCATGGCTGTATCGATCCTGCGTCGGCGGAGCGTCGGCTCGGCGTCGCAGCGTCCCGGGACCATTTCGATCGAGTCGCCGAACGGGTAGAGCCTGCCGAGCGGTCCTTCGTGCCAGCGCTCGGCGATGAAGCGGGAGGCGTCGATTTCCTGCGGCAGCGCAGGCTCCAGTAGCCCAGATATCAGCCTCACCGCCCATTGCGGGCAGGCGGCGTCGAGGCGGGCGAGCGCGGCGGGGAGGTCGGATTCGGCGAGACCGAGCTCGAGCAGTTTGGCGGCGCCGAGCACGCGGTGGTGGTCGTTCCAGCTGTAGTAGCAGGGCGGGTCGCCGAACTCTTCGCGGTCCGGGTCGTCGTTGACGACGGAGGCGGGCAGCAGGCCGGCGGCGCGCCAATGCTCAAGCTGCTCAGGGTCCAAGCCCGAAAGACCGGCGACGATGGTCGGGGAGATTGCGCCGACATCGCGCAGCGGATCGGGGTCTTCGTGGCAGCTCATCGCGTCCGCCTCTCGTCGCTCTCAGCGTAGACGGCTCAGCTCTCCGCGGCTCGCGGTTCGAGGCGGCGCAGGGTTGCGGCGACTTGGTCGGCGGTGATGGTGCGAGTGACGCCGCCGACGGCGTGGTTGAGGATGAGTTGGCGGATTGGGGAGTCGGGGGCGACGGCCTGCTCGATTTCGCGCTCGTGGTCGAGGATCAGTTGGAGTTGTTGATCGTCTGACCCGGAGCCGCGAATGTCTTGCTGAAATCGGAGTTGGATGATGCGCAGGCCGTCGCGCATGGCGCGCAATGCGGCGAGACGAGCGCCGCCTTCCGAGTAACGGTCTTTGGTGACGACGGCTTCATAGCCCTGCGCGACGGCGAAGGCGAGAATGGTGCTGTCGGGCTCACTCTTCAGCCCCAGCAGCTCAACGTGATCGGTCGGGTGGCCGCGAGCGCTGAGCTCGTCCGCCAGGCCGGTCGCCATGTTCTCATCCAGCAGCAGGCGCATGGATCTGCTCGAGGCTGTGCAGCGCCTGCTCGAACTCGAGAGCGCGGCGCACTGCGTACTGGGGCAGCCGATACGAATGCGCGAGCCGTTCGATACCCGCTGCGGGCGTATGTTCGTGCGCCAGCATGGCGGTGCGAATGCGCCGGCGGCGGATCGTCGGCTCGGCGTCGCAGCGTCCCGGGACCATTTCGATCGAGTCGCCGAACGGGTAGAGCCTGCCGAGCGCTCCTTCGTGCCAGCGCTCGGCGATGAAGCGGGAGGCGTCGATTTTCTGCGGCAGCGCAGGCTCCAGTAGCCCAGATATCAGCCTCACCGCCCACTGGGGGCAGGCGGCGTCGAGGCGGGCGAGCGCGGCGGGCAGGTCGGATTCGGCGAGACCGAGCTCGAGCAGCTTGGCGGCGCCGAGGACGCGGTGGTGGTCGCTCCAGCTGTAATAGCAGGGCGGGTCGCCGAACTCTTCGCGGTCCGGGTCGTCGTTGACGACGGAGGCGGGCAGTAAGCCGTCGGTGTGCCAATGCTCAAGCTGCTCAGGGTCCAGGCCCGAAAGACCGGCGACGATCGCCGGGGCTATTGCGCCGGCGTCGCGCAGCGGATCCGGTTCTTCGCGGCAGCTCATCGCGTCCGCCTCTCGTTGTCGAGTTCAGCGTAGACGGCTCAGCTCTCGATTTCGCGCGACGCCGCCAGCGCGTCGCTCCACTCGGCCCGCTCGCGGATCAGCGACTGATAACGACGCAGCATGCGCGGCCAAGCGACCGCCGCCACCCCGCTCAGATAGCCGTGCCGGCCGTAGAGCGCGGCGAAGCGGCGCTCCTCCAGGCTGCCGTGTACCACCGCCATTACGTCGTGCGGACTGGTAATCCCCGCGGCCATCAGCGTCAGGCCGTGCTGGTCGGACCAGAAGTACGGGATCGGCGCGAACGGGGTGAGCGGCTCGCCGCGCGATTCGGCGAGCAGATTGGCGGCGGCAGCCGCGCCTTGTTCGACCGCGTTGGTCCAGTGTTCGACGCGCATCGTGGGTTGCGGCTCCGCGTAGGCGAAGGGGCGCAGCAGTGCGTTGGGCCAGCGGCAGACATCACCGGCGGCGAACACGCCCGGCGCGGCCCGCAGATATTGATCGCAGATCACGCCGTCGCCGATCGAGAGGCCAGCATCGGCCAGCCAATCGACGGTGGGGCGTACACCGACGCCGACGATCACGGTGGACGCCTCGACCACCTCCCCGTTGTCGAGGCGCAATCCCTCGACGCGCTCGTCGCCGAGCCACTCGACGACGCGGCGGCCGGTACGCAGATCGACGCCCGCATCGCGGTGCAGATCGGCCATGAAGCCCGCAATCCGCTCGCCGAGCGGGGCGAGCATGGGCGCATCGAGCGCCTCGATCAGCGTCACCTCCAGTCCGCGCTCCCGCGCGGACGAGGCGACCTCCGCGCCGATAAACCCGCCGCCCACGACCGCGACCGGTCCGCCGCGCTCAAACGCGGCGCGGATCGCCAAAGCGTCGGCCTCCGTGCGGAGCGTGTGGACGCCCTCCAGCTCCGAGCCGGGCAGGGCGATCGGCGACGCACCGGTGGCGATGATCAATCCGTCGAACGAGATCGGCTCGCCGTCCTCCAGCCGCAGCGCGCGCGCCGCGAGCTCGAGCGATGCCGCGCGGCGGCCCAGCCGCCAGTCGATTTGCAGCGCATCCAATTCGGCCTGGCTGCGCAGCGGCAGGCGATCCGTCTCCCATTCGCCGGTCAGTAGTTGCTTGGAGAGCGGCGGGCGGTCGTAGGGCGGGCTCGGTTCGGCGCCGACCAGCGTCAGCTCACCCTCGAACCCCAACCCGCGCAGCGCCTCCGCGGCGTTCAGCCCCGCCAGCGACGCCCCGACCACGACAATCCGCTGCAACCCGTCCGCCATGCGGACAGGCTAAACCCGATTGCCCCCTGCCCGGCGCGCGCCTGATTTGCGCGCGTTTCCCGCCGTGCGCGGAACAACTGCGGATTGCCCGTCGTCTAGCCTTACACGCCCGGCGACGAAGGAGCCCCGATGCCGACCCACGCGCGCCGTTTTGCCGCCGTTGCCCTGGCAGCCATCCTGGCCGTTGCGGCGGTCGTTGCCCTTGACGCGCCGGGCGCGGAGGCCCTGGACGGGGGGCGAGCGGTCGCGGTCACGGTCGGCAGCGAGCATGCCTGCGCGCTGCTCAACTCGGGCGCGATTGAGTGCTGGGGAGACAACTCGAGCGGCCAAACGGACGCGCCGGGCGGGCGCTTCCGCGCCGTCAGCGCGGGCTCGGACCATACCTGCGGGCTGCGCGAGAGCGGTGAAGTCGAGTGCTGGGGCGACAACGGGAGCGGCCAGACGGACGCGCCGGGCGGGTCGTTCAGTGCGATTAGCGCAGGCGGCCGCTACACCTGTGGGCTGCGTCGGAGTCGTGTGCCGGAGTGCTGGGGAGACAATCGGAACGGCCAGACGGATGCGCCGAAGTGGTCGTTCCGCGCCCTCAGCGCGGGCGAGGACCACGCCTGCGGGCGGCTCGCGAACGGCGCGGTCAAGTGCTGGGGCGACAACAGGTTCGGCCAAGCGGACGCGCCAAGCTGGCCCTTCGCCCCCGTCAGCGCGGGCGGGCTGCATACCTGCGGGCTGCGCACGAACGGAACGGTCGAGTGTTGGGGATACAACGCCGACGGACGGGCGGACGCGCCGGACGGAGCGTTCAGCACGGTCAGCGCGGGCTACGCACACACCTGCGGGCTGCGCGAGAGCGGCACGGTCAGGTGCTGGGGCTACACATTCGACGGACAAGCGCAGCCGCCGGCGGGCGAGTACTCACAGATCAGCGCCGGGACATATCACGCCTGCGCGCTCGGCGAGGACGGCGCGGTTTCTTGCTGGATGCTCTACAACGGCGCGGCCGATGTGCCGGCCTGGCTGCGCGGCGGAGGGCTGCCGAGCACAGGCACAGGCGGCCTGCTCGATCGCGGCGGCGCTTTGCCGGTCGGAGTGGTCGCCCTCGCCTTGCTGTGTGCCTCGCTGCCGGCGCTGTGGGCAGTGGCGCAACGCCGCAGCCGTGGACGTAGCTAGTTCACATTCACACGGACGAGGGATCTCGCAGCACTCTTCCCAACTGCTGTCCCACTTCGTTTCTGAATTTGGCGAATCCATACAGCGGCTATCGGCGGCGCGGCGTATCGAGATGACCTGCGAACGGGCGTTGGCGGGGTAACTCTGGCCTTCGTGCTGAGAACAGGATTGGGTTTGGGCCCCAGATCAAGTCTGGGGCGACGGAGAAGTGCGCGGGGGCGACGGGCGGGGGCATGGGGCGCTGAAGGGGTGCGGGACCGATTCCCGCTCGGGGCGAGAATGACGGAGTGAGGACCGGCGGGGTTGGGCACCGGTGACGGCGAGATACCCGCGACAAGCGCGGGTATGACGGGGTAGAGGGCGGGTATGAGGGAGGGGAGGGGAGAGGCGGGGAGAGGCAGGACGGACCGTGGGCGGGCGGGGCGGTATGCTGGGGCGGCTTCTACGAGGACTTGCGACGGCGCGAGATGGAATTGAGAGGTTCGGCATGGGCAAGTTGGACGGCAAGGTGGCGATCGTGACCGGGGCGAGCCGCGGCATCGGCGCGGCGATCGCGGAGTGCTACGCGGCCGAGGGGGCGAAGGTGATCGCCACGGCCCGCACCCTGCAGGAGGGCACGCACCCGCTCCCGGGCTCGCTGGAGATGACGATCCAGAACATTCAGGAGGCGGGCGGCGAGGCCACGGCGGTGGCCGGCAACGTCTCCGAATACGAGGAGTGCGCGGGCATCGTGCAATCCTGCATCGACACCTACGGCCCGCCCGATGTGCTGGTCAACAACGCCGCCCTGACCTACTTCATCCCGGTCAAGGACTTCCCGATCAACCGCTGGCTGCGCTCCACCGCCGTGAACTTCCACGGCCCCTTCTACATGAGCCAGCTCTGCCTCAACGAGGGCGGGATGATCGAGCGCGGCTCGGGGGCGATTGTCAACGTCTCCAGCGCCGCGGCGATCGGCCCCGGCCGCGGCCCGTACGAGGGCGACGGGGGCGGCGGGACGCTCTACGGGGCGGAGAAGGCGGCGCTCGAGCGCTTCACCCAAGGGCTGGCCTCCGAGGTCCATCAGTACGGCGTCTCGGTCACCTGCTATAGCCCCTCGCAGATCGTGCCCACGCCGGGCGTCGTCCACCATCGCCTGATGGAAGGCCGCGACCCGAACGACGCCGAGTCGGTCGAGATCATGGCGCAGGCGGCGCTGCTGCTGGCCACCGAGCCGCTCGACAAGGTCTCCGGGCGCGTCACCTACAGCCAGGAAATCCTCAAGGAGTTCGGCTGGGACATGGGCGACAAGACGCCGGCCGGCACCGGCGTCGACACGCCCGGCTCCGGCTACTCCCAGATCTAGATCTGGGGCAAGCCATGACGACGCCGGTCTCCGATCGCGACCGCGTCGAAGGCTGGCTGGCGGAGGGCCGCCTGCTGCGGCCGATCGAGCCCGACGGCGCGGGTCCGCCCAACACCGTCGATCTCGCCCGCGCCGTCGCCCACATCGGCGGCGCGCCGCTGGCCGACGACGATCACGCCGCCGCCGCGCTGGCCGAGCGGATCGGGCGCGACCGCCCGCTGCTGTTCGTGCTGATCGACGGTCTCGGCGACACGTTTGTGGATCAGCTGGACGCGACCTCGACGCTCGGCCGCGCCGAGCGCATCGACCTGCGCTCCGTCTTCCCTTCCACCACCGCCGCCGCTCTGACCGCCATCGTCACCGGCGAGTGGCCCGCTACCCACGCGGTGCCGACCTGGTTTACGCACCTGCACAACCGCGAGATCACCGCCACGATCCTGCCGTTCGTTGAGCGCCACTCCGAGACCGCGCTCCAGCGCTTCGGCGTGAATCCGGACGAAGCCTTCCCCTGCCCGTCGCGTCTGGCGGCGATGCCCGGCCCGCTGCGCACCTACCACCCTCGAAAAATCTCCCACAGCGAGTTCACCAGCTACGGACGCGGCGCCTGGCCGACCGATCCCTACGACCACCTGCGCGACGCCGTCGCCAGCGTCGTGCAACGGGTCGTCGAGCAGCGCGAGACCGGCGTCCACTACCTCTACCTGCCGATGCTTGATGCTGCGTCGCACCGCGTCGGACCCGAGGGCGCGGACGCCAGACAGGCGCTGCGCGCCGTGGACCGGGCGATCGGCGTGATCGCCGAGGCGCTTAACGGGCGCGCGCGGATCGCGATCAGCGCCGACCACGGCGCGATCAGCGTCGAATCGAACAAGATGTCGCTGGTGCAGCCCGACGACCCCATCCTCGACGAGCTGCACACCCCGCCGCACGGCGAGCCGCGCGTGCCGATGTTCTGCGTGCGCGAGGGCCGCGCCGACGCCTTCGCGGGCGCCTTCCGCGAGCGCTGGGGCGCAGACTGGGCGTTGCTCTCGCGCGCCGACGCCGAAGAGCTCGCGTTGTTCGGCCCCGGCCGGCTCAGCGACCTCGCCGCCGAGCGGATCGGCGGCTATCTGGCGATCTCCGCCGGCAAGGAAGTCATCGTCTACGGCGAGCCAGACAACCGCCAGCTCGACCTCAAAGGCTTCCACGCCGGCCTGCGCCCCGAAGAAATGTCGATCCCGCTGCTGCTGCTCTGATCGATCGCCGCCCGCCCGATTACGCTGAACGGAGCCGACACCGCAGGCGCAGCGAGGAGGCAGTCCGTATGAGCTGTCATGCAGAGTCTGATCCGCTGCGCGACGAAGGCGCGATCTCGCCGGCCATCGTCGCCGGTCTCGCCGGCGTGACCTCCGAACACCTCGAGCGCTGGCGCGCCGAGGATCTGCTCCCCGCCTCCGTAATCAACGACGACCCCGACCGCGAGGAGTTCGGCGACCCGCCCTGGTACTACAGCTGGAATGAGCATCACCGCGTGCTCGCCGCCGCCAAGCTGCTCGAACTCGGCCTCGCCGAGGCCCACCTCCCCGACGCGCTCGCCCGCCTCGACGCCGCCTGCCCCCAGTGGGCGGTGACGCTCCCTCAGCGCGTGCTTGAGGCGGTGCTGCCCGAGCAAGTAGACCTCCGCCGCTTCTGGAGCGAACGCCGACACGAAGGTGCGCTGGGGTGCCTCTTCCGCTTCGCCGATGCGGTGGAGATGGAGAGCGGCAAGCTGGGCGGTCTCCCGAATGTCGGCGGACGCCGAATCGAGACCGGCATGGTGGCCGCCTATCACGTCGGCGGCATGAGCATTGATGAGATCGCGCAGACGTACTGGCTGACGCCGTTCCAAGTGCGCCGCGCCGTCGAATTCCAACAAGCGCTGTACACCGCGGTGGTAGCCGATGCGCCTGCTGCTGGATGAGAACATGGCGCCCAGCCTCGAAGCGGCCCTGCGGCAACGCGGGATCGAGGTGGACCACCTGCATGGCTTGGAACTGACCAGCGCGCTTGACCCTGTCGTCCTCGCGTTCGCTGTCGCTCGCGGCTACGACGCCATCATCACCAAGGATCGTTACAGCCAACGTGAGGATCGCCTCGCGGCGCTTCGCGCCATGAACGGCGGCTTGCGCATCATCCAACTCCGCTTTCGACAGAATGCGCCCGCCGCAGGATCGACCGAGGCGCAGCTCCAGCTGATCCTCGACCACCTACCCATAATTGAGCAAGCGATCACCCCCAACTCGGATATCCGCCTGTTGATCATCAACCACGATGTCGGCGGCATCACCCGCACCATCACTTCCGACGAGGTGGCCGCTGCACTGCACCGCCTGGAGCCGCGTGATACGGGTGGCTGAGCCGTCTACGCTGAGAGCGACGACGAAAGACGAATGCAATGAGCTGTCACGCAGAGTCCGATCCGCTGCGCGACGAAGGCGCGATCTCGCCGGCCATCGTCGCCGGGCTTTCGGGGTTGGATCCCGAGCAGCTCGAGCGTTGGCGCGCGGAAGGTTTGCTGCCTGCCTCGGTGATCAACGACGACCCGGATCGCGAGGAGTTCGGCGACCCGCCCTGGTACTACAGCTGGAACGACCACCACCGCGTCCTCGCCGCCGCCAAGCTGCTCGAACTCGGCCTCGCCGAGGCCCACCTCCCCGACGCGCTCGCCCGCCTCGACGACGCCTGCCCCCAGTGGGCCGCAACCCTCCCCCAGCGCGCGCTCGAGGCGGCGCTGCCCACCGAGATCGACCTCCAACGCTTCTGGAGCGAACGCCGCCACGAAGGCCCCCTCGGACGCCTCTTCCGCTTCGCCGACGCCGTGGAAATGCGCCCAAACTACTGCGCAGGCGAGCCGACCGCCCGCGCCCGCCGGCTGCGCACGGCGATGCTTGCGAACACCTACCCCACCGCGTCGCACACCGAGCAGATGGTCGACGAATACGGGCTGACCGTCTATCAGGCGCGCCGCATTCTCGAATTTGAACAGGCGCTGTATGACGCTGCCCAGGTCCATACGCCTGCTGCTGGATGAGAACATCGCTGAAGCGGTGGCGGCCCCGCTGCGCGAGCGCGGCTGGCAGGCCGATCACGCCAAGCCGCTCAGACTCGACAATCAGCCCGACGCGGTCGTGCTGGCGTTTGCAGTGGCGCACGACTACGACGCGATCGTCACGAAAGACCGCTACGCTAAGCGCGGCGCGCGCCTGCCCGCTCTCCGCGCGATGCGAAACGGCCTCCGGATCATTCAACTCCGCTTTCGCCAGGAACAGCTCGGCTCTGGAGACGCCGACGAACAACTCCAACTCATCCTCAAACACGAGCGTGAAATCGAGCGCGTCATCGCTCGGGACTCGCAAATCCGACAGATCACCCTCAACCACGCCGTCGGCGCGATCACCCGCACCGTCACCGCCGACGAAGTCGCCGCAGAGCTGAGCCGCCTTGAGGGCTAGTCGTCAAACTCCATGATCGCCCGGCCGAAGATCTCGCCGTGCTCCAGCGCCGTCGTCGCCTCGTTGATCTGCCCGATCGTGAAGCGCTCCGTCACCATCGCGTCCAGATCCAGCGCCCCATCGTCGGACCACGCCAGAAACATCGGGAAATCCCGATCCGGCCGACACGAACCGCCGATCGAGCCGATGTAGCGCTTCTCATTGATCAGCAGCCCCCGCATGTCATCCTCGCTGAACCGGAGACCGGACTGCGGCACGCCGACCAGCACCGCGGTGCCGCCGCCCTCGTCGCCCAGCACACCGGGGCGCACCGCGCGGAGAATTTGGCCCATCGTGACCTCGCGCCCGATGCAGTCGAAGGCGAAGTCGACGCCGGAGACGGGCTCGCCGAAGCTGGTGGTGACGCCCTCCGCGCCCGCGGTGAGCGCCTTGACCTGCTCGATCGCATCGCCGCCGCCCGCGTTCACCCCGTGCGTCGCGCCGAACCGCTTGGCGAACTCCAGCTTCTCGTTGTCGAGGTCGACGGCGATGATCGGATCCGCCTTGACCACGGAAGCCGCGACCACGGCGGAGAGGCCGACGCCGCCGACGCCGAAGATCGCGACCGAGTCGCCCTCGCGGACCGCCGCTGTGTTGTAGACCGCCCCCGAACCGGTCAGCACCGCGCAGCCGATGATCGAGGTCACATCGCGCCGCGTGTCCTGCGGCACCTTCACGATGTACTTCTCGTCGGCGATCGTGTGGTCGGCCCAGGTGAACACATTGCGCGTGGTGGCGCGGCGTCCGTTGGGGCGCTCGATGCTGATCTCCTCCACCGCGCGGGCGGCGACCGACGGATCGCGCGGCACCCAGGTCACGAACACGATGTCGCCCACGGCGACGTTGGTCACCTCGGAGCCCACGGCGATCACCTCGCCCGTCGCCTCGTGCCCGAGCACCTGGTCGCTGGGGCGCGGGTTGTGCATCTGGTGCAGCTGCGAGTGGCAGATACCGCTGGCGAACTGGCGCACAACGACCTGAAGCGGCCCGGGGTCGGGCAGTTCGACGTGTTCGACGGCGAGCGGGGCGTCTTCCTGGGGCAGAAACACGACGCGGGCGGGCGTAGGCATGATGCGGCTCTTCCTCTGTTCGGCAATCGCCGCCCAAGTCTAATCGCCCGGCGCCGCAGCGTCGCGCGTAGGCTGGCGGCGTGGAACTGATGACGCGCTCCGGGGGGCGGCGCTGCGACGCGGCGGAGTGGGCGGCGCTGCGCTCCCCGTACCAGGCGCTGCTGCTCGACCTGGGCTGCGGCGACGGCGGGCACGTGCGGCGCTTCGCGCGCGAGCACCCCGACTGGCTGGCGGTAGGCTTGGACACGGACCGCGACGCGCTGCGGCGAGCGGCGCAACGCGCTGCGCGCCGCCCGGAGCGCGGCGGCGCGCCGAATGCCATCTTCGCAGCCGCCGATGCCCAGCGCCCGCCGCCGGAGCTGGAGGGCGCGGCGCGGCGGCTCACCGTTCACTTCCCCTGGGCGGCGCTGCTCCGGCTGATCCTGGAGGACGCCGCAGCGTTCGCCGCGCTCGCCGACCACCTCTGCGCAGATCAGGCTGACGTAGAGCTCATCCTGAATGCCGAAGCAGCCCCGCCGGGCTGCGCGCCGCCGACGCCGACATCATTGGACGCAGGGCTGCGCGGGCCGCTGGCGGCGGCGGGGTTTGCGATCGACTCCTGCGGCTGGCTGGAGGCGTCGGACGCGCCGTCGACGCGCTGGGCGGGCCGACTGGTCAAAGGGAGCGGGCGGGCGGGGGTAGTTCTGGCGGCGTCGCGCTGACGCCGCGCCCGCATATGCGACAATCGCCCACATGCCATCCCATTCCAAACGCGCCCACAGCGGCGAAACCGTCCGCGAAGAAGCCGTCAACGTGCTGCTCGGCGAGCTACTCAGAGCGCGCGGCATCCCCGCCCGCGCCGAGCGCCGCAGCGACGGCGACGCACCCGACCTCCGCTTCGAGCTGCCCTCCGGCGAGCTGATCCTGATCGAGTGCAAGTGGGAGGGCAGCCGCACCGAGCTGGACCGCCAACTCGCCGAGCGCGTGGACGACTTCCCCGACGCCATCGCTCGCCTCGGCGTGCTCTACCCCGACTACCTCAAAGTCGAAGACGACGTCGGCGACGTGCTCAGCTGGCTCAGCGATCTCGAGTGGTACCTGCACAGCTCCCGCGCCGAGATCTACGACGATCCGATCCTGCGCAAAGGCCAGGTGCAGGCGTTGGCCGCCCAGCTGCGCCTGCTCCCGCTCGAGATCGAGGGTACCGACCGCGTCTACGCCGCCACGCTCGAAGTCGGCTACGCGCTCACCGAGGCCGTCCGCGGCCTCAACACCCACGCCCGCGTCGCCCGACTCGTCGCCGAAGTCGTCGCCGAAACGGCCGACGAAAAGGAACGCGAAGCGGGCAAGCGAATCGGCTGCCTGGTGCTGTTCAACGCGCTTGCGTTCCACCGCCGGCTCGCGCTCGTGCGCGACGACATCCCCTCCGTCGAGGAAGTCGCCGCCGAGGGCGCCAAACCCTTGCAAGCGGCTTGGGAGGAGATCTGCACCGACATCGACTACGTGCCCGTCTTCGAGGTCGCCAGAGAAATCCTGCGCGTGCTCGCCTACGGCGATCCCGAACACCAACAGCCCGTCCTGCGTCCGCTGCTTGAAGCGGTCCACAAAACCCGCCACCTCGAAGGCCACGACCTCTCCGGCCGCCTCTTCCACACACTCCTCTCCGACGCCAAATTCAGTGGCGCCTACTACACCTCGGTACCCGCCGCCGCGATGCTCGCCCACCTCGTCTTCGACGGCTGGCCCAAGGATGTCGACTGGAGCGATCACGAATTCCCCGCCTCGCTCAACGTGGCCGACCTTGCCTGCGGCACCGGCACGCTGCTGATGGCCGTCGCCTCCGAAACGCAACGCCGCCATGCCGACGCCGGCGGACGCGACATCCCCTCGCTGCACAAACACCTTGTCGAACAGGCGCTGATCGGCTTCGATGTGCAACTCTCCGCCATCCACTTCGCCGCCACCAGCCTGGCCCTGCTCAACCCCGACATCCAATTCGACAAAATGAACCTCTACACGATGCCGCTCGGCGTTGAGAGCGACAACATCCGGCTCGGCTCGCTCGAATTCCTCGGCAGCCGCGAAGCCCCCGTGCAAATGTCGCTCGGCGGCGGCGGCGATCTCGCCATCGTCCCTCAGGACGTCGGGCGCGTCAGCGGCGAGGGCCTCAAGGGCGCCGCCGAAGGCGTCACCGTCAGACTGCCCGACCTCGACCTCGTGATCATGAACCCTCCGTTCACCCGCTCCGTCGGCGGCAACCTGCTCTTCGGCAGCCTCCCCCAGCCGGAACGAAGCAAACTCCAGGCCGAGCTCAAACGCCGACTCAAGACCCGCAACGGCGCTGTCACCGCCGGCCTCGGCTCCGCGTTCGTCGCCGCCGCCGCGCCGAAACTGCGCCCCGGCGAAGGCCGGCTCGCCCTCGTGCTGCCGCTCACGGTCTGCACCGGCCCCTCATGGCAACAAACGCGCTCCCTGATCGAGCGCGATTTCACGATTGACACCGTGATCGCGTCCCACGACCCAGAACGTTGGAACTTCTCCGACAGCACCGATCTCTCTGAGGCCCTGCTGATCGCCACCCGCCGCCGCGAAAACGGCGACCCGCCCGACTACGAGACGCGCTTCGTCAGCCTCTGGCGCAATCCCCGAGGCGTCATCGACGCCCAGAAGATCGCGCAAGCCGTTGAGACGATCGCTCCGGCGCGCATCGACGCAGACGGTACATCGCTCCTGTCGGTCGATGATCGGCACATGGGCGAAGTGCTGCTGATGCCGTCGGACCAGATCCTGGGCGAGCGGTGGCTGGGCGTGCAGTTCGCGCGAGCGGACGTGACACGCATCGCGTCGCGAGTACTGCGCGACGGAAGCGTGCGAATGCCCGGTGCGAGAGAGGTCGGTTCGATACCGCTCACCACCCTGACCGAACTCGGGCAGATCGGGCCCGATGTGCGCGATGTGTGGGACGGCTTCGAGCGAACGCAAAGCGTCACCGCCTACGAGATGATCGACGGCCACGATACCGACAAACGCACCAGGCTGCTCGCCGAACCGGACAACTACCTCTCGCCCTTGACGACGCCCAGACCGCGACGAAAGCTCAAGCCGCTCGACCTGCTCTGGCCGAAGGCGGGCAAACTCCTGATCGGCGAGCGCCTGTGGTTGAACACTTGCCGCACCATCGCAATCTGCACGGAGCGGCAGGTGCTGTCGAATGTGTTCTGGCCGGTCAATGTCGGTGATACGGGACGCGAACGACCGTTGGCGCTCTGGCTCAACAGCAGCTTGGGACTGCTATCCCTGCTCGCCACGCGGAACACAACTCGAGGACCATGGGTAAAGCTGAAGAAAGCCGACCTCGCCCAAATGCCGATCCTCGACGTCCGACAACTCACGCAGGACCAGCTCGACGCCCTCCACGCCCTCTTCAACGAAATGGCCGAGGTCGAGTTCCTGCCCCTCCCCCAAATGGCCGACGACCCCGCCCGAGCGAAGCTCGACGACGGTCTCGCTGAGATCCTCGACCTCCCCAACCTGGAGCCGCTGCGTCGCCTGCTCGCCTCCGAACCCGTCGTCTCCAACCGGCGCCTCTAACCCATGGGCCAGCCCAAAGCGTTCCCTCCCATCGCTCCTCGCCTTGGCCAGTCTCGAAACGTTGATGGCTGGGTGATCCGATCCGGTGTCGGTGTGGTACTCTGCCCACATGTCTTCGATCGCGTCGGACCTCGTCAAATGGGCTGAAGGCCGCCCGGGATGGCAGCGTCGCGTCCTGAGCAGACTCGCGCAGGGTGAAACCCTCGGCGCGGCTGATCATCGAGCAATCGCTGAACGGCTCGCTGCGGGCGACGATGACCCACAAGCTACGTTCACGCTCGCCGCTGCCGCAGGGCGCGAGACCAGCGGTGCCGTTGGCTTGGTCGAGATAGCCCAGACGGTCAACGTGAACGCGCTCGCAGCTGGCGAGACGCTCACATTCGCGCCGACGGGCCTGACGGTCGTCTACGGAGACAACGGAAGTGGCAAATCCGGGTATGCCCGATTGATCAAGCAGATCTCACGGGCTCGAGTCACCGAACCGGTCCTGCCGGACATCTTCGCGACCAGCACAGATTCTTCGCCTCGAGCTGAGGTCGGCATTTCACTTCATGGTGAAGAGGCCATCCGGTGTCAGTGGGCAGATGTCCCGCCAGCAGCAAGCCGGATCGGCTTCTTTGACGAGAGCTGCGGCGAAGCGTTCTTGACGAAGGAGTCAGAGGTCACGTACCGACCAGCAGAGCTCAACTTGTTCGACGGCCTCAGTCGCGCATGCGACGGAGTCAGGGCCGAGCTCGATCGGCTGCTCGGCGAAAACGAGAACAGAGCAACAACGCTGCCAAGCGTTTCACCAGACGGCCAAGCAGCCCGCTTTCTGGGCAAGCTTTCGCCGTCGACGACGAACGACGAGATAGCACGCGCTTGTCGGGTTGCCGCCGATGTTGACGCTGAGATCGAGGCGCTAGAACGGCAAGCTCACACCCTGCAAGCTTCGGGCCCTGCGCGCGAACGCGAACGCCTGGAGGATTTTGCGAGCGCCCTCGACGTACTCGCGAATCACCTGACGTCTCTCGACAAAGACCTCAGCCGCGACGCGATCACCGCGCTCGCCGAAAAGAAGGTGAAAGCAGAGCAGCTGCGAGCAGCTGCCACGATCGCCGCGCAAGAATCCTCAGGCGACCAGCCAGTAACCGGGGTCGGCTCCGAAACGTGGCGCGCGCTCTGGGAAGCTGCTCGCAGCTTCTCGGAAACGGACGCTTATCCGGGCGATACGTTCCCGCGCCTCGGCGCAGACTCGAAGTGCGTGCTCTGCCATCAAGATCTATCTGACGAGGCCCAGGCGCGCCTGCGCCGCTTCGAGGCAGCCGTACAAGATCGCACAGAGCGACAGGCGCAAGCCGCCGAGAGCGATGCGAACACTGCCGAAACCCAAGTGCGATCCGCGGCAATCGAACCAACCGATGTGGCCGTCGCTCTCGATCACGTCCAAAGGATCGATCAGGGGCTCGCTCTCCAATCCCGCGAACAAATCACAGCGTTTCAGAACGTTGTCCGCGCGATCGAACGTGGCAATTTGGCGGAAGCGTTGGATGCCGTTCCGAGCGATTCTCAAGCCAACGGACTCCGCGCGGAAGCCGATCGCGTGCGCGCATCGGCAGCGCAGCTCGATAAGACCGCGTATGAGCGGCAGCTTCGCGGCATCGAGACCCGGATCAAGGAGAATCAAGACAGTCGGCTCATGGCCGGCGCACGCGCGGCAATTCGGAGCGAAGTCGCTCGCCGGGCCGAACGCAAACGCCTCGAGAAGGCTAAAGGGCAAACGCGCACGAATGCCATCACGTCCGAGGCAACACGACTCACCCGTGAGTATGTCACCCCCGAGGTGCAGAGTTGCTTCGCGAAAGAAGCGGACAACCTGCTCCTGGAGCGAGTCATTCTCGAAGACACAGGCGGCCAGAAGGGACAGCTCACCAACAAGCCCGCGCTTGACGGTGCCAAGCGCTCGTACCAGATGGACAATGTGCTCAGCGAAGGCGAACAGACTGCGTTGGGGTTGGCCGGCTTCTTCACGGACACGACTCTCGACAGGTCGTACTCGGCGATCGTGTTGGATGATCCCGTGTCATCGCTCGATCAGCACCGCAGGGCTCGCGTTGCTGCACGACTCGCGGATTTCGCCATCGACCGCCAAGTGATCATCTTCACGCACGATCACACCTTCGTTAGCGCTCTCGCTCTAGAAGCCGGCCAACGCGGAGTTGAGATCACGAAACGGACTGTGGAACGTAAAGGTGGCGTGACTCCCGGTGCATGTTCAGATGGGCACCCGTGGCCAACCAAGGACACGAAAACACGGCTAGGGCAACTGGAACAAGACCTTGCTCAGCTCAAAAATGCTCGAGGCCGCCTCACTGGGGAAGAGTATGAGCAACGAGCTGCGGAATGGGCCGGCAGACTGTCGGAAGCCTGGGAGCGAGCTGTTCGCGAGCTTGTCGTTGAGAAAGTCGTTTCTCCGACGGATATGGCAGTCCACCCAAAAATGTTCCGCCTACTCGTACACGTTTCGGAAAAGGACAATCGGGTACTCCAAACCTCCTACAGCAAGGTGTCGATCTGGGCACGGCGACATGACAAGATCGTCACCACCAACTATGGTTCACCCGATCCGAGGGAGCTCGACGAAGCGCTTCAGACGCTGCGGGAATGGCATAACCGCGTGCGAAGGTACTCTGACAAAGAACTCGCCTGAGGAGATTTCGTTGTCAATCCATCGGATGGCGACGCACATTGCCATTGCAGCTAATCGTCTCACTTCTGTCGCTGACTGCCCTCCTCGCTCATGCTGTCTCAAAGCACTCACTGAAGCCGTTATCCAGAGAGCGATAGGAATCGCTCGTCAGCGAGAGGGTTTGTGGGCGGTGTGGAGGGCGACGGCGCCGGCGGCGAGGCGTTGGTATGAGACTTGCTCTGCGCCGGCGGCGCGCAGCATTTCGGCCAAGTCATCCGCCGTCGGGTAGCCGGCAAGCGAGTTGGGAAGATAGCGGTAGGCGTCGCGGTCGCCGCTGAGCAGACCGGCGGCGGGCGTGACGATCCGCTCGAAGCCGAGGCGCAGAACGCGGCCGCGCAGGTCGTCGGGCGGGTGGGTGATGTCGAGCGCGACGAGCCGCCCGCCGGGGCGCAGGACGCGCAGCATCTCCTCAAAGGCGCGCGGCAGGTCGACCAGGTTGCGCAGAACGAAAGCGCTGGCCGCGATGTCGAACGCGGCATCGGGAAAGGGCAGCCGCAGCGCGTCGGCCTGGAGCCAGTCGGCGGTTTGTGGGCCGAATTTGCGGTGGGCGCGGTGGAGCATCTGCGCGGAAAAGTCCGCGCCGACGACGCGAGCCGCGCCGGCGCGGCGGAACTCGCGCGAGAGGTCGCCGGTGCCCGCGCCGAGGTCGAGCACCGCCTCGCCGCGCGGCTTGGCGGCCCGCACGGCGAGGCGCCGCCAGCGTCCGTCGAGACCGGCCGTCATCACGCGGTTCATGCGGTCGTATTGGGGCACGAGCCGCCCGAACATGGATTGGATGGTGCGGGCGCGTTGGTCGGCGGGAGAGATCACGGGTGATAGGATAGGGAAACCGACGCGGGAGTCGGTTTTGCGGAGGTTCGGTCGTGGTCGTTGCGGAGTCGGAGGCGCGAGCGCCGCAGCAGGCGCGTGCCGTGGAGCGGCGCGAGCTGCTGCTGCGCGCGGCGACGCGGGTGTTCGCCGAGCGCGGCTTCGGGCGGGCCGGGATGGACGATGTGGCGCGGGCGGCGGAGACCTCGAAGGGCGGGCTGTATTTCCACTTCCCCACGAAGCAGGCGCTGTTGGCGGCGGTGGTGTCGCGCGCGGGCGCGCTGCTGCAGCGGCGGGTGCGGGCGGCGATGGAGCAGGCGGGCGACGATCCGCTGGCGCGCGCCGACGCGGCGCTTTCGGCGCTGTTCGCGGGGCTCTCGGGCCGGCGCGCGCTGGCGCGGGTGCTGAACGAGGCGCTCGCAGCGGGGCCGGAGATTCGCGCGCAGGCGGCGCAGATCGAGGATGAGTTCGCCGCGCTGCTGCGCCCCGAGCTGGAGCGCGCGCTGGCGCTGGGTCGGATCGCGCCGCTCGATCCGGAGTTGGCGGCGCGGGCCTGGGTGGCGATGGCGCAGGGCATGATCGGCGCGTGGGCCGACGGCCGGATTCGGACGCAGCCCCAGCGCATGCAAGCGGAGATTCGACGCCTGGCGCTGCGCGGCGCGGGCGTTGAGGACGGAATCGAGCTGAACATAGAACGCACAGAGCCGGAGCACGCAGAGGAGCAGAGCTGATGTCGTATCCGACGGTGACGGTGGAACGCAGCGGGTTGCCCGCCTGGGAGCGGCGCGGGGACTACGGCGATATCCGCTACGACGTGGCGGAGGGGATCGCCAAGATCACGATCGCCCGCCCCGAGGTGCGCAACGCCTTTCGCCCGCAGACGCTGTTCGAGCTGCAGCACGCCTTCCACGCCGCACACGAGGATCAGTCGGTGGGGGTAATCATCCTGACCGGCGAGGGCAAGGAAGCCTTCTGCTCGGGCGGCGATCAGCGCATCCGCGGCGACGGCGGGTATGTGGGCGACGACGGCGTGCCGCGGCTGAACGTGCTGGATCTGCATCGGCAGATTCGGGCGATTCCGAAGCCGGTAATCGCGATGGTGGCGGGCTACGCGATCGGCGGCGGCAACGTGCTGGCGACGGTCTGCGACATGACGATCGCGGGCGACAACGCGCGCTTCGGCCAGACGGGGCCCAAGGTGGGCTCGTTCGACGCGGGCTACGGCACGATGCTGCTGGCGCGGATCGTGGGGCACAAAAAGGCCGGCGAGATCTGGTTCATGTGCCGTCAGTACGACGCGGAGGAGGCGCGGGAGATGGGGCTGGCCAACGCCGTCTTCCCGGTCGAGCGTCTGGAGGAGGAGACGGTCAACTACTGCCGCGAGATCCTGTGCATGTCGCCGACCGCGCTGCGCTTCATCAAGCGCGCGCTGGTGGCGGACACGGACGGTCTGGCGGGAATGCAGATGTTCGCGGGCGATTCGACGCTGCTCTACTACCTGTCCGAGGAGGCCAAGGAGGGAAAGAACGCGTTCCTGGAGAAGCGCCGGCCCGACTTCAGCCGCTACGAGCGCTTCCCCTAGGCCAGCAAGCAGGCGCACGCGGGGATCGCGCGATGCGAGGGGAACGATGAAACTGCGGGTGGACCGGGAAGCAGACGCGCTCTATCTGCGCCTTGACGACTCCGCCATCGTGGAGTCGGAGGAGGTCTCGTCGGGCGTGGTGCTCGACTTCAACGAGGCGCGGCAAGTCGTCGGTGTTGAGATTCTGCACCTCTCGAAGCGCTCGGACCGGCTCGACCTCTCGTCGCTGCAATTCGAGACGGTCTAGGCCGGCGTGCACGCAACGGAGATCGGATGAGCTCGCAGATCGCGCCCGCTCCGCCGTTGTGGCGAATTTGGCTGTTGGCGGCGCGGCCGCCGACGCTGCCGGCGGCAGTGGCGCCGGTGCTGGTCGGGACGGCGGTGGCGACGATCGAGGGGCCGTTCGACGCGGCGCTGTTTTTCCAGGTGCTGGCAGCGGCGATTCTGATCCAGATCGGCGTCAACTTCGCCAACGATCTGTCGGACTTTCGGCGCGGCGCAGACACGCCGGAGCGGCTCGGTCCGCCGCGCGCGGTGGCGATGGGCTGGCTGTCGGAGCGGGAGATGCTGGCGGGCGCGATCACCGTCTTCGGCGGCGCGATTGCGATCGGCGTCTTTCTGACGATCGCCGCGGGCTGGCCGATTCTGGCGGCGGGCGCGGCCTCCTGTGTCGCGGCGGTGGCCTACACGGGCGGTCCCTGGCCGTATGGGTACCACGGGCTGGGCGACGTGATCTGCTTCGCCTTCTTCGGCGTGGTCGCGGTGATGGGCAGCGGCTACGTGCAGAGCGGCGAGCTGACCTGGGAGTTGGCGGCGGCCTCCGTTCCCGTGGGCTGCCTCGTGACGGCGATACTCGTCGCCAACAACCTGCGCGACATTGAGACCGATCGGATTGCGGGCAAGCGCACGCTGGCGGTGATGCTGGGCGAGCGGGGCACGCGCGCCGAGTATCTGCTGCTGGTGGGCGCGGCGTTTGCAACGATCCTGATCTTCGCGGCGACAGGCGTGCTGCCGGCCTGGACGGCGCTGGGGCTGGCGGCCGCGCCGCTGGCGGTCCCGCTCTGCCGCGCCGTGGCGGGAGGCGCAACCGGCGCGGCGCTGATCACGGTGCTGAAGCGAACTGCGATGCTGCACCTGATCGCGGGCGCGCTGCTGGCGCTGGGCGCGCTGATCGGAGGAGCGTGAGCATGCCGTTTCGCCTTGAAGCTCGCCAGACGCTGACGACGGAGCTGGACACCGCGTGGTCGTTCTTCTCCGATCCGCGCAATCTGGTCGAGATCACGCCGCCTGACATGCGCTTCCGGCTGACCTGCGAGCCGGCACGGGCGGCGTATGCGGGGATGATGATCACCTACCGCCTGACGCCTCTGCTGGGGCTGGAGGTGCCCTGGGCGACGGAGATCACGCAGGTGCGCGAGCGCGAGTACTTCGCCGACGAGCAGCGGCTCGGCCCCTATGCGCTGTGGCATCACGAGCACCTCTTCCGCGAGGTGGAGCGCGGCGTGGAGGCGAGCGACATCGTGCATTGGGCGCTGCCGCTGGAACCGCTCAGCACGCCCGTCGCCCACTATCTCGTCGTGCCGCGCCTGCACGAGATCTTCCGCTTCCGCGCGCGGCGTCTGCGCGAGCGTTTCGGTGCAGTAGGCGATGCGGAGCTGAGCATCCATTCGCTCTGACGCCCGACGAGGCCGCTCGGAAATCATTACGCTGCGCGGTGAAATGCCGCTGCGGGCGGCGGCGCGGAGGAGACGATCATGAACGAACGACCGAACTACTGGCAGCGGATGCGCAGGTCGCGGATGAGCAGGCGCGCGCTGCTGCACGCCTCGGGGCGGGCCGGCGTGGGAGCAGCGGGGCTGGCGCTGGTCGGCTGCGGCGACGATGACGACGACGACCAACAGGCCGCCGCCCAGACGGGCGCGCGGCAACAGCAGCAGGCGCAGCCCGCGGCGCAGCAGCAGGCGATGCAGCAGGAACAGCAAGCGGCCGCCGATCGGCAGGCGCAGCAGGCGGACCGACAGGACGCTCCGGCCGACGATCAACAGCAGCAGGAACAGACCGTCGCCGAAACCTCGAACATCGTGCGCGGGGGCACGCTGCGGTTTTCCACCCCGGCGGCGACGCACGACTACTTCGACCCGCACCGCGGCGTCTTCGGCCCCACCCAGTTCTGGATGGGGTTCTACATGAACTACCTGATCCGCTGGCGCAACAAGGAGCAGGGAGTGATGGAACCGGACATCGCCTCGCTGCCGGAGATTCCCGACGACACCACCTACATCTTCAGCGTCGATCAGGGCGCGCGCTTCTGGGACCAGTTCCCCACCGAGGGCGGGCGCGCGGTCACCGCCGAGGACATCCGCTACAACGCGCAGCGCCAGATCGACTCGGTCGACGCGGACGGCGTGGAGGACACCTCGTTCCTCTCGGCCAGCAAGTACCAGCAGACGGACACGATCGAGGTGCTCGACGACGTCACGATCAAGTTCACCACCGCGCAGGCCGACGCGACGTATCTGGGCGTGCATCTGGGACCGTTCTCGTGGATGACGTCGCCCGAGGCGATCGATGAGTTCGGCAACCGCTGGCGCGACGAGCAGACCAACGTCGAGCTCTCGTCGGGCACCGGCCCGTACATCCCGGAGATCTACGACCCCGACATCGGGATACACCTCAACGTCAACCCGAACTACTGGAAGCTGGGCGACGACGGCGGGCCGCTGCCCTACATGGATCGGGTGGAGTTCACCAACCTGCTCGACGCGACGACGGTCGACGCCGCCTACCGGGGGCGCGGGATCGACATCGGCGGCTTCCCGCTTTCCAGCCTCCAGGTCGAAGGCATCCTGGCCGACTTCCCGGATCACCAGTCGTTCGATGTGCCGTTCGGCTTCACGATCCAGATTCGCTACAACTTCAACGCCGAGTGGGAGGGCGAAGACGGCCTGGGCAACCCCTGGGCCGATCGGCGGCTGGCCTACGCCTTCCACGTGGCGACCGATCGGTACGCGCTGATCGACACGGTCTACCTCGGCTCGGCGAAAATCTCGGCGATCGCCCAGGCGCCGTGGTTCAACCAGGCCTGGACCGTGCCGGAGGACGAGCTGGCGACCTGGCCGGGCTACCGGGTGGATCGGGACGCGGACATCAAGATGGCGCGCGATCTGATGAGCGCGGCGGGCGTGGAGCCGGGCAGCCGCACGTTCTTCTGGATCACGCCCGATGTCTGGGAACAGACCTACCCCGGCATCACCGAGACGGTGAAGGCGATGTACGAGCAGGCGCTCGACGTTGAGCTGTCGATGGACATCCAGCCCTACACGGTGATCCTCCAGCGGCTGCTGGAGGGCACGCATCCGGGGCAGACGCCGGCCTGGACGAACCCGCCGCAGGATCTGGATCCGACCGGCGAGTGGAACATCACGCACGTGGTGGGCGGCAGCTCGAACTTCTCGCAGTACAACTACCCGCCGGCGGAAGAGCTGATCGTCGGCATGAAGAGCGAGCTGGATGTGGAGAAGCGCAAGGAGACGGCGAGCGAGCTGCTGCGCATCTTCCTCGGCGTGCATCCCGACCACGGCGTGGAGGGGATGACCGGCCAGCCCTCGGTGATGAACGCGATCTCGCCGCAGGTGGAGTGGCCTTACGTGAACAACTCGCCGGATGTCTACCAGTTCGCCCACGCGAGCCACCGCTACGACGACAGCTGGCTGGACACGACGCACCCGGACTACGCCTGACGAGGGAGCGGCGGGTAGGCTGGGGGCATGCATCCGATTCCGGCCAAGGTGGAAGCGCACGACGGCTGTCGTCTCTGGCTTGAGTTCGACGACGGGATGAGCGGCGAAGTGGATCTCTCGCCGCTTGCGAGTCGAGCCGAGTACGCCGCATGGAGCGACGCCGCATTCTTCCGCGATGTGCGGATCGACGGCTATGGCGATGTCGTCTGGAGCGAGGGCATCCGCCTGGTCGCCGAAGAGCTGTACGCCCAGCTAATGGGGCGAACGCTCGCAGAGCAGGAGGCGATCTGGGACGCCGCCGAACCGGCGCCGCAGTTCATGCCCAAGCCGGTCAGGGTTGAAGCCCGCGATGGCTGCCGCATCTGGCTCGAATACGACGACGGCGCGAGCGGCGAGGTCGACGTTTCGCATCTGTTTGAGCTGGGCATGTTCACAGCGTTGCGGGAGCGCTCGCTCTTCGAGCGGGTGCGGCTCACGGAAAACGGCGCAGTCGGATGGTCGGACGACCTGGAGCTGTGCCCGGATTCGCTCTACCTGCGGCTGACGGGGCTATCGCTGGATCAAGTCGGGGGCGACGGAAGGGGGTTGGGGGAGGGCTGCGGTGGGATGGGGCTGATTCCCGCTCGGGGGCGGGAATGACGGGAGGAGGGGGCGGGAATGACGGAGGAATGGGGCCCCTGGCGTTGGCGGCGAGATACCCGCGGCAAGCGCGGGTATGACGGAGTAGGGCGGGAGTGACGGAGGAATGGGGCCCCTGGCGTTGGCGGCGAGATACCCGCGGCAAGCGCGGGTATGACGGAGTAGGGCGGGAGTGACGGCGCGGGGCGGGAGTGACGGAACGAGGCAGGAGTGATGGAGCGGGACGGGGATGGCGGAGGTGGGCGCGAGCTGCGTCCACCGGGGCTGTTTGACAGGCTGGGGTTGCAGGCGCTAGCTTGCGCGCAACGCGCCGGCTGTCTGACGGCGGCCGCACACGGCTCTGACTGAGCGGAGGACCCCTGTGAAGTTCGAATTCTTTCACCTGATGCCCTACCGGGACCTGCCCCCCGACTTCGCCGAGCAGCACAACTCGGTCTGGGTGGATGTGCCCTCGGATCTGTTCGATCCGGCCAAGGCGCACCAGATGTACAACGACGGGCTGGACGAGCTTGAGGCCGCCGCCGAGGCGGGCTACGACGGCATCTGCATCAACGAGCACCACCAGAACGCCTACGGGCTGATGCCCTCGCCCAACCTGATGGCGGCCAACCTCTGCCGCCGCACCAAGGATGTGGCGATCGTGGTGCTGGGCAACTCGATCGCGCTCTACAACCCGCCGACGCGGGTGGCCGAAGAGTTCGCCATGCTCGACTGCATCTCGGGCGGGCGGCTGGTCGCCGGCTTCCCGGTCGGCACGCCGATGGACGACTGCTTCTGCTACGGCGCGAACCCGTCGCACCTGCGCGACAAGTACTACGAAGCCGCCGACGTGATCACGCAGGCCTGGACGCGGCCCGAGATGTTCTCCTACAACGGGCGCTACAACCAGCTGCGCTACATCAACATCTGGCCGCGCCCGATCCAGCAGCCGCACCCACCCGTCTGGATCCCCGGCGGCGGCTCGGTCGAGACGTGGGAGTGGTGCGCGGAGCACAACTACGTCTACTGCTACCTCTCCTACGGGGGCTACAAGGCCGGGCAGAAGAACGTGGACGGGTTCTGGCGGACGATGCAGCAGCGCGAGAAGCCGCTGAACCCCTACCAGGCCGGCTTCCTCCAGCTGGTCGCCACCGGCGAGAGCGAGCAGGAAGTGGCCGACAAGTTCGGGCCGCACGCGGAGTACTTCTACAACAAGATGCTCCACATCGACCCGCGCTACGCGGATCCGCCCGGCTACCGCACGGTGCGCACCATCGAGCAGGGCTTCACCCGCAGCCAGGGCCTCAAGCCCGTCTTCGGCGACACCGACAAGTTCAAGGGCGAGAAGACCCAGGAGAAGATGCTGGCCTCCAAGGCCAACTCGGAGATCACCTGGGCCGACCTGATCCGCGAGGGCAACATCGTCGCCGGCACGCCCAAGCAGGTCACCGAGCAGCTCGAGGAAGTGATCAAGACGCTCCATGTGGGGCACCTGATGATCCTCAACCAGTTCGGCTCGATCCCCAAGGAACTGGCGATCCCGAACATCCAGCTGACGGCCCGCGAGGTGCTGCCCAACCTCAAGCACATCTGGGACGAGGAAGGCTGGGAGGACCACTGGTGGCCGCAGGGTCTGGAGGGCGGCCAGGCCGAGCCGGCGCCGCTGGCCTTCTAGCTCAGGTCGACAGCCCAAGCCCAATCGACAGGGACGGAGCCGCACGCTCCGTCCCCGTCGCTGTGTCCGACGCCAGCCCCAACGAGCCGTCATGAAACCCAAGATCAGCATCATCACGCTCGGCGTTGCGGACCTGGCGGCGTCGCTGCGTTTCTACCGCGACGGTCTCGGTCTGCCCACGCATGACTACGAGGACGGCGCGAACATCGTCTTCTTCGAACTGGAGGGGACCTGGCTGGCGCTCTACCCGCTGGAGAAGCTGCGCGAGGAGGCGGAGGTCGCCTGGAGCGGCGGCGGGACGCAGACGATCACGCTGGCGCGCAACGTCGGCTCGCCGGCCGAGGTGGACGCGACGCTGGCAGAGGCGGAGCGAGCGGGCGCGGAGATCGTCAAGGCGGCCGAGTCAACGTTCTGGGGCGGCTATTCGGGCTATTTCAGCGATCCCGACGGCTACATGTGGGAGGTCGCGCACAACCCGTTCACCGATCTGACGTGAGCGGAGCATGAGCAGGGTCACGGCGCTGAGCGCGGTCACGCTGGCGGTAAGCGAGATGGGGCGCAGCGTCGCGTTCTACGAGGCGCTGGGCTTTGAGCGGATCTACGGCGGGCCCGAGGCGGGCTTTACGTCGTATCGGGCGGGCGAGAGCTACCTGAACCTGATCGCGGCGGAGGGCGCGCCGGGCTTCTGGGGACGGGCGATCTTTTATGTGGAGGACGTGGATGAATTCCACGCCTCGGCGCTGGCGGCCGGCCTGTGTCCGGAGTTCGCCCCGCGCGATGCGCCGTGGCGCGAGCGGTATTTCCACATCCTCGATCCCGACGGGCACGAGCTCTCATTCGCCAAGCCGCTGGCTCAATAATCGGTCTAGAACGTTTGGTCAGCGCTTCTGATATGTTGGCTCAGCCAGAGAGGATCTGCCGATGGCACGCCGTTCAACAGTCGCGCTCGGCGAAGCTTCGGCTCCGCTGTTCGACGACGCTGAGGCGAATTCCGCATCCGTCTTCTCCAGTGAGCGCGCGCTTGAGCAGCCGGCGTTGGCGCTGCCGGCGGAGCTGGCGCCCAATACGCGGCTGCAGATGGATGGGCGCGATTTGCTCGCGCAATTGCCGGAGAGCGCGGTCGCGGCGGCGTTCTTCGACCCGCAATACCGCGGTGTGCTCGATCACCTGGCGTACGGCAACGAGGGCGAGAACCGAGGGCAGGGTCGCGCCGGGCTGCCGCAGATGAATGACGACACCATCGCGGAGTTCATCGGCGAGCTGGATCGCATCCTGATCCCCAGCGGCCACCTCTTCCTCTGGATGGACAAATTTCACCTCTGTACCGGCTTCCGGGACTGGCTCAGCGGCACCTCGCTGGAAACCGTGGACATGATCACGTGGGACAAGGACAAGATCGGCATGGGCTATCGCTCGCGCCGCAAGTCGGAGCACCTTGTGGTCCTACAGAAATCGCCCCGCAAGGCCAAGGGCGTCTGGAAGGTTCACACGATCCCGGATGTGTGGACCGAGCGGGTCCCGAAGCAGGGGGGAGTCCACCCGAAGCCGGTGGAGCTACAGGCGGCGCTGATCGAGGCGGTGACCAATCCGGGCGACCTGGTGGTGGACCCGGCGGCCGGCACGTTTTCGGTGCTGGAGGCGTGCCGACGGCGCGGGCGGGTTTTTCTGGGCTGCGATGTCAACGGGTAGGGCGTTGGTTGCTGAACACGGCGAGATACCCGCGGCAAGCGCGGGTATGACGGTGGCGGGCGCGGGCTGACGGGGGGGGGCTCGGGTGTGACGGGGGGTTAGGCGGCTATTCGGGCGGCGCGGTGAGGGCCGTGCCGGCGGTGATGCCGCCGTCGATGACGAATTCGGCGCCGGTGCTGTAGGTGGCATCGGCGGCGATGAAGAGCATCATCTTGGCGACCTCGTCGGCCTCGCCGACGCGCGGGATCGGCGCGGTGATGCCGATCTCGCCGCCCTGCGCCTGCGCCGCCAGCTGCGGGTCGCGGATCATCGGCGTGTCGATCGGGCCGGGGTGTACGGAGTTGACGCGGATGTTGTGGCGGCCCAGCTCGAGCGCGGCGACTTTGGTCATGCCGCGCACCGCGAACTTGGAGGAGACGTAGGCGGAGAGGCCGGGGTAGCCCTCCAACCCCGCGGTTGACGAGGTGTTGATGATGCAGCCGCCGCCGGCGTCCTTCATCGCCTTGATCGCGGCGCGCATGCCGAGCCAGACGCCGACCTGGTTGATGCGGATCACCTCCAGGTATTCCTGCAGCGAGGAGTCCTCGATCAGCTTCATGCGGGCGATGCCGGCGTTGTTGATCAGGATGTCGAGCCGTCCGTACTGCTCGACCACGGCGTCGACGACCTCGGCCCACTGGCTCTGCTCGGAGACGTCGAGGTGGTGGTAGACGGCGTCGCCGCCGGTGTCGTTGATGCTGGCGGCGACCAGCTGGCCCTCGGCGTCGAGCACATCGGCGAGGGCGACGGAGGCACCCTCCTGCGCGAAGAGCCGCGCCTGCGACTCGCCTTGCCCGCGCGAACCGCCGGAGATCAGCGCCACTTTGCCATCGAGCTTGCCCATGATCCGTTCCTTCCGTGTTGTCGTCTGAGGTTCCGCGCCCGCTGCTGTCCGCTACCGGGCGCGGGTGCGCATGCCGAACGGCGTCACCTTGCCCGTCTCCAGGTCGAAGCGGTAGCGCCACTGCTTGAACAGGTCGAGTCCGTAGACATGGATGGCGACGGTCTTGCCGTGCGCGATTTCGACGGCGTGGATGTCGGAGGGCGGCTCGGGCAGGTAGGTGGTCTGGCCGGCCTCAACGCGGGTGGGGTCGCGCTCTTCAAGCGTGGCGAACCAGGGCTGCGAGCCGTCGTCGGTGCGGTCGAAGTTGCGGTTGAGTTCGACGCCGGAGATGACGCCTTCCATGGCCCAGCCGTTGTGATTGTGGATCGGCGCGCCGCTGTCGGGCGCCCAGACGACGGCGTTAATCGTGAGGTTGTCGGAGCGGTGGATCATGAAGCCCTCGTCGAGGCTGGGATCGTCGCGGTCGGGCAGGTCGGTGAGGCAGTCGGGGCGCGAGATGATCCGCTCGAGCGGCCCGGCGATGGCGGCGATCGTGCGCTCCGCGCCGTCGCCGCGATCGACGATGCGCTGCGCCTCCTGCGCAAAGTCCATCAGCGTGTAGGTCATGGCAGCCCTCCGTCCCGCGTGCCCGCGTCCGTGCCGTCGCGCTCATTATAGGTCAGCGCGGCCGCCCTCACTCGGCCTCACCGACCGCGACTTCCGCCCAGCCCTGATCGAAGGTGAACGTTCGCGCCTGCCCGGCGGGGTCCTGGATGCGCAGGAGCCGGATCCGTTCCGGGTCGCCCGCATGCTCCACGACGTAGAGCCAATAGGCGTCGCCCTTGTCTTGTGCGAGCTCGAACTGTGTGTGCGACATCGTGACGGGACGATCTCCCCACGCGCCGCTGAGCGACTTGACCTCGCACCACTTCACGGTCCCCCCGTCGGCGTTGGTTTGGTAGAGGTCAAAGCCGGGGTTGTTCTGCTCCGTTCGAGTCCACTCCGACTCGTGAGCCTCAATGTGCTGGATGGCAAGCTCCTCGAGCTGCAGCCGCCTCTCCTGTTCGACGCTCCCGTCGGCGATCTCGCGCGTGCGCTCAGCAGCCACGTAGGAACGGAATTCCCTGCGTGAGCCGCCAGTGCGAGCGGGCGTCTGACGCTCCGGCTCCGTCTGAGCTTCTCGCTCGACATCTCGCCTTCGGTCCAGCATCTCTTTCAGGTCGTCCTGGGTAACCCCATGTTCCTTGAGCAACGCGAGCGCCCCCACATCGACATCGGCCTGTTCGGCCAGTGTAACGATCGGAGGTGCAGCGATCTCCTTGAACTGAATCCGCTCTTCCAGGAATGGATTGGGTACCCATCCGAGCGACTCGAACACGACCTCTTCAGGCTTTGCCAGTCGGCCGTCATCAGTCGGCACCCAATGCTCGGCATTCAATGCCCTGATGAACTGTGCAGGGAACCGCTTGACTTGTGCTGTACGGTAGAAGTAGCGGTCTATACCGTCGAATGATGCGTTGTTGGTGTGTGCGGCGAGATCGCCGAGGCATGCCCATAGCGTTGGTGCAATTTCGTTTTGACGCTCTTGGTTGAGATTCGGGAGCGTCTTAAGCAGTGCTGAAAGCCCCCGAAGGTCCCGATCTTCTACTCGACGTTCTCGAGTCGAGTACGGTAGTTGCACGTCGTTCGCCAGCTTCTTCCATTGATCAGGCGGCGTATTGTTATCGTAGACGACGCGCCTGGCTCGCAGCCTCGCCGATACGCCGCACGCTTCGAGCATTGCCTTGACGTCGGCATCGTCGAAATACCGCATCGAAGGATCGAGAAACGACACGCCGAGAACACCGTTGAACAGTGCTCGCAACTCCCTGGTTGGGGCATACGCCGTTGTCGGCCTGACGTATGCGACCCCACCAGTCTCAGCGTCAGTAGCCTTCACGAACGGCGTGCGACGCAATTTTCTCGCCAGGTCCTGCCGCCGATTTGTCGACCCTGCCTGATAAGCAGCCACGAGGCGCTGGAGGTCATTAGCGTATCGTCCTTCGTCATCGACGGGCGCCGTTCCGTCCGCATAGGCTGGCAAGACATTGTCGATCACGTCGTCGATTGGATCGGGCTCGCGGAGGCCGATCTCCTCCAAGAACCCGCGAGCGTCATCCGTGTCGCAAACTGCCCGCCGCACTGTGGGATAGCCTGTTTCCGCCGATGTGGGCAGGTATGCTGCGGGTGCTTCTCCTGCGTGCGCCCGGACATGGGTCCCGTCCTCCAAGCGAACGACCGGAATTGCGGCGAACCACTCCTGCCTCTGCATCGTCGTTTGGTCCTTGAGCGCCGTGTACAGCGCACGCATCCACTCGTCCGTTTGCTGCTCCAGAAATGATCGGTCCAGCCTCCGCACGATCGTGCCGACGCCATCAACCTCATGCACGTCAAGTACGCCATGAAGATAGTTGTGCAGGTTCGGAGTCCGAGCTCGCGTGATCTGTGCGTCGAGCCATGCGAGTCTTTCCGTCGACCCCAGCAGCTCGGTGACCTGCTCGGCGCTGAACAACTCGCGCAGGGTGGTAGTTCCACCAAGCACGCTTTCTCGCGCGGAGATATGGGTAGGCAGGGCTGCCGGCAGCAACGGCTCCGACGTGAGAGCTTCCTTCGTCGCATTGAACAATGGCGCGAACATGTTCGCGTCGTCGAACCTGATCGGGTCGAACGGCAGGCACTCGAGCCCGGCTGGGGTGAGATAGCCGTGGTCGCGCAGCCACGGCAGCGTCCGCTTGAGCAGCGCTGCGGTCTGCGTCACGAGGTCAATGTTCCACTCGTCATTGGGCAGCACGTAGTTCCTGGCGGGCGTTGTGCGGTAGGGGCCTTGCATGAGGAAGCCCAAATGGGTTTCCAGCGCGGTAGGGAAGTAGGCGCTCAAGGGCGACGAGGGCACCGGCTTGATGCGGGCCGGATCGTCGCCGGACGCGGCGACATGGTTGAACGCGATCTCCACATGCCCTACGCGCGTTCCGTCGTGCTCCACCGGCTCGGAAAACACGAGCCACGATGACTCCGTTTCCGCCGAGCCGTCCTTGCCGACGATTGTCACGACATGCACATCGTTGTCGAGCGGCTTTCGCTCGCGCAGATAGTGGCCCGATGACTCGCCGTCGGTGCCCCACTCGATCTCCTCGATCTCGCGGAGAAACAGCAGGGCGCTGCCGCTGTCGCTTAGCAAGGCTTTGACGATCTCACCGCGGGAGCCGGCCATCTTGTCCTTGAAGGGGATGACGATCACCGTCTCGTCAGGTTCGCTGACGATCTCGGCTGTCGGTGTCGGGTGAACATAGTTCTCGATGGCGAAGTGCTCGCCGCCGGAGTGGATCTCGGGGCGGTTGGTCCAGGCATAGACGGATTTGAAGCCGATGCCGAAGCGGCCGATGTCCGTCGTCTTTTTGGTGCTCTTGGCGAGCGCGCAGATGCTCCGCACATCGTCCTCTGTGAACGGCTCGCCAAAATGCCGCACGACCAGCGAGGATTCGCCGATCTCGAACCTCACGGCGCGCGACTTGGGGTTCGCGCAGCGGCGGAGGGCGTCTTCCGTGTTCTGCATCAGCTCAAAGACGAAGTGAGTTCGCTTAGCGTAGGGATTCGTGAGCAGCACCGGGCCGTAGTCCGCGATGTCGGTCCCGTATCGGCCCGTGTTGTCCTCGCTGATCGCCTGGTGGTTGATGGCCATCGCCCTCAGAACCCGTCCCGCAGCCTTGCCGCGCCGCGTCCCGCCATTCTACCCCTGCGCCGGGCGGCGGCTGTCGGGTAGCCTGCGGGGGCGGGAGGGATGCGGCCATGAGCGACGCAGGGGCGCTGGAGTTTGGGCTGTTCTTTCAGCTGCCTCAGGCGGAGGGGCAGGATGCGGCCTCGCGCTACCGCGACACGATCGCGCAGATTGTGGAGGCGGACCGGTTGGGGTTCGACGCGGCGTGGCTGGCGGAGATGCACTTTGTGCGGGAGTTTTCGGTGCTGCCCTCGCCGATGGTGGCGATGGCGGCGGCGGCGGCGCGGACTTCGCGCATTCGGCTGGGCACGGGGGTGGCGCTGCTGCCGCTGGTCGAGCCGATTCGGGCGGCGGAGGATGCGGCGACGCTGGACATCATCTCCGGCGGGCGGCTGGAGTACGGGGTGGGGCGCGGCTCGATTGCGGAGCATTTCGCGGGCTTCGGGGTGCCGGTGCGGGAGCGGGCGGAGCGCTTCGACGAGGCGCTCGCAGTGATTGCGCAGGCGTGGTCGGACGAGCCGGTCAACTTCCACGGGCGCTTTTTCGATTACGCGGATGTGCAGGTGGTGCCCAAGCCGTTGCAGCGTCCGCATCCGCCGCTGCGGATGGCGGCGAACAGCGACGAGTCGTTCGAGCGGGCGGCGCGCGAGGGCTGGCGGGTGTTCGCCTCGCCGATCACGGCGTTCCTGGAAGATCTGGACCGGCGCTACGCGGAGTACTGGCGGGCGCGGACGGCGGGCGAGGGGGCGCGTCCGCCGGCGACGGACGCGGGGCTGCTGCTGCCGGTGCATGTGGCGGAGACGGGCGAGCAGGCGCGCGAGGAGGCGCGGGCGAGCCTGATGAGCTACATGGGCGTGGTGACGGCGACGGGGCTGCGAAGCATCGTGGCGCGGGGCGGCGATCCGAACGATCTGCCGCCGCTGTTGGAGCGCAACCGGTCGATGAGCTACGAGGAGTTGGTGGAGGAGGTGTGCGCGATCGGGAGCGCGGAGGAGGTGGCGGCGAAGCTGGCGTCGCTGCGGGAGCGCTACGGGGTGGGGCATTTTCTGACGTGGTGCAACGCGGGGGGGATGATTCCGCACGAGCAGGTGCTGCGCTCGATGCGGCTGCTAATGGAGCGGGTGGCGCCGGCGCTCAATCAGTAGACTGCCGGTCATCGCAGAAAGGCGGGGAGGTGCGGAATGAAGCGCGCGGTGATCGCTGCTCTGCTGTGCGTCCTCGGTTTGGCGGCGGTGGTGGGCTGGGCCACCGCGAGCGCGGCGGCGCCGCTTCGCATCGAGCTCACCGCGCCCATGATGTGCGAGGCTGATTTCGACGACGGTGAAGTGATGCCGACGCTTGATGTGGCGTGGGAAGTCACTGGCGGAACTCCGCCTTACCGCGTCGCTGTCGGCAACACGCTCTCGGACGAGGCCGAAGGGGTAGCCGATCTGCTCTGCGGCGTCTGGTGGGGCGATGAAGTCGATTCTGGCGTAATGACGATTCAAGCGCGTGTGATTGACGCGCAAGGGCGTACTGCGACGGCAATCAAGCCTGTGTACGCTGTGCGCGTTGTGACAGCTGAGCGATTTCACAATCGTCGCGACCAACGCTTGACTAGAGGGCGCACATATCGCGTTTACGGCGTCCTCATGACGATGCCCGACGATCCAGAGCTGTACCTGGGCGACCGGCGACGGCACCTCTCCAGCCCTACCGGGCCCGATAACGTAGCGACTGTCTTGCACACCGGATCTTGGACAGACCAAGCCATCAGTGGTGGAACGGTGATCTGGTTCTCTCGGGCAGACGGCCGCGAGGCGCGACGGCAGGTCGCCAAACATCTCCCGCACAGCATTGCGACACTATACAACGCCGCGCTTGACGACTTGGTCGCGTCCGTTGGTCGCCTGCCCGAACTGGCCGCCTTGCCGCCCGGAATCGCCAACACCGACGATCCAAAGTTGACACTCAAACTGGTTGCGCCGGCGATCTGCGATCAACCTACAGATCCAGAGCCTCAGGGTGGCGCTGCCACTCGCGACGTTCCGGTGGCATGGTTGATATCGGGCGCTTCAGGGCCGTATCGCGTTATCATCAACGGTCGCGAGTTCGAGGCCACAAACGGTAGTGTCGACGTGCAATGCGGCGAGCTGACAGGCCGATACGCGGACTCAGGCCTGCAAATCGTCCATGGCACAGTAATCGACGCTGAGGGCAATGTCGCGTCGGACATGGCGTACATCTACTCCATCGCAGACGCACACGCAGCCCGCCAACTTACGAACGGCGAGACCTATCGCCTCTACCTCTACGACTCAGCAGGTCTTCTGATTACCATTCCACCCACTGCGGCTGTGCGGGATGAGGGACTGGGAGGTATCGCCTGCGATGGCAGCGGGCACTGCGAAGATCAACAGCACTTCAGCCTCAGGGAAGGTGTGGCGGGAGCATTTGTCTCGATCGGGATCGAAACCGGCACTGAGGGCTGGCGTCGCACCGGCGGCCTCGACTGTGCGAAGGTATACGAGTCCGACTGCACAGAGGACCTGCCGCCGTCACATCCAATTCACGCCCAAATCGACGCGCTCCTTGCTTCCATCGGGCGTCCTCCTGAACTGCCGCCGGAGCATCGCGATCAGCTCGCGCCTTTGACAATCGCGGGCTACGCAGATCCTCCAAGCTGTGTTGCTGGTTCGCCAGTCGTTCACAACACGATGGACTTGTACGACGGCAGGCTGCTCGGCACTATGGCAGGCGGTGCGGTCAACTTGCGCCTGAGCATCAGCGGCGGTTTCTGGGCGCCAAATACTGTGACTGCTGATGGCACCAACCTCTACGGCGACGGATGGCACTGGATGGGAGGGCTCCACGGGCCGCGGAGTTACGGACGCATGGAGGCAGAGGATCGCCTGTTCCCAGTAGAGTGCGGCGACGACGAGGTTGGGGACAGGACCATCCACCTCAGCGCCCAGGACAACAGTGATCCGCCTCAAGAGGCCAGCGGAGATGTTTCTTTTGCTGTGCTTTCTGCATTCGGCGGCGAAGAGCGCCTCGACCTGTGGGCAGTGCCACAACCGTCGGGTTTCTGCAAACCGGGAGGGCGAGCGATGATCGCCTGGGGCATCCAAGAAGACGCGACAGCGCCTTATCTCGTTGCAGTGCAAGGAGTCGACGGCCTGCTGCCGCGCAAAGGCGCGGCTTGGGTAACGTGTCAGCCAGAGGCAGGGCAGCAGACCGTCTGGGTTCTAGCAGCCGATAGCGGCGATCCTCGGCGCTCGGCCGCTGTTCCGGTGCTTCTCACCATCACCGAAGATCCTCCATTTCCGAATACATTCCTCGCCTCCGCGGCAACCGCAGCGTCCAATTGCACGCCCGGGGAGGAAGTCGAAGTGCTCTGGAGTGCGCTCGGCGGTCTACCGCCATATACGGCGCGCGATTTGGAGTCTCCGTCGCGCAGTTCGTTGTCTGCGAACTCGTTCACAGCGATCTGCCCCCAGCCGCTCGAAGGTTCCTCAAACGCAACCTATCTGGCATTTGAGGTGCGCGACGGTTCGGTACTGCGCTGGCACCGCATGCTCCTTGTCGGTTGGGAAATCCCGGCATCGGGCGCGATGCCGGAAGGGTCCGAGGGCAGGGCAAACGGAGTCCACGCGGAGTGACCCACTCGCACCTACCACACCGAGGCGGCGCCAGCGCTTCAGGGGTCAGAAGTCGTCACTCCCAGCTAATCGACCCGTCGTCCCGCCAACGCTCCGGCACATCGGTTTGGCCGTAGACGGTGATGCCCCAGCAGGTGATTTCGCCGTTGGCGCGCAGGGCGCAGCTGTGGGAGTTGCCGGCTACCACTGCGGCGTACTCGCCCTCGGGCGGATCCGCCTGGGCCCAGAAGTTGATGCCCCAGCAGGAGAGTTGGCCGGATTCGCTCACGGCGCAGGTGTGGGCGAGGCCGGCGCCGATGGCGGTGTAGCGCCCGGTGGGGGCACTGGTGCGGTCGTCGTCTGGTTGGCCCCAGCAGGCGATCTCGCCGGATTCGCGCAGGGCGCAGGTGTGGAAGTCGGCAGCGGCGACGGCGGTGTAGCGGCCGGGCGGGGCGTCGGACTGGTCTTCGAGGTTGCGGCCCCAGCAGTGGATTTGCGCGTCGGCTGCGACGCCGCAAACGTGCAGGGAGGACGCGCTGATTGCGGTGAACTGCGCGTCGGGTGGCTCGGCCTGGCCGTGGTCGTTGCGTCCCCAGCAGTCGACGCGGCCGGATTGGTGCAGGGCGCAGGCGGAGGAACGCCCGGCGACGATGTCGGTGTAACCGCCGCCGGCGGGCGCGTCGGCGATCTGGCCGTAGCCGTCGAAGCCCCAGCAGGCGATTTCGCCTGAGGCGCGGACGGCGCAGGTGTGCCAGTCGCCGGGGGCGACAGCGATGTATTCGCCATCGGGCGCTTCGATCTGGCCGTCGCCGTTGGCGCCCCAGCAGGACAGCGCGCCGCTTTCGTCAATAGCGCAGGTGTGGTCGTAGCCGGAGGCAAGCGAGGCGAACGCGCCGCCGGGCGAGTCGGTCTGGCCGAAGCCGTTGCGTCCCCAGCAGGTCACCGCACCTTTAAGGGTGACGGCGCAGGTGTGCTCTTCGGCGCCGCTGACGAGCGCGTAGCGGCCGGGCGGGGAGACGGCGTGCCCGTAGCCGTTCCAGCCGACGCAATCCATGCGTCCGCCCTGGGCGATGCCACAGACATGCCAGCCGCCGGCGCTGAGGAATTCGTAGCGGTTGCCGTCGAGGTCTTCGATGGGGTGGGCCTCGTCGGTGTAGCCCCAGCAGTCGAGGATGCCATCGATGCTGAGCGCGCAGGAGTGAGAGTTGCCGACGCTGACGGCGGCGAAGCGTCCGGAGGGTGGGTCGGACTGGCCCCAGCGGTTGTCGCCCCAGCAGTGCAGCGCGCTGGCTTCATCAATTGCGCAGGTGTGGCGATGCCCGGCGGATACGGCGGTGAATCGCCCGGCTGGGGCGTCGGTCTGCCCGTAGACATTGCGGCCCCAGCAGTGAACAGGGCCGCCGCCAAAGGCCACTCCGCAGGCGTGGTCATAGCCAACGCTGATTGAGTTGAAGCGTCCCGCCGGCGGATCGCTGCGCCCCCCTTCGTTGGATCCCCAGCAAAGAACCTCTTGCGTCATGTTGAGCGCGCAGGTGTGCCGGCGGCCCGCGCTGACGTAGAAAAACTGGCCGTCGGGCGCGGCGCTCTGACCGAACTCGTTGGAGCCCCAACACTGGATCGCGCGGTCGGCAAGGACGGCGCAAGAGTGGTCGTAGCCGGCGCTGATCGCTGCATCGCCACGCCGCACGACAAAGGCATGCTGCATAGCGGAACTGACGATCACGCCAACGATCCGCCACTCGCCAGCCAAGTTATCCATGTGGAAACGTCCGCCGTAACCGTAGGGCACGAGCACTTCCTCAGAGCCAGTCAAGCGCAACCCCGCGGTGAATCGGCCGTCGGCCAGGCGCCGCGCGACGATCCGCCCGGAGCGTCCCCATCGAAAGTCGATCAACGAGCTCTGCAACCAACGGCCGTGCCGGACAGAGGCGTCGACGAAGCGCCGCTCGGGGAGAACCCGTTCCTCGGGAAAGATGACCGTGGCGAACTCAATGCGATCGTCGGGAGCCAAGCGTGCGACGATCGAGATGACGCCCTCGTCGATTATTTCGGCTCGCCCGGTACCGGCATTCACCAGCAGCAGCGCGAGCGCGGCGGTGGCCACGATGAGAGCTGTCAGTCCGAGGCGAGCGAGCATTGGGGCCTCCTGCGCCAGCTTAGGGGATTGCGACTTCGGCGCTGCTCACGGCGAGATACCCCGTTCGGGCCGGGGGCAGGCTCCACGGCAAGCGCGGGGATGACGGTGGTGGGTGGGCGCGGGTGTGGCAGTGATGGAGAGCCGGGGATGGCGGTGGGGGCGGGTGGGAAGCGGTCAGGCGTCGGGGAGCTGGCGGGGGAGGCTGGAGGTGTCGGGTTCGTGCTCGCCGCGGCGTTCTTCAGCTTCGCGGCGCTCGGCTTCTTCTTCGCGCTTGATGCGGCGCTCTTCTTCGGCTGCTTCGAGCTCCTGGCCGAGGCCCTCCTCCTGCATCTGCTCGACGCTGCGCTGCTCGACGGTGGCGTCGAAGGCGTCGTTGAGCACGGCGTAGCTGCGGCCGCCGAGGTACATGAGGGGCTTGTATTCGTCGTCGTCGAGCGTCCACATGCCGGTGTTGAAGTCGAAGGCGTCGGTGTCGGCCTGGGCGGAGACGACCTTGCCGATGAAGAGGGTGTGGTCGCCCATCGTGTACCAGTCGTGCAGGGTGCATTCGATCCAGCCGACGCAGCCTTCGAGCAGGGGGGCGTCGACCTCGCGGGCGCGGAAGGAGGGGATGCGGGAGGCCTCGAGCTTGTCGCCGACGGAGTTGCTGACCATGCCGAGCCACTGGGTGTGGTTGAGCAGCACGCGGGAGGGGATGTTGACGACGAATTCTTCGCCGTACTTGATCATGTCGTGGCTGCGGCGGGAGGGGTGGACGGCGATGGCGAGCAGCGGGGGGTTGATGCTGACGGGCATCGCCCAGGCGATGGGGGCGGCGTTGGAGACGGCGCGCCACTGGGTGGTGACGATCAGCACGGGCGCGCCGCCGAGCAGCCGGCGGGCGTCGTCTTCGACCAGTGATCGGCGCACCATTCTGCTCCCTGCTCCTTCGCGCTGCGTCCGCGCTGGGACCGTAGAGGGGCTGTGAGGCAATGGTACCGATGCGATAGGCTGCGGTCATTGGGCGCCCGACGGCGGGCGTCGACGGGGAAGGCTGGAACGATGGTCGACTTCAGGGACACGGGCGAGGAAGCGGCGTTCCGCACGACGGTGCGGGAGTTCATCGGCAGCGAGTTTGAGCCGCGCCGGCAGCGGATGCGCGAGGAGTCGCGGAGTGCGGCGATGTTCGACCGCACGCCCTCGATGCGGGCCTGGGAGGGCGAGCTGGCGCAGCGGGGCTGGATCGCGCCGGCCTGGCCGGAGCAATACGGCGGCGCAGGACTGAGCGTGATGCAGCAGTTCATCTTCAACGAGGAGATGGCGGAGGCGCGCGCGCCGCGCCCGGGCGGGATCGCGATCGGGATGGCGGGGCCGACGATCATCACGATCGGCACGGAGCAGCAGCAGGCGGAGCATCTGCCGCCGATCCTGAGCGGCGAGGCGATCTGGTGCCAGGGCTACTCGGAGCCGGGCAGCGGCTCGGACCTGGCGTCGCTCCAGACGCGGGCGGTGAAGGACGGCGACGACTGGGTGGTGAACGGGCAGAAGATCTGGACCTCGGGCGCACACCGGGCGGACTGGATGATCCTGCTGGCGCGGACGGACCCCGACGCGCCCAAGCACAAGGGGATCACCTACTTCATGCTGGACATGCACTCGCCGGGCGTGGAAGTGCGGCCGCTGGTGAACATGACCAACACGCACGAGTTCAACGAGGTCTTCTTCGAGGATGTGCGGATTCCCAGCCGACACATTCTGGGCGAGGTGAACCGCGGCTGGTACGGCGCGGTGACGACGCTCGATTTCGAGCGGAGCAGCATCGGCTCGGCGGTGGGGATGCGGCAGGGGGTGGAGGCGATCATCGACGTGGCGAAGCAGTACCGGGGCAGCGGGATGTCGTCGCTGGGCGACAACGAGGAGACGCGCAACGCGCTGGCGGATCGCTACATCGAGGCGCAGACGGCGATGATGATCTCCTACCGGATCGTGAGCATGCAGAGCCAGGGGATGATCCCGAATCACGAGGCGTCGATGGCGAAGCTCTACGCGATGGAGCTGAACCAGCGGATTCAGGGCACGGCGATGAAGGTGCTGGGTCTCTACGGCCAGCTGCAGGGCGGGGATCCGCACGCGCCGAAGCGGGGCCGCTACGCCTACAGCTTCCTGCGCTCGATCGCGAACACGATCGAGGGCGGCACGAGCGAGATCCAGCGGAACATCATCGCAACGCGAGGGCTGGGGCTGCCGCGCGGCTGACGCCTCGCCTGTAGCGCGACGACAGGAGATGTGTGTGCAGAGTGTGACTCGTGCGCTGATCCTGGCCGCGTCCTTGCTGGCGGCGCTGTTGATCGGCGTTGGTTCAGCGGCCGCGGACGACGGCGAACAGGCAGAGTCCGGCGACGAAGCACACAACAGATCGGGACAACCGATCGAGCTTGTCGCCGCCATTCCCGACGACTACGGGCATTTCTTTGCGGTTCAATGGAGCGGCGGCTCTCTCCGGCAGCTCCGCGCGCAGCTCGCCGTGCGCGGCTGCATCGCCAACACGATCTGGCTCTACGACGGCGGCCGGTGGCACGGCTACAACCACTTCGACGTTCCCGCTGCGATAAACTCACCGTTCATCGAAACCTACGGGAGTTTCGTGCCGTCGGGACCACTCTGGGTAAACTGCGCGGACCTGACCAGCCGGCTTGGCGACCCGCCGCCCGCCAGCCATGGACTCGAGCCGGAGAACCGCCCCATCATCGCCGACATTCCGGGCGAGCACGACCAGTTCTTTCCATTCCGGTGGACCGGCGGCTCTCTGTACGACCTGTATCTCCGCCTGGCCATCGCGGGCTGCATCGCCGACATCATCGTGGTAAACGATGACCGGCGGAGCGCGTACAGTCGATTTAGCGTTCCGGCGGCTCAGAATCGGCAATTCGTCGAGACCTACGCACGCTCCGCGCCCGCCGGCGCGCTTTGGGCCGACTGCGTTGACCTGCGAGAGGTTCTCAACGACCCGACCGCAACCGACCCGACGATCGGGGCCGCACTCCAACCAACTCAGGTCATCGCCGAGATCCCCGACGAATACGACCGACTCTTCCCGGTCCAATACGGCGGCGGCTCGCTCTATCACCTGAAAGCACGACTGGCCACCATGGGCTGTATGGCGAACACGATCATCCTCCATGATGACGGCTGGCGCGCTTACAACCAATACAATGTGGGAGCCGTGCTGATTCAGCAGTTCGCCGACGACTACGCGGAGTTTGTTCCGGCCGGCACACTCTGGGCGGACTGCATCAACATTTGCACCTACGACCAGCTCACAGGAACAATCGACGCCGGCCGGCAGTGCCTGTCCTGGGCGGAAACACGAGATCGACGTCGCTTCAACCCAGAATTCCGGATATTCGATGACGACGCGCCATGCGCCCAGACATACCATCCGGATGTGCAGCATGCGGTAACTCAGCTGCTTCCTGTACTGCCTCACCTGTGCATCGTCAGACAGATAGTCCCCGGAGGCCGCGGCTTTGGGGGGGGTCTATACCATTCGACCGGCGACAGCGGCCTGCTCCTACAAGTACTTCCTGTCATCACTCACAATGCCGAGGAAGGATCACCGGCACATCGAGTCTACCAGCAGCGCGGGGAACACTTGCTAAGTCCCAGCCTCGACGCGCACGAACTGTGCCATGGGCAGCAAAACTACTATGACGTTCAGCAAGACAGGCCCGGCCGGCCGGTCGTGTTTGACCATCCGTCTTTGGGGTGGGTGGAAAGAGGTTGGATCTACGCGCGTGCGATCGAGCACATGCCCGATGCGGCGCAGGAGTTCATCAAGCTCGTCGGCTTCCGGCGGCACTCGAATGGCTGGAGCTGGGTGTTGCCAAGGGGCAGCATCTTCCGCAACATCTACTCCATCAGTCCCAGAGAGCTGAGCGCCGAGCTCTGCTCGTTTTACATTCTCAATCATGCGGGCGTGCCAGATCCGGCAGTCCCGAACATGGAGCGCTACCTCACGCCCGAGATCGTCGAATGGCTGGAGAAGTACATGGTGCTGCGCCCGATTGAGGAATAGGGGCGTCGGCAGGGCGGGACCCGCACGCGCCGAAGCGGGGCCGCTACGCCTACAGCTTCCTGCGCTCGATCGCGAACACGATCGAGGGCGGCACGAGCGAGATCCAGCGGAACATCATCGCGACGCGGGGCCTGGGCCTGCCGCGGGGCTAGAGCGCGTTCACACCTCCCGCCACTCCCGCGCCCATCTCTCCGTCATTCCCGCCCCCGAGCGGGAATCGGCCCCCAGCCCGAACGGGGGAACCGCCTACGACGGGCTGTCGGCGGCGCGACGTATCGGGATGACCTGTGAACGGACATTGGCAGGCAAACCGCCCCCTCGTGCCGTGAACAGAGTTGGGTTTGGGCCCCCGATCAAGTCGGGGGCGACGGAACTTGGGTGTGTACCACTGGCAGCAGGCGGGCTTGTGTGAACACACTCTAGAGGACGAGCGTCGCCGATAGGTCCTCTGGGACGAGCGAAGCCGGGTCGTTGAACCAGGCGGAGAGGCCGGCGGCGAGCTCGTCGGGCGGGCCGCAGGCGATGCGGATGGCGGCCTGCATCCATTGGGCGTTGAGGTAAACGCCGCCGCGCTTCTGGTTAGGCGGGCGGCGGCGGAAGATGAGGTCGTCGACGTCGCGCGGGTTGTGGATGGTGAGCGGAGACGCGCCGATGGCGTCGGAGAGCGCGGCGAGTACGGCGGCGGTCTGTACGTCGGCGTTGGGGGAGTCGGCCTGGGCGGGCTGGGCGACGATCCAGGCGCGGCAGCTTGGGGGGACGCCCGCCTGATTGAGGCGGGCGGTGATTGTTTCAGCGAGGTCGGCGGCTCGGCCGGGTGCAATGCCTGGCGCAACGGCAATCGCTATGCGATCGTGGCGGGCGATCTCGAGCATTGCCAGCAGATGTTCCGCGCCGGGTTCGTCGGTCATGACGCGGCTTCGGCGCGCGACTCAATGAGCAGCCAGCCGATGATCCGGCCGGCGATGACGGATGGCGAAAAGGCCGGGCCGTGGCCGATGCCATGCAGCGTCCACAGTTCGACGGTAACGCCGTCGGCGCAGCCTTCGCGGAGGCGGCGGACCGTCGTTTCGGTGTCGGAAACGCTGTGATCGAGTTCGATGGGGTCGAGCGTTTCGGCGGCGGCGAGATCGCAGCCGGCGCGCTCCGCCCAGCGGCGGGTGAGCGTCTCTGCGCCGGGCACGCCGCGCGGATCGTCGTCGTAGGGCACCAGTACGTCGGCGGTGCCGTGAATTTGCAGTACCGAGACGGGGGTGGGATTCGGACAGTCGGCGGGGTCAATGTAGGAGGAGCCGGCGACGCTGACCAGCGCGGTGAGGCCGGGCATGTTTTCGCAGGCCATGCGGTAGGACATGAAGCCGCCGTTGGAGTAGCCGACGAGGTAGAGGCGGTCGAACGAGGCGTATTGGCGGGCTTCGGCGACGAGGCCGTTGAGATAGCCGACATCGTCGACATCCTGGCCCTCGAATTTGCAGCATTCGGGGGTGGCGTTCCAGAAACGATCGCCGTCGGGGTTCTGCGTGCCGTCGGGCAGGATCAGGGCGATCAGACCGTCTTCGGCGAGTTGGGAGAGGCCGAAGTAACCGTCAATCTGCGGGGCGTTCATACCGAAACCGTGCAGCAGGACGACCAACGGCAGCGGTCCGAGCAGACGGGTTTCGGGCAGCAGGAACGCGGCGGGGCGGTCGCCGCCGATGATGAAGGTCTGTAGGCCGCTTGCGGCCGCGGACGGCTGTTCGCCCGCGGTCGCGCTCGCAGCCGCCCCGAGCCAGGTGAAGAGGACGGCGCCGATGGCGTGCGGCTGGAAGGCGGGGAAGTGGCCGACGCCCTGCATCGTCCACAGCTCGACAGTGATGCCGTCGGCGCAGCCCTGTCGGATGCGCTGCACCGTCGTTTCCGCGCCGTCTGCGCTGTAGTCGATCTCGATCGGCTTGAGGTCTTCGCGCGCGTCGAGGTCGCAGCCGGCGCGCTCCGCCCAGCGCCGCGTCACTTCGCTCGCGCCGGGCGTATCGGCGAATTGGCGGCCTTCGCCGTCGGCCAGGCCGCCGTCGTAGCGCACGATCGCGTCCGCGTCGCCGTGAATCTGCAACACGGAGACCGGCGCGGGCGCGGCGCAATCGGCCGGATCGTTGAAGGAGGAGCCCATCACGCTGACCACAGCGATCAGGCCGGGCAGCCCCTCGCAGGCCAGCCGGTAGGCCATAAAGCCGCCGTTGGAGACGCCCACGGCGGCGACCAGACCTGCGCCGCCGTAGGTCTGCGCCTCCGCGACCAGCGCCGCGAGGTAGGCGGCGTCATCGACCTCGGAACCGTAGAAGTTGCAGCAGGCATCGGTCGCATTCCAAAAGCGGTTGCCATCCTGATCGAGCGTGCCGTCGGGCAGAATGAGTCCGAAGCCGCCCTCGGCGACGAGTTGCGACGCCCCCAGCCAGGCGTCGTTCTCGGCTGCGCTGCCGCCGTAGCCGTGCAGCATCAGCACCAGCGGGAGCGGCTCGCTGTCGTCGTAGTTCGCGGGCAGCAACAGCGCTGCGGGGCGCTCGCCGCCGATGGTCAGCTTCTTGACGTCTGCGGCGGGCTTCTTCTGGTCCTGCGCCCCTTCTTGCGCTTTGGCCTGCGCTTTGGCCTGCGTGTTGGCCTGCGCCTGATCCTGCGTTTGATCCTGCGCAGCGACCGTCTGATCGGCCTGTTGCGCGGCGGCGCTCTCGGTCTGCGCGGCCTGCGGCTGCTCCGTCTGCTGTTGCTCTACCTGCTGCTGCGGGGGCGGCGGAGGCGAGACGGTCTCCTGCTGCTGCTGATCGTCGCCGCCGCAGGCAAGGGCGAGCAGCAAGGCCGCGACCAGGAAAGGGACGAACAGCAGCGCGCGCATGGACTGAGCGTACACGCGCCGCCGCTCAGCGCGGCGACACCTCGCGCAGCCAAGCCACGATTTGAGCTGCGAGCGTCTCTTCGATGTCCGGTTCGTGGCCGCCGCCGTGGATGGTCCACAACTCGACGACCACATCGTCCGCGCAGCCGTCGGACCAGCGCTGGACGGCGGTCTCCGCGCCGTCGATGCCGGGGTCAAGGTCCAGCCGGGGCACGTTGGCGGGCGGCCCGATGTCGCATCCGGCGCGGCGCGCCCAGCGGTGGGCGACGGCGAGCGCGCCCGGGTAGCCGACCCCCAGCTCGCCGGCGTAGAGCACTTCATCGTCGGCGTCGCCGTGGATCTGGAGGACGGAGATGGGCGCGGCGTCGGCGCAGCGCTCCTCATCGGCGAACGACGAGCCCGCCAGACTGACGACGGCGGTCAGCCCGTCCAAGCCGTCGCAGGCGAGCCGGTGGGCCATGAAGCCGCCGTTGGAATAGCCGACGGCGACGACCTGCTCGATCCGCATGAGCTCGGCGGCATCCTCAAGCAGCGACGCGATGTACGCCGTGTCGTCTACGCCGCCGCCCTCCGGCGCGCAGCACCAAGGCGTCGCGTTCCAGAAGCGCGAACCGTCGGCGTCCTCCAGGCCGTGGGGGAGCAGCAGTGCCAGGTGTTCGCTGCCGGTCAGCGCGGAGAGCCGCAGGTACTGGTCGTAGTCCCAAGCGTTGCTGTCGTATGCGTGCAGGCCAATCAGTAACAGATAGGGGCGCTCGGCGTCGAAGGTCGGGGGCAGCGCGAGCACCGCCGGGCGCTCGGCGTCGCCGATCAGATGGACGATGTGGGTGTCGCTCATGCGCGCGGCGACTTTGCGCGCGTCGGGATCGTCGGGGATGCCGAAGAAGAGCACGATGATCAGCAGCAGCGCGACGAGCGGCGCGGCGAGCAGGATCGGACGCGAGGCGGCGAGCATGCAGCCAGACTACAAGTGAGTCAGGCGGGCGGCGCAGGTGCTAGCCTTGCGCCGCGCCAGTCTGAGCGAGGGAGGGTGAGCGATGCGTCGAGCGGCCTGGAATGCGGACCGAACGCTGAGCGTGCTGGACGAGGGAGATCGCGCGCCCGGCGAGGGCGAGGTGCTGGTGGAGGTGGTGAACGCCGGCATCTGCGGCTCGGACCTGCACTGGTACCGCGGCGATTTCCCGCCGCAGGCGTCGCGCACACCGGGGCACGAGATCGGCGGCGTGGTCGCGGCGGTCGGCGCGGGCGTTGCGGGGCTGAGCGAGGGCGATGTGGTGGGCGTGGAGCCGCTGCTGCGCTGCGGCAACTGCGGGCATTGCGTCGCGGGGCGCTACAACCAGTGTCAAGTGGCGGGCGGGCTGATCGGGATCGCGGTGGACGGCGGGATGGCGCAGCAGGTGTTCGCGCCGCGCGAGGCGGTGTTTGCCGCGCCGCCGGGCGTGGACGGCGAGCTGGCCGCGATCGCGGAGCCGCTGGCCTGCTCGGTGCATGGTTTCGAGGAGATCAACCTCGGCGACGGGGAGACGGTGCTGGTGATCGGCGGAGGCAGCATCGGGCTGACGGCGCAGCTGGCGGCGCAGGCCTACGGCGCGCGGGTGCTCATGCTGGCGCGCTATCCGCATCAGCAGGAGGCGGCGCGGCGGCTGGGCGCCGCGGAGATCATCGGCGACGACGAGGCGGGCAAGCAGCGGCTGGCGGAGCTGGCCGCGGACGACGCGATCGATGTGGTCGCGGAGTGCGTGGGCGGCCACGCGGACACGATTCGCACCTCGGTCGACGCAGTGCGGCGGCTGGGGCGGGTGGTGATTCTGGGCGTGTTCGCGATCGACAACGCGGGGCTGAATCCGCTGACGCTGTTGGGGCGGGAGATCACGATGGTCGGCGCGGTGACCTACGCCGCGCCGGGCGGGCGGGTACCCGACTATCAGAAGGCGCTGGAGATGCTGACGGGCTGCCGCGAGGAGGCTCGCTCGCTAATCACGCACCGCTTCGGCCTGGACGCCGTGAACGAGGCGTTCGATACGGCGCTGGACAAGAGCAGCCTGTCGGTGAAGGTGCATCTGACGCCAAATGCCTAGAGCGCGCTCGCACCCCGCCATTCCCGCCCCCTGCCTCTCCGCCACCCCCACCCCTTCTCTCCGTCATGTCCGCCCCCCTCTCCGTCATACCCGCGCTTGCCGCGGGTATCTCGACGCGAGCAGCACCCAACGCCGTACCCCATCCCGCGCCAACCACTCTCCCGTCGCTTCAGCCGGCGTGGCAGCGCACATCCTCCAGTCGTTTGACCGAACGGTTCGGGCGTGCGTAGCCTGTCGCTCATGCGCCGGACCGAGTGGCCGGCAGGAGGGGAAACTGGTCATGCGTCTGCGCGTTTGGACGGATCTCGGGGGGGGGGGGGGTAAAACCCTCAACTAAAGCGCTGCTGCTGGGATTGGCGGCGCTGCTGGCATTGACGGCGGCTTGGGCGGCAGGGATCGCGCACGCGCAGAGCGACGACGAGCAGACAGGCCGCATCGTCGCGCAGCGACTCGACGACGGCCGAACGGAGTTCGGCTGGCAGCCCGCCGGCGGAGAGCGAGTCTTGCCGCGCGCCCGCTACTTCCCCGCCGACGCAGAGGTAGACCGTTGGCTGAACAGCAGCCCGGTAGAGGTAGACGGCGTGGAGATTGGCCGGATCAACGCGCGACTGAGGGACGACGGCCGGATCGAATTCGCATTCACGCCGACAGATGGCGAGCGCATCGCCCCGCCGTCGCGCTACTTCCCAGTTGGCGCCCGCGTAGGCCGCTGGTTGCGCAGCACGGAGATCACGATCGTAGCGCAGCCTCAGCGCTTCATAGCGGTCAGTGCTGGGCGCTGGCACACTTGTGGCCTTCGCAGAACAGGCGAGGTCACGTGCTGGGGTGCTAATACGGACACCACGATCGAAGACGAGCTCACCGTTGACTGGGGCCAAGCAAATGCCCCCACCGGGATCTTCACTGCCGTCAGTGCCAGTCAACTCCACACCTGCGGAGTGCGCGATACGGGCAGGATCGTGTGCTGGGGCGGCAATATCTTCGGGCAAAGTAACCCGCCAGCAGGGAGTGTTTTCACGGCCGTCACGAGCGGCTATACACACACCTGCGGTCTGCATGCGACAGGCGGAATTGAGTGTTGGGGAGGCGGATGGGCAGGAGCCAATGCCGACTTCGGACAAGTCGACACGCCAGTGGGCAGTTTCACCGCAATCAGTGCAGGGTGGGCGGACACCTGCGGCCTGCGCACAACGGGAGAGATCGAGTGTTGGGGACGGGCAGGCAACAGGACGCGGATAGGGACCTTCACCGCGATCGGTACCGGCGGCGGCGATTGTGCAGTGCGTGGCACTGGTGAGCTCGTGTGCTGGGTGGCTGCGGACATCTTGCAAACCGGCACTCCTGCTGGGAGCTTCACTACTGTCAGTGCTGGTGTAGGTTTGGGCCCTGCCCACAAGTGCGGTCTACGCACTACTGGCGAGATCGTGTGTTGGGGAGCCAACGACTATGGGCAAACCGAGGTTCCGGATGGTCGGTGGACAGCTGTTAGCGCTGGAGACCATCACACCTGCGGGGTTACGCACAACGGGGAAATTGCGTGCTGGGGACGCAATCACGAGGGTCAAACGGAAGCCCCTACCCCCTAGCACCGACCGGACCGGCCCTGCTCGTTGTAGTGCCCGCGCAGGAGAAACGTCACAGCACAAAGACCACACCTCCGTATCCCGCGGAAGCTCTCTCAACTCCGAAACGGCCCGAGAGCACCCGCTGAGCACGACCCAGGTCTCGGCCCACCGGAGTGAGTGGGCGCGGATGCGGCTGTTAACCGCAATGCAGGAGCTCGCGGAGCTGGCCGCGAGTTACAATGCCGCCTACGAGCGCAGCTGCGCGTCGCAGGCCGCCACACTGCGCTTGGCCGCGATTGTGGTGGTTGACCCCTCCGTCGTTCCCGCGAAAGCGGGAACCCAAACCCAAGCCTGTTCGCAGTGCCGAGGGTCCGAGCGGCTCGCCGACGCCCGTTCGCGGGGCAGCTCGGTACTTTGTTGGGCCAACGACCGCCGTATGGATTCCCCCGTTCGAGCCGGGGGCAGGCTCAGCGTGCGCTGGAATGACGGAATTTGTGGGCGGGAATGACGGGAAGTGTTGCGTTGCGTTTGGCGCGTTGGCGTCGAGATACCCGCGGCAAGCGCGGGTATGACGGAGGAGTAGGGGCGGGTATGACGGAGTGGGAGGCTCAGAAGATGGCGAGGGGGTTGGCGGGGCTGCCGGTGCCGCCGATGATGCGGAGCGGGCTAAGCACGAACTGGAATTCGTGGCGGTTGTAGCGGTTGCAGGCGGCGGCCAGGTCCTCGAGCTGCATGTTGTCGATCAGCCAGAGGCCCATGGCGACGATGCCGACGGCGTGGAGCGGGATGCGCAGCTCGTTGTAGCCGGAGGGGTTGACGTCGGTCGCGGTGTCGGCGCCGATTACGGAGACGCCGCGCTCGCGCAGCCAGGGCGCGCAGGCGACATGCCAGCCGGGGAAGCCGGTTTCGAGCAGCGGCTCGCGGCCCACCTCGCGCTTGCGGCGTCCGTAGCCGGTGCGCAGCAGCACGGCGTCGCCGGATTGCACGCGCACGCCCTGGCGCTGCTCGGCGGCCTCCAGGTCTTCGGGGAAGACGCCTTCGCCCGGCTCCAGCCAGTCGACGCCCTTGAGCGCGGCGATGTCGAGCATGACGCCGCGGGTGACGACGCCGTCGCGCAGTTCGGTGATCGGCAGGTTGGTCGCGCCGCCGGCGGCGTTGACCAGGTGCGCGGGGCGGCCGTTGTACATCTTGCCGTCCCAGAAGATGTGGCAGAGGCCGTCGAGGTGGGTGATGGCGTAGCCGTGGTAGACGAGGCCGAAGAATTCGAGGCAGCCGCCCATGCGCGCGCCGCGTTCGGCCTGGGCGGCGGCGCTCTCGCCGGTGGCGACCATGAAGCGCTGCGGGGTGCCCATGGCGTGGTCGGGCTGGTGGGTGTTCTCGATATCCCAGGCGCAGGAGACGGGCACGCCCTCGGAGACGAGCGCGGCGGCGGCGCGGCGCACCTCGGGGGTGACGAGGTTGAGCGTGCCGAGCTGGTCGTCGTCGCCCCAGCGGCCCCAGTTGGAGAGTTCGTCCATCCAGTCGATGACCTGCGCTTCGCTCGGAACCTCTTGCATCTCGAACTCCTCTCCAGTCGTGCGCAGCACGCCCTTGTCAACTGCATGCCAACTGCGTGTCAACTGCGCCTGTGCGATGCCCCAAGGCTAACCGCACGAGCACGCGACAGGATGGCCGTCGCTCCCGCGCGGGCTGCACCGACGTTTATGACGAGTTGGGAGAGAGGCGCTGGCGAGCGGCGACGGCTGTACAGCAACCGAACTTGTGTACTATCATGCGGGCCGACAGCGGAGCGGTGGAAGGAGAGCATGCCATGCCTGTCTGCGGTCGCCTGGAGCGCGTGTCCTTCGCAGCCGTTGGTTCCGGCCGGCGTTTCCTGGTTGCGTCGCCTCGAAACGCCAGGCCGGCCGTCGACTTTGGCCCCATCGTGCAGCGGCTCTTGCCGGACTGGGAGATCGCGACGCTCCCGAACGGCTGCATTCAGGGCGAGGCCCGTTGCGGCGCGAACAGCGCGAACAGCCTGCACGCCCAGGCCGAGACCGTTCTGTATCTGCTCGAGACGAGCGTGACCATCAACGATTCCGCCGATGCGTCGCATGCGCTGCGCATCCATGATGCGAAGGATGAGGAGACGAGCGGCTGGGTGCGCTCCGATATCGGCAAGCTGGTACGCCGAGCGAAATCCTACGACCGGGAACGGAACTGCGGCGATCAGCAGGCCGCAAAACGGCTCGCCGACGAGATGCTCCAGTGGATCACGGTGATGCCGCTCTATTGCGATGCCGATCTGATCGTTCCCGCACCGTCGACCAATCCGGACAAGGCATATGACCTTCCAGCGATGATCGCAGAGCACCTGTCGTCGCTCACCTCTAAAACGATCGCGACGATCCGGTCATCGAACACGGTGCCTCAAAAGGGTCTGGCGGAGAAGGAAAAGGCATCCGCTGAAAGCCTCGCGCGGCACTATGATGTGATCGGCGATGCGGCGGGCAAGAGCGTCCTGGTCATTGACGACATCTACGAGTCGGGCGCCACGGTTGGGGCGATGACGCTGGCCCTGCGCTCCGCCGGAGCTCGAGAAGTTCTGTCGCTGACGGCGACGAAAGCGGCCAGGGGTTGCCACGGCCTCACGGCCAGCACCGACAACTGGCCGATGGAGGCGTGACCGTGACCATTCACGATGTCGAAAGGTTCGATCTCACCGCGGACGAGCTGCCGGAGTGGCTTCGCGTCTTCGGCGAATCCGGCACGGGCGCAGCATCGCTCGATCTGCATGGCAGGGCGGAGCTGCTGCGAACAGCCGGCGTCGGCTTGTGCGGCTCGCGCGATGCGTCGGAGCAAGGGATTGCGATGGCGCAGGCGGCGGGAGCGACGGCGGCAAATCTCGACATGCCGCTGATCAGCGGCTACGCCCGCGGCGTGGACACGGCCGGCCATGTCGCCGCCCTGTCGGCGGGAGGCTCAACCATCGCGGTGCTCGCCGAAGGAATCGAGCGATTCCGACTGCGAGAAGAGTACCGAGGCTTTGACACCGAGCTCGACAACAAATTGACCGTCGTGTCGCAGTTCCCGCCGGGCGCAGGCTGGTCCGTCCACCGCGCAATGGCCCGCAATGCGCTGATCTGCGCGCTCTCGGCGGTGATCGTTGTCGTGGAGCCGCGCGAGTCGGGCGGCACGATCGCCGCGGCGCGCGAGGCGCTGCGCACCAGCCGCGACGGGCGCAAGCAGCCCCAGCCGCTCGTCCTGGTGCTGCGCCGCGATCACTCCGACACCGACAGCCCGGCAGTCGCCCGGCTGCGGCGCCACGAGCTGACGATCTGCGTCAAAACCGCCGACGAGCTGGCGAGCGCCATTGAAGACGCGCTCCTACAGGCGCCCACCCTACAAGCGGCACGCCTTCTCTAGACGCACGCCCTCACGTCGCTCGCCTTAGACTGTGGCAAACAAGCGTCGGATGAGAGGCGGAAGACCATGACAGACGCACCGATCGCTGGCTGGACCGAGCCGCAGTTTGAAGGGGTGCGCGAGGCGTTTGCGCGCAACTTCGGCGAACACGGCGATGTGGGCGCGGCCGTCGCCGTGTACCTCAACGGCGAGCCGGTGGTGGACCTGTGGGGCGGCTGGTATTCGCCGGAGCGGGAGCGGGCGTGGGATCGCAACACGCTGGTCAACGTGTTCTCGACGACCAAGGGGCTGGCGGCGTTCTGCGCGCATCGGCTGGTGGAGCAGGGGCTGCTCGATGTGGACGCGCCGGTGGCGCAGTACTGGCCGGAGTTCGCGGCAGCGGGCAAAGAGGACATCCCGGTGCGGATGCTGCTCAACCATCAGGCCGGGATGGCCGCGGTGCGGCGTCCGCTGACGATGGAGGACCTGTTCGACTGGGGCACAATGTGCGAGGCGCTGGCGGAGCAGGAGCCGTGGTGGACGCCGGGCGAGCAGCACGGCTATCACGCACTGACCTACGGCTGGCTGGTGGGCGAGGTGGTGCGGCGGATCGACGGGCGCTCGCTGGGCACGTACTGGCGCGAGGAGTTCGCCGCGCCGCTGGGCCTGGACGCGCACATCGGCACGGGGCCGGAGTTCGACGGGCGGATTTCGACGCTGCTCGATGCGCCGCCGGATCCCAACGTGCCTGATCTGATCGAGATGTTCGGCGGGCCGGACACAGTAGGGGCGGCGGCGTTTTCCAATCCGCCGATCGCGGGGCCGGACGAGGAGAACATCACAGCGAGCCGCGGCTGGCGTGGCGCGGAAATTCCGGCGGCCAACGGGCACGCGACGGCGCGCGCGCTGGCGCGAGTCTACGGCGGCGCGGCGAACGGCGGGGCAATCGACGGGATTCACGTGCTGGAGCCGGCGACGATCGAGAATGCGATCGTCGAGCAGTCGCACGGCCCCGACGCCTGTTTGCAACTGGCGACGCGCTTCGGTCTGGGCTGGATGCTGACGGCGGATTTCATGCCGCTGGGGCCGAATCCGCGCGCGTTCGGGCATCCGGGCGCGGGCGGCTCGCTGGGCTACGCGGATCTGGATGCGGGTATCGGCTTCGGCTACACGATGAACCAGATGCAGAACAACCTGAGCGGCGACCCGCGTGTGAACGGGTTGATCGACGCGCTCTACGCGGCGCTGTAGCGAGCGATCGCGGATGTCGTGGTGCGATACTAGGGTGCGTTCTCTATGAGAATACCCGGTCGCACCACCGCTCGATCGCCGCGTACTCATCGGATCGCGGTTCGGCGAATGCACGTAGCAGGGACCACCGACGGCGGAGCCAGACTTCCGACAGTTCTTGGCGAATCAGCGTTCGGTGTGACGCCCAGTGCTCACTGTCATCGTGTTCCGTCGCGACGATCAACCACATGTATCCTAGTCGCACGAAGTCGAGAGACCGCTCTTCGATGAAAGCGATGTCCTCGTCGTCGCGCAGGGTATGTCCAGTTGCGCGGAACCACTCAATTGAGAGTTCTGAAACAACGCCGTACTTCGCAAGCGCGTCTTCGCGAAGAGCGTCGTACAAGTCCGAGGGCTTAGGAACCGGTCGGTCCTGCGCAGCTTGCACAACGGTGTTTACACCTTTGGCCAAGGCAAGCCCGACCATCGCCAACCCAACTCGACGCAGCAACGCGTGAGTATCGTCGTTATCCACGGCGCCAGTGGTAGGCCCTCCGAGCCATACTTCGACTTGCCTGAACAACACTTGCGCAACATCTTCGAAACCGCGCCGGTCGGCACGCAGCAGGGCCCTGACTCCGTATGTATGAATTCCGGCAATCACGTTCTGCGCGATGCGATCCTTTCGCGCGGCATCTACACCAACGTCAGTCGTGGACAGTGCTGCACGCAGAGCATCGGAGAAGATCCCGTAGAGCTCGAGCACGTTGTGGTGTGATCCTCTTCGGTAGACGCGCCTGTCCGGCATGTCCTGCTCGTCGTGCATCACGTTTAGGATGACGGCCACGAACAGCTCGCTGCCTCCCTCCACGCTCGGCGCGAGCCGATTTCGTATCGCTTCGGACGCAGAAGTGGTGACGTCAGGATTACCTTGAGAGTACGCTGCGTGGATCAGCCGATGCACTCCGGCATTCATCGGGCCGTACGTCGGCCAATCGGAGCGCTGATCAGGCAACGCATCCGGCGTCTTCTCCGTAACAACCTCCATCTCGCCGGCGACTGCTGCTGCCACGCTCTCTAGCGTCGCGATCGCGTCGAGCACATCCGTCAGGCGTGCGTTGGCAATGGCCCTATGGGCATCGTCAACTACGCGTTCGACCACGCGGTTAGCTTGGTCTTCGGTTTCGGTGAACTTGCCGAACGTCGTGCGACCGATCCGAGCCAGCAGTCGCTGCAAATCCGAACCTTGCCCACGGGCTCGCACCGCTGCACGCGCTTGGGCAACGGTCACCTCTCGCTTGCCCTCTCGGTAGGTCGTCGGACGAAGGATGTGGAGCGCTCTGAGCAGGAACGCCAAGACGATCAACGCAGCGGTCACGAGCGACGCCAAACCTAAGATGTCGCCGCGACTCCCACCGACACTCGCCGACCACTGAGTCACCGACCCGACGAGATACACGCCCGCTGTGCCGACGAAAAGCCAGACGGCGGCGCAGAAGACCCACCGCGCCCATGACTTCCGCAAGAACAACTCGTAGAGCGGATCATCGAGGTCCTCGCGTCGGTGGACCGCTTCCACGATAAAGATCATCGCCGCGAGGAAGATGGCCGTCATCGCGGCTTGCGCCCCGAGGATGGCCCCGAGATTGCCCGCGTCCGCGCTGCCTACGGACTCTTCAACCGTTCGAAGAATGCAGTACAGCGAACCGAACACAACCAATGTGAACACCAGCGAGCTCAGAAGCGGGACGAGCCAGCCTTTCGATCTGGCCCACAGCCTGCATGTGGCACGCCAGGCGCGCCTCGATGCCCGAACAAGCATCGTCGCCCATTTGACTGCTTGCCTGACAAGCCACGATGCGTTCACCACGCTGCGATGTCCTCCAAGTACCCAGTTTAGCACCTTCACGCAGGCCCGCTCTCATTTAGACGCTCGTCAGGCCTTCGGCGATGATGCCGTCTGAGGCGAGACGGGCGATTTCGCTGGAGCTGAGGCCGAGCAGCTCGCCGAGGACGTAGTGGTTGTCTTCGCCGTAGCAGGGGGCGCCCCTGTCGATTTGGCCGCCCATGAAGGGCGGGGTTTGGTCCCATTTGACGGGGACTTCGCGAACGGGCCAGGCGCCCATTTCGCTGTGCTCGACCTCGGTGAGCCAGCGCAGGTGTTGGAGTTGGGTGTCGCGCTCGTAGCGGTCCTGGGCATCCTGGCAGACGCCGGCGGGGACGCCGGCGGCCTGTAGGCGTTCCATCAGGTCCCAGCGTTCTTGCGTTTGGGTCCACGCTTCGAGGTGCGCGTCGAGCTGGTCCTGGTGAGCGAGGCGGTCGGCGAGTGAGGCAAACTGAGGCTGCGATGTCCAGTCGGGGCTGCCCATAACCTTGCGCAGTGCTTGCCACTCCGCGTCGGTGAAGCAGGCGATGGCGATCCAGCGGTCGGCGGACTGATCGTCGGCGCGGCAGCGGTACGCGCCGTGCGGCGCGGCGGGCTTGTAGGGCGAGCGGTTGCCGTAGCGGCGCCAGACGCGGCCGTTGGCGGACCAGTCGAGCACGGCGGTACCGTTGAGGTAGATGCCGGCGTCGACTTGCGAGGAGTCGATCCACTGGCCTTTGCCGGTGCGCTCGCGGTACCAGAGAGCGGCCATCATCGCGGTGGCGAGGTTGTACGCGCCGAACCAGTCGAGATAGGAGTAGCCCCAACCGGCGGGCGCGTAGGGTTCGGGCAATCCGGACATTTCCGAGATACCGGCCATTGACGCGGCGATCGGGCCGACGGTGCGGTAGCGCCCGTAGACGCCGACCTGACCCATGCCGGATTGGGAGAGGTAGATGATGTCTGGCTTGATCTCGCGCATCACGTCGTAACCGAGCCCCCAGCGCTCCATCACACCGGGGGAGAAACCTTCGGCGACGATGTCGGAGACGGCGACGAGGCGCTTGGCGATTTCCAGCCCTTCCGGACGGCGCAGGTTGAGCGAGAGACCGCGATGGCCGGCGTGGAAGTCGTTGAACTGGCCGGAGCGGTTGATGGTGCTGATGTCGGCGGGCAGCGGCGCGGTTGCGGCGGCGCGCGCTTCGTGTCCGCCGACGCCGTACTGGGCCATACCGACGCGGAGATCGAGGTTTTGGTGCCACTCGACCTTGATATCTTCCGCGCCGAGCGCGGAGAGGTAGCGAGGCGCGCCGCCGGAGGCCAGCCACCAAGTGAAATCGAGGATGCGCACGCCGTCGAGCGGGAATGGGGTTCCCCAGCGCGAGAGCGCGCCGTCGCTCGTCGCGTGCGACGGCGGAGATGCGGTCATGTCGTTTGGCAATGGCGCGTCGGGCAGGTCGGCGAGCACTGCTTCGGTATGTTCGCCAAGCAGCGGGGCGCGAGGACCGACGCGCCAGGCAGTTTCGCTCGATACCCATTTGCTGGTGGTGTAGACGAATTCGGCGTCGTGCTCGGGGTGGGCGACGCGGGCGAAGCTGCCGCGCTCCCACCAGTGCGGGTCTTCGGCGTTTTCGTGAGGCTTGCGCAGAGGCGCCCAGAGTTGGCCGTGCTCCTGCGCCTCGCGCCAGGGAACGTCGCCGAAGCGGAACTTGCGGACGAGCCGCTGAACGACCTCGCCGAGGTGCGCGGCTGCTTCGCCGCGCGGGCGGCGGTTCGCGCCGCCGCTCTCCGGCGGATCCTGCTCGAGGTCGGCGACCATGTCGTACTGTTTGAGGAAGTCGATCAGTTGTGTGGAGCGGGCGCGTCCGAGCGCCATCACCCAGCGGCCGTCTTTGGTCGGGCCGATTGACGGTACAAGCGTGATCTGTTCGGCTGCGTGACGGCAGGTTTGGCGGTAGAACGTGGCGGCGCGGTAGACCCAGGACATCAGGTCCAGTTCGGTGTTTTTGGAGACGGCGTCGTGAACGGCGCAGGTGAGTAGTTGGGCGCGGCCGGAGCGGCGGCGATCTATTAATGCGGCGATCGCGTTCATGCAGAGTTGCTCGCCGGCGATGTGGTAGGCGTGCCACATCTGCGGAGCGATCGGCGGCAGGTCGTAGGTACCGTCGGGCTGCGGATCGTAGCCGCAATTCATCATCGGTCCGCCCAGCGCGAGGTGGACGAGGTCGGAGGCCTTGTAATCGGCCCAGGGGCCGTCGTCGCCGAACGGGGTCATGCGCGCGACGATCAGCGAACCGAAGCGATCGCGGATGGTTTCGAGCGGCAGGCCGATTCCTTCCCACATGCCGTTCGGGGTGCCATCGAGCAGGATGTCGGCGCTGCCGAGCAGGCGCTCGAAATCGCGCAGGTCGCCGCTTGATGCGAGATCGAGCGCGACTGAGCGCTTGCCCAGTCCGTAGTGCCACCAGAAGAGCGAGCGTTCGGGGCCGGGCTGATCCTCGTAGAACGGGCCGATGGCGCGGGTCGGGCAGCCTTCGGGCGGCTCGATTTTGATCACGTCGGCGCCGAGGCCGGCGAAGAGGCGTCCGGAGTAGGCGACGTTTTCCTCGCCGATTTCGATCACCCGGACGCCGTCGAGCAGCGCCTCGGTGGGTTCGGATTCGTTGTCGGACACGTGCGCCTCCTTCGGCGGGAGTGATGGTCGGGCACAGGGTAGAGGGCGGTTTAGGCCGCGCCGAGCAGGTCGCGGGTGTACGCCGAGAGGTCGTAGCGGGTCGCCTTGCCGCGCCCGATGCGTTCGACGAAGCCGTCGGCGGTCAGTGCGGCGAGGTCGGTTCGGGCGGTCTGCGGCGAGCACTCGGCGAGCTCGCCCCAGGTGGAAGCGGAGAGCGGGCTGAATTGAAGCATTGCAAGGAGGCCGAGGATGCGGCGCTCGGAGAGCGCGTCGGCGGCTTGCAGCGCCTGGAGCGCCTGGAGCGTCTGGCGGCGGCGGTTCAGCGCGTCCACGTAGCTGCGCAGCGTTTCGATTGCGTCGCGCAGCGCGGAGGTGTGGAAGTGGACAAAGGGCGCAACGTCGACGACGCACTGGAACTCCGCGCCCTGCACGGCGGCGAGGGTTTCGTAGTACTCGGCGCGGCGGCTGAGGATGGCGCCGCTCAGCGCGGCCATTCCGTCCGCGGTGAGGCCCGCGCGGTGCAGGATGAGGTCGGCGAGCAGCCGCGCCGTGCGGCCGTTGCCGTCCTCGAAGGGATGCACGGAGACGAGGCTGAAGTGGGCTTTGGCGGCGACGACGGCGGGCGGGTCGTCGCGCTGCCACTCGGCGATGCGCGCTTCCAGCGAGTCCATCAGTTCGGGCAGCCAGGCGGGCGGCGGGGTGGTGTAGACGATGCTGCGGGTCGCGGTGTTCATAACCAGGCTGCCGCCGAGGCGGTAGCGGCCGCGGTTGTCGGCGGCGCGCCCGGGCAGGCCGCGCAGGAGCACGGAATTGAAAGCGCGAATTGCGCCCTGGTCGAGGTGGAAAGAGAGGTCCTGCGCCCAGTCGAGCGCGAGCGCGCAGGCTTCGATCGAGTTGCGCAGGTCGATGTGAGCCGGCGAGTCGCCCTCGCCGTCAAAGGCTGCGAGCTGCGAGGCGCGCTCGTCGAGCGGGTTGCCCTCGATCACGGTGGAGGCGCGCCCGCTGAGGTATCCGCCGCGCCGCCGCAGGAAGCGCTCGTAGCCGTCGGGGACGGCGGCCTGGGCGGCGTTGGCGGCGCGCTGCGCCTGCTCGATCCGGGCGCGCAGGTCGTCGTCGATGTCGCAGAGGAGGGTGATCGAGCGTGGCATTCACGGCCCTGTCGTGCGTATTTGGCAACGATCTGAGCGTATGTTGGGGTAAGCCAACTATCAAGCGGCAAATGCGCACAGGCGATGTGGGCTGCGCACCGGCAGCCGCGGTTCGCCGCGACAGCGGCCTCATCGTCGCTTCGGCCTGCGAACGACGTCAGGCTTGAGCGCCTCTGTTCAGGTCAGGGCAGGCTCCGATCAAGTCGAGCGCGGCGGGGCCGGGTGCGACGCGCGCGGTAGCCTGGCGTGCGCAGTGCGATAATGCGCCTTGACGCGCTGCGGTCCCACCCGGCGGCGGAGGAGCGGCGGATCGGGAAGCGAGACGGCCATGAGGACGTTCACTCTCGCCGGCGTTGGCGTGGCGGTTGCGGCGGCGATCATTGCCGTGCTCGTTTGGCAATTGGGGCCTTCGTCCAGCCCGTCGCTGCCGCCAACGCCCGATCCGTGGCCTATTGGGGGTGGGTCGGGGCGCCAGCTTGGCCTTGCGTTGGCTGACTACACGAACGACCGCGGGGAGTACCTGGGGATACCAGATGAGGATGTGTGCATACAGGATAGTGAGTCGGGATATGAAGAAACATATTTCGACTCAATCATCGATCACGGACTCACGGCTGATTCCGAGCTGCCAAAGGAGCTCGCGGCGCTCATCGAGCAGAACGGGTCGCGGGTTGAGGATTACGAATTGCGAGTGATCAACGGACAGTACGTAACGTTCGTGTCGCGAACCACTCGGCCGGCTGACCCTCGATTTGTCGAAAACGACGACGACATGCGCGTATACGCAGAGCTCGTTGAGATCGTCCGTAGGGCGGCGAATGCGGAGGAGCCGGAGAGGTGGGCGATACATTATGCGCTCGGCATCGCCGACTGTTAAGGGTGCAGCGTCCGGTCGCGTGCTGCTCGGCCGGATGGGGCGAGCTCAGCGGGCGCGGCGGATGGCCTCGGTGAGGGCGGCAACGATTTTGGTTCCGCGGCGTTTGAAGCCGAGTTCTTGCATTGCTTCGGCGAGCAGTTCGTCTTCGGTGCGGAGGCGGCCGTCGGATTCGATCCACTCGATGATGCTGGTCAGCTGGCGGGGGCTGTAGTCGTCGATCTTTTGGCCGGGCTGCACCGGTGGTCGCGGGTCGCGCGACGGTGGGGGAGGCGGTTCTTCCGGCGGCTCAGCAGGGGGTTCTTCCGGCGGCGCGGATGAGGGGGCTTTGCGGTCGTCGGCGAGCGCTTCTTGGTAGGCGTCCAGAGCACGGTCGGCTTCGAGCTCGGGGTTGCGGAACCACTCGGTGGACCAGATGCGGTGGAAGCGCCAGCCGAGTCGCTCGAGGTTTTCCTGGCGGAGACGGTCGCGGTCGCGCGCGGCCTGGGCGGAGTGGTATTGCGCGCCGTCGGCTTCGATGGCGAGGATGGGGCGTCCCGGTTCATCGGGGTGCATTGCGGCGAAGTCGATGCGGTAGCCGGAGACGCCGTACTGCGGCTGGAGCTTGAGGCCGCGCCGTTCGAGGCGGTTTTTGATATCGATCTCGAACGAGTTGAGCGGCGGGGCGTCGATCGCGCCGGCGCCGAGTTTGCGGCCGCCGCCGGCGGCGTATTCGATGTAGTCGCGCAGCATCCGCACGCCCTCGTTGTTGAGCCGACCGGGGTCCATGTGTTTGTGGGAAAAGCAGCTGACGACGGTCATACGGCGCTTGGCGCGGGTGACGGCGACATTGAGGCGTCGGAAGCCGCCCTCCTGGTTGATGGGGCCGAAGTTGTAGCGCATGCGGCCGTGCTCGGTGCGCCCGTAGCCGACGGTGAGGATGATGGCGTCGCGCTCGTCGCCCTGCACGCGCTCGAGGTTTTTGACGAAGAACGGTTCGGCGTTGGCTTCGCTGAAGAAGTCGTCGAGTTCGGGGCGGTCGCGTCGGGCGAGGCGCAGGGTTTCGGCGATGCGGTTGGCGTGGGCCGCGCCGAGGGCGATCACGCCGAGCGTCTCGTCGGGGCGCTCGGCGGCGTGCCGCAGGATCAGCTCGACGACGCGCTGTACCTCGGGGGAGTAGGAGCCGCTGACCCAGGAGGCGTCCGGCTCGAAGGGAACTTCGACATGTTCGAGGCAGTCGTCGGGCAACGCGCCGGGGAAGGTGGTGAGGCGGCGGTCGTAGACATGGTGGTTGGAAAATGCGATCAGGCGCTCGTCCTTGCTGCGGTAGTGCCAGCCGAGGGTGCGGGAGCCCCAGGGCATGGGCAGCAGGGTGCTCATGGCGTCGAGGATTGATTCGACATCCTGGGTGAGCAGGGGGACTAGGTCGTCGTCGTCGTCAGGGTCGGTGCTGCTGGTGAAGAAGGAGGTGGGCGGTAGCTGTTTGGGGTCGCCGGCGACGATGGCCTGGCGTCCGCGCAGCAGGGAGGAAACGGCGTCGGCGGGCGGGATTTGGCTGGCTTCGTCGAAGACGACAACGTCGAAAGGAGGATCGCCGTCGAGCGGAAGCAGCTGGGCGACGACGAGCGGGCTCATGACCCAGCAGGGTTTGAGCGCGGTAAGCACGTCGGGCGCCTGCTGGAAGAGGTCGCGGGTGGGCAGGTGGCGCCGCTTGCGGTTGGCCTCGCGCATGATCAGTTGGGACTGTTCGGGATGTTCGTCGCGTGCGGCGACGGCGGCTTCGGCCCAGGCGCGGACGACGCGCCGGGGGCTTTGAGCGATGTGCTCGCGGTCGGCGTCGCAGAATTCCGCGACGGCCTTGTTATGCCCGTCAGCGTTGAACGAGGCGAAGATCGGCGCATCCGCGCTCACCGCATTCAGCACGGAACGAGCCCAAGCGTCCTCAAACGCCTCTACCGCGCCGCGCCCGTCGAGTCCGCGTCGATGGACCGCCGCCACGAGTCGCGTCATGCCACGACGTTTCAGGCTTGCCCGCAGGTCGTGCAACCGGGGGAGACGATGCGCGACTGTACGGTCGCGTTGCAGCGAGTCGATCTGCGCCCGCCGCGCCGCCCAATCGAGAGCGGCATCATCGAGCGCCGCGAGATTAGAGAAGGCGTCAGCCGCTTCCGCAAACTGCGCCAGCGCAGTGGCGCAGTTTGCGGGCGAGGCAGTCCAGACGGCAGCGGTGGGAGTGGACGCCACGGCGCGCTGCCAGATGCGCTGAGCTTCGACGAACTCGCGCAGCCATTGAACCACCCACGCGGTCGGCATGGCCGTATGAGTCAACAGTTCGTCGACCCGCGCACGCGCTGTCCGGTACGGCGCGTGTGATGTCGGCTCGCTTTCTTGCACCTCGTCAAGCACCGAGCGAGTCCAGGCGTCGTTGAGGGCCCGCGCGGCGCGATCGCCAGTCCAGCCGTGTTGTTGCGCTTCGCGCGCGAAGTCCAGGATCGCGGCGTCCTGCAGGCGCTCGCGTAGGGAGGCCAAGCGTGGGAGTTGGGACAGTACCGCGCGGTGGTTCTGGAGCGCCTCCAATCGCATTCGCTGTGCTGACCAGTCGAGGTGAGCGTCATCCAGCGCGGCGAGCGCACAAAGCGCAGCGAGCGTTTCCGAGAATCGCTCCAGCGCATTGGCGGCTTGGTCAGGCGCAATCGTCCAAGCTGCCGGTGTCGGAGACGCGGTGGTGGCTCGTTGCCACAGGTCGCGAGCATCCACGAACTCGCGCAGCCATTGAGTTGCCCACGCGGTTGGCATGGCTGCATGAGCCAGCAATTCGTCGACACGCGCACGCGCTGCCCGGTATGGCGCGTGTGATGTCGGCTCGCTTTCTTGCACCTCGTCAAGCACCGAGCGGGTCCAAGCATCGCTGAGAGCCTGCGCCGCATTACCACCGGTCCAACCACGTCGTTGCGCTTCACGCGCGAAGCCCAGGACCGCCGTGTCCTGGAGACGCTCGCGCAGGAAAGCCAAGCGTTGAAGCTGGAACAGGACCGCACGATGGCTCTGGAGTGTATTCAGCTGTGCTCGTTGTGTTGGCCAGTCGAGATCGACATCATCCAGCGCCGCGAGCGCACAGAATGCAGTGAGCGCCTCGGAGAATCGCTCCAGCGCATCAGCGCCCTCGTCAGGAGCGATCGTCCAGACCGCAGGTATCGGAGACGCGGCAGTTGCTCGTTGCCACAGGTCGCGAGCATCCGTGAACTCGCGCAGCCACCGATGTACCCACGCGGTTGGCATGTCAGGGTGGACGAGCCATTCGTCCGCGTTCGCGCGCGCCGCGCGGTACGGCGCACGCCAAGTCGGTTCGCTCTCCGTCAGCTCGGCAAGGGCGGAGTGGGTCCAAGCTTCATCCAGCGCTTGCGCTGCTTCGTTCCCACTCCACCCTCGTCGCTCAGCTTCCCGGGCGAATTCTGCGACAGATGCGTCCTCGAGCAGGTTCCGCAGCGACCCCAAGTGCGGCAGCTGGAGCAAGACTGCGCGTTCGCGCTCCAGCGCGTCGAGCCATTCGCGCTGCGCAGCCCAGTCGAGGCCAGCGTCGCCAAACCCGACTACGTTGTGGAACGTCGCGAGCGTGTCCGAGAACAGATCCAGGGCAGCCTCGCACGGCGCAATGTCGATCTCCCAGACGGCGGCGGTCGGATCGTCCGGCGCTATGCCACGCCACGCTTCGCACGCCTTGGAGAACGCGACCAAGCGAGCGTACGCCTCCCCTGGTGAAGATTGTTCATCGAGCAGCAACTCGCGTGAGTCTCGCACGGCCCTGCGATATCGCGCATTGAACAGCCGGGCCATGATCTGTCCAAATGCACCTCCCTGGCTGGCCTCCAGATCGCTGAGCAGTGTTTCGACGTTCGCGTCGAACACTGCTGATGCGAACCATTCCCGTTGTCCCTGCATTTGCCGAATTGCCGCAAGCGCCGCGTGGGCTTCATCGATCGTGGCGGGTACATCGATGCTCAGTCGTTCGGCGATTCCGCGCAGTTCGTGTTCGACGCCAGGCAGCAGCTTTGACGACAGTTCATCGAGCAAGTCAGCTGCAGTCGCGACCCGTTCGTTCGAGTCGATGGCCGCCGCCTGATGCACAGGGCTCCACGCACCAAAGGACGCATCAAGATCGGCACCGCCGCGATTCATGTACTCGGCGAGGTGCCCAATCATACGCTGCAACGAGTCGCCAGCCAGCGCACTCAGCGTGTCCCCCCGCAGCCGCAAGTCGCACAGCGGAGCATCACCCAAGGCCTGGATGCGCAGATCGAGTTCGCCAGCTGTCACGCCCCAAGGAGTGCGCTGGTCGCCGCCAACGCCGGCAAGAGGGCCTTGGCTCGCGACTTCGAGTTGCGCGACAACGTTATCCAGGTTGTCTGCTGCGAACACGGCAGGCGTAAAGCGCGCCTGCAATGGCGCAAAGCGATCCAGAGCCTCGAACAGTATTCGCATCGTCTCTGGCGTAGGCGGCGGGGCGATGCCCAGATGCTGTGCGATTGACGTATTTTCTCGCTCTAGCGCCGGCAGTAATTCGCCGCTGAGCCGATCAAGGAGACGATTTGCCTCATCGGTTGCGGCTTCCGACCTTAGGGTTGACGCTCGGTGAGCGGCGCTCCACGGAGCAGCATCGGATGCCTCAAGCTCCGCGCCGCCGCGATCGACGTACTCCTCAAGATCAGCCATGATCGGCGCCAGCAAGTCGCCGCCGAGCCGCTTGAGTGCGTCGCCACGCAAGCGCAAATTAGTCTCGGGAGCCTGGCCTAGTACCTGAATGCGTGAGTCAAGCTCATCGACCGTTACGCCCCACGGCGTTGAATCGGTCGCGCTCAGTCCGGCAAGAGGACCGCGCTCGGCGGGGTCAAGCGCTGAGAGCAGGCTCTCCACATCGTCGGCCTGGAACACTGCGGGCGTGAACCGTCCGTGCAACGGCCCAAAGCGCGTGAGCGCCTCAAGCAACGCTCGCGTCATCGGCACTGTCGCGGGCGGAGCGATGCCCAACTGCTGTGCGATCGGGGCGATTTCACGCTCCAGCGCCGGCAGCAATTCGCCGCTGAGCCGATCAAGGAGGCGCCCGGCCTCATCGATTGCGGCTTCCGACCTTAGAGATGACGTTCGGTGAGCGGCGCTCCACGGAGCAGCATCGGATACGTCAAGCTCCGCGCCGCCACGATCGATGTACTCCTCCAGATCGGCCATCGCTTGCGCCAGCATGTCGCCGCGGAGCCGCTTGAGGCGATCGCCGCGTAAGCGGAGGCTGGTCTCAGGAGCAGGGCCAAGCGCCTGAATGCGTAGATCGAGTTCTTCGACCGTCACTCCCCACGGCGTCAGGTCGGTCTCGCTGAGTTCGGCAAGAGGACCGCGCTCGGCGGGCTCAAGCGCTGAGAGCAGGCTCTCCACATCGCCGGCTTGGAACGCTGCGGGGGCAAACCGCCCGTGCAGCGGCTCGAAGCGCGCGAGCGCCTCAAGCAGCGCTTGCGTCATCGACTCTGTCGCGGGCGGGTCGATGCCCAGATGTTGGGCCATCTCCGCCAGCTCGTGTTCGACTTCCGGCAGCAGCCGACCGCTCAGGTCATCCAGCAGCCGGACTGCTTCGGCTGCCCGCTCACTTGTCGACAGCGTTGAGGCGCGATGGGCTGCGCCCCAGGGGGCATCGGGGGACGCATCCAGAACTGCGCCGTTGAGATTGATGTACTCGGCGAGCTCATCTTTTGCTGCTTCAAGGGCTTCGCCATGAAGCGCGTTGAGGGCGCGACCGCTTGTTCGCAGTCCGATGTCCTTCGAATCACCCATCCCGAGAATGCGGGACTGGAGCTGATAGATCGACAGGCCCCAGGGTTCGTGCGGCTGGTGCAGTTCGCGTTCTGCGTCGCTCAACCTCTTGCGGCTTTGATTGAGGGTGCGCTGGAGGGTTTCGACGTTGGGGGCGCGGGCGGTGTGGGCGGTTTCGAGGGCGGCGGCGAGTTGTTCGGCGGTTTGGCGACGGCTGCGCATACCTTCGTGGAGGTCGAGCACGAGGTCGCCGAGGCCGACGCTGTTGAGGCGTTTGACGACGGCGTCGATGGCGGCGCGCTTTTCGGCGACGAAGAGGGTTGAGCGCCCGTGGGCGGTGAGAGTGGCGAGCAGGTTGGCGATGGTTTGGCTTTTGCCGGTGCCGGGCGGTCCGACGACGACGAGGTTTGCGCCGGCGACGGCGGCGTTGATCACTTCGCTTTGGGTGCCGTCGGCGTCGAGCACGAGGAACTCGTCGCGCGGGGGGAGGTCGTCGCCGCCGGGGACGGATTGGCCGCGCGCGCCGTTGCGCTGAGTGTCGCGCAGCTGCTCCTGGGCCTGGGGATCGCCGGCGATGGCGGCGACGAGCGGATGCTGGGCGACGGCGGCTTCGGCGGCTTCAAGGTCGCGGACCATGGGGAGCTTGGCGTAGGAAAAGGTGCCGAGAACGAGGCCGTCGTGGATGTTGAAGCCGGGGATGGTGTCGTAGGCGCGGCGGAGCTGATTGAGGATGGCCGCGTCGTCGAGCGGGTCGGCCTGAAGCAGGTCTTCGAGAGCGGCTTCGTCGAGTTCCGCGCCGAATTCGCGCTTGAGCAGCTGGGCCATACTGGGGTTGACCTCCCAGTCGTCGGCGATGCTGAGCGTGAAGTCGTCGCCCATGCGGCCCTGGGGGGTGAGTTCGGCGGCGGCGAGCAGGAGCGGGGCGTTGGGGGTAGCGGGGCCGGGGCCGGACTGCTGCCAGGTTGCGAAGCGCCAGCCGAGGTAGAGGGTGCGGATGCCCTGTTCTTCTTCGTGCTCGCGGGCTTTGCGGAGGATCCAGCGAGCGCGCTGGGAGGCGGCGGCGCCGCTGTCGTCGGGGAAGCAGTCGGAGAGTTTGATGCTGCGCCCGCGCCGGAGGGCGACGGCGACGGCGGAGTCTGCGCCGGAGTCGGGGCCGAGGTCGAGGGTGCCGCGCTTGAGGTGTTTGAAGTAGAGCAGACGGTTGCGTCCGCCGGTGTCGATCAGCTGGTTGGTCCAGCTGCGCAGGGCGCGGCGGACGGCGTCGGGGTCGTTGGCGGGCGTTCGGCGGGCCATGGCGTCAGCCTCGCGGGAGACCGGGGAGTGCGTCAGTTCGGTTACTGGTCGTCATGGTCGGCTCCTGTCCGATTCGCGACAGCGATCGCGCGTCGGACGGCGGCCTCGATTCCGCCGCTGCGTTTACGGTAACCCAACTCCTTGATGGTGTCCTGAATCAGTTCCTGCATCGTGCGGAGTTTTTCGTCGGACCGAATCCAGCGGACAAGGTCCGCAAGTTCGGCTTCGCTGTACTCGGAGATGGTCGCGCGTGGTGGACCGATGTTGGGTCTGAGACTGCGCTGCGGTGTCTGTCGCGCAGCGGCGGCAAGCGGCTCGGCGGCGCGTTCGACCGATGTGGGCTCTGCACCGCTCTCCAAGGACTCGACGGCGTCGCGCCAGGCTGCCACGCATCGCTCAACTTCCCGCTCCGGGTTGCGGAACCACTCGGTGGACCAGATGCGGTAGAAGCGCCAGCCGAGCCGCTCGAGGTGATCCTGGCGGAGGCGATCGCGATCTCGAGTGCTCTTACCGGAATGGTAGGTAGCGCCGTCGGCCTCAATGGCGAGGACAGGCTGATTCGAGCGCTGCGGGTGGAACGCCGCAAAGTCGATTCGATAGCCCGATGCGCCGTATTGCGCCTTGAGCGGAATGCCGGCCGCGGCGAGTCGGCGCTCTACATCGGCTTCGAACGGATTGAGCAGCTGTGTATCCGCGTCGACGAAACTCAGGTTCCGGCCTCCACTGGCCGCGTAGGCGATGTACTCCCCGAGCATGCGCACGCCTTCGCTGTGAAAGCGATCAGGATCGATATCGTCGGCGCTGAACGCCGACACTACCGTCATACGACGCTTTGCCCGTGTAATGGCGACATTCAGTCGTCGGTAGCCGCCGGCTCCGGCAACCGGCCCGAAGCGGTTGGGGACCCGCCCGTCACGATCGCGCCCGTAGCCGACCGTGAAGATGATCGCGTCCCGCTCGTCGCCCTGAACGCGCTCCAGGTTCTTGACGAAAAACGGTTCATGTCCTCCCTCGCTGAAGAATTCGTCAAGGTCGCGCCGAGTGCGTCGAGCACGACGCAGCATCTCTTCAATCTGACTCGCGTGGGGGAGACCGAGCGCGATGACGCCGAGCGACTCGTGCGGCCGCTGCTCGGCGTGATCGAGAATGAGCTGGACGACTTTGCGAACCTCAGCCGGGTTCGAGGCGTTGCGGTACACGGAATCGGGCGACCGTGGAATCTCGACGTGCGTAATGCAGTCGTCGCGCAGCGCGCCGGGGAACGTCGTCAGCTGTCGGCCGTAGACATGGCGATTGGAGAACGCGATCAGCCGCTCGTCGCGGGAGCGGTAGTGCCAGCTGAGCATCCGGCTGCCGTACGGAGCGGGCAGCAGCGCCGCGACCGCATCGAGGATGGACTCGAGATCGACCGTGGGCGGTCCGCTCGCCGCAGCGTCGTTTTCGTCTTCCGAATCGGACGCGGTGAACAGGAAGAAGGTGTTCGGCGGCAGCTGCTTGGGATCGCCTGCGATCACGGCCTGTCGGCCGCGCAGCAGCGCGGGGATAGCGTCGGCCGGGCGCACCTGCGAGGCCTCGTCGAAAATGACGACATCGAATAGCGGTCCGTCGTTGGGCAGCAGTTGGGAGACGACGAGCGGCGACATCGCCCAACAAGGCTTCAGCCGGGTCAGTATGTTGGGAACCCGGTGGAAAAGTTGCCGCAGCGGGATGTGACGACGTTTCCGCTTTGATTCGAAGAGCAGCTCAGCTCCTTCCGCCTGGAAACGTTCACGCGCGTCGATCACTCTCTCCGCCCACTGCCGAAGGATGCGATCCCGGTTGGTCCTGACGTGTGCGCGGTCCGCTTCGTTGAACTCGCTCAGCGCGGCGTTGTGACTGGCGGCGTCGAAGGCGGCGATCTCGGGGGATTGATCCAGCAGATACTGCTGAATACCTTGCAGCCTGGCGTACTCGAAAGCTCGAACCGCCGCATCGCCGTCCCAATCGGGATCGCGTTCGACATCGGCCTCGACACCTGTGAACGCACCGAGACCGGCTTCGGCAAGTCTGTCGTGAAGCTCGGGCAGACGAATGAGATTGCGCATGCTGTCGCGATCGGCGTCAAGGGCGCGGAGCATCGATTCGATCTGGTCCAAGTCGCTCGCCATGGATCCTTTGGTCATGACCACATCGGCGACGATGCTGAGAGAGTGCTCAACCGTCTGAAGCGCATTGGCGGCAGGTTCGGGGTCGATCTCGGCGAGCCTGTGCGGATTAACGTACTCCGGAGCCAGGTTCGGCGTCGCCGCGTCGTTGAGCGCGAATCGAGCGTCGATCAGCCAATCGAGGAGGCGGAGCGTTTCGCGGGCGTCATCGGTCTGACGCACCAGCGCTGCGCGAACCGACGCACGCGCTTGTCGGTAACGACTGCTCAACAGAGCGGCGGCGAACCTGGCGACCGGGCCGCCGCGGACCGGCTGGAGGGCATCGCGTAATTCGGCGAGGTCCGCTTCCGTCTGAAACTGGCTGCGCCAATGCGATGCGGCGTCGTTGAGTGTGCGGGAGGCCTCGACGATCCGGCGGGCACGATCGATTAAGCCGGCGACTTCATCAAGTCGCGCGGGCGGGTCGAGGCCAAGTTTTGCAGACAGGGAGACAAGCTCTCGCCGGAGGCGAGGCAGGGTAACGGTGGTGAGCTGGCCTATTTCTTCGACGGCCTGCGCGCTTTGCGCAGGCACCCCGAGCGTCCCGCGTCGAAAAGCGCCGTACCATGGACTCTGTGGATCGACAAAACGTCGATGGAGATTGACGTAGGCGCGCAGGTCTATCCGAACGGATTCGAGCGTTTCGCCGACCAGGCGTTTCAGCGACTCCACACGGAGACGTCGGTCCAGGCGATCGCGATCGTCCACCGCCAGCAACTCGCCCTGGACGTCGTATGCCGAAAGGCCCCAGGGTTCTACGGGCCGGTGCAGCACCTCCACAGCGGCAGCGAGCCGCTTACGGCTGTGGATTAATCTGCGGCCAATGTCCGACGGATCGTTAGCGACAGTCCCGCTGCGCGCCGTTTCGAGCGCCTGCGCGATTTGCTCAAGCGTACGGCGATGGTCGCGGACGCCGCCGTGGACGTCGAGGAGCAAATCACCCAAGCCGACGCTTTTGAGGCGCGCCGCCACGGTTTCGATGGCGGCACGCTTCTCGGCGACGAACAGGATGGACTTTTCATTCGCGACAAGCGCGGCGATCAGGTTGGCGATAGTCTGTGACTTGCCGGTGCCCGGCGGCCCGATGATGACGAGGTTGCGTCCGGCGAGCGCGGCGTTGATCGCTGCGGACTGGGAAGCATCCGCATCGAGGACGAGGAACTCATCTTGCGGCGGGAGCTCGGCGGCGAAATCAGCGCGGCCATCCGGTAAGACGCTGTCGCGCAGCCGCTCCCGGGCGCCGGGGACCCCGGCAAGCGCCGAAACGAGCAGATGTTTGCGGATAGAGTCTGCGGACTCCTCGAGATCGCGGACCATCGGAAGCTTCGCGTACGAAAAGTTACTCAGCAGCGCCGTCTTTTCGATGCGAAAACCGGGGATGGAGACGCACGCGCGATCCAGAACAGCAGCGATGGCCTGAAACAAATCATCGATCTGCGCGGGCGACTCGAACTCCTTCAGGATGTCTTCGAATTCGCCCTCGGAGAGATCAACGCCGAAGCCGTTCTTGAGAAGCTGAATCAGGACGAGATTGATCTGCCAGTCACCGACGATCTCGATGCGGAAGTCCTCGCTGAGGCGTCCGCGCGGCGTGAGCTCTACGGCTGCGAGTAGAAGCGGCGCGGCGGGGCGCGGGCCGTCTTCGACATTCCACGAAACGACGCCCAGACCGAGATAGAGCGTCTGGAGGCCCGTCTCTTCCGCTTGCCAGCCGGCGCGGCGCGCGATTGTGCGACCGCGGCGCGCAGCGTCGGCAAGTCGTTTGGCCTGGAAGCACTCGGAGAGCGCAACGCGCTGTCCGCTGAGGATTCGCTGGACGGCGTCGGCGTCCGCACCGGCGGATGGGGTGAGGTTGAGAGCGGCGTCGCGGATCTGCGGGGGATAAATGAGGCTGTTGCGCCCGCCCAGATCTGTCAGGTCGCGCACCCAGCGGTCGATCGCCGCGGCGATGACGCGGTCGCGCAACTCCTGGTCGCCTTGCGCCGGGGGAGTCGGCGGCAGATTGGGTTCTCGTTCGGTCATGATTATCCTCGCGGGAGGCCGAGGCCGCGGGTGGCGATGACGTTGCGCTGAACTTCGCTGGTGCCGCCGCGGATGGTGGCGGGGACCATGGCGATGTAGTTGCGGGTGAAGGTGGAGGCGGGCGGGCCGAGTTGGGCGGTTGGGGCCCAGTGGTTGGCGTGCAGGCCGAAGACGCGGGTAGCGGTGAGGGCGAGGCGCTGGTTGAGTTCGCTGGCGAAGAGTTTGGCGGTGGAGGCTTCGTAGTTGGGGACGAGGCCGGCGGTCTGCATGGAGATGATGCGGAAGGAAAACTGGAAGAGGGTTTCGGTTTCGATCCAGCGCTCGGCGATTTCGTTGCGGAGCGGGCCGCGGACGCGCTCGGCGGCGCCCTGGGCGTTTTCGCGGATGTGGTCGATGAGTTGGCGGAGTTGGCGGCGGGCGGCGACTGCGCCGGCGATGTTGGAGCGCTCGAAATCGAGCAGGGTCATGCCGACGTACCAGCCGCGGTTGAGTTCGCCGACGAGGTTGCGGGCGGGGATGCGGACGTCTTCGAAGAAGACTTCGTTGAAGTAGTGGTCGCCGTTGACGTTGATGAGTGGTCGGACGGTGATGCCGGGGGTGTGGATGTCGTCGATCATGACGAAGGAGATGCCGCGGTGTTTGGGGGCGTCGGGGTCGGTGCGGACGAGTGCGAACATGGCGTCGGCAGTGTGGGCGGCGGAGGTCCAGATTTTCTGTCCGTTGAGGATGAATTCGTCGCCGTCGCGGACGGCGCGGGTGGTGAGTGAGGCGAGATCGGAGCCGGAACCGGGTTCGGAGTAGCCCTGGGCCCAGGTGACTTCGGCGTTGAGGATGGGCGGCAGGTATTGGGCTTTCTGCTCGTCGGAGCCGTGCATGATCAGGGTGGGACCGAGCATCTGGACGCCGGAGCCGCCGACGCCGGGTGCGCCGGATTCGGCGAGTTCGTGGTTGAGGATGAACTGCTCCATGGGGCCGAGTCCGCCGCCGCCGTATTCGGCGGGCCAGTGGGGGGCGACCCAGCGTCGCTCGGCGAGAGCGGCGTGCCAGTCGCGGGCGGCGGTTTGGGCGTCGGTATCGTTGGATTTGCGGTCGTTTTCCCAGGCGCGCTCGGGCATTGCGCCGCGTGCGGCCATGTCGACGTAGCGGCTGGGGAGGCGTTGGTCGATGAGGGTGCGCACCTCGGCGCGGAAGTTCTGCTGTTCCTGGGTGTCGCGCCAGTCCATTGTCGGCCTCCCTTGCTTGCACGGGATGTTGGTGTTGGAGTGAGTTTACCGATGGGGAGATGGTTAGCTGCCGTGTATGGGGCGGCTGTGCCGGTTGCGGCGAGATACCCGCGGCAAGCGCAGGGCAGGTATGACGGAAGTGGGGGCGCAGGCGTGACGGAGGTGAGGGCGCGAGTGTGGCGGTATGGGGCCGGGGGTCAGCTGTTCAGCCAGGGTTCGATGGTGACGTTGACGGCGGGGGCGGCGGTTTCGCCGGCGAGGGTGGCGATGGCCTGTTCGGCCTGGTCGAGGGGGAAGGCGTGGGTGTGCATTTGCTCGAGGGGGACTGCGCCGCTGTTGATGACGTCGATGGCGCGGCGGAAGGAGTGGTAATCGACGCCGAGGACGCCTTTGACGGTGACCTGGCGGAGGATGATGTCGTCGGAGTTGAAATCAGGCAGGCGGTGGGAGCCCTTGAGGCCGGCGAGCACGACGGTGCCGCCGCGTTTGACCATTTTGAAGGCGTCGGCGACGGGCTGGGTGGCGTAGGCGGTGACATCGAGCACGACATCGACGCCGCGGCCGTCGGTGGCCTCGAGGACGCGCTCGACGGTGGGTTGGGCGTCGACGTCGATCGTGAGGTCCGCGCCGAATTCGCGGGCGAGGGCGAGTTTGTGCTCGTCGCGCGCGAGGCCGGTGACGATGATTTGCCCCGCGCCGGCGGCGCGGGCGGCGACGACCGAGCAGAGTCCGCGCTGGCCGGGGCCGAGGATGGCGATGCTCTGGCCGACCTGGAGTTGGGGAGTGGTCACGGCCCAGTCGAAGCCGGCGCCGAGCGGGTTGTAGAGAGCGGCGAGGCGCGGCGGCATGTCGTTGGGCATTTTGTGCATCGTGACGGTGGGGGTGAGGTACATGTACTCGGCATAGCCGCCCCAGAGCGCGGGTGCGCGGTCGGTGAGGGTGTAGCCGTAGCCGGCGGCGCGGTCGATGCAGCGCTCGCCGGCGCGGCAGCCGTGGCAGACGCCGCAGCGGACGGCGGGTTCGACGACGACGAGGTCGCCTTCGTCGACGCCCCAACGCTCGCGTGCGCGGTCGCCGAGGGCGGCGATTCGGCCGACGGGTTCGTGGCCGGGGATGACGGGGTAGCGGGAAGCGAATTCGCCGTTGAATTGTTCGTAGTCGGATCCGCAGATGCCGCAGGCTTCGAGGCGGAGGAGGCCGTCGTTCTCGCCGATTTCGGGAATGGGGAAGGATTGGAGCTCAAGTTGGCGGACGCCGGTTTGGACCATGGCGCGGGCGGTTGCGGGGAGGTCGACCATCGGGGTTTCCTCAGCGCTGGTCGATCAGGGGTTGGAGGCGGGCGGTGCGCTCTTGGGAGGATTGCATGTGGCGCATGCGCTCGGCGTTGATGGGGTCGGATTCGTCCTGGACGACGGCCCCGCGGGCGTCGCGGATGCCGCCGTCGATCACGATGTAGGAGCCGGTGATGAAGTCGGCGTCGGGGCCGGCGAGGAAGGAAATCAAGCCGGCAATATCGGAGGGCCGCCCGGCGCGTCCGACGGGGGTGTTCTGTTCGAGGGCGGTGCGGATGGGGCCGCCCTCGTCGCCGGCGAGTGCGTGGGCGAGGGGAGTGTCGATCACACCGGGGCCGATGGCGTTGACGTTGATGCCGTGGCGCCCGAGGTCCTGGGCCCAGCCTCGGACGAGCATTTTGACGCCGGCTTTGGTGGCGGAGTAGCTCCAGAAAGCCTCGCCGGTAGTGAGCGCGGCGAGGGAAGAGAGGCAGACGATGCGGCCGCCGTCGCCCTGCGCGACCATCCGCTGGGCGGCGGCCTGGACGGTGAGAAAGACGCCGGTGAGGTTGATGTCGACCTGGTCCTGCCAGTCTTTAAGCGACATTTCGAGCACGGAGCCGCCGCGCCCGATGCCGGCGTTGGCGACGGCGATGTCGAGGCGCCCGAGCGTTTCGACGCACTGGTCGGCGGCGTTTTGGACCTGGTCGATGGAGGCGACGTTGCAACGGACGGTGTGCGCTTCGCGGCCGAACTCGCGGACCATCGAGGCGGTTTCTGCCGCGCCGTCGAGGTCGATGTCGGCGATGCAGATGTCTGCGCCGTCGCGTGCGAGGCGGAGGGCGGTACCGCGTCCGATGCCGGAGCCTGCGCCGGTGATCAGGGCTGCTTTGCCTTCGTGGTTGGCCATGGTCTGCGCTCCCCTCAAGTTCGCAGAGGCTAGCGGAGCGGGCGAGGGTTCGGGGGACTCAATCGGGAGCGAGCGGCGGGGGCATGGGCGTGGTGAAGCGGTGGATGCCGCCGGGCAGTTCGGGCGCGTCGAGGTCAGGTTGGGTCATGTCTCGCACCAGCCGTCAGGCGTTGCAGGCCGCGTCCGAGTGTATGGGCGGCGAACGCCACTGAGGTGAGCGCGAGACCGGGGAAGAGGCTCAGCCAGGGCGCCTCCACGATGTACTGCCGGCCGTTGGCGATCATGTAGCCCCAGGTACCCTCGACGATGCCGAGGCCGGTGAAATGCAGCGCGGCGTCGGTGAGCGCGAATACGGCCATCAGCATGCCGAACAGCCCGAGCAACGGCGGGGCGGCGGCGCGCAGCGACTCGGCCTCACGTACGCGGCGCGCGGCGGGGAGCAAGGCGAACGCGCCGAGCGTGGCGGACCAGGCGACGGTTGAGAGGTCGCCCGTCCAGGCGAGCAGGAGGACGAGCAGCAGCGGCGGCAGGGCGTAGAGGCCGACGCCGAGAGCGTCAAGCCACTCGCTCCAGCGGCCGCCGTCGAGCCGTTGGACTGCGCCGAGGATTGCGCCGGCGGCGACGCCGAAGAGCGCGGCGAGGAAGCTGATCATCAGCGGCGACCAGGCGGCGTTGATCAGCAGGGCGTAGGTGTCGTTGCCGGCGCGGTCGGTGCCGAACCAGTGCCGCCAGGATGGCCCCTGCAAACTGGCCGTGGTCGTCGGCCGCGGGATGATCGCCGTGATCGGTTGCGGCGCGAGAGCGAAGCGCCCGTCCTCGATCAGCAGCAGCGGATCGCGTCCGGCGGTGAGCCGCTCGATCAGCGCGTCGTCCGCAATCAGATCCTCGATGTAACCAATCATGTCGTCCGTAACACCCATGCTCGCTGCGAACTCGCCGTAGACGTCGGGCTGCGCGAGCAGTTCGCTGAGTTGGTCGCGGGAGAGATCGGACGGTTGGCCGTCGAGCGCGTTGGCGGCCTGCGACTCGGCGAAGTCGGTGTTGGCGATCCTGAAGGTGTCGCCCGGGTCGTAGCGGGCGATGCGCATCCAGCCCGCGCCGCCGCCGATTGCGCCGATCGCGGCGATGCTCCAGAGCAACAGGATGAGCAGGCCGAACGCGGCGAGCGGCTGGGCGCGGACAATGCGCCAGACATTGGTTTGAGAGATGGCCCGGGCGCGGTTCACGGCTGCGCCTCCGACTGCGGCGGGGCCCAGGCGGTCGCGGGCGATGTCGATCGCGAAGTAGGAGAAGACGAGGAAAAGGGCGGTCACGCAGACGATGGCGCTGACGACCGGGGCATCGGCCTGGTTGATCGTCTGAAACAGGGCCAGCCCCAAGCCGGGGATGCCCTGCGCCAGCTCGAGTATGAAATGGAAGCCGATCAGCAGCGGCAGCTGAAAGCGCAGCGATGCGAGCAGGCTGCGGGCGATGCTACGTAGGTCGCGGACCTGCGCGCCGTCGGCGGGGGCGATGGCGGCGGCTACGGCGGCGGTGAGGGGCAGCGCGCCGGCGGTGGCGGGCAGGCTGTAGAGGGCGAAGAAACCGGACGGGGAGTTGGTGATGTCGCGCGCGGCTTCTTCGGTGAACGGGATCGACCAGAGGCCGTTTTCGAAGAAGAAGCCTTCGGCGACGACGATGCCGATCAGGAAGTAGAGCAGCCAGAAGGAGGGGACGGCAAGGGCGAGCGCTCCGAAGCCGCGCAGCGCGGAGACGGCGCGGGTTGAGCGCCAGCGGGCGGCGGCCAGGCCGAGCGGCGCGCCGACGATCAGAGCGATCAGGAGCGAGTAGAGGTTGAGTTGGACGGTGCGGGGGAGGGCTTCAGCAACGTGGGAGAGTGCGCTCTGCTGGGTTTGGAAGCTCGCGCCGAATTTGAAGCGGACGGCATCCCAAAGGAAGGAGCCGTATTGCGCGCCGAGCGAGCGGTCGATGCCGAGCCGATGGCGGATTTGGGCGGACGTGACCTTGCTGAACGGGATGGCGATCCAGTCGCCGGGGTAGAGCAGCGTTTCGGCGGAGAGATTGCCGTCGGGGTTGGCTTCGAGGATGTCGTCAGCGGTGATGCGGTAGACGCGGGCGAGTTCGGCGACGCTGACATGGTCGCGGAGTTTGACGGTGGTTCCGGCGGGGACCCAGGGTTCGCCGTCTATCTGGCGCAGCTCGAGATCGGGGTTGAGGCCGCGCAAGGTGTCTGCGCCTTGCGCGGCTTCTTCGGGCAGGGCGACGCGGTGCTCGACGGCGATATCGCTCAGCCGTTGGCCTTGCAGGGTGACGACACGGCCGCCGAAGGGGAGGGGTTCGTCGGCGGAGCGGTCAGGGTTGTACTCGAGCAGCTCGTCGAGCGGGATGTCCTGTTCGTCAGCGATGCTGCGGAGCGTCTTGCCGGGAGGCGCGACGACGGTGGTTTCGGTTGCGACGACCGAGCCGAGCAGCTCGATCGGCTGGATTTGCGCGCCCTGGTTTTCGAGGTTGGTGAGCTTGGCGGATACGAAGTCGCCGGCGCCAACATCAACGGTGAGGAAGACGATCGAGAGCGCGACCCAGAGGGAAAGGACGGCGATCAGGAAGCGGCGGGCGATGAGGCGTCGCATTTTGCGGGGGGGGGGGGGGGCACGCTTACCTCAAGACAGGATGCGGTCTAGCGGGAGCCGCGCAGGCGGGGGTCGAAGACGTCGCGCAGGGCATCGCCGAGGACGTTGAAGCCGAAGACGAGCGAGGTGAGCGCGAGGCCAGCGAAGAGGCTGGTCCAGGGGGACTGGACGATGAACTGGCGTCCGTCGGCGATCATTTTGCCCCAGGAAACATCGAGCGTGCCGAGCCCGAGGAAGCTGAGCGAGGCTTCGGCGAGAATGAATGCGCCGATAGTGATACTGAAGATGACGATCAGCGGGGCGACGATGTTGGGCAGGATGTGGACGCCCATGACGCGGGCGTTGGATGCGCCGATCGAGCGCGCGGCCTCGACGAACGGCATTTCGCGCAGAGCGATCACGGCGCCGCGCACGATGCGTTGGACGGGCGCAATGGCGAGCACGGAGAGGGCGAGGGTGACCCAGAGGGCGGAGGGCTCGGTGACGGAACGGAGGAGCAGCAGGAAGACGATGGGGGGGAAGGACTGGATGGCGTCCATGACGCGGTTGATGCCGAGGTCGACGTTGCCGCCGATGCCGCCGCTGATCAGGCCGATCACAGTGCCGGCCGCGACGCCGATCAGGGTGGCGAAGAAGCCGATGTAGAGCGAGAGGCGCGCGCCCTCGGTGACGCGGGCGAAGAGATCGTGCCCGGCGCGGTCGGTGCCGAACCAGTGCTTGCCCGAGGGCCCCTGCAGCGAGGCGGTGGTGAGCGGGGTGTTGGTGCCGGTGGCGAGCAGGTCGTCGACGTCGTAAATCACACCGTCGGTGATTTCGATCTGGGCGGGGTCGAGCTCGGCGAGGTGGGTGAGCAGGGTGCCGCTGTCGATCAGCCCCTGCACGTAGGTGATCATGTCGTCGACGACATTGCTTTCGATCGCGAGCGCGCCGTAGACATCGGGGTCGGTGAGCAGGGTGGTCAGTTCGGCTTGGGAGATGTCGGCGGAACGGCCGTCGAGGACGTTGGCGACCTTGTCGTCGGCGAAGTTGGAGTTGGCGATTTTGAAGACGGCCTGGGAGTCGTAGCGCCCGAGGCCGAGCCAGCCGCCGCCGTCGCCGACGGTGCCGACGGCGATCACGGCCCAGACGACGACCAGCACGAGGCCGGCGGCGCCGAGCGGCTTGCTGCGGAAGAACGACTTGAGGCCGCTCGCCAGTAGCTGGCCGAAGCTGCGCTCTTCAACGCGCAGGCCCTGCGCGGCCGCGAACTCTTCGAGTCGTTCGGCGCCGGCCGGGGTCGGAGTTTGTTCACTCATCGGAGCGCCCCTAGGTGTAGCGGATGCGCGGATCGATCAGCGCGTAGGTGAGATCGATCACGATGTTGACGAGGATGATGAAGAAGGCGAAGAAGAAGACCATCGTCTGGACGACGGGGATGTCGGCCTGGTTGATGCGCTGGATCAGGAGCAGGCCGATGCCGGGGATGTTGAAGAGCATTTCGAGGATGATGTTGCCGCCGACCAGCGCGGCGATGGAGAGGCCGAGCACGCTGAGCACGTTGACCATGGCGTTGCGCAGGGCGTGGCGGCGGATCACGGTGCGCTCGCGCAGACCCTTCGACCAGGCGGTGCGCACGTAGTCCTGGCGCAGCACCTCCAGCAGTTCGGACCTGGTGATGCGCATCAGGCCGGCGCCGGCGGCGATACCGCCCGCCACGGCGGGGATCGTGTAGAGCGCGAAGAACCCGGAGACGGAGCTGAAGATGCTGCGCGCCTCCTCGCTGGTCAGCGGGATGGACCAGAGGCCGCCTTCGGCGACGCCGCCCGGGGTGACGACGAAGATGAGCATGGTGGCGATCCAGAAGGGCGGGGCGGCGAGGGCGAGGATGGCGAAGCCGCGCAGCACGTAGTCGATCGCCTTGTCCTGCCGCATGGCGGAGAGGATGCCGACGGGGAAGGCGATGATCAGGCCGACCAGCAGGGAGTAGACCATCAGGTGCAGGGAGCGCGGCAGGGCGCGCAGGAAGATATCCATCGAGGGTTCGTTGGTCTGGAACGAGGGGCGGAATTTGAGCCGGATCGTGTCCCAGAGGAACTCGTAGTACTGCACGCCGAGCGGCTTGTCGATGCCGAGCCGGTTACGGATGTTGGCCTCGGTGATTTTGGTGGTGGGCATGGTGAGCCGGTCGCCGGGATAGACGAGCGTCTCGGCGCTGAGCGAGCCGTCCTCGTTGAAGGGCGAGCCGGTGGGGTTGGCGTTGAGGATGTCCTGCGCTTCGATGCGGCGCACGCGCGCCAGCTCCTCGATGGTGACGGACTCCAGCAGGGTGATCGTGGCGCCGGCCTCGGCGTAGCGTTCGCCCTGGTAGGTGGGGAAGTCGACGCCGGGGTTGCGCTCGATCAGGAGCGCCGCGCCCAGCTCGTCGGCTTCTTCAGGCAGCACTAGCTGGTTGCTGATCGCGAGCTGTCTGAGCGAGGTGCCGGGCAGAACGATGATGCGCGAACCGGGGCGCACGGAGTCGGCGCTGAGGTCGGGGTTGACGCTGAGCAGGTAATCGACGGTGGTTTCGTTATCGAGGGCGATGCTTTCGAGCGTGTCGCCGGAGATTACGCGGTGGGTGGTGTCTTCGATCTCGAGCTGGCCGATGATCTCCTGGGGGCGCGACTCTGCGCCCTGGTTTTCGAGGTTGGAGAGCTTGCGGGTGACGAAGTCGCCCGGTAGCGCGCGCAGCGCCAGAAACAGGATCGAGAGCACCAACCACAACGTCGGGATGACGAGGATCAGCCGGCGGATCAGGTATTTCTGCATCGGCGCTGGCGCTTACCGTTGGCGTTCTGCTGCTGCGTCGCGGGCGGCGAGGAGCGCCCGGCCTTAGGCCGGGTAGTCCTCGTGCTGCCAGTCGATCCAGGCTTCTTCGACGATCTTGTGGCCCTGGTGAGCGAACTGGTAGCCGTCGTCGATGACGTGGTACCAGGGCCAGGCGGCTTCGTTGGAGACGGGGTTCATCACGCCCAGGCCGGGCGAGATGGATTCCCAGCCGTAGTCGGGGTGGGTGCCGAGTTGGAGTTGGACCATTTCGGCGGCGAGCACCTTCTTGGTCTCGATGTCGAGCGTGATTTTCATCTCCTCGGCGATCTCGGTCACGCGCGGGTTCTCGTAGCTGTAGAAGTTGGCGGAGGCGCCGGGGATGCGCCCGTTGAGCCAGTAGCTGGTCGGGTCGAGGTCCGACGGCGGGTTGGTCCAGCAGGGGATCTGGCCCTGGAAAGTACCCTCGACGAGCCGCTGGAGCAGGACGGTGTAGGGATCGACGCCGATGTCGAAGCTGATGCCCATCGCCGACTCGTACATGTTCTTGCTGGTCTCGACGATGCCGGCGTAGCGCTGTTCCCAGACGTCGGGCGCGAAGAGGCCGATCGTGCGGCCGGTGTCGCGGAAGCCGCTGGCGTCGACCAGCTCGTTGACGAGTTGCAGCTCGGCGTCGCGGTCGGGCCGGAAGCCGGGGATCTCCGTCATCGCCTCCTGGCTGGGGGAGTAGGCGGTGCTGAACCAGGGGATTTCCTCGAGCACGGAGGGCTTGGCGGAGCCGAGGTAGACGGTGTCGATCATGGCGTAGCGGTCGGTGGCGATGTGGAAGGCGGCCCAGAGGCGTCGGTCGATCCAGGGGTTGCCGAGTCCGTCTTCGCCGGGCCACTCGGGGTTGAAGTTGCCGCGGATCATGATCGTGAAGCCGCCGCCGACGGTGTGGCGCTGCATCTGGGGGAAGTCGGAGATGATCTGCTCGACGAGGTTGATCTCCATCCAGGCGCCGTCGAGCTCTTTGTTGCGGACCGCGGTTTCGACCGCGGTGGGCTCAAAGAGGTTGTAGTACTCCATCGAGTCGACGTAGGGCAGCTGGCGTCCCCAGCGGTCGTTCTTCCAGTAGATGGGGTTGCGCTGGGCGACGAACACCTCGGTGGGTTCGTAGCGCTCGGCGGTGAAGGGCCCGGAGCCGGCGACGCGCAGGGTGGTCGCTTCGTCTTTCCAGACATCGCTGTCGAGGCCCCACTCCTGGATGCCTTCGGGCGCGGCCATCCAGCCGAAGGGGCGCAGGAAGGTCGCCGAAAGGTAGGTGGAGTCGATGCCGTCGCTGGTGGTGCGGAGAGTGAGGTCGTCAATGGCCTCGCGGTCCTGGATTTTGCGCCAGTTGGTCAGGCCGAGGAAGGTCCCGTCTTCGGCGCCGGAGGCGTCGGTGCCGCTGGTGAGGCGGTCGACGTTGAAGACGATGTCTTGGGCGGTGATGTTGCGCCCGCCCTCGGTGGGGTACTCGTCGTGCCAGCGAGCGGCCGGGTTGATCTGGAAGATGTAGGTGGTGGCGTCGGGGTTTTCGGGGATGCCGGCGATGTCGGCTTCCATCTCGGCCTTCTCCTTGTTCTTCCAGCGGATCAGGTTGCTGTAGAGCATGGAGTGCATGAACTGGGTGGGGCCGAAGACGCCGCGGTGGGGGTCCCAGTAGTCGTGCGTCTCGATCGTGCTGGCGCGGCGCATGACGCCGCCGTAGATCGGGTCGCCGGGGCCGGGCTGGGCGGCGGCGACCTGTTGCTGCTGCTGTTGCCGCTCGTCGGCCGGCGCTTCCTGCTGGTCGGCCTGCTGCGCCTGCTGGTCGGCCATGTCCTGCTGTTGCTGCTGCTGCATGGCCTGCTGCTGGGCGGGCTGGTCCTGCTGCTGTTGCTGGGCCGGAGTCTGGGCGACGGTCTGCTGGTCGTCGTCATCGTCGCCGCAGCCGACGAGGGCGAGGCCGGCCGCGCCGACGCCGGCGCGCCCCGAGGCTCGGAGCAGGGAACGCCTGCTCATCCGCGTCCGCCGCATCCGCTGCCAGTAGTTGCGCTCGTTGCTCATGATGGCCTCCTGCTGCCTGCCGTGTGCGCTCCCCGCACTCGTCCTGCGGGATGTGGGCAAGTCTAGCGCAATGTGTCAAGTGCGCGACAGTCGGGGCTGGCGCGAGGGCGCTAGGCGGGGTACTCGGGGTGGGTGACGTCGATCCAGGCGTCGTCGTAGCGGTGAGAGGCGTGGGCGAACTGGAGGGTGTCGTCGGGGCGCTCGACGAAGGGCCACCAGATGGCCGGGGAGATGCCGTTCATGACGGCGGGGCTGTTGGCGATGCCTTCGAGGCCGTAGTCGGGGTGGGTGCCGAGCAGAATGCGCTGCGCTTCATGGGCCATGGCCTGGCGCTGCTCGAGGTCGAGCGTGGTCTGCATCGTTTGGGCGATGTCGGTCATGGGCTGGAAGTCGTAGTAGAGGTTGTTGGTGCTGCCGCCGGGGACGTAGTTGTTGTTGTAGGAGGTGGTGGGGTCGAGGTCGGAGGGGGGATTGGTCCACTGTGGGCCCTGGCCGGGGTAGGTGCCCTCGATCCAGCGCTGGAGGATGACGGTGTAGGGCTGGACATCGAAGGTGACTTCGATGTCCAGCGCTTCGCGGTACATGCCGACTTCGATTTCGAGAATGCCGGGGTAGGTGCCTTCCCAGATGTCGGGCGCGATGAGGGTGAGCGGGCGATTTTTGTCGTAGCCGGAGGCTTCGAGCAGGGCGCGGGCTTCGGCGATGTCGGCGGCGCGGTCGGGGCGGAAGCCGGGGGTTTGGAGGAGTTCGTCTTCGGGGATGGCCCAGAAGGCGTTGTACCAGGGGGTTTCGCCCATGCCGCTGGGCTTGCCGGAGCTGAGGTAGACGGCGTCGATCATGAGGTAGCGGTCGACGGCGACATGGAGAGCCTGCGCGAAGCGGCGGTCGATCCAGGGGTTGCCGAGGCCGTCTTCGCCGCTCCAGTCGGGGTTGAAGTTGGCGCCGCCGGTGATGATCGTGAAGCCGAAGGCGATTTGACCGGATTTGTGGTCGGGGAAGTCGCTGAGGATGGCGTCCGCCTGGACGGTGGAGAGGGGGAAGCCGCCGACGAAGATTTCCTTGCCGCGGTAAGCGGCTTCGACGGCGGTGGGGTCGGTGAGGTTGGCGAGGGTGACGCTGTCGTAGTAGGGGAGGGGTTGCCCGTCGGCGCCCATTTTCCAGTAGTTGTCGTTGCGGACCAGGTCGGTGCCGATGTCGACGTCGTAGGCGGTGGGGATGAATGGCCCGGTGCCGGAGGAGAGTTCGACGTTGGTCGGTTCGTCGCGCCAGCGGTCGCCGAATTCGACGATGGCTTCCGGAGAGGTGATCCAGCTGAAGGGGCGAAGGGGGACGCCCATCCAGGTGGCGTCGGGGCCGTCGGTTTTGGCGACGAAGGTTTGTTCGTCGGGGACGTCAATGGAGGCGGTCTTCTGGAAGGAGGAGGCGCCGAGGAAGGTGCCGTCTTCAGTGCCGGTCGCGTCAACCGCGTCGATCTGGCGCTGGAAGTTGGCCGCGATGTCCTCCGCGGTGACCAGCCGGCCGCCCTCGGTGGGGTACTGGTCCCAGAAGCGCGCGCCCTGGTCGATGGCGAAGATGTAAGTTTCGTTGTCGGGGATTTCGGGGATGGAGGCGACATCGGCTTCCATGATGCCGCGCTCCTTGTTGCGCCAGCGGATCAGGTAGTTCATGTAGAAGCCCATCCAGAACTGGGTGGGGCCGAAGACGGCGCGGTGCGGGTCAAAGTAGTCGTGGGTGGCGGCTGGGGTGGAGAAGCGGAGGTCGCCGCCGCGGATGATGTTGCTCTGGGAGACGGTCTGGGCGGCCTGTTGGTCGTCGTCGGGATCGTCGGCCGTGGTTTCCTGCTGGTCGGTCTGTTGGGCCTGCTGGTCAGCCATTTGCTGCTGTTGCTGCTGCTGCATGGCCTGCTGCTGAGCGGGCTGGTCCTGCTGCTGAGGCTGTTGGGCAGGGGTTTGGGCGACGGTCTGCAGGTCGTCGTCATCGTCGCTGCAGCCGACCAGGGCGAGGCCGGCCGCGCCGACGCCGGCGCGCCCGGAGGCGCGAAGCAGGGAACGCCTGCTCATTCGGGAGCGGCGCATGCGCTGCCAGTAGTTGCGCTCGTTGCTCATGATGGCCTCCTGCTGCCTGCCGTGCGCGCTCCCGCACTCGCCCTGCGGGATGTTGGGCAAGTCTAGCCCAAAGTGCCAAGTGCGCGACAGTCGGGAGGTGGCGCGAGGGGGCTAGGCGGGGTAGTCGGGGTGGGTGGTGTCGATCCAGCCGTCGTCCCAGCGATGGGAGGCGTGGGCGAACTGGAGAGTGTCGTCGGGGCGCTGGACGTAGGGCCACCAGACGGCGGGGGAGATGCCGTTCATGACGGCGGGCGCGAAGCCGAGGCCTTCGACGCCGTGTTCAGGGTGGTTGCCGAGCAGGATGCGCTGCGCCTCGAAGGCCATGTCGCGCCGCTCCTCGCGGTCCAGGGTGACGCGCATCGTTTCGGCGATGTCGGTCATCGGCTGGAAGTCGTAGGAGAGGTTGTTGGTCGCGCCGCCGGGCGTGAGGTTCTGGAGGTAGGAGGTGGTCGGGTCGAGGTCGTCCGGAGGGTTGGTCCACTGCGGCCCGCCGCCGGGGTAGGTCTTGGAGACCCAGCGCTGGAGGAGGACGGTGTAGGGCTGGACGTTGAACGAGACTTCGATGCCGAGCGCGTTCTCGTACATCGCCTTTTCGGTTTCGAGGATGCCGGGGTAGGTCTGCTCCCAGATGTCGGGGGCGTAGAGCAGCAGCGGGCGGTCTTTGTCGTAGGCGGAGGCGTCGAGCGCGGCGCGGGCGTCGGCGATGTCGGCCTCGCGCTCGGGGCGGTAGCCCGGCGTGGCCAGCAGCTCCTCTTCGGAGATGGCCCAGTAGGTGTTGTACCAGGGGGTGTGTTCCTGGCCGCTGGGCTTGCCGGAGCCGAGATAAACGGCGTCGATCATGGCGTAGCGGTCGACCGCGAGGTGGAGCGCGTAGCAGAAGCGGCGATCGAGGTAGGGGTTGCCGAGGCCGTCTTCGCCGCTCCAGTCGGGGTTGTAGTTGAAGATGCCGGTGATGATCGTGAAGCCGAAGGCGATCTGGCCCTGGGGATGGTCGGGGAAGTCGTTGTCGATCGCCGCAGCCTGCACGGTCGTGAGCGGGAAACCGCCGACGTCGATTTCCTTGCTGCGGTAGGCCGCTTCGACCGCCGTGGGGTCGACGAGGTTCTGCATCTTGACCTCGTCCATGTAGGGCAGCGGTTGGCCGTCGGCGCCCATCTTCCAGTAGTTGGGGTTGCGGGTGAGGTCCACGCCGATATCGGGGTCGTAGGTGAGCGGGATGTACGCGCCCGTGCCGGAGGAGAGCTCAACGTTGGCGGCCTCGTCGCGCCAGCGGTCGCCGAACTCGTCGATCGCTTCGGGGGAGGTGATCCAGGCGAAGGGGCGGAGGGGGACGCTGAGGTAGGTGGCGTCGATGCCGTCGGATTTGGCGATGAAGGTGAGCTCGTCGGGCGTCTCCATGGAGGCGGTTTTCTGGAAGGCGGACGCGCCGAGGAAGGTGCCGTCGGCCGCGCCGGTCGCGTCGACCGCGTCGATCTGGCGCTGGAAGTTGGCCGCGATGTCCTCCGAGGTGACCAGCCGGCCGCCTTCGGTGGGGTACTGATCCCAGAAGCGCGCGCCGCGGTCGACGGAGAAGACGTAGGTCTCTTCATCAGGGATTTCGGGCAGGGAAGCGACATCGCTTTCGAGCACGCCCTGCTCCTTGTTGCGCCAGCGGATCAGGTAGTTCATGTAGAACCCCATCCAGAATTGGGTGGGGCCGAAGACGGCGCGGTGCGGGTCGAAATAATCGTGCGTGGCGGCCGGGGTGGAGAAGCGCAGCGTGCCGCCGCGGGTGATGTTGGCCTGCGAGACGGTCTGCTGCGCCTGCGGCTCGTCGTCGTCGGCCGGAGCCGACTGCCGCTCCTGCTGATCGGCGCGGTCGGCGGCGGTTTGGGCCTGCTGCTGGGCGGCCTGTTGGGCGGCGGGTTGGCCCTGCTGTTGCTGCTGCTGGGTCGCGGCGGCGGCCTGCTGGTCGTCGTCGTCATCGTCGCCGCAGCCGACCAGGGCGAGGCCGGCCGCGCCGACGCCGGCGCGCCCCGAGGCGCGCAGCAGCGCGCGCCTGCTCATCCGCGTCCGCCGCATCCGCTGCCAGTAGTTACGCTCGCTGCTCATGGCCGCCTCCCCGCTCACTCTCTGAGGTGCGCAGAGTGTAGCCCAGAGTGTCAATGGGGAGACAGACCTCCGCGCCGAATCCGCCTGCTGCTAGGCGGGGTAGTCGGGGTGGTTCACGTCGATCCAGGTCTCGTCGTACCGGTGGCTGGCGTGGGCGAACTGGAGGGTGTCCTCGCCGTGGTGGACGAACGGCCACCAGAGCACCGGCGAGATGCCGTTCATCACGCCGGGAATGGTCGTGATGCCGTCCAACCCGTGGTCCGGATGCGTGCCCAGCAGGATCCGCTGCGCGGTGTAGGACATCTCCCGCCGCTCCTCGCGATCGAGCGTGCGACGCATGGTTCGGGCGAGGTCGGCGATCGGCTCGTAGCTGTAGGACAAGGTGTTGACGGAGCCCTCGGGCGTGAAGAAGTCGTTGTAGGGCGCGGTCGGGTCCAGCTCGGCGGGCGGATTGCCCCACTGCGGACCGCTGCCGGGATAGGTGCCGTCGACGAATCGCTGCAGGATCACGGTGTAGGGCTGCACATCGAACTCGACATCAAGGTCGAGCGCCTCGCGGTACATTGCCACTTCGGTCTCCAGCACGCCGGGGTAGGTCGATTCCCAGATATCGGGCGCGATCATTCGCAACCCGCGGCTGCGATCGTAGCCTGAGGCATCAAGCAACGCCCGCGCTTCGGCGATGTCGGTCTCGCGGTCGGGCCGGTAGCCGGGCGTCTGCAGCAGTTCCTCTTCGGGCAGCGCCCAGTAGGTGCTGTACCAGGGCGTGTCATGCAAACCGGTCGGCTTGCCGGAGCCGAGGTAGACCGTGTCGATCATCAGGTAGGGATCGACCGCCACATGCAGCGCCTGAGCGAAGCGCCGGTCAATCCAAGGATTGCCCAGTCCGTCCTCGCCGGACCAATCGGGGTTGTAGTTGACCAGGGTGATGATCGTGAAGCCGAAGGCGATCTGGCCGCTGTTGTGGTCGGGGAAGTCGTTGATGATGCCCTCGGCCTGTAGGGTCGAGAGTGGGAAGCGCCCGTTGATGATCTCGGCGCCGCGATAGGCTGCCTCAATCGTCGTGGGATCTTCCATGCTGGCCATCGTGACCGTGTCGTAGTAGGGCAGCGGCTGCCCGTCGACGCCCATCTTCCAGTAGTTGTCGTTGCGCGCCAGACTGATACCGATATCGGGATCGTAGCTCTGCGGGATGAACATTCCGGTGCCGGAGGAGAGCTCTACGTTGGCCGCCTCGTCGCGCCAGCGGTCGCCGAACTCGCGAATCGCTTCGGGGCTGGTGATCCAGCTGAACGGCCGCAGCGGGACGCCGATCCAAGTGGCGTCGGGGCCGTCCGTCTTCGCTACCCAGGTCGTGTCGTCGGGCACGTCCATTGAGGTGGTGCGGCGAAACGCCCCGGAGCCGAGGAAGGTGCCGTCTTCAGCACCGGTCGCGTCGACGGCGTCGATCTGCCGCTGATAGTTGGCGCGGATGTCCTCGGCCGTCACCAGCCGCCCGCCCTCGGTCGGGTATTGATCCCAGAACCGCGCGCCTTGATCGATGCTGAAGATGTAGGTCTCGTCGTCGGGGATCTCGGGCAGAGAGGCGATGTCGGGCTCGACGATGTCCTGTTCCTTGTTGCGATAGCGGATGAGGTAGTTCATGTAGAACCCCATCCAGAATTGGGTCGGGCCAAAGACGCCGCGGTGGGGGTCGAAGTAGTCGTGGGTCGCGGCGGGGGTCGAGAAGGTCAGGTTGCCGCCGCGCACGATGTCGGCCCGGGCGGCGGCCGCCTGCTGCGCCTCGGGCTCATCTTGGTCGGCGACGGCCTGCGCCTGCTGTTCCTGTCGATCAGCCTGCTGCGCGGCGGCCTGCGCCTGTTGCTGCTGCTGCGCCTGCTCACGCGCCGCCGACGGCTGCTCATCGTCGTCATCGTCGTCGCCGCAGCCGACGAGGGCGAGGCCGGCGGCGCCGACGCCCGCGCGTCCGGAGGCGCGCAGCAGCGCGCGCCTGCTCATCCGCGTTCGCCGCATCCGCTGCCAGTAGTTGCGTTCGGTGTTCATGCCGGGCCTCCGATACTCGCTCGCGCAAGTTGGCGCAAGTCGGTTGGGCGCAAGTCTAGCGAGTTCGGCGGGCGTTTGCGCGGGGGGCTTGTAGCGGCAGTGAGCGGCGCGCGAGGAGCGGATCAGGTGCGGTTGGGCGGGTCGACTCTGAGCTCGCGGCAGATTTTGCGGACCAGGAGATCGTTGATTTCCCTGTGACGGGGGATGGCGGCGCGGTGGTCGCCGTCGGCGCTGCGCCACCAGGAGTGGCGCTTTCCCTCGCGGATCTGCTGACAGCCGCGGCGGCGGAGAGGCCGCAGCAGGTCGGCGCGCTTCATGCCACGGCGACCTTCTCCTCGAAATAGTCGCCTTCGGCGGCTTGGCGGGCGTCTTGGCGGTTGAATTCGACGGCTTCGGCGAGGGCTTCGGCAATGCTGACGCGGAGTTCTTCGAGCGTGCGTTCCTGGCAGTTAACGCCGGGGACTTCGGCGATCCAGCCGATCCACCAGTCGCCGCTGCGCCGGATGATGGCGGTGCATTCCATGTGAGGCTCCGCGATCAGCCTAGCGGGAGCCGCGCAGGCGTGGGTCGAGGACGTCGCGGAGGGCGTCGCCGAGGACGTTGAAGCCGAAGACGAGGGAGGTGAGGGCGAGGCCGGCCCAGAGCGAGGTCCAGGGGGAGTAGACGATGAACTGACGTCCATCGGCGATCATTTTGCCCCAGGAGACATCGAGCGTGCCGAGTCCGAGGAAGCTGAGGGCGGCTTCGGCGAGGATGAACGCGCCGATGGTGATGGAGAAGATGACGATCAGCGGAGCGAAGATGTTGGGCAGGATGTGGAAGCCCATGATCCGCCCGGAGGTGGCGCCGATGGTGCGGGCGGCCTCGACATAGGGCATTTCGCGGATCTGGATCACGCTGCCGCGCACAATGCGGTTGGTGAAGGGAATGGCGAGCACGGCAAGGGAGAGGGTGACCCAGAGAGCGGAGGGATCGGTGACGGCGGCGATCAGGAGCAGGAAGACGATCGGCGGGAAGGCCTGGAAGGCGTCCATGATGCGGTTGACGGCGAGGTCGACCGCGCCGCCGAGCGAGCCGGCGATCAGGCCGACCACGGTACCCGCGCCGACGCCGATCAGGGTGGCGAAGAAGCCGATGTAGAGGGAGAGCCGCGCGCCCTCCATGACGCGCGAGAAGAGGTCGTGCCCGGCGCGGTCGGTGCCGAACCAGTGCTTGCCCGACGGGTCGAGCAGAGAGGCGGAGGCCAGCGGATTGTCGGTGCCGGTGGCGAGCAGCGCGTCGACGTCCCTGATTTGGCCCTCGACGATTTCGATCTGTCCCGCGTCAAGCAGCGTATCGATCAGTACGCCGTCCGAGACCAGTTCCAGCGCGTAGTCGACCATCTCGCCGGCGACGCCGGCATCGACCGCGGCAGCCTCGAAGATGTTGGGATCGGAGACGATCTCGCGCAGTTCGGCGTCGGAGAGGTCCTCATTGAGGCCGGCGAGGGCGTTGGCCAGTTTGTCGTCGGCGTAGCTGACGGAGGCGATTTCGAAGACGGAGCGGGAGTCGTAACGGCCGAGGCCGAGCCAGCCGCCGCCGTCCCCGACCGTGCCGATGGCGATGACGCTCCAGAGGACGACGAGGAAGAGGCCGAACGCGCCGAGGTACTTGGTGCGCAGGAACGTAATGAAGCCGCGCAGCGCACGGCGGGGGCGCCCGGCGCTCTCGACGCGCAGCCCCTGCGCAGTGGCGAACTGCTCGACATCTTCGCTGGCGGGGCCGGGCGGCTGTTCACTCATGTCTGATCCTCGAAGGTCGTTCTCCGCTGCGCATCAGTTGTAGCGGATGCGCGGGTCGATCAGCGCGTAGCTGACATCGATGATGATGTTGACGATGATCACGAACAGGGCGATGAAGAAGAACATCGTCTGGATGACGGGGATGTCTGCCTGGTAGATGCGCTGGAGCACGAGCAGGCCGATGCCGGGGATGGCGAAGAGCACTTCCAAGATGATGTTGCCGCCGACGAGTGCGGCGAGCTGAACGCCGAAGACGCTGAGCACGGGCACCATGGCGTTGCGCAGGGCATGGCGGCGGATCACCATGCGTTCGCGCAGGCCCTTGGACCAGGCGGTGCGCACGTAGTCCTGACGCAGTACTTCCAGCAGCTCGGAGCGAGTGATGCGCATCAGGCCGGCGCCGGCCGCGAGGCCGCCCGCCACGGCGGGGATCGTGTAGAGCGCGAAGAAGCCGGAGACGGAGCTGAAGATGCTGCGCGCGCTGTCCTCGGTGAGCGGGATCGACCAGACGCCGCCGTCGAAGATGCCGCCGGGCGAGACGACGAAGATCAGCATCGTGGCGATCCAGAAGGGCGGCGCGGCGAGGGCGAGGATCGCGAAGCCGCGCAGGATGTAGTCGATCGGCTGGTCCTGGCGCATGGCGGAGAGAATGCCGACCGGCAGGGCGAGGACCACGGCGACGATCAGGGCGTAGACATTGAGGTGCAGGGTGCGCGGCAGGGCGCGGAGGAAGATATCCATCGACGGTTCGTTGGTCTGGAAGGAGGGGCGGAACTTGAGGCGGATCGTGTCCCAGAGGAATTCGACGTACTGGATGCCGAGCGGCTTGTCGATGCCGAGCTGGTTTTTGACGCCGGCCTCGGTGATTTCGCGGGTGGGCGCGATGATGGTGGCGCCGGGCAGCAGCGGCGTTTCGGCGGTGAGTGAACCGTCTTCGTTGGAGGGCGTGCCCACGATGTTGACGTTGAGGTAGTCCTGCGGGGTGACGCGGTTGACCTCGGCGAGTTCGTTGATCGTGGTGCTGTCGCGCAGTTTGAGCATGACGCCGGCCGGCGCGTAGGGTTCGCCGGCGAAGAGCGGGAAGTCGACGCCAGAGTTGCGCTCGATCAGCAGGGCGACACCGTCCTCCGTGTTTTCAGGCAGGGCCATGCGCTGGCGGCGCGAAATCTCGGAGAGCAACTGGCCGTCGATCACGATCAGGGTGGAGCCGGGGCGCAGCTCGTCGGAGGCGTCGATGTTGCGGTTGGTGGCGAGGATGTCTTCCGCGCCCACGCCGTATTGCAGCGCGATGGTTTCGATCGTGTCGCCGCCGACCACGCGGTGGAGCGTGCGCTCAACCTCGACCTCGCCGACGATGTCGAACGGCTGGGTGGTTGCGCCGGAAGCCTCGAGGTTGGCGAGCTTGATGGTGACGAAGTCGCCGGGTAGCGCGTTGAGCGCAAGGAAGAGGATCGTGATCACCAGCCACAGGGTGGGGATCACGAGCAGGAAGCGGTTGATCAGATATTTCTGCATCTCGCGCCCGCGCCCCGCTGGGCGATAAACCGATCGGTGGTTGGACGGCGACGCTCAACGCGGCGTGACGGTTCCCGACCGGGCCGCCGCGCCGCGCCGAACTGCGCTAGGCCGGGAAGTCCGGGTGCGTCGTGTCCAGCCAGGTGTCGTCGTGGTTGTGGGAGTCGTGCGCGAACTGCCACGTGTTGTCGTCGCGGTTCACGTAGGGCCACCAGATGGTGGGAGCGACCCCGTTCATCACGCCGAACCAGCCGAAGATGCCCTCCAGCCCGTGCGCGTCGTCGACGCCGAGGCCGATACGCTGCACTTGGAGCGCCATGTCGCGGCGCTGCTCGGTATCCAGCGTGGTCGACATCTCGTCCACGATCTCCTCGACGGCCGGGTAGTTGTACTGGGTGAGGTTGGAAGCGCCGCCGACCTTGAGGGAGAGGGTGAACTGGGCCGTGGGGTCCAGGTCCGCCGGCGGGTTCGTCCAGGTCGGCGCACGGCCGGGGAACGTCTTGTTGTCGTAGCGGTCCTGCATCACCGTGTACGGCTGGATGTCCAGCTCGACGTTGAAGCCCAGCGCCTCGTTGTACATGTTCCGCGTGGTCTCCGAGATGCCCGGATAGGTCTGCTCCCAGAGGTCGGGGATGTAGATCGTCACGGTGCGGCTGGTGTCGAAGCCGGAGGCTTCGATCAGTTCGCGGCAGAGCTGGATGTCGGCGTCGCGGTCGATGCGGAAGCCAGGGACGGTGCGCAGCTCGTCGGCCGGGATGGTCCAGTAGGTGCTGAACCAGGGGCAGAAGTGGGTTGCGGAGGGCTTGGCGGCGCCGAGGTAGACGGCGTCGATCAGCAGGTCGCGGTCCACCGCGACATGCATGGCGTAGGCGAAGCGGCGGTCGAGGTAGGGGTTGCCGAGGCCGTCGGAGCCTTCCCAGCCGGGCTCGTAGGTGCCCATCACAGTGACGATCGTGAAGCCGAACGCGCCCTCCGCGACCTCGTGGTCGGGGAAGTCGCCGGTGAGTTCTTCGACCTGCACGGAGGAGAGGGGGAAGCCGCCGATGTCGATGCCCTTGGCGCGGTAGGCCGCGTCGACCGCGGTGGCGTCGGTCAGGTTGACGAACTCCACGGCGTCGGGGTACGGCAGTTGCTGCCCATCGGGCCCGTTCTTCCAGTAGTTGTTGTTGCGGTCGAGGAAGATGCCGATGTCGGGGTCGTAGGTCTGGGGAATGAAGGGCCCGGTGCCGGAAGAGAGTTCGACGTTGGCGGTCTCGTCGCGCCAGCGCGAGCCGAACTCCTGGATGGCCTCGGGCGAGGTGATCCAGGAGAAGGGGCGGAGGATGGTGCCGCCCATGTAGGTCGCATCGGGGCCGTCGGTTTTGGCGATGAAGGTCTGCTCGTCGGTGGCTTCGTAGGAGCTGGTCTTGCGGAAGGCGTCCTGCCCGCGGAAGCGTGCGTCGGGGTTGCCGTCGGCGTCGAGCGCGGCGATCTGGCGGTCGAAGTTGATCACGATGTCGGAGGCCGTGACGTCGCGGCCGCCCTCGGTGGGGTACTGGTCCCAGAAGCGCGCGCCCTGGTCGACGTTGAAGATGTAGGTCTCGCCGTCGGGCTGTTCGGGGATCGAGGTGATGTCGGCCTCCACGATGCCGGCCTCTTTGTTGGCCCAGCGGATCATGTAGTTCATGTAGAAGCCCATCCAGTACTGGGTGGGGCCGAAGACGCCGCGGTGGGGGTCGAAGAAGTCGTGCGTGGCGGCGGGGGTGGAGAAGCGGAGGGTGCCGCCGTAGGTGCGGAGCGGCCCGCTCTGGGCGACGGTCTGCTGCTGCTCCTGCTGTTGCTGGTCGGCCGGTGCTTCCTGCTGGTCGGCCTGCTGCGCCTGCTGGTCGGCGGTCTGCTGCTGTTGCTGCTGCATGGCCTGCTGTTGGGCGGGCTGGTCCTGCTGCTGCTGTTGCTGCTGGGTCGCGGCGGCGGCGGGCTGCGCGTCGTCGTCGTCATCGTCGCCGCAGCCGACGAGGGCGAGGCCGGCGGCGCCGACGCCGGCGCGTCCGGAGGCTTGGAGCAGGGCGCGCCTGCTCATCCGCGTCCGCCGCATTCGCTGCCAGTAGTTGCGCTCGTTGCTCATCGGTGGCCTCCTGTTGCCATGCAGTCCTGCGAGTGTAGCGCATCAGGTGGGACAGGGGTTTAGCATTCGGGTGTGACTGAGCAACAGCCCGCAGAGCAGCCGGGGGCGCCCGACGCCGATGCGCAGCTTGAGCAGCTGAAGGGGGAGATTCTGCGCGGGTGGGAGGCCGGGGCGGAGTTTTTCGATGGGCGGTGGGGGGATCAGGGGGACGAGTTTCATGTGGAGGTGTTCGGGCCGGCGGCGGAGCGGCTGCTGGGGCTGGCGCGGGGGGCGTCGGTGCTGGAGTTGGCGTGCGGGAACGGGACGTTTGCGCGGCGGCTGGGTCGGGCGGGGATGCGGGTGCTGGCGACGGATTTGTCGCCGAAGCTGATTGAGTTCGCGGAGCGCCGGACGGAGACGATCGCGGATCAGGCGGTGGATGTGCGGTATCGGGTGGTGGACGCGACGGACGAGCGGGCGATTGTGGGGCTGTCGGACGAGCCGTTCGACGCGGCGGTGTGCGTGATGGGGGTGATGTCGATGCCGCTGCTGCGTCCGATGTTCGGGGGGGTGCGTCGGGCGCTGAAGCCGCGCGGCGCGTTTGTGGTGGTGACGCTGCATCCGGCGTATGCGACGGCGGCGAACAAGTTCGTGCGGTCGGAGGATGAAGGGGAGCCGCACGGGTTGACGGTGACGCGGTATCTGTCGCGCTATGTCACGCGGGGGGTGACGAATGTGCAGCAGAAGGAGCGGCAGATTTATTTCCACCGCTCGCTGGGGGAGTTGCTGCAGGATGCGTTCAGCTGCGGTCTGGCGCTGGACGGTGTGGAGGAGTTGGCGGCGCCGCAGCAGCCGCTGGAGGAGTCGAAGCTGATGTGGAATGTGTTGGGGGAGATTCCGATGGCGATTGCGCTGCGGTTTCGGGCGGCGCAGACGTAGAGCAAGTAGGGCAAGGAGCGGGCGATGACGTTTTCGTGGGAGTTGTGGCAGTTCACGGACGGGGTGCGGGCGCGGATTGCGGCGGCGGTGGGGCTGGGTCTGCTGGCGGTGGCGGCGGGGGTGGCGCGGCTGGCGCTGCTGGGCTGGATGGGGGCGCGGATTTTCGAGGGCGATTCGTTCGGCTCGCTGAGCTGGCTGATCGTCGCGGTGGCTCTGACGACGCTGGCGCGCTCGGCGCTGCTGTACGCGAAGGAGGAGTTGGCGAACGGGACGGCTGTGGCGGTGCAGTTCAGTCTGCGGGAGCGTCTGTTCGAGCGGGTGATGGCGCTGGGGCCGGCGTATTTCGACCGTCGGCGGACGGGCGATGTGACGGTGGGCGTGGTGGAGGGGGTGGAGCAGCTGGAGACGTTCTTCGGGCAGTATCTGCCGCAGCTGTTGGTGGCGGCGATCGCGCCGATCGGGATTTTCATTTTCATGGCGTTCCTGGATCTGCCGGTGGCGGGGGTGTTCCTGGGCTTTGCGCTGTTCACGCTGGGGCTGCCGTCGCTGTTGCAGCGGCAGAACGCGGCGGCGAGTCTGCGGCGGCGGGAGGCCTACGGGTCGTTTGCGGCGGACTTTCTGGACTCGATTCAGGGGCTGGCGACGCTGAAGGCGTTCGGGCAGAGCGGTCGGCGGGGGGAGGCGCTGGCGGCGCGGGCGCAGGAGGTGTTCCGGACGACGATGGGGGTGCTGCTGCACAACGCGATGGCGCAGGGTCTGACGCTGTTGGCGATCACGGTGGGGGCGGCGGTGGCGCTGAGCCTGGGTGCGGTGCGGGTGGAGAACGGGGCGATGGAGCTGGCGGAGTTGCTGGTGGTGCTGATGTTGGGGGTGGAGGTGTTTCGTCCGCTGCGGGAGCTGAGTCAGCTGTTCCACCAGGGGTTGTTCGGGGTGGCGGCGGCGCAGAGCGTGCTTGAGGTGTCGGACGCCAAGCCGCTGGTGGCGGATGTCGCCGCAGACGCTTCGACTGATGGGGCGGCCGATGGGGCGGCCGATGGCGCAGCTGGTGAGTTGAGCGCGGAGATCGAGTTCGAGGGGGTGACGTTCGCGTATCCGACGGGGCGTCGGGAGGCGCTGAGCGGGGTGAGCTTCGCGGCGGCGGCGGGTCGGCGGGTGGGAGTGGTGGGGCGCTCGGGCTCGGGCAAGTCGACGCTGCTGTGGCTGTTGCAGCGGATGTACGTGCCGCAGGAGGGGACGATTCGGCTGGGCGGTCGGGATTTGAACACGCTGAGCTTCGCGCAGATTCGGAGTCGGATGGCGGTGGTGATGCAGGACACGTATCTGTTCCACGGGACGGTGCTGGCGAATTTGCGGTTCGGGCGAGAGCAGGCGACGGACGAGGACGTGATCGCGGCGGCGCAGGCGGCGAACGCGCACGAGTTCATCGCCAATCTGCCGGAGGGCTACCAGACGGTGATCGGGGAGCGGGGGCACCGGCTGTCGGGCGGGGAGCGGCAGCGGATCGCGATTGCGCGGGCGCTGCTGCGAGACGCGCCGATTCTGATTTTGGACGAGGCGCTGTCGAGCGTGGACGCGGAGAACGAGGCGACGATTTCGGAGGCGCTGGATCGTCTGATGGCCGGACGGACGACGCTGATTATGGCGCACCGGTTGTCGAGCGTGATGGGCTGCGACGAGATTCTGGTGCTCAACGAGGGGCGTCTGGTGGAGCGCGGCGATCACGCCGCGCTGCTGGCGGCGGGCGGGGCGTATGCGGAGTTGATGGCGGCGCAGACGGCGGACGATCCGGCGATCGGCGAGGCGGAGGAGCTGGCGGATTTCGACGACGCGGCTGCGCCGACCGCGGTGCCCGTCGCGCTGAACGGCGCGGCGGCGACGACGGACAGCGAGGCGATTGTGCGGGCGGAGGGGATGGGCTGGCGGGAGACGACGGTGCGGCTGCTGGCGATGGCTGCGCCCTACTGGCGGAAGACGTCGCTGTCGTTCGTGACCGGCGTGGCGCACTTCTTCGGGGCGATTGCGGTGGGGGTGATCGGGGCGCTGATGGTGGGGGCGGTGCGGGACGGGGAGAGCATCACGCTGTTGACGGCGCTGCTGATTGTGGTGGCGGTGCTGACGGGGGTCTGCCGCTTCCTGGAGAACTGGATTTCGCACGACATGGCGTTCCGGCTGCTGGCGGATTTGCGGATTGCGCTGTTCCGCAAGCTGGATGAGCTCGCGCCGGCGTATCTGCTGCGGCGTCGGAGCGGGGATCTGGTCTCGATGGCGACGCAGGATGTGGAGACGGTGGAGTATTTCTTCGCGCACACGATCGCGAACGTGGTGGTGACGGTGGTGGTGCCGGCGGCGGCGCTGATCACGCTGTTCGCAGTGGACTGGCGGTTGGGGCTGGGGCTTGCGCCGCTGCTGCTGCTGGCGGGGTTGAGTCCGCTGTTCACGCGGCGGATTGTGGACCAGTTGGGCTCGCGCTCGCGGGATCATCTGGGCAATCTGAACGCGCACATGGTGGACACGCTGCAGGGGCTGCGGGAGGTGACGGCGTTTCAGCGGGAGCGGGCGCGGGGGGCGGAGTTCGCGGAGCGGATGCGGGAGTACGCGCCGGTGCGGCGGGCGTTCAACCGACAGATCACGGTGCAGCGGGTCATGCTGGAGGGGTTGACGGGCTTCGGCGGTCTGGCGGTGCTGGCGATCGGCGGGGCGCTGGTCGCGCAGGGCGAGATCAGCGCCACGCTTGCGCCGCTGCTGACGCTGTTGGCGATGGGCGCGTTTCTGCCGGTGGCGGAGTTGGCGCAGGTGGGGCGTCGGCTGGGGGACACGCTGGGCGCGACGCGGCGGCTGACGGCGGTGCATGGGGAGCGTCCGTCGGTGACCGACGGGGCGGGGGCGCGGTCGGCGCCGGTCGAGTCGCTCCAGCCCGGCGGGGCGGCGCTGGCGGGCGTGCAGTTCAGCTATGAGGACACGCCGCGGACGGCGCTGAACGGGGTCTCGTTTGCGCTGCGGCCGGGCGGGACGGTGGCGCTGGTGGGGCCGTCGGGGGCGGGCAAGACGACGGCGGCGCATCTGCTGCTGCGCTTCTGGGATCCGCAGGAGGGGACGGTTTCGTTGGACGACGCGGACTTGCGGACATTCCGGCTCGATGAGCTGCGGGGGCAGGTGGCGCTGGTGGCGCAGGACACGTATCTGTTCAATGCGTCGATTCGGGACAACCTACTGATCGCGAAGCCGGAGGCGAGCGAGGCGGAGTTGGAGCTGGCGGTGACGCGGGCGGGGTTGGCGGAGTTTGTGGAGTCGCTGCCGGACGGTCTGGATACGCAGGTGGGGGAGCGGGGCGCGCAGTTATCGGGCGGGCAGCGGCAGCGGGTGGCGATTGGACGGGCGCTGCTGAAGGATGCGCCGGTGCTGGTGCTGGACGAGGCGACCTCGCACCTGGACGGGTACAACGAGCGGCTGGTGCGGGGGGCATTGGACGAGTTGATGGCGGAGCGGACGACGCTGGTGATCGCGCACCGGCTCTCGACGGTGCGGGACGCGGATCAGATCGTGGTGCTGGAAGGGGGGCGAGTGGCGGAGGTGGGGCGTCACGAGGAGTTGGCGGGGCGTGACGGTCTGTATGCGCGGCTGGTGCGTCGGCAGGTGGCGGCGGCGCGCCGGTAAGGGACGAGGTCGGGGCGGTTCGCTAGTCTGGGCGGGAATGGGAGGGACTCGCTATGGCTGCGGTGGTGTTCGAGATTCTGATTCTGCTGATCTTTCCGCCGCTGAAGCTGCTGATGCGTCCGTTTGGGCCGGGCGCGGTGGCGCGGGTGCAGCGCTGGGAGGATGCGGTGTTCCACCAGGTGCATGCGATGGGCGCGGAGGCGCGGACGATTCAGGAGATCGAGCGTCGCAATGCGACGCGGCAGACGCTGGCGAGCAGCGCGATCGATTTCAGCGGTTCGATGCCGCACGACAACCTCGATGCGACCGAGCGGGCGCGTCGCACGGTGGGGGCGGATTTGGGTCAGCAGCGCGCGCACATGCCGGGCGAGGAGCAGTTGCAGCGGGGACCGAAGCGGGCGGAGGCGGCGAATGCGGACGGCGAGGCGTCGCGCTCGGAACAGATGAAGGAGGCGATGCTGGAGGCGCAGCGTCTGCGTCGGGCGCGGGAGGAGCGGGGGCGATCGCGGGACGCCGGGCGGCTCAAGCGTCGGCGAGAGTAGTTCGTGGAGGCGCTGATTGTTGAGGCGGTCGCGTATCTCTTTGTGCTGCCGTTGCGGCTGTTGGGGCTGGTTGGGGGTCGTCGGATGCGGGCGCGGGCGCGGCGTGCGGAGGGGTGGATTTTGGAGCAGGCGTGGCGGGTTGGGGCGTCGGGGGTGACGTACAACCCGGAGACAAGAGCCGATTTCAGCGAAGGGGCGCATCAGTCGGTCTGGGCGGTGACGGTGAAGCGGCAGGCGGAGTTGGATTTGGAGCGGACGACGCCGGAGTTGGAGCGTGGGCGTCGGCGGGTGGAGGGGGCGGCTACGGGCGTGCCGCGCTCGGCGCAGCTGCGGGAGGCGATGTTGGAGGCGCAGCGTCGGCGCGAGGCGGGAGATCAGCGGAGCGGGCGAGGGCTGCGGAGGGCGTGGAAACGGCGCCGCCGGGAATAGGGCGCATTCGCACTTCCGCCATTCCCACCGCCTACCCCCGCTACCCCGCTACCTACCTCCATCATCCCCGCCACCTACCTCCATCATCCCCGCTACCTACCTCCATCATCCCCGCCACCTACTTCACCGTCATTCCCGCCCCCGAGCGGGAATCGGCCCCACTCCACCTCCAACCCCTCCGTCGTTCCAGACTTGATCTGGAACCCAAACCCAACGTTGTGCGCGACGCGGAGGCCCCGAGCCGTCCACCCAACGCCGTTCGCAAGCGCTCCGGGGCTTGATCACGCCAACGACCGCCGTATGGGCCCCAGATCAAGTCTGGGGCGACGGATGGGGGGCGGCGCGGCGTTGGTGGGTTGTTCGAGGGCTCGGTGCTGGTCACGTCGAGATACCCGCGGCAAGCGCGGATATGACGGAAGTGGGCGCGGGGCGACAGAGGGGCAGCGCGGGAGACGGAAGTGTGAACACGCCCTAGGCGGTGGGGCGTGCGGTTTCGCGGCCCGTGCGGCGGCGGCGGCGCTCGATCACCCGGAGCCGCCCCAGCGAGCGGCTCAAGGCAGCCTGCGCTCGCGCACGGTCGGCGTCGGTGGCCTGATCGAGTCGCTCGCTGGCGCGCTGGCGCGCGGCCTCGGCGCGCTCCAGATCGATGTCGGAATCGCGCTCGGCGGCGTCGGCCAGCACGGTGACTTGATCGCTGTGGATTTCAAGGAAGCCGCCGGAGACGAAGAAGTCGTCTTCGGCACCGCCGGCCTTAACGCGCAGCTCGCCGGGCTGAAGCGCGGTGATCAGCGGCGCGTGGTGCGGCAGAATGCCCAGCTCGCCGAGGCTGCCGGGCGCGATCACCTCGTCGACGTCCTCGCGGCGCATCAACAGGCGCTCGCCGGTGATGACTTCCAGCGTCAACGGCATTGGCGCACTCCCCTCTCGGCCGGCGGCCTACGTGAGTCTGTCCGGTTGGGTTAGGCCGCCGCCTCGCTGGCGATCTGCTCGCCCTTTTCGACCGCGGCCTCGATCGTGCCGACGTTGAAGAAGGCCTGTTCGGGCAAGTTGTCGTGCGCCCCTTCGAGGATTTCCTTGAAGCCGCGCACGGTGTCGCGCACCGCGACGTATTCGCCCGGCAAGCCGGTGAACTGCTCGGCGACGAAGAACGGCTGGGTCAGGAAGCGCTGAATCCGCCGCGCCCGCGCCACGGTCTGCTTGTCCTCTTCGGAGAGTTCGTCGACGCCGAGGATCGCGATGATGTCCTGCAGGTCCTTGAAGCGCTGGAGCACACGTTGCATCTCCTGCGCCACATCGTAGTGCTCCTGCCCGACGATCTTCGGGTCGAGCGCGCGGCTGAACGAGGTCAGCGGATCCACAGCGGGGTAGAAGCCCTGAGCGGCGATCGCCCGCTCCAACGCCACAACCGCGTCGAGGTGTCCGAACGTCGTCGCCACCCCGGGGTCGGTGTAGTCGTCGGCGGGCACGTAGATCGCCTGGAAGGAGGTGATCGAGCCCTTCATCGTGCTCGTGATCCGCTCCTCCAGCTCGCCCATCTCCGTGCTCAGCGTGGGCTGGTAGCCCACCGCCGAGGGCATCCGCCCCAACAGCGCCGACACTTCCTGCCCTGCCAGCGTGTAGCGGTAGATGTTGTCGATGAAGAGCAGCACATCCTGGCCCTCGGTGTCGCGGAAGTACTCCGCGAAGGTGAGGCCGGTCAGCCCGACGCGCAGCCGCACGCCCGGCGGCTCGTTCATCTGCCCGAAGACCAGCACCGTCTTGTCCAGCACGCCCGACTCGCGCATTTCGTGCCAGAGGTCGTTGCCCTCGCGCGAGCGCTCGCCGACCCCGGCGAAGACGGAGTAGCCGCCGTGCTCAGTGGCGATGTTGCGGATCAGTTCCTGGATGACGACGGTTTTGCCGACGCCCGCGCCGCCGTAGGCGCCGATCTTGCCGCCGCGCGTGAACGGGCAGACGAGGTCGATCACCTTGATCCCCGTTTCGAGAATCTGCGCCTCGCCGCTCTGCTCGTCGTAGGCCGGCGGCGCGCGGTGGATCGGCCACGGATCGGTGGTCTCCGGCACATCGCCCAGGTTGTCGAGCGGCTCGCCGAGCACGTTGAACAGCCGCCCCAGCGCGCCCTCGCCGACGGGCACCGCGATCGGCTGGCCTTCGTCGGCGGCCGTGTCGCCGCGCTTCATCCCGTCCGTGCTGTCCATCGCCAGACAGCGCGCGCGGTTGTTGCCGAGGTGCTGCTGCACCTCGGTGACGACCGATTCGCCGCTGCTCATCGTGATGGTGACCGCGCTGAACAGCGCGGGCAGTCCATCGGGCGGGAACTCCACATCCACGACGGTGCCGATCACCTGCACTACCTGTCCGTCAGCCATTGCGATCTCCTTGCCGCGGCGATGCGGGTTGCGCCGCATCAATCGTATCAATCATGCTCGCCTCAGCCGCTCACGGCCGCTTGGCGCGCGAGCGCGAGCCAGGCGAGGTCGAAATCGTGGAGCGAATCGATCACCCGGGTTGCGTCGGAGAGCGGCAGCCCGGCGGTCATCGGGGTGCGGACAGCGACGACCGCCATGCCGGCTGCGCGAGCGGCGGCGATGCCCGCCGGCGCATCCTCGACGGCGAGGCAGGCGTCGGGCGACGCGCCCAGCCGCTCGGCGGCGCGCAGGTAGATCTCCGGATCCGGCTTGCCGCGCGAGACTTCGTCGCCTGCGACGGTCTGAGCAAAGAAGCGGCGCAGCCTCAGCGAGTCCAGCGCCGCATCCACCCATTCGCGATTCGAGGATGAGGCCAGCGCCAACGGGACGGCGGCCTCGGCCAGCCGCCCCAACAGCGCCTCAGCGCCCGGCAGCAGCTCGGCCTCCTCGCGGTAGGAGCGCACGACCTCGCGGTCATACGCCTCCGCGTACCACTCGTAGCTGCGCGAGAGTCCGTAGCGCTCGCGCAGATCGCTCCAGGTGCTCTCCAGCGTCGTTCCCAGATAGCGGCGGTAGTCGTCCTCGCCGAACTCCACACTCTCTTCGGCCAGCAGGCGGCGCACCACCTCGAAGTGCAGCGGCTCGCCGTCGACCAGCACGCCGTCCATATCGAAGATCACAGCCTCTACGCGCCCGGTCATCGTCAGGCCTGCATCGCTTCGACGCCGCCGGTGATGTCCAGCAGCTCGGACGTGATCTGCTCCTGCCGCGCCTTGTTGTAGACCAGCGTCAGGTCGTCGATCATCTCGTTCGCCGCGTCCGTCGCGTTGCGCATCGCCACCATCCGCGCCGACTGCTCGGAGGCACCGGCCTCGAGGATCGCCTGGTAAACGAGCAGGTCCACGTAGCGCGGCAGCAATTCGGCCAGCACCTCCTGCGGCGACGGCTCGAAGATGTATTCCGATTCGGAGGACTCGCCGCCCTCTTCCGGCGCGTCCACCCGCTCGACGGGAAGCAGCTGGATGGTGGTGGGCGTCTGGGTAACGGTGTTGACGAACGAGGCGTAGACGAGCAGCACGCGGTCCACGATGCCGCCGGTGTATTCCTCCATCGCGATCCGCGAGATCGGCTGCGTCTCCGCCAGGCCGGGGTAGTCGCCCAACTCCTGGAACTGGCCGTGATAGTTGACGCCGAAGCGGCGGAAGTAGTCGGAGCCTTTGCGCCCGACCGGGATCATCGAGACATCGCCGCCGGTTTCGGGGCCGAGCACGATCTCGCCGGCGTGCCGCTCAAGGTTCGAGATCAATCCGCCGCACAGCCCGCGGTCGGGCGTCACGAAGATCACGGTGGTTTCGTTGACGTCGCGGCGTTCGAGCAGCGGATGCGCGACCTCCGCGTCGCCTTCGGCGAGCAGCCCGGAGAGGTGGCCGAGCACTTCGCGCATCTTTTCCGCGTAGGGGCGCGCTTGCAAGGCCCGATCCTGCGCACGCCGCATTTTGGACGCGGCGACCAGTTGCAGCGCGTTAGTGATCTTGGCCGTGTTCTCGACGGACCGAATGCGGCGTCGAATCTCGCGGGTGTTGGCCATGCGCTATGCGCTCCTCGCAGGTCCGCAAACGCGGCCTAGAACGGCACCGTGTCTTTGAAGGTTTGCAGGGCGGCGCTGAGCGCCGTCTCGCTGTCGCCGCTCAGCTCGCCGCTGGACCCGATCCCGTCCAGCAGGTCGCGGTGCGAGGTGCCCAGGTACTCGCGCGCGCCTTTGGCGAAGTCGGAGACCTTGTTGACCGGCACATCGTCGAGCGCGCCGCTGTTGGCGGCGTAGAGCAGCGCGACCTGATCGGCGAGCGGCAGCGGCTCGTTTTCGGGCTGCACGAGCAGCGCGCTGAGCCGCTGTCCGCGTTCCAGCTGGCGGCGCGTGGCGGTGTCGAGGTCGCTCGTGCCGAACTGGGCGAAAGCCTGGAGTTCGCGGTATTGCGCCATGTCGATCCGCAGCTGCCCGGCCACGGAGCGCATCGCGCGACGCTGAGCGGAACCGCCCACGCGGCTGACCGAGATGCCCGAGTTGACCGCCGGGCGCTGCCCGGCGTTGAAGAGGTCCGACTCGAGGAAGATCTGCCCGTCGGTGATCGAGATCACGTTGGTCGGAATGTAGGCCGACACATCGCCCGCCTGCGTCTCGATGATCGGCAGCGCCGTGATCGAACCGCCGCCGTGCTCCTGGCTCAGCTTCGCCGAGCGCTCGAGCAGCCGCGAGTGCAGGTAGAACACATCGCCGGGGTACGCCTCGCGCCCCGGCGGGCGGCGCAGCAGCAGCGAAATCTGCCGGTAGGCCCAGGCGTGCTTGCTGAGGTCGTCGTAGATGATCAGCGCGTCCTGCCCGCGCTCCATGAAGTACTCCGCCATCGCCACGCCGGAGTACGGCGCGAGGTACTGCTGCGCGGCGGATTCGGCGGAGGCGGCGTTGACGATGATCGTGTGATCCATCGCGCCGTATTCCTCGAGCGTCGAAGCGACCTGGCTGACCTTCGCCTGCTTCTGCCCCACGGCCACGTAGATGCAGACCAGATCCTGCCCCTTCTGGTTGATGATCGTGTCGATCGCGATCGAGCTCTTGCCCGTCTGCCGGTCGCCGATGATCAGTTCGCGCTGGCCGCGCCCGATCGGGATCTGAGAGTCGATGGCGAGGATGCCGGTCTGCACGGGGGTGTCGACGGAGGCGCGCGTGACCACATTCGGCGCGATCCGCTCAACGGGGCGGCTTTCGCTGGAATTCAGCGGGCCTTTGCCGTCAATCGGCTCGCCGAGCGCGTTGACGACTCGGCCGATCAGCTGCTCGCCGACGGGCACCTCGGCGACGCGCCCGGTCGAGCGCACTTCGTCGCCCTCCTCAATCGCCCGGTAGTCGCCGAGAATCACGGCGCCGACGATCTCCTCTTCGAGGTTGAGGGCCATGCCCATCACGGCGTCGCCGCCGCCCTTGGGGTTGAACTCCAGCAACTCGCCGGAGAGCGCGCCGGAGAGGCCGTAGACGCGGGCGATGCCGTCGCCGGCTTCCACCACGGTGCCCACCTCGGCGGAAACCACTTCGCTCTCGAAGCCTTCGATCTGCTGGCGAATGATCGAGGCGACTTCTTCGGGTCGTACGGCCATGATTGCCTTCCGTTCCGTGGGAGATGCGTCAGAGACTGCCGCCGGCGACGCTGCGCCGCAGCGAGTTGAGCCGCGTGCGCACGCTGCCGTCGATGATCCGGTCGCCGATCCGCACGACCGCGCCGCCCAGAATGGCGCTGTCCACCTGCTCGGTGAGTTCGACCGTGTCGGCGTTGGTGTAACTGCGCACGGCGGCTTCAACGGCGGCGCGGGCATCGTCGGAGAGCGGCACGGCGGTGGTCACCACTGCCTCGGCGACGCCGCGCTCGCTATTCAGCCGGGCGCGGAAGGCGTCGCGGATCTGGTCGGCGAGCCGCGTGCGGCGCTTGCGCACGAGCAGCTTGGCGAGGTTGCGGCCTTCCGGGGCGGCGTCCGCCATCGCCCGATCGATCACCTGCTCTTTGTCGGTCTGGGCGACCCGCGTACTGACGAAGAACGCCGCCGCGTCGGCGGCGGCGAACAGCGCGACCAGGTCATCCAGATCGGACACCCAACGGTCGGCCGTGCCGCCCTCGCTCGCGATGGCGAAGACGGCGTCGGCGTAGCGCTTGGCGGCCGGATCTCGCGGCGGCATGGCGATCGCTCCGTCAGTTCCGGTCCGAAGCGCCGACGGAGGAGTCCGCCAGCACCTCGCTGATGATCCGCTGGTGGTCGTCGCGGCTGAGCGCCTGGCCGATCACCCGCTCCGCGGCGGCGATGGCGAGGTCGGCGAACTCGTCGCGCAGCTGCTGCACGGCCTGATCGCGCTCCTGCGCGATTTCAGCGCGGGCGCGCTCGACGATCTGATCGGCCTGATCCTGGGCTGAGCTGCGGGCCTCGGTTTCGATCCGCTGCGCGAGCTCCTGCGCCTGCGCAACGAGCCGCTGAGCCTCCTCGCGGCCCTGCTGCACCTCCGCGCGCGCTTCGGCGCTCGCCTCTTCGGCGGCTTCCTGGGCCGCTTCGGAGGCGCGCAGGCCCTCCTCGATGCGGCGCTTGCGCTCGTCAAGCACGCGCCGCAGCGGCCGGTAGAAGAGCAGCACCAGCAGCCCGAGCAACAGCCCGAAGCTGATGAAATGCGTGATCAGCCCGGCGAGATTGAGTCCGAGTTCGTCCATCGGTTCGCCTGCCCCTCGCGCCGAGTCGGCGCTGATCGGCCGCGATTCGGCGCGCGGCGCAACCCCGCGCCACGCGCTGCGTTCGGCTGGTCTAGAAGACGAAGCCGATCATCACCGCGACGACGAGCGAGTAGATCGCGATCGCCTCGGTGAACGCGATGCCGAGGATCATGTTGGTCTGGATGACCGGCGCGGCGTCGGGGTTGCGTCCCAGCGACTCCATCGCGCGGCCGGCGAGGATGCCGATGCCGAGCGGCGGGCCGATGGCTCCGAGCCCCATAGCGATGGCGGCGCCGATGTACTTCATGCCATCGTCGCCAATCTGCAGCAGCAGACCGACCAGAGCTTCCATTGCGAACTGTCCTCTCCTTGCGGCCCTCCGCGGACCGCATTATGCGCTTGTTGCAGCGTAGGGCCGCTAGTGCGCGCCCCCTTCGCTCTCCTCGTCGTGATCGTCGTGCCCGGCCACGGCCGCGCCTGCGAAGACCAGCGTCAGCATCGCAAACACGAAGGCCTGGATAAAGCCGACGAAGATTTCCAGCCCGAAGAACACCGATGGCACGATAAAGGCCACCAGGAACATCGAGATGAACAGCACCACCTCGCCGGCGAAGATGTTGCCGAACAGACGGAAGGTGAACGAGACCACCCGCCCGATCTCGGAGATGATCTCCAGCACCCCGACGAAGACCCCCATCGGGCCTTTGACGACCACATGCGAGCCGAGGCCGATGTACTTGCCGAAGTTCGCGCCCAGTCCGACGCCCTTGACGCCCCAGAACTGCACCATGATCAGCGACCAGAGGGCGAGGGCGAGGGGCAGGTTGACATCGGTGGCGATAGCCCGGAAGAAGGGGAAGATGTGGCCGACGGTCGCGCCGTCGATGCCTTTTTCTTCGAGCCGCAGCACGAAGCCGATGTGCGCAGTGTTGACGGTGGTGGGCACCACCATCGGCGCGTTGTCGCCGATCTGCTGCTCGCACTCGATCAGGCAGACCTGCGCGGCTGCGCCGTCGGCGCCCGGCTCGATCACCAGCGGCTCGGCGAAGGCGTCGTAGGAGTAGTCGCGCGGCTCATCGAACAGTGTGCGGGGCGGCACGATCTTGAAGCCGCCGCCGGTCAGAATCGGACCGTCGGCACGGACCAGTTCAGCGTCGGATGCCGTCAGAGGCAGGTTGTACAGAATCGCCTCGGTCGCCGCCTCGCCGTCCAGCCCGGCCGCCCCCAACCGCTTCTCGATCTCCTTCACCACCTCCGAGCCCCCCAGCGTGGTCGACAGCGGATTGTCGGCGAACTCCGCGCGCACCGCCCGCTCGCGCTCCGACAGGTGATGCTCGCGGATCTCCGCGATCACCTCGTCGGCGTGCTCGTGCTCGTCCACCTCGAAGTGGATCGGGTCAAAGTAGGCATTGGTGAAGGCGTTGTTGATCGCCGCGATTTCGCCCGGCGAGACGGTCCGCTCGCCGTGCTTCAGATCATCCTTCAGATCGTGGACGCTCAGCTCCATCTCGTGCAGATAGTGCTCGCGCGTGTCGTCGACCTGCCCGATCACGTTGTTCCAGGGGAACAGCCCGAACCAGTTACCCGCCAGCAGGAAGATGAAGATGGTGAAGACGACGGGGAAGAAGATGCGCGCGCTGCGGTTGCCGACGACCTGCTCGGCGATGTTGAAGAAGGCCTCGTAGATGACCTCGACGATGTTCTGAATGCCGCTCGGCACAAGAGCCTGCTCGGTGTTGCGGGTGCGCCGCCAGACGAAGAACGCGCCCACCAGCAGCAGGAAGATGACGACCCAGGCGGAGAGGATCGTGTTGGTGATCTCGTAGCTGCCGATCGCCGCCACGAACTCAGGCGCAATCGCGATGACCGGCTTGGGCGCGCGGACAAGGAAGAACCCGCCCACGATCAGCACCAGCGCGCCGAGGATGATCAGGCGGCGCTTGTTCACTCGTCGCGCTCCTTCTCGCTGCCGGGCTTGTCCCGCGGGCCGCGCCTCGCGCCCCCGCGCAGTGGACGTTCAAGGACGTCCAACAGCATGCGGTAGCCGCCCCAGCCCGCCGCGGCGAGCCCGAGGCCCAGCCCGAGGAGCGTAAAGGTGGGCGAGATTCCCGCCTGGTCGTCCAGCCAGAGGCCGGCCAGCACGCCCAGCACGATGCACGTGGCGACGTACCAGCCGACGCCCAACAGGGCGATTGCGGGGGGCCAGTTCTTCATCCGGCCCCGCCCTCCGCAGGCATTGTGGAGATTATCACAATCACCCCTTGCGACAACCTGCGCGGTGCGCGGCTTGTGTTCTGTCGCGCGGCTGGGGGGATTGTCGCAAATTGGGCGGGGGTGTTCCCGCTCGGGAGCGGGCAGGGCGGACCTCCCCTCGTCATTCCGCGGACCGCCCCCCGTCATTCCGCGGACCTCCCCCCGTCATTCCAGCGAAAGCTGGAATCCATGCGACGGTTGTCGGCGGCGCAGCGCCCCGAGCATCCTGCGCACGCCCGCCGGCGGGCAACTCGGGACCTTTAGGCTGCGTAGGGAGTTGGGTTTGGGCCCCAGATCAAGTCTGGGGCGACGGGGGAAGGGTTGGGGTGACGGAGGAGGGAGTGGGGTGGGTTTGGGATTACTCGAAGTCGTCCATGTCCAGACTCTCGATGAAGTCGCGGAACGCCGACATCTTCTCCAGCTCCTCCGGCTTCACCGGCTGCCGCCGCGTCTCCTCGTCGCCGCTCACCATGCCTTCGTCGTCGAGCAGGACGCCGGCCTGATCGATCACCTCGTCGGCGACGAAGATGGGGGCTTCGGAGCGGACGGCGAGAGCGATGGCGTCGCTGGGGCGGGAGTCGATTTCAACCTCCTCATCGTTGACGAGCAGGAAAAGGCGGGCGAAGTAGGTGTCGTTTTTGACCTCGGAGACGACGACGCGGGTGACGCGCGCGCCCAACTCCTGCATCACGTTGGTGAGCAGGTCGTGGGTCATGGGGCGCGCCACGGAGACATCCTGGAGGCGGATGGCGATCGCGTCCGCCTCGGCCGCGCCGATGTAGATGGTGAGGTAGCGGTCGGCGTCCTTCTCTTTGAGCACGACGACGCGGTTGTAGTTCATCAGCGAGACCCGGATCGCCTCGATCGACACCTCCCGCATGGCTTCGTCCCTCCGCTTGCGCCGGCGATCCTCGCTGCTGCGAGATTAGCGTAGGCCGTCCGCCGTTGCAGCCGGCGGCGCGCCATCGGGTCCACCGCGCCGCCCCAGCCAGAACGATCCCAGCGTGATCGCGAACACGCCCGCGGCGAGCAGGAAGAGCGCCTCGCGCACGCCCGATGCGTCTGCCACCCCGCCGACGATCACCAGCGCCACCATCGAGAGCGCGTTGGCCATCATCAACTGCGCCGAGAACATCCGTCCCCGCATCTCCGCTGGCGTCCGCTCGTGTAGCAGCGTCTGCGCCGGCGCATTGACCATCGCGTAGGCCAGTCCCAGCGGGAAAGAGAGCAGCAGCGTCAGCCAGAAGAGCAGCGTTGCGGAGTGGGAGAAGAAGTCGAGCACGCCGAGCAGGGCGACCACCGCGGTGATCAGCACCAGCCCGGCCGAAGCCAGCGAGGTGATCGGGAAGCGTCGCCCCAGACGCGGCAGCAGGATCAGCATCAGCAGGGTGCCGACGCCGGTCGGCCAGAAGACGAATACCGCGTCCTCCGGCGAGCGCCCCAGCACGTCCTGCACGAAGCGCGGCACGAGCACGGCGAACATGAAGAGCAGCATCACGCCGGTGACCAGCTGGATTAAGGCGACGGCGGTCAGCCGGTCGCGCCAGACGCGCACGCCCGCCTCACGCACATCGCCCAGCCCGGTGCGCACCGTCGCGCGCGCCTGGCGCAGCCAGCCTTGCGCGTCGTCGCCGCTGGCTTCGCGCGCGTGCGACGGCAGCGGCGGCAGGATCGCCAGCAGCGGCGCAGTCATCGCCAGCAGCACGGCGCTGGCGATGTAGGAGGCGTCGAACCCCAGTGCCTTAAGCATGATCGGGGAGAACGCGACCAGCCCGATCAGCTGCGCGCTGGTGGCGGTGAACTGAAAGGCGGAGTTGGCGGCGAGCAACTGCGAGCGCTGCACAAAAGCGGGCAGCGCAGCCGCCCCCGCCGGCAGCGCAAACTGGCCGGCCGTTGCGGTGAGAAACGCGACCGCGAGCAACGCGCCCCAGGAAACGTTGTCCGCGACGAGCAGCAGGGCGGTCAGCCCGGCCCGCAGAATCACGGTGACGATCAGCACCTTGCGTTTGTCCAGCCGGTCGAGCAGCACGCCCGCGCCGAGTCCGAAGACGACCGGCGGCGCAGCCAGCGCGACGACCAGCGCGACGGAGGCCAGGCTGGAGCCGCTCAGTTCAACGACGCGGATCACGAGCACGAACTGGATGGCGCTGTTGACGATCAGCTGGATGCCGGTGGCGGCCCAGAGCGCGGCGAAGTTGCGGTTGGCGAAGAGTCGACGGAACTCGGCGAGCGAGCCGCGCACTCCGTCCGCCGGCGCGCCAATCCCGCTGCCGGCGAGGCCGCCGTCAGAGGCCACGCGCCGCACCGCATCGCTCGCGCTGCTCGTGAATCGCCGCCCGCAGCCGCGCCGCTTCTGCGCCAATCTCGCGCGCGCCGCCCGCGTAGATCACCGAGCGCGAGGCGCTGACCAGCAGCCCGCGTCCCTCGGCGTCCAGTCCGGCCGCCAGCGCCGCCTCCAGATCGCCGCCTTGTGCGCCGATGCCGGGCAACAGAATCGGCAGCTCGGAGCAGAGTTCGCGCACGCGCGCCAACTCCGCCGGCCAGGTCGCGCCGACCACCAACCCCACGTTGTCGTGATGCGCATCGGCCCACTCCGCCGCCCGTCGCGCGACGCGCTCGTAGAGCGGCTCATCCGTGCCCGCGTCCTGCATGCGCAGCGACTGGAAGTCGCCGCCGCCCGGGTTGGAGGTACGGCAGAGCACGAACGCGCCGTGCTCGGGGCGCTCCAGAAACGGCGCGACACTGTCGCCGCCCAGATAGGGGCTAGCAGTGATCGCATCCGCGCCGAACTGCTCGAACGCGGCGGTCGCGTAGGCGCGCGCCGTGTGCGCGATGTCGCCCCGCTTGGCGTCCAGGATGACCAGCGCGTGCGGCGCGAGCTCGCGGATCAGCTCGATCGTCCGCGCAAGCGCCTCCCAACCGCGCGGACCCGCGGCCTCATAGAAGGCGGATTGCGGCTTGAATGCGCAGATGTCATCCGCTGTCGCCTCTATCACCGTTCGGTTGAATGCGAGGATCTCCGCCGCCGGCGTGCGTTCCGGCTGCGGGTCCAGGCCGACGCAGAGCAGCGAGTCGGACACGTCGATCGCCCGCCGCAGCCGCTCGGCGAAGCGCATCTTTGCGGGGCGGGTATCGGCGGGGGGCATGAGCTACAGCGTAGCCCGCGCGCGCCGCTACCCTCGCCTCTCGTATGTCGCACCCGCCGCTTGAACTTGAGGTCTACATGCAGCCGCCCGATCCGGCGCTGCTCGACGGCGCAGCCGTCGCCGTGATCGACATCCTGCGCGCCACCACCGTCCACGCCGCCCTGCTCGGCGGCGCCGCCGAAGCGATCTACCCCGTCGCCGAGTGGCCGCAAGCCCACGCCTTGCGCGACCAGATCCCCGGCGCGCGGCTGATCGGCGAGATCGACTCGCTGCCCGGCCCGCAGGCGGAATACGGCAACTCGCCGACCGAGTTCGCGGCGCTCGACCTGGCGAGCTGGGTATGCGTCCACGTCACCGGCAACGGAACGCGGGCGCTCAGCGCCGCGTCGCGCGCCCCGTTCGCGCTGTCGGCCTGCCTACGCAACCTCTCCGCCTGCGCCGACGCGCTGGCGCAGGAGGCCGCCGCGCGCCGCCGCTCGATCGCGATCGTGTGCAGCGGCGACCACGGCGGGCGCACGGCGTCGTTCGAGGACGCGGCGGCGGCGGGCGCGTATGTGCAGGCGCTGAGCGGGCGCGGGGCGTTTCGCTTGGGCAACGGAGCGCTGATCGCGCTGGAGCTCTGGCGCGCCCACGCCCACGATCCGCTCGCAGCCCTACAGAGATCACCGCACGGGCGCGACCTGCTGGAGCTCGGCTTCGCCGACGATCTCGCCTACGCCGCCGATCTGGATGCGGAAACCGCCGTGCCGCTGCTGGCGCGGGACGGCGAGAGCCGTCCGGCCCTGCGGCGTCGCTGAGAGTTTGCGCTTGCAGCCGGCTTAATCGATCGCCTCGCCCAGACGACGAACAAACTCCTCCACATTGGTCAGCCCCTGGGCGACTGATTCTTCAGGCATCCAGCCTTCGTAGAAGTTCTGGTGCAGCGCATTCGCCGCGTAGAAGAGCGTCTTGATCTCGTCGTTGCCGAACTCCTCGGCGGCGCGATTGACCGAGTTGAAGAGGTCTCTGTGCCCACGGTGATCCCAGCCGCGCGACTCGGCGAGAGCCTTCACGATCTGCGATGCCGCGCCCCAGCCTTTTTCGGAGGCCTGGAGCAGGTCGCCCTCGGCGAGGTAGACGCGGGCTTTGGCGAGAAACACGCCGGCGGTTTCGGTGTGGTAGTCGGTGCGGGTGGTCATGGAGCGAACATATCACCCGGACTCCCGGCGGAGGCGGTCCCAGGCTTCGCGCAATCGGCGGAGGGCGCCGGGATCGGGCTCGCGGCCGCCGTAGCGGTAGGCGGAGAATGCGCGCGAGATTTCGCCCGGCGCGGGCGAGTCGTATTCGCGCTCCAACGAGTCGGCGAACTGCAACGGCGTCCGCGAGGGCGGACGCGGCGAGCCCCGCGCGTCGGCGTCCGCCAGCACCTCGTAGTAGAGCGCCGCGATTGGGGCGTCGGGCTCGCGATCGGGGCCGCCGCGCCGGAAGCGGGCGCGCAGGTTGCGCAGCCCGCCGAACAGATCGCCCAGCACATCGGCCTCCGACCAGACTGACTCCCGCTCTTCGTCGAGCGCGGGGCGGCGGCGCAGAAAGCGGCGGAAGAACAGCCAGGCGAGCAGCAGAAAGAGCAGCACCGCGCCGATCCCGCCGAAAACCCGCACCAGGACGATGCCGGGCGTGGGGTTGGGCTCGGCCTCCGGGGTTTCCAGATCTTCGGGCGGCCGGCCGATGCCCTCGCTCAGCAGCTCAATCGGCGTCTGATCTTCGGTGCGCACCGCCTCCACGACCTCGCGGATGATCCAGAAGATCGGGTAGAGCAGGTAGGCAATTCCTCTGACGATGTATTCGAGCACGAAGCCCAGGCCGTCAAGCACCGGCGCGACGACGCCCGAGCCGGCGACGCCGGCGACAATGCCGACGACGAGCAGCAGCACGATCGCGATACCGGCGATGATCATGATCAGCGTGGCGGCAAGGGTGAAGCCGGTCTGAATGCCGCCGCCGTCCTGGGTGGTGAGCGGTTTGCTGGCGTTTTTCAGGGCGACGGCGGCAACGCAGACCAGCGCCCAGACGACGGCGCCGATCTGGACGACTGATTCGATTCCCGCGTTGTTGCCGAGCACGAAACCGATGATCAGCACGGCGAAGCCGCCCAGCACGGTGCGGGTCAGCGGCCGCTCGTCGAGATCCGCGGTGCCCAGCGCCACGCCGCGGAACCAGATCGGAATCAACATCAGCCCCGCGAACAGTTCGTCGAGCGCGCCGTCGCGCCGCCAGACCTCCGAGCTGGGCGAGCCGAGGTCGATCAGCCAGGACATGTCCCAGATGCGGGCGCTCTCGGAGAGGTCGGCGCGGCCGATGATCTGGAGAGCGACGAAAGTGATCAACAGCCCCCAGAAGATGCGGGCGCGCGCGCCCATTTCGGTCCGCGTGCCGAGCTGGTACGCGGTGGCGAAGCCGAGCGCGAGGGTCCCGCCGACCGCCCAGACGGAGAGCGTCTCGGCGTCGCTGTCGACCAGCAGTTTCGGGACCAGCTTGGCGAGGATGACCAGCAGGATCGCCTCAGCCAGCAGCAGGGCTGCGACGTAGGCCGCGCGGATGCGCTCCTGCGAGGTCGTCACCGCGCGCCTCCCGGTCGTCCCCACTCGCTGCCCGCGCCGCGCTCGAGACCGGCCGCGGCCGGGGCGCGATCATCGCTCGGGGGCGGTTCTCCTGATTCAGCCGGCCTGCCGAAGACCGGCGCGTCCACCTCCGACGGCAGCTCGACGCCGTCCCCCAGCGCATCCGCTTCGTCGTCTTCGGGCCGGCCCCACTCGTGCTGCGCCAGCGTCCAGGCGCCGCTGTGGCCGATCCGCTCGTACTCCAGACCGGCCAGCGCCTCGCGGATGTCATGCACCGCCGCGCCGCCGGCCTGCGAGGGCGGGTCGTCGACGCCGACATAGATCACGGAAACTTCGACGCTGCGGCGCCGCAGGCGGTCGATCGAGACTTCAAGCGGGCGCGTGACGACGGCGGTGACGAGAGCGACGGTGCTGCCGAAGGGCATGCGCCGGCGTTCGTCGGTGAGCATGCGGTCGATCGGGGTGAGGGTGAAGACATCGGCCATGGCCAGCGCTTCGAGAATGCGCGTCATCTGGCCGGGCGCGCGGGAGGGGGTGACGCGAATCGGCGCGTCATTGCCGGGAAAGGTGCAGTTGGCGAGCAGCCCAACGGGCGCGCGGCTCTCGGCCCAGGCGGAGGCCAACGAGGCGGCGACGGAGACGGCCCGCTCGAAGATGTCGCCGTAGAAACCCTGCCAGGCGATCGGCAGCGTGCTGACATTGAGCGCCACCACCGCCACGAGATCGCTGGCCGGGTCGTAGACGCGGCTCTGCACGGCGCGCCGCCGCGCCGTCGCCTTCCAGTCGATCCGCTTCAGCGGATCGCCCGGGCGGTAGTCGCGGATCGTTTGCAGGCGAGTGGGATCGTCGAACAGCCGCTGACCGCCCCGGCGCTCGCCGTGCGGGCGCAGCTGGGGCAGGTTGAGCCGCTCGAGCGGCAGCACCTCGGGATAGATCCAGAGCGGCTGCGCGGCGTCCTCTTCGCGCTGGCGGCGGAACACGCCGAACACATCGCTGGCGGTCAGATCGCTGGCGACCAGGTGGTGGTAGCCGCGCGTGCGCAGGGGGATGCGGTAGCGCCAGGTGAGCCGCTCGTACCAGCGCAGCGAGGTGGTGCGCACGATTTCGCCGACATCCTCCCCGCCGATCGAGGCGACGCGGTTGAACGGGGCGTTGGCCGGCTCGAGCAGCGAGGGCAGCATCAGGCGGACGCGCAGCGACGGCAGCGGCAGCAGCTTGCGATTCTCGAAGCGCAGGGTCAGCTCGAGCGTCTCGCCGACGAAGGCGTGGGTTTGCGAGAGCGAATAGCTCAACTCCAAGCGCTCGAGCGCCCAGCGCGCCCAGGCCCAGGCGAAGATTCCGGCCGTGAGCACGGTGCCGGCGACCAGCGCGATCACGATCTGGTCCACGGCGACGGCGATGATCATCACCAGCGCGGCGGCGAAGGGCCACATGCCGCGCAGCCAGGTGTTGGTGTGCTCCTGCGCGAAGCGGCTCTGCGGACGCTCGAAGCGTTGGTCGCGCTGTTGCTTGCGCGTCTCCGCCTCGACTTCGAGCGACATCCCCTGGCCGCCGAATCCGAACGCCATCTATCGGCCCAGCCCGTCGGCCGCGGTCGGCCTGGTCATGTCTGCGCCATGTCGGTTTCAGGCCGCTTCGATCGGCGCAGGCACGCGCGACATGACGGCATCGAGCAGCGACTCGGTCGTGGAAGAGCGCAACCGCGACTCGGCGCTGAGCACGAGACGGTGCGGAAGCACCACGCGCGCCATCTCCTGCACATCATCGGGCAGCACGTAGTCGCGGTCGCGGATCGCGGCCAGCGCGCGGCTGGTGCGCATCAGTCCGAGCGAGGCGCGCGGGCTGGCGCCCAGCTCGAAGGCGGCTTCTTCGCGCGTGGCCTGCACCAGCGCGACCATGTAGCCGCGCACCGTGGCATCGACCCGCACCTGCTCGACCGCGTGCGACATCCCGACCAGCGTTTCGGCGTCGACGACCGGTTCCAGCGCTTCGAGCGGCTGGGCGCGCTCGAAGCGCAGCAGGATCTGGTCCTCCTCGGCGGCGTCGGGATAGCCCATCCGCAGGCGCACCAGGAAGCGGTCCAGCTGGGCTTCGGGCAGAGGGAAGGTGCCTTCCAGTTCGACGGGGTTTTGGGTCGCGATCACAAGGAAGGGGCGCGGCATCCGCATCGTCTCGCCCTCGACCGTCAGCTGCCGCTCTTCCATCGCTTCAAGCAAGGCGGCCTGGGTGCGCGGGCTCGCCCGGTTGATCTCGTCGGCCAGCACCAGCTGCGCCAGCAGCGGCCCCGCGCGGAACTCAAACTCCCCCGAACGCTGGTTGTAGACATTCACGCCCGTCACGTCCGACGGCATCAGGTCCGGCGTGAACTGAATGCGGCGGAAGGAGCAGCCGATCGAGCGCGCCAGCGACTTCGCCAGCATCGTCTTGCCCAGCCCGGGCACATCGTCGAGCAGCACGTGTCCCTCGCAGAGGATCGCCGCCAGCGTGTAGTCGATCACGTCATCCCGCCCCACAATCACGCGCCGCACGTTGGCGCGGATCCGTTCGGCGGCGGCGGCGACCTCAGGCAGGGTGGGCGTGGTCATCGGCGCGATCCTGGTGGTTGCGGGGTTGAGCGGCGGGCGTTCAACGCAGGCTACCAGCAGCCGGCGCAGCCCTCGGAGCGCACACCTCTAGAATGCGCGCATGCGCGCAGAAATCATCTCCATCGGCACCGAAATCCTCATGGGCGAGATCCTCGACACCAACGCCCAGTACGTCGCCCAGCGCCTCCCCGCGATGGGCATCGACCTCTTCTACATGCACCAGATCGGCGATAACCGACGGCGCTTGGTCGAGTTGATCACCCAGGCCCGCGGCCGCTCCGATGTGGTGCTCTGCACCGGCGGCCTGGGCCCCACCGAGGACGACATCACCCGCGACGCGATCGCCGAGTCGATCGGCGAGGAGCCGTACGTCGTGCCCGAGCTCGAGGCCCACCTGCGCAACTTCTTCGAAAGCCGCGGCGGGCAAATGCCGGAACAGAACGTCAAACAGGCCACGATCGTGCCCTCCGGCGAGTCGATCCCCAATCCGCGCGGCACCGCCCCCGGCTGGTGGGTCGAAAAGGACGGCGCGATCATCATCGCCATGCCCGGCCCGCCCGCCGAAATGACCGGCATGTGGAGCAACGATGTCGGCCCGCGCCTCGCCGCGCGCAGCGACGGCACGGTGCTGATCTCCCGCACGCTGAAGACCACCGGACTCGGCGAGAGCACGCTCGACGAAGCGCTCGGCGACATCCGCGCCGGCGAAGACCCCACCGTCGGCGTCTACCACAAGGCCGACGGCGTCCATGTGCGCCTGGCCTCCAAAGCACTCGACGAAGCCACCGCCCGCGCCCGCATCGAGCCGGTCGAGGCAGCGATCCGCGCCCTGCTCGGCGACAACATCTGGGGTGCCGACGAAGACACCTTCCAGGAGGCGGTCGCGCGGCTGCTCGACAGCCGAGGCCTCTCGATCGCCGTGATGGAGTCCTGCACCGGCGGGCTGCTGGCCAGCACGATCACCGATGTGCCCGGCGCATCCCGCTTCTTCCGCGGCGGCCTCGTGACCTACACCGCCGAAGCCAAAATCCACTACGGCGTGGACCCCGACGTGATCGAGTCGCACGGCGTCGTGAGCAACGAAACCGCCTCAGCAATGGCGGCCGCAGTGCGCAAGCAGTTCGACGCCGATATCGGCGTCGGCATCACCGGCGTCGCCGGCCCGGAGCCGCACGGCGGCCAGCCCGTCGGCGCCGTCTGCCTCGGCGTCGAAACGCCCGACGAGTCCTACGCCACCGGCTACACCTTCGCCCAAACCCGCGCCGCCATTAAGGCGCGCGCCGTCACCAGCGCCCTCACCCTGATCCGCCGAGCCGCGCTCGGCGAGCTCTCAACCGGCTCCAGCGGCATCTACCGCCGCCTCTAATGCCGCCCACCCCCAACGGCGCCCAAGCCCCCCCGCGCGGCGTCGCCCGCGCACTCGACATCGCCATCGCCCACGAACAGGTCCTGCTCTCCTCAATCGCCGGCTTTGACGGCAAGCTGATGTTCCTCACGGCGCTCAACGTGGCGGGGCTCAGTGCGCTGGTCGGGATCGCGGTATCAGCGGAGCCGTGGCTTTGGCTGTTCGGCTTGAGTATGGCCGCCTGCGCAGTCTGCGCGCTCTCCGGCCTCGCCAATCTGTGGACAGGCGACATCGACCAGTTCCCAACGCCCGATGAAGCGATACGTGCCGCAGATGAGAACACACAGGGCCCGGATGCTCTCGCCTGGCGGTATCTGACAGCAGTTCAGAAGGTATCGCAGGATGCCCAAGGCGTGCTGCGGAGGAAGCTGGTTCTCATGCGAACCTTGCTTGCGACGACCCCGATCTCTCTGGGCCTTGTCGTCGCAACTGCCCTCACTGCGACGCTCTAGCGGCTACAGGTACGTCTTGCCCGGCTTCGGCAAGTGCGGGTTCGCCTCTTCCCACTCTTTCCGCTCCCGCCGCATCTCACTGGTCGGGCGGCCAACCCACCACCACAACACCACCTCAGTCCACCGCCAAAGCGTGTTCAACCAACGCATCGCCACACTTCCCCTTCAACGCCACACTACCAAAATCTGACTCGGCGATCTCCTATGCTTGTCCACCTCGACCGGGATTCTCTAGCCGCTGATCGACGTCTTGCTCAGCTTCGGCAGATGCGGATTCGCCTCTTCCCACTCGCACTGCTCGCGCCGCCTCTCGCTTGTGGAGCGCCCAAAGAGCTCCCACATCGCCAGCGCATCGTGGCGCATCGCCTCCAATCAAGTCCTGCCCCGGTCGCGTCAGGCGAATCGAGGCGGGATGCAGGACGGTAAATGGGAAGCGCGCGGGCGTCAGTCGTCGGGGCGGGCCAGGCGCTCGGCGGCGGCGTTCAGGCGGGCTACGGTCTTCTCCCGGCCGAGGGTTTCCAGGGTTTCGAAGAGCGGAGGGGCGATGCGTTTGCCGGTGACGGCGACGCGGATGGGGGTGAAGAGCGCGCCGGGCTTTTCGTCGCGCTGCTCGGCGAGGGCGCGGAGAGCGGCTTCCAGCGCCTCGGCGTTCCACTCCTCCAGCGCGCGCAAGGTCTTGAGCGCTGCTTCGACGGCTTCGAGGGCGGCCCAGGGCTTGTTGCGGTAGGCGCGGCCCATCAGCTCGTCGTTGGCGTAGTCGAGCGGGCCCTCGGCGAAGAAGAAGTCGGCGTAGTCGACGAGTTCGGGGAGGAGTTTGACGCGCTCCTGAATGGCCGGTGCGAGCGGGACGAGCGGAGCGAGGTCGAGCGGGCGGCCGATTGCGGCTTCGAGCCAGGGGCGTCCGCGTTCGAGGAAGTCCTGCGGCTCGAGGGCGCGGATGTAGCGGGCGTTCATCTCGCTGAGGCGTTCGAGGTCGAACATCGCGCTGGCGAGGCCCAGTCCCTCGATGGAGAAGGCTTCGACCATTTCCTCGCGGGACATGATCGTGGTGGATTCGTCCTTGGCCCAGCCGAGCAGGGCCATGAAATTGAGCAGGGCTTCGGGCAGGAAGCCTTGCTCGGCGTAGGCGCGGACGCTGGTCGCGCCGTGGCGCTTGCTGAGCTTGCCCTTGTCGGCGCCGCGGATGATCGGCACGTGGACCCAGACGGGGGGCGTCCAACCGAGCGCGGCGTACTGGGCGACATGGCGGGGCGCGCTGGGCAGCCACTCCTCGCCGCGGATCACGTGGGTGATCTGCATGGCGCGGTCGTCGACGACGGAGGCGAGGTGGTAGGTGGGGAAGCCGTCGCGCTTGAGCAGCACGTGGTCGTCGAGCAGCTCGTTGCGGAATTCGACGGGCCCGCGCAGGGCGTCGTCGACGATGGTGAGGCCGTCGAGGGGCATGGCGAAGCGCACGACGCTTGGCCCGGCGGCCGCGGCTGCGGCGATCTGCTCGGCGCTGAGGTTGCGGCAGCGGCGGTCGTAGCCGGGCGCGAGCTTCTGCTGCTGCTGCGCCTTGCGCACGGCGTCGAGTCGGTCGGGCGAGCAGAAGCAGCGGTAGGCGTGTCCGGCGTCGATCAGCGTTTGGGCGGCTTCCCGATAGAGCGGGAGGCGCTCGGACTGTCGATAGGGGGCGTGGGGGCCGCCGATGTCGGGGCCTTCGTCCCAGTTGAGGCCGAGCCAGCGCAGAGCGTCGAGGATTTGCGCTTCCGCGCCTTCGACGCGGCGCGACTGATCGGTGTCCTCGATGCGGACGATGAATTGCCCGCCGCGGCGGCGGGCTAGCAGCCAGTCGAAGAGCGCGGTGCGGATGTTGCCGATGTGCGGCTCACCGGTGGGAGAGGGTCCGTAGCGGACGCGCACAGGGCCGGCAGAGCTAGCGGACATGCTGGCTCCTGCGTCGTTTGGTGTGTTGGGGGTTGCGCTCGCGGCGGGCGCGGCGGGGCGGCGGGGCGTCGAGCAGTAGGCCGCCGCCGCGCAGGTAGGCGAGCAACGCCTGGAAGTCCTGCGGCGGCTCGCGCTGGATGTTGACCGTTTCGCCGCTCGCGGGGTGGGTGAAGGCGAGCGCGCGGGCGTGGAGCGCCTGGCGTGTGATCTGGTCGCAGGGCGCGCCGTAGAGGACGTCGCCGGCGACGGCATGGCCGATCGCGGCGAGGTGGACGCGGATCTGGTGGGTGCGGCCGGTAATCAGCTCGCATTCGACCAGCGCGGCGTCGGTGAAGCGCTCGAGCAGCTTGTAGCCGGTGCGGGAGCTGCGCCCGCGCTCGACGACGGCGAAGCGGCGCGGATCGGCGGGATCGCGTCCGAGCGGGGCGTCGATCAGGCCGATTTCGGGGTCGGGCACGCCGAGCACGACGGCGTGGTAGCGCTTGTCGACGACGCGCTCGCGCAACTGGGTTTGCAGGGCGTCCAGCGCCTGTTCGGTCTTGGCGACCATCAGCAGACCGGTGGTGTCGCGGTCGAGGCGGTGTACGAGGCCGGCGCGGAGGCCGCCGCCGACCTCGCCGAGCTGGTCGGCCAGCTGGGGCCAGCGATGCAGGAGCGCGGCGGTGAGTGTCGTCCCGCGCTCGCCGGGCGCGGGGTGGACGGTGAGGCCGGCGGGCTTGTCGATCACCGCGAGCTGGTCGTCTTCGTAGACGATGTCCAGGTCAATCGGCGCGGCGGTTTGGACGGGCGGGGTTTGGGGCTGGTGGACGGCGATCAGCTCGCCGCTGCGCAGGCGGTAAGCGGGTCGCTCAAGAGCCTGTTCAACACGCACGAGGCCGTCGTCGATCAGCCGCCGCGCGTGGGAGCGGGATGCGCCGGGCAGGCGGCGGCTGACGAACACGTCGAGGCGTTCGCCGTCGCGGTCGGCGAGCAGTTCGAGAGGCGGTTCGGGCGCGGAGTCGGACGCGGCATCGGACATCGGGGGCACGGTATCAGGATCGCCGGCGCAGCCGTCGGCGGGCGAACCAGCGGCGGCTGTCGGGGAAGAGCAGCGCGATCACGACGGCGGCGACGCCGACATTGATCGCGGCGTCGGCGACGTTGAAGGCGGGGAAGTGGATGAAGTCGACGAAGTCGGTGACATGCCCCTGGTAGATGCGGTCGAGCAGGTTGCCGACTGCGCCGCCGAGGATCAGAGCGAGACCGCTGCGGATCAGCCAGTGATTGAGCGGCGGCCAGAGGTAGTAGACGACCACGATGGCGATGGCGACGACGGCGGAAACGGCGAGGATGGTGTTGGCGCCGCCGAAGATGCCGAACGCGCCGCCGTCGTTGGCGACATGGGAGAAGGCGAAGAACTGGGCGAGCCACTCGCGCTCGCCCAGTTCGAGCTGAGAGCGGACGATCACTTTGGTGAGCTGATCGAAGACGATAATCAGCGCGGCCAGGCCGAGAAAGGGCAGGTGACGGCGGAGTCTGAACGAGTTGTTCGCCTCGGGGTTCGACTCGGCGCTGGTCTGCGACGACTCCGTGAGGGGGGAAGCTGAGCCGGCCATTTGGAGCGAGCGTACAGCGTGGGGAGCGCGCGGCTGATGCGATACGATTTATTCAGATGATGCTCCGCCCGGCGGGGCGAAGGAGTGCGCCCGTGTCCGAAGATCCGACCATCGCTCAACCGCCCGCGCCGGATGTAGTCGCGGCCGGCCCGCTGTTCAGCGAGGCGCAGGAGCTGCGCGCGCGCACCGGCCACGACCGGTTGCCGCCCGGCCAGCGGCTGGTGCGCGAGTGGCCGGTGCTGACCTACGGCGGCACGCCGCTGGTGGAGACGGCGGACTGGACGCTGCAAATCTGGGGCGCGGTGGCGCAGGAGCGGGTGCTCAATTGGGAGCAGTTCACGGCGATCGGCATCTCGGAGCGGTTCAACGACATTCACTGCGTGACGCACTGGTCGCGCTACGACAACACCTGGCAGGGCGTGCTGCTGAGCGATCTGTTCGCGCAGCTGGAGATTTCGCCGCAAGCGGAGGCGGTGATGTTTCACTGCTTCGGGGGCTACACGGCGAATATTCCGCTGGCGGATTTGCGGGCCGACGATCACGCGATGATCGCGGTGGCGCACGACGGCGCGCCGCTGCGCCCGGAACACGGCGGACCGGCGCGGGTGGTGGTGCCCTCGCTCTACTTCTGGAAGAGTGCGAAGTGGGTGGGGGGGATCGAGTTTCTGACGCGCGACGCGCCCGGCTTCTGGGAGATGTACGGCTACCACATGCACGGCGATCCGTGGCGCGAGGAGCGCTACGGCTGACGTTGCGGGAGGTCGTTCCGGTGGTTACGCAACGTCAGCCCGCCGAACCGCCGGTCGATCCTGAGCCGCTGCTCTACGACGATCCGTTCTCGATTCGGCTGCCGGCCGATTGGGAGTTGACCGACGAGCGGTTCTGGGAGATCGCCCGCCTGAATCCTGAGCAGTTCTTCGAGCGGACCCCCGACGGGAGCCTCGTGCAGATCCCCTGGCCCGATGGATTCAGCGTTCACGTCGCCACATCGATGATCGTGTTCGTCGGCCGCTGGGAAATGGAGTCCGAAGCGGGCGGCGCCGTGCGCGGGATTCGCGGCTGCTACCTCTTCCCCGACGGCTCCATCGTCGCGCCTACCGTCTCGTGGGTTTCGCCCGGCCAGATCGAAGCGCGCGGCGGCTTGGGCGGACGGCCCGACTTCGTGCCGGTGTTCGTCGTGGAGGTCTTCTCGCCCGAGCAGCGGCTTGACGCGCGGCACGTCCGGATGCGCCGCTGGGTGGACAACGGGGTGCTGCTGGGCTGGCTGGTGGACCCCTACGAGCGGCGCGTCTGGATCTACCGTGCCGACGGTTCGGTTGAGCAGCTGGAGCAGCCCGCTGAGCTGAGCGGCGAGGATGTCTGCGCGGGGCTGACGATCGACATGGCGCAGGTTTGGCCGTCGGACTGACGCGCGGCTCTACGGTCCGGTGCGCCGTCCCTGCGCACAGCGACGCGCGTGGTCCCGATCGCAGCGAAGGCTGCGGGCACCTTTAGGATTCAGGGGAGAGAGGCGAGACGGTCGCGATGACAACTGCCGCAGCTCCGCCGCCGGTAACCTTCGAGGGCATCTACGATGTGCCGGAGACGGCGCGGTATCTCCGCGCGGCTGTGTATGGCGAGCGGCTGTACCCGGTGCAATCGAGCAAGCTGATCCGCTGGATTCGGCGCGGGATCGCCTCGCCCGACCTCGTTGAGCTGGGCGGACGCGAGCTGCTGATCGGCTTTGAGGATGTCGTTTCGCTGCGGGTGATCGCGGCGCTGCGGGCGGCCGGCGTGAGTTGGCGGGAGATTGATCGCAGCGGCGAGTGGCTGCGAACGGCGACGGGCGCGCGGCGCCCGTTCGCCACCGACTGGCTGTGGGCCGGGCAGGGCGAGGTATTCGCGGAATGGTGCGAGCGCCTGCTCGCCGCCGGTCGTGGGGGGCAGCTGGCGCTCGGACTGCTGCGCAGCTATCTGATGCCGGTCCACGGCCTGGTCTTCAGCCCCGAAACTCACGCCGCAACGTCTTGGGAACCAATCCAAGGAGTCGTACTCAAGCCGACAATTCAGTTCGGCTCGCCGTGTGTGAAAGGAACGCGAATCCCAACACGGACCATCGCAGGGATGATCGAGGCCGGCGATTCGGCGGATTGGGTAGCCGCGTCGTTTGATCTCTCGGCAGCTGAGGTGCAGGCAGCGTGTGACTGGGAAATTCGTCTTCGATCCGGCCAGCGCCCGTTCGCGTATGGCTCCTCATCCGTCATTCCTGCGTAGGCGGGAGTGGCAGATCGGGGGGCGTCTTACGGGAGGCTGGTGAGTAGGCGGGGGTGACGAGCCCCCCTCTAAATCTCCCCCCAGGATGGGGAGAGACTTTCAGAGCTGTGGTGGAATGATGGGCGGGGCGGGTCAGTATTTGGAGACGTTGATCTCTTCGAAGTTGCCGGTGACGAGGAAGATGGCGCGCTCGCAGATGTTGGTGGCGCGGTCACCGATACGTTCGAGGTTGTGGCTGCACCAGAGCACGTGGGTGACGGCGTCGAAGTCGGCGGCGTCGCTGCCGAGCGCGGCGAGGCGCTCGATCAGCCGGCGGTGGAGGTCGGTGTAGAGGGCGTCGACCTCGTCGTCCTGGTCGCAGGTGGTGCGGGCGAGGATTTCGTCGCGGTCGAGGAAGGAGCGAGTGGCGTTGCGCAGCATTTCGCGGACGAGGTCGGACATGCGCCAGAGGTCGGGTTCGGTGGCGGCGATCGGATTGTCTTCGAGGAAGATGGCGATGCGGGCGATGCCTTCGGCGTGGTCGGCGATGCGCTCGAGGTTGGAGGCGATGGCGTTGAGCGAGATCAACTCGCGCAGATCGCCGGCGACCGGCTGCTGGAGCGCGATCAGGTTGAGCACCGTCTCCTCGATCTCGTAGCGCAGTTCGTTGATCGCGGCGTCGCCGTCGCAGACGCTGCGGGCGAGCACGAGGTCGCGGCGGAGCAGCGATTGCATGGCGTCGACGATGCTGCGGTCGGCGCGGGCATGCAGCAGGCGCAGTCGATCGACCGCTCCCTGTCGATCGTTGGTGTACGCGGTGCGTGCCATGAGAAGAATCCCGGCTGGGGCAGCCGGGCGCGATGCCCGAGTTAGCCGTACCTGCCCGTAATGTAGTCTTCCGTGCGCGGGTCCGTGGGGTTGGTGAAGATGTCGGTGGTGGGCCCAAACTCAACCAGCCGCCCGGTGCGCTCCTCGCCGGCGAGCAGGAAGGCGGTGAAGTCGGAGACGCGCCCGGCCTGCTGCATGTTGTGGGTGACGACGACGATCGTGTAATCCTCGGCGAGTTCGCGCATGAGGTCTTCGATTTTGAGCGTGGCGACGGGGTCCAGCGCGCTGGCGGGCTCGTCCATCAGGATCACTTCGGGCTGGACGGCGATGGCGCGTGCGATGCAGAGGCGCTGCTGCTGGCCGCCGGAGAGGGCGAGGCCGCTCTTGCCGAGGTCGTCTCTGACCTCGTCCCAGAGCGCGGCGCGGCGCAGGGCGTCTTCGACGAGGCGATCCATGTCGCCGTCGTAGCCGTTGATGCGCGCGCCGAAGGCGACATTCTCGTAGATCGACTTGGGGAAGGGGTTGGGCTTCTGGAAGACCATCCCGATGCGGCGGCGGACGTCGACGGCGTCGACGTTGGGGCTGAGCAGGTTGAGCTCGCCGAAGCGGATTGCGCCTTCGACGCGGGCGCTGGGGATCAGGTCGTTCATCCGGTTGAGGCAGCGCAGCAGGGTGCTCTTGCCGCAGCCGGAGGGGCCGATCAGGGCGGTGACGCGGTTGCGGGGGATGTCGAGCGAGATGCGGTCCACGGCCTGGAAGGAGCCGTAGTAGACGGAGACATCGCGCATTTCGAGCGCCAGATCAACATCCTCGGGCATCTCATGGCGAACCGCGCCGCGGGCGGGATCGAGGTGTACCGCCCCGATCGTGTCGCCGGGCGTGGGCGCGGCGATCACGGCGCCGACGGTGTCAGCGGCGACTTGCGAGCGCTGCTGCTCAACGGCGTCGGGCGCGTGCGGCGCGGCCGGCTGTCGTGACATCGGCGTTTCCTTCCGACACGCCCGCAGCTCCCCAGCGGCGGATGCGCACGACGATCGAGGCTACCACTCGGTGCGGGTGCGGTGGCGCATGATGATCGCCGCGCTGTTCATCAGCAGCAGGATCAGCAGCAGGATGATGATCGTGGAGGCGGCGACCTCGTGGAACGCGGACTGCGGGCGGGTAACCCAGTTGAAAATCTGGATCGGCAGCACGGTGAAATCGTCGGTCGGGGCGTCGGGCAGAAAGGCGATAAAGGTGAGCGCGCCCATGGCGATCAGCGGGGCGGTTTCGCCGATGGCGCGGGACATGGCGAGGATGTTGCCGGTCAGCATGCCGCCGAAGGCGTAAGGCAGCACATGGTAGCGGATCACCTGCCAGCGAGTCGCGCCGACGGCGTAGGCCGCTTCGCGCATCGAGGGCGGCACGGCGCGGAGCGACTCCTGCGCGCTGACGATGATGATCGGCATGACCAGGAGGGCCATCGTCAGCGCGCCGGCCAGCACGCTGCGCTCGAACTCGAGCGCGCGGACGAAGAGCTGAAGGCCGAGCAGGCCGTAGACGATCGAGGGCACGCCGGCGAGGTTGGCGATGTTGACCTGGATGAAGCGGGAGAACCAGTTGCGGCGGGCGTATTCCTCGAGATAGATGGCCGCGCCGACGCCGAGCGGGAAGGCGACCGCGGCGGTGATCGCCATCATGTAGAGCGTGCCGACGAGGGCGGGGAAGATGCCGATCCGCTCGGGCGCGTACGAGGGCGGCGAAGCGAGGAAGTTGGGCTCGATGAAGAGGTAGACGGCCCAGGCGGCGAGGATGATCGCGGGCCAGACGAGCGAGGGGCTGCGCAGCCGCCGCGCTCCTCGCCAGGCGGCGAGCAGCAGCCCCAGCGGGAACACGAAGCCGGCCAGAACGATGCGGAAGGTCTGCCAGGCCGTGGCTTCGCCGAGCAGGTCGAAGATGTGACCTTCGACGCCGACGTAATACGCGCCCTCGAAGCTGACGTAGATCAGGTGCGCAAAGAGGGCGGCGGGCAGGACGCAGAGCAGGCAGAGCGCGGCGAAGGCGCGCGGCGCGAGGCTGCTGCGGCTGTGCGCGAGGCGGTCAACGAGGCGGGGCAGGAGGAACGGCAGAAGGACCGCGATGGGGAAGGCCCAGGCGAGCCAGGCCATGCCTTCGGGCATGGCCGCGCCGCTGGGCGCGACAGTCGGCACCGCGCCGCCGTCAATCGCGACTTCGATGACCAGCGCGCCGAGCAGCACGACGCCGACGCAGATGGCGATAAAGCAGCCGACCAGGAAGGCGCGGGAGTAGAGCCGCCGAAGGTTCAGACGCGGTCGGAAGCCGGGCGCGGAGGGTCGCTCGAGCGCGCCGGAGGTCATGGCGACGCCTCGCAGTGGCGCGCGTATTCGTCGGCCAGGTAGATGCGGCTCTGCGCGCCGCTGAGGATGGTCGGGTGGCGGGCGAAGGCGTTCTTGTTGAGCCGCAGCGAGTGGGCGAAGGCGTTGCAGAGGGCCGCGTCGTAGCGGGCCTCGGATTCGTCCGGGCCGCCGAGCTGCGCGTAGTGCGCGTCGATGTCGCGCCAGTTGGGCGCGGCCTCGCCGATGTGCGCGGCGTAGACGCCGAGGGCGATGACGGCGGCGAAGAGCAACACATAGGCGGCGACGCGCGGATTGAGCCGCTTGCCGAGGTTTTGGCCGGAGCTCCGTTCGAGGCTGTCGGGCGGCGGTCGCAGAGCGCTCATTCGTATTCCTCGCGGAAGCGGCGCACGACCCACTGGGCGAAGATGTTCATCGTCAGGGTCATCACGAAGAGGGTCATGGCAACGGCGAAGAGCACCTTGAACTCGACGCTGGTCGTGGGCGTGTCGCCGAGACTGAGCTGGACAATCATCGCGGTCATGGTCTGCACGGCTTCGAGCGGATCAACCAGGAACTGCGGGTTGCCGCCGGCGGCGATGGTCACGATCATCGTTTCGCCGACGGCGCGGGAGGCGGCCAGGATGATCGAGGCGACGACGCCGGAAAAGGCGGCGGGCAGGACGACGCGGACGGCGGTCTCGAAGCGCGTCGCGCCCAGCGCGTAGGAGCCCTCGCGGAGCGAGCGGGGCACGGCGTTGAGCGCGTCTTCGCTGAGCGAGGAGACCATCGGGATGATCATGATCCCCAGCACGACCCCGGCGGCGAGCGCGTTGTAGATGCCGACGTCCTCGCCGAAGATGGTGCGGATCACGGGGCTGACGGTGAGCAGGGCGAAGTAGCCGTAGACGACGGTGGGGACGCCGGCGAGCACTTCGAGCAGCGGCTTGAGCACGGCGCGCAGGCGCGGCGGGGCGTATTCGCTGAGGAAGATGGCGGCGAGCAGCCCCAGCGGTACGGCGACCGCCAGCGCGAGCGCGGCCACGAGCATGGTGCCCCAGACCAGCGCCCAGACGCCGAACTGCCCCTCGGCGAAGAGCGCCGACCACTCGGTGGAGCCGAAGAAGTCGCCGAAGGGGATGATGCGGAAGAACTCGACCGTCTCGAAGATCAGCACCAGCACAATCCCCACGGTGACGAACGCGGAGAGGGTGGCGACGATGAACAGCACACCGTGGATGATGCGTCCGGTCGGCGTTTCGCGGCCGGTGCCGGAGCGGCTGGGCTGAAGTTTGTCCCGCCACAGTTCGGCCAGCAGGCCGCGCAGAGAATCCCGCTGCTGCGGGGCTTGTGCAGCCATCGCGCCTGGCTCCTGCAATGTTCCTGCAATTCCGCGCCGCTCGTCGCGTGACGATCGGCGGCAATCGCAGGAACGCTATGGAGGGGCGCGCGCGCGGCGGTTAACGGGCGGTAAGCGCCGCGGCTGTGCTGTCAACTGGCGCTCACTATGTCGGCACTGGCCGTCGTGCAGCGGATGATGCGGCGGCGGTTAGGGCCTGCTCACACTTCCGTCATGCCCGCGCCGCCGCCCACCGTCGCACCCGCCCCTCTCTCTACTCCGTCATACCCGCGCTTGCCGCGGGTATGACGGGGTGGGGGTGGCGCGGGTATGACGGAGTGGGCGCGGGGAGTCGGAGGGCGGCGCGGGAGACGGAAGTGTGAACACGCCCTAGGCTGCGCGCGGAGAGGCGGCGGCCGCTGTGGTGTATCCGGCGTATAAGCACCACTTGGTCTGTCTTGCTTGCGGACGGGCGCAGCCGCCGACGCTGGAGCCGGGCTGCGGCGAGTGCGGCGGGCTGTGGCGCGTGGAATACGACGAGCCGACGCGCGCGTACCTGCCGCGCATCCCGTGGCATCCGATCGCGCTGCGCTACGGCGGGACGCCGTTGATGCGTCTGCCGCTGGCCGGAGGATTTCACGCGAAGCTGGAGTTTCTGTCGCCGACGGGTTCGTTCAAGGATCGCGGGGCGGCGGTGCTGGTAGGCGGGGCGGCAGCCTTCGGAGTGCGGGAGTTCGTGGACGATTCGTCGGGCAACGCGGGGGCGGCGCTGGCGGCCTACGGCGCGTCGGCGGGGATGCGGGCGCACATCTTTCTGCCGTCGTCCGCGCCGCCGATGAAGCGCGCGCAGATCGAGGCGGTGGGCGGCGTCGCGCATCCGGTGGAGGGACCGCGGGAGGCGTCGGGCGCGGCGGCGCGGCGCTTCGCCGCCGAACAGGGCGCGCCGTATCTGTCGCACAATCTCAGCCCGTATTTCGCGGAAGGGATGAAAGATGCGGCATGGGAGTTGACATGGCAGATGATGGGGGCGACGTCGGTCGCAGCGCCGGACCACATCGTGCTGCCGGTGGGCAACGGCTCGCTGCTGCTGGGACTGCGGCGCGGCTTCGAGGAGCTGCTCGAAGTCGGAAAGATCGAGCGCCTCCCGCGCCTGCACGCCGCGCAGGCGGAGGCGATCGCGCCGCTGGTCGCGGCCGTCAACGGCGAACCGCCGCGCCCGCCCGGGCCGACCACCGCCGACGGGATCGCGATCGCCGAGCCGCCGCGTCTGGCCGAGCTGGTTGCGGCGCTGCGGGCGACGAAGGGGGCGGCGGTCGCCGTTTCGGAAGAGGCGATTCTGGAGGCGCAGCGGGAGCTGGGGGGCTGCGGGCTGTGGGTTGAGCCGACCTCGGCCGTCGCAGTCGCGGCGCTGGAGTCGCTGCGCGGGGACGGAACGATTGCGGACGATGCCGAAGTGGTGATCCCGCTGACGGGCCACGGTCTGAAGCATGGGGGTGGGGGGTAGGCTGAGGAGCGGAGGATCTGAGGGGTCGATGGCCGCTGTTCATTCAAGGTCGCGGCGGCCGCTCGGGCGGGTTGGGCTGCCGCATCCGGCCTATTGGATCTGGCGGCGGCTGACGTCGGTGCGCTGGGCGGCCGGGCTGATTCTGGTTGCGGCGCTGTTCTCGGCGGCCGGGGTGATCATCCCGCAGGTACCGCCGCAGCTGGCGGACATCCCGGAGCAGGTCGAGCAGCACATCGAGGCGCAGCGCGGGACATTCGGCTTCACGACCGACGCGCTGGCCGAGTTCCCGTGGTTCTACGACGCCAGGGGTGGCGTGTTCAACCTCTACAAGCAGCCCTACTGGTTCGCGCTGGTCGCGCTGGTCGCGCTGGCGATTGCGGTCTGCACCGTGAGTCGGGCGCCGCCGATCTGGCGGACGGTGCGGCGTCCGCCGCGGCGGGTGAATGCGGCCTATTTCGAGCGCGCCCGCCACCGCTTCGCGCTGGATCTGGCGGAGCCGTCAACGGCGGACGCGCAGGCGGCGGCGCTGAGCGACACGCTGCGGGCGCGACGCTACCGAGTGGAGCGGATTGCAGAGTCGGACGGGGCGGTGGAGCTGTTCGCCGACCGCTTCGGCTGGACGCAGCTGGCGACGTTCGTCACCCACCTCGCCTTGCTGCTCCTGCTGGGAGCGACGCTGGTGACGAAGTTCGGGGGCGAGGAGTATCAGTTCTGGGTCGCCGAAGGCGAAAGCCATCCCCTCTTCGCGCCCGGCGCGGAGCGCCCCCAGATCCAGATCATCGTCGACGACGCCATCGCCCGCTTCGCAGACGACGGACAGGCGTTGGATTTCCGCAGCCTAGTGCAGGTGGCGGAGGGCGGGGTGGTGGCGGCGGCGGGCGACGTGACGGTGAACGGGCCGCTGCATGCGGCGGGCTACCGCGTGCATCAGGCGTCGTATTGGGAGCACGGCGCGGCGCTGCAGATTTACGACCACGCGACGGGGCAGCTGGTCTATTCGGAGACGCATTTCATGGACCAGCAGCTGGTCGGCCCGCGGGTGCGGATCGAGCGCGACGGGGCGCCGGTCAGCGAAGAGGTGCTGGGCTTGCAGTACGCGGTGGCGGGGGAGGCTCCGGAAGGCGCGGCCTACACGATAATTCCGCTCTTCGGGGAGCGCAGCCTGGCGATCGCGCTGATTCCCGGTGATTCGGGCGAGACGACGGAGCTCGAGTTCCACTACCGGCTGCTGGAGCTGAGCGCGGATGCGCCGGAGGCGGCGGCGCTGACGCTGGCGCAGCTGGGAGTGGGAGAGGCGACGCCGTGGGCGCCGCTGGTGCGGCTGACGACTGCGGACGGGGAGAAGCTGATTGACGGGCCGGTGAGTCTTGATCTGCGAGAGGGCGACGCGCGGCTGGCGGTGTTGACGCTGCCTTCGGGCGAGCGGGTGGCGGTGGGCTTCCGCGAGGCGGGCGCGGAGCGCGACTTCTTCTACTACGCATTCAGCGACGCGGCGGCGCGCGGTCAGCTGGCGCGCGGCGAGACGGCGTCGTTGGGCGGCGCGGCATCGGAGTACCGGCTGGAGTACCTGGGCGACGAGCGCGACACGACGCGGCAGGGACGGCTGCCGGTGGGGGAGTCGCGGCGGGTGGGCTCGATTGAGCTGACGTATCTCGGAGCGGAGTCGGTGTTCTGGATCACGGTCGATGATTTGCCCGGCGCGGAGGGGTCGGCGCTGTTGGCGCTGGAGCGTTTCGGACAGGCGCGCACGGCCGAGCAGTTCAACGCGATGGGCGGCGAGGATGTGGAGCTGGCGGTGGGCACCAACGCGACGAGCGCGGGCGGGCAGGTGGGGCGTCCGGCGCGGCTGGTGCTGGGCCTGGGTGGGGGCGCAGCGCGAATCGAGCTCGACGAGGGCGAGGAAATCGCCGCCAACGGCTACCGCTATGAGTTCGCCGGGCCCCGCGAGTTCACGGGGTTGAACGTGCGGCGCGATCCGGGCGGGGTGCTGTTCTGGATCGCGGCGGCGCTGGGCGTGGTGGGGATGTCGACGACGTTTTTCATGCCGCGCCGGCGCATCTGGGCGCGGGCGACGGGCGAGCGGATCGCGCTGGCCGGCCAGGCCGGACACGGAGTGCGGCTGGCGCGCGAGCTGGAGCGGATCGCGGCGCAGGCAGCGGGCGGCGCCGCGCCGCCGCCTGCGCGGACGGGCCGGCTGCGCAACCGCTTCGGCGACGATTACGCTGGCGGGCAGAACGAGGATGAGCAACGATGAGCGACGCATCGGGGATGGACGGCACGCTGTTTTACGGGGACAACCTCGATGTGCTGCGCGAGGAGTTTCCGGATGATTCGGTGGATCTGATTTATCTGGATCCGCCGTTCAACTCGAACGCGAGCTACAATGTGCTGTTCAAAGATGAGAGCGGGAACACCGCGCCGTCGCAGATTCGGGCGTTTGAGGATACGTGGCACTGGGGTCCCGACGCGGTGGACGCGCTGCTGGATCTGAACGGCACCAAAACCGGCAACCTGCTCAACGCGCTGGCGGACTCGCTGGGCGAGAATCAGCTGACGGCGTATCTCTGCATGATGGGCGTGCGGCTGGTGGAACTGCGGCGCGTGCTCAAGCCCACGGGCAACATCTTCCTGCACTGCGACACGACGGCGGGACATTACTTGAAGATCGTGATGGACACAGTGTTTGAGCGGGATCGTTTCCGCAATCACATCGTCTGGCGGCGCGCGCACGCCAAAGGTCTGGCGACCCGTCGGTTCCCGCGCAACCAGGATTGGGTGCTCGTCTACGAGGGGAGTCCGGACGCCTTCTGGGGCGGCGGCGAGATGTTCGTCCCGTACGAGATGGACCAGATCGATCCGGACACGCTCGAGCAATACCGGCATCAGGATGCCGACGGGCGGCGCTATTCGCTCGACAATCTGACCAATCCAAACAAGGATCGCCCGAATCTGACCTATGAGTTTCTGGGGGTGACGCGAGTCTGGCGCTGGACGCAGGAGCGCATGCAGCGGGCCTACGACGAAGGCCGCATTGCGCAGGCGCGGCCGGGGGCGGTGCCGCGGTTGAAGCGCTATCTCGACGAGCAGCGCGGGCGGCCGCTGGACGAGATTTGGACGGATATCGGGCCGCTGGGCGCGCGCGACTCCGATCGGCGCGGCTATCCCACGCAGAAGCCGCCGGCGCTGCTGGACCGGATCATCACCGTCGCCTCCCGGCCCGGCGACCTGGTGCTCGATCCGTTCTGCGGCTGCGGGACCGCGGTGGTCAGCGCGGAGCGGCTCGGGCGCCGCTGGGCGGGCATCGATGTGACCCATCTGGCGGTCGGGATTGTTGAAGACTGGCTGCATGAGATCGGCGTGGAGCCGCGGGTGGTGGGCGCGCCGCAGGATCTGGCTGCGGCGCGCGACCTCGGCCGCCGCGATCCCTTCCAATTCGAAACCTGGGCCATCCAGCGCCTGCGCGGCTTTCGGCCCAACGAGCGCCAACGCGGCGACGGCGGCATCGACGGACGCATGCGCTTCCGCAAAACCGACGGCCGCCGCCGCCCCGACGGCCTCGCCGTCGCCCAGGTCAAGTCCGGCCGCGTCAACCCCGCCGATGTCCAGGCCTTCCGCGGCGCGCTCGACGACGCCAACGCCGACCTCGGCGTCTTCATCACCATGGCCGACGTCAGCGACGGCGTCCGCGCCGCCGCCCGCCGCGCCGGGCGCGTCACGATCGGCGACAGCGACTACCCCATCGTCCAGGTCTGGTCCCTCGCCGACTACTTCGAGGGCCGCTTCCCCGATCTCCCCATCCCCGCCTCCTGGGAGCGCCGCCGCCTGCTCTGAGCTTGAGCGGGTAGAGGGTAGGCTCACTCTGTGCCCCACTCGCTGATCGCCGCCATCAACATCCGCATCAACCCCGTCCTGCTCGACGCCGGCGGATTCGAGATCACCTGGCACGGATTCTTCACCGCCGTCGGCATCGCCGCCGGCGTCTGGCTTTCCATCCGCCTCGCCCGCCAGGCCCGACTCAACCCCGACGAGGCGATGAGCATCGCCATCGTCTCCGTCATCTCCGGCATCATCGGCGCGCGGGTGCTGTGGATTCTGGAGCACACCGACCAGATCCGCGAATTCGGCGACCTGTTCGCCCTCACCGACGGCGGCATCTCGATCTACGGAGCGATGATCGGCGGCGTCCTCGGCGGCTTTATCTACGTGTCGATCTTCAAGCCGACATTCCCGAAGTGGCTGGCCCTCGATGTGGCCGCCCCCGGCATGATTCTCGGCCAGGCCATCGGCCGCTTCGGCGACTTCGTCAACGGCGAACACTTCGCCTCCCAAACCGACCTCCCCTGGGCCTTCCGCTACACCCACCCCCAGACGGACGGGCCGTGGGCCGTCTGGGAGAACGGGGAGGCCGTGGAACCGTGGTTTCGCGGCGCGCGCGAGTTCGCCGGCGAAGCGCCGGTGCCGGTGCATCCGGTGGCCGGCGGCTACGAGCCGATCCTCGATTTCGTGATTCTCGGCATCCTCCTTTGGATGCGCCGCTTCCCGATCGGCGACGGCTGGCGCTTCGTCGTCTATGTCCTCGCCTACGCCCTCGTCCGCGGCACGCTCTCGATCATGCGCACCGACGAGGCGCTGGCGATCGGCGGCCTCTCGGTGCCGCAGATCACGGCGATGGTCACGGGCGCGGCGGCGTTGGCGATGGCGGCCTGGCTGCTGCGGGGGTCGCGGGCGAGCGGGGGCGGCGGGGAGTCGGGCGGTGGGCGCGGCGCGCCGCCTCGAAGCGGGCGGCTGCGGCGCGGCGGTCTGGCGCGGGGCTAGGGCGATGACGGAGCAGCCGCGGATCGTGCTCTATCGGCGGGCGGAGTGCGCGGCCTGCGACCGGGCTGCGGCTGCGGTGCGTTCGATTGCGGCAGCGCGCGGTCTGCCATGGTCCGAGCGCGGTGTTGAGGAGAACGAGGCGCTGGAGCGGCGCTTTGGGCCGCGCGTGCCCGTCGTGGCGCTGAAGTTCGGCGGCGAGGAGCTCGAGCTGGCCGCGGAGCGGGTCGATCCGGCGGCGCTGGCGCGCGAGCTGGGCGTTGCGCTCAGTCGGACGCGGCCGGATTGACGGGCGGGGTGGCAGCTGGATTGGCAGCCAAGTTGACGGCGTGCAGGCCGCACTCTTTTTGGGTGGCTTCTTCCCACCACCAGCGGCCGGCACGCTCGTGTTCGCCGGGGTTGGTGGCGCGGGTGCAGGGTTCGCAGCCGATCGATTTGAAGCCGCGCTCGTGCAGCGGGTTGTAGGGCGCGCCGTAGCTGAGGATGTAGTCCCAGACCTGCTCGGAGCGGAAGTTGGCGAGCGGGTTGAATTTGACCCGGGCGCCGTCGGTTTGGCCATCGAATTGGACGACGGGCAGGTCGGCGCGGGTACCCGGGCTCTGGTCCTTGCGCTGGCCGGTGGCGAAGGCGGCGACGCCTGCGAGGGCGCGGGAGAGCGGCTCGACCTTGCGGATGCCGCAGCACTCGGCGTGTCCGTCGCGGCGGAAGGAGAACAGCCCTTTTTCGCGCACCAGCGCTTCGAGGGCTGGGGCCTGCGGGCTGTAGATGTCGATCGTGATGCCGTAGTGCTCGCGCACGGTCTCGATGTAGGCCAGCGTCTCGCCGTGCAGGCGGCCGGTGTCGAGCGAAAAGACGCGGAAGCCGTGCGGGCCGACGGCGCGGTGGGCCATGTCGATCAGGGCGACATCCTCCGCGCCGCTGAAAGAGATGCTGAGGCCGGGGAAGCGGTTGAGCGCCTCGGCGATGATGTCGGCTGGATGGGCGCGTTCGAGGCGGGCGGCAGCCTCGGCTGCGTCGTAGGCGGCGGTGGAGGCGGCGGTGGAGGCGGTGTGTGTCATCTGTCGCTCACTGATCGGAGGCTCGCTGGGCGAAATGGGACCATTTCGGTTAGGATTGTCATCATCGTAGCGGCGCGCCGCGGACGGCGCGTCTGACGGACCGGCGCAACGGCGATGATGAAGCTGTCGAGCAAGAGCGATTACGGCATCCGCGCACTGGTGGATCTGGCGCAGCATGCCGGAGCGGGGCCGATTCCGAGCAGCGAGATCGCGGCGCGGCAGGCGATTCCGGCCTCGCTGGTGGGGCAGGTGCTGGGGCGGCTGCGGACGGCGGGCTTCATCCGCTCGACGCGCGGGGCGCAGGGAGGCCATCAGCTGGCGGCGCCGGCGGCGGCAATTCGGCTGGATGCGGTGGTGCAGGCGCTGGAGGGGCCGATTGCGCCCGGCGCGTGCCTCGAGGAAGCGCCGCTGGAGCGCTGTACCGGGGCCGCCGCACAGGTCCGCCTCTGGGCGGATGTGCAGGCGGCCATTCTGGAGGTGCTCAACGGTCGCACCGTTGAGGATCTCGCCCGGCAGGAGGCCGCCGCCGGCGGCCGCTACCACATCTGAGAGCCAGGACCGAGCGAGCGGAAGCCGAGACCGACGTGACACTGCAACGGCCGCCTGTTGCCGAAACCGTGCTCGACCTGATCGGCGCGACGCCGATGGTGCGCCTGCGGCGCGTCGCGCCGAGCGACGGAGCGGAGATCGTGGCCAAGCTCGAATCGCTCAATCCGGGCGGCTCGGTCAAGGATCGGATCGCGCGGGCGATGATTGAAGAGGCGGAGTGCAGCGGCGCGCTGAAGGCGGGCGACACAATTGTAGAGCCGACCTCGGGCAACACAGGGGTGGGGTTGGCGCTGGTGGCGGCGGTGAAGGGCTATCGGCTGGTGCTGACGATGCCGGAGGACATGAGCCGCGAGCGGCGGCGGTTGCTGGAGCGGTTCGGCGCGGAGGTGCTGCTGACGCCGGCGATTGAGGGGATGACCGGGGCGGTGTTCGCGGCGGAAGAACTGGCCTCGGAGCCGGGCTATTTCATGCCGCAGCAGTTTCTGAACCTCTCCAATCCGGAGATGCATCGGCGCACGACGGCGCCGGAGATTTGGGCCGCGCTCGACGGCGAGCTCGACGCATTCGTGACCGGCGTCGGCACCGGCGGTACGATCACAGGCGTCGGCGAATGGCTGCGCGAACGCAAGCCGGAGCTGCGAATCGTGGCCGTCGAACCCGAGCGCTCCCCCGTCCTCCAGGGCGGGCGCTTCGCCGTCCACCAGATCCAGGGCATCGGCGCATCGTTTGTGCCCGGCGTACTGAATCGCGCCGTCTACGACGAGGTGCTCGGCGTGAGCGACGAGGATGCGATGGCGATGACGAGTCGTCTGACGCGCGAGGAGGGCATTCTGGCCGGGATTTCCTCGGGCGCGAATGTCCACGCGGCCGTCGAGTTGGCGCGCGAGCTCGGCCCCGGCCGGCGCGTGGTGACGACGATCTGCGACACCGGCGAGCGCTACCTCAGCATGCCCCTTGAGGGCGAATGACAGAGCGGAATGACAGAGCGACCAGAACGAAGGAACCCAACATGAGCGTCCGCGTCTACATCCCGACCCCGTTTCGCAAGATCACGGGCAACCGCACGTTCGTCGAGGCCGACGGCAGCGACGTCAACGGCGTCCTCCGCGACCTCGAACAGCGCTTCCCCGGCTTCGGCGAAATGGTCTTCGACGGCGAGCAGGAGCTGCTGGAGCACGTCAACGTGTATCTCAACAGCCAGGAGGTTCGCGGCCTGGAGGGCGCGAGCACGCGGGTCAGCGACGGCGACGAGGTGGCGGTGATCCCGGCGCTGGCCGGCGGCGCGGCGATGACGCCGGAGATGGTGGAGCGCTACTCGCGGCACCTGATCATGGATCAGGTAGGTCCGCTGGGGCAGCGGAGGTTGATCGACGGCAAGGTGCTGGCGGTCGGCGCCGGCGGCCTCGGCTCGCCCGTGCTCGTCTACCTCGCGGCGGCCGGAGTGGGGACGATCGGGATCGTCGACTTCGATGTCGTCGACCGCTCCAACCTGCAACGCCAGATCATCCACGGCACGAGCGACATCGGACGCCCAAAGGTGGAATCGGCGCGCGACCGGATTCTGGACATGAACCCGAACATCGCGGTGCAGACGCACACCGCGCCGCTGACCTCGGAAAACGCGATGGAGATCATTCCCCAATACGACGTGATCATCAACGGCGCCGACAACTTCGCCACCCGCTACCTCGTCAACGACGCGGTGTTCCTGGCGGAGAAGATTCTGGTGGACGGCAGTATCTTCCTCTTCGAGGGACAGGTGACGACGTTCTTCCCGGGCGAGGGCTGCTACCGCTGCCTCTACCCCAGCCCGCCGCCGCCCGGCATGGTCCCCTCCTGCGCCGAAGCCGGCGTGCTCGGCGTGCTCCCCGGCACGATCGGCGCAATCCAGGCCACCGAGGCCATCAAGGTCCTGCTCGAACAGGGTGAGCCGCTCAAGAACCGCCTCCTCCTCTACGACGCCCTCGCCATGGACTTCCGCACCGTCAAAATCCGCCGCGACCCCGCCTGCCCCCTCTGCGGCGACGCCCCCTCCGTCACCGAACTGATCGACTACGAAGAGTTCTGCGGTTCGCCCTTCCACGAGGGTCCGGCCGCCGCCAACCCAGTCGCGGCCGGCAGCTAAGCGCCGCAACGAGAGGATCGCGCCCATGCCGGTTGAAGTCCGCGTCCCGTCGATGCTCCAAAAATTCACCGAGGGGCAGAAGTCCGTCCAGCTCGAATCGGCCAATGTCGGCGAGCTGCTCGCCTCGCTGGAGGATTCCTACCCGGGCATCGGCGACCAACTCCTCGAACAGGGCGAACTCCGACGCTTCGTCAACATCTTCCTCAACGACGAAGACATCCGCTTCCTCGACGGCATGGACACCGCCCTCAACGACGGCGACGTGCTGGCCATCCTGCCGGCCTTGGCGGGCGGCGCTCAATGACCGCCGCCGCCCCCACCGACACGCTCGCCGCCGCGCCGCCCGCTCGCTTCGAGTCGCTGCTGGAAACAATCGGCAACACGCCGCTCGTGCGGCTCAACCGGCTCTCGCCGAATCCCGATGTGGCGATCTGGGTGAAGCTCGAAGGGCAAAACCCGACCGGCTCGGTAAAAGATCGGATCGCGAGGTCAATGCTGGACGCCGCCCACGCCGACGGCTCCCTCCAGCCCGGCCAGACCATCCTCGAGCCCACCAGCGGCAACACCGGCCTCGCCATCGCCATGATCGGACGTCTCAGCGGACACCCCGTCCGCTGCGTCATGCCCGAAAGCGTCAGCGTCGAGCGCCGCGACCTGCTCACCTTCTTCGGCGCCGAAGTCATCCTCTCCCCCGGCGAGCAGGGCAGCAACGGCGCGGTGCGGATGGCCAAACAGCTCTACGAAGAAGATCCGTCGGTCTTTATGCCGATGCAGTACGAGAACGCGGCCAACCCGAACGCGCACTACGAAACCACCGGCCCGGAAATTCTGCGCGACTGCCCCGAAATTACCCACTTCGTCGCCGGGCTCGGCACCGGCGGCACCCTCACCGGTGTCGGCCGCTACCTCAAAGAACAGTGCCCCGACACCAAAATCGTCGCCGCCGCGCCCCACCCCGGCGACCTCGTGCAGGGCCTGCGCAGCCTCGACGAGGGTTACATCCCCCCCGTACTCGACGAGTCCGTGCTCGACGGCCGAATCGTCATCGACAGCCGCACCTCCTTCGCCGTGACCAAATCCCTCCTCGAAGAAGAGGGCGTGTTCGCCGGCATCTCCTGCGGCGCGGCGGTGCGCGCGGCGCAGCGCATCGCAGAGCGCGCGGAGCGCGGGCATGTCGTGGTGTTGCTGGCCGACGGTGGCTGGAAATATCTCTCGACGGGCCTGTGGGCGCGCGACTACGACGACATCGCCGGCGACGAAACAATCGAGGGCAAAATCTGGTGGTAACCGCCGCCGGAACAGCGCGGAGCACTCCGCACAGGGATCCGCGAAAGGACGAGACCGATGGCTGAATACGCAAACCCCGACAAGCTGGTGAGCACGGATTGGGTCGCCGCGCGCCTGGATGATCCGGGCGTCTGTCTGATCGAGGTGGATGTGGACACCGGCGCCTACGACGAAGGCCACCCGCCCGGCGCGGCCGCCTGGAACTGGACCAGCCAACTCCAGGACCAGGTCCGGCGCGATGTGGCGGACCGCGAAACAGTGGAGGCGCTGCTGCGCGGCGCGGGCGCGAACGACGACTCGCGGATCATCCTCTTCGGCGACAACAACAACTGGTTCGCCGCCTACGCCCTCTGGATGCTGGAGATGTACGGCGTCGACAACACCGCCCTGATGGACGGCGGCCGCGTCAAGTGGCTGGCCGAAGGCCGCCCAACGACGACCGATGCGCCGGCCGCGGGCGCGGGCACGATCGCCGTCGGCGAACGCAACGAATCAATCCGCGCCAAGCTGCCCGACGTGCTCGACCACGTCAACGCCGGCGGCCAACTCGTCGATGTCCGCTCCCCCGACGAATTCAACGGCGTGATCATGGCCCCGCCCGGCCTGGCCGAAACCGCCCAGCGCAAGGGCCACGTGCCCGGCGCCTCCAACATCCCCTGGGCCACCGCAGTGGCCGAGGACGGCACGTTCAAGTCCGCCGACGAGCTGGACGAGATTTACGGCAGCAGGGGGATTACGGGCAACCAGCCCGTCATCGCCTACTGCCGCATCGGCGAGCGCTCCTCCCACAGCTGGTTCGCCCTCCGCTACCTCCTCGGCATCGACGAGGTGACCAACTACGACGGCTCCTGGACCGAGTACGGCAGCGTCGTCGGCGTCCCCATCGACAACCCCTCCGCCTGAGCGATGGCCGCCGATCGGGTCTGGCGTCGAACAGTGGCGCGCGCCGTCGCCAACGGCGACGGCGCGGCCCTCCCCCTGCGCCTCAGCGCCCGCGTGCTCGACCGCTACCTGGAGCGGGCGGAGAACCGCATCCTCCGCACCGACACCATCGGACGCCTGCTTCAGCCCGGCAAACCCGTGATCGACTTCGGCATCGTGGGCGATGAGCAGGAGATTCACATCCGCTTCGCGGACCTGGTGCAGCTGGTGCCGGAGTCGGAGCGCGACCACTGGCTCGACCACCTGATCGCCCCCGACCTCAGCCCCACGCTGCTCAAGATGCAGCTCACCCCCGGCGCATGCCACGACGACGGCGAGGTGCGCGACTGGCGTCCGGAGGCGTTGGAGTGAGCGAGATGTCGACGCCGTTTCCGCCGCTGCCGACGCGCCGCTATGAGGTGATCTACGCCGATCCGCCCTGGGACTACAAAGGCCAACTCCAGCACGCCGGACCCGGCAGCGGTGACAGCGGCGGCGCGGTCCGTCACTTCCCCACCGTCACGACCCAGGACCTCGCAGACCTCGCCGTCGAGCGGATCGCCGCCGACGATTGCCTGCTCTTCCTCTGGGCCACCTCCCCGCACCTCGATCAGGCCATCGACCTCGGCAAAGCATGGGGCTTCGCCTGGGCCACCGTCGCCTTCGTCTGGGACAAACAGCGCGTCAACCCCGGCCACTACACCCTCTCCCAGTGCGAACTCTGCCTCGTCTTCAAGCGCGGGCGCATCCCCGCGCCCAGAGGCGCTCGGAACGTGCGCCAGCTCGTCTCCGAGCCGCGCGGACGCCATTCCGCCAAGCCCGAGGAAGTGCGCCGCCGGATTGAGCAGATGTTCCCGACGCAGCGTAAGATCGAGCTCTTCGCGCGAGCGCCCGCGCGCGGCTGGACAGCCTGGGGCCTGGAAGTCCCGCACGGCGGAGCGCAAACCGAGTTCTTTAGGGCCGCGACATGACCCTCACACTCCCTCAGCAACTCGTCGACGAAATGGTCGCCCACGCCCGCGACGACCTCCCCAACGAGTGCTGCGGCATCATCGCCCGCGACGCCGCCGGCGCGCTCACCCTCTACCGCACCACCAACGCCGAAGCCTCCCCCTGGCGCTTCAACATTCCGGCGCAGGAGCTGCTGCATCTGTACAACGCGATTGAGGGCGGCGACGGGGAGATGCTGGTGATCTATCACTCGCACGTGGCGAGCGAAGCACGCCCCTCCCCCACGGATCTGAACATCGCGCGGCTGCACCGCGGGCCCAATCCGTGGCCCTATTGGGTGCTGGTTTCGCTCAAGGATGAGCAGCCGTCGGTGCGGGCCTGGCGGATTGACGAGTCGCCGGAACCGGACGCCGTGATCGCCAACGAGATCGCGCTGGAGGTCGGCGCTGCGCCGTCGCGGCGGCTGGCGCTGGAGACGGTGGAGGTGGAGGGCCGCCCGCGCGTCCGCGAGCGCGAGCTCTAGGCCGTGCCTGCGCCGCTGACGATCGGCGGGCGCGAGTTCCGCTGGGGCGCGCGGACATTCGTCGTGGGCATTCTCAACCTCAGCCCCGACTCCTTCGCTGGCGACGGCCTGACGAATGTGGATGCGGCGGTGGAGCGGGCGCTGGCGATGTGCCGCGCGGGTGTGGACCTGATCGATGTGGGCGGCGAATCGACGCGCCCCGGCTACGAGCCGGTCTCGCTGGAAACCGAACTGGGTCGGGTGCTGCCGGCGCTGGAGGCGATGCAGGCCAACGGGGTAGCGGTGCCGATCAGCATCGACACGACGAAGCCCGAGGTGGCGGAAGCGGCGCTCTGCGCGGGCGCAGCGGCGCTGAACGACATCAACGGGCTGCGTGGCGATCCGCATCTGGCGGAGGTCGCCGCGCGGCGCGCGGACGCGGTGATCGCGATGCACAACCGGCGCGGGCGGTCCGCCGTCGCGGATCCGATCGCGGCTGCGCTGGAGGGTTTTGCCGCGTCGCTGGAGCGCGCGCGGGCGGCGGGGATCGCCGAGCAGCGGGTGATTCTGGACCCGGGTTTCGGCTTCGGCTGGGGGGCTGAGCAGAACTACGAGCTGTTGGCGCGTTTGCGGGAGTTGCGCGCAGCCGGGCGGCCGCTGCTGGCGGGGGTGTCGCGCAAGCGGATGACGGGCGCGCAGTTCGGCTGGTCGGCGGCGGAGCGTTTCGAGGGCACGGCGGCGGCAGTCGCGCTGGCGATCGCCAACGGCGCGGACCTGGTGCGGGTGCATGACGCGCCGGAGCTGATCCGCGCGGCGCGGATCAGCGACGCGGTCGTGCGGCGGGGCCGCCATGCCGACTGAAGTGTTTCTGGGCCTGGGCGCGAATCTGGGCGACCGCCGCGCGGTGCTGCGGGCCGCGGTCGCCGAGCTGCGCGCGCTGCTGGAGGATGTCCGCGTCTCGGCGCTGTATGAGACGGCGCCGTGGGGAGACGAAGATCAGCCCGCCTTCCTCAACGCGGCGCTGCGCGGCGCAACCGAGCTTCAGCCGCTCGACCTGCTCAACGCGACGCAGGCAATCGAGCAGCGCCTCGGCCGCCTGCGCACAGACCGCCGCTGGGGACCGCGCGCCATCGACATCGACATCCTGCTCTACGGCGCGGAGACGGTGTCGCATCCACGGCTGATAATTCCGCACGCCCACCTGCGCGAGCGCGGTTTCGCGCTGCGCCCCCTCGCCGACCTCGCGCCGGCCCGAACAATCCCTCCCGATCAGTCGCAAATCGCAGAACTGCTGACAATCGTCCGCGCAGACGACATACGGCAAGTAGAAAGCCCCGATTGGGCAAATCAGCAGTAACCCCCGTTCCTCTCCCCACCTCCCCTCCTCTGTCATACCCACGCTCTCCCGCCTCTTCCGTCATACCCGCGCTCTGCCCTCCTCTGTCATACCCGCGCCCTGGCCTCCTCCGTCCTACCCGCGCCCTGGCCTCCTCCGTCCTACCCGCGCTTGCCGCGGAGCCTGCCCCCGGCCCGAACGGGGGTATCTCGACGCCAACAGCACCAGCGCCGCACACATCACCTCCCGCCCGCTATTCCCGCCGCCCCCCTTTCCCGTCATTCTCGCCCTCCTTTTCCCGTCATTCCCGCCCTCCTTTTCCCGTCATTCCCACCCCCTTTCCCCGTCATTCCCGCCCTCCTTTTCCCGTCATTCCCGCCTCCTTTTCCCGTCATTCCCGCCTCCTTTTCCCGTCATTCCCACCCCCTTTCCCGTCATTCCCGCCCCCTTTCCCGTCATTCCCGCCCCCGAGCGGGAATCGGCCCCGAGCCGCCTCCGCCCTCCCGGCCGCCACCCTCCGTCGCCCCCGCCCCCTGTCCGTCGCCCCAGACTCACCCTCCGTCGCCCCAGACTTGATCTGGGGCCCAAACCAAACCCCTCCGCAGTACCAAAGCCCCGAGCCACCGCCAACGCCCCTCCGCAAGCCATCCCGACACCCCGAACAAACCTGAACATGGCCGAACAAACCCGAACAAGGCCGAACAACCCCAAAACGCAACCCAGACCACACAACCCATTACCACATCGCACACCAGTTCGGCTACAATCGCCCCCATGCCCGCTCTCGTCGACCACCAGCGACAACTCGCCCGCGACGCCTACAGCGAATTCTGCGTCCAAAACCTCCAGCGCCTCGGCACCGCCGACTCCGAATACGTCCGCCTCAACGCACTCAAACAACTCGCACGCATCGTCGGCATCGTCAGCCTCCTCCCCCAAATCCACGACCTCGCCGCCAACACCCGCTCCGAGTGGATCAGCTTCCAGGCCACCATCGTCATCGCCAACTACCTCCAACTGTTCAGCGACGCCGCCGCCGACAACCGACCCGAACCGCTCTCCCTCGACCTCGCCGAACAACTCGCCGTCCAACAGCAACTCGAAGAAGAGCGCGCCAACCTCCCCCCCGTCGACCCCAACGACCTCGCCTACTACCGCAGCGCCCTCTCCGACCCGCCCCAACCCACCCAACAACTCCCCGCCGACGCCCCCGCCCAAGCCGACGACGCCTCCGACGAAGAAGCCGACGCCGATCAGCCCACCGACGCCCCCGCCCAACCCACCGCCACCGACGCCGACCAGCCCAACGACCACACCGACCAGCCGGAGCCGGCGGCGCCCAACCTCGACCAGCCCGAAGCAATCGAACACCTCTTCGAACAGGCCGAACAACTCGCCGACCGCCTCGCCTCCCAACCTGACCCCGACCTCAACCTCGACCCACCTACCTGACTCCGTCCCCAAGATCCGTCGCCCCAGACTTGATCTGGGGCCCATACGGCGGTCGTTGGCGGGACCAAGCCCTGGAGTCCCCGCGCACGCTCGTTGGAGAGACCGCTCGGGACTCCGTCACCCCGCGCCCACTCTGTCATACCCGCGCCATCCCCTCCTCTGTCATACCCGCGCCACCCCCTCCTCCGTCATACCCGCGCTTGCCGCGGGTATCTCGACGTGAACAGCACCATCGTTGCATCCCGCCTCCCCCGCGCTCCCCGCCCGTCGCCCCAGACTTGATCTGGGGCCCACACCCAACCCCCGTCCCAGCGCAAACGACCCAAGCGCCCCCAACGCCCCCGTCCACGGGCCGTCCCGGTACGCCCACATAGCCCCTCCCAACCCCGAACAAACCCCGAACCAGGCCGAACCACGCCGAACAAATCCGACCACTACCGACCACTACCGACCAGATAAGGCACCACCCTAAACCCACCCAAAACACCCCGACTCGCGCAAACGCGCCCTAGCCTTCGCGCATGGAAGCGCTGGTCATCGGCCTGATCCGCGTCGCCGGCTCCCTGCCGGTGCTGCGCTGGGCCTTCGTCGGCGGGCTGATCGCCGTCTTCATCGACCTCTCCGACCTCTTCTGGCGGCAACTGATCGACCTCGGCGGCATTTCCGACTACCAGGGCTGGGACAAGTGGCTTGATCAGGTCTACATCGCGCTCTTCCTCGTCGTCGCCTGGCGCTGGAGCGGCCTGGAGCGCAACATCGCGCTCGGCCTCTTCGCCTACCGGCTCGTCGGCTTCGTCGTCTTTCTGGCGGGCGCCGGGCGCGAGATTCTGATCTTCTTCCCCAACGTCCTCGAGTTCTGGTTCCTCTACGTCGCCAGCCGCCGCCACTGGCCCTCGCGCTGGGTGGGCAAGATCGACGGCGAGCCGCAGCCGCTCGACCCGCGCACCGCCGTCAAGTGGCTGCTGATCCTCGCCGCGCTCAAAGTCTTCCACGAATACGTGCTGCACACCGGCAAGTGGCTCGACGACTTCACCGCGCTCGACGCCGTAGACGCGATCTGGGATTTCCTCTCCGGCCCCTTCTGACGGGCGCGATACGCGGCGACGCGGTATCGTGCCCCAAACGCCGCCTGCGGCCGCGCGGCAGCGGAAAGAGTGAGCGTGCGCCAGTGACGACCAACGCAGCAACGCCGCCGACGCGCCCCGACGAGCTCGCCCGCGACGACCACGTGGTCTGCCGCGACCTGTTCAAGATCTACAAAATCGCCGACCTTGAAGTCGTCGCCCTGCGCGGGCTGGACCTGACCGTCGGCCGCGGCGAAGTGCTGGCCATCGTCGGCGCCTCGGGCTCCGGCAAGTCCACCCTGCTCAACGTGCTCGCCGGCCTCGATGTGCCCAGCGCCGGTACCGCGTTCGTCAACACCCGCGACCTCCTCGCGCTCTCCGAAGAGGAACTGGTCGACTACCGCCGCGAAGAAGTCGGCTTCGTCTGGCAGCAGACCGGCCGCAACCTGATCCCCTACCTCTCCGCCCAGCAAAACATCGAAGTGCCGATGATCCTGGCCGGGCGCACCCGCAAGCACGCCCGCGAGCGCGCGCTTGAGCTGCTCGAGGCGGTCGGGCTGATGGACAAACGCCGCCAGCGCCCCGACCAGCTCTCCGGCGGCGAGCAGCAGCGCGTCAGCATCGGCGTCGCGCTCAGCAACGACCCGCCCCTGCTGCTCGCCGACGAACCGACCGGCGAGCTCGATACCCACACTTCCGAGGAAATCTTCGAGCTCTTCCGCAACCTCTCCAACCAGTTCGGGCTGACCATCATCGTCGTCACCCACGACCCGGCCATCGCCGCCCGCGTCGACCGTGTCGTCGCGATCCGCGACGGCACGATCGCCACCGAGACCGTGCGGCGAATCGAGCACGCGGGCACCGACATCTCCGAGGTGGTCCACGACGAATACGCCGTCGTCGACGGCGCGGGCCGACTGCAAATCCCCAAGCCGCTGCTGGAGGCCGTCGACCTCGGCCGCCGCGCCCGCGTCAACGAGCGCGACGGGCGCATCGTGATCACGCCCGTCCAGAGCGAGGACGGACCGCCGCCCCGATGACCACCGCCAACAACTACAGCCCCGGTACCGAAATGGTCGTGGATGTGCGCGGCGTGAGCCGCCGCTTCCATGTCGGCAGCGAAGACATCTGGGCCGTCCGCGACGCCTCGCTGCAAGTGCGCCAGGGCGAATTCGTCGCCCTGATCGGACGCTCCGGCTCGGGCAAGACCACACTGCTCAACATGATCGCCGGCCTCGACCAGCCGAGCAGCGGCGAGGTCTACATCGACGGCGAAAACATCACCGGCTACAACGAGTCGCAGCTCACCCAGCTGCGCCGCCACCGCGTCGGCTTCGTTTTCCAGTCCTTCGGCCTGCTCCCGCTGCTCTCAGCCTACGAAAATGTGGAGCTGGCGCTGCGCATCGCCGGAGCGAGCATCCGCGAGCGCCGCCGCCGCGCCGACCAGCTGCTCGAACAGGTCGGCCTCGCCGGCCGCGCCCGCCACCGCCCCTACGAGCTCTCCGGCGGCGAGCAGCAGCGCGTCGCCATCGCCCGCGCGCTGGCCAACGCCCCCGCCCTGATCCTCGCCGACGAGCCGACCGGCGAGCTCGACTCCAGCACCGCCGTGAGCATCTTCCGCCTGCTGCACGATCTCGTGGTGGACGAGGGCGTCACCATCATCACCACCACCCACGACCGCACCGTGATGGAGCTGGTCCCGCGCGTGGAGGAAATGCGCGACGGACGCCTGCTCGAACCCGAGGAGCAGGAGCTCTTCCGCTACACCGTACGCGACGAGCGCTCCCGCTTCGCCGCCGAACTGCCCGCCGACATCCAGGAGGAAGTCGCCGCCGGTACCGCCCATCGCGTCGATTTCGCCCCCACCGTCGAGGAGCGCGTCGCCGCCACCGTCGCCGCCCACCCCGAAATGGACGAGCAGGCCGCCCGCTTCGCCGCCGGCGCAGACCAGGACCCCGACCACCCCCCCGAAGCCCGCCCCGAAGACGACACCTCCTTCGCCCCCCCCGAAGACCAAGAACGCCCCGAATGGGCCCGCCCCGACCGCTCCTGACACCCCCACTCACCTCCCGCCATCCCCATCCATCTCCCCGCCATACTCGCCCCAGGATCCGCCATACCCGCCCCAGGATCCGCCATACCCGCCCCCGGGATCCGTCATACCCGCGCTTGCCGCGGGTATCTCGACGTGAACAGCACCCAACGCCATCCTTAAGCCCCGTCGCCCCCGACTTGATCTGGGGCCTAAACCCAACCCCCATCCGCAGCGCAAAAGCCCCAACCGACCCGCCAACCCCCGTTCGCAAGGCTGCTCAATGTTCGCGCCCCTATCCCCCGTCATACCCGTCCCCCCACTCCGTCATACCCGCGCTTGCCGCGGAGCCTGCCCCCGGCTCGAACGGGGGTATCTCGAAGTGACCAGCACCACCGCCGCACACCTTCTCCCGTCATTCCCGCCCCCGAGCGGGAATCTCCCCATTCCACCCCACACCGTGATACCATCGCTCCCCCACAACAGAACAAGAGACCTGTCAATGCCCGTCACCGCGCCCCGACACCGCACCCTGGCCACTCCCCACCACATCCGGGTCTACCCGCAACGGCGGAGCCGTGCCGACAGGACCAGCAACGACAACAGCGAGACGCCCAACAAAACCAGCGCGATCACCCCAACCTGCAAGCACCGCCCCGACCAAGCAGCCCACCCGTCCCCGTGCTCGGCAACCCGCTTGGGCGCAACCAGCCCGGCACATCCGCCGCGCCGTTGTACATCATCCAGCAGGAGACCGCGCCGTCTTCGCGCAGTGCGCAGGCGTGATGCGTCCCGGAGCTGATTTGGACATACTTGCCGGCCGCCGGCCGCGCCTGCCCGTCAAACGTGTACCCCCAGCACTCCACCGCACCGCTCTCGCGCAACCCACAGGTGTGCCACCGGCCGACGCTGACGGCGCTGAAACGTCCGCCAGGGGCGTCCGTTTCGCCGTAATCGTTGTCTCCCCAGCACACGACTTCACCACCGTCGCGCAACCCGCAGGTGTGGTGCCAGCCGGCGCTGACGGCGCTGAAGCGGCCGCTGAGCGTGCGGGCCTGGTGGACGTAGAAGATGATTCCCCAGCACTCCACCTCGCCGCCTTCGCGCACGCCGCAGGTGTGGCTCCGGCCGGCGCCGACGGCGCTGAAGCGGCCGCTGGGCGCGTTCGCTTGGCCGTTCAGGTTGTCTCCCCAGCATTCGACCTCGCCGGTCTCGCGCAGTCCGCAGGTGTGCCACCAACCGACGCTAACCGCGCTGAAGCGTCCGCTTGGCGCTGGCGCCCATCCCCAACACCGGATCTCGCCGGTCTCGCGCAATCCGCAGGTGTTGCCCGAGCCGTCGCTGATGGCCTTGAAGCGGTCGCCGGACACTTCCGGCAGGTCCGCAATATCCAGTTCGTACCCCCAGCATTCAACTTCGCCCGTTTCGCGCAGCCCGCAGGTGTGCTGCTCGCCGGCGCTGACGGTGATAAAGCGACCACTGGGCGCATCCGCCTGGCCGTAGCTGTAGCCGCCCCAGCATTCGACAGCGCCGCTTTCGCGCAGTCCGCAGGTGTGGTCCCTGCCGACGCTGAGGGCTTTGAAGCGGTCGCCGGATGCTTCCAGTTGGTCGGCAATATAGAGTTCCTCCCCCCAGCATTCGATTTCGCCGCTCTCGCGCAGCCCGCAGGCGCGGTTCGCGCCGGCGCTGACGGCGCTGAAGCGGCCACTGGGGGCGTTCCGCTGGCCGAGGTAGTCGCTTCCCCAGCACTCGATTTCGCCGCTCTCGCGCAGCCCGCAGGCGAGGTACGAGCCGGCATCGATGGCGCTGAAGCGACTGCCGGACGCGTCTGCTTGGCCGACATCGTTGTCTCCCCAGCACTCGACCGCACCGGTCTCGCGCAGCCCGCAGGTGTAGCTTGAACCGACGCTGACGGCGCTGAAGCGGCCGCTGGGCGCGTCCGTTTCGCCGTGATCGTTGTCTCCCCAGCACGCAACCTCGCCGGTCTCGCGCAGCCCGCAGGTGTGCCGAAAGCCCGCGCTGATGGCGCTGAAGCGACCGTTGGGCGCGTCCATTTGGCCGTAGTGGTTGCCGCTTCCCCAGCACTCCACCACACTGGTGTCGCGCAGCCCGCAGGTGTGCGAATAGCCTGCGCTGACGGCGCTGAAGCGACCGTCGGGCGCGTCCATTTGGCCGTAGTGGTTGCCGCTTCCCCAGCACTCCACCGCGCCCGAGTCGAGCAGCGCACAGGCGTGTAGCGAGCCAACGGTGATCGTGACTGCGCGCCCTCTGTCCTGCGCCGCCGCCCGCTCCCAGTCACCTGCCACGCCAAGAACGGCGCTCGCCGCGAGCAACAGCGCGCCAAGCGCGAACCCCCCAGCTACGATCCTGATGTTCCACACAGCAGCGAACGACATCAGCGCTCCTTGCCGCCAAGCCTGGTCGACCTGGAGGTCAAGCTAGACGAACCGCCCCAAGCCTCACTCCGCCCGCTCCGTCGAAACCTCCACCAACACATACCGCCGCGGCTGCTGATCCCACCGAATCAACCGATGCGGCGGCTCCAGCTCATACCACGCGCGGCTGATCTCCACCCCCGGCGTCGCCACCACCTGCCAGACCACCACATCGCCTTCCGGCCCACGCAGCGTGTCCTGCCCCCGCACCGCCAACTGCACCAGCTGCGAGCGCCGCTGATAAACATTCACCGAGCGGTACGTCAGCTCCAGATCCGGCCCGAACGCGATACTCCGCCAGAGCCACGCCGACGACTCGTTATCGAACGCGAAATCCCCCGCCTCGACCCGCTCCGCAATCCGCTCCTCCCCCTGCTCATCCACCACCGCGTCCACGTACAGCTCCCCGTCCTCGTCAGCCCCGTACACTCCGCTCACCGTAATCCGCTCCGCCGCCGACTCCGCCTCCAGCGACTGCTCAATCGGCCGCAGCGTCTCCGCGTCCACCCGCACCCAGCGCTCCTCGATCGTGTCCGAGCTCGTCAACTCGAAGCGCTGCCGCAGCAGCCAGGTATCCCCCTGCCGCTCCGTCTCCAGCGTGAACGTGCCCAGCTCCGTATCCGTCTGGTCGAAGATCGCGTAAGTCAGCCGCTCATAATCGGGCCACGGAATCTGCGCGACCGGATTCGACGGGTCCTCGAACTGCGTCGAAGACGAGCAGGCCAACAGCGCCAGCGCCGCGGCAACGGCGGCGAGGATCGCCGGCGCGCGGCGCCGCAGCATCAAGCCGACGCCCCGTCGGGCGCGATTCCGGCCGCCGTAATGCGCTCCAGCGTTTCCTCAATGTCCACCCGATCGATATCGAGATGCGTCACGAAACGCAGCTGCGCCCGCCCGATCGGCGAGGTGCGCACGCCGATCTCCGCCAGCCGCGCGGCCAGCGCCCCCGCCGGGTTGGGCTGTTCGTCCGTCGGCGCGAGCGGGAAGATCACGATGTTCGTCTGCACCTCGTCCGGACGGATCGGATAGCCCAACTCCGCCAGCCCGCGCGCGAGTTGCCGCGCGTTTTGATGATCATCCGTCAGCCGCTCCACATTGTGCTCCAGCGCGTACAGCCCGGCCGCCGCCAGCATCCCCGCCTCGCGCCAGCCGCCGCCGACCAGCTTGCGCACCCGGCGGCACTCCTGGACGAACTCGGCGTCGCCGCAAATCACCGAGCCGACCGGCGCGCCCAACCCCTTCGAGAGGCAGAAGCAGACGCTGTCGGCCTCGGCGACCAGCTCCGCCGCCGAGCAGCCGCAGGCGACCGCCGCGTTGAAGATGCGCGCCCCGTCGACATGCACCCGCAAACCGTGCGCGTGCGCCGTATCGGCCAGTTCGCGCATCCGCGCCGGCGGCAGCGCCGCGCCGCCGCAGAAATTGTGCGTGTTCTCCAGCGCCAGCAGCGAGGTGCGCGGCTGATGAATGTCGTCCGTCCGCACCGCCGCCGCCACCGCGTCGGGATCAATCCCGCCGTCCGCGTCCTGTTCGATGATCGTCGCCAGCACGCCGCCCAGCCGCGAAACGCCGCCCGCCTCCGAGCGCACGATGTGCGCCAGACGCCCCACGATCAGCTCGTCGCCGGCCCGCGTCTGCGCCAGCAGCGCGGTCAGATTGGCCATCGTGCCCGACGCCACGAACAGCGCCGCCTCCTTGCCGACGATCTCCGCCGCCCGCCGCTGCAACTCGTTGATCGTCGGATCCTCGCCGAACACATCGTCGCCCAGCGGCGCAGCCGCCATCGCCTCCCGCATCCCCGCCGAGGGCAGCGTCAGCGTATCGCTGCGGAAGTCGATTGGTCGCGGGTCGCTCATGCCTGGCGCTCCCAGATGGTGCGGAAGCCCTCGCCACCGCGGATCGCCGCCAGGGTGACGGCGGCCTCGCCCTGGTGCAGGCTGCGGTGCGTCCGCTCCAGCACCTCGTCGTCCACGCCCAGACCGCGCAGCCGATCCGCAATCCGATCCCACACCCCCGCCTCGTCGAACGCCGCCACCGCGCGCGGCCACGGAAACGAGAGAATCCGCTCCGGCAGCGGCAGCCGCGGACGCAGCGACTTCAGGTGCCGAAACCGTTCCTCCGCCGAGTTAACCCGATCCACCATCGTGATGATCGGCCCGTCCGCCCCGTCCGCGCGAAAGTCCACCAACAGCCGCTGCTCGAGCACCTCAAAGCGCACGATCAGCACCGCCGCGCGCTCGATCACGCGCAGGATTTCATCCAGATCTACGCCGTAATCGTCGCTCATGGTTGTTGCCCGAGGGCCGCTCCGCCGCTCGCGCAGGCCGCTCACTCAGAGTCTATGACTGCCGCGCCAGGCCGTCCAATCCCCCGCCCTCGCTTGGCCCGCCAATCCGCCCGCCCGCCGGCCCCACGCCCAACAGCGCCGCCCGCGCCGCGTCGTACCGCTCCTTCGCCCGCGCCTCGCGATTCAGCAGCCCCTTCAACTGCGGCGGCCCGATCGAATCGCCCTCCAGAAACACCTCGTGCAAACGCCCCAGCTGCTTCTGCCAAGCCTCCCAGGCCTCGCGGTACTCCCGCTCCCGCTCCGCATCAACCCGCACCATCGCCGCCCCTCGCCCTAGAACAGCCCGCCGACGTCCATGCCCTCGCCGCCGTACTCTACGGGCCGCCGCCGCTCAATCGACTCTCCACGCTCTCGCCAGAGCGCCGCGACCTTCCGCCCGACCGCGCCCGCACGCCTGCGCGCCCATCGCGCCGCAGTTCTCATCATCGCCCCCTCATCACGTGAGCCGCTTCGACAGTCGTGGCGATCCTACCGAACCACACGCGAGCACGGCGCTCCCCAGCCCCTCACCCCACCAGCACCCGATAGATCGCGATCTCCGTCGACTCGAACACCATCGCCTCCCGCACCGCCCGCCGCAACTGCGCGAAATTCTGATCCTGCGCCGCCAACTCCTCAAACTGCTCCAACTCCAGCAGATTGTCGAACTCCGCGATGATCTCCACCCGGCTCGCCGGCCCCGAAATCGCGTCCCACACCGAGAAGCGCGCCTCAATCCCCCGCGCCGCCTGATACTGCAGCGCCGCCTCCACCGCCCGCAGAAACTCCTGGTGACGCCCCGGCGCCACCTGCCCCGTCAGCACCCGCCGGTACATCGCCATGACTCGCCCTCCTCTGCGTCGGCCGCCTCACTCGCTGTCTCCCCGCGCGGCGCGCCGCGAGTGCGCAGAATACGCTCCACCCGCTCCAAATCCTCAACCCGGTTGACATTCGTCAGCGACTCCAGCTGCGGATCGCGCCGCCGCAACTCCTCCTCCGCAATCAGCGCATGCTCCACCAGCGGCAGCAACGCCCGCAGCCGCCCCTCCCCCTCATCGAGCAGCGCCCGCACATGCCCCGCCACGCTCCGCCGATACGCCGCCAACAGCGGCTGCGCATACCCCCCAACCACCGGCATCGCGATCTCCACCCCGCGCCCCTCGCTCGCCGCCGCCACCGCCGCCAGCACCTCCGCTCGCACCAGCGGCATATCGCACGCCACCAACACCGCCGTATCGTGCGCGACCCGCTCCAGCGCTGCCTCCAGACCCGCCAGCGGCCCACGCTCCGAACGACGATCGCATACCTCCCGCCACGGCGCGCCCGGCGCCGGCGGAAACTCCTGATCCTCCCGCCGCACCACCACAATGTCGTCCGTCGCCTCCGCCGCCGCCAGCGCCGTCCAGTGCAGCAACGGACGCCCCGCCGCCGCACAGGTCGCCTTGTCCCGCCCCAACCGCCGACCAAAGCCGCCGGCCAGAATGACGACGCTGAATTGCGTCCTGAATTTGACGTTCTTTGGGTGCGCCACTTTCAGATTCCAAGTTTACGCTTGAAAGAGGCGGTGGGTCAGGATCAGGAGACATGACGAAGCTGCTGCTGCACCGCGCTCTGGGAATCGAACGCCCCGCCCTCGCCGCGACGGTCGGCGGCGGCGGCAAAACCACGCTGCTCTTCGCCCTGGCCGCCGAAGCCTCCGAAGACTTCACGATCCTCACCACCACGACCAAAATGACGCTCCCGCCCGAGAGCAAAGAAATCCCGCTGATCGTGGGCGCCAACGAGGCCTCCCGCGCCGCCGCGCTCGACGATGTGCAGCGGCGCGGGCTCAGCTCCGCGATCGTCGGCGCCGGCCGCGGCGACCGCGAGCGCATCCTCGGTGTCCAGCCCGACTGGCCCGCCCGCGCGCTCCGGACGCCCGGCGTCGGCCTGGTTGTCGTCGAGGCCGACGGCTCCGCCGGACGCCCCTTCAAGGCCCCGGCTGAGCACGAGCCGGTCATCCCCCACGACGTCGACCTCGTCGCCGCCGTCGTCGGCGCGCAGGTGATCGGGCAGCCGCTCGACGAGCGCCGCGTCCACCGCCCGGAGCGCGTCCGCGCGCTGCTCGGCCCGCAGGCCGCAGGCTGCCGCGAAGTCGTCCCGGAGATCGTCGCCGCCGTGCTCGCCCACCCCCAGGGCGGGCGCAAAGGTGTGCCCGAGAGCGCGCAATACGTCGTCGTCGTCGCCAACGCCGCCCGCCACGAGCGCGAAGCCCAGTCAATCGCCGCCGCCTGTCACGCCGCCGGACTCGAGCGCGTCATCGCCTTCGACCCCCGAGCCGACATCGTCCGCAGCTTGTGAGTCGGGGAGTTGTTGGAAAAGGGAAGTGGTAGGGCATGGGGGATTCGAACCCCCGATCTCCGCCTTGAGAGGGCGGTGTCCTAGGCCGCTAGACGAATGCCCCACGCATCAGAATCGCGCAGCAGATGTGGCAGGTTGGCTGGGGATGGAGGATTCGAACCCCCGCTAACTGATCCAGAGTCAGTCGTCCTACCACTAGACCAATCCCCAACACCGCCACATTACCAGCGCGCCAGCCCGGCAGGCAAGCCGCTCCCACCCCCCGCGTAGCCCGCGCCACACGCCCGCCCCGACGGCCCCAAGAGCGCAGCGCCCCTTCAGCCCGCCGCTCCACCTGCGAGTTATCCACGTAATCCACACGTAAACAAAATCGTGCTTGACCAGCCGCGCCTCCCCGCCCGGTGCGCGGGGCGCGCCCCTCAATCCGCCGTCGCCGCCCACCCGCACGCCGCCGCGCCTTCGCAACAGGCCCAGCGCACGGAGCGCTCGCGCGCAGGTCCTATCTGGTCGGGCGGCGCATCGGCGCAGGCATCGCCCCCACCTCGCGCAGCTCGCCGCGATCGCGCCGAGGGAGCGCCGCTGCGCGACGGAACGGCGCGCTTATGGCGGAGGGCTGTGGACCGTTCCGCCCCCGGCGCTTGTCCGCAAACTTGCGCGTGCGGCGTTTCCTGCTCTAGTCTGTCGCCTGTGCGCCGGAGGTACGTGCCGCCGGGCAGTGGGAGCTGCGAGGACTGAATGCTTGTGCGAACTCTGATCTCGGGGGGGGGGGGGTAAAAACCCTCGCTCGTAGCCCCTGGCGAATGACACTGGCGCTCGCGTTGTTGGTGGCGGCGGCGGCGCTTGCCATCTTCTCGGTGAGTGCGCCAGTGGGAGCTGAAGCCGAAGACGGTGATGTTCTCTTCGGTACCTGCATTCCGGGGTCCGGTGGCAAGCCGGCGACTCCCCCAATCTGTCACTCGGAAGTTGTGGGGCAAGCCGAAGTGCTGGGCCTCAAGGCTGTTCAGATCTCGGCTGGCAGCGACCACGCATACGCGCTGAAGGCCGACGGCACGCTCATCGGCTGGGGTGTCTCTGCCGATGGGCGGCTTGACATGCCGGCGCTGAGCGTCAACCGCGGCAATGATGTGCGGACCGGCCGGGACGACCCTGGCATGATGGAAATCGGCCCCGACGACCGGCCGGCCGTCAACGAAGACGGCCAGCAGGCCGCTGAGGGCAACCGCTACCTGGTCGACCAGGAGCCGGTGCGCTGGTCGGCGGTCGCCGCAGGCAACCTCCACACCTGCGCCATCACCACCGAGGGCGAGGTCTACTGCTGGGGCGACAACTCCAGGCAGCAATCCCAGATTCCCATCGGCCTGCTCGGGACGTCAGCAGACGCAGAGATTCCCAGCCCGCGCTTCACCAAGATCGTCGCCGGCGGCTACCACACCTGCGTGCTGGAAGCCGAGACCACCATTGATGTCGCGCCGATGCGCGAGGGTGGCGCCGACACGATCCCGGCCGGCAGCATCGTCTGCTGGGGCGACAACTCCAGCGGGCAGGCCGGCGTTCCGGGCAGCCCGGGCGCGGGCTACGGTCCGCCGCTGCCGAACGACCCCGGCGCGGGGTTGGGCGGCGTCGCGGCTCGGACCAACGGCGCGATCGGTGATGGCGAGGACGCGACGACGCCGATCAGGGGAGACCAGATCCTGTACGTCGATGTCACTGCCGGCGCCAACCACACCTGCGCCGTCCGCACCACCGGCCTCGTTGACTGCTGGGGCAGCAATTCGCACGGCCAGATCCGCGTGCCGATGCAGCTGCTGCAGCCGCAGCCTGCGCTGATCGATGCGTCCGGTTCGCTCGTGCGATCGGGCGAGTTCCACAGCATCGAGGCGGGCGAGAACTTCACTTGCGCGATCAACCGCGAGGGCGGAGCGCTCTGCTGGGGCTCCAACGACTCGGCGCAGGAGTACCCGCCGGCGGGCGAGTACACCCAGCTGAGCGCCGGACGCTGGCACGCCTGTGCAATCTCGACCTTCGACGACTTCCCGCTGCGCGAAGTCAACCCCGAAGCGCCCGAGCCGGCCTCGCGCGTCACCACCACGATCGACGGCATGCCGGTGACCGAGCCCATCTCGCTCGCGCCGCCCACCAACATGGACTGCTGGGGCCAGGACCTGGGCAGCGGCCGCACCGTGCCGCCCACGAGCGTGCTTCGTCGCACCGATCAGGGTGCGCTGGTCCGGATATCCAGCCCGCGCTGGAACCAGGTCTCGGCCGGCGGCACCTTCAGCTGCGGCATCTTCGACATGGGCGGTTCGGCCGATGCCCCGCCGCCTGCGAACGCCGAGCAGGCCGTACGCTTCAGCGCAACCGCCGCGGTGAGCGAAGGCGTTGTGCATTGCTGGGGAATGATCGAGCCCGCCCCGGCCCCCGACGTGATTGGGCGGTTCGACATCATCAAGGAGGTCTGCACAGACGGCGAGCCTGCGGTAGATCCCACAGATGCCGTGGCGCAGATCCCTGATGGTTGGGGCAGGATCCACGGTCGCGTCGCAGCCGACGGCTCAATGGAGTTCGCCTTCAGGGTCGTGCAGACGGGCCCGGATATCTGGATCGACCCCCAGTTCCGCTGGGTGCCGCGCGACGGCAACCTGACCGTCGGCCGCTGGTACTACAGCGAGGTGATGACCGTCTCCGCTCACGCGGACCGCACAGCCGACGGTACCCCGTTTGGGGAAACCGTCGCCTGCGACTGCCAGGACATGATGATCGGCCGGATCGCGGTGCGACTGCTGCGCAGCGGCCACATGCAGCTGGCGCTGATGACGCGGGACGGTCAGGTCATGGCCAACGTGCCGCCCAACCACGACCGCATCCCCACCCCGGCCGAGCCTGGCAAGTGGTGGTCGACCGACTTCATCAAGTGGTACGACGCTCCCTAGCGCCGGCCCAGTAGCCCGCGCCGCGCCTGACCGGCGCGCGCGGAGAACCCCACGAAGCGGGCGGCTCCTTTCGGAGCCGCCCGCTTCGGCGTTCAGCCGCTGAGCGCCTGTTTACACCTCTGTCATTCCTGCCCTCATCTCTCGTCGTTCCCGCCCCCGAGCGGGAATGTGGGTTCAGTCTGCAAGCTGGACAGTTGGGCCTGGAGCAGTTCGGCTGGGGTTTGGAAGTCGAGGCATTTGCGGGGGGTGTTGTTGAAGCGGGCGAGCGTCCGGTTGAGCGCGCGGCGGGAGCGCGCGGCGAGGTCGGTGGAGCGGGGCAGCGGGCCGCGCAGCCGGCCGATCGCGTTTTCCACGCCGCCCTTCTGCCAGGGCGCGTGGGGGTCGCAGCAGAACGTGTCGACGCCGAGCGCGTGCAGTTCGTAATGGCGCACGAACTCGGAGCCGTTGTCGAAGCAGACGCTGCGGCGCAGGCTCGGCGGCAGGGCGGCGAGCAGCCGGCGCAGGGCGCGGATCAGCGGGTCGGCGGCTTTGCTCGGCAGGGCCGCGGCGAGCAGCGCGCGGGTGCAGCGGTCCTGCAGCACGAGCAGCGCGGGACCGCCGCGGCCGAACTGCATCAGGTCCGCCTCCCAGTGGCCGGGCTCACTGCGCGCGGCGGCCTCGGCGGGGCGCTCGGCGAGCGGGCGGCGCAGCTTGATGTAGTCGGCCGAGCTGCGCCGGGCCCGCGCGCCGCGGCGCCGCCGGCGGCTGCGCCCCTGCGGCAACAGCCGCCGCCAGCGGTAGTCCTTGGTGCGTTTGATCTGGGCGTAGCTGAACTCGTAGATCGCTTCGTGGGAGATCACCGTGCGGCCCGCTTCGCGGCGCAGCCGGCCCGCGACCTGCTGCGGCGAGAGCTCCTGGTCGAGCAGCTCCAGCACCCGCTCGCGCAGCGCGTCGTCGCGCTCCAGCTTCAGGCCGCGCTTGCGCCGCGCCCGGCTGCGGGACTGGGCCGCGTCCGGGTCGTAGCCGCCGTCCGCCCCCGCGTTGCGCTTCAACTCCGCCGCGATCGTCGACGGCGAGCGAGCCAGAGCCGCTGCGATCTGCCGCGCCGAGCAGCCTTCGCCCCGGAGTCGGGCGATCGCGCAGCGCTCCTCCCAACTGAGCTGGCCGTACACCCGTCCCATGACCGCACCTCCAACTGCTGTCCCAGTTCGCCCCTGAACTTAGCGAATCGCCCCGAGTCACCTGCGACGCTTCCTGCGGCGCACACGGTTGGTTGAGTATCAGACAAGGCGAATGCAGAGGAGGTCGTCTTCCTCCACCTCAACGGCCTCGCCGCGCTCAACCAGCGCATCGATCTGCCCCACAACCTCCGCCATCGCCTGCCAGAGACGGCGATCGGGCAGGCGCGGGAAGAGCGCCCGCATCAGCTCATAGGGCGTCGCCGGGCCCGCCGCCAGCGCCTCGCGCAGCTGGCCCTGACGCTTCGCGTGGTGGCGGCGGTTGCGCTCCAGTTCCTGCTCCACCGCGTCGCTCTGCTCGCCGTGGCCCGGATACAACCGCCGTACGCCCAACCCCCCGACCTTCTCCAGCGAGGCCGCGAAAGCCGGCAGACTGCGGAACCGCCGCGGCGGTTCAACGCTCAGGTCGTAGTGCCAGCCCGGGTTGGGGATCGAGCCGGGAATCAGCTGGTCGCCGCTGAACAGCGCGCCCGTCTCCTGTTCGAAAAGCACCGCGTTGCCCGGCGTGTGGCCGGGCGCCGCCACCAGCTGCAGGCGGCGCTCACCCACCGCGAGCTCCGCGCCGTCCTCCAGCGGCAAATCCGGCTCAAACGGCGTGCCGCGAATCAGGCCGGGCCAGCGCGCCCGCCGCCGCCCGCCGCCCGTGTCGTCGCCCGCGCGGAACGCCGCGCGCATCTTTTCCCGCTCCGCAATGAAGCCCGTCACCCGCTCCTGCGGCGTGCCCATCCGCTCCAGCGCGCGGAAGACGTATTGCGTCTGGTAGCCGATGATGTTGCGCCCGTGCAGAAACTGCGGCCCCTCGCGCGACCACGCCGCGACCGGCACGCCCTGATCCTGCCAGCGGTGCGCCAGCCCGCAGTGATCGATGTGCGCGTGCGTCACGAACACCGTGCGGATGTCGCCCGGCGACAGCCCCGCCGCCTCCAGCTGCGCGACCAGCGCCTCCCACGCACCGTCGAAATCCGGCCCCGCATCGACCAACACCGCATCCCCGTCCGAAATCACCGCGTAGACCCAGTTGTCGCCCAGCGCGATCGGCAGCACCCCGTCCTCGGTGATCATCTCGCCGCTCACGAGGGGCGCTCTTCCTCATCCTCATCGGCACTCTCAGCCGCCGCCGCCGGCGGTTCTTGCGTCGGCGGGGGCGCTTCCTCCGAGCGGCGGGTGGTGGCCTCCAGGCCGGGGATGTTCTTGATGCTGCCCACGATGTCGATGCCCGTCAGCGACTCCACCACCTCCGGGATTTGCGCCACCGTGCGCGTAATGTCCTGCGTCAGCTTGCTCGGACCCGACCCGCCGTCGCCGCCGCCGAACATCACGATCCGATCCGTCCGCGCCAACGGCTGCGCGACCGCCTCGGCCACCGCCGGCAGCGCCTCCAGCACCTGCTGCACCACCGCCGCCTCGCCGTACTCCTTCCAGGCGTCGGCCTTCGTGCGCATCGCGTCCGCCTCGGCCAGACCCTTCGCGCGGATCGCGTCCGCTTCCGCCTCGCCGGTCAGGCGGATCACCTCCGCCTGCGCCTCGCCCTGTCGGCGCACCGCCTCCGCGTCCCCTGTCGCCTGCGCGACCACCGCGTTGCGCTCCGCCTCGGCCAGCGTCTCCCGCCGAAAGCGCTCAGCCTCGGCCGGCTTGCGCACCGTCGCCTCCAACTCCCGCTCGCGCCGCGCGATCTCCTGCTCCTGCAGCTCGATCTGCTTGCGCCGCTCCACCACCTCGATCTCCACCTCCTCGCGGCGGATTTCCTGCTGCGTGCGCGCGCGCTGCAGCTCATCGGCCAGCTCCGCCTCCGCCTGGCGAGCGTTCACCTCCTGGTCGTAGGACGCCTTCTGCACGCTGAAGCCGCGCTCCGATTCGGCGATCCGCGTATCCGCCTCATAGCGCGCCGCCTCCTTCTCGCGCAGCGCCGCCGCCGAGCGGATGCCCGCGTCGCGCTCCGCCTCCGCCTCCCCAATCGTCGCGTCGCGACGCACCTCCGCCGTCCGCCGCACCCCCAGCGCATCCAGATAGCCACCGGGGTCCTTGATGTCGCGGATCGTGAACGAAACGATCTCCAACCCCATCCCCGCCAGGTCCGGCGACGCCACGCTGCGCACCTGCGACGCGAACTTCTCGCGGTCGCGGTAGATCTCCTCCACCGTCAGCGTGCCCAGAATCGCGCGCTGATGACCCTCCAGCGTTTGCAGCGGCACATCCAGAATTTCGGCCTCCGTCTTGCCCAGGAACTGCTGCGCAGCCGTGCGGATCGCCTCCTCGCTGCGCGCCACCTTCACCTGCGCCACGCCGTCGACCGAGACCGCCACGCCCTCGCCCGTGTAGACGTTCTCGGTCATCACATGCAGCGTCATCACGTGCAGCGAGAGCCGCTGCGCCTGGTGGAAGATCGGCACCACCAGCGTCCGCCCGCCGACCACCACCTTCGGCATGTCGCCGCCCCCGGAGCGAATCAGCGCCTCGTTCGGTCCCACCGTCTGAATGATGCCCATCGGTCATTCCTCTCCAACGTGTTCGGAGCGCCGCCGCACCCGGAGCTGCGCCCAGAGCCGCGTCAGACTCAGGCTCGCCGCGCGGCTGCGCCAGCTCTCACGCCAGCTCCCATGCCAACTTGCGGAGCGCCCCGGCGCGGTCCGCATCGCCAGTATCGCCGTGTCGTCGTCCGCGCGCACCACCTTCACCACGCCGCCCGCGTAGATGCCCGTCACTCGCACCGCCGCGCCCGTCGCGATGTCTTCGCCCTCCGTCATCCCCACCAGACGCTCGCCCGCAATTTCCACCGCCCCGCTGGGGCGCAGCGCCTCGAGCGCCGCGCCCTCGCGATCCAGCAGGCGGCGCTCCGCCTCGCCCATGAACGCCTCCGATTTGCCGCCGCCGCGCCCCAACGCCCAGAGCAGCGCGATAAAGCCCAGCGTGACCCCGACGAACACGCCGATTACCCACTGGCTGATCTCCAGCGGATCGTCGAGCGCCGTCGGCTCCGGAAACAGCTCGCCGAAGAGCAGGAAGCCGGCAAACAGCCAGCAGATCACCGCGCCGATCCCGGCCCAGCCGAAGCCGTCGAGCTGCGACTCCAGCAACAGCAGCGCGCAGCCCGCGACCAGCAGCAGCACCCCGGTCAGGTTGGCCGGCAGCAGCCCGATCCCCAGAAAGCCCAGCACCAGCCCGAGCACCCCAATCACGCCCGGTCCGAAGTTGCCCGGATCGCGAATCTCATAGAGCACCCCGTAGGTGCCCAGCAGCACCAGCGTGTAGGCCACGGTCGGGTTGGTCAGGATTTCGAGCAAGCGCTCAACCATTGAGGGACCGATCTCGTCCAGCTCCGCCCCGGCCGTTTCAATCCGCCGCGCGCCGCCTGCCGTGATCACGACCTCCCCGTCGATCGCCGTCAGCAGCGCCTCCAGGTCCGGCGCGATCCGGTCGATCACATTCAGCGCCAGCGCCTCTTCGTCCGTATACGCGCGCGCCTCCAACACCGTCGCCTCAATCGCCTCCGCGTTGCGACCGCGCAGCGACGCGATGCTGCGCACCAGCGCCGTCGTGTCCTCATCCACCTTGCGCCGCAGCGTCGGCGGCAGGTCCTCGCCCGTGCCCGAGACCGGCGAAGCCGCGCCGATATTCGTCCCCGGTGCCATCGCAGCAATGTGCGCCGCCACCGTCACCAGCGTCCCCGCCGACGCCGCCTGCGCCCCGCTCGGTGAGACGTAAACCACTGTCGGCGTCGTCGCCTCCAACAGCTGTCCGGCTAGATCGCGCATCGTTGAGCCCAGCCCACCGGGCGTATCGAGCTGGATCACCACCGCTGTAGCGCCGCGCGATTCAGCCCGTTCGAGCACGCGCTCCAGATAGCGCTCATCGTTCGGCTCGAGCGCATCATCGATCGCGGCCAAGATGATCAACGGTTGACTGTCGTCCTGCGCCCCAACCAACTCCGGCCGCTCCCCCGCCAACCCGCCGACGGCCAGCGCAACCGCAACCAGCGCCAGCGTGCGGAGTACCCACCGCCCAACAGAACCCATCGCGCCCCCTCAGCCCACCTCGGACCGAATCGCGTCGTGCAGCTCGGCCAGCGCCTGCGTCAGCGCGTCCGGCGTCCGCGCCCCCGCGACGAACACTCCGGTGACGTTCACCGCCGCCCACTCGAAGCCCGCCTCGCGGGCCGCCGCCGCCGTCGCCGCCACCTCCGCTGTGCGCGCCCAGAAATCGCGCGTACTCGCATCGCCCGCCCGCGGCGGCGGCGCGAGCTGCGCCTGAAATTCCAGCTCGTCGGAATCGCGCCCCGCCTCCTCCGCATACCGACGCACATCGCCGATCGCCGCCGACGCCTGATCACCCAGCATCCCGCTCGCCATCCAACCGTCGCCCACCCGCCCCGCGCGCCGCAGCGCCGCCTGCGAGCCCCCGCCGATCCACAGCGGAATCCCCCCGCCCTGCGGCGGCTTCGGCTCCATCGCCATCGCCCGCGAGACGAAATGCTCGCCCTCGTAATCGATCGACGGCTCGCTCCACGACGCGCGCATCAGCTCAATCGCCTCGTCCATCATCGCCCCGCGCCGACGGAAATCCATCCCCAGCGCCTCGTACTCCGACTCCTGCCAGCCCACCCCCACGCCCAGCCGCACCCGCCCGCCCGAGAGCGTGTCGAGCGTCGACACCTGCTTCGCTACCAGCGTCGGCTGCCGCTGCGGCAGCACCAGCACCTCCGTGCCCAGCCCCACCCGCTCCGTCACCGCCGCGATGTAGCCCAGCGTGATCAGTGCCTCCAGAATCGGCATGTTCGCCGGATACGGCCCCGACTCTCGACCCTCCAGCGGATGCCCCATCACCACGTGATCGAAGATGTCGATCTCGTCGTAGCCGATCTGCTCGATCGCCTGCGCCAGCTCCGCCACCCCCTGCGGCCCGTCCCGATGCACCACGGACGGAAACTCAACGGTCAGACGCATCGCGCACCCCTCTCGATCGCTGCTGGAACAGTCGCGCCGTGAATGGCGCTGCGGCTATGCTACGAGACGAACAGCCGCTCCACGCGCCGCTCGGCCAGCGCGGCGCATCCGCAGCGAGCGGCGCATTCGAGAGGCCCGCCGCGATGCCCGAAATCACGATCAACACCAACGGCCCGATCATCATCCCCGCCGCCGATATCGTCCTCAAGGGCAACAGCGGCGCCGAAATCCCCCTGCCCAAAGGCTCCGCCATCGCCCTCTGCCGCTGCGGCGAGTCCGACAGCAAGCCCTTCTGCGACGGCTCGCACAAGGCCTGCGGCTTCGAGCACGACCCGACCGCCTGAGCAAATGCGCGCGGCGACCGCCGCTGAGAGCGGGGCCCGATGACCTACGTTCTCGCCCCCGCCTGGCTCTACGAGTCCTTCATCGGCATCGAGGTCTGGCAATACATCGGCATCGGCGTCCTCGCGCTGATCGTCGCCACCCTGCGCATCGCCGCGCTGCGCCTTTTCTGGCTCGCGATCCGCCGCCATGTCGACCCCGATCGACACGAATTCTGGCAGCGCGAGATCACCCGCATCCAACTGCCGATCACCCTGCTCGGCGCGTCCCTGACCGTCCTGATCGGCTTCCCCGTCCTCGACTTCGATGCAGATGTCGAATCGATCGTCAACACCTTCGCCTCGCTCGCCTCCGCCCTCGCCGCCACCCTGCTCGGCTTCCGCCTCGTCGACGTCGGAGCCGACTACTGGATGCACATCGCCGAGCGCACCGAGTCCAAGCTCGACGACCAGCTCGTCCCCCTCGCCCGCACCGCCGGCAAAATTTTCGTCGGCGCAATCGGCCTGATCTTCATCCTCCAGAATCTCGACGTGAACATCACCTCCCTGATCGCCGGGCTCGGCATCGGCGGCATCGCCGTCGCCCTGGCCGCCCAGGACTCAATCCGCAACCTGCTCGGCGGCGCAACCATCCTCGCCGACAAACCCTTCCAGGTCGGCGACTGGGTGATCATCGGCGACTTCGAGGGCACCGTCGAGCAGGTCGGCTTCCGCTCCACCCGCATCCGCACCTTCGCCGACTCCCTGATCACCGTGCCCAACGCGCGCATCACCGACACCGAGGTCAACAACATGGGCCGTCGCACCTGGCGCCGCTACTCCACCACCCTCGGCGTCGCCTACCACACCGACCCCGACCGCATCCAGGCCTTCGTCGAGGGCATCCGCGCCATCGTCCGCGCCAACCCCAACATGCGCCGCGACTACTACATCGTCGAGTTCGTCACCTTCGACGACAGCAGCCTCAACATCATGGTCTACACCTTCATCCGCGCCTCCAGCTGGAACGAAGAGCTGCGCACCCGCCACATCTTCAACCTCGACATCCTCCGCCTCGCCGAGCGCCTCGAAGTCGAATTCGCCTTCCCCACCCAAACCCTCCACCTCGCCGAAACCCCCGACGACCCCCAGCAACTCCCGCCCCCCAGAGCGCGCAGCGACCTCGGCCAAATCGTCGACGACTTCGCCCCCCAAGGCCAGGCAGGCCAACGCACCGACACCCCCATCACCAAGGGCTACGACAACGGCTAAACCCGTTCCCCCCGCCATAGCCGCCCCTTGTCCGTCGCCCCCCGCGCACGCGGGGCCCAAACCCAACGCCGTTCACAGCCCGTCTCGATACGCCGAGCCAACCCCAGCCACCCCCTCTGACACGTGCGCAACATCGCCGCCGCCGCCGCGATCGTTTCGCGCAGCGCGAAGCAGTTGCGCCGCCTACGATCCTGCCAGCCGATGAATCGCCTCCACCGCACCTTCGCCGCGTTTGCCTCGCGCGACTTCCGCCTCCTCTGGTCCGGATCGCTGCTCTCCGTCACCGCGTTCATGACCTCCTTTTATCTGATCCCCGCCGTCGGCTACGCGCTGACCGACTCCTATCTGATGGCCAGCATCGCCGCGATGGGCTCCGGCATCTCGCAGGTGCTGCTCGGACCGTTCGGCGGCGTGATCGCCGATCGCTACGCGAAGAAGCCGCTGGTGCTGGCGGGCCAGATCGCGCCGGGCCTGGTGATCGCCGGCGTCGGCGCGCTGATCGTGACCGGCGCGATCACGGTTCCGCTGCTGGTCGGCGCGACGCTGCTGATGGGCGTGGCCTTCTCGGTGATGGGCCCGGCACGCCAGGCCTGGGTCGGCGAGCTGATGCCGCGCAACCTGCTCGCCAACGCGGTCGCCCTCCAGCAGCTGGCGATGAACATCGCGCAGGTGACGACGCCGGTGCTGATCATCGGCGCGTTGGGCCAAGTGCTCGGCGAAGGCGAACTGTTTCTGGCAGTCGCCTCGCTGTTCGTGATCGTGATTCCGCTGACCACGATGATTCGCCGCACCGAGCCGGCGGAGCGCACCGAGCCGCAGCGGGCGGTGCTGACGGAGCTGCGTGAGGGCGTGCGCTACATGATCGGCAATCCGCGCCTGCGCATCCTCTGGGCCTACTTCCTGATCATGGTGATGTGCGGCTTCGCCTTCCAGACGCTCTTGTCGGGCATGCTCTCGGAGGAGTTCGGCCGCAGCCCCTTCGCGTTGACCCTGCCGCTCCTCGCGCTCGGCGTGCCGAGCATGTTCGTCAATATGGGGTTGGCCGGGCTTGTGTCGGGCCGCTTCGCCTGGCCGGCGCTCTTGGGCATGGGCGGGCTGATGGCGGTCGGCTTCTGGACGACGGCCTGGGCCCCGACCTTCGGCGCGTTTCTGGCCACGGCGGGGCTGATCGGCGCGGGGCGATCGGGCGTGATGTTGGTCAACCAGTCGATCATGATGTCCAACACCCGACCGCAGTACTTCGGGCGAGTCATGTCGCTGGTGATGATGGGCTTCGGCTTCCAGTCGCTGCTCGCGCCGATCTGGGGGGCGATCGCCGACGCGATGGGTGGGCGGCAGACGCTGGCCGTGATCGGCGTGGTGGCGCTGGCGGCGACGGCGTTGATGGTGATCGGCTGGCTGCGCACGCGGAACCTGCCCACGGAACAAGGCACGGCGGCGGACGACGCGCCCTCGGAAGCCGTCGCCGAGCAGGCCCCGCAGCTGCCGCCCGCGCCGATCCCCGCGTTCGCCGCGCGAGTCGCCCCCGTCGCGCTGATGGACGGCCAGAAAGCCGGCAGCCTCGGCGCGGGCGGATAGCAGCGCGATGAACGCCCCACAGAACGCCCCACAGAACGCTTTGCGGGCCGTCTTCGCCTCGTTCGCCCTGCGCGACTTCCGTCTGCTCTGGCTGGTCGTCTGCCTCTCCGTGGCGCCGGCCGGCACCGCCGCGACATTGGCACTCAACCTCGGCATCGAGCTCAGCGGGTCCTATCTTCCGGCGACATGGCCGCACACGCTGATCGTGGCGGGAGGGCTGGCGATCGTGCCGTTCTGCGGCGTGTTGGCCGATCGCTGTTCCCGAAAACGGTTGGTCGTCGCCGCCTTGTGCGCATCGGCTGCCGCGCTGGCGGCGACCGGCGCCCTGACGCTGCTCGATACGATCACACTCGATGTCCTGACCGCGTTGTCGGTGGCGCTGGCGCTGGTCGGCGTGCTGCTCGCATCAGCGCGCGATGTCTGGGTCGCGAACCTGGTCCCGAAGCGGATCCTGCCCAACGGGCTGGTGCATTCGGCGATTGCCGTGGGCTTCGGCAGCCTTGCGGGAACCGTGCTGCTCTGGTTAATCGTCATCGAATGGCGCTCGGATTTCGGCTGGAAGTATCTGATCATCGCGGCGCTCCCGCTCGTCGCGGCTGCGCTGGCGCTGCGGCTGCCGGGCGCCGCCGCGCCGGCCGCGCCGCCCACTGGTCTACTACGCGAGCTACGAGCCGGAATCGGCTACCTCGCGGGCGACCGGCGGCTGCGCCTGCTCTGGCTGTTCATGCTGTTGCTGGGCGCGTGCGGAGAGGGCGCGCTACAATTTATCGGTTACCGGACGGTAGCGGAATTCGGCAGTCTGTTCCTCGGTTCAATCGAGGTCGCCATCGGCCTGGCCGCAGCGTCGTTCGCGCTGCCGTTCGCGTTCGCCGGCCTGCTTAGCGGGCGGCTGGCTCCGAGATTGTTGTTGGGCTTCGCCGTACTGCTTGCGGCGGGTTGCTGGCTGGGCGCGGCGGCGGCGGTGGAAGGCGCGCTCGTCGCATCGCGTTTCACTGCGGTAACCGCCTTCGGGACCGCGGTGATGATCGCCGTAGTGCTCGCCCTGATCAACGCGCGTCCGCAGTACTACGGACGGGTGCTCTCACTGCTCATCGCGGCGCTCAGTCTGGGAGAAGTGATCCGACAGCTCGCTCTGGAAGCAAGCGGCATCTGGATCGTCGCAGAATTCGATCCACCCACCGCGCTCTGGGTGCTAGGCGCAATCGCGCTCGCCGGCGCGGTCTGGCTCTGGCTGGCCTGGCGTCGCACCCGCGGCCTGCCGCCCGAGCCGGGCAGCGCCGCCGAAGCGCTGTTGCCCGCCCCCGCGACGGCTGCCGTGCCGGACGTTGAGGCGAGGCTGACCGCAGTCGCAATAAGCCGCGGCCAGCGCGCGCCTGACGATGAAACGCAGGACCGATGAACGCGCTGCACTCCACCTTCGCATCGTTCAGTGTGCGGAACTTCCGTTATCTGTGGTTCGGCTCGCTGCTTTCGACCACCGCGTTCATGACCTCGTTTCTGTTGGTGCCGATCGTGGCCTACGACATTTCGGAGTCATACACCGATTCCGGGATCGCCGCGGCCGGCTCCGGGATCGCGATGTTCTTCCTCGGACCGTTCGGTGGCGTGATCGCCGATCGCTATCCCAAGAAACCGCTGGTGCTGGCTGGGCAGACGTTCCCGGCGCTGCTGATTCTGGGTACCGGCTTTCTGATCCTGACCGACCGCATCACCGTGCCGCTGCTGTTTGTTACGACGCTCCTGATGGGCGTCGGCTTCGCCGCGATGGGGCCGGCGCGTCAGTCTTGGCTGGGCGATCTGATTCCGCGCAGCATGCTGGCCAACGGCGTCGCGCTCCAGCAAATGGCGCAGAACATCGCGCGGGTGCTGGGGCCGATGATCGTCTCCGTCGTCGGAATCATCTTCCAGGTCGACGCCGGCTGGCTGTACCTGTTGGTCGCAAGCTTCTTTCTGGTCGTCATTCCGCTGACGACGATGCTGCCCTGGACCGGACCGAGCCTGAGCGACGCGGAGCGCTCGCCGGTGCTGCGCGAGTTGCGCGGCGGATTCGGCTATCTCAAGCGCAACCGCCGGCTCTGGATTTTGTGGCTGTTCTGGATGGCGATCGTGATCTGTAGCTTTGCGCCGAACACGCTGCTACCGGGCATTCTCGATCGCGAGTTCGGACGCGATTCGCTCGATGCGATGCCGATCTTCCTGACGATCGGCGTCGCCTCGATCGCGATCAGCCTGCCGCTCGCGGGGCTGGTCGGCGGGCGCTGGGCCTGGCCCTCCCTGTTCGCCTGCGGCGTGCTGACGATGATCGGCTTCGTGCTGACGGCCGTCTCGCCGACCTACGAGGTGATCATCGTGATGGGCTTTGTGCTCGGCGCGGGCTCGTCGGGCGTGATGCTGGTCACGATGTCGTTGATGATGACCAACTCGCGCCAGGAGTATTTCGGGCGGGTGATGTCGTTCGTAATGCTGGGCTACGGCGCCCAATCGTTCGTCGCGCCGCTCTGGGGCGGGATCGCGGAGGCGCTCGGCGGACGCGAGGCGTTGGTCGTGGTCGGGCTGGCGTCGCTGGCCGCGACGGCGCTGCTCCTGCTTGCCTGGCTGCGAGTGCGGCGGCTGCCGATGGAGGCCGGCAGCGTGGCCGCCGATATGCAGCCAGACATGCAGCCAGACGCCGAAGCGCAGCCGCCGGCTGCGCCGGTCCCCGCTCCCAGCCCGCTCTTCGCCGCGCGAATCGCGCCGGTAGCATTGATGGGCGGTCAGCGCGCGGGCAGCAGCGGTTGGTGGGGCGACTGATGGCCAGGCTGCGCACCACCTTCGCAGCGCTGGCGGTGCGCGACTTCCGCCTCCAGTGGACCGCCTCAATGCTGGCCACCGCCGCCTTCATGACCACCTTCGTGCTGGTCCCGATCGTCGCCTACGACCTGACCGGCTCCTACGCCGCCTCCGGCTTCGCCGCGATGGGCAACGGCATCGCCATGCTGCTGCTCACCCCGCTCGGCGGCGTGCTGGCCGACCGCCTGCCCAAGAAACCCACGGTGTTGATCGGCCAGTTCACAACCTGCGGCATCATCGCCGTCACCGGCGTGCTGATCGTCGCCGACTGGATCACCATCCCGCTGCTCTTCGCCTCGACGCTGCTCAGCGGCGCGTCGTTTGCGCTGACCGGCCCGGCCCGCCAGTCCTGGGTTGCCGAGCTGGTGCCCGAGCGGCTGCTGCCCAACGCCGTGGCGCTCCAGCAGATGGCGATCAACATCGCCCAGGTGCTGGGACCGACGGTCGCCTCCGTCTGCGTGGTCGCCTTCAACCTCAACGCCGGCGCGCTCTACCTCGGCGCGGCGCTGCTGTTCGTGATCGTCGTCCCGCTCACCTTCATGCTGCCCTGGACGCAGCCCGTCGAGCAGAGCGGGCGCTCGCCGCTGCGCGAACTGTCCGACGGCTTCGGCTACCTGCGGCGCAGCCCGCGGCTGCGCATCCTCTGGCCGTTCTGGTTGATCATCGTCGTCTGCGGATTCTCAATTCAGACATTGATGCCGGGCATTCTCGACCAGGAGTTCAACCGCTCCTCGAGTGAGGCGGTCGTGATCAACTCGATCTTCGGCTTCGCCGCGCTGGCGATCAATCTGCCGCTGGCCGGCGCGGTCAGCGGCCGGCTGGCCTGGCCGATGCTCTTCGCCACGGCGCTGCTGATGAGCGTCGGCCTCTGGCTGATCGCAATCGCCCCCACCTACGCGCTGATCCTGATCCTCTCCGCCGTGGCCGGCGCGGGGCGCTCCGGCGTGATGCTCGTCAACCAGGCGATCATGATGTCCAACACGCGCCCGCAGTATTTCGGGCGGGTGATGTCGTTCGTGCTGATGGCCTTCGGCTTCCAGGCGATGCTGGGGCCGGTCTGGGGCGTGATCGCCGATGCGATCGGCGGGCGCGAGACGCTGGTCGTGGTGGGAATCGTCGCGGCGGCCGCGACCGGACTGATGCTCCTCGCCTGGCTGCGGGTGCGGCGGATCCCGCCGGAGCCGGGCACGGCCGCCGCGGCGCTGCCGGCCGACGCGCCGCCCGCCCCTGCGCGATCGTCGGAAGCGCCGGCTTTCAGCCCCGCGGTTGCGGCGCGGGTGGCGCTGATGGACGGGCAGAAGGCGGGCAGCCTGGGCGCGGGCGGAGCGTAGCAATGGGGCGGCTGCGAGCCAGCTTCGAGGCGTTGGGCGAGCGCGACTTCCGCCTGCTCTGGTCCGGCTCCCTGCTGGCCACGACCGCATTCATGACCACCTTCATCCTCGTGCCGATCGTCGCCTACGAGCTGACCGGCTCCTACACCGCCTCGGGCATTGCGCAGATGGGGATGGCCCCGGCCCAGCTGATTCTGGGGCCGTTCGGCGGCGTGATCGCCGATCGCTACGCGAAAAAACCGCTGGTGCTGGGCGGGCAAATTGCGCCCTGCATCATCATCATCATCACCGGCGTGCTGATCGTGACCGACAACATTACGATCCCGCTGCTCTTCGGCTCGACCTTTCTGATGGGCGCGGCGTTCTCGCTGATGGGCCCGGCGCGGCAGGCCTGGGTCGTGGATCTGGTGCCGCCCCGCTTGCTCGCCAACGCCGTGGCGCTGCAACAGATGTCGATCAACGTCGCCGCCGTGTTGGGTCCGATGCTGGCGGCCATTCTGGTCACCACCATGGGGCTCGATTCGGGCCTCCTCTACCTACTGGTGGCGTCGTTCTTCGTAGTGGTGGTGCCGCTGACGACGCTGCTGCCCTACGGCGCGCCGTCGCCCGAGGCGGTGCAGCGGCGCAGCTCGGTGCGCTCCGAGCTCACGGCCGGGTTCAGCTATCTGCGCGTGCGACCGCAGCTGCGCAATCTGTGGCTCTTCTGGCTGTTGATCGTGGTCGCCGGGTTCGCCCTGCAAACGCTGCTGCCCGGTTTAATGGATCGCGAGTTCGGGCGCGAGCCGACCGAGGCGACGGTACTCAATCTGGTCTTCGGCATTTCGGCGCTGCCGGTCAACCTGGTGCTGGCCGGAGTGGTCGGCGGACGGCTGGCCTGGCCGGCCTTGTTCGTCACGGCCCTCACGCTGGGTCTGGGCACGGCATTGGTCGGCGGCGCGCCGACCTATGCGCTGCTGCTGATCGCGGCCGGTGTGGCCGGCGCGGGACGCTCGGGCGTGATGCTGGTCAACCAGGCGATTCTGATGAACAACACCCGCGGCGAGTATTTCGGGCGGGTGATGAGCTGGGTGCTGATCGCATTCGGGCTACAGGCGCTGCTCGCGCCCGTCTGGGGCGGACTGGCCGACGCGATCGGCGGGCGGCAGGCGCTCTACATCGTCGCCCTGGTAGTGGCCGCGGGCACGGTGCTGATGTTCCTCGGCTGGCTGCGCACCCGCCGCCTGCCGCCGGAGGAGGGCACCGGCGCAGCCGCCACAGCTGCTCAGCCCGCCCCCGTCGAGCCGCCTCGCCAGGCGCCGTCGCCCGCGCACAGCCCGCTCTTCGCCGCGCGGGTCGCGCCCGTCGTGCTGATGGATCCGCAGAAGCGGCCGTCGCCCGGCTAATCCGCCTGCGCCAGCTCGCCGAGCAGCGCCCGGGTGCGGGCAATCGCCGGTTCCGGGTCGTCCTCCAGCACCACGATCGCCGCCAGCAGCTCATCGACGCCGTAGTCGTCGTGCATCGCCCGCACACGGTCGGCGATCTCGTCGTCGGAGCCGGAGATGATCAGCGCATCGGCCATGCGATCGGTGAAATCGCGCCCGGCTGCCTCCTCGTAGCCCGCGTCCTGCAGCATCTGCGAGTAGTAGGGCAGCCGCTGGTAGAAGCCGAACTGCCGGCGCGCGGCGGCGTAGATCGCCGCCTGATCCTGGCTGGCGATGATCGGCGTGTGAACCACCATCTGCGGCTTCTCGCGCCCCGCCGCGTCGGCCCCGGCCTGCTGCGCGGGCGCGGCCACATCGCGGATGTAGGGCAGCGGGCACATCCAGGAAATGCCGCCCGCCGTGATCTCGCCGCTCATCTGGAACGCCTTCTCGCGCAGCGCCGCGATCATCGTCCGCACCTGCGTCGGCCCGCCCGGCAGCTGGGCCCGCGCGGTGAGAATGTCGCCCTCGAAGTTGACTTCGCCTTCCTCCAGCAGCGCGCGGCAGATCGTCACGTACTCGCGCAGGTGCGAGAGCGGCTTCTCGAACGGAATGCCCCAGGTGCCCTCGATCGCCGGCTTGTGCGACGGACCCAGCCCCAGAATCATCCGCCCCGGCGCGACCTGGTCCACCGTCGCCGCGCCCTGCGCCATCGAGATCGGGTGGCGCGGGTAAGTCGGCACGATCGAGGTACCCAGCTCAATCCGCTCCGCCCCGCTCAGCGCAGCCCCCACGAACACCGCGAAAGGATCGGGCGCGGGCCCGCCCACAGTCAGCCAGGCCGTATCCAGCCCCGCCGCGTCGGCCGCGACGATCCCCTCAATCAGCTGCGGCGCTCCCATCAGCTGAATGTTGTGCGAAGCAATGTGCAGCCCAATCCGCATGTCCTTCACGACGGCGTTCCTTCCGATCTGTGAGCTGGTGCTCTGGTTGCGCTCAGGATACCCGCGCGGCTGGAGGAGCGCCGCTCGCCGCTCGCGCGTAGCGCGCAGCCCGCCGATTGGCTATCCTGTGCGCAATCCGCTCCACAGGGGAGCGCGCGGATTACGCGGCGGCGCTTCGGCGGCGACCGCGACTCAGGAAATGAGGAACGAGACGATGGCGAACGTACCCGGCGGCAACGGTCAGACTGAGACGGCGGACGCCCCCGCCGAAGCCAGGGAGTGGAACCCCTCGGAACTGGCCTACAACGGCAAGATCATCAACGTCCACCTCGGCGACGGCCGCGTCGAGGCCGAAGAACTGCCCGAGCAGATGTACAAGGACTACCTCGGCGGCTACGGCATCGGCGTCCGGCTGCTCTTCGACCGCATCCCCCAGGGCGCCGACCCGCTCGGCCCCGGCAACGTGCTGGGCCTGATGCCCGGCCTGCTGACCGGCACGCCGATCTTCGGCAACCGCTTCCAGGCCGTCTGCAAGAGCCCCTCGACCGGCGGCTGGGGCGACGCCAACTGCGGCGGCGACTTCGGCCCCTACCTCAAGTTCGCCGGCTGGGACGGCATCCTCTTCTACGGCCAGTCCGACAACCCCGTCTACATCCTGATCGACGGCGACACCGTCACGATCGAGGACGCCTCCGAATACTGGGGCATGGGCGCGATCGAGGTCGAGAACGCCTTCAAGGAGAAGTACGGCAAGAAGGCCTCGGTGGCCTGCATCGGCCCCTCCGGCGAGCAGCTCTCCTACCTCTCCGGCATCTGCAACGAGCACGGCCGCCTCGCGGCCCGCTCGGGTGTGGGCGCGGTGATGGGCTCGAAGAAGGTGAAGGCGGTGGTGGTGTCGGGCGCGCCGCGGGAGAACATGCTCTCGCAGGACACGGAGATTCGGGAGTTGGCGAAGACCTCGCGGGACGAGTTCATCGCGCCGCTGCGGGACTTCTTCGCGACGTTCGGGACGACGGGGATCACGTCGCAGTCGGCGCACAACGGGGACTCGCCCGTCCGCAACTGGGGCGGCGTGGGCGAAGTGGTGTTCCAGAACGTGGACTCGATCACGGGTCCGGTGGTGAACGCGACGCGGATGACGCACGGCGATCTGGCGTTCAACCCGTACACCGAGCCGCCGCAGTTCGAGGAGGGGACGGGGCGCGCGATGGGCGCGAACGGGAAGGGGAAGCGGGCGAAGAGCTACGGGTGCTGGCGCTGCCCGATGGCCTGCGGGGCGGAGTCGATCGAGTCGCCGCACGGGGTGCCGGATCAGTGGGAGCACGAGAAGGGCGTGTTCAAGTACCCGGTGAACACGCACCGCGCGGAGTACGAGACGATGGCGTCGTTCGGGACGATGAACCTGTCGAACAACCTGGACATGCTCCAGGCCGCGAACCACTGGTGCAACGAGTACGGCCTCGACACGATCGGCGCGGGGACGGTGATTTCGTTCGCGATCGAGTGCTTCGAGAACGGGCTGATCGATCTCGAGGACACGGGCGGCGTCGAGCTGACCTGGGGCAACGACGACGGGATCATGGAGATGCTGCACCTGATCGGGAAGCGGGAAGGCTTCGGCGACCTGCTGGCCGACGGGATGGCGGCGGCGGCGACGAAGATCGACGAGAAGAACGGCGACAACCGCGCGCAGGCCTACCGCACCGATGTGGGCGGCCAGGAGCTGCCGATGCACGACGGGAAGCTCCAGCCCGAGTACTACACGACGTACAAGCTGGACCCGACGCCGGGGCGGCACACGCAGTACGAGGGCGCCTCGCGCTACGGCGGCCCGGACTACCCGGCTGCGCCCTCGGACTTCAAGGACTACGCGAACCGCGGGGAGCACCACAAGGGCGCGTCGGAGTACATGCACATCTCGAACTCGTCGGGGATGTGCCAGTTCATCATGATGGCGGCGCCGACGAACCGGTTCCCGGAGTGGATCAACTCGGTGACGGGCTGGAACCTCAGCGGGGACGACCTGCAGCTCGCCGGCGAGCGGATCGCGAACCTGCGGATGGCCTTCTGCGTGCGGGAGGGCGACAACCCGCGCGAGCGCTTCGTGCCGGACCGCCTGTGGGGCGGGAACGGCACGCACCAGACGACCGGCCCGCTGGCCGACGTGATCCTCGACGTGGAGCGGCTGGAGACCGACTTCCTCAACGCCTGCGACTGGGACACGGCGACCTGCCAGCCCAGCCGCACGAAGCTGGAGTCGCTCGGCCTGCCCGAAGTCGCCGACGCGCTCGCCGTCTAGCCGCCGCGCGCCGCGCCGACGCAACCACGAACAGGGTGGGGAAGAGGGCGGGCCGTCCGAGTCCGCCCTCTTCCGATCAGCAGCTGCGCCTGAGCGCGGGAGAGGAACTGCCGTGCGCCAGTGGCTCGCCGCCGCTCGACGACGCGCCTGGCTCCCGCTCGCCGCGGCGGTTGTCTTCGCCGCCGCCATCGCCGCCGGCTTCCAGTGGGGCGGCGACGCCGGCGACGAGTTCATCCGCGTGCTTGACGCCCCGGTGGGCAGCGACGGCGCGCCCGCCGCCGACCTCGCCGGCTTCGTCACCGAAACCAACGCCCAGGGCATTGTCGTGCGGGCCGACGCCGCGCCGATCACCGTCGAATTCGCCGCCGACGCCGAAGTTGAACTGCTCGAACCGATCACCGCGCCCGACATCAATCCCGGCGACTGGGTGGTGGTCGGCGGGCGCGACGACAACGTCAACAGCTACATCCTCGACGGAATCATTGTGATTCCCGCCGATCGCGCCGTGACCGGCGACGACCTCGCCGAGCGCTACACCCGGCAGGCGGCGCGATGAACCCCCGCCAGACGCTCAACCTGACCATCGTGCTCGCCATTCTCGTCGGCGTCGCCGCCGGCGGATGGTTCGTCGGCGCGGAATTCCTCGCCGACCAGCCCGAAGCGCCCACCACACTCACGCTCGACGGCCCAGACAGCGACGCCGCCGCCGCCGTGGAGGAGGGAGCAGCCGCCAGCGTCGCGGGCCGCGTCCGCGTCGGCTACGACCCGACGGCCAACATCAACACCGCGCTGGTGCTCGGCGCGAGCGGCCTCAGCCCCTTCCAACCCGAAGGCCTGCGCGGACGCCAGGTGCTCGCCGGGCGAGTCGTTGAGGTGCGCGAAGAAATGCGCGAGGTGGAAACCGCCGCCGGCCTCGCCGATCTGCTCTTCCACGTCATCACGCTCGAAACGAGCTCCGGGCGCGCCGCCATCACGATCCGCCCCGACTCCACATTCCTGCTCAACCTCCGCCCCGGCGAGCCGTCCGAAATCGGCGCCGGCGCGGCGATCGCCCTGATCTTCGAGCAGGCCGCCGACGGACGCGCCACCGCCTCGGCTGCGCTCGTGCTGCCGCCCGCCTCGCGCCCCGTGCTCAACTCCGGACTGCCGCCCGTCACTCCCGCCCCGCAGCAGGAGGCGGACGACTCGGAGCAATAGCCTCCGCCGCCTCCAGCAGCGCCTCGCGCCCCGACATCTCGCCCTCCACCACGATGTGCTCCCCTTCCGCGCCGTCGAGATACCAACGCACGTTGCCCATCGTCTCCACCCGCCGCACGCCGAGCAGCTCGGCCCAGGCCAGCGTCAGCTGCTCCTCGCCCTGGTGCAGCGCGGTAATTCCCGCCTCATGCACCACGATCGCCGTCGTCGTCCGCCGCCAGGTCACGAACACCACCGGCAGCATGACGCCGGTCACGAGCAGAAAGAAGAGCGCCGCTCCGCCCGCCTCGCCGCTGCCCGCCGCCAGCCAGACGATCCCCGCGATCAGCGCGGCCGCCAGCGGGAAGACGAACGTTGCGTTGTGGAACCAGGAGGCCGTGTAGGTGTGCGTCGAGCGCACCCCGCGGTAACGGTCGAGCGCCGCCGCGTCGCGCGGGCGCAGCGGCGGCGCGTCGGGCTCGGCGGTCACCGTCAGGCGCGCTCCAGAATCGCCGAGGCGCTGGTCATCGCGCACGCGCCCGGCGACTCCTCCAGCTGGAGCGCCTTGACCGCGCCGCCATCCACCAGCATCGCAAAGCGCGTGCAGCGGAAGCCCAGCCCCAGACCGCTCAGGTCCAGTCCCAGGTCGAGCGCGCGGGTCAGCTCGCCCGAGCCGTCGGCCAGCATCGTGATGTGCTCCGCGCCGTGCGCCGCGTTCCACGCTTCGAGCACGAAGATGTCGTTGGTCGACATGCAGATCGTCTGCTCGATCCCCGCCTCGGCCAGCGCGTCGGCCGCCACGGCGAAGGTCGGCAGGTGATCGTTGGTGCAGGTCGGCGTGAACGCGCCGGGCACGCCGAAGATCACCGTCTTCTTGTCGCCCACGAACTCGCGCAGGCTCACCGGCCCCGGCCGTCCGCCGGCCATCACTGTCCCATTCACCTCCGGCAGCGCATCCCCTTCAGCAATCGGCATTGTGTCTCCTCCAGTTTCACCAGTCGTCGCGATGGTGTCGCGTAGCTTAGCTCCCCACCGGTAGATCAGGCTTCTTCGCCATCGGCGCGCCGCGAGCGGCGCATGAAGGCGACAACTTCGCCGTAGTTGTATTGCGGGAAGGATGATCTGGGATGCGTCAAAGAGTCGATCTCATGCTCAATGTCGCAGTTTTCGCCGAGCTTGCTTGTCCAGCGGCCGGAAGGAAGCTGGCGGGCCACATGGGTAAAGCGTCCTTCTTTGGCGAAGATCGCGATCTTCTCGAAGCCGGGTTCGCTCCCGCCGTCGGCGCACCCCTCGAATCCGTAGAGCCTGAACATCGCCTGGTAGGCCGGCGCGCCGTCGCCGCGCTCGGCTTGGTCCGGCCAGTAGTAGTCCTCGTCTGATTCGTGGCTCCACCATCGATCGTCCTCACCCATCGCCCACGCGACGCAGTTGTAGTGATCGGTCGCGTCACTGGTCACCTCGTAGGAAGAGGACTCTAGGCCAGGCAAGCGGAGTGTGATGTTGCCCAAACACGGCATCGCTCAGTCGATCCAGCCTTCCTCGCGCGCCCACGCAAGCCAAGCCGCACGCATTTTGGGAATTCGCCCGCGGTCCTCGTGCGGCACCGGGTTCGCGCGGGTGAGCGACCGAAGGGCGACGTACCAATGGCCGCCGCGCTCTTCAAGCTCGCGCAGAATCCAGGGGACAGCGACAGGCCCCATGCCGATGATGCGGAGATAGGCGGGATGCGCCACTTTGGGCGTGATCACCGAGTAGCCCGCAGTCTCTTCGCGCCACTGCGCGGCGAGCGCCAGAAATTCGCGGTGCAGATCCTCGGCTGCCGGTCGGGCGACCATGAGGCGACCCCTGTCAAGCGCGGCCACATCCGAGTCGGAGGGGTTGGTCTTCGCCATGTCGGTCGCCCCTCGCGGTCTGCTCGCCTGTAGATCACGATAGCCGCCCTACGCCTATCCTGTGCGAAATCGGGCTTGCGCGAAGGGGCGCAGACGACGGCTGGTCAGGCTTCTTCGCCATCATTGCGGCGGGGCCGGCGCATAAAGGCAACGATTTCGCCGTAGCGGAAATCAGAATTGGCGCTCCGAATTCTGACCAGGTCCTTGAGATCATGCTCAATGTCGCAGTAGTCGCCGAGCTTGCTGGTCCAGCGGCCTGACGGCAGCTGCCGGGCGACATGGGTGAAGTGTGCGCCGTCCGCGAACAGGGCGACCTTTTCCATGCCGTCTTCCAGCGCATCGTCGTCGCAGGATTCGAAGCCCTCAAAACGCAAGGCCGCCTCAATCGTCTCAACCCGGTCGTTGCGAGCCAATCCCGCCGGCCAATGGTCGGGGAGAAGGCCCAAAGGATCCCAGCGACGATGCGTTTCGCCGAGCGCCCAAGAGATGCAGTTGTAATCGTCGGTCGTCGGACTGGTGATCTCGTACGCGCCGGGCTCCAGGCCTGGGAGAAAGGTGGCGATCAGACGCTCACACGACATCGATCAATCGATCCAGCCGTTGCGCCGGCCCCATTCCCTCCACGCCGCCCGCATCTTCGGGCGATGGCCGCGATCTTCTGCGGGGATTGGATCTTCGCCGGTGATCGACTGGAGCGCGACGTACCACTGGCCGCCGTTGTTCTCCAGCTCGTCGAGAATCCAGGGGATCGCCTGCTCGCCCATGCCGATGATGCGCAGATACGCGGCGTTCAGAATGCCCGGCGCTGCGAGCGATTGGCCGAAGGTCTCTTCGCGCCACTGCTCAACGAGATTGCAAAACTCGCGGTGCAGGTCTTCCGTGGTGCGGAGCTGTGAGCGTCCAACGGTTGCTCCCACGCCGCCGTTGAGCGTCGGCGCGGCGCGCCCGTCGTTCTTCGTCGACATGCTCGCCACCCCTCGCGGTCTGCTCGTCTGTAGATCACGATAGCCGCCCTGCGCCTATCCTGTGCGAAATCGGGCTTGCCGAAGGGAGATGGGCTCATGGCGATGGACAGGCTTGACGGGCGGGTGGCGCTGATTACGGGGGCCGGCTCGGGGATTGGGCGCGAGTGCGCCGTGCGGATGGCCTCCGAGGGGGCGGCGGTGATGTGCGCGGACCTTAACGCAGAGGGCGCGCAGACGACGGCGGCGCAGATCGCCGAGCACGGCGGGCGCTCGGCGACAATGGAGCTGGACGTGACCTCAGAGGCGGCGGTGCAGGACGCGCTGGCGCAGACGGTCTCGGTGCTGGGCGGCCTGGATGTGCTGATGAATAACGCCGGCATCGGCGGGCGCTACACCTGGGATCAGACGATCGCGGTCAACCTCACCGGCGTCTACTACGGCACCTTCCACGGCGCGGCGCTGCTGGCCGAGCGCGGCGGCGGCTCGATCATCAACACCGCCTCGATCGCGGGGCTGGCGGGGCTGCTGAGCGGCCAGCTGCAGGATGAGCCGGTGCAGGAGGGCGCGGGCGCCTACGTGGCCGCCAAGCACGGGGTGGTCGGCATCACGCGGCAGTTCGCGGTGACCTACGGCGCGCGCGGCGTGCGCGTCAACGCGGTCTGCCCGGGCTACATCCACACCCCGATGACGGAGCAAATCCGCGAGATCGAGGGCGCGGAGGAGTACATCGCGTCGCTGCACCCGATGGGGCGTCTAGGCGAGCCGCAGGAGATCGCGGCGGCGGCGGCGTTTCTGGCGTCGGACGATGCGTCGTTTGTGAACGGGGTGGCGCTGCCGGTGGATGGGGGTTATACGGCCCGGTAGGACGGGGTGTGGGGAGTGGGGGCGGCCGATCCCCAGTCCGCTACACGGACAGCCCCCTGCGTAGGGGGGCGATTCCGGAGCGGCAGGCGCTCTACGGGAGATCGGCAAGAAAGGAGTGCGGCGATGGCGGCGAGGATTACTGGGGTGCGGTCGCGGTTGCTGCGGATTCCGCTGGATCACCCGACCTCGTTTTCGAATCGGACGGTGTACCACCGGGACCACCCGATCGTAGAGATTGAGGTGGACGATGGACACGCGGGGATCGGCTTCTGCTACGCCGGGAACTCCAACGGGCAGCTGGTGACCTCCGCGGTGGACGAGCTGTTCGCGCCGCTGCTGGTTGGGCAGGATCCGTTTCGCGTGGAGGGGCTGTGGGCGGCGATGTACCAGGAGGCGCTGCTGCACGGGCGGGCGGGCGCGACGATGCGGGCGCTCTCGGCGCTCGACATTGCGCTCTGGGATCACAATGCGCGGGCGGCGGGGCTGCCGCTCTGGCGAATGCTGGGCGGGTACTACGAGGAGACGGTACCGGCCTATGCGAGCGGCGGGTATTACCTCGACGGCAAAGGCCACGAGGGACTTCAGGCCGAATTGAGCGGCTACCTCGACATGGGTTTCGAGGCGGTCAAAATTAAGGTCGGGCGACTCTCCGTGAGCGAGGAAGCCGCCCGCATGCAGGCGGCGCGCGAAGCCGTCGGCCCCGAGGTCCACCTGATGCTCGACGCCAACAATGCGTGGTCGAATCTGGAGGACGCGCTGCGCTACATGCAGGCATACGAACCCTGGCAGCCGTACTGGATCGAGGAGCCGTTCTCGCCCGACGCGATCAATCTGCATGCCAAACTGGCGCAGCGGACGGGCGTACCCGTCGCCACCGGCGAAATTGAGGTCGGACGCTGGCGCTTCAAGGACCTGCTCGACCAGGACGCCGCGATGATCCTCCAGCCCGACGCGGCGGTGCTCGGCGGCATCACCGAATTCCGCCGCATCGCCGCCACGGCAGCCTCCTACGGCGTTTCGATCTGCCCGCACTGGTTCCACGACCTCCACCGGCACTTGGTGGCGTCGTCCCCCAACGCCACGTTCGTCGAGTTCTTCCCCGACGATCAGGTGCATAACTTCCGCAACATCATCGATCGCCAAACCAAAGTCCGCGACGGCCGTCTGGTACTGCCCGAAGACCCCGGCCTCGGCTTCAACTTCCTCCCCGAAGCGGTGGATCAGTACGCGGTTTCGGCGTAGCCGATCGCAACCTACGCCGCGCCCTACTTCCGTCATACCCCCACGACCACCCCATTCGCAATCGCCGCTTCCCCCGCATCGTTCAGCATCTCGAAGAACACCGTCGCTTCCCCATCCTCCTCACGCGCCTCCAGGGCCCGCACCGTCACCGGACGCCCCGGGATGACCATCCCCCGGAACTGCCCGGCAAAACGGCGCAGCCGCGTCGGATCCCCGCCCAGGCTGCGATTGATTACCTCGCGCAGCGCGATCGTGATGTTCGCGCTGCCGTGCAGGATGATATCCGGCAACCCCGCCGCCAGCGCCACGCGGCGCTCCGTGTGGATCGGATTCCAGATATCGGCGCACTCCGTGTACACATGCGGCGCCTGCGGATCGATCGGCAGTTCCACCGACCAGATCGGCGCGCCGGCGTTTCCCGACGGCTTTGGCAGCGGCAGCGCGGACTCCAGCTCCTGATCTGCTCCGTCGAGCCGCGCCCCGCGCGTAATCCCGCCCGAATCCATCACTGCCACCAGATCGCCAGCCGAATCGCGCATCACGTATCGCTGGCTGGTCAGCACGCCCGGCGCGACCTGGCGCGCGGCGATCGAGCGCCCCTGGCTGGTGATTACATCGCCTTCACGGATCGCCCGCTCGAAGCGCACATCCACCCAGGCGTGAACGCCGCGGCGCACGAGCTCGAGGTCGTACTCCAGATCCGGCGTGAAGCGGCTGTTCCACTGGAAGCTGAACACCATTCCCGGATGGCCGATTAGCCCACCTTCGCGCGCGTCGTCCATATAACACTCGCTGAAGTCGCCCACGCCCGAGGCGAACGCGGTAATCGAGCGCGCGTCCACCGCGAACGACTGGGCCACCGTGTAGCGCCCCACATCCGAGGGCATCAGCAGGTCGAGTGTGGAAGTGTCGGTCGTCATCAGCGCGTCTCCAATCGGGTCGGCTGCGCGAACTCAGAACTCAGGTTGAAGGCCGCGACGCCAGGTCCGCCGTCGCGCTGCCCGCCTGCGGATCGTAGCGATCCCAGTGCAGCACCTCATCCAGCGGACGCCGCCGGATCGGGCCGAAATTGCCCGTCGGCCAGCCCAGCGGAATGAGGACCATCGGCAGAATGTGGTCGGGCAGATTGAGCACCTCGCGCGCCGCGTCGCGATCGACCAGGCCCAGCGTCGTCGGCACCGAGCCGATCTCCAGCGCGCGGGCCGCCAGCAGCAGATTCTGCACTGCGCCCCAGACCTCGGTCGCCGCTTGCACGCCCTCCGCGAATGTCCCCTGCGGCGTCCGCACCATGTCGGTGCAGGCGATCACGATCGCCGGGACCTCGTGCAAGTGCTCCATCTGGTGCTCTACCGCAGCCAGGAAGCGCTCGCGTTTGTCCGCCGTCACGTGCGGATTCGCCGCCTCGCGGTTGGCTTCGAGATAGCGCGTCACGAAGCGGCGGTTAAGCTCCGCGAGCTTCCGCTTCTGCTCCGGATCGCGCACCACGATCCAGTGCCGCGCCTGCCGGTTCGAGCCGCTCGGCCCCGCGTGCGCCGCCTCGATCAGCTTCACCAGCAGCTCCTCCGGAATCGGCTCATCTGAGTAGCGCCGCATCGCCCGCGCCGTGTACAGAACGTCGAAAAACTCCATCGCTCGCCTCCTTGCCTCTCTTGCCTGTCTCGCCTGCGCGCCCAGATGCGCTTGGCTGCGCTCAGTCGTAGACGATGAACTCCACCAGATTGCCGTCGGGGTCCCGTGTGTAGACGCTGGTGCCCTCGTCCAGCCCACCGCCGCGCCCGCCCTCGCGCGTCACGGGGCCTTCGATGACATCGCCGCCGGCGGCGCGGATCGCCGCTGCGGCTTCTTCAGGCGTGCCGTCCCAGACGAAGCAGAAATCGCCGCAGCCCGGCTCGGCCGTCGGCCCGCGCAGCGTGAAGCGCTCGTCGCGCCAGAGCTTCGGATCGTGGACGTTGATCTTCTGGTCGCCCGCCGCCAGCGCGAAGGCCGGAAACTCGCCCGAACGCCAGCGCTCCTCGCCCATGACGCTGAAGCCCAGCGCGCGGTAGAACGCGATCAGCGCCTCCGGATCCCCGGCCGGAATCGCCGCGTGGTCAAATCCCGCCACCGGCATACGCGCCTCCACTCATCGTCCCTTGCGGGTCCTCTCGCGGTCCTGTCGCCACGATGCTAGCCGTTGCGCTGTATCCTCTGCCTGCGCGGATCATTTCCCCCGCCCCTGCAAGCGAGAAAGACGCAGCCATGACCACCGATGCCCCAGCCGACATCTCCGCCGAGGACAACTTCCCCCGCAAGCGCCTGACCATCGGCGAGACGACGATGGCCTACGTCGACGAGGGCGCGGGCGATCCGATCATCTTTCTGCACGGCAACCCCACCTCGTCCTACCTGTGGCGCAACATCATGCCGCACTGCACGGACATCGCGCGCTGCCTGGCACCCGACCTGATCGGCATGGGGCAGTCCGGCTCCTCGCCCTCCGGCTCCTACCGCTTCGTCGATCACGCGGAGTGGCTCGACGCCTGGCTCGACGGGATGAACCTCGGCGACAACCTGACCTTCGTGATCCACGACTGGGGCTCGGCGCTGGGCTTCCACTGGGCGCGGCGGCACCCAGAGCGCGTCAAGGGGCTCGTCTACATGGAGGCGATCGTCCGCCCCGTCACCTGGGACGAATGGCCCGAAGCCGCCGCCCGTGTCTTTCAGGGCTTCCGCTCCGAGGCCGGCGAGGAGATGGTGCTGGAGAAGAATGTCTTCGTCGAGCGCGTGCTGCCTGGCAGCGTGCTGCGCGGGCTGACCGAGGAGGAGATGGAGGTCTACCGCCTGCCCTACCGCGAGCCCGGCGAGAGCCGGCGGCCAACGCTGACCTGGCCGCGCGAAATCCCGATCTCCGGCGAGCCGCCCGATGTCGTCGACATCGTCCAGTCCTACGCAGACTTCCTCAGTGAGAGCGACATCCCCAAGCTGCTGATCAAGGCCGAACCCGGCGCGATCCTCAACGGCGCGCAGCTGGAGTTCTGCCGCGCCTGGCCGAATCAGACCGAGGTTGCGGTGGCCGGCAACCACTTCGTGCAGGAGGACTCGCCGCACGAGATCGGGCGGGCGATCCGCGACTGGTACACCGCAATCTGAGCAGGCGGGCTGAGCTGACTGACTGGGCCGGCCGGCTGAGCAGAGAGGCGCGCACGATGACCACCGAAACTACCAAGCGCAGCGAACTCCAGGAACTGCTGGAGACGACCCGCAGCGATTTCCACGAGCTGGTCGCCGGGATGAGCGACGCCGACTGGCGGCGCAAGGCCCGCGGGCAATCCTGGCGCAACGGTCAGCTCTGCTACCACATGGCGCTGGGCGTGGCGCTGATCACCCAGACGGCGACGCGCCTGCGCGAGGGCAAGGGCGTCAACCCGCCCGACTTCCTGATGCCCGTAATGAACACGGCCGCCGACATGTTCATCCGCTACCGCAGCCGCGGCGCGACGCCCGACTCGGTACGCGACCTCTACGACGAGAGCCACAAAACCGCGCTCGCCGCGCTGGAGCAGATCGACGACGAGGAATGGGGCAACGGCGCGCGGCATCTGGGCGAAGACCGCACGGTGGAGGATTCGTTCCGCTACATGCACGAGCACTTTGAGGAGCACCGCGAGACCATCCGGCGCTCGCTCGGCTAGATCGCGGACGCCGTGTCCCGCGAAGCGGACATCCTCGACCGCTACCCCGCCCTGCGCGAGATGCAGGCGGTGGCGCTGTTCGGCGACCTCGGCTACCGCTTCACGGATGCGGGCGATGGCTGGTGCGAGATCACCCTCACCGCCACCGAGCGCACCCACAACCTCTATGGCATCGTCCACGGCGGCGTCTGGCTGCTCGTCGCCGACTCGGCGATGGGCGGCGCGCTGGGTACCGTGCAGGCCAAGGGCGAGCGGGTGATCACGGCGCAGTCGGAGTTCCGCTGGCTGCGCGGTTTGGAGGGCGACACGATTCGCGCCCGCGCGGAGGTGATCCGCCGCGGGCGCACGCTGAGCCACTGCTCCGTGGACCTCTACGACGCCCAGGACCGCCACATCGCCCACGGCAACGGCACCTACGTCATCCTTCCGCCCGCCTGAGCGCAGCCGTACCCGCCGCGCCCCCCACCAGCTAGCCTGCGCAGCAACTCCGAAACGCTGCGAAAGGCGAACGACATGCCAGGACGACTCGACGGCAAAACCGCACTGATCACCGGCGGCGCGCGCGGACAGGGCGCGGCCGAGGCGCTGCTCTTCGCCTCCGAAGGCGCGCGCGTCGTGATCACCGACGTGCTCGACGCCGACGGCCAAGAGCTCGCCGCCTCCAACGACGCCCTCTCCTATCTCCACCACGATGTGACGCAGGAGGGCGAGTGGGAATCGGTCGTCGCCGAAGTGATGGAGGATCACGGCAAGATCGACGCCTTCATCAACAACGCCGGCATCTTCCGCTCCTCGCCGATCGCGGAGACGACGCTGGAGGAGTACAGGCTGGTGACGGAGATCAACCAGGTGGGCGTGTTCCTGGGGCTGAAGCATGTGGGCCCCGTGATGGCGGCGGCCGGATCGGGCGCGATCGTGAACATCTCATCGATCGCCGGGACGCGCGGCGGCGCGGGCTCGGTCGCCTACAGCGCGAGCAAGTGGGCGGTGCGGGGGATGACAAAGGTGGCGATGGCGGAGTTCGCGCCGTCGGGGGTGCGGGTGAACTCGATTCACCCGGGGCTGATCGACACCCCGATGCTCCAGCAGCTGCCGGGCGTGGAGGCCGGGCAGCTGGATCAGTTCGTGCGGCGCATCCCCTACGGCCGCGTCGCCGAGGCGGTGGAGGTCGCGCGGCTCGCCCTCTTCCTCGTCTCCGACGACAGCGAATACTGCAACGGCGCAGAGTTCGTCATTGACGGCGGCATGACCCAGGGCCTCTGAGCCGTCAGGCGCCCACCGATGCCTTCTCCGATCGAGTACCGCGACCCTCTTCCCGAAGGCTGCCCGCCAGACGCGGCCGAGGTGATTGTCGAAAGACGGATTCTCTACCACTTCACCTTCGATCCCATCGATCTGGACAACGACTTTCGCTCACACTGGCAGAAGCAGCCCGGAGCGAGGCGGATCACTCCCCGCGACGAGTGCAACGCCCGCGGCCTGACAATGTGGGACAACCTTGATGTGGCGAAGGACGAGCTGGAAAAATTGCAGCGCAGGTTCAAGGGCCGGCCGTCTGGTGCCATATGGGCTGTGCGACGAATCTGCCAAGTAGAACTGGATGACGGCGCAGGTGCCATCCTACAGACCTACAAAGAGCATCATTGGACATGGTGGCCAGCCGCCGGGTACATTGACGACAGCGACGCGATCGAGGCGCGCACCACAGTGCTGGGCGAGAGCGGCGACGCATGAAGACGAAGATGCTCCGCGAGGTGCGCGTAGTGGACTACTGCGACGGCCCCTTGCTCATTGAGGCTCAAGGCGAGGACGGCCGCCGCTACCTCTGCGATGTGCTGGAGACCTGCGAAGGCGGCGAGTGGTTCATCGTTGTCCCCGTCTCCGACGCGCAGGTTGAGACCCTCAACAAAGGAGAATCCTGCCTGCGCAGCGTGATGGAGATCGCCGGCCGCGACGAATGGTACCTCTCCATCCCGCAGTGGGACTTTCGCAAGCCCTTCAAGGTTGAGCGGCAGGAGGGGCCGATCGCCGACAGCCCCGACCTGCCCGGCGAGGGCTACACGCTGACCGGGGCATGGGACGACTGACCACGCCACGCCCGCCCGCGCCGCTCGCCTAAACTGCGGGCATGTTCGCACCCCCGGTCCGCTACGCACGCTCCGACGACGGCCTCGCCATCGCCTACGCCGAACACGGCGAGGGACCGCCGCTATTGGTCTCGACCGGGCCGATGGTGCCCCTTGACCTCGGCTGGGATGAGGGCGGCGTCTGGGCCCGGCTCGCCGAGTCCTTCCGCGTCGTCCGCTTCGACCCCCGCGGCTGCGGACTCTCCGACCGCGACAACATCCACGGCAGCTTTCACGATGAGGCGCGCGACCTGTTGGCCGTCGCCAACGCGATCGGCGCGCCCCAGCTGCCGCTGCTCGGCACCTACATCGGCACCCCCGCCGCCGTGCTCAGCGTGCTCAACGAACCCGAGCGCTTCAGCCACCTGATCCTGCACAGCCCCCTGCCTTCCGGACCGCGCTCCGCCTCCGACGAAGATCGCGAACAACACGGCCTGCTGGATGAAGTCGTCGAACACCTGCTGCGCGTCGGCTGGCGGCACAATCACGAGGGCGCGCGGCGCGCCCTGCTCACCCTGATCGCGCCCGACATCGACACGCCAACCGCGCGCAACCTCTCGCAACGCATGTACGCCTACGCCGGCGTCGAGCGCGTGCTCCAACTGATGCCCGACATGCGCTCGCTCGACTTCATGCAGGAACTGCACCGAATTAAGACGCCCACCCTGATCTCCGTCACCCCCGAAGAGGGCGTCCACGGCGTCGGGCGCGCCTGGGCCCGCGCTATGCCCGAAACCCAACTCACCGTGCAGCGCAGCGGCGCCTCCCTGCTGCTCTCCAACGTTCCCTCGATCGACGAGCTGGCGGAGGCGGTCCACCGCTTCGTGCTCGGCGAGCAGCGCGCTGCGCCGCCCGCCGTCGAAGCCACCCGCACCGTGCTCTTCACCGACATCGAAGGCTCCACCGACCTCGCCGACCAGCTGGGCGACGAAGCCGCCCGCCACATCCTGCGCCGCGTCGAGCTGCTCACCCGCGCCGCGCTCGAAGCCCACGGTGGCGTCGAAGTCAAGACGATGGGCGACGGCTTCATGGCCTGGTTCCCGCTCGCCTCCTCCGCGCTCGATGCGGCGATCCAGCTCGAGCGCTCCGTCGAGCGCGAATTCGCCCAGACCGACCGCTCGATCCGCGTGCGAATCGGCGTCAACGCCGGCGAGCCGATCGAGGAGGCCGACGACCTCTTCGGCGCCACCGTCAACCGCGCCGCTCGCATCATGGGCCACGCAGCCAGCAGCGAGGTGTTGGTCTCCGACTTGGTCCGCGGCCTCGTTCAGGGGCGCGGCTATCGTTTCAAAGACCGCGGGGAACAACAACTGCGCGGCATCGAAGAACCGCAGCGCCTGTTCGCGCTGGACTGGCGCGCCGCGCCCTGGCCCGCCGACCAACGCGCGGCCCAAAGTGCGAGTCAGGGCGCAAATCAGAGCACGGACTCCTGGGAGGGAAGAGCACCATGACCACGATGACGAAGAAAGAGCGCGTCGCCGCCGCCGTCAGCGGCGAACCGGTCGACCGCGCGCCCGCCTCCCTCTGGGGGCACAACTTCCTGCGCGAGTGGAGCAACGACGAGCTGGTCGGGGAGACGCTCGAACAGTACGAGCGCTACGACTGGGACTTCATCAAAATCAACCCCCGCTGGTCAATGTTCCCCGAAGCCTGGGGCGCGGTCTACGAACCGCCCACAGGGCAAACCAACCAGACGCTGGTCACGGCGGCGCTGGACACGCTCGACCAGCTCGCCGATGTCGCTTCGGTTCACGGGGAGCGCGGCGTGCTCGGCGAGCATGTCGAATCGACGCGGCTGGTCGTCGAGGGAACGGGCGGCGAGGTGGACGTGATCCAGACGGTCTTCTCTCCGATGTCCGTGCTGGGCCTGATGTTCGGCCACCCGCGCGCGCTCAAGCAGGCCGCCCGCGAAGCCCCTCCAGCCGTCCACGGCGCGATCCGCCGAATCACCGAGACGATCATCAGCTACAGCCGCGCCAACCTCGACGCCGGCGCCAGTGGCGTCTTCTACGCCCCGTTGCAGTGGGCCAGCTACGACAACTCAACGCCCGACTTTTACCGCGAGTTCGGCCGCCCCTACGACATGCAGGTGTTGGACGCGATTTCGGACGCGCCGTTCAACGTTCTCCATGTCTGCCACACCAACAACATGCTCGCCGACCTGCTCGATTACCCCGTCGCCGCCGTCAACTGGGACGACCGCGACGCGAGCAACGCCGATCTGGCCGATGTCTGGGCGGAAACCGACACCGCGGTGATGGGCGGCGTGAGCCGCAGCGGGTTGGGCGAGCTGAACGCCGAAGCGATCGGCGCGCAGGCGCGCGAGGCCGCCGCGATCGGCCCCAGCCGCGTCTTCGTCGCCGGCGGCTGCTCGATCCCGCCCCACACCTCGCACGAAAACCGCCAGGCCGTCGCCGACGCCGTGCGCGCGACGTAGGCACCAGCGAAAGGAACAGCCAATGGGCGCTCTCGACGGCAAGGTAGCGCTGGTCACCGGCGGCGCATCGGGCATCGGCCTGCGCGCCGCGCAACTCTTCGCCGAAGCGGGGGCGAGCGTCGTGCTCGCCGACCGCAACGCCGACGGCGTCGCCGAAGCCGCGCGTCAGATCGGCGACAACGCCGCCGCCGTCAGCGGCGACGTGACCAGCGAGGACGACGCAGCCGCGATGGTCGACGCCTGCGTGCAGCACTTCGGACGGCTCGACATCGCCTTCAACAACGCCGGCATCGGCGGCTTCGCCCCGATCCAGGACTACGAGGTCGACGCCTTCCGCCGCGTGATCGATGTCTGCCTCACCGGCGTGTTCGTCTGCATTAAGCACGAGGCGAAGCAGCTGATCGCGCAGGGCGAGGGCGGCAGCCTGATCAACACCGCCAGCCTTAACGCGATGCAGGCCACCGAGGGGCTCTCCGCCTACTGCTCGGCCAAGGCCGGCGTGGCGATGCTCACCAAAGTCGCCACGCTCGAACTCGGACGCCACAACATCCGCGTCAACGCGATCGGCCCCGGACTGATCCGCACCCCGCTCACCCAGGGCCTGCGAGATGTGCCCGGCCTCGAAGAAGCCTTCGTCAACGAAGCCCCCATCGGCCGCATCGGCGAGCCGCAGGACATCGCCGAGCTCGCGCTCTACCTCGCCGGCGACGGCTCCTCGCTGATGACCGGCCAGACCCTCTTCATCGACGGCGGCGCGAACATCAACAAATACCCGCCGCTCTTCGACTTCTTCGGCGCGCAGCCCCAGTAGCCCCAACAGCCGCTGTTCAGCCGAAGCGCTCAATCTCAGTCAGGCCGTTGGCTTCCGCGGTCTCGCGGGCGCGAGCCAAGTCGTACGACGCCTGCATCCGCAGCCACGTATCGGCCGTGCTGCCGAACGCGCGCTCAAGGCGAATCGCCATATCCGCGCTGATCTGCGAGCGTCCGGCGCAGATGTCGGCGAGCGCCTGCGCATCGACTCGCAGGTGCGCCGCGGCGTCGGCAACGCTGATCTCCAGCGGCTCGATGCACTCGTGCAACACGATGTCGCCGGGGTGCAGCGGATTCTTCATCGGCATACGACGCCCCTAACCTTACTTGTTCAGCGGGCACAGCGCCGCCAGCCGCGGCGCAGCCACCCGGCAGCCCACCGCCAGCCCGGCGACGATCAACAGCCACGGCCAGTAGAGCTCCTGGTAGCCGAACGGGTCTGCGCCCACCCCGCTGATCTGGAAGGCGTACTCCACCCAGAACATCAGCAGAATGAAGACGCCGGTCAGCACGTTCAGCGGGCTCATCAGCGGTCCGCCGAAGCCCTTGCCCGCCAGTCCGCGCGCCAGCACTGCGAACGCGACCAGCGCCACGCTCCAGACGAACGGCGGCTCCGGGAAGCTCGCCCCGAAATGCGATGTCGCGATCGACATCCAGTAGTAGGGGAAGAGCAGCGCCAGCACCCACACATTCAGCGGATCGGTCATGTAGGGCGCGGCCAGCCGCGCGCCGATCAGAATGCCGTAGAAGACCAGCGTGAACGGCCAGAAGATGGGCTCGTTGAGGAACGTCGGCCCCACGCTGGTGAAGGCGTAGAGCACCTGCACCAGAATCAGCCCGAGGATCGAGAGCGGCAGGAAGAGATTCTCCGGATCCGTCAGCTTCCCGCCCAGCGGGCGCAGCGTCAGCGCGCGGCAGACGATTAGCAGCGTGGTGAGCATCCCCGTCCAGAGCAGCCCCGTGCCGCCCGGATTGCCGCCCAGCTCCATCCCCGTCTGGAGCAGGAACACGGGGACCAGCGCGATCAGGATCGTGCGCCAGCCCGTGTCGTCCCAGAGTTGCCTGGCGAAGTCCATTGGGTGCCCCCTCTCAGCCGGAATCCTGTTCCGGCGATGCTACGCGCGCCGTCAGGTACGGCGACGCCCAGTGCGCGCCCAGCCGCGCGATCACCGCCGTGCCCAAGAACAGCAGTTGCCACGGCCAGGCCAGCGGCTTGAGCGCGAACCCCAGGCCGCCGCCCGCGATGTACATCCCGATCTCCACCCAGAGAATGCCGACCACCAGGAAGAGCGTGGTCAGATTGAGCGGATTGACCACCGAGCCGCCGAACCCGCGCCCCACGATCCCGCGTGAGATCAGCGCCAGCGCCACCAGCGCCACCAGCCAGCGCACGTAGCCGGCCGAGGCCGGCACCGAGGAGCCGGCCAGCCAGTCGGCCGTCTCCAGCCAGAACATCAGAAAGGCGAACAGCAGCACGAACACGTTGGCCGGGCGGCTGATCACCGGCGCCAGCAGCCGCGCCAGGGTCAGGCCGAAGAACGCGAGCAGGATGTAGGGCCAGTAGATCGTCTGCGACGCCAGCCAGCCGTCGGCCCCGCTGAACGCGCTGGCGACTTCCACCATCGGCTCGTAGATGATGAACAGCAGCACCGTCATGTTGGCCGGGTGGCGCAGGTCGCCGGCGAACCAGCGCCCGCCCATCCGCCCCGCCAGTACGCGGCTGATCAGGACCAGCGTGACCTCCATCGCCGCCCAGAGCACCGCATTGTCCGATTTGGGCGGGTTCGCCCAGTACATCGCCGCTTCCAGCCAGAAGATCAGGAAGCCGGCGATCAGCACCGTGCGCCAGCCGACGTCGCCCCACAGTGCAGCCCACAGCCCGCGCAGCGCGCCGACCGGATCCGAGACGTAGCGTTCCATCTGCGACACCGTTCTGCTCCTCCGCTCCAACCGGTCCCGCCACTCTAAAGCCTGCCCCCATCTCTCCGTCATCCCCACTCCCACCTCCGTCATACCCGCGCTTGCCGCGGGTATCTCGCTGCCACCGACACCAACGCTCTGTATTACCTCCCCCGTCATTTCCCGCCCCTCATCCCGCCTCAAGCACCCGCCAACCGCCCCTCCATCGCCCCAGACTTGATCTGGGGACCCAAACCCAACACCGTCCGCAGCGCAAAGGTCCGAGCTTGCCCACCAACACCCGTTCGCAGCTCCCTCGAGACGCCGCGCCGTCAACAGCTGCCGTACCAATGCCCCATCCCGCCCACGTCGTGATACCGTCGCTCTTCCACAACAGAACAAGGGACCTGCCAATGCTCACCTCGAGCCACATCGATTCACCCCGAACATCCCGAACAACCCCGAACAACCCCGAACAAACCTGACCAACCCCGAACAACCACAATCTCCCCGACCAGATAGACGACAGCCCTCGACCGGCCCAGAACACCCCGAACAAACCTGACCAACCCCGAACAACCATAACCTCCCCGACCAGGTAGACGACAGCCCTCGATCTACCCAGAACACCCCGAACAAACCCGAACAAACCTGACCAACATGCCGAACCCCCATAGCAGCCCCACTCGTGCGAACACGCCCGAAGCCGCCGCGCGGGCGTGTAGTGTGAGCGGCGCAACCTCGCGTACCAGACACACTAAGGAGAGCCGATCATGGGAGCGTTGGACGGCAAGGCCGCGCTGGTGACCGGCGGAGCATCGGGCATCGGCCTGGCCTCCGCGCAACTGTTCGCGGCGGAGGGCGCGCGCGTCGCGATCGTCGACCGCGACGCCGACGGCGCGGCGGAGGCTGCGCGCGAGCTCGGCGGCGACGCCTTTCCGATCACCGCCGATGTGCGCGACGAAGACGACATCGCCGCGATGGTCGCCGCCTGCGTCGAGCGCTTCGGGCGGCTCGACATCGCCTTCAACAACGCCGGCATCGCCAACAACGCGCCGATCCACGACTACCCGCTCGCCGCCTTCCAGCGCATCATCGATGTCTGCCTCACCGGCGTCTTCCTCTGCCTCAAGCACGAGTCAAAGCAGCTGATCGCGCAGGGCGAGGGCGGCTCGCTGATCAACACCGCCAGCATCAACGCCAGCCAGGCTTCGGCGGGGCTCTCCGCCTACTGCGCCGCCAAAGCCGGCGTCGTCATGCTGACCAAAGTCGCCGCGCTCGAACTCGGCCCGCACCGCATCCGCGTCAACGCGATCGGCCCCGGCCACACCAAAACCCCGCTGACCGAGCGCGCCCGCGACGTGCCCGGCTTCGACGAGGCGATGATCGGCGCCACGCCGCTGGGCCGACTCGGCGAACCCGAGGACATCGCCAACCTCGCGCTCTACCTCGCCGGCGACGCCAGCCAGTGGGTCTCCGGCCAAACTTTCTACGCCGACGGCGGCATCACCGTTAACGAGCTCCCCCCGGGCTTCAACATCCTGGATGCGGGGTTCAGCGCGCGCTGAGCGGCGGACCGCGGCGAGAGTTCCTATCATCCCCCCAAACCCAGCCAAACCCACGTAGCGGGAGAGGACCAGACCAATGCGCGAATTTGCAGGTAAAACGGCAGTGGTGACCGGGGCGGCCAGTGGGATGGGGCTCGCGTTTGCCCGCCGCTTCGCCGCCGAGGGCATGAACGTGGTGCTGGCGGATATCGAGCAGGACGCGCTCGACATCCAGATCCAGCAACTCCAGCAGGAGGAACGCACCGTGCTCGGCGTCACCGTCAACACGATGCGGCGCGAGACGCTCGAAGAGCTGCGCGACCGCACCATCGCCGAGTTCGGCAACATCCACATCCTCTGCAACAACGCCGGCGTAACCAGCCGCCAGGACGCCGGGCTGGGCGCGGGCAACGGCCAACTCCCCGTCTGGGAGGTGCCCGACAGCACCTGGGACTGGGTGATGGGCGTCAACTTCTGGGGCGTGCTCTACGGCCTCCAGGTCTTCATGCCCCACATGCACGGGCACGGCGAGGAGGGCCACATCGTCAACACCGCCTCCGTCGCCGGTCTGATCCCCGGCGGCAGCGCCTACAGCGTGAGCAAGCACGGCGTGCTCACGCTCACCGAGGGCTTGCACGGCCAGCTGAAGCTGCTCAACTCGAAGATCGGCGCGTCCGTGCTCTGTCCCGGCTTCGTCAACACCAAAATCGCCGAGGCCGAGCGCAACCGCCCCGAAGAATTCGGCGAAAAGCTGACCGATATCTCCGACGAACAGGCGCAGGCCGTCGCCCTGATGCTCGGTGGCGGCATGGCCCCCGACGATGTCGCCGAGTTGGTCTTCAACTCGATCGTCGAAGAGCGCTGCTACATCCTCCCGCACCAGGGCTGGGACGATGTGGTGCGCAACCGCGTCGAGCAGATCCTCTCCCGCGAAACCCCCATCGAAATCGACTTTGAGGGCATGCTCCGCCGCCGCGCCCAGGGCGAGGACGTTTAGCCGCCAGTTCCGTGCGCCCTGCCCTTCTGTCCCTGCGGAACGTCTCTCTTCCTCCGGAGAAAGGGAGCGCGCGGCGCTGCGGAGGTGCGCGCGAATCACTACCATCGCTCAAACTCCAGCAGCGGAAGGGGGCCGGACAATGCGCGAATTTGCAGGCAGAACGGCGGTGGTGACCGGGGCGGCCAGTGGGATGGGGCTCGCGTTTGCACGGCGGTTTGCCGCCGAAGGGATGAATGTGGTCCTCGCCGATATTGAGCAGGACGCGCTGGACGCCCAGGTTCAGCAGCTCCGTCAGGAAGAGCGCACCGTGCTCGGCGTGACTGTCAACACGATGCGGCGCGAGACGCTCGAAGAGCTGCGCGACCGCACGATCGCGGAGTTCGGCAACATCCACATCCTCTGCAACAACGCCGGCGTGGCCAGCCTCGAGGACGCCGGCATCGGCGGCGCCGACGCGCAGTCGCGCGGCAGCTGGGAGGTGCCCGACAGCACCTGGGAATGGGTGATGGGCGTCAATTTCTGGGGCGTGCTCTACGGCCTCCAGGTCTTCGTGCCGCACATGCTGGAGCACGGCGAGGAGGGGCACATCGTCAACACTGCCTCGCTCGCTGCGCTGATGCCCGGCGGCAGCGCCTACAGCGTCAGCAAGCACGCCGTGCTGACGCTCACCGAGGGCATCTACCAGCAGTTCCAGACGATGGGCGCCAAGCTCAGCGCCTCCGTGCTCTGCCCGGGGCTGGTCGACACCAACATCGGCCGCGCCGAGCGCAACCGGCCGTCCGAGTTCGGCGATCGTGTGGAGCTGGCCGACGACGAAGCGGCCGGCGTGCTGGCGATGCTCTCGATGGGCATGAGCCCCAACGATGTCGCCGAGCAGGTCTTCGAGGCGATCGTCGAGCAGCGCTGCTACATCCTGCCACACCCAGCCTGGGACGAAACCATTCGCGGCCGCGTTGACGCCGTGCTCGCCCGCGGCGCGCCCTTCACGCTGGATCCCGAGGAGATGCAGCGCCGTCTGGCGGCCGGCGAGCAGCTGTAGGCCTTTGGCAGACGGGGAGCGATGGTTTGGGGGGTTGCGGCGCTGGGCCGACCCCCCAGTCGCTCCGCGACAGCCCCCCTGCATGGGGGGGCGATTCCGATCGACAGCCCCCCTGCATGGGGGGCGATTCCGATCGACAAGCCATCCGCGTAGGGGGGGTTAGGTGGTTTCGCCGGCGAGTTCTTTGGCGAATGCGGCGCGGCCAGTGCGCTCTTTTTCGGTTTTTTCGAGGATGGTCTCGGGGATCCAGAAGGGCAGCTCGGTGTCCGCGCGGCTGGGCGCGAGCAGGTCGTCGAGGTCCATGACCAGCTCGCGACGGTCGTACTTGGTCTGCTCGTGGCCCTCCCAGAGGGGCAGCATGGCGATCGCGTCGAAGGGGCAGACCTCGACGCAGATGTTGCAGCGCATGCAGCGCCCGAAGTCGATGTAGAAGTCCTTGATCACCGACTTGTGGTTGCTGGTTCCAGCGGCGTGGGCGGGGTTCTTCTGGAGCGAGGTGGTCATGCAGTCGACCGGGCAGGCGGCGGCGCACTTGCCGCAGCCAGTGCAGTTGGGCTCTTCGAGCGCGTGGTTCCAGATCAGGTAGGGGAAGGTGCGCGCGCGCTTGGGCAGCTGCTTCTTCTCGTAGGGGTAGTGGACCGTGACCGGGCCGCGCCCCACGACCTGGGCACCGCGACTGAGGACTTTGAGCACACCGCGCATTGCGCCGACCTCCCGTTGCGCTTCACAGGATAGCTCACAGGCGCATTTCGGGAACCTCGGCGGGGACCGCGAGCGGCGCGTCGGTCGCAGCCGCGACCTCGGCCGCGCTCACGCCCGGCGCGGTCTCGCGCAGCGTCAGGCCGTCCGCGCCGACATCGATCACGGCCAGATCGGTGATGATCACGTCTACACAGCGGGCGGCGGTGAGCGATTTCATCTCAGCTGGCTCGCCTCCAACCTGATCCGCGCACTGGTGCGCGCCGGGCCGCCGGCGATCACCAACGACATCGGGTTGGGTGACCTGCTTGACGAGCTGTGGGAGCAGCGCCAGCTGGCGCAGGCGATCGCCACGCTCCTATGCTAGCCAAGCAACGCACGGATCGAGGCGGGCCGGCCGTGACCTTTTCTCTCTCTCAGTGGCGTTGGCTGATCGGGGCGCTTGTCGCCGCCGTCGTTCTGGTTGCCGCCGCGATTGTCGTCGCACTGCCGGACGGTGCCCCTTCCGATCGACAACCGGCGCGAACGAACACTCTTCAAGCTGAGGGAGTGATCTCTTCCTCTTCCCCTTCCCCTGCCCAGCAGGTTGAATCAGAATGGCGCGACGGAGGAAGCTGGATGAGAGAGCGGAACTCGTGGCGAGACAGTGTGCCGGTGCGATGTGCTATGCTGTTTGAGGCAGCCGAAAGGCACGAACGAGCAGCCGGTGCAGAATGGAGGCTGGCAGAACGAAAAATCACGACGAGCGCCCTGTACTGTTTCCCGATCGAACCCTCCAGAGAGGAATGACCCCATGAAGATGCGAACCCTGTCCAATCCGAAGCGCTGGTTCATTGCAGCGTCGCGGTGAGCGACGCTGCAATGAACCAGCGCTTCGCGCTGGTTCATTGCAGCGTCGCTCCTGGCGCTTCTCGTAGTTGGCGCCGTGGCGATCCTGCGTGCGCCCAATGTCGCTCAAGCCCATCCTGATCCCGCCTGTCTTGCGGCCATCCACACCGGGGGACCGGCGCTCTGCGATCTCTACCCGCCACACTGGAGGTCGGAGGTGGCAAGTGTCCGAGAGAGCACCGGGAGCGAGTGGCGGCCTGGCGGACACGTCATGTGCCGGTACCGCACCGTAACCCGGTATGTCTACACCCGCGCTGATCACAGCGCATGGTCGCTCAGCCGGATCTACACCAGGACATACCGAGTCTTCTGCGCGAACCTCGACGGCTCGGTCAACACTTGATCCGTCTTGCATCGGTCGGGATGCCTCAAGGCATCTCGACCGATGTGGCGATGGCGCGTGATGGCAGAGCACCACGAGAGCGTCGCCGGTGCGGTGGACCTCGCCTTCCGTGCGCGCACGCTGATCGTGGTGATGGCGCATGCCATGGGCGGGCGCGCCGCGGATCGTGGCCGAGTGCAACTATCCGCCGACGCTCGCGCCGTCGCCGATCCCGGCCACCGCGTCGTCGGGCGTCTCGCAGACCTCCACAACCATGCGCCGATCGTAGCGGGCGCGGATTGGATATCCTGCCGCTGAGCAGGACCGAGCAGCAGCACCGCTCGGCAGAGGAGAACGCCATGCCCGCGCCGCTTGAGGGAATCAAGATCGTCGACTTCACCCGCTACCAGAACGGCCCGCACGCCACCGCGATGCTGGCCGACATGGGCGCGGATGTGCTCAAGGTGGAGATGCCCGGCAACGGCGACCCCGGCCGCCAGTTGGGCGTCGGCGCCGACGGCTTCTGCTCCTACTTTGAGAGCCTCAACCGCGGCAAGCGCAGCATGACGCTCGACCTGCGCGCCGAGGGCGCGCTGGAGATCGTCTACAAGCTCGTCGCCGAGGCCGATGTGCTGGCCGAGAACTTCCGCCCCGGCTACCTCGACTCGATCGGGCTGGGCTACGAAGAGTTGCGCAAGATCAACCCGCAGCTGATCTACGCCACCAACTCCGGCTTCGGGCCGAACGGCGACTGGGCGACGCGCGGCTCGTTCGACGTGGTCGCGCAGGGCATGTCGGGCGCGATGGTGGCGCTGGGCGGCGGGCCCGGCGAGCGGCCCTATACCGCGCCCTGGGGACTGGCCGACCAGACCGGCTCGATCATGTTCGCCTACGGCATCGTCACCGCGCTGTTCGCGCGCTCGCAGCATGGCGTGGGGCAGAAGATCGATGTCTCGCAGCTCGGCGCGATGCTGACGCTGCAGGCGCTCTCGCTCCAGGCCTTCCTGCACAGCAACACGCAGCCGATCCTCAAGCCCGGCCGCGCGTTCAGCGCGACCTTCGCCTGGTATCAGGCCGGCGACGGCGAGTGGTTCACGATGGGGCTGCTGGACCCCAAATCATGGCCCTCCCTCTGCCAGGCGATCGAACGCCCCGACCTGCTGGAGGACGAGCGTACCGTCGATCCGTTCACCCGCCGCGATAACGAGGAATGGCTGCGCGGCGAGCTCGAGCAGGTCTTCCAAACCCGCACGCGCGACGAATGGCTGGAGCGCCTGATCGCCGGCCGCATCCCCTGCGGCCCGGTCTACGACTACGCGCAGGTCGCCGACGACGAGCACTTCTGGATTAACGGCTACCTCCAGCAGGTGCCGCACAGCCACTTCGAGAACCACCGCGTGGTCGGCATCCCCGTCTCGTTCTCCGAAACCGAAACGGCAGTACAAAGCGCCGCCCCCGAGCTGGGCCAAAACACCGAACAGGTGCTCCTGGATCTCGGTTACGACTGGAGCGACATTGAGCGCTTCCACGACGCAGGGGTTACGGCGGTGCGGAGCCAAGGCTCCGCAGCCGCCGGCGGCTGAGCCACGCTACCGCCGCGAACGCGGCGGGCGCTCAATCCCGTCATACGCCGTCTCGCGCGGCCGCACGCGCGTCACGCGGACGATGCGGTCGGCTCTCTCCAATCTGAACACGACGCGCAGGCCCCCGACGCGCACGCTCCATAAATCAGGTTGGTTTACAAGGGGCTTGGCGCCTTCTGCCCGGTAGTCGTCGGCTAAAGCGCGCATTGCGGCGCGCACGCGACGGCGTCGCAGCGGAGACAACCCGGCGAGCTCATCGTCCGCTTGGTCGGTCGTGATGACTCGGTAGAAGGGGCGCGCCACGCCATCACTCCTAGAAGGCGTCGAAGACGTCCAGCGCCTCCGGGAACTCCGCGCGGAGCCTGCGGTAAAACTCCGCACTCTCCGCCGAGTGGGACGGGGGTTTGCCGAGATAGAACTCCCACCCGGGGAACTCCTCATCGAGCCGACGGAAGAACGCCGCATCCTCGGGAAAACGTTCGTCGAGCTGCTGCTCGAGCTCCTCGAGCGTGATGAACTTGCCCGCCGCCAGCCGCTCGGCGGAGATGCGGATGTCTTCGGCGTCCTCTTCGGGCGTCGAATCGTCGTCGTACCGCATCTCGGTGCGGATCCACTCGGCGAACTTGTGATCGCCAGCGGCCAGAGCGCGCTCAACGCGCTGCTGGCGATCGATCTCCTGACGCTCTTTCCGAGTCAGCGGCGTTTCGGTGACCATTGTGCGTCCCCCAGCTTCGACTGACCTCATCATAGAAGAACCCGGGAGACCCCGCATGTCCGTCTAATCGAGCAGCCTCGGCAGTGCGCCCTCCCAAGCTTCGGTTACCGCTGTGAGCGTCGCGTTGATCGCAGCGCTGATTGCCAAGCGCTCGCCGCCGACCGCGCCGATTTCTGTGCAGGCGATGTTGTGCCGCTCCGCCAGCGAGCGCAGACCTGCGACTGCCGCCGGCTCAGTGCTCACCACCGCGCGTGCGCCGGCCTCGCCGAAGAGGGCGGCGTCGAGGCGGCCGCCGAGGTCGCCGTGGATTTGGACGCCGATGGCGCCGCCGATGGCGGATTCGGCGAGTGCGACCGCCAGACCGCCCTCGCTGCAATCGTGCGCGGACTGGAGCAGTTGGGCTTCGGCGGCGGCGGCGAGGCAGTCGACGAGAGCGCGCTCGGCTTCCAGATCGACCTCGACCGGTCCGGCGCTGAGACCGTGGCGGACGGCGAGGTATTCGCTTGCGCCCAGCGAGGATGCCGGCTGGGGAAGTTCTGCGCCGAGCAGGAGGATGATGTCGCCCTCGTTGCGGAATGCAGGACGGACGGCGAGCTCGGGCCGCTCTAGCAGCCCGAGCATCCCCACGACCGGCGTCGGCAGCACCGGGCCGTCGTCGGACTCGTTGTAGAGCGATGCGTTGCCGCTGACCACCGGCGCATCAAAGGCGCGGCAGGCGTCGGCCATTCCGCGGATCGACTCGCGCAGTTGGTGATAGATTTCGGGCCGTTCGGGGTTGGCGAAGTTGAGGCAGTCGGTGACGGCGATGGGGCGCGCGCCGACGCAGGCGACATTCCGCGCCGCTTCTGCGACGGCGCGGGCCGCGCCGTTGTAGGGATCGAGCTCCACCGCCCGCCCCGGCCCGTCGGTGCAGACCGCCAGCGCGTGATCGAGGCCGCGAATGCGGAGCACCGCTGCATCCGCGCCCGGCGTGACGACGGTGTTGGTGCCCACCTGGTGGTCGTACTGCCGCCAGACCCAGCGCTTGGAGGCGACGTTGGGGGAGGCAAGCAGCTCGAGCAGGGCGTCATTGGCGTCCGACGGATCGAGGTCGGGCAGCGTCGCAGGGTTGAACGCCGCGCGTGCCGCAGCATCCACATCGCGCCGCGCCTCCGGCTCGTAGCTCGGCGCGTCGGTCAGCATCCGCACTGGCGCGGCGGCGACCTCCGTGCCACGCTCCAGCACCCGCGCCAGGCCGTTCGACGTCACCTCCCCGATTTCGGTCGCATCCAGCTCCCACTGCGCGAACCACGCCCGCACATCATCCACGTGCTGCGGTTTGACCGAGAGCACCATCCGCTCCTGCGACTCGGAGAGCATCACCTCATACGGCGTCATTCCGCGCTCGCGGCGAGGGACGCGCTCGGTGTGGATCACAATGCCCGCGCCGGCCCGCTCGGCCATCTCCACCGTCGAGCTGGTCAGCCCCGCCGCGCCGCAGTCCTGCAAGCCCTCCAGCCACTCGCGCTGCTCGCGCACGAGCGCGACGCAGGCGTCCATCAGCAGCTTTTCGAGGAACGGATTGCCGACCTGCACCGCGGGGCGGCGCTCGGCGCTGGATTCGTCGAGTTCAACGCTGGCAAAGGTCGCGCCGTGCAGGCCGTCGCGGCCCGTATCCGCGCCGACCAGCATCAGCTTGCTGCCGGGCGGGCCAGCCGTGGCCGAAATGAGGTGTTCACGCCGCGCGACGCCGAGGCACATCGCGTTGACCAGCGGGTTGCCCGAGTACCCGGGCGCGACCACTAGCTCGCCGCCCACCGTGGGGAGTCCGAGATTGTTGCCATAACCGCCGATGCCGGCCACGACACCCATGCAGAGCCGCCGATTGCGCGCATCCTCAAGCGGCCCGAAGCGCAGCGAATCGAGCAGCGCGATCGGCTGCGCGCCCATCGCGAAAATGTCGCGCACGATGCCGCCCACTCCCGTCGCCGCGCCCTCATACGGCTCGATCGCGCTCGGGTGGTTGTGCGATTCGATCTTCATCACCGCTACCCAGCCGCCGCCGATGTCGATCGCCCCCGCGTTCTCATCGCCCAGCGCCGTCAGGATCCGCTCGCCCTCCGTGGGAAAGTGGTGAAAGAGCGGGCGCGAGTGCTTGTAGCCGCAGTGCTCGCTCCAGAGCGCGCCGATCATGCCCAGCTCAACCTCGCTGGGCGCGCGATCCAGCAGCTCGCAGGCCCGCACGTACTCCTCGCGGCTCAGCGCAATCTGTGCCAGAGTTTCGTCGTCAACCGGCAGACCATCGGCAGCCGTGTCATCAGTGGCCATTGAAGGCTTAGCGGAACCGAATCCTTCGGTATTTCGGCGGGATGTGTCAGACTCACGGCCAGCACCGTTTTTTTGCTTGGGTGATGGATCGTCAACGGTGGGAGCTTGTAGCTGCCCTTCAGAGAGTGAAGTACGTCGGCCGTTATACGAGGTACTGGCAGAATCGTTATTGTCGCCATCCTGTTCTGCGGCTTGCCCGGTAGTGCCAGGGAGATAGGTGACCTCCATTGTCAAGCCCAATGCTTGACGACTGATTCCCAGATTAGGTTGCCATCCTCACCACCAAGCAGTGGGTCCGAGGCGCGTTCTGGGTGTGGCATCATTCCGAGAACGTTCCCCTCCTCGTTGAGGACTCCGGCGATATTGTGCAGGGAGCCATTCGGATTTGCGTCACCGCCTGCCACTCCCCTGTTGTCGCAGTAGCGGAAGAGAACACGATCGTGTTCCTCCAACTCTTGCAGGACTTCGGAATTAGCGAAGTAGCTGCCGTATCCATGAGCGATAGGCAGCTGCAGAACTTGATGTGGGGCACATGCGCTGCTGAACCCACTCTCTGTGTGCTCCACTCGCACGTGTTGTGGCTGGCAGCGGAACTGTAGCGAGGCGTTGCGCAGTAGCGCGCCTGGCAACAGCCCTGCTTCACATAGAAGCTGAAAGCCGTTGCACGAGCCGAAGATCGGCCGTCCGCGCTCCGCCAGACGCCACACTGCCCCCATCACCGGCGAAAAACGCGCGATCGCGCCGCAGCGCAAGTGGTCCCCGTAGGAAAACCCGCCTGGCAGGACCACACCGTCGTAGCCGTCGAGATCTGACTCCCGGTGCCAGACCCGCTCCGCCTCCTGCCCCAAGTCATGCAGCGCGTGTATGCAGTCCCAATCGCTCCAAGTGCCGGGGAATGCCACTACCGCGAAGCGCATCATCAGCCCTACCTTGCGAGCGAACGTTTGCGAGTGCGTCGAGCGGATAAAGCGATCGCGCACTTGCGCATTTTAGGCAGGTGAGCTCGACACTGCACCCATTCTCTTATGTCGTTCTGCGCAGCCTGATGGGCGACAACGTGACAGCTGGGCTGGTGCGGTTCCCGTACCCACATGTGAGAGGCTCCCAGGTGCGCCGGGGCGATCCGTTGGACTGCGAACGGGGAGGTGAAGCGCCTAGTGACGCCCGGCAAGGGAACGGTCCCACAAGCTGGCACTACGCGCAATGTCTACAGCCCCTACACGTCGTCGAGCGGCTCGACGGCGAACTCCAGCTCCTCGAGCTCGTCGCGCACCGTCAGCAGCGTCCAGCCCGTCCAGAAGACCAGCGCCGAAATCACGATCACCAGCAGCGCGGCGGGAATCGCCAGCGCCGCGTAGCTGCCGCGCGAGACGCCGCGCAGAAACAGCAGCAGCTCCAGCGCCACCGCGCCCATCAGCACCGCGCCCGTCAGCCGTGTCCGATCCCACTGTTCGAGCATGCCCTGAGCATATCCGCGCGGCGCGCTGATACGCTCTGCCCGTGACCGACGTTCTGCCAAACCAGCACGCGCCGGCGGCGGCGGAGCGCGAGACGTCCGCCGATCCGCTCGCGCCGCGCACCCTCTACCTCCACCGCCGCGTCGTCAACATCCGCCCCGAGCGAATCGAAATCCGCCCCCCGCGCTCCGCTGTGATCATGCCGGCGATCGGCGTCGCCGTCACCGCCGGGTTGCTGGCGCTGGTTGGGACCTCGGTGGAGAGCCTGCCGTTCTGGGCGCTGCCCGTGATCCTGCTCGTCTCCGTGCTGCTGCTGCCGCTCTCGGGTATCTCGCTGGTCTATGCGCTGCTCGGCGCGAGCATTGTAGCCAGCGGGCCGGGGAACAATGTCTCGCTCAAACAACGCTTCCTGGGACTCGGCATCGGTTCCAACGAGCTGATCCCCTTCTGGAAGATCCGCGAGCTGCGCATCGAGGATGAAGGCCGCGCCGTCGCCCGCGCCGATGTCGAGCTTCCGTCGCAGGAAGTTGCGCAGTGGCAGTTGGTCCTGGTCAAGAAGAGCGGCGCGCGTCATACGCTGGGCGGGCTGACGGTACCGCGCGAGCAAGAGGAAGAAGGGCTGGAGATCATCATGGAGGCAGCCGAGGCATTCGCTGCGCTGAGCGGCGCGCCGATTCGAGGGCCGATCTGGTGAGCGCCCGCAACAACGACACCGGCGACGGCTGGGAAGCGGAGAGCGACCGCGCCGTCGCCGAGACGCTCCGGCAGATGCGCAATATCGCCGTGATCGGACTCTCGCCCCGCCCCGAACGCGACAGCCACCGCGTCTCCGCCTACATGCAGCGCGCCGGCTACCGCATCCTGCCCGTCAACCCGCAGCACGCCGACGCCGAAATCCTCGGCGAGCCCGTCCACGCCCAACTCGCCGACATCCCCGAATCCGTCGACACCGTCGTCGTCTTCCGCCGCTCCCATCAGACCGACGAACCGATCGACGACGCCATCGCTGCCGGCGCACAGACCGTCTGGCTCCAACTTGGCATCGTCAACTCCGCCGGACTCTGCCGCGCCCGCGCCGCCGGCCTCCGGGCCGTCGAGAATCGCTGCCTGATGGTCGAACACCGACGCCTGGCGGAGGCATAACTGCGATGCCCCAGACGGCCCATTCGTCCGCTGCGATACACTCCACTCGTCCGCCAGCCGCCCACGGAGCGAGCGCGAAAATGCCGCCGTTCGCCGACTCGCCGCGCGACGACTCACCCCGCGAAGCCTGCGGCGTCTTCGGCGTCTGGTCCCCGCTCGTTGATGTCGCCCGCCTCACTTTCTACGGCATCTACGCGCTCCAGCACCGCGGCCAGGAGAGCGCCGGCATCTGCGCCACCGACGGGACGAACCTCGAGCTCCAGACCGGCATGGGGCTCGTCTCGCAGGTTTTCACCGAGGACCAGCTCGGCCCGCTCGACGGCGTCGCCGCGATCGGCCACACTCGCTACTCCACGACCGGCTCCAGCCGCTTCCGCAACTCGCAGCCGATCCTGCTCGGCGACCCCGCCGGCAACGGCTCCAGCGAGGGCGCGGTCGCCATCGCCCACAACGGCAATGTCGTCAACGCCGCCGCCGTGCGCGCCGAGCTCTCCGAGCGCGGCTACAGCTTCGACACCTCCACCGACACCGAAATCCTCGGACGGTATCTGCTCGATCAGGACGGCGGTTGGGAATCGCGCTTCGCGGCGCTGATGCACCGCATCGAGGCCGCCTACTCGATCGTGCTGCTGACGCCGGACCGTCTGATGGCCGCCCGCGACCCGCTCGGCGTGCGCCCGCTTTGCATCGGCTCAATCGAGGGCGGCTACGTCGTCGCCTCCGAGACCTGCGCGCTCGACCACATCGGCGCGGAGTATCTCCGCGATGTGCGCCCCGGCGAACTGGTCACGATCGACGCCGACGGACTGTGCAGCCGCCAGGTTGTAGAGCCCCGTCCCGCCGCCGGCTGCATCTTCGAGCACATCTACTTCGCGCGCCCCGACTCCGTGCTCGACGGACGCGCCGCCTGGCAGTCGCGCCGGCGGATGGGTCAGCAGCTCGCCCGCGAGCATCCGGCCGACGCCGACATCGTGATCGGCGTGCCCGACTCCGCCACCGCCCACGCGGTCGGCTACGCCAACGAATCCGGCATCCCGTATTCGGAGGGATTGGTGAAGAACCGCTACGTCGGCCGCACCTTCATCGAGCCCGATCAGCGCATCCGCGATCTCGGCGCGCACCTCAAGTACAACCCGCTCAAGTCCGTGCTTGACGGACAGCGCATCGTGGTTGTGGACGACACTATCGTCCGCGGCACCACCACCCCGCGGATCGTCAAGCTGCTCCGCCAGGCCGGCGCCGCCGAAGTCCACATGCGCATCTCCGCCCCGCCCATCCGCCACGCCTGCTTCTTCGGCGTCGACATGGCCACCCGCACCGAACTGATCGCCGCCCGCCACAGCGTCGAAGAAATCCGCGAGCACATCGGCGCCGACTCGCTCGGCTATCTCAGCATCGAGGGCCTGCAGCGCGCCGTGGATCTCGATCAGCCCTCCTGCCTCGCCTGCTTCACCGGCGACTACCCCGTGCCAGTCCAACTCGAGATGGACAAGCTCGCGCTCGAACGCAACGGCAACTCCCACAGCGCCCCCATTCAGTTGGCCGTCCCCCGCTGCCCATGAACGACACCGCCGAACTCCCTACCGCGCCTGCACGAGCGCCCGCACTGGCGCCCGCCAGCGCACCGCGCTACAGCGCCGTCGGCGTCGACGTCGACGCCAACGACCGCCTCACCGAGCGCTACCGCCAACTCGCCGAGCGCGCCCGCCGCCCCGAGCAGATCGGCGCCGTGGGCGCGTTCAGCGGCCTCTTCGACCTCGCCAACCTCAGCGCCCTCGAACGCCCCGCGCTCGTCGCCTCCACCGACGGCGTCGGCACCAAAGTGCTCATCGCCGGCCTCGCCGAGCGCTACGACAGCGTCGGGCGCGACCTCGTCAACCACTGCGTCAACGACATCCTCACCGCCGGCGCAGAGCCGCTCTTCTTCCTCGACTACCTCGCCGGCAACGGCCTCAGCGAGCAGCACAAGGCGCAGCTCGTCGCCGGCGTCGCCGACGCCTGCCGCGACGCCGACATCGCCCTGCTCGGCGGCGAAACCGCCGACATGCCCGACGTCTACCAACCCGGCGAGTTCGACCTCGCCGGAACCATCGTCGGCGTTGTCGATCGCGACCGCACCGTCACCGGCGAAACCATCACCGCCGGCGACCGCCTGATCGCACTACCCGCCAACGGCCTGCACACCAACGGCTACTCACTCGCCCGCCAGGTGCTCCGCCTGCGCCCCACCGACGGCAGCTTCCAGCAACGCCGCGACCGTCTGATGTCCCACATCCCAGAACTCGGCGAGCTGCTCGTCGACGCCCTGCTCCGCCCCCACCCGACATATTGGCCGTCCCTGAAGCATGTCCTGGGCGAGCTGAAAGGCCTCGCCCACATCACCGGCGGCGGCATCGCTGGCAACCTGGAGCGCATCTTGCCCCACGGCCTCGGCGCAGCGCTGGAACGCGGCGCCTGGCGCGAGCCGCCGATCTTCGACCTCATCCGGCAGAGCGGCCGCATCGACGACGCCGAAATGTTCCGCGTTTTCAACATGGGCGTCGGCATGATCGCCGCCGCCGCGCCGGAAAACGAGCCGTCCCTGCTCGCGCAGCTTGACGGATCGGCGACCATCGGCGAGGTCCGCCGCGCCCCCGCCGCCGCGCCGCGTGTGGAAATCGGCGGCGTCTGATGCAGGAGTCGTTGACCACGCAGCGAGGCGCGCCTACATTCCCTTTGCGCCGCTTGCGATCCAAAATTGGACCGTGCGCGGCCGGCGCGCTTGCCCGATGCGTGTGTGAGTGCGACGATACGCACGCTGCGCACTTACCCATGGGGCGCGGCGCGAAAGGGGAGCACCGTGGGTCTGCTTGAGTACGCGCTGGTCACCATCCCCTTCCGTTCGGAGATCATGGAGCTCCCGCTCGTCGGGCTCACCATGCTCTTCTGCTTCGGCGCGCTCGTCATCCTCGGGCGCTGGTGGGAGCGGTAGATCCCAATGGCTGAAGTGGAACGACCCCCCCGCAAGTCTCTCAACGAGCAGCTCTACGACCTGCTGTTCAAGAACTACGTCTGGCAGTCGATCTTCCGCACGGGCTACCCCAACACGCCGCGCAACCAGATGCTGGCGGTGGCGACCAACGTCTTTCTCCACCTCCACCCCACCCGCATCCACCGCACCCACGTCAAAATCACCCACACCTACTGCCTCGGCGGCCTCTCCTTCTTCATGTTCCTGGGACTGACCGTGACCGGCGTTCTGCTGATGTTCTACTACGTGCCCTCCGTGGAGCGCGCCTATCAGGACATCCAGGAGCTCGAGACCAATGTCCGCTTCGGCCAGCTGCTGCGCAACATGCACCGCTGGATGGCCCACGCCATGATCATCCTCGTGCTGCTGCACATGATGCGCGTCTTCTACACGGGCGCCTACAAGCCCCCGCGCGAGTTCAACTGGGTCGTCGGCGTCGTCCTCTTCATCCTCACCCTGCTGCTCTCTTTCACGGGCTATCTGCTGCCTTGGGACCAGCTCGCCTTCTGGGCCATCACCGTCGGCACCACCATGGTCGGCTCCGCCCCGGTGCTCGGCGACGAGAGCAAGTTCCTGCTGCTCGGCGGCTTCTCTGTCGGCCCCAACGCGCTGATTCGCTTCTACACCCTCCACGTCATCGGCCTGCCGCTGGTGATCTCGATCTTCATGGCCGTCCATTTCTGGCGCGTCCGCCGCGACGGCGGTCTCGCGCGGCCCCTGTAGCGGCGGGAGGAGCGACTCATGGTCAGCCGCGCCGCCGCCGCCATTCGCACCCGACCGCGCCGCCAGCGCGAGTCCGAGGTGCTCGTCTGGCCCGATCTCGTCTTCATCGAGTTCATCTCGGCGCTGATCTTTTCGATCGCCCTGCTCGTCCTCTCTGCGATGGTCAACGCGCCGCTGCTCAACCGCGCGGACCCCGACACCACACCCAACCCCTCCAAGGCCCCCTGGTATTTCCTCAACCTCCAGGAACTGCTGCTCCACATGGAGCCCGCTTGGGCCGGCGTGATCGTCCCCACCATCGCCCTCGTCCTGCTCGCCGCGATCCCCTACTGGGACCGCGACACCGAAGGCCAGGGCGTCTGGTTCGGCACCAAATTCGCCGGGCGCCTCGCGGTCTTCGGCTTCACCGCCTCCGTGATGGTCACCAGCCTGCTGATTATCTACGACGGTTCGCTCCACGTGATCTGGACCGAAAACATCATCCGCGGCACCGGACTCAACAGCGACTTCCAGTGGCCCGGCGGTCTGGACTGGTTCCGCAACCTCAGAGGCTTAGACACGGGCATCCCGTGGGAGTCTCTGGAATTCACGATCGGCGGCTTCACCATGTTCGCCGACTGGCGGGCCATCCCGATCGGCATACCCGGCACGACCACCGATCCGTGGTTACTCAACCTCAACTTCCCGTCCTTCCTCTCGCAGCAGCTGGTGCCTGTGGCGACGATGGTCGGGCTGCCCGTCCTGTTCGTCCTCTTCTGCAAGATGCTCGGCTGGATTCACACCCGCCGCGACATCGCCCTGCTGATCTTCAGCGCCTTCATCGGCGTCTACCTGACGACCACCATCGTCGGCACGGCGTTCCGCGGCCAGGGGCAGGACCTCAAGCCGCCGTGGGACATCGTGGTGCTGGAGGAGTAAGCCGTGTCTCAGCGTCGCACCGGCGAGGGCGGACCACAGGAGCGGCTGCCGGCGGCAGCCGAGCCGTCCGGCAGCTCGCGCCCGCCCCGCGCTCCGCATCTCGCCCAGGGCGCGCGCGCCGGCGTCGTGCCGGACCAGCAGGGCGAGCGCGCCATCGTCACCCGCGCCCAGCGTCGCCGCGCCCGCGCCGGCCAAATCTCCCGCCGCCAACTCCTCCGCGTCAGCTTCTGGGGTTTCTTCACCTTCAGCCTGACCGGCGCGCTCGGCGCATTCCTCTCCAACTTTTGGCCGCGCAACGTGACCGGCTTCGGCGGCAAAATCTCCGTCGACGCTTCGATCGTGCCCGACGCGGGCACGGACCCCGTATCCGTCCCCATCGGCAAGTTCTACCTCTCCCATCTCAACGCCGGACAGGGCACCCACGCCGGCTTCGGCGCGGAGGGTGACCAGGGGCTGCTGGCCCTCTGGTGGAAATGCCCCCACCTCGGCTGCACCATCCCCTGGCGTTCCGGCTTCCCCTTTGAGGGCGTCACCGGCTGGTTCCGCTGTCCCTGCCACGGCTCCACCTACACCCGCGGCGGCATCCGCGTCTTCGGTCCCGCCCCGCGCCCGATGGACACCATGGAAATCACCGTCAACCCCGACGGCTCTCTCACGGTCGACACGGGACGGATCGCCAAAGGCGGCGAAGACAACCCGCAACGCACGGTCCCCTACGCCTAACCCAGCGGACGGACGAGCATGACTGGCCAGAACACCGAAAAGCAGATCCTCGCGATGGTCGTGCTCCTGGTGCTCGCCGTCGCCTCGCTCGGCGCCTATGTCTGGTTCGACAACGGACGCCGCACCGAGGCCGCCAGCGAGGTTTTCGAGCGCGACGCCGAGCGCGGCGCTCACATCTTCGCCCGCAACTGCCGCGTCTGCCACGGCAACGACGGCGGCGGCACCGAAAGCAACAGCGCGCTGATCGGCCCCGTGCTCAACACGCCGGCCAACACCTTCGCCTGGCGCACCGAAAACGCCGGCCAGCTCGAAGGTCTCCAGAACCGCTTCCGCTTCACCATCGCCTGCGGACGCAACGGCACACCGATGCCGCCCTGGTCGCTCTCACAGGGCGGCTCGCTCGACAACTTCAAAATCGACAACCTCGTCACGCTGATCACCACCAACGCCGGCGACGCCTGGCACACCGCCATCGAAGCCGCCATCCACGAGGACGAGCTAGCCATCGAAAACCTCGAAGTCGCGCTCCGCGGCGCGCAGCGCGTCGTTGACGGCGGCGGCTGGAGCTCCGACCTCGAAGCGGCGCAAGCCGCCGTCAACCAGGCCGAAGCGGCCGACGCCCAGCTGATGCTGCTCCGCAGCGCGCTCGCCGACGCACAGGCCGAGCTCGCCGCCCTCGACGAGGACGAGGAAGCCGACGCGGACGATCTCACCCTGGCCCAGGCCGACGTCGACGCAGCGCAGACTGCGCTCGACAACTACGAGCGCGTCTACACCCGCCTCGTGCTGGACGTGATCGAGGTCAACTCCGGCAGCCTCGACGACGACGATGCGCTGGTCGCAGCCGCCCGCGGACGGCTCGGCGACGCCGGCGGCGTCGCCCGGGATGTCGCCGAACAGCGCGCCTGGCTCAAGGTCGCCACCGACCTGGCCAACGCGCACGACAACCTCGAAGAGGCCGAAGAGCGCTTCGCCGCCGGCTTGCCCATCACGCTCCCGCCGCCGCAGGTCACCGCCGAAACCTGCGGACAGGTTCACCGGCTCGGCGGTACCCAGCTCGCCGCAGCCTTGGAAAGCGCCGAACTCGGCGGCTGGCTCGCCGCGCTCGACCCCGACGACAGCTAGCGCCCAACCACGCAGGACCCGCAGGCGCGGCGGCGTCCTAGTGTAGTGGCGTACACTGACCAGAACGCGCCGATCGAGGAGGAACAATCCATGGCGGCAGCCCAGACCGGTAAGCGCTACTTCTGCCCCAGCTGCGGCGCGGAATTCATCGTCACCCGCGGCGGCGACGCCGAGCTCAAGTGCGGCGGCACCGCGCTCGAAGAGAAAAAATAGCCCAACCCCACCAACGACCAACACACCGGCCATCCCGCCGGCGGCACAGGAGGCGACACCATGGCAGTCCAACTCGGCAAGCGCTACAAGGACGAACAGACCGGCATTGAGGTGCTCTGCATCAAGCCCGGCGACTGCGACCTCAAGGCCGACGACCGCGAGATGGAGCTGATGCAGCCCAAGGTGCTGCCTTCGGCCGACTAGTCGCCCGAGCGAGGCCCAACACCGCTATGCCCAGCCTGCGCGAGCGCCTCCGCGACGACCTCAAAGCGGCCATGCGCGCCCGCGACGCCGTCCGTCGCGACACGATCCGCCTCGTTGAAGCCGCCATCAAAAACGCCGAAATCGAAAAGCGCAGCGCGGAACTCTCCGATCAGGATGTTCTGGCCATCCTCCAGCGCCAGGTCAAACAGCGCCAGGACAGCATCGAGCAATACGAGCAGGCCAACCGCTCAGACCTCGCCGACGCCGAGCGCGCCGAAATCGCCGTGATCGAGGTCTATCTCCCCCGGCAGATGTCGCGTGAGGAGATCGAGGCGGCCGCGCGCGCGGCGATCGACCAACTCGGCGCATCCGGCCCCGGCGACCGCGGCAAAGTCATGGGCCGCCTCATGTCCCAACTCCGCGGCCAGGCCGACGGCGCAACCGTCAACGCCGTAGTCTCCGACCTCCTCTCCCAACCCAACACCTAACCCCACCTCAGATACGCGCAACCTCTTGTCCGTCACCCCAGACTTGATCTGGGGCCCAAACCCAACACTGTTCGCAGCGCACGGATCCCGAGCCATCCGCCAACCTCGTTTGCAGGCTCTCCCGACACACCGCTCCACCGGCGGCCTGACTGGTGTGAGCGCGCCCGCAGACGCGCCCTCTCCGTTCCTCACGTTGTGAACAGCTCACCCCCATTCCCTCTGTATGATCGAATCACACTCCAAAGCACGCCCATCCTGGCGACGCATGCCCCGACAGCACTACTTCACCCCGCTCCGCGTCGGCGTCTTCAGCATCGCCGTAGCGATCGGCATCATCCTCGCCCTCACACCCATTCGCGGCGCCGAGCGCTTCCCACAACTCGGCGACGCGGCCGACCGCGCCTGGACCACCGGCCGGGAAATCAGCTTCGTCAGCGACCAGCTCACCGCCCAAGCCCGCGACGACGCCCGCGCCGCCGTCGAGCCGCATTTCGTCTACGACCACGACATCCGCCCCGCCCAACTCGCCGCCCTCCAGCTCTATCTCGACCAGCTCGGCTCGGCCCGCGCCGCCCGCGCCGAGGCCGCCGCCGCACTCGACCAGGACGAAGTCGAAGGCACCACCCTCACCATCGCCGACAGCCGCGTCGACGACCGCACCCAGCAAGCCCTGCTCGCCATGAGCGAACTCCGCTTCCGCGAAATCCGCCGTGAATCCCGCGATGTGCTCGACGCGCTGCTTCAACGCAGCATCGGCGACGACGATCTCCCCACCATGCGCGCCGAAGTTGCCCCTCTGCTCAACGCCGACACCTCCGTCTCCCACGCCGCACTCGTTGAAGATCTCGTCTCCGCCTACCTCCGCGCCACCATCGTCCCCGATCCCGATGCCACCGCCGCCGCCCGCGACCGCGCCGCGCAGGCCGTCGCGCCCCTGAGCCTCACCTACATGCAAGGCGACCTGATCGTCGCCGCCGGCCAAACGGTCGACGCAGTCGCCGCCGAAGCCTTCGCCCAACTCACCCCGCGCGGTCCCCACGTGCCGCTCGAACCGCTCGCCGCACTGCTGCTGCTCGGCATTGGCGCATCCGCCGCCTGCGGGCTCTACCTCTTCCTCGCCCGCCCCGACGCCGCCGCCAGCGACCGGCGCATGCTCCTGCTCGGTTTCCTGATCGTCCTCGCCGTCGCCGCCGCCCGCGCCTGGTTCGAGTTCGCGCTCCCCGATTGGCGCTTCGAGGCGGTCGACCTGATGGTCCCCATCGCCGCGGTGCCACTGCTCATCGCCGCCCTGCTCAGCGTCGAACTCGGCCTGATGGCCAGCGTCCTGATCGCCATGCTCGTCGGCGTCGCCGCCGTCGTCCTGCCCGACTACGCCGCCGCCGCCCCCGGGGGCGCGCAGGCCGTCCGCCCCATCGTCGTCTTCCTGCTCGTCTCGCTCGCCGCCGTCCTCGCCTCTACCCGCGCCCAGCTGCTCACCCAGTTCGGCATCACCGGCCTCGTCGCCGGCTTCGCCGCCTTCCTCGGCGGGCTCGCCTTCTGGCTCTTCGACCCCGCCCGCGAAACCGTCCAGATCGGCTGGCTCGGCCTCGCCGGCGTCGTTGTCGCCATCGGCACCGCCGTCATCACCATCGGCGCATTCTCCCTGCTCGGCTGGCTCTTCGGCATCACCACCCGCATGCAGCTGCTCGAACTCGCGCAACTCCAGCGCCCCCTGCTCCGACGCCTCCAGGAAGAAGCCCCGGGCACCTTCCACCACTCCCTGCTCGTCGCCACCCTCGGCGAGCGCGCCGCCGCCCAAATCAACGCCAACGCCCTGCTCGTCCGCGTCGGCGCGTACTACCACGACATCGGCAAGCTCCACAGCCCGGGCATGTTTATCGAGAACCAGACCGAAGGCCCCAACCCCCACGAACAACTCGACCCCCGCGAAAGCGCCCGCGTCATCATCGAGCATGTCCGCTACGGCGAAATCCTCGCCCGCGACGCGCGCCTGCCCGACCGCATCCGCGCCTTCATCACCGAGCACCACGGCGCCCGCCGCGTCACCTACTTCTACCGCAAAGCCTTGATGGACGACCCGCGCGCCGATCCGGCCGAATTCACCTACGACGGCCCGCCCCCGCAGACCCGCGAGACGGCCATCGTGATGCTCGCCGACTCCTGCGAAGCCGTCGTCCGCGCCAGCCCCGAACACGACGACCAGACCATCGGTCTGCTCGTCGACAGCGTGATCGACGAGCGGATCCGCGAGCGCCAACTGCACGAGTGCGACATCACCATGCGCGAACTGCGGGAGATCGGCGAATCCTTCAAATCCACCCTGCGCGGCGTCTATCACGCCCGCATCGAATACCCCGAGCCCCCGCCCGCCGAGCAGGCCGCCGCCGCCATCCACTCCGCAGGCGCCGCCGTCGCCGTCAGCCCCGCCGAACCCCCCACCCAATCCCCATCCTGACCTACCCGCCACCTTTCCCATTCCCGCCACCATCCCTCCGTCATTCCCACCCCCGAACGGAGCTTGCCCCCGGCTCGAAGGGGAGAATCGACCCCGCCGCTCTGCGCGCTGCCTCTGCCGCCCGCCATGTTGGTCAGTCGTGGTCAGGTTTGGTAGGGGTCGGTCAAGATGTGTTGTTGCGGTGTGGTGAGTGGAGGCGGGCATTGATAGATCTGTTGTTCTGTTGTGGAAACGACGGTATCACGGCGTGGGCGGGATGGGGCATTTGCACGGCGGTTGTTGGCGGCGCGGCGTCTCGAGGGGAGCTGGGAACGGGTGTTGGCGGGCAAGCTCGGGCCTTCGCGTTGCAGACGGCGTTGGGTTTGGGCCCCCAGATCAAGTCTGGGGCGACGGACAAGAGGTTGCGCGTAGCTGGGGTGTGATGGGGCCGATTCCCGCTCAGGGGCGGGAATGACGGAGGGACGGCGGCGGGAATGACGGAGGGACGGCGGCGGGAATGACGGGGGCGGGGGCGACGGTCTGATGCCGGTGTGTTTGGCACCGGCGCGGTAGCCTTTGCTTCTCGCAGCGAAGAGGGGGATGTATGACCAGCACGCTTGAGACTACCGGGGGGACGCTTGTCTACGATGTGTTCGGCGACGCCGATGAGACCATCGTCTTCGTCCACGGCGCCGGCGGCAACCACCTTAGCTGGTGGCAGCAAATTCCCAGCTTCCGCGAGCGCTTCCGCTGTCTCACCTACGAAGTGCGCGGCTGGGGGCAAAGCCGCGATCTTTCCGGCGAGGGCCGCGCCGCCTTCCGACGCGACCTCGAAGAGCTGCTGGACGCCCTCGAAATCCCCCACGCCGTGCTCGTCGGACAGTCGATGGGTGGCCTCTCCGTGCTGCCCTACACCGTTCACCACCCCGACCGCGTGCGCGGGCTGCTGATGGCCGACACCTTCCTCGGCATCTGGGATGAACACCTCCTGCGCGAGATGGCCAAAGCCGTCGAGCAGGCACAGAGCAACGCGGAGGGCGGCGGTCAAACCATGATGGTCGGCCCCGATTTCATCGAGCGCGAGCCCGACAAGCTCTTCCTCTACCAGCAGGTGCGCGGCCTCAACCCGCCGCTGGAAGCCGGCGGCGGGGCGCTCACCTTCGGCCCCGACCAGGGCGCCGTGCCGGTCGACCGGCTCAGCGCCCTCACAATGCCCGTCATCTTCCTCGCCGGCGAGCATGACGCAATCATCCCCGCGCCGCTGATCAAAGCCGCCAGCGAACACGTGCCCGGCGCGCGCTACGTCGAAGTGCCGCGCGGCGGACACTCCGTGTACTGGGAGCTGCCGGAGCAGTTCAACGAAATTCTGGATGGGCTGCTGGCGGAGGCCTACCCCGGCAAGTAGGCCCCGGCACGTAGGGCGGCCGCCGGTCAGTTGGCGGCGAACCGGCCGATCTCTTCGTGGCCGAGGGCGTTGTTGTCGGGATCGATCAGCTCGTCGGGCAACGGCAGAGTTTGCAGCCAGGACCAGATGTCGGCGATGTCTTCGGGCGGGACATCCTCGGCGGTCTGGCGGGTCATGACGCCGCGCGGCTGGCGGTATTGGGCGAGCACGTTCTGGATGTCGAGCCCGGTCTGGGCGATGGTGGGGCCGACGATGCCCTGGCCGCTGTCGCCGTGGCAGACCTGGCAGCCGTTGGCGATGTAGAGCTCGGCGCCGCGGATGGGGTTGGCGGCGGCGCGCAGCGCCTCTTCATCGATCACTTCGATGGGGAGCGGCGCGGCCTCGGCGCAGGTTTCGGGAGCGCGGTCGAGCAGCTCCAGCGAGGGGTCGGCTTCCTGGCCTTCGGGGATGCAGAAATCGCCGCTCTCCCAGAGTGCGACAGCGGCGGCGCTGGATTCGACGCGGCCTTCGAGCTCGTGGCGGTCCTGGCCCTTGACGATGGCGAAACCGACGAGGGCGAACACGCCCGCGGCGAGCAGCGCGAAGACCATCAACAGCCCGAACGACTGGGGGATTCCCTGGGTCGGCATAGCCCGATTCACCTCAAGCGAGGCCGCGCATCAGCGCCGCACGGCTCGCGCACTATGGTACCCGCGCACCCGCTTAAAGGGAACGCCGCAGCGTAAGCGGGTTCGGCGGCGAGTTCACCGGCACGGCTGGTTCACTGAGCGCTCGGCGCGCTGGGGCGGGTTTTCGACGCGCCGTAGTCCTGGAAGGGACCGTCGCGCCAGTCGAGGGCCGCTTTGAGGCCTTTTTCGCGGGCGATTGCGCCGAACTCGCCGGCGCTGTTGCGGTAGGTGGAAAGCGCCTGGATATCGGCACCCACGGCGAGCGCGGTGCGAATGCCCATGACCTCGTAGGCGCGGTTGATGCCGCGCTTGCTCATCTGCACCATGTCGGGCGCGATGTTGGCGATGCGCTCGGCGAACGCCTCGGTTTCGGCGGCGAGGTCGTCTACGGAGAAGGCGCGGTTGGCCCAGCCCAGCTCGACGGCCTCCGCGCCGGTGACCGAGTCGCCGGTGTAGGTGAGCTCGCGGGCCTTGCGCATCGACATGTGCCAGGGGTGGTAGAGCACGTCGACGGTGGTCATGGCGCGCACGGGCGGGTAGCCGATGATGGCGTCATCGGCCACGAACATGAGGTCGCACATGCTGGCCAGTTCGGAACCGCCGGCGAGGCAGTAGCCGTGGACCTGGGCGATGACGGGCTTGGTCAGCTCCCAGATCTGCCAGTAGCCGCTGAGCAGATGCTGCGGCCACTGGCCTTGTCCGGGGTGGATGGGTCCGACGCTGGGCAGACCGGAGCGGATGTCGAGGTAGTCGGACTCGGAGAGGTTCGGCACCGGAGTGATGTCGTAGCCGGCGGAGAAGGTGCGGCCGGCGCCGCGGATGATCGCGACACGGACATCGTCGTCGGCTTCGGCGTCCTTGAGGGCGCTGAACAGTTCGGCGCGGAGGCGGTGGCTGAGGGCGTTCATCTTCTCGGGGCGGTTGAGGGTGACGATCGCCAGTCGGCCTTTGGTCTCGTAGAGGATGTCTTCGAATTCGGGCATTCGCGGTCTCCGTGCTGATTGAGCCTCGTCGTCGGTGGGGAACGATGGCAGTTTAGATCACCGTCGCCGCCGCTGCGTCAGGGCGATGCGCCGCCGCCGCGCGCGCTTGTTGCGTTGTTGGCTGTGTTGATGGCGGCGTTGATGGCCGACGCGCCGGCTGCGCCGGTGATGCGCTCGCGGAAGACGCCGTCGGGATCGATCAGCAGCAGCTCGGGCAGGCCGTCGATGCGGTAGTGGCGGGCGACTTCGGCCTGTGGGTCGAGTGCGGCGGGGAAGCCGACGCCGGTCTGGACGAAGGCGCGCTGCGCCGCGCCGCGCTGGTCGTAGACGTTGATCGCGAGCACGGCGAGGTCTCCGTTGTCACCGCCGCGGGCGCGCCAGAGCTGGTCGAGTCGCCTCAGCAGCGCGCGCCCGGCGCTGTCCCAGGACGACCAAAAGGCGAGCAGGACGGTGCGTCCGCGCAGGTCGGAGAGCGAGACGGCGCACTCGTCTTCGAAGCGTTGGAGCGCGAAGTCGGGCGCGGGGCGCCCGCGTTGGAGGCGCGGCGCGTCGGCGGCGAGGCCCGTCGGCAGCGCGCAGCCAGCGGTTCGCACCGAGACCGACGAGCTGCGCAGCCAGCGGTCGACGGCGGTGTTTTCCCAGTTGAAGAAGCGCCGCTCCGGTCGGTAGATGCGGGTCTGGCCGTCGACCGTCGCGGTGAGCGCGAGTTCGACCCAGCCGCCGGCGGCGCGACGGGCGCGCACGCCGAGCACGGCGCGCCCAACCCGCACGACGGAGGAGACGCGCCACTCGTTGACGGCCATCTCCGGGTAGGGGAAGTGCCGCGCGCCGGGGCAGCGGCGCTGCTGTTCGGCGTTGATCTGGATGCACATTTCGACGCGGCCGTCGGCGGCTTTGCGGGCCGCGATGCGCACCTCGACGCTTTCGTTTTCACTCTGGGCGGCGACGGGCGGCGCAGCGGCGAACCCGCCGGCAAGCGCGATGAGGGCGCTGAAGGTGATCAGGGCGATAGCGGCGGTGAGGGAGGATCGGAGCATGTCAGGCGAGGTCCATCAGGCGGGGTTCATGGAGAAGTTGTGATTGCCGAGGAAGGCGCCGGCAGCAGCGACGGCGAGGGTGAGCAGCAGACCGACGACGGAGAGCGCGATGGTCAGCCGCCGCACGCGGCGCAGTTCGGCGCTGTCGTCGGCGTCGCCGGCGGCGACAGCCTGGCGGGCCAGCTCGAGCTGGCGCGGGCCGAAGACGAACTGGTGCAGGCCGATGACGGCGATCATGGCGGCCCAGAGGGCCATTTTGGCGACGAAGATGACGCCCCAGCGGGCGTCGTAGAACGATGCGCCGAAGTTTTCGGCCTGGTCGAGACGCGGGTCGATCATCGCGCCGCCGGTGATGACGATGATGATCATGGCGGCGATGCCGATGCGCCCGAAGCGGCGGGTGAAGCCTTCGAGCGCGGCGAGCCAGAACTCGCGGTCGCCCACGGTGCGGAGGGTGGGGATCACGGCGGCGGCGGTCAGGATCTGTCCGCCAAGCCAGACGGCGACGCCGATCACGTGCAGCCAGATCAGGATTGATAGGGCGGTCTCCGACATGCGGTCCTCCGCGATTGAGGTTATCCGAGCGCCGGGTTAGGGAGGTGGGTGATGGGCGCGGTTTGGTCGGGTTTGGTCAGGTTTGTTCGGGGTTGGTCGGGTGCGTGTGGATGTGGTTCCTATCTGGTCGAGGTGGTAAGGGTTGTTCGGGGTTGTTCGGGGTTGTTCGGGGTTGTTCGGGGTTGTTCGGGGTTGTTCGGGGTTGTTCGGACATTGAGGCAGGCACGGGTGGTGGACATGGGTTCTGTTGGAGCGAGGGAGCGTATCACGATCCAGAGCAGCGGCGGTGCGGCGTTGTGCGGCGAGTGCGCGTTGGCGGGCGGCTCGATTCCCCGGCGCAGCGGGCGGGCTTGGGTTTGGGCCCCCGCGTGCGCGGGGGCGACGGGGGGGAATGACGGGAAGAGGGGTGGGCAGCGCGGGATGCGGCGTTGGTGCTGTTCGCGTCGAGATACCCGCGGCAAGCGCGGGTATGACGGAGAGAGGCAAGCGCGAGTATGATAAAGGGGACAGCGCGGGGGTGCCGGGGGTAGGCTCCGCGTGCATGGGGGCGGCGGATCGCGGGGCGGGGCGGCGGACTGCGGCGTTGGTGCTGTTCACGTCGAGATACCCGCGGCAAGCGCGGGTATGACGGAGGGATGGGCGCAGGGGTGATGGGGGCAGGGGTGATGGGGGCAGGGCGGTGGAGGAAGAGGGTGGGCGGTGGAGGAAGGGGGTGGGCGAGGATGGCGAGGGAGAAGATGCGGGAGCGGCAGAGAGATGGTGGGCGGCGGGGGTTAGAGGATGGGGTCGACGATGATGGCCTGGTCGCGCTCAGGGCCGACGCTGACCAGGGCGGCGGGGGCGCCGATCAGCTCTTCAATGCGGCGCACGTAGGTCTGGGCGTTGGCGGGCAGGTCGTCGAAGTTGCGGCAGTGGCTGGTGTCGGTCTGCCAGCCGGGCAGCTCTTCGTAGACGGGTTGGGCGGCGGCGACGGCGGCGCTGGAGCTGGGAAAGGTTTCGACGCGGCGGCCGTCAACGGTGTAGGCGACGCAGACTTTGAGCAGCTCGAACTCGTCGAGCACATCAAGCCGAGTGAGCGAGATGCTCTGGCAGCCGTTGAGCCGGATGGTGTAGCGGGCGGCGACGCTGTCGAACCATCCGCAGCGGCGCGGGCGGCCGGTCGTCGTGCCGTATTCGCGCCCGGCGTCGCGCAGGCGGTCGCCTTCCGCGCCGAGCAGTTCGGTGGGCATCGGACCGTTGCCGACGCGGGTTTGGTAAGCCTTGTAGACGCCGATCACGCGGTCGATGTCGTTGGGCGCGATGCCGGCGCCGATCGCCGCGCCGGCGGCCATCGAGGTGGGCACGGAGGAGGTGACGTAGTCGTAGGTGCCGCTGTCGAGGTCAAGCAGGGCCCCCTGCGCGCCCTCGAGCAGGATGCGCCGCCCGTCGTGCAGGGCGTCCTGACAGATGGCGCTGGTGTCGGTGACATAGGGGGCGAGGCGGGCCCAGTAGCCGCGGTAGCTCTCGAAGATGTCGTCGAAGTCGAGCGGCGGCAGGTCGTAGAGCTTGGTCAGCACCTGGTTCTTGTAGTCGAGCACCATGCGCAGGCGGGCGGCGAAGCCTTCGGGGTCGGCGAGTTCGCTCATCCGGATGCCCCAGCGGGCGACCTTGTCGGTGAAGGCGGGGCCGACGCCCTTGCCGGTCGTGCCGACGGCCTGCGGGCCGCGCATCGCTTCGTCGGCGTGGTCGATGATCGGGTGCCAGGGCATGATCAGGTGGGCGCGATCGGAGACGCGCAGGCGCTCGGTGCTGACGCCGCGGGTCTCGAGCTTGGTGATTTCGTCGATCAGGACAGCGGGGTCGATCACGACGCCGTTGCCGATGATCGATGTTTTTTCGGGGTAGAAGATGCCGGCGGGGACGAGGTGCAGGGCGAATTCGCCCATCCGGTTGACGATGGTGTGTCCGGCGTTGTTGCCGGCGGAGTAGCGCACAACGATGGCGGCCTTGCGCGCGAGCAGGTCGACAACGCGGCCCTTGCCTTCGTCGCCCCATTGGCCACCGATCACGACCACTGCGGGCATGGGCGGACGCTCCTGTTCAGTCTCTCCGGTCGGTCGTTGCGGGCCGGACGATGCGCGGTTGGCGCGGGCAGCCTGACGGAAGCGCCGCCGCGCGCGGCCAGCAGTGAGCTTAACACGGGGATCACGGAGCGGCGCAGGGTACATTCCGCATATGAGTCAGCCGAGTCAACCGAAGCGCGGGACGGCGTGCGGGCAGCTGCCGCCGGCTCCGGCGGCGCGGCTGACGGAGCGCAAGATCACGCTCGACGGGGCGGCGCAGGAGTTCGCGTTGGAGCGCTGGCTGGCGACGCCGGAGCTGATCGTGGGCCGCTGGGTGTCGGACGGCTCGCCGCCGTTCGAGGGCTCGGCGGGCTTCACGTCGTGGGGCGTCTGGTGGCCGGGGCGGCCGTACGGGGCCTACCGCATCCATCGGCCGGACGGGTCGCTGCGCATCTATCGGCTGGACGCGCTGGAAGGGGTGCGCTGCGACGGGGAGGTGATTGAGTACCGCGATCTGCTGCTGGACGCGCTGATTCGGCCCGGTGAGGAGGCGGTGATCGAGGACGAGGATGAGGTGGCGGCAGCGGAGGCGGCGCGGCTGCTGAGCCTGGAGCAGCGCTGGCGGATCGCGTGGGTGCGGGGGATGTTCGAGCGTCAGCCGGGGCTGCTCTGCGAGCGGATCGACGCGGCGATTGCGGAGGCGGTCGCGGCGGTGCGGGCGGAAGCGGGAGGGTAGGCTGCGGTCATGGCGAAACCGTTTCTGAAGTGGGCGGGCGGGAAGACGCAGCTGCTGCCGCAGTTGCTGGCGCGGACGCCGGCGCGGATTGGGACGTATTACGAGCCGTTTCTCGGAGGCGGCGCGCTGTTCTTCGCGCTGCAACGGGAGGGGCGCTTCGAGCGGGCGGTGCTGTCGGACAGCAACTCGGAGCTGATCGGGGTGTACGAGCAAGTGCGCGACGGGGTGGAAGAGCTGATCGAGGCGCTGGCGGTGCATCAGCGGAAGTATCGCGCGGCGGCGGATCGGGCGGAATATTACTACCGCATTCGCGGCAAGCGTCCGACCTGCGGCGCGGGCGCGGCTGCGCGGCTGATTTTTCTGAACAAAACGTGCTTCAACGGTTTGTACCGAGTGAACAGCCGCGGCGAGTTCAATGTGCCGCACGGGAGCTACGTGAACCCGACGATCTGCGATGCGGACGGCTTGCGCGCGGCTTCGGCGGCCTTGCAGGAGGTCGAACTGCGCACCGCTGATTTCGCGGAGGCGTTGGGCGCGGCGCAGGCGGGGGATTTTGCGTACTGCGATCCGCCGTATGTGCCTCTCAGTGAAACGGCGAGTTTTACGTCGTATACGGCGGCGGATTTCGGGCGGGCCGAGCAGCGGCGGCTGGCGGCGGTTGCGGCGGAGGCGCGCGGGCGCGGAGTGAATGTGCTGCTCTCGAATTCGGGGCATCCGGAGGTGGCGCAGTTGTATCGGGAGGCGGGGTTTCGTCTGGAGACGGTTGAGGCGGTGCGGGCGATCAACTCCAACGGCGCAGAGCGCGGTGCGGTGCGCGAGTATTTGATTGGCACAGGCTAGGGCGCGTTCGCGTTTCCGTCATTCCCGCCCCCGAGCGGGAATCCATACGGCGGTTGCCGGCAGCACGGCGTACCGGGATGACCTACGAACGGGCGTTGGCAGGTAGCCCGGATCATCGTGCTGCGAACAGCGTTGGGTTTGGGCCCCCGATCAAGTCGGGGGCGACGGAAATGTGACCAGAACTTAGTTGTCGGCGTTGAGGACCATTTCGGCCTGTTCGATGTACTCCTCCGGCAGGTCGAAGTAGCCGACCAGCCAGTCGGCGAGCTCGTCGAAGGTAATTGCTCTCCCTTTGCCCCGAGCGTAGGCCGGAAAATCGCGCGAGAAGCCGTCGCCGTGCATGACCACCAGCCCGCGGTACGGCCAGGCCTCAATATCCTCAATCGTGGCGGTGATCTTCTCTTCCGCCGTGCCGGCCACGCCCTGGTACTTGCACTCGATGCCGAGCCTCAGGTGGCGCTCAGGATGTCTCAGCACGACGTCGATATGACGCTCGCGACCCCACACGCGCCGGCCGAGCTTGACCTGCGTCTTGACTTCCAGGCCAAGCGCACGACCGAGCTCAGCGACCGCTCGTTCCAGCTGCCGTCCAGTTTCGATTTTCATGCGGCGATCCTACTCCTCCTCCGGGCGCTTGGGGATCATGACCGCGCGGGTGAATTCTAGCACGGTCTCGCCGCGCTGATTTTGGGCGGTGGTGTCGACGGTGACGATGCCGCGGTCGGGCTGGGAGCGGGACTCGCGGATGTCGGTCACCTCGGTGCGGGCGCTGAGGGTGTCGCCGTGGAAGACGGGCGCGGTGTGGCGCAGGTCGGTGGTGGCGAGGTTGGCGATCGCCTTGCCGCTGACCGTGGGCACCGTCATCCCGAAGACGAGGGAGTAGACGAACGGGCCGGAGACGACTCGTTGGCCGAACTGGGTGTCCTCGGCGTATTCGAGGTTGGTGTGCAGCGGATGGTGGTTCATCGTGAGCATGCAGAAGAGCAGGTCGTCGGCCTCGGTCACGGTGCGAGCGGGCCAGTGCTCGATGATTTCGCCGACCTCAAACTGGTCGAGATAGCGGCCGAACAGTTCTTTCGTGGGCATTGTCGTCCTCCTTGCGGGGCTGGTCGGCTTGGTTAGTCGACCTTGTACAGCTCGAGCAGGCGGCGGGCGATGACGAGCCGCTGGATTTCGTTGGTGCCCTCCGCGACGGCCATCAGCGGCGCGTCGCGGTAGTAGCGCTCGATCGGCAGCTCTTTGGTGTAGCCGACGCCGCCGTGGACGCGCATCGATTCGAGCGTGCATTCGAGCGCGACTTCGGTAGCGAAGAGCTTGGCCATGCCGACATCGAGATCGGAGCGCTCGCCGCTGTCCTTTTTGCGGGCGGCGTCGCGGGTGAGCAGGCGGGCGGCGCGGATTTTGGTCGCCATTTCGGCCAGCTTCAGCTGGATGGCCTGGTGCTCGGCGATGGGGCGGCCCATCGTCTCGCGCTGCTGCGCGTAGACGATGGCGTGGTCGAAGGCGGCCTGCGCGACGCCGGTGGCGCGCGAAGCGACGTTGATGCGGCCGATTTCGAGCCCGCTGATCATCTGCTGAAAGCCGCGCCCTTCGCCGCCGCCGAGCAGGTTGGCAGCCGGGACGCGGGCGTCCTCGAGGAAGAGTTCCGCGGTTTCGGGGCCTTTGTAGCCGAGCTTGTCGATCGTGCGGGCGACGGAGAAACCGGGCGTGCCGCGCTCGACCAGAAAGGCGGAGATGCCGCGGTGGCGGGGGCTGGCGTCGGGGTTGGTCTTGGTCATCGCCAGGTAGACATCGCCACGGTCCCCGTTAGTGACGAACAGCTTGTTGCCGTTGAGCAGATAGTCGTCGCCGTCGCGCCGGGCGGTGGTGCGGATCGCCTGGGCGTCGGAGCCGGCGTTGGGTTCGGTGATCGTGAAGCAGCCCTGCAGCTCGCCGGAGCCCAGCCCGGGCAGGAAGCGCTGCTTCTGGTCGTCGGTGCCGTGCTGCTCGATGATCCAGCCGTCGATCACGTTGGTGTTGATGATCCCGGCCAGGCCCATCCAGCCGCGCGAGATTTCCTCGATCACGGCGGAGTAGGTCTCGAACGAGAGCCCGAGGCCGCCGTAGGCCTCGGGGAAGGTGATGCCGAAGACGCCCATCTCGCACATGTCGCGGTGGATGGCGGCGGGGAACTCGCCGGCGTGCTCCAGGGCGTCGGCTTGGGGGATGACCTGCCGGTCAACCCAGCGGCGCACGTTGCGGACGATTTCGACGCCCGTCTCGCCGTCGCCGCTGATGATCTCCCGCACATCGCTCGCTGCCGCCATCGCCGCCCTCCTCGGTGCTCACGCCTCCGGTCGTTCGTCTCAGTGTAGGCGCGGATAGGCTGAAGCTCTGCGGAGGAGGACTGCAATGAGCGACCATCACAAGGTCTACGGGCGCAAGGCTTACGGAAACTGGCTGGAGGCTGTCGAGTCGGTCGGTCCCACGCTGCGCGAGCAGGCGGAGGAGAACGAGCGGCTGCGACGGCTCGCGCCGACTGTGGTCGACGCGCTGCACGAGCGCGAGCTGTTCTCGATCTTCGCTCCGCAGGAGGTCGGTGGGGCGAACATCGGCCCCGACGGGCATCTGGAAGTGGTCGCGGGTCTGACGGCGCACGACGGCTCCAGCGGTTGGTGCGTGATGATCGGCGCGCACGAGTCGGCCTGGCTCGGCTCGCGCCTGCCCGACGCGGGCATCGGGCTGGTCTTCAACGGAGGCCGCTGGCCGGTCACGGCGGGGCAGCCCTTTCCGGGCGGGGCGGCGGAGCCGGTCGAGGGCGGCTGGCGGGTCAGCGGGCGCTGGGGCTGGGGTTCGGGCATTCATCACGCCGAGTGGGTGATCGCGCAGGCCGCGTTGCCGAGGGAAAGCGGCGGCGAGGGTGAATCGGGTCCGCCCGAGCTGCTGAGTGTCGCCGTGCCGCGCGAGCGGGCCGTGATCGAGGACACCTGGCGAGTTGTCGGCATGCGCGGCACCGGCAGCAACCACTACCGGCTGGAGGACGAGTTCGTGAGCGAGGAGATGCGGTTCTCGCTGGAGGCGCCGGTGCTGCGCGGGGACGGCTGGGTCGCGCGTCCGACGCTGACGTTCCTCTGCCCGGCGGCGTACGGGATCGCGCTGGGGCTGGCGGAACGGGCGGTGGAGGAGGTAACGACGATCGCCGCGAGTCGGGTGCGGCTGGGGGCGGGCGCGCCGCTGGCGGAACGCGAGGTCTTCCAGCGCGAGCTGGGAGAGGCGACCGCGGCCGCGCGGGCGATTCGCGGCCACGGGCTGAACCTCTTCCGCGAGCTGGCGGATGCGCCGGTGCGCGATGTGTCGGATGTGGTGCGGATGGACGACACGGCGCGCAGCGCGGCCGCGTGGGCGACGCGCACGGCGGAGTCGATTGTCCGCACGGCGCACCGCGCGGCCGGCGGAGAGGCGATCTTCCTCGAGCATCCGCTCCAGCGGGTGCTGCGCGATGTGCAGACGGCCAGCCAGCACGTGGTGGTTTCGGACCACTCGTTCCTGCGGATGGGTCGGCACGCGCTCGGCCTGCCGGTGCGCCCAGGTCTGTAGGGCGGGCGCGGCTGCTGCGACAGCCCGCGCAGACCCTAGGTGATCACGTGGTAGGCGCCGAAAGCCCAGCAGCCCAAGACGATGAGGGCGAGCGCAACGCGCCAACGAGTCGGTCGCAGGAGCGCCGCGGATGCGAACCAGAGCGGCGCGAGGACCAGAAAGATGAGCCCAAATCCGCTGAACGCCGTGATCAGCCCCAACAGCGTGGAGACGATTCCGATCGCCAGCAGATACGACGACCACCGCCGACGGGTGAATACTCGACGGACGGCTGGGCGTCGTCCCGGCTCCGGCGGCGCAGCGATTGCCTGAGCATCGCCCGGCATCATCAGACTCCGATGCGAATGCGGACGAAGCGTCCGCCGAACTTGCCTTAAGCGTATCCCGCGCAGCGCCGAATGGATCCGCCGCCCGGCGCGCGCTGCTGCGCCGACTGCGCATCCATCAGCGCGGTTCAATATCCTGTGGCGCAACGCGCAGATCGATCGGTTGGGGATGCGCCATGAGCCGAGCCAGCCCACTACGGCAGAAAGAGCGCCGCGAATGGCTGGAGCGGGCTGAGGGGATCCGGGCCGTCCTGGCGGAGCACTCGGCGGAATCGATCCGGGCGCGCACGCTCGCGCCCGCCTCGGTGGACGCGCTGGAGCAGAGCGGGATGTTCGCGCTTTCCGGCGCCGAAGAGGTGAACGGCCACGCGGTGCATCCGGCGACGCAGGTAGAGGTCTTCGCCGAGCTGGCGCGAGCGGATGTCGCGGCCGGCTGGTGCGCGATGATTCAGTCGATGACGACCGGACTGGTCTCGGCCCACCTGTCCTACGAGGCGCTCGACGCAGTGTTCGGACCGTCCTACCCGCGCGTGGCGGGGACGGCGAACCCCGAGGGCGAAGCGCGGCGTTGCGAAGGCGGGCAGCGGCTCAACGGGCGCTGGTCGTTCGCCAGCGGCGTCCGCCACTGCAACTGGGTGCTGGCCGGGGCGCGTCAGCTGGATCGCGACGGGCAACCGCTGCGGACCGCGTCGGGCGCGCCGCGGGTTCACGCCGTCGTCGTACCGACGGAGGCGCTGGAGATTGAGGACAGCTGGCACGTGATGGGTTTGCAGGGCACCGGCAGTTGCCACTATCGGATGCATGACGTGTTTGTGCCTGAGGAGTTTGCGATGCCGTTCGGCGGACCGAATCCCCGCCGCGGATCGGCGTGGTTCGATGTGCCGACGATCACGTTCCTCTGTCCCGGCCACGCGGGCGTGCCGCTGGGCGCGGCACAGCGCGCGCTGGAGCTGCTGCGCGAGGCGGCCGTGCGGCGGCGCTTCGGAACGGATACGGCGATCGCCGATCGCGGCGCGTTTCAGCGCGATTTCGGAATCGCCTCGCACCGTTGGGAGGCGGCCCGCGCGCACGCGATCGAGGCAATGGAGGGGGCGATGGCGAAGCGCGAGGCGGGCGAGCCGATCACGGCGGGGGACGACGCCAAGCTGCGCGGGATGGTCGCCTGGGTGACGGATACGTGCGTCGAGATCGTGCGCTTCGCGCATCACAGCCTAGGCGGGGCAGCCAACTTTGAGGAGCATCCGGTGCAGCAGATTCTGCGCGACATTCAGGCCGCCTCGCAGCACATCTTCGTCGCAGACGTGACCTACGAGCGCAGCGGGGCCGCCCGGCTTGGTCGAATTGCCGAGGGCGCCTCGTAGGCGCTACTCTGCATGGGCGTAAGGAGCCGCTATGCCCACGACTGCGCTCGCCGTCGCCGAGTTCTTCCTGGAGCATGCCCGCCGACAAGGCGACGCGCTGCGCATTCGCAAACTCCAGGCGCTCTGCTATTACGCCCAGGCATATCAACTGGGTCTGCGCGGCCAACCGCTCTTCGACGAGCCGATCCTGGCCCAAGACGACGGTCCCGCCATCCAGGCCATCGCCGACCGCTACGGCGGCCATGGCGACGCCCCAATTCCCGCTGCGGAGACGAAGGCTGCGCCGTTCGACATACGGATCGAAGCACTGCTGAGAGTGGTATATCAGCTGTTCCGCGCGGCAACGGGGTACGAGCTGGTACTGAAAGCGCGCGGCGAGCTGCCGGCGCTGGCGTTGGCGCGGAACAACGCGCTTTCGACAGCCGCGATGTCCGCCGTCTACTGCAAGCACTTCGAGGCGCCGGACAGCCTCGAAGACGAGCATGAGGCGAGTCGAAGCTACACTCTCGATCTGATCGCGAACGACGAGGAATTGCGCGCCCGCGCAAAGCGGCGGCGGCCGGAGATCGCCGGGGCGCGGCAGACGCTCGAAACGTAGTGGCCGGCGAACCGGTCGGGTTTGATGTGCTCGTGTCTGACGCCGCCTGGTCGGACCTGGCGGGCTTGCAGTTTCCCTACCAACTCCGATTCCTGCCCGCGCTCGATCGGTTGCTGGATGATCCGACGATCGACACCCCACTTGTCGAAGACCTGTCGGACGTCGCAAATGCTCCTTGCGAGTATGTGTTGCTGTTCCGCGACCTGATGCTCTTCTACGACATGCTCAATCCGCTGGTCGCCGAGGTCGTCGCCGTACGGAGCCGTCGCGGTTAGCGCGCCGCTTCCATCGCCGCGATTTGCTCGGACCAGGTCAGCACCGCCTCGGCCTGCTCCAGGACGGGTTTGTCGATCATCTGGCCGTCCAGGGCAACCGCGCCGAGGTTTTTGGCGACGCCGTCCCGGTAGGCGTCGACGACGCGGCGGGCCCACTCGATATCCGATTCGGCCGGGGCGAAAACGCGGTTGGCCGGAGCGAGCTGGTCGGGGTGGATGCAGAACTTGCCGCGGAAGCCGATTTCGCGCATCCGCGCCAGCTCGTCTTCGTAGCCTTCGGGATCAGTGAGATCAGTCCAGGGCGTGTCGAGCGGGATGATGCCGGCGGCGTGGGCGGCGTTGATCGCGGTTTGGCGGGCGAGCGCGAGTTCCGCGCCGCCTTTGGTGCGCCGCACGCCGATACTGACCGCGTAATCCTCGCCGCCGACGCAGATACCGCGCAGGCGCGGCGAGGCGGTGCAGATTTCGTAAGCGTTGACGACCGCGGCGGCGTTCTCGATCCAGGAGACGATCGCGGTATGGCCGTCGGGCAGACCGCGGGTGCGCTCAAGCATCGTGAGGTAGTCGTCGAGCCGCTGGATGTCGCGCGCCGACTCGACTTTGGAGACGTTGATGCCGTGCAGCCAGGGGCCGACGAGCGCGTCCAGCTCCTGCTCGATCAGGCCGGTGTCGTAGCCGTTGGTGCGGACGAAGACGCCGCGCCCCCTGGCGGGGAAGTCGGGCAGCGCTTCGGCCAGCAGCCGGCGCGCGGCGGGCTTGTCGTCCCAGGCGACCGAGTCTTCCAGGTCGAAGCAGAGCACATCGGCTTCCGCGTCGCGCGCCTTTTCGATGAAGCGCTCGCGGATGCCGGGCACGGAGAGCATGCTGCGCATCACGATGGCGGTCATTCGGCCTCCTCGGGGTCTGGCTCCTCGGCTTCGGGCGGGGTGGGAAAGGCGTCGGTGAGGCGGGGCAGGTCGGCGGGGTCGAGGACGGCGAAGCCGCGGAAGCCGAGCTGCCGCGCGGCTGCGATCTGGGCGTCGCTCAGGGGCAGGTCGGTCCACTGGATGGCGGGCAGGTTGTGGGCGGCGGCGGCGAGCACGGCGGCGGCGGCGGCGTGGCTGATGGTCGGCGAACCGGCGGGGATGCCGAGCGGTTGGGCGAGGGCCAGCGGGTTCCAGGCGACCCAGGTGAGGCGCCCGGCGGAGCTGCTCAGGGTGCGCAGCGCTTCGGGCAGGAGCGCGAACGCCTGGGGGCTGTCCATGGTCAGGCCCATGGCGGTGAGGCCGGGGCGGATGCCGACCCGCGTCTCCATATCTTCAATGATGCTCTCGAGGTAGCGCAGCTGGTCAAGACTGGAGACGGCGGGGGCGGCGACGCCGTAGACGCCGGGCTGGAGCGCATCGGCGAGGCTGCGGTAGGCCTCGCCGCTCTCAATCGGCGGGGCGGCGAGGTAGAGCGGCGGCGAGTGGTCCAGCAGGGCGGCAATGCGCTCGGGGTCGTGGGGCGGGATGGCGATGAGCGCGTCGGCGCTGGCCAACGCCTCGGCCGGGGGGAGCGCCGACTCGGCCGGCAGCATGAGGATCGCTCGAACGGTGTCCATGCTGGTCACGCCGCGGGCGCGAAGTCGGCCACGATTTCGCGCAGCTCGGCTTCGCCCTCGAATGGGCCGACCACGGCGGCGGCCAGATTGCCCTCGCGCACGATCCGCGCCGCGACCTGCTGGATGTCGGCCGCGTCCACCATCTCGTAACCCGCGATCACCTCGTCGACCGTCTCGATGTAGCCGTTGGCGATCAACATGCCGCCGGCGCGGTGGCACCAGGAAGACGCGGCGTCGAGCGAGAGGCGGAAGGAGCCCACGGCGTGCTCGCGGGCGCGGGCCAATTCGTCGTCGCCGACGGGCTCGCGCACCAGCCGCTCCAGTTCGGCGAGGATGACCTGCACGGTTTCGATCACGTGCTCGGCGGTGACGCCGGCCGCGATGCCGAGGTGTCCCGCGTCGTCGAACGCGGCGGTGTACGAGCCGACGGAATAGGCGAGGCCGCGCCGCTCGCGCACCTCGAGGAAGAGACGGCTGCTCATCCCGCGCCCCAGCACCTCGTTGAGCAGGGAGAGCGCGTAGCGGTCGGGATCGAGCCGCGCGCCGGCGCGCAGCGCGAGCGCCAGATTGCACTGTTCGAGCGGGCGCTGTTCGACGCTGACGGGGTCCGCGGCGAGGCCGTCGGCGGCGCGGGCGCGGGGCGGGCGCGGCTCGCTCGGCGGGGCCGACCAGTGCCGCTCCGCCAGCGCGGTCACTTCGTCCACGCTCACGTTGCCGGAAACGGAGAGCACGATGTTTTGCGGGCCGTACCAGGCGTCGATGTGGTCGGCGAGGTGTTCGCGGCTCACCGCGCCGACGGAATCAAGATCGCCGGCGATCTCCCAGGCGAGCGGCTGCTCGCCGTAGGAGGCGGCGCTGATCAACTGTCCCACGCGCTGCGCGGGCTGGTCGTGCGCACGCTGAATTTCGGAGCAGATCACGGTGCGCTCGCGCTCGATTTCGCGCTCCTCCAGCAGCGAATGCTGCACGCTGTCGGCCAGCACATCCATCGCCAGCGGCAGGCGGTCGTAAGGCACGCGGTTCCAGAACGCGGTCAGTTCGCGCGTCGTGTAGGCGTTGAGCGAGCCCCCCGCGCCCTCGATCGCCGCGGAGATCGCGGTTGGCTCGGGGCGGCGCTCGGTGCCCTTGAAGAGCATGTGCTCAAGGTAGTGGGAGAGTCCCAGGGTGGCGCGCGCCTCGTCGCGGCTGCCGACGCCGACATAGGCGGCGAGCGTCGCGGCCTGCGAGTGCGGAATCGGCGTCACGGCGACGCGCAGACCGTTGCTCAGTTGGTTCACCGTCGTCTGCGGGGTCGCGGCGGAGTGCGATGATGGCATTGGCTTCGCTTCATGCTGGGCGGGGCTGGAATCGGGATCGGGGGCAGCGCGTGGCCGCACAGCGTCTCGTCGACGCCCGCTACGAATATAACTGGAACGCGCTGATCGGCAGCCTGTCCGGCGCGCTGAAGGAGATCGGCCGGACGGCGGATGCGTCCGCGATCTCGGTCCTGGCCGGAGTTGCCTTTGCGCCGCCGCCGTTCGGCGAGAGCTTCGCGCCCCGGCCGGATCCGCTTGAGCTCCCGCCGCTGCTCGGCGCTGGGCTGCGCGCGTTGGGCGTCCAGGCGGATGCGGTGCGCCGCGAGCGGCCGCCCGACGGCTGGTCATGGCGGCTGCTGCGCCTGCGGATGCGCCGCGATCTCGCAGCGGGGCGGCCGATCGTCGCCGCGCGCGCCGGCGTGGATCCGTTCGGGCCGGCGTTCGGGCTGATCGTGGGCTACGACGATGAGCGCGGCGCCTGGCAACGCGACGGACCGATGACGGAGCAGGTTGGGCCCTGGTTGCCGTACGACGAGCTACGTGCAGCGACGCCGCTCGCGATCGTCCGGCTTCGTCCGGCGTCGCTGCCCGATGTAGACGCGCTCCGCCAGGCCGCGCGTGAAGCGGAGGCGGCCGGCCGGCCGGCGACGCGGGCGGCGATTGGGCGCTGGATTGGGGAGCTCGAGGGCGACGCGACGATCGACCCGCAGGGGCACGCGCGGGCGGCGCAGGCGATCGCGGCGGCGCGCGGCGAGGCGGCCGAGTTCTGGCGCGCCTGCAGCCCCGACAGCGCCGAACACGCCGAGGCGCAGGCGATCGCGGTGGCGCTCTCGCGCTTCGCCACGCTCTTTCCCTATCCGATGGGCGGCGCGCCGAATGCGCGCGGCGCGCGGACGGCGGGGGTGGCGATCCTGCGCGAGGTGCTGGAGCAGATCGCAGACTGACGGGCATTGATACACTCGGCGCGGTCGCGTTTGATGCGGGAGGACGGCGAGCCGTGGCAGTGCAGGTGAAGCTCTTCATGACGCTCGTCCCGCTCTCGCGGACGAAGCGGCCGACCTTTGAGGTGGACTGGCGCGACGGCCTGACGATCAAGGACCTGCTCGACGCGGAAGGGTTCTCCGAGCAGGACCAGGAGGCGATCGCCGCGGTGATCAACAACGAGCAGGCGCAGCACGGCGATCTGCTCCAGGACGGCGATCGGGTCGATCTGCTGGTCAACATGCAAGGCGGCAGCCGTTGAGCGAGCGTCGCGCATGACCCGCTACATCTTCATCACCGGCGGCGTGATCAGCTCGGTCGGCAAAGGCATCGCCACCGCCTCGCTGGCCAAATTGCTGACCAGCCGCGGGCTGCGGGTCACCGTCCAGAAGCTGGACCCCTACCTCAACGTCGATCCGGGCACAATGTCGCCCTACCAGCACGGCGAGGTGTTCGTGACCGACGACGGCGCGGAGACGGACCTCGACCTCGGCCACTACGAGCGCTTCCTCGACCAGGACCTGACCGGCGCGTCATCGGTCACGATGGGGCAGATTTCGGCGACGGTGATCGAGCGCGAGCGCAAGGGCGACTACCTCGGCGGGACGATTCAGACCGTGCCGCACGTGACCGACGCGATTAAGGAGCGGGTGCGCGGCCTGGCGATGCGCTCCAACGCCGATGTGCTGATCGTGGAAGTGGGCGGCACGGTGGGCGACATCGAGGGGCAGGCGTTCCTCGAGGCGATTCGGCAGATGCGGTACGAGGAGCCGCCCGAGGGCACGCTCGCGATCCACGTCACGCCGTTGTTCTACCTCCAGGCGACGGACGAGGTGAAGACGAAGCCGACGCAGCATTCAGTGCGCACGCTACGCTCGATGGGCATTCAGCCGGATGTGATTTTGGCGCGCACCGATGTGGAGGTTGATGAGCAGATTCGGGCCAAAGTCGCGCTCTTCTGCGATGTGCCGGCCGAAGCGGTGATTCCGCTGCGCACGGCTGAGAGCATCTACCACGTGCCGGAAATCCTGGAAGACGCGGGGCTGACCGATCTGGCGCTCAAGCGCCTCTCGCTCAGGCCGCGCGGCGGCCGCGGGCTCGGGCAGTGGCGCGAGTGGGTCAGCCGGCTGGACAGCCCGGAGCGGCGCTGCCGCGTGGCAATCGTCGGCAAGTACGTCGAGCTGCGCGACTCTTACCTCTCCGTTCGTGAAGCTCTGATCCACGCCGGCGTCGAGTGCGGCGCGGAGATCGAGATCGTCTGGCTCCAGTCGGATGAGCTCGACGAGGCGGGGCAGGCGGAAATCGCCGCCGCGCTGGCCGACGCGGCGGGCGTAATCGTGCCCGGCGGTTTCGGTAAACGCGGCGTGGAGGGTGAAGTGAGCGTGGCGCAGTATGCGCTACAGCAGCGCCTGCCCTACTTCGGTCTCTGCCGGGGGATGCAGAACATGGTGATCGCCTTCGCCCGCTCGCGGCTGGGCTGGGAGAGCGCGACGACGACGGAGGCCGACGAAGAGACGGATCGCCCGGTAATCGCGCTGCTCGACGAGCAGGCCGACGTGACCCAGCTGGGCGGGACAATGCGGCTGGGGCGCTATCCCTGTCTGCTGCGCGCCGGCACGCTGGCCTGGTCGCTCTACAGCGACGCCGCCGTGCTCGAACGCCACCGCCACCGCTGGGAGTTCAACCCGCGCTACCGCGCCCAACTGGAGGACGCCGGACTGATCGCATCGGGCGACTCGCCCGAGGGGACGCTCGTGGAGATCGCGGAGGTCGGCGGCCATCCCTTCATGCTCGGCACGCAATTTCACCCCGAGTTGCGCTCGCGCCCGGGCCGCCCGCACCCGCTGTTCGTCGGCTTTATCAAGAGCGTGCTCGAGACCGCGGCTGCCCCGCTGCGTGGGGCGGCGGCAGCCGACCCGTCAGCGAGCGCGTCAGTCGAGCCGGCGCCCGCCGGTTCGCGGACCGCAGCCGAGTAGCGCGGAGCGGCGGCCGGTGTCGGAGAACGACATTTTCCGCTTCCTGTTTGCGCTGGCGGCGCTGATCTACGCCGGCGGAGTGCTGGCGCTCAATCTCGCGCTCAGCCGGGCCTGGCGCGCAGAGGACGCGGTGGAGCGCGATGTGCTCTTCGTCAGCGCCGACCGCGCGCACACACGGCTGCTGCTGCCGGGCATCATCGCAAGCGGCGTGCTCGGCGCGATCTGGGGCATCCGCGCCGAGGATGTCGATCCGGTCGGCACCGGTTGGCTGCTGGCGGCCGAGATCCTCTACCTGCTGGCGCTGTTTATCCTCGTCCCGGGCATGTTCGCCGGGCTGCGGCGGGTGCGGCTGCTCTCGCTCCAGGCGCGCAAGACGGGCGCGGTGTCGGACGAGCTTGAGGACGCGCTGGCCGATCGCGGACCGCTAACCTTCGCGTCGTTGATGCTGCTGCTGCTGCCCGTGCAGGCCGCGCTGATTACCCTGCAACCCTGACCGGCGGCCCCCGCTTTGGACCGACAGGAGCCGAACCGATGCGCATCTTCCTCGATAGCGGCCGCCTCGACGAGATCGAGCAGGCCGCCGCCTGGGGCGTCTGCGACGGCGTCACCACCAACCCCTCGCTGCACGCGCGGGCGGTGGCGCACGAGGGCGATGGGGCGCTCGAATACCGCGAGCGAATCCTGCGAATCGCCGAGCTGGTCGACGGCCCAATCTCGGCCGAGTGCGTCTCGCGCACGGAGGACGAGCTGGTCGCCGAGGCGACGGAGTTGGCCTCCTGGCACGAGCGGGCGGTGGTAAAGATTCCGATCGACGCGGCCGGGCTGGGGGCGATTCGGCGCGTGAGCGAGCAAGGCATCGCGGTGAACACGACGCTGATCTTTTCGCTCAATCAGGCGCTGCTGGCGGCGCGGGCCGGCGCGGCCTACGTCAGCCCGTTCGTGGGGCGGCTGGACGACATCGGGCACGATGGGGTGGAGCTGGTCGAGCAGGTCGTCGCGGTGCTGGACCAATATCACCTGCCGACGCAGGTGATCGCGGCGAGCCTGCGCGGACCGCAGCATGTCGCGCGCTGCGCGCTGGCCGGAGCCCACATCGCCACGCTGCCCTTCGCGGTGATCGAGCAGATGCTCAAGCATCCGCTGACCGACAGTGGGATAGATGCGTTTCTGGCGGACTGGCGGGCAGCACAGGCGCAGCTGAGCGCGGCGGCGCTGAGCTAACACCCGTGTTACATGGAATGCGCCGGCAGTTGCGGGCATCGGCGCGAGTCGCTTACGATCAGCATCGCTACTTGGTTCCGCGGGTTCGCTTCATCGCATCGCCGAGCGCCGATCATCTTTGCAGCACCGCCCCGCGTTCGCGCACTCGACCACGCGCCGGCCGACCGGCTCTCCGGACCGCCGCCGCAGACGACGGGCCAAGTAGACAGGGCAGACGGAACCGACAGCGAGACCGCCGACAGAGGACAAACTCCGGATACTCCGAGGCAGCGACCAGCCAAGTAAGTTGAGGCAGCCGTGACGACCACCGCGAACACACCCGATCTCTCGTCGTACACCCGTGAAGCGCTGCTGGCGCACGCCCGCGAGATGGGCATCCGCGGCCTGAGCCAACTGCGCAAGCAGGACATTCTGCGACGCATCACGGAGGCGCAGCAGGCGGCCGATCAGGCGGCTCAGGCGGCCGACCACGCAACCGACGGAGCGCCTGAAGAATCGGCCGATCAGCCCGCGCTGCGCCCGCCCCGGGAACGAAGCCAAGGAGGCCGGCGTGTGGCGCGGCGGGCAACCCGCCCCGACGCCGAGCAGCCCGTGCGCCAGACTCGCCGGCCGGCCGCTCAACCGACCGCTCAGCCCGCGGCCCAGGCAACCACTCAATCGACCACCCGGCAGACGACCCGACCGGCCGCGCAGGCCGCGGCCTATAGCTCAGCCAGCCCGGCGACGAACCAGACGGCCGGCCCGACATCCGCCGCCGGACAGGCGACCGCCCGGGGGGAGGCGCAGCGCGCGAGCCAGAACGGCACGCAGGCCGCCCCTGACCGCACGGACCTGACGGGCGGCATCCTGGAAGTCGTGGACGACTCCTACGGTTTCCTGCGCGGCGAATCGCTGCTGCCCGCGCCGACCGATGTCTACGTGCCCCAGCCCTACATTCGCAATCACGACCTGCGCAGCGGCGATTACGTGATCGGCTCCTTCCGCGCGCCGAAGACCAAGGAGAAGTACTACGCGCTGCGCGATGTGGTGCTGATCAACGGCGCGGACCCCGAGGAAGCCCGCCGCCGCGCCCGCTTTGAAAACCTCACCGCCGTCTTCCCACACGAAAAATTCATCCTCGAAACCGAAGACCCCACGGAACTCTCCGGCCGCGTGATCGACCTCGTCGCGCCCATGGGCCGCGGCCAGCGCGGGCTGATCGTCTCGCCGCCCAAGGCGGGCAAGACCATGCTGCTGCAGTCGATCGCCAACGGGATCGCCACCAATCACCCCGACGTTCACCTGATGGTCGTGCTGATCGGCGAGCGCCCCGAAGAAGTGACCGAGATGAAACGCACCGTCATCGGCGAAGTCGTCGCTTCGACGTTCGACGAGCCCGTGGAAGACCACACGCGAGTCGCCGAGCTCGGCATGGAGCGCGCGAAGCGGCTGATGGAAATGGGCCGCGATGTGGTGATCCTGCTCGACTCGATCACCCGCCTGACACGGGCTTACAACCTGGAGATGCCCTCAACCGGGCGCACGCTTTCGGGCGGCATCGACCCCGTCGCGCTCTACCCCCCCAAGCGCTTCTTCGGCTCGGCGCGCAAGGCCGAAGAAGGCGGCAGCCTGACGATCATCGCGACCTGTCTGGTCGACACGGGCAGCCGACTCGATGATGTGGTCTTCGAGGAATTCAAGGGCACGGGCAACTGGGAGGTGCGGCTCGACCGCAAGCTCGCCGAGCGCCGCATCTATCCCTCGATCGACATTGCCGCCAGCAGCACGCGCCGCGAGGAGCTGCTGCTCAGCGGCGAAGAGTTGCAGCGGATGTGGCTGCTGCGGCGGATGATGTCCGTGCTGGCCGGCTCCGGCGGCAACAGCACCGAGCCGACCGAGCGGCTGCTCGACCGGCTGGCTCGCACGAATTCCAACACCGAGTTCCTCGAAAATCTGACCGCCGCCGAAGCCTGAGCGCAGCGGGAGGCGCAGCATGGCCGCCATCGAAACCGTCCTCGGCCCGATCGACGCCGATCAGCTCGGCTTCACGCTGAGCCACGAGCATGTGGCCATGCAGCCCGCGGTGGTGACCAACCACTATCCGTGGCTGGTGGACCGCGAGGCGATCCGCGAACGCTCGATCCGCGAACTCAGCGAGGCCAAGGCCGGCGGCGTCGACTCGCTGATCGAGCTCAGCACGCCAGATCTACAGCGCGATGTGGAGCTGATGGCCGAAGTCTCCCGCGCTTCGGGGCTAAACATCATCTGCGCGACCGGACTTTGGCGCGACATCCCGCGCTGGTCCCACAGCAAGACGCCCGACGAGATCGCGGATGTGTTCACGCGCGAGATCGAGGTGGGGATCGGCGAGACGGAGATTAAGGCCGGCGCGATCAAGGTGGCCAACGACGCCGAGGGCGTGACGCCGGAGGCGGAGCTGGTGCTGCGCGCGGCGGCGCGCACGCTCAAACGCACCGGCTGCCCGATCAGCACCCACCACTGGGCGCCGCTGGAAGTCGGCCGCCGACAGGTCGAAATCTTCCAGGAAGAGGGCGCGCCGATGGATCGCGTCTGCATCGGCCATTCCGCCGATTCGACCGACGCCGATTATCTCGAGGATCTGCTGCGGGCGGGCGTCTACCTCTCGATGGATCGCTACCCCGGCGTGGAGCCGCGGCCCAACTGGGAACAGCGCAACGCGACCGTGACGGAGCTGATTCGGCGCGGCTGGGCGGACAAGCTGATGCTGGGCCACGATTACGCGCCAGGGCTGCATCCGCCGGAAACGCCGACCCGCTACCTCTTCCTCAGCACCGTCGCGCTCCCTGCGCTGCTTGAAAACGGCGTGCCGCAGGAGACCGTCGACCTGATGATGCGCGAGGTTCCGCGCCGCTTCCTGACGGGTGAGGCGACAGAGCAGGCGAACTGATGGATCGCGACGCGGCGGAGGCGATTTGCGCCGCCCAACCGGGCGCGTGGCCCGACAGCCCGTGGGAGCCCAGTGAGATCGTCTACAAGGTCGGCCCGGCCGAGCGCGGCAAGATTTTCTGCTTCCTCGGCTCCGGCGCCGCGCCCGACGGCGCGATCAGCATCAAAGTCGATCCCGAGCTGGTCCCGCTGCTGCACGACCGCTACGAAGCGGTGAGGCATCCGCCCTACCTGAGCAAGCGGCATTGGATCGCCGTCGCGCTCAGCGGCGACATGCCCGACGACGAGCTGGCCGAGCTCATTGAGGACTCCTACAGCTTGGTGGCGCAGACTCTCCCCAAGCGGCTGCGGCCTTAGGGCACTGCGGCTGGCAACTCCGCGCTTGGGCTCCATCACCTCACAGAGAGCCGCCACTGCTCACGCGCGGGGCGCCGCTTTGGACGCGAGCCGCATCCTCAACGGTGATGAGGCCTTGCTCGACACCGCTCATCACGATGTAGGGCGGCAGCAGCGGATTGCGGAATCGGTAGCGGTAATTGCGACGCTTCCCGATCTTCTCCAAGATTGCGCCGCGCTCAGCGCCGCAGAACTCGTTCATGTGTTTGGCGAACGCGGGAATTGTGTACGGCCTGCCCATGATCACGGCCAGCGGCTCTCTTACTGCGCCCACCGTGAAGTACCCGAGCTCATCGGTCTGCGTCAGTGCGCAGGCCAGCGCTACCTGGCGGTAGAGCGAGTCGGCGCGAGCGCTCATCACCGCCCGGTGGTGCGTAGTTGTGATGGTCTCTTGCGCGTTCGCCACGGCGTCGCGGATGCCGGCGGCGACATCTTCGGCGCGCACCATATCCGACGCTGCTCCATTGGCATGGCGAGCCGCCGACAGAGCGATCAAATGGGTGTAGTGCGGCAATCCCTGAGAGAGGTTGGCGATCCGGTCGCGTGCGACGACCTCTGCCGTCATGCCGACCTCAGAGAGGCCTGCATCGATGATTTGGTGTAGTTCCGGCATCGACATCCGAGGCATTCGCACTTGGGCAAGCGCGCGCTCGATCGACTCGTGCTCTGCAACAAGCGTGTTGACGGAGTCGCCGACTCCGACAAGCACCAGCGTCGCCGGCACTGCTTGATCTGAGAGCATCTTGATGGTGTCGGCGAACTGCCTACCGAGGCGGTCCGCCACGCGGTCGAACTCGTCTACGATCACGACCAGCACCGCCTGCGCGCCGAGCCGCTCAAGCAGCAGGCGGACATCGTGCGGAGTGATGGGCTCGCTCTTCCCAAGCAGATCATTGGCGGAGCGCACGATTGCCTGGAGGTCTCCCGTGAAGCCCACAGTCCGCCGTTGCTCAATGAACTGTAGGTCGAATGCCTTGCGCCAGATCGCCGAATAATCGTCGCCATCGTCGCAGTTCACGCGAGGAGCGATGACCGGCTGGCCAATGGCCTCGAGGAACTCACGCAGCACGCTGGCGAGCGAAGTCTTGCCGACGCCCCGCTCGCCGAACAGCACCGCATGGCGGCCTCGTTGGAGGATCGCATCGAGGACTGCTCGCCGCTGTTGTTCGCGTCCTGCGAACAGGCGCAGCCGATCGATCGGCGCAGCTGGCGTGAACACCTCACCAAGGCGGAGCTCTCGTTCGAGCCCGTTGATCGCGTTGTCCGTCATCTGTACAACCCTCTCACTTTCGCCAACTTACACCTAATGACGGACAATTACGAGCAATAAGTGCTCGCCAACGGTCCCAACGCTGCATTGTTCGGCTCGATCGCGGCGCCGATGCGCTCACTCCACCACCGGCAGGTCGATGCGGCTGGGGTGGGAGGCGTCGTGCCAGATTTTGTTGTGGGCGACGACGGTGTGGGTGTGGCGCCCGACGGGCTCGCCGGTGTTGGGGTTGACATCGAATCGCGGGTAGTTGGAGCTGCTGATTTCGAGGCCGATGCGGTGGCCTTGGGCGAAGACATTGCCGGTGGGGTAGAGCTCGATGGGGACTTCGACGACCTGGCCGGGGCGGACGGGCTCTTCGCGCTGCGCGCCGCGACGGAAGCGGAGGCGCTTGATGCTGTCGGTCAGCCGCAGCGCGTAGCCCTCGGGGTAGTCGTCGCCGGGCGGGTAGCAGTCGAGCAGCATGGCGGTGAAGTCGGTGTCGGCCGCGTCGCTGGAGACCCAGAGGGTGACGGTGATTGGGCCGGTGACTTCGAGGTCGGCTTCGAGCGGTTCGGAGCGGAAGGAGAGGACGTCGGGGCGGGCGGCGGTGGGCAGGTAGGGAGGCTGGGCGCCCATCACGTCGGGGCGCTCGCGCTGGTCTGCGCCGCCGGGCAGGATGAGCTCGCGGGCGCGCTGGGTGGGCGGCCAGACGCCGTCTTTGAGGGTGGGATCGGGCGGGGCGTACTCACGGAGGGAGGAGATGTTGGCGGAGATCGAGGGGACCGGGTTGCGGGGGTCGAATTGGTATTGGGAGGGCGGCGCGCCGGGGGGGGGCTTTTCGGGGCGGAGCGAGCCGTCGCCGTGGAGGTGCCAGCGCCGCTCGGTTGCGCGCGCGAGCGGCCAGGCGGGTTCGTCGCGCCAACTGCCGCCGTGGTCAAGGCGGCCGGAGGCGATGCGCCGTCCGCTGCCGCCACCCATCACGAACATCCGCACCGGCGGGACATCTTCCCAGCCGGAGCGCAGGTCTTTGAGGAAGTGGTCGAAGAACTGCATGCGCAGTTCGGCCACGCTGCCGGCGAGGTTGCCGCTTGTGGGGGCGGTGGGACCGAAGTCGACATCGCCGGACCAGGAGCGGTCGAGGGTGGCTTCGCCGTGGGTCCAGGGGCCCATCAGGAGGTACTGGGGCGAGGATTTGGCGGCGCTGAAGGCCATGAAGGACTCGGTGGTGGCGCGGGTGTAGGAGTCGTACCAGCCGCCGCTGTAGACGGTGGGCACATCGGCGGTCTGGTCGAGGAAGCGCTCGAAGTTCATGCTGGGCAGTTGCCAGAGCCAGTCTTCTTCGCCGGCGAGAGTGAGGATGTCGACGGCCCAGCGCTCGTAGTCCTTGGTCAGCGAGAGGGGCGTGTCGCCGGGCCGCCAGGGCAGGCGGTTGAGCCAGCCGCGGAGGTCGACGGCGGCCTGGTCGAGGGCGGCGTAGAGGGCGGGGTCGGCGGCGGCTTCGGAGGAGACGGGTGCGTTCCAGAAGGCCCAGGCGAGCCAGCGCAGTTCGAGCGCGCCGCCCTGGCGGAGCGAGGAGCTGAGGCCGTTGAAGGCGCCCTGGTTGACCCACATGGCGGAGAGGTGGGGCGGGTTGAGGGCGGCGGCGGCGGACTGCACCCAGCCCATGTAGGAGGTGCCGACGGTGCCGACGCGGCCGTTGGACCAGGGCTGGGCGGCGAGCCACTCGATGGTGTCGAAGCCGTCTTCGGCCTCGTTTTTGAGCAGGTAGAAGTCGCCTTCGGAGGCAAAGCGCCCGCGCACATCCTGCATGATGCGGGCGTAGCCGCGCTTCGCCCACCACTCACCGTCGGCGGCGAAGGCGAGCTTGTCGTAGGGGGTGCGAGTGAGCAGGGTGGGCCAGGGGCCGGGCAGCGCTTCGCCGTCGCGGGCGGGCAGGTAGACATCGGTCGCCAGGCGCACGCCGTCGCGGGCGGGGACGGCGCGGTTGCGCTGGATGACGACTTCGTATTCGGGCTGCGATTGCTCGGGCATGGCTCCTCCTCGGCGCTGCAAGGGTAGCCGCGCCGCGTGCTACGCTCGCTGCATGACTACCAAAGCCGACTACCACACCGACACAGCGAACGAGTTTCTGAGCAAGGCGCATATCTACCTTGCCGAAGGGGATCTGCTACAGGCCTCGGAGAAGGGCTGGGGGGCGACCTCGCGGATGGTGAAAGCGGTCGCCGAGACTCGCGGCTGGCGGAACAACACGCACGCCGATCTTTACCGCATCATCGCGCGACTGGCGGATGAGCTGCCGGACGATCGAATTCAGAATCTCTTCCGCTCGGCCAGCGCGCTGCACCAGAACTTCTACGAGGGCGATATGCCCGAAGAAGCGGTAGTCGACGCGCTCAAGGATGTGGAGGAGATCAGCGGTCGACTTCGGGCGGCGATTGACTGAGAGCGTCCGAGCGAGAGGCGCAGCGCCCGCTACGCGCCGCGGGCGAGCAGCGGCTGGACGGTGGGAGCGGCGGGGATGTTGGCGGGGGTGACACCGACGTGGTTGTCGGAGGGGGGATCGACGGTGGCGCCCATGGCGCGGAGGAAGGCGGCGAGGTCGCCGAGGCCGGTATGGGGGCCGTCGCCCTCGGGCTGATAGAGCATCGGAATGATTAAGGGAGCAGCGATTTCGGCGGCGACCTCGGCGGCGATTTCGGGGTCGAGGTGCGCGCCGCCGCCGATCGGGAGGAGGCAGACATTGGCGCGCTGGAGTTCTTCGAGCGCCGAGGCGGAGGGCATGCCGCGGAGGTCGCCGAGGTGGGCGATGATCACGTTGTCGATGGTGATCACGAAGGCGATGTTGCGCCCACCGTCGGGCCCGGGCGTGGGGACGCCGGTAGCGAGGATGCGCTTGATCTCGTATTCGCCGGGGGCGTTGAGGGGGTGTTGGAGACCGGAGGGCTCAATCACGACGCCGTCGACCCAGGCGTGATTCGGGGCGGCGTTGGAGACGGTGACGATGTCGGCACCGGGGCGGTTGAGGCGAAAGCCGCTCTCGGCGGGGCAGGGATCGCTGACGACTGCGGCTTCGCGTCCGCGCAGGCGAAACGCGGCGTGTCCGTACCAGGCGATGTCCATGAGCGCTCCGCCGGCCCGCTGCTGTCTTCGGCTTCAAGCACTGACTGTAGGGGGGTTGGGCGCTCCGGCGCTATTGCGCCTGTTGCACTTGTTGCACTCCTGTTGCACGCCTATTGCAGGAGGGGCAATTCGTCGCCGAGGGCGGCGCGGTGGGGGGTGAGGGCGAGCGCGGCGTTCTGGCCGTGGGTTCCGTAGGCGGCGACGACTGCGCCGACGAGGTGATCGCTGCGCTCGCGAGTGTTGAGGCCGAGATTGCAGGCGGGGTCCAGTTCGCGCCAGGTGGCGTGGGGCGGGGTGCGGCCCTCGGACAGGGCGATCGCGGCGGCCACGGCGCTGAGCGCGCCGCTCGCGCCGATGGTGTAGCCGACGGCGGGCGAGACGGCGGTCACGTACATGTCGCGGATGCGGCCGCCGAGGGCGCGTTCGAGGATGTCGGTTTCTCTGGCGTCGCCGTCGGGGGCGCCGATGCCGGCGGTGAAGACGACATCGATCATCTGGGGGCTGAGTTCGGCCTGGCGGAGCGCGTCGTTGAGGGCGCGGCGGGCGATTTCGATGTCGGTGGGAGGGACGCCGTCGGCGGGCGGGCCGCCGGTCTGCGCTTCGCCGGCGAGTTCGGCGTAGATGCGCGCGCCGCGCTGGACGGCGAGTTGGCGATCTTCGAGCAGCAGCGCACCGGCGCCCTCGCCGAGCACGATGCCGCGGCGGCGTGCGTCGAAGGGGCGCTGGGCGTCGGTTTCGGCGCCGGGATCGAGCAGGCCAGTGCGGTTCCAGGCTTCCCAGACATCGGCGGAGAGGGGGGCTTCCGCGCCGACGGCGAGGGCAGCGCGGACGACGCCGCTGCGGACCATGGCGGCGGCCTGGGCGACGGCGACGAGTCCGGATGCGCCGCCGGCGCTGACGGTGAAGGTCGGTCCGGCGATGTTGAGGCCGATTGTGGTTCCGGCGAGGCCGGCGGCGAGGGCGGACCAGCCCTCGCCGCCCGCCTGCGGATGCGCCGTGCCGGTGATCGCGGCTACGGCGAAGGCGTTTTCCTGGTGAAAGGCGATGCGGGCGTCGGCGACGCCTGGATGGCGGCGTCGAGGGCGAGGCGGCTGGGGCGGTTGAGGCGCTCAAGCAGGTGTTGGGGCACGCCGGGCGGTCCGTCGTAGGCGTGGATGATGCCGGCGGCGGCGGGGCGGGACATGCCGTCGAGGGGGGCGACGGCTACGCGCGCGTCGAGGAGGGCTTGCCAGAAGTCGGGGGCGGTGGGGCCGGCGGCGGTGATTGCGCCGAGGCCGGTGACGACGACGCGGCGGGGGGCGTCATTTTGGCGGTTGGGGGTCATTTGGGGTTTTCCTTGCTTTGCGGGGTTGGGGGGTGGGGCGGCCTACCCCCCAGTCGCTGCGCGACAGCCCCCCTGCATAGGGGGGCGATTTCGGAGCGCGACAGCCCCCTGCGTGAGGGGCGATTCCGAGCCGCGGCAGTCCTCTGTTTTGGGGGCGATTTTGGCCGGAGGCGGTGTGGCGGGGGATGCAGAAGTGGTGGATACGCCCTGCGGGGGTGTTTGCCGCCTTAGGGGGGCGCTGATAGGATCGTGTAGTTGGCACTCTCACGGGGAGAGTGCCAGACTGCCTACCAGAGGCGCATGAGCGAACGGATAGCTCGGCGATGGCGCTTTCCGATCGCCGCGAGAGCATTCTGCAGATCGTCATTCAGGATTACATCGAGACGGCGACGCCGGTCGCCTCGCGGCACGTTGTGGAGCGCTATGCGCTGCCCACCTCAGCGGCCACGATACGACACGAGATGCAGCAGCTCGAGAGCGAGGGGTATCTGACGCACCCGCACACCTCGGCGGGGCGGGTGCCCTCCAACCGCGGCTACCGCCATTTCGTGCAATCGCTGATGGGCCACGCAGAGCTGGGAGTGGCCGAGCAGGCGACGGTGCGGCACCAGTTTTTCCAGGCCGCGCCGGCGGTGGACGAGTGGGCGGATCTGGCGGCCAACGTGCTGGCGCGCTCGCTGGGGCTGCTGGCGGTCGTCGCGCCGCCCCAGCCGCAGCGGCTGCGTGTGCGCCAGCTGGAGCTGATCAGCCTCAACGACCTGCTGGCGCTGATGATCGTGGTGGTGCAGGAGGCGCGGGTGATCCGTCAGCTGACGCCGCTGCCGTCGCCCTGCCCGCCGGAGCAGCTGGAGGCGATGGCGCATCGGCTCAACTCGGATGTGAGCGGCCACGACGCGGACACGGTGCGCACCGTGCCGGCCTCCGACGCTGATGAGCAGGCGGTGCTGGACACGCTGGCGCTGGTGCTGGATCGCGATATGGAGCGCTCGGGCGCGGTGAGCATCGCGGGGCTGGGCGGGGTGGTGAGCCAGCCGGAGTTTCACGCCGAGCCGGAGCGCTCGTTGCAGCTGATTGACCTGGTCGACCGCCAGGCGATCACGGAGCTGGTGCCGCCGGCGGCGCTCAGCGAGGGCGGGCTGCGGGTGCTGATCGGGGAGGACAATCCGTCGGATTTGCTACAGGAGTGCTCGCTGGTGGTGGCGCCCTACGGGGCCTCCTACGGGCGGTCCGGTTATGTGGCGATCATCGGGCCAACGCGGATGAACTACCCGCGCTCGGTGGCGGCGGCGCGATTCCACAGCGGGCTGCTGCAGGAGATGATGGACACGGTGTACGGCGGGGCGGCATGAGCGACATTGCGCGAGACGAGCCGTTGCGCGATGAGGAGACGCCGGAGGCGGCGTTCGTCGGAGAGTCGGCAGGCGGCGAGGCGGTCGGTTCGGAACTTGAGCGGCTGCGCGAGGAGTCGGCGCAGCGGCTGGCGGCTTGGCAGCGGGCGCAGGCGGATTTCGAGAACCTCAAGCGCCGCAGCGCGCAGGATGTGCGCGATCGGGTGGAGCGGAGTCAGCGGGCGATCTTCGACTCGCTGGTGGACCTGGCGGACGATTTCCGTCGGGCGCTGGAGGCGGAGACGGGGGGAGCGGACGACCTGCGGGCGGGGGTGGGGCTGATCGAGCAGAAGCTGATCGGACTGCTGGAGCGCAACGGTGTGCATCCGATCGCAGCCGTCGGCGTTTCGTTCGACCCAAACTTCCACGAGTCGATGGGAGAGTTGCCGGGGCCGAAGGATGAGGTCGTGGCCGAGCTGCGGCGCGGCTGGCTGATCGGCGAGCGGGTGCTGCGCGCGAGCATGGTGATGGTCGGCGCAGGGCAACAGGACGAGTCAGGCGCAGCGAGCGCTGAGCAACGAGGCGCAGAACAACAAGACGCAGAACAGGCCGCGTCGGGCGGATCGCACGGCGGCGCGGCGGAAGGAGATGCAGCATGTCGCGAGTGATCGGGATCGATCTGGGCACGACCAATTCGGTGGTGGCGGTGATGGAGGGCGGCGAGCCCACGGTGATTTCCAACGCCGAGGGGAATCGCACCACGCCGTCCGTCGTGGCGCTGAGCAAGGCGGGCGAGCGGCTGGTCGGCACGGCCGCCAAGCGGCAGGCGGTGACCAACCCGGAGAACACGGTCTTCAGCGTGAAGCGGTTGATGGGGCGGCGGGGCGACGATCCGGTCGTGAGCAACGCGAAGAAGCTGCTGCCCTACGCGGTGGAAAAAGCGGACAACGGCGACGCCTGGGTGCGGATGGGCGACAAGGCCTACAGCCCGCCGGAGGTCTCGGCGATGGTGCTGCAGAAGCTCAAGGCGGACGCGGAGGCGTACCTGGGCGAGACGGTCACCGAGGCGGTGATCACGGTGCCGGCCTATTTCGACGACAGCCAGCGCAACGCAACCAAGGACGCGGGGCGGATCGCGGGGCTGAACGTGCTGCGGATCATCAACGAGCCGACGGCGGCCTCGCTGGCCTACGGGCTGGAGAAACAGGAGGACCACTACATCGCGGTCTACGACCTGGGCGGCGGCACGTTCGACATTTCGATTCTGGAGTTGGGCGAGGGCACCTTCCAGGTGCGCTCGACCAACGGTGACACCTTCCTGGGCGGCGACGATTTCGACCAACGGGTGATGAATCATCTGGTCACCGTGTTTCGGCAGGAGCAGGCGATCGATCTGTCGCAGGATCCGCAAGCGATGCAGCGGCTCAAGGAGGCGGCGGAGCACGCGAAGGTGGAGCTGTCGACGACGCAGTCGACGGAGATCAACCTGCCCTACATCACGGCGGACGCTTCGGGGCCGAAGCATTTCACACACACGCTGACGCGCTCGCAGCTCGAGCAGTTGGTGCTGGAGCTGGTCGAGGGCACGCTGGAGCCATGCCGCAACGCGCTGGAGGACGCAGGCATCAGCCGCGACCAGATCCACGAGGTGGTGCTGGTCGGCGGACAGACGCGGATGCCGCTGGTGCAGCAGAAGGTGCAGGATTTCTTCGGCCGCGAGCCGCACCGGGGGGTGAATCCGGATGAGGTGGTGGCGCTGGGTGCGGCGATTCAGGCGGGCGTGCTGCGCGGCGAGGTCAAGGACGTGCTGCTGCTCGACGTGACGCCGCTGACGCTGGGGATCGAGACGCTGGGAGGCGTGAGCACGCCGCTGATCCCGCGCAACACGACGATTCCGACCAGCAAGAGCCAGACCTTCTCGACGGCGGCCGATGGGCAGCAGCAGGTGGAAATCCACGTGCTGCAAGGGGAGCGCGAGATGGCGGGCGGCAACAAGTCGCTGGGGCGCTTCATCCTCGACGGGATTCTGCCCGCGCCGCGCGGGATGCCGCAGATCGAGGTCTCGTTCGACATCGACGCGAACGGGATTCTGAATGTGGCGGCGCAGGACAAGGGGACGGGCAAGGAGCAGCGGATCACGATTCAGGCGGCGTCGGGTCTGAGCGACGACGAGATCGAGCAGATGCAGCGCGACGCGGAGGAGCACGCGGACGAGGATCGGAAACGGCGCGAGGCGGCCGAAATCCGCAACCGCGCCGACACTGCGGCCTACGAAGCGGACAAGATCCTGCGCGACCAGGAAGACAAGCTGGACGACGATCTGAAGACGGAGCTGGAGGGCAAGATCGCGGCGCTGCGCTCTGCGCTGGAGGCGGAGGGCGACGAGACGGGACCGATCGAGGCGGCGCTGGAGGAGCTCAACGCGGCGCTGATGAAAGTGGGCGAGCGGGCCTACGCTGCGCAGCAGCAGGCCGAACAACAGCCCGGACCGCAGCCGGGTGGGCCGGCGGCGGGCGGCGCGCCGCCCGATCCGGATGACGACGACACGGTCGAGGGCGAGTTCCGCGAAGTCTAGCGCTACCCTCCGCCGATAGCCCTTCCGACAGGCTCCCGCAGGCGACACGATGACCACCGCGCCGAGCAACGACTTCTACGAGATTCTCGGCGTGGAGCGCAGCGCGTCGCAGGAGGACATCCGCCGCGCGTTTCGGCGGCTGGCGATGGAACACCACCCGGATCGGAGTTCGGATCCGGAGGCGGAGGCGACGTTCAAGCGGATCGCGGCGGCCTACGAGGTGCTCTCGGACGCGGAGAAGCGGGCCAAGTACGACCGCTACGGGAACACGGCGGAGTTCGCGGCCAATGCGGGCTTCGAGGGCTTTGATTTCGGCGGCTTCGGGGACATTTTCGACGCCTTTTTCGGCGGGCGGCGGGCGGCGGGGCCGGTGCGCGGGGGCGACCTGCGGCTGGAGCTGGAGCTGGAGTTCACCGACGCGGTGTTCGGAGCGGAGCGCGAGGTGCGGGCGTCGCGGCTGGAGCACTGCTCGATCTGCGGCGGCAGCGGCGCGGAGCCGGGCACACAGCGCGCGCCCTGCGCGGCCTGCGACGGCGCGGGCGAGGTGCGGCGCGTGCAGCGCAACGTGTTCGGGCGCTTCGTCAACGTCGCGCCGTGCGAGGCCTGCGAGGGCGAGGGGACGGTGATCCAGCATCCTTGCAACGGCTGCGGCGGGATCGGGCGCGAGCAGCGCAATCGGCGGCTCAAGGTCAAAATTCCGGCGGGGGTGGACCACGGCGCGCAGATGCGGCTGAGCGGCGAGGGCGACGCGGGCATGCGCGGCGGGCCGGCGGGGAATCTGTACGTAGACTTGCGGGTGAAACCGCACGACGTCTTCCAGCGCGACGGCGACGATCTAGTGCTGCCGCTGCATCTGAACGTGGCGCAGGCGGCGCTGGGCGGCGATATGGAGATTCCGCTAATCGACGGCTCGGAGGAGTGGGTGGAGGTGCCGGCGGGCACGCAGCACGGGCATGTGTTCCGGCTGCGCGGCAAGGGCGTGCCGCATCTGCGCGGGCGCGGGCGAGGCGATCTGCGCGTGCAGGTGGGGCTGCGAGTGCCGCAGAAGCTGACGGCCGAGCAGCGGGCGCTGTTCGAGCAGCTCAGCGAGGTACTGGAGGACGGCGACGGAGGGAGCCGCGACGGGGTGTTTTCGCGGATCAAGGGCGCGTTCAGCGCTTAAGTCTGTGGAGCGCGAGTCTGGGGAGCGCGCCGTGCAACTGGTTCGCGCCGCCGTTGCGGTTGAGGCCGCCGATGTCGAGCGGGCGGTGGCGGCGTTCGAGCTGGTCGGCGTCTATCACTCCGCCGTGGAATGGCAGGTCGGCGAGCCGGTTGAGGAGCCGGCCTGGGGGCGGGCCGCGCCGCTGCCGGAGCGGGCGGAGGTCGCGGCGTATCTGCCGCCGCAGCGCTGGGAGGAGCTCGCCGCGCCGCTTGCAGAGGCGCTGACGCGCCTCTGGGGGGCGCGGGCTGCGCCGCCGCTCGCGGTGGGCGATGTGCCGCAGCGCGACTGGCGCACGGCCTGGCACGAGCACTTCGATCTCGTGCGCGTCCGCGCCGCGCGTACGATCGTGATTCGGCCGCCGCATCTCGCGTATGAAGCGTCGGGCGACGAAGTAGTAATTGATCTCGCGCCGGGCCTGGCGTTCGGGACGGGGCAGCACCAGAGCACGCGGCTGGCGCTGGCGCTGCTGGCTGATGCAATGGCGGAGGCTCCCGCGCGGGCGGTGCTGGATGTGGGCACGGGCAGCGGCATTCTGGCGGTAGCGGCGGCGAAGCTGGGCGCGGAGACGGTAACGGCGGTCGATATCGATCCGCTGGCGGTGGACGCGGCACGGGAGGCGGCGCGCCGAAACGGGGTTGCGGATCGGGTGCGGGTGTCGGAGGGGAGTGTGCCGGTGGGTGGGGAATATGACCTGGTGTTGGCGAATCTGACGGCGGATCTGTTGCAGGGGCTGGCGCCGGAGCTTGCGGGGGCGGCGCTCCCCGGCGGCCGCCTGATCGCCTCGGGCTTTCTCAGTGCGCGCGAGCAGGAGGTGGCGGGTGCGCTCGGAGAGGTGGGGTTCGTCGTTGCGCGAGCACAAAGCGAGGATGAGTGGTCGGCGCTGCTCGCGGCGAAGCACGCATAGAGGCTCGTCCTGCGTCTATGATGGCGCTGAGGCCGTGCCCCTGCCGGAGAGGATGATCGCCATGTCCACCGAGCCGCCCGAGTCGATCCGCCGCCGCATCTGGACCAGCCGCTATCAGAATCCGAACCTGCGCGAGGGTTTTGAAGCAGGGCGGCTGGCGACCATCGGCATCACGCAAGGGTCTTACCGCCAGAGCGTGGAGGTGAGGGGCTATCGCTTCCGCCTCTACAAGAAGCTGGCGCCGGAGATGGGGCTGCCGCTCGACTTGCAGGTCGGCAGTCCGGATGACCGGCGGCAATACCTCGCGCGGTTTCTGCCCAAGCTTGCCGAGCTGGATCCCGAACAGGTCTATTCGGAGCTCTGCGAGCTTGCGGATAAACTGCTGCCCGGCTCGACGGAGATCGTGCTGCTCGATTTCGTGGATCTGCAGGATCCGAACGACTACAGCCACCGCGTGCTGGTCGGGGCGTGGCTGTGCATTGGGCTGGGGATTCGGGTGGAGGAGTACCCCGAAGAGCGGTGAGTTGGCTTGCGGGCGCGGAACCTGACTATGCCTTCCGCGGGCCTGGCCAGAGGTCGACTGCACGATCGGCGAGCCGTTTTGCGCGCTGGCGGATCTCTCGATCCGTCCAGTCATCAAGCTTGCGACGCCTGCCGCCCGACACCAAGTCGCGATTCAACGCGAGCTTGCAGGCGTCCTCATTGAGATACGCATCGCTTTTGGTGAGCCATGACTCGTTTCGCAGCTTCGAATTGAGGCGGTTAGCCAACAGCGTCAGGTTCCCGAACGACTCGATCAGGTCCGGATTGCCGCCATGGGCGTACAGCCCGGGGGCGGTGTATCCAGGTGCATCCGTATCTTGCGGCATCACATGTTCGATGGTCAACCCTCTGCGCTTATCGAGCTCCGCTGGTTTGGTCCGCCATTGGCTGCCTCGGAAGCTGCATTCGATCGCCTCGAGGACCATGCGTCGCCGACGCGGGGTCAGCTTGTTCCGCGACACGAAGCTACGGCGGAATTCGCGGTCGGTTGGCCATCGACTGGAATCGTACTTTTGACGCCGGAGATATTCGACGATGATGACGTCAGGCGATCGGCGAACGCGCGGTCCCTTGAGTCGATCGAGTAGATCTCGACAGATGTCGCCATAGCTGCGAGTCGGCAGTCCGCAGACGAGCCGCCGAACGAGCCAGCTCTCCAAGGCTCGCAGCGCCCGTTGATGCTGTTTCTTCGTCATCGTGCGGCCTGGGTCCCACAGCCACAGGAGCAAGGGCGTCAGAGCATCGCCGCGCATGATGCGCCAGCGACGGAAGAAATCTGCGAACTCAGAGGCGTCCTTACTGTTGTGGAACTGCTGGTAGTTGTCCGCATGGCGGCCAAGTTCTTCCGCCACCGCTTCCACATCGCCTTTCCGCGTGTCCAGGATGTGTGTGCGGATGGCAGCGAACACTTTGGCTGACGATGTGTCCGTTGCGCCTGTTTCCATCATCAGCCAGTGGTAGAGGAACGAGTCGATGTGAGATTTTCGCATCCTGCCGGATCCGATCATGTCGTCCCACCATTGGCCATCGAGTCGTTTCAGATGCCGGTTGTAGATCGTCGTCGATCGCAGGCCTTGTTGCGTTGCGGCCCGCTGAATGAAGTTCTTCAGCAAGTCGAACGTTCCGAGCGGTGTGCCTCTGGCGTTCAGGGTTTCGAAGATGAGCTGCGCATCGTCGGTGTCGGCGAGCTTGATGACCACGACCTGGAACAATGCCATGATGGCGTTGCCCAAAGCGGTTGCCCTCTTCGCCTCCGACTCTGGTCCAACAGCGATCCACTCCCGAATCTTGTCAGCGAAATATGTGTGCGCCTGAGCAACCTGGGAATCGGGATGTGCGTCAGCTGACAATTCGTCCCGCATTGCGTGAACGAATGCGTCGCGATCTTCCTCGGAAGGCCACGTTTTCAGGTCGTATTGTGAGTCGCCTGCATCTTGCCCTGCGTTGATGACGAGGGCGCTGAGTTGCCGATGAACATCGGTTCCTCGTTTGACACAGGCGTGGGCGGCGTCAAGCACCAGTTGAAGCGTGACGAGGCGTTGCTGACCGTCGACGACGTCGAGCACATTGACGGAGCCCAGGGTCTTACGAGGCATCACTACGATTGCGCCCATGAAATGAGGCGCAGTGCGCTCCGTTTCGACGGCCTTGAGCACCTGCTCCGCGAGCGTCTGGATGTCGTCCCAAAGCGGCTCCCACTGATCGTCTTCGTTCCAGACGTACTTGCGCTGGTATTCAGGCACAGCGAACTGCACAGTGTCTTTGAACAGCTCACGGAGCGTGAACGTGCCCGCTTCCATGCGCTGCTCAGTGTGCTGGGGCGCCATCTGCGCTGCCAGATCTGTCATCGTCGCATCTCCCTGCTTAGCCTACCACATCGGCGAGGCGCCGCCGTCGATGTTGATGGCGCAGCCGGTGATGAAGGATGCGGCCTGGGAGGCGAGGAAGATGAGGAGGTTGGCGGCTTCTTCGGAGGCGCCGATGCGGCCTACGGGGATGCTTTCGCCAACCGACGACAGGAACTCGTCGTATGTGGCGTCGGGCATTCTGGCCTGGTGGAAGCCGTGCCATTGGGCGCTATCGACGGAGCCGATGCAGGCGGCGTTGACGAGGATTTGGTCGTTAGCGACTTCCTTGCTGAGCGCTTTGGTCATGGCGAGTCCGGCGGCGCGGCTGGCGGCGGTGGGCATGGAGCCTGCACCGGGTGTTTTGCAGCCGATGTTGAGCAGGTTGATGATGCGTCCGCCGCCGCGCTCGCGCATCGAGGGGATGCAGAGTTTGGCGAGGCGGATTGCCCCGTAGAGTTTGAGGTCGAGGTCGACCGCCCAGGTTTCGATGTCGTGGTTCTCGATCAGGCCGGAGGAGGATTGACCGGCGTTATTGATCAGGATGTCGACGCCGCCGAAGCGGTCGATGGTTTCGCCGACGAGTTGTTGGCAGTCTTCGCCGGAGGTGACGTCCATGGAGACGGCGAGCGGTTCGAGGCCGGCGCGGCGGATCAGTTCGGCGGCTTCGGCGAGCGGTTCGGGGCGGCGGGCGCCGATCACGACCTGGGCGCCCTCGCGGGCGAGGCCGACGGCGGTGGCGCGTCCGATGCCTTCGCTGCCGCCGGTGATGATCGCGATTTTGCCTTCGAGTCCGAGTTCCATTGGTGGTCTCCCTGCCGCCCTGCGGCTGTGTTGCGCGCTGGCGGGCAGGATAGCCGCGCCGCTGTAGGCTGAGGGTGATGAGCACCCCGGCCGAGCCGCAGCCGCAGCGCGGATTCTTCGGCGCGCGCTATTTCGTCGACGATCCGGACGCGATCGACGGCGGGCAGCTGACGATCGGCAGCGCGACGGCGCGGCGGCTGAACCGGGTGATGCGGGTGCGGCGCGACGACGTCATCCGGGTGGTGCATCCGCCGACGGAGCGCGTCTACACGGTGCGCGTGGCGCGGGTGACGCGCGAGACGGTGGAGGGGCGGATTGCGGAGAGCCGCCCGGTGGAGCCGCCGCCGACTCCGCGAATCACCGTCTGCCCTGCGCTGCTGCGCCCGCAGCGGTTCGATTTCATGGTCGAGAAGGTGACCGAGTTGGGCGTGGCGGCGATCCAGCCGATCTGGACGGAGCGCTCACAGATTCGAGCCGAAGGCGTGCAGCGTCTGGCGCGCTGGCGGCGGTTGGTCACCGAGGCGTCGGAGCAGTCGGGGCGGGAAACGCGGCCGGAGGTGCATCCGCCGATCGAGTTCGCCGCCCTCGCAGCCGCGCCGCGCGCCGCCGACACCGTGCGAATTTTCGCCTCCGCGCTGGAGCCGGAGACGCGCGTGGCCGCCCTCTTCGAGCGGCCGGAGCTGCCGGCCGATGTGCAGATTCTGGTCGGCCCGGCCGGCGGGCTGAGCTCGGAGGAAGCGGACCTGGCGCGGGCCAACGGCTGGCGCGCAGCGACGCTCGGCCCGCGCCCGCTGCGCGCGGAGACGGCCTCAATCGTCGCAGTCGCCCTCACCGCAGAAGCAATCGCCGCCCACCGCCCGGCTTGATTCAGAGACGGCGGAAGCAGGAGCCCTCTACGTGGCGGCCAAATTCGTGGCGGTGATGGCGTTGACGGGATCCAACTCCTGGGCCGGATCCGGCGCTTCGAGCAGGCGGATCCAGGGCGTGGGGTTGACCGTCACGCCGCGCACGACCACCTCCCAGTGCAGATGCGGCCCCGTCGCCAGTCCCGTAGAGCCGATCCGCCCAATCGGTGCGCCGCGCTCGGCCACATCGCCGGCCCGCAGCAGCACCTCGGAGAGGTGGTAATAGCCCGTGAAAACCCCCGCGCCGTGATTGAGGATCATCCCGTTGCCGCGCCGCTCGGTGCGGCCGGACCAGGCGACGACGCCGCTGCCGGGCGCAACGATCGGCGCGCCGTTGGGGGCGGCGAAATCGATCCCGCGGTGGTAATCGGAGATCGGGCCGCCGTTGAACGAGCGCAGCTCGCCGTAGCCAGCGCTGATGCCGGCGTCGCTGGGCGGGTCGAAGATGCCCGTCCAGTGCCGCTCCGGAGTGGCGAAGCGCTGGTGCGGCGCGCGGGTGCGGCTGTCGGCCTCCTGCACTGCCGGCGCCAGCAGCGCCGCGTTGGGGCCGTCGATCTGGATGTTGTCGCTCGGCCAGTTGACCGCCTCGATCTCCAGCGCCGTCTCCTGCCAGAGCAGCTGCTCGCCGTTTGGTCCCCAGACGGCGATGCTCAGCGGGATTGGGCCGGGCGGGGTGAGCGCGTCGATCCCGACGTAGCTGAAGAAACGGTCCCCTTCCTGCAGCATGGCGAAAACCTCGCCCTCCCAGGCGATCGCCGCGCTGCTCGCGCCCGGCGCATCGGCGATCACCAGCACCGCGTGCCCCTGCGGAGTCGGTCGGGGCGTGATGTAGACCAGCGGCGTGGGCAGCGGCTCGGCCGGTCCCGCCTGCGCCTGCTGCGCCACTTGCTGCGCCTGCGCTTGCGTCTGGGCGACCGCCGTTTGCTGCGCCGTCTGCTGCGCTGCCTGAGCGTTCTGTTGAGCAGCCCGCTCGGCCGCCTGCCGCGCTTCCAGCTCGCGCTCAACGCGCTCGGCGAACGGGTCCAGGCGGCCGCCGCCGCAGGCCGCCAGCAGCAGCCCCGCGCCCGCGCCGCCCATCGCGCGCAGCATCGCGCGGCGGCTGATTCGCCGTCTCACTCCAGTTCTGCCGGTCCTGCCAGCCCTGCCGCTCATGATCGCCTCATGATCGCTCACCGCGCATCCGCATCGCTGCTCTCTACTTTCGCGTTTCGCGGCGGTGATGTCCATGCGTGGCCCGGCGCATCCCCAGCACATCATGGCCTCACGGTAGAGATTTAATCATGATCGGATAAGATCGCTCGCAACGGGCAGGGAGGCGGCACGGTGGACGATCCACGCAAGGTGCTCAACGGCGTCGTGGCCAACGTCGAAAAGGTCATTCTGGGCAAAGCGCCCGAAGTGCGGCAGGCCGTCGTCGCCATGGTCGCCGACGGACACCTGCTGATCGAGGATGTCCCCGGCACGGGCAAGACGATGCTGGCGCGGGCGCTGGCGGTGTCGACGGGGTGCAGCTTCAACCGGATTCAGTTCACGCCGGATCTGCTGCCGTCGGATGTGACGGGGGTGTCGGTGTACAACCAGAAGACGGAGGATTTCGAGTGGCGGCAGGGGCCGATCAACTCGCAGATCGTGCTGGCGGACGAGATCAACCGGGCGACGCCCAAGACGCAGTCGGCGCTGCTGGAGGCAATGGAGGAGCGGCAGGTGACGGTGGACGGGGTGACTCGCCCGCTGCCGCCGCCGTTCATGGTGATGGCGACGCAGAATCCGGTGGAATATGAGGGGACATTCCCGCTGCCGGAGGCGCAGCTGGACCGCTTCCTGTTGCGCATTCACCTCGGTTATCCCGACGCCAACGACGAGATCGCGGTGCTGGAGGGGCAGCAGAAGCAGCACCCGATCGAGACGCTCGACGCGGTGGCCTCGCCGGAGGAGATCCGGGAGGTGCATGAGGTGGCGCGGGATATCTGGGTGGATCCGGCGCTGAAACAGTACGCCGTGCAGCTGGTGGCGGCGACGCGGGCGCACGATGCGGTGTATCTGGGGGCCTCGCCGCGCGGCTCGCTGGCGCTGTTCCGCTGCGCGCAGGCGAGCGCGCTGCTGGCGGGGCGGGACTATGTGATTCCGGACGACATGAAGGCGCTGGCGCACGCCGCGCTGGGGCACCGGATCATCCTCAGCCCCTCTGCGCAGGTGCGCAATCAGGATGCCCGCACCGTGATCGACGATGTGCTGGACCGCGTCGCCGTGCCCGGCTCGCGCGCCGGCGCGTCGTAACCGGCCGGCGGAGGGGTTGATCAGCGATGCGCCGCCTGCGCTTCTGGGTTGCTCGCGCCTGGCGGCTGCTCTTCGTCCGCCGCCGCTCGCTCACGATCGTCGTGATCCTCACCATCGTCTGCTTCGCCGTGGGCTTCACCTCGAACTACTGGCTGCCCCTGCGGCTGGGCTACACGCTGCTCTTCGGGTTGGGCCTGGCGGTGCTCTGGGCCTGGACATCGGGCCTGGGGCTGCGCGTGCGGATGTCGCGCAGCCGCGACCGCGTGCAGGCCGGCGAGGTGATCATCGAGCGCTTTGAGGTAATCAACGAAACCAACATCCCCAAGCTTTGGCTGGAGCTGGAAGAGCGCTCCGAACTGCCCGGTCACCGCGCCCGATTCGTCGCCTCGCTGGGCCGCAAGGGGCGGCGCTCCTGGCGGCTGGAGACCGTCTGCCGCCGCCGCGGGTTGTACGACCTCGGGCCGATCGTGGTGCGCAGCAGCGATCCGTTTGACATCTTCCCGCGCGAATACCGCTTCGGGACGCGCCGCTCGCTGGTCGTCTATCCGCAGGCACTGGACCTGCCGCGCTACTCCGTCCCCCCCGCCAACCTGCCCGGCGAGGGGCGCTTCCGCCGCCGCACCCACTACGTGACACCCAACGCGGCCGGCATCCGCGACTACGAACCGGGTGACAGCGTCAACCGCATCCACTGGAAAAGCAGCCTGCGCACCGGCTCGCTGAAGGTGAAGACATTCGAGCTGGACCCCGCCTCGCACCTCTGGGTGGTGCTGGATCTGTCGCGGTCGGAGCATCTCGGGGAGGGAGACGAGGCGACGATCGAGACGGCGGTGACAGCTGCGGCATCGGTTGCGCGGCTCTTCATCCACCAGAACCGCAGCGTGGGGCTGATGATGTTCGGCGAGCGCCTGGATGTGATCGAGCCCGATCGGGGCTCGCAGCATTTCGGACGAATTCTGGAGGCGCTGGCGGTGGCGCAGCCCGTCGGCAACGTGCCGGTCGCCACCCTGCTCTACCAGCAGTCGCGCCGCTGGGGGCGGCACACCACCGTGATCGTCGTGACCGGCTCGACGGATCCGCGCTGGCAGGGCGCGATCCGTTCGCTCACGCTGCGCGGCGTGAAGGCCGCCGTGGCGATGCTCGACCTCGCCAGCTGGGGCGGGCGCGCCGGCGCGCCCGCGACGGCGGCCGAACTCCAGGCGCTCGGCGTGCAGGTCAACCTGATCCGCAAAGACGACTTCCTGCCGGCGGTGATGATCGGCACCGCGCCCGGCTCGGCCGCGGCCGTGATGCCACCCGAACCGCAGCTCGCGCCCGAGAGCGCTGGCGCACCTGGCGCACCTAGCGCAGTGGGCGGCTTGGGCGCACTTGAGGAAGCGCAGCCCGCGGCGGGAGCAGCACGATGAGCGTGCGCAACCCGACGCAGGAGGCGCTGCAACAGGAAGCCGCCGGGGCCGAGAGCGTCACCGCGCGCGCCGAGCGGCGCTTCTTCTCGCGCCGCGGCGGTTCCGGCGAAACGCTGGTGCGCTCCGACGAGATCGCCCCGCTCGCGTTCTGGCAGCGCGCGCTCGAAGTCACGATCAGCGGCGGCATCCTGCTTCTCGTTGCGCTCAGCACCGCCAACAGCATCTACATCGCCGGCTGGGTCGCCGATATGCCCGACCTGCGAATCACTGCCGCCGCCGCGCTGATCGTCGGCGCAATCGGGCGCGTGCGACGCATCCCCTGGCCGCTCGGCCTGCTGCTCGGCGTCCTGGTCGGCGCCGTCATCATCCTGATCCAGGTGCTGCAGCTGGAAAGCCTCGGCGGACAGCCCGTCTTCTGGGACCGCTTCAGCGATATCTATTACCGCTTCGAAGACTGGTTCCGCCAGGCGTTCAGCGCCGGGCTGACGACCGACAACCTGCCGTTCGTCGTCTTCACCGACGCTTTCGTCTGGCTGGCCGCGTTCATCGGCGGTTTCGCAATGGCGCGCTGGCGCAACCCCTGGCCGGCGCTGATCCTGCTCGGCGCGCTCCTGGCGGTCAACGTCTCCTACCTCTCCGACCGCCAGTGGAACCTCTCCTACGGCTTCTTCCTGACCGGCGCGATGCTGCTGCTGATGCGTTCGGCGCTGCTGCGCCGCATCGACCGCTGGCGCGCCGAGGGCACGCCCTACCCCGACTGGATCTCCTTCAGCTTCGTCGGCGTCACCATGCTCGCCGTCATTCTCCTTCTTTCCCTCTCCTACGGCCTGCCACGCCCCGACGAATCACAGGCCCTGCGCGACGCCTGGAGCACCATCTCCGAACCTTTCCGTGGACTCAACGACGATTTCCGCCGGCTGTTCAGCGGGATCGACTCGCGGCGCGGCGCGCCCGTCCATTCCTTCGATAACTTCAAGGTGCTACAGGGCGATATCGACCCCGGCGACGGAATCGTCCTCCGCGCCGCCGCAAGCGAACCGGGCCTGCTGCGCGGCGCATCCTACGACAACTTCACCGGGCGCGGCTGGACGCAGAGTCCCGTCAACGTGAGCACGGTGGACGAACTCAACGCGATCAGCGGCGAGCTGCCGGAGGGCATCGACGAAGGCCAGGCCGTGCTGCCGCAATCGAGTTATCTCGAACGCCGCCCCGTCGCCGCCCAAATCTCCGTCGAGCGCAGCCCCGGCGTGCTCTTCTCCTTCGGCGCGCCGGTGCTGGCCAACAAGGACACTCGCGTTGAGGCGCTCGCACCGACCGAGTTCACTGTGAACTTCGATCGGGAATCCGCCCGACGCTACGCCGATACGGATCTCGCACCGGTGCTCGCCGCAATCAGCGCGCGGCTGGCGGAGGAACAGGAGCTCAGCCTCTCCGATGTCGCCGCCTACATTCCGCCGCGTTACAACCTGCGCGAAGTGCTCAGCGACGCGGAAACGGAGACGCCCAGCGGCGTGCGGCTCAGCGTCGAGCCCGAGGAGAGCGACGTGCTCGCGTTGCGCCCCACCGAGGAACGGCTGCGCGCCGGCTACACGTACCAGGTCACAGGCACCGTCTCCGGCGCATCCGAGGCCGCGCTGCGCTCGGCCGGCGCGGAGTATCCGATCTGGGTGCGCGAGCGCTTCCTCTCTTTGCCGGGCAGTCTCGACGCGGGCGACATGCGGCGCTTGCTTGCGCTGCTTGAGCAGGTCGCCGATCTGTACAACATCGAGCGTTTCGGCGCGGGCACGGCGGCGCTGGGCTGGAATCCGTACGACATCGCGAGCACGGTGGAAGCGTATCTGAGCTCCGCGCCCGCGCTTGATCAGAACGGGCGGATCATTACGGACGACGAGGGCAACCCTCGCCCGATCTACCCGCTGACAACCGAAATCGAGCTGCCGCCCGCGAACGTCGACGTGGTCTCCTGGTTCCTGTTTGAGAATGTCGACGAGGACGGGCTGCCGATTGGGGCGTACTACGACTATCACGCGAGCGCGATGGCGCTGCTGCTGCGCATCGCCGGCGTGCCCGCGCGAATCGCCACCGGCTACGTGCTCAACGAAAATAACTTCGACGACCGCACCCAGAACTTCATCGTGCGCGGACACGACGCTTATACGTGGGTGGAGGTGTGGTTCCCGAATTTCGGTTGGGTCGATTTCGACCCCACGCCGGGGACATCGGTGGATGAGACGCTGGCGGCGATTGCGGGCGGCGGCGCGCGGATCGCCGCCCAACGCCTGACGCAGCCCAGCATCGACCTGCGGCCCGGCTCCGATACCACGCTCGGCGCAGACTTCAACCTCGACGAATTGCTCACGATGCTGGCGACCGTCGAGCAGGCCGAACTGGACGGCGCCGCTCAGCCGCTCAGCCGCTGGGTCTGGCTCGGCCCCACGATCGCACTGTCGATCGTCGTCGGATTCGTGTTACTAGCCGCGCTCAGCTGGCGGCTCTCGCTACAGGGGCTGGGCCACGTCGAGCGCGCCTGGACGGGCGCATCGCGGCTCGCCCGTTGGTCCGGCATTCAGGCCGCCGAATCGGTAACGCCGCTCGAACATGCCGCGCGGATCGACGCCGCGCTCGGTTCCGAACAGGTCGCCGAACGGCTCGCCCGCTCCTACGGCGCGGTGCGCTACAGCCGCCCCGACGCCGAGCCGCCGCCGCCCGATCACGTCGAGACCGACTGGCGCGCGCTGCGCGGTCGCCTGCTGCGGCGATTGCTGCGCCTGCCCGGCGGCCGCGCGCCCCACCCCGAAGAAACACCCGCATCCGGCGACTGACCGGTTACGGCAGCCGCACCTCGCCGGAGCGCCCGCCCCGCTTCTCGCGCAGCCGCACATCCGTAATCCGCATCCCCCGATCCACCGCCTTCGCCATGTCGTACACCGTCAGCGCCGCCACGCTCACCGCCGTCAACGCCTCCATCTCCACACCGGTCCGCCCGCTGCACCGCACCGACGCCCGAATCTCGATCCGCGGCGGATCCGCTTGCGGCGTCAACTCCAGATCGATATGCGACAGCGCCAGCGGATGGCAAAGCGGAATCAACTCGTGCGTGCGTTTTGCCGCCATCACGCCGGCCAGCTGCGCCGTCGTGAGCACATCGCCCTTCTTGAGCTGCGCGCGCTCGATCAGCCGCAGCGTCTCCGCCTCCATCAGCACCGCGCCCTCCGCCGCCGCGCTGCGCTCCGTGACATCTTTGTCGCCCACATCAACCATCCGCGCGCGGCCCGCGGCGTCGATATGGCTCAGCGCCGGTGTTTCGGATTCGTTAGCCGCCAATGTGCGACATCTCCACTTTCGGCAAACCGCTTGTCGCCGCGCTGCGCAACTCGGAGTAGCGATCCTCCCGCACCCGCCAGATCGACGCGATCCGCTCCAGAATCTGCTCATCCGTCTGTCCGCTGCGCAGCGGCTCGCGCAGATCGTGCCCCACCGACGCGAACAAACACGTGTACAGCTTCCCCTCCGCCGAGACCCGCGCCCGCGTGCAGTCCCCGCAGAACGGCTGCGTCACCGACGTAATCACCCCCACCTCGCCCGAACCGTCCCGCCAGCGCCAGCGCTTGGCGACCTCGCCGCGGTAGGACGGCTCCACCGCCTCCAGCGGCAGCGCCGACTCCAACCGCTCGATGATCTCCGCCGCCGGCACCACGTCGTCCAGCTTCCAGCCGTTCGACGCGCCCACATCCATGTACTCGATAAAGCGCACGATGTGACCGCTGCCGCGGAAATGCTCTGCCAGCCGCGTAATTTCGCTCTCGTTCGCCCCGCGCTGGATCACCGCGTTGATTTTGACCGGCGCCAGCCCCGCCGCCGCCGCCGCATCAATACCTTCGAGCACCCGCTCCAGCGGAAAATCGACGCCGTTCATCCGCTTGCTCACCTTGGGGTCGATCGCGTCCAGGCTCACCGTCACGCGGTCCAGCCCGGCCTGCGCGAGCGGCTCGGCGAGCGATGCGAGCCGCGAGCCGTTGGTGGTGAGAGCCAGGTCCACCCCCGGCGCGGCGCGGCGCAGCATTCCGACCAGCGCCGGCAGCTCGGCCCGCACCGTCGGCTCGCCGCCCGTCAGCCGCAGCTTGCGCAGACCCAGACGCGCAAACACGCCCGTCAGCCGCATGATCTCCTCGAAGCTCAGAATGTCCGCGCGCGGCAAGAACTGGTAGCCCGGCCCGAACACCTCTTTCGGCATGCAATACGGACAGCGGAAGTTGCAGCGATCCGTCACCGACAACCGCAAATCCTGAAACACCCTGCCGAAGCGGTCGGCCGGCGGTGTGAACGCTGTCTGGTCGGAGCGGGTAGCCACGGCGCTCAGCGCTTTCCGCCGGCCGCTTTATGCGACGTCTTGTAGAGCGCCGCGAGCGCCCAGCGCACGTCCTGCAGCGCCCGCGCCCGATGGCTGATCGCGTTCTTCTGTTCGGCGCGCAACTCGGCCATCCGCCGCCCGTCGGGCAACTCGAAGACCGGATCGTAACCGAAGCCCAGGTCGCCCCGCTCATTCATCGCAATTCGGCCTTCCACCGCGCCCTCGCCGAGGCGCACGTTGGTCGTGAACGGATAGGCCAGCGCCAGCACGCAGCGGAAGCGCGCCCCACGCTCTCCCGCCGGCGTTCCGCCCAGCGCTGCGAGCAGCTTGGCGCGGTTCGCCGCGTCGTCGGCCTCCGCCCCAGCATATCGCGCGCTGTAGACGCCCGGCGCGCCGCCCAGCGCGTCCACCTCCAGCCCGGAATCGTCGGCCAGCGCCGGCAGCTGCGCCGCATTGGCGTAGGCCCGCGCCTTGCGCGCCGCGTTGGCGACATACGTCTCGCCGTCCTCGACCACCTCGAAATCGGCCAGCCCCACATCGGCCGGCGCGACCAGCTCCCACTCGCCCACGTCCGCGCCGCGCAGCCCCGCGAACAGCGCGCGAAACTCGCGCAGCTTCCCCGCGTTCCCCGTCGCAATCAGCAGCCGCGCAACCATCGTTCCCCCAGCGTAGGCTACCCCGCCGGGAACCATCCGAACGGCCGCAGCGTCTGACTAGCATCGCAGAGGGGAGGGCCAGGCGATGCGACGGCTGACGCTGGCGGCATTGATCGCGCTGACGGCCGCCCTGCTCTGGGCGGCGGGCAACGCCGCCCGTGCCGACGCCCCGCCGCCGCCGCAGATTCGCGCCCTCGAACCGTGGCTCGCCCTCTCCCAGCGCCCCGCGCCTGAGGCGATGGTCGTCAAGACTACCTTGCGCTACAACGCCTACGATGCCGCAGGCGAGGCGGCCGCGCCGGGCAGCTACGCCTTCCTCACCGACGCGGACGGCGCGATGAGCGCCGTTGCGACTTACGAAGGCCTGCGCGACGGCACGGCGAAGAGACTGCTCATCCACAAGGCCGACGCGCAGGGAACATCGCAGGCCGCGCTGTACAACGCGGTCGCGGCGGGCGACCTCTTCGAGTGGCGCAAGACCGACGACTGCTGGGTGCGCTACCGGGTGTCCGAGGTCCTACCCGACCCGGGCAGAGCCGCGCCGAGCAAGCTGCTCGCTGTGGAGCGGATGAGCTACGCCTTCACGGGTTGCAGCGGCGTGATCGCCGCTGACGCCGTCGTCCTGCTCGCCTGGGGGGTGTTGCCCGATCTGGGCGGTCCGAGTCTCGCCGCGCCGATCCGCCACGGCCCGTTTCAGCTCGTCCCCGAAGGCTGGGAGGGGCCAGTGGAGCAAGATCCGTTCCGCCCCTGGCCGGAGAATCCCTACGCCAACCCTATGGGGACTACTGAGCTCGCCGAGGCGCGGCGGCTGCCCTACTGGCGCGATCCGACGCTGCCTGCGGGCTGGACATTCGGGATTGCGAGCAGCGGCGACCATCACAGTGATCCTCCCGGCGGCTACTGCTCCTTTTGGGCAAACGACCGCGGCTACCACGGTGTGGGGATCTGCGGTGGATTCCATCCGAGCCCGGACCAACCGGTAGAGTCGTCCTGGAGCAACGGCGCCGTCGCCGTGGAGACTCGGGTGATCGCCGGTCGACCGTCGTTTGTGGTGTACAGCCCGGCCGGCCCGAATCACAATCGCTACCACTCGATTCAGGTTTGGATCTACGATCCGGTGACGGCAGCTGTGTACGATGTTGATGGGTACGACTGGACGTTGAACGGAAGCAATGTCGACGCCGTCATTGCGATCGCACGCAGTCTGTTTGAGGAGCCGGATGCGCCCTGAGCAATTCGCCCCGGACCATCGGCCCCGCGAACGGAAACACACCCTAGGCCGCGCAGCCGGGAACCGTTCAGGCGGCCGCAGCGTCTGGCTAGCATCGCAGGGGAGAGGGCCACGTGGTGCGACGGCTGACGCTGGCGGCATTGATCGTGCTGACGATCGCCCTGCTCTGGGTGGCGGGCAACGCCGCCCGCGCCGATGCCCCGCCGCAGCCGCAGATTCGCGCCCTCGAACCGTGGCTCGCCCTCCCGTCGCGCCTCGCGCTGGCGCTGGAGAGCTCGCGCGAGCTCTGCACGGCCGGCACGCTGACCGAAATCTCGTGGCAGATCAGCGGCGGCTCCGCCCCGTACGCGCTGAGCGTGGAGGATTCGGCGGTTGACATCGGCGCCGACAACATCCGCATCAACTGCGGCGCGCTGCCCACCGACTCCCTCACAGGCGAGCTGATCGCCCGCCAGACGAAGACATTCCACGCCTCGGTCAGCGACAGCCGCGGCGTCGCCGCTTCCGCCTCGGTGACGGTGACGCTGGCCGCGCCGCCCTACCTGGCCGCCGACACGGCTCTGCGCTACGAGACCTACGACTTGACGGGCACGGCGGCGAGCGCGGGCAGCTACGCCTTCCTCACCGACGCGGACGGCGCGACGGGCGTCGTTGCGACCTACGAAGGCCTGCGCGACGGCTCTACAGAGCGGCTGCTGATTCACAAGGCCGATGCTCAGGGAAGATCGCAGGCCGCGCTCTACGACGCGGTCGCGGCGGGCGACCTGTTCGAGTGGCGCCAGTCCTACGACTGCTGGGTGCGCTACCAGGTGTCCGAGGTCAAGCCCGACCCAAGCGGCGCGGCGGCGCGTAAGCTGCTCGCCGTGGAGCGGATGAGCTACGCCTTCACAGGCTGTAGCGGCCCAATCGCCGCGGACGCCGCCGTCCTGCTCGCCTGGGGATCGCTGCCCGATCCGGGCGGCCCCAGCCTGACCGCGCCAATAATCCACGGGCCGTATCAGCTAGTCCCTGAAGGCTGGAGCGGCGCAGTGCAGGAACCCAAAACCTATGACTCACCGGGCTACTCTGCCACCAATCCGATCTACACGGAAGACCTTGCCGAGGCGCGGCGGCTTCCCTACTGGCGCGATCCGGCGCTGCCCGCAGGCTGGACGTTCAGTTGGGCGACTGCCGGAGACGTCAGTGCTCCAACGTATGGCTACTGGGCGACGTTCGCCACAGAACGAGGCGGGCATAGCGTCACGATCTTTGGTTACTACGCGGACTACAGGGGCCACCCGGAGGAGGCCTCATGGCGGAACGCTCGGGGTGCCTTCGAGACGCGGACCATCGCCGGACGCCCGGCGAGAGTCGCCTACAGCCCGCCCGGACCGAGCCACGATGACTTCTTCCCGGTAACTGTCTGGATCTATGACCCGTCGACTGAGGCTGAGTACGCAGTCCTCGGAAAAGTCAAGAGCCTGCGCGGAAGCAATGTCGACGCCCTCGTCTTAATCGCGCGCAGCCTGTTTGAAGAGCCGGACGCTCCCTGAACAATCCGCCCTGAAACAGCGGCGCTCAAAATTCGTCAGATAATCCCCGCCTCGCGCAGCTCCGCGCGCTCCGCCTCGCTCAGCCCCAGCAGCTCGCCGTACACATACTCATCGTGCTCGCCCCGATTCGGCACCGGACCGCGCAGCGCCGCCGGCGTGCGCGCCATCTTCCACGGCGCGCCCGTGTAGAGCGCCGTCTCCCGCACCGGCGCGGCCGCCTCCGCCGAGAGCTCCAGCCCCGCCGCGTTGAGCGTCGCGAAATCGGGATCCGTCAGCAGCTCAATCGGTCCCATCATCGGAAACGCCGGCACGCCCGCCGCCTGTAGGCGCTCCGCCAGCTCCAGCGCCTCGAAATTCCGCGTCCAGCCCGCCAGCGCCGCATCCAGCGCATCTTGGTCGCGCAGACGCTCCAGCCCCCGCTCCCAGCGCGGATCGCCCAGCGCCTCGCCCGCCAGCCCGCGCAGCGCTGCCCACTCCGCGTCGCTGCGCACCACAATTGCCAGCCAGGCATCCTCGCCCTGCGCCGGATACACCCCGTGCGGCGCGAGCCCCGCCGAGCGGTTGCCCTGCGGCCCCGCGTCGCGCCCGTTGAGCAGATAGTCCATCAGCGGCTCCGCCGCCCGCTGGAGCGTCGCCTCGCCCTGCGCCAGATCGATGAACTGCCCCTCGCCCGTCCGCTCGCGGTATTCCAGCGCCGCCAGCACCGCCACGAACGCGTGCCCCGCCGCCGTCGGATCCAGGTCCGCCGTGTCCTCGCGCGGCTGCGGATCGCCCGCGTACCCCAGCAGACTCTTCAGCCCGTACAGCGCCGCCAGCGACGGGCCGTAGGTGACCAGATCGCGCCACGGCGCGTCCGACGCTCCGGCCGCCGAGAGCGAGACCATGATCAGTCGCGGGTTGACCTCGTGCAGCGTCTCCCAGCCCAGCCCCAGCGACGGCATCACCCGCGGCGAAAAGTTCTCCAGCACCACATCGCTCAGCGCCGCCAGCCGCTTGTAGAGCGCCGCCCCGCGCGGCTCGCCCAGGTGAATCGCGATGCTCATCTTGCCCCGATCCAGCCCGTGGAAGGCGCGCGGATCGTCCACCGCCGTCGCCCCGCGCTCGCCGCCGATGTTGCCGATCGGACTCTGCCGCCCGCCCATCGAGACGCCCGAGCGACGGTGCGGCGGCCCCACCTTGATCACCTCCGCCCCCAAATCCGCCAGCATCATCCCCAGCAGCGGCCCGGCCCACACGTGCCCATGGTCAATCACGCGAATGCCGTCCAGCGGTGGCATGGTGTGGACTCTAGTCGGACCCGCGGACATAGGTCGCCTCGCCATCTTCGATCCGGAGAATGAGAGTACCGCGCTGCCTGATGACATTCTGCCCTACTGTTCGGCGAAACCGCTGCTGTCGATCGTCGGCGTAGGGCTCTTCCCCTTCCCATTTTTCGAAGTAGTCGTCGAGCTGCTCGCCGTCGCAGTAATGCACTTCGACGTGGCGCAAACCTTCCTGATGCACGACGAACAAATGGCCTGCTTGCCGATCCGCAGCCAGTTTCACTTGCCAGGAGTCGCGGTGATACTGGTACTCGAACCCACTCGATGTGCCCTGGACGGACTTCACTTCGTATTGTTCGAGATCGAGGCCAGACATTCCAGCGCTGCCTGTATCCCGAACGAGGATCGAGGCGAAGACCTCCCAGTCCTCAGACATCGCCATTCGCGGATGCAGTTCTCGGGCGCGGTACAGCCGAAGCTTCCCCTGTAGCGGGCCGTACATGTACGCGTGAAAGAAAATCAGCGCGTTCTCGACATCGAGGGACTCAGGGAGCGGCATGATCACGGCCTATGCAGTTCGATGCCCGCCGCGCGGCGGCCCCGATAGCGCCCCGCTACCGCACGCTGAATGAAGTCGCCCACCTTTTCGAGGTGCCTGGCGATTGCCCGATCGGTCACCCGAATCACCGTCCAACCCGCCGCGTTCAGCTCGCGGTTCACGGCGAGATCCCGCTCCACATTGCGGCGGATCTTCCGCTGCCAGTACTCCGACATCTCCGCGTAGCGCTCTGCGCTGTGCTTCTTGCCGTGCCAAAACTCGCCGTCCACGAAGATCGCGATTCGGCGGCCCACCATCGCGATGTCCGGTCGCCCGGCGGCGCGGGCGTAGTCGAGCCGGTAGCGCAGCCCGCGGCGCGCCAGCTCGTGGCGCAGCGACAATTCAGGGCGCGTATCCCTGCGCCGAATCCGACGCATGATCTCCGAGCGTTCCGACTCGGAGAACGTGTCCCGCCGCGTCGCGGGCGCTGCGCTCTCAGCCGCCGGCGGCATATGCGGCCTGTAGTCGATCGGCGAACCGAAGCTGCGTTCCTGCGGGAATCTGGGCCTCATCGACCAGGAAGCCGAGCGCCTGGTCGACCAACCAACGCACCGCCGGCACGCACACGGCGTCGCCGAAACCCAGCTTGGCCTGACGCTGCCCCACATTGATTGGGAAGCTCGTCGCGCCTTGTAGGCGCGCGTATTCCCGAGCAGTCAGCGGACGGATGCGCACCTGCCCGCTGCGCGCGTCGATCAGGAACTGCACGCTGCTCCCTCCCTGCGGCGTGCGCAGGCAGCCCGCCAGACGATCCCCGCGCACCTCGCCCACGGTGCGGCCGCGCCGCACGCGGCGAAACATCGTCGCTACGCCGCCGCGCGCGCCGCCCAGTAGCTCGTCCACCCGCGCGCGATGCGCCGGCATCATCCCCTCCACCAGCGCGTCCACCTGTTCCTGCGGCCACCAGTCGTAGCCGTCGCGGGACTTGTTTTGCAGGATCGAGGCGAGCGTTCCCTTCCGTTTCGGCGGCAGATCGGGCAGCGGCGACTCGAACAGCGGGAGGTCACGGTGCTCCGTCTGGAAGCGGCGCACCGTTGGCGGCCGGATCGGCGTCGGTTCGTTGGTTGGCGGGAGCGGCTTCTCCAGGAGGTCCTCGCGCACCGCGATCACGAACAACCGCGGGCGGCTCTGTGGCACGAACCACCGTGCGTTGACCACGACGATGTCGAGCAGGTAGCCGAGCTCCCCCACCCGCGCGCAGATGTCCCGCAGATCATCGCCGCCGTGCGACGTAAGTAGGCCGGTCACGTTCTCGAACAGCAGCGCGGCCGGCGCGCCGCGTTTGCGGCAGATCTCACCCGCCAGATCGAGGAACGGCCAGACGGCGCCGGAGTGGTCGCCCGCCAGCCCGCGACGATTGCCCGCCAGCGACAGATCGATGCAGGGGAAGCCGGCCGTCAGGAGATCAAGCGAGTCCGGCAGGTCCGACAGGGTGAGGTCGTTCACGTCGGCGACGCGTAGGTGCCGCTCTCCGAAACGGGCCGTGTACATCTCCGCCTTTTCGGGTGCGATGTCGTTGGCGAACACGCAATCCCAGCCGAGCGGTTCGATCGCCTCGCGCACGAGCCCAATGCCGGCGAAGAACTCAGCGAAGCGCGGCATCTCTCTCCCTCGCAGTGAAAGCTAGCGCATGATGGCCGTTGCGTTCGGCGACTCCTTATCTCACGGCGCTATCCACAGCGTAGGTTATTTGTTCGCTTATGGGGATCGGTATCCTGCTGTCGGATCGGAGGCCATCCATGCGCATCACCTTCTGCGGCACCGGGGCCGGCGGAGCCATCTCCCGCGAGCGCGCCAACTCCGCCATCCACCTTGCCCACGGCGACGCACGCCTGCTGCTCGATTGCGGGCCCGGCTTCCTCGAGCGCATGGTGGAAGCCGAGCTCAACCCCGACCGGATCCGGGCCGTCGTCTACTCCCACCTCCACTTCGACCACGCGATGGGCATCGTCGACCTCTTCTGCCGCCTGCTCGCCCGCTCCGGGCCGCCCGTGGCGGTCTACGGCCCGCGCGACACCGACGCCTACATCGAGGCCGCCGTCGCCTTCGCCCGCGTCAACGCCGCGCGCCCCCAACTCCACGAGTGGCTCGACGGCGTCGGCGTCGAACTCACCCGCCCCGGCGACGAGCGCGAGCTCGGCCCCTTCGCCGTGCGCTCCGTCGAGGTGCCCCACGCGCCCGCCCTCGAATGCCTCGCCCGCCGCTTCGAGCTGGGCGGCCGCTCGCTCGTCTACAGCGGCGACACCACCTACGCGCCTGACGCGCTCGTCCCGCTCGCCGACGGCGCGGACCTGCTGATCCACGAGGCCTACACGCACGCCGCGATCGACCGCCAGGCCGAGCGCAACGCGATGTCCGCCGGCGCGCGCGCGCGCATGCGCGCCGCCATCGCCGCCACCCACTCGCAGGCCGAGGAGGCGGGCAAGATCGCCCAGGCCGCCGGCGTCAAGCGCCTCGCGCTCACCCACCTGCTGCGGACCGAGACGGAGCGGGAGCTGGTTGCGGCGGCGGGCGCGGCGTTCGACGGCGAAATCATCATCGCCCGCGACGGCCTGGCGCTGGAGGTCTGAACCGTGCAAGTCCACGAGTTGACGGTGATGCTCGGCACCGACCAGCCCGACGCGCTGGCCCGCTTCTACGGCGAGGTGCTCGGCCTGACCCGCGTCGCGCGCTTCGCGGACCCCGTCTTCGAAGCCGCGGGCGGCTTCATCCGCATCCTCAATCACTCCGAGATTTCGGGCCCCACTCGCGAACCGGCCCGCGCCCAGCTCAACCTGTTCGTCGACGACGTCGAAGCCGAGTTCGCGCGGGTGCGGACCGCCGACGCCTCCGTGCCCGTCCACCGCCCCCCCGAGCGCGAATCCTGGGGCGGCCTGGTCGCCACCCTCCGCGACCCCGACGGCAATTTTGTGCAGCTGCTGCAAATGCTCTAGGGCCTGTTCACACTTCCGTCGTTCCCGCCCCGGAGCGGGAGTGGCTGTCGGCGGCGCAGCGCACCAAGCTGACCTGCGAACAGGCGTGAGCGCGCAGGCCGAGCCCTTGTGCTGCGAACGGGGTTGGGTTTGGGCCCCCAGATCAAGTCTGGGGCAGGCTCCCGATCAAGTCGGGGGCGACGGGGTGGTGCCGGGGGCGACGGAAAGAGGTGCGGGCACGTGACGGAGGGGGTTGGCGAGGGTTTGAGGTGGAATGGGGGCGATTCCCGCTCGGGGGCGGGAATGACGGAATTTTGGGGCGGGTATGACGGAGCCTGGGGGGCGCGGAATGGCCAGACTGGGGAGGCATGCTCAGGCGGCTGGGAGGCCGAGCAGGGCGCGCGCTTCTGCGGGGGTTGCTACCGGACGACCCAGCTCGTTGCACAGGACGACCAACTCTTCGAGCAGTTCCGTGTTCGTGGGCTGGCGCGGGCCGGCGTAGTCCTCCAGCCCCACCCGCACATGGCCGCCACGCTCCAGCGCGAGGCGCGCCAGACCCTGCTCGACCACATCGCCGCCCAGCAGCGCCACCGACCAGGCCAGACCGGTGTCCTCCAGCATCGAGAGGTAGGCGTCGAGGCAGGCCGCGTTGGGCAGCAGGCCGAAGCCGAGTGGATCGCCGCCGCTGAAGTAGAGCTTGACCAGCGAGCCGGGCGGCACCAAGCCGCGCTTGTGGTAGGCCAGCACCACCCGCAGGAAGCCCGGCTCGAAGATCGAGATGCTCGCGCCGCGCGCCAGGCGGTTGGACAGGGCGAACATGCCCCGCGCATCGCGGTAGGTGTTGATGTAGACGAAGTCGCTGTCGTTGGGCAGGCCGTCGGCGTCCGCGCCGCCGAGATTGACCGAGCCGCAGTCGATCAGCGATTGCCCCAGCACCCCCGCCGCGTCGAGCGCCGCGATGTGGCTGAGCCGCACGGCGATATCGGTGCCCGGACCGCCGCCGGCCTGGGTTGGGTAGAAGATCGTGTCGGGGCGCTGGTCGAGCGCGACGCGCCAGGCGTCGATGTAGGGCTGCGGATCGTGCCAGCCGGCGCGTGCGCGCGGGCCGTCGCCGACCACCGGGTCGTCGTTGTGGTTGTGAACGATCGCCGCGCCCGCGTCCACCGCCCGCACGGCTTCCGCCGCGATCTCCTCCACGCTGCGCGGCGAGTTGGGGTTGCGGGATTTGGGCGTCGCGCCGTTGATCGCGGCTTCGATCACCACGGGGCTGGTCATGGTTGCGCTCCCTGCGCGGGCCGCCGGGTTCGGATGCGCCGGGACGGGGTGGCAAAGCCGCGCGCAGTTTGGCATTCTACGCGCGAACGCGCGCGCCCGACGCCGCGCCCACATCGCGCCCACATCGCACCCACACGGCGCATGCAGATTGCGAGACCACCATGCTGATCGGCTACTTCACCGAGCGCCCCTACCAGGACCCGCAGACCGGCTTCTTCGGCGCGACGGGGTTGGACCTGACCGACCTCGACGCGAGCAATTCGTCCTACGACCCGCGGGTCGGCGCGCAGCTCTATCACCGCTACCTCGATGAGAAGCTCTACGCGGAGGAGATGGGCTTCGACGCGCTGATGCTGAACGAGCATCACTCGACGCCGTTCTGCATGGGCAGCGTGATGAACGTTGAGGCGGCGATTCTGGCGCGGATCACGAAACAGGCCAAGATTGTGCTGCTGGGCAACATTCTGCCGATCTGGGAGGATCCGCTTTGGCTGGCGGAGACGCTGGCACAGATCGACATGATTTCGGGCGGACGGCTGGTGACCGGCTGGGTGCGCGGCGGCGGGCGCGAAAGCGTCTCGCACAACGCGCAGGCGCCGTTCAACTGGGAGCGCTTCCAGGAGGCGCACGATTTCGTGGTCAAGGCCTGGAGCACGGCCGGGCCGTTCCGCTGGGAGGGCGAGCACTACAACTTCCGCTACGTGAACCCGTGGTCGCGTCCGTTGCAGGATCCGCACCCGCAGATCTGGATCCCCGGGATCATGAGCCGCAACACGGTCAAGTGGACGGCTGAGCACCGCTACCCGTACATCATGCTGGCGACGGATCTGGAGCCGACGAAGCAGTCGTTCGAGTACTACGACGAGGTGGCGCGGGAGAACGGCTACGAGGCCGGCTCGGAGCATCACGGCTACCTGTTCAAGGTGCATGTGGACGAGACGGAGGAGCTGGCGGAGGAGGCGGGGCGGCGCTACCTGCAAGGTCCGAGCAATCCGTTCCTGGAGGGCAACCAGGGCGTGGTGCGGGGCAACCTGCAGAACCTGCCCGGGCTGACTAGCCGCACCAACGTGCTGCCGACGATTCAGAACTTCGCGGCGGCCGCGTCGCGCGGTCGGACTGTGGCGGCCGAGGCGGCGCTGGCGGCGCGCGAAGAGCAGCAGCCCGAGGCGGCCGACATCTTCGGCAGCTACGAAGACCAGAAGCAGCGGATGACGATCATCACCGGCACGCCCAAGACGGTGATCCCGAAGATCCGGCATGTGCTGGAGTACCTGCGGCCCGGGCAGATCTTCTTCTGGGACGGCGACGGGGCGATGACGCACGAGGACTCGATGCGGTCGCTGCGGCTCTTCGGCGAAGAGGTGATCCCGGCGACGCGCGAAATCGCCAAAGAGCTCGACCTGAAGAGCGCCTTTGAGAAGGACACCCGCACGGGGCAGGAGCTACCGGCCTAACAGCGCTGCCGGCTACTCGGCCGTCCAGCCCTCCGCTACACCCGGCGGGGGCGGTGGGGTGATCATCGGCAGGGGCGGCGGCGAATCCCAGGGCGGGGTGGTTTGCAGTTGATCATCGGGCGTGCGCCGCTCTCCGAACGTGATTGCGGAGATGTCGCCGGTGGCGAGCATCCACGCAGCCCTGTACACCCCGGTGTACGCCCCGACAAGCACGTACATCCCGATCCAGACGGCTCCGATCGCCAGCATCAGCGCCATCAGCACGCGGCGCGCCCGCTCCACGACGGCGGCGCGCTGCTGTTCGCTTTGCGCGACGGTCGCATGATCTCCCTCGCTGACGGGCTGCTGCCGCACGCCAATCAGTTCCCGGCGCAGTATAATGCGGCCGGGACAACAGGATCGCACTGCATCCTCTACGCGGTCGCCAGCGAAACGGTTCACATCATGCGCAGGCGGAGCTTCCTCGCAGCGCGGGCGATAGCCGTGATGACCGGGGCGTTCGTCGTGTTCGCCCTGGTCGCCGCGGCGTTCTCCTCTTCTCCGACCTGGATCGAAGAGCCTACTTTTTGGTCCGTTGCGCCGTATGTGATCGCAACTGCCGCGATGACGATCTTTGTCGTCGTTCGTGATCTTCTTTCGGATCAGAAGCCGAAAGAGTAGACGGCGCGCTCGGCGCCACGACAAGATGAGTCAGGACGGACGGAATGCGGATCCGGAGAGCACTCCCTCGACTCGCTCTGCCCGCGCGCACGCCGCGATCTGTGCGACAGTGGAGTTACCTTGCTGCGCTGCTCGTTTCTGTCCTGCTCGTCTTGGCTATCCTGTACCTTGTCGCCGGTGGCTTTCACCCTGTGATGGCGGTTAGCGTCGTCCCTGCGGCGATGTCGCTGCTGGCGTATTATCTGCGCAAGAAGTACGGAATCGACGATCAGGTCAACGATCCGACCAAACCCGAGCGCTTCTACCACTAGCGCTCATTGTAGGGCCGGCATCACCTCCTCGGCCAGCTCCTGCATCGCCTCCAGGTGCTGTGCGGGCGTCACATCCCAGTTTGGGGTGGTGTAGGCGGGGAGGGTGAGGGCGTGGTCGAGGCCGGCGTCGGCGTATTGGCCGAGCGTCTCGATGATTTGGTCGTGGCTGCCGCCGGCAACTGCGGGGAAGCCGCGCACGCTGTCCGGATCGCCGTCGAGCAGCACCATGGGGCCGAGCATTGAGACCTCGATCTCGGAGAGGTCGCGGCCCTGGCGCTCCATTTCGTCGTGGACGATTTTGATTTCGGCGGCGACCTCATCGGGGGTTGAGGTGATGGTGTGGTAGCCGCTGGCGTAGCGGGAAACGCGGCGGGCGGCGATGCTGCCTTTGCCGCCGACCCAGATCGGGATGTGCGGCTGCTGTACGCAGTCGACGAGGCCGCCCATTTCGGAGAACTCGTAGTAGTCGCCCTCGAACGACATCGGGCCTTCGGCGGTCCAGGCTTCGATGCAGAGGCGCATCCACTCGTCGGTGATGCGCCCGCGGATGGGGAAGTGGTCGGCGAGGCCGAGCGCGTTGAATTCCTCTTCCATCCAGCCGACGCCGATGCCGAGCACGATTCGCCCGTGCGAGAGGTGATCGAGGGTGGCGAGCATCTGCGCCTGATGCAGCGGGTCGCGGTAGGGGATGATCAGCACGCTGGTGCCGATCTGCACGCGCTCGGTACGCACGGCGACGGCGGCCATGATCGCCAGCGGATCGTAGATGTCCTGGTGGTAGGCGAAGCCGGCGACGCCCGATTCGTTGTAGGGGTAGCGGGAGTCGATTTTGGCGGGCATGAAGATGTGGTCATGCACCCAGACGGAGTCGTAGCCGAGCGCCTCGGCGTTCTCGGCCACTGCGACCACGTCGCCGGCGTCGCCGTACTTGCCGAAGGTGCCGAAGTTGCCGATCGGAATGCCGAATTTCATGGTCTGCTCCTCAGCTGGTTGGCCTGATTGCGGCCTGGTTGCGGCCTGGTTGCGGACGGCGCGGTTACTGGTAGGCGGGCAGGATTTCCGCGGCCATCGTTTCGATTCCGCCCAGCACCCGCTGCAGCTGGGTTTCCGCGCTGACGGTGGGCGTCGCGATCAGGTGCTCCAGTCCGACTTTGCCCAGCGCCAGCAGGTCCGCGGCGATGTCGTCCGGCGTCCCGCACAGCAGCGGACGTTCCGCGTCCGGCCAGGCCTCCTCCGTGAGCCGGATGCCGGCCAGCATCGAGATCTCGAGCTCGTCGGGATCGCGGCGGTCGCGGCGGCAGGCTTCGCGCACGCCCTCGACTTCGTAGGCGAGCGATTCGACCGACTGGAACGCCGCGTGGTAGCCGTCGCCCCAGCGCGAGGCTCGCCGCCAGGCGTTGATCCCGTTGCCGCCGACCACGATCGGGATGCCGCCCTGCTGGGCCGGCTTGGGGTAGGCGCCGACATTCTCGAACTGCACGTATTCGCCGTGAAACGAGCTCGGCCCCGAGTTCGTCCACAGCTCCTTCATCGCGCGCAGATACTCGTTGGTCACCGAGCCGCGGTGCTCGAAATGCTCCGGCGGCAGGTTGAGCGCCTCGAATTCCTCGCGCATCCAGCCCACCCCCGCGCCCAGCACGATGCGCCCGCCCGAAAGCCGGTCCGCCGCCGCGAGCATTTTGGCCGTGACCGCCGGGTGACGGTAGGGGATGACCAGCACGGAGCAGCCGATCTGCGCCTGCTCCGTCGCCGCCGCCAGCGCGCTCATCATCACCAGCGGCTCGTAGCAGCGCACCGCCGGCGAGGCCGGAAAAATCCCCGTCTCGTTGTAGGGGTAGCGCGATTCGATGTTGGTCGGCACCACGATGTGGTCGTTCGTCCAGACCGAGTCGTAGCCCAGCTGGTCGGCGGCCTGTGCGACCTCGATGCAGGCATCGACGCCGGCCGGATCGCCGAACGCACCGAGGTTTCCGATTGCGATGCCGAAACGCATGATCCACCCTCGTCTCCCGCGGGCCCGCCGCTCGCCGGCTCGACCCAACGGGGGCATGATAGGCGGCGTAGATCGCGCGGATAGACTGGCGGCGTCCGCTCGCAACGCTGGAGGCGCTCATGACTCGCCAGGACCTCGACAGCCTGCGTACTGCGGTCGCCGACGTGATCGTCGGCCAGAACGCCCTAGTTACCCGGCTGCTCGTCGCCCTGCTCTGCGACGGACACTGCCTGATTGAGGGCGTGCCGGGGCTGGCCAAATCGCTCACCGTCTCCACGCTCGCCGCTTCGCTCCGGGCCTCGTACGTGCGCGTCCAGTTCACACCCGATCTGCTCCCTGCGGACCTCACGGGGAGCGAGATTTACAACACCGCCGAATCGCGCTTCGAGGTGCGCAAAGGCCCGATTTTCGCCAACGTGCTGCTGGCCGACGAAGTGAACCGCGCACCAGCCAAGGTGCAGTCGGCGCTGCTGGAAGCGATGCAGGAGCGCCAAGTGAGCATTGGCGGCCAAAGCTTCCCGCTGCCCGAGCCTTTCCTCGTGCTCGCCACCCAGAATCCGATCGAGCAGGAAGGCACCTACCCGCTCCCTGAAGCGCAGCTCGACCGCTTCATGCTCAAGGTGATCGTCGATTACCCCAACGAACGTGAGGAACGCGAGGTGTTGGATCGCCGCCTCGCGGGCGAGATCGGTCGGCCCGCCGCCGTGATGGACGCCGACGCGCTGTTGGCTCTGCGCGTCAAAGCCGCCGCCGTGCGGATGGAGCCGCGCCTGCGCGACTACATCGTCCAGCTCGCCCGAGCGACCCGCTCGGCGGCGCGGGTGGAGCGCGAGCTCGACGGCTACGTGGCGCACGGGGCGTCTCCGCGGGCCACGGCGGCCCTCGCTGAAGCGGCGCGCGCGCACGCTTTCCTCGACGGACGCGACTACGCCGCGCCCGACGACGTGAAGGCGATGGCGCTCGACGTTCTCCGCCACCGGCTTGTTCTGACCTACGAGGCCGAGGCGGACGCGGTGAGCGCGGATGCGGTGATCGAGCGTCTGCTGCTCGCGGTCCCGCTGCCCTGAACGAACGGAAGCCCGCCATGCCCGCCGCGCTGCTGCGCGCCCTGCGCACGACGCTCTTCCCACCGCTGCCGGCGCTGCCAGCGGCGCCGGCAGGCGACGACCTGCGACGCCGGGTGCGCCGGATTGAGATGCATGCCCGCCGCGTGCTCCGGGACCAGCTCGCGGGCGAATACGCCAGCGCCTTCCGCGGTCGCGGTCTCGAGTTCGCCGACATCCGCCCCTACGCGCCGGGCGACGATGTGCGCAGCATTGACTGGAAAGCGACCGCCCGTCTGCGCGAGCCGTACGTGCGCCGCTACGTCGAGGAACGCGAGCAGACCGTCCTGCTGCTGATCGACGTGAGTACTTCCACCGCTTTCGGACCGCCCGGCCGCAGCGTGCGTGACATCGCGCTGGAGATCGCCGCGACGCTCGGCCTCGCCGCTGCTCGCGGCAACGATCACGTCGGCGCAGTCGCTTTCGGCGATCGCATCGAATACAGCGTGGCTCCGGCAAAGCGCCCACAGCATGTCTGGCGGATCGTCCGCGATCTACTTACGCAATCCGGGGCCGGCACGGATCTGGCCGGCGCGTTCGACTACGCCGGGCGTCTGCTGCGCCGCCGCTCCATCGTCGTCGTCATCTCCGATTTCGCCGCCGATGGACCTGCGGCGCACTGGCAAGCCGCTCTCCGGCGGCTTGGCTTGCGTCACGATGTCGTCACTCTGGCCGTGCGCCACTCCGCCGAGTCTGCGCTGCCCGGCGGCGGCATCGTGCAGTGGGCGGACAGCGAATCCGGTCGGCTCCTGCTCGCCGACGCTCCACGCGCCCAAGTCCAGGCGGCGGCGCTGCGGGGCGAGCGCGATGCCCTGGAGCAGCAGTTGCGCGCCTGCGGGGTTGACGCGCTGGTGCTCGACGCGGAGCGCGACTGGACCGCGCCCCTGCTGGGGCTGCTCCGCGAGCGGCGGTTGCGGCCATGACGCGCGTCGTCGTTCTGCTGCTCGCCTGCCTCGCGCTCTGCGGCGCGGCGCTCGCCGCGCCCGTCGCTGCGCAACAGCCCGCCGACCTGACGGTCGAAATCGTGGACGACGGCGAACCCTTCAGCGTCGGCGACCCGATCATCATTCGCGTCGAAGTTCGCTACGCCGAAGACGCCCGGGTTGAGCTGGACTCCGCGATGACCGAGCTCGGCCCACTCGACGCGGCTCTACCCGAGCTCGAAACCGTTGAGCCCGGTTTCACCGTCGTCGTTTGGCGCAGCGCCGCTTTCCAGGTCGGCGCATTCGAGTTTCAGCTGCCGCCGATCACGATTGTTCGCGGCGAGCAGCGCCAAACCCTCATGCCTCCGCTCCAGCGCGTCGACATCGTCTCCAGCCTGCCCCCGGAACTCACCGAGCCGCGCCCGCTGACTCCACCGCAGGAGCTTGAAGGGGGATCCGGCTTCGCCTTTTGGATTGCGGCACTGCTGGCCGTCGCTGCGGGCTTTGTGCTCGCCCGTCTGCTCGGCATTCGCGCCCGCCAGCGGCGCGGCGCACCCGCCCGGAGCCCGGCCGCTGAAGCTCACAGGCCGCCGCCGTTGCCCGAGCTCGCGGCCGGGGCAAACGCGGCCGAGTTCTGCGCTGCGCTAGCCGCGGCCGTGCGCGCTCACCTCGCTCACCGTTACCGCATTCCGGCGCAGAGTCTGACCAGCGCTGAACTGCCCGAGCAGCTAGCGGCGGCGGGCGCGCCCGCGGCCGCAGTCCAGCGCGTCCGCACGCTGCTGCGCGAGTGCGACGCCGCGACATTCGCCGACCACACGCCTCCCAGTGCGCGGCTGGACGGCTATCGCCAGCTGGCCGCCGCGATCATCGACGGCGACCCGGAGCGCCCCTGATGCGCCTTGAAGATCCCGCGCTGCTCGCTCTGCTGGCCCTGCTCCCGGCCTATGGCTGGGTGCTTTGGCGGCTCGCGCGGCACCCCGGCCCCAGTTATCTCCTGCCCCGGCTCGCGCCGACGCGCGCCGATGCTTCGCCCGGCCGCATCCTACGCACGCTTCCCTGGCTTTCCGCGTTGCGCCTCGCCGCCGCCCTGCTGATCGTCCTCGCCGCCGCGCGCCCGCAGGCCACCACGGTTGAGGCCCGTCGGCCTGCCGAAGGCATCGATATCGTGCTCGCCATCGACACCTCTTCTTCCATGACCCAATACCAGTTGGCGGGCGACGAAACGCGGATCGATGCGGCCCGGCGGGTTGCGCGCGACTTCATCGCTCAGCGCAAGGATGACCGCATCGGCCTTGTCATCTTCCAGCGCCGCAGTCTCGTCCTCAGCCCTCTCACCCTCGACATCGAGGCCATCGACACGCTGATCGAAACGTCGGTCCGGAGCGGCATCATTCCGGACGGGACGGCGCTGGGCGTGGCGATGGCAGAAGCCGTTGATCTGCTGCGCGACTCCCAGGCCGCCAGCCGCGTCGTCGTGGCTCTGACCGACGGCGAGAACAATGTGCCGGGCATTACGACCCAGCAGGCCGCCGCCGTCGCGCGGGCGCTGGGCGTGCGTATCTACACGATCGGTCTGCCGGCAGCTCAGCGCACTTCGGCCGCGGTTTCGCTCAACGAGCTGCCGCTGATTTACGCCGCCGACGAGACGGGCGGGCGCTATTTTCGCGCCTCGGACGCGGACGAGCTCGCCGCCGCCTATGACGAGATCGCCCAGCTCGAGCGCGCGCGGGTCGGCGAAGAGACGCTGCTCCGCTCCCGGGAACTCGCCCCCTGGCTGCTGCTCGCGGCGCTCGCGCTGATCCTGCTCGAAGTCGGCGCGCGTGCCGGCCCCTGGCGGAGGATGCCCTGATGTCCTTCGCCGCGCCCGCGTTGCTCGCCGCCCTTGCCGCCGTTCCCATCGCGCTCGCTCTGCTCTGGCTGCTTTGGCGACGGCGACGTTTCCAGCTGCTCGCCCTCCGCCGCATCGGGGGCGGCGTGATCGCGCCGCACGATGCGCGGCGGCATGCCGGCCGCCGCGCGCTGTTGCTCGCCGCTGTTCTCGCTTTGCTCGCCTTCGCCGCCGCGCGGCCCCAATTCGGCGCCGACGAATTGGCCGTCGAGCGCCCGCCGCTCAGCATCGTCATCGCGCTCGACGTTTCTCAAAGCATGTCAGCCCAGGATCTCCAGCCCAGCCGCTTCGCGGCTGCGACGGCCGAGCTGCATCGCCTGATCGACGCTCAGCGGACCGCCCGCGTGGGCCTCGTGATCTTCGCCGGCGAGCCGTTCGTCCGCTTTCCGCTCACGCTGGATCACGCCAGCGCACTCGCCGTGCTGGACGCGCTACAGCCGGGCGAATCGTTGGTTCCGCCCGGCTCCAACATCGCTGCGGCGATCCGGACCGCGCTCGATCTGCTCCAGCGCGCCGAAGCGGTGCGGGGAGCGATCGTGGTCGTCAGCGACGGCGAGACCCATGCGGGCGACGCGGCGGCGGCGGCCCGCGAGGCCGCCGAGCGCGGCGTCCGCGTTTTCACCGCCGGGGTCGGCACGGCGCTCGGCACGTCCGTCCCCGCGCCGGGAGGCCAGGCGAACGAGAATCGGATCGACGCCCGCACCGGCCGGGAGGTGCGCTCGCGGCTTGAGGCCGAAGCGCTCGAGGCCATCGCCGCGGCGGGCGGCGGACGCTACCTGCCGATCGACGCTCCCGGGGCGCTCGGCGGTCTTTCCGCCGATTTCGCCGCGATTGACCGCGCCGGCGCGCCGGAACAGCGCGCCGGCGCTCCTCGCGAACAGTTTCAGTGGTTCGCCGCCGCCGCCTTCGTTTTGCTCGTAGGCGGCGCGTTCCTGCGGCTCGGCCCGGCGCCCCAGCTGGCGGCCCGCGCGCGCCGGCTGCTCGCGGCGGCGGCGCTCACCGGCGTGATCATCTTCGCCGCGCTGTGGCTCGCCGCCTGCGCCGACTCCGGCGCGGCGCGGCACAACCGCGACGGCAACGCGCACTTCGCGGCCGGCCGCTACCAGCAGGCGTTGGAGTCCTGGCGCGAAGCGCAGCGCCGCGCGCCCGAGGAGCCGATCATTGCGCTCAACGCGGGGCGCGCGCTCCACGCGCTCGGTCAGTTCGAGCGGGCCGAAACGGCCACGCTCGCCGCGGTTCGCTCCGGCGATCCGCAGATTCGCGCTATTGCGCTCTTCCACACCGGCAACCACCGCTGGGCCGCCGATGATCTGCTCGGCGCGCGCGCGGCCTTTATTGAAGCTCTGCGCGCCCGGCCCGATCTGCTGGACGCCAAGATCAATCTCGAACTGGTCAACCGACAGCTCGCCGAGCAGGCCGCCCAGATCGACTCCGAGGGTCCGGCCGCCGAAGCCGAGCAGGCCGAACGCGGTGGGGGCTCCAACGACACAGGCGAAGCAGGTCCGGAGGGTCAAGGGAGCGCGCAGGCCAGCGATGGCGGAGGGAGTTCGGCGCGGGGCGATGATCCGGCCGGCGCAGGCGATGCGCAGGCCGCCGGCTCGGACGGCGGCGCATCCGCAGACGGCTCTCAAACCCCCAGCTTCGAGGAGCGCGACCGCGTCGCCCAGGACCAAGCCGCGGATCTCGCGCTGAGCCAGGCTCTGGAAGACCTTCCGCTCGAAAATGCTACGCCTGAACAGGCCCTCGCGGTGCTTGATGCCCTCCGTGCCGCGCCCGACCATCGCCTCGGCGCGGGTTCCGCCGCCGCTCCACTTGAGGGCGTCGACGACTGGTGATCCATCCCATGTTCGCGGGGCGGCGATTGTGTCGGCTGTTTGGGAGCGTTTCAGGCGCTGGGGATGGCGGGGCGATAGCGCTCGGGCAGCATCTCGTCGAGCAGGCGCTCCAGCGCCATCGTGTGGGAGCAGGTGCCGGCCTCGGCGAAGAACAGACAGTCGCAGCTCCAGCCGTCAGGCCCGAGTCGGGCGGTGTGGGTGGCGGAATCGCCGCGTACGTCGCATTGCAGCGCGGTGAAGCGGAAGCGGTCGCTCTCGCTGGCGTAGATGCGGGCCTTTTCGATCTTGGAGATCAGGCTGCTCTGCATTGCTGCTCCTTGCGATTGCCTCGGCGCTTGTCTTGCGCGTTTTCACCCTCATAGTACAGCGCCGCCCAGCTGCGCCGACGCGAGTGTGGAGTACTCGGCACCCATCGACCGCAGGCGACTTTGGATCAGCTGCGCAGCGGCGACTGCAAAGGGTTCGCCGTCCGTTTCCAGACCCGCCACCAGCGTGCGTCCAGCCGCCAGTTGCGCCGCCGATGCGCCGCGTCGGGCGCGGGCCAGCGTGATGTGGGGGCGCAGCGGGTGCGGCTCCGTCGCCCAACCTTCGCGCTCCAACTCCAGGTTGAGTTTTGCCGCCAACGCCTGCAAGCCGTCGAGGTCGCCCGCCAGCGCCAGCCAGAGCACGCGCGGCCGCTGCCCACCGAATACGCCTGCGCCGTCCAGCGCCAGCTCGAGCGGCGACGAGCTTGCCGCGGCGCGGCGCAGCGCCGCCGTTGCCGCGGGAACCCGCTCAGTCGGCGTCTCCCCCAGAAAGCGCAGGGTCAGATGCAGCGCATCCGGCCGCACCCAGCGCCAGCCGCCCGGATCTTTCGTTCGCAGCCGCGCCAGCGCCGCAGCCGCCGCTTGCTGCGCCGTAGGCGGCAGCTCGGCGGCGATGAACAGACGCAGCGTCGGGTTGGACGCCGACGGATCCGACTCTCGGCTCATTGATTTTGCCCTCACGAGGCGGTTTGGGGCGATTATGGCAGCAGCGGATTGGATGCCCGCAAGTGCGCGGTTAGCATTGCGGCGATGACGAGCGAGCAGGCCACCGCTGCGCAGAATCGCGATATCGGCGAGCTGGAGGCGATCGCGCGCCACATCCGCGAGCAGATCGTGCGGATGACCCACGCCGCCCAATCGGGGCACCCCGGCGGTTCTCTGTCGGCCGTTGAGATTCTCACCGCGCTCTACTTCGGCGGCGTGATGCGGCACGATCCGGCGGACCCCGATTGGCCCGAGCGCGACCGCTTCATGCTCTCCAAAGGCCACGCTACGCCGGTGGTGTACGCCGCGCTGGCCGAAGCCGGCTATTTCAGCGCCGATCTCATCCCCGGCTTCCGCTCGCTCGGCAGCGAGTTGCAGGGGCACGTGGTGCGGGGCCGTCCGCCGGGCGTGGAGATGAGCGGCGGCGCGCTGGGGATGGGGCTGTCGTTCAGCGTGGGGCTGGCGCTGGGTCACCGGCTCGACGGACGCGAGGCGCGCGTCTGGTGCCTGCTCGGCGACGGGGAGTTGAACGAGGGACAGAACTGGGAAGCCGCGATGTCGGCTGCGCACTTTGGGCTGGACAACATTACCGCGATCGTGGACCGCAACCACTTCCAGAACGACGGCCCGGGCGACGAGATCATGCGCATCGAGCCGCTCGCCGACAAGTGGGCCGCCTTCGGCTGGGGCGTCCACGAGGTCAACGGTCACGATGTTGGAGCCGTCGCCCAGACGCTCTGCGCCGCCCGCGAAACGCGGGGCGCGCCGCAGGTCGTGATCGCCGAAACCGTCAAAGGCAAGGGCGTCTCGTTTATGGCCGAAAACCCGGCCGGCTGGCACGGCAAAGGCCCCAGCGACGCGCAGCTCGCGCAGGCGCTCGAGGAGATTCACGGATGACCAGCCATGCAGCGCCCCAAGTCGCGCCGCAAGTCGCGCCCCCGCCCGCCGCGACCCGCGAGGCTTACGGCGCAGCGCTGCTGCGGCTGGCCCGCGAGGGTTATGACATCGTCGCGCTCGACGCCGACCTCTCCGCCTCCACCGGCGGCAACAAGCTGGCGAGCGAGTTCCCCGACCGCTGGTTCACCGTCGGCGCCGCCGAAGCCAATATGATCTCGATCGCCGCCGGTCTGGCGGCGACGGGCAAAACCGTCTTCGCCGCCTCCTTCGCCGTCTTCATGCCCGGCCACTGCTACGACCAGATCCGCGTGCAGATCGCGCAGCAGCGGATGAACGTCAAGCTCGTCGCCAGCCACGGCGGCGTCAGCGTCGGCGAGGACGGCGCATCGGCGCAGGCGATCGAAGACCTGGCGCTGATGACCGCGCTGCCCGGCATGAACGTGGTCGTCCCCTGCGATGTGGTTGAAGCCGAGGCCGCGATGGTCGCCGCCGCCCAGGACGCGGAACCGTGGTACATCCGCGTCGGACGCCCCAAGCTCCCCGTCGTCTACAGCGACGGCCCGCGCTTCGAGCTGGGCCGCGCCGACCGGCTGCGGGACGGCTCCGATGTGACGCTGATCGCCTGCGGCCTGCTGGTCGAGCCGACGCTGCGCGCCGCCGAGCTGCTGGCGGGAGAGGGCGTTTCCGCTCGCGTGCTCAACGTGGCCACGCTCAAACCGCTCAACGAAACGGCAATCATCGCCGCCGCCCGCGAGACGGGCGCAATCGTGACGGCTGAGGAGCACAACGTGATCGGCGGCCTCGGTTCGGCGGTGGCGCGGGTGCTGGCGCTCCACGCGCCGACGCCGATGGAGCAGGTCGGGGTGGCGGACCGCTTTGGGGAGTCCGGTCCGTGGCAGGCGTTGCTGGAGCGTTTTGAGCTTACGCCTAAGGCGGTGGTTGATGCCGCGCGCCGGGCTCTCGCCCGCAAGTAGCCGCGCGCAACATGTCGGGCCTGCGCACGCGCCGCAACGCGCCCGAAGCCCGGCGCACGCCCTGGTTTGCCGCCGCTACTGCAATTGCCGCGCTTGCAGTGCTTTTCTGCGGGAGCGCGCCGGAATCGTCAGGGGACTCCGATATCGGTGCAGTAGAGCCGCTCACGCTGGCGCTGCGTATGGCCAGCCTGCCCTGCGTCGAGCTTACGAGCCTGAGGCTGGGCTGGCGCATTGCCGGCGGCGTCCCGCCGTACACGCTCACTGTTGACGGACAAGCGGTCGATCCGAGGCTTGGAATCGCCTGGCTGAACTGCGGCCTGCTCCCGACCGACCCGCAGCCGTGCGACCCGGAACCCAAGCTGCACCAGACATTCAGGGCCGTGGCGACCGACAGCCGCGGCGTGACCGCCGAAGACGAGCTGCACGTCGCAGTGGCCGAGCCGCCGCGGCGGGCGCGAAGCCCGGCGCGGTCCTGCCGGGCGCGTCCGGCGGCGCGGCGGTGCAGTTGGGCTGGACGGCCGTGACGGAAGGCTCGGCCGTCTGCGTCTACGAGCTGCGCTATCAGGCGACGGACTGGGACGCCGACAGCTGGCCCGATTCATGGACCGCGATCAGCGAGACGATCGGGGATGGCGCGACCGAGTACCTGCACAGCGGCCTTGATCCGGCCCGCCGCTACCGCTACCAGGTGCGCGCGCTGAACAACCTCGGCGCGGGCGACTGGTCGCGCGCCTTCCCGGAGGCCAGCGTGCGGCCGAACGCTCCGGCGCTGGCAGCCCGCACTGGCGCGTCGGGTTCCGTCGCGCTGAGCTGGGTCGCCGGCGCGGCCGGCGCGTTGCGCTGGGAGTACCGCCAGCGTTCGGCAGACAGCAGTTGGAGCGACTGGACGCGGATCGCCGATTCCGACGCATTGACGGCTGACCACACCGTCACCGGGCTCACCGAGGACGCCCGCTACGACTTCCAGGTGCGCGCCGTCAGAGCGGGCGGGCCGGGCCCCGCTTCGGCGACCGCCACCGCCGTCGCCGGGCTGACGCCGACCGTGCCGAGCGGTCGCGCGCCGATCTTCTACGACGATCTCGACTCGGCCGGCGGCGCGACAATGCACGGCTCTTACGCTTTCCTGACCGACGCCGACGATCTGACCAGCGGCGCGACGACGTTCGCCGGGGTGAGCGGCGCGGAGGCGCTGCTGCTCAACACCAGCGGCTACGGGGGGCGCGACTACGCCGAGGCGCTGGCCGCCGTCGAGGTCGGCGACCGCATCACCTGGCACATCTCCGCCACTTGCTGGCGCCACTACCGCGTCACTGAAATCCTCGCCGACCCGCCCGCTCCCGCGCGCAAGCTGTTCCGCATCGCGCTCGAAGCCGAAGACCCCTGCGGCGCGACGGCGGCACAGCAGGGGGATCCGGCCTACTTCGATGAGTGGCGCGACCGGTACGCCTTCTTCGGATGGGAGGATGATCCTCCCAATGCGCCGGAGATCGGTCCCGACGGGATCCGCATCCTGCGGTACAAGCACGCCGCAGAAGGCGGCCACACCTACCGGCTGATTGGACGCGGGGGGCGCCCGTCCCCGATCGTGATCGATGTGCCGGCGGGTATGCGGCTCATTAGCAGGGGCGGGGCGTGGCCGCCCGGCACGAGCGGCACGTATGAGGACGAGGCCAGTGGGGCATTTCTCTTCATGCCGCCAGATACCGGCCGGCATGCGTCTTACGGCATGAGGACATCTGACGGCTGGGCCAACCCGCCCGCCGATGTGGTCGCTCGGTTCGAAGCCCTGATCGCCTCAGTTCGGGAGGTACCGCTGCCATAGGGGGCAAAGCTCGCTGGCGCACGCCGACTAGCAGACGCGATGGTCGGGATTGCGGATCACATCAGTCCGCTGCGGTTACCCCATCCGGCGCCTCGCGCTCCGCGATCATTTCGCGGGCGCGTTCGAGGGCGGCGGTCTTGATGAACTCGAACGGGTCCGCGTCGCCGACCGCCTGCATCAGCTCTGCGCACTCCGCTTGGGTGAATTCGAGGTCAAACCAGACACCGGGCGGTGGATCGGGAACGACTTTGAATGCGGCGTCGGAGGCGGGCTGCCAATCGTCGTCGACGTATTCAACGTTGTTTGGATCTTCGTAGTCGGCGATCTCAGCCTCGACCTCAGCCCGCACGTGCGGAGCGAGAGATTCCAGCCACCGCTGCCGCGAATCCGTCATCTGCGCCTCCTTGTCCACTCATGGTACCTGCTTTGATCGGTCGGCGACGCCTCAAAGATTGAGACGACTTGCGATGTGCCATCGGGAGCCGGGAGCTCAACGACCACAGACAGAATGACTCCGGCGGGACCTCGGCCGATCATTCGCCAGCGTGCCCGCCGGATCCGCATGCGACCGCTTGCGTCTCGATAGGGCTGCGGCTTCTGCCACATCCAGAGAGGGTCTCTTTCCCACACTGCCTCTGCGTCTTCGAGGCGAAAGCCGCGTTCCCCGATCTTTTCTACGCCGCTTTCGGAGATGGTGAGGCCGCGTGTGGGACGAGGACGGTCGAGGTTCACCGACAAGTTTCCTCACGCACTGCGCCGAACGCTGTCGTCAACTGCGTGGGCGCCCTCAAGCTGTCGCCGGCCTCAATCGGTCTCCGCCAGCCGACGCTTTGCCTGTATTGCCCGCGCTTCGTTCAGCGCCAGGCGTTTGATGAATGCTCCGATGTCATGCTCGCGCCCGACGGCTTCGGACAGGGCGCGCAGCTCGTCGCCAGTGAACGCCACGCCGATCTCGTAGGTCCAGTCGGTCCCCGGCTCCCAGTCCTCTTCATCGTCCTGGTACTCAACGTTGTTCGGGTCCTCGTAGTCCGCGATCTCAGCCTCGACCTCAGCCCGCACGCGCGGAGCGAGAGATTCCAGCCATTGCTGCCGCGAATCCGTCATCTGCCTCTCCTTGTCCATTGATGGTACCGACTTTGATCTCTCGGCGAAGCTTCATAGATCGACACGATCTGGGACTTCCCGTCAGAACCGGGAAGCTCAATGACCACAGACAGCACGGCGCCGAAAAAATCCCCGGCCAACGAGCCGCCAGCGGTCGGGGCGAACCCACGCGCGGCCGAGGTTTTCGTCGTACTCGTCGCGCCCCTGCTGCCAGATCCACACAGGGCGACTATCCAGCACAGCCTGGGCGTCTTCGAGTGTGTAGCCCCGCGCCGCAACCTTCCGCCGGCCGCTTTCGGAGATGGTGAGGCCGTGTGTGGGGCGAGGACGCTCGCGGCTCATTCTGAGTCCAGCCAGGCTGCTACTGCGGGCAGGTCGGGCAGACGCGCGACGCGCAGATCGGGCGGCGGGTTTGCGCCTGAGGGGGTTTCTTCGACCCAGACGGCGGGCATGCCGGCGGCCAGCGCGCCCTCGATATCCGAAACCCACGAGTTGCCGATGTGGACGCAGTCGGCCGCGGCGGCGCCCAACGCTGCGGCCGCGTGGTAGAAGATGTCGGGGTCCGGCTTGTGGACGCCGACTTCGCCGGAGATGAAGACGGCGTCGAATTGGCCTTCGAGGCCGGCGGCGGCGATTTTGCGGCGCTGGAGCGCGCCGTCGCTGAAGTTGGTGATCAGCCCGACGGGGCCGTGCCGGCGGGCGGCGGCGACCGCCTCGGCTGCGCCGGGGATGGCGGCGGCGCGCTCGATCCGCTCGTGCGCGTAGATCGCGGAGAGCTCGGCGAAAGCGGCGCCCTGCTCGTCCAGCGGGCAGTCGATCCGCACCAGCGCGCGCGACATCCACGCGCCGATGTTGAGCCAGCTGGGCCACTGGCCGTCGTTTTCGCGCAGGATGTCGGCGATGACCTGCTCGACGGCGCTCACGAATGCGTCGGGCGCGGCGCTGGTGAGGCCGCGCTCCACGAGCTCGCGGCCCACGGCGAGGCGCGCTTCGCGCACGCCGACGCGCTCGCTGACGAGGGTGCCGTCAAGGTCGAAGAAGACAGCCGCGAAGCGGCTGTCGCGCTCGGCTGCGCCGCTCACGCTTCGTCGTCTTCGTCCAGCTCTTCGAGCTCGTCCTGGTAGATCTCGAGCGGCCAGATCGGCCAGTCCAACACTTCCTCGGGCGGGTCTTCGGTCGCCCCCTCGGGATGCTCCACATCGGGCTCGTGATCGGGCACGTAGGTCTGGATTGGGCGGGCCGAGAACTCCATCCCGTCTTCGTGGGTGACGATGTTGGTCAGTTGGTAGGAAATCCAGGCGAGGCAGCGGCACTCGACGCGGAAGGAGACGGCGAAGCGGCGGCGCATCAGCGCTTCTTCGCGGATGAAGTCGTGGAATTCGCCGAGTTCTTCGGGCGGCAGCACCTCTTCGATGCGGCCTTTGAGCAGTATGTCGACTGCGTCGGCGGCTGCGGCTTCCTCGATCGCGTCGTCGGTTGGTTGGTCGTCGGGCATGGTCGGCTCTCGTCAGTTGCGCGAGGCGGGCGGGGCGGTCTGGTCGAGCTCGTCGTCGAAGCCGGTAGGACCGTCGCCGCCGGCGGACCAGATGCCGATTTCGACGCCGCGCCAGACGGTCACGATCAGGTCTTCGCGGAGCGGTTCGGCGGTGCTGGCGATGCGGTCGTCGAAGTCGGCGATCACGTCCTGCACGTCGTCATCGGACCAGGTTTCGGGGACGCAGAGGGTGGCGTAGACGAGCGGCGGGGCGAAGTGGAGGTCGAGTCGGGCGCGGGCGCCGTCCTCGCTCTCGACGACGTAGCACTCGGAGTGCGGGGTGCGGCTCTCGCGTTCGTAGTGGAACATCGGCGACGGCTCCGGCTGCGGCGGGTTGGCGACTCAGCGTATCGCAGCCACAATCCTGCCGATCGCTACAGCACGTGGAAGAGGAGCAGGTGTTCGCGGAGGATGTCGTTGGCGAAGTCGTTTTCGATGTCGCGCCAGACGGAGTGGATGTGGTTTGCGCCGTTCTGGCGGTTGTCGAACTCGACGACGAAGTTGCCGCCGTGGATGCGGTAGTAGTGCGGTTCGCGCTCGTCGAGCGGGCCGGCCCAGGCCCAGTGCAGGTTGTCGAAGCCCTGCGACTCGATTTTGCGGCGGCGCTGCTCGGCCAGTTCTGCGGGGACCTGATCGACGTAGACATCGACGAGGCGGCGCAGGATGCCGCGCTGGGCGTCGGTCATGCGGGCGGCTGGCAGGCCCTGTTCGGGCGGGAGCGAGACGCGCGAGGCGTTGAAGGTGAGGATGTCCCAGGGTGCTTCGGCGTAGATCACGGCGTCGCTCCGCTGCGCGTCGTCAAGGCTGCGGATCATTTCCCAGGCGACCGCTTCGCGGTCGTCGAGGATGCGCAGCCCTTTGCGCGGTCCGGAGCGGACTTCGGCGGGGTTTGCGCCGAAGAAGAAGGGGGTGTTGGAGAGCACGCGGTCGGCCCAGAGCGAGTAGTTGAGCGAGATGTGGTGGCCTTCGATGCGCCAGCCCCAGGGCGATTCGTCGTCGCCGGGATCGCCGAAGATGGTCCAGTAGTAGAGCTCGGGGTCGCGGACGAAGGTGCGGACGCCGGCTTCGCGCTCGATTTCGCCGAGCGTGGTCTCCAGCTCGATGATTTCGAGGGCTTGCTCGGCGGCGCTGGAGGCGAGCCCGGCGTGGAGCAGGGTGAAGGCGAGCTCGCGCTGGGGCGGGGTCATATCGCGCAGGGCGAGGCCGTGGCGGTTGGTGGGCGGGTAGTACCAGAAGATGCGCTCGGCATCGAGGTAGTCGTAGCAGGCGCGTTTGCGCTGGGCGGGGAAGAGGCTGTCGACGAAACGTCGCGCGACATTGGTCATGCGGGCGACGGAGGAGCGGGCGGGTGCGGCGGCCATGGGCCTGCCTCGCAATCGGTCTTGCGATCGGGTCTCGCGATCAGGTTTCGCAATCAGCGCGGGCGAGTCTGGCCGTCGCCGCGCACGACCCACTTGTAGGAGCTCAACTCGCGCAGGCCCATGGGGCCGCGGGCGTGAAACTTGCCGGTGGAGATGCCGACCTCCGCGCCGAGGCCGAATTCGCCGCCGTCGGTGAACTGGGTTGAGGCGTTGACGTAGACGGCGGCGGCGTCAACCTCGCGCAGGAAGCGCTCGGCCAGCCGCTCGTCCGAGGTGATGATCGCCTCCGAGTGGCCGGAGCCGTGGGCGGCGATATGTTCGAGCGCGGCGTCGGCGTCGGGCACGACGCGGACGCCGGCGGTGAGGCTGAGGAATTCGGTATCGAAGTCGTCCTCGCCGGCGGCGACGGCGCGGGCGGGGGTCGGTTGGAGCAGATGCAGGGCCTGGTCGTCGGCGCGCAGTTCGACGCCGCCTTCGGCGTGGGTTTGGGGGTTCCAGCGCTGGGCGAGCGCGGAGAGGAAGGGCGGGGCGACCGTTTCGTGAACGATCAGCACATCGAGAGCGTTGCAGATGGAGACGCGGCGCGTCTTGGCGTTGTCGACCACCTCCAGCGCCATTGCCAGGTCGGCGTCGGCGTCGACGTAGGTGTGGCAGATGCCGATGCCGCCGGCGACGACGGGCATGGCGGCCTGGTCGCGGACGCGCTCGATCAGGGCCTTGCCGCCGCGCGGCACCATCAGATCGATTAGATCGTTCATCGCCAGCATTTCGCCGACCAGTGCGCGGTCGGCGCTGCGCACCAGCTGCACCGCGTCCGCCGGCAGGCCCGCCTCGCGCAGGCCGTCGCAGAGCGCTTCGGCCAGCGCTGCGTTGCTGCGGCGGGCTTCGCGGCCGCCCCGCAGCACCGCCGCGTTGCCGCTCTTGAGGCAGATCGCGGCGATGTCGATGGTGACGTTGGGGCGGCTCTCGTAGACGGAGGCGATCACGCCGAGGGGGACGCGGCGGCGCTCGATGAGCAGGCCGTTTTCGGCGCGGCGACTGTCGATCACCTCGCCGATCGGGTCGTCGAGCGCGGCCAGGGCGTCCAGGCCGGCGGCGACGCCGTGTACGCGGTCGGGCGTGAGCAGCAGCCGGTCCAGCATCGCCTCGCTCAGGCGCCCTCGCGATTCTTCGACGTCCTCGGCGTTTTCGGTGGTGATGCGGTTGCAGCGCTCGCGCAGCAGGCGCGCGGCGGCGCGCAGCGCGGCGTCCTTGGTCTCGCCGGTTGCGACGGCCAGCGTCGGAGCCGCCGCTGCTGCGGCTTTGACCTGGCTGCGCAGCTGGTTGTAGGGGTCAACGGCCGTAGCAGTCATGATCCTCGCGGCTTTCGTTTGGCTCGCTGTCGGTCGGAGGGCGGTGGATCGCCCTGGCCGAGGAAGCGGTATTCGTCGCTGGTGACGCCGAGGCGTTCGGAGGCGCCTTCGACGACCTCGATTCGCGCGCCTTCCTCCTGCCCCTCTTCCTGTCCCTGCGCACGGAGCAGGTAGGCGCCGGAGAAGGCGTGCTCGGGGTTGGAGAGCGAGGTGAAGTGTCCGCGCCAGCTGCGCTCGCGGGTGTCGCCGTTGCGGGTCGTCTCGATGTCGATGATTGCGAAGCAATCGCTGATTTGGGAGCCCTGCAGGGTGAACAGCCGGGCCTTGAACTGTCGGCGGCGGCGCATGGTGGTCATTTGGGCAGTGTATGTCAGGCGGAGTGCTGCGGAGCCGGCGCGGCGGCGAGCAGGGGGTCGTCGACCGGCAAGCGTTTGACAATCCTGGGCCAGAAGAGGAGGGCGAGCAGCATGAGGGCGACGCCTTCGAGCACGACGGTGAGCACCATGCCCTGGAGGCCGAGGGCGGGGGTGAGCAGGAGTACCTGCATGCCGGTGAGGGGGCCGAGGCCAATCACGGTGGAGAGCACGCCCATGACGCGCCCGCGCATGGCGGGAGGGGTGGCGGTGACGAGAATGGAGGTTTGCATGATGGCGAAGGCGGCGAAGCCGAAGCCCATGAGGAAGGCGAGGGCGGCGGAGACGAGGTAGATGTCGGAGAGCACGATGCCGGTGACGCAGAGCATGAACCAGGCGGTGCCGGCGTAGTAGATGCGTCCCGATTGGGCCCAGCTGCCCCAGCCGGCGATGAGCAGTCCGCCGAGGAAGGAGCCGAGGCCGACGAGGGCTTCGAGCACGCCGATGCGGAACTGGTCGACGGCGAGGATTTGCTGTCCGATTTCGGGCAGGGCGGCGTTGTAAGCGGGGAAGAGGAGGTTGAAGACAAGGGTGACGACGAGGGTGCCGAGCAGTAGGCCGCGGCGGCGGACGTAGATGAGTCCGGCGGCGATGTCGCGCATTGTGTCGGCGATGACTGCGCTCATGCTCTGGCCTTCGGTGTGGGCGACGCGGGCGGGGCGGTAGGTGAGGGTGCTGGCGATCAGGGCGGCGGCGGCGAAGACGACGGCGGCGAAGCCGTAGGCCCACTCTGCGCCGAAGGCCTGGAGGAAGCCTGCGCCGATCAGCGGTCCGGGGATGCGGAGGATGCTGTCGGTGCTCCAGTCGAGGCCGACGGCGCGGCCGACCTGGTTGGGGCGGACGACATCGGCGATCATGGCGCGGCGGGTGGGAAATTCGATGGACCAGACGATGCCGGCGAAGAAGATGAAGAGGAGGAGGTGCCAGAAGGCGATTTCGTGGAGGGCGACGAGGGCGGCGAGGGCGATGTACATGACGCAGAGGGCGGCGAGGGCGGCGATCCAGAGTCGGCGTCGGTCCATGCGGTCGGCGATTGCGCCGACGAAGAAGCCGAAGAGGAGGCGGGGGGCCATGCGGATGAGGAAGGCGACGGCGACGGCGCCGACTTCGCCGGTGAGTTCGTAGGCGTAGAGGGAGAGCACGAGCATGTCGAGCCAGCGCACCATGGCGGTGATGGCGCCGGCGGCCCAGATGCGTCGGAAGGCGGGGTTGGCGAGCACGCCGCGGGAGCGGGCGGGCGGGGGATCGGCGGGGGGGCTGGGCGGGTGCTGGCTCACGCGCTGCTCGGCTGCGCGGGCGGCTCAGGCCCGGCTCGCCTGCTCCTGGGCCTGCTGCTGGGCATGCTGTTGAGCCTGTTGCTGGAAGTCGCGGTCTTCACGCTTGCCGCGGTAGACGGTGAGGTCGATGGCGCGCCATTTTTGGGGCGTGAGGCGGAAGAGCATGCGGGGTTCGGTCTGCATGTTGGCGAAGAAGGCGTCGACGGCGTCGTTGTTGGCGGGGTCGCCGCGTCCGACGTATTTTTCGGCCAGTTTGCGGGAGACGGGCCAGATGTCGAAGTCGGGCAGGGTGAGCGCTTCGCAGGCGCCGTCGATGCCGACGTGGCGGGCGGCCGGGGTGGTGGTTTCGATGCAGATGGAGGCTCTGGGGTCGTGGATGAGTTGTTTGCACCAGACGCGGGTGAGGGTGCCGGTGAGCCAGAGGATGCCGCGCGGGGGGTTGCGCTCGGAGTGCGCGTCGTCGTCGACTTCGCCTTGCCAGAGCCACCAGACGGGGACGGTGTAGGGGCGTCCGTCGGCGCGGAGGGAGGCGAGGACGCCGTTTTGGGGCTGTTGCAGGAATTCGCGGAGGTCGGCTCCAAGCAGTCGTGGCATCGGCGTCTTCTCTCAGGCCGTTGTTCTTCGGTCGTGGTTGTTCCGGGTGCAGGTTAGCCGTCGGGGGTTTCGGCGGCGATCAGGGCCATGTCGTCGGCGTCGAGGTCGGCGAGGTCGCCGCGGCGGTAGGCGTTGTAGAGGTTGAAGAGGTCGCTTTTGTGTGGGCGCTTGCGGCCGATGGGGCAGGCTTGCCAGGCGTCGTAGTCCTCGTCGCAGTAGCCGAGGCGTCGTTCGCCGCATTTGGGCTGGAGTGCGCGGCCGAGTTCGGGCGCGACGCGGACGACTTCGGCGCGCATGAGGGAGACGACTTTACGGAATTCCCACTGGGCGCGGGTGCAGAGGCGGAGGTCGGCGATGTGGAGGAGGGAGGCGAGGTTGACGGTGATTTTGAAGTTGGTGTTGGTGGCGTTGGGGAGGAGGAAGCGAGCGTCTTCGGCGGGGACGCCGGCGTCGACCATTTTTTCGTAGAGGGCGCCGGCTTGGGCGAAGAGGGCGGCCATTTCGTCGCCGAGGCCGGCCTGTTGGACGGTGCGGGGGACGGTGTAGGGGAACTCGCCGCCCTTGTAGGTGACGTAGCGCTGGGATTGCTGCTCGAAGGAGATGCCGATGCGGTGGCGGACGAACTGGTGGCTGAAGGCGCGGGAGACGCCGGAGATGCCGAATTCGAAGACGACTTGTTCGAGCGGGGACATGTGGCCGGTCTGGAGGCGTGCTTCGATGAATTCGAGCATTTTGTCGTGGGGGATGCGTTCGTCGTCGATGCGCGCGAGGACTTGTTCGGGGGTGAGTGCGGAGTAGCAGACGCGGTAGGCCATGTAGAGGGCGCGGATGGGGTTTTTGGTGTGGTCGATGAGGGTGACGCTGATGGGCATGGGGTTATTGTGGCGGAGTTCGGGGTTGGGCGCATTGTTTGGGCGGGGTGCGGTGGATGGGTGGGGGCGTGCTGAGCGCCTGCGGACGGGCGCTGGCGGGTGGGTTTGGGGGGCTTGCGCGGTGGAGGGGGTTGGGTTTGGGCCCCAGATCAAGTCTGGGGCGACGGAGGGGGTGCGGAGGGTGGCGCGGGAGGGGGCGGGGGTGGCGGGAGGGTGTGGGGGGTGGGATGGGGGCGATTCCCGCTCGGGGGCGGGAATGACAGGAGGATGGAGCGGGAATGACGAGAGGGTGGGGATGGTGGGATGGTGGGGATGGTGGAGTGGGGGTGATTCCCGCTCGAGGGCGGGAATGACGGAAGGATGGGGCGGGAATGACGGGAAGTGGTGGGTCAGTTGAAGGTGGTTTCGATGTTGGAGCTGGCGTCGAAGAAGTCCTGGAGGGTTTGGTTGAAGCGGTAGAAGAGGTCGCGGCGGGTGTAGTCCTCGCCTTTGGCGAGTTCTTCGGGGCTTTCGAGGTCGATGGTGTTGAGGGTGTGGTGGAGGTCGGCGTGGCCGTTGGTTTGGATGTTTTCGAGCATTTCGCGCCAGCGGTCGGGGGGCATGACGAGGGTGAAGTCGAGGTCGGCGTCGGCGGGTTGGTCGGAGATGTCGGCGATTTCGGGGATTTCGTAGCCGTCGAAGACGATTTTGATGGTGCTGTCGCCGACGTTGACGCCCATGGCGCAGTCCATCATGCCGAAGGCGCGCCAGTCGGGGTCGTCGAGCACGATGTCGCGGAGCGCTTCGAACCAGTCGGTGCTGGGGAATGCGGGCATGGCGGGTTCTCCTCTCGGGCGGCGCGTGGGCGGGCGGCGATGCTCCCTGCGGTAGATGGTAAAGCAGAATGGGGCTGTGGTGGCGGTTTGGGTGCGGTCAGCGTTCGCGGAGGTCGAAGAGGCGGTTCCAATCGGGCGGCTGAGGTTGCGGGTCGTTGTTGCGGCGGGGGGGTTTGAGCAGTTCGACGGCGGCGATGGCGGCGGCGGCGGCGGCGGCGAGGAGGGCGAGGGCGCGGAGGGCGATGCGGTTGGCGCGGCGGAGGTCGTTGCGGTCGGGGGGCGGTCGCTGCCAGCCGCTGATTCTGCCGTTCCAGACGATGCGGCGGTTGAGGGCGACGGTCATGGCGGTGACGGCGAGGGGGGCGTCGGCGGAGTCGACGATGTCGTCCATGTGGAGGGAGAGTGGGGCGCCGCCGCGTGCGGCGGCGAGGGTGGCGGCGGCGGCGATGGCGTCGCGGGCCTGTCGGACGGCGGCGAGTTGGGCGGAGGATTCGAGCAGGGCGGCGAGGGGCGCGTCTGGTCCGTCGCCGCTGTTTTCGAGTGCGGCCCAGGCGACGGCGCCGGGCAGGTCGGCGACGGCGTAGGCGGCCCAAGGGCCGACGACGTCGTGGCCGGCGCTCTGGGCGAGGCGTCCGAGTTCGATTTCGACGGCGCCGGTTTGGGCGGTGGTTTGGGCGGTGGCCTGATGGTTGGCCTGAGTGTTGGTCTGGGCGTCGAGTTGGGCGAGGCGGTCGAGTTGGCGCTCGGTTTGGCGGGCGGCGCGGAGGCTGCGCCAGGCGTCGAAGGTGGAGGCGAGCAGGGCGGCCTGGAGGAGGATGGCGGCGGGTCGCGCGCCACGCGGTGGTCGTTGGGCCGAGCCGGCGTGGCTGAGCAGGGCGGCGGCGCGGGTGGCGAGCAGTGCGAGGAGGACGGGGGCGACGGGGCGGAGGCGCGGTGCGGGGACGCGGCGGGCGAGGCGGTCGAGGCCGTAGGCGAGCCAGGTGGGGTGGGGCTGGGGAGGCGGGCCGACGAGCAGTTGGGCTGCGGCGTCGAGCAGCAGGGCGAGGGCGAAGACGGAGATGCGGTCGGCGATGCGTCGCATGGGGGGTACCTCGGGGGACGCGACCAGATTAGGGATGGGCGGGGCGGATGCTTGCGGGTGCCCGTAGGTGCGGGCGGGCGCTTGTGTGGCGCAGTTTACAGAGGCTGACTTGAGGGCGATTTGCGGGGCGATTTGGTGGGGATTGGGGGTGTGCGCGCTTGACATCGGGGGGCGGGCTCAACAGAATGTGCAAGGTTTCACAATCAGATTGTGCTGGATTTCACAACCAGCGCAGAGGGCGCAAGCGAGCGCCCGGGAGAAGAACGCAGATGCCGGTTACCCCGCCTTCGAAATGTCCTCGGTGCAGCGGCTCGATGTTGGTCGAGTCGGATGCGCACAGTGTGTATTCGAGCTGCCTGGCGTGCGGCTACGTGTACGAGAGCAGCATCATTTCGGTGTTCGAGTTGGAGCGAGAGCAGCAGGTGGAGGAGGGGCGGCAGCGTCGTCGGCAGCCGTCGCACGGGAAGCTGCGCCTGTAGGGGGCGCGGCGCGCGTTCGGTCGCTCAGCGGCCCTGGTCGCTGACCTGTTCACTGGCCTTGTTCGCCGGCTCTGTTGGGGGCTGCGGCCGCGCTCGGCGCGGTCGGGGGCGTTCAGGCGGCTTTGTGGGCGGCGTTGACGGCTTTGGCGATGATGTCCTTGAACAGGTTGAGCAGGGCCGGGGGGTAGTCGGGGAAGCGTTCGGGGTGCTGGAGGAGGTTGTTGAGGGCGTTGATGTCGGGCGGGTGGGTTTCGAGCAGTTCGGTGAGTTGGGCGTGGGTGAGTCGTTCGGCGGGCGGTCGGGGTTGTGCGGGTGCGTTCGGGTTTGTTCGGGGTTGTGCGGGGCGTGTGGGGGCGGGTTGGGGGATGGTCTTATCTGGTCGGGCGGGTGTTGCGCGGTCGGGGATGGTCGGGGTGTATTCGGATGTGTTCAGATTTGTTCGGGGTTGTTCGGGGTTGTTCGGCTGTGCGGGCTGCACGGGTTGGGCGGGCTGGGCGGGGGGTTCCTGGGCGGCGAGTTGGTCGTCGGGGTAGTCGAGGGGATCGTGTTCGGCGTCGATTTGGAGGTCGGTGTGGGCGAGTTCTTGGAGTGCGTAGCGGTATTCGCGTTCGGCGTGGTTGAGGGCGCGTTCGTGGAGGGCGTAGAAGCGGGCGATTTCGCCGGCGCTGGCTTCGGAGGCGCGGGTTTTCCGGCGGCCGAGTTCGTCGACGATGGGGAAGCGTTGGAGGGGGTGGAGGGGGTCTTGGTTGCGCAGTTTGAGGACGCGGTCGCGGAGTTGGAGGGTGTGTTCGAGCAGGAGGTCGTGGGCGATGGCGGCGGTGAGTTGGTTGGGTTGGGTTTCGAGCAGTTTGAGGTCGTCGGCGATGGTGGAGTGGGCGACGTTGAGGTGTTGGGCGATTTGGCGGAGGGTGTTGCCTTGCTGGCGGAGTTGGTGGGCGCGGCGGATGCGGGTGCGTCGTTGGGGGGAGGTGGGCATGTGTGCTCCTGTGTCGCTCTCATGTTCTATGTAGAGAGGCGACGGTATCACGGTTGGGCGGGGGTTGGGGGCGGTGTGGGGCCGATTCCCGCTCGGGGGCGGGAATGACGAGAAAAGGGGCGCGGGAATGACGGGGGTGAGGGGGCGCGGGAATGGCGGCAGGGAGTAGTGCGGAGGGTTGGTGCTGCGAAGGGAGTTGGGTTTGGGCCCCCCGTTCGAGCCGGGGGCAGGCTCCAGATCAAGTCTGGGGCGACGGAAGGAGGGCGGCGGATGTTTTGGGCGCGCGTGGGGGTTGGGGGCGGTGTGGGGCCGATTCCCGCTCGGGGGCGGGAATGACGAGAAAAGGGGCGATGTCTCGGAGTGCGCCACGAAGGTGGGTTGGCGGGTGGTTCGGGGGTTGGCGCTGCGAACGGGGTTGGGTTTGGGCCCCAGATCAAGTCTGGGGCGACGGAAGGGGGCGTGCGGCGGGGGGTGTGTAAGGGGCGCAGGAATGGCGGTAGGGGGAGCGGAGAGTGGGGTTGGTGCTGTTCGCGTCGAGATACCCGCGACAAGCGCGGGTATGACGGAAGTGGGCGCGGGTATGGCGGGGGTGAAGGTGTGGGCGGGGGTGAGGGTGTGGGCGGGGGTTAGTAGCGGGCGTTCCAGGCGTTGGCGCGGTCGGTGAAGATGTTGGGGTTGTTTACCCAGTCGGGGTAGCCGATTTGGCGGTGGTCGGTGAGCCAGTTGAGGCGGGCGTTGAGGCAGGCGAGGAGGTCGGCGTCTTCGATGGGGAGGGAGAAGCCGGCGTGCTCGACGGCGGGGTCGTAGGCGGTGACGGCGAGCGCGCCTTCGGAGGCGACGGCGGCGTCGGTGTTGCCGAGTTCGCCGCGGCCGAGGCCGTCCAGGCGGCCGTCGATGACGGCGGCGATGTATTCGGCGTCGTCGTTGCCCATGTAGACGACCTGGGGCATGCGGTCGTTGGGGGGAATGATGCGGGTGCGTCCGGCCATGTTGGGGGTCTGTTCGGCGGAGGTGATGATGTAGGCGTCGGTGCCGTCGGCGGTGATGGAGCCGTTGGGGGTTTCGATTTGGGCGCCGGCGGCGAGGATGCCGTTGTCGTCGGCGAGGCCGGTGAGTTGGAGCAGGCGCGCTTCGCCGGTGGTGCCGGGGACGGCGCCGATGCGGTCGTCGGAGGTGAGGTCGGCGTGGGTGCGGATACGGTCGGCGTCGGCGGTGCGGACGAGCAGGGTCTGGCGGAGGGCGATGTGCCCGTCGGTGAAGGCGATGGCGAGGCGTCCGTCGTGGTCTCTGGTGCGGCTTTCGAGGATGGTGATGCCGCCGGCGGCGATGTCGATTTCGGGTGTAGTGGGGGAGAGCCAGATGTCGGGCCACTCGCTGATCGGGATGCGCTCGAAGGAGAGTTCGGTGTAGTCCATCGTTTCGAGGGCGTTGATCAGGGCGGCTTCGTAGCCGCTGTGCCGGTGGAAGCCTGCGGAGTCGGGGTCGCTGTCGGCGCTGTAGCTGATGGGGGCGAAGAAGGCGAAGAAGCCGAGCTTGAGGCGCTGCTCGCCTTCGCAGCAGGGCAGCGGTGGCACAGCGACGGGGGCGCTGGAGAGCCAGCGGCTGAAGCTGCGGAGGGGCGGGATGTAGCGGTCGGCGGGGCGGAGGTCGTCGTCGAGGCCGTGGATGCGGAGGGCCCACTCGAAGCGTCCGTCGTCGATGCGGCGTGCGACGACGCTGGCGTCGCGTCCGTTGGGGAGTTGGACGGGGGAGCTGCGCAGCCAGGGGGTGGGGCCGCGGTCGAGGGAGACGAAGCGGCGTTCGGGGAGGAGAGTTTGTCCGGCGATGTGGAGGGCGAATTCGACGCGGCGGTTTTCGGCGAGGCGGGCGAGGACGGCGGCTTCGTCGGCGGCGTGGCCGTCGGCGGCGGCGTGGTTGAGGGTGAGGGCGAAGGCGGCGGCGGCGAAGAGGGCGAGGACGGTGAGGGGGGCGAGCAGGCGCAGTGTCAGGTGGGTCATTGGGTGGTCCGATCTGTTGCGATGCGGTTGGGGGTTGGGGTGTGTTCAGAGGTCCGTTGTTGCTGTGCAGGTAGGGATTTAAGCGTATGCACAGGCTAGCCGCCAGTGCGAGCGTCGTGCGGCGGGGGTTGTATCGGGATGGTCAGCGAACGGGGTTGGGTTTGGGCCCCCGATCGAGTCGGGGGCGACGGGGGGATCTGTGGGTGCGACGGAGGGGTGGGTGCGGCGTTGGTGCTGGTCACGGCGAGATACCCGCGGCAAGCGCGGGTATGACGGAGAAGAGGGCGGCGGGTGCGGCAGAGAAAGGGGGTGGCGGAGGTGGAGTGGCGGGTGTGCAGGCGACGGAGGGGTGGGGGCGGCGTTGGTGCTGGTCGCGGCGAGATACCCGCGGCAAGCGCGGGTATGACGGAAAAGGGGGCGGCGGGTGTGCGGGAGGTGGGGGTGGCGGACAGGGGCTAGTTGAGGCGGCGGAAGATGAGGCAGGCGTTTTGGCCGCCGAAGCCGAAGGAGTTTTTGAGGGCGACGCGGACATCGGCCGGACGGGCCTGGTTGGGCACGTAGTCGAGGTCGCAGTCGGGGTCCGGGGTTTCGTAGTTGATCGTGGGGTGGATGCAGCCGTCGGTCATGCTTTTGAGGGCGGCGATGGATTCGAGTCCGCCGGCGCCGCCGAAGGCGTGGCCGATCATGGATTTGGTGGAGGAGATGGGGACATTGGCTGCGGCGTCGCCGAGGGCGAGTTTGACGGCGCGAGTTTCGGAGGCGTCGTTGAGCGGGGTGGAGGTGCCGTGGGCGTTGATGTAGTCGATTTCGTGCGGCTCGATCCCGGCGTCTTCGATGGCCCAGCGGATGGCGCGGACGGGGCCTGCGCCGTCGGCGTCGGGCATGACGAGGTGGTGCGCGTCGGCGCTGGAGCCGAAGCCGGCGACTTCGATTTGGAATGGTGCGCCGCGGGCGCGGGCGGATGCTTCGTTTTCGAGGATCAGGATGCCTGCGCCTTCGGCGGGGACGAAGCCGTCGCGGTCGGCGTCGAAGGGTCGGCTGGCCTGCCGGGGGTGGTCGTTGTTGGCGGTGAGGGCGCGCATGACGGCGAAGCCGCCGAGTCCGAGTTGGCAGAAGCCGGCTTCGCAGCCGCCGGTGATGACGATGTCGGCCTGTCCGCGCCGGATCACGTCGGCGGCTTCGCCGATGGCCTGGGTGCCGGCGGCGCAGGCGGTGACGACGGTGGTGTTGTAGCCGAGCAGTCCGAATTGCATGGCGATGTTGGCGGCGGCCATGTTGGGCAGGACGCGGGGGATGAAGAGGGGGTCGAGCTTCATGCCGCCGCGGTCGACGAGTTTGCGGGCGCCCTGTTCGAGTTCGGGGTAGCCGCCGCTGCCGTTGCCGAGCACGACGCCGATGCGGGCGCGGTCGAGGGTGTCGAGGTTGAGCGCGGCGTCTGCGACGGCTTCGCGGGCGGCGGCGACGGCGAGTTGGGAGAAGCGGGCCATGCGGCGGGCCGATTTGCGGTCCATGTAGTCCTGCGGGTTGAAGTCGCGGATTTCGCCGCCGATGGTGCAGGAGAAGCCTTCAACGTCGAAGAGGGCGATGGGTTCGATGCCGCTTTCGCCGTTGACGAGCCGTCGCCAGAAGGTGTCGACATCGTTGCCGAGGGGCGAGAGCGCGCCCATGCCGGTGATGACCACGCGGTTGGGGCGGGTGCGTTGGTCGGACATGGCTAGCGCTCGCGTTCGGCTGCGGCGCTGGCTTCGTCGGGAGATTGGGCGTCGGCTTCGCGGAGGCGCTCGCGGGCGTTGGCGGCGAGCGAGAGGGAGCCGAGCACGGCGACGAGGTCGTTGTCGCCGGAGGCCAGTTCGCGCGCGGCGGCGAGCGCGGATTCGACGGAGGGGGCGATGGAGACGGAGCCGTGCCAATCGACGAAGGCGGCGCTGAGGTCGGCGGCGGGTCGGGAGCGTGGGTGGTCGGAGGCGGTGAGGACGACGGCTGCGGCGCGCTCGGCGACGGCTGCGGCGATGGCGTCGAGGGCTTTGTCGCCGAGCACGCCGAGGACGACGATCAGGCGGTCGTGGGGGAAGTAGTCGTTGAGGGCGTCGAGCGCGCGGCGGACGGATTCGCCGTTGTGCGCGCCGTCGACGACGAGGCGGGGGGTGGCGCGTCCGCCGCGCAGGGGTTGGGGCCACTGGAGTTCCTCGAGGCGTCCGGGCCATTGGACGGTGGCGAGTCCGGTGTGGACGGCGGCGGCGGGGATGTCCATGCCCTGGGCGCGGAGGAGGTCGAGCGTGGCGACGGCGGCGGCGGCGTTTTCGATTTGGAAGTCGCCGAGCAGGGGGGTGAGCAGGAGTTGCTCGGCGGGTTCGCCGGGGCGGGGCCGGATGCGCTTGAGGCGGAACCACTGGCCCCAGGGTTCGACGCCGGCGGGGGACCACTCGTAGGCATCGGCGACGTCGATGAGCGGGGTGGGGAGGTCGTCGGCGGCGTTGCGGACGACTGCGGCGGCGGCTTCGGAGCGCTGCGGAGCGAGCACGGCGGCGTGGGCGCCGGCGGTGAGGATGCCGGCTTTTTCGGCGGCGATCTGCTCGATGCGGTCGCCGAGGATGTCGGTGTGTTCGTGGGAGAGGGAGGTGATCACTGCGGCGTCTTTTTCGTGGAAGACGTTGGTGCAGTCGAGGCGTCCTCCGAGGCCGACTTCGACGATTTGGACATCGACATCGTTGACGCGGAAGGCGAGGAAGGCGAGAGCGGTGAGCAGTTCGAAAGTGCTGATGTGTCCGGGCTGGGCGGCGAGGTCGGCCTCGGTGTGGAGGCGGAGTTCGGCGGCGAGGGCGCGGAAGTCGTCGGCGGGGAGCGGCTGTCCGTCGATGCGGATGCGTTCGCGGAAGGAGTGGAGGTGGGGGCTGGTGAAGAGGCCGGTGCGCATGCCGCTGGATGGGCCGACGGGCGGGCCGGCGGCGCGGAGGCAGGATTCGATCATCGCGGCGGTGGAGCCTTTGCCCTTGGAACCGGCGATGTGGACGGTGGGGCGTCCGAGTTGTGGGTCGCCCAGGCGTCGAAGGAGGGAGCGGATGCGGTCAAGGGCGAACATGGGGCGTGAGCGGCGGGGCAGGGAGCCGCGCTCAAAGTCGGCGAAGCTCATCAGCCAGTCAATCGCGGCCTCGTAGGAGGGAAATTCGGTCGGGGCCGGCTGGGTGTCGCTCATCGGGCGGTGCTCCTGCGGGTTGGCAGTCTCATCGTACGCGCTGTCGCGGTGCTGCGCAGCCGCGCAAGGCTGGGCTTGCACACTGGCTTGCCCACTGTGTCGTGCCTGTCGCGCCGCGCGCGGCTAGGCTATGCGGGTGGGGAGGCCGCCGATGGTCAGCACTCTGCGCGATGCGCTTGCGCGAAATCTCGCCGGGCGGGACGACACCGAGGGTCTGATTGAGGTGGTTGAGGCGATCGCGGCCGGGGCGGCGCGGGTAGACGCGCTGACGCGGCGGGCGGCGCTGGCGGATGTGCTGGGCGATACGGGCGAGACGAATGTGCAGGGCGAGATTGTGCAGCGTCTGGACGCGGCGGGCACGGATACATTCGTGGAGGTGTTGAGCGAGTGCGGGCGGGTAGCGGCGCTGGCCTGCGAGGAGCTGGAGGAGGCAGTGTTCGTGAGCGACGCGGCGGATCATCCGTATCTGGCGCTGTTCGATCCGGTGGACGGCTCGAGCAACATCGATGTGGCGGTGACGATCGGCTCGATTTTCGCGATCTACCGGCGGGCGGACGACGGGCCGGTGACGGAGCGTTCGCTGCTGCGCCGGGGGCGGGAGCAGATCGCGGCGGTGTACGTGGTGTACGGCTCAAGCACGGTGCTGGTGGCGGCGACGGCGGGGCAGGTGGACGGGTTCACGCTGGATCCGGAGAGCGGGGAGTTTCTGCACAGTCATCCTGACATTTCGATTCCGGCCAAGTGCGCGGCGTACAGCGTGAACGAGGGCAACGCGGGGAACTGGGCGGTGGAGATGCAGGCGGCGGTGGGGGAGCTGCGGGAGGCCTACGGGCTGCGCTACGTGGGCTCGCTGGTGGCGGATTTTCACCGCGATCTGCTGAAGGGCGGGATTTTTCTCTATCCGGGGGATCGGAAGAGTCCGGCCGGGAAACTGCGGCTGGGGTATGAGGCGAATCCGCTCTGCTACGTGGCCGAGCAGGCGGGCGGGGCGGGCAGCGACGGGACGCGCCGCATCCTCGATCTGGAGCCGGAGCAGTTGCACCAACGCACGCCGCTAATCGTCGGCAATGCCGATGTCGTCGAATCCGTCGTCCAACGCTTGAGCGCCGGCTGATCGGGCGGCGCGAGCGACCGGTCCACAGGTAAGGAAGTTGCGCCATGACCACCGCAGAACTCCACAACACGGCCCGCGCGCTGGTGGCGCCGGGCAAGGGCATTCTGGCCGCCGATGAGTCGGCGCCGACGATTAAGCGTCGCTTCGACGGGATCGGGGTGGAGTCGACGGAGACGAATCGGCGCGACTGGCGGCAGTTGCTGTTCACGGCGGAGGGGATCGGGGACTACGTCTCGGGGGTGATTCTGTTCGAGGAGACGCTGCGGCAGGAGGCGTCGGACGGGCGGACGCTGGTGGAGGTGCTGACCTCGGCGGGGGTGATTCCGGGGGTGAAGATCGACAAGGGGGCGAAGGATCTGGCGGGTGCGCCGGGGGAGAAGGTGACGGAGGGTCTGGACGGTCTGCGGGAACGGCTGGCGGAGTACGCGGAGTTGGGGGCGCGGTTCACGAAGTGGCGGGCGGTGATCGCGATCGACACCGCGGTCGACACTGCGATCGGCGGGGGACTGCCGACGGATTACTGCCTGGATGTGAACGCGCACGCGCTGGCCCGGATGGCGGCGCTCTCGCAGGAGGCGGGGCTGGTGCCGATCATCGAGCCGGAGGTGCTGATGGACGGCTCGCACGACATCGCGGCCTGCGCGGAAGCGACGGAGCGGGCGCTGCGGGCGACGTTTGCGTGCTGCGCGGCGCAGGGGGTAGAGCTGCCGGGGGCGCTGCTGAAGCCGAACATGGTGCTTTCGGGCAAGGACGCGGCGGAGCGCGCGCCGGCGGAGACGGTAGCGGCGGAGACGCTGCGGGTCTTCCGCAATGTGGTGCCGGCGTCGCTGCCGGGCTGCGTGTTCCTGTCGGGCGGGCAGAGCGACGCGGAGGCGACGGTGAATTTGGATGCGATTAATCGGCTGGCGGCGTCGGAGGGCGCGCCGTGGGAGCTGAGTTTTTCGTATGGGCGCGGTTTGCAGGCGACGCCGCTGGGGGTCTGGGCGGGCGAGGCGGGCAATGTGGCGGCGGCGCAGGCGGCGTTCCAGTTGCGGGCGCGGGTGACGGCGGCGGCGCGGCGCGGGGAGTACACGGCGGCGCTGGAGCAGGAGGGGGCGTAGGGGTACGGGGGGGGGCTGTCTCAGCCGATTCACGACGGGGTGCATGCGGCGCAGATCAAGGCGCTGAAGGCGGCGGCGGGGTATCCGCCCGCTACTCCGTAGCAGCCGGCGCAGAAGCCGAGGCGGCTACTCCTCGAGGAAATCGCCGCTCGCCTCTGCGCCCGTCGCGCCGGCAGCACCCGATAGCTCGCACCGGTACAGTGCCAGCGTGTCGCCAACGTTGATCGTGAAGTCCTGGGAGCCTGGGATGTTGTGACCATCCACCGGGAGGAAATAGCTGTTCCCCCACTCTCCGTTGCGCCATCGCCTTATGCCGCAGACTTCGGGCCGCACGGCCCGCACGTTGCGGGTCAGCAGTGATGCCAACACCGGGCCGCAGCCACTTAAGCCCCTGTACGTTACCACCGTTCCTGGCGTGGTGTTCGTCAGGCATTCGCGCCACTGATGGAGCGGCGGGGATGGAGGATTCGAGACTGTCAGGGTGATGGTTGTGGAGCCGCTGAGCTGCGGTGTGGAGGAATCGGTCGCCGATACCGTGATGGTCCGCCGGCAGGCCACCGTCTTGCTCATTCGGTTGCCGCTCACCGCGCCGCCGTTGACCTTCGCCGAGTACGGAGACGTGCCGCCGGAGACGGTCCATCTGATCGAGACCGTCCCGTTCGTGTAACAACTCGCCGTAGTCGGCCTGACCGTCACAGTCAGCTTCGGGAGCGGTTTTCTGCGGTACTTCAGCTCGTAATCCCCGGTCCACGGTGTCGTGCCCACACCGCCCCGCGCGACGACATGCGCTGTTCCCGATGCGACGGCCTCCCAGCTCAACGTGGCCGGGCCCGGGCCGTTAGCGGTACTTCCCAGCGGTTGTCCCCCTTGCCACAGCTCGAGCACAACGTCATCGTCCTCGCCAACTTCGGCAGTCTTGAATTCGTACGTGTGGCCGAGGATCGCCTCGAACTCGTACAGCCGGAACTCGAATGCCGCGAGGCTCTCATTGGGGATCTCCGCCTCGCTCGCCGACGGCTCCAGAACCGTGCCGTACATGCTCACTCGCGCGGTCAGCTGCTGTGGTTCGTAGGGATCGCCAGCTGCATCACGGCCGTATGCGCCGTCCGGCAACTCCGCGCCGGGCGGATAGCTTTCGTTGTACGATCCGACCGACACATCGCACGAGTTCCGACCTTCCTCCAGCGTCACCGTGAGACGCATCGGTGCGACCTCACTCCAGAATTTGCGCCCCGAGGTTACGTTCGTGAACGCGATCTGGTCGCCGGGATCGCTCGTGACGATCGGCCCGCAGTCGCCCGCGCTTGCGAAGTAACCTTGCACGCCGTCTCGCGTGCCGGCGAGGCCAGTCGCGCTGTACCGCTTCGGGACCGGATTGCGCTTATAGTCGTACGTGTAGAGTCGAGGCCGCCAAACGGCGACATCGATGTCGACGTCAACCTGATCTTCGGCTTCCACATCTATGGAGCGAAGCAAGAACCGCTTGGACGGGTTGTTGACGCCATAAGTCAGGCCCGCGTGGTTCTCCGAATTCCAGAGCGGTACCTTCCCCTTAGGCCCGGTCTCGCTCGCGGCTGGCGGCCCGGGCGGCAGAACTTCCTCCGGATCGACCATCGTATCGATTCGTCTTTCAGAGTGGCCGCAGTGTGTTGGTGCCATGGTGGCATCACCACAGGACCAGTTCTGATCCTCGGCGAGCGCGAGCGCCCGCCAATTGCCACCAACAGTATCAGCAACCTCGTCTGTTGCATCAGAATGCGTGAAGACGCGAATCGTCATATGGAGATGAGGGTCGTAAGCGGTTTCGCTCCACATCGGCCGGCGGTTCACTGTGATCGCGCCCGTCCGACCTTCAATGCCGATTGGCGTGCCAGCCTTGACGCGGCGCTGTTCCATGGACGGCTCCATGCGAGACTCCGACGCTGTGCCGAACCTGCTCAGATGCGCGTACTGCACGACGTAGAAGACATCTGCGTACTCGTGGAATGTGAAAGCGACTCGTCCGTGGTATATGTTCGCGAGTTCCGTGCAGTTGACGGCGCTGGCTCCTTCGCCAAAGCGCACATTGTTCGTTTTGCTCACCTGAACCTGGTCAGCGAGATGTGGGCTTGTTGAGGAGCCCGGACAGAAGAGGACGAAGCCTTGACGCTCGGGATCGTATTCACGCAGGATGCCCTCGGCGACCGCCTGTATCTGTCGCCTCTCTGCACCGTGCGACGGAGAGAGGCCAGTGTCGATCCCGCCATGCCAGCGGTTGCTGCGCGCGATCCAGGCATCGTCCGTGAGTACGCCCCATTTGTTGGTTGCCGTCAGCAGCGCGTGCGGCCAAACAGGCTGGAATGTGCCCGACAGCGGCCATTCGTCCGTGCTGGACTGTTGGCCTGCACTCGCGCCGGCGGCGCTGTCTTCGCTTGGTGGCTGCACATTGGTCGTCGCAGAGATTTCGTCGGACGCCCGAACGATTGCCCTGTGACGGACGATGATTCGGTAAGTCTCTCCCGATTCGAGCCCATTGAATGTGAACTGCGTGTCCGGGGACCGAACGGTCGCGGTTTGCGACGCCCGGTACGGGTAGTCCGAGCGGAAGAGAAACACCCAATAGGGATCGTTCGCTCCCTCGAACGGCTGGTCCCACATCACAGTGATGCTGTCGCGCGTCGGGGTCGCGCGAAGATTCTGTGGACCGCGCTTGAGCGGCTCGCGGCCGGCCGGCAGCGCGAGCGTTTCCACCGTCGTCTCCGCCCTCGCCGCGCGGTAGCCCTCCATTGGATTCCACGCAACGCCGGCCGTGAAGCGCGTGCTGGACGGTAGATGCCGGAACGACACCTCGTGAACGCCGCTCTCCGGGTCCCCCCAGCTTGCGGCGTTCCAACTCCTCACGTACTCCGACAGCCCGCCGTCCGGACCGCGTAGATAAACGCTCCAAGACTTAGCTGTCGGCTGGCGATTCCAGCGTACCGTGACGGTGTCGTGCGTAGCCGTCGCGGTCAAGCCGGTCGGATCGGTCAGCGTGGTTCCGCTGAGCGGCGCAGTCCAGCGCAACGCCGCCGGCGTCTCCAGTTCGATCGGATCGCGCATCGCCGCGGCGGCGGCTTCGTAAGTCACGCCGTCCGCCAAACCGCGCGCGATTCCGAATGCCGAATTCTCTTCGCCCAGGTTGTACGTCAGCGGCGCGTAGGTCCACCCTTCGGATCCGACGGCGCGCCAGCGAATCGCGAAGCAATTCGGTTCGCGGCAGTCGTACGGTGTCGCCGGGACAAGCCATTCAAACCCCAGCTCGCCGCGGTACGCCCAAACTGCATCGCCGTGCCTCGTCGGTGGCAGCGCGGGCAGCGCCCTAGCCCGTGCGACATCCAGCGCGGCCTCGCGCCGTACCCCCCTGGAGTCGGTGACCGTCGCCGTGATCGTCTTTGCAGCCAGCCCCGCCTCTGCATCCGCGGCCTCCGTTTCGCTCAGCGCGCCGCAGTTGATCCGCACATTGTCCGCGCTGACGTCAACCGCCGAACCCTCGATGCTCAGCGCGTACGGGGCGGACCCGCCGCTGATCTGCCACGAGATTTCGGTCAGCGTGCCGGCCGTGCAGAGGTCGCGCGAGCTCTCCAGCGCCAGCGCCAGGCGCGGGGGCTGGCCGATCACGCGGTGGTAGTGGGCGCGCGTGGACCAGGTTCCCCAGGGACCGGCCCGGACGCGGATCAGCCAGAGGCCGTTCTCGAAGCCGCCCGCGCGGCTCAGCCGCACCCGCCGCTCCGCGCCGCTCGAACGCGCCCGCCCGCGCTCCGCGTCGTCCTGGTAGTTGACCCACTGCGCCTCGTACCAGGGCGCGCCGGCCACCGCCGGCGGGGTCACGTCGATCCCGCCGCTCCGATGATTGAAGGTCACGAACAGCCAGAGGCCCGGCGGCGGGGTCTCCGGCCAGCGCGTGGGGGTCAGCGTCGCCGGCGGCGAGGGCGCGCTGCCGCCCTGGTCGTTGCGCGCGCGCACCCGGAACTCGTAGGTTTTGCCGCCCGCCAGCGGGCCCAGAGCCAGCGTCGGCGCCGCGCCGGCGGCGGCGCCGCCCGCCCGCAGCGCGGTCCGCACGGCGCCGCCCCGCTCGCCCCATTCGACCGCGTAGCGCTCCGCGCCCACCGCGGGCCAGGTCAGATGGACGTACTCGCCGTCGAAGCTCAGCACGCGCAGTTCGGCCGGCGCGGGCCGCACGGCGATGCTGCGCGGCGGCGAGCGGTCGCCGTGCGCGGCGCTCCGGCCTGCGCCGCTCAGCGCGCGAACCTCCACCCGGTAGACGCCGGCCGCGGGCACGGCGAACTCCGCCGAGGTGCCTTGCGCGGACAGCCGCCCGACCGCGCCGCCCCGCTCGTCCGCCGCGCGCCAGAAGAGGTCGTAGCCGCTCGCGCGGGGGACGGGTTGCCACTCGGCGCGGATCGTGAGGCCGCTCCAGCTCAGCGCGGTCAGTCTGGGCGTCGCCGGTCCCGCGTCGGCGGCGGTCGCGCGCAGCGTCTGCGCCGGGCTTTCGCCGCCGCGCGAGTTCAGCGCGGTCAGGCGGATTCTGTAGTCGGCGCCCGTGGTCAGCCCGTCGATCCGGCGGCTGCGCGCGGCGGCCGGCAGGTCGATCGTGCCGCCCGCCGTCTGCGAGCCGGCGACGCGCCAGTTGAGCCGCCAGCCTTGCGGCGTCCAGTCGCTCGGCTGCGCCCAGCTCACGGTCAGCGCGCCGTCGTCGGAGGCGATCACCCGCAGCAGCCGCGGCGCGGACCAGCTCGTGGCGAAGACGCCGCGCAGGTCGTCGATCGGGCGGTCGTCCGCATCCAGCCCGCGCACCCGCACGACGTAGTGGACGCCGGCGTCGAGCTCGGTGATCACGTGCCGCCGCTCGGCGGCGTCCTTGCGAACGCTGCGCCAGGCCGCCGCCTCATCGTCGTCGCCGCGCGCCCGCCAGGCGACCTCGAAGGCGGAGCCCGCCCGCCCGCTCCAGCTCCAGGTCACTGTCAGGCCGGAGGCGCTCAGCGCCTCCAGCCGCAGCGAGCCCCCCAGCCCCGGCGGGGACTCCTGCGCCCGCGCGCCCACCGCCGGCAGCCCAGCGGCCAGCGCCGCCAGCCCGAGCAGCGCGAGCCCGATCAACACCCGCATCCGCGCCCCTCCGTTCGCTCTCCAATGCTAGCCGGACGACGGCAGGCGGCAGAGGGCGGCAAGGCGGGGGCGACAAAGAGGGAGGCGACAAGGCCGTGTGAAATTTGGTAGCTTGCGCGCATACCGATGCGGGCGCGTTGGGACACGCGCTCATGATGAGGAGAATTCCGATGGTGACCGAAGAGAAACTTTCCGAGATGCAGCTGGAGCCGGAGGCGCCCGATCTGGACCTGTCGTGGCTGAACCTCGACACCGAATGGGGCGTCCAATCCGAGCCCGGCCGCAAGGGCCTGACCCTGCAGCAGATCAACGACTCGCTCTACGGCGAAATCCCGGCGATGGCGGCGGACCACACCGCGCGCCCGCGCGGCGCGGCGGCCCCCACCCAGTCGCCCCGGCTCGGCTACGTGATCGGCGAAGCGACGGAGACGTTCTCCGACTCGGCCGCCCTGCTCTACGACGAGGCGGTGTCGCGGCAGTGGTCCTCGGCGACGGACATCCCCTGGGACACGCTGGACGACCTGCCCGAAGACATTGAGCGTGCGATGGCGCAGCTCTGCACCTCGCTGACCGAGGTCGAGTTCATCGCCGGCGATGTGCCCGGCAAGTGGCTGCCGCGCATCGCCGCCGACCACTACGAGTCGGGGCTGTTCCTCATGTCGCAGGTGATGGACGAAGCGCGCCACACCGACGTCTTCCGCAAGCGCGCGCTGGCCAACGGCGGCGGGCTGCTGCTGCAGGGCGGCGGCGGCGGGCTGCGGCAGATTCTGGAGGCCGAGGACTTCACCCAGATGTCCTCGATGCTGCACATTCTGGGCGAGGGCTTCGTGCAGTCGCTCTTCCGCCTCGGCGAACTGATCGCCCACAACGAGGCCGAAAAGCGGATCTTCCGCCTCGCCGCGCAGGACGAGTCGCGGCACGTGGCGTTCGGCGTCACCCACCTCAAGTACACCCTCGAAAACGCGCCCGAAAAGGCCGAAGAGGTCCACTGGACGCTCGACATGTTCGAGGACACCCTGGTCGACCCCGACCAGGCCAACCCGGGGCTGGCTGGCGCGCTCGTGTACCTGCTCGGCGACGGCGATGTGGACGAGGGCTGGCGGCTGTTCTGGCATGTGCGGCGCAAGCAGGTGCTGGAGTACCTGCACCGGCTGGACGTGGCCGGGCTGGGCGGTCGGCAGGAAACGGGCCGCCTGCACCCGGCGCTGGCCGGCGCGATCGAGGACAACTAGGGACCGCCACAGGCTCGGGGGCAGCATGAGCGACGCAACCGACACGCGGCAGGTGATCGCTTCGGCGCGCGAGCGTCTGGAGGCGTCGGGCCTGCCCTCGGACTGGCTGGAGATTCCCGTCCACTGGGGCGTGAAGGCGAAGGAGCAGGCCGACCCGGCGACGGGCGGCCTGCGCTTCTCGCTGCTGAACGTGGATGTGTACGGCGAGGTGCCGGAGCGCTGGGAAAACAACACGGAGATTCCGCGCGGCGCGATCCCCGACACCCGCACGGAGCAGATGGGCTACTCGATCTTCGACAAGTCCGAGGTCTGGTCCGACCTCTGCGCGGACCTCTACGAGGACGCCATTCAGGATCGTTGGAACTCCTCGACCGAAATCCCCTGGGAATCGCTCAAGCCGCTGGACGGCGATGTCGAGCGGGCGATCTGCCAGATCGCCACGCTGCTCTCCGAATACGGCTGGGCCAAAGCCCAGACCGCCGGCCGCTGGCTACAGGAGATCTCCTACGGCTTCATCGAGGTCAAGCTCTTCCTCGGCACCGTCGTGTTCGACGCGGCGCGGCTGTACGAGGTGTGGCGCAAGCGGGCGCTGGCGAACGGCGGCGGCCTCGGGCGCGGCGGGCGCAACTGGAAGATGCTGCCGATCGTCCAGTCCTACACCTTCTCCGAGTTCGTCGTCGCCTCGCTGATGCACGACACGATGCTGCTCGCCCTGCTGCGCGATGGGGAGGGCCTGTCGCAAAACGAGGCCGAGCGGGAAATCTTCCGCCGCTGCGCGCAAGACACCGAGCGCCACCTCCGCTACTGGGTGGACCACATGCGCTACCTGATGCTCAAGGAGCCGGTCCGGCGCGAGGAAATCCACCGCTACCTGAACAAGGCCGAGTGGTACCTGGCGCACGACGAGGACGACACGCTCTACTCCGCGCTGGCCGTGATCATGGCCGAGGGCCGCGAACAGGCGGAAGAAGCGATGGTCGACGTGGCGGCCCTCCGCAAAGCCCAGGTCGAGCTCTACCTGGAGCACCTGGAGCAGTGCCATCTGGGCGATCGGCGGGATCGTCTGAGCGAGCCGCTGCGGCGCTGGGCGGCGATTCCGATTCCGGCGCCGGAGGAGAAGATTCCGGTCTGAGGGGGGCGTCGGCCGCAGCGGGTCAGGCGAGGCAGCGGAGGGGCCGGTTGCCGTTGTAGGCGAGCATTTCGGCGAATGCGGCTGCGGTGTCGATTTGGGCGCCGCGCGGCTCGCCGCGGAGTTCGCTGTAGGCGCGGTGGAGGTTGCCGACGATCCGCTCGGTATCGGTCCACTCGGCGAAGCGGCCGAGGTCGAGGTCGCGGGCGACTTCGAGCGGGGCTGCGCCGGCGTCGTAACCAGCTTTGGCGGACTGTTGGACGAAGCGGAGGTAGTCGGCGACGTCGTCCAGTACTTCGGGTCCGGCGACGGGGCCGTGGCCGGGGATGATGGTTTCGGCGCCGAGGGCGCGGATGCGGTCGAGGGCGTCGAGCCAGCCGGCGACGGAGCCCATCAGGGCGAAGGGGGTGCCTTTGTGGAAGACGATATCGCCGGCGATGACGAGTTTGCGTTCGGGCAGCCAGACGATTGCGTCGGTGTTGGTGTGGGCGGGGGAGACGTAGATGAGTTGCAGTTCGAGTTCGCCGGCGTAGAGCGAGAGGCGGTCCTGGAAGGTTACGGAGGGGGCGACGACTTCGATTGCGCCCCACTCGACGGAGGGGAACATCTGGCGGGCGCGGTCGGGCAGTTGGGGGGCGTCGTGGAGGATTTCGGCGCGGCAGTTGGCGTGGCCGACGATCACGGCGTCCTCGGCGAAGAGGTAGTTGCCGAAGGTGTGGTCGAGGTGGGCGTGGGTGTTGATCAGGGTGCGCACGGGTTGTGCGGAGATGTGGGCGATGGCGTCGCGGAAGAGGCGGGTGCGGCGCTCGGTGGCGCAGGCGTCGACGGCGATTACCTGGTCGCCGGCCGTTACGAAGGCGGGGTTGTTGAGGCACCAGGAGCCGTCGTGCTGGATGTAAGCGAAGACGCCTGCGGAGACTTCGACGATTTCGGGATCGGGGAGTTGGGCGTCGGCGGGGATCTGTTCGGTGCTCATTGCGGTTTCCTTACCCGATTTCCTCACTCGGTGTCGGCGGCGTTGGCGGTTTCGAGGTAGTCGTAGTCGTCCATGATGCGGGCGTAGCGGGCTTCGACCTGCGCGCGGGTTTCGGGGTGAGTGAGGACCAGCCGGCGGCCGGCTTTGAGGCCGCGGACGGCGATACGGCCGGCCTCTTCGGGGTCCATGCCGCCGGAGAGGCCGGTGCCGCTCTGGCCGAAGGAGACGTCGTCGTTGGGGCCGCCGTATTCGTCGTGGCGGTTGCGCCCGGCGACGCCGATTTTGGTGCGGACGCCGCCGGGGCAGAGGGCGGAGACGCCGATGCTTTCGGCGGCGAGTTCGTTGTGCAGCACTTCGGCGTAGGCGAGGGCGGCGTGTTTGCTGGCGCTGTAGACGCCGATGGGGGCGGCTTCGTTGGGGCGGAGGCCGGCGACGGAGACGGTGATCAGGATGTGGGCGTCAGGGGCCTGGCGGCGCAGGGCGGGCAGGCAGGCGCGGACGCCGCGGGCGACGCCGAAGACGTTGACGCCGAAGGCCCATTGCCAATCGGTCTCGCTCGCCTCGCCGACGAGTTCGGAGCTGAGCACGCCAGCGTTGAGGCAGATGAGGTGGAGCGCGCCGAATTCGGCTTCGATGCGGTCGGCGAGGGCGCGTTGGGCGGATTCGTCGGTCACGTCGAGCTGGACGGCGAGGGCGCGGACCTCCAGCGCTTCAACATCGCGGGCGGCCGCAGTGACGGCGTCCTGCTCGATGTCGGCCAGGACGATGTTTGCGCCCTCGGCGGCGAGGGCGAGCGCGATGCCGCGTCCGATGCCGCTGCCGGCGCCGGTGACGAGCGCGGTTTTGCCGCTGAGGTTGTCCATGTCGCGTCTCCCTCACTCAGTGAGTCGCGCAGCCGGTCGCGGCCCGGGCCGCGCGCGCTGTTGCGCGCATTGTAGGTATCCTCGCGGGCGATGACTGATTCGGCGGCAGCGCAGGCGCTGGCGGGCTTCCGCGTCCTGGAGGACGGCGGCGGGATTGCGGCGGCCTACGCGGGGAAGCTGCTGGCGGATTTGGGCGCGGACGTGATCAAGGTAGAGCCGCCGGAGGGCGACGCGGTGCGGCGGCGTGGGCCGTTTCCCGGGGACGCGCCGGACCGGGAGCTGGGCGGGCTGCATCTGTTTCTGGACACGAACAAGCGGAGCGTGTCGCTGGATCTGCGCACGGCGGCGGGGCGGCGGCTGTTCCGGGGGCTGGCGGCGTCGTGCGAGGCGGTGATCACGACGCGGCCGATTGCGGAGCAGCGGGCGCTGGGGCTGAGCTGGGAGGAGCTGGCGGCGGGCAACGCAGATCTGGTGGCGGTTTCGATTACGACGTTCGGGATCGGGACGGAGCGGGAGGGCTGGCAGGCGTCGTCGCTGACGACTTCGATGGCGTCGGGGATTTCGTACCGGATCGGCGATCCGGACAAGGCGCCGCTGGGATTGCCGTACGACGCGCCGCTGTATCAGGGCGGGATTCACGGGGCGATTTCGGCGCTGCTGGGTCGGCGGGCGGCGCGCGCGGCGGATGGGGACGGCGGGCAGCATATCTGGCTGTCGATCGTCGATATCGTCGGCTCGGTGATGGCGGGCGCGGGGGTGGCGGCGTATGTGTTTACGGGGCAGTCGCGCGGGCGGGCGGGTGTGCGGATGAATGCGTTTTATCCGTGGCAGGTGACGCCGGTGAAGGATGGATATTTCGAGGTGATCACGATGGTGGACCGCCAGTGGGAGAGTTTTCTGGAGCTGCTGGGCGATCCGGAGTGGCGCGACGATGAGCGGCTGCAGAACCGCTGGCTGGCGTTTCAGCACGCGGACGAGTTGGACGCGCTCTGGCATCCGTGGATGCGGGAGCGGACGAAGGCGGAGTTGTGGAAGCAGTTCAGCGAGAATCGGATTTCGTTTCAGCCGGTGCAGACGATCGGGGAGGTGGCCGAGTCGGAGCATCTGCGGGCGCGGGAGTTCTGGGCGGAGACGGCGGGTGTGCGGCTGCCGGGCGCGCCGTACAAGCTGTCGGCGACGCCGTGGCGGATTTGGCGTCGTCCGCCGCTGCTGGGGGAGCATACGTGGGAGGTGCTGGGGGAGGTCGGGGTGCGGCTGCGGCGGAGCGGGGCGGGCTAGGGCGTCCGGATACCCAACGCCTGCTCGAACCAGAGGATTGCGGCCTCGCCGTCCTTCTTGGTCACGGCGTTGGCGGTCCTGCTATGGCGGATTGCGTTGCGGAGATCGCCGAGCTGTGTGAAGCGCTGCTGCACTTGCTGTGGCGCGCCAAAGGTTGACTTGAAGTCCTGCCACAGCGTCTTGTTCACGATGACGGCTTCGAGTTCGTGCAGGTCGGCGTACTCGAGGCGACGATCGAGTCGCTCGAATTCGTCGGGCGCAAGACCCGGTTGCTTGCGCAGAGCGCCGTCGATCCGCCCTTTAATTTTGGCCCGGACGTGATCCGGCAGCTGTGTCTCGTTCCCGGCGACCGTTCGATCGATGAGGCGCCGGACTTCAAGCTCTACGGCCTCGATGCGGCTGTCGAGATCGCGGAGATCCGGCGAGAGATCGAGGCGTCCTCTCACCAACAGCGCGCCGATCGCATCCTGAATCGTGCGCTGCCGCTCGGTCAGGAACTCCTCGAAGTCGTCCCCGTCAAACGGATCGCGGCACAGGATGTCGAACGCAGCATCGGAAATCAGATGCGTACGCAGGATCGCGCGGACGTTCTCTTTGCCCTGGCTGGCGATCCACTCGGGTAGGTACTCGTTCGGATGGCGGCTTCCGATAATGTCGCGGTTGGTCTCCGACGACAGTGGCGCCCGATTGAGGATCGAGTCGATCCGGCTGCCCAAGCCGTTCCAGCGCCCCCACGACTTCGGGATGATGTGGTGGTCGTCCACATCGTCTGCGTTTGGGGGAGCGTTGGAAACCCAGTCGCGCGCGCCGTTCAGGACGAGGAGGTTGATCACGCCGTTGTACGTCGCTCGGCCGCTGCGCGTCTCGCCTCGCAGATCGAGCGTCGCCAGCCACTGGGAGAACTCATTGATCACGTCAGGCTTGGCGTCTTCGTCCTGGATCCACTGCTTCACATCAAGGACATCGCGCGCTGCCGTTGACTCGACGGAGCCGGAATAGCGGTTCGTGAACACGCTCGCCCAGTACCAGTCGCGGACCTTGAGATTTGCCGCCAACCGGTCCGCCGGCGGCGCGGCCGCGGCGGCATGCAGCGCAGCGCTAAACGCGGGCACGATTGACACGTAGGGCAGGAAGCGGGGGGAGATAGCGCCGAAGTCCTGCGGGTTGCTGAGCCGCGCGACGGCACTCTTGATGATCTCGACGGACTCCGACCATCGCTGCGTGAAGTCGTCGCCGTCGGAAATCAGCACGTGGTCGGTCAGCGATCCGTCGGCTGCGCGAAAACGCCGCTTTGCGCCGGGCAAGAGATAGTAGATGTACTTCGGCGAGCAGTACTCCTGCACGAGGAGCGACATGACCTGTAGGACGTAGACGTTCGCGTTGTCGGACCTGATGAATTCCAGGTCCGGCGCAACTTCGCGCCACATATCCTTGAGGCGAACGTCTTTGGGGCGCAGCAACGCGTTCATCAGGTCGAACACGTCGAGGCGGATACCTCGGGTGTTGATGCGGGTGAACGTGTCGCAGATCTTGTCGATCTCCAGATCCTGGTCGAGCTCGATGTACGCGATCTGGTAATCTTCGAGCAGTTCCCGAAGGTAGGCGACGAATTCCTTGCCTTGATCGATGGCCCGTTGCGCCTCTTCGCGTTCGTCGTGCTGGCCGGCGGCGTCTGCCTCGTCACGCTGCCGCACCCAGAACGCCTCGTAGTCCGCGAACCACGACGGAAGCGCCCATGAGTCGCTGATCGCAGCCAGCGGGAACGTGCGCTGAGCGAATTGCGCTTCGCGATTGGCGAGGAGGTTTACACCCCAGCGCGTCCAGTTGTAGATGAATGCCTCGTCGGGCTCATCGTTGACGAACTTGTCGATGCGGATGAAGTAGAGGTAGCGAACCTTCCTCTTGGGCGCGTTGATGGGCGGCGCCATGAAGGCGTAGTACATCGCGCTGAGCCGCTGCTGGCCGTCGAGCACGATGTGCTGCCGATTGTTCTGTCCGTTGCCCTGGAAGCCGTCCAGCGGTTGGCATGCGAGCGATGCGAACGTATCCTGCCTGCCCTTCCACAAAAGCAGGCTGCCGACGTAGTAGTCGAGGAAGAGGGAGCGCATGAGCTCGAGGATGTCTTTCGGCTCCCACTCGAACTCGCGCTGGAAGTCGGGGATCACGTAGTGCCCCTCGCGAAGGCGGGTCACGAGACTCTGTAGTGAGACGTGGTCGGGCTTCGGGGCGTTCTTCATCGCGACTGATTCGCCTTTCGCGCAGGGTTGCCGCCAGCGTAGCAGGGGTTGGCTGTTCCGTTGCGACGGCTCATCAGCTCAGCAGCTTTCGGGCGATCTGCTCCACGGCGTCGGTGTGGCGGGCGAGGTTGTCGGGGTCTACGGCGTTGGCGTAGGTGTCGTTGGGGCTGTGAAAGTAGGGGTGGCCGCCGAGCAGGGAGATGTAGCGGCCGTTGATTTCGGCGATGTTGCGGGCTTCGCCGTAGCCGCTGGTTCCGACGGGGAAGGGCGCGCGCTCGATGTTGTCGGCTTCGAGCGCGGAGCGGGCGATGGACATGAGCTGGTCGTCGGAGGCGGCGACGGCGGGGGTGCCGCGCTTTGCGCCGATCGATGCGCCGAGGTGCAGCCAGGCCGATACTTCCGATACGGTCTCGCCGAGCGATTGCAGATACGCTTCGAGGCCGAGGTGGTGGAGTTCGTGTCCGCTGCTGGCGACGAGTCGGAGGGTGCGGCGGGGGCGCTCGCCGGCGACGATGCGCTCCGCCACGGCGAGCCAGACGGCGAGGCCGCCGCCGCGCTCGGCGGCGCAGGTGAACCAGCCGGATTTGGGCGTGATTAGGGCGACGGGCGCGGCATTTGGGTCCGTACCGGGGATTTCGGCGACGACGTTACGGGCCTGTACTTCTTCGCGGCGGCCGGTGATGACGACTGTGGCTTCTTCGGACCAGTCGACGCCCACCTCGGCGTTTTCAGGGGCGACCTGGAGCACAGGCAGGTCGATGGGATCCCAGGGGCGCTCGGCGTTACGCAGGACGGGATTGCCGTGTTCGTCGCCCATGATCAGGACGACGGCGCGCGCGCCCGCGGCTTCGAGGCGGGCGAGGTCGTCGTAGACGCCGGCGGCCATGCGGTCGCGGTCGTCGGGGCCGCGCCGCCAGAGGGCGATGGGCGAGCCGTCGTAGCCGCCGAGGTCGGCGCTCTCGACGAAGCCGACGCGCCCGGCGACGCCGTCGGGCGGGGTGAGGCCGCCGTCGGAGAGCGGCTCGCCAGGGATCGACCAGGGGCCGATGCGCAGTTCGACATTGCCGCTCCAGTGCCAGCGCGGGGCGGTGAAGCGCTGGTCGCGGGCGTTGATGCCGGCGGCTTGCAGCTCGTCGATCAGCCAGTCGGCCGCTTCGTGGTCGGCTTTCCAGCCGGTGCGGTGCCAGCCCATGGCTTCGTAGGCGCGGATGCGGCGCTCGGCTGCGGCGCCGGCGTCGGCGCGGCTCGTTGCGGCGCTCATCGGACGGCGGCCGGCTGGCGGGCGGCCGTGGCGTCGCGTTTGGCGACTTCGGCTTTGACGGCGGGGATCAGTTCGCGCCCGTATTCGCGCGCGTCGGGCAGGGGTTCGAAGCCGCGGATGAGGATGGTGGTGACGCCGAGGTCGTAGTAGGCGAGCAGGGCTTCGGCGACCTGGTCGGGGGTGCCGACGAGGGCGGAGGTGTTGCCGGCGGCGCCGGTGGCGGCGGCGATGGGCATCCAGAGGCGTTCGTCGTGGATGTCGCCCTGGGCGGCGTATTCGAGCAGGCGCTGGGAGCCGCGCGACTGGGGGCGGAAGTCGAGCGGCTGTTTGGAGAGTTTGGAGACTTTGGCGAGGTAGCGCTCGGCCTTTTCCCAGGCGGCGTCTTCGGTGGCGGCGATGATCGGGCGGAAGGAGACGGAGAGGCGCGGGCTGCGGTCGTGGCGGGCGGCCATTTCGCGGACGCGGGCGATGGTCCGGGCGATGGAGGCGCGGGGTTCGCCCCACATCATGTAGACGTCGCAGTGTTTGACGCCGGTTTCGAAGGCGATGTCGGAGGCGCCGCCGAAGTAGATGGGGATGCCGTCGGGCTGGGTGGGCCAGACGTCGGCATTGGCGCCCTCGACCTGGTAGAACTCGCCGCGGAAGTCGAAGGCCTGGCGGTCGTTGAGGGTGCGGCGCAGCACGCTGAGGTATTCGTCGGTGCGGCGGTAGCGGGCGTCGTGGTCGGCCCAGTCGCCGTCGCGGCGCTGCTCGATGTCGTGTCCGCCGGAGATGATGTGGACGGAGACGCGCCCGCCGGTGAAGTGGTCGAGGGTGGCGAATTTGCGGGCGGCAAGGGTGGGCTGGACGAAGCCGGGGCGGTGGGCGATGAGGAATTTGATGCGTTGGGTGCAGGCGGCGGCGGCCTGGGCGACGTGGAGTCCGTCGGCGGCGGCGGAGGTGTAGCCGACGAGCACCTGGTCGAAGCCGGCGTCTTCGTGTGCGCGGGTGAAGTCGCAGAGGTAGTCGGTGGAGATGCCGCCGCCGATGATGTGGACGGCTGCGTTGTCTTCGGACGGCTTGACGCCGATCATGCCGATGAATTCGACGGGCATGGGGGCCTCCTTCGTTGTGTGGGGCTATGGTAGGGGGTGTGGGGCTGGGGGGAGAGGGTTCACTCCAGGAATTCGGCCAGCCAGTTTTCGACTGTTGACCGAGCGCGGAGGGCGTCGCGCCGCGTCACTGCCCAGCGCCGGCCGAGCTCATCCCACGCCGCCACTTCTTCGAGATCCGCGACGCGCCGGACATCGTCCACGCGAGACGAGCTCAGGAGTCTGCCTGCCAGCAGCGCATCGAATTGCGGGCGGTCGAGGCCGTCGGGGAGTCTCAACTCAGCCAGGTCGATCGCCGCCAGCCGCCGTTCATCAGTGGACGGAATCTCGCGCTGACGGCCTTGATAGGTACGCCATACGTGCGCGGGTTCGCGCGTCACAGGCAGCCATGCCTCAAGGTTCGAATCACGGCCGACCAGCGGCGTGATCGTCGGAGGTAGGAGTCGGACCAAAGCCTCCCAGATTCGCGCCTCGGCGTCTCCGACGATGTGAGAATCGCGGATGATTTCGCGCTCAAAGGCGGCGGCATCGAACGAAGCGGAAGGCTCGCACAGGATCTCGACGTTGGGAGTATCGGACAACCCCAGCGCGCTGGCCGTGACATTCGCCGAACCGACCAGTACATGGTCCGCGAAGCGGAAGTACTTTGCATGGAGCCGAGCATGCAAACGAAATTCGCCCTGTCGATCGAGGACGATCTGTCGGGCCTCGATGTCCGACGCACTGCTGAGCACATCCGGCACCGTCCAGCGGGTGACACAGATGATGCTGGCAGTGTGTGCGCAGCCTGACAGTATGTGCTGTAGCGCGGACTGCTTGATGTACGGCGCGACGATCACGATGTCCTCGGCGGTCGCCGCCAACCCCGCCAAGTCGTCAGCCTTCGTCATCATCGTTGCCGTCGTCAGCCTCGGTCACGAGCTGCTTGAGCACATCGCGCGCCTGCCGGCCCCACCGCATCGCGATGTCCTGAACCTCGATGCGTTCATCTTCCCGCTCGATTTGGTCCTCCATGCGGGCCCAAGCGAGGAAGAGCGTGAGGATCGCGACTGCCCCGTGGTGGGCCAGATCGTCGTCTTCGCGACTCTCCAAGAACTTGACGAATTCGTGCAGCCCGTGCTTCACGTTGAGCGTGACGATCAACACGCCGCCCCGAGAGCGCACGCTGAACATCTGGGAGCCGCTCAGCTCGTCCGACTCGATGCGGAATCGCGCTCCTTCGCGCACAACCTCCTGCGCACTGCGCTCCGGTTCCTCAACGCCTTTCTGCTCGAACTCGAGAGTGAGTTCGGCTGTGCGTTCTTCGTCGCTCATCTGCTCGCGAGCGCGATCGGTTTCGGTTTGCGGACCGGCTGTCTGCACTTCGTCTTCGACGGCTTGAGTCGCTCGTTGTTCCGCCTCTTTCTCAGGCGTTGTCGGTCCGTCTTGTCGCAGCGCTTCCCGCCGCTTGCGGAACATTACCTCAATCTCCGCTCGCATGTTCCGCGTCGTTGCCCGCACATCCTCGACAATGTCGTAGATCTGAGGGTCTGCTCCGAGTTGAATTCGCAGCTGATCATCTCGGCGCGGACTACCAGCCAGCTCTTGCGCTACACCGGAGAACGCAGTAGCCATCTGCTTGTTATGATCGACTCCGAACAAGTCGTCGCACCCCGAGCCGAACCGCACTTCACAGCCCCACCAGCGATGTTGCGGCTCGTCACGACGGGCACCGGCACCGACGAACGATGGCTCCAGTAGAAGCTCGCGACCTTCCCTGACGATGGACACCCCGGCGTTTCGCATGGCATCCGCACCATGCGGCAGGTTTCCCGGATTGTCCCGCTGGTTGCCGAGCGCAGCCTGTTTCACCATCGAGTAACGTACTTCGACGGTCTCCTCGACGCCATCCACGTCGATCGTGAAGTACTTTGGCTCGCCATACGGTGCGAACATCGGCTCGGTGTCCCACGGTTTCGCGGTGGCGCTATTCGCCGTGAGGAAGAGCGGATCGTTGGGGCGCAAGTTGCGTTGTGTGCGAACTCCCCCGTGGCGGATTGCGGCCAGCCGGATCGACAGCCTGCGGTCGATCAGGAAATGCCGGTGGATGCGGCCAAGATCGCGCTCGACACGATCGAAGATCGTTTCGGCCTGCGCCGTGATGCGATCGATGTCTCTCCAGACGACGACGGTGCCGTGTTCGGTGTTCAGGCCGTTAGATGTGATGTGCCGACGCAGTTCCGACGGCAGGGGCACGCGGTCGGCTGGCGGGAGTGTATCCACATCACCGGATTCGACCGCGCCGACGTCGAGGAAGCAATGCCACATGTCCTCGATCGAGGTTTGCCAGGTCCATACGTCAACTCGCTTGCACTGCGACGCCGACGCCGTCGGCAATCCGACCCCGTACTTTCCGATCCGTTGGCGGTCAGGACTCTCAGTCCTGCCGCCAAAGCTGAGCGCTTCGACGAGCGTTTGCGGATCCATGCCGTGGCCGTCATCAACCACTGCGAGTCGGCCTACTCGCCAGACCCGATTGACCTTCGCCTGTTTCTGCTCTTCGAGCAGGATCAGCTCAACCCGGCTGGCTCGGGCATCGATCGAGTTGTCGATCAACTCCGCGATGGCATTCGCCGCGTGCCGGTAGCGGCTGTCGCGCATCGCGCGCATTGCCGCATCGGGGTGAAACAGCGTCTGGTCGAAGTTCAGTTGTTCTGTGGCGTCCGCCATATTTCCTCCCAGTGCGTGAATGCATCGATCACCGATGCGAAACCGCGTTGTTTCGTGTCGACGACGGTGTAGATAGTGCATCGGCGGTTGCCGCCGGAGCGAATGCCCCGCATCGCCCGCCCGACCATTTGGGAATAGAGGACCAGTGACCGCGTAGGGCGCGCAACAATGACGCAGCTTGTGTTCGGCGCGTCGAACCCTGCGGTGAGGACGCCGAAGTTCAGGAGCGCCATTGCCGGACCAGACGGATCGCGAAAGGCGGAGATGACGGCGTGGCGTTCTTCTTCCGGCGTGTCGGCGACGATGGTGTTCGCGCGAAGCCCTGAGGTTGAGAGTGCGTGTGTCGCAGCGATGGCGCACGGGACCGATGGGCAGAAGACGATGACCCTGTTGTGACGTTGAAGCGCCTCTGTCGTCTGCGCAACGACCAAGTCTCGCCACTGATCGTCACGGCCGAGGGCGCGAAGATCAGCAGCGTTGTAGTCGTCGCCGCTGCGCGGTTCGCTGAGCCGTGTGTCGACGTTGACATGCACCGGGATGAATTCCGGGTCCGCCAGGTACTGGTTGCTGATCAGGTACTTCACCGCGCTGCCGTGCCCGCGCGGATTGATGCTGATCTTGTTGTCGTCGAACAGCTCGGCGAGTTCGCGGTCCTCGTCGCTGATCGTGGATCCGCGGCCCGGTGTCGCCGTAAGGCCGAGCAGGGGCGCCCCATAAGCTGCCAACTGCTCGGTCACGAACGAGTACGTCGGAGCGATCGCCTGATGGGCTTCGTCGAAGATCACGCCGGCGGCATCGTTGGCGACCGGCGCGAGGAAACCGGGTTGCCGCGACGCTGCGGCCCACAGCTTGGAGAGTCCTGCGACAAGAAAGCCCTCCGAGAGGTTGCCCAAGCCGCCCGATGCCGATCCCCAGAAGCGGTGCATTGAGACTTCACGATTGCCGACGTGACGCCATGCGCTGACGAGCGAGCTGGCGGCTTGATCGCACAACTCCTCGGATGATGCGAGCCAGACCACGATTTTCCCCTCAGCAGAACGCTGGTTGAGAATGGCGGCGGCAACGTGACAGGCGATGCGCGTCTTCCCGGCTCCAGTGGGTAGGTGCGCGACGGCTCGTCCACCGCCACCGCCCGGACGCTCCGGGAGCAGAACCTCCAGCGCGTCGTGCAGCACCTGCCGCTGGTAGGGATAGAGGCCGTATTCAGGAGCGATCGTCCCGGTTGCGTCAGACACCGCACATCCCCTCACACTCGGCGTCGAACTGGTCGGACTCGCGCTCGCCGTTCGCAACTCGCTTGGCGATGATCGTGTCAAGCGGGCGCCGGCCTGCGTGGAGGTAGGGGCGCCCGTCGATCAGCCGGCGGATCGGTGTCTTCGTGCTCTTGCGGAGCCGGCGGTCAAACTCGACGGCTTCGGCGAAGCTCTCCGGCTCCGCTTCTTTGAGCTCCATCCAGTGGGCGTCGGAGCGGTAGGGGCAGATCACGCAGGCCGAGCGGGGCAGGTAGCGCTCGGGATATTTGTCCTCAAACCAGTCGAGGCAGTCCTGGCGCGACATGTCGAGGTCGATCAGCGGCCAGCGGTGGTCGATCCACTGCTCGCGGCTGGGCTTCATGCGCAGCACCTCGTCGGTGGAGATGCCGAGCCACATCTCGACGCGCCTGTCCTTGGGAAACGGACGCCCCCGCTTGCCGCCGGCAAGCTCGCGGACGCGCCGCGTGATCGGCGTCACCTTGTAGTGATTGGTGCATTGGCGGCGCAGCATCCCCTTCTTGCCGTCGGGGTTGACAGTGAAGAGCGGGACATCGACGAAGCGATGCCCGGTAGGCGTGCGTGCGCGTCGCAGATTCTTGCGCAGATCGCCAGCCGACACCTGGACCAATGGGTAGGAGAGCTCGTCCTCCAGCCAGTCGAGGTGACGGTAAACGTAATCCGGCTCCCAGCCGGTGTCGGCGAAGATTGCCACATCGGGCGTCGGATAGCCAAGCTTGCGGAGTCGTCGGTCATTGCGCGACAGGAGGAGTGCGAGCACGGTGCTCTGGACTCCCGCGCCGAGGCTGAGGGCCCGGAAAGCAACCTGCGGTTCGGCGGCTGGAGCAGTCGTCATGCGGCCTCTCATCTCGTGATGACAGCCTAGCACAGATGCGCTAGGCGTGCTAGCGGCCTTGGAACTGGGGGGGGCGCTTTTGCATGAAGGCGGTGCGGCCTTCTTTGTAGTCGCGGCTGTTGAAGCAGGCGGCGATCATGTCTTCGAGTTGGGCGAGGTTGCGCTGGTCGGGGTCTTTGGCGAGTTGGTCGATGGCGTAGCGGATGGCGCGGATGGTGAGCGGGGCGTTGGCGGCGATGGCGGCGGCGAGGTCGAGGACGGTTTGCTCGAGGTTGTCGACGGTGGTGAGGCGGTTGACGAGGCCCCAGCGCGCGGCGTCTGCGGCGGGGAAGCGTTTGCCGGTGATCAGGATTTCCTGGGCGGCGGCGCGGCCGACGAGGTCGGTGAGGGTTTTGACGCCGCCGTAGCCGTAGCCGAGTCCGAGGCGGGCGGCGGGGACGCCGAATTGGGAGTCGTCGGAGGCGATGCGGAGGTCGGCGCGGAGGGCGGTGAGCAGCCCGCCGCCCATGCAGTAGCCGCGGATCATGGCGATCAGGGGTTTGTCGAGTTCGCCGTAGGCGCGTCCGGCGGCGGCGCCGATTGCGTCGTACTTTTTGATGGTTTCGGGGTCGGAGCGTTGGGCTTCGAATTCGGAGATATCGGCGCCGGAGACGAAGGCGCGCTCGCCGGCGCCTTTCATCACGACGACGCGCACGTCGGGGTCGTCGCGGAAGGCGTGGAGGATTTGGGGGATGGCGGCGTTCATCTCGACGCCCATCGCGTTGAGGCGTTCGGGGTTATTGAAGACCATCCAGCCGATGCCGTCGTCGCTCCAGGCGAGCATTTTTTCGGTTTGGAGTTCGATCTGTTTCATGATGTGCTCCTTGTGTGAGGGGGTCGTCAGACGACGCCGCGGTCGCGCAGGTCGGCGACGGCGTCGCGATCGTAGCCGAGTTGGGCGAGCACGTCGTCGGTATGCTCGCCGAGTTGGGGTGTTGGCAGGCGGATGCGCTCCGGCTGGGGGGTGCGTTCGAGATGGATGGGTTGTCCGACGAGGCGGATTTCGTCGCGTTCGCGGTGGGGTGCGGGGCGGTCGATGGCGAGGTGTTGCACCTGTTCGTCGGCGAAGGTTTGCTCGATGTTGTAGATCGGTCCGCAGGGAACGCCGGCATCGTTGAGGATGCGGATCCATTCTGCGCTTGTGTTGGTGCGGGTGCGTTCGGCGATGGCGTGGTTGAGGGCGGCGCGGTTGCGGGAGCGCCGCTCCGATGTGTTGTAGTCGGGGTGTTCCAGCAGTTGGGGCGCGCCGATGGCGTTGCAGAGCCGCTCGAACATGACGCCGCCGGAAGCGGCGATGTTGATGTGTCCGTCGGCTGTTTCGTAAACGCCGGTGGGCATCAGGGTGGGATGGTCGTTGCCGGCCTGGGGCGGTATTTCGTTGTCGATCAGCCAGCGGGTGGCCTGGAGGTCGAGCATGGCGAGCTGGGCTTCGAGCAGGGAGGTGTGGACCCATTGGCCCAGGCCGGAGCGCTGGCGCTCGAGCAGGGCGAGGAGGATGGCCTGGGCGAGGAAGTTGCCGGCGCAGAGGTCAGCGATGGGGATGCCGACGCGGACGGGGCCCTGTCCGGGTAGGCCGGTGACGGACATGATGCCGCCGAGTCCCTGGGCGATTTGGTCGACGCCGGGGCGGTCGGCGTAGGGGCCGGTCTGGCCGAAGCCGGAGATGCTGCCGTAGATGATGCGGGGGTTAAGGGCGCGGACGTCTTCGTAGTCGATACCGAGCCGGCGCTTGACGTCGGGTCGGTAGTTTTCGACGATGACGTCGGCGGTTTCGGCGAGGCGCAGGAAGATGTTACGCGCTTCTGGCTCTTTGAGGTTGAGGGTGAGGGAGCGTTTGTTGCGGTGGAGGTTGAGGAAGTCGCTGCTTTCGCGAGCGCCGGTGACGCCTTCAGGCGCGCCGGGCGGTGCGGGCGCTTCGATTTTGAGGATGTCGGCGCCCCAGTCGCCAAGTTGGCGGGTGGCGGTGGGCCCGGCGCGCGCGCGGGTGAGGTCGAGGACGGAGAGGCCGTCGAGGGGGAGTGGGGCGGGCATGGCGGCTACTCGCCTTTGAATTCGGGCTGGCGGCCTTCGGCGAAGGCGCGCGGGCCTTCTTTGGAGTCGGCAGTTTGGCCGACGATCCAGCGGAGCGATGCGCCGAAGCGGTTGGCCTGGTCGAGCGTCATATCGGTCTGGGCGTAGGTGAGTTCTTTGAGGGCGCGGACGGCGATGGGGGCGTAGCCGGCGATTTGGGCGGCCATTTCCTGGGCGGTGGGGAGCAGTTCGTCGGGCGGGACGAGGCGGGAGATGAGGCCCCACTGGAGGGCGGTCTGCATGTCGAGGCGGCGCCCGAGGAAGAGCATTTCGTTGGCGTAGGCCTGGGGGATGGCGCGCGGGAGGCGCATGGGGCCGCCGGCGAGGGGGAAGAAGCCGAGGGTGATTTCGGGCAGGCCGAGGCGCGCTCGCTCGTTTTGGGCGCCGATGCGGAGGTCGCAGATGAGGGCGATTTCGAAGCCGCCGCCGAGGGCGTGCCCGTTGATGGCGGCGATCAGGGGTTTTTTGGCGTCGAACTCGTCAAAGCGGTCGCGGGGGGAGGCCTCGAAGTGTCCGGCGGGGCCAGCGGAGGCGGCGGGGCCGTCGCCCTGGGTGAGGTCGGCGCCGGCGCAGAAGGCGCGGTCGCCGGCGCCGGTGATGACGGCGCTGCGGATTTCGTCGTTGTTGCGGACTTCGACGAGCGCATCGATCAGCTGCGAGCCGAGCGCAGCGTTGATCGTGTTCATTTTGTCGGGGCGGTTGAGGGTGATGGTGGCCACCCGCTCGTTGACGTCAAAGAGGACTTCGTCGGCCATGGTGTCGCCTTTCGTGGGCTGGGTTGCGGCGTGTGCGGGCAGGATAGCCCGCGCGCCGGAGGGTTCGGCGGCGGCGGCGGGAACTCCCTAGAATCGGGCAGAATTGAGCGCGCGGGAGAGGAGCAGGGCGATGGCCGAGGCGGACAGGCTGCGAGAGGGGCTGCGGCAGGCGGCGGAGGCGCTGGGGCTGTCGCCGCGCTACGCGCAGTTGGAGCGGACGGCGACGGTGGTGGCGGCGGCGCTGCGGAGCGAGATGCGGCGCTCGGAGTCGGAGTTGCCCGATTTGGGCGAGACGGAGCCGGCGTTTGGGCTGCGCTTCGATGTGGGCGATCTGCGCGGCGAACACAGCGAACGCGGAAAGAACACGGAGAGCGGGGGGAGCGATGACTGAGCTGGAACGGCATCCGCACGATCTGACGATTGCGGAGGCGGGCACGGCGATGCGGGGCGGCTCGCTGAGCTGCGCGGCGCTGACGGAGTCGGTGCTGGAGCGTCTGGAGCAGACGGAACCGCTGCTGAATGCGTACATCACGGTGACGGCGGACTTGGCGCGGGAGCAGGCGGCGCGTCTGGACGAGGAGTTGCGCGACGGGCGCGATCGGGGGCCGCTGCACGGGATTCCGATTGGGCTGAAGGACCTGGTGGATACGGCGTGGATCGCGACGACGGGCGGATCGGGGTTTCTGCGCGATCGTGTGCCCGAGCGGGATGCGACGGTGTGGACGAAGCTACAGGAGGCGGGGGCGGTGCTGCCGGGGAAGCTGAATTTGCACGAGTTCGCGTTTGGGACGACGAGCCGCAATCCGCATTACGGGGCGGTCTGCAATCCGTGGGATACGGCGCGCTCGCCGGGCGGTTCGAGCGGCGGGAGCGGCGCGGCGGTGGCGGCGGGCTCGGCGCTGGGGGCGATTGGCAGCGATACGGGCGGGAGCATCCGCATTCCGGCGTCGCTGTGCGGGGTGGTGGGGTTGATGGGGACGTACGGCCGAGTGTCGCGGGCGGGCGTGCTGCCGCTGTCGTGGACGCTGGATCACGTGGGGCCGCTGGCGCGGACGGTGGAGGATGCGGCGCTGTTTCTGGATGCGATTGCGGGTTACGATCCGCGCGATCCGGGTTCGGCGGATCGTCCGGTGGACGATACGACGGCGATGTTGGGCGAGGGCGTAGAGGGCGTGCGGATCGGCGTGCCGCGCACGTTCCTGTGGCAGGACTGTGCCGAGGATGTGCTGTCGCACTGCGAGGAGGCGCTGGACCATTTGCGGCGGCTGGGCGCGGAGGTCGTGGAGGTGGAGCTGCCGCTGCAGACGGATCGGGGGCGGGGGATGACGATCATCGCGGAGGCGGCGGCGTATCACGCGAAGTGGCTACGCGAGCGGCGGGAGGAGTACGGCGATATTCTGCCGCGGATTGAGGCGGGGCTGGCGGTGACGGCGGTGGACTATATCAACGATCAGCGTCTGCGGCGGCTGTTCATCGACGAGACGGTGGAGGTGCTACAGGCGGTGGATGTGTTGGTCTCGCCGACGACGTCGCGGACCGCGCCGACGATCGAGGAAGGGGACGACGGGGCGGAGTTGGCGCGTCTGACGGCCCCGTACGATGTGACAGGGATTCCGGCGATTTCGATTCCGTGCGGGTTTGATCGGGAGGGGCTGCCGATCGGGTTGATGATCGGGGGTCGGCATTTCGACGAGGCGACGGTGTGCCGGGTGGCGCATGCGTATGAGCAGTCGACGGACTGGTGGCGGCTGCGCCCGGAGGTGTGAGGGACAGTCAGCTACAGAAGCGGCGGTTGCGGGCGAGCCATTGCTTGCTGGCCGACAGGTTCATGTTGCGTGGGTAGACTTTGCCGCGCGGCCGGTCCAGCAACTTGGAATTCCTGAAGTCCTGATGCAGTTCGCGGTCTCTCGAGTACAGCATTCGAGCGCCGGCGAGCTGAGCGAGGGCGATGATGTGGAAGTCGTTTGACAGGCACAAACCTGACCGCTCGAGCTCGCTTGCCCGAGCGTCAACTTCGCCATCGTCGTGGCTGGTCAGTTTTCCTGCGAGGGCAACTCCCGATATCCATTCGGTGACAGTCGTCTGCTTTGCCCGTTCCGGTTCCGTGAAACCTCGTCCGAGCTCTTCTCGCAAGCGGCTGCCGCCAATGACCAGGCAGCACTGGCCATCTGCGATCCACTCTTTGAACGCCCGAGCGCCGTCAGACGGGTTCACAGCGGCGACCTCACCCGAGCTATCGGCGTCGACGATGGCACACATTCGTCAGAGACCCAGCGACCGGTTGATCTCTTTGAGGAAGAACTGCCGGTAGCCCGGTGGGGCGTCGAGGACGTTGCCGAGCTTGTCGAAGCGTATAGGGTGGATGCAGACGTCGAGACCGGTGCGCTCGAAGTAGAGCAGGGAGACGTCTTCGGGCTTGAGGTCGGTTGTGCCGTCTCGGACATCCATGCGGACGCGGTCCATCAGGTGATCGCTGTGCGTTTCGACGATCAGCTGCCGCCCGGTTGCGGCGACCTGGCAGAGGAGCGTGCCCAGCGCCGCCTGGGCGCTGGGGTGCAGGTGAACTTCCGGCTGCTGGAGCAGGATCTGTTCGGGTATGTCTGGGCGCAGCAGTTCCGTGACTACCGGGAGGATCTGGCTAACGCCGTAGCCGACATCAGCGAAGTTGCGCCACTGACCCTTACGACGGCTGTCGCCTTTGCGTACTTGTATCTGGAAGGGATCACTCCCGCCTCGACCGAGCTGCCGAATCGACAGATCGTCAAACAGCCCTGCAGCCTGACCGAATTCTGCGAGGCGGTCCTTCAGCTGTAACCAGCGCTGCTCGTGCTGGAACGAGAGACTTGAGAGGTACATGGGGATGTAGTCGCCCTCAGGATCTGGATCCGGACGGGCGGGATCGTAAGTTCGATGCGGCCTTGAGCGGACTGGAGCACCCGCGAACGCTGACGGTCCCTCACGGAAGAAGTAAGCTGTGCCGTAGGGGAGTCGTAGGAATGCGTCGGTGTATTCGTCGCTCCACTCCGGCGATCCACTGGCTGCTTTCACTTCGGGTGGAACCGCTGGGTCGTTCGCGAACCTGGGATGGCGGCGCGGCTGGTCCAGAAACCGCCGATACTGTCCCAGCGACAGCCGGCCGTACTGACTGCTTGACGCATTCAGCGTCCACGCACCCGCTGTTGTGCGCAGGCGCGCGTGGTATGAGCAGTCCGGGTCGCATTCTTCGTCAACCATTACATCACCAACGCACAGGATTCGGCGAAACAGTTCCGGGGCGGAGCCGTTCTTGCGGAACGTATAGAGCCCATGGAACTGGTCGGGCCTGTCTTTGCGGTGACGAGGCTTGGCCTTGCGCTCGAATCCGATCGTGAACTCGTCGGCGCGGCCACCACGGCCGCCGCGATTGTGCGCTATCTCATCAAAGCTGCCCAGATCGTAGGGCGGCTCTTTGAAGTCGGCCGAGGTTGACCCGTCGCGGAGTTCGGAGAGGATGCGGAGCATCGCCAGGAACGAGGTTTTGCCGGTGCTGTTTTCGCCGACCAGCAGGGTGAGCGGAGCCAGCGGGACGGTTTGGCGCTCGCGGAAGCAGCGGAAGTTCTCGAGGGTGACGCTGTCCATCATGGCGGGGCTCCTCGGGGCCAGTGTACCGCGCTCAGCTGGTGACGGCGCCGCGTTCTGCGCCGCTGACGAGGGCGGCGTATTTGGCGAAGACGCCGCTGTTGTAGTTGGGGGCGGGCGGGCTCCACTGGGCGCGGCGGCGCTCGAGTTCGGCTGCTTCGACGTTGAGGTCGAGGCGGCGGTTTTGGATGTCGAGGGTGATCTGGTCGCCCTCGCGGACGAGGGCGATGGGGCCGCCGACGAAGGCTTCGGGGGCGACGTGGCCAGCCATCAGGCCGCGGGTGGCGCCGGAGAAGCGCCCGTCGGTGAGCAGGGCGACGCTTTCGCCGAGGCCGGCGCCGACCAGGGCGGCGGTGACACCGAGCATTTCGCGCATGCCGGGGCCGCCTTTGGGGCCTTCGTAGCGGATCACGACGATGTCGCCGGCGACGATTTGGCCGGCGGTGACGGCGGCCATCGCATCCTCTTCGCGCTCGAAGACGCGGGCGGGGCCGCTCTGCAGCTGGCGTTCGTAGCCGGCGACTTTGACGACGCAGCCGTCGGGCGCGAGCGAGCCTTTGAGGATGACCAGGCCGCCGGTTTCCTTGAGGGCCTGGTCGACGGGGAGGATGACGTCCTGGCCGGGGGTTTCGGCGGCGGCGGCGCACTCTTCGGCGATGGTGTTGCCGGTGACGGTCATTTCGCCGCCGTGGAGTTTGCCGTGTTCGAGCAGGCGGCGGGCGAGCAGCGGAGTGCCGCCGGCGCGGTCCATGTCGAGCGCGACGTAGCGTCCGCCGGGGCGGAGGTCGCCGATCAGCGGAGTGGCTTCGGAGACGCGGTCGAAGTCGTCGATGCTGAGTTCGATGCCGGCTTCGCGGGCGAGGGCGAGCAGGTGTAGGACGACGTTGGTGGAGCCGCCGGTGGAGGCGGCGCAGGCGATGCCGTTTTCGAAGGCGGCTTTGGTGAGCAGGTCGCGGGGGCGGACGCCGCGCTCGAGCACGTCCATCACGAGTCGGCCGGCGGCGCGGCCGACATTGCCCTTGCGGGGGTCGGTTGCGCCGACGGTGGCGCTGCCCATGGGGGAGAGGCCGAGGAATTCGAGCACGGTGGCCATGGTGTTGGCGGTGTACTGGGCGCCGCATGCGCCGGCGCCAGGGCAGGCGTTGATTTCGATGGCGGCGAGTTCGTCGTCGTCGATCGTGCCGGCGGCGTGCTGGCCGACGGCTTCGAAGACATCTTGGATGGTGAGGTCGCGTCCGTCGTGGTGGCGTCCGGGGGCGATGGAGCCGCTGTAGAGAGCCACGGCGGGGATGTTGAGGCGGGCGATGGCCATGGCCGCGGCGGGGATGGTTTTGTCGCAACCGCAGATCACGACGGCGGCGTCGAAGGCGTAGCCGACACCGCACATTTCGATGGAGTCGGTGATCAGTTCGCGCGAGACGAGAGAGGCCTTCATGCCCTCGGTGCCCATGGTGATGCCGTCGGAGATGGAGACGGTGTTGACCTCCATGGGGGTGCCGCCGGCTTCGCGGACGCCCTGCATGACCTCCTGCGCAAGCTGGCGGTGGGAGTAGTTGCAGGGCATGGTGCCGATCCAGGAGTGGGCGACCATGACGAGCGGGCGTCGGAGGTCGTCGGGCATGAAGCCGACGGAGTGGAGTTGGGAGCGCGCGGCGGCGCGGTTGGGGCCATCGATGAGCACGGAGCTGCGTTGGCGTAGATGGGGTGCGGCGCTCTCGGTGTCGGGCATGCGTTTCTCCTCGGGGCGTCGTTTGCCGTGTTGGCAGGGTATCGCGCCAAAGGTTGGGCGGGGATTGGCGGGCGCGCGGCAGGGGGAGCGTAGAGGTCGTAGGCTGCGCTGCATGACCAATCGACCTGGCACGAATCGACCGGGTGCAAATCGACCGGGCACGATGCGCCGCTTCTTCCCGGCGATGGAGTCGGGGGAGTACCGCAAGCTGTTCTACGCGGCGGGACTGTCGGCGATTTCGCTGTGGGCGCTGATTACGGCGCGGGGCTGGGTGGCCTACGACCTGACAGGCAGCGCGACGGCGAGCGGAGCGGTGATCTTCGCGGCGATCGGCCCGTGGGTGCTGGCGCCGCTGGGCGGGGCGCTGGCGGACCGCTACGACCGCGCGCGAGTGGTGATGCTCTGCCGCTTCGGGGCGGCGCTGACGGCGGCGGCGCTGGCGGTGCTCGCGTTTACGGGGACGATTGCGCTGTGGAATCTGGTGCTGGTGACGCTGATTTCGGGGATTATCCGGTCGGGCGAGATGCCGGCGCAGGCGGCGCTGCTGCCGAACACGGTGAAAGGTGCGGCGCTGCTGAGCGCGATCACGCTGGCTTCGATGATGCAGTTCGGGTCGAAGGTGGTGGGGCCGGTTGCGGGTCCGGTGCTGGAGCATCTGGGGGCGGGCTGGGTGTTTGCCGGGGCATCGGTGATTCTGCTGCTCTCGGTCTGGCAGATGACGCGGATCAAGGTGCGCTCGACGGGCGGAATCAAAGCGAGCGCCGAGCGGGGCATTTTGCGCGACACGGCGGACAACATCCGCGATGGCCTGGCCTATCTGGGGCGCGCGCCGATGGTGCGGATGACGATTGGGCTGGTGGCGCTGCACTGCATGCTGACGATGGCGTTCGACCTGAGCCTGCTGCCGGCCTACGCGGATCGCGTGCTGGACGGGGGATCGACGGAGTTCGGCTATCTGCTGATGGGTTTCGGCGGCGGCGCGCTGGTCGCCACGGTGACGCTCTCGGCGGTGCCGGGCGGCAGGATTCGCGGACGGCTGCTGCTTGTAGTCGGGTTGCTTTCGGGCGCGGCGCTGACGTTCTTCGGGCTGGTTGACTCGCTGCTGCTGGCGATCGTGGCGGGGGTGATTACGGGGGCGAGCACGGCGATGTTCATGGCGCTGTCGAGCGTGATGGTGCAGGCGGTGGTGCCGGACACGATTCGCGGGCGGGTGATGAGTCTGTACGCGATGTTCGCGGGCGGTGTGATGTCGATCAGCGCGTTGGTCAGCAGTCTGGCGGCGGACTACGTGGATCTGCGGCTGTTCGCGGTGGTGCCGGGGATCATATTTGTGATCGTGATGGTGGTGTTCCTGATCGGTCTGCCGCGGATTCGCTCGATCATTCGGCATGGGGAGATCACGGAGGTTGTGCCGGATGTGGCGCAGGCGGCGGAGCAGCCGGCGGCGGGCGGGGACTGAGGCCGGCTACTCGGTGCCGATGCGCAGGATTTGGCCGATCGCCATTCGCATGTAGAGGGCGACGATCACGGCGATTGCGCCGAGGAAGACGAGGCCGAGGACGCCGTAGGCGCCGCCGATGGTGGCCCAGTCGGTGACGGTGACGAAGGGCGGGAGCAGCGCTTCGCCGGTTTCGACGAAGCCGACGAATTCGAGCATCATCACGCCGAGCTGGAGCCCGAGCAGGGTGCCGATGGCCATCGAGACGAAGATGATCAGCAGTTTTTCGAGGCCGACCACGATCAGCACTTGGCGGGTGGAGAAGCCCATGGTGCGGAGCACGGCGAATTCGCCCTGCTGCTGCTGGGCGACGAGCACGGAGGCGACGAGGAAGCCGAGCGCGCTGAGCAGAACGATGGCGATGAAGGTGATGAAGAGGAGGCCCTCCCAGCCGGCGGCGACGAGCGGGTCTTCGTCCTGGAGATCGCGGATCGCTTCGACATCCCAGGGAGTGTGGAGCCAGGGCGGGGAGAGTTCGAGGTAGCTGCGCAGTTGCTGGAGGCCGTCGTCGTCGGTGGGGCGGATCCAGACCTCGCTGGGCGCGAGGGAGCCGCCGCTGGTGGGGTTGCGATTGACGCGGTAATCGAGATAGGTGCGGTCGGCGAGGATCAGGGAACGCCCGCCCTGGGGATCCCAGGTGGGGAAGAGGTCGAAAGAGCCCCGGATCACGACGGGGACGAAGATGTTGGCGACGCCGATGGTGACCCGCGAGCCGACTTCGAGGGCGGCTTCTTCGAGGAAGGCGTTGCTGACGACGACGGGGAGCGGGTCTTCGGGGCCGACGAGGCGGATGCCGCGCGGGATGCCGCTGCGGCCCTGGATTTGCTGCGCCCAGCTGTAGCGCATAGCGGTTTGGCCGCCGTAGACGGTGTCGCTGCTGAGGCGGGCGTCGTCGGGCAGGGCTTCGCCGCGCAGGATGTCGGAGAAGACGGTCCAGCGGCCCTGGGTTTCGAAGCCCTCGATCACGACGCCGTCGCGGAAGCCGTTTTCGTTCCAGTCTTCGGGCAGCGCGGCGGATGCGCTGTATTGCAGATCGTCGTAGATGACGCGGCCGGAGAAGGAGCTGAAGCCGGAAGCGCGGATGCCGACGGCGAGCACCTGCCAGGGTCCGATTTCGGGGCCGGTTCTGACGCTCTGGGCTTCGCGCAGGTCGCCGACGAGGAAGCGCCAACCTTCCGTGATCGGGCCGCCGCCGAAACCGCGCCCGCGCGGGAGGCCATCGAGCCGTAGGTCGCGGTAGCGCCCCTGGGCGTTTTTGACGCGGATGCTGGGCGAGAGCGCGCCGCGCGCCTCCGGCAGCCAAAGCCAGAGGCCGATGTAGTGCGCGTCGGCGGGGATGGTGATGTCGGGAATGTCGACTGCGGGTGCGTCGAGCTGGGCGAGCAGGTTGTCGATGCCGTCGACGGCGAAGTCGTCGCGGTACCAGAGCACATCGGCGAAGGATTCGGGGTCGACGGCGAGCACGGTGGCGTCGGTGACGTCGAGCACGCCGCGGGTGTAGCTGCCGTTGGCGCGGACGACGGGAGACAGGGCGGCGACGCCGGGGGCGTCGGCAAGGTCTGCTTCGAGCATCTGGGCCGATGCGCCGCCGGAGCGGATGTCGGCGAGGCGGAGGGCGGCGCCGGATTCGTAGGCGGCGCGGTCGTCGAAGGAGCGATCGAGGGTTGCGCCGAAGGTGCCGCCGAACATGCCCAGGCTGGTGGCCATGATCAGAAGCAGCGCAAGGCGTCCGGGTTGGACGGGGGCGCGGGTCAGGTGCCAGAGCACCATCTGCATGGATGCGCCGCCGATTTGGCGGGCAATCCAGGCGAAGCCGGAGAGGAGCACGGGGAAGAGGCGGAGGAAGAGGACGGCGACGGTGACGACGAAGACGGCTGGGGCGATGAGGAGGAGTGGGTCCTGGTCGAGGCCGCCGAAGAGGTCTTCAGTGACGAGCGAGCCGGAGTCCTGGAGTTGGAAGAAGAGCAGCGCGCCGATGCCGACGACGACGAGGTCGAGGTAGTAGCGCTGGAAGGCGGGTTTGTCCTGCGGGCGGGAGGTGGCGCGGACGTAGTGGACGACGGTGGCGCGGTTGGAGCGCCAGGCGGGCCAGAGCAGGGCGATGAAGGAGAGCGCGGCGCCGATGGCGGCCCAGATGTAGGTCTCGCCGGTGAGTTCGACGGTGAGGCGCGCGCCGCCGGTGAGCCCGTCGAAGGCGGGGGCGAAGCCGAGCAGCGCGATGGCTTCCTGCGCCACGAGCGGGCCGAGTCCGAGTCCGAGCGCGACGAGCAGGACGCCCTCAATGGCTGAGATGGCCATGATGTGCCAGAGGCCGGCGCCGCGGCTCTTGAGCAGGGCGACCTCGGACTGCTGGCGCTCGACAACCATGGTGGAGACGAGCACGAGGTAGAAGAGGACGATGCCGACAATCTGGAGGGTGAGGACGAGCAGGGGGATGGAGGAGAAGAATTCTTTGGTTTCGTAGGCGTCGAGGGTTTTGACGATTTCGGTTTCGACGCGGGTGCGCTCGATTTCCTTGGCGATGGCCTCGAACGCGCCGCGGAAGCGGAGGGCGGCTTCGGCGGCGAGGTCGGAGGTGAAGGCGGGGCGGTCGACGAGGGCGAGGACTTCGAGCCGCGCGCGGAGCGTGGGTAGGTAGCCGGCCATGGTGTCGACCAGCGTTTCGCGCGGCGCGAAGAAGGCGAAGGCGTCGGTCGTTTCGGTCGGCACCTGGAAGTGATCGCGTCGGACGCCCCAGTAGCGCTCGGTGTAGTCGATGGGGGTAACGATGCCGACCACTTCGATGGTGATCGGCGCGGTGTCGTCCTGCCAGGAGGGATGGATGGCGCGTCGGGTACCGAGTTGGAAGCCGCCGGCTTCGGCGGCGCGCTGCCCGATGGCGACTTCGATGGTGGGCGGCGCGTCGGGCGTAGCGGGGCCGCCGGCGTCGGGCCAGCGGCCTTCGAGCAGCTCGATTTTGTCCTGAACGCCTTCGAAGTAGAGGATGCGGCTGCGATCGCGGGGGTCCTGCTCGGGGGGGACTTCGCCGAGCTCGGTCATGAAGAAGGTGGCGGAGGTGAGGGATTCGACGGTGCCGGAGATGTAATCGCGGGCGATGCGGAGGCGTCGGTCGATGGTGTCGAATGACTCGTCGGAGAGGCCGCGGGCGAGGCCGTGCGCGGAGTTGAGAACGCGGACATCGATTTCGGCGTCGGGCACACGGTTGAGGTCGGTTTGCAGGCCGAGTTGGCGGAGGGCGCCGCGGTAGATGACGGTGCTGGCCATGAGCGCGACGGCGAGGATCACGCCGATGGCGACGGCGGCCATGAGGCGTCGGTTGCCGTTGAGGCGGCGGACGGCGATGCGCAGCGCGGTGGGCCAGGCGGCGAGGATGGCGCTCAGCATGGGCGGAGTTTCGGCGGCGCGGCGCGGCCGGCGGCGGTCGCGGCGATGATCGTCGGGCGGGCTGTCCGTAGACTACAAGCCCGGTCCGAATACGATCTGTGGAACGACGCGAGCACCGGAGCGCTGACACGTGGAAACTCTCGCGGTGGTGCTGGCGTTCGTGTTCCGCCGGATGCGCGACAGTTGGCGCTTCCAGCTGGTGATCGCGGCGGGGATTCTGGTCGCCGCGATTCTGATGGCGGCGACCTCGATCTACACGCGGGCGGTCTCGGATCTCTCGCTGACGGTGACGCTGCGCAACCAGCTGGAGGATCGGCGGCAGTCGTTTGCGACGCTCAACGGCGCGCCGCTCAGCGGCGGCGCGAACGTTGCGGCGCGGGAGTATGTGGAGCAGAGCATCGCGGAGCGCTTCGGAGAGCTGGAGACAGGGCAGCGGCGGTTTATCTCGACCAATCCTCTGGGAGTCGATCAGGCGCCGCGGGCGGGGACGCAGGAGCCGCCTGCGGCGATTTTCGCGGCGCTCGACGGGGCGCTGGATCAGGTTGAGGTGACGGCGGGGCGGCTGCCGTTTCCGCCGCAGGTGGAGCACAGCGAGGCGCTGGGCGGCGTGCAGCTGACCGAGCCGTTGCAGGCGGCGATGCCGGCGTTCGTTGCGCGGCAGTACGGGATCGAACCGGGGCACCGGTTCAATATTCGGGACGGGTTCGACGAGTGCGACCGGGAGCCGGACCCGCCGCCGGGTGGCCCGCCGCCGCCGCCGCGCCCGCCCTGCCAGCCCACGCTGCGCGTGGAGCGGGTAATTCCGATTGTGGTGACGGCGCTGGTGCAGCCCGACGACCGGGGGAGCGCGTTCTGGTCGCGGCTGCCGCGCAGCATCGTGGGGCCGATGTTCGTCGGCGCGCCGCGCGCACAGGTGCTGCCGCTGATCGTCTCCACGACGACGTTCGACCAGTATCTGGCGGAGTTGGTCGGCCAGTACCCGGTGAACGTGACCTGGATCAGCGAGTTGGACACGGATCAACTGAATGTCGCGGTGCTGGAAGATACACAGGCGATGTTCGATCTGCTGCGCGCGGATTTGCGCAGCATGGGCGGATCGCTGCTGAGTCCGATCGAGCCGCGGCTGGACCAGTTCACGCGCGATCTGTCGTTCGCGCGGGCGCCGATTCTGCTGCTGCTGGCCCAGATCGTGGGAATCGCGTTGTTCTACATCGTGGTGGTGTCGGGGGTGCTGGTGGCGCAGCGGCGGGAGGAGTTGTTCTCGATGCGCAGCCGCGGCGCGTCGCTGCTGCAGGTGCTGGGGCTGACGGCGATCGAGGGGCTGGTGCTGGCGATCGTGTCGGCGATCATCGGTCCGCTGATTGCGGCGGGCGTGATCAGCCTGCTGGGCTACACGGGCACGTTCGAGACGCTGACCGGCGGACAGGCGATCAACGTGACGCTGACCGACGATGCGTTCCTGCTGGCGGCGGCCGGGGCGATCGTGGCGGTGATCTTCATGCTGGTGCCGCTGTTCGTCGCGAGCCGCACGCGGGTGCTCTCGGAGCGGCTGCGCGGGCTGACGCGACCCGGCGGGCAAAACGCGCTGCAACGCTACTACCTCGATGTGGCGCTGGTGCTGGTGGCAGTGGGGCTGATTTTCGAGGCGGATCTGCGCGGCACGGTGTTCGAGCGGAACAGCGTGGGCGGGCTGTCGGCGGATCCGCTGCTGCTGAGCACGCCGATCCTGTTCGCGCTGGCGGCGACGCTGGTGATTCTGCGGATTCTCCCGTGGGTCTATCGAGTGGTGGCGTGGGTGACCTACGACCGCTTCCCGCTCTCGATTGCGGCGACGCTGCGCTACGTGTCGCGGACGGTGGGTCCGGCGGCGCGGCTGACGATTCTGCTGATGCTCGGGGCGGCGCTGGGCACGTTTGCGGCGTCCTACGCGGATACGGTCGATCGCTCGCTGACCGAGCGAATTCAGTACGACGCGGGAGTGGAGCATCGTGTGCGGCTGGCCGATGCGGCCTACTCCTCGCCGGCGGGGGTGGAGCGCCGCCTGGCGGACATTGACGGTGTGGAGCGGCTCAGCGCGACGCACCGCTCGGGCGTGGCGGCCGGGCGCAGCATCGGGACGGCATCGGCAGTGGATCTGCTGGCGATCGAGCCGCGCGACGCGCAGGAGATGCTGTGGTTCCGCGACGATCTCTCGCAGCTGGCGTTCGACGATCTGATCCGGGCGATCGATGTGCCGCCGACAGGCCGCGGGGTGGGCATCCCCGAGAGCACCGAGACGCTGCGCATCTGGGTGGATCTGACCGAGGGCGAGAGCGATCAGACCTTCTGGCTGCGGGTGCGCGACGGCGACGGGCGCTATTTCACGGCGGGGCAGATCGAGGCGCCGGATCCGGCCCTGGACTGGACGCCGATCGAGGTTGATTTCCAGCGCGAGGTCGTTGGTTCGGGGGCGGTCGCGCCCTACACACTGCACGCGATCGTGATGAGCGAGCCGTTCGGCGTGTTCGTGTCGGAGCCGGCGACAGTGCGGTTCGACGCGGTGACCGCGATTCAGCCGGACGGCCGCGAACTGCTCGTGGAGGATTTCGAAGAGGCGAGCTGGGTGCGCTACCGGCAGCGGCGCGAGGCCGACGACGAGCTGGTGTTCAGCGAGGCGGAGGATGCGGTGAGCGGCGCGCAGGTGATGGAGTTCACACCGGGCGTTGGGCAGAGCCCGGGGCTGCGCGGAGCGCACTATGCGGATCCGTCGTTCTGCACCAGCAGGCGCTGCACGGTGCCGATGATCGTGAGTGAGGACTTTGCGGAGCGGCAACTGCTGGAGGTCGGCGATCGCTTCACGGTGCGGATGGACACGATGAACGTGTCCGGCCGGGTGGCGGCGATCGTGGAGTTGTTCCCCACGCTGCGCCCCGACGAGAAGTCATTCATCGTGGCCGATTACGACGCGCTGTTTCATCTGGGCGCGGTGACCGGGCTGCGGCCGTCGATCGAGCCGACGGAGGTGTGGCTGGATCTGACGGACGACCCGGAGCAGTTGGCGGCGACGCTGGCGGAGTTGCGGCGGTCGCGCTACTCGCTGCGCGACTGGAGCGATATGCAGGACCGGCTGGTGGAGCAGGGGCGGGATCCGCTGACCACGGCGGGGGGGAGCGGGATTTTGCTGGTGGCGTTCATCGCGATCAGCGTGCTGCTGGCGCTGGCGTTTCTGGTCTCGATGGCGGTGGCGGCGCGTCAGCGTCGGCTGGAAATGGCGCTGCTGCGCACGGTGGGGGTGGGGAGGCTCTCGATTCTGATTCAGGTGCTGTTGGAGTACGTGCTGATCGTGGGCACGGGGCTGGCGCTGGGCGTGCTGCTGGGCAACCGGATTTCGCTGCTGCTGCTGGCCTACCTGGAGTTCGACGAGACAGGCCGGCAGGTGCTCCCGCCGTTCGTGGTGGAGACCGACTGGCAGATTCTGGGGATCGCCTTCGGGGCCCTAATCGCGGTGCTGCTGGCAGGCGTGCTGGCAACCTGGCGGTGGTATCTGCGCCTGGAGCTGAACCGCGAGCTGCGGCTGACGAATTAGGCGGTGCGTGCTGGGGGTGGATTGGGTGTTGCGGTGCGCTTTGCGAGGCGTGGGCTAGGTCCGCTCGATGATGACGCCGGCTACGGCGCCGAAGCCGGCCATGAGCAAGAGCGCCATACGCAGCTCAAACCAACGGAACGTGGCCTTGAGGTCGGCGAGATTGCGTCGAAGCGCCTGGTCTCTTGCCTGCTTCCGATTCCACTGCTCAAGCGCTTCGAAACGCTCTCGTAGGGCATGAACTTCGGATCGCGACAGCATTAGCGGGGCACCGAGCGGCGCAGGCGGCGGAGGTTGAGGGTGGGCGGGGAGAGGGCGAGGCCGGCGATGGGGGCTCCGACGGCGATGCAGGCGACGCCGCAGGATGCGCCGCTAGCGGCGACTCCGAGCAGGCCGAGCACGACGCCGAGCGGGGCGACGGCGGTCCAGGCCGAGAGGTCGGCGCGGCTGCGGATCAGGTGGAGGACGAAGAGGGCGGTTGCGGCGGCGGCGGCGATCGTTGCGCCGAGGTAGAGATCGGTTGAGGCGTGGCCGAGCAGGACGGCGACGAGGGCCGCGGCGACGGCAGCGACAGCCAAGCCGCCTGCGAGCAGAGGGATTGCGCCGCCCGCGCCGTCGCTCGCATTGCGCTGCATGGGGTTAGCCGGTCAGGCGACGGTAGAGGGCGGGGAGACGGCGGGGGAGGGACTCGATGTCAGCGACGACCTCGTAGGCCATGTCCTGGCACATCTGCTTGAGGTAGTCGTGGCCGGCGCGGTCGACGGTGAGGGCGAAGGGCACCATGCCCTCGCGGCGGGCCTCGGTGAGCGCCATTTTGGTGTCGTGGATGGCGTATTCCTTCTCGGTGCGGTCGCGCCCGTAGCCGTGGTCCTGGGGGCGCCCGTCGGAGAGCAGCATCAGGATTTTGACCTTGGCGTCGGTGTTCTGGAGCTTCCAGATGCAGTGGCGAATGGCCGGTCCCATGCGGGTGGAGCGGACGGGGGCGATTTTGTCGATGCGCTCCTTGGTGCGGTCGCCGAAAGGCTCGTCCATGTCCTTGTAGACGAAGAATTCGACGTTGTCGCGCCCGTAGCCGCTGAAGCCGTAGACGCCGTATTTGTCGCCGATCGCTTCGAGCGCCTCGATCAGCAGGACGACGGCTTCTTTTTCGAGGTCGATGATGCGCTTGCCGGGGTGGCGGGCGGCTTCGGCGCGGCGCTGCGCCCACCAGGAGAGGTACTTGCGGGGGTCGTCGTCGAACTGGTCGTCCTGGCGGCGGTCCTGGTGCTTCTGGATCTCCTCGTCGGTGCTGGCGGAGACGTCGAGCAGGAAGGCGACGGCGACATCGCGCTCGACCTTGTTGCGGCGGTAGAAGAGCTTGGTCTCGGTGGTCGCGCCGGCGATTTTTTCGGTGTACCACTCGATCACGGCGTCGAGGTCGTAGTCCTCGCCGTCGGTCAGGCGCTTCATTTTGCGGAAGAGCTCGGGGCGCAGCATTTCGAACTGCTTGCGGGTCTCCTGCACCAGCTGGGCGTGGTCGTGGAGAGTCTCGGTGTAGTAGCCGATGTCGCCGACTTCGCCGCGCTGTTCCTGGACGCGGCACCAGCGAGGCTTGTAGTCGGCGGCGCGGAAGTCCCACTCGTCGTAGTAGAAGGACTGCGCTTCGACGGGCAGTTCGCCTTCGTCGTCGAGGCCGGTGCTGTCGTCGCCCATGGCCTGCTGGCCTTCGGGGCGGTCGCCCTGGACGCTGTTGACCTCCTTGAGCAGGTTGTCGAGGAACATGCCGGAGGATTCGGCGAGGTCCATGTCCATCAGTTCGTTGATGGAGATTTCGACGCTCTTTTCGAGCAGTTCCTGGAGTTGTTCTTTGGAGAGGGGGATGGGCGGTGCGTCGCCGCTGCCGGTTTCGCCCTTGAGCTTCATCAGGAGTTGGACGAGTTCGGGCTTGAAGTCGCCGCGGAAGTCGACCGGTTCGGGGCTGTCGTAGGGGCGTTCCTCGGAGCCGGGCATGAAGGGCATGAAGGATTCTTCGAGGCCGCTGGAGCCGCTGCCGGGCATCAGGTCGGCGTCGCCCTCTTCCTGGTCGCCGGCGGCGGCGTGGTCTTCGAAGTCGCTCCAGTCGTCGGTGTCGAGCTCGACGTTGGGCACCTGGGCGACCCAGTCGTAGAGCAGTTGGGTGGCGGCGGCGGAGTCCTCGACGGTGGCGCCTTCCTGGCGGATGCGGTTGAGGATGCGGAGGGGGGCGCGGAGTTGGTCGGCGAGTTCGCCGGGCCAGCGGATGTTGCCGGCGTCGTCGAGGCTGGCGCGGAGCAGGTTTTCGACCATCGCCTGGCGGGCGGGCATGTTTTCGACGGGGCGGCGCTGCTCGGCGGCGGCCTGCTGGAGGCGGTTGAGCGCGCGGCGGACGCCGGCGTACTCGCGCTTGACGATGGTGTCGATGCGGGTGTCTTCGATGATGGTGAAGAGGTCGTGGGCGAGGCGGCGGTCGTTGAAGCGGTCGAAGAAGCGCTCCATGTCGGTGTGGATTTCGGCGGCCTCGGGCATGGCGTCGGGCGCGTCGGCGGACGGGGCGGCGGCAACGCCGACGGCTGCGCCGTTCTCGGCGGTTTGGCCGTTGGCGGGCGGCTCGAAGACGCGCGGGGCGCGGTCCTGGTGGTACTCGAAGGAGCCGAATTCGAGGCGGCCGGCCTGGTGGGTGGCGAAGACCTTGTAGACGCTGAAGTTGTCGTCCTTGTCGGCGTAGCGCTCGACCATGTCGGGCAGGTAGATGGTGGTGCCCTCGGTGGTGGGGCTGCTCTCATCGACCCAGCCGACGCCCTTGGAAGCAAGCTCCTCGGAGGATTTGATGCCGACATCGACGCCCGTGAGGGCCTTGCAGTACATGCGGATCAGTTCGGAGACGCGATCGAGGTCAACGCGGGCGGAGAGGGCTTCCATGACCTCTTCGCCGCGGGTGGATTCGAGGCGGAAAAAGGCTTCGCCGCCGTCGACGCTCTGCTGGAGGATGTTGAGGCCGAATTCCTGCCAGCGGGCGATGTCGTCGATGCTGAGGCGCTGGACGACGCGGGGGCTGGACTTGAGGAATTCCATGGCGGCGTCGCCGGAGTGGGGGGCGAGCTGCTCGGAGAGTTCGAGCAGGCCTTCGTGGAGTTCGCGGTCGACCTCGGAGAGGGCCTGGGCGGATTCGATGAAGTAGGGGTGGCCGAGGCGTCCGACTTTGAGCGCGACCTGTCCGGCCAGGCCGAGGTAGCGTCCGCGCTGCTCGGGGTTGACCTGGTGCAGAGCAGCGGGGCCGCGCTCGAAGTAAACGCGGGCGTCGACCCAGGCGGTGTGGGCGACGATGCCGCCGAATTCGAGGAAGGGCGCGCGGTCGCTGCGCTCGAGCTGTCCGAGCACGGTGGGGGCCATGCCGAGGCAGGCGCTGGCCAGCTCGTAGGAGTGGCTGGCGAGGGAGTCGATCAGCTCGACGAGCAGGCGCATCTGGCTGAGCGGCAGGTGCGGGAGCACCTGGGGGCTGACATCGAAGTACTGGGCGGAGAGCGAGCCGGATTTCCAGGTGCCCTTGTAGAGCGACCGGCCCTGGGCGGCCCAGTCGTCGGCCTGGTTGACGGCGAGGTGGGGGAGCACCTGAGGGCTGGCGCGGAAGAGCGCGCCGGCCAGGGCGGGCGAGGTGTCCATGAGGCCGACGCCGACGGCGCACCACTCGCGCATGCGGTCGTAGGTGACCTGTTCGAGCATGGCGCTGCTGCTGCGGAAGTATTCGGAGGACGCCTCCCAAGAGCGGAGCGAGTGGCGGGCGACGCCCAGGCCGGTTTCGACCCAGTGGGCGAACTCGTCGGTTTCGAGGATCGGCTGAACCGCGCCGACGGCGGCTTCAAACTCCTGGCTGAGGGCGGGGGGGAAGGCGCGCAGCGCTTCGCGCGCCGTGTCGAGCGGCGCTTGGGGCGATCGTTCGGTCATCGGCATCCGTCCAGAGGTTGGGCAGCGTCGGGGCGGGTTAATCCGCGGGCGCGACGATCTGCTCGATTGTGGCCGCGTCGGCGGCCGTATCCAACACAGCATAGGTGAGGCTGCGTTCGACGCCCCGCGCCTCGCCGGCGGAGCCCGGGTTGATCACCAGGGCGCGGCCGATGCGGCGCACCATCGGGGCGTGGGTGTGGCCGTAGATGATGAAGTCGGCTTCTTCCTCCGCGAGCCGCTCGAGCTGCGGGTCGTGGGGGAAGAGGTAGTCGCGGTAGGGCGCCCAGGGGGTGGCGTGGAACATCAGCAGCTTCTTGCCGCCGACCTCGGAGCGGATGAGCTGCGGCTGGCCGCGGGTCCACTCCAGCAGCTCGCGGTCGACGGTGTCGGAAGCCTGGGCGCGCGCGCCGGCCTCGCTGAGCAGGATCTCCTCGTGGTTGCCGAGCACGTAGCGGCCGCCGAGTTCGCGGATGCGCTGCGCGACCTCATTGGAGAAGCGGTACTGGTAGCAGGCGTCGCCGGCGCAGAGCAGCTCGTCCACCTCGCCCATCTGCTCGATGGCGCGGTCGAGGGCGGCGATGTTGCAGTGGATATCGCTGACGATGCCGAGACGCACGCGCGGCCTTTCCCAGCCCGGCGGCGCGCGCCGGCGCGCGCGGAGCGCCCGGGGCGCAGCGCGGGGCCGTCGCGGCTACTCCTCGAAGATCGAGGAGACGACTTCTTCGATGCTGCGCTGGATTTCGCCGTCGTCGGTGAGCGGCCAGACGATGGAGACCTGGCAGGCGCGGCGGGGCGAGACGCCCTGGGTGATCATGCGCCCGGCGTAGATCAGCAGGCGGGTGCTGGCACCCTCGGCGAGGCCGTGCTCGCGGAGGTTGCGGATTTTCTCGGCCATTTTGGCCAGGTTGAGGGCGATGTCGGGGTCGCAGCCGGACTCGTGACGGACGATTTCGGCCTCGGTTTCGCGGGGCGGGTAGTCGAATTCGATGGCGACGAAGCGCTGGCGGGTGCTTTGCTTGAGGTCCTTGAGCGCGCTCTGGTAGCCGGGGTTGAAGGAGATGACGAGCAAGAAGCCGTCGCGGGCCTGGAGCAGCTGGGACTTCTTCTCAACGGGCAGGATGCGGCGGTGGTCGGTGAGCGGGTGGATCAGGACGGTGGTGTCCTTGCGCGCTTCGACGACCTCGTCGAGGTAGCAGATCGCGCCGGCCTTGACGGCGCGGGTGAGCGGGCCGTCGATCCAGACGGTCTCGTTGCCTTCGAGCAGGTAGCGGCCGACGAGGTCGCTGGCGGTGAGGTCTTCGTGGCAGGCGACGGTGACGAGCGGGAGGTTGGATTCCTCCTCGATTTCGGCCTTGCCGTCGCGCATCACGGAGAGCGGGCGGTTGAGGTGGTAGGCCATGTACTCGACGAAGCGGGTTTTGCCGCAGCCGGTGGGGCCCTTGAGCAGGACGGGGATTTTGCTGTTCCAGGCGGACTGGAAGACCTCGACTTCGTCCTTGACGGGGACGTAGTAGGGCTCTTCTTCGAGGCGGAACTCTTCGACGGCCCAGGAGCGGTATTCGGTAATCGGTTCGGCGGCGGTGGTCATCGATGCGGTTCCCTCGCTGGTGCGGTTCGCTTGCGTGCGGGTTGGTGTGCGGGTCAGTCGGCGCTGCGCCGGGCGAGCGCGGTCCAGGCGGCCTCGACGCGGCCGCGGACTTCATCGAGCGGGCAATCGGTGTCGAGCACGATGTCGGCGTGCCGCAGCCGCTCGTCGTTGCTGAGTTGGGAGTTGATGCGGGCGTCGGCGTCTTCGGCGCTCATGTTGTTGCGGGCCATGAGGCGCTCGCGCGCGGCGTCGGGCGAGACGGAGACGACCCAGACTTCGTCGACGAGGTCCTGCCATTCGGCCTCGATCAGGACGGCGGCTTCGAGCACGGCGACCTCGGTTCCCGCGGCGGCGAGCCGCCGGAGTTCGGCGGCGGCGAGGGCGCGGATGCCGGGCCAGACGATGTCGGTGAGGCGCTTGAGTTGGTCGGGCTTGCCGAAGACCTTGCCGCCGAGCACGCGGCGGTCGATCGTGCCGTCGTCGGCGACCAGCTCGTCGCCGAAGGCGGCGACGACGGCGTTGAAGGTGTCGGTGCCGGGTTCGTAGGTCTGGTGGCCGAGCTTGTCGGCATCGATCGTGGCTGCGCCGAACTCGCGCAGCAGCTCGACCACGGTCGATTTGCCCGATGCGATGCCGCCCGTGAGTCCGATTGAGCGCATGGGTTCCCAACATCACGGCGTGGGGCGGAAATCTGGCGCGCGGGAGCGGCCACGATGCGGCGCTCCACGCTGGCTGCGCGCGCAAGTGCGTCAGCTACGCAGGCTATCCACGCCCTCAACTGAGCGCAAGCGAGCGAGGGGCGGAGGCTGCGCGCCGCGCGTCTGGGCGGCGTTGTGTAGCGCAGGCTACGTAGAGCGGGGGGAATGCTTGGCTAGCGTTAACCCAAATTCGTTGCAGAGCCGATCGGCGGCGCGCTGCGCCGCAGCTTTCCCGAACATCAGAATCCAAGCTCAGGAACCGCCATGGCCACAGACGCCCACACGGAAGCCGACATGGAAGCCCGCAGCGACACGATCGATCTGGAAGAGAGCCGTCGCTGTCTGATCGAGGCGGCCGCGGCGCTGCCGGCGGAGGCCTACGACGAGCCGAATGTGGTGGGGGAGTGGAGCATCCGGGAATGTCTGGCGCATCTGGCGGCGTGGGACAGCTGGGTGCTGGAAGCGCTGAACCGCTACGACCGCGGAGAACCGATCGGGGAGTTTCCCAGAGAGCACGAGATGAACGGCTCGGCCCCGCATCGCTGGGCGGACCGGGCGATGGCGGAGCTGTTCGAGGCGCTGACGGGCGCGACCGGGGAGCTGGCGCGGCGCTTGCAGACGCAGACGGACGATGAGCGGGCGCAGCCGTGCTACGACATCGGCGACGACTGTCTGAGCGTGAACGATGTGGTGGACGCGCTGATCGAGCACGATGTGATGCACACGGCGGATATTCGGGCGTGGCGGAAGACGGCAGGCCTGTAAGCCGACTCGTAGCCGCCCCCTCCGTCATACCCGCGCTCCCCTCCGTCATACCCGCGCCCCCTCCGTCATACCCGCGCTTGCCGCGGAGCCTGCCCCGGCCCGAACGGGGGTATCTCGCCGTGAACAGCACCCAACCCCCGCGCCCCATCCCCCCGTCATTCCCACCCCTTGCCCCGTCATTCCCAGGCTTCCTCCCCCCGTCATTCCCGCCCCTTTCCCCGTCATTCCCGCCCCCGAGCGGGAATCTCCCCACGCGCCCTCCAACCCCCGCGTCCCCAGGATCCGTCGCCCCCGTGCTCCCCTCCGTCGCCCCAGACTTGATCTGGGGCCCAAACCCAACTCTGTTCGCAGCGCTGAGGGTGAAGAGAGCCGGAGACGGCGTTCGCCGCGCATCCCGGCCCTAGCCGGCGAGGGCGTCCTTGAGGGCGGATTCGAGGGCCGGGAGCACCTTTTTGTAGTCGTCGACGATGCCGAAGCGGGAGAAGGCGAAGATGGCGGCGTCGGGGTCTTTGTTGATCGCGACGATGTTCTTGCTGCCGCCGCAGCCGGCCATGTGCTGAGATGCGCCGCTGATCGCGATGGCGAGGTAGAGCGTGGGCGAGACGACGGTGCCGGTCAGGCCGACCTGCTGAGAGGGGGGGTACCAGCCGAGGTCGCAGGCGGCACGGCTGGAACCGACGGCTGCGCCGAGCACGCCGGCCAGCTGCTCGAGGTCGCCGAAGGCTTCGGGGCCGCCGAGGCCGCGGCCGCCGGAGACGACGATCTCGGCGTCTTCAAGGCGGACGCCCTCGGACTCGGCGGCATCCTTGGCGGTGACGCGGGCGCGGACATCGGCGCCGGCGGGCGTCACATCCACGATCTCCGCGCTGCGCGAGGCGTCGGGCTCGAGCGGGTCCTGGGACTTGGCGCGGACGGTGATCACCTGCGGATCGGTTTTGACGGTGACGACCTGGCGGGCGTTGCCGCCGTAGCAGGAGCGGGTGACTTTGACGCGGTCGCCCTCGACTTCAAGGCCGAGCGCGTCCATCGCCGCGGCGCTGCCGAGCCGGGTGGCGAGGCGCGGCGCGAGGTCGCGGCCCATGCTGCTCTGCGCCATGAGGACGACCTGCGGCGCGTCCTGTTCGACGATCTGCTGCGCGACGGGCAGGCAGGCGTCGGTCTGGTACTGCGCGAGGGAAGCGTCGGCGGCGCGGTAGACGGTGCTCGCGCCGGCCGGGCCGGCGGCTTCGGCGGCGGCTGCGAGGTCCGCGCCGATCAGGGCGAGCGCGGCGTCGCCGCCGAGTGCGGCGGTCAGGCGGTTGGCAGCGCCGAGCAGTTCGGCGGTGGCGGCGGTCAGTGCGCCGGCTTCGGTTTCGCCGATGACGAGGATGGTGGACATGTGCGGCTCCGTTGCGGGTGATGGCGGGGGATTGCGGGTTGCGGGCTAGAGGATTTTGGCGTCGCGCAGGGCGGAGACGAGGCCGGCGGCTTTCTCTTCGGGCGTGTCGCCTTCGATGATTTCGACTTCGACGTCGCTGGTCGGCTGGAAGAGCGCGTGCATTTCGAGCCGCGCGCCGGCCGCGCCGACTTCGGCGGCGTCGAGGCCGATGTCGCCGGGTGTGAATTCGGTGACCTGCTTGCGCGCGGCCTGCATGATCTGGCGCAGCTGCGGGTAACGCGGGTCGCCGAACTCGTTGCTGATCGTCAGCACGCAGGGCGTGGGGATTTCGATCGTCTCGAAGCCGTCGGCGACGACGCGGGAGACGGTCAGCGCGCCGGCCCCGCCGTCGACGGCGCGCAGCACGGTGGCGGAGGGCAGGTCGAGCAGTTCGGCGACGATGCTGCCGACGGAGCCTTGATCCCAGTCGGCGGCCTGGCGTCCGAAGAGGATCACATCGGGCACGCCGAGGTGCTGGATGGCCTTGCTCAGCGCGAGAGCGGTGGTCCAGGCGTCGCCGCCCTCGAAGGCGGCGTCGTGCAGGTGGTAGCCTTCGTCGGCGCCCATCGCCAGGCTGTGCTTGATCGCGTCGCGCGCCGAGTCCGGGCCCAGCGAAATGATGTTGACGGAGCCGTCGCCGGCGGCGTCTTTGAGCCGCAGCGCGGCTTCGACGGCCTGGGCGTCGAAGGGGGAGATGACGGGCGAGATGCCCTGCGCGGGCAGCACCTGCATGGCGGCCTCGTCGACCTTGAAGGCGGCGGCCGGCGTCTCGGGGTCGGGGATCTGCTTGACGCAGACGATTGCATCCATCGGGTTCCTCATTCCACGGGCGGTTGCGCCCAACGCCCGCCATTGTGTCGCGCGACGGGCGATGGGGCAATTCGGGGGGCGACGAGGCTCTGCCACTTCGTTGCCTCGCCCAAAATCTCGATCTGCGGTTGCGCTGACTTAGAGTGTGGTTGACCGCTCGACGGTCAGCAGCCTTCGCTTGTCACGGCGGCGGAGAACCTGTACATTCGTGCGACTGGAGGAACCGTGGCGACCGGCTTCCGTGATCCCGCATTTGCCGCCAATCGTTCGGCGCCCGTGCATCGCTGGGTGCCGTGGATCGCCGGCTTCTCAAAGCACTTCATCGAGGATGCGCTGGCGACCTACGCGAATGGGGCTCGGCAGATGGTGCTAGACCCCTTCGCCGGCGTCGGGACGACGCTCGTTGAGGCAGATCTGGCGGGCCACGACGCCGTGGGGTTCGAAATCAATCCCTACGCCGCGTTTGCTGCCCGGCTCAAGCTCAGCGCGCACCGAGCGGGTTCGGAGACCCTACGCCGCACCGTCGACAACCTCGACCGGCACGCCCGCACCGCCGAGCTCAACGGTGCAACGCCGCAGGCGACGCCGCCGCGCGGCTTCCGCACCCGCTCGCCGTTCTACAGCCCCGAAGTCGAGCGAAAGGTGCTGCTCTTGCAGGATTTCGTGCAACGTCAGCCGGATGATCGGGTCGCGGACATGCTCCGCCTGGCGTTCGCATCGACGATGGTCGAATACTCGAACTATTCGTACGAGCCGAGCCTCGGGCGCCGCGCGGCCGCGGGGCGTCCAGACATTGACGATCACCCGGTCGCCAAAACAGTTGCGGATAAACTGTCGCAGATGGCGGATGACGCCGATTGGTACCGGCGGATGCGCAAGCGCCGCAAGCGGCCGGACGGGATCGTGTACACGGAATCGTTCTTCGACGGCTACAAGCGTCTGGAGCGCGAGAGCGTCGATCTGTTGATCACGTCGCCGCCGTATGCGAACAACTACCACTACAACCGCAACACGCGCCCGCACCTCTATTGGCTCGGCTTCTGCGAGTCGCCGAGCGAGCTGCGCGAATTGGAGTCTCAGAACTTCGGCACGTACTGGCAGCGCGCGCGCGATCTCGAACACGTCGAGTTGGACCAGTCCATCGCTGATCAGAATATCCGACGCACCCTGGATGCGATCCGCGAACAAAACACGGACCGCGGTCTCTACGGCGGTCCGGGCTGGGCGAACTACATCACGACGTACCTCAACGACTGCGTGCGATTCGCCGCAGGGATCAAGTGGTGCCTGCGGCGGCGAGCGACAGCGCTGGTCGTGATCGGCAACAGCGTGGTACAGGGCGTACATGTGCCGACCGACCAATTTTTGGCCGCGATTGCGCGTGAGCATGGACTGACGGTTGTCGACATCCATACACCGCGAGCAACACGGGTCGGCAACAGCATCATCAATTCAAGCGTGCGCGCCGGCTCCGGCAAGTCGGTCAAGCTGTACGAGTCGGTAGTCGAGATCAAAAAGCGATGAGCGACCTGTACGACCCCCTCACGTACGAGAACCTGATGGCCGGCCTGGTCGTGCATTTCGAGCGTCGGCCGCGTGTGCAGCTGGACGCCGTAGGCGAAGTGGGCGGGCCCGGCATCTATGCTCTGTTCTACAACGGTGAGCATGACGCCTACCAACCGATCGCGGGCACCGACGCGCCGATCTATGTGGGGAAGGCTGTCCCGCCCGGATCACGCAAAGGAGACGCCGTAGATGTCGAGGCGCCGGCTCTACAGCGTCGGATTCGCGAGCACGCGCGATCAGTTGATGAGGCGGACAACCTCGCGGTCGCCGACTTTGAGTGCCGCCACCTGGCGCTGGTTCCCGTATGGATCACGCTGGCCGAGCGATTCCTCATCGATCACTACCGGCCGATCTGGAACCTTCGGCTGGATGGGTTCGGCAACCACGATCCCGGCGCCGGCCGCCGCCAGGGAGAGGCCAGCTGGTGGGACACGTTGCATCCCGGCCGCCCGTGGGCTGCTCAGCTGCGGCAGGTCAAGACGGAAGCCCAGGCCCGCGAACGAATCAGCCGGTTCTTCAACGACGGGTAACTCAGACTCGATGAAGCGCGCGCGCTAGTCGGAGCCGTTTCGTGCGGTCGTGGAGCTTTGCAGGATTTCGGCGACGTCGAGCACGTTGAGACGCTCGGTTTCCTCCACGTTCATCTGCACCGTGCCGATGCCGGCGTCGAACATCTGGATGCAGAAGGGGCAGGCGGTGCAGGCCGCGTCGGCGCCGGTGTCGGCGGCTTCCTGCACGCGGACCTCGTTGACGCGCGACGCGCCCTGCTCTTCCATCCACATGTTGCCGCCGCCGGCGCCGCAGCAGAGCCCCTGCTCGCGGCTGCGCGGCATTTCGACGAGCGTCACGTTGGGCACCTGCTCGAGGATGCGGCGCGGTGCTTCGAAGATGTCGTTGTGGCGGCCGAGGTAGCAAGAGTCGTGGTAGGTGATCGTCTGCGGCTCGACCTCGCGCGGCTCCAGCTTGCCGTCGGCCAGCAGCTGTTCGAGCAACTGGGTGTGGTGGATCACCTCGTATGTGCCGCCCATGTCGGGGTACTCGTTGAGGAACACGTTGAAGCAGTGCGGGCAGTGGGTGATGATTTTCTTGACGCCGGTCTCGTTGAAGGCGGCGATCAGGCCCTCGGCGAGGATTTGGTAGAGGTATTCGTGGCCGAGCCGCCGCGCCGGGTCGCCGTTGCAGGATTCCGCGCCGGCGAGGATGCCGAAGGAAACGCCGGCCTCGCGCAGCAGCGAGACGACGGAGCGGGTGATCGCCTGCGCGCGGTCCACGAACGCGCCGGTGCAGCCGACGAAATAGAGGTACTCCTGCTCGCCGGTCCAGGTGATCTCGGCCGGATCGAGGTCGAGACCCTCCATCCAGGATTCGCGGGTGTAGGGAGTGCCGCGCCAGGGGTGGCCCTGGCGTTCGAGCGTCTCCAGCGTGCCCTGCACCGTGTCGGGCATGCGGGCTTCTTCCATCACCAGCGAGCGGCGCATGTCAACGATGGTGGGGACATGCTCGATGAAGACGGGGCAGGCTTCGACGCAGGCGCCGCAGGTGCGGCAGGCCCAGAGCGATTCGTCGCGCACGACCTCGCCGACCATCGTGGGCGCGTCGCCCAGTCCGAAATCCAGCTCGTCGCCGCGCATCAGGTTGGTCACCTTCTGCTCGCCGACGGCGGTCGCGTAGGACTTGAGGTCCTGGATGATGTGCATGGGCGAGAGCGGCTGGCCGGCGATGTCGGCCGGGCAGTTGTCGGTGCAGCGCCCGCAGCGCACGCAGACATCGAGCTCGAAGAGCTGCTTCATCGAGAAGTGCTCGAGCTGACTCACGCCGAAGTGCTCCTGCTCCTCGATGTTCTCGATCATCTCCAGCTTGCCCGGCGCGGAGGTGCGCTTGAGGAAGGCGTTGACCGGGGCCATCACGAGGTGGTTGATCTTGGAGTAGCCGAGCAGCGAGATCCAGGCGAGCGCGCCGATCATGTGGAACCACCAGAGCGCCTTGTGCATGTCGAGCACCGCCGCAGTGGAGACGCCGGAGAACATCAGCGCCACCACGTAGCCGACCGGCGACCAGTAGGACCACTCGGGGTTGGTGTCGATCTCGGAGGCTTGGATGCGCAGACCCTCGACGAAGAAGCCGCTGACGAGCAGCACGCCGAGGCCGCCGACGATCAGCCAGTCTTCCCAGGTGGGCAGCCAGGCGGTGCGCGGGCGCACCCAGCGGTGGGCGATCGCCATCGCCACCCCGATGATGCCGATCAGCCCGAAAATGTCGGCGACCAGCGAATAGCCGAGGTAGCGGGGGCCGACTAGGATTTCGACGGGGATGTAGTCGTCGATCGCCAGCAGCGTCGTCACCAGGAACAGCACGATCATCGAGCTCATGATGCAGAGGTGCATGACGCCCGAATACGGGTCGCGCAGGACGCGCTCGGTGCCCATCCCGCCGCGCACGACGCGGGCGATGCGGGTGGAGAAGTTGTCGAAAGAGAAATCGGCGCGCCCGAGCCGCCAGATGCGGGAGCGGCGGGCGAGGCCGTAGACGATCAGTCCGATCGCGAAGGGCAGCAGCAGGTAGAGCACCCAGAAGTGGTCGATGTTGAAGAAGAGTTCGCGGTGCGCGCCCGTGACGCGGACCGTCTCCGCGCCGGAGACGAGCAGCAGCCCGCCGAGCGGCAGCCAGGCGGGGATCGCCAGCGCAGAGACGCGCTTGGCGGCGCGCGGCGCGGCGCGGGCAGGTTTCAGCGAGGATCGGCTCTCAGGCACGCGCGCCCCCCTTCGGCTGTGCTGCGCATTATCGCACCCCCCCACCCACTGGTCAGTCACACGCTCCCCACCTCCGTCATTCCGCCCGCCACCTCCCGTCATTCCCGCCCCATATCTCCGTCATTCCCGCCCCCGAGCGGGAACCGGCCCCAAACCACCTCAGCCCCCATCCCCAAGATCCGTCGCCCCAGACTTGATCTGGGGCCCAAACCCAACCCCCTTCGCAGCGCAAAAGCCCCGACCTACCCCCCCATCCCCCGCCCGCGCGCCCTCCATCCCCTGTCCCTACCTCCGTCATTCCCGCCCCCGAGCGGGAACCGGCCCCAAACCACCTCAGCCCCCATCCCCAAGATCCGTCGCCCCAGACTTGATCTGGGGCCCAAACCCAACTCCATCCGCAGCGCAAAAGCCCCGACCTACCCCCCATCCCCCGCCCGCGCGCCCCCCATCCCCTGTCCCTACCTCCGTCATTCCCGCCCCCGAGCGGGAACCGGCCCCAAACCACCTCAGCCCCCATCCCCAAGATCCGTCGCCCCAGACTTGATCTGGGGCCCAAACCCAACTCCATCCGCAGCGCAAAAGCCCCGACCTACCCCCCATCCCCCGCCCGCGCGCCCCCCATCCCCCCCTTTTCTTCGTCATCCCCGCCCCCACTCCCGTCATTCCCGCTCGGGGGTGGGAATGACGGATTGGGGCACGAGATGACGAAAGTGTGGATAAACCTTGGACGGGACGCCTGCGACGCAGGGCCTCGGGAGAGTGCGGATCACCAGCACGCCGCGCTGGACACTCTCATCCGCAGCACGCAGTGGATCTCGGAACATGCAATCGATCTCAAACGGTGGCCGCTGTGGGGCGGCAAATTCTATCACGGCGGCGCGCCCGCGCCGCAGCGGGCGAGGTTGGGCTGGATGGGCGTGGCGAGCAGGTCGGCGATGGGGAGCGTGAGATTCACTGACTCAGCGCCGGCCCCGATGCGCAAGCTGATCCGTCCGGATCCGCTGAGTTCGGCCATCAGGCCCTCTACATCCGGCGCGGCGAACAGGCGCCCCCCGCCGATGCGCCAGCGATCGCCGCGCAGACGGCCGTCATCGAGGTGGTAGTAGATGCCGAGCGACGATCGGCCGTCGGTGCTCAGTTCAGGCAGCTCGGAAGGGAGCCGAACGAACGCGACAAGTTGCCCCTCGGAGCAGGCGAGGACCAGCCGCGCGCCCTCGCTGTTGGTCGTCAGCGCGGCCGAGTGGATCGCGCCGTTGCGCTGATCGCGGATTGTGCCGTAGGCGACGCCGCTGATCGCGTCGAACGGCGCTTCGATCGGGATGTAAGGGAGCGCATCGCCCGCATCGGGCACAGCGCCGCTGATTGCGCGATCCAGCGTCCCCTGATCCGTTCCGACAGGAATTCGGAGCTCATTGCCCGGGTAGATCAGCGTCGCCGGAGTCAGCTCGTTGATTTCAAGCAGCCGCGCAAGCGACACGCCGTGGGCGAGCGCGATTCCGCTCAGCGTGTCGCCGCCGCTCACCAGGTAGAGCGCGTAGCCGGGCTGCGGCGGCGCAGCGATGCTAAGCGCCCGCGCATCATTGACCGCGTCAATGATCAGGTCGGCCGGCGCGTCGAACGCGCCGTCTGCATCGTTCGCGGCGGTCGACTCCTCCGCCGCCGGCTCCTCTGCATCGTCCGGTGCATCCTCCGGCTCTACGGCTTGCGTGTCGCTCTCGGCGTCCTCCTCGCCGGCTGTTCCCGCGACTGGCTCTTCGTCACCATCGTCAACTGTCTCGTCCGCCGCCTCCTGCACGGGCTCAGCCTGATCGGCGGCTGGCGATGCGGCGGGTGCAGCCTCCTCCAGGCCGGATTCGGCGAGCGCGAATGCGGCGCTGTTCTGCCACTCGTTGTTCGGCACGTTCAGCGAGAGGAAGCGTCCGTCGGGCAGGATGCGCGCGCTCCAGCCGCCCGCGGTGCGGCGCTGTAGGCCGAGCTCGACGCTGCCATCGTCCAGCCGCCGCGCGCTGAGCCGCAGTTCGGTTGCCGAGTCGTCGGACTGGGCGCGAATGATCAGCGCGGCGCCGCCGCCGATCAGGGCGGCCAGCAGGAGCACTCCGAGGACGACCGCTGCGCGCATGCGCGCATATTACGTTAAGTTGCCTAAACGGTTAAGCCCTCTCCCGATCTCCATCCTGCGTCGAGCGGCGCCAAGAGACAGCGCGACGAAAGACAGGCGTTGGGGCAAGGGCGACGCCTCGCGTTGGAGCGGTGGTGGAGAACGCAGCGTTGAACTGCGGAGGCCAACCCCTGTCCCGATAGTTGTCGGAAAGGGGCTAGCTGTCGACGGATTGGGCGACGGCGTCAAAGATGGCGTTGAGCTCGTCGGCGGTGGCTGGGTCCGTGACGACGCGCCCCAGCTCTACTCCCGTCTCAAAGCTGATGATCAGATGCTGCTCGGGATGATCCGGACTGACGACGTACAGCGCAGGACGGAGATCGTCCGCGCCGGCAGGTAGGGCGACGAGCAAAAAGCCGTTTCGGGACTTGGTCTCAGGCAGGCTGAGCGTGAGTTGAAACTCGGCAAACCGCACGGTAATGGTTCCGGCGCCGGACACAACGGCGGGAGGGCTGTTTGGAGACAGCTCCACCGGCTCGGCGGCTGTCGGGCTGGCAATCTGCGGCACCTCTTCCTCCGCTGGCGGTTGGGAGTCGCGAGTGAAACGGGCTTCGTCGACTGAGCGTCGGATTGAAGCTAGCACCGCGAGGGCTGTGGAGTCGGCGATGTCGGTCCGGGCCAACAGGTCGTCGAGCAGGTCAGGGTGAACGATCAGCTCCGCCCCGCTCTCGAAGATCAGAACGGCGACGCGCCCCTGTCGGATGCCCTCAATGTCGCGGAATTCCACGAGCACGGCGGCATCTTCGGGCACAGTCAGTCTGGGCGTGCTTCGCTCGCCGAAGCGGAAAGAGAATGACTCGCCCGGTTCGAGCCGCCAGCGGAGCGGCTCACCGGGAGCGCTGTCACCAAGCACGGCGATCGGCTCCGTCGATGGCGCCAGCAACGGAGATGTCGCGGGACCCACTGCGACCGGCGTGCTGTGCAGCCAGCGCTGGTGGTCGACCTCGGGGAAGAAGCGCTGACGGGGAAGCAGGCGCTCACCCCACTCGCCGCGCAGAGTGCTCCACTGGAGGCCAAACTCAATGCGGCCGGTTTCGGTTCGGCGCGCGAGAACCCGCACGACCGCTTCGGCGGTTGCCAGCCTCACGCCGCTGCTGGCGAGCCAGCGGTGATGATCTACCTCGGGGAAGAAGCGTTGGCGAGGCAGGATGCGCTCGCCCCATTGGCCGCCGGAACCGCGTTCCTGAATGCCGAATTCGATGCGACCGGCTTCGGTCTTGCGCGCAGCGACGCGCACTTCGGTCTCAGCCGGTTGAGCGCCGAGAGGCGAGACGAACACAGTGAGAAGAAGGGCGAGAGCCGCCAGGGCGACGGCCGCTATCCGAGTGTGCTTCACGACTGGACACCTTACGCCCGCGGGGCGAGGCTAGCTGTTCTTCGCCTCCCCGTGGGTTTTGCGGAGATCGTTTTTCAGCACCTTGCCCATGTGGTTCCGCGGCAGCGCCTCCACCACCGCCAGGTAGCTGGGGGCCTTGTAGCTGGCCAGCTGGGACTTGGTGTGCTCTACCGCCTCGTCGAGCGTGAAGCTTTGGCCTTCGTGCAGGATCACCACCGCCTTGACCACCTCGCCCCACTCCAGGTCGGGCGCGCCGATCACGGCGGCCTCGGCGACGGCGGGGTGGCCTTCGAGCACCTGCTCGATTTCGCCGGGGGAGATGTTCTCGCCGCCGCGGATGATCAGGTCCTTGGTGCGGCCGGTGATGAAGAGGTAACCCTCGTCGTCGAGGTAGCCGACATCGCCGGTGTGCAGCACGCCGTCGCGGATGGCGGAGGCGGTCTCCTCCTCCTGCTTGTAGTAGCCGGCCATAATCCGGTCGCCGCGCACGCAGATTTCGCCCTCGTCGCCCACGCCGACCGCGTTGTCGTCGGGGTCGAGGATCAGCACCTCGATGTCGGGCATCACCTTGCCCACGGAGCGCAGGCGGTGCTCTTTGACCGCGATCTCCTCCGGTGCGCCGTCGAGCCGGTGGTCGTCGGGGCCGAGGAAGGAGATCGAGCTGGTCGATTCAGTCTGGCCGTAGGCGTTCATGAAGCCGACGTTTTTTGGGAAGACGTCGACGGCGGCGCGGATCACGTCGTAGGGCATGGGGGCCGCGCCGTAGGTGAGCAGCTCGAGCGTTTCGCCGGTGAAGTTCTCGAAGTGCGGGTCTTCCATGGTGCGCTTGAGCATCGTGGGCACCACCATCGAGTGGGTGATGCCGTGCCCGTCGACCGCGTCGATCCAGGCGGCGGGGGAGAACTGGGGCAGGATGACGAGCGTGCGCCCGCCCCAGACGGAGGAGATCATCGTGGTCGCGCCGGCGATGTGGAAGAGCGGCACGCTGAGCAGCGTCTTCTGGTGCGGCGCTTCCGGGTCGGCGGGCGACATCGTGTTGGTCACGTAGACGGTCAGGTCCTGGTAGGTGACCTGGACGCCCTTGGGCATCGCGGTGGTCCCGGAGGTGTAGATGATCACGGTGGGGTCTTTGTCGTCGATCTCGGTGTAGACGAAGTCGTCGGAGCCCATCGCCATCAGGTCGTTGTAGTGCTTCTGGGTGAGGTGCTGGGATTCGAGCGAGACGTAGTGCTCGACGCTGGGGCACTGCTCGGCGATGGCGTCGACCAGCGGCTGGTAGCGGTCGGAGACGAAGATGACCTTGGCCTCGACGGTGTTGATCATGTAGGTCAGCTCTTCGCGCTTGGCGCGGTAGTTGAGCGGCACGAAGGTGACGCCGAGCTTGGCGCAGGCGTAGTAGATGATCACGTATTCGGCGGAGTTGACCGACATCACGCCGACGTGGTCGCCGCGGCTGAGGCCGAGGTCCTGGAGCGCATTGGCCAGGCGGGTGACCTCAGCGGAGAGCTCGGTGTAGGTCTTGACCGTGTTTTCGCAGATCAGGGCGGCGCGGTCGGGCACCATGGCGCTGCTGAGTTCGAGGAAGTCGGCGGTGTTCATCTGGTCTCCTCCGGCTGAAGGGCGGCTGAGCGGGTCAACGACTCACGATTCTAGAACGGAGCCGGCGTGCGGTCTGCGCGTCGGCCCCGATCGCCGCGCTGAGCGGCAAATCGAGCCCCCGTCGGATGCTCCGCTTCGCCGCCGCGACCAGATGAGGATCGGCGGCGGCGAGGCGCTCGGCGGCGGCGAGTGCGGCGGCATCCAGATCGTCGAGCGGGACGATGCGGTGGACGATGCCCCAAGCGAGGGCGCGTGGGGCATCGATCGGCTCGCCGCCCAGGATCAGCCCCGCCGTCGCGCCCGGCGCGCAGACGCGCGGCATCAACTGCGTCCCGCCGGCCGAGGGAATGTAGCCGAGCGTGACCTCGGGCAAGGCGATTTGGGTGTCGGGCGCGGCAAAGCGCAGATCGCAGTAGAGCGGCAACTCGATGCCGGCGCCAAAGCAGAAGCCGTGCAGCGCGGCGACGGTGGGCAGCGGCAGGTCTTCGAGCAACGCCCAGAGGTCGCGCCGCCGCCGCGCCTCGCGCGCCTCGTGCAGCGAGGGCGCGGAGCCGAACTCGGAGATGTCGGCCCCGGCGGAGAAGGCGCGCGGCCCTGCGCCGGCGAAGATCAGCGCGCGCACATCGGGGTCGAGCAACGCCGCATGAACGTAGTCCCAGATCTCATCCCGCATCGCCAGGTTGATCGCGTTGAGCGCCTCGGGGCGGTTGAGCGTGATTTGGGCGACATGGGGGGTGGGCTTGGTGTAGGCGATGAGGGGCATGCGGGGAGGGTAGCGGGCGGCCTCGCACATCTCCGTCACGCCCGCCATACATCTCCCGCCACACCCCGCGCTTGCCGCGGAGCCTGCCCCCGGCCTGAACGGGGGTATCTCGACGTGGGCAGCACCCATCTCACGCTCATCCGCCGAACGCGCTGGCGGCAGTGTGCGCGGGAGGTGGCCCGGCTCTCGGTCGCAGCGCTCGCGATCTTGCCTCTACCCAAAAATACTCACTGCACGACCAGTCCGGGCGGCACACTGCATTGGCCTTGACTGTTGTCTCCCCAGCAGATCACCGTGCCATCCTCGCGCACCGCTATGTTGTGGGAGCCTCCAGCGCTAACGGCAACAAACCTTCCTTCCGGCGCGTTGCACTGGCCGCGGCTGTTGTTTCCCCAGCAAACGACTGCACCATCCTCGCGCAGCGCAGCACTGTGAAACCGCCCAGCGCTGACTGCCACGAACTGCTCGGCAGATGCGTTGCACTGCCCGTACCCATTGTCTCCCCAGCAGACGGCCGTACCGTCCTCGCGCAGCGCAATACTGTGAAAGCCTCCGCTACTGACAGCAATGAACTGGCCTTCTGGCGTGTTGCATTGGCCGTGGGCGTTGGCACCCCAACAGACCATCGTGCCGTCTTCACGCAACGCGACACTGTGGAGTTCTCCTGCGCTAACAGCCGTGAACTGGCCTTCTGGCGTGTTGCATTGGCCGTGGGCGTCGGCACCCCAACAGGCGACCGTGCTGTTTTTGCACAGCGCGACACTGTGGAGTTCTCCTGCGCTAACAGCCGTGAACTGGCCTTCTGGCGTGTTGCATTGGCCGTGGGCGTTGGCACCCCAACAGGCGACCGTGCTGTTTTTGCACAGCGCGACACTGTGGAGTTCTCCTGCGCTAACAGCCGTGAACTGGCCTTCTGGTGTGTTGCATTGGCCGTGGGCGTTGGCACCCCAACAGACCATCGTGCCGTCTTCACGCAACGCGACACTGTGGAGAAGGCCAGCGCTAATAGTGACGAACTGGCCTTGCGGTAGGTCGCATTGGCCGTGGTTGTTCTCGCCCCAACAGAGGACGGTACCGTCCGTACGCAGTGCAATACTGTGAGAATGTCCGGCGCTAATCGGGGTAGTCGTAGCGAGCAGCAACTCTCGTCGGACCAACTCTCGCCGCTCCCACTCTTCTTCCCACTCAATCTCCGCGAGGCGCTGCTGTTCCCACAGCGCGAGATTTTCGGGTGACTTACCGGAGAGCCGCCTCTTGTCCCACTCGCGGCGTGCGCGCTGGTAGCGCAGCTCCGCTTTCGAGAAGGGCTGAACTTCACTTGGTTCGCCGCCGTCGGCCACGGTCATCGCTCCCCCCCTCAGCGCCAGTCGGGTTTGCGGATTTCGGACTTGCGGCGGACTTCCCAGAGGCGCTCAATATCCGCGTTGATCTTCTCGTGCAGCGCGTCCATCTCCTCGCGCCCCGGCCGCATCTCGTTCGACTTCCAGCGCCGCACGGCGGCCCGATCCGACTTCTCCAGCTCCGTTTCATCCAGCATCTGGCCGATGATCCGGTTCATCACGGACCAGGCTTCTTCGATGTCGAGTTCGACTTTGACCATTGGGGGGCTCCTTTGAGCCGTCCTAGCGGACGGTGCGGTAGTAGTCGCGGCGGCGGATGGTGCGGGTGAGTTCTTCGTCGATGGTGTTGCCGAGCGCTTCGTTGACGGCTTCGGCGAAGCCGAGCATGGCGGGGCTGCCCTCTTCGAGGCCGGCGCGCCACTCGCGGATGTTCTTCACGGCGTCGTCGCTGAGTTCGACCTGGTCGAGCACCTGGGCGGTGACCAGGGTCATCAGCGACCAGACTTCTTCTTCATCGAGAATCAGGCGCATGGGGCGTCCTCCTGTGTTCGCTCTGTGCGCAGCTTAGCTTTGCGGGCGGGTTACGCGCCTATGCGCCATGAAAGCGGGGCGGGCGCTTCTCCGTGAAGGCCGCGACGCCCTCGGCGCGGTCGGCGGTGCTCTGGAGCAGGATGGTGAGTTCGGTCTCGTAGTGGAGCGCCTGGGCGAGCGGCATGTCGGCGCCGTTGCGGATGGCGTCCTTGGCGTAGCGGGTTGCGATGGGGCCGCGTTGGGCGATGGTCTCCGCCAGCGCGCGGGCGGCGGCCGAGGGATCGTCCTCGACCTGATTGAGCAGCCCCCAGTCGAGCGCCTGGGCGGCGGGGAGGCGCTGTTCGAGCAGCACAAGTTGGCCTGCGCGGGAGCGTCCGACGGCGCGGCTGAGCCGCTGGAGGCCGCCGGCGCGGCAGAACTCGCCCTGCGGATCGAGCAGCTCGGGGAAGCCGAGCTCGATCTGCGGGGCGCCGATGCGAATGTCGGCGGCGAGGGCGAGTTCAAGCCCGCCGCCGAGGCAGTCGCCGCGCAGCACGGCGATGGTCGGCTGCGGCAGTTCAGCGAGGGGGCCGAAGAGGTCGCCCGGCGCGGGGTCGTCGCCGCTCCAGCCATGCCAGAGGGCGGGTTCGGGATCGAGGATCAGCGCGCGGATCTCGGGGGTTTCGGCGAGGTCGGCGCAGATCGCGGCCAGCGCATCCACAAAATCCGCACCAAGGCGGTCTGCGCCGCCCGCGACGGCGATGGGCGTTTCGAGGGAGAGCGCAAGGGGCATGCGCTGAGTGTAGTTGGCGAATTAGTCGGGCCGGTCCGCGGGCGTGAGCAAGAGCCGCTGCGGGCGCTCCTGTAGGACGGCCTCACGGTCGCGCAGCAGCGGCAGGCGGCGGCCGCGCAGCCAGGCGTCGGTCATCGGGCCGGCGGGGTGCAGCGCGTCGGCCGCCTGCTCGCCGGCCAGCACGAAATCAATCTGCGGCGGCTCGCTCAGCTCGACGACCAGCCGCAGCGCGGGGATCGCGGAGGCGGGGCGAAACGGCTCGAGTCCGAGCACCCCCGACTGCGAGATGGTGTCCGCATCGCCGCCGAACGGCCACGGCCCGGCGCTGAGCATCGCGCCGATCAGCGGCGCGTCGACGAGCCCGTGCGGGAGCAGCACCTCGCGGCACGCGCCCCAGGTCCAGGCGTGGCGATCGGGGCCGAAGCGCTTGCGCAGCTGCTCAACGGCGGCGCGGAAGGCGTCGGCGAGCTCGAGCCGCGCCCGTTCCGGGTCTTCCGCCAGCCGCCGGAGCGCCCAGGAGCCGGCCCGCGCGCCGAGCAGATCGAGCGTCGGGATCGCCAGCATGCCGCCGACCAGCGCGTCGATCTCCGCACCGAGCAGGTCGTGGAGCGCGGCGCGGCGATAATGGATGAAGCTGAGCGCGGCCAGCGCCGCCGGGCGCGATTTCGAACTCAGCTCGCCGTCCCACGCCGCGAGCTCGGCGAGCAGCGGCGCGTCGCGGTCGGCGGTCGGCGCGATTTCCACCGCGAGTTCGGCCAGCCGCGCAGCAAAGGCGAGCAGCGGCGCGGAGTGCTGGTCCTGCTGGATCGCCGCCGAGCGTTCGCGGGTGTGCGGTTCGTCGTCGTCGAGCAGCGCGCCGATCCGCTCGGCGCGCCACGAGTCCAGAAACTCCGCGCCGAACGTCATCTCGCAGGCCGGCGTGAGCGGGTTGTTGGCGCTGATGATGACGCCGCCCGGCGGATTGAGCGCGTGCGGCAGCCGGTCACCGCGCAGAACATCGGACGGCGCGCCGCCCCGCTCGGGCGGCAGCCAGCCGGCCACGGGAAAACGCAGCGCGTCGGGATCGCCCGCCGGCACCGCGCCGGAGACGCGCAGCCCGATCGAGCCGCCCGTATCCGCGTAGGCGAAGGCGAGATTGAAATCGTCGATGCCCGCCAGCGCCTCGGAGAAGCTCGACCAGTCTGTCGCCCGCATCAGCGCAACGATCGCCGTCCCGCTCTGGCTGGGGTTAAGCACCGCCGAGTGCAGCGCGATGGCGCCGTCAGCCTCGCCGCCGCGCTCAAACTGCGGCGCGCGGCTGGGGTGGAGCACATCGGAGACGATCGGCCCGTGGACGCTGCGGCGCAGCTCAAGCCGCTCGGAGGGATGGCCGAGCACCCGAATTTCCTCGCTGCTGCGCTCGATCGGGACCCAACCGTCGGGCGTGCGGGTCGCGTCGGCGGCGTCGTTCAGTTGCTCCACGACCGCGATATGCATCGCCTGCATTGCGGCTGTCGGGCCCCACGCGATCCGCTCGTTGCAGCCCCAGACGATGCCCGGCAGACCGGGCACGGTCGCGCCCGCCGCGTCGAATTCCGGGCAGCGCAGATGCGCAAAGTAGGCGTGCGGCGGCGTGACCGGATTGAGGTGCGGATCGCAGGCTAGGATCGGGCGTCCGCTCGCGGTGCGCTCGCCGGCCACCGCCCAGTTGTTGCTCGCGCCGCCGCGCAGCCCGAGCAGCTCGGCGAGCGCCTGCGCGCCGTCCTGCGCGGGCGCGGCGAGCCGTCCGTAGGCCGCATTGGGCGGCGTGACGACATGGGCGGATTCGGAGAGCGGCGGATCGATCGCCCGCAGCGCGTCGGGCCCGGCCCGCTGCCAGATGCGTGCGCGCAGCAGTTGCTGCTCCCAGGCCGGCGCGAGCAGAAACGAGAGCAGCTTGCCCCAGGCGATCGAGTCGGTCGGCTGCCAGGGGCGCACGCGGTCGCCGAGCATCCGCGCCTCGAACGGCCGCGGCGAGCGCGCCGCGCCGGCGTTGATGCCAGCGATGTAGGGCGCGAGTTCGTCGCGCTGCCGCTGCGGCGTGGCCTCCCACGCGGCCTGCGAGACGCGCCCGATGCCGAGCGTGCGGGTGAGCCGATCGGCGGGCAGGCCGAGCGGCCCGACCAGTTCCGCGATTTCGCCCAGCGCGGCGCGGCGGCTCCACTGCATCTGCCAGAGGCGATCCTGCGCGTGAACGTAGCCCAGCGCGAAGAGCGCATCGGGCGCGGATTCGGCGTAGCAGTGCGGCACCCCCCAGCGGTCGCGGATGATCTCGACGGGCGCTTGAATTCCGGCGACGGTCTCGCGTCCGCGCCGCTTGACGCGGGCGCGCCACGGCGCGGCCTCGCCGGCCAGCGCGCGCAGCAGGCCGGAACCCTGCCGGAGGGCGAGCGCGGATGCGCGCCGCAGGTCGTTCATGATGCCGATCGCAGGGCAGTGCCGTAGGCGCTCAATCGACGGCGAGGGGCAGGTTGTGCCACCTGCGGTAGCGCTGGTAAGTGGGGTAGTCGAGGTCCGCCCGCAGCGAGTCATGGGCGGCGGCGAGCATCGCGATCAACTCGCGTATGCCGTCCAGATCTTCGGCGAGCTCATCGGGGTACCTCGCGTCTTCGTAGAAGTTCTGGTGCAACGCGGCGGCGGCCTCGGTGAGCCCCTTGATCTGCGGGTTGCCTGCTTCCCTGCCGAGGTAGCGGGCGATCATGATTCCATCGTCATGGCCCTTGTAAGGCCAGTTGCGCTCGGCGGCGATCACTTTCAGCCAGTGAACGACGGCGCCCCACATCTTTTCGGACGCCTGCACGCGATCTCCCGTTGCGAGCATCTGCGCGGCTTCCTCCAGCAGCCGGCGGCTGTAGGCGTCGTGGCGGTCGCGCTTCGCGTCCGTCAGCGGGGGAACGGGCGTCGTGACGGTGGTTGCGTCGGGCATTCTGTCTCGCCCTCAGGCAGGCGCTGCGCGTGCGCTCATACTTGCGCGATCGACGGAGGCTGTCAAACTGCGCCGTAGACTGCGATGCGCCGGGCGACGCGCTGGGAGGTGCGGGATGGACCTGGGTTTGGCGGGGAAGGCGGCGCTGATCACGGGCGCGTCGGAGGGCATCGGGCTGTGGTGCGCGCGGTCGCTGGCGGCGGAGGGCGCGGATGTCGCGATCTGTGCGCGCCGGCCCGACGCGCTGGCGGCGGCGGCCCAACTGCTCAGCGCCGAGGGCTCCGGCCGCGTCCACACGGTCGCGGCGGACCTGGGTGAGGCCGACGCAGCCGATCGCGTGGTCGCCGGCACGGTGGAGGCGTTCGGGCGGCTCGACATTCTGGTCAACAACATGGGCGTTTCGCTTCGCGGCGAAGACGACGCGGTCTGGCAAGAGATGTTCGACCTGAATCTGATGGCGGCGGTGCGCGCGACGCGGGCCGCGCTGCCGCATCTGGAGGCCGCCGCGGCGGGCGCGGGCGCGGACAGCGCCGCCATCATCCACATCGGCTCGATTTTCGGACGCGAGGCGGGCGGCTCGGCGCAATACAACGCGATGAAGGCGGCGATTCACAGCCACGCCAAGTCGCTGGCGCTGGAGCTCGCGCCGCGCAACATCCGCGCCAACGCCGTCGCGCCCGGCTCGATCGCCTGGCCCGGCAGCCGTTGGCAGGAGCGCTACGACGCCGACCCGGAGGGCATCCAGCGCAGTGTGCTCAACGGGATCGCCTTCAACCGCTTCGGACGCCCCGAAGAAGTCGCCGATGTCGTCGCATTCCTCGCTTCGCCCCGCGCGTCGTGGGTGACGGGGGCCTGCCTCAACGTCGACGGCGGGCAGACGCGGTCTAACATCTAAGGGCAGGAGGGCGACGATGACCGACGAATCGGGACGCGAGCATGCGCGCCGTGAACTGGGCGCCGCGCCGGTGCGCTCGTTCGAGATCATCGGGCCGCGCCTGTTCCGCCCGCTGGTCGGCGGCGCGGTCGGCGCGGCGATCGTGGTGCTCTTCCTCAGTCTGCGCGGCGGCGCGCCGATCGAGGCGGTGGACGAGCTGACCGGCACCCAGCGGGGCGGCTGGAATCGGCTGGAAGACGTCCACCTGCTGATCGTGGTCAACGCGGCGGTGGTGGTCGCGATCGCGGTCAACTTCGCCGCCGAGTGGGTGCATCACTGGCTGGCGATCGCGCTGGCCGGGATCACGGCGGGATTCCTGATCGCGCTCCGCCAGCTGGGCGATGTCGGCGATGCCGGATCAGCGGCCCTACTGGCGCTGAGCATCCTCAGCGTCGCCGCAATGCTCGGCATCGCCGCCTGGGACATCGTGCGCCTAGGCCGCCGCAGCGGCTACTGAGCCTGGCGGCTGGCTGACTTGACACGCGCAGCGCCGCCGCGTTAGCCTGTACCTACAGAGCCCACGGTCGGTGAGCTCCTGCTTGAACGGGATGATTCCGGCCGTCACATCCTTACCGAGGGCCGCCGCACGGCGGCCTTCGGCGTTCCCGGCCCAGGTAGGAAGAGCGACTCGCCACCGTGGGGACTGAAGAGACGCAGATGCCCGGGCAAACAGGCAATCGCATTCGCCTCTTTGTCGATCAGTGGAATCTCGAACTCACGATGCGCGATGTGTCGAGGCGTCGCGGTTTCGAGTGGAATCGCTTTGACTGGCGCCGGCTGCCGGACTGGATCGTTCAGGAAACGGCTAACGTCTGTCGTATCAGCCAGCCACGCTATGAGGGGACGACCGTATACGCATCGTTTGATCCCAACGATCCCGAGCATGAGCGACGCCGCAAATGGCTCGAGGAATGGCTTGATCAACAACCGGGTGTACAGGTAAAGCTGTCTCACCTGAGACCGCGCCAGGGTCCGACGTGCCAGAACTGCCATCGGCGGGTCGATCGCTGCCAGCACTGTGGAGAGACGCTCCGGCTGCGGCAAGAAAAGGGTGTGGACACGGCGATCGTGACCGATATGGTCGCGTTGGCCTGGCAGGGTGCCTATGACATTGCCGTGTTGGTCTCTTCCGACAGCGACTTCATTCCGGCGGTACAGATGCTGGATGCGCGCGGTGTGAAAGTCGTGCAAGCCGGCTTCCCGCCGGTCGGCAATCAGCTTCGTCGCGCCTGCTGGGCGCAGATAAACGTTTTCGCCGGGCGTGAAGAACTGGAGCTGCGGCCTCGCAGTAGGTGACGAAATGTCGCATCTGCTGCTGAGGAGATCATGACGGTTGCATCAGGAAGCGGCGGCTGATGGAAATCCTGATCTTCGTGGTCATCTGGCTCGCCTTCGGCGTGGCGGGCGGGATGATGATGAGCAACAAAGGACGTTCCGGCTGCGGCGGCTTCTTTCTCGGCTTCGTGCTGGGGCCGATCGGGCTGGCGTTCGCACTGATCGCGCCAGAAAGCACCGAACGGCGGATCGAAAAAGAAGAGCAGGCGCGCGGGCGCAGTCAATGGGATGACGAGGCCGAGCGGGAACACCGACTGCGCGAGCGCATTCGCGCCGAGGAGCGCGAGCGCCTGGAGGAAGAGCTGCGCCGCGAGCGGGGCGAAGACTGACGCGCCCGCTGCGCGCCGGGCGCGTCAGTCTTCGGTCACCTCCGTGACGCTGTCGCGCCGCGTGATCGCGAGGTGCGACATCGGCGAACCCGTGTCGCCCGCGCCGTGCCAGTGGTCCTCGCCCGCGGGGATGATCACGAAATCGCCCACGCTGATCGTCTGCTCGCCCGCGGCGTTGCCCACCTTGCCGATGCCGGCCACCACGTAGAGCATCTGCTCGGAACTGTGCGTGTGCCGCTTCGTGCGCGCGCCCGCGCCGAACTGCACGACCGCCAGGTTGAAATCGGCGTCGTCGCCGCCCTGCTGACCGCCGATCGCGCCGGCCAGCGCCCGCACCCAGACATCGCCGCCGGTGAAGATCGGCGCGTTGGCCTGGTTCGTCTGCCCGTCCGATGATCGCGTCACACGCATGCTGCTGCTCCTTCTGCTGCCCCTTGTTCTGCGCCGGCCGTTAGCCGCCTGCTTTAACTGTTGGCCGAGATGAACGCCCGCACCCGCTCCCAGGCATCGGCGCAGGCGTCCTGATGCTCGTCGTAGGTGCGGTCGAAGAACGAGTGCGGCGCGCCCTCGTAAGTGATGAACTCGTTGGCCACGCTGCGCGCGTCGAGCGCAGCGGCGAACTTGTCCACCTCCGCGCGCGGAATGCCCTCGTCCGCCCCGCCCATCAGGCCGAGCAGCGGCGCGGAGACGTCCTCGACGCGGCCTAGCGGCGACGCGCCGCCGTTCAGCCCGTCGCGCGTGGGATGCCCGTAGAAGCCGATCGCCCCGCTCAGGTTGTGCCCCTCGGCCGCCTGTAGCCAGGAGTTGCTGCCGCCGAAGCAGAAGCCGACCGTGAACAGCGCGCGCTCGGCGTCGTCCGCGCGCAGCACCGCCGACGCGGCCGCGACATCGGCGGCGATGCCCTCCGGCGTCGTGCCGCGCACATGCGGCCAGAAGTCGAACTCCGCGTCGCGCTTGCCCACCCCGGCCGTCCGCCCAAAATAGTCAATCGCCACCGCCTCCACGCCGGCCTCGGCGAAGCGCATCGCCAGCTCCTCGTAGAAGCGGAACAGCCCGCGCACATCGGGCAGCACCACGATCGCCGGCCCGCCCGCCTGCTCGGGGCGGGCGTGGAAGGCGGCGAACTCGGTTCCGTCGGCGGCGGTCAGCGTCAGATCCTCGACATCAACCGCCGCGCCGGCGATCGGCGGCACGGCGGGCAAAGCGTCATAGCGGTGGCACATGGTGGCGCTCCTCTCAATGTCGGCAGAATACTCCCCCGCATCCCTCACCGTCACACAGGATTCGTCACACCCGCACCACCCACCGTCATACCGCGCCACCCACCGTCACACCCGCGCCCCTTTCGCCGTCATACCCGCGCTTGCCGCGGGTATCTCGACGTGAACAGCACCGTCGTCGCACCCCAACCACCTCCCCGTCCTCCCCGTCACCCCCGCCCTCTTTTCCCGTCGTTCCCGCCCCCGAGCGGGAACCCAAACCCAACTCCACCCGCAGCGCGAGCCCCCGGGTTACCCACAACGTGCGTTCGCGGAGCGCCCCAAGACATCGCGTCGATCGCGACGCTGGCTGTCGCAGTTGCGGACATGTGGGACGGAACCCCACCGCCCCCGCCGTCGTCTGGCTAGCATCAGGGGGAGCGAGGAGGCGCCGCGATGCGATGGAGCGTTGCCTGCGCAGCGTTGGGGCTGCTGGCGCTGGCTGCCGCGCTGGTTTGGCCGACCGGCAGCGCCCGCGCCGAAGGGTGGATCTGGCTGGCAGAACGCACAGCCTCCAGCCTCACGATCAGCTGGCGCTGGCTCGGGCCGGCCGCGGCCTTCGAGTTGGGCTGGCGCGCCAGCGGAGACGGCGCGTCGACGGTCTGGCGGACGGCGCGCGTATCGGGCGCGGAGCGCAGCTACCGAATTGCGGGGCTGGAGTCTGAAGTGCGCCATGTCGTGCGGGTGCGCGCGCTGGACGCCAACGGGCAGATGCTGGGCGATCTGCGCGGCGTCTTCACACCCGGAGAGGTCGAGCCGCTCTGGCTGGGCCTGGGTGTGAGCCTGTTCGACGGCGGTGATGTCTGCACCGAAGCGGGCATGCGCGATCTGTTCTGGAACATCTACGGCGGCGTCCCGCCGTACACGTTGACCATCAATGGGCGACCCGTCGCCCCCGACCGCGAGTACTTCCGCGTCTTCTGTGGCCTGCGCTCGTCTGATCCGCAGCCGTGCGACCCGGAGCCGAAGCTGCATCAGACGTTCAACGCCACAGTGACCGACAGCCGCGGCGTCACCGCTGAGGCGGAGTTGCAGATGGTCGTAGCCGTGCCGCCGAACCGCACGATCACCGGTTCGGTTCTCCCCCCCATGGCTGCATCCGATACGGCGCTGCGGCTGGCCTGGGAGGCACGGCTGAATCCGTATCCGTGGGTGGCCGACTCAGCCGCCTGCGCGTACGAGGTGCGCTACCAGTCAACCAACTGGAAGGCAGACAGCTGGCCCGACTCGTGGACCACGATCAGCGAGACGGTCGGGCCCGACGGGACCGAGTACCTGCACGACGGCCTCCTTCCGAATCGCCGCTACCGCTACCAGGTGCGGGCGCGAAACAACGTCGGCGCGGGCGAATGGTCGCGCCCGTTCCCCCGAACCGCCGCGCGCCCGGGCGCAGCAGTGCTGACGGCGAGCACCGCGGTATCGGGCTCCGTCGCGCTCAGCTGGAGCGCCGCGCCGTCCGGCGCGGCGCGCTGGGAGTACCGCCAGCGCCCCGCCGGCGGTCGCCCCGCCGCCGGCAGCTGGAGCGCGTGGACGGCGATCGCCGGTTCCGCCTCGAGCACCGCGAGGCATCTGGTCTCCGGTCTCACCAAGGATGTCCACTACTACTTCCAGGTACGCGCCGCCAACGCCGCCGGTCCGGGCCGCGCCTCGGCGATCGCCACGGCCGCCGCGGGGCTGACGCCGACCGGACCGAGCAGCCGCGAACCGCTCGGCTACAACGACCTCGACTCGGCGGGCGGCGCCGTGCGGTCCAACTCCTACGCCCTCCTAACCGATGCCGCCGATCTGACCAGCGGAGCGACGACCTTCGCCGAGGCGAGCGGCGCGGAGGCGCTGCTGCTCAATGCCAGCAGCAACTACACGAACCGCGCCGCCGAAATCCTGGCCGCCGTTAAGGTTGGCGACCGCTTCACCTGGGACCTCGCCGCCACCTGCTGGTACCACTACCGCGTCACCGAAATCCTCCCCAACCCGCCCGCGCCCGCGCGCAAGCTGCTCCGCATCGCGCTTGAAGCCGAGGACCCCTGCGTCACCACGCCGGCGCAGCTGGACGATCCGGACTACTTCGATGACGTGCGCGACAGGCTCATCAGGTTCTACTGGGATGATTATCCTCCCAGCCAGCCGAGGATCGGTCCTGACGGCGTTCGCATCCTTCCCACTGGCTATCCGGTTGAGGGCGGCCACACCTACCGCCTCAGCGATGTGGGCTACGGGTTCGTGATTGACGTTCCGGCGGGCATGCGGCTGATCTACCAGGGGATAGCCGACGAGCAAGATCCCGGGGGATACTGGACCGCTTTCCTGGAGGATGAAGCGAGCGGCGCCAGTCTGGCTTTGGACTACCCCAGCGGTGAATATGTAGGCCGCTACATTCCGCCTGAATACGGCTCAAGGGGCGACACCCGCGACATAGACGCGCTGTTCGACGCAATCGTCGCCTCCGTGCGCTAGCAACCTGAACGGTGATCCGCCACCCCCCACCGCCGCCATCCCCGCGCTCCCACCGCCGCCATCCCGCGCCTCCACCTCCGTCATACCCGCGCTTGCCGCGGAGCCTGCCCCCGGCCTGAACGGGGGTATCTCGCCGTGACCAGCACCACCGTTGCCCTCACCTCCACCACCTCCACCATCTCCACCATCTCCACCATCTCCGCCATCCCGCCACCCGCCATCCCCGCGCCCCCTCTCCCCGTCATTCCCGCCCCCGAGCGGGAATCTGCCCCGAGCCACCCCCACCACCCACTTGACACCCTCCCCAAACCCAGTTAGTGTAGACATGACACTAAGTGAGCGCCCCAGCCCCGCCCGAAAGGAAACCACCATGCCCAAAACCCAAAAGCCCACCTCCGACGAACCGCTCAACATCTGGTACCTGCTCGACCGCTCCGGCTCCATGCAGCCGCTCCGCGAGGCAGTCGTCCACGAAACCAACACCCTGCTCAGCGAGCAGCGCGGCGGCGACGACGAGTGCCGCATCACCATCGCCCAGTTCGACTCCCAGGACCCCTTCGAGCTGATCGTCGACGACGAAGCGATCAGCGACGTCAAGCCGCTCGTCGCCGCCGACTACGAGCCGCGCGGCGCAACCCCGCTCTACGACGCAATCGGCGCGCTGATCGGCCGCGCCGACCGCCGCATCCGCGAGCGCCACGCCGCCGGCCTCGCCGAAGAAGACCAAATGCTCGTGATCTTCACCGACGGCCTCGAAAACGCCAGCACCGACCACGACAGCGCGAGCATCATCCAACTGCTCAACCAACGCCAGGCCCAGGGCTGGACCATCGCCTACCTCGGCGCAAACCAGGACTCCTACGCCCAGAGCCGCAAGCTCGGCGTCGACCCCCGCAGCGCCTCCAACTTCGACGCCTCCGAGGCCGGCATCGCCCGCGCCAACCGCTCGGTCAGCCGCGGCATCAGCGCCCGCCGCGGCATGTCCCGCGCCGCCCGCCGCCGCGAGCGCGGCGACTTCTTCCAGGGCGTCCGCGAAGCCGAGCAGTCCGGCGAGCCGGCCGATCGGCCTAGCAGGTAGACTACGCCAAACACCCGCCGCCTCAAACTGCCCGGAGGAACCACGTCATGACCCTGCCCACCTTCGAAAACATCCTGCTGGAACGCACCGGCGCCGACGACCGCATCGGCGTCGTCATCCTCAACCGCCCCGAAAAGATGAACGCCCTCTCCCAGGAACTCATCTACGACTTCCGCGACGCGCTCGAATACTTCGAGACCGACGACGACGTCCGCGTCCTGATCGTCAAGGGCGCCGGCCGCACCTTCTCCGCCGGCTACGACCTCACCCCCGCCGGCGGCTACGGCGCCGACGCCGTCCACCGCTCCTTCCGCACCAGCGACGACGACGGCAACCGCCTGATCATGGGCATCCGCGGCGGCATGGCCCGCGTCACCGACATCTGGCTCTACTTCTGGAACATGCAGAAGGTCACCATCGCCCAACTGCACGGCTACGCCATCGCCGGCGGCTTCGAACTCTCCATGATGGCCGACCTCGTCGTCGCCGCCGAAGACACCCAAATCGGCCACCCCGGCCTGCGCTTCGCCGGCAGCCGCACCTCCGCCATCCTGCCCCTGCTCACCAACATGCGCAAGGCCAAAGAACTCTTCTATACCGGCGATCCAATCCGCGCCACCCAGGCCGCCGAACTGAACCTGATCAACTACGCCGTACCAAAGGACGAACTCGAGGAAAAAACCCTCGCCCTCGCCGAGCGCGTCGCCAACCTGCCCGCCGACCACCTCGCCCAACTCAAGGTCCATGTCAACCGCTTCTACGAAAACATGGGCATCTACTCCTCCCTCCGCTCCTCCACCGACCTCGACGCCGTCGGCACCTTCACCTCCCAGCACTACGAGTGGAGCCGCCGCATGCGCGACGAAGGCCTCAAAGGCGCCCTCGCCTGGCGCGACGGCCCCTTCGGCGACTACTCCCAGGCCCCCCGCAACCGCTAGCGGCGGGAACCGCCGCGCCCTCTCCGTCGTCTTGGTTAGCATCGCGGCAGAAGCGGAGGGGCGCGGATGCGGGTGTTGATCGGGCTCGCGCTGCTCGGGCTGGCGGCGCTGGCCGCTGGGCTGCCGGCGGTGGGCGCGCGGGCGCAGGAGTCCCCGCCGGGGCTGGGGGGCTCGCTGCGGCTGGAGGCGCTGAGCGCCTCCGGCCTGACAGTGACCTGGAGCTGGAGCGGGCGGGCGGGCTCCGCCTTCGAGGTCGCCTGGCGGGCGCGCGGCGACGACGATGAGGCGGCGGCCTGGCGCAGCGTTCGCAAGGACGCCGCCGAGCGGCGGCACGTGATCACCGAGCTCGACGCCGGCGTCCACTACGTCGTGCGGGTGCGCGGGCTGGATGCGGACGACCGCCCGATCGACGACCTGCGCGGCGTCTTCGCCACGAGCTGGTCCGCGCCGCGGCTGCTGCGGGTGATCGCCTCCGACGACGGCGCGCTGACCGTGAGCTGGGCGCAGCCGAGCGACTGGACGCCGCAAGGCTGGCGGCTCAACTGGCGCGTCGCCGGCTCGCAGACGGCGGGCGGCACGATCGACCTGCCGGCCGCCGCGCGCAGCCGCCGGATCGACGGGCTGACCACGGGCGCCGACTACAGAATCCGCCTGACCGCGCTGAACTCGCGCGGCGGCGAAAGCCCGGCGCAGACGCTGCGCGCGACCGCCGCCGACGCGGGACCGGCGACGCCCAGACTGACCGCGCTGAGCTGGAGCGGCCTCACGATCCGCGCCGAGTGGCAACCCGTCCCCCGCGCGAGCGGCTACGACCTCTTCTGGCGCGCGGCGGACGAGCGGGGCGGCGCGGTCGGGCGGCTGTCCGCGCAAGGCACCTCGGCGGAGTTCGCCGTGCCCGCGGCCGGCGTCTACCGGGTGGAGGTTCGCGCGCTGAGCGGCGCAGGCCGGAGCGCCGCGCACGGCGACCGCTCGCCGCCGCGCAGCATCGCCGTGCGGCCCGCGCCGGCCGAACTGCGCGTGCTGAGCTTCGACGGCGAGTACGTCCATCTGACCTGGCCCGCGGTGGGCGCGGAGCGCTACGCGGTCGAATGGGGCGAGCGGGGCGGCGCCGTGCGGACCGCGCTGCGGGCGGGCGGCGCCGCCGCCGGCGCGGCGCCGACGCTGGCTCTGGGCCCGCTGGCGGGCGGCAAAACCTACGAGTTCCGGGTGCGCGCGCGCAACGACCAGGGCGGCAGCGCGCCCTCGCCGCCGGCGACGCTGACCCCCACGCGCTGGCCGGAGACCCCGCCGCCGGGCCTCTGGCTGTTCGTGACCTTCAATCATCGGAGCGGCGGGATCGACGTGACCCCGCCGGCGGTGGCCGGCGCGCCCTGGTACGAGGCGCAGTGGGTCAACTACCAGGACGACGCGGAGCGCGGGCGGGCGCGTTCGAGCGGCGCGGAGCGGCGGGTGCGGCTGAGCCGCGCGGGCGGCTTCGAGAACGGCCTCTGGCTGATCCGCGTCCGGGCCGGTCCCTGGGGAACCTGGTCCACGCGCGCCCACTACCACCGCGTGATCGGCCAGCCCCCGCGCCTGGCGCTGGCGCTGGAGAGCTCGCGCGACCTCTGCACGGCCGGCACGCTGACCGAAATCTCGTGGCAGATCAGCGGCGGGTCCGCCCCGTACGCGCTGAGCATCGAGGGTTCGGCGGTTGACGTCAGCGCGGACAATGTGCGGATCAACTGCGGCGCGCTGAGCGAAACGGAGGCCGCGGATGCAGAGGCGGCGCTGACCGCCAAGACGGTCACGGCCGTCGTCACTGACTCCAGAGGCGTCCGGCGCGCGGCCGCGCTGGAAGTGGCAAGAGCGAGGGCGCTGCCGGCACTGCCGCCGGCGACGGAGTACGACTATTCGGTGTGGGCCTACCGTGGCGAGCTGGGATTCCGATGGCTCGCGCCGGCGACGCCGTACGACTGCCGTGAACCGAATTGCTTCGCGATTCGCTGGCGCGCAGTCGGATCTGAATCGTGGGCGCACGCTGCCTTGAGGCGCAACCTCACGGAGCGGAACCTGGCTATCGGAATCGTGGGCGGCCTGGCGGACGGCGTGACCTACGAAGCTGCGGCGGCGGCGATGCGCGATCCGATCGAGCTGGAGACGCCGGCGGCGTTGCGCTGGACTGCGCCGCTCAGCGGAACCACGCTGACCGATCCGACCAGTCTGACGGCGACGGCCACCCACGACACCGTCACGGTACGCTGGAATCGGCAGCCCATGGCTCGGTTCTGGAGTGTCCAGCTACTAGGCCCGGACGGCGCGCTTGGTCGGAATGTGCCGTCATGGGATGCCGCGACCTGGGGCGACCCGACATCCGGTGTCCACGAGGTCGTATTTCGGGATCTACCGTCGAGCACGAGCTACGAAGTCCGCGTTGATTGGAATGTGGTGGAGGGATACGAGGAGACGAGTGCAAAGACCTCGGTGCGAACGCTGCCACCGCCGGCCGGTCGCGAACCACTGCCGCGCGGCCCGCAGAATCTGCGCGCGACGGCGACGCACAACAGCATCAACGTGACGTGGGATCGGCCGTTCAGCGGAGACTCGTCTGACTACATCGTCTACCTGTTCGAGACCGAGTACTCGCTGCGACGGCGGCTCGAGTACGTATACCCTCCCGACTCCCAGATCACGTTCACCGATCTCGAACCAGACACCGCGTATCGAGTCGTGGTCGTGCATAACAGCATTGTGCGCACCCACGACGAAGTATCGTTGGTGACAAGTGAACCTCCAGCGGTGAACGGTGAAGCCGTCGGCACGAGCACGAACCAGAGAGACGGAAACGAGCCTTCGACGCCGCCAGAGACGTTCGTTCCAGTTTGGCCGCATGCGTTGAGCATTACCGCAGACAAATGGAGTGTGCTCACCGACGATGTCTGGGTATCGCGCGGTGACCGCTGGCACGGTGGAATAGACACCGGCCTGCAGGAGCGCGCAGAGACCAGCCAACTGATACAGGCCGTAGCAACCGGTATCCTCCGCGAATACGATCCGGAGCAGGACGGCTCCGTTCTCTTTTGCCCGGGTTCTTCAACGAGTTCCTCGCTGATCGACCAGGTTCAACAGAGTGAGAACGGCAACCTGAGCGTCAAGGTCGGCAGCAGAAATATCCCCTGCACAGAACTCGCAAACCGCTACCACGGACGAGTAGCTCTTACGTTTCACGAGTACAGCGACGTCTTCTACGTGGTGCAATACGCGCATCTAGATCGCTTCTGGAGAGCTGAAGGGAGCACCATAACGCCGGATTCAACCCCTCGCCGGGTCACTGCCGGTGCACCGATCGGCGTCGAAGGGCGGACTGGCGTAAACGATAACGGCGTTTGGAGCGAGACGGCCTACGACCAGCACCTCCACCTGACGATTCGTCGTTTTACGCTCTCGAATGTCGAGGCTGAAGTTGCGCGAGTACCGGGAGGCTCCTGGCGCGCAACCGAGGGTACAGTGAGGAACTGGCACTGCAAAGAGAAGGGGCCTTCTCCTTCGTATTGCAGTGGACCAGAGCGATCTATCAGGACGGTCGTCGATCCTGAAACCGTTCTGCCGCCTGCACCGCCGGCGATTGTACCAACCGCACCTGCCACTGGCCTGCCACTGTGGAGTGGGATAGGGCAGGTGGAGCACGACGTCAACAATCAGCACAAACGATTTCTGCTGAAGTCGGTTAAAACGAGCGCCGATGGGAAAACCTACGTCGAACTCGACATCGCAGCTTGGAGGCCGCATCTCTACACGTCCGGGGAATTCGAATCTCATCGGCACACGACGCCAGGCGTGGCCGGGACGCGAGATGGGGTGCAGGGATACTACGCGAGCGCTGGCGATTGCGGCGAAGTAGTCGTGAGCGGTGCCGATGACAAGATCGCCTTCGCAAACACAACGCCGAATCGCACATTTTGGAGCGAGGTCGAGCCGATGACGCTGAAGGTTGCGATCGGCAAGGATGACGAGTCGTGCGGTGTGTCGGTTGGGACATACAACGACAGCTATCCGCCCGGCGCGGAGTTGCCGAACGGTGCATACGGCCGAGATGCAGCTGGCGATCTCTACGAACCGCAGCAGCTGACCGCACGAGTGAGCATGTACGGTACTGCTCTGGAGCCGTCGGTAAGCGAGGCGGATATCTCCGATGAGAGCCTCGCAGCATTCGAGTTTCGGCTGTACGAGTTCGAGGCGATCTTCGGCCACACGTACGAATTCGAGACTGACGAGGTTGGCGAGGACGATGACGTCGTGCTCGAGCTGTGGCAAGGAGGAAGCCCGCTGACAAGTACCGCTAACGGCCCGGGCCCGGCCATGCTGCCATGGGCAGCTACGGCGTCAGGAACAGCGTACATCGTCGTGCGCGGCGGCATCAACACGGATATGGCGGACCCGGAATTCGGACAACCGTGGGTCGGAGATTACAAGCTGAAGTACCGCAGAAAACCGCTCCCGAAGCTGACCGTGACGGTCAGGCCGCCTACGGCGAGTTGCTACACGAACGGGAGCGTGTCGATCAGCTGGGCCGTCTCCGGCGGCACAGCTCGATATGCCGTGAAGGTAGGCGGCGTCGCGGTGAGCGGCAACCGCAAGACGGTCACCTGCCAGGCTAGGGCCGGCCGGCAGACCGTCACGGTATCGGCGACCGACTCCTCCACCCCCCAGCGCAGCGGCTCCGCCGCCGTCACCCTGACAGTCTCGAATCCTCCATCCCCGCCGCTCCGTCAGTGGCGCGAATGCCTGACGAACACCACGCCAGGAACGGTGGTAACGTACAGGGGCTTAAGTGGCTGCGGCCCGGTGTTGGCATCACTGCTGACCCGCAACGTGCGGGCCGTGCGGCCCGAAGTCTGCGGCATAAGGCGATGGCGCAACGGAGAGTGGGGGAACAGCTATTTCCTCCCGGTGGATGGTCACAACATCCCAGGCTCCCAGGACTTCACGATCAACGTTGGCGACACGCTGGCACTGTACCGGTGCGAGCTATCGGGTGCTGCCGGCGCGACGGGCGCAGAGGCGAGCGGCGATTTCCTCGAGGAGTAGCCGCCTCGGCTTCTGCGCCGGCTGCTACGGAGTAGCGGGCAGATACCCCGCCGCCGCCTTCAGCGCCTTGATCTGCGCCGTGTGCATCCCGTCGTGAAGCGGCTGAAACAGCGCCCAGGCGCGGCACGGCAGCGGGCCGAAGAAGGCGTGCTCCACCGTTACCTCGGCGTTGGGCTGCGCGGGGATGCGCAGGCCGACGGAGAGCAGCCCCTCGGAGGCGGCGACGAGCTGGGCGCGCAACTCCTCAATTTCGGCTTCGGCGGCGGCGATTTCGCCAGGCGGGCCCTTGCGCTCGGTGCGCCCGTGCGCGGTGGCCTCGATGATCGCGGCGACGTTGGGCGTGGCGGTGATCAGGTGGCGCAGGATTTCGGCGACGGACCATGCTTCCTCGCCCTCCTCATCGTCGTCGTCGCGCGGCGGACGCCAGGCCGCCTGTGCCTCAGTCACATCAAGCGTCGCCCCGATCAGTTCGGCGCGAGCCGCGGCCATCCGCTGCCAAATCTGCGGCCAGGAAAGCGCGGCGGCGTCTTCGAGCAGCTGCGCGCGCACGGCGTCGCGCGGGTCGGCGGTGGTCATCGTTGTCCCTCTCATCCCGGCCCTGTTAGCGAAACTCGGGCGCGATCTCGTTGATGAAGCGATCCATCTGTTCGGTGCGCTCGAAAGCGTTCCGGCCGAGCGTGAAATCGGGGATGATCAGCTCATCGACGCCGACCTCAACGTATTCCTGCACGGTGCGCAGCAACTCGTCGCGCGAGCCGCCCAGCACCGGGCGTCCCGCCGCGCGGGCCTGGGCGACGCGCTCGGCGTCGTCGGTGTAGAACAGCAGCGTGCAGGCCGAGCGCTGGATCTCGGCCGGATCGCGGCCGAGATCGCCGCAGTGCGCGTCGAGCACCCCGTTCTTGTGCCGCAGCACCTCCGGCGTGCCCCAGACATTCCACTCCGTCGCGTACTGCGCGGTGATCCGCAGCGTGCGCTTTTCGCCGCCCCCGCCGATCATCAGCGGCAGCGGAGTCTGAATCGGCTTCGGTTCCAGCGGCGCGTCGACCAGCTGGTAGTGCTGGCCGTCGAAGTTGCTCTTCTGGTAGCGGAACAGGTCGGTGCAGACGCGGCAGGCCTCTTCAAGCTTGTCGAGCCGCTCGCCGATCGTGCCGAGCGGGATGCCGTAAGCGGTGTGCTCGCGCTCTTGCCAACCGGCGCCGAGTCCGAGGATGAAGCGGCCGCTGGAGATCACGTCGATCTGCGCGGCCATCTTGGCGACCACGGCGGGGTGGCGGTAGGTGTTGCCGCTGACCATGTGGCCCAGCTGGATGCGCGGGATGCGGGCCGCGAGGGCGCTGAGCACCACCCAGCTCTCGTGCTGGGTCTCGTCGTCCTGCTCGGCTACCGGCATGAAGTGGTCGGCGAACCAGAGGCGGTCCCAGCCGCTCTGCTCGGCGTGGCGGCTCACGGTCAGCACCTCGGCCCAGGGGTTGCCCGCGCCGGGCCAGAATCCGAATCGCATCTCCCGCTCCTTCCAACGTGTCAGCGCGCCTCTGGAGGCTGCGCGGCGGCTACAGGTTAACGATTGATTGTCGGGCGATCGCCGCGCGGCGCGCGGCGATACGCTGTAGCCGCCGAGGGGAGGCATGCGATGCGCACCGTGCTGGTCGTGGAGGACGAAGCGCACCTGGCCGAGACGCTGCGCTACAACCTCGAAAGCGAGGGCTACCGCGTGCGCACGGCCGGCGACGGCCTGGAGGGCCTCTCGCTGGCGCGCACGCTGCAACCCGATCTGGTGCTGCTCGACCTGATGCTGCCGGCGATGGACGGCGTGGGCGTGCTGCGCGGCATCCGCGAGGAGTCGCAGGTGCCGGTGCTGCTGCTCACCGCGCGCAGTTCGGAAGCCGATCGCGTGCGCGGGCTGGACCTCGGGGCCGACGACTACATCACGAAACCGTTCAGCGTCGCCGAGCTGATGGCCCGGGTGCGCGCGCATCTGCGCCGCAAGCGGCCGGAGCCGACCGAGGTGGGCGAGCGGACGATCGGGTTCGGTCCGCCCGACGCGCAGTTCACGCTCGATCTCAACCGCCGCCAGCTGCGGCGCGGCGGCGAGCCGATCGCCCTCCGCCCCAAGGAATACGAGCTGCTCGCCTACCTCGCCCAGCGCGACGGACGTACCTTCACCCGCGACCAGCTGCTCGACGACGTGTGGGATATCAGCTTCTCCGGCGGCACGCGCACCGTGGATGTCCATGTCCGCTGGCTGCGGATGAAGATCGAATCGCCCGACGCTCCGCCGCGCCACCTGATCACTGTGCGCGGCGCGGGGTATCGGTTCGAGCGATGACGCCCCGGCGGCCGGCCGCGCCGCCGCTCTGGGCCGCGCTGCTCGCGCTGCTGGTCTGGGTAGGCGCCGCGCTGACTGCGGCGCAGGGCGGCTGGGGCGTCCCCGCCGGCGTCGCCCTCGGCCTGCCCGGTCTGCTGATCCTGCTCGTCGCGATCGCCGCCGCGCGCCGCGACCGCCGGCGGCTGGCCGATGCGATCCGCGCCGCCGCGGCCGGCGACGCCCCGCTGCCCGTGCCCAGCCAGCCGGAGCTCGCCCGCGCCGTGCGCGTCGTCTCCGACAACGTGCGCAGCGCCCGCCAACTGCTCGACCAGAGCCAGTCCGAACGCGCCCAGTTCGAGCACGCGCTCTCGGCGGCCGGCGACGCCGTGATCGCGCTCAACGCCGACGCGCGAATCGCCTACCTCAACCCCGCCGCCCGACAGTCGCTGCCCGCCCGCATCGGCGCGCCCCTGATCGAGGCCGTGGCCGACCCGGATCTCTACGCCGCGGTGGAAACGGCCCGCGCCGAGCGCGTTTCGCAGTCGCTCCCCATCCAGCACGGCGAGCGGCGCTACGACGCGGCCGTAGCGCCGCTCGGCGACGACGGCGTCTGGAGCGTCGTCGTCGCCCTCCACGACCTCACCGAACAGCACGAGGCCGAGACGGCCCGGCGCGACTTCTTTATCAACGCCTCGCACGAGCTCCGCACCCCGCTCTCCACCATCTCCGCCGCCGCTGAGACGCTCGAACGCGCCCGCGACGCCCCGGATGCCGGGCGCTTCCGCGAAATCATCCAGGTGGAAGCCGAGCGGATGAGCCAGCTGGTCGAGGAAATGCTCGCGCTGGCGCGGCTCGAATCGGGGCTCTCGCAGCCCGACCTCCGCCCCGTCGCCGTCGCGCCGCTGCTGGAGCGCGCCGTGGAGCGGATGCGCCCGCAGGCCGAACGCAACGGCCTGGCGCTCAGCTGCCGCCTCAATGCCGCCGCGGAAACGGTGATCGAAGTCGACGCCGATCTGATCCAGCGCGCGCTGCTCAACCTGCTGCAAAACGCGATCAAGTTCACGCCAGAGGGGAGCATCGAGGTCTTCGCCGAGCATGAGGGCAGTGCGCAGCAAGGTGGGGCGCAGCAGAGTGAGGCGCAGCCCGCGATGCTCCGGATCCAGGTGCGCGACAGCGGCGTCGGCGTGGACCCGGCCGAACAGGCCCGCATCTTCCAGCGCTTCTACCGCATCGACCGCGCCCGCGCAGCCGGCGGCGGTACCGGTCTCGGCCTGGCCGTCGTGCGGCACATCGCAGAGGCGCACGGCGGCGTGGTCTCGCTCGAGAGCGAACCCGGCCTCGGCTCCACCTTCGGCTTCAGCGTACCTGTCGCGCAGGCGACAGAAGCAGATTCGCTAACCGCTCCTTAACTGCGCGCCAACCCAGCCTTAACCGCCGCCCGCCCGCCCGCTCCATACGCTGCGCGCGCAATCAGGAGGCCTGCGCCCGGCGCGGGCGCACACGAGAAAGGACTCACACCGTGGCATACGTACAGAAGTTGGGCGCGCGCTGGCTGTTGCCGCTGCTGCTGGTCATCGGCCTCGCCGCCGCGGCGGCCGTCGCCTGCGGCGGCGATGACGACGAGCAACAGTCGGCTGCCCAGACGACGACACCGCAGACGACCGAGCAGCAACAGTCTGACTCATCCGGCCGGGCCGCCGCCGCCCTTTCCGGCGAGATCGCGGTCGACGGCTCCAGCACCGTCTTCCCGATCACCGAGGCGATGGCCGCCGAGTTCGGCATCGCCAATCCCGATGTCCGCGTCACCGTCGGCGTCTCCGGCACCGGCGGCGGCTTCAAACGATTCTGCGCGGGCGAAACCGACATCTCCGACGCCTCACGCCCGGTCAAGGACTCCGAGGTCGAAATCTGCGACGAAAACGGCATTGACTTCGTCGAGCTGCCCGTCGCCTACGACGGCCTCACCGTCGTCGTCCACCCCGACAACGACTGGGTAGACAGCCTGACCGTCGCCGAACTCAACCACATCTTCCGCCCCGAGGACTACGCCGTGACCTGGGCCGATGTGCGCGCCGGCTTCCCCGATGTGGAAATTACGCTCTTCGCGCCCGGCGCCGACAGCGGCACGTTCGACTACTTCACGGAGACGGTCAACGATGACGGCGGCGTCCACCGCAGCGACAACACGACCTTCTCCGAAGACGACAACGTGCTGGTACAGGGCGTCTCCGGCGAGCGCGGCGGGATCGGCTACTTCGGCTTCTCCTACTACGCCAACAACTCCGACCGCCTCAAGGCCGTGCCGGTCATCAACGACATGGGCGCCGCCGTGACGCCGAGCCTGGAGACGATCAACAACGGCTCCTACAACCCGCTCTCGCGCCCGCTGTTCATCTACGTCAGCGTCGCCTCCCTCGAGCGCACCGAAGTCGCGGCCTTCGTCGAGTACTACCTGACCGACGGCGTCTTCCTGGTCGACTCGCCCGAGGTCGGCTACGTGCAGCTGCCCGGCGCGCTCTACACCGCCGCGCTGGGCCGAATGCAGAACCGCACGACCGGCTCGGCCATCGCCTCGGCCGCTGAGGGCCAGAGCCTCGCCTCGATCTACGGCGCCAGGTAGCCGCCCCCCGTCCCCCGGCGCCGCTCGACGCGCTGCGCCCCGATCCCCCACCGGGAGATCGGGGCACAGCCGTCTCGGGCGTGTTCACACAAGTCGGCTTGCCTGTGGCGCTCGCCATGCGCCTACCTCCAACTACCGTCCTACTTCGGAATGGAACCTAGCGAATCCAGACCCAACGTTGTTCGCAGGGCGAGGTCCGGGGCGTCCTGCCAACGCCGTTCGCAGGGCGTCTCGGTACGCTGTGCCGCTAATCAACGCCGTATGGATTCCAGCGTTCGCTGGAATGACGGAAAGGGGCGGGAATGATGGAGGGACAAGGCGGGAATGACGGGAATTGGGAGCGGGACGGGCATGACGGAGGTGTGAACAGGCCTTAGGCGCACTGCGCGAAGAAGCCGCGCAGGTCGGCCGTCAGCAGGTCCGGAATCTCCATCGCCGGGAAGTGGCCGCCCTCGGGGAACTCGGTCCAACGAGCGATCTCGAAAGCGCGCTCGCACCAGCTGCGCGGCGGCAGCGGCGTGCCGCGCACCAGACGGGCGAACGCGGTGGGCGCGGCGACCCGCTCGCCCTCGCGCAGGCGCACCCGGCCGCCGACCTCCGCTTCTACCGCCGCCGCCGGGCGCAGCGCCTCCCGGTAGAGCCGCATCGACGAGTTGATCGTCTGCGTGAACCAGTAGATCGAGATGGTCGCCAGCAGCTCATCGATCGTGAAGCGGCGCAGCAGATCGCCGCCGCGCGGCGCTTCCTCCGGGCGCATGCAGTCGCTCAGCATCCACCACTTGTCCACGATCCAGGCCGCGAGGCCGACGGGCGAGTCGGCCAGCCCATAAGAGAGCGTCTGGAAGCGAGTGCCGTGGATAGCGCGGTGCGCCGCGTCCTCGCGCACATACGGCTCCTGCTCCTCGCGGAAGAAGCGCGCTTCCGCGTCCGATTGTGCTTGCGCTGCCACGCCGGGCGGCGCAAGCGCAGCGGCCGTCAGATGCAGCGCGCGCAGCCGCTCGGTGTGGCGCAGTCCCAGCTGCCCACCCACCGCCGCGCCCCAGTCGCCGCCATGATAGAAAAAGCGCTCGTAGCCCAGCCCCGACATCAGCTCCACCCACAGATCGGCGATCGCCGCCGGCCCCACGCCCGCAGCGCGGGGAATGTCGGACCAGCCGTAGCCCGGTAGCGACGGCGCCACGACATGGAACGCGGGCGCGCCCGCGTCCTCCGGCTCGGCCAAACGGTCGATGATCTTGTGGAACTCGAAGACTGAGGAGGGCCAACCGTGCTGGATCAGCAACGGCGCGGCGTCCCCGCGCGAGCTGCGGCGGTGGATGAAATGGATCTCGAGCGTCTCACCGTTGGCGCATTCGAGCGGCGCGCGGAACTGCGGGAAGGCGTTGAGTTGCGCTTCGACCGCGCGCCAGTCGAAGCCGTCGCTCCAGCGGGCGCACAGCTCGCGGAGGAACGCGAGGTCCACGCCGTAGAGCCAGGCGGAGCCCGGTACCTCGGGTAGCCAGCGCGTACCGCGCAAACGCTCGCGGAGGTCGTCAATCTGGGCCTCGGGGACGGCGATGGTGTGGTGAACGGGCTGCATCGTCCCCCTACCGCAGTGGGCGGAAGAACTCGCGGATGTCCTGCACCAGCAGCTCCGGCTCCTCCAGCGCAGCGAAATGCCCGCCCCGGTCATGCACCGACCACTGCTGCACGTTGTAGCCCGGCTCGCACCAGCTGCGCGGCGCGGTGATGATCTCGCCGGGGAAAATCGAGAATCCCGTCGGCGTCTCCAGCCGCCCCGGCAGGAAATTCTCCGCCTGGTTCTGCCGCATCTCGTAGTAGTAGCGCGTGCTGCTGTTGATCGTGCCGCTGAACCAGTAGAGCGAGATGTTGGTCAGGATCTCGTCCTTGGTGAAGCGCTTCTCGATGTCGCCGTCGCAGTCGCTCCAGGCGCGCCACTTCTCGGTGATCCAGCCCGCCAGCCCGGCCGGCGAGTCGGTCAGGCCGTAGGACAGCGTCTGCGGGCGCGTGCCCTGAATCGCCTGGTAGCCCGTCTCCTGCGCCTGCCACTGCGCCGCCTGCGCGGCGACCGCCTTCTCCTCGTCGGTCCACTCTTCCTGCGGCTTGTCCGCGGGCGGACGGCCGATCGGCATGTTGATCTGCGCGCCGATGCAGTTGTCGGGGTGCTGGTAGGCGACCTGCGCGGTCACGATCGCCCCCCAGTCGCCCCCCTGCGCGCCGTAGCGCTCGTAGCCCAGCTCCTGCATCAGCGCGCCCCAGAGCAGCGCGGTGCGCTTCTGCCCGAAGCCCCCGCTGGTCGGAATTTCCGAGAACCCGTAGCCCGGCAGCGAGGGCGCCACGACCGTGAAGGCGTCCGCCGGGTCGCCGCCGTGCGTGGCGGGATCCGTCAGCGGCCCGAGGATCTTGCTCACCTCGTAGAACGTGCCGGGCCAGCCGTGGGTGAAGACCAGCGGCAGCGGATTTGGCCCCACGCCCTCCTGATGCACGAAATGCACCGTGTAGTCCTCCACCCCGTCGGCGCTGACCGCCTGGGTGAACTGCGGCATGCGGTTGAGGTAGGTCTCCTGCACGCGCCAGTCGAAATCGGTGCGCCAGTATTCGCAGAGTTCCTGCATGTAGGCCAGGTTCGAGCCGTACTGCCAGCCGCTGTCGGCCACCTCCGACGGCCAGCGCGTCTGCGCCAGGCGACGCTTCAGGTCGCGCAGGTCGGTGTCGGACACTTCGATCTTGAATGGCTGCGGCATACGGTGATCCTCTCGCGTGCGTCGGGCGGCGTAATCGGGCGCGCTGCGCAGTATCGCACTCTGCCCGCCGATATGGGAGCGATCGGGAAGCGATGTGGGAGCGGCGGGGGTCGACGGGCGCTCAGCCCTCGACGACGTCGCCGGAGACCGGATCGATCCGCACGCCTTTTTCGGCCACCCAGGCCAGGCCGCGCTCGATCTCGTCCGCGTCGCCTTCCAGCTCCAGCACCACCCAGCCGAAATCCTGCTCCACATCGGCCATGCGGATGTTGGTCACCACCTCGAACTCGCGGCCCAGCAGGTAGATCACCGGCTCGCGCACGGCGTCGCCCTCAAAGGTGAAGCGGACTCGGCGCGTCGCCATCGCGGACCTCCTGCTCGACTCGTTCCGCCGACGCTCAGCTCTGCCCCGCCGCGGCGAAGGCGTCCTCGAACGATTGCAGCGTGCCCTCGACGGGAATCGGCCGCGTCACGTGCGGCTCCACCGCGTCGGCCGTCTTCAGCCCGCCGCCCGTGATGAAGGCGACGGTCGATTCATCAGGATCGATGATCTCCCGCTCGATCGCCTGCCGCAGACCGGCGATCGTCACTCCGCCCGCCGTCTCCGCGAAGACGCCCTCCGTCTGCGCCAGCAGTTGAATGCCCTCGACTACCTCGTCGTCGCTGACCGAGGCCGCGCCGCCGTCGGTCGCGGCCATCGTCTTCAGCGCGTAGTACCCGTCGGCCGGATTGCCGATCGCCAGGCTTTTGGCGATCGTGTTGGGCTTCACCGGGCGGATGTTGGTCGTGTCGTTCTGCCAGGCGGTCGCGATCGGCGAGCAGCCCGTCGCCTGCGCGCCGACCATCCGCACCTCCGCCTCATCGATCAGCCCGTAGGTTTGGAGCTCTTCAAAACCCTTGTGGATTTTGGTGAAGAGCGAGCCGGAGGCCATCGGCGCGACGCACTGCCGCGGCGCACGCCAGCCCAGCTGCTCCGCCACCTCAAACGCCAGCGTGCGCGAACCCTCCGAGTAGTAGGGCCGCACGTTGATGTTCACGAACGCCCAGTGGCGGTTGTCGGCCAGCTCCGAGCAGAGCCGGTTCACGTCGTCATAGGAGCCGTTCACCGCCACGATCGTCGGGTGGTAGATCGCCGAGCCGAGCACCTTGCCGGCCTCGAGGTCGTGCGGGATGAAGACCACCGCGCGCATCCCCGCCCGCGCCGCGTGCGCCGAGACCGCGTTGGCCAGGTTGCCCGTCGAGGCGCAGGCCAGCGTCTCGAAGCCCAGCTGCCGCGCCCGACTGCTGGCCACCGCCACCACCCGATCCTTGAACGACCACGAGGGGTTGCAGGTGTCGTTCTTGATCCACAGCTCGCGCATCCCCAGCTTACGTGCCAGATTGTCCGCCCGCAGGAGCGGCGTGAAGCCCACGTTGAGGTCCACGATGTAGTCGTCGTCGACCGGCAGCATGTCCTTGTAGCGCCAGATCGAGCGCGGGCCGGCCTCGATCCGTTCGCGCGTCACGCGCGCCTGAATCGCGCCCTGGTCGTACTGCACTTCAAGCGGTCCGAAGCAGAAGTCGCAGACATTGATCGGATCGAGCGAAAACTCGCGGCTGCACTCACGGCAGGCGAGGTGGGTGGCGTTGGTCATCGGTGAAGGAACTTTCGGGTAGGCGAGCGAGAGCGCGGCGGCGGCCTGACGGGCAGCGCCCGATCAGGCCCTCGGCATCGCCATGCGGCCCTCAGCCGCGGCAACCATCCCCGTGCCGGCATACATCGTCATCGCGCGCAGCCTATCACGTGCGGGTCACGTGCGGGGTAGGCGGGGTTCCCGCTCGGGGGCGGGAATGACGGAGGGGATGGGGGCGAGAATGACGGAAGAGGTGGAGCAAGGAATGGCGGGGGATAGAGCAGGGAGTGGCAGGGGAGTGGAGCAAGGAATGGCAGAGGGTGGAGCAGGGAGTGGCAGGGGAGTAGAGCAAGGAATGGCGGGGGTGGAACGGGGAATGGCAGGGGAGTGGAACAGGGAATGGCGGGGGGTGGAGCAGGGAGTGGCAGGGGAGTAGAGCAAGGAATGGCAGAAGGTGGAGCAGAGAGTGGCAAAGGAGTGGAGCGGGGAGTGGCAGGGGTGAGCAGGCAGCGGTCAGTCGCCTTCGAGGGCGCCGCGGAGGCGGGGGTCGAGGACGTCGCGGAGGCCGTCGCCGATGATGTTGAGGGACCAGACGAGTAGGGCGATGCAGGCACCGGGGAAGACCCAGAGCCACCAGCCGTCGCCAGTGATGATGACTTGCCGGCCCTCGGAGACGAGGCCGCCCCAGGTGGGCTCGGGCGGGCGAATGCCGAGGCCGAGGAAGGAGAGGCCGGCTTCGGCAATGATCGCGAAGCCGGCGCCGAGGGAGACCTGCACGATGACGGGCTGGAAGGAGTTGGGGAGGACGTAGCGGAGCATGATTCGGAGGTTGCCCGCGCCGATTGTGCGGCCAGCGAGGACGTAATCCTGCTCGCGGACGGAGAGGGCCATGGAGCGGGCGATTCTGGCGATCCAGGGGATGTTGGCGATGCCGACGGCGACGATGATGTTGCCGATATCGCGGCCGAGCACGGAGACGAGGGCGAGGGCGAGGATGAGGCCGGGGAAGGCGAGCACGGCGTCCATGATGCGCATGAGGGCTTCGTCGACGGCGCCGCGGGCGTAGCCGGCGGCGATGCCGATCGGCAGGCCGAAGACGGCGCCGAAGAGCGATGCGCCGAAGCCGACGGCGAGGGCGAGGCGGGTGGCGTGGAGCACGCGCGAGAAGGTGTCGCGGCCGATTTTGTCGGTGCCGAAGGGGTGGTCCCAGGTGGGCGAGATCCAGGAGAGGTAGAGGCCGTTTTCGTCGGTGGCCTGCTCTTCGTAGCCGGGCAGGGGGAAGACATCGATGAAGATGGCGATGATCGCGAAGGCGAACAGGATGAAGATCGCGGGTTTGACCAGGCGCACGCGCAGGAAGCGGCGCATGAAGGTGCGGAATTCGTCCCAGGCGCCGCCACGTTCGCGCAGCGCGCCCGGCTCGGCGACGGTGGGGGCGGTGGCGGGCTCAGCCATAGCGGATCCTGGGGTCGAGGAGGCCGTAGGAGATATCGGTGAGCAGGTTGGCGATCACGATCGCGATGGCGATGACGAGGATCATGGCCTGGACGATCAGGAGGTCGCGCTGTAGCGCGGCCTGGACGAGCCAGCGGCCCATGCCGGGGATGTTGAAGATTTGCTCGACGATCACTGCGCCGGCGAAGACGCGGGCGAGCAGCAGGCCGACGATGGTGACGACGGGGAGGAGGCCGTTGCGGAGGGCGTGGAGGGCGATCACGCGGCGCTCGCGCAGGCCCTTGGCGCGGGCGGTGCGCACGTAGTCCTGGCGCAGCACTTCGAGCATCGAGGAGCGGGTCTGGCGGGCGACGATGGCGGAGAGCACCCAGCCGACGACGAGGGTGGGCATAATCAGCGACTTGATGCTCTGCACGGGGTCGTCCCAGATGCGGGCGAAGCCGGCGGCGGGCAGCACATTCCAGGTGACGGTGAAGATGAGGATCAGGATCAGGCCGATCAGGTAATCGGGGATTGAGACGCCGCCGACGCTGAAGATGGTGACGCCGCGGTCACCCCAGGAGCCGGGCCGCAGGGCGCTGATCACTCCGGCAGGGATGCCAAACAGCATGCCGACAATGATGCCCAGCACGCCGACATGGAGGGTGTTCTGGAGGCGTTGGACGAGTTCGGGGCCAATTGGGCGGTTGGTGAGCGTGGATTGGCCGAAGTCGCCGCTGGAGAGGATGTCGCCGACCCAATCAACGAGTTGGGCGGGGACGGACTTGTCGAGTCCGAGCCGCGCTTCGATTTGGGCGCGGCGCTCTTCGGAGATGGCTTCACCTTCGCCGGAGAGCGCGGCGACTGGATCGCCGGGCAGCAGGCGGAAGATGGCGAATGAGGCCAGCGCGACCAGGACGACGACGAGGATCGACTGGAGGACGCGCACGGATATGTAGGTCCACATAGGCTTTCGCGCCCCTGCCGCGTGTTACGGCGATGCGCCGGAGGCCCGTGGAGGGCTTCGACGCGCGTTCACGAACACAGTGGGAGCATTCTAGGGGTCGTTCACGCTTCCGTCATTTCCGCGTGCGGGAATGGTGGGGAGGGGGCGGTGGGAACGTGACGGGGGCGGGTGCAGCGTTGGCGCTGTTCACGGCGAGATACCCCCGTTCGGGCCGGGGGCAGGCTCCGCGGCAAGCGCGGGTATGACGGAAGTGGGGGTGCGGGTATGGCGGAGGTGGGGTTGGGCAGGGGCGCATTGGCTTTGTGTGTAAAGTGCGACACATTTCTTTGTTCGAGTGGCCGAGTCTGTTTGCTTGACAGGAATCATGTTCTCAGCTAGAGGCGTAGGGTTGGCATTGAAGGGAGGGCCGACATGAAACGCTTCATGACCCTCATGCTCGCTTTCCCCCTCGCGCTGGCGATCGCCGGTGCGGCGATGATCGGAGTGACGTTCGCCACCGTGGGTGATGGCGGCGATGCCGCGCCGCAGGGCGGCGACGGCATCGCGGAAACGGCGACGGCGTCCGAGGAGCGTTTCATCGTGGGCGAGAATGATTGCTGGCAGAAGGTCATTCGTCTGTCGCGGGATTCAGCCTCCGAGCTTGAAACGCCTCAGAGCGCGACTGGAGCAGAAACGCCCGCCGACTGGTCACAGAACATCCGCTTCTGCAACTTCGCGGGCGACATCACCGTGATCAAGACAACGGAGGGGATCTCCGAGCGATTCTCGGTGGGCGAGGCCAGCTGTTGGAGCAGCTCCACCATTACGGAACTCGGTCTGTTCGGCGTAGACCGCAACGCGACTGGAGCAGAAGCGCCTGCCGGTTGGTGGAGCGTGGAGCACACGGCGGGCATCCGCTTCTGCAACTTCGCGGGCGACATCACGGTGATCACGAACGAGTCGTTTTCCGAGCAGTGGATCCCGAACGTGCTGCCAGCCGACGCGATCGCCGCCTGATCAGAAATCACCCGGCGCTTCGGCGGGTTGCGCCGCCGCCCGATGACGGGCGGCGGCGCAACGTTTAAGCGCGCCTTGTTGGGCTACGCCTCGTTGCTGTGGAGCCAGCGGGTCTGCCACTTGCCCTCGCCGTTGAAGAGGGTTTCTTCGGCGTTCTGGATGGCGTTGCGGACGCCGGTGAAGTTGACGCCGTAGAGCATCGTGTAGAAGTGGCCCTCGCCGACGATGATGTCGTTGACCTGGCGGTAGAGGTCGCGGCGCTCTTCGACATCGAAGGTCGCGCGGGCGTCGGAGACCAGCTGGTCGAGGTCGGGGTGGATCGGGCTGGGCGTCTCCTGGTCGGCGGTGGGGTTGTAGACGCCGGTTTCGGTGTAGGCGAGCGAGGCGATCCAGTCGGGCTCCGGGTAGCGGCTCCAGCCGGTCAGGGTCATGTGGTACTCGCCGTTCTCGAAGAAGGCGGGGATGAACTCAACCAGCTCGAGCGGCTCGAAGACGACATCGATGCCCAGCACTTCCTTGACCTGCTGGACGTAGATGTTGCCGGCGTCGATTTTCACGGCGTTGACGTAGGTGGTGAGGCTGAGGCCGCCATCGGCGTTGATTGCATCAACGTCGACGCCGGACTCGGCGAGCAGCTCTTGGGCGCGGGCGCGGCGGTCGGCGATCGCGGGGTAGGCGACCTGGGGGTTGCCGGGCACCTCGCTGTAAGCGAGGGTGCCGTTGGGCCACTGACCGCCGAGGGCCTGGATCATGAGGTTGTCGTGGACGGCCTGGTTGACGGCCTCGGGGTGCAGGGCGTGCATGAGGGCCAGCCGCAGCTGCATGTTGTCGAGCGGGGGCTTGGCGGAGTTGAAGACGAGGATTTCGGAGACGAAGGCGCCCTGCATCTCGACGATGCGCCAGTTGGGGTCTTCCTCGACCTGGGGGATGAACTGCGGTTCGGGGATGAACATCGTGTCGAGGTCGCCGGCCAGGCCAGTGGCGATCAGCGTGGAGTTCTCGGTGATGATGTCCAGCCGCAGTTCGTCGAAGTAGGGCAGTTGGCTGCCGGTCTGCGAGCCGGGCTGCGGTCCCATCATCCAGTGGTCGGCGTTGCGCGCGCCGAGCACATGCGACTGGTCGACCCACTCAACGAAGCGGTAGGGCCCGGTGCCGACGGGGTTGAGGCCGTATTCGTCGCCCAGTTCGTCGGCGGTGGGGACGTGGATCATCGCGCCGGCGCGGTCGCCGAGCAGGTGCATGACGGCGGCCGAGGGCTCGGACAGTTGGTAGATCGCGGTGCGGTCGTCCGGGGTGTCGACCATGGAGACGACCTCGAAGTTGGCCTTGGGGGTCGAGGCGGGGTGGCCGGTGACGCGCTCGAGGTTCAGCTTCACATCCTGCGAGGTGAACGGTTCGCCGTTGTGGAAGTTCACGCCGTCGCGGAGGTTGAAGATGATCGTGGTGTTGTCGGGAAATTCCCAGGTTTCGGCCAGCGAGATTTCGCCGAGCTGCACGTTCTCCCGGTCATGCATCACGAGGTAGTCGTGGAAGGGCTGGAAGAAGTAGGCGTCGGTGCCGCTGGTGCCGGTGTGCGGGTCGAGCGAGGTGGTGTTGAGATGCACGCCGCCGTTCCACATCGGAGCGATGGCGGGGCCGCTGGGGGCGGGCTGGGCAGCGGGTTGGTCCTGCTGCTGAGTGGGCTGCTCCTGCTGTTGCTGCTGGTCGACGGTTTGCGCGACGGTCTGTTGGGCGGCGGCCTGCTGATCGTCGTCGTCATCGTCGCCGCAGCCAACGAGGGCCAAGCCGGCGGCGCCGACGCCAGCGCGGGCGGAGGCCCGCAGCAGTGATCGGCGGCTCAGCTTGTTGCTGCGCATGCGCGTCCAGTAGTTCTCGCTCGACATTCCACGTTCTCCTTCCGCCCAATTCCTGCTGGGCGATTGTTCGCAACAGGTTAGCAGAAGCAGCGCAGGGCGGTTCTAGACGGAGCGCTGGGGGTGGGGGCGGGCGATGTGGACGATGGCGGCGGGGGCTGCGCCGTTGAGGGCGGGGGTTGCGCCGTTTGGGGATGCGGCGGCGGTCGGCTGGGCAAGGGCGGGCGCGAGCGCTTCTTCTTCGGGTTCTTCGTGTTCGCCGGTGCGGAGGCGTTTTTCGCGGAGGGTGGCGATGGCGATCACGGCGACGAGGCCGGCGGCGACGGAGATCCAGAAGTTGCCGGCGATGGCGACGGCGAGCGCTTCGGGGAGGACGGCGATGATTTGTCCGAACTGCTCGGCGCCGAGTTGGGCGAGCAGGTCGGCGCCGGCTTCCTCGCTGAGCAGCTGTGTGGGGTCGGCGTGAGCGGCGAGGTCGGCGGGGAGGCGGGCGGTCAGCTCGGCGGTGAGGCGTCCGCTGACGAGCGCGCCGACGAGGGTGACGCCGATGATTGCGCCCATTTCTTCGAAGAATTGGGTTGCGCCGGAGACGGAGCCGAGCATGCTCTGGGGGAGGGCGTTCTGGGCGGCGACCATGAGGGAGGGGTAGAGCAGGCCGAGGCCGCAGCCGAAGACGATCAGCCGCCAGACGACATCGACGGCGGCGGTTTCGGTGGTGAGTTGGGTCATCAGCCAGCCGCCGATCGTGATCAGTACGGCGGCGAGCAGGGCGAGCGCTTTGTAGCGTCCGGTGCGCGAGTGGACCTGTCCGGCCAGCGAGGCGGTGACGACCAGGGCGATGATTTCGGTGCTGAGCAGCAGGCCGGAGGCGGTGGGGGTGTAGCCGAGCACGCCCTGCATGTAGTAGGCGAGGAAGAAGGAGACGCCGAAGAGTCCGCCGCCGACAACCATCATGACGAGGGCGGAGACGCGGAAGGTGTGGTTGCGGAAGAGCGCGCCGGGGAGGATTGGTTCGGGGGCGCGGCGCTGGGCGGCGATGAAGGCGAGCAGGCCGAAGCCGGAGACGGCGAACATGGCCAGTACTTCGAGGTCGAGCCAGCCGCGTCCGGCGGAGACGAAGCCGAGCGCCAGCATTGCGGGCATGAGGGCGAGCAGCATCGCGCCGATGCCCAGCCAGTCGATGATCACTTTGCGCGGGGGCGGTCGCAGCCAGGGCATGATCAGGGCGATGGCAGCGAAGGCGAGGAGGGCGAGCGGGATGGTCGCCCAGAAGACCCAGCGCCAGCTGAGGGCGTCGACGATGAGACCGCCGAGCAATGGGCCGATCAGGCCGCCGACGCCGAAGACGCCGGCGAAGACGCCGATGAATTTGCCCCGCTCGGAGGGGGGAAAGAGGTCGCCGGAGACGGAGAAGGCATTGCCCATCAGTACGCCGCCGCCGATGCCCTGTAGGGCGCGGAAGGCGATCAGCATTTCCATTGAAGTGGCGAAGCCGCAGAGCACGGTTGCGCCGGCGAAGACGACCAGGCCGCCGAGCAGGAAGGGTTTGCGCCCGTAGACGTCGGAGAGTCGCCCGGCGATGGCGACGGCGGGCACGGAGGTGGCCATGAAGGCGGAGCCCATGAAGGCGATCAGGTCGAGGCGTCCGAGGTCGGCGGCGAGTACGGGTGTGGCGGTGGCGACGATGGAGTGCTGGACGGCGGAGAGGAACATGGCCGCGACGGCGCTGCCGATGATCAGCATTTTGGTGCGGTAGGGGAGGGCGAAGCCGACGGTGGCGGCGCTTTGCAGGGGGGCGTCGGGGTTGGTGGTGGAGGGGGCGTGGCTCATGGGGGGATGTTTACTGTACTAGGGAGGTGTTTGCGCGGTGGCGGGGCGGTAGGTGGTGTTCATCGTGTTGAGCTGGGTTGGTCGACTGCGAACAGGGGGCGACGGGCAGATCGGGCCTTTGCGCTGCGAACGGGGTTGGGTTTGGGTTCCCGCTTTCGCGGGAACGACGGATCATGGAAGGCGGGGTTGGTGGACGGGCGGGCAGGGGCTATTCGAAGACTCTGTCGTCTTCGAGCAGGGGTTCGGGGGTGGGGAAGTTGATCGGCTGGTTCCAGGCGGTGAGGCGGCCGGTGGTGGCAACGGTCATGCGGCCGATGCCTTGGGCGCCCTGGGTGTCTTGGGCGGCCTGCTCGGTTTGTTCTTCGCTCAGGAGGTCGCCGTCGAGTGTCAGGGCGACGTCGAAGGCGAGCAATGCGCCGTCGTTTTGGCTGATGTGGACGGTGTAGGAGAGCGTCTCGATTGCGTCGAGCGCCTGGTCGACGGGTAGGCCGGCTGGCAGCGCGGCCTGGCCCAGGAGTTGCATCGCGTCGAGTATGGCCGCCATCGCGTCGGCGTCGACATCGCAGGAGACGATCCAGACGGGCGCGCCGTCGAGTTCGCCTTCGAGGACTGAGCCGCCGATCAGTTCCGCGCAGAGCAGGGCGAGGTCGGACTGGGCCATCATTGCGGCGGCGGCGTCATCGGAGAGGCCGCCGGTGAGCGCGGAGAGGTTTGCGCCGAAGAGGTCGTCGGCCGGCACGGCCGCCCAGCCATCTTCGGAGAGTGAGAGGTAGGCGCGGTCGTCGAGCAGGAGCATGCGGATGGTCGTCGAGGGGGATTCGTCGGCAGCCGGTTCGTCCGTCGCCGAGGAGTCGGCGTCCTCGGCGGGGCCGGTTATTGCGCCCACCAGGTCGCCGATGTCGATCTCCATGTAGAGCTGGAGCGGCTCGAGTTGGGTCTGGAGGAAGACGAACTGGTTGAAGGTGAAATCTGCGACCTCGGTGGCGACGCTGAGGCGCATCTCGAACGAAGTCAGTTGGGCGGACCAGTCGGCATTCAGGGCCCGGATTGTTTCCAGCTGCGGCGGGGGTTCCGATTGGTCGTCGGCCGGTTCGTCGTCCGACGGGCGCGCCTGTTGTTGGGTGTCGCTTTCGGCGGGGGCGGAGCGGGGCGCAGGCTGTTGGGGCGCTTCGGGGATGTCGTCGGCGCAGGCGGCCAGGGCGGCTGCACCGGCCAGCGCAAGCGTCATCAGCCAAATCGCAGCGCGGTGTCGCAGCATGCCGTTCTCCCTCGCTTCTGCTTCTACGGTACGCCCACGGGCGGGTTCAGGGGCTGATTTCGGGGAACTGCACGGGTTGATTCCAGGCGGTCAGAGTGGTGGCGGCGACCACGGCGCGGTCGCGCTGGACGCCGGCGGGGCCATCGAGAGCGACGGCGACTTCGGAGAGCAGGGGGGCGCCGGAGTCGCGGGCGATGACAGTGCGGACTTCGATCGCGCCGAGCAGTTGGGTGGGTAGTTCGACGGAGCGGAGCAGCAGTGCGGCGGCGGGTCCGAGCGCGCCGCCGATGCCTTCGGCGTCGATTTCGGAGAGCTCGAAGGTGTACTCGACGATCCAGACTTCGGTCCCCTCTTGTTCGTCCAGCGTGATTGCGACGGCGTCGAGGGTCGACCAGTCGAAGGCGGTTGCGCCGACGAGCAGCTCAAGGTTGATGCCGGCGAGCCAGAATTCTTCGTCTTCTACTTCGGTCCAGGCGGTCTGCGGCGCTTCGAGGGTGAATGTGCGGCCGCCGCGGGTGAGGACTTCGAGCCTAGCTCGGCCGTTTTCGGCCTGGGTTGCGTCGGGGGTTGAGACGACAGCGTGGGAGTCGTCGCCTTCGGCGGCGACGGTCATAGCGAAGCGAGCCGGCGCGCCGAAGAGGCGCACCTCGACGTCGATTTCCAGCTCGAGGGAGCGGACCTCGGCGGCCCATTCGCGGACGAGTTGGGCGACGGCTGCGGGGCTGTTGGGTTCGGCGGCGGGCGGAGGCGCGTCGGAGGGTTCGTCTGCGCAGGCGGCGGCTACTGCGAGCAGGATGGCGAGAGCGAGGATGAGCAACCGCATTGCGGCTCCCTGGTTCAGCCAAATTCAGGCGGCGTTGGGAGCGTATCGCGGCGAGTGTCAGCCCAGGTCGTGACAGCTGGCGTAGGGAGAGGCGGGGCCGACTTTGATGGTGCTTTGGAGCTCGAGTTGGCCGGCCGAGGTGAGTGCGGCGGCATCGATTTCGCCCTCGATCAGCTGGCCGGTGTCGGGATCGAAGCAGGCGCTGAGATCGAAGTAGAGGAGGCGCTCGACGATGGGCGGCGCTTCGAGCAGGTCGTCGAGCTGCGTTTGCAGGGCGGTGATCAGGAGGTCCTGATGGGCGCGGACCGCCTCACGGCTCAAGCTGAGGCCCAGCGTGGTGCGCCTGTTGGTGTTGGAGCTGCCCGAGCTGCCGCGCCAGCTGTAGGCGGAGTTGGACGAATGCAGCTCAAGCACGACAAGCGGCAGCGCCTGGTCGGCGGCGGTGATCGTCTTGTTGTTGGCGACCTGGCGTTCGGCGTCGTTGAGGGTGACGACGGCACGTTGGCGGGCGACGGCTTCGCGGCCGTCGGTGAACCACTCGTTGCGGGTGCGGTAGAGAATTTGGGCGGTGTTGACGTTGGGCGTGCCGGTCGAGCGGCTGGACTCAAGCAGCGCTCGGTACTCGGCTTCGTTTAGCGCCGGCTCGGGAACGGGGATGTCGAGCGGGGAGTTCCAGGCGGCGAGTTCGATAGTGGAGGCGATTGCGAAGTCCTGGCCGCTGCCGCTGGTGTTGAGGCGCTGGGTGATTTCGGCGCGGAGCAGCGCGCCGTTCTCGCGGTCGATCCAGAGCCGCACGGCTGCGGAGAGCGGATCGGAGATGGCGGCGGCGGTTGAGGCGCCGATCGCGCCGGTCGTGAGGGCGGGCACGAGGTCGGGGAAGCGGGCCAGGTCTGCGCGGTCGGCGGTGTACTCGACCAGCCAGACTGGGCGGCCGTCCTGGTCGGCGCGAGCGATACTCGCGCTCTCCAGCTCGGACCAGTCGGCGGCGGATATCTCGCCTGGGGCGACGACTCCGAGGATGCGGCGGTCCAGGTCGGTGAGGGGCTGGGCAAGCCAGCCGTCGACGTCGTAGCGGCGGGAGTACGCGGCGTCGCCTGCGACCAACGTCTCGAAATGCAGGCCGGGCGGATCGGGCATTTGGCGGTTGCGGACCCAAGTGGAGAAGTAGAACCGGTCGGGGGTGATCAGGGCGGTGGCAGAGACTCGCGCCATGTTGTCTTCGCGCTCGGCGTTGATGTTGGTGGTCGCGCTGATTTCGAGGCGGACGGAGCGGAGGTGGGCGAGCCACTCTTCCAGTTTGGCGGCTGCCTGGTCGAGTTCGGAGAGTTCGGCGAACGCGGGTTGGGGCGGTGCGCTGGGGAGCTCGTCGGCGCAGGCGGTTGCGAGGACGGCGATCAGGGCGGCGATGAGGGTGATTGGGAGAGTCCGCATTGCCGCGCCTCCGTTGTTTGTTGATCGCTTGTGTGGTCAACGGTACGCCGATCGGGCGGAGGGGTAGTGGAGTACAACGCTGGTGCTGCTCACGTCGAGATACCCCCGTTCAGGCCGGGGGCAGGCTCCGCGACAAGCGCGGGTATGACGGAAGGGGGGCGGGTGTGGCAGAGAGGGCGCGCGCGGGTGCGGTGGAGAAGGGAGGGAGGGGTTAGGGGTGGTAGGGGTTGGGGCTGGGGCCGAGTTGGGTTGCGAGGATGGGTTGGGCGTCTTCGACGAATTCGACGGCGACGCGGCGGGTGTCGGCGGGGTCGATGATGTCCTGGCCGGTGGCTTCGGCGGTGCGGAAGGGGGAGGCGAGGCGGCGCAGGCGATCTTCGATTTCGGCGCGCTTGGCTTCCGGATCTGCCGCGGTGTCGATCTCGCGGCGGTAGGCGGCTGATGCGCCGCCCTCGATGTGCATCGAGCCCCAGCGGGCGGAAGGCCAGGCGTAGCGCTGGAACATGCCGGTGGGGCGGTGCTGGCACTGGCCGGCGACACCGAAGACGCGGCCCATGACGATGGTCAGCCAGGGCATGCGGCTTTCGCAGGTGGCGATCACGAGCCGCGCGCCGGCGCGCTCGATGCCCTGCTTTTCGGATTCGAGGCCGACCATGAAGCCGGGCTCGTCGGCGAAGGAGATCAGCGGCAGGTGGAAGGTGTCGCAGAGCTGGATCAGACGGATTACCTTTTCGCCGCCGGCGACGTCGGTTGAACCGCCGGCGTGGATGGGGTTGTTGGCCATCACGCCGACGGCGTAGCCGTTGATACGGGCCAGTCCGGTGATGCGGGCGCGTCCGTAGAAGGGGGCGATTTCGAAGAACGAGCCCTGGTCGACGACGGAGTTGATCGCCTTGTGTCCGTCGTAGGCGCGGCGCCGGTCGCGGGGGACGAGGCGGCGGAGGCGCTCGTCGCGGCGGTTGGGGTCGTCGGTCGGCTCGATGCGCGGCGGGAGTTCCCAGACGTTGGCAGGCAGGTAGGAGAGCCATTGGCGGATTTGGCGGAAGGCGTCTTCCTCGGTTTCGGCGAGGTTGTCGACGGAGCCGCTCTGGTAGACATGGACGCGCTCGTCGCCGAGGTCTTCCTTGCTGATGTCGTAGCCGAGCGCGGCGCGGACGACGGGTGGGCCGCCGGGGAAGAGCTGGCTGATGCCTTTGACCATCAGAGTGAAGTGGGCCATGCAGGCGTTGACGGCGGGGAGTCCGGCGACGGAACCCATGACGGCGGAGACGACGGGCGAGGAGCGGAGGAGGTCCATATCGAGGGTGGACCACTGGTTGCCGTCGGGCAGGTAGGTGCGGCCGATTTCCTCGAAGCCGCGGACGCTGCCGCCGGCGGCGTCGAGCAGGCGGACGTAGGGCAGGCGCCATTCGAGCGCGCGCTGGTTGGAGGCGAGCTCGCGGCCGAGGCCGTCGTGGGAGCCGGTGCCGGAACCGCCGCGCACGGTGAAGTCGCCGGCGCTGACGACGATTTTGCGCCCGTCGACTTTGCAGAAGCCTTCCATTGAACCTTTGGGGGTGAACGCGGCGAGCTCGCCGCGTTCGTCGTAGGCGGCGTGGCCGGCGAGGCTCCAGAACTCGCGGAAGCTGCCGGGGTCGGCGAGGCCGTCGATGCGCTCGTTGACGAGCAGCTTGCCGCGGCGTCGCTGACGTTCGACGCCTTCAGGTCCGCCGCGCGCTTTGGCCAGCTTGCGGCGGCGTTGCAGTTCTTCGATTTCGGGTTCCCAGCTCATGGGGCGGCCTGTTCTGCTGATGGCGCTCGGGGCGGTGATTGCAGGCTATTGGACGGATGCGTCGGCCTCGGCGAGGCGGGCGACTGCGGCGGCGGCGCGCTCGCGCAGGTCGGGCGGCTCGCTCCAGTGCGGATCGAGCGCGGCACGGAGGTTGAGCGCCGTTGCGCCGAGCTCCAGCTCTTCCTCGGCCAGCGCGCGCAGCGAGTCGGCCAGGCTGATTCGCCTAGGCGTGACGGCCTGTCGATCGGCGGTGTACCAGGCGGCAGCGAGGTCGTCGGCAGTGGCGGACATCAGCACCTCTTCGGTTGGAGTGCGGTGGCGGACGAGCGCGTAGAGCGTGTCGGAGAGGTTTTCGGGCGGCGGGAGTCGGGGCGGGGGCAGTTCGCGGGGCCAGAGCCACCAGCGCTCGCGCTGGCAGGCGCGCTCGGCGCAGGCGCGGAGCGTCGCCGGCTCAGCGCCCGCGTCCGGCGTGGGGCGATCGAGCATCGCTTCCGGCGCGCCTGCCAGCGCCTGGGTGAGTTGGCGGCGGGTGAGCAGCAGCGCGTAGCCGTAGGCCTCGGCGTCGGGAGTGGGCACCGCGGGCTCAGTCGGCGGCGATCGGGTCGAGCCCGGTGTTGGCGAGCACGGCGCGGATCTGCTCTTGGATCGCGTCGTCGGGCTCGACCAGCGGTGGGCGGGGCGGGCCGACGCGGAAGCCGACTTCGTTGAGCGCCCACTTGACCGGGACGGGGTTGCCGACGAGGAACATGGCTTTGACGAGCGGGGCGAGCCGGACCTGGATTTCGCCCGCTTTCGCGCTGTCGCCCGCTTCCCAGGCGTCGTACATCGCCCGGGTTTGGCTGCCGACGAGGTGGGAGAGGACGGAGACTGCGCCGTAGCCGCCCATTGAGAGGATGGCGAGGTTGTCGCCGTCGTTGCCGCTCCAGACGCGGAACTCGGGCGGGGCGGAGCGGATGATCTCGGCGATCTGCTCAAGGTCGCCGCTGGCCTCTTTGACGCCGGCGATGTTGGGGCAGTCCTCGGCCAGCCGGACCTGGGTGGCGGCGGTCATGTTGGCACCGGTGCGGCCGGGCACGTTGTAGAGCATGATCGGCGTTTCGACGGCGTCGGCGACGGCGCGGAAGTGCTGATAGAGGCCCTCCTGCGAGGGCTTGTTGTAGTAGGGCACGACCTGGAGCAGGCCGTCGACGCCGATTTCGGCGGCGCGCTCGGACGCTTCCACGGCGGTCGCGGTGCTGTTGGAGCCCGTCCCTGCGATCAGGGTGGCGTCGAGATCATGCACGACGGGGAGCAGTTCGCGGAAGAGCACGCGCTCCTCTTCGTGGGTGAGGGTGGGCGATTCGCCGGTGGTGCCGGCGACGACGACGCCGTCGGAGCCGTTCTCGATCAGGGCGACGGCGAGCGCCTGGGCCTGTTCCACATCGATTGCGCCGTCTTCGCGCATGGGCGTGACCATCGCGGTGTAGAGGCGTCCCCAGTCCGCTCTGGGTGAGGTGTTGGTCATGATCCGAGCCTTCCGTCGTTCGAGTCTCCCGCAGGCAAGGCTACAAGGTTTCGCGCGGGGATTCGGTAGTCTGAGCGGCGTAGGGGAGGGCGCGGCGATGACGACGGATGCGACGCGGAGGTTGGCTGAGGGCGAGGCGGCGACGGATCTGGTTGAGGCGCTCGATGAGCTGCTGACCAGGACGCGTCGCGAGCGTCCACCGCTCGATCGCTTCTACGCGGAGCTGCACGAGATTTACGCTGAGGTTTGCCGCCGGCTGGGCGAGCCGGAGCCGACCGAGCGGCTCGGCGGCGGCAACGTGCAGAAGCCGCCCGGCTACATCGACGACGGCTCGCCGGAAGAGGACGCCCACGAGCTCTGGTGCGCGGTGCGGATCATGGCCGTAAATCGGCGTCGCGACGGTCCCTACCTCTCGAACGACGAATTTTGGGCGGAGTTCGAGGATGAGATCGGCGCCTACGAAGAGGCAAATGGCCTAGAACCGTTGAGCGAGTAGCGCTCCTGATGCGTCGTCGTGTGATCTGGACGCCAGCAGTGCGCGCGCGACTGCGGCATGCGCATCCTTCGATCAAGCGCGAGTTGAATGCAGTGGCGAAATACATTGACGGTCGCTGGAGGGCGGATGTGAAGCTCATGCAGGGTGTGGGGGAGCTGTATTCGTTGAGGGTCGGCGGGTGGCGCGTGATCCTGCGTCCGCTGCCCGGACCCGGCGAGTATGAGGTTGAAGACTTCGGGCCGCGCGAGGTGATCTACGACAACTACCCGCGCCCCAGCGACGATTGACGCTGGACTGCTGCCTGCGCCCTATTCGGCTGGTGCGGACGGTTGGATGTTGACGGTGGTCGGTTTTGCAGCGGGCACTAGCCCACGATGGTGATTGTGTCGGCGATGTTGATGGGGAGTGTGTCGGTGGCGCTGCCGGCGGTGTTGGCGACGGTGAGCGTGATGGTCCGGTTGCCGGCGGTGGCGAAGGTGGTGGTGAAGGTTGCGTCGCTGCCGGAGTCGGGTTGGCCGCCGCCGCTCCAGGCGTAGGAGTCGGGCTGGCCGCCGCTTAGGTTGGCGGAGCAGGTGACGGTCTGGCCGGTGGCGGCGGGGGCGGGTTCGCAGCTGATGTTGTCGATGACCGGCGCGAGTCGAAGGGGTTGGACGGTGACGGTGGTCGATTTCGAGTGGGTGCCGGCGGCGTTCATCACGGTGAAGGTGACTTTCTTGCTGCCCTGCTCGCTGAACGATGTGGTGTAGGTCTCGCCGCTGGGGACGGAGGTGGGGTCGCCGCCAACCGCGGTCCAAGCGTAGGTTGAGGGTTCGCCGCCGCTGACGATGCCGGTGCAGGTGACGGTCTGGCCGACGGTGGGGGAGACGGGTTCGCAGCTGACGCTGTCGACGACCGGCGCTTGCAGCGCCTTCAAGACCACGAAGGAGAATGTGTGCGTGATGCTGCTGCCGTGCTCGTTGGCGACCTGGAGCGTGACGGTCCGGTTGCCGGCGGTGGCGAAGGTGGTGGTAAAGGTTGCGTCGCTGCCGGAGGCGGGGTCGCCTTCGCCCCAAGTTCCCCAGGTGTAGGCGGTGGGCGGGCCGCCGCCCAGGATGGCAGAGCAAGTGACGGTCTGGCCGACGGTGGGAGGGTTGGGCAAGCAGGAGATGCCGTCGAGGACCGGCTCGCGCATGAGGCCCTTGACGCTGACATCGGTTGAGTCGGAGTCGTCGCCGACGATGTTGGAGACCTTGAGCGTGATAGTGCGGTCGCCGGCAGAGGTGAAGGTGGTGGTGAAGCTCGCGCTGCCGCCGCCGGGCGGATCGCCGCCGCCGCGCCAGGTGTAGAAGTCCGGCTGGCCGCCGCTCAGGTCGGCGGAGCAGGTGACGGTGTCGTTGACGGCGGGCGAGTCGGGGGAGCAGTTGATGCCGTTGAGGGCGGGGGGCTGGATAGCCTGCGTGACGGCGACAGTGGTCGAGTCGGAAGTGCTGCCGCCGTCGTTCGAGACGGTGAGCAAGATGGTACGGTCGCCAACGGAGTCGAACGAGGTAACGAATTCGGCGTTGGAGACGGTGGCGGGGTCGCCGCCGCCGCTCCAGGCGTAGGAGACGGGCGGGCCGTCGTTGCCGACCACGGCGGAGCAGCGGACCACGCCGTCGAGTTGGGCGGAGCAGCTGAGGCTGTCGATGGTCGGTGGCGGCGGGGGAGGCTCTTGAACAGCGACGGTGGTTGATTGCGTCGCGTCGCCGGCGTCGTTGGCAACGGTGAGCGAGACGGTGTAGTCGCCCGGTTCGCTGAAACTGGTCGTGTAGCTGTCGCCGTCGCCGTTGTCGCTCCCGTCGCTCCAAGCCCAGGAAGCCGGCGAGCCGCCGCTGAGTGTGGCGGTGCAAGTTACGTCTTCGCCAACCACCGGGGAGGAGGGGGCGCAGTCGATGTCGTCAATTGTCGGAGGTTGCAGCTCGTCGAAAACGGTGAGCGTGATCGAGGCGTCGGCGCTGCCGGCGGCGTTGGACACGGTGAGCGAGACGGCGTAGTCGCCGGCCTTGCTGAAGGTGGTGGAGTGGTCGGCCTCGGCGCCGCTGCCGTTGGCGGTCTGCCAAGCCCAGGAAGCCGGCGCGCCGCCGCTCAGGTTTGCCGAGCAGGTGATGGTCTCGTCGACGACGGGCGCGGTGGGCTTGCAGCTGACGGCGTCGATGACGGGCGCTTGCAGCTCCTCATCCGCCGGAGCTTCCTGGACGGTGAATGTGGTGGAGGCGGAGGCGTCGCCGAGGGTGTTGGCGACGGTGAGCGAGATGGTCTGGTCGCCCATAGAAGTGAACGATGTGGTGAAGCTCGCTTCTTCGCCTTCGGCGGGGTCGCCGCCGCCGCTCCAGGCCCAGGAGTCCGGCTCGCCGCCGCCCAAGTCGGCGGAGCAGGTGATGGTTTCGCCGACAGCGGGGGCGTCGGGTTCGCAGTTGACGGTGTCGATGACGGGGGGCTGCTCGGTGACAACGGCGACCGGGCCCGGGGACTGGCTGGCGGGCGGCGGGTCGGCTGCGACCTGGATGGGCGAGCTGCGCAGCCAGCGGGTGTGGGTGGTTGCGCGTGTGAAGAAGCGCGACTGCGGCGCGGGCAGGTCGCTCCATTCGCCGTCGGCACCGCGCCGCTGGAGGGCGAGCTCGATGCGGTCGCCGCGCAGGCCGCGGGCGGCGATGCGCACCGTTGCGCCGCGCTCGCCGCCGCCGATTTCGACGGCTGAGCTGTAGCGCCAGTCGGTGACGTCGGCCGCGTCGATGATCGCCCAGCTGAGGAAGCGGGCGCTCGGCAGGATCGCGCCGTCGGCGCTTCGGCCGTCCTCGATCAGGCCGAGTTCGACGCGGTCGTTGTCGGCGTTGCGGGCGACGATGCGGACGCTGATTTGCTCTTCGCCGGGGCCTGATTGCGCGGCGGTCTGCCCGATGCCGAGCGAGCCAATGAGCGCCGCAAGCAGCAGCGCGGCGGCCGCGACCGCCAGACCTGGAAATGCACGCATCGTCTTCACCTCCGCTCCGAGATACCCTAAGCAGGCGGCGGGGTAGCGGCAAATTTGGCTGCGCTTACGTCGTGGGGGGTTGGGGCAGCAATGAAGCCAGCGGCTAGGGGGCGGACTCGAGCGGCGCCGGCAACACCCCTGCATGGCTGGGCGCTGCCGTGGTGGTGACTGTCGTCGCGACCTCGACACCGTACAGATCGAGGTGTTTCACACGAACCTCGTACGTGGTTTCGGGGTTCAGTCCCTCGAGCGTGAGCGCCAGTGGAGCACTCACCCAACGGCTGTATGCGGAAGGCCAGCTAGGGTGCTCAATCCTAACGATCCAGTGATCGTACGTGTTCGGGACGGGCGCGTCCCAAGTGACGGTGATCGTGTCGTGGGTAGCGCTGACCTGGAGATTCTGCGCTCCGCGCGGCGGCGCTTGCCAGCCGGCGGGCGCGGCGGCGGTGGCGGCCTTGATCGACGTGCTGAGCCGCGCTTCGACATCGCCGTCGACGGACACGGTGATGTCGTACTCGGTTTCCGGTTCGAGGTCGATCAGCGTCACCCGGTCCGTCAGAGTCGCATCCCGGCGCCTCATAGTCGCGCCCCCGGGGCGGCCAACTCCATCAGCGCGAATGATGTTCACGTAGACGTAATTGACCGACGGTTGCTCATCCCAGGTCACGGTGATCGTGTCGTGCGTGCTGGTCGCCCGGACGCCTGTCGGGGTCGTGCTGGTCGTCCCCTCGAACTCGCCGCTCCAGACCAGTGCATCGGGCGTCGCCTGCTCGATTGGGTCGCGCAGCGCCGCGACGGCGTAGGCGTACGACGATCCTTCGTGGAGACCGCCGAAACCGCCGATCACGATGTCGCCGACGCGCGGCTGTTCTATCAATGTGTAGCTCCAGTTCGCGTTGGAGTCGGCCGCGGGCCGCCAGCGCATCAGCCACCAGCCGATGCCGGCCCCGTGGTGCGCGCCGCCGATCGTGCTCCAATTCGTCGCCATACTTGTCCGCTGCACCGATGTGCCCTGCGGAGACGGCGCCGGCAGTGCCCGCGCCCTTGCGACATCCAGCGCGGCCTCGCGCCGCACCCCTCTGGAGTCGGTGACGACGGCCGTGATCCGCTTGGCGGCCAGCGCCGCCTCCGCGTCCGCGGCCTCCGTTTCGGTCAGCGCGCCGCAGTTGATGCGGATGTTTTCGGCGTTTGCGTCCACCGTTTCGCCCTCAATGGTGAGGCGATAGGGCGGCGCGGCGCCGCTGATGTTCCAGGAGATTTCGGTGAGGGTGCCGGCGGTGCAGAGGTCTCGGGAGCTGGTTAGCCAGAGAGAGAAGCGCGGCTGGGCGGCGAGGGTGAGCCAGGGTTCCGCCCAGCGGAGTTCCGGCTGGGGCGGGGCGCGCCGTGACGACGTTGTAATCGTCGCCTCGACCGTGCCGCCGCGGATGTCGCCGTGACGGACGATGACGCGATACGTCGTCGCAGGCTTGATGGCGATGAACGACCCGTACTCGGTCCACGTTGTCGCGCCGTCGTGAACCACGCGCCGCGCGACCGTCCACCCGGCCGGCTCTTCGTATATGTTGACGTAGTACAGCGGTTCCGCATCGGGGTGCGGCGGCTCCCAAGTCGCTGTGATCGATTCGTGGGTCGCCGTCAGCCGCAGGCGTTGCGGGCCGGCAGGCAGTGGGCGATATCCCGGCGGAGCCGGCTCCGTGGCGATCGGTACTGTAATCAGACCGAGGTTGGACTCGAACCAGCCGATCTTCAGGCGTACAGTGAAATTCGTCGCCAGCGGGAGATTGGCGAACCGGACGCTCTCGCGCGACGCGTTGCGCGGCGAGTCGAAACCTCGCGACACGCGGCCGTCCGGACCGATCAGGGAGACATGGCCCTCGGGCACGTGCCGCTGCACGTCCCAAGAGACCGTGACCGTGTCGTGCGTCGCCGTGACCGCGACATTGGTGGGCCGCGTCACATTCTTGTAGTCGATCGGCGCGCTCCAGGCGAGAACATCGGGCGTCTCGGCTTCAAGGGGATGGCGGATGGCGGCGACCGACGCAAGCCGCTCGCCGTCCGGTAGAGCCAGCGTGACAGGATTGTCGGTGAGCTCGTAGCTCCAGGTGGCCGCCCCGGTCGGTTGATGGCGGACCAGATAGCGGCGGTGTTGCGGGGAGGCGCCGGGGTAGCGGTAGAACGGCGGCGACTGAGAGCCGGCGCCGGCGACCTCGTCCCACCAAAAGAACGCTGTGGTTCCCTGTGGCGCAACATTGAGGCCGATCGGCGCGGGCAGCGCCCTGGCCCTTGCCACCTCGAGCGCCGCCTCGCGCCGCACCCCTCTAGAGTCGGTGACGACGGCCGTGATCCGCTTGGCGGCCAGCGCCGCCTCCGCGTCCGCGGCCTCCGTTTCGGTCAGCGCGCCGCAGTTGATGCGGATGTTTTCGGCGGCTAGGTTCGCTGATTCGCTTTGGATGCTCAGCGTGTAGGGCGGCGCGCCACCACTGATGTTCCAGGAGATTTCGGTAAGGGTGCCGGCGGTGCAGGGGTCTCGGGAGCTGGTCAGCCACAAGGTGAAGCGCGGCTGGGCGGCGAGAGTGAGCCAGGGTTCTGCTTGGCGGAGTTCCGGCTGGGGCGGGGCGTCGGCGCGTGCGGGCGCCGCCGTCCAGAGCAGGGCGGCGAACAGGATTGTCAATGCGGCGGCGCGGCGCATTGGACGCTCTCCCAACAGATGCCAGACGCCAGGGCGCGGCGATTGGTTCCCGCTCGGGGTGGGGGCGGGGTGTGTTTACGCTAGTCGGCTTGCCGTTGCGCTCGCCAGGTTGGGCGGGGTGTGATGCGGCGTTGGGGGGCGGCGGGGAAAGGGACGGCGGGAATGGCGGGAGAGGGGTGGGGCGCGACGATGGCGCTGTTCTCGTCGAGATACCCGCGGCAAGCGCGGGTATGACGGGAGAGGGGGGCGCGGGTATGACGGATAGGGGAGGGAGGGCGTGACGGAGAGAGGGAGGGCGCGGGTGTGGCGGGGGAGGGGTGGGAATGGCGGGGGAGGGGTGGGGATGGTGCGGGATGGGGGTGGGGAATGGCCGGAGGGGGAGGCGAGGGCTAGAGGCAGCCGTCGTTGAGCATCCACTCGACCATTTGGAGCATGTTGAGGGCTGCGCCTTTGCGGAGGTTGTCGGCGACTACCCAGAAGGCGAGGCCGTTGGGGTTGGTGGCGTCGGTGCGGACGCGGCCGACGAGCGCGTCGTCGATGCCCGCGCCATCGAGCGGGGTGGGCCAGCCGCCGGGGGTTCGGTCGTCCACTACGGACACGCCCGCCTGCTGCGTCCACAGCTCGCGGGCGCGCTCGACGGAGATCGGGGCGTCAAAGTCGGCGTGTACGGCGATTGCGTGGGAGACCTCGGTGGGGATGCGCACGCAGGTGGCGCTGAGCGGGAGGTCGGGGCGGTGGAGGATTTTGCGGCTCTCGGCCTGCATTTTCCACTCTTCGTTGGTGTAGCCGTCGTCGAGGAAGACATCGACCTGGGGCAGGGCGTTGAAGGCGATCTGCTTGGGGTATTCGGCGATTTCGGGCGCGCCGCCTTCGGCGAGCGCGGCGACCTGGCTGCGCAGCTCGTTGAGTGCGGCGGTGCCGGAGCCAGTCACCGCCTGGTAGGTGTCGGCGATCACGCGGGTGAGGTGGGCTTCGCGCATCAGGGGGGCGAGGGTGAGCGCGAGCGGGACGGTCGTGCAGTTGGGGGTGGCGATGATGCCCGAATGCTCGCGCAGGTCCTCGGGGTTGACCTCGGGCACGACCAGCGGCACGCCCTCCTGCTGACGGAAGGCGGAGGAGTCGTCGAAGGCGATTGCGCCGCGCTCGGCGGCGACGGGGCAGAGTTCTTTTGAGGCGGCGGTGGAGGCGGAGATGAAGGCGATGTCGGCGCCGTCGAAGGCGTCGTGGGTGGTTTCGCGGACGGTCAGCTGTTGGCCGCGGAATTCGAGTTGGCGGCCGGCGGAGCGCTTGGTGGCCAGCAGGCGCAGTTCGCCGACGGGGAATTCGCGCGCTTCCATGCACTTGAGGAATTCAGCGCCCACCACGCCCGTCGCGCCCACCAGCGCTACCGTCAGTTCGCGGCCCATCAGCGTCTCCTTGTCGCCGTTACGTCGTTGGATCGCATCGTAGGGAAGCGTTGGGCGGCGGCGTGATGCGCAGGCCACAGATTTGCGCAGGCGTTACTCGCGCAGGCCGAGCAGGCGATCGAGGCCGACGACGAGATGATCGAGCGTGGGCGCGGCGCGGACGGCGCGCAGGATTTGGGGGATGAACGATTCGCGGCTCATGGAGTCGTGGCGGAGGGTGAGGGTTTCGCCGATGCCGCCGAAGATGGTGACTTGATGCGCGACGAGACCGGGGAGGCGGACGGAGTGGAGGGAGGCGCCGCCGAGTTCCGCGCCGCGTCCGCCGGGGATGGTTTCGCGCTCGGATTCGCGGCGGCGGAAGTCGGCGTCGCGCGCTTCGCGCATCGCCTGGGCGGTGGCGATGGCGGTGCCGGAGGGGGAATCGACTTTGCCGTCGTGGTGCTGCTCGATGATTTCGACGGAGTCGAAGAAGGGGGCGGCGACGCGGGCGAGATGCATCATCATGACCGCGCCGAGGGCGAAGTTGGCGGCGACTACGCCGCCGAGCTTTCGCTCGTCGCAGGCGCGCTCGGCCTCTTCGATCAGCGAGTCGGGCAAGCCGGATGTGCCGATCACGGGATGTACGCCGGCGGCGATGGCAGCGGGTAGCAGTTGGGCGGTCCAGTCGACATGGCTGAAGTCGACGACGATGTCAGGCGACCATTCGGAGAGTGCGGCGAGGTCGCTGCGGAGCGGGAGGGGGCGTCCGCTGATTTCGATTTCGGATTCGGCGGCGAGGCCGTCGAGCGCGCCGACCAGTTCCAAGTCGTCGGCTGCCTCAATGGCGGCCATGATCTGGCGGCCCATGTTGCCGGCGCCGCTCATTGCGACTCGTGTGGTCATTCCGCGCCTCCGTCTCCGCAGCTTCAGGAGCAGGTTATCGAGCTTTGCGGAGTTGTACGGCGACGGTGGCGGCTCGGGCGATTCCCCCGTTCGAGCCGGGGCAGGGATTAGCTGCGGGGGGCGCCGAAGTCGGAGCGCGGAGCGCGGGGGGGCGGGGGCGGGCCGTCGTTCGGCTCGTCCTCGTCGCGGCGCAGGCGGGAGAGGAGGCCCCGGCCGGTGCGGCGGCTGCCCAGGTGCGAGTCGGGCTGGGGTCCCTCCGGCTCTTCAGTGGGCGGCTGCGCATCATCGCGCGCGGACTGGTCGTCCCGGCCGTTCCATTCGCTCGCCTCGTTGGCGCTGGCGCGGCGGCGACGGCGGCGGCGCGAACGCTGGCCCTCGCGCGGCTGGATGATGGGCGCGCCGGCTGAATTTTCGGGGCGCTCCTCCAGCTCGGTGGCCGCGACGGCCGGTTCCGCATCCGGTTCGGGTGCATCCTCGCGTTCCAGCTCGGCGCGCGGGCGCTCCTCCTCGGCTTCCTCGAAGCGGGGGCGTGGGCGGCGCTCGCGGCGGGGAGCGCCGAACTCGCTGCGTCCGTCGCTGTCGTCGCGGCGCTGACGCGGTCGCCGCTCGCGGGGCTGGCGGCGCGGGCCGCCGTCTTCATCTTCGCGGCGCTGGCGCGGGCGGCGTTCGCGCGGCTGGCGGCGGTCGCGGTCGTCGTCGCTGCGGCTGCGGGGCGCGCGTTCGCGCGGGGGGCGGCCGCCACCGGGTCCGTCCGAGCCGTCGAGCAGCGCCTTGCAGGAGGCGTTGACGCGGCCGAGGTTGTCGATCTCGGTGACAACCACGGTGACTTCGTCGCCGACGTCGACGACATCTTCGACGCGGTCGACGTGGCGGTCGGCGAGTTCGGAGATATGTACGAGGGCGTCTTTGCCGGGCACGAGTTCGACGAACGCGCCGAAGGGGAGGATGCGCACGACCTTGCCGGTGTAGATCTGGCCGGGCTCGATTTCGCGGGTGAGGCCTTCAATGCGGTCGTAGGCGGCCTTGCCGGACTCGGCGTTGACGGCGGTGATGAAGACAGCGCCCTCGTCTTCGATGCTGATGTCGGCGCCGGTTTCTTCTTCGAGCGCGCGGATGTTGCGCCCACCAGGGCCGATCAGTTGGCCGATTTTGTCCTGGGGGACATCGATTCGCAGGATGCGCGGGGCGTGGGGAGACATTTCCTCGCGGGGTTCGGCGATGCACTCGGTCATCACGTCCATGATTTCGAGTCGCGCGTCGCGGGCCTGATCGAGCGCGCGTTCGAGGATCTCGAGGTCGATGCCCTTGACCTTCATGTCCATCTGGAGGGCGGTGACGCCTTCGCGGCTGCCGGCGACTTTGAAGTCCATGTCGCCGAGATGGTCTTCGATGCCGGCGATGTCGGTGAGGATGGCCACATCGTCGTCGCCCTTGATCAGGCCCATGGCGACGCCGGCGATGGGGGTGCGGATCGGCACGCCGGCGTCCATCATCGAGAGGACGGATGCGCAGACGCTGGCCATGGAGGTGCTGCCGTTGGAGGAGAGCACCTCGGAGACGATGCGGATGGTGTAGGGGAAGTCCTCGAAGGGGGGGAGGATGGCCTGCATGGCGCGCTCGCCGAGCATGCCGTGGCCGATCGAGCGTCGGCTGGGGTTGCCGACGCGGCCGGTTTCGCCGGTGGAGAAGGGGGGGAAGTTGTAGTGGTGCATGAAGCGCTTGCTGTCCTCGGGGTTGAGGTCGTCGAGGCGCTGGGCCATGCCGCTGCCGGCGAGGGTGGTGAAGGAGAGCACCTGGGTTTCGCCGCGCTGGAAGAGTCCGGAGCCGTGGGTGCGGGGCACGAGGTCGGTTTCGGCGCTGAGGGCGCGCAGGTCGGCAGGGCCGCGCCCGTCGGGGCGCTCGCCGCGCTCGAGGATGTTGGCGCGGACGATCTGCTTTTCGAGCTCGCCGAAGGCGTCGGCGTACGCTTCGGCGTTTTCGCCTTCGGGGACAGCTTCGAGTACGGCAGCGCGCACGGCCTTGCGGCGGGCGTCGGTTTCGGCCTTGTCGGCGCGGGCGCTGAACGCGGCTTCGAGGTCGTCACGCCCGCGCTGGTCAACGAAGGCCAGCGCGTCGGGGTCGGTCGCGGCGGGGGCGAATTCGCGTTTGGCGGCGCCGACTTCCTCGGCCAGCTGTTGCTGGAGCTCGCAGATGGTCGCGATCGCTTCCTGGCCAAGGGCGAGCGCGTCGACGAGCAGCGACTCGGGGACTTCGCCGGCTTCGGCCTCGACCATCGTGATTGCGTCCTGGGTGCCGGCGACGATGAGGTTGAGGTCGCTTTCTTCGAGCTGGGCGAAGGTGGGCTGCAAGATCAGTTCGCCGTCGATGTGGCCGATGCGGACGGAGGCGACGGGGCCGTCGAAGGGGATGTCGGAGACGCAGAGCGCGGCGCTGGCGGCGATCGTGCCGAGCGTGTCGGGCGGGTTCTCCATATCGACGGAGAAGATCGTGATGATCAGTTGAGTGTCGTCGTTGTAGCCCTTGGGGAAGAGCGGACGGATCGGTCGGTCGGTGAGGCGCGCGGAAAGGACGGCGGCGGTGGTGGGGCGGCCCTCGCGGCGGAAGAAGGAGCCGGGGATGCGTCCGGCGGCGTAGAGCCGCTCTTCGAATTCGACGGAGAGGGGGAAGAAGTCGATCCCCGGTCGCGGCTTGGAGGCCGTGGCGGTGCCGAGCAGCATCGTGTCGCCGTAGCGGACGGTGACTGCGCCGCCGGCCTGGTGGGCGAGTTTGCCCTGCTCGATCGTGAGTGTGCGTCCGGCGATCTCCGCCTCAACTGCGTATGTCATTCCCTACTCCTCCAGCCTGTGTTCAGGGTTCGCCGTCTCGGCCTGTCCGGCGGCGTTTGCGGTGTGCGACGCCCGCGACTGCGCGGGAACCCGAGTCCATCCAGGGTGGATCGTCGCTGTCTCTCTGTCGGTTTGCGCCCGGCTCGCCCGCGCCGCTCTAGCGTCGCAACCCCAGCTCGGCGATCAGCGCGCGGTAGCGTCCCACATCCTCGCGGTTCAGGTAGGAGAGCTGGCGTCGGCGTCGGCCGACCAGCTTCATCAGAGCGCGCCGCGTGGCGTAGTCGTGCTTATGCTCCCGCAGATGGGCGGTGAGCCGGGTGATTCGCTCGGTCAGCTGGGCGACCTGCACTTCCGGCGAGCCGGTGTCGCTGTCGTGCCGACCGTGTTGTCGCGCGATGGCGGCTTTTTCGTCCCTGCTCAGCATCCCTGCGTCTCTGCGGGTGGTTCGCCGCGCCGAGGGCCCCTCCTGGCCCGCTCATCGGCGTCGGTCCGAACGTTGCGACTGTATCACAAGGGTCCACTACTCGAACAATCCCGCGCAACGTGGGACACTGGAGAGTGTCGAGCGCAACACGTTGAGGACGACATGGAGACCAACCCGATCATGATCGTCCGGGCGCGGCTGGACCCCGGCGTGCTGGACGAGTTCGAGGCCTGGCACCGCGAGACGCACCTGCCGCATGTGCTGGAGATTCCGGGCATCGTCTCGGCGTTCCGGGTGCGGGGGCGCGATCCGATCGCGGGCAGTCACCTGATGGGCTACCGCTTTGAGGACGAGTCGGTGGTGCAGCCGGCGCTGTCGTCGCAGGAGGCGCAGTTGGCGCGGCGCGACTGGGAGCGCTGGGCGGATCAGGTCTACGAGTTGAGCGTGGAGATTTACGCGCCGCTGGCGCCGCTGCCGATTTTCCAGCACCAGAACTGAGGGTGGGGCGGCTACCCTTGGGGTCGTGGGAGGGGACATCATGGTCTCAACTGAAGTTGATTTCCGAACTGAGGGCGCTCGCGTTGCGGCCGAGGAGGAGATTCGGCGTCGCCAGGGGATGTCGATCGACGACTTTATGCGCGCCTATCCCGACTTCCGCTGGTCGTGGGCGCGCTGGCGGAATGTGTTGGTCGACAGCGAGGGGCGCGTGTGGAAACCGCTGTTGTCTGAGGACGGCTTTCCCTACGACTTCGAGTCGACCCCGGAGGAGGACGAGGACGACATGCGGGCGGTCCTGGCATCGGCCGGCGAGAAGCGGATTCCGGCTGAGCAGGTTGAGCACGAATTCACCGCCGAGGACGATCTCGGTTGAGGTTTCGCGTTGAGTACACCGCGACGGCCGGCGAGGAACTGCGTCGGCTAGCACCGCGACCGCGACGGCTGGTGCGACGCTACGTACGGCTTCTGGCCGGCAGTTGGTCCGAGCTGGACATCATCACTCTTGACGGCCATCCCGACACGCTGCGCTTGGTCGCCGACGGCTATCGCGTGCTGTTCCGCCGCGAGGAAACCGACCCACGGGTCTTGACGATCATTCGGGTCAGTCCAAGGCCAACGGCGTATGAGGGGTTCGAACGTCCACCGGCCGGCTGATTCGCCCGGCGTGGCGGGCTACTTGAGTTTGACGGCGGTGCCGTAGATGTAGACCTCGGCGACGTAGTCGGCGATGTTCGAGGTCATCAGGCGGACGCCGACCACGGCGTCGGCGCCGACTTTGACGGCCTCTTCCTCGAGCTGTTGGACGGCCTGCTCGCGGGCTTCGACCATCAGCTGGGTGTAGGCGGTGATTTCGCCGCCGACGAGGCCCTTGAGGCCGGCCAGGATGTCGCGCCCGATGTTGCGGGCGCGGACGGTGTTGGCGACGACCAGGCCGATCGACTCATCGATCTCGCGGCCCGGCACGGATTGCGTCGTGACGATCTGCATCGTTGTCTCTCCAGAACCAGCGCGCGAAGTTGGGACGCGGGGCTGTGGCGATGATCGTAGGGCCAAGCCTGCTTATGAGCGCGGCCAGAGCGACGACGGCCGCGCCGGCTGCGGCGTCGAGCAGCCAGTGGTTGGCGGTGGCGACGACTGCCCAGGTCTGCGAGGCGGGAATTGCGAGGGCCAAGAGCAGCCAGAGGATGCGGCGCGGGCCAGTCTCGCCGCGCGCGACGCGGGCGCAGGCCGCGCCGGCCAGCAGCGCCCAGCCGACGTGCAGGCTGGGCAGCGCGGCGTAGGGATTGACGAACGGGCCGACTTCTTGGGCCTGGTAGGAAGCGGCGGCACGCAGCGCGAGGGTGTCGATGTAGCCCAGTTCGGGCATCAGGCGGGGGGGAGCGGTGGGCCAGATGACGTAGCAGGCGATGCCGAGCAGGGCGGAGGCGAGGAGGGCGGCGCGCAAGCCGCGCCAGACATCGCGGCGGCGGAACCAGAGCCAGAGGGCGAGCGCGATCAGCAGGGGCATGTGACCCCAGAAGTAGACGCTGTTGGCGAGGTCCACGATCCAGTCGGCGCTGAGCGCGGCTTTGTGGATCGCGGTTTCCCAGGCGATGCCGAGGCGTTGTTCGAGGTCGAGCAGCGCGCGGGCGCGGGCGAAGGCTTCCTCGGCGCGGTCCTGCACTGCGCCGCGCACGAGGAAGTAGAACAGGCCGGCGGCAGCGACGATCGCCAGCTCGCGCAGAAACTCGCGCGCGCCTGCCGGCAGCGCCGACCATCGCCTGCCCAGCGCCGCGCGGAACGCCATTTGCGCACGGTATCCGCCGCGGGCGCTGTAGCATCGCGTATATCGGTTTGTATTTCGCGCCCGCGGGGCGCGCTGGAACGAGACGGGAACCATGGAGATCGCAACCAGCGGCGGAGCGGCGCTCGAAGCCGAGCTCGACCACCTGATCATCTTCACCACCAAGGACGACGATCTGATCAGCAGCGGCACGGCGGGTGCGCTGAATGAGGCGCTCGACGGCGGGCTTGCGCCGCTGGCGGCGTCGGGCGAGTTGGAGGGCGGGCGCAGCGAAACGGTGCTGCTGCACACGTTTGGGCGGGCGCCCGCCGGACGGGTTGTGCTGGCGGGGATCGGCGAGTCGGAGAAGGCGGAGCTCGATGATGTGCGGAATGCGGTCGCGCGGGCGGCGCGGCGGGCGCGGGGGATCGGCGGCGGCACGCTCGGCGTGGCGGTTGACGGCGAGGGCTGCGGTTGGACGCGGGAGGAGCTGGGTTCGGCGATTGCGGAGGGGCTGGAGTTGGGGCTGTACCGCTTCGACCGCCACCAGACGCCGACGAAGACGCCGAACACGCTGGAGGCGGCGACGCTCTACGGCAGCGAGCCAGAGGCGGTGGCGCGGGGCGTCGCGGAGGGGCGGGCGCTGGCGGGGGCGGCGAATTTCGCGCGCGATCTGGCCAACGAGCCGAGCAATGTGCTGACGCCGACGGAGTTGGCATCGCGGGCGGAGGCCTGGGCGGGGGGGCACGGCGTGGAGATCGAGGTTCTCGACGAGGCGGCGGCGCGCGAGTTGGGGATGGGGTCGTTTCTGGGCGTGGCGGCCGGCTCGCACCAGCCCGCGCGGTTCCTGATCCTGCGCCACCGCGGCGGCGGGGAGGAGCCGGGGTTGGGCTACTGCGGTAAGGGGATCACGTTCGACACGGGCGGTATCTCGATTAAGCCGGCGGCCAACATGGAGGCGATGAAGCAGGATATGAGCGGGGCGGCGGCGGTCGTGGCCTCGATGGGGGCGATCGCGGATTTGGGGCTGCCGGTGAATGTGACTGCGCTCGCGCCCTGCACGGAGAACATGCCGGGCGGCGCGGCGATCAAGCCGGGCGATCTGCTGACGGCGATGAACGGGACGACGATTGAGGTGATCAACACCGACGCCGAAGGGCGGTTGGTGCTGGCGGACGCGCTCTCGTACGCCAATCATCTGGGGCTGACGCCGCTGATCGATGTGGCGACTCTGACCGGAGCCTGCGCGGTGGCGCTGGGCGATGTGGCAACGGGGGTGATGGCCAACGACGACGACTTGGCGCGGGAGGTGATCGACGCGGGCAAGGCGGCAGGTGAGAAGTTCTGGCAGCTGCCGATGTTCAGTGAGTACGAAGAGCAGATTCGCAGCCAGGTGGCGGACGTGAAGAACACGGGCGGACGGCTGGCGGGAGCGATCACGGCCGCCAAGTTCCTGGCCAAGTTCGCGGGCGACACGCCGTGGGCGCACCTGGACATGGCCGGCACCGACGACGCGAGCAAGACCAAGGGGGTCTTCGTCAAGGGCGCGACGGGCATCCCGGTGCGCTCGCTCGTCCGCTTCGCCCAAACTCGCGCCGCAGCATCCGAAGGGAACGGATCATGACGACCGAAGAGCAGATCACCGACCTGCCGCCGGAGGAGGAGCAGCGCCTGCGCGACCAGTACCGCGCGGAGATGACGGAGCTGGCGGACCGCTTCTGCGAGGAGCGGGGCTACATCCTGATGAACGCGGATCAGACGATCGAGGATTTCGTCAACATGCGGCTGCGCTTCGGCAAGTTCTACTGCCCCTGCCAGCCGGCGAACAACGACGACTCGATCTGCGTCTGCGAGCCGGTGATCAACGGGCTGGTGGATTTTGAGGGCACGTGCTTCTGCAATTTCTTCACGCTGCCGGAGGGTCAGAAGCCGCTCAAGGACGAGATTCAGGTCGACTTGTAGGCGGTTGGGGGCGGACAGCGGCCTGCCATCGGTGCTCACTATGCCAGTCAGATTTGGCAGGGGCTGGTCGGGGGCACCGCTGTGGGGAGGCGGGGCGTTGGGGGCCGATCGAGGCCGATTCCCGTTCGGGGGCGGGAATGACGAGGCGGGGGGGGGCGGGAATGACGAGGCGGCGGGGGCGGGAATGACGGAGCTTTGGGACGGGTATGACGAGAGGTGAAGGTGGGAGTGACGGGAGGGTTGGGCGGGGTCGGGGTCTAGAGGCGCAGACGGGAGCGGATGTCGGAGACGAGTCGCTGGGTTTCGGCCTTCGGCGGGAGGCCGCGCCGGGCGTCGCCTTCGACTTCTTTGAGGATTTTGCGGTAGCCGTGCAAGACCGTGGTGTGGTCGCGGTCGCCGAAGTGGACGCCGATGTCCTTGTAGGAGAGGCCGGTGTGCTCACGGGCGAGATACATGGCCAGGTGGCGGGCGCGCGCGGCGCGATGGTCCTTGCGTTTGGTCGTGAACGCCTCGGCCGGGACATTGGTCGCTTCGCAGGTGGCGTTGATGATCTCGCCGACGGTCGGCGGGGTGCGCTTGACCTCTTCGAAGCTGTAGCTCTTGAGCGCGCGGAGGGTGAGTTCGAGCGTGATCGGCGCGCGCTCGAATTCGGAGTGCAGGCGCACATGGTTGAGCGCCCGCTCGAGGTCGCGCACGTTGTGCGAGGCCCGCTGCGCCAGCAGCCGCAGCACCTCGTCTTCGGCGTGCATCCCGCGCTCGTTGCATTTCTGGCGCAGGATCGCCAGGCGCAGTTCAAGGTCGGGCTTGGTGATTTCGACGACCAGTCCCCACTCCATACGGGTGACCAGGCGCTCGGGCAGGCCGCGCAGGCGGCGCGGGGAGGTGTCGCTGCTGAGCACGATCTGCTTGTCGGCCAGATGCAGCGCGTTGAAGAGGTTGAAGAATTCCTCCTGGGTGCCCTCTTTGCCGGCGAGGTCCTGGATGTCGTCGATGATCAGCGCATCCGCCTGTTCGTACTTGTCCTGGAAGGCGGCGCGGTCGCCGGAGCGGACGGCGCGGACGTACTGGCGCACGAACGTCTCGGTGGCGATGTAGTGGGTGCGGTGGTTCGTGAGCGTTTCGTGCGCGATGGCCTGAAGGAGATGGGTTTTGCCGAGGCCGGAGTCGGAGTAGATGAAGAGGGGGGTGTGGGAGTGGCCGGGGTCGGCGGCGACGGCGGCGGCGGCGGCGTGGGCGATCTGGTTGGAGGAGCCAACGACGAAGCTCTCGAACGTGTAGCCGCCCTTGAGCACGGGGCGGGTGCGGGCACCGGGATCGGGCGCTGCGGCGTCGGTCGATTCGGCAGCGGCGGAGATCGCCTGCGGAGCCTGGTCGGGCGCGATGTCGGCTTTGACCACGACATCGACCTCGACTCGGCGTCCAGCAACCTCTTCGACGGCGCGGGAGAGGGGGGAGTAGTAGTTGGAGAGCAGAGTTTCGCGTTTGTAGATGTTGTCGACGGCGACGATCAGCTTGCCGGCGCGCATTTCGACGGCCTGGGTCTGAGCGAACCATTGGTCGTAGGTGTCAGCGGTGAAGGAGTTGCGCAGTTGTCCGAGCGCACGGCGCCACAGTTCGGTGTGGCTGAGCGGCTGCGGGGCGCGTTGGAATTCTCGTCGTGCTGCCGGTTCACTCGCCACCGCAGGCTCCTCTCTGAGGTCGTGCCGGAGGCGGCGCTGAGTGGGGAGGCTGCGCGCCGCAATTTTCGCGTCTGCCCGAAACTAGCAAGGCACGGGCAGCGGGGCAAGCGCCGCGCCGAAGTTGTCCAAAATTGCCGCTCTACCAGATAAGGATTGCACAGTTTCCACAGGTTTCCACCGTGCTGCTCCGCCAGCCGCCGCGAGCGTGTAAGAAGCTCGGTCCGCGGCGCGTGTAGCCTGCCGCGGTACGGAGGAGCGCCGCTCATGCTGCTCGCTATCGACATCGGCAACACCACGCTGCAGGTCGGCATCTACGCCGACCGGAAGCTCGGTCCGACCTGGCGGCTGGCCACCGATCACGGGCGGCTGGCCGACGAATACGGCATTCTCGTGCTCTCGCTGCTGCGCGCCGAGGGCGTCGACACGCAGCAGATCGACGGAGCGATCGTCTCCAGCGTCGTGCCGGCGCTCTCCAGCGTCTTCCGCGATGTGGTGCGACGCTTCCTGAAGGTGGATCCGCTGTTCGTGAACAGCCACATGCGCAAACCGGTGCGGATCGGGATTGAGCACGCGGAGGAGCTGGGGGCGGATCGGATCGCCGACGCGGTGGGGGCGATGTCGCGGCATGCGCCGCCGCCGCTGATTGTGGTGGACTTCGGGACCGCGACGGTGTTCGATGCGATCAACGAGCACGGCGTCTACCTGGGCGGGGCGATCAGCCCGGGCATCGGGATTTCGACCGACGCGCTGTTCAATCAGGCCTCGCGGCTGGCGCGGATTGATCTGGACCGTCCACCCAGCGCGATCGGGACGCGCACGGAGACGGCGCTGCAGTCGGGCATTCTCTACGGCTATGTCGGTCTCGTGGAAGGGATCATTTCGCGCTTCAAGGCGGAGTTAGGCGAGGCGCAGGTCGTTGCGACCGGCGGTTGGGCGTCGCGGATCGCGCGGGAAACGGCGGCGCTCGACGTGGTCGATGAGGACCTGATTCTGCACGGCCTGCGCGAGCTCTACTACCTCAATGCCGAGGGCACGCCATGAGCGATGCGGGAACACTCAACACGCCCGATCCGCGCCCGCTGGCCGAGCGGCGCGTCGCGCTGGGCGTGACCGGCTCGATTTCGGCGTACAAAGCGGTCGAGTTGGCGCGGCGGTTGGAGGACGCCGGCGCGGTGGTCGATGTCGCGCTCACGGAGTCGGCAGCGCGGTTCATTCCGGCGCTGACATTCCGCAGTCTGGTTCAGGGCGAAGTCGCGGTCGATCTCTGGGATCCGGCCGCGCCGGCCGAGCAGCATGTGGCGATGGGGCGTCGCGCGGACGCGATGATCATCGCGCCAGCCTCAGCGACGACATTGGCGAAGCTGGCGCAGGGCATCGGCGACAACACGGTGACGCTGACGGCGCTGGCCTGCGGGGCGCCGTTAGTCGTGGCACCGGCGATGGATCACGTGATGTACGGCCAGCCGGCCGTGCAGGCGAACCTGGAGACGCTCAAGGCGCGCGGTGTGCTGGTGGCGGGTCCGGCGGAGGGACGGCTGGCAAGCGGGGCGCGGGGGTTGGGGCGGCTGCTCGAACCGGCCGAGCTGGCCGGCGCGGTGCGCTCGGCGATCGGCCGGGCCAAAGGGCCGATGCGGGGGCGGCATGTGATCGTGACGGCCGGCGGTACGCGGGAGCCGATCGATCCGGTGCGCTTCGTGGGCAACCGCTCGAGCGGGAAGATGGGTTTCGCGCTGGCTGAGGCAGCGCGGGACCGGGGCGCGGTGGCGACGCTGGTGACGACGCAGCCGCCGCCGGGCGGTCTGTTCGGCGTGGTCGTGCAACGGGTCGAGACGGCGGTGGAGATGCAGGAGCAGATCGTGAAGGCCGCGCCGGGCGCGGACGCGCTGATCATGGCGGCGGCAGTGGCCGACTATCGGCCGGCCGAGGCGGCGGAGGAGAAGCTGAAAAAGGCGGATGGCGGGGCGGGACGCACGCTCGAGCTGGTCGAGAATCCCGATGTCGTGGCGAGCGTTGAGGGGTCGCTGCTGAAGGTCGGTTTCGCGGCGGAGACGAGTGATCTGGTCGCCAATGCGCAGGCGAAGATCGCGAAGAAGGGGTTGGCGTTCATCGTCGCCAACGATGTTTCGGAGGCGGACGCCGGGTTTGCGGTGGACACCAACCGGATCGTGCTGCTGGATGCGGCGGGCGGGGTGGAGCGTCTGCCGCTGATGCACAAGTACGACGCGGCGGCGGCGATTTACGACCGTCTGGTCCGTGAGTCGGGTTGGCGGGCGGTCGCGGACTGACGGGCGGCGCGTGCGGTACCGTTCGATCAGCATGTCCAGGAGGACGCAATGACAACAGCGCGCGACCAGATCAAACGGGAAGAGTTGCGCGCGATGATGGGCGACGATCCAGACGCGTGGCTGAACGCGCGACTCGCTGAAGCCGCGCGCCTGCAAGACGAAGACATGGCCGACGACGCGCTGCTCTGCTACGACATCGTGACAGACGATGTCGAGGGCAAACCGCTCCGCGAGGTGATGGACAGAATCGAGCGCGAGCGAGCCACGGCATGCCCTACCGAATAGTCGTGTCCCGTCGCGCCGAGCGCGACCTTGAGCGGATCGACGCCCGCTATGCGCGACGCCTCCGCACCGCGATTGAGGGCTTGGCCGACGACCCCCGCCGGCGCGGTGTGGAAAAGGTTCGGGGGATGGCAGATGGCCACCGGCTTCGCGTCGGCGACTACCGGGCACTCTTCATCATCGACGACGATTCCCAAACCGTTCACGTCCGCCGTTGCGGACACCGGACCGATATCTACCGGCGCTTGTAGCGCCCTGCCAAGGCACTATGCGTCCAGTGCCTACCAGTTGTACAACCGGTGGCGGTGGATGTAGTTGAGAGCAGCGGCGGGGATGTCGTCGCTCACGTCTTCGCCGCGTGCCAGGCGGACGCGGAGTTCGCTGGCGCTGAGGTCTACGGGGGACATGGGGATCCAGTCCACCCAGCGGCCGAGGCCGGGCACCAGGCGGTCGAGTTCGCGCCGCTCGATTTGCGCGCCAGGGCGGGCGGCGACGGCCATGCGGGCGAGGGTGAGCAGTTCGGGAGCCTTGTGCCAGCCGGGCAGGCTGCGCAGCGCGTCGCCGCCGAGCACCCACCAAAGTTGCGTTGCACCCGCAGCGCGGAGCGCCTGTAGCGTGTCGAGCGTGTAAGTCGGCCCCTCGCGGCGCAGCTCGATGTCCAGCACTTCCAGCCCGCCGCCACGCTCGCGGACAGCGGCCTCGACCATCGCCAGGCGGTGCCGCGCCTCGGTCACCGGACGGTCGCGTTTCATCCACGGGTCGCCAGCGGGGATCAGCAGCATGCGGTCGAGTTCGAGCGCTGCGGCTGCGGCGTCGGCGAGGTGAAGGTGGGCGCGGTGAACGGGATCGAACGTGCCGCCGAGCGCACCGACGCGCTCGTGCGGCTCGAAACGCAGCGAGTCGGCCACGGCGCTCAGCGTTCCCACTCCCACACCATCTCGCTGCGCCCTACTCGCACGCGGTCGCCGGGCTGTGCGCCTGCGCGGTGGAGGGCGGCGGCCACGCCGCGACGCTCCAGCCAGCGATACGTTTCCGCCAGCGCCTGCTCGTCGTCCAAGTCCATCATCGCCACGAAACGCTCGACGCCTGCGCCGTGGACGCGCCAGGCGCGCTCGCGCAGCTGCTCGACGGTGAAGCGCCGACCGTCGGGGCGGGGGCGCAGCGTTGGTGTCGGAGGCGGCGCTTCCACCACGGCGGCGCGCGCCTTTCGCAGTCGCTCGACGCAGGCCGCAACCACGGCGTCCGTCCCCTCACCGCTGAGCGCGGAGCAGAAAAGCGTGGGCGGTTCGCCGAAGGCGTCTGCGAGCGCAGCGCGCCGCTCCTGCACTTCGGGCAGGTCCGCCTTGTTGATTGCCACGACCTGGGGGACGGCGGCCAGCTCGGGGCTGTAGGCGGCCAGCTCGCGGTTGATCGTGTCGCGGTCGGCAAGCGGGTCCTCGGCCGAGCCGTCGACCAGGTGCAGCAGGACGCGGGTGCGGCTGGCGTGGCGGAGGAAGTCGTGGCCCAACCCTGCGCCGCCAGCGGCACCCTCGATCAGGCCGGGCAGGTCCGCCATCACCACGTCGTCCCAGCCGGTCTCGACCACGCCGAGGTGCGGTTCGAGCGTGGTGAAGGGGTAGGCGGCAACGCGCGGGCGGGCGCTGCTGAGCGTGCGGAGCAGCGACGATTTACCGGCGTTGGGCAGGCCCACGATGCCGATGTCGGCGAGGACGCGCAGCTCGAAGCGCAGGCGCAGGCGCTCGCCCGCGCCGCCGCGCTGGGCGACCCTCGGCGCGCGGTTGGTCGCGCTTTTGAACCAGGCGTTGCCATAGCCGCCGTCGCCGCCCCAGGCGGCCAGCACGCTCTGCCCGTGCGTTTGCAGGTCGGCGAGCCGGGCTGGCTCGCCGCCGCCTGTGCGGCTGACGGTGGTGCCGACGGGCAGTTGGAGCACCAGCGATGCGCCCGCTCGACCTCGGCGGTTGTTGGTGCCGCCGGGCGCACCGTCTTCAGCGCGAAAGATGCGCTGGCGGCGGTAGCGGCGCAGGGTATTGAGCTGCGCGTTGGCCTGCACGATCACGTCGCCGCCGCGGCCGCCGCGGCCGCCGTCGGGCCCGCCGCGCGGGACGTATTTCTCGCGACGGAACGACACGGCACCGCGGCCGCCTGCGCCGCCTGCGATCTCAATTTCGACTACGTCGAGCATGCTGCCAGTCTACGATCGCGCTGCACTTATCCAAGCACTGCACCGTTTTTCGCGCCTGCTCTTTCGGGGATATCCATAGAGAGAGACTAAAGAGGGATTCATAGGTGCTGTTGTTGTCTGTGTGTCCAGCGTGGACCGAGAGGGGATGCGCGCCCAGGATGTGGGATTCGGACCACGGGGCGTGTGGGGCGGCGGTGTACAGGCGGGGCGTTGTCGGGGGATGGCAGTGGACGGTTTCAGGTGCGCTCCCCGCGAGGCTGGGGGGAGTGGAGCGCGCGTACGGACTGCTCGGTGTGGTGCTCCTTGCGCAACAGCAGGGAGATGCGCGGACCGGGCGGCCAGAGGAAGGGGCGCAGCGGGAGTGTCTGCACCCAGGCGAAGCCCGCGTCGTAGGCGGCGCGGCCGAGCTGGGCGAAGGGGCGCAGCTGCGGCTCACCGCCCAGGCAGGCGCGCCAGACAGCGTTGACCCGGGACGAGCGGGAGGGCGCGACTTCCCAGAGCACGCAGATGCCGTTGTGGGCCAGCACACGCCAGGCCTCCTCCAGCACCTGCGTGAGCCGGGCGTCGGTCCAGCGGCGCAGCTGGTGGGGGGCGACGATCACGCTGACCGACGAGTTGGTCAGCGGCAGGCGGTCGGCACGCCCGCGGACAATCGCCACGCCCGGTCGCGCTGCTTCTCCGGCGGGGATGGGCGGGCGGCGTCCCAGCAGAGCTAGAGGGGGTTGGCGGAGGCCGCCGGCGTCGGCTAGTTCAGCGGCCAGCAGCGGCGCGTCACGGCCCAGCACGAGCAGTTGGTCGTCGGCTTGCAGCGGAAGCAGGCGCGTCAGTTGGGGCGCGGGGGTGTCTTCGAGCAGCAGTCGGGGCGCACCGCGCCAGCGACGGCGCAGCGCAGGGGGCAAGCCGCGACTCACATGTCGGTCATACGTTGGTTCATACATCGAGAGTGGCGAGGTGCGAGTGGGTCTCGATGAAGTGACGGCGTTTGCTCGGATCGTCGCCCATCAGCTGGATGAACAGGTTGTCGGCGTGGTGCAGGTCGTTGATGTGGACTTTGAGCAGGGTGCGCTGGGCCGGGTCCATCGTGGTCTCCCAGAGTTGCTCGGCGTTCATCTCGCCGAGGCCCTTGAAGCGTTGGACGGAGACCTTTTTGTTGCCCTCCTGCTGGCGCTCGAGGAAGACTTCGAGGTCGGCATCGGCGTAGAGCCATTGCGCCTGCTGCCGCCCGGCCTGGACGCGGTAGAGCGGCGGCTGGGCGATGTAGAGGTAGCCGGGTTTGTGGCCGTCGTCGCCTGCAAGCCCCTGCTCGATTAGCTGGGGCATGTGGCGGAAGAAGAAGGTGAGCAGCAAGGTGCGGATGTGGGCGCCGTCGGAATCGGCGTCGGCCATGATGATGACCTTGTGGTAGCGCAGTTTGGAGAGGTCGAAGTCTTCGCCGATGCCGGTGCCGAGGGCCGTGATCAGGGTGCGGTAGGCCTCGTGGCTGAGCAGTTTGTCGAGGCGCGCGCGTTCGACGTTGAGCACCTTGCCGCGCAGCGGCAGGATGGCCTGGGTGCGGCGGTCACGGCCCTCTTTGGCCGAGCCGCCGGCGGAGTTGCCCTCGACGATGAAGAGCTCGGAGTCGCCGGGGTCGCGGGAGGAGCAGTCGGCGAGCTTGCCGGGCAGGGTTGCGCCGTCGAGTGCGCCTTTGCGCTGCACGAGTGTGCGGGCGCGGCGCGCGGCCTCTCGTGCGCGCGCCGTCGTGAGGCATTTCTCCACTACCCGCTTGCCCTCGCGGCTGTTGCCGTCGAGGTACTCGCCGAGCGCTTCGGCGAGCGCAGACTGGACCAGCCCTTTCACCTCGGGGTTGCCGAGCTTGGTCTTGGTCTGGCCCTCGAACTGGGGCTCGGCGAGCTTGACGCTGATTACGGCGGCGAGGCCCTCGCGGGCGTCCTCGCCGGTCAGGTTGGGGTCTGCGTCTTTGAGCAGCTTTTGGCGGCGGGCGAAGTCGTTGAGGGCGCTGGTGAGGGCGGAGCGGAAGCCGGTCAGGTGCGCGCCGCCCTCGGTGGTGTTGATGGTGTTGGCGAAGGCGTAGACATGCTCGGCGAAGTCGGTGTTGTACTGGAGGGAGACTTCAACGGCGACGCCGCCGATCTCGCGGTCGAGATAGAAGGGGAGCGGTTGGAGGACGTCGTGGTCGCGGTTGAGGAAGCGGACGTAGGACTGGATGCCGCCCTCGAAGTAGAAGTTGGTCTCCTGCTCGTTGCGCGGATCGCGCTCGTCCTTGAAGTGGATCCAGAGGCCCTTGTTGAGGTAGGCGATCTCGCGGAAGCGGCGGGCGAGGACGTTGAAGTCGTAGTCGACCGGCTCCATCACGTCGGTGTCGGCGGCCCAGCGCATCATGGTGCCGTCGCCGGTCGAGTCGCTCGCGCGCCGCCGGCGGCTCTCGATGGGCGCGCAGGCGACGCCGCGGGCGTAGCGCTGCTCGTGGACGCGGGAGCCGCGGCGCACCTGCACTTCGAGTTCGCGGGCGAGCGCGTTGACAACCGAGGCGCCGACGCCGTGCAGCCCGCCGGAGACCTTGTAGCCGCCGCCGCCGAATTTGCCGCCGGCGTGCAGCACGGTGAGCACCGTTTCCAGGGCCGATTTGCCGGTCTTCTCATGGGTGTCGACGGGGATGCCGCGGCCGTCGTCGTTGACCCGCACCCAGCCGTCGGGCTGGAGCGTCACGTCGATGCGGGTGGCGTGTCCGGCCATCGCCTCATCAACGGCGTTGTCGACGATTTCGTAGACGAGGTGGTGGAGGCCGGCCTGGCCAGTGGAGCCGATGTACATGCCGGGTCGGCGGCGGACCGCCTCGATGCCTTCGAGCACCTGGATGCTCTCGGCTGAGTACTGCTCAGCCGCGGATGTAGTTGCCATGGGGCCTGCGCGATCGTCGGAGAAGTGGGGGCCGCCGCCGCGGCTCTCTGCCACGATACTACGCAGGCGGCGGATACGCTGCGCTGCGGAGGTGGGCTCGTGGTCAGTTGGCGCGAACGGCTGCGGCTGAGTGATCCGCGCGAGGCGCGCGAGGCGGCGCTGCATCGGCTGCCGGAGCGTCTGGGCGATCTGGAGCCGATCGGGGTGGTGCGCAACGGGATCGAGGACACGTCGGGCCGCGTTTGGGCGCAGGTCAAGTCGGAGTTGGTCTTCCGCGAGGAGTTTGCGCCGGCGCTGGAGGGGATCGAGGGCTTTTCGCATCTGTTCGTGATCAGCTGGATGGATCAGGTGACGGACGAGGGGCGGAGTCTGCTGCGGCTGCATCCCAGCGGCGACGATCGGACGCCGGAGTTGGGGGTGTTTGCGACGCGGACGGCGCATCGGCCGAATCCGATTGCGGTCTCGATTGTGCCGGTGGAACGGGTGCGCGGGCAGGTGGTTCACGTGGTAGGTCTGGATGTGGTGAATGGGACGCCGCTGCTGGATGTGAAGCCGTATGTGAGCTTTTACGACTCGTTCGACGCGACGATTCCGAAGTGGGCGGAATAGGTGCCGCGGCTGCGCAGTCGGTTTGTGGCGGTCTACAGCGTGCGGCGTGCGGCGCGCTTCGATGGCTCGGGCGGAGTGGAGTTTCTGCTGCTCCAGCGCCCGCCCGGTCACCGCTTCGCGGGCGACTGGCAGACGGTCGGCGGGCACATCGAGGAGGGCGAGACGGCCTGGCAGGCGGCGGTGCGCGAGTCGGACGAGGAAACGGCGCTGCCGATTGAGCGGTGGTTTCGGATCGATCGCCCTGAGTCGTTCTACAACCCGGAGAACGACACGATCTATTTCGTGCCGGCGTTCGTCGCGCTGGCGGCGGACGGGGCGGAGCCGACGATTTCGGACGAGCACTGCGCGTGGCGTTGGGCATCGGCGGCTGATGCGGCGGCGAGCGTGGGCTGGCAGGCGGTGCGGGACTCGATTTTGCTGGTGGCGGAGGCGCTGGCGGATCCGGATCGGCCGGGGTTCGGGGTGATGGAGTTTTCACCGGCGGAGCTTGAGGCGCGTCTGCGTAGGTGAGCGTGCGGCGCGGGCGTGCGACGATAGGAGCATGCCTTCCATCGGACTGATCGGGTTTGAGCGCTCGGGCAAGACGACGCTGTTCAACGCGCTGACGGGCGCGGAGCGTCCGACGGGCTTTGCGGCGCACGCGGATCCGCACGAGGGGGTGGTGCCGGCGGTGGACGAGCGGCTGGCGCGGCTGGCGGCGCTCTATCAGCCGCGCAAGACGACGCCGGCGACGCTGGATGTGGTGGATTTTCCCGGCGCGGGTTTTTCGGGCGCGCTGAGCGGGGACGCCGAGCCGCCGAGCACGCGGCTGCTCGACCAGCTCTCGCAACTGGACGCGCTCGCGCATGTGGTGCGCGCGTTTGAGAACGACGCGGTGCCGCATCCGGCGGAGCGGATCGATCCGGCCGCCGACATCGAGGCGATGCAGTTGGAGCTGACCTTTGCGGATTTGGCGCTGATCGAGAAGCGGTTGACGCGGATCGCGGAGGAGACGAAGTCGCTGAAGGCGGCGGAGCGGGTGGCCATCGATCGCGAGGTGGATGTGCTGCGTCGGTTGCAGGCGCATCTGTCGGACGGCGGGACGACGCTGGACGCGCCGCTTACGGAAGAGGAGCGGGCGGGGCTGCGGCACTACCGCTTTCTGACCGAGCGCCCGCTGCTGACGCTGATCAATCTGGGCGAGGACGACGCGGTGGATGCGTCGTCGGCGTTGTCGCGCGTGGGCGCGCCGGAGGGGTCGGTCGCGCTGAGCGCGCGGCTGGAGGAGGAGTTGCGGTCGTTTGAGGCGGAAGAGGCGGACGCCTACCGCGCGGAGTTGGGGGTTGGGGCGGGCGCGGTGGAGACGGCGCTGAGGGAGTCGTTTCGGCTGCTGGGGCTGCGGGTGTTTTTCACCGTGGGCGAGGATGAGTGTCGGGCGTGGACGGTGGCGGGCGGCGCGACGGCGCAGCGGGCGGCGGGGCGGATTCACTCCGATCTGGAGCGCGGCTTTATCCGCGCAGAGGTGACGCGCTGGGACGATCTGCTGGAGTGCGGCTCGGAGGCGGAGGCGAAGAAGCGGGCGCTGCTGCGGACGGAGGGCAAGGACTACGAGGTGCAGGACGGCGATGTGCTGCACATTCTGTTCAACGTGTAGGCGCGGGTATTCTGCGGCCATGCCGGATGTCGCACCTGCCGAACTGGCCATGGCGCTGCTGCGCGCGGCACGCGAAGGGCCGGCGGTCGCCGCCTGTACGGTGCTTTCGGCCTCCGACAGCTCGGCGGCGGTCGGCGCGAAGATGTTGGTTCCGCAGGAAGGGCCGCCGCTGGGAGCGATTGGGGGCGGCGCGTTGGAGGACGCGGTGGCGGAGCGGGCCCGGGCGGCGATTCCGCAGCATCTCGTGGCGACGCTGGCGTTCACGCCCGACGGGGAGCTTGTGGAAGGGCGGCGTGCGATTGAGGCGGCGGCGGCGATCGTTGAGGTGTTGATCGAGGTGGTTGAGCCGGCGGCGACACTGCTGGTCGTTGGGGGCGGGCATGTGGGGCGGGCGGTGGGGGAGGTGGGCGCGCTGCTGGGGATGGATGTGGCGATCCTCGACGACCGCGAGGATTACGCCAATCCGGAGCGGTTTCCCTATCACTGCCGGGTGATCTGCGGGGACTTCGGCGAGGAGCTGGAGCGCTTTCCGATCAACGCCAACACCTACATCGTGCTGGTCTCGCGCGGACATCTGGTGGATGAGCTGAGTCTGCGGCAGGTGGCGGAGCGTGGGGCGGGCTACGTGGGGATGATCGGCTCGAAGCGGCGCACGCGCACGGTGCTTGAGCATCTGGCGGACGAGGGGTTGGGCGAAGACTCGCTGGCGCGGGTCTTCACGCCGATTGGGCTGGACATCGGCGCGGAGACGCCGGAGGAGATCGCGGTGGCGGTGCTGGCAGAGATCATTCTGGTGCGGCGGGGCGGCGGCGCGCTGCCGATGTCGGAGCAAGGCCGGGCGCTGGCGGCGGCGGGTCGTCGCCGCGCGACGGGCGCGGCGACTGGCTAGACTCGATCGCGCAGGCCACAGACAGGAGCGAAGCATGCCCAACGATGAGGTGTACGAGGCGCTGACGGCGGCGTGCGCGGCGGGGGAGCCGGTCGCGCTGGCGACGGTGGCGCAGACGCTGGGCAGCACGCCGCGCAAGACGGGGGCGAAGATGCTGGTGCGCGAGGACGGCAGCTTTGTGGGGACGATCGGCGGCGGCTGCGGGGAGGCGGAAGTCTGGCAGGAGGCGATGGAAGCGTTGGAGGAGGGTGATCCGCGGATCGTGACGGTGGATCTGACGGAGCCGACGGACGGGGAGGACAAGATCTGCGGCGGGGTAATGCGCATTTTCGTGGAGCGTCTGGGGGGCTGAAGGCGATGACGACAGAGCAGATCGGCACACTTGCCCCCGGTGAGAGCGCGGACGATCTGGTCGCGGAGCTCGACTCGTTGCTGGCCTCGGTTCGAAGCCGGGAGATTTCGCTGGAGGTGTTCGCCGCCGAAGTGTTGCGGATCGACGCGCTCGTTGAGGCCCGCTTGGGGGCAGAGCCCGAAGAGCCCGCGCCGCATGTGTCTCCTGATCGCGAGAGCACGCCCGAAGAGGACGCCTACGACATCTGGTGCGGCGTCCGCGCAGCAGCAGTGAACCGCTATGTGCCGTGGAATGAGGTTGAGCGGGAGCTTGACGCGGAGCTAGGCGGCGGGCTGGACAGGCTGGCGAGCGAAGACCGGCGGTAGCGTCCGCCCATGCCTTTCCGTGTGGCACTGTCCGAAGAGGCGCACGCTCAGCTCCGTCGTCTCAGCCCCGCGCGCAAGCAACGGGTTCGCGCCCGGATCCGGCAGCTCGAAGAGGATCCGTGGCGAGGGGATGTGCTCGGTCTTGAGGGATTCTCGAATCGCTATCGCGTGACAGCCGGGGGCGATCGCATCATCTTTCGGAGCAGCCCCGGCCGCCGGGTTGTCACAGTGCTGCGGATCGGTCCGAGGCGCACCGTGTACACGGGCTATGAGCGTCCCCGATTGTGACCGCGCCGTCGCGCACGGCGCTTACGCGGCGATGCGGCGGCGGCGTTGACTGGCTGGTACACTGAGGGCAGGCCGCCTCGACCGGGCCTGTCGCGCGGATGCGGCGGGAAGTCCGAGGCGCGCGGCCCTGCGGAGATTGGGCTCGCGCTCAGCGCCGGCGGCCAGCAGGAGATGGGCATGTTTGATCTAGCGCTGATCGGCTTTGGTCCGGTCGAGGCCATCGTGGTGGTGGTCGTGGTGCTGGTCGTCTTCGGCGCGGGCCGCCTGGCCGGCGTGGGCAAGGCGCTCGGTACCGGGCTGCGCGAGTTCCGCGAGGAGGCCCGCACACCCGTCGGTGAGGGCGAGGGCGGAGACGACGAGGCGGAAGCCGCAGCGGCGGGCGAAGCGGCGAAGAAGGACGGCTGAGGCCAGCTCTGCCGCTGCGGGCGATCTGCTTTGATCTCTGGGAGACGCTGATCCGCGATGCCCCCGGCGGCGGCAGGCGGCGCATGCGCGAGCGCGAGCGGCGGTTGACCGCCGCCTACCGCGCGGCCGGCGCCGGACCCGACGCGGCGGAGGCTGTGCCGAAGGCGATTCAGGCGGCGATCGACGCGCTGGTCGAGGCGCACCAGACCAACGTGGACCTGAGCGGAGAAGAGCGGATCGATGCGTTCCGCTCGGAGATGCTGCGGCGTTGCCCACAAACGGTGGAAAACCCGGCGCTGGCGGCGGAGATCGAGCACGCGATCTGCGAGTCGGCGTCGTGGGAGCCGCCGGACCTGATTGCCGGCGCGGTGGAGGCGGTGGCTGCGTTGCGGCGCGCCGGTTTGCGCACTGCGGTCGTCTCGAACACGGGGCTGGCACCCGGGGCGTACGTGGAGGCGGCGCTGCGCGAGCGGCCGCTGGGGCCGTTGATCGACCACTGGATTTGGTCCGACGAGGCGCGCAGCTGGAAGCCGGGGCAGGCGATCTTCCGGGCGGCGCTGGATGCGCTGGGCGTTTCGGCGTCGGAGGCGGCGTTCGTCGGCGACACGCCGGAGGCGGATGTGCTGGGCGCGCAGGAGGCGGGCTTTGAGACCGTCGTACAGGTGGGAGCGAAGCGGGTGGAGGGGGTGACGGCCGATCTGCAGCTGGAGAGCGTGGCGGAGTTGCCGGCGGCGCTGGCCGTGCGACGCGGCGACGCGGGTGGTGATTCCGACATATGCTGGGAGTTATGAGGAACGGTCAGTTTTTCGGCGGCGGCGTTCAGGCAGGTCGGGTGCTGGGTATCCCGATCCGGCTCGATCTGTCCTTTTTCCTTGCGTTCGCGTTGATCATTTTCCTGCTGCGCGGGCAGATGTCGAGTGCGCTGCCGGAGTGGGAGCGCTGGGGCTACGCGGCGGTCGGCGGGGTGATCTTCTTCGTCTCGCTGCTGCTGCATGAGCTGGCGCACAGCCTGACGGCGCGGCGCTACGGGATGGAAGTGGCGAGCATTACGCTCTTCCTGTTCGGCGGGGTGTCGCTGATCAAGGAGGACTCGCAGCGGCCGGGGCAGGAGTTCCTGATCGCGATTGTGGGGCCGCTGACGAGTCTGATCATCGGGCTGGGCTTCATCGGGCTGTGGCTGGCGCTGGGCTCGGGCGGATCGGCGATCATGGAGCTGGTCGCCTGGCTCGGATTCATCAACATCGCGCTGGCGATTTTCAACATGCTGCCGGGCTTCCCGCTCGACGGCGGGCGGGTGCTGCGCGCGGCGCTCTGGCGGATGACCGGCTCGGAGCACCGCTCGACGCGCTGGGCGGCGCGGGTCGGGCAGCTGCTGGGAGCGGCGATGATCGCCTTCGGCGTGATCGCGCTGTTTGTCGATGTGGGCCTCTTTAGCGGCTCGTTCAACTCGCTGTGGATGGCGTTTGTCGGTTTCCTGCTGCTGTCGCAGGCGTCGCAGGGGGTGAAGGCGGCGGATCTGGAGCGGGACCTGGCGGCGCTGCGGGTCGGCGAGCTGATGCTGAAGCCGCCGCAGGCGAGCGCGGTGGAGGCCGAGCTGCTGGTCAGCACGCTGGCTCCGCAGCGCGATGCGTTGGACCACCGCGCGGCGTTCATCGTGAGTGAGCATGATGTCGCGATCGGGATCGCCCCCGCCGCCGCGATTCTGATGCTCGATGAGGAGCGGTACCACAACGCGCGGATGCGCGATGTGATGATCGCAGCCGATGCAGTGCAGCCGGTGACGCCGGAGACGCGCGCGAACGAGGCGCTGCGGCGGCTGCAGAGCGACCGCGCGTTCCTGCTGCCGGTGGTGGAAGGCGGGCGGCTGCTGGGGGTGGTGGGGCTGGATCAGATCGCGGCGGCGCTGCACAGACCGCAGCCCGGTCAGCGCGCTTTGTGAGCTCTCGGTCCGCAGGTCGACGACGAACGCCCGCCGCGCCGCGGCGGCTGGCCGGCGTCTGGGCGGGCAAGCTCACGCGCCGCTCGACGCGGCTGCTGGGCAGCGGCGGGACGGCGCTGCCGGGGCTCGTCGCCGAGCGCGTCAACCGCGGCCTGACGCGCGAGCTGGCAGCGGGATTGGACGCCGCGGTGCTGGTCACCGGCACCAACGGCAAGACGACCACCTCCGCGATGCTCTCGCGCATTCTCACCCACGACGGCCGGCGGGTGCTGCACAATCGGGCCGGCTCGAACCTGATGCGCGGGGTGCTGACCGCGTTGATCGACGCCAGCGGCGCGAGCGGGCGGCTGCCGCGTGGGCTGGTCGGCGTGTTCGAGACGGACGAAGCGGCATTCGACGATGTGGCCGAGGCGGTCAGGCCGACCGCCGTCCTCTTCACCAACCTGATGCGCGACCAGCTCGATCGCTACGGCGAGATCGATGCGATCGCGGGCCGCTGGAGCCGCGCGCTGGCCGGGCTACATCCGGCTACCCGGACCGTGCTCAACATCGACGACCCACTGATCAGCACGCTGGAGCGCGCCGCACCCGGGCCGGTCTCGCGCTTCGGCATTGAGGATGCGCGGGCGGGCACGGCGACGGAGGCGGAGCTGGCCGACGCGCTCTGGGATCCCGTCAGCGGCGACGACTTCCGCTACGACCACCGCTTCTACGCGCATCTGGGGCACTGGTACACCGCGTCGGGCGCGCGTCGTCCCGCGCCGCAGATCAGCGCGTCCGAGATCTCGGCAGGCGACGATGGGATGCGCTTCGCGTTGAACTTTGGCGGCGGCGCGGCGCTGCCGGTGGAGTTGCCGGCGGAGGGGTTGTACAGCGTGTACAACGCGCTGGCGGCTGCGGCTGCAGCTGCGGCGCTGGGCGTGAGCGGGGAGACGATCGCGTCGGCGCTGGGGGAGCACGAAGCGGCGTTCGGCCGACAGGAGGCGCTGCGCGTCGGCGGGCGCAGGGTGCGCATTCTGCTGGGCAAGAATCCGGCGGGGATGAACCAGGCGCTGCGCACGCTCCAGAGCGACGGTGCGCGCCATCACATGCTGGCGATCCTCAACGACGGCATCGCCGACGGGACGGACGTTTCCTGGATTTGGGACACGGACTGGGAGGCGCAGGCGGCGCACTGCGCGTCGCTGACGCTGGCCGGAGATCGGGTCGGCGAGCTGGCGCTGCGCCTGGAGTACGCGGGCTTCCCGCCGCCGCACGAGCCGCGCCACGCGGAGATCGGCGCAGCGCTCAAGCAGGCGCTCGATGCGCTGCCGCAGGATGCGGAGCTGGTGATCCTGCCCACGTACACTGCGCTCATTGAGGTGCGCGGCCTGCTGGGGCGAATGCCGGGCGCGACGGGACTCTGGGAGACGGCATGAGCAGGGAACGACCGATCGTGGTGGATGTGCTCTACCCCGATTTGCTCAACCTCTACGGCGACCGCGGCAATGCGCGGGCGCTCGTGCGCCGCTGCGAGGCGCGCGGCATTAATGCCGCCGTTCGGCGGGTGGATATCGGCGACGAGTGGGACGATGCGTCGTGCGACATCGTGCTGGTGGGCGGCGGGCAGGATCGCGAGCAGCGGCGCGTGGAGGCGGATTTGCTGCGGCGCGGCCAACAGCTGCGCGACTGGCGCGACAGCGGCGGTGCGGCGCTGGCGGTGTGCGGCGGCTACCAGCTGTTCGGGCGCTCGTACCGGGGGATCGACGGGGAGGTGATGGAGGGCGTCGGCGTGTTCGACGCGGTCTCCGTACACCCGGGCCCCGACGTGACGCGCTGCGTGGGCAATGTCGCCGCGCTCTGGGAGGGCGAGACGCTGGTCGGCTTCGAGAATCACGGCGGGCGCACCTACCTCAACGCAGGGCAGGAGCGGCTCGCCGAGGTGGTCGTGGGCTTCGGCAACAACGGCGGGGACGGCGGCGAGGGCGCGCGGGCCGGCAGCTGCTTCGGCACCTACCTGCACGGCGCGGTGCTGCCCAACAACCCGCGACTGGCCGACCGCTTAATCTCGCTGGCGCTTGAGCGGCGCGGCGGAAGCGGCGAGCTCGCGCCGCTCGACGACCGCGCGGAAACGCGCGCGCACGCCGAGGCGCTGCGCGCAGCGCTGCGCCGCCCCACCGACAACGGCGGCGTTCTACAGTCTTTGCGGGGGCTGCGCGGCTGACCGGACGCAGACAGGACAGATAAGGGAGGACTGCGATGACGACGACACTGACGCGCACCGCGCCCGATATCAGCTGCGAGCACTGCGCCCGCGCCATCGAGAGCGCGCTCAACGCGCTCGACGGCGTGAGGCGGGTCGAGGTGGACATCGGGGCCAAACGGGTTGATGTCCGCTTCGACGACGGCGCGGCGAGCGCCGAACAGATCGACGCAACGCTGGAGGCTGAGGGCTATCCGCCGGCCTGAGGGACCCTGGGGCGAATCGCAGCAGCAGCTCCCGCCTGCGCCGATACGCGCGGGAGGGGGTAGCGACGGCTGGCTGATCGGGCCGACCTGGCTGTACGTCGCGGTGGCCGTGCTGATCTTCGCCATCGCGGTCGTCGTTGCGGTGGTGCAGGCCGGCGGCGGCGATGCGCCCGCAGCGCCCGCAACCGCCGCTCAGCAACCGTCCGCAACGCAGCCCGCGGCGCAACCGCCGCCTGCTGGACAGGCAACGCCCCAGCAGCCGCAGACCGTCCCGCCCATCGCGCAGCAGGAACGATCCGCTTACGGCACGGCGGAGATCATTGAGCAGGAGCAGCCGTCGGACCCGCTGCTCGGTTTCACGATGCCGATCGCCGGGGCGTGCGTGACTGCTTTCGACGGCCACTTGCCAGCCGCGCTGCGGGCCTACCGCAATAACGGCATCCACGAGGGGCTGGATTTCTACAGCGGGGCGGCCTGCGTTGCGATCGACGCTTCGACGCCGGTGCTGGCGGCCAAGACGGGCACGGTGATCCGCGCGGACCGCGCGTACGTCGATGTGACGCCCGACGACTGGGCGCGGTTCGAGGCGGCGGGCTTTGCGGGGGAGGCGATTCTGGATGAGCTGCGGGGGCGTCAGGTGTGGATTGATCACGGCGAGGGGATTGTGACGCGGTATGCGCATCTGAGCGCGATCGCGGCGCAGGTTTTCGAGGGCGTGCGGGTAGAGGCGGGCGCGGTGATTGGGTTTGTGGGGGAGTCGGGGCAGCGGGAGAGTTACGCGGCGCCGGGCTCGGATCTGCATCTGCACTTTGAGATCCGCGTGGGCGCGGGCTGGCTGGGGGAGGGGATGGAGCCGCACGCGGGCCGGGCGCTGTATCTGCGGGCGTTCGGGCTGGCGGAGTAGGCGGGCTAGTTGCAGAGTTCTTCGATGGTGGCGGGGAGGCGGAGCGTGATGCCGGTCACATCGGCGCCGCGGACGCGGATGGGGTTGTTAGAACTACCGAGCGCTTGCCCGGCCAGCTGGTGGTTGCAGTTGTTGGTGAGCCAAACGTCAAACGTGTAGGCGTCATCGTACGGCACCCGAATCGTGAATAGCCCGTCGTCGTCTGTCCAGATGGAGTCGCAAGCACCTGGGCCACATACGTTCATCTGTTTGCTAGCGACGGGCGCGCTGTTCGAATCGACGAAGCGACCTGAGATTCGATGCGCGCACATATCCGCAGGGATCTGGCGCGGGCTAAGGCGCACGCCGCGCTCTTCGACGCGCACGGTGCTACGCTCGCTGCGCGTTGCCGTGAGACCGCCGGAGCGGAAGTGGACGATGCAGCCGTCGAGGTTGAACCGGATGTCGTACCCGCCTGCGGCGGGGACGGTGACGGCGAACGCACCGTTTCCGTCGGTGACGCTGACCGCACCGGACACGCAGCCGACATCGCCCTCAAGGCAGGCCGCGACCGAGATGCCGGCGAGGGGCTGGCCGTCCGCCTGGATAATGCGGCCTCTGATCTGGCGACCGCACACGCTGACCGGCACTTGCCGTGGTGAGAGCTGAACGTTTCGCCCATCCACCCGAATCAACCGCGCATCGTCGCGGTTGCTGGTCAAGCGGCCCTGACCGAAATACACCTTGCAGCCGTCGAGGTTGAGCCAGACGAGGTATGCGCCGTCTACGGGGACGGTAATGGCGAACGCACCATCATCGTCGGTGTCGCTGAACGCATCGGGCACGCAGCCGACATCGCCCTCAAGGCAGACCGTGACATAGGCGCCAGCGAGCGGTCGGCCGTCCGCCTGGATGATGCTGCCCGTGATCGTGATCTGGTGACCGCACACGCTGACCGGCACTTGCCGTGGTGAGAGCTGAATGTCCCGTCCGTCCACTCGGAACAAATGCGCTTCGTCGCCGTTGCTGGTCAGGCCGTCCTGGCCGAAATATACCTCGCAGCCGTCCAGGTGGAAGCTGAGTTGGTACGCGCCGTTGACCGGCACTGTGACAGCGAATGAGCCATCACTACCGACCCAAGCCCCGCCACCGCCGTCGCACGGACCGTTCGCCACCTGCTCACACGCATGTACCCGGGTCCAGGTATCGAGAGGTGCGACGTCCGAGCCGACGATGGTCCCGCTGATCTGGTACGCACACATCGTGTCCGGCACTCGTCGGTACCCGATCTGCACATCGCGCTTGCCGGCATCGAATTGCATCGCTTCCGCGGGGTTGCCGGTCAACCCGGTCGGGCTATGGTGGAGCCGACAGCCGTCGAGGTAGTAGCTGAGCCAATACGATCCAGCTGTCGGGACTGCGACAGTGAACGATCCGTCGCGATCGAGATCTCGACGTACTATCGGTCCGCACCAAGTGCTGTCCGTCTGGCAAAGCCAGACGCTAACTTCCAAGCCGGGGAGAAAACGCTCGACGCCTTCGATGCTGCCGGTCACTCGCCAGCGACAGAGGTCCGACGGCACTTGCACTCGGGGGCCGTTGACATCGATGTCTGCGATCGCGACCGGCGTACTTCCGTCGCCGCTGTACAAGATTGGTTCGCCCGAACTGTAGTGGATAACGCAGCCATCGCCAAAAGTAAGGGACAGAGCGTAATCGTCCTTGTTCTCCACTCCGACTGTGACTGTACCGTCGGACGCCGTTTGGCCCAGCCACAAGCAACCGTGAGTACAGATGATCAAGACGCCGGCCAATGGTTCGCCGACGACGCTGGCGACCTGTCCGCGAATAATCTGTCCACACACATTCGGCGACCACCGGATGTCGATGTCTGGTACATCACTGTCCGAAACTCTGATCAGTGCAGCATCCTCCTCTTTCGTGACCACCCCTCCACTGCTGTAGTATCCGGCACAGCGATCGCCGACAGCGACCAACAAGCGGTAATCTCCAGGTTCGGGCGCAATCACCTCGAATCGCCCGTCTGCCGCTGCCTCTGTTCGGTTGGGTTCGCCATCCACCGGAATTGCCTCCACGAACGCACCACCAACGGGACGCCGGTCCGAGTCGATCACACGGCCGCGGATCCAGCGGCCATGGTATGCAGGGCCCAAGGCAGCGTTTTTGAGAGCCTGTTCACGTTGCCATGCGTTGAAACTGGCGTAGAACTCCGACACAGCGATCCCTGTGACTTCGGACAGCGCCGTCTGCCAATCAGGGACTGACTCCCAGCGCTCATGCGGCCCCGCTTCGGTTGGAGCAAGTCGCCGCCAGACTTCGATCCAAGAGTCCGCGCCGTAGTCCCCTACCAAACGATCGATGGCGAACTCGCCGAGCCTGTACACCGGTCCGCCGTGGAACACTTCAGCGCTTCGCAACGTTGGGAGATCTGATCTGATTCCAGGCAGTAGAGACTCGCGGCGGTCATCCAATGATCGGACGCCGTTCAGATCGTCGAACTCGGCCGCTGCCCACTCCGCGCCGCCTTCTGAGAGCCAGGTGTTGCTGTTGTTGAACCAAACGTTCCTGCTAGCCCCGGGCCCCATGAGGTTGTTTTGTACCACATGCGTATATTCGTGGGCAAGGACATATGTGCCATATTGAGGGTCCGAGGATGCAAGCTCCTCCGACCAGAGTCCTTGCTTCACGACCAGCCCGCTATCAGCAACCCAACCGGCTCTAGGGCCCCAGCGCGCGCGGACATCTGCTGCGAGATCGTCGTCTACGTCTTCGCCGTCGTCTTTCCATGCTTGGATCAGGGCATCGGCATCCTTCGGGATGTAGACGGTGAAATCCGGGTTGGCCTGGATGCCGTATTGGGTGCGGTAGAAGACGAGGACCGCATCCAAGTCCTCGCGGACGCGGGTTTGGAGTTGTTGGGATGCGCCGCCGGGGAAGACGAGGCGGGGGAGGATGTCGGTGGGCTGAAGCCAGTTGACGGCGCGGGCGACGTTGATCCAGAGCGCTTCGCCGCGGCGGATGGCGGGCGTTTCGCTGTCGTCGGCTTTCTGATTCGGGTTGGCGGCGGCGATCAGCTGGGCGGTGCGTTCGGGGGAGGTCCAAGTGGTCCATTGTTGGGTTGCCGCGTCCCAGCGGCGGACGGTGCGGAGAGACCAGCCGATGCCTTTGACGGCGTCGTCGATCGGTGTTCCATCCGCCCCGCTCCAGGCAACAAGGTTCCATCCCGTCCGCAGCTTCACCAACCCCCGCGTGGGCTCGGTGGAGCGTTGCCAGAGGAACGACTCGTCGCCGCCGAGCTGCATGCGCAGGCCCATGCCGGGGGTGACGCGCCCCAGCCCACCCAACCACTCCGGCGCGCCGCGGCCGGCGACGATCCAGTCGCGGAGTTCGGCGTCTCAGGCCCAGATCGACTCCAGCTGCGGAATCTCGTCGAACAGCTGCGAAACCGGCGTCGCCTCCCCGACCCAGCCGACCAGGTTGACGCCCGGCTCCAGCCGCGTGCCGGCTTCGGACGGCTCCTGTGCGTTGGCGAGGACTGCGGGGAACAGGAGGGCGGCGAGGACCGCTATCAGTGCGGCGATGGCGAGGGTGATTCGATGCGGCGTGGTCATGGGCGCATAGTCGCGGTATTTGGGGCGTGGGGCAAGGGGGATGGGTTTCGGAGGCATACGGCGGCGGTTGGCGGGACAGTGTATCGGGATGGGCTGCGAATGGGGTTTGGCGGGCGGCTTGGGGCCTTTGCGCTGCGGGCGGGGTTGGGTTTGGGCCCCAGATCAAGTCTGGGGCGACGGAAGGGGGCACGGGAACGACGGGAGGAGGAGGAGGTGCGGGGCGTTGGTGCTGCTCTCGTCGAGATACCCGCGGCAAGCGCGGGTATGACGGAGATGGGGCGGGCATGGCGGAAGGGGGCGCGGGCATGGCGGAAAGAGGGGGTGCGGGCACGACACGGAAAAGGGGAGGTGCGGGGAGGGCGGAAAGAAAGAGGGGCGGGAGTGACGGAAACAGGGGGTGGGCTAGTTGCAGAGTTCTTCGATTGCGGCGGGGAGGCGGAGGGTGATGCCGGTTACGTTGGCGGCGCTGACGCGGATGGGGTTGTTGCGGCTGCCGAGGGACCGGCCGGCCGGCTCGTGCCAGCAACGCGGTTGGGCGCGGAGATCGATGCTCAGGGCGTAGGCGCCGTCGGACGGCACGCGAATTTCGAAGCGCCCGTTTGCGTTGGTCAACGCACCGCTCAATCCGTCGAGCCAATGCGCGTTGATCCGCTTTTCCGCGAGCGGCGCGCCGTTGGAATCAACGAGCTGTCCGAAGATGCGATATGCGCACATATCCGCGGCGATTCGGCGCGGGGTGAGGCTTACGCTGCGCCCCTCGACGCGCACGGTGGAGCGCTCGCCGAACGTCGTCGTGAGGCCGTCGCCGCGGAAGTAGATCATGCAGCCCTCAAGGTCGACACCGACGACGTAGCGGCCTTCGGCGGGGACGGTGATGGCAAACGCGCCGCCGTTGTCGGTCAGAGCGCCCGCCTGGGCGGCGCAATCGTCGCCCTGCTCAAGGCAGGCGAGGACATGGGCGCCGGCGAGCGGTTGACCGTCGGCCTGTGCGATGCGGCCTGTGATTTGGTAGGCGCAGATGTCGGCCGGCAGTTGTTGTTGCGCGAGCTGAACGTGTTGTCCCGCCACCTGGATCAACCGCGCATCGTCGCTGTTAGTGGTCAGGCGACCCTGACCGAAATGCACCTGGCAGCTGCCGAGGTTGAAGCGGAGGCGGTATGCGCCGTCGGCGGGGACGGTGACGGCGAACGCGCCGTCAGCGCCAGTGTTGTCGGTTGACCAGGACACGCAGTCGCCGCCGACTTCGAGGCAGGCCGTGACGTAGGTCCGGGTGAGCGGCTGGCCGTCGGACTGGATGATGCGGCCTCTGATTTGGTGGGTACACATGCCTTCGGGGATCTGGCGCGGGCTGAGGCGGACATCGCGCCCGTCAACGCGCACGGTGAGGCGCTCGTTGTCCGTCGCCGTCAGACCGCCGCCGCGGAAGTAGATCGTGCATTCGTCGAGGGTGAACTCGAGCTGGTATGCGCCTTTGGTGGGGACGGTGATAGCGAACGCGCCGTCGTTGTCGGTCTTGCTGTGCGCCCGGGCGACGCAATCGCGGTCCTGCTCAAGGCAGGCGGAGATATTGGTGTCGGCGAGCGGTAGGCCGTCCGCCTGCGTGATGGAGCCCTTGATTTGGTAGACGCACATATCTACCGGAACCTCGATCGTGATGCCCTCTACGTCGGCGCCGCCGACGGTGATCACGGTCGCGCGGCCCTGTTCGGATGTTGGGCGTCCCGAGGTGTACCAGGCATTGCAACCATTGCCCAGGTGGAGCCTCAGGCGGTACTCGCCCGATGCGGGGATCAACACTGCAAACGACCCTTCGGGCGTGGTGTAGTCATCCGCGCGGGCTGTTGCGCCAGAGGCTCTGACGTGGATGCCGGCGAGCGGTTCGGCGTTTGGGCCGAGGGCTGTGCCTCGAATGTACGGCCCGGCGCACACATCCGGCGGCAGTTGGATATTGATGCCGGAGATACCGGATTGGCCCACTCTGATCGGGCGCGTCTCCCACCAATCGCTGATCAGTTCGCCGTTGCTGTAGTGGCGCGTGCAATCGCCGAGGTCGAGCGAGATGCGGTAGTTGTTGGAGTGGGCCGCTGCGATTTCGAAGCTCCCGTTCGGGGTCGTCGTTGCGCGAGTCCAGCCGGCGCTTTCCAGCCTCGTTAAATCTCCGGCCGGGTCGCCCGCTGTTCTCGTCGCGGTGACGCGCACTCCTTCAACGGGGCGACCCGAGGCGTCGGTCACGCGGCCGCGAATTCGCTGTGTTGCCGGGTTGTTATCCGATCCCTGTTGAGTTTGTTCGCGCGCCCAAGCGGCGAATGTCTCGCTGAACGCGGGGAGGCCGACGCCCGCCACCTCGTGAAAGGCGTCCTCCCAGCGCGGCGTTGATTGCCAGCGCCGGTGCGGCCCGGTTCCGCTCGGGACGAGACGCCGCCAGAGTTCGATCCAGGAGTCCGCTCCGGCCTGCTCGATGAGCTGGTCGGTGGCGAGCCAGCCGAACTGATACGGCCACCAGCCGTTGTTGCCGAACGACAGGTCTTCGAGCAGCGGATAGTCGCGCGCGAAGTTGCTGTTCTGTGATCGGAGGTTCGGCCACAGCTCGTCGCCCGACGCCACGAGGTAGACGTCCTCCGCCCACTCGGCGGTGCCCTCGGTCACCCAGAGGGACGCGCCGGCAGAACCCTCGGACAGTTGCGATTGCACGACATGGAAGTACTCGTGGGCCAGCAGCCCCCATGTGTCCCATGTCGGTTCGGGCTGGTCGCGGATCACGATCGTCCAGCGTCCGGGCGTGAAGCTGTCCACCCAACCCGAGGCGACATCCCACAGCGTTATCAGGCTGTCGGCGTGTTCGGCGGCGATGCCGCGCTCGAGCGCCGCCCGGCGCAAGGCCTCGACGGAGGCGGGCATCCAGATGTCGTATCTGGAGGCATCCATTTCAAAGCCGAACGCCGCTCGGAAGGATGCGAGGAATTGGCCGGCGAGCCGTTCGGCTGTTTGCTGCACCTGCTCCGATGCGCCGCCGGGGAAGACGAGGTTGGGGAGGATGCCGGTAGGTTGGAGCCAGTTGACGGCGCGGGCGACCTCGATCCAGAGGGCTTCACCGCGGCGGATGTCGGGCATTTCGCTGTCGTCGCCGGCATTTGCGATCAGTTGAGCGGAGCGCTCGGGGGAGGTCCAGATGCTCCATTGTTGGGTTGCGGGGTTCCAGCGGCGGACAGTGCGGAGGGACCAGCCGATGCCTTTGACGGCTTCGTTGATGGAGGTTTGATCGACGCCGCTCCAGGCGATGAGGTTCCAGCCGGTGTGGAGTTTGACCAGGCCGCGGGTCGGCTCGGTGGAGCGCCGCCAGTCGACAGGTTGATCGCCGCCGATCTGCATGCGGAGGCCCATGCCGGCGCTGACGCGGCCGAGGCCGCCGAGCCATTCGGGGGCGTCGGGCGCGGCGACGATCCAGTCGCGGAGTTCGGCGTCCCAGGCCCAGATTGACTCGAGTTGGGGGATTTCGCGGAAGAGTTGGGAGACGGGGGTGGGTTCGCCGACCCAGCCGACGAAGTTGAGGCCGGGTTCGAGGCGGGTGGCGCGTTCGGGCGGCTGCTGGGCGTTGGCTGCGCCCCAAGTGAGCAGCAGGGCGAACGCTGTGATCAGCGCGGCGACGATGGCGATTCCGTTGCGGCGCATGGTCATGAGTGCAGCATAATCGCGGTGTTCGGGGTGTGGGGGTTACTCGGCGGTTGCGGTGAGGTCTGCGATTACGCCGTCTTTTAGCCATTGGGTGATTTCGAGATCGGTGTGGTTGAGGGTGTTGCGGAGGATTTCCACGGTGTGTTCGCCGAGGCGGGGTGCGGGGCGGATGATTTGGGCGGGGGTGCGGGAGAAGCGCCAGGGCGGGCCGCCGTGGCGTCGGACGCCGTAATCGGGGTGCTCGAGGTATTGCCACCACCCGCGCGCGGCGAGGTGCGGGTCGGCGAGCACGCTGAGGGTGGAGTGGACGAGGCCGGCGGGGACGCCGGCGCGCTGGAGGCGGGACTGGAGTGTCTGGGCGTCCCAGTTGCGGGTCCAATCGGCGATTGCGGCTTCGAGGGCGTCGACGTCGGCGAGGCGGCCGGCGGCGCTGCGCCATTCGGGGCGGTCGAGTTGGGCGTCCTTGCCGGCGACTTTCAGCAGGGCGGACCAGGCTGCGTCGTCGGGGGCGGCGATGGCGATCCATTCGTCGTTGCCCCGGCAGGGGAAGCACTCGTGGGGCGCCTGATCGGGGCGGCGGTTGCCGTTGCGAGCGACGGGCCGGCCGCCGGCGGAGGCGAGCAGGGCGTGTTCCTCGATGTAGCCGGCGGCGGCCTCGAACATGGAGCCGTCAATGTGCAGTCCGCCGCGGCCGTCCTGCGCGCGACGGTAGAGGGCGGCGAGGGCGACCAGGGCCATTTGCGCGCCGCAGATGGGGTCGGCCTGCATGGTGCCGAGCAGTTGGGGGTTTTCGCCGGGGTAGCCGAGCAGCATGTCCCAGCCGGCGTTGCCTTCGGTGCTGCCGCCGTTGGCGCGGTAGTTGGAGTAGGGCCCGCCGGCACCGAAGCCGGAGAAGCTGACGAGGGTGATGCGCGGGTTAACGGCGCGCATGTGGTCGTGGGTGAGGCGCAGGTTTTCGAGCACGCGGGGGCGGAAGTTTTCGAGCGCGAGGTCGGCGCGGGCGATCAGTTCGAGGGCGAGTTCGCGGCCCTGCTCGGTGTCGAGCGCGAGGGAGATGACACGCTTGTTGCGGTTGGCCATGTGGAAGTTGGCGCGGATGTTGAGCGGGTGGGCGTCGGGCGCGGCGGCGGGCATGGGCCAGCGCGTTTCGTGTCGCCAGAGGTCGGGGCGGCGCGGGCCTTCGATTTTGATCACCTCGGCGCCGAGGTCGGCGAGCAGGGCGGAGGCGTAGGGGCCGAGCCAGGCGTGGGTGAAGTCGACGACGCGCAGGCCGTCGAGCGGCCCGCTCGAAGCACTAGTCGGGTTGGGGCGCGGGCGGCGGGTGAAGTCGTCGGCGTGCGATGTGCTGTCTGCTCCAGCTGCTCCGGCTGCGCCGGGGTCGATGATGCGGGCGGGCGGTCCGGCGGCGCGTAGCTTGCCGAGCTCGCCGCCGTCGATTTCGCGGACGAAGCCGAGTTCGTTGAGGTGGGGGTCGTCGAGCAGGTCGCCGGCGCTGCGGTGCCAGGCGAGGTTGACGGCCAGCTCGGCGAGGCGGTTGAAGACCTCTTCGGAGCTGCGCTCGGCGAGGATCGGGCGGAAGTAGTCGAGCGCGGCGGCCTTGTCGGCGACGGCTGCGCCGGGGCCGTCCAGTAACTCGTCGGGCGGCGGTTTGACGCCGAAGGCGGCGGGCGCGGCGCGGAGGGCGTCGCGCGACCAGGCGCTGAGGGTGACGAATCCGTCGGCGGTGGGCAGGACTTCGGCCCAGCCTTCGGGTCCGCCGGCGCGGAGGATGGCCTGGCCGGCGAATTCGCTGCGGACGGCCATGGTGAGGGTGCAGACGGCCTCGATTTCGGCCAGCTCGATCCATTGACCGCGGCCGCTGTGGGCGCGTTCGAGCAGAGCGGCGATTGCGCCGACCGCGGCGAGCACGCCGGCGGCGCGAGGGATGATGGCGGCGGGGGCGGCGAGTGGTCGGCGGTCGGGCAAGCCCTGGGTGGCGGCGAAGCCGGAGAGGGCTTGGACGATCAGGTCGTCGGCGCGGTAGCGGGCGTAGGGGCCGCTCGCGCCGAAGGGGGAGCAGTGGACGGTGATCAGGCGGGGCCGGTCTGCGGCGGCGCTCTGGATCTCGGCGAGTGGGGCGTCGGTCACGAAGATGTCGGCGGTGTCGAGCGCGGTGTTGAGCCGTTCGACGTTGAACGGCTCGATTGTTTTGTCCTGGGAGAGAGAGAGGTGGAGCATTGAGTAGCGACGGCCATTGCGCTCGAGCAGCGGCGGGGCGTCGCGCAGGGGCGAGCCCTGCGGCGGTTCGAGTGAGAGCACATCGGCACCCCAGCGGGCGAGCTCGCGGGCGCAGGCTGCGCCTGCGGGGCCGGAGCAGTACTCGACGATCTTGAGTCCGCCGAGCAGGTCCACGGGGCGCGTCCTCTCTAGCGGGTGGGGGGCGGCTCAGCCGTTGCGGGGGCCGCGCTTGAGCTTCTCGAAGGCGCGCTGGACGGGGCGCAGCTGGCGTTTGCCCTCGACCATTCGGGGGTCGCGCTCGCCGAAGCGCGCGCCCAGCGCGTAGGTGTGGAAGGCGGAGGTGATGTGGGTGGTGAAGCCCTGGGCGTCGAGCATGTTGTTGATCGAGAACTTGATCTGGCGCAGGGCCATGGGGGAGTGCTCGGCGACCTCCTCGGCGTATTCGAGCGTTTTGCGCTCGAGCGCTTCGGGCGGGTAGATGCGGTTGACGAAGCCGAGTTCGTGCGCTTCTTCGGCGGGGATGAAGCGGTTTTGGAAGAGGATCTCCTTGGCCTTGCGGGGGCCGAGGTCCCAAGGCGCGGAGAAGTACTGGGTATGGGAGGCGAGGAAGAGGGCGTCGCTGGCGGCGAAGATCAGGTCCATTGAGGCGGCGACCATCCAGCCGCCGAAGATGCAGCGTCCGTGGACCATGGCGATGGTGGGCTTGGGGATGTTGCGCCAGCGCATGGTGTTGGTGATGCGGCTGTCGCGCTGGCGGTCATAGACGCCGACGAAGTCGTCGGCCCAGCCGCGCTCGTCGCGATCGTCGAGTTCGGCGGGCGAGCCGAGGTCGTGGCCGGCGGAGAAGTCGGGGCCGTTGCCGGAGAGGACGATGACCTGGCACTGGGGGTCTTCGACGGCCTCCTGGAAGGCGGCGTCCATCTCTTCAAGCAGGACGCGGCTTTGGGCGTTGCGGTATTCGGGGCGGTTGAGAATCACACGGGCGACAGGGCCCGGCTCGTAGATCACGTCGCGGTAGGCCATGTTTGCTGCTCCCGTCTTGCTGCGGAATGGATGGCTGCACGATAGCAATGGGGCGAATCGCGTATAACTGCGGGATGGGCGCCGCGATCACTGTCGCCGAAGTCGAACGCCGGCTGGCGGCTGCGCCGCAGCCGCTGCGCACGCCGGCGATGCGCGGCGTCGCCCGCGAGCTCGTGGGCGAGCTGCGCGACGCCGACGCCGCAGCGGTGCTCGAGCTGAGCGAGGCGCTGGCCCAACGGCGCGGCTGGCTGCGTTCCGTGGGCTTTGAAATCGCCGCACGGCACCGGCCGGCCGCGGCGGCGCTCGACTGGCGTTGGCTGGAGCGGCTGGGCGCGACGCTCGACGGCTGGGACAGCGTGGATCATTTCGCGCGGTTGCTGAGCGGCCCGGCCTGGCAGCGGGGACAGTTGACGGACGCGCGGGTGCTGCGCTGGGCGCGTTCGCGGGATATGTGGCGGCGGCGGGCGGCGATCGTTTCGACGATTGCGCTCAACGAGCGGCAGTTGGGCGCGGGCGACGCGGCGCGCACGCTGGCGGTGTGCGACCTGTTCATTGATGCGCGGGAGGATCTGATTGTGAAGGCGCTTTCCTGGGCGCTGCGCGAGTTGGGCATCCGCGATGCGCCGCCGGTGCGTGAGTGGCTGGCCGCGCATGAGCCGCGCCTGCACCCGCGCATCCCTCGGGAGGTGCGGAAGAAGCTCGATACGGGCTCAAAGGTGGGGCGTCCGTCGGCGCGGATGCGGGCGCGCTGGCAGGCGCGGGGCTGAGCTTGGCTATTGAACGGCACGGCGTACCGGGGGGGTTCTGCGAACGGGGTTGGGAGGTGGTTCGGGGTTCTTGCGCTGCGGGCGGCGTTGGGGTTTGCCCCCCGATCAAGTCGGGGGTGACGGGATTTGGCGGGGGTGACGGGTTAGGCGAGGGCGACGGGTTAGGCGAGGGCGATGGGATTGGAGTGGGGGCGACAGGTTGGGCGAGGGCGACGGGATTGGAGTGGGGGGCGACGGAGCGGGCGGGTGCGGGTGCGCGCGCGGGGGGTGAGAGGGGTGCGCGCGGGGGTTGCGGGTTCGTTAGCCTTTGGGCGGAGGTGCGCGATGGCGTTTGAGTATGCGGGCTGCGAGTGGCCGATTTCGGAGCGGGTGGTTGGGGCGCATCGGCGGTCGTGGGAGCGGCTGGCGGCGCCGGGCTTCTGGTGGACGGGGGCGGAGCGCGTGGCGATTGCCGAGCAATGCCGGCGGGCGGCGGCGTTCGAGGGCGGCGGCGGATCGGCGCTGCTGCCGAAGGCGGCGGTTCATGCGGTGCAGAAGATCGTGGTGGACAACGCCAATCTCTCGCGCGAGTGGGTGGAGCGGACCTGCGCGGCGGAGGGCATGAGCGACGCGCACTACATCGAGCTGCTGGGCGTGCTGGTGCATGTGTTTTCGATCGACGAGCTGCACCGGGCGTTGGATATTCCGCTGGAGCCGCTGCCCGCGCCGCTGGTGGGCGAGCCCTCGCGGCGGCGTCCGTCGGGGGCGCGGCAGGGGGACGGCTGGCTGGCGATTACGCCGCCGGACGGACTGGATCCGGAGGACGAGGGGCTTTACGAGGGCGCGCCGTTTGCGGCGAATGTGCTCACCGCGCTGAGCCTCGTGCCGGGCAATCTGCCCTGGCTGGCGGATCTCTCGCACGCGCACTATCTGTCGTATGTGGAGATGCGCGAGACGGGGAAGCTGCGGGGGATCGATCGGGCGCAGCAGGAGCTGATCGCGTCGCGGGTGTCGGTGCTGAACGAGTGCTTTTATTGAACCACCTCGCATGTGGGGCTGCTCGGTGCGAACAGCCGCGGGAATGAGGCACTGAATTTCGGGGCGATTGTGGATCCGTCGCAGGAGAGCGGGGTGGCGCACGGCGGGCTGCTGATGGAGTTCACGGCGGCGGCGGTGCGGCGCAGCGCTGAGCTGGCGGAGGTGCGGGCGCGGCTGGCGGAGGCGATCGGGGCCTCGGCGACGGTCGACGCGGCGAGCACGATGGCCAACTTCCAGCGGATGGTGCGGATCGCGGACGGGACGGGGATTCCGGTGGACGGCTACATTTTGGAGCGTTCGGGCGAGCTGCCGCAGCGTCTGGGGCTGACGGCGTACCGCTCGGCGGCGAACACCTACGCCGCGACCTGAGCGGCCGGCTGAGCGGCCCGGTTGAGCGGGCAGCGGAGAGGATGGCGCGCGATGACGACGACGGCGATGCGGTTCGATTACCGCGAGGCGGGGTTTCCGATTGCGGATCGGATTCGGGACTGCCATTTGCGCGATTGGGAGCGTCTGCGCGCTCCCGGGTCGTGGTGGACGGGGGCGGAGCGGGTGGCGATTGCGCGGCAGACGCGGGCGGCGGAGGATTGCGGGCTGTGCCGCGAGCGGGCGGGGGCGCTCTCGCCGGCGTCGGTGGCGGGTGAGTGCTCGCCCGACCCGCTGCTGCCACAGGCTGCGGTGGAGGCGATTCACAAGCTGGTGACAGACAAGTCGCGGCTGTCGGAGGCGTGGTACGGGCAGGTGACGACGGCGGAGGGGATGAGCGAGGAGCGCTACATCGAGTTGCTGGGGGTGCTGGTGCATGTGTTCGCGGTGGACGAGCTGCACCGGGCGCTGGGTTTGCCGCTGGAGCCGCTGCCGGAGCCGCTGGCGGGGGAGCCTACGGGCTACCGCCCGGCGGGGGCGGCGAAGGATGTGTCGTGGCCGCCGATCCTGCTGCCGGAGGATGCAGATCCGGGTGATCTGGACATTTACGCGGAGATGACGGGGCGGCGTCCGGCGAACGTGGTTTCGGCGCTGAGTTTGGTGCCGGACAATGTGCGCTGGCTGAATGATCAGTTCGCGGCGCACTATTTGTCGTGGACGGAGATGGGGGAGATCGAGAAGCGTCACCGGACGCTGACGCGGCCGCAGCTGGAGTTGCTGGCGACGCGGGTGTCGGCGCTGAACGAGTGCTTCTATTGAACGCTTTCGCACGCGAATCTGCTCCGTCGGAGCAGTCTGGGCAACGAGCGGCTGAATCTGCGGGGGACGACCGATGATGCGGTGGATGTTGGGGTGCCGCAGGCGGATGTGCTGATGGCGTACGCGGACGCGGCAGTGCGTCGGGATGCGGATTTGGCGGAGCGTCGTGCGGCGGTGGAGTCGGCGCTGGGCGGGGAGGCGGTGGTGGATGCGGCGGCGACGGTGGCGAATTATCAGCGGATGGTGCGGATTGCGGACGGCTGCGGGATTCCGCTGGATCGTTTTACGGACGAGCAGAGCGCGGAGTGGCGGGCGTCGCTGGGGGTGGATGAGTATTACTCGGCGCTGAACACGTATGGGGATGGGGGGTAGGGGGCGGCACATGGGGCGTCCCCGGCTGTTATGCGGGTGGGTAGGTGTGAGTCGGTAAGGGGGTTGGGTTTGCCCCCGAGTGCGCGGGGGCGACGGAGATGCGGGGGGACGGCGGAGTGTGCGGAGGGATGGCGGGGTGGTTATTGCGGTTCTTCGGGGGGCGGGCCGGAGGGTTCTTGCGGTTCCTGGGCTGGCTGCGAGGGGGCCTGGGCTGCGGCGGCGGGCGAGGCGACGATGTCGCCCCAGCTGTTGCCCCAGCAGGCGATGTTGCGCTCGCCGGCGGCGCAGCTGTGGTTTGCGCCGGCGGCGACTACGATGTAGTCGTTGCCCGGCGGGGGGATAGTTTGGCCGTCGGTGTCGCCGCCCCAGCAGACGAGTTGGCCGTTGTCGCGGATGGCGCAGCTGTGGTTTGCGCCGGCGGCGATTGCGGTGAATGCGCCGCTTGGGGCGTCGGTCTGGCCGTAGTTGTTGAGGCCCCAGCAATGGAGCGAGGCGTCGCTGCGGATGGCGCAGCTGTGGCCGACGCCGAGGCTGAGGGCAGTGAATTGGCCGGTGGGCGGGGTAGCGCGGCCGGAGCCGTTGTTGCCCCAGCATTGAAGTGCGCCGTCGCTGCGGATGGCGCAGGCGTGGAGGAAGCCGAGGCTGAGGGCGGTGAATTGGCCGGTGGGCGGGTCGGTGCGGGCGAGGATGCTGTCTGTGGCGTCGGCGGTGTATCCCCAGCATTGGAGTGCGCCGTTGTCGCGGATGGCGCAGGTGTGGCTGCCGCCGGCGCCGACGGCGGTGAATTTGCCTTCGGGGACGGCGTTTTCTCCGTGGGCGTTGCGGCCGCCTCAGCAGGTGAGGGCGCCGGTGTCGCGCAGTCGGCAGGTGTGGCTGTGTCCGGCGCTGAGGGCGATGTACTTGTCGGCGGCGGCGGCGATTTGAGTGTTGTCGGGTTGGGGGTTGGTCTGGGCGTCGGCGGCGGTGAGGCCGAGGAGGAGGAGTGCTGTGAGGGTGAGTGCGGCGAGGAGGGGTTTGGCCATTTTGGTTCCTCCTTGGGCGGGTGGCGGTTTGGATGGTACACGGGTGGTACGTGGTTTGCGGGAGGAGGGCGGCGGCGGGGCGGGTTTGTGCTGCGAACGGCGTAGGAGGGGCGGCTCGGGGCTCCGGTGTTGCTCAGGGGGTTGGGTTTGGGCCCCAGATCAAGTCTGGGGCGACGGAAGGGGGCGGGAATGACGGAATTTTTGGCAGGGATGACGGTGTAGGGCGTGGGCGTTGGGGTGGTTAGGTGATGGCGCGGAGGAGGCGGGCGGTTTCGATGGCGGCCTGGGCGGCTTCCCGGCCTTTGTTGCCGGCGTCGCCGCCGGCGCGGGCGAGGGCGAGGGAGACGGTTTGGGTGGCGAGGACTTCGAAGATGCAGGGGATGCCGGTGTCGAGGCCGACGCGGGCGATGCCGCGCGCGGCTTCGTCGACGACGAGGCGGTAGTGGTCGGTTTCGCCCTGGATGACGGCGCCGAGGCAGATGACGGCGTGGAAGCGTTGGGTGCGGGCGCAGGCTTGGGCGGCGAGGGGGATTTCGAATGCGCCGGGGACCCAGTAGACGTCGATGTCGTTGTCGGCTGCGCCGGCGTCGCGGAGGTGGTCGAGGCAGGCGTCGAGCAGTTTGGCGGTGACGAAGTCGTTGAAGCGGGAGACGACGACGGCGAAGCGGAGTCCGGCGGCGGGCCCGTGTTCGGGGTCCGGGGGCGCTGCGCCGTCGTGGATGCGGGGCATCAGCCGATGGCCGCGCGTCGTCGCGGCGGGGGTTGGTCGTCGGGTTCTTCGGCGGCTTCGGTGGCTTCGAGGGCGTCGGGGTCGAGGAGGTGGCCCATTTTTTCGTGTTTGGTGGTGAGGTAGCGGACGTTGTGCGGGTTGGCCTGGGCGATGACGGGGACGCGCTCGATGATTTCGAGTCCGTAGCCGGCGAGGCCGTGGCGTTTGGCGGGGTTGTTGGTGATGAGGCGGATGCGGGAGACGCCGAGGTCGCGGAGGATTTGCATGCCGATGCCGTAGTCGCGTCGGTCGGCGGCGAAGCCGAGGGCGAGGTTGGCTTCGACGGTGTCGAGGCCGGCGTCTTGCAGGGCGTAGGCGGCGATTTTGTTGTGGAGGCCGATGCCGCGTCCTTCCTGGGCCATGTAGACGATGACGCCGCGTCGTTCTTCGGCGACCATGCGCATGGCGATGTCGAGTTGTTCGCCGCAGTCGCAGCGCTGGGAGCTGAAGACGTCGCCGGTGAGGCACTGGGAGTGGACGCGGACGAGGGTGGGTTCGCCGCTGTCGACCTGGCCCATGCTGAGGGCGACGTGTTCGTCGTTGGTTCCGCGGGGGCGGTAGCCGACGAGGTTGAAGGTGCCGTGGGCGGTGGGGAGTGCGGCTTCGGAGACGCGCTCGACGAGTTGTTCGGTGCGGAGGCGGTATTGGATGATTTGTTCGACGGAGATCATTTTGATTTTGCGGCGTTTGGAGAAGCGGATGAGTTCGGGGAGGCGGGCCATTTCGCCGTCGCGCTTCATGATTTCGCAGATGACGGCGCCGGGCTGGAGGCCGGCGAGGCGGCAGAGGTCGACGCTGGCTTCGGTTTGACCGGCGCGGACGAGGACGCCGCCGTCGCGGGCGCGGAGGGGGAACATGTGGCCGGGGCGGACGAGGTCTTCGGGGGTGGAGTTGGGGTCCATGAGGACCTGGACGGTGCGTGCGCGGTCGGGGGCGGAGATGCCGGTGGAGACGCCGGTGCGGGCTTCGACGCTGATGGTGAAGGCGGTGCCGAGGGGCGCGGTGTTTTGGGGTTCATCGACCATAAGGCGGAGGCCGAGTTGGTCGAGTCGTTGTCCGTCCATGGCGATGCAGATGAGGCCGCGGCCGTGGGTGGCCATGAAGTTGATGGTGTCGGAGGTGACGAATTGGGCGGGGAGTGCGAGGTCGCCTTCGTTTTCGCGTTCTTCGTCGTCGGTGATGATGAGGGGTTCGCCCTGGCTGAAGGCGTGGACGGCTTCTTCGACGGTGCAGAAGGGGGATTTGCGGGCGCGGGGCTTGCGGCGTGATTTGGCGCGAGGTTTGGCACGAGGTTTGGCGGGGGCACGCTTTGGGGCGGGAGTGGGGGCCGGTTGCGGGGCGGTGTCTTCGGGTGCGGTTGGGGCGGCGGTGTTGGTGTCGTTGTCAGCCATGCGCCTCTCCTCCCGCGGGGTCGAGCGTGGGTGGGTCGCCGGTTTGGCGCGCTTCGAGGAGGGCGTCGACGTAGCGCGCGAGGATGTCGGTTTCGAGGTTGACCTCGTCGCCCGCCCGGCGGTCGAGCAGGTTGGTGTGTTGTTGAGTGTATTGGACGAGGGAGACGGCGAAGCCCGTTCTGTCTTTGGAGACGATGGTGAGGCTGACGCCGTCGATGGCGATGGGGCCTTTGACGATCATGAAGCGGAGCAGTTCGGGGGGGGCGTGGTAGGCGGCGATGACGGCGTCGGCTTCGGGTGTTGCGCTGCGGAATTGTCCGCGGCCTTCGACGACGCCGCGGACGATGTGCCCGCTGAGGCGGTCGGTGGGGCGCACGGAGCGCTCCAGGTTGACGCGGGCGCCGGGGGTGAGGGAGGCGAGGTTGGAGCGTCGGTAGGTTTCGGGCATGACGTTGGCGAGGAAGGTGGGGCCGTCGATCCGGGCGACGGTGAGGTCGACGCCATTGATGGCGATGCTGTCGCCGAGTTGCGCGTCGGCGAGGATTTTGGGCGCGCGGATGCGGAGGAGGCCGCGGTCGGCCTCGGCGACTGCGCCGACTTCTTCGATGATGCCGGAGAACATCAGCGGGGCTCCTCGCCGTTGGTGAGCGGCTTGATGAAGAGGTCGCCGCCGCGGTGGTCTTTGCGGAAGTAACGGTAGCCTGCTTTGCGCAGTTGGTCGGGGGGGAGGAGCGGCGGGGCGGTGATCCAGGGGCGTCCGCGTCCGGCGGCGGAGGCTTCGACGGCTTGGCGGAGGCGGTTGGCGAGTTCGGGCGGTGCGGCGCGGCGGACGGCGAGCGCGGAGAGTTGGGCGTCGTTGGGGTTGAGCATTGCGGCGGCGAAGCCGTCGAGCGGGGCGTCGTCGCCGGCGGCGATCCAGAGCACGGCGTCGCCGTTTCGGGCGGCGGCGAGGAGGGCGTCGGTTTGTTCGCGTCCGTCGGCGGGGTTGAGGAGCGCGGCGATTTCTTCGGCGTCGTGGGGGCCGGCGGGGCGGAGGCGTATGTGTTCGGCGTCGGCCGGGGCGTAGGGGTAGCCGCTGACGAGGAGGTCGGGGCCGAGTTGCTGGATGTTGGGGTGGCTGAGGCGGAGGGCGTCGGCGATGCGGTGCGCGCCGCGGCCGCGGACGGCGGTTTGGGCGTCGCCGCCGATGAGCATGGGTGCGATGACGGCGTAGATTTTGTCGACGAGGCGTTGGTCGAGGAAGGAGCCGAGGGTTTGGCCGCCGCCTTCGACGAGCATGAGGACGATGCCGCGTTCGCGTCCGAGGTGTTCGAGGAGGTGGGGGAGGGAGACGCGCCCGTGGTGGTCGGGGAGGAGGGCGATTTGCGCGCCGCGCTGGGTGATTTGGTCGCGCCAGGCGGGTGGGGAGGCGTGGGTGGTGGCGATGAGGGTGGGGGCGAGGGCCTGGTCGTGGAGGACGCGGGCGTCGGGGGGGGTGCGTCCGCGGCTGTCGAGCACGATGCGGAGGGGTTGGGGGACGGGATGGGTTGCGCCGGGGGGTCGTGCGGTGAGTTGGGGGTTGTCGACGAGGATGGTTTGGACGCCGACGAGGATGGCGTCGAGGGTGGGTCGGATGCGGTGGGCCCAGGCGAGGGCGTCGGGGCTGCTGATCCAGCGGGCGTCGCCGCCGACGGCGGCGATGCGGCCGTCGAGGCTGGCGGCGAATTTGGCGGCGACGAAGGGGAGTCCGGTGCGGCGGTGGTGGAAGTAGGCTTCGTAGTGGGTTGCGCCTTGGGCTGCGCCGTCGCCGAGGATGATTTCGATGCGGGCCTGGCGGAGTTGGGCGAGGCCGCGTCCGTCGACCTGGATGTCGGGGTCGAGTGCGGCGATGGCGACGGCGGTGATGCCGGCCTGGATGATGGCGTCGGTGCAGGGGGGGGTGCGGCCGTGGTGGGCGCAGGGTTCGAGGGTGGTGTAGAGGGTTGCGCCGCGTGCGCGGTGGGCGGCCTGGCGGAGCGCGGCGGCTTCGGCGTGGGGGCCGCCGGGTGGAGCGGTTGCGCCTTCGCCGACGGTTTGTCCGTCGCGGACGATGACAGCGCCGACGGCGGGGTTGGGGCTGGTGGCGCCGAGCGCGCTGCGGGCGAGCTGGAAGGCGCGCTGCATGTGGCGCGAGACGGTTTGGGGTTCGCCGCGCATGGGGCGATTGTCGCACGGTTCGCGGTCGGGGGGCGTTCAGGCTGCCTTGTGGGCGGCGTTGACGGCTTTGGCGATGATGTCCTTGAACAGGTTGAGCAGGCCCGGGGGGTAGTCGGGGAAGCGTTCGGGGTGCCGGAGGAGGTTGTTGAGGGCGTTGATGTCGGGCGGGTGGGTTTCGAGCAGTTCGGTGAGTTGGGCGTGGGTGAGTCGTTCGGCGGGCGGTCGGGGTTGTGCGGGTGCGTTCGGGTGTGTTCGGGGTTGCGCGGGTTGTGCAACAGGTTGTGCGGGGGCGGGTTGGGGGACGGTCTTATCTGGTCGGTCGGGTGTTGCGCGGTCGGGGATGGTCGGGGTGTGTTCGGATTTGTTCAGGGTTGTTCGGGGTTGTTCGGGGTTGTTCGGCTGTGCGGGCTGCACGGGTTGGGCGGGGGGTTCCTGGGCGGCGAGTTGGTCGTCGGGGTAGTCGAGGGGGTCTTGTTCGGCGTCGATTTGGAGGTCGGCGTGGGCGAGTTGTTGGAGGGCGTAGCGGTATTCGCGTTCGGCGTGGTTGAGGGCGCGTTCGTGGAGGGCGTAGAAGCGGGCGATTTCGCCGGCGGTGGCTTCGGAGGCGCGGGTTTTCTTGCGGCCGAGTTCGTCGGTGATGGGGAAGCGCTGGAGGGGGTGGAGGGGGTCCTGGTTGCGCAGTTTGAGGACGCGGTCGCGGAGTTGGAGGGTGTGTTCGAGCAGGAGGTCGTGGGCGATGGCGGCGGTGAGTTGGTTGGGTTGGGTTTCGAGCAGTTTGAGGTCGTCGGCGATGGTGGAGTGGGCGACGTTGAGGTGTTGGGCGATTTGGCGGAGGGTGTTGCCTTGCTGGCGGAGTTGGTGGGCGCGGCGGATGCGGGTGCGTCGTTGGGGGGAGGTGGGCATGTGGGTGCTCGCTCTCATGTTCTATTGGGAGAGGCGACGGTATCACGGTTGGGCGGGGGTTGGGGCTTTGCGCTGCGGGCGGGGTTGGGTTTGGCCCCCCCGTTCGAGCCGGGGGCAGGCTCCGCGGCAAGCGCGGGTATGACGGAAGTGGGGGCGCGGGGATGAGGGGGGTGAGGGGCGGAAATGGTGGAGGGGGGTGCGCGGGGTGAGGGGATGGTTAGGTGCGGCGGCGGGCGAGGAGGGTGAGGAGGGCGGCGGTGAGGGCGGCGATGATGAGGGCGATTTGGGTGGGGGTTTCCCAGCTGCGCTCGGAGGTGGTTGCGGGGGTTGGTTCGGGTTGGGGTGTTGGGGTTTGCGTGGTCGGCTCGGCTTGCGGGGTTGGTTGGGGTTGGGTTTGTGCGGCGGTAGGTGCGGGCTCGGTGTTGGGGGCGGCTTGCTGTGCGGGTGCGGGCTCTGATGCATCGTTTTGTTCGGTGGGGGATGGGGGCTCGGGGTCCGAGGCGGCGGGCTGTTGGCCGCTGTCGGAGGTTTGGGCGGCTGCGCCGGTGGAAGATGCGGACCGGGTGTCGGACGTCTGGCTGGTTTCGGCGGGCTGGTCGTCTTCGGTGACTTGGCGGGTTGCGTCGTCGGTGGGGGGGGGGCTGGACTGTTGGGCGGCGGTTTGCTGCTGGAGGGGGGGTGCGGCGGCTGCTTCTGCGTTGTCTGCGTCGTTGTCGGTGATGCGTTCGCGGGCGGTGATGGCCTGGCGGGCGGGGTCGGGCTGTTGGGCGGCCTGCGGGGATGCCGCGGCTGCCTGCTGCGCCTGCGAGGTTTGCCGGGGTTCTGCGGCGGCGGCTTGCTGCTCGCTCTGGAGTTGGGCGGTTTGTTGTTGCTGGGCGGCGATGTCGGCGACGGCGGCGGCTTGCTGCTGGGCGGTTTGCTGCGCTCCCTGAGCTGCTTCCTGAGCTGCTTGTTGGGCCTCTTGCTGGGCGGCCTGCTGGAATGTTTGCTGTTGGGCGGACTCCTGAGCGGACTGCTGGGTGGGTGCTTGAGCGGACTCCGGGGCGGCGGCGGAGGCTGATTGGGGCCGGGCGGCGGCGGTTTGGGCTTGGGTTGCGACGGTTGGGGCGGGTTGGACGGAGGTTGGGCCGGCGAGGTTGAAGGCGTCCCAAGCGGCGACGGCGGCGAGGCCGGCGACGGCGGCGGCGGTGAGGCCGGCGGCGAGGCGGAGGCGGAGGGGCGCCGGTTGGCGGCGGAGGCTGATGAGTCGCGGGGTTTTGGGTGCGATGTCGGCGCCGGTAAGTTCGAGCGAGCGTCCGGGTTGTGCGTCGCGGAGGACGGCGAGTTGGGATTGGATGAGTTGGAGGTCGGCGAGGTATTCGCGGAGTTCGGGGGAGTGTTCGATTTCGCGCGCGAAGTCGTCGCGTTGGTCGGGGGGGAGTTCGCCGTCGAGGAAGGCGGAGGCGTCGGCGCGGAGGGCGTTGCGCCGCCAGAAGCGCCAGCGGGTCATGCGCGCCGTCCTTTCCGCGGGGTTGCTTCGATCCGCTCTCGTAATGCTTGACGTTCGCGGGCGCGGTTGAGTTCCCCGCTTTCGAGGAGGAGTTGGCGCATGCGTGCGCGTGCGCGGTTGAGGCGAGATTTGACGGTGCCGACGGAGGTGTTCATGGTGTCCGCGATTTCACGGTAGGCCAAGCCCTGGACATCGGACAGGAGGATGGTTTGGCGTTGTTCTTCGGGGAGTTGTTGGAGGGCGGCGAGGAGGGTGCGTCCGGTTTCGGCGTCGAGGGCGGCGATATCGGGCGGGCGGCCGTCGTCGGGCGGGGACCAGGCGTCGCCGTGTTCGTCGAGCATGCGGTCGAGGGAGGTGGAGGGGCGTCGTTTGCGTCGTCGGAGTTCGTCGCGGCAGCGGTTGGCGGCGATGCGCATGAGCCAGGCGGGGAAGTTGCCGCCGCGGTAGCTGTGGAGTGCGCGCCAGGCGGCGAGCATGGCGTCTTGGGCGGCGTCTTCGGCGGCGGCGGGGGAGCGGAGCATGCCGAGGCAGAGGCCGAAGACGCGGCGTTGGTAGCGCCGGACGAGTAGGTTAAAGGCGTCGAGTTCGCCGTTGCGGGCGCGGTCGGCGAGTGCGTCGTCGTCGAGTTGTTCGGGCGGCCGGTCGGGCAAGCTGCTCTCCTGCGCGGCGCTTGCCGAAGCCGGGCGGCCGACGCTGGGCGGAAGTGTATCAACGCCGGGGATGGGAGAGGGCTGTGCCGCTTGTTTCGGGTCGCGGGTTGGTGGCGGAGGCGGCTGCGGCCAGGCGGGCGGTGGCGGCGGGCAATGTGTCGACGGTGGAGATGGCGCGCGGGCTGATTGAGGCGGCGGAGGCGACGGGTCGTCCGGTGCTGGTGCAGTTCAACCGGGCGGGGTTGGCGCAGATCGGGGGGGCGGCGATTGCGGCGGCGGCGGTGCGGGAGTTGGCGGGACAGGTGGACGCGCCGATCGGGCTGCATCTGGATCACGCGGACACGCTGGAGGAGTTGCGGGGGGCGATTGAGGCGGGGTTTACGTCGTTGATGATCGATGGTTCGACGCTGCCGTACGGGCGGCATGTGACGCTGGCGCGTGAGGCGCGGGGGCTGGCGGCGTGGCAGGGGTTGGCGCTGGAGGCGGAGTTGGGGCATGTGAGCGGGGTGGAGGAGGGGGTGACGCTGGGGGAGGCGGCCTGGACGGAGCCGGTCGAGGCGGGGCGGTTTGCGTCGGAGAGCGGGGTGGACTGGCTGGCGGTGGCGGTGGGGAATACGCACGGGGGGGCGCCGGCGGCGGGAGGGTTGCAGCGGGAGCGGTTGCGGGCGATTGGGGAGCGGGTGGAGGTTCCGCTGGTGCTGCATGGGGCGTCGGGGTTGGGGGAGGATGATTTGGTCTACGCGGCGGGGTTGGGGGTGGCGAAGGTGAATGTGGGGACGGCGTTGCACGAGGCGATGGCGGAGGGGATTGGGGCGGGGTTGGGGGAGCGTCCGGGGGATTTGCGGGGGGCGCTGCGGGGCGGGGAGGCGGCGGTGCGGGCGGTTGCGGTGGAGTTGCTGACGGCGCCGTGGGCTGTTGGGGGGTAGGTCGGGGCTTTTGCGCTGGGGACGGGGTTGGGTTTGGGCCCCCAGATCAGGTCTGGGGCAGGCTCCAGATCAAGTCTGGGGCGACGGATCTTGGGGATGGGGTCTGAGGTGGGGCGGGATTGCGGCTTGTGTGTGGGCGTGTTTAGAGTGGGTTTTGGACTGCTGCCGAGGTTATTGGCGAGTGGGGCAGCGAGTGCGTGAGGAGCCTGCGATGAGTCTCAATCCGTACCTCGACTTCAACGGCAACTGCCGCCAGGCGTTCGAGTTCTACCGCTCCGTCTTCGGCGGCGAGTTCATGATCTTCCAAACCTTCGCCGACGGCCCGCCCGACGACATGCCGCCGATGTCCGACGAAGTGAAGCGGCAGGTGATGCATGTCTCGCTGCCCGTCGGCGACAGCATCCTGATGGGCAGCGACTCGCCGCCCTGGGCGGAGGGAGCGCCCGCCGCCGGCTCCAACTTCTCGATCGCCTTCAACCCCGAGAGCCGCGAGCAGGCCGACGCCGTGTTCGCCAAACTCTCCGAGGGCGGCGAAGTCTCAATGCCCCTCGCGGACATGTTCTGGGGCGCCTACTTCGGTTCGTGCAGGGATCGCTTCGGCATCGCCTGGCAGGTCAACTACCAGACCGCCGAACCCCCGCAGGGCTAGCCGCCGGCGTTGGCAACGGCCGTCGCCGACGGCTCTGCGCCGCAGGCGATGTTCTGCTCGGCGCAGCAGGTCTCTTCGATTAGCGTGACCAGCTCGGCTGCCGGCTGGTCGTCGGTGATGGTGTAGACCTCCCAGCGGAGGCCGGCGGGGTCGCGCACCCAGACCTTGTCCTGCTCGGCGTGGCAGCAGACGACGGCGTCTTCGATTTCGAGTTCGTGGCCGAGTCCGCCGAGGCGCTGCGTTTCGGCGACGACCTGGCCGGTGCTTTCGACTTCGACGCCGAGGTGGTTGAGGTCGCCGCCGCGGCCGTTCTCGATCAGGACGAGCTTGAGCGGCGGGTCGTCGACCTCGAAGTTGGCGTAGCCGGGCCGCACCTTGTGCGGTTCGGTGCGGAAGAGCTGGGAGTAGAAGTCGATCGCCGAGTCGAGTTCGGCGACGTTGAGGGCGAGTTGGACGCGGGCCATGGGGCGCTCCTTGGGTGAATGCGTTGGCGCGTTCAGCGTACCGCGATCAGTGGGCGGCGGCGCTCAGTCGGCGGCGGCGGGCGCGGCTGTCTTCCGGGTCTGCATTCTGGGAATCACCCAACGGCCGAAGCGCTCGGCTTCGGCGTCGTGCGGGTAGCCGCTCAGGCAGAACTCCGTGCAGCCCACATCGACGAAGCGTTGGAGGGCGGCGGCGACCTGGTCGGGATCGCCCACCACGCAGACGCCCGCGCCGGTGCGCACCGTGCTGATGCCGCTCCAGAGATTGGGCGCGATCAGGTAGTCGTTGTTGGCTGAGTCCTCCGCTAGCTGCCACATCCGTGTGTCGGCTTCGGAGTCGGCGGCGACGGCGCGGCGGCGTTCGCGCTGGCGCTCGGTGGCGCCCTCGATCAGCGCGTGGGCCGCCTCCCAGGCTTCGGCTTCGGTCTCGCGCACGACGACCTGGAGGCGCATGCCGAAGGTGAGCTCGTCGCTGCGTCCGGCGCGGCGGGCGCGGGCGCGGATGTCGGCGATCTTCTCCGCGGTGCGCTCCGGCGTGTCGCCCCAGAAGAAGTAGCAATCGGCGTGGCGCGCGCCGACATCGCGGGCGGCATCAGATTCGCCGCCGATGTAGAAGCGCGGCCAGGGCTGCTGGAGCGGTTTGGGCTGCACCTCCGCGCCGTGCAGCTGGAAGTGCGTTCCCTCCCAGTTGAGCGGGGCATCGGCGGTCCAGAGCGCCTTCATGATTTCGACCGATTCGTTCATCACGTCGTAGCGCTCGTCGTGGGGGATGAGCAGACCGTCCTGCGCGAGTTGCGCCGGATCGCCGCCCGCGATCAGGTTGATCGACATGCGCCCGCCGCTGAGTTGGTCGAAGGTCGAGATCATCTTGGCCATCAGCGTCGGCACGATGTAGCCGGGGCGCGCCGCCACCAGCATCTTCAGCCGCGTCGTTTTGGCCGAGACCATGGCGCAGGCGATCCAGGCTTCCCAGCAGGCGGAGGCGACGGGCACCAGCGCGTACTCGAAGCCGGCGCGTTCGGCGGCCAGCGCGACGCGCTCGAACAGCTCGAGCCCCGGCGGCGAGCTGCAGGTGGGGTTGACGAAGCGGTCGAAATCGCCGTAGGTGGGGATGAACCAGCCGAAGCGCAGCGGCTGTTCGCTCGTCGGCATTGAGAGCCTCCGTTCTGCAACTTGCTCTGCAACTCGCAGTGCCGATGCTACCCGCCGCGCGGCGCGATTTGATGCAGGCGTCGCGTTCGGCGACACTTTCGGCAACGGCGAACGGCACGGCACGAGGCGGGAGGCGCGCATGGCGGGCAAGCTTGAGGGCAAGACGGCGATCATCACGGGGGGCAATTCGGGGATCGGGGAGGTGACGGGGCACACGTTCGCACGGGAAGGCGCAAGGGTGGTGCTGATGGCGCGGCGCGAGGAGCAGGGCCGGGCGGTGGCGCAGGCGATCCGCGACGAGGGCGGCGAGGCCTCGTTCGTGGCCTGCGACGTGGGCGACGATCAGTCGGTACTCGACGCGGTCGCGGCGGCGGCGCGGGTCTACGGCGAGGTGCATCTGCTCTTCAACAACGCCGGCGGCGGCGCGGGCAACTATTTTCCCAATGAGCCGCAGGACGAGTGGGACCGTGTGATCAACGTGAACCTCACCGGCACGATGCGCGTCAGCCAGGCGGTCTGGCCGCACATCGTCGCCGCTGGCGGGGGCTGCGTGGTGAACATGTCGTCGCTGGCGGCGCAGCGCGGCTTTTCGCCGCGCATGCAGGAGGAGTTCGGGACCACCTCGGCGTCGTACTACGCGGCCAAGGCGGGCGTTGACGCGCTGACGCGCTACATGGCGGGTGTGGGCGGGCGCGACGGCATTCGGGTGAACTGCGTGCGGCCGGGGCAGATCATCACGCCCGGCGCGACGCGCGGCACCTACAACGACCCCGACGGCGGGCACCACGTGTTCGAGAAGATGTTCGATTTCGCGCAGATCGTGCCGGGTCCGGGCTACTCGCAGGATGTGGCCAATCTGGTGCTCTTCCTGAGCTGCGAGGATTCGCGCTTCATCACGGGTGAGATCATCAACATCGACGGGGGCGTGGCCGCGAAGATCTAGCCGCGCATCCTTGCACGCAGGGCATGCCACTGAATCGGTATGCTCAGCTCAAATGGCCGCCCAATCCGATGGCGGGCGCGGAAGGAGCAGTGCGATGCGGGTGCGAGAGCTGGGGCACGCGGTGATCAAGGTGCGCGACCGCGAGCGTTCGGAGGCCTTTTACGGCGGAGTGCTGGGGATGCAGCTGGCGGCGCGTCACGAGCAGATGCCGATGACCTTCTACACGCTCGGCAACCACCACGATCTGGCGCTGCTGGAGGTGGGTGCGGACGGCCCGGATGCGGACCCCAAAGCGCCGGGGCTGTATCACCTGGCGTTCTGCATCGGCGAGACGCTGGACGAGCTGCGCGCCGCGCGCGACGAGCTCGAGGCGGCCGGCGTGAAGGTGCATGCGGTGATCGACCACGTGGTCTCGAAGTCGCTGTACCTCAACGACCCCGACGGCAACGGCGTCGAGCTGTATGTGGACGGCTCCGATGTGTGGAAGACGGATCCGCAGGCGGTGGCGCAAGGGGAGCCGATGGCGCTCTGAGGGGCGGGACGGCGCTCCACACAACTTGCCGGACATCTTGCCAGACAGACACACTGATCAGGAGGACGGACCATGTCGACGCCGATTCGAGTGCATGTGGTGGCCGGCGGGTTTCCGCCCGGCAAGCACGCGGGACACGACATCGACTACGCCCGCATGCGCATTCTGATGGCGCTCCAGGCCAACGAAAATGTCCACGCCACGGTGAGCAGCGACTTCGTGGACTGCCACAAGTGGATCGCCGACTGCCAACTGTTGGTCTGCTACGTCGCCGGACCCTTCGCCGACGACCATCAAACCGGCGTGATCCGCGACTGGCTCGCCGACGGCGGGCGCTGGCTCGCGCTGCACGGCAGCACCGGCGGCAAGGCCGAGCGCCTCGGCCGCGAAGACGGACGCCGCCGCATGGCCAAAATGGACTACCACGAAGCGCTCGGCGGCTTCTTCATGACCCACCCGCCGATCCGCGAAATGACGGTGAACGTTGCGGACCACAACCATCCGCTGACGCACAACCTGCCGGCGTCGTTCAGCGTGCAGGACGAGCCGTACATGGTCGAGGTCATCCACCCCGATACGCAGGTGCTGCTGACGACGGAGGACATCGAGAAGCCGCCGTTTGTCGACGAGCTCTACGGCGGCGATCTCTCGCTGCTGCCCGACGGCAAATCCCACGCCCTCGGCTTCGCGCGGCGGGTGGGCGAAGGCGAAGTCGCCTACATCGCCCCCGGCCACTGCCACACCCCGCTCACCAACATGCAGCCCTCCGTCCACGAAAGCATCTCGCCCGACCGCGTCTCTCCGCCCCGCTTCCGCGGCCCCTGGGGAACGGAACCCTACGAGCTGCTGCTCACAAACGCCGTCGCCTGGGGCACCGGTACGGCCGGGTGACGCAAGATGGCCGACGACTGGGTCAACCAGCTCTACTTCGGCGACAACCTCGATGTGCTGCGCGAGCACATCCCGGACGAGTCGGTGGACTTGATCTACCTCGACCCGCCCTTCAACTCCAACGCGACCTACAGCATGCTCTTCCGCGAGCGCTCGGGCACCGAGTCGGCGGCGCAGATCACGGCGTTCGAGGACACCTGGCACTGGACCATCGAGTCGGAGCGCGCCTACCGCGAGGTCGTGACGCAGGGCCCCGAAAAGCTCAGCAAGCTGCTCCAGTCGATGCGCGAATTCCTCGGCCAGAGCGACATGATGGCCTATCTGGCGATGATGGCCCCGCGCCTGGCCGAACTGCGCCGCGTGCTCAAGCCGACGGGCAGCATCTACCTGCACTGCGACCCTACGGCCAGCTATCACCTGCGGTTCGTGATGGATGCAGTGTTCGGAATCGAGAACTTCCGCAACGAAATCGTTTGGAAGCGCACCTCGTTCCACAAGACATCAAGGCGCTTCGGCCGCATCCACGACGTGATCCTGTTCTACGCCGGCAGTGAAGATCACACGTGGCGCGACATGGTCCAGAAGTACGACGATGCCTATGTCAGGCGGAACTACCGCTACTCGGATGATCGCGGCCGCTACCGCGTATCCGATCTCACAGGGCCGGGTGTCCGCCAGGGCGACTCCGGGCAACCTTGGCGAGGCGTGGACCCTACGGAAGCGAAGCGCCACTGGGCAGTTCCCCGCGACCTGCTCCCAGAAGACGCCGCAGACGACATCGACACGCTCACGACACAGGAGAAACTCGACCTGTTGGACCAAGCAGGGTTGGTGCATTGGCCAGCTGAAGGCCGCGTACCCCAACGCAAGCGGTACCTCGACGAAGACGACGCGCAGCCCGTGCAAGACCTCTGGCTCGACATCAACCCGATTGGCGCACGCGCCCGCGAACGCCTCGGTTACCCAACCCAGAAGCCCGAAGCGTTGCTCGATCGCATCATCCAAGCCAGCAGCAACGAGGGGGACGTGGTGCTCGATCCCTTCTGTGGTTGCGGTACCGCGGTCGCCGTCGCCGAACGACTGAAACGGCGCTGGATCGGCATCGACGTCACCCATCTCGCCGTCTCGATCATGAAGCATCGCCTGCACAACGCCTTCGGCGACGACCTGTCCGATTACACCGTCGCCGGCCTCCCCCAGGATGTCGAAAGCGCTCGCGCCCTCGCTACCGAGAGCGAACACGACGGCCGCTACCAATTCGAATACTGGGCGCTCGGCCTGATCGAAGCCCGCCCAGCCGGCAACGGTAAGAAGGGCGCGGATTCCGGCGTCGACGGCTCGATCAACTTCTTCGACGACAACAGCGGCAAGGCCAAGCGGATCATCGTGCAGGTCAAGAGCGGCAAGGTCAATCGCGGCCAGGTCGCCACGCTGATCGGCGACATGAAGGACCAACAGGCCGAGCTGGGCATCTTCATCACGCTGCAACAGCCGACCCGCCCGATGCGCGAGCTGGCGCTAGGCCAGGGCGTCTACACGCCGCAGCACTTCCCCGACTACAGCTACCCGCGCGTGCAGATTCTGACCATTGAGGAACTGCTCGACGGCGCGCAGCCGGAGTACCCGCGCTTCGCCGCGCCCGCCACCTTCAAGCGCGCCTCGCGCCGCAAGCGCGCGCAGGGTTCCCAACCGCGCCTCAGCGAGTAGGTAACGGCCGCCTACCCTGCGCACGAACCCCGCAGCAGAGGAGCGCGCCATGGACGAGATTACCTACGCCGTCGCCGACCGCATCGCAACCATCCGGCTCAACCGACCGGAAAAGCTCAACGCGATGACCGACGCGATGTATGCGGCCATCGGCGACGCGGTGCGTGAGGCCGAGGGTGATCCCGATGTGCGCTGCATCATCATCGGCGGCAGCGGGCGCGCTTTCACCTCCGGACACGACCTCGGCGAGTTCGCCGGCCGCAGCGAGTGGCGCCCCTGGCGCCCCGAGCGCTTCGACAACGGCATGGAATGCGCCAAGCCGGTCATCGCCGCGATCAACGGCTACTGCCTCGCCGGCGGTCTCGAACTCGCGCTGTTCTGCGACATCCGCATTGCGGACGAGACGGCGCAGTTCGGCTGCCCGGAGGTGCGCTGGGGGATTTTGCACGGCTACGGGGCGCTGCGCCTGCCGGGGCTGATTGGGGGTTCCGACGCGATGCGGCTGCTGCTGACGGGGGAGTTCATTGATGCGGCCGAAGCCCTGCGGATCGGACTGGTCAGCGAGGTGGTCGCGCCCGACGCCCTGGACGCCCGCGCCCGCGAACTCGCCGCCGCGATCGCCGCCAACGGCCCCGCCGCAATCCGCATGACCAAAGAACTCGCCCAACGCAGCCGCGACGCCTCGCTCGCCGACGGTCTCCGCATCTATCAGGAATACAGCCGCCAAGCCTTCGCCTCGGAGGATGCGCGGGAGGGTCTGGCGGCGTTTGCGGAGCGCCGCGAGCCGCGGTACTGAGCAGAAATGGTGGGCCCTCTGGGGCTCGAACCCAGGACCTTCGGATTAAAAGTCCGCTGCTCTGCCAAACTGAGCTAAGGGCCCAGAGCCAGTCTACGCGGGCGGTGCGGATGCGGGCGCGCGGGAGTGGCTAGCCTTTGCAATGAGCGGCGCAGTCTGAGCAGTCGACGGGAGTGGAGCGATGCTCGGCGATTACCGGATCCTGGATCTCACTGACGAGCGCGGGTTGATCGGCGGGATGATCCTCGCCGATCTCGGCGCGGATGTGATCGCGGTGGAGCCGCCGGGCGGCAATCGGGCGCGGCGGCGCGGGCCGTTCACCGGCGATCCGTCGGACATCGAGGGCTCGCTGGTCTGGCAGGCGTGGGCGCGGAACAAGCGCTCGGCGGTGGTGGATCTGGAGACGGAGGAGGGGCGCGAGCAGTTTCGGCGGCTGGCGGCGGGGGCGGACGCGCTGATCGAGTCGGACGATGCGGGGGCGATGGCGGCGCGCGGGTTGGGCTACGAGGATTTGGCGGCGCTCAATCCGGGGCTGGTCTATGCGGCGATCACACCGTTCGGTTCGAGCGGACCGAAGGCGGGCTGGATCGCGACGGACCTGACGGTGGCGGCGTCGGCGGGGCCGATGGCGCAGAGCGGAGACTCGGATCGCGCGCCGCTGCGGGTGGACCTGCCGCAAACGGGGCTGCACGCCGGCGCGGAGGCTGCGGCCGCGGTACAGGCGGCGCTCTGGGAGCGCAAGCGCTCCGGGCGGGGGCAGTTCCTCGACGTCAGCGCGCAGGCGGCGCACGCGCAGGCGACGCAGGCCGGGATTCTGGCCGCGCCGCTCAATTCGGGCACCTATTTGCGCTCGGCCAAGGGGGCGAAGCTCGGCCCGCTCGAGGTGCAGCTGTTCTGGCCCTGCAAGGACGGGCACGTGGCGATCACCTACCTGTTCGGCGCGGCGATCGGCCCGTTCACCGCCCGGCTGATGGAGTGGATCTACGAGGAGGGACACTGCGACGAGGCGACGCGCGACAAAGACTGGCTCAACTACACGCTGCTGCTGCTGACGGGGCAGGAGCCGGTTTCGGAGTACATGCGGCTGCTCCAGGTCGTTGAGTCGCTGACGATGACCAAGACCAAGGCGGAGCTGTTCGAGCAGGCGCTGAAGCGTCGGCTGCTGATCGTGCCGGTTTCGACGATGGACGACCTGGACGCCAACGAGCATCTGGCGGTGCGCGGCTACTGGCGAGAGGTGGAGCGGGACGGTCGGCGGCTGCGTTTTCCGGGGCCGTTTGCGCAGTTCAGCGGCTCGCCGATCGAGTACCGCCGCGCGGCGCCGCTGCTGGGCGAGCACACGGCGGAGCTGCTGGCGGAGACGCGCGCGGCGGCGAGTCTGTACGGCGGCGGCGATGCCGGCGAGAGCGACGGGCACGACGGGCCGCCGTTGGACGGGCTGAAGATGGTCGATCTGATGTGGGTAATGGCGGGACCGGCCGGCACGCGCACGCTGGCCGATTTCGGGGTGCGGACGGTGCGGGTGGAATCGAGCACGCGGATCGACACGGCGCGCACGCTGCAACCGTTCCTGAACGACGACTCGACGCTGACGGAGGGCTCGGGCCTGTTCCAGAACATGAACGCGAACAAGGCGATGACGACGATTGATCCGTCAACGCCGTTGGGGCGCGAAATGCTGCTGGATCTGGTGCGCTGGGCGGACATTCTGACGGAGTCGTTCACGCCGCGGGCGATGCGCGGCTGGGGGCTGACCTGGGAAGAGCTGCACGCGGTCAATCCGCGGCTGATCATGCTGTCCTCCTGTCTGATGGGGCAGACGGGCCCGCTGGCGGAGTTCGCGGGCTTCGGCAATCTGGCGGCGGCGTTTGCCGGTTTCACGCCGCTGGCGGGCTGGCCGGATCGCGCGCCGGCCGGCCCGTTCGGGGCCTACACCGACTACGTCGCGCCGCGCTTCGCCACGCCCGCGCTGCTGGCGGCGTTGGAAGAGCGCGAGCGCACGGGCGTGGGGCAATACATCGATGTCTCGCAGCTCGAGGCGGCGCTGCATTTCCTGACGCCGGCGTACTTGCACTACGCGGTGTCGGGGCGGCTGTGGCAGGCGAACGGCAACCGCGATCCGCAGATCGCGCCGCATGGTGCGTATCCCTCGGCGGGCGAGGATCAGTGGGTGGCGATCGCAGCGGCGGATGATGGGCAGTGGGCGTCGCTGGCGGGCGTGATCGGCGGCGGACTGGCTGAGGACGCGCGGTTCGGCTCGCTGGAAGGTCGGCTGGCGGCGCAGGACGAGCTGGATGCGGCGATTTCGGCGTGGACGAGTCAGCGCAGCGCGCAGGAGGCGATGGAGGCGCTGCAGGCGGTCGGGCTGGCGGCGCACGCGGTGCAGAACAGCCCGGAGCTGATGCGCGATCCGCAGCTGGCGCACCGGGGGCATTTCGTGGAGTTGAAGCACGCGACGCTGGAGGGGAGCGTGGTGGAGGGGGCGCGGGTGCTGTTTTCGCGCACGCCGGCGCGGCGTCCGGCGGTTGCGCCGCTGATGGGGGCGGACAACGATCTGGTGCTGCGGGAGGTGCTGGGCTACGACGATGAGCGGATTGCGGAGATCGCGGCGTCGGGAGCGTTGCAGTGATGCGAGTTCCAACGATGCGGAAGCGCACAGCCGATCGTGTCGGGCGGTTCTTGTCGGCGGCGATCGTGGCGGGGTTCGGCCTCGGGCTGAGGTTTCTGGACAGCGATCTCGATGTCGTCCTCTATGTGGGCATTCCCTCCGCAGCGGTCGTGTGCGCGTGGAGGTTTTGCCAACGGGCGAGTTGAGGCGAAGCGGCGGCAGTTTGGAGGCCCTATCTTGGCGGGGCAGAGAACGGGAAGGAGGCGACGATGAGTTTGAGCGCTGAAGATCGGACGGCCATTCAGAACCTCGCGGGGCGCTACAGCCAGGCGCTGGACGATGGGGATGCGGAGGCCTGGGCGTCGGTCTGGACCGATGACGGGGTGATGGAGATGGTGGGGCAGGAGCGCTGGATTACGGGCGATTCACTGCGGGCGCTGGCGGCCGGGCGCGACGACTCCACGCCGCAGGCGCGGCACATGCCCTCAACGTTCGTGATCGACGGCGCGGGCGACGAAGCCTCGATGAGCTCCTACGTGACCGTGGTGCGCTGCGATGATCCGGCGAAGATCGTCTTCCAGGGGCGCTATATGGATCGGCTGCGGCGAGTCGGTGGGGCGTGGAAGATCGCGCACCGCACGATTTTGACGGACTGGATCGAGTCGGCGACAGCGGAGCAGGTGCAGGGCACCGGCGCAACAGAGGACTGAGGAGGACTGAGATGGCGGAACATCACGCGGAGCGGATGATTGCGGCGAACGGGATCGAGATTTGCTCGGACTCGTTCGGCGACGCGGGGGATCCGGCGGTTCTGCTGGTGATGGGCGCGGGGGCGTCGATGCTGCTCTGGGATGAGCAGTTCTGCGAGCGTCTGGCCGCCGGCGGACGCTTCGTGATCCGCTACGACAACCGCGACACGGGCCGCACGACCTGCTGCCCGCCGGGCGAGCCGAACTACACGCTCGACGACATGGCGGCCGACGGCGTCGCCGTGCTGAATGCCTACGGCGTGGAGCAGGCCCACATCGTGGGCGCATCAATGGGCGGGATGATCACGCAGGTGATCGGCCTCAACCACCCGGAGCGGGTGCTGACGCTGACGCCGATCATGTCCACGCCCAATCCGGGCGCGACACTGGGGGCGCTGGACGGCGACGACGCCGGCGAGGCGCTCTCGCCGCCTACGCCCGAGGTGATCGAGGCCGTCGCGGCGGGCGCGGCGCTCGACTGGAACGACCGCGAGGCCGTGCTGGCGAACCGAATCCAGATGTTCAGGACGCTGGCCGGCTCGAAATATCCCTACGAAGAGTGGCGCGACGAGGTGTTCGCCGCCGAGATTGATCGCGCGGTGAACATGCAGAGTTCGCTCAATCACGGACCGGCGATTGCGGCGTCGGCGTCGTGGCACGAGCGGCTCGATCAGCTGTCGGTTCCGACGCTGGTGATTCACGGCACGGACGATCCCATCCTGCCCTACGACCACGGCCAGGCGCTGGCGGCGGCAATTCCGGGCGCAACGCTGCTCACGCTGGAAGGGGTGGGCCACGAGCTGCCGACAGGCGTGCTGGATGTGGTGGTCCCGGCGCTGCTGGAGCACGCGGGCTGAGATGAGACGCCGCCTCTGTCGTTGCCCGCGTCGATCCCAAGAAGACGCCGAAGACCTGGCCGTCGCGCTTCCCCGGCTGGAGCGCTACCGCAAGGGGCAAGCGCGGCTCGTTAGGCATGAGGAGCTGATGCGCGATCTGGAGCTTGACGTCGAGTAGACGATTCAGATCGACTCTGACGCCCGTGCGCCGGGCGCTGGCTCCGACGCCGCGACCGGTTTCTCAGAGGTTGATAGCGCGCTCGCAGCCCTTACAGCGCGGCCAGCTCGATCGGCGTGCCGGAGCGGGCCGATTCGTAGATGCCGAAGACGATCTTCATCGTCTCGATGTTGTCGCGCCCGCTGCTGAGCGGCTCGCCGCCGTCTTCGCAGCAGCGGGCGAAGTGCTGAATCTCGTTGATGTAGGGATCGTCGGTGGGCAGACCGAAGTCCTCGGTCGGGATCGGCTGGAAGCTGTCGGCGCCGCGGAAACCCTGCTCGCCGTCGTTGGCGGCGGCGATTACGGCGGGGGCGCGGTGGGCCATGAGCGGTGAAGCGTCCTGCGGGGGCGGCGTCCAGGCCGAGCCGCGCTCGCCGAGCAGCAGGAACTGGAAGGCCCAGGGGGCGCGGCTGCTGAAGCTGGCCGTGAGGTGACCGACCGCGCCGTTGGCGAACTCCAGCGTGGCGACAGCGCGATCCTCGGCGTTGTTGGTGAAGTGGGGGTGGCCGGTCCAGTAGCGGGCGTCGACGCGGGCGACTTCGCCAACGAGGTAGCGGAGGAGGTCGAGATGATGCACGGAGAGCATGGTGATGACGCCTCCTCCGCCGCGCTTGCCGTCGAACCCCCACCAGCCGGGTCTGGATCCGGTCGGCTGCCCGTCTTCGAGGGCGGCGGCGAGGAAGGTGTCGCAGCGGGCGGACCAGATGCGGCCGAGTTCGCCGGCCTGGATGCGGCGGCGCAGGGCGACGTAGCTGGGCACGTGGCGCAGTTGCTGGGCGACCATGAAGGTGACGCCGGCCTGCTCTGTCGCTTCCAGAATCGCGCGGCACTCGTCGAGCGAGACGGCCATCGGCTTTTCGAGCAGCACATGCTTGCCGGCGCGGGCGGCGGCGATCGCGAGCGGCGCGTGCTGGTCGTGGATGGTGCAGATGTCCACGGCGTCCAGGTCCGCCTCTTCCAGCATGCGCTCGGCGTCGGTGAAGACTGCGTCGATGTCGGCTTCGGCGGCGAAGCGGCGCGCGGCGTCCTCGCGGATATCGCAGACGGCGGTCAGCCGCGCGCGCTCGGGTGCGAGTTGATAGCCCGGCAGGTGCTGCCGCGAGATTGATCCCGCGCCGATCAGCCCAACCTTCAGCCCCTCCGCTCGGTCGCCGGCCATATCGTCCGCCTCTCACATCCGGGGTGGCGCGAGGATAGTGATTCTGCGGGGCAGGGCATCAGGCGCGGAGGAGTGGAAGCGTGCGCGCCGGTTTCAGCGCTCTGGCGGCGCGTAGGGGGTCAGGTCGCGCACGCTCTGGTAGTCGGCTTCGCTGAGGTAGTGGCACCAGCGCCGATACGGAGCGCTGAACGTGAGTCCCGTGCGTCTGCGCCTGCGGCTGTCGTCCCAAGCGGCTACTTCGACGCGGGGGGTGGGGGCGAATCGGTGGGCGACGTATTCGAGCGCCGGGCGCAGGTCGGTGTCGCCAGAGAAGACGATGCCGACATCGTAGAGGCCGTCCGATGCGCCGGTGATCAGGTCAACGGCGAGTTGGACATCAATGCCCTTCTCACGTGCGATGAAGCCTCGGCCGCCCGGGCTTCTGATGTATTGCATCGGACGGGTGACGACGCGAGCGCCGGCGCGCTCCCACGCCTCGCGCTGGGCGGTGTGGGCGGCATGCATTCTGGGATCGTTGTCCGGGTTCGGCTCACCGCGATAGATGCGAACCTCGCTGAGCTCGTAGCTTTTTCCGCGCGGCGGTCTGTCGCAAAGCAGTTCGCACAAGGCGACAGGATTGATTTGGCCGTCAGCTGAGCGTCGAGCAGCGCGAGCGGGGTGAAAGGCCCGCCGCGCGGCCATGAAGAGGTTCTGCCAGTCGATGAAGACGACGACGCTGTCTGCCATAGGTCCGGATATGAACAGCCCCGCCACTTCAGCAGCGCACCGGCCGCCAAAGGACGGGGAAGAGTGAGCTCACTGTACACACACCGACGGAGGAGATCAACTCCGCCGCCTATTCGGCGAGCTGGGCGGCGCGGGTGAAGATGTCGGCGAGCATCGGCTCGGTGAGCAGGCCGGTGAAGGTGTTGCGTTGACTTGGGTGATAGGAACAGAGGACGGTGAGGCCGCCCCCGGTTTCGACCTCCAGGCCGTGAGCGAAGCGCGGGCGGGGCCGAACGGCGAGCTCGCGGGCGGCATTCTCCCAGGCGTATGCGCCGAGCGCGACGACAACGCGCAGCTCCGCAAGCACCGCCAGCTCGCGGCGCAGGTAGGGCAGGCAGTTGTCGCGCTCTTTGGTCGTGGGCTTGTTGTCGGGCGGTGCGCAGCGCACGACGGCGGTAATGCGCGTGTTAATCAGTCGCAGGCCGTCGTCGCGGCGGGCGCTTTCCGGCTGATTGGCCAAGCCGGCGGCGTGCAGCGCGCGGTACAGCCAGTCGCCGGAGCGGTCGCCGGTGAACATCCGCCCCGTGCGATTCGCCCCGTGCGCCGCCGGCGCCAGCCCCACCACCAGAATGCGCGCGTCGGATGGCCCGAAGCCGGGCACGCCGCGGCCCCAGTAGTCGTCGCTGCGGAAGGCGGCGCGCTTTTCGGCGGCGACGCGCTCCCGCCAGGCGACCAGCCGAGGGCACGCGCGGCAGGCGGAGACCTCGGCGTCGATCTGGGAGAGTGCGTCGCTCGTCATAACCGACCCCGTCGGGCGTCTACAGGTGTGCGGTGCGGCGGCCGCACGCTTGCCTCGCTCTGGGCATCACCGTACTGTGGAGTTGGCGGCCGGGCGCGCAGCTCAAGCCATGTCTCGCACTGCTCCCCATCCCTTTTCCTCCTCTCCTTCGGCGCACTCCGCGATCGGCGCGGCTGTGGGCGCCGTGGGCTCGCCGTCCGGCGCGCTGATCCATGTGCGGCGCAGCATGCAACTGCTGCGCCGCCTGCTGCGCGGCGAACTCGAGGCGCTGCGCGAAGTCGCCGACAACCCCGCCGACACCCGCGCCGCGCTCCTGCTCGTCGCGCTCACCGCGCTCGCCGCCGGACTCGGCGCCTGGTTCTGGATGGCGCTCGCCGCCGACGGCGCGAGCGTCGGCGGCGGCGCGCTGCGCCTGGTCGCCCTGGGCGGCCTCGCCGGCGTCGCCGCCTGGGCGCTCTCCGTCGGCGCGTCCTGGTGGGCGCTGCGCCGCATCTGCGATGTGCGGATCGAGTTCCTGCGCCTCGCGCGCCCGCTGGCGCTGGCCGGCGCAGTCGGGATCGCCCAGCTGGCGCTGCTCTTCGTGCCGATCTCGTTCGCGATCGGCCTGGCCACGGTGGTCGCCTGGTTCCTGATGTCGGCCGCCGCCGTGCGCGCCGCCGCGCCCGGGCTCGACGACCGCTCGACCTACATCGCCGTCGGCGCCGGCTTCGGCGTCTGGGCGATCTTCCTCTCGATCCTCGCCAGCGCCGCCGGCGTCGCGCCGGGGCTGTTCGTCCACGCCGCCTACTGATCGCCGCGCCCGCTGCGCTAAACTCAGTGTAGAGGGGAACGCATGACCGACGACCGGGCGAGCGACTGGGTCAACCAGCTCTACTTCGGCGACAACCTCGATGTGCTGCGCGAGCACATCCCGGATGAGTCGGTGGACCTGATCTACCTCGACCCGCCCTTCAACTCCAACGCGACCTACAACGTGCTCTTCAGAGAGCGGTCCGGCGAGGAGTCGGCCGCCCAGATCACGGCGTTCGAGGACACCTGGCACTGGAACCTTGAGTCGGAACGAACCTACCGCGAAGTCGTGACGCAGGGGCCCGAGAAGCTCGGCCAACTGCTCCAGTCGATGCGCGACCTTCTCGGCCAGAGCGACATGATGGCCTACTTGACGATGATGGCCCCGCGTCTGGCCGAACTGCACAACGTGCTCAAGTCCACCGGCAGCATCTACCTCCACTGCGATCCGACGTCGAGCCATTACCTCAGGCTGTTGATGGACGCGGTGTTCGGGATTGAGAACTTCAGAACCGAGATCGCGTGGAAGCGCACCAGCGCGCACAGCGACACGCGGCAGGGCCGCCGCCAGCACGGGCGGATCCACGACTCGCTGCTGTTCTACTCGAAAGGCGATGAGTTCACCTGGAATCCCGTCTACACCCCCTACGACCAGGAGTACGTGGAGCGGTCCTACCGCCACGTTGAACCCGAGACCGGCCGACGGTACGTGTTGGACAACATCACCGGGCCGGGAGGCGCGACCAAAGGGAATCCTCAATACGAGGTGATGGGCGTGACCCGGCACTGGCGATACAGCCGCGAGCGAATGCAAGAACTCATCGACGAAGGGCGCATCGTTCAGGCTCGGCCCGGCGCGGTGCCGCGGTACAAGCGATATCTGGACGAAATGCCCGGCGTCCCCTTGCAGGACTTTTGGAGCGACATCGGCCCCATTGGGTCGCGAGCAAAGGAGCGCCTCGGCTATCCCACCCAGAAACCGGAAGCATTGCTGGAGCGCATCATCAGCTCCAGCAGCAGCGAGGGCGATCTGGTACTCGATCCGTTCTGCGGCTGCGGCACGGCGGTCGCCGTGTCGGAGCGCCTGAAGCGCCGCTGGGTCGGCATCGACGTCACGCACGTGGCGATCTCTCTGATGCGCCACCGCTTGTCGAACTCATTCGGGGCCGATCTGTCCGACTACACGGTGGTGGGCCTCCCGCAGGACGTCGAAAGCGCTCGCGCGCTCGCCACCGAGAGCGAACACGACGGGCGCTACCAATTCGAATACTGGGCGCTCGGCCTGATCGAAGCCCGCCCCGCCGGCAACGGTAAGAAGGGCGCCGACGCCGGCATCGACGGCTACATTAACTTCTTCGACGACGGCAGCGGCAAGGCCAAGCGGATCATCGTGCAGGTCAAGAGCGGCAACGTCAACCGCGGCCAGGTCGCAACCCTCAAAGGCGACATGGAGCGCGAAAAGGCCGAGATCGGCATCTTCATCACGCTCAGACCGCCGACCGAGCCGATGCTGCAAGAGGCGCTCTCAGCCGGCCTCTACACCCCCGCGAGCCTGCCCAACGACAGCTACCCGCGCGTGCAGATTCTGACGATCGAGCAGCTGCTGGAGGGCACGCGGGCCGAATACCCGCGCTACGCCGCCTCGGACACCTTCAAGCGCGCCCCTCGCCAGCTGCGCGAAGAGGGCATCCAGCCCATCCTCGGCGCTTAGTCGCGCCCGCCTCTCCGTTACATGCCCGCCGCCCTTTTCCCGTCACTCCCGCCGCCTTCCTCCCCGTCATTCCCGCCCTCCTCTTCCGTCGTTCCCGCCCCCGAGCGGGAACCCAAACCCAACCTCACTCACAGCGTGAACCCTCGACTACCCGCCCAACCATGCCCGCTCCAACTGCCGAGCCGCCGCCGCTTACAGGCGCTCAAGCAGTGTCCAGTTTCCACACCCGTTCCAGGTGCGCCGGGATTTCATGCGCCCTCTTTGCGGCGTAGGTGCATACGAGGTTATGCACCGACGGCTTCCGCAGCTGGACCCCGTACGGGTTGACGAGGAAGAGCCGCCACGCCTGCTCGCTCTCGCGCCGTCGAATTTGCTCCAGCAGCGCCGACCTGCGAGCCGGGTCGGCGGCAGCGCGCAGGTCGGCGCTCCAGCGGTCCACGTCGGCATCGGCGATCTGCGCCGCGTTCAGCGCTCCGCCCGTATGCATACCGTGGTACACGAGATCATCCGGGTCGGGCGCGTACCCACCGACGCGCGGGCGGGCGATCAGATCGGCATCGTCCTGCGGCTCTATCTCAAACCGACCACCATCGAAGAAGCGCGCAATCCGATGCGTCAGTTCCACCTGCGCCGCATCGCCGAGCGATGTTCGGAACTGCCCCGCCACCGTCTCGGCTGCCTCTGCCTGCCAGCGGAAGTAGTCTGCAAACTCGGGCGCTTGCACTGGCGCGTCGATGCGGACGGTCAGCGGGTTATTCGCGCCGTACCCGGCCGCCTGTAGCAGCGCTCGCGCCGAGGCCGGATCATGGCTGTACGCACTGCCCAGCTCGGCGAGCGTCCACGGCCACTCGCGCACGCCGGAGGCGGTGCTCTCGTCGACCTCCAATGTCCAGTTCTGGCCGCAATCCGGCGCTGCCAAGCCGCCGTGAAGCGAGGCGGTCATGGCCGCTCGATCCAGTCCGGCGGACAACGCCAGGCGCACGCGGGTATCGTTGAACGGCGGAGCCGTCATCGACCGATACGTGAAGTACGGAGCGCCGCCCGGCGTCGGCGGCGTCACCTGGACGACGGCCGAGGGCGCGTCGACCGCGCCTCGCCTGAGTTCTTCATCGCCGGTCGGGTAGATCGCATCCAGATCGTCGTGTTCCCAGTCCCACCAGAGATCGCGCGCGCCCGAGGCGCCTTGCACGACGGCGAGCGCACTTCGGGCGTAGTCGTGCGCAGCGACCGCGTTCAGGTAGGGCAGCGGCATCCCCGAATCGTCGCGCTTGAAGTAGTCGTTGTTGCGCTGTAGACGCCACTGAAACGGTTGTATTGACGGGACCAGATGGAATGGTCCGGTTCCCCAGGATGCCGCCGCCGTCATAGGTTCGGGAAACAGAAGGTCGGGCTGATCCAGAACTTCTGGAGGCAGAATCACTTGCCACGGAGAGGTCATTTTCACGGGCCAGTAGCCGAACGGCTCGGAAAGCTGCATGCTCACGGAGCTGCGTTGAGAGTCGGCGTCAATCCGCGCTACTGCGTCGTAGGACCGGGCGGACGTCGCTTCGCTCGTTCGCAGCGCATCGCACGCGATCTTGACGTCGTCCGCGGTCAGCTCCCGGCCGTCGGTGGGCGGCTGGTCCCGCCAGGTAACACCCCTGCGAATGCCGAATACGACGCTGGCGGGGTCCGGCATTTCCCACGTCTCGGCCAGCTGGCCTTCAATAACGTTGCGATGCACATCGGTGTGATCATCGGCGGCGAGCGCGACCAGCTGGCTGTAGACCAGCGGCAGCAAATGGCCCTCGCCGGTAGCGGCCGGCGTCAGCGGATTCCAGTTCCGGGGGTGCGGAGCGCTGAGGTGGAGGGTGCCGCCGCGAACGGGGCCGTCGCCGCTGCCGGGCGCGTCCTTCAGCTTCGACCAGTGGTATCGCTCCCGCCACTCGACAGGATCGAAGATCGCCGCCCCGCCCGTCCCCGCCTCTTCCTGCCCCGCTGCTTGCCGCGCCTGATCGGCGGCGGCCTGCTCCTGCGACGCCCGCGCCGACTCCGTTCGGCTGTGCGTGCCCAACACCTGCGGCTCTTGCTCGTCCTGCTGCGCCTCCGCCTGCTCGAGCGCCCGCACCGACGGACGCTCAACCGCCGGCTCGTCGTCCCCGCTGCAGCCGACCAACGCCAGCCCGCTCGCCCCGATCCCCGCCCTCGTCACGGCACCCAACAGCTCGCGGCGCGTGAGCTGCCGCCTCAGGAGTCGCGGCCTACCTTCCGGGCGTTCAGGCCGAGCGCTCATACCGCACCTCGTCGCGGCTCAATTTTAGCGGCCGCCGATTGGCGGGTGGGCTTTAGGTGACGGTCAGCGGGATGCCGTCGGCGCAGAGCGGGCAGTCTTCGGGGGCGTAGCTGGGCACATCGAGAGCGATGCAGGCGAAAAACGGCAGCCCCTCAAATTTGCCGCCGGGTGCGGACGCCCCATCCGTGCGATCAACGATGATCCCCACCCCGACCGGCTCGCCGCCGCCCGCCTGTACGGCCGCAATCGTCTCGCGCACCGAGCCGCCCGTGGTCAGCACATCATCCACCACCAGCGTCCGCTGCCCGGGCTGAAACGCGAAGCCGCGCTCAAACACTCTGCCTCCCTGCTCGCCGCGCTCGGCGAAGAACATCGGCGTGCTCAGCCCGCGCGCCGTCTCGTGCGCCAGCAAAATCCCGCCCGTGGTCGGCCCCACCACCAGCTCGATGTTCTCGTCGGCGAAGCGGTCGGCGATCTGCGCGCAGAGCCGCGCGGTGACTTCGGGGCGCTCCAACAGCCGAAACTTCTCCACGTAGAGCGGCCCGTGCCGCCCCGAGGCGTACTGAAAATGCCCCTCCAGCACCGCGCCGACCTCGCGCAGCGACGCCAGCGCCGCCTCTGCCCGACTCGCCGCCCGGCTCACGGCAGCACCTGGCCGGCCGCGTCCACGGTCGGGCGACTGATATCGTCGCTGATGCTGTTGAAGGGGAACCAGCGCAGCATCACCTCGCCCACGATCTGATCCTCGTGAATCGGCCCGAAGGTGTGCGAATCGGAGCTGCGGTTGCGGTTGTCGCCGAGCACGAAATAGTGCTCCGGCGGCACCTCCGCCGGTCCCCAGCTGTAGTTGGGCGGCGCGGCGGTGTAGTCGAACTCCTGCAGGCGGACGCCGTTGACCCAAACCCGCCCGCCGCGCACCTCCACCGTGTCGCCCGGTAAGCCGATCACCCGCTTCACGTAGTCCGTGTCGTCCTGGTAGGGGGGGCGAAAGATGATCACCGAGCCGCGATCCGGGCCGCCCATCAGGAAGTCGCCGTTGCTGCGTCCAGGCAGCAGCGCGTCGAAGGGCCCGAGGTCCACCTCCCAGTAGCCGATCTTGTTGACCAGCACCAGGTCGGCGTTGCTCAACGTGGGTTCCATGCTGCTTCCCTCAACCTGGAAGTTCTGCACCGCCTCGCGGGCGAGCAGGAAGACGATCAGGCCGAGGATCAGCATTTCGATCAGTTCGCGCAGCGGTCCCGTCTGGAGGCTGAGGCGGCTCATCAAGCCAGCCTATCGCGCACTAGGATTGGGGTGAGGGGATTGGAGAAGCACGATGCGCGCGCGGCGACTCGGCGACGGCCCCATCATCCGCCCCGATATGGACGCCCGCATGGGCGCCAACATCAACGGCCCCTCGCTGATTCGCGCGCCCCACTGGCTGCCCAACGCCCCGGGCCGCTACCTGCTCTACTTCGCCGATCACCACGGGCGCTATATCCGCCTGGCCTATGCGGACGATCTGACGGGGCCGTGGGCGATGTACGAGCCGGGCACGCTGCGGCTGGAGCAGACGCCGTTCCCGCACACGCCGGCCGAGTTCGACACCGAGGATCCGCGCGTGGCTGCGGGCATCGAGCGCGGCTGGGTCTATCCGCACATCGCCTCGCCGGATCTGCATGTGGATGAGCAGCGCCGCGAAATCCGGATGTATTTCCACGGCGCGCTGCCCGACGGACGCCAGCGCACGCGGGCGGCGGTCTCGAAAGACGGGCTGTGCTTCGAGTCGGTCGGGGCGGGGGAGCTGCTGGCCAACTCCTATCTGCGCATGCTGCGCCGCGAACACGGCTGGATCGGGATGGCGATGCCCGGCATCCCCTGCCGCTCCGCCGACGGGCTGACCGATTTCGAGCACGGTCCCCAGCTGTTCAGCGACGACATGCGCCACTGCGCGCTGCTGGCGGACGACGCGCGCGACACGCTCTGGGTCTTCTGGACGTTGGTGGGCGAAGCGCCCGAGCGAATTCTGGTCTCGCCGATCGAGACCGGCGGCGCGTGGGACGACTGGTCGCGCTGGCGCGTGGGGGAGGCGGCGGAGCTGCTGCGCCCGGAGTTGGAGTTGGAGGGGGCGTCGCTGCCGATCGCGCCTTCGGTGCGCGGCTGGGCCCCGAACCCGGTCAACGAACTGCGCGATCCCGCGATCTTCGTCGAAGACGAGCGCGTCTACCTGCTCTACGCGGTGCAGGGCGAGCGGGGAATCGCGCTGGCTGAGTTGGAGCTCGCTTGAGCCGCAGCGACGCGAGGGCGTGGTATCCGGTCTTCCTTGACCTGCGCGGGCGGTCCGTGCTGGTCGTGGGCGGCGGCGCGTTGGCTGCCGAAAAGGTGCGCGGGTTGCGCAACGCCGAAGCCGACATCACCGTCGCCGCGCCCACGCTCAACGCCGAGCTGGCGGCGCTGCGCGACGCCGGCGAGCTCGTCCACCTGCCGCGCGGCTACCGCGAGGGCGACATGGCCGGCTTCAGCCTGGTGATGGCGGCGGAGGGCGACGCCGCGGCCAACGCCGGACTCTCGGCGGAGGCGCGCAGACGCGGCATCCTGCTCAACGCCGCCGACGATCCGGCCAACTGCGATTTCATCCTGCCGGCGGTGCTGCGCGAGCCGCCCCTGACGATCGCCGTCTCGACGGGCGGCGGCAGCCCCGCGATCGCCCGGCGGGTGCGAGAGGAGCTGACCGCCTATCTGAGCGAGGACGCCGCTCCGCTCGCCGACCTGGTCGCCGAAACACGCGCCGACCTGCGCCGACGCCGCGTCTTCCGCCCCATCCCCGCCGACGCCTGGCAGGCCGCGATGGACGGCCGTCTGCGCGCGCTGCTCGCGCAGCGTCGGCGCGGGCAGGCCAAGGCCCTCCTGCTCGCCCGCCTGGGCGCGACGCTGTTGGCCGCCGAAGCGCCGACGCTGCGCGAGCAGCTAACTCCCTGCTCGCATGACTAATCGCATGATCGGGCGCACGCTGCGGCTGGGCACGCGGGGCAGCGCGCTGGCGCTCGCCCAGACCACCGAAGCGGCCCGGGCACTCGCGGCGCAGGGCGTCGAAACCGACCAGCTGATCATCGAGTCCGAGGGCGACCGCGACCGCACGACATCGCTGCACACGCTGGGTGGGCAAGGGATCTTCGTGCGGACGCTCGAGCGGGCGCTGCTCGACGGCAAGATCGATGTCGCGGTGCATTCGGCCAAGGATGTGCCCTCGTCGCCGCTCGCCGCGACCGCGCTGGCGGCCTTCCTGCCGCGCGCCGATCTGCGCGATGCGCTGGTCGCGACAGACGGCGCGGCGCTGGACGCGCTGCCGCCCGCCGCCCGCGTCGGCACGGGCAGCCGCCGACGCGCCGCCCAACTGCTTGCCCGGCGGCCCGACCTGATCCCCACCGACATCCGCGGCAACGTCGACACTCGCCTGCGCAAGCTGGCCGACGGCGAGGTGGACGCGCTGTTGCTGGCGGCGGCCGGCTTAATCCGCCTGGATCGCACGGACGCCGCGACGGAATTGCTACCGCCCGACGTGATGCTGCCCGCGCCCGGACAGGGCGCGATCGCGCTCCAGTGCCGCGCCGCCGACGCTGCGGCGCGCTCGCTGCTGGCAACCTGCGATCACCCACCGACCCGGATCGCGGTCACCGCCGAACGCGCCGTCCTCGCCGCTCTGGGCGTCGGTTGCAGTCTGCCGATCGCCGCCCTCGCGCACGCCCGCGCCGGCGAAGTCGTGCTGCTCGCCCGCCTGCTCAGCCCCGACGGTTCGCGCCGCATCGAAGTCCAACGCTCCGCGCCCGACGCCGACGCCGAACCGCTCGGCCGCGAAGTCGGCGAGGCGCTGCTGGAGCGCGGCGGGCGCGAACTGCTCGCGGAGCTCGAGCAATGACCGCGCGGCGCACAGGTCGCACAGACCGCACAGGCTTCGTCAGTCTGGTCGGCGCGGGGCCGGGCGATCCTGATCTGATCACCGTCGCCGGCCTCAACGCGCTGCGCCGCGCCGACGCGGTGCTGCACGACCGCCTGATCCCGCGCGAGCTGCTCGCCGAAGCGCCCGCCGACGCGGAGATCATCGATGTCGGCAAGCTGCCGGGCGACGCAGACCCGACCGCAGCGCAAGCCGCGATCAACGCGCTGCTCGTCGCGCAGGCGCAACAGGGGCGGCGCGTCGTGCGGCTCAAGGGCGGCGACCCCTTCGTCTTCGGACGCGGCGGCGAAGAGGCGGAGGCGCTGCGGGCTGCGGGCGTGCCGTTCGAGCTGATTCCCGGCGTCAGCGCCGCCACCGCTGCCCCCGCCTTCGCCGGCATCCCCCTCACCGATCGCCGCCATGCCTCCAGCTTCACGGTGGTGACGGGGCGCGAAGCGGAGAACGAGGCTGCGCCGATTGGTTGGGGGGCGATCGCGCGGACGGGCGGCACGATCGTCGTGCTGATGGGCGCCCGCGCGGCGTCGCGGGTCGCGCAGCGATTGATTGCGGCCGGCCTACCGCAGGGAACGCCCGCCGCCGCCGTGGAACGGGCCTCCACACCGCGGCAGCGCGTCGCGTCGGCGGCGCTTGGCGAGCTGCCGGAGGCGATGGCAGCGGCTGATCTGCGCCCGCCCGTGACGCTGATCATCGGCGGCGTTGCGGCGTTCGCCGAGCGGCTCGCCTGGTTCGACCGCCGCCCGCTCTCCGGGCGGCGCATCCTCGTCACCCGCCCCGCGCACCAGGCCAACGGGCTGGCCGCGCCGCTGCGCGCGCAGGGCGCGGAGCCGGTCGTGATGCCGGCGATTGAGCTGGTTGACGCCGACCCCGGGCCGATCCGCGCCGCGATCGCCCGGCTGCGCGGCGGCGGCTACGACGACCTCGTCTTCACCAGCGTCAACGGCGTCGAGCGCTTTGCCGCCCGCCTGCGCGAGGCGGGCGGCGACGCCCGCAGCCTCGGCCGGACCCGCCTCGCAGCGATCGGCCCGGCCACCGCCGCCGCCCTGGAGCGGCGCGGCCTGCGCCCCGATCTCGTCCCCGACACCCACACCTCGGCGGCGCTGCTTGAAGCGTTGCGCGCCCAACCCCGAAAGCCGCTCGCAGGACGCCGCGTCCTGCTGGCGCGGGCGGCGCAGGGCGCCGCCGTGCTCAGCGACGGCCTGCGCGCCTCCGGCGCGCTCGTCGACGATGTCGCGCTCTACGATGTTCGCGCGGCGGCGGCGGATTCGGCGGTGGTCGAGCGCCTGCGCGCCGGCGAAATCGACACCATCACGTTCACCTCGCCCTCCACGGTGCAGGGGTTGATTGAGCAGGTTGGGTCGGAGGCGCTGGGCGGCGTCGAAGTCGCCTCGATCGGCCCCACCACCAGCGACGCCGCCCGTGCGAACGGCTTGACAGTCCACATTGAGGCCGCAGTCCATACCATTGAAGGACTGGTGCAGGCGATCATCGAAGCCCGCCCACTACAGGACGCCACCCAATGACCACAGCGCACAGCGAAATCGCAATCCCCGCCGCCAGCCGCATGCGCCGCCTGCGCCGCAGCGAGACGCTGCGCTCAATGGTGCGCGAGACGCGCCTCGCGCCGACCGACTTCATCTACCCCATCTTCGTCGCCCACGGCCGCGGCGTGCGCGAACCAATCCCCTCAATGCCCGGCCAGGCGCGCCTCTCCGTCGATCAGCTGGGGCGGGAGGCGGCGGAGCTGCGCTCGCTGGATATTCCGGCGATTTTGCTGTTCGGTCTGCCGGCGCACAAGGATGCGCAAGGCTCGGAGGCCTGGGCGGCGGACGGGATCATTCAGCGGGCGGTGCGGGAGTTGAAGGATGCCGCGCCGGAGTTGGCGGTGATCACCGATGTATGCCTGTGCGAGTACACCGATCACGGGCACTGCGGGCTGCTGGATGAGCGGGGGGCGGTGATCAACGATGCGACGGTGGAGTTGCTGGCGCAGACGGCGTTGAGTCAGGCGGAGGCGGGGGCGGACATCGTCGCGCCGAGCGACATGATGGACGGGCGAGTGGGCGCGATTCGGGCGGCGCTGGACGGCGGCGGATTTGCGGAGACGGCGCTGCTGGCCTACGCGGCGAAGTTCGCCTCGGCGTTTTACGGGCCGTTCCGGGAGGCGGCGGATTCGGCGCCGGCGTTCGGCGATCGGCGGGCCTATCAGCTGGATCCGGCCAACGGTCGGGAGGCGCTGCGGGCGATTGAGCGCGATTTGGGCGAGGGCGCGGACATGGTGATGGTGAAGCCGGCGCTGGCCTGGCTGGATGTGGTGCGAGCGGCGCGGGAGCGGGTGGATGCGCCGCTGGCGGCGTATAACGTGAGCGGGGAGTATGCGATGGTGAAGGCGGCCGCCGAGCGAGGCTGGCTTGATGAGGAGCGGATTGTGCTGGAGACGCTGACCGGGATTCGGCGCGCGGGCGCGGATCTGATTCTGACGTATCACGCGAAGGATGCGGCCCGCTGGCTGGCGCGGCGCAGCTCGTGAGCGAGCGCAACGAAGCTGCACGGGAGGCGGCGGGAGAGGCCGACGCGCCGGTGGCGCCTGCGCCGGCGGTGGTGAGCGCGGAGCGGGCTGCGGCCGGGGTGCGGGCGGTGGCGTTCGACTGCTACGGCACGCTGTTGCAGCTGGAGGAGCGGGATTTCGCGGCGCTGATTCACGAGATGCTGCTGGGGCACGGGGTGAGTCACACGACGGGCGAGGAGGTGTGGGAGGCGTGGTTGGATGCATCGCGCGCGCTGGCGGAGTCGGAGGGGTTGACGCGGGACGGGACGGTGGACGGGCCGGAGCCGATTTTTCGTCCGTTTTCGGAGACCTGGCCGGGTCATTTCGCGCGGGCCTTTGAGCGGCGCTCGGTGGATGCGATTCCGCCGCAGCGGGCGTTTCGGCATCTCTGGGATCACATGTCGGCGGTGCCGGCGTATCCGGAGGTGGCGGAGGTGTTCGCGGCGCTGCGGGGGCGGGGCTATCGGGTGGCGATTGCGAGCAATGCGGACGAGGGGCATTTGCGTCCGGCGCTGGCGGCGGCGGGGATCGAGGCGGAGGTGGTGCTGTCGTCGGAGGCGGCGGAGTCGTACAAGCCGCGGCGGCCTTTTTTCCGTCGGCTGTGCGAGCTGTTGGAGCTGCGGCCGGAGCAGATTCTCTACGTGGGAGACAGCCCCTATGCGGATGTGAACGGGGCGAATCATTCGGGGCTGCCGGTCTATCACGTGCGGCGCTACCCCGATGCGGAGCGCGAGCGTTCGCTGCGCTTTGAGGCGACGTGGAGCGGTCCGGATCTGCGGGGCATTCTGGCGGTTTTGCCGTCCGACGCTGCGCGCTGAGGGCTGGGAATCCACACAATCCACGTGATTCGCGCGTGGGCAAGCGGATAACGCTCAGTTACGTAGGGCGGTCGCATCGCCGGCAGCACCAAGACAGCACCAGGGCGGTCACGGGGGTACGATTACCCTATGCCGATATCGCATAGGTAAGTGATCAGATTCGCTTGCCGTGCTGCGAGGGGAAGGAACGACCGATGCGCATTCAGACCAGCCAGGCCGCGCTTGAGCGCGGGCTCTCGATTGTCAGCCACGCGGTGGCGGCGCGGCACAGCCTGGATCAGCTGCGGCATGTCCACATTTCGGTGGCGGAGGACGGGCTGCTGCTGACGGCGACGGACACGGAGATCGCGCTGATTGCGCGGATCGACGCGAGCGTGGCGGAGGACGGGGCGATCACGGCGCCGCACCGCTTTCTGCACGATCTGGTGGCGTCGCTGGACGGGGGCGATGTGGAGCTGTCGGTGGCGGCGGACTCGCAGGTGGTGCAGATTCGGGCGAGCGAGGCGAACGAGAGCAGCATTCACGGGATGAACGCGGATTCGTATCCGCACATTCCGGGGCATGGGGACGGGGACACGATCAAGATCGTGGCTTCGGAGTTTCGGGACGCGCTGCGGCATGTGGTGTTTGCGGCGGCGACGGACGACGGGCGTCCGGTGCTGACGGGGGTGCATTTCACGTTCGACGGGGAGCAGATGACGCTGGCGGCGGCGGACGGGTTCCGGCTGGCGGTGTACGACATGCAGGTGGTGTCGGATTTGAGCGAGCCGCTGGAGATCACGGTGCCGGCGCGGGCGCTGCGGGAGTTGGAGCGGCTGCTGTCGGACGAGGAGGGGACGATTGATCTGTATCTGCACAGCGACCGGAGCTATGTGCGGTTTCATCTGCCGACGACGCAGATGACGGCGCAGCTGATTCAGGGGAACTACCCGAGCTACGACCAGCTGATTCCGACGGAGTACCAGACGCGGGTGGTGCTGCCGGGGGACACGCTGCAGCAGAGCGTGCGGAGCGCGGCGGTGTTCGCGCGTGAGAGCAGCGGGATTGTGCGGCTGCGGTTCCACGGGGACGGGGAGCAGGGGATCACGCTGACGGCGCGTGCGGACGAGTTGGGTAATCACCGGGGCGAGGTGGGGGCGTCGATCGAGGGGGAGGATTCGCGGATCGCGTACAACGTGCGCTATTTGCAGGAGGCGCTGCAGGTGGCGTCGGGTCCGGCGGAGATTGCGATGGAGACGAGCGGTCCCTCGAATCCGGGGGTGTTCCGGGTGGTGGGTCGGGAGAACTACGTGCATGTGCTGATGCCGATGTTCGTGCAGTGGGAGGACAGCTAGAGGGTCGGTCGCGTGTGAGGCGGTGTGTGCGAGACGGGGCGTGCATTGGTAGCATTGCTCCAGGCACGCCGCACACCGCGTCGCACACTGCGCCGTCTGGAGCGCCCCGATGACGGCCTTTATCCGGTCTGTCGCGCTGAAGAACTTCCGCAGCATCGCCGAGTGCGATGTCGAGCTGCGCAACCTGCAATTCCTGGTCGGCCCCAACGGCGCCGGCAAGAGCAGTTTCCTCGACGCGCTGGCCTTTATCCGCGATGCGACCCGCGACTCGCTCGATCACGCCATCCGTAACCGCGGCGGCATTGCAGAGGTGCGCCGCCGTTCGCGCGGGCACCCGACGCATTTCAGCATCAGCGTCAGATTCCGGCTGCCTTCCGGCTCGACCGGCCGCTACGCATTCCGGATCGGCGCGAAACGCGGCGCGGGCTATGAGGTGCAGCATGAGACCTGCTCATTCGACGACAGTTCAGCGCACTTCGATGTGAAGGATGGGCGGGCGCGCGGCTCACAAGCAGTGATGCCTCCCGCGAGCAGGGATCGCTTGTATCTCGTCGCGGCGGCCGGGCTGCCCGAATTCGAAAACGTCTACAAAAGCTTCGTGCAAATGGGGTTCTATAATCTCAACCCCTTCGAGATCGCAGGCCCCCAGACGCCGCAGGCAAGCGATGTGCTCGCGGATCATGGCGAGAACACCGCCGCCGTGCTGGCCGAGCTCACTCGACTCGCACCGGAACGAAAGGAACGGATCGAACAGTACCTGCAAGCAGTCGTACCGGGCATCGTCGGCGTCAACTACGTGTCGCGCGGGCGGCAGGAGACCCTTGAGTTCCGACAACAAGTCAGCGGCGCAACGGACTCTTGGCGTTTTGACGCACATACGATGTCGGATGGCACGCTCCGGGCGGTTGGCCTGCTCGTCGCGCTCTTCCAGCACGCATCCGATCCGTGGGACTGGGCGCCGGTCATCGCGATTGAAGAGCCGGAAGTTGCTCTGCATCCCGCTGCAACTGCCGTGCTGCTCGACGCGCTGCGAGAGGTGAGCAGGAACACACAGATACTCGTTACGAGTCACAGCCCGGACCTGCTCGATCACAAGGAGATATCGCCGGAAACGCTGCTCGCAGTCGCATCTCTGAACGGCAACACGATCATCGGCGGCCCCGACCCGGCTTCGATCGACGCCATCCGCGAACGGTTGTACACCGCCGGCGAACTGCTCCGCATGGACCAACTCGAGCCGGAGCAGTCCAGTGCAGTCTGATCCCGTATGAAGCGCGAGTTGTCGGCGACGCCGACCATTGTGCCGATCGTCGAAGGCCACGGAGACCAGCGGGCAATCCGCCCGTTGATCGAACGTGTCGTGAACGCATACTGCTCCTCTGGGGCAGTACACGTGGTGAGAGCTCGGCGAATTCAGCGCGATAAGCTGATCAAACCGGAAGCGCTGGAGAACGCCGCCGCGCTTGCGCGTCGCCAAGTCGGCAGCAGTGGTGGAGGCGTTCTGATCTTGATCGATGCAGACGACGATTGTCCACGCGAGCTGGGCCCGCACCTCTTGGAACGAGCGCGAGGCGCCACAGGCGGGACCGCAGTTGAGGTCGTGCTGGCAGAGCGCGAGTTCGAGGCTTGGGGGCTGGCGGCGGCACGGTCGCTCAGGGGCTGGCGCGGGCTGCCCAGCGATCTGGAACCGCCGGCGAATCCCCAATCTGTCTGCGGCGCCAAAGAGTGGCTGACCGAGCGGATGGCGGGAGCCGCGGCGTATTCTCCAACGGCCGATCAGGCGTCGCTGGCGGCGACGATTGATCTCCGCGAGGCTCGCGCGGCGTCCTCGTTCGACAAATTCTGCCGGGCGGTCTGCGCGCTCGCGGCGGGGAGCGGTTCATGATTCTGTTGTTGTGCGGGGATGATCGGTTTGCGCGGGCGGAGGCGCTGGCGGAGTTGCGCCGGCGGTACGACGAGGACGGGTCGCTGGGGAACAATACGGTGCAGTTGGAGGGGGCGCGGCTGGGGCTGGATGATTTGCGGCGGGCGGCGGGGGCTGCGCCGTTTCTGGGGGCGTGGCGGCTGGTGCGGGTGGATGGGCTGTGCGGTCGCTTTCAGCGGGGCGGGCGGCGGGGGCTGGGCGAGTGGGAGGGTCTGGCGGAGCTGTTGGCGGAGGTTCCGCCGAGCACGCTGCTGGTGTTTACGGACGATGCGACGCAGGCGCGCAATCCGATTCGGGCGCAGATTGAGGCGGCGGGGGAGGTGCGGGAGTTTGCGCCGCTGCGGGGCGAGGAGGCGCTGGAATGGCTGCGCGGGGAGGTGCGGGCGCGGGGGTTGCAGCTGACGCGGGGCGCGGCGAATGCGCTGGTTGAGCGGGCGGGGGGCGATCGCGGGGCGCTGACGCAGGCGGTGCAGAAGATCGAGCTGTACGCGGGCGAGGCGAGCGTGGACGAGGAGCTGATTGAGCTGTTGGCGCCGCGGCGGCGGAATGTGCGGATTTTCGATCTGCTGGATGCGGTGGCGGAGCGTCGGCTGGCGGATGCGATGCGGACGCTGGACGCGGTGCGTGCTTCGGGCGAGGATGCGCCGCGCATTTTGCACATGCTGGCGCGGCAGTTCCGCCAGATTGTGATTGCGAGCGAGGTGATTGCGGGGGGCGGCGGGGAGCGGGAGATTGCGTCGGCGCTGGGGACGCCGCAGTGGTTGGCGCGTCGGGTGCGGAATCAGGCGCGGGCGTACAGTCCGGCGCAGGCGGATCGGGCGTTGGAGCGGATTTTGGAGGCGGATGCGGCGATCATTGCGTACCGGCGCGATGAAGGCGGGCTGACGGATGATTTGGCGCTGGAGCTGTTGGTGGCGGATTTGGCGGGGGCCGGGTGATTCCCGCTCGGGGGCGGGAATGACGGGGGAAAGGGGGGCAGGAATGACGGGAGAGAAGGGGTGGGCGTGACGGGGGAAAGGGGGGCAGAATGACGGGAGAGAAGGGGTGGGCGTGACGGGGGCTGAGGGGTGCGAATGACGGGGTGGGGTGTTGGAAGGGCGGTTGGCGTGGGTTTGAAGGTGGGATGGGGCTGATTCCCGCTCGGGGGCGGGAATGACGGGAGAGAGGGGGCGGGAATGACGGGGAAAGGGGGGCGGGAATGACGGGAGAGAAGGGGCGGGAATGACGAGAGACAGGGGCCGGGAGTGCGGAGCTTTTGGGTGAGGGTGGGGTAGGCGCCGCGCTTGCGGGAAGGTGGAGGGGTGTCAGGCGGGTTGGGTGATTTCGACGGGGTTGTAGCAGGCGACGGCGTGGTTGGGGGCGCTGTCGGCGAGGGGGGCGAGTTGGGGTTCGGGGTCCTGGCGGCAGCGGGTGAGGGCTTTGGGGCAGCGGGGGAGGAAGGCGCAGTGTTCGCCGACGTCGGCGAGGTCGGGCGGGGCGCCGGGGATTTGGGGGAGGCGGGAGATGCGGCGGCGGTCGAGCCGGGGGAGGGTGTCGAGCAGGGACCAGGTGTAGGGGTGGCGGGGGGCGCGGAAGAGCGGGGCGATGTCGTCGACTTCGATGATTGCGCCGGCGTAGACGACGGCGACGCGCTCGGCGGCCTGGGCGACGACGCCCATGTCGTGGGTGATGAGCAGGATGGCGGTGCCGCGTTCGTCGCGGAGGCGTTCGAGTTCGTAGAGGATTTGGGCTTGGACGGTGACGTCGAGGGAGGAGGTGGGTTCGTCGGCGATCAGGATTTGGGGGTCGAGGGCGGTGGCGATGGCGATCATGATGCGCTGGCACATGCCGCCGGAGAGTTCGCCGGGGAAGGCGTTGGCGATGCGGGCGGGGTCGGGCAAGCGCATTTGGGCGAGGGCGTCGAGGGCGAGTTCGCGGGCCTGGCGTTTGTCGACGGGGCGGTGGGAGGTGATCACTTCCTGCACTTGGTCGCCGACGGAGATGATGGGGTTGAGGCCGGCGATGGGGTCCTGGAAGATCATAGAGATTTGGTCGCCGCGGATGTGCTGGAGTTGGTCGCGGTCGAGTTCGTTGATGTCGCGGTTTTGGTAGCGGACGCGGCCGGAGGTGATGTCGGCGGAGCGAGGGAGGATGCGGAGGATGCTGAGGCCGAGGGTGGTTTTGCCGGAGCCGCTTTCGCCGACGAGGGCGAGGATTTGGCCGCGTTCGAGGGTGAGGGAGGCCTGGCGGAGGGCGCGGATGGGCCCTTCGCGGGTGCGGTATTCGACGCTGAGGTCTTCGATGCTGAGTACAGGCGGCACGGCGCTCCGTCCACGGGGTCAGTATAGGAAGGGTTGGGCGTCGGCGGATGGTTGGCGGGTGGGTGGGGCTTTTGCGCTGCGAACGGGGTTGGGTTTGGGCCCCAGATCAAGTCTGGGGCGACGGTAGGAGGCGTGAGGGCGATGGGAGGGGTGGGTGCGGCCGTTGGTGCTGTTCACGTCGAGATACCCGCGGCAAGCGCGGGTATGACGGAGAGGGGGGCGGCGGGTATGACGGGGAAGGGGCCCGGGGGGTAGACGGAGAAAGGGGGGGTGGGGTGTCCTGGAAGGACGCTGTCGCGCTCGCTGAAGGGGGTGGGGATGTGTCCGGGAGGGCGACGCCGCGCCGGGCGGATGGGGGCGCGGAGGGTTAGTTGGGTTGGCGGAGGATGGAGACGACGCGGCCCTGGATTTCGAGGTTGGCGGGGGCGGTGTAGATGGGCTCCATGGTGGGGTTTTCGGGCTGGAGGCGCACGCGCCGGCCCTCGCGGTAGAAGCGCTTGAGGGTGCTGATGTTTTCGTCGCGCAGCCAGAATGCGCCGAGTTGGCCGTTTTCGACGGTTTGGGCGTGCTCGAAGATGACGGTGTCGCCGTCGGCGATCAGGGCGTCGATCATGGAGTCGCCGCGGACGGTGACGGCGAAGAGGCCGGCGGGGTCGCGCCCGCCGAGCATGTCGGGGGTGACCTGGAGGTGTTCGTCGGCGTGTTTGGCGTCGGAGCCGTCGGGGGCGACGACGCGAGCGCCGGCGGCGATTGCGCCGAGCAGCGGGATTTGGAGGGGTTCGACTTCGGCGACCGGCTGGGGCGCTGCGGTGGGCGCGAGCGGCTCGGTCAGGACGATCGTGCGTGCGCGTTCGGGGTCGCGGCGGATGTGTCCCTGGCGTTCGAGGATGCGGAGGTTGTAATCGGCGACGGAGGTGGAGGAGAGTTTGCAGCCGTCGACGACGTCGCGGACGGAGGGTGGGTAGCCGTTGGCGCCCATGAATTCGCGGAGGAAGGCGAGGACGCGGGCGGGTTTGTCGGAGCGGGGCGGGCGCTGCTGGTCTTCCGCGGCCGGCGTGGTCTGGGCCGCGGTTTTCGACTTGCTGCGGCGGGCGGCGGCGGCGCTGCGGGCGCTCTTGCTCGCCTTGGCGCCGGTCTTGGCTGCGGTTTTGGCGCTGGTCTTTGTCGCGGTCTTGGCTGTGGTCCGGGCTGTGGTCCGGGCTGCGGTCCGGGCGTTGCTCTTGGCGTTGGTTTGGGCGCTGGTCTTGGTTTTGCTGCGCTTGGCGGTTCGCGGCATGGTGGGCTCCCGATCTGCGGCTGCGCGGCGCCGATCGTACGCCTGCGCGGAACCTGCGTTCTGCGCTTATGATGCACGTTGGCGGGCGTCCTGTCAACCGTATGTCAAGCAGGATGCAGCGGGCGGTCGCGATCCGCGCGATCCTGCGAGAGTGGGGCGGCGGGCCGCGAGCGCGCAAACGCGGTGCCGAGCCCCCAGCGCCCGGTTCTATTCCCTGAGGAGTCGTCGACATGCATCAACCGCCCGAGACGGAGAACAAGGTCGGCCTGGTGATTGCGGCGCATCCGGATGATCCGGATTTCGGGGCGGGGGGCACGGCGGCGCTGTGGACGACGCTGGGCTGGGAGATGCACTATCTGGTGGTGACGAACGGGGCGAAGGGCAGCGCGGATCCGGAGATGACGAGCGAGCGTCTGGTGCCGATGCGCGAGGAGGAGCAGCGCAACGCGGCTGCGGAGTTGGGGGTGCTGAGTTGCACGTTCCTGGGCGCGGAGGACGGCGAGCTGGACTACGACCGGGAGATGTTGGGGGGGATTGTGCGGACGATTCGGCGGCTGAAGCCGCACGCGATTTTCACGCATTCGCCGGAGATCATCCACCGGCGGGTGCTGGAGCCGGATCCGGAGGATCCGCTGGCGGAGTTCCGGGGGTTTGTGAATCACCGCGATCACCGGCGGACGGGCGAGATGGCGATCGATGCGGTGTATCCGACGGCGCGCGATCGGCTCAATTTTCCGGAGCATCTGGCGGAGGGGCTGGAGACGCACAATGTGGCGGAGATGTTCATCTGGGGGAACCGCGACATCAATTTCGAGGTGGATGTGACGGAGGTGCTGGACACGAAGGTGCGGGCGCTGACGCGGCATGTGTCGCAGTTCGGGGACCGGGGCGAGGATTTCATCCAGAACGTGCGGGATCGCTGGCGCTCGCCGGACGGGCGCTTCTACGAGCGATTTGAGCGCGTTTCGATGCCGTTCTAGCGCTGTCGAGCGCTGTGACGCTGTGAGCGTTGGGCGATGACGGAGCCGCCGCGCTTTTGTCCGCGCTGCGGGGCGCGGCTGCGTCTGGAGGGTCGGGGGGACGGTCGGCGCTGGTGCGGGTCGTGCGAGTTTGTGCATTATTCGGATCCGAAGCTGGCGGTGGTGGTGTTGGTGGAAGACGAGGCGGGGCGGCTGCTCTATATGCAGCGGGATCACGAGCCGCAGCTGGGGGCGTGGGCGTGGCCGAGCGGGTTTGTGGATGCGGGCGAGGAGGTGCGGGAGGCGGCGCGGCGGGAGGTGCGGGAGGAGACGGGGATCGAGGTGGAGGTGGGGGAGTTGCTGGGGGTGTGGTCGGGCGGTGGGGATCCGGTGGTGCTGCTGGTCTGGCGCGCGCGGTCGGTGGGCGGGCGGCTGGCGGCGGGGCCGGAGGCGCGGGATGCGGCGTGGCGGGCGCCGGTGGAGGTTGGGCCGAGTTTTGCGCGGGACGGGGAGATTTTGGCGGCGTGGCGGGCGGCGCGGGGGTTGGATTGAGGGGTGGGGGTTTTGGTTTCCGTCCCGGTTCGTCGTTTCCGCTTTGCGCGGGAATCCGTGCGGCGGTTGTCGGCGGCGCGGCGTTGGGGATGTCCTGCGCGCGGGCGTTGGGGGGGGGGGTGGCTCGGGGCCGTGGTGCTGTGAACGGTGTTGGGTTTGGATTCCAGCGTGCGCCGGAATGACGGATCTTTGGGCTGGAATGGCGGCAGATGGGCGGCGGGAATGACGTGGGATGGGGGGTTAGTGGTCGGACCAGAGGGCGGCGCGGTTTTGGCAGTGTCGGCAGAGGCGGAGGACTTCCATGGCGCGCTCGGCGCCGCGGACGACCTGGATCATGATTTCGCCGAGGTGGGCGGTGCAGTAGCGGCGCAGGCAGCGCTCGCAATCGCGGAAGTGCGGGGTTGCGCAGTCGGGCATGCCGCAGCGGCCGGCGTTGTTGCGCTGCAGCGCTGCGGCTTTGAAGACGAGGTGGCGCTCGACATCGATTTTCTTGGCCTGGCAGGGTTTGGCGGCGCAGACTTGTTGGCCGTCGTCGAGCAGCATGCCGTGGCGGTCGCAGAAGCCGAGGGCGCAGTATTGGCACTGTCCGGCGAGTGGGCGGCGGCAGCGCCGCAGGCGGCCGCCGCGTTCGCAGCGCTGGGCCTTGCGGTATTCGCGGATCTCGGTCATGGCCGGGGCTTGAGGCTGAGCCTGTGGCGGGCTTGGTGTGGGCGCGGCGGCGGGCGGGGCGGCGGGGGGCGGCTAGTTGCCGGCGTTGCCGACGAGGGCCTGGAAGCCGGGGTTGGAGCGGAGCGATTCGAAGTGGTCGTCGGTGCGCGCGGCTTCGGCGTAGCGGGGGTTGAGGCTGGTGGCCTGCTGGAGGGCGCTGACGGCTGCATCGGCCTGTCCGAGGGCGGCGGCGGCGCTGGCCAGACCGTAGTGGGCGCCGGGCTGGCCGGGTTCGAGCGCGACGGCAGTGGTGAAGGAGTCGAGCGCTTCCTGGGCGCGTTCTTCGTAGAGCAGAGTGAGGCCGAGGTTGGTGTGGGCTGCGCCGTCGTCGGGGCGCAGGACGAGCGCGTGGCGGAAGTCCTGTTCGGCGGAGTCGAAGTCGCGCTCGAAGAGTCGGAGCAGGCCGCGGTTGACGTAGATGTCGGGGTCGTCGGGGGCGAGTTCGATGGCGCGTTCGTAGTCGCCGGCGGCTTCTTCGCTGCGGTCGAGGCGGACGAGTGCGTTGGCGCGGTTGTAGTAGGCGGCGGCGGAGTTGGGGTCGGCTTCGATGGCGCGTCCGTATTGGAGGCCGGCCTGTTCGTAGTTGCCGGCGCCGAAGTGGGCGTTGCCTTCATCGAGGTAGGAGGCGGCGCTGCGGGGGGCGGGGATTTGGGCGGCGGGCCGGTCCTCTTCGGCGCGCGGGAGCGGCTCCGGTGCGGGCGGCTCCGGTGTGGGCGGTGGGGGAGCGGGCATCGCCGGGGGCTCCGTCGGCGGCGCGGGGGCCGACGGCGGGGGACTCGATGGGGGGCTGGGCGGGGGCGCGGAGGCGCCGATCGGTTGGGAGGGCGGCGCAGGGGGCGCAGGTGGTGCGGGGGGTTCGGCGGCGACCGGTGGGGCGGGCGGCGTCGGTTCGGGCAGCGGCGCGGGCGCGGCGGGCGGAGGGGGCGGCGCGGAAACGGCTGTCGGCTGAGGGGTAGGGGGAGCGGGCGTCGTCGGAGGCGTCGTTGAGAGCGGTGGGGCGGGGCGGGCGCGAGGCGGCTCGGCGCCGCGGTCGCCGCCCGCCTGGACGGCTTCGCGCGCCATCAGTTCGGCTTGTTCGCGGCGGGCGCGCTCGGAGTTGAGCTGGAGCTGGAGGTGGTCGAGGCGCTCCTGGCTGAGGTCGCGTTCGAGTTGCTGCTGCTGCTGGAGGGTGCGGTAGAGCCAGAGTCCGGCGAGCCAGGGCGCGATGCGCAGCAGGAATGCGAGAATTTGCACGGTTGGCTCCTCAGTTAGGTGGTTGGGCAGGTGGTTGGGCTGGGTGCGGGCTGAGCAGTTGGGAGAGGGCCTGCAAGCCGTTGCGCGCGAGGGCGAGGCGGTCGTGGGGTGAGAGGTTGTCCAGTTCGAGCAGGGTTTCGTCGCGCATGGAGACGGGGTCGCTCGCGCCGAAGAGCGCGGCGGGGCCTTCATCGTCGAACGAGATTTGCAGTTCGCGCAGGTCGCCTTCCTCGGTCACGATGACGCAGCCGATGTTTCGATCTTGGACGCCGTCGGGTTCGACTTCAACGCCGATTGTGAAAAACGCGCCGGGGAAGGGAGGGAAGGGTCGGAGTTCGAGGGCGGCTTCGCGGAGCAGGGCCTGGACGCGGTCGGCGGCGGCGGCGACGGCTTCATCGGCGAGGCGGAGGCGCAGTTCGGCGCGCAGAGCGGTTTGGGCGGCTTGGGCGGTTTGTTGGTCGGGTGCGAATTGGGACATGCGGGCGCTGCTCCGCAGTGGGCGCGCGGGCGGCAGCCCGGCGCGCGCCGCCGGTGGTGGTTGGATTATACGGAGCGTCGTAATGAGCGGGTAACGAGCGGGCGGTGCGGCGAATGTATCGCCCGCTACGATGGGGGGAGCAGGCGGGGTTTGAGGGTCGGAATCCGGTACGCGCGCATGACTGACTCGGTGTGGACATCGCAGTTGCGGATTGCGGGGGGCAACGCGGTTGAGGATTCGCCGCAGATTGCGCTGGCGGAGGCGCGGGATCGCCGCGGGCGGCTGGTGCGCCTGTTCGTGCTGGCGGAGTCGGCGTCGCCGGGCGGGGATGCGTTCATCGACGGGTTCGTGGGGCGGATTGGGGAGGCGTTTGATCCGAGGGCGCGCTCGCTGACGGGGACGCTGATTGAGGTGCTGGAGGGTCGTCACGAGGAGTTGCGGCAGTGGAATCGGGAGCATTTGCCGGCGCAGCAGGCGAGTTACGGGGTGTCGTGCGTGCTGCTGCGGGAGGGGGAGGCGGGGATTTTGGCGCAGGCGGGTCCGTCGCTGGCGGTGCTGGCGGGTGATCCGCCGCCGGGGGGGTTGCGCGAGTTGCATGTGCGCGCGCTGCGGGAGGGCGCGGCGGCGGCGCAGCCGATCGGCGGGGGCGGGGCGCTGCGGGTGCAGTTTTTCCCGCTGCCGGTTGCGCGCGACGGCTGGGCGCTGCTGCTGACGAGCAATGCGCAGCGGCTGATCGACGCGGCAGGGCAGGCGAATTTGGGTCAGCTGGCGGTGGATGATGTGCTGCCGAATTTGTATCCGGCGCTGCGGGAGTTGACGCAGGCTGCGGCGATGGTGATTGGGGTGCCGGGGTCGGATCCGTCGGAGGCGGGCAGTGGGACGGCTGGGGCGGCTGAGGGGTCGGCGGCGCCCGCGCCTGAGACTCCGCCGATGGAGCCGGCGCCGCGGATCGATGCGGCGTCGGTGTCGGTGGAGGCGGAGTCGGCTGCGCCTGCGTTGGTCGAGCGGTCGACGGAATCGGAGGCGGCGGCGTCTGCGCCTCTCCCCGCGCCGCCGCCGCCCGCGCCGCCGGCGGGCGCGCCGGAGTTTGTGTTTGCGGCGCCGCCGGCGCCGCGCGGGAGCTGGCCGACGAATCCGTTTGCGGCCGTGGATCTGTCGGTGTTGGCGGTGGAGGCCGGGGGGGTAGGCGCGGCGCCGGGCTGGGGGCGTCCGCTGGCGGACTTGAGCGGCGAGCTGCCGGATCCGGCGGCGAACCGGCCGGAGCTGGAGAGTCAGCGGAAGCGTCGAGGGCCGCCGCTGCGGACGACGTTGATTGCGCTGTTCGGGATGCTGGCGGTGTTGGCGGCGATTTCGGCGGCGCTGGTGGTCCCGACGCTGCTCTCGAACGGGGATGAGCAGTTCGGGGCGCGGCTGGAGAGCGCTCGGCAGGGGCTGGCGGCGGCGGCGCTGGGGGTGGATGTGGCGAGTTCGCGGGCGTCGCTGCGGCAGGCGTTGGGCGATGTGAATTTGGCGCTGGAAGACAAGCCGCTGGATCAGCAGGCGCTGGATTTGCGGGGCGAGATTGAGGCGGCGCTGGCGGAGCTGGATTTGCTCTTCGTGCCGGCCGCGTTCGAGACGCTGGTGGATCTGGGGCGCTTCGGGCCGAGCATTGCGCTGGGCGCGATCTATCTGGCGGGCGCAGGGAGCACTGGCGGGGGCGACCGGCTGTATGCGCTGGACGACGCGGGGGGGCGGGTGTTCGCGATTGGGGAGACGGGTCTGGCGAGCGTGTTGTTCAGCGAGGGCGCGGCGCTGGGCGCGGCGCTGGGCGCGGCATCGGGGGCGGCATCAGGCGCGGTGGGCGCGCGGAGCACGGGGCGGCCGATTTCGCTGGCGCCGGACGGCGCGGCGCTGTGGGTGCTGGACAGCGAGCGGCAGTTGTTTCGGATCGACGCTGCGGGGGCGCTGCTGATTGGGATGCCGCAGGCGGAGCGGCTGGGTTCGCTGGACGCGATTGCGGTGGCGGGCGACGGGTTGTGGGCGCTGGACGCGCGCGGGGGCGCGGTCTGGCGTTTCCCGCGGGCGGCGGCGGACGGGGCGCTGGGTTCGCCGCAGCGGATGACGCCGCGGGTGAATTTGGCGTCGGCGATCGATCTGGCGGTTGCGCTGCGGGCGGGCGGCTCGGTTGAGGTGTTTGTTTCGATGGACGACGGGCGGCTGCGGCGCTTTGTGGACGGGGAGGAGAGTCCGTTGACGCTGGAGGGTCTGGATCGCGGTCCGCTGGTGCCGGCTTCGCTGGGCGTGGGGCAGGTGTCGGGTCTGCTGTATCTGGCCGACCGGGGCAATGATCGGGTGTTGGTGCTGGGGCCGGACGGTGGACTGAGTCGTCAGATTGCGGCGGAGGAGCTGCGCGGGCTGCGGGGGGTGGGGGTGGATGAGGCGCGCGGGCGGATTGTGTACGCGCTGGCTGATCGGCTGCTGGCGTCGCCGCTGCCGGCAGCCGACTGACGGGTCGACTGGTAGGCCAACCGACAGGCCAACCGACAGGCCAACCGGCGGGCTGACGGACCGGTTGGGCGATGGGGCGAGCGGGGCGATACGCTGAGGGTGGAGCGGCGAGACGATCGGGATTTGCAGAGCGAGGGGGCGACGATGAAACCGTTTCGGGTGTTGGCGCTGGAGTCTTCGTGCGACGAGTTCGCGGGGGCGGTGATCGAGGACGGCGTGGAGGTGCTGGCCTCGGTGGTGGCCTCGCAGGCGGAGCTGCACAGCCGCTACGGGGGGGTGGTGCCGGAGGTGGCGAGCCGCGAGCACCTGCGCAACCTGGCGCCGGTGCTGCAGGGCACGCTGGACGCGGCAGGCTGCGGCTGGGAGGACATCGACGCGATGGCGGTCACGCAGGGGCCCGGGCTGGGCGGCTCGCTGTTGGTGGGGGTCAACGCGGCCAAGGCGGCGGCCTGGGCGCGGGGGCTGCCGCTGATCCCGGTGCATCACATCGAGGGGCATCTCTACGCCAACTGGCTGCGCCCGGCGCGGGAGGCGTGGGACGATACGCCGCCGCCGTTTCCGCTGGTGGCGTTGGTGGTGTCGGGCGGGCACACGGAGTTGTTCTGGATCACCGATCACGGGGTGGTGGAGCGGTTGGGGCAGACGCGCGACGACGCGGCGGGCGAGGCGTTCGACAAGGTCGGGCGGCTGCTGGGGCTGCCGTTTCCGGGCGGGCCGGTGATCGAGCGGGCGGCGCGCGAGGCGGATCCGGAGACGCTGGCCGCGACGGAACCGTTTCCGCGCGCCTGGCTGCGGGGCAGCCACGACTTTTCATTCAGCGGGCTGAAGACGGCGGTGCTGCATCGCACGCGGGCGGGCGAGTTCGATGTGCCGGCCACGGCGGCGCGCTTCCAGGAGGCGGTGGTCGATGTGCTGGCGGCGAAGACGGCGGCGGCGGCCGAGGAGCGGGGCGCGGCCTGCGTGATCGTGGCCGGCGGGGTGGCGGCCAACGGGGCGCTGCGCGAGGCGCTGGCCGAGCGCTGCTCCGTGCCGGTGCGGGTGCCGCCGATCAGGCTCTGCACCGACAACGCGGCGATGATCGGGGCGGCGGCGAGCTACCGGCGGGAGCGGGCCAGCGCGGCGCTGGAGTTTGATGTGTTCAGCACGTCGGGGCCGGAGGTGTTTTCTGCGGGGACGCGCTGAGGGGTGTTTTGGGGTGAGGCAGGCCGGCGGTGCTGTTTGCGGGGTTTGGGTTTGGGCCCCAGATCAAGTCTGGGGCGACGGAGGGGAGCGCTGGGGCGACGGATCTTGGGGAAGCGGAGGTTGGAGGGCGCGCGGGAAGGTTCCCGCTCGAGGGCGGGAATGACGGGAAGGTAGGGGTGGCGCTGGTGCTGTTCACGTCGAGATACCCGCGGCAAGCGCGGGTATGACGGAGAGAGGGGTGCGGATATGACGGAGAGAGGGGTGCGGATATGACGGAGAGAGGGGCGCGGATATGACGGAGAAGAGGGCGCGGCATGTCGGAGGCGGAGCGGCGGGTGTGACGGAGGTGTGAACGCGCGTTAGTCCGATGCGGGCGGATGGTTTGGGGGGAGGTTGAGGCTGGGGATGAGGGCGGCGGGGCGGGGGCGCTCGGGGGCGAGGCGGCCGAGGGGACAGACGGCGCAGGCGGCCTGGGCGCACCAGGCGCGCTCGAGGTCGAGCAAGGCCTGGGCTTCGGCGTGGCGGAAGGGGAGCGGGCGGAGGCGCTCGCGGAGTGGGTCGGTGCGCTGGTAGCGGGCGGCGGGGAGGTTGAGCCAGCGGCGTTCGATTTCGGCCGGGTTGGGCGCGTTGAGCGCAAGGGCGGCAGGGTAGACGGCGTCGGCGAGGAGCTGGCGGGCGCGGGCGGGGCCGAGCAGGCGGGGGATGCGCAGCGCTTCGGCGGCTTCGGTTGGGGCGGCCTGGGCGAGGCGGCGGCAGGCGGCGGCGGCTTGGCCTGGCGCCCAGCGGGCGAGCAGGAGGCCGAGGGCCTGGGCGGCGCCGTGGGGCGTACCGAGGGCGCCGCGGCCGCGGCGCCAGCCGGGGCGGGCGGCGAGGTCGACGGTTAGCTGGGCGATCAGGTCATCGGCGAGCTGTTGGTCGGCGGGGTTGGCGGTCAGCTGGGCGGTCGGGTCGGGGGTGGGCTGTTGGTCGGCGGGGTTGGCGTTGGCGGCGGCGATGCGGGGCCAGAGGGTTTCGAGGGCGGCGGCGGTGATTGCGGCGTTGCGGGGCATGCCGAGCGCGCGGGCGAGCGCCCAGCAGGCGAGCAGTTCGCGGCTGTCGCTGCGCCCGTGCGCTTGCCATTGGGCGCGCTGGCGGCGGAGGGCGGCGGCTTTGCGGGCGAGGCGGGCGCGCGCGAGGCGTCGGAGGCGGGCGGCGACGGCGTGCGCGCCGGCGCGGTGGAGGACGCGCGCACAAGGTGGTTGGGGCGGCTGGGGCAGCTGAGACTCGGGGTGAAGGCCGTCGCGGTCGTCGGGCGGGAGCAGCGCGGCGGGCGGGCCGTGGCTTGGGCCGGCGGTGTCGCCGACGACGTGGAGCAGGACGCGGTCATAGGCGGGGTCGCGGTGGTGGCCGTGGCTGCGCCAGCCGGCGGGTCGGCGGTGCAGTTCGACGTCGCCGCGGCGTGCGCGGCCGTGGGCGTCGAGCAGGATTGCGCCGCGGAAGTCGGGTCCGGGGCCGCGGTTCCAGCGGCCGGCGAAGTGGACGCGGAGGGGCGGGCCGCCGCGCTCGGGCCGGAGCCAGGGGGAGGGCCAGCGCCCTTCGGCCCAGCGGCGCTGGAGGGCGAGCTCGTCGTCGGGCGGCGGCTCAGCTGCCCGGGTCGTCATGCGGGTCCTCGGTTTCTTCGGCGTCTTCGTCGGGCGGGTTGGGTGTTGGGCTGTGTGCCGGGTTGGGTGTTGGGTTGGAGTCGTAGGGGAAGGCGGCGTCTTCGGCGACGCGGGTGAGCAGGCGGGCGGCGGGACCGCGGGGGCGGTATGCGCCGCGCTCCCACTCGGAGATGGTTTGCTGGCGGGTGTTGAGTTCGTCGGCGAGGCCGGCCTGGGTGAGGCCGATGTGTCGGCGGAGGCGGCGGATCGTCTCGGCGTTCCAGCTGCGGTCGCGGCGGCGTCGCTGGTTGGTCACGGTTCTGCTCTCCGGGCAACATTGAGCGGCTGTATGAGCAGCTGCGCGTGCGGAGGTTTCGGGGACACTTTACACGGTAGCGTGTATGAGGCGTCAATCCGCTGTTGCGGCGGCAGGCGGCGACATGCGGCGGCATGCAGTGGAACGGTGTGGAGTGCTTGACGGGCGGGGCGGGTTGGGACTAGGCTGTGCGTTGATCACCCATGCTCGGTACACATCTGCATTCGGCGAACGCAAGCCTGCGCCGCGCCTTTGGGCGACGGAGCGCACCGACCGGCGAGGATCACTCTGTCTGAGCCGCCGACCCGCCGCCGTTTCACCGCCGCGTCCGGCGCACCCGACGCGGCGTTCTCGCCGCGTCCGCACGGCGCGGCTGCGTGTGCGCCGTTGCGCGCCGCGCCAGCCCACCGCTTGAGCCGCTTTCGGCCAGTCCTGTAGGGAGTCCTCATGGTTCTCGCCCCGCTGCAGACGATCGACTACTCGCGCCTGCCGGAAGCGCACGAGCTGCCGAATCTGATTCAGATGCTGCGCGATTCCTACCAGTGGTTCCTGGATGAGGGGCTGCGGGAGTTGTTCATCGAGGTGTCGCCGATTGCGGATTTCACGGGCAATCGGATGGAGCTGTCGTTCAAGGACTACCGCTACGTGCCGCCAGAGGAGACGCCGCACGAGTGCCGTCGGCGGGATTCGACGTACGCGGGGCGTCTGGAGGTCAACGTGCAGTTGACCTCGAAGAAGAGCGGGGAGAGCAAGGAGCAGTGGCTCTATTTCGGCGATCTGCCGCACATGACGGAGACGGGGACGTTCATCATCAACGGTGCGGAGCGGGTGGTGGTGTCGCAGTTGGTGCGCTCGCCGGGGGTGTATTTCGGGGCGAACACGGATCCGGCGACGGGTCGGACGCTCTGCACGGCGAAGCTGATTCCGAATCGGGGGGCGTGGCTGGAGTTCGAGACGAGCAACCGGGACATTCTGACGGTGAAGGTGGACCGGAAGCGGAAGATCGCGGTGACGACGCTGCTGCGGGCGCTGGACAACGCGGAGTTGGGCGAGTTTGAGGAGGGCGGCGGGTCGTCGCGTGGGCGGGGCGGGCCGAAGATCGATCCGCGGCTGGGCACGGACGCGCGCATTCTGCAGATGCTGGAGGGCGCGGACGACGAGGGGGCGGCGCACCAGTTCATCGAGACGACGCTGGCGAAGGAGTCGCCGGGCACGCCGGCCGAGGAGCGCAACAAAGAGTGGGCGATGCACGAGCTGTACAAGCGGCTGCGGCCGGGCGACCCGCCGACGACGGAGTCGGCGCTGGGTCTGCTGGAGGGGCAGTTTTTCAACCCCCGCCGCTACGACCTGGGCAGCGTGGGGCGCTACAAGGTGGACAAGCGGATGCGGGAGATGGATCTGTCGCTGACGGAGCGGGCGGCGTCGCTGGAGCTGGATCCGGAGCGGGAGGAGGCGGACGAGGCGCGGCGGCGGGCGCTGTGGCTGCGCGATCTGCTGGCTGTGATTCACACGCAGATCGCGGTGAACAATGAGCGCGAGCTGCCGGACGACATCGATCATCTGGGCAACCGTCGGATTCGCGCGGTGGGGGAGCAGCTGCAGAGTCAGTTCCGGGTGGGGATGAGCCGGATGGAGCGGGTGATCCGGGAGCGGATGACGATCATTGATCCGGATCAGGCGGCGTCGAGCGCGCTGGTGAACATTCGCCCGGTGCAGGCGGCGATCAAGGAGTTTTTCGGGGGGCACCAGCTGAGTCAGTTCATGGATCAGACGAATCCGCTGGCGGAGCTGACGCACAAGCGGCGGCTGTCGGCGCTGGGGCCGGGTGGGCTGAGCCGGGATCGGGCGGGCTTCGATGTGCGCGATGTGCATTACAGCCACTACGGGCGGATCTGCCCGATCGAGACGCCGGAGGGTCCGAACATCGGGCTGATCGGCAGTCTGGCGACGTTCGGGGTGCTGAACGAGCACGGCTTCATCAAGACGCCGTACCGGCGGGTGATCAGCGAGTTGCCGGCGGATCATCCGGATCTGGTCGGTCGGGTGCTGGCGGAGGATGTGGAGGATGCGTCGGGCGAGCTGATTGCGGCGGCGGATGAGACGGTGGGCGCCGAGCTGGCGGAGCGGATCGCGGCGGCCAACGATGCGCTGGTGGCGATTCGGCCGTATGTGTCGGACGAGGTGGTGGAGTTGACGGCGGACGACGAGCGCGAGGCGGTGGTGGCGCAGGCCAACGCGCAGGTTGACGGCGAGGGTTATTTCCTGGAGGAGCGGGTGGAGGGCCGCAGCGGCAAGCAGTTCGACGAGTTCCACCCGGACGAGATCAACTACATGGATGTGTCGCCGCGGCAGATTGTGTCGGTGGCGGCGAGTCTGATTCCGTTTCTGGAGCACGACGACGCGAACCGGGCGCTGATGGGGGCGAACATGCAGCGGCAGGCGGTGCCGCTGGTGCGTCCGGAGGCGCCGCTGGTGGGGACGGGGATGGAGCGTCCGGCGGCGTTCGATTCGGGGCAGGTGTTGGTGGCGGAGGGCGAGGGCGAGGTGGTGGGCGTGAGTGCGGAGGCGATCACGGTGCGCTACGACGGGCGGCGGGGCGAGACGGCGTACCCGCTGATCAAGTTTTTGCGCTCGAATCAGGGCACGTGCATCAACCAGCGGGCGATTGTGAGCCGCGGGGATCGGGTGCGGCTGGGGCAGCCGATTGCCGATTCGTCGTCGACGGATCACGGGGAGTTGGCGCTGGGGCAGAACGTGCTGGCGGCGTTCATGGCCTGGGAGGGCTACAACTTCGAGGACGCGGTGATCGTGTCGGAGCGGCTGGTGCAGGACGACAAGTTCACTTCGATTCACATGTCGAAGCACGAGGTGGGGGCGCGCGAGACGAAGCTGGGCAACGAGGAGATCACGCGGGACATTCCGAACGTGGCGGAGGAGTCGCTGGCGCACCTGGACGCGGACGGGATTGTGCGGATCGGCGCGGAGGTGGAGCCGGGCGACATTCTGGTGGGCAAGATCACGCCGAAGGGGGAGACGGAGTTGACGGCGGAGGAGAAGCTGCTGCGGGCGATTTTCGGGGAGAAGGCGCGGGAGGTGAAGGACACGTCGCTGCGGGTGCCGCACGGGGTGCATGGGACGGTGGTGGATGTGCGGATTTTCACCCGCGACGAGTCGGACGAGTTGCCGGCGGGGATGGAGCAGCAGGTGCGGGTGACGATTGCGGAGCGGCGCAAGCTGCAGGTGGGCGACAAGATGGCGGGGCGGCACGGGAACAAGGGGGTGATTTCGACGATTCTGCCGGTGGAGGACATGCCGCATCTGCCGGACGGGACGCCGATCGATGTGGTGCTTTCGCCGATTGGGGTGCCGAGTCGGATGAATCTGGGGCAGATTCTGGAGACGCAGTTGGGCTGGGCGGCTTCGACGCTGGGTTTCCGGGCGATTACGCCGGTGTTCGACGGGGCGAGCGAGGAGGCGCTGCAGGATGCGCTGGCGCGGGCGTGGATTGCGCGCGCGGCGCGGGCGGATCGCTCGCTGGCGGCTCACGGGACGGCCAACGGGGCGTCGGCGCAGAACGGACAAGGTGGGCAAGGCGGGCAGGTCGCGCAGAGCAATGGGCAGAACGGGGCTGTGGAGGCGGTCCTGGAGGCGGATGGGGCGACGCTGGAGTCGCTGGCGGGCGCGGCGGCGGCGGATGCGCGCACGGCGTCGTGGCTGCGGGAGCGGGGCTACGACGAGGAGACGATTGCGCGTGCGTTCGACGATGGGCAGCCGGGGATTGCGAGTCGGGTGGCGCTGGCGGAGTGGCTGATTGGTCTGGGCGAGCCGCGCTCGGCGCGGGGCTACGCGACGCAGACGTTGTTCGACAAGGCGGCGCTGGCGGCGCGCGCGGGACGAGGGGCGCCGCCGATTTTCGGCAAGCAGACGCTGATCGACGGTCGCAGCGGGCTGCCGTTCGATCAGCCGGTGACGGCGGGCTACATCTACATGATGAAGCTGACGCACATGGTGGAGGACAAGATTCACGCGCGGTCGACGGGTCCGTACTCGCTGATCACGCAGCAGCCGCTGGGGGGCAAGGCGCAGTTCGGCGGGCAGCGGTTCGGGGAGATGGAGGTGTGGGCGCTGGAGGCGTACGGGGCGGCGAACGTTCTGCAGGAGTTGCTGACGGTGAAGAGCGACGATGTGGTGGGGCGGGTGAAGGCGTACGAGGCGATCGTGAAGGGCGAGACGGTGCTGGAGCCGGGGGTGCCGGAGTCGTTCCGGGTGCTGCTGAAGGAGTTGCAGAGTCTCGGCCTGTCGGTCGAGGTGATCAACCAGGCGGAGGAGCGCGTCGAGTTCGAGGCGCCGGGCCGCGACGAGTTGCCGCAGCTGGGCGTGAATCTGTCCGGCTTCGAGGGAGAGGAAGTGATTCGTGCTTGAGGTACGCGATTTCGACTCGATGCGGATCTCGCTGGCGTCGCCGGAGCAGATTCGCAACTGGTCGTTCGGCGAGGTGCTGAAGCCGGAGACGATCAACTACCGGACGCTGAAGCCGGAGAAGGACGGTCTGTTCTGCGAGAAGATCTTCGGACCGCAGAAGGATTTCGAGTGCGCGTGCGGGAAGTACAAGCGGGTGCGCTACAAGGGGATCATCTGCGACAAGTGCGGGGTGGAGGTGACGCGGGCAAAGGTGCGTCGGGAGCGGATGGGGCATGTGGAGTTGGCGGCGCCGGTTTCGCACATCTGGTTCGTGAAGGGGACGCCGGCGCGGATTGCGCTGCTGCTGGATCTGTCGCCGCGCAAGCTGGAGCGGGTGCTCTACTTCGCGCAGTACATCATCACGCATGTGGATGAGGAGGCGAAGGAGAAGGCGATCGAGTATCTGCGGCTGGACGCGGAGGACGCGATCGACGATCAGCGGCAGCGTCTGGATGAGACGCGGGAGAAACTGGCGGCGGCGCGGGAGAAGCTGCTGGCGGACATTGAGTCGCGTCTGGCGGCGGATCTGGCGGCGCTGGGGGTGTCGTACGAGGCGGGGCTGGCGGAGCTGCGGGCAGAGGCGGAGTCGGTGCGCACGATGATCACCGATTTCGACGGGAAGAAGGCGCGGCGCAATTTGCGTCTGGCGGGCGAGAAGATCGCGGATCGCGGGGATCCGATCGAGGCGGAGGAGACGCTGGAGACGCTGGAGTCGGTGCTGGAGATGGTGCTGGAGCAGCGTGCGGGGGAGCGCCGTGCGGAGGAGGCGCGGCTGCGGGCGGAGGCGGACAGCGGCGCGGAGCTGGCGCGGGAGAATGTGGCGGAGCAGGAGGAGCGTCTGCGGGAGCAGTTGGACACGCTGGAGCAGCGTGCGGAGCAGGAGCTGCAGGAGCGGATTGATCGGGATCTGGCGACGCTGGTGGATCCAGTGATGACGGGCGATTTCGACGCGGCGATTCTGACGGAGCAGCGGGCCGAGGAGTTGATGGAGCAGTACCCCGGGGTGGTGCGCTGCGAGATGGGTGCGGAGGCGATTCTGTCGCTGATCAGCCGGATGGATCTGGCGGCGACGGCGGAGCAGTTGAAGGAGGAGGTGGCGACCACGGCCGGGCAGCGTCGCAAGAAGGCGATGAAGCGGCTGCGGGTGGTGGACGGGCTGAGCAAGTCGACCAACAGTCCGTCGTGGATGTTCTTCCGGGCGCTGCCGGTGCTGCCGCCGGATTTGCGCCCGATGGTGCAGTTGGACGGCGGGCGCTTCGCGACATCGGATCTGAACGATCTCTATCGGCGGGTGATCAACCGCAACAATCGGCTGCGGCGGCTGCTGGAGTTGGGTGCGCCGGAGATCATCATTCGCAACGAGAAGCGGATGCTGCAGGAGTCGGTGGATTCGCTGATCGACAACGGTCGGCGGGGCCGGGCGGTGACGGGCAGCGGCAGCCACCGGCTGAAGAGTCTGTCGGACATGCTGAAGGGGAAGCAGGGGCGCTTCCGGCAGAATCTGCTGGGCAAGCGGGTGGATTACGCGGGCCGCTCGGTGATTGTGGTGGGTCCGGAGCTGGAGTTGCACCAGTGCGGGCTGCCGCGGCGGATGGCGCTGGAGCTGTTCAAGCCGTTCCTGATGTACGAGCTGGTGACGCGCGAGCTGGCGCCGAACATCAAGAGCGCGAAGCGCTTCGTGGAGCGCAGCAATCCGGCGGTGTGGGAGGTGCTGGAGGATGTGGTGAAGTCGCGTCCGGTGCTGCTGAACCGCGCGCCGACGCTGCACCGGCTGGGCATCCAGGCGTTTGAGCCGGTGCTGGTGGACGGCAGCGCGATTCAGATTCACCCGCTGGTCTGCTCGGCGTTCAACGCGGATTTCGACGGGGATCAGATGGCGGTGCATGTGCCGCTGAGTCGGGCGGCGGTGGCGGAGGCGCGGCAGGTGATGCTGAGCACGACCAATCTGCTGCTGCCCTCGAACGGGGAGCCGACGGTGGCGCCGACGCTGGACATGGTGATGGGCTGCTATTACCTGACGCTGGATGCGGAGAGCAGCGGGGATGAGGACGGGGACGAGGGGGATGGCGCGGTGGGGCGGGCGTTCCCGTCGTTCGAGGAGGTGCGGCTGAGCTACGAGTTGCAGGCGGTGGCGCTGCACGACCCGATTCGGGTGCGCGACGAGCGCACGGACGGGGAGCTGGTGGAGACGACGGTGGGCCGGGTGATTTTCGATCAGGTGGTGCCGGACGGGGTGCCGTTCAGCGAGATCAACATGGAGTTGGACAAGCGGGAGCTGAAGCGGTTGATCGGCGTGTGCCACCAGCAGTTGGGGCGCGAGGAGACGGCGCGGATGGCGGACCGGATCAAGGCGATCGGGTTCGAGTACGCGACGCGCTCGGGGGCGACGTTTGCGATCGATGAGCTGCGTCCGCCGTCGGAGAAGGTGGGTCTGCTGCGGGACGCGGAGAAGCGGGTGGACATGATCCGCGACGACTACAGCAGTGGTCTGATGACGGACGAGGAGCGCTATCAGGCGACGATCAATGTGTGGACGGACGCGACAGAGCAGGTGAAGGAGTTGGTGGCGGATCAGCTGAAGGACTACGGCTCGATGCACCTGATGGTTTCGAGCGGGGCGAAGGGGAACATTACGCAGGTGCGGCAGATGGCGGGCATGCGGGGGCTGATGGCGGATCCGTCGGGGCGGATCATCGAGCTGCCGATTCGCTCGTCCTTCCGCGACGGGCTCTCGGTGCTGGAGTATTTCATCTCGACGCACGGGGCGCGCAAGGGTCTGGCGGATACGGCGCTGCGGACGGCGGACAGCGGCTATCTGACGCGGCGGCTGATCGATGTGTCGCAGGATGTGATCATCCGCGAGGAGGACTGCACGCCGAGCGGGATTGCGGTGCCGGGCATCCGGATCGGCGGGATCGACGACGACAGCATTCTGGAGACGCTGGATGAGCGGGTGACGGGCCGCTACGCGGCTTCGCCGATCGCCGATCCGGAGACGGGCGAGGTGCTGACGGAGGCGAACGAGCTGCTGGATGGGGCGACGGTGGGTCGGCTGATCGAGCAGGGCGTGCGCAGCTTCCATGTGCGCTCGCCGATGGTCTGCCGCAGCACGAACGGGTTGTGCCGGCTGTGCTACGGGCAGTCGCTGGCGTCGGGCGAGTTGGTGGAGTTGGGGGCGGCGGTGGGGATCATCGCGGCGCAGAGCATCGGCGAGCCGGGCACGCAGTTGACGATGCGCACGTTCCACACGGGCGGGGTGGCGGGGGTGAGCGATATCACGACCGGTCTGCCGCGGGTGGAGGAGTTGTTCGAGGCGCGCTCGCCGAAGGGGCAGGCGGTGATTTCGGAGATCGACGGGGCGGCGGAGGTGCTGCGCGAGGGCGAGCTGCGGAAGGTGCGGATCACGGCGCACGACGTGAACCGCGACGACTATGAGCTGACGCCGGGGACGCGGGTGTTGGTGCAGGACGGGGAGTTGGTGGAGGCGGGGCAGATCATCGCGCGGCTGCCGCGCGGCGAGGAGGAGAACGCGGATCCGGAGGCGCGGCGGATTCGGGCGCGGATCGATGGGATGGTGGAGCGTCGGCGAGGGGCGCGGCGGCTGACGATTCGCTTCGAGACGCACGATGCGCGGGAGTACGACATTCCGGCGTCGGCGCGGCTGAAGATCGCGGAGGGGGAGCGGGTGGAGGCGGGCGCGCCGCTGACGGAGGGCTCGATCAACCCGCAGGACATGATGCGCATTCTGGGCGTGGACGCGGTACACCGCTACCTGGTGACGGAGGTGCAGGAGGTGTATCGGGCGCAGGGGGTGAACATCCACGACAAGCACATCGAGGTGATTGTGCGGCAGATGCTGCGCAATGTGGAGATTGAGGAATCGGGCGATTCGGACTGGCTGCCCGGGGAGTTTGTGGATCGCCACACGTATGACGAGGTGAATCGGCAGTTGATCGGCGAGGGTCGGACGCCGCCGACGGCGCAGCCGCTGCTGCAGGGGGTGACGAAGGCGTCGCTCTCGCAGAAGTCGTGGCTTTCGGCGGCGTCGTTCCAGGAGACGACGCGGGTGCTGACGGACGCGGCGATCAACGGTCGGGTGGACGATCTGGCGGGTCTGAAGGAGAACGTGATCATCGGGAAGATGATTCCGGCGCGCGCGGAGATCGAGTTGCCGCCGCTGGCGGAGCCGAAGCCGCTGCCGCTGTCGGCGGATTTGTCGGAGATGAGCGATCCGTTCTACAGCGCGGATGAGGACGATCTGGGTGAGTTGGGCTACGGCTTCGAGGATGAGTCGGAGGCCGACTTGCTGGGCGCGGTGAGCGGTTTCGACGAGGAGGGCGGCTACGTCGCGCTGCCGGAGGGCTAGGGGGCGGCTCGCGGCTGATCGAGTTCCCAGTCGCCGTCGAACATGACGCGGGTCTGCTTGCCGCCGTGGATTTGCGGTTCGGCTGCGAGTTTGCGGCGGATGAGATCGATCGGCCCGCCCTCGGCGGCGACGGATGGCTTGAGGCCGAGGACGTCGACGAGCAGCGCGCGGTCCAGTTCGGCGCGGGCCGGGTCGTCGTCGATCTGAGCGAACGGCAGGAAGCGGCGCTCGCTCAGCGCCTCGAACGCTTTGTGCGCTGCGGCGTGTTGGGCGGGCGTCAGCGCGTTCAGGTTGAGTGTGGGGATTTTCGGAATGGTCGTGACGGTGACCGAGCCGCGTCCGCCCTGGGTTTTGTTGCCAACCCACCAGTGCATGAGCAGTCCGAGGGTGGAGTTGCACCAGAGCGCGAAGGCCGGCTCGTGCTCAGGGTCGTTAAGGATGACCGAGGGCCAGGCGCGTCCGCCGAGCGCCGGGGCGGGCGTCATGGCGACCAGCAGCGATTGGGCGTTGAAGTGGATATCGCTGTTGTAATGGGCGCGCGTCGCGGTTGACCAGATGCTGCGATAGTCGGCGCCGTCGCGGGGGAAGCCCTCGGAGTCGGGTTGCACGATGAGCGAGCGGTCGCGGCAGATCGGCCGTTGCGTGCGCCGCGCTTTGCGCGTTTCGTCGTGGGTCCACAACGCGGGAAAGACGGGTTGCGGGCTCAGCGGGGGCTTGTGGATTTCAAACGCTCCACGCGCTCGGGTTTCGCGCAGACTGCCGACTGCGCGATGGACGGGTCCGCTGCGCCCGATCGCGCCCAAGGCGTTGACCGGCAGCTGCACAGCGTCGCCGCCGCCTGAGAATGCGGGAAGAGCGCCGTTGGATACCGCGTGCGCGATCTGCGCGAGCATCGAGTCGGCGACGCCGACGAAGCCCCACGGTCCGTCGGTCAGGGGGCAATCCAACAGCTGGCCGACGACCTCGTTGGCGAGCGTCAGCGGCGTACCCCCGATCGGGCCGTCTTCCAGCCGCCGCACTGCGCCGGCGCCGATTTGCCTGCGAATTGCGTCGGCGATGAGATCGCCGTGTTGCGCGGATTCCGGTCGGCGCTGGAGGACGACGAAGTAACCGCGGTGCGGCGCGGCCTGGCCGCGAGCGGCGATGAGGAGGCACTCGGCGATGTTCGTGTCGGCGGAGAACGATGTGTCGATCTCCTTTGGTTGGGCGATGGTCACGACGATGATCTCTTTGGATTGGTCCGCCCAGCGCGATCGTATTTCGGACCAGGATTCGCCGCTGATTGCGCTGAGCGGCAAGACCATTGCCAGCGCGCCGTCGGGGCGCAGCTTTCTGTTGGCGAGTTCGGCGAAGTGCGAGGCCAGCCCGGCAAACCCGTTGGAGGGTCCGTCCTTCGTCAGTTTCGAGATGCGGTTGCCCAGTTTGCGTTGCTCGCTGGGGGATGCTTCGAACGCCGCATACGCGGGTATCGGGACGTCGCGTTTGGCGAGCTCCTGGTTGGTCGGGCGGGTGAAGGGCGGATTCATGATCACGAGGTCGAATTTGCCGTGTCCGACTCGGCTGACGAGGTCCTGGACGTTTTCGGGTTCGCGGCCGCCGGCGGTTGTGGCGGCTGCGTCGGCGACCAGGTTGGGCTGTACAGAGTCGGCCAGGAGTTCGAGCGAGCCGGCGCGCACCGAGCCGTCGTTCTGCGCGCCGTAGGTCATGGTGAGCAGGCACTCACCGTCGAACGGCGTGCCCGGCTGTGCGCCGGCCAGCATCGAGGCGGTCAGGTGAACGGCCGTATTGACCACGTCGAGTCCGACGAGTCCGTTGGCCATCAGGTTTTGGTGAAGCGCTGCGGGGTCGCCGCCGTGCAGCTCGTGCAGGGCGGCGATGCGCTGATAGGCGCTCGAGAGCAGCGTGCCGGTGCCGCAGGCGAAGTCGCCGATCTGAATTGCGCCGAGCGCTTCGGCGTTGCTCCAATCGGCGCCGCGAGGCGCGCGATCGGCCGGTACGGCGAGGCCGGTGAGCAGCGCGGCGGAGGTCGGTCGGGTGTAGAAGGTGGCGAGGAATTTGCGGTCGGCGATCAGGCGCTGGAAGACCACGCCCATGAGGTCGTGGGAACGGGTTACCCCGCCGTCGATCAGCCGTCGCACGCTGCGCCAGAGACGCTCCAGTACCAGTGTGCCGGCCCGCTGCGGCATCAGCCGCAGCAGCTCACGGGCGGTGGCGAAGATCGGCCAGTGGTTGCTATGCAGCACCGCCGCCCATTCCGCGCTGAGTTCTCCCTGGAACCAGGAGATGTCGTCGTGGAAGCGCTCGACCGGCAGGAGTGGACGCGGTCCCTCGCGAGCCGGCACGATGAAGTTGGCATCGGCCAGGGCGGCGTGGAAGATCAGCGCGTTGGCCAGCACAGTCATGCCGATCCGCCGTGTCTGGCCCTGCTCATCATCCTCCTGACGCAGCAGTTCGGCGAATTGCCGGCCGCGCGACGACTGGATGGGGTGCCGCTCGGTGAGCAGGTTGGCGGCCTGTTCGACGCCGCGCTCGAGCTCCTGTGCGAGCTCGTCGACGCGGGCGGCGGGCGCAGCGGCGCGGCGGATCAGCATCGCCAGGTCGCGCAGATTGCCGCGCAGCCAGCCGGCGACGGGCAGCCGCTCAGGAGTGCGGTCGGGGCGGCGCGAGTAGAGCGCGTATTCGAAGGCGTCCGTAGCGCTCGTCGTCTCGCGCAATTCGTCGCCCGTGAGCGACAGCAGCACCTCAGAGTGGACGAGGGCGATGGCGGTTTCGATGGTTTTGTCGGTCCGGGCGACGGTTCGGCCCAGCCGAGCGATGGCATCGGATTCGGCGGCAGCGTGGTTCTCGCGTTCGGCTTCGATGGCGACCGGCCAGCCGCTGGCATCCTGCACGAGGATGTCGACGCGGCCGCCGTCGTCGAGCAGGCCGCCGATTGCTTCGGCGTGGACGGTCCAGCTGCGGCGTAGATCGGCGAGGATTTCCCCCAACGCGATGTTGATGGTGCGTTCGTGGGTGGTCATCTGCCTGATCCGAGTGTAGCCCCGTCGATCGTGCGCGATACTGTGGCGGCGTTGGGCGTTTGACGGTTGAGGAGGCGATGCCATGTCCTGGAAGCCGGAGATTGCGGAGATTACGCGGCGGCGCGAGCTGGCGCGGCGGATGGGCGGGCCGGAGCGGGTGCGGGAGCAGCACGAGCTCGGTCGGCTGACGGTGCGGGAGCGGATCGAGCTGCTGACGGATGAGGGCTCGTTCCGCGAGCGCGGGGTGTTGGCGGGGGCGGGCTTTTACGAGGACGGGGAGCTGGTGGGCTTTCTGCCGTCGGGCACGGTGATGGGGACGGCGCGGATCGACGGGCGTCCAGTGGTGGTGCGGGGCGCCGATTACACGGCGCGGCTGAAGGGCGGCTCGGAGGTGGAGCGGGGCAAGCTGCGGGTACACGGCGGGGGCGGCGACAAGACGGGCGACGCGGAGCAGATGGCGATCGAGCTGAAGCTGCCGCTGATTCGGCTGATCGACGGCTTCGGCGCGGACATTCGGGCGACGGCGCAGATGGGGCGCACGTATCTGCCGGAGATGTACTGGCCGCAGCGCTGGGGGAAGCTGATGGCGGAGGTACCGGTGGTGTCGGCGGCGCTGGGTTCGGTGGCGGGGCTGCCGGCGGCGGAGGTACCGGCGAGCCATTTTGCGGTGATGGTGCGGGGCACGACGCAGGTGTTCGCGGGCGGGCCGCCGCTGGTGAAGCGCTCGCTGGGCGAGGAGATCAGCAAGGAGGATTTGGGCGGCTACGAGGTACACGCGCGGGGCAGCGGGGTGGTGGATAACGACGCAGCCGATGAAGAGGAGCTGCTGGAGCAGATTCGGGCGTTTCTCTCGTATCTGCCGACCAACGTGCATCAGCTGCCGCCGGTTGCGGAGACGGATGACCCGGCGGATCGGCGCGAGGAGGCGTTGGTCTCGCTCATTCCGCGTCACCGCAACCGCGGCTACAGCCCGCGCAAGTTGATTGAGCTGGTGGTGGATCGCGGCTCATTCTTCGAGCTGAACCGCCATTACGGGCGGGCGCAGGTGACGGGTTTCGCGCGGATTGGGGGGATGCCGGTGGGGGTGCTGGGCAACGATCCGATGCACTACGGCGGGGCGATGGCGGCGGCGGAGGCGCGCAAGTTTGAGAAGTTCGTGGACCTCTGCGATGTGTTTCACCTGCCGATCGTGAATTTCGCGGACCAGCCGGGCTTTCTGATCGGTCGTCCGGGCGAGGGTTCGGGGGCGCTGCGGGCGGGTGTGCGGGCGGCGGCGGCGATTGACGATTCGCAGGTGCCGTGGGCGACGGTGGTGGTGCGTCGGCTGTACGGGGTGGCGGGCGGGGCGCACCAGGATTTCAGCCGCTTCTGCTTCCGGGTGGCGTGGCCGTCGGCGGAGTGGGGATCGATTCCGATTGAGGGCGGGGTGGCGGCGGCCTACCGGCGGGAGATTGAGGCGGCGGAGGATCCGGACGCGCACCGGGCGGAGATCGAGGAGCGGCTGATCGCGCTGCGCAGTCCGTTCAGCGCGGCGGAGGCGTTCGCGGTGGAGGACATCATCGATCCGCGCGATACGCGGCGGCTGCTGGCGGAATGGTTGGCGACGGCGTATGAGACGCAGTTGCCGTCGCAGTTGGGGGTGCGGGTGCGGTATGGGATGCGGCCGTGATTGGGGTTGGGGCGACGGAGGGGTGGTTGGGGCCGATTCCCGCTCGGGGGCGGGAATGACGGGGAAGGGTGGGCGGGAGTGATGGGGGATGCGGGTTCCCGGGGTTGGTGCTGTTCACGCCGAGATACCCGCGGCAAGCGCGGGTATGACGGCGGTTGGGCGCGACGGCCGTATGGCCCCTCGAACAAGTCGGGGGCGACGGGAGCTGGATGCGCGTCAGCAGCAGTCGGACTTGCGCGAGTAAGCGCTAGTAGTCCATGCCCATGTCGGGGGGCATGCCGGCGGGTGCGGCGGGGGGCTGGGGGATTTCGGCGACGAGGGACTCGGTGGTGAGCACCATGCCGGCGATGGAGACGGCGTTTTCGAGGGCGGAGCGGACGACCTTGACGGGGTCGACGATGCCGAACTCGAGCATATCGCCGTACAGGTCGCGCTTGGCGTCGTAGCCGAAGCTGTCGGCTTCCTCCTTGCGGATTTTGCCGATCACGACGGAGCCTTCCTGGCCGGCGTTGTGGGAGATTTGGCGGATGGGGGCTTCGAGCGCGGTGCGGAGCAGACGCACGGCGGTGCGCTGGTCGCCGGCCGAGCTGTCGTCGAGCTCGCCGAGCGCGCGGTCGGCGCGCAGCAGGGCGCAGCCGCCGCCGACGACGATGCCCTCTTCAACGGCGGCGCGGGTGGCGGAGAGGGCGTCTTCGAGCTTGGCCTTCTTCTCTTTGAGCTCGACCTCGGTCGGGGCGCCGACCTTGATCACGGCGACGCCGCCGGCCAGCTTGGCCATGCGCTCCTGGAGCTTTTCGCGGTCGAAGTCGGAGGCAGTGACGTCGATCTGGGCCTTGATTTCCTTGATGCGGTTCTGGATCGCCTCGTCGGAGCCGCTGCCCTCGACGATGGTGGTGTCGTCCTTGTTGGAGACGACGCGGCGGGCGCGGCCGAGGTCGGCGACCTGGGTTTGTTCGAGGGTGCGGCCGAGCTCTTCGGTGATCAAGGTGCCGCCGGTGAGCACGGCGATGTCTTCGAGCTGCTGCTTGCGGCGGTCGCCGAAGCCGGGGGCCTTGACGGCGAGCACGTTGATGGTGCCGCGCAGCTTGTTGACGACCAGGGTGGCGAGCGCTTCGCCGTCGACGTCGTCGGCGATGATCACGAAGTTTTTGGTGATCTGGAGCAGCTTTTCCATCAGGGGGACGACGTCCTGGACGGCGCTGATCTTGCGGTCGGTGATCAGGATGTAGGGGTCGTCGATGCCGGCTTCCATGCGTTCGGGGTTGGAGACGAAGTAGGGGGAGACGTAGCCGCGGTCGAGTTGCATGCCGTCGGTGAACTCGGTTTCCATGCGGATGCCCTGGCCTTCTTCGACGGTGATCACGCCGTCTTTGCCGACCTTTTCCATGACATCGGCGATGATGTCGCCGATTTCCTCGTTGTCGCCGGAGATGGTGGCGACGGCGGCGATTTCGTTCTTCTGCTCGACCGGGGCGGCCATGCCGCGGAGTTCGTCGACGACGACGCGGAGGCCGCTGTCGAGGCCGCGCTTGAGGGCCATGGGGTCGGCGCCGGCGGCGACGTTGCGGAGGCCTTCGGTGACGATCGCCTGGGCGAGCACGGTGGCGGTGGTGGTGCCGTCGCCCGCGACATCGTTGGTGCGGATCGAGACTTCCTTGGCGAGTTGGGCGCCCATGTTGCGGAAGGGCTCATCGAGCTCGATTTCGCGGGCGATGGTGACGCCGTCGTTGATGATCAGAGGCGCGCCGAACTTTTTGTCGAGCACGACATTGCGGCCGCGGGGGCCGAGCGTGACCTTGACGGTGTCGGCGAGGGCGTCAACGCCCTCGCGGAGCGACTTGCGGGCCTCCATGTCGAAGGCGAGTTGCTTGGCTGCCATCGTGTCTCCTCACGGGCAAGCGCGCCAGTTGCGGCGCGCGCTGCGGGCCGGCCTCGAGTTCGGCGGTTGCGGGCCGGTTTGGTCGGTCGGCGGTGCTAGACGACGACCTTGGCGAGCACCTCGCGCTCTTCGAGCACGATCAGGTCCTCGTTGTCGATCTGGATTTCCTGGCCGGTGTACTTCTTGTAGAGGATGCGGTCGCCGATGGAGATGTCCATCTCGATGCGCTTGCCGGCGTCGTCGCGCTTGCCGGGGCCGATCGCGATGACTTCGCCCTGCTGCGGCTTTTCCTTGGCCGAGTCGGGGATGACGATTCCGCTCGACAGCACCTGTTCCTGGTGGAGCGGCTTGATCACCAGGCGGTCGTTCAGCGGCTCCAGTTGGGTTCCCTCTGCCATTGTGCCCGTTTCCCTCTGATTCCTGTGTTCGCCGGCGCGTGGCGCCGCGGTTCGCGGGGTTGCGCGCTGGCACTCTCACGCTGTGAGTGCCAACAGCAGCATCGTACCCACGCAGGGCGGCTTGCGCAAGACCTGCGCGTGGCGGCTTGCGCAAGACCCGGCGCGGGCTGCGTTCACTGCGACACGTTGGGCGTGCTGGGCGCGCCGTGTCGGTCCACCGTTTTGGGCAGACCTGCACAGACTTGCACAGGGCGGCGCGGCGGTCTTCACATAGCGACAGCGTGGGGCGGAGACGCGCCGCGGCTGCGGGGCGTGCGATACTTTCGCGCGGGGGAGGCACTGCATTGAGCCGATTCATCGGTCCACCGGTCATTTTCACGGGCAACGCGCACCCGCAGCTGGCGCGCGATGTGTGCGCCTACCTGGAGCTGGAGCTAGGCGAGGCGAATGTCTTTGATTTCGCCAACGGGAATACGTTCGTGCAGCTGCAGCAGAACATCCGCGAGCGGGATGTCTTCCTGATTCAGCCCGGCGCGCGCCCGGCCAACCACCATCTGGTGGAGCTGTTGATCATGATCGACGCGGCGCGGCGGGCGTCGGCGGGGCGGGTGACGGCGGTTGCGCCGTTTTTCGCCTATGGGCGCTCGGACAAGAAGGATCAGCCGCGGGTGCCGATCACGGCACGGCTGTTCGCCGATCTGATTGAGACGGCGGGCGCGGACCGGATGCTGACGATGGATTTGCACGCGGGGCAGATTCAGGGCTTTTTCCGGGTGCCGACGGACGAGCTGACGGGTCAGCGGCTGCTGAGCGAGTATTTCGCGCGGCGGGGCTTCGACGGCGTGGTGGTGTCGCCCGATCTGGGCGGAGCGAAGCGGGCGCGGGTGTTCGCGGACGCGCTGAATTTGCCGCTGGCGGTGGCCGAGAAGCGGCGGGCGGGGAACGACGACTGCGCGGAGCTGCTGCAGCTGATCGGCAGTGTGGAGGGGCGCGAGGCGCTGATCATCGACGACGAGATCGACACGGCGGGGACGGTCTGCGAGGTGGCGCAGGTGCTGCTGGACGAGGGGGCGACGCGGGTCTACGCGGCGGCCACGCACGGGGTGTTTTCGGGGCCGGCGCTGGAGCGTCTGGGAGGCAGCCCGATCAGCGCGGTGGTGACGACGGACACGCTGCCGCGGCCGGCGGGCTGCGCGTCGTCGCAGTTTGAGACGGTGTCGGTGGCGCCGCTGCTGGGCGAGGCGATTCGGCGCATTCACGAGGGGGAGTCGGTGGGGGCGCTGTTTACGTGAGCGGCGGCTGAGGGAACCTTGAGCGGTTTCAGGACGTCTTGCCTGCCATGAGGTGTGTGATCATCGTTGCGCTGGCGGTTTTGGTCGTTGCGGCGCTGCTCGCGGGTCTGCTCGTGGACCGGGCGCGTGCGGATGGGCCGTCGCCACGGTTTCCGTATGCGGAGCTGGCGGCGCTGGCGGGGGCGGTTGCGCCGCCAGTGGAGGTTTCGTTCACGCTGGAGCGGGATGCGGCGGTGCGAGTGCGACCGGCGCTGGATTGGCCGGTGGTCGCGCGTTTCACGGCTGGCGACGATGTTGCTGCGCTGGGCATTACGCCAGGAGGCGATCCCTGGCTCTTGGTGAGGCTCGCGGGCGATAAGCGCGGCTGGCTGCGCCTGGCCGACACCGGGTATTCAGGCGCGCCAATCGCGCGGCTGGCGGTGATGTCGCCTCCAGTGATCGAGGCTGCGCCGGTTAACGGGGATCACGTTTGGCTGCGTATGTGGCCGAACGGCCTAGAGGCGGGCTGGCTCTCGGAGGAAGATCGCACTCTCGCGGTAATGGGCCGCTCGCTCGACGGCGAATGGATTGCGGTGCGGTTCTACGGCGAGGTCCAGTGGGCGCCGGCCGCGCAGTTCGCGCTGCTCGCAAGCGATGTGTCTGTGGCGGATCTGCCGATCTTTATTACACGTGAGACGACTCTGGCACCGGTTGGGCCGAGAGCGGATCTGCAACCCGCGCTGCTGCCGCGCGCCACCGACTGGGCGTGGACGGCGGGCGGCCAGGTCGTCGGTGTCGGCGAGCGCGCAATCTGGCGCTACGATCCGCAGTCGGGAGCGCTGGAGACGCATCCCCGCCCGCCGGGCGACGCGACGATTGCGCCCGACGGGGAGCATGTCGCGGTCGCCGAGTGCGTGGATGCTTGGTATGAGTGCGGGAAGCCCCACGAGGAACCGTTCGACATTGTGATCGTGCCGACCGACGGCGGGGAGTGGATGCGAGTGAGAGATATCCACCATACGTGGAGAGGCTGGAAGTTCGGTACGCCGTACCGGATCGGCGAGTGGTCGCCAGGCGGTCGCGCGCTGCTGGTCCCCGGCGCCTCGCCGCATCACGGGTGGCCCGGCTTTGCGGTCGAGTATTCGGTGGTCGACGTCGAGAGCGGCCATCATCGGCTGCCTCGGCCGGGTGAAGGGCAGATGCAGTACTGGGTGTGGCTCGCCGATGGGAGACTGCTTCTGCACGAGCCGCATATCGAAGGCAGCGCGCTGCATGTGGCGGCGCACGAAGGCGATCGGCTCCGCGAGATCGCGCAACCGCCCGTCATCGCAGAAGGGTTGCATCGATGGTTCCGTACCGAGAATGGACACCCGTGGGCATCGCTCAAGGCGGCCGTCCGATCTCGCGACGGGAGCTGGGTTCTGCTCGATCTGGAGTCGGGCGCGGCGGCGACGCTGGAGATCGCTGAATCGACGGATGAGTTCAGCAAGCCGTCGAGGGGCCGGCGGTTCGCATTCGCAACGACAGTTGGCGGCGACCGCGTATTGCTGCTGTTCGACGGGCCGACCGGAGCGGCGGCGCAACTGCCGCTCCCCGACGGCGTTGAGGAGATCGGCGCAGGGCGGCACTTCGCGCCGGCTGGGGAGCGCCTGCTGTTGAATGTCAAGCACGAAGGCGAGTGGAGGTTGTACGTCGTTGAGTTGGGCTCCGGCGAGTGGATCGAAGTGAACGGTCAAGGAGACGGATCTGTTTGCGGTGGGGCTGTTCGCTGGTCGCCCGACGGAGAACGATTCGCGATTGAGCGCCTCGATCTGCTCGAGCGGCGTGGGGCAGACTGGTATCGGCGTGATGGGTTGGCGGCGTTCGACGGAGAGGCTGAGAGCGTGCAGATCCTCATCTACAGCCGGACGGGTGCGTTTGTCCGGGCGTTTCGCACCCTTGAACACTGGCCCTACTCCGCCCGCAGGAAGGTCGAATGGTCACCAGACGGCCGTTGGCTGGGGTTCGGGGAACGGACGGTCGGGCCGTTCGAATGTCCGGTGAGTGAGTAACGATGGTGCGGCGCGTCTCCATCTGGCTGCTGGTGATCGTGGGTATGGCGTCCGCGCCGGGGCTGATGCGGGCGGATGGGCCGGGCGGGGTGGGGCTTCCGTATGCGGAGTTGGCAATGTTGGCAGAGGGGCGCCCTGTGCGGGTTGAGGCGACCGAGTTGGTTTCGGTGCGGCTGCGGCCGGCGCGCGACTGGCGGGTCGTCGCTACGCTGGCGCCCGGCGAGAGTCTGGTTGCGACAGCCGTCACGTTGGGCGGCGATCCGTGGCTACAGGTTCGGCTGGCGGACGGCGCATTCGGCTGGCTGCGGTTGGCGGAGGTCGACTTGTCGGGCGGGAGCGTCGGGCGGCTGCCAGTTCGCTCTGCACCGCCCATTCTGGCCATGCCTGTGCTCAATGCGCGCGACTGGCCGACGGGGTCGCCGGCCCGGTATCCGCCGCCGCGCTGGAGCGAGTGGACGATCCCGGTACTCGGCCGTTCGGCTGACAGCGAGTGGGTGGCGGCGCCAGCCTGGGACTGGGAGGAGTACTCGCGCGAGAGTCCGGCGAGGCGGGAACCTACGGTATGGCTCCACAGGTCGGAGATTTCGTTGCTCGCGGAGGACCTGGAGATTGAAGACTTGCCGGTGTTCGTGAACGGATTGACCGGCGGCTTGGCGGTGCTACCTGTTGATCCGGATGCGAAGCTCGATCCGGTGTTCGTTCCCGCTCCTGATCGTTGGGGCCGAGTCGGTTGGCAGTGGACGGCCAGCGGCGAACTGCTCATTTGGACGGGCGAGTTCGGCTGGGAGGCGCTGACGCCCGACGACGGCGGGCGGCGTCGCATCGCGCGCTTCAGGCTGCGCGCGCTTATAGCGCCCGACGGCGCGCACCTCGCCGCCGTGCTGCGGCGAGAGGATGCGGATGTGGATGACTTGCTGATCGCTCCGGTAGATGGGGGCGATCCGGTCCTGGTTGAGGCGATCTTCGCGTCGCGTTGGCGCGACTGCCTGTCGAACGACCTGCCGATGCCCGAGGCGGAGCTCAGTTGGTCTCCGGACGGCCGCGCGTTGCTCGCGCCGCTCGCTTTGCTGGAGTATTGCCTGCCGGCGGATCGCTCGACGCGGATCGTTGGTGTGGACGGCCGCGTCGTTCGCCTGCCCGCAGTGGATGCGCCGGAGTGGCTGAGCCAGGACAAGGCGTCCCTGATCGATTGGGAATGGCGGCCCAACGGCGGAGTGATACTGCGCAGCGAGCGGGCGATCTACGTCGCGTCGCGCGAGGGAGAGCTGCTGCGCACGATCGAGCTGCCGGAGGATGCGTACGGTTCCGCGCAATGGGCGGGCGACGACATTCAGCTGATCGTTGCCGGCAGCGGCGAATGGTTTGCGGTGAATCTCGAAAGCGGCGAGGTTCGGTCGATTGTGGGGATGCCGACGTTCACCACCCGGATGTCGTATCGCACGCAGGTTGAGGTGCGGTGGTCCGGGGACGGCCGGCGGGCCGCGATCTTCGCGAAGCGGACCCGCGAGCTGACGCTGTTCGATGCGGCCTCGATGTCGGCGGTCAAGGTTCCCATGGCGGAACTTCGGCCGGGCATTGCGGACGCGATCCGCTGGGACGCGCGCCTTGAGTGGTCGCCGACGGGAGATCGGTTGCTCCTCTATCCAAACCCCCCGGACGGGCTAACGAATCCGTGGCCGCTGTACATCGTCGAAGTGGATCCGTTCAGGGTGAGACAGGCCGATCTGGTTGTCGGCGACGACATCGTCTACCCGTGCGGCGCGACGCCGCAGTGGTCGCCGGACGGTGAGTTGTTCACTGTTCAGGTTCAGGAGCGGTTGGGCGGGCGGGCATTCGGCGTGGACGGCCTGAGGGCGCCGCCGGACGCGGACAGTCGGGGGAATTTCAACGTGGGATGGATCATGGTCTACGACCGGGCCGGTCGGTTCGTTCGCGCATTCCGAACGATGGACGGTGTCAGGCGCAGTTTCACCGAGGTCGGCTGGTCCTTCGATGGGCGGTGGCTGGCGATCGGCGAGGAGTCGACGTCCGGTTGTTTTTCTCACGCATAGCGTGTCGGAGGGAGCGTTTCGATGCGGCGATTTCGCGCGATCACGGCGGTTGCGGCGGCGCTGGTGCTGGCAGCGGGGGCGGTTGCGCCCTCGGCGGCGGATGGGCCGGGCGGGGAGCGGTTTCCGTATGCGGAGTTGGCGGGGCTGGCGGGGGCTGAGGCGCCGGTGCCGGTGATGGCGCGGGAGGCGGTGGTTGTGCGGCTGCGGCCGGCGGCGGACTGGCCTGCCGTTGCGGAGGTTGAGGCGGGGCGGCGATTGCTTGTGACGGCAATCACGCCGGGTGCGGATCCCTGGGTGCGCGTCATGCTTCCGGGCGGGTCAACGGGGTGGGTGCGCGTGGGCGACGTCGACGCCCCGGCGGCTGCTCTTGCGCGGTTGCCGGCTCGAACAGCCGCGCCTATTCGCGTCAGGGCGGGCGCGACATCCGGGTGGGCGTTTGTGCGTCCGGGTGGAGGGCCGAGCGTGTTTACTGTCGGCAGTCAAGGTGAGACGTATGCCGTGTTCGGTCGTTCGATCGACGGTGCGTGGCTGGCGGTCGCGCCGGGCGCTGAGTGGCCAGACGTTGAGCGGGCCCCGGAGTTCGCCTGGGTCTGGGCGGACTTGCTGTACGGCGGAGGCTCAGGCGAGCTGCTGGAGCAGTTGCCGGTCTTTGTGGGCGGAGGCACGTTCGTCGTTTCCGCCGAAGGCGAGGGCGATCCGGCGTTGCTGTCGGGGCCGCCTGCGTCGGTCTGGCAATGGACGGCGGACGGGCGGCTGGCCGGCGTTGAAGGGGAGCAAATCTGGCTGCTCGATCCGGAGCTGGAGACGGTGACGCGAGATGCGCCGCCGACCGGCGGCTGGAGCTTTTCGCCCGACGGCAGGTATGTGGTGGTCATGGTTCCGGGATACAGCGGCGGCAGCCTTTCCCGGAGCGAGCACTTGGGGTCCCTGCTGTATCTGATCGCGGTTGACGGCTCGCGCGTGGTCGCCTTTTCGGATGCGTTCCGGTACCCGCAGAGCGGCAGCAGCGTGTATCGATACGGCCCGTGGTCGCCGGACAGTCGTTGGCTGATCGTCGCCGGCGCGCGAGTGTTGGACGGCGTACCGACGGGGCCTACTGCTGTGTCGGTTGACGGCGAGATTCACGCGCTCCGCGGGCTGCGCGGCAGCGTGCCCGTCTGGCTGAATGCGGAGACGCTGGCTGTGCGTGACCTGGAGGCGTTGCGGATCGCTACACCCAAAGGAGAAATCACGCGGACGATTGCTCTGCCGGACGGAGGGCGGGGAGGATGGTCGTGGGATGTCGTGCCGCAGCCGGGCGCGTCAATCGTGTGGCTCTCCACCTACGCGAGCGGATGGTATTCGGTGAACTATGCGACCGGCGATGTGTCGAAGATCGATGCGATGTCGGACCACGGTTCGCATGCTCAGGTCGTCTGGTCGCCGAACGGAGCGTACGCGCTGGTGCTCCAGACGGATGAGCTGCCCGCACTGTATGACGACCGGTTGGGGACTCTGCGCGCGCTCCCCGATGCCTCGGAGCTGCAGAGCGACGCCGGGGCGCCATTCCGCGGCCGCCATGCAGCGTGGTCGCCGAATTCGAGCGAGTTCATTCTGCAAACCGACAAGGAGTCGATCGATCTGTTCAGACTGACGCCGTTGGACGGCGGCGAACGGAACGTCGAGTTGGTGCGCAAGATCACAACGCGGGGGCATTTTGCGCTCTGGTGCGAGGGGCATGATCAGTGGTCGCCGAGCGGAGACTATTTTGTCGTCCACCAGCACGAGGCCGCCGCTGTCGGTCCGCACGGACGGGACGGTCTCGCCGTGCTGAAATCGCCGCTGTCGGGCTTTCACCTTTCCCGCCTGCTGATCTTCAACCGTGAAGGACAGCTGGAACGCTCCTACAGGTCATTCGCTCCCGGCTATTGGTCCGGATCGCTGCTGCAATGGTCGCCGGACGGGCGCTGGCTGGCGTTTGGGAATCACTTCGGGCGGGGATGTCCGCTGCACGCGACGTGAGGCGATCCGCTGCGGACAACTCAGGCAACGGCGACGCTTTGCGGGGCGGCGCGGTATGGTAAAGCTATCTGCGCGCCTGGATGGGGCGCTGCTTTGGGGGAATGGGCTGATGGCGTTGCTGAGCCGCGTGCGGGGGATGTTCGGGGACTCGCATTCGCGCGAGATTAAGCGGCTGGGTCCGGCGGTGGAGGCGGTGAATGAGTGGGAGGGGCGGACGGAGCGGCTGGGCGATGATGAGCTGCGGGCGCTGACGGCGGAGTTTGTGCGGCGGCTGGAGGATGGGGCGTCGCTGGACGACATTCTGCCGGAGGCGTTTGCGGCGGTGCGGGAGGCGGCGCGTCGGAGTGTGGAGATGCGCCACTACGATGTGCAGCTGCTGGGCGGGATGGTGCTGCACCAGGGCAAGATTGCGGAGATGCGGACGGGCGAGGGGAAGACGCTGGTGGCGACGCTGGCGCTCTATCTGAATGCGCTGGAGGGCGATGGGGCGCATCTGGTGACGGTGAACGATTATCTGGCGAAGCGCGACGCGCAGTGGATGGGGCCGATTTACCACGCGCTGGGGCTCTCGGTGGGGGTGTTGCAGCACCGCGCGGCGTTCCTCTTCGACCCGACGGTGGAGCACACGCCGGAGGAGGAGGACGATCCGCAGCTGGATGCGGAGGAGCGTCAGCGTCGGCGCGAGCTGGGCGATTTGCGGATGCTGCGGCCCTGCACGCGGCGGGAGGCTTACCGCGCGGACATCACCTACGGGACGAACAATGAGTTCGGCTTCGACTATCTGCGGGACAACATGGTGCTGGATCCGGAGGAGAAGGTGCAGCGCCCGCTGGCCTATGCGATCGTCGATGAGGTGGACAACATTCTGATCGACGAGGCGCGGACGCCGTTGATCATCAGCGGGCAGGCGGAGGAGTCGCTGAGCACCTATCGGGTCTTCGCCAATCTGGTGCGCAGCCTGCGCGCGGGCGAGGATTTCACGCCGGAGCCGAAGTCGCGGACGGTGGCGCTGACCGAGCAGGGGATCGCGCGAGTTGAGGAGCTGCTGGGGATCGACAACCTGTTCGAGGGCGAGAACGCGCGGCTGACGCGCTTTCTGGATGCGGCGCTGAAGGCGCAGTTCATCTACGAGCGGGATCGGGACTACGTGGTGCGGCAGGGCAAGGTGGTGATCGTCGACGAGTTCACGGGGCGGATGATGGACGGGCGGCGCTACTCGGAGGGGCTGCACCAGGCGATTGAGGCGAAGGAGGGGGTGAGCGTGGAGCGGGAGTCGGTGACGCTGGCGACGATCACCTACCAGAACTATTTCCGGATGTACGACAAGCTGGCGGGGATGACGGGCACGGCGGAGACGGAGGCGGAGGAGCTGGACAAGATTTACTCGCTGGAGGTGGTGGTGGCGCCGACGCACCGGGAGATGGTGCGCAACGATCAGGCGGATTTCGTGTTCCGCACGGAGCAGGCGAAGTTCGACGCGGTGATCGAGGAGATCGGGGATCTGCAGCAGTTGGGGCGTCCGGTGCTGGTGGGCACGGCGTCGGTGGAGACTTCGGAGCGGCTCTCGCAGATGTTGCGCAAGCGGGGCATTGGGCACGAGGTGCTCAACGCGAAGCAGCACGAGCGGGAGGCGCAGATCATCTCGCGGGCGGGCGAGCCGGGGGCGGTCACGATCGCGACGAACATGGCGGGGCGGGGCACGGACATCAAGCTGAGCGCGGGCGTGCCGGAGGCGGGCGGGCTGGCGGTGATCGGCACGGAGCGTCACGAGTCGCGTCGGATCGACAATCAGCTGCGCGGTCGTTCGGGGCGGCAGGGGGATCCCGGTTCTTCGCGTTTCTACGTCTCGTTCGAGGACGGGATGATGAAGCGCTTCTCGCCCGACTGGCTGCCGGGGATGCTGGAGAAGGTGGGGCTGGAGGACGGCACGCCGCTCGAGTCGGGGATGGTGGGCAAGGCGCTGGAGCAGGCGCAGCTGAAGGTGGAGGCCTACCACTTCGATATCCGCAAGCATCTGGTCGACTACGACGACGTGATCAATCGGCAGCGCGACGTGATTTACCGCGAGCGCGACAAGGTGCTCAACGCGGGGGAGGATCTGCGCGAGATCATCGGCGACATGGCGGAGCAGACGATCGACGATCTGGGCGGCGCGTTCGGCGAGGGGTTGTGGGATCGGAGCGTGGCCGACGAGTTCTGGCAGGAGGCGGCGCAGCTGACGCCTTTGGAAGGTCTGGATCTGGACGAGCTGGACGGCGCGGAGCTGGGCGAGTGCCAGGATGCGCTGAGCGAGTTGATCGCGGAGCGGCTGGAGCAGCTGGGCGAACGGCTGCAATCCGAGTCCTGGCGGCTGAGTCTGCGCACGCTGGTGCTCTCGGCGATGGATCGGCTCTGGATCCGGCATCTGACGGAGATCGACTCGCTGCGGCAGGGCGTCGGCCTCCAGGCTTACGGGCAGCAGGATCCGTTGGTGACCTACAAGCGCGAGGCGTTCGACATGTTCGACCAGTTGGTCGCGGCGCTGCGGCGCGATGTGGTGGCGGCGGCGATGCACGCGCAGGCCGCGCCGCTCGACCAGTCGGCGGGTCAGTCGGATGGGCAGCGCAACGGGCAAGCAGGTCGGCAGGCAGGCGGACAGTCGGCGGAGCAGACGGCCAACGGAGCGGGTCGGCGGGGGCGTCGGATTGGGCGCGTGAGCGCGCCGCCGGCCGCGCCGGCGCGCAGCGCGGCGGATGCCGTGGGGGCGCGCAACGTGCGCGAGTCGGGCGGCACGGCCACGGCGGCGGCGCCGGTCGGCACGCAGACAACAACCAGCCAGAAGGTCGGACGCAATCAACCCTGCCCCTGCGGCAGCGGCAAGAAGTACAAGCGATGCCACGGACGAGCGGCATAGAGACCCCGAACATCTTCGACCGCGAGGCAGCGGAGGCCCTGCGGGGCGCCGGCTTCGCGGAGATCGTCGAAGACGAGGACGATCAGGCGCTGCCGCCGACGGCGTTGGATGCGGACTCCTACCTGATCGCGTTCGAGCTGGCGCTGCGGGCCGGGCAGCCCTGGTTCGACGCTCTGCTCGACGCGATTCGGCGCTGGGACATCCCGCGCGAGCTGGTTGACGGGCGGGAGTACGTCTATCTGATTGAGCGCGAGGCGTTCGACTGGCTGCTGCTCTGTGAGCGGCTCTGCGACGCGATGCCGCCCGGGCTGCTGCCGTCTGAGGAGGTGGAGGCGCTGCTGGCGGACGAGACGCCGCCGCAGACGCTGAGCGAGGATGAGTTTCAGGAGCGGATCGGCCCGGCCAAGTATTGGGCGCATCTCAACTTTCTCTACGGGGTGCGGGTGGAGCAGGCGTTGCAGCTGGCGGTGGAGCGGGCGCTGCAGAAGGAGAGCGGCGGCGTTTCGTTCAGCCATGTGCGCCGCGATCTCGAACGCGACGCGCACGCGCGCATTTACGGCGCGACGCAGGACGAGCTGCTGCGCGACTTCCGCGAACAGAGCGAGCGTCCGCAGACCGAGCGGATTACGCAGCCGGAATGGCAGGCGTTCACCTACTGGCTCTTCCGCAGCCGGGTGGAGCGTCAGGATCCGGCGCGGGTGGCGAGCGATACGCGGCGCGGGCTGGACATGCTGCGCGAGCTCGAGCTGGCCGCCCGCCGGCGTGGGTTCCGCGCTGAGCGGGATGGGCGGAACGGACGGAACGAACGAGGCGCGCAGGCCGCCGAGCAGCCGCGCGCGGCGGATGTGATTGATTCCGTCGTCGTCGCCGTAGGCTAGGTCCGGCGGGCGCGCTGAGCGTGCCGGTCGGGCCCGAATTTCCTCTCTCGCCGCACTGCATTCGCCCACCCGCGCGGGTGGACGCCGACCTGGAGCAGATCGTGACCACAGACCAACGCGAATCCGCCGAACCGCTGCCGCCGGCCTACGACCCGCAGGCGTATGAGGAGTCGATCTACCGCTTTTGGGAGGAGGGCGGCTGGTTTGCGCCGCCGGCCGATTCCGGGGAGGGGCGCGAGCCGTTCACGATCATCATGCCGCCGCCGAACGTGACGGGCGCGCTGCATCTGGGCCACGCGATCACGCTGACGATTGAGGACGCGCTGACGCGCTGGCACCGGATGCTGGGCGATCCGACGCTCTGGCTGCCGGGCGTGGATCACGCGGGGATCGCGACGCAGAGCGTGGTGGAGCAGCAGTTGGCGCGGGAGGGCGAGACGCGCCACGACCTGGGGCGCGAGGCCTTTGTGGAGCGGGTTTGGCAGTGGGTTCACCGCTACCGCTCGCGGATCGAGGATCAGGCGCGGCGAATGGGGGCGTCGTGCGACTGGAATCGCTCCGTCTTCACGCTCGACGACACGCCGCGCCGCGCAGTGCGCAAGACGTTCGTCGATCTGTTCAACGACGGGCGCATCTACCGCGGCGCGCGGATCATCAACTGGGATCCGCAGATGATGACGGCGCTCTCCGATGTGGAGGTGGAGTACCAGGAGAGCGAGGGGCATCTCTGGCATGTGCGCTACCCGTTCGTGGATGAGCAGGGCAATGAGTTGGTCGGCGACCTGGCTGGTGAAGATGCGGGCGGGGTGACGATCGCGACGACGCGGCCGGAGACGATCCCGGCCGATGTGGCGATTGCGGTGCATCCGGACGACGAGCGCTGGCAGCCGCATCACGGGCGGCTGGTGCGGCTGCCGCTGCGCGGTTTCGAGCGGCTGCTGCCGATCGTGGCCGACGCGGCGGTGGATCCGGAGTTCGGGACGGGCGCGCTGAAGATCACGCCGGGGCACGATCAGCTGGACTTCGAGATCGGCGAGCGGCACGGTCTGGAACCGCTCCGCGCGGTGGACTGGGATGGCTCGATCACGGCCGAGGGCGGCATCTATGTGGGGATGGATCGCGACGAGGCGCGCGAGCGGATCGTCGAGCATCTGGCGGAGGACGGCTATCTGGTGCGCACCGAGGCGCACCGGCACAACGTGGGGCATTCGCAGCGCAGCGGGGTGGCGGTGGAGCCGCTGGTCTCCAATCAGTGGTTCGTGGACACGACGGAGCTGGCGGCGGCGGCGGCGCGGGTGGTGCGCGAGGGCGAGGTGCGGATCGTGCCCGAGCGTTCGACCGCCGTCTATCTGCAGTGGATGGAGAACATCCGCCCGTGGTGCATCTCGCGGCAGCTGTGGTGGGGGCACCGCATCCCGGCCTGGTACTGCCGTGCGTGCGACGCGGAGGCGATCATCCCGGCCGAAGACGGGGAGATCACGATCGATGAGGGCGCGGAGCCGATCGTCGCCCACGAGGATCCGCAGGTCTGCCCGCGCTGCGGCGGCGCGGATCTGATCCAGGATCCGGATGTGCTCGACACCTGGTTTTCGAGCGGGCTGTGGACGCATTCGACGCTGGGCTGGCCGGACGAGAGCGAGGATCTGGCGCGTTTCTACCCCTCGAGCGTGATGGAGACGGGCTACGACATCCTGTTTTTCTGGGTGGCGCGGATGATCATGTTGGGCTGCTACAACATCGGCCCCGCGCCGTTCCGGACGGTTTATCTGCACGGTCTGGTGCGCGACGCCGAGGGCCGCAAGATGAGCAAGAGTCTGGACAACGTGGTCGATCCGCTGGACAAGGCGGAGCAGTACGGGATGGACGCGCTGCGCTTTACGCTGGCGACCGGCTCGACGCCGGGCAACGACATGCGGCTGACCGATGAGCGGCTGGAGGGCTCGCGCAATTTCGCCAACAAGCTGTGGAACGGGGCGCGCTTCGTGCTGGGCGAGATCGCGGCGGCGGGGGGCGAAGTCGGCTTGGCACAGGCCGATCTGTCGGGCGCGCCGCTGGAGGATCGCTGGATCCTCTCGCGGCTGGAGGCGGTGGTGGCCAACGTGGACGAACTGCTGACGCAGTTCCAGCTGGGCGAGGCGGGGCGGCAGATTCAGGATTTTCTCTGGAACGAGTTCTTCGACTGGTATGTGGAGGCCAGCAAGGTGCGTCTGCGGGCGGGCGATGCGTCGCCGCTGCCGGTGCTGGCGCGGGTGCTCGATTGCGGGCTGCGGCTGCTGCATCCGTGGATGCCGTTCATCACCGAGGCGCTCTGGCAGCGTCTGCCCAACAGGGACGGGGAGGCGTTGATCGCGGCGCGCTATCCGCAACCGGGCGACGGGGTGCGGGACGCGGAGGCGGAGGCGCAGTTCGGCGCGGTGCAGGAGATCGTCCGGGCGGTGCGCCAGACGCGGGCCGACTACAATGTGCAGGCGGGGCGCTGGGTGGAGAGCTGGGTGGTTTGCGCGGAGCCGCTGCGCGGCGCGATCAGCGCCGCCGCGCCGGCCGTGGAGGTGTTGGCGCGCAGCCGTCCGCTGCACATCGCGGCGGAGCGCGGCGCCGCGCCGACCGAGCAGATCGCGTCGGCGGTGCTGGCCGACGCGGAGGTGGTGATTCCGCTCGGTGGGCTGGTGGATCTGGCGCAGGAGCGCGCCCGCTTGCAGAAGGAGTTGGGGCAGGTGGAGGGCCGGCTGAAGGGCGCGGAGGCGAAGCTGGCCAACGAGGGGTTCCGCAGCAAGGCGCCGGCGCAGGTGGTGCGTCAGGCGGAGGAGCTGGCAGCGGAGCTCAAGCGTCAGCGGGCGCTGCTGGCGGAGCGGATTGGGAGCCTGGGGTGATCACGGTCGTGTCCTGGAACATGGACGGCGGAAACAGGCACGGGCGGGATCAGACGTGGCGTGTCCTCCAGGAAACAGGAGCCGATGTCGCACTGCTTCAGGATGCGGCCGAGCCGCTGCCGGGCATCGCGGACGAGGTAGCGCTGGGTCCGACTTCCTGGGATGACCCGGTGAGGCAGCGCCCGCCGATGGTTGTCAAACTCTCGGACCGTGTGGAAGTTGAGTGGTTCACCCCGGTGACAGCCGAGAATTCCGAGATCGGCGCTGCGGAGATTGCGGTGAGCGATCGCCGGACTATCGCGGCGGCTCGGGTCACGCCGGCTGACGGCGCGCCGTTCATCGCCGTCTCGATGTACGCCCGCAATGTCAAGAAGCACCCGCTCGCGAGAGGCTCGATCTCCGTCTACCCCGACGCTTCAATGCATCGCATCGTCTCCGATCTGTCGGCGTTCACAGCCTCCCTTGATCGATCCGGATCGAGACATGTCGGACACCGCGTCCTTGCGGCTGGCGACCTGAATACCCTCTATGGGCTGACCGGCGACGGCGGCCGGGAAGGCGCGAGAAGAAATCGGATCATTTGGGATCGGATGGCTTCGCTCGACCTTGAGTTCCTCGGACCGCAACATCCCAACGGCCGACTGTCCGCTGAATCGCCAAAGGGCGTACCAGCGAACACTCGCAATGTCCCAACCCACTACGACCGCGACGGTGCAGCGAGCGGAGTGAATGTCAAAACGCCGCTCGATGCGCAGCGACAGCTCGACTACGTCTTCGCCTCGCGCGGGTTTCACGAGTCGATTCGCGCTCGTGCGCTCAACGGTGTTGAGGAGTGGGGGCCGAGCGACCACTGCCGGATTTTGATTGAGATTGACGAGTAGACTCTGTCCGCAGGCTTACTCGGGTTCTGGTTCTGGCTCGAGAGCCTTCAACTCGTTGATGACCTGTTCGAACTTGAGGACGATTTCATCAATGTGCTCAGCGAGCTGGCCGTAGGTGAGGGCGAACATGTCCGCCCACTGGTAGCCCTGATCTTCGGCGTCTGCGTAGTTGCGGATGTGTTCGATCCAGTCGTCCAGCACGGCGCGAAGCGCCGCCGGATGCTTGTCGTCTTTCTGCGCCCCAAACGAGGCGTTCTTGCCCGTGCCTCGTCCCTGTGCAGCCGACGGTGGCGGGTTCAACCAAATCAGCGAAAGCCACTTTTTCCAAGCTGGGCAGTCGCGATCTTTGATGACGACACACCGTGTCTGTGGGTCAATGTGGGCTCCGGCAGCTTCAGCGCGGCTGAGCAATTTCGCCGCTGCGTCTCGTTCACTGCCGGCGGGAATGCTGTCGAGGAGATTTTCCGGAGATAGCCTGGCCGTGGAACCAGCGCCGCGATGCTCGGCGCTGCCGTCCTGGCCAATGATGCGGGGAACGTAGGTCGTGGGTGCGAGCTCACCCTTGTAGCGCTTGATCTGCACGGCCAGCACGTCGATGTCGGGCATCTTCTCGTTGAGAAACCTGATGATGTTGACGAGCGCATCGGGGATGTCGTCGGCAACGAACAGCAGGCGGATACGGCGCGCCTCAAGGTTCGTTTGCACGCGCGTCCAGAACTCATCAACTTCGCCGATGTCGATCTCGTCGGGAGACTTCGCCAGTAGACGCGCGAGCGCTTCTTGCGCGTTCGCTTCCGACTCATGCCCGCTTTCGAACTCCTCTCGAAGATCAGCGGCTTTCCAGAATCTGGAGTGCGCTGCGTAGTCCAGCATCTGCGCCACGACCTTACGGCGTAGCTCGGTGTTCGAGCCGCGCTTGCACTCGACCAGCGTGAGTACGGCGTCCTGGTCCACGAACAGGTGATCCAGCGACCACCAGCCCGCGGCGTCCTCGTCGGGCAACACCGGTTGTTCGCGTTTGATCAGGACCCAGCGCTTTGCTTCGTCCTCGTCGATCTGCTCGCCGCCGAGCAGTTCGGGGTTCGCCGCGATCAGGTGTTGCAGTTCGTCCTCGTCGACGAACGGCGTCTCATCGGTCGCGCGCAGCTCGCCCGTGTTGGTCTCGACGTAGATGCGGTCGCTCATTGGTCGGCCTCTTGCCTGCTCAGCGGACGGCGCCGCAGGATTTTAGGGATTCCGCCTTTGCGCCGTTGATGTTGAGTTCGCTGAGGATTTCGTCGGTGTGCTGGCCGGGGTGGGCGGGCGGACCCTGGATTTCGCTTTCGGTACGGCTGAAGCGGGGGGCGGGGCCGGGCTGCACGACGCCGGCGACCTCCTGGAATGCGCCGCGGGCCTTGGCGTGCGGGTGCTCGGGGGCTTCCCAGGGTTCGAGCACAGGGCCGAAGCAGACGTCGCTGCCTTCGAAGACGGCCTCCCACTCGGCGCGGGTTTTGGTGCGCACGATGGCGGCGACGCGCTCCTTCATTTCGGGCCAGCGGGTGCGGTCGTTCTGGGGCGGCAGCGGCTCGCCTTCGAGTCCGGTCAGTTCGAGCAGCTCGGCGTAGAACTGCGGCTCGATGGAGCCGAGCGCGATGTATTTGCCGTCGAGCGTCTCGTAGGCGTCGTAGTAGTGGGCACCGGTGTCGAGCACGTTGGAGGCGCGCCCGCGGTTCCAGAAGCCGGAGGCGAGCCCGGCGTGGACGGAGGTGATCAGGGAGCTTGCGCCGTCGACCATGGCGGCGTCGACGACCTGCCCCTTGCCGGTGCGCTGGGCTTCGAGCAGGGCGCCGAGCATGCCGACGGCGAGGTACATGCCGCCGCCGCCGAAGTCGCCGACGAGGTTGAGCGGCGGCACGGGAGCCTGTCCCTTGCGGGCGATTGGGGCGAGCGCGCCGGCCAGCGCGATGTAGTTGATGTCGTGCCCGGCCATCTGCGCGTAGGGGCCTTCCTGGCCCCAGCCGGTCATGCGCCCGAAGACGAGCCGCGGGTTGCGCTCGAGGCAAACGTCGGGGCCGAGGCCGAGTCGCTCCATCACGCCGGGGCGGAAGCCCTCGAAGAGGGCGTCGGCGCCCTCGATCAGCTGGAGCGCGACCTCGACGCCCTCGGGGTTCTTGAGGTCGAGGGCGATCGAGCGGCGGCCGCGGGCGAGCAGGTCGCCGGGCGGTTGGGCCGGCGCTTCGGCGGGCACGTTGGCGGCGCGGTCGATCCGCACGATGTCGGCGCCCATGTCGGAGAGGATCATGCCGCAGAACGGCCCCGGGCCGATGCCCTGAAACTCGATGATCCGAATACCCTCAAGCGGTCCCATGTCCGATGCTCCCTCCGCGCGCGATGCGCCCGATGCGTCCGCGCGACAGTTGACGTGACGATCTACACGATGGTCTACAGACGGTCTACAGAGGAAGATACCGCGATGAGCGCTGAGATGGTCCAAATTGAGCCGGCCGGCCCCGCCGAAGCGGCTGAGGTGATCGATCTGATCCACCGTGTGTTCGACGAATACGGCTTCATCTGGGACCCCGAGGAGGAGTTTTGGGACCTGCTGGGCGACGATTTCCCCTATGCGGAGCCGCGCGGGGCGATCTGGGTGGGGCGCGACGCGGAGCGGCGGATCGTGGGTTCGATCGCGGCGGAGCTGATCGAGGACGGCGCGGCGGCGGAATTCCACCGCCTCTACCTCGACGCGCAGCTGCGCGGCGCGGGCCACGGGCGGCGGTTGATGCAGGAGGCGATCGGCTGGGCGCGGCGGGCGGGCTGCGAGCGCGTGGTGCTGTGGTCCGACACGCGCTTCGAGGACGCGCACCGGCTTTACGAGCGGCTCGGCTTCCAACGCAGCGGCGAGCGCGAGCTGGACGACGTGAACGAGACGACGGAGTACCGCTACGAGCGGGCGGTCGGCGCGGGCGCGGATTCGACTGGCTGAGGCCGGATCCGGGCGGGCCAGATTGACCCTGTGCGAGTAGCGCGACTACGATCCATCTGGCGCCCGTCGAGGCGCCCCGCGGCGCACGCGAGGGGAGCGCGCGCCCGATTCCCATCGACGAGGCCTTCGTGTCCGAACTCTTCGAGAATTACGGCGCGGTGTTGGTCGCGATCCCGGTTGGGATCATGCTGGTGCTGACGGCGCTGCTGGCCAGCAAGCTGCTGGCGCCCCAGCGGCGCACGGCGCTCAAGGGGCAGGTCTACGAGTGCGGGATGCTGCCGATCGGCCGCAACTGGGCGCAGGTCCACGTGCGCTACTACACCTACGCGCTGCTCTTCCTGGTCTTCGATGTGGAGGTGGTTTTCCTCTTTCCGTGGGCGGTGAGCTTCCTCGGGCTGGTCGACACGTCCGACATCGGGCGCACCGTGTTGTGGCAGATGGTGCTGTTCATCGGCACGCTGCTGGTGGGTCTCGCCTACGCCTGGCGCAAGGGCGTGTTCGAGTGGAAGAGCAACTGAGATGGCCGACGCACCGCAGATGCCCGATCCGACGCCGGTGATCATCTCGCCGGAGACGATGCGCCTGACGGCGGTGGACGACACGCCGCCGAACGTGCCCTACAAGGTGGTGCTGCCGGGGGTGATGCAGGCGCCGGCGGAGGCGCTGATCTCGGCGGCGCGGAAGTCGTCGCTCTGGCCGATGACCTTCGGACTGGCTTGCTGCGCGATCGAGATGATCGCGACCTACATGGCGAATCACGACCTGGACCGGTTCGGGATCGTGCCCTGGCCGTCGCCGCGCCAGAGCGACGTGATGATCGTGGCGGGCACGGTGACGAAGAAGATGGCGCCGGCGGTGAAGCTGCTCTACGAGCAGATGCCGCACCCGAAGTGGGTGATCTCGATGGGCGCCTGCGCGACCAACGGCGGTCCCTACACGCAGTACGACCGGGTGGTGCAGGGCGTGGACAACATCGTGCCGGTCGATGTCTACGTGCCCGGCTGCCCGCCGCGCCCGGAGGCGCTGATCGACGGCCTGCTGGCGCTGCAGGAGAAGATCGTCGAAGAACGCAGCCGCGGATACTGACGGCCCCGCCATGACCACCAACACCGACGACAGCACGACCGCCCTGGAGCCGCCGCCCGGCTCGATCGCCGACACGTATCGGCTGGTGATGCCGCTGATCGGGTTTGAGGCGGTGATGACGAAGGGCGACGATGTGGCGCTGACGGTCGCGCCGGAGTTCGTCCACGAGGTGTTGGAGCGGGGGCGCGACGACGAGCGGCTGGGGATGAATCTGCTGCGCAACCTGACCGCGGTGGACTGGGTGGAGCAGGGGTTGGAGCTGGTCTACCACGTGTACTCGATTGAGCACCGGCACGCGGCGACGATCAAGTGCCGCCTGCCGTCGGAGGGCGCGGCGGTGCCGACCGCGACCGATCTCTTCGCCACGGCCGACTGGGCGGAGCGCGAGTGCCGCGAGATGTTCGGCATCGAGTTCCTCGGCCATCCTGATCCGCGCAACCTGCTGCTCGACGAGGATCTGGACATTCACCCGCTGCGGAAGAGCCATCCGCTGGCGCCGATCGAGATCGAGCAGGGTGTGGATGTCGAATACTTCACCAAGCAGTTCCCGCCAGAGGAGCCGGTCAGCCCGCAGGACAAGGCGGCGGATGCCGCCGAGGCTGCGGCGGCGCGTCCGGAGCGCAAGCCGGACGCAGAGCTGACCGAGGAGGAGCGCGAGGCGAAGCGCGCGGAGCAGGCGGAGCGGGTGCGACAGGCGCGCGAGCTGGCCGCAGCGCGGCGGGCCGAGCGCGCCGCGGGCGCGCCGCCGGCCGGCGGACCGCGGCCCGAGGGCGCTGCGCCGCCTCCGACACCCGCCGCCGCCCCTGCGGCCGCGGTCGCTCCCGCTGCGGAGGCTGCGCCGGCGGCCGCGCCGCCGCGCGAGGATCGCCCGCCGGCTCCGCCGCCGCCCGAACTGCCGACGATCCCCGACGCCGAGGAAGATCCGGAAGGCCGCGCCGCGGCGCAGGCTGAACGGGTCCGGATCGGCCGCGAGTTGGCCGCCGCGCGGCGCGCCCAGCTGAGCGGCGAGTGAAGGCGACCAGCCGATGACCACCACTCAGCAAACTTTCGAGGGCGAAATTCTGACCGAGCCGGTCGTCGTCGAGCGCGAGTTCGAGACAGTCGACATGAACATCAACATCGGCCCGCAGCATCCGGCCACGCACGGCGTGTTCCGGATGGTGCTGACGGTGGACGGGGAGATCGTGAAGGACGCGATTCCCTACATCGGCTACATGCACCGCGGCGGGGAGAAGCTGTCGGAGAATTTGGACTACCGGGGGGCGCTGGGCTACCAGGACCGGACGGACTATCTGGCGGCGTTCAACTCGGAGTGGGTCTACTGCAACGCGGTGGAGCGGCTGGCGGGGATCGAAATCCCGGAGCGGGCCGAGTACGTGCGGCTGATCCTCTCCGAGTTCAACCGGGTGCTTTCGCATTTCATGTTCATGGGCGCGTTCGGCACCGATGTGGGCTACTTCGGGACGGCGTTCACCTGGACGTTCAAGGAGCGCGAGCGCATCCAGGACCTGTTCGAGGCGGTCTGCGGCGACCGGATCATGTACAACTACTTCCGCGTCGGCGGTCTGGCGTGGGAGCCGCACGAGTCGTTCGTGGAGGACTCCAACTGGGTGCTCGATCAGGTGGAGGTCGGGATCGCCGATGTGGACAACCTGATGACGGACAACGAGGTGTTCGTGGCGCGCTGCCGCGATGTGGGGGTGATGTCGGCGGAAGAGGCGATCTCCTACGGCGTGACCGGCCCGATGCTGCGGGCTTCCGGCGTCTCGTTCGACCTGCGGGTGGACGAGCCGTATTCGATCTACGACCGCTTCTACTGGGAGATCCCGGTCGGCGAGCGGGGCGATGTCTACGATCGCTATCTGGTGCGTCTGGAGGAGATGCGGCAGTCGGTGAGCATCATTCGGCAGGCGCTGGATCAGATGCCGACTTCGGGGCCGATCGTGGCCGAGCGTCTGCCGGCACGGCTGCGGCCGGAGCCGGGCGAGATCTACATGCGGCAGGAGAATCCGCGCGGTGAGTACGGCATCTACATGGTGGCGGACGGCACCGACAAGCCGTGGCGGGTGAAGATGCGCAGCCCGTGCTTCCACAATCTGTCGTCGCTCAAGCCGCAGGTGGTCGACTCCTATCTGGCCGACGCCGTGGTGGCGCTGGGCTCGATCGACATCGTGCTTTGCGAGGTGGACCGCTGAAACCTCCAGCTCATCTTCACCGCACGCCACCGCCCGGCCAATGGCGCATAGCCGCCGCAGGCGGTATCACAGTCTGCGCAGCAGGGACGATGCCTGATGCCTGACTTCCTCGTGCTCGGTCAGTTCGCCGGCGTGAACATGCCCGATTGGGTGGACGCGCTGCTGCGCGTCGTGTTCGTCGTCGCGCTGATGACGATCAACGCTTTCGCGTTGATCTATCTGGAGCGCAAGATCCTGGCCCGCTTCCACGCGCGGGTCGGGCCGACCCGCACCGGGCCGATCGGGACGCTCCAGTCGATTGCCGACGCGCTGAAGCTGGTGACCAAAGAGGACGTGCGGCCGAGCACGGCGGATCGCTGGGCGTTCGAGCTGGCGCCCTACATCGCGTTCGTGCCGGTCTTCCTGATCTTCGTGCCGATGCCGTTCACGGAGACGTGGTTCATCCGCGATCTCAATCTGGGGCTGCTCTACGTCTTCGGAGTGCTGGGGCTGAACATCGTGGGGGTGGTGATGGCCGGCTGGGGTTCGGACAACAAGTACGCGCTGCTGGGCGGGGTGCGGGCGGCGGCGCAGGCGATCTCCTACGAGATTCCGATGCTGCTGATCGTGGTCAGCGTGGTGATGGTGGCGGCCGGGCGGCTGGCGACCGACGGCGATGTGGCGGCGGCGGTGAGCATCAACGGGATCGTGTCGGATCAGACGACGACGCCGTACATCCTGCTGCAGCCGCTGGGCTTCGTGATCTTCCTGATCGGCGCGCTGGCGGAGTTGCACCGCCCGCCGTTCGACATGCCGGTGGCGGAGTCGGAGGTGGTGGGCGGCTATTTCGTGGAGTACTCCGGGATGCGCTGGGGGATGTTCTTCCTGGCGGAGTACACGGCGCTCTTCCTGGTCGTGCTGCTGGCCTCCTCGATCTTCCTGGGCGGCTGGAACTGGCCGTTCGGCGCGGATGTGGGGCTGGGGCTGCAGATCGTGCTGACGCTGGTCAAGACCTCGGTGCTGATCGTGCTGATCATCAGCTCGCGTGCGCTCTTCCCGCGGCTGCGGATCGACCAGCTGATGTCGTTCTCGTGGAAGGTGCTGCTGCCGTTCGCGATCGTGCAGGTGCTGGCGAACGGGATCATCCTGGCCTACGGCGGCCCGGACTGGGTCGTGGGGCTGGTGTCGTTCGCGCTGATGCTGGGCCTGTTCGGCCTGGTCTACGGACTGATGCGCACGCGCAAGGGAGGCGACACGACCCGTACGATCCAGACCACGCCCGCGCGTCCGCGGGTGATCACCAGCCCGGAAGTCACCGCGGTCGAAGCGGGCGGCGGCGACTGATGCGCGGCGCCGGCATGGACAATCGGCGCGGAAAGGAGGCGAGCTCGTGGGCGACGGTGTGACCGCAACGCAGGTCGTCTTCTGGATTCTGGCGGTGGTGATGCTGCTCAGCGCGCTCGGCGTGGTGACGGCGGGCAACATCGTCTACGCGGCGCTGTTCTTCATCGCCGCGCTGGCCGGAGTGGCCGGCATCTACCTGATTCTGGCGGTTGAGTTCATCGCGCTGGTGCAGCTGCTGATCTACGGCTCGGCGGTGGTGATTCTGATTCTCTTCGCGCTGATGCTGACCCGCGCGCGGGAGCGTCCGCAGGCGCTGTTCGGCAGAACGCGCCCGCTGGGGATCGCGGCGGCGGCGGGGCTGCTGGCCGCGCTGATCGGCGGGATCGTCGCCACCCACTGGGTGCAGCCCGGCTCCGCTGCGGACTTCCAGCCGATCGCTCTACAGCAGATCGGCGACGTGATCTTCACCGTCTGGATCGTGCCCTTCATCATTGTCGGGGTGCTGCTCTCGATTGCGCTGGACGGCGCGATCATGCTGGCTTCGCCGGATGAGGAGGAGTAGCGATGCCGGCGCTCGAACATGTCCTGATCGTCAATGCGATCCTCTTCGCGATCGGCGCGATGGGGGTGCTGACGCGCCGCAACGCGGTGCTGATTCTGCTCTCGGTGGAGCTGATGCTCAACGCGGTGAGCCTGAACATGGTCGCCTTCGCGGTCTACGGGCACATCGACTTCGGCAACATCACCGGGATCGTGTTCGCCTTCTTCATCATCGTGATCGCCGCCGCCGAGGTGGCCCTGGCGTTGGGCATCGTGGTGCGGACCTTCCGCAACCGCGCGACGGCCAACGTCGACGAAGTGAATCTGCTCAAGTGGTAGCGGCCGAGCGTCTACCGCGAGCGGCGCAGCGAGGGGAGCGCTAAGTGTTCTGGGCCGAACATGCCTGGATCCTGCCGGCGATCCCGGCGATCGCGTTCCTCGTGCTGTTCGCGTTCGGGCGGTATCTGCCGCGCGGCGGGGACTTCATCTCGGTGGGCGCGGCGCTGAGCGTCTTCATCCTGTTCTTCTTCGTGCTCGAATCGCACCTGGACCTGGTCGGCGCCGGGCTGGGCGGGATCGCCAACGCGGGGACCGACTGGGTGCAGTTCGACGATTTCCTGGTGCGGCTCGGCTTCACGGTGGACAGCATCGCGATCGTGATGGTCTTCGTCGTCTCCACTGTGGCGCTGATGGTCAACCTCTACTCGACCGGCTACCTGCGGCACCACGGCAAGCCGGAGCCGCGCTACTGGTGGTATTTCGCGGTGCTCTCGCTGTTCGTGGCGGCGATGCTGACGCTGGTGCTGGCGGACAACCTGCTGCTGATGTTCGTCGCTTGGGAGGGCGTGGGGCTCTGCTCGTTCCTGCTAATCGGCTTCTACCACGAGCGGCGCAGCGCGGTGGAGGCGGCGAAGAAGGCGTTCGTGACGACGCGGCTGGGCGATGTCGGCCTCTTTATCGGGCTGATTCTGTTCTGGCGGGCGACGGGCTCGTTCCAGATTTCGGACATCATCGCTGCGGCCGAGGCGGGGCGGGTGAACGATCTGCCGCAGGTGATGGGCGACGGCTATCTGACGCTGGCGACGCTGATGGTCTTCCTCGGCGCGGCGGGCAAGAGCGCGCAGGTGCCCTTCCATGTCTGGCTGCCGGACGCGATGGAAGGCCCCACGCCGGTCAGCGCGCTGATCCATGCGGCGACGATGGTGGTCGCGGGCGTCTACCTGGTGGCGCGGCTGCTGCCCGTCTTCGAGGTTGCGCCGGGCGCGTCGAACGTGGTGCTGGGGGTGGGGCTGACGACGGCGCTGCTGGCGGGGATCATGGCGCTGGGGCAGAACGACATCAAACGGGTGCTCGCATACTCCACTGTGTCGCAGCTGGGCTTCATGTTCGTCGCGCTGGGCGTGGGAGCGGTCGGGGTGGCGATGTTCCACCTGCTGACGCACGCCTTCTTCAAGGCCTGCCTGTTCCTCGGTTCCGGCTCGGTGATTCACATGACGGAGGAGCAGGATGCGCGGCGGCTGGGCGGGCTGTGGTGGCGGATGCCGGTGACGGCGACGACGTTCATCATCTCCTCGGTCGCGCTGGCGGGCATCCCGCCGCTCTCCGGCTTCTTCTCCAAGGACGAGATTTTCACCGTCACGCTGGGCGGGGCGAACACGGCGGTGGCGATCCTGCTGGGGGTGGCCGCGTTCCTCTCGGCGCTCTACATGGCGCGGCTGGTGATCATCACCTTCTTCGGTCCGCCGAAGGTGATGGCGGTGATCCGACGGGCGCGCGAGGCGGACGCGATCATCCTGATTCCGCTGGTCTTCCTGACCGTGCTGACCTTCCTGGTCGGCTTCTTCGCGTTCGACCAGGTGGGGCGCGCGTTCGGCTTCCCGGGCGGGATCAACGCCTACATCTACTTCCCGGAGCCGGAGGTGTTCCACTTCCACAACGACATCGCGGCGGTGACGGGCACCGTCTCGCTGCTTGGTTTCGGGACGGCGTGGTGGTTCTTCTGGGGGCGGAACGGCCGCCGGGCGGAGGCGCTGCGCGCGTTCCAGCCGCGGCTGGCGGCGATCGTGGAGAACAAGTTCTACTTCGACGAGGCGTACCAGTGGGCGATCGACCGGGCGGTGCTGCCGCTGGCGCGGATCGTGTCCTGGTTCGACCGGATGATCGTCAACGACACGGGCATCAACGGGCCGGCGGACGCGACGCGCTACGCGGCCTACTGGCTGCGCTACCACGTGACGGGCCGCATTCCCGATTACGCGCTGCTGATGGTGGTCGGCGTCGCCCTGGCGGGCGGCCTGGCGTTCCTGCTGCGCGGCGGCGGATAGGGCGAAAGGCATCGACATGGACGCCGGCGAAGCCCTGCTGTTGCTGCTGTTGATCCCCGGCGGCGCCGCGCTGCTGACGATCTTCGTGCCCTCGCGGCACGCCAACCTGATCCGCTGGATCGCGCTGGCGGCGACGACCGCGACGCTGGTCGACTCGATCTGGGTCTTCGTGGTCTACGACTTCGCGGAGGGCGGCTTCCAGTTCGACCTCCAGTACCCGTGGATCGAGAACATCGCGTTCCTGGGCGAGAACGGCATCTCGCTGCATCTGGCGGTGGACGGGATCGCCGCGCCGCTGGTGCTGCTGAACGGGTTGGTCGGCTTCGCCGGCGTGCTCGTCTCGTGGAAGATCAACCACCGGCCCAAGGATTTCTTCATCCTCTTCCTGGCGCTGTTCACCGGCGTTTACGGGGTCTACATCGGGCAGGACCTGTTCTTCTGGTTCTTCGCCTACGAGCTGGCGGTGCTGCCGATGTACCTGCTGATCGTGATCTGGGGCAGCACGAACAAGGAATACGGGGCGATGAAGCTGACCATGGTGCTGGTCGGCGGCTCGGTGCTGATTTTCGTGGGCATCTTCGCGGTCTTCACCGAGGCCAACGCGGGCACGTTCGACATGGCGGTGCTGCGGGAGATTGAGTTCGACCGCGGCTTCGCCAACACGTTCTTCCCGTTCTTCATGATCGGCTGCGGCATTCTGGCCGGCCTGTTCCCGTTCCACACCTGGTCGCCCGACGGGCACGTGGCGGCGCCGACGGCGGTTTCGATGCTGCACGCGGGGGTGCTGATGAAGCTCGGCGCGTTCGGCATCATCCGGCTGGGGATGGAGATTCTGCCCGCCGGCACCGATTTCTGGATGCCGGTGCTGCTGGTGTTGGGCGGGATCGCCGCCGTCTACGGCGCGATCTCGGCGATCCACCAGACCGACCTGAAATTCGTGATCGGCTACTCCTCTGTCTCGCACATGGGCTTCGTGCTGATGGGGCTGGGGACGATGAACAACATCGGCGTCAACGGCGCGGTGCTGCAGATGTTCTCGCACGGCGTGATGACGGCGCTGTTCTTCGCGATGGTCGGGGCGGTCTACGACCAGGCGCACACGCGCGATATCCGCGTCTTCGGCGGAATCATCCGCAAGATGCCGCTGTTCGTGATCTTCTTCGGAATCGCAGGGCTGACCTCGCTCGGACTGCCGGGGCTGAGTGGGTTCATCGCCGAATTCCACATTTTCGTGGGGGCGATCGACGCCTTCCCGCTGTTCGCGGCGCTGGGCATTCTCTCGGCCGCGCTGACCGCGATCTACGTGCTGCGGCTGATGGGCCGGGCGGCGCTCGGCCCGTTCAACCCGCGCTGGGAGAACCTCAAGGATCTGTCGCGCAAAGAGCTGCTGGCCGGCGTGGTGCTGATCGCGCCGATCATCGCGATGGGCATCTGGCCCGACCCGTTCATCGACCGCATCGCGCAGACCGTCAGCGAAATCCCCAATGTGGAGGAGATCGGCGGTCTGTTCACCCTGGGCATAGGCAACTGACGATGCGCATCGACACCACCAGACCGACGACGAGCCGGGGGGCGCGCTGATGGACCTCGAGTATCAGCTGATCATCCCGGAGTTCGTGCTGGCGGCGCTGGCGACGCTGGTCGTGGCGGGCGCGCTGATCTTCCGCGAGCGCGTGCGGCAGGAGGTCTGGGGCTACGCGACGGCCGGCGCGCTGCTGGTCCTGGCGATTCTGACGGCGGTGTTCTACTGGGACACCAACGACGATTTCGCCAACGTGCTGGCGGTTGACCACTTCACGGTGCTCTTCCGCGTGTTCTTCTTGGGCATCGCGCTGTTCACGGTGCTGGCGGCGATTCAGTTCGCGGGCGACCGGCTGAAGAATCACGGCGAGTTCTACGGGCTGATTCTGTTCGCCACGCTGGGGATGATGCTGCTGGGCGCGGCGCGCGAGCTGCTGACCGCCTACCTCGCGCTGGAGCTGCTCTCGTTCTCGTTCTACATCCTGGTCGGCTTCAACAAGCTCAACCCGTTCTCCAACGAGGGTTCGCTCAAGTACATGCTGCTGGGCGCGTTCTCGTCGGCGCTGATGCTCTACGGGATCAGCCTGATCTACGGCGTGACGGGCAGCACGACCTACAGCGCGATTGATCCGGACGGCTCGGGCATTCGCTCGATCGCGGGGCAGCTGGCCAATTTCGCGGGAATGGGCGGCATCGCCGGCCTGCCGGAGCCCGATGCGGTGCGGCCCGGGCTGTTGATCGGGCTGGTGATGATCACGGCCGGGCTGGGCTTCAAGGTCTCCGCCGTGCCGTTCCACCAGTGGACGCCGGACGCCTACCAGGGCGCGCCGCTGCCGATCACCGCGTTCCTCAGCGCGGGCGGCAAGGCGGCGGCGTTCGCCTTCTTCCTGCGGCTGTTCAGCGAGGCCTTCCTGCCCGTGGCGGCCGAGTGGGCCTGGTTTATCGCGATCCTCGCCGCGGTGACGATGATCACGGGCAACCTGATGGCGCTCCAGCAGACCAACCTCAAACGGCTGATGGCCTACTCCTCGATCTCGCAGGTCGGCTATCTGTTAGTCGGGATTGTGGCGCTCAACGCGGAGACGATCGGGCAGTCGCAGGACGCGGCGTCGGCGCTGGTGCTGCATCTGATCGGCTACGTGGCGACCAACATCGCGGTGTTCACGGCGATCATCGCGTTCTATAACCGCACCGGGCGCGATGACATCGTGGATGTGCGGGGGCTGGCGGAGCGGCAGCCGTTCCTGGCGTTCGTGCTGGCGGCCGGGCTGTTCTCACTGGCGGGGATGCCGCTGTTCGCCGGCTTCGCGACGAAGTTCATCGTCTTCCAGGTGGCGTTCTCGAACGGCTTCCTGTGGCTGGGGGCGATCGGGATCACCGCCTCGTTCGTCTCGCTCTACTACTACCTGATGGTGATCAAACAGATGTACCTCTACGAGCCGGAGGGGACGGATCGGGCGCGCTTCGCGGTGCCGCGTCCGCTGGCGCTGGCGATCGCGGTGCTGGTGGCGGGCGTGTTCTTCCTCGGTCTCTACCCGACGCCGCTGTTCGACGTGATCCACGATTCGACGGCGGGGCTGTTCGAGCAGGCGATCGAGACAAGCGCGGCGGCGGTGCGCTGAGGGTCAGAGGACGGGCAGGTAGCGGCGCAGCTCGTAATCGGTGACCTGGGCGCGGAAGGCTTCCCACTCGAGGCGCTTGTTGTCGAGCACGGTGGACCAGACGTGCTCGCCGAGCACCTCGCGCATGGCTTCGCTGGCGGCGAATTCGTCGATCGCTTCGCCGAGCGAGCGCGGCAGCGCGGCGATGGCGCGTTCGGAGCGCTGCGCGTCGCTCAGCGCGTACACATCGTCCTCGGCGGGCGGGGGCGGCTCCAGGCCGTCGTCGATGCCGCGCAGGCCGGCGGCCAACATCACGCTGAACGCCAGGTAGGGGTTGGTGGCGCTGTCGGCGCCGCGGTATTCCACGCGCGTCGATTCCGGTTGGCCGGGGTGGTATTCAGGGATGCGCACCAGGTCGCTCTGGTTGGCGCGCGACCAGGTGAGGTAGACGGGCGCCTCGGTGCCCCGCGCGAGCCGCTTGTAGGAGTTCGCCCACTGGTTGGTGATCAGCGTGAACTGCGGGGTGTAGGCGAGCAGGCCGGCGACGAATGAGCGCGCGGTATCGGAGAGGTGCGCGGGCGCGTCCTCGTTGAAGAACAGGTTCTGCTCGCCCTCGAAGAGCGACAGGTCCACATGCATGCCGCTGCCGTTTTCGTCGGTCAGCGGCTTGGGCATAAACGAGGCGTAGACGCCGTGCTTGATCGCGATTTCCTTGACGACCAGGCGGCAGGTCATGGCGGCGTCGGCCATTGTCAGCGCGTCGGTGTAGCGCAGGTCGATTTCGTGCTGGCTGGGCGCGGCCTCATGGTGCGAGTAAGCGACGGCGATGCCCATTTCTTCGAGCGTCAGCACTGTCTCGCGGCGCAGGTCGCTGGCCGCGTCGAGCGGGGTGAGGTCGAAGTAGCCGCCGGCGTCGAGCGGCGCGGGGTCTTCGGGGCTTTTGAAGTAGAAGTACTCGATCTGGGGGCCGACGTAGAACGTGTAGCCGCGCTCGCCGGCCAGCTGCAGCTGGCGTCGCAGCACGCCGCGCGGGTCGCCGTCGAACGGCTCGCCGCTGCGGCGCTCGATGTCGCAGATCATCCGCGCGACGCGCTGCTGTTCGGGCCGCCAGGGCAGCAGCGCGAAGGTCTCCGGGTCGGGGCGCGCGACCATGTCGGATTCGTCGCGGCGGGCGAACGCCTCGATCGAGGAGCCGTCGAACTCCAGCCCCTCTTCGAGCGCCTTGGGCAGCTCGTCGATCGTGATCGCGACCGACTTGAGCGAGCCGAGGATGTCGGTGAACCAGAGCCGCACGAACTTGACGTCGTGCTCGCGGCAGGCGTGCAGGACATGCTGGTACTCGCCGCGTTGCTGCTCAGAGGCTTCGAGCGCCATCGGTCTCCCGCCTCCCGCGCGGTTTCGCGGCGCGGCGGCCGCCTAGATGTGGAAGTAGTGGAAGAACTCCGTGGGCGAGGGGTGCAGGAAGACATCCTGCGCCTCCTGCTGCTTGAACTCGACGTACTTCTCGATCAGGTCGGTGGTGAAGACGCCGCCGGCGAGCAGGTAGTCGTGGTCGTTGTCGAGGATTGACACCGCCTCCTCCATTGAGGTGGGCACGGCGGGGATGTTGGCCGCCTCTTCGGGCGAGAGTTCGTAGATGTCGGTGTCGACCGGGTCGCCCGGGTCGATCTGGTTGATGATTCCGTCGAGCCCGGCCATCATCATCGCGGAGAAGGCGAGGTAGGGGTTGGCGGAGGCGTCGGGCGGGCGGAATTCGAGGCGCTTGCTCTTGGGCGAGGTCTCGTAGGTGGGGATGCGGACGGCGGCGGAGCGGTTGCGCTCGGAGTAGGCGAGGTAGATGGGCGCTTCGAAGCCGGGCACGAGCCGCTTGTAGGAGTTGGTCGTGGGCGCGCAGAAGGCGAGCAGCGAGGGGCCGTGGCGGAGCAGCCCGCCGATGTAGTAGCGCGCCAGCTGGGAGAGGTGGGCGTAGCCGTCGTCGGCGTAGAAGAGCGGCGCGTCGTCTTTCCAGAGCGACTGGTGGACATGCATGCCGGTGCCGTTGTCGCCGTAGAGCGGCTTGGGCATGAAGGTGGCGGTTTTGCCGTGCGCCTTGGCGACGTTGCGCACGATGTGCTTGTACCACTGCGTCTCGTCGGCCTTCTGGTGCAGGGTGCCGAAGCGGGTGGCGATTTCGCCCTGCCCGCCGGTCGCCACCTCGTGGTGATGCACTTCGAACTGGATGCCGATCTGGCCCATCTTTTCGGCCATCTCCCAGCGCAGGTCGGAGAGGGTGTCGAAGGGCGGGACGGGCGAGTAGCCCTGCTTGGGGGGGATTTTGTAGCCGAGGTTCCGGCCGTCTTCCTCGCGGCTGGAGTTCCAGTCGGCCTCGCCGGAGTCGACGATGTGGAAGGAGGAGTTGATCTCTTTGCCGAAGCGGACGTGGTCGAAGATGAAGAACTCGAGCTCGGGTCCGAAGAAGGCCTGGTCGGCGATGCCGGTGGAGTCGAGATAGGACTCGGCCTTGTAGGCGACGTAGCGCGGGTCGCGCGAGTAGCGGTCGCCGGTGACGGGGTCGTGGACGTTGCAGATCAGTTTGAGCGTGGGCACGCTCTCGGTGGGGTCGATCTGCGCGGTGTCGAGGTCGGGGCGGAGCAGCATGTCGGACTCGTCGATCGACTGGAAGCCGCGCAGGCTGGAGCCGTCGAAGCCCTGCCCGCGCTCGACCAGGCTCTCGTCGACCCGCGAGGGCGGGATCGAGAAGTGCTGCCAGCGTCCGATCAGGTCGGTCACCAGCAGGTCCACCCGGGTGATGCCCTGGTCTCGGATCAGCGCCTGCACATCGGCCAGCGTCGTCATCGGTGCGTTTCCTCTCTGCGCGGTAGTCGGTTGCGACGCGCAGCCTCGGTTGCGCCCGGCGGTCTGCCGCGTCGATTGTCAGTCTACGGGCAGAGGCCGCTACAGACGCGCTTCACCAGTTACAAACCGATGAATTTTCAGCCTTGCTCAGGTTTGTTCGGGGTGTTCGGGGCTGGTCGTGAGCTGCGGCTTATCTGGTCGAGGCGGTTCTGTGTGTTCGGGGTTGGTCAGGTTTGTTCGGGTCTGTTCGGGGTGTTCGGGGCGGGCTTCGGTAGGTCCGTTGTTGTGTCGCGGAGGAGCGACGGTATCAGGGTGTGGGGCGGAATGGAGCCTGTCGCCGTGGCTGCCAGGGTCCGTCATTCCAGCGCACGCTGGAATCCATACGGTGCCTGTTGGCGGCACGGCGTACCGGGATGGGCTGTGAACGGGGGTTGGTCGACAGTTCGGGACGCTGGCGCTGCGCAGGGGGGTTGGGTTTGGGCCCCAGATCAAGTCTGGGGCGACGGAAAGGGGCGGGGATGACGGAGATGAAGGTGGGGCGATGGGGGAGGCGGCAGGGTGTGACGGTGGTGCTGTTCACGTCGAGATACCCCCGTTCGGGCCGGGGGCAGGCTCCGCGTCAAGCGCGGGTATGACGGAGTGGGGGCGGGGCCTAGCGGAGGGGGAGGGCGAAGCGGTAGCCGACGTTGCGGACGGTTTCGATGTAGGTGCGCCCGCGGGCTTCGAGCTTTGAGCGCAGGCGGCGGATGTGGACATCCACGGTGCGCGAGCCGCCGTAGTAGTTGTAGCCCCAGACGCGGTTGAGCAGCGTCTCGCGGGTGAAGACCTGCTGGGTGTGGGTCATCAGGAAGCGCAGCAGCTCGAACTCCTTGAAGGTGAGGGTGACGGCGCGCCCGCCCTCGAAGACCTGGTAGTTGCTGACGTCGAGCACGAGGTCGCCGGCGGAGAGCGTGTTGCGGCCGACGGCGCGCCCGTGCCGCCAGAGCACCAGCTGCACGCGGATCACCAGCTCGGTTTCGCGCAGCGGGGCGACCGCGAAGTCGTCGAGCTGGTGCGACGGGTCGAGTTCGCTCATTCCGTGGGGGCGGATGATCGCCACGCGCAGGCTGTCGGGCCAGGCCTCGAAGGCGTCAACCCGGGAGCGCGGCACTGCGTCGCGCCAGTCCATCACCAGCACATCGGGGCTGGCCGCCGGGTCGGGCGCCCAGCCCTCGGCCGGCGCGACGCGCTGCACCTGGAGGCCGCCGCGTTGGAGCGGTTCTTCCAGCGGCGCTGCGAATTCGTCGTCGGTGGACCAGATCGTCACGCGGAACATTGTGGATATCCTATGAGATACCCGTCCGCGCGCCGCGCGGCGTAGGCTGACAGGCACGCGCTGCGGATCGTCGCGGCGCTCCGGGCCGGCGTAGCTCAGTGGTAGAGCAACGGTTTCGTAAACCGTAGGCCGAGGGTTCGAATCCCCCCGCCGGCTCCACGCCTTCTTCCGCGCTCCGTTCCGCTCCCTATTCGCCGACCGGCTGCTCGGCCGCTGCCGTGAGCGGCGCGGCCTCCGCCTCGAAGTGCGACATCGGCACTGCGGGCATCGTCGTCACGTTGGCTTTGAGGCGGCTGCCGAAGACTACGGACCAGCGTGCGGCTGCGTCGTTGTCCGGCGCGTCCAGAATCGCCACGTAGTCGTAGGGCCCCAGCACCCCGTAGATGCCCAGCGCCGCCACGCCGGGCATCTCCACGCTCTGATCGATCTTCAGTGGCAGCAGCGGATCGCGCGCGATCGCTTCCAGCCCCTCCGGGGACACGTTGATCAGCAAGATGTACTGCACTGTTGCTCCTCACCCTCCGGCCGCTGTTGCGTCGGGGCAGTATCGCGCGTCGCGCGCGGCTGCGGCCAGCGGCTGTGGGATAGACTCGCCCAAGCGTCCGGGGATGAGCGAGTCTCCCCCGCGCTGCACGGGGGACCGCATGCACCTACTTACCAAGACGTTGACCTGGATGTCGCGCTGCTTCGCGCGCCGCGCGGCGCTGTTGATCACCGCGCTGATCGGCTTGGCGCTGCTGCTTTCGGCCTGCGACCTGATCGACAATGAGGACGACGAACAGGAAGCGCAGCAGCAAGAGCAGGCCGCCGAGCCGGCCGCGGCGCCTGCCGCCGAACCGGCCCGCGCCGCCGCGCCCACGCCCAGCGCGCTCGATGCGACCACCATCTACTCAATCATCCGCGCTAGCCTCGCGCGGGTGGAAGTTGAGCGCGACGGCGTCGTGCGGTCCGTCACCGGACTGGTGACGCGCGACGGGCGGATCATCACCGACGGCGCGTTCTTCATCGGCGGCGAGGCGCGAATCGCCGTGACTCTCTCGAACGGCGACCGGCTCGAGGACGTCTCTCTCGAGGCGGCCGACTACGTCTCCGGCCTGGCCAGCCTCGGGCCGATCAGCCCCAACCTCGCGCGGCGGCTGCCGGCCGTGAACCTCGGCGACGGCGAACGGTTGCAGATCGGCAGCGATGTGTACGCCGTGGGCTTCGCCGGCGGCGCGGCCGAGGCCTCAATCAGCGCCGGGCTGCTCTCCAGCCGCGCCGAGTGGGACGCGGCCGCACTGACGATCTTCTCGACCGACGCATCGATTCCGTTCAACCAGGCCGGCATGGTGCTGGCCGACGAGATGGGTTCGGTGATCGGCATCGCCAGCTGGAATCTCGCCCAGCGCGGCATGTTCATCTCCGCCAGCGATCTCGCCCGCCAGATCGCCGAGCTGCCGGCCGACGGCGAGCTGCCCGACGCCGAAGCAGTGATGACGATGGAAGCGATGGTGCTGGACATTGAAGTGATGCCCGGGGAGCAGACGCTGGCGTTCATGACCGCCGAGGACGCCGGCTCGCGGCTGTCGGTGACCGTGACCGGCGATCAGCGCGGGATGGTCACGGTGCTCGACGCGACCGGCGCGACGGTCGACACCGCGACCGTCGTGGGCGGGGGTGCGGACACGGTGATCGTCAGCGAGCTGGCCACGGTTGGCCCCTACCAGGTCTGGCTCGCGACCGAGGCGATGGAGCCGACCAGCTACGCCGTGCAATCGGAGCAGATGGTCGGCGAAGCGATGGTGATGGACTACGACGACCGCCCCTGGAATCCGGAGGACGCCAGCAGCGTCGGCCTGATCTACCCCGACGGCGATGTGGATGTGTTCAGCCTCCCGGTGCTGCCCGGCGATGTCTACGAGGTGCGCGTCGAGAGTCTGACGACCGATGTGTACCTCTATGCGACCGGCGCGGGGCTGGATCTGACCGACGACGACGGTCTGGGCGGTCTGAGGGGGACCGACGCGATGCTGCGTCTGGAGCCGAGCGACGCCGGAGAGCTGCAGCTGGCCGTCGGCTCGATCGACGGCGCGGGCGGCTACCTGATCTCGGTCGAACAGATCGAGGCCGGTTCTGCGCCTGTTGTCGCTGCGACGCCGGCCGCGCCGGTTGCCGACAGCTTCCCCGCGTTCCCGGACCCGCCGAGCATCGCGATGCGCGGGACGGGCGATGAGCTGTCGCTGACCACGACCGCGGTGAGCCGCGGCTACGACGCGGGTGAGGGGATGTTGGCGGTGGCGGATGCGGACGGTCTGTTCGATGTCACCGCGACGATTCTCGCTTCCGGCGGGGCCACGGCGCGGATTCTGATCAACCGCGCCGCCGACGGCGAGCTGGTCTTCCAGAGCACGCTGACTGCTTCTTGCGCTGGCTCCGACTCCTGCACCGCCGTGTTGATCTCCAATCCACTGGAGGCCGCGGGCGGCGAGTGGATCGTGTCGATCGAGCACGGCGGCAGCGGCGCAATCGCCCAGTGGCAGGTTGAAGTCGCCACGAACGACTAGCGCCGGCCGTTCGCGGCGGCGCGGGCGGCGGCCCAGGCCGAGCCGAGCATCATTCCGACGGTGAAGGCGCAGGCGGTGAACGCGCCGAGCGCCGCCCAGACGAATAGCCCGCCCGACGCGGGCACAGGTGTCGGCGCAACGGGCAGCTGTTCGGGTTCGACCGGCGGCGCGGGCGGTATTCGTTCGGGCGCGGGTTGCGGTTCCGTGGGAGCAGCGGGCGGTTCTGGCAGGGGCGGCTCCGGTTCAATCGCCTCTGCCGCGGGCTGCTGCACAGCTGGTTCCTGTGGTTCCGGCGGCGGCGCGGCGGGCTCGGCTTGGACGAGCGGCTCGGGTTCTGCGAGCGGGACGGAATGGGCGGGCTCACGCCAGGGCAACGACGGCGCTTCGACAGGTGCAAGCGGCGCGGGCGCCGGCGACAGAGTCGGCGCGGCGGCGATGGGCGGCACCGCTTCGACGGGCGGATCGATCGTCAGGTTGGGCAGCACGCGATCCAGCCAGCGCGGCAGCCACCAGTTGGCGCGGCCGGCCAGCTGCATCAGGGCGGGTACCAGAATCAGGCGGACGACCGTGGCATCGACGACGATGGCGAACGCCATGCCGATGCCGAACTGCTTGATCGCGCGCTCCTCGCCGAAGATCGCGAAGGCCATGAAGACCGCGGCCAGAATCGCCGCCGCGGCCGTGATCACCCGCGCGCTCGCGCCGATGCCGTGCGCGACCGACTCGGCCGAATCGCCCGTTTGCAGCCAGCGCTCGCGGATGCGGCTGAGCAGGAAGACCTCGTAATCCATCGACAGGCCGAAGAGGATCGCGAACATGAACATCGGCAGGAACGACTCGATCGGCCCCGTCTTGTCCAGCCCCACGATGCCCAGCCCCCAACCCCATTGGAAGATCGCCACCAACAGGCCGATCGAGGCGGAGATCGCCAGCATGTTCATCAGCGCCGCTTTGAGCGGCACGACGATCGAGCGGAAGGCCATCATCAAGAGCAGGATGCTGACGCCGATCACCACGCCGAAGAAGATCGGCAGGCGACCCATCATCTGCGAGGTGACATCTTCCGAGATTGCGGTGATGCCGGAGAAGTAGATCGACATTCCGCCGCCGAAGGCGGCGGTCGCGGTGGGCGCGTGCTCGCGCAGCCGATGCACCAGCTCGCGTGTTTGCTGGGCCTGCGGCGGCGTGTCGGGCACGATCACGAACACGGCGGCGTTGCCGGCGGCGTTGATCTGCGGCGGCGCGACGGCGGCCACGCCGTCCACCGCCGCGAGCGATCCGCGCACCCGCATCAGCGCCTGCGGCGACGCGCCGGGGCGCTGCTCGGTCACCGCCAGCAGCGCGGCGTTGACGCCCGGCCCGAAAGCGTCGGCAATCAGGTCGTAGGCGCGCCGCGAGGTGTGGCGCTCGTTGAGGTTGCCGTCGTCGCCGGTGCCGATTTCGATGCTGAGCAGCGGCACGGCGCAGACGATCATCGCGGCGCCCGCGCCGAGCAGCCAGAGCCAGGAGCGGCGCTGCACGAGCCGGCTGAAGCGGTACCAGAGGCCGCGCTCGCCGCCCGCCGTGTAGCGCAGGAACGGAATTGAGAGGAAATCGATCCGCTGCCCGACGATTCGCAGCAGCGCCGGTAGGAGCGAAATCGCGATCAGCATCTCGAGCAGCACGACAAACGCGGCGGAGAGGCCGAGGTTGGCGATCAGCGGAATGCCGATGAAGAACAGTCCCAGCAAGGCGACGACGACGATGATTCCGGCGAAGGCGACGGCGCGTCCGGCGGTGGTGACCGCGATTCGCGCCGCTTCGGATGGGGGCTGTCCGGCCGCCAGCTGCTCGCGGAAGCGGGAGATGACGAACAGCGCGTAGTCGATGCCGACGCCGATGCCGAGCATCGCGCCGAAGACCGGGGCCTGGGTGACTATGTCGAGGCGCGAGGCAGCCAAGAGAATCAGCAGGGTGCCCATGCCCAGCGCGACCAGCGCGGTGATCACCGGGATGCCGGCGGCCAGCACGGAGCCGAACGCGACTAACAGCACGACCAGGGCGAAGGCGATGCCGACGATCTCGGCCAGCCGACGCTCCTGCGTCTCCAGCTCGCGCACCGGCGGGCCGGAGAACTCCACGATCAGCCCGGTTGCGCGCGGCGCGTCGCCCAGATCCACCAGCGCCTGGACATCGTCTAGATCCAGTTCGCGCCCGATTCCGCCGTAGCGGATCCGCACCAGTCCCGTTGCGCCGTCCTGCGAGATATCGCCGGGCGAGGCGAACGGATCGCTGACCTGGTTGACATCGTGAATGCGCGCGGCCCTGGCGCGGAAATCGGCGATCGCCTGCTGCGCCGCGGGGTCCGTCAGTCGTCCGTTGGGCGTGCGGAAGACGGCCTTGACTTCAACGCCCGCCTGCTGGGGGAACTCGCGCGAGAGTAGGTCCTGGGCCTGCTGCGACTCCGCGCCGGGCAGCGAGAAGTTGTCGGTCAGTTCTCCGCCGGCGGCCTGCGCCGCGACGACCAGCACGACGACGAGCAGCACCCAGCCGAGCACTACCCGCCAGGGATGCCGCGCAACGAAGCCCGCCCAACGCTCCATCAACCGCCTCCGCGCCGCTCAGCTTATGCCTCGCCGCGCTAGCCGCTAGCGCGGGTCGCGCGGTCAGCGGATCACAGAGTCCAGCGAGAGCGGTCCGCCGCCGAGCAGGATCAGCGCGACGCAGGCGAAGACCATCAGCACATCCAGCTCGTAGCCCTGCACATCGCCGCCCTGGAAGGGGGCGTTGTTCTTGAACTTCTGCACCCAGGTAGCGACGACCATGTTGGCCGCGAGCGGAATCGCGATCCAGCTGGTCAGCAAGCCGGCCAACAGCATCAGGCCGCCGACCAGCTCGAGCGCGGCGACGCCGGGGCCGGCGACGCGCGCCATCGGAATGCCTAGGTCCGACAGCCAGCCGCTGAAGCCGCCGATGCCGCGGCGGAACTTGCCGATTCCGGCATCGATGAAGATCACGCCCAGCGCGATCCTGAGCACCACGGAGGCCCACTCGATCGCGCCCTCGCCCCAGGGCAGCCCCAGCCAGTCGCCTGCGTCCATGGTGTCGTCTCCTCTGCCCGGATCGCGCACCGATGTTCCTGCCACTCGCCGAACGGTAGCCGAACGGCGGCGGATTCGCCGTTCGCCGATCGCGCGGTAGGCTGAGTCCCGCAATCGTCGCGACCCCGCCCGCTGCCCCGCTCGCTGCTGGGCGCGGCCCAACGGAAGCTCCCCCGCCGATGCCCTCCGATCGCATCCGCCAAGGCAATCAACGCCAGCCCGCGCGCCCGCTCGGCTTCCGCGCCGCCAAAGAGCCGCCGCCGCCCTCGATCCTGGTCGCTGTGCGCGGCCCGGTCGAAGGCTGCGATATCCAGCTCTTCAGCGAGCCGCCCGCAGAGCCGATCACCGCCGACCGTCCGCTTTGCGGCCTGGAGGTCGACGGCCTGACGGCGGAGGTCGCGCAGGCTGCGCAGGAGGCGGGCCTCGCGTTCGTCCTCTTCCGGCCCGCTGCCGCCCGCGCCGACGCGATGGTCGACGCCGAGCTCGATGTCGCGCTGAACCTCGACGATCAGCTGCCCGAGCGCGACGACGCGCGCCTGCTCGCCGCGCTGCGGCCGATCCTTGCCGTCCTGCCCGCGCCCGCGCTGCCGCTCTCGCTGCCGGACCTGCTCAACCTCCGGCAAGCGGCGGCGCTGCTTGACGCGCCTTTCGCGCTACAGTTGCCCGCCGACGTATCGGACGGCGACCTGCGCGCGCTGCGCGACGCGGGGCTGGCGGTCGTGCTGCTCGATCCGGCGACGCCCGAAGATGTCGTCGCGCTGCGCGAGCGGATCGCGGCGCTGCCCGAGCCGCGCCGCCGCCGCGATCCCGCCAACCTGCGCGCATCCGTCCCCGCCCCGGTCTCCGACGAGGATTTCGAGGATTAGCGGTCCTGCACGTTCCCGCCGGTTCCTCTCCGCTATCTTCGCACTCTTTCCCCGCCATGCCCGCTCCTCTTCTCCGTCATACCCGCACTCTTTCCCCGCCATACCCGCTCCCCTTCTCCGTCACACCCGCTCCCTTTCTCCGTCACACCCGCGCTTGCCGCAGGTATCTCGACGTGAACAGCACCAAGCCCCCGCCCTCCCCTGACCGTCGTTCCCGCCGCCCCTTTCTCCGTCATTCCCCCCCCCCCCCCGAGCGGAGCCTGCCCCCGGCCCGAACGGGGAATCGACCCCATCCCGCCCCAACCCCGCTTGCCCATAGCCGGCAGGCCGCCCTAGCTTGCCCGCAGTCGCCCGCCGACCGAGAGAAGAGTCGCCGATGCTGAACCCCGCCCGCCGCACCATTGCAGCCGTCCTAGCCGTCGCACTGATCGCCGCCACCGTCGCGCTAGACCTACCGGGCACCGCCGCGCAGAGCGACGACGAGCAGACAGGCCGCATCGTCGCGCAGCGACTCGACGACGGCCGAACGGAGTTCGGCTGGCAGCCCGCCGGCGGAGAGCGAGTCTTGCCGCGCGCCCGCTACTTCCCCACCGACGCAGAGGTAGACCGTTGGCTGAACAGCAGCCCGGTAGAGGTAGGCGGCGTGGAGATCGGCCGGATCAATGCGCGACTGAGGGAAGACGGCCGGATCGAATTCGCATTCACGCCGACCGATGGAGAGCGCATCGAGCCGAGCGCCCGCTACTTCCCGGCCGACGCCCGCGTAGGCCGCTGGCTGCGCAGCACGGAGATCGCGATCAGCGCCGCGCCCGCCACCGGATTCGTCGCCGTGAGCGCTGGCGCAGGGCACACCTGCGCGGTCCGCACGAACGGAGAGATCGAGTGCTGGGGAGATAACGACACCGGGCAAGCCGACGCACCGCTAGGCAACTTTAGCGCCGTCAGTGCTGGCAACGAGTATGCCTGCGCGATCCGCGCAGGGAACGGAGGGATCGAGTGCTGGGGGGGCATGGCCGTTTGGCTGTGGAACGAAGAAACAGAGAAGAACGAGAAGTTCTACTTCCAGGTCGACGCCCCGGCCGGCCCGTTTAGCGCCGTGAGCGCCGGTAACATCCACGCTTGCGGGCTGCGCACGAACGGCGCGATCGAGTGTTGGACCAACAAGGGTACGCAACCCTACGAGCGCCCCGAACGCACACCGCCCCCCGGCCGCTTTAGCGCCGTCAGTGCTGGGGATGTGTTTACCTGCGCGATCCGCGCAGGGAGCGGCGCGATCGAGTGCTGGGGAGATAACGAAGAGGGGCAGGCCGAACCGCCGCCCGGCCGCTTTACCGCCGTAAGCGCGGGCAGCACGTCGCACGCTTGTGGGATCCGCGAGAGCGGCGCAATCGAGTGTTGGGGATTAAACAGTCACGGGCAGCTTGACGCCCCGGCCGGCAGCTTTAGCGCCGTGAGCGCCGGCTACGTCACCACCTGCGGGATCCGCAAGAGTGGCGCAATCGAGTGCTGGGGATGGGGCGGTGACTGGACCGGCCGCTTTAGTGCCGTGAGCACCGGCATCGGCCAGCACTCCTGCGCGATCCGCGACACTGGCGCGATCGAGTGCCGGGGATGGGGCGGTGACGATGGGCGGAGGACCGTCCCCCCGACCCCGTAGACGCCCCCGTCCCGCCGCGAGCGGAGGGCGAGCGCGGATGCAGACGTTGGCCGCATTGCACGAGCTAGCGGAGCTGGCCGCGAGTTACAGCGCCGCCCACGAGCGCAGCCGCGCGTCGCGCCCGTCGCAGGTCGTCGCGCGAGCGGCCGACGCCGCGCTGATTCTGAGCGCGATCGACGCGATGTCTTGGGGCTCACTGCGAACGTGCGCTGGTGGGCGGGCTCGGGGGCTTGGCGCTGCGGGCGGGGTTGGGTTTGGGCCCCCGATCAAGTCGGGGGCGACGGAAGAATGGTGGCGGGGATGATGGAGAGGTGGTGGAGTGCGGCGTTGGTGCTGTTCACGTCGAGATACCCGCGGCAAGCGCGGGTATGACTGAGCGGGGGCGTGGGAATGGCGGAGAAGGAGTGCGGGTGTGACGGAGTGGGGCGGGTGGGGTGCGGCGGGATTAGTCCTCGAACGGAGTGCGGTTGAGCGGTTCGAGGCTGCTGCGGGAGTTGCCGGTGGCGAGGCGCAGGAAGTAGAGCAGCGCGCCGACGAAGGCGACGCCGATCAGGATTGCGATGGTCCAGAGCACCAGGCCCTGCGACGATTTCTCGGCTGCCGCCGTTGCGCCCGGCTCCGCTTCGCCGGCGATCGACGGGTCCACGGTGAAGACGTAGCTGCCGCGCACCTCGTTCAGGACGCCGTCGCCCGTGTTGAGCAGCACGGAGTAGCGCACTTCAAGTTCGCCCTCCGATTTGCCTTCGAGCGGCACGACCAGTGTGCGCGCGCTGTAGGTGGAGATCGTCGCGGCGCCGGTGTCGATACGGTGGCCGCCTTCGTCGTAGATCTCGGCGCGATGAGCGTTGCGCAGCAGGGCGAGGTCGCGGTCGAAGGTGAGCAGCACGTTGTGCGGCGTTTCGGCCGTCACGCCGTCGGGGTGCGGTTCGGCCTGGATCAGCTCTTCGCCCTGCGCAGCCGAAAGCGAGAGCAGCGGCAGCGCCGCGACAAGCGCCAGCAATATGCCCCCGGCGATCAATCGGCGAACCATGCGCGCACCCTCCACGCGGAATGCTACGAACCTGCGCGTGCTCAGGCAAGGCGGCCAGCGCCGCCGGCGCTCAGGTATAGACGCGCTGCACGCGCGGCGCGATGCCGGTGAGCAGCTCGTAGGAGAGCGTGCCGGCCTGCTCGGCCAGCTCGGTGGCGCGAATCTGCTCCGCGCCGTCCGCACCGATCAGCGTCGCCGTGTCGCCGGCCGCCGCTTCGGGGATCTCGGTCAGGTCCACCATCGTCATGTCCATGCAGATCGTCCCGGTGATCGGCGCGCGGCGGCCGCGCACGAGCATTTCGCCGCGATTCCAGAGCCGGCGCGGCAGTCCGTCGGCGTAGCCCACGCCGGCGACGCCGATCCGCGAGTCGCGCTGGGCGGTCCAGAGTCCGCCGTAGGAGACTGATTCGCCCGCCGGCAGCTCGCGCACATCCAGCAGCGCCGCGCGCCAGGAGAGCGCGGGGCGCAGCCCGCACTGCACGCCCGCGCCCCCACACTGCACGCTCGCGCCGAAGGGCGACGCGCCGTAGAGCGCGATGCCCGGTCGCGCCATTTCCAGCGCCATTTCGGGGAAGCGGAGCAGCGCGGCGCTGGCCGCCGCGTGACGGATTGGCGCGCCGATCGCGTTCGCCGTCTCCAGAAAGCGCTCGAACGCCCGCCGCGTGGGGGCGGGATCGGCCGCCGCCGCGTCGGGGAAGTGGGTGTAGACGCCCTCCAGCCGCAGCGAATCGCGCTCGCGCACGGCCGCGGCGAGGGCGATCGCTTCCGACGCGCCCAAGCCGAGGCGCTGCATGCCGCCGTCGATGTTGATATGCACCGCCGTCTCGCGCTGCTCGGCGCGCGCGGCCTCGGCGCACGCTTCGACTTCCTCGATGCGGCGCAGCGAGACGGTCAGATCCAGCCGCGCGGCGAGCTCAACCTGATCGGCCGGCAGCGGTCCAAGCGCCAGGATCGGCGCGCGCAGGCCGGCCGCACGCAGCGCGATCGCTTCTTGCGGCGTGAAGATGCAGAGGCGCTCCGCGCCGCCCTCGAGCGCCGCCCGCGCGGCTTCGACCGCGCCGTGTCCGTAGCCGTCCGCCTTGACCACTGCGGCGATTGCCGCGCCGGGCGCGGCGCGGCGCAGCGCGGCGGTGTTCCAGCGCAGCGCCGCGAGGTCGATTTCGGCCCAGGCGCTGCCGTACGTCGTCTCAGAATTCACACCCGCCCCCAACCGCCCCGACCACCAGGCAAGCCGCCGAATTCGACGCTAGCACAGCCGCGCGCCGCCCGACGCGCTATCGTCAGTAGCGGCGGGGCCTCTTCCGAAGCGGCGCATCCCATCGCACTCCCACGACCACTCATCCGGCTCGCTCTGTGCGTCTGTCTGCTCGCGGCTTGGGCGCTCGCCGCGTGCGGCGGCGACGATCCGCCGCCCGCGCAGCAGGAAGCGCCCGCTCCGCCGCCGCAAGAGCAGATCGAACAGCAAGCGCAACCTCCGACCGCTGCGCCTGCACAGCCGCCTCCGCCCCGCGAGACCCGCAACCCCGCACAGCTGTTGCTGGCCGAAGCCGACGCGCTGGAGCGCAACGGCTTCTGGGAGGACGCGCTGGCCGGCCGCGATCGCGCGCTGGCCGAGACCGACGCGCTGAGCGAAGACGAACGCCTCACGGCGCAGCTTGATCAGGTTCGGCTGCTGCTGCGGCTGGGCCGCGCCGCGCAGGCCGACGAGCTGGCGCGGCGGATCGACGCGCCCGGTTTGCCCGACGCGGCGGCGCAGCGTCTTGCGCTGCTCGCCGCGCGAGCGGCGCTGGCGCTCGACGAGCCGACGCCCGCGCTGGCCGCGTTCGACCGCTATATCGAGTCGGAAGGTCCGGCCCGCGCCTACGTTCAGCTTGCGCGCGCGCGCGCGCTGGAGCGGCTCGGTCGGTTCGACGAGGCGCGCCACGCCGCCGACCGGGCGATCGCTCACCCCGGCCTGCCCAATGTCCTGCGCCGCAGCGCGACCTGGCTGGTGGCGACGCTGCTCGACGAGGCGGGCGAGGCGGAGGCGGCGATCGCCCGCTACCAGGAGGCGATCGATGCCGCGCCGTGGGAGGGGCATCCGGATATTCCTGCGGCCGTCGCGCGGATCGCCGCGCTGAGCCTCGATTTGGGCGACCTCGACGCCGCCGAAGCGGGCTGGCGTCGGCTGATCGCGGAGTTTCCGCGCCGCGCCGAGGCGCTCACCGCGCTGGAGCAGCTGCGCAGCCGCGGCTACGATGTCGCCTCGCTCAGGGCGGGGATCGTCCGCTACCGACACAGCCAGCCCGGCCCGGCCCGCCAGGAGTTCATCCTGGTGCTCAGCGATCCGCCCAACGATGCCGACCGCGCGGCGGCCGAGTACTACATCGCGGCGATTAACGAGGACCTGGGCGAGACCGACGGAGCGATCCTCGGTTACCTCGCCGCGGTGGGGCACGATCCGCAGCACGATCTGTCGGCTGACGCGCGCTGGTGGGCGGCGGAGCTGCTCGAGGCGCGCGGCGACGACGCGGAAGATCTCTACGGCGATCTGTACCGGCTCAAGCCCGGCTCGCGCTTCGCCGCCGATGCCGCGGCGCGGCACGCGATGTACGCGCTGCGCCGCGAAGACTGGGCGGAGGCGGCGCAGCGCTTCCGCGACGCGGCCAACTTCGGCGCCGACCATTGGTCGCTCGTCGAGCGTCAGCGGCTGCTGCTCTGGAGCGGCATCGCCTACCGCCAGGCGGGCGACGAGGCCGACGCACAGCTCGCCTGGGAGCGCAGCGTGAATCTCGATCCGGGCGACTGGTACGCGCTGCGCGCCATGAGCTATCTCGGCCTGCCCGCCCTACAGATCGATCCGGCGCTGGACGTCGAGCGCTGGCTGACCGAGCGTTTCGGCGCCCGCCCGGCGGCATTCGCGCTTGATGCGGAGGCGTGGTTCGCGGCCGAGCAGCTGCGGCTGGTCGGCTACGACGACGCGGCCGACGCGCACTTCTATCGGCTGGCCGCGATCTATGAGGGCGACGGCTGGGCGCTGTGGGAGTTGGCCCGGCTGCTCGACGCCGCGGGTGAAGCGAGCGCCGCCGTCTCGGCCGCCGCCGCCTGTCTGCGCGCCGCCGAGGCCGGTTGGTGGGAGGCTCCGGCCGCACTCGTGCGCCTCGCCTGGCCCATGCCCTGGTCGACTGTCGCGGTCGCCGCCGCGACGAACGAGGGCGTCGAACCAGGTCTGCTCTACGGTCTGATTCGGCGCGAAAGCCTCTACGATCCCGACGCGCGCGGCCTGGCCGGCGAGATCGGGCTGACTCAGGTGATCCCGCCGACGGGCGCTGATATCGCCCGGGCGTTGGGTGAGGAGCACGACCACGAGCGTCTGGCGCGCCCCGAAACGGCTTTCCGCTACGGCGCCTGGTATCTGGGTGTGCAGCTCGGCAGCTTCGACGGCGTCGCGCCCGTCGCGCTTTCGGCCTACAACGGCGGTCCGGGCAATGCCGCGCGCTGGCTCGAAGCGGCCGAACCGGCCGTCGCGCTGCTGCCCGCCGAATCGATGGTCGACGCTTACGTCGCCGCAATCGATTTCCCCGGCACGAAGGCCTATGTGCGGGCGGTGATGGAGGCGTGGACGATTTACCAGGCGCTTGAGCAGGCGCTCGCCGCCGCGCCGGCGGAGGGGTAGGCGCAGCGTGCCTGGAATGACGGAAGAGGGTGTGGGGGATGGCGGGGGTGGTTGGCGGGTGTTTGAGGTGGGATGGGGCCGATTCCCGCTCGGGGGCGGGAATGACGGGAGATGTGAATGGGGATGACGGGAAAAGGGGGGTGGGAATGACGGGATTGTGGGTAGGAATGGCGGGAAAGCAGGACGGTGGGGGCGACGGGAGCCGAGCGCGCGCAGCGGCAGGTGAACTTGCGTGAATGTGCTCTAGGAGAGGTGTGGGGAGGGGTGGGTTGCCGCTGGGCGGTTGCGGCGTATACTGAGAGCCTCAGAACGCATCCAGATTCCACCAGCAGGGATGTGCGCCCCGGCTCGCGTGGAGGTGATTTCATGCCAAAACGCACATACCAACCGAAGCGGATCCCGCGCAAGCGCGAGCATGGCTTCCGCAAGCGCATGGCGACGCGAGCCGGCCGGGCCGTGCTCAAGCGCCGCCGCCTGCGCAAGCGCAAGCGGCTCACGGTCGTCTGAGCGCCGCGTTTTACGCCGTGCATTGCCAACGTGCGCCGGGAACAACGCCTTCGCGCGCGGCGCGACTTTGACGCCGTTTTCCGCGGCGGCGTGCGCGTCTCGGGCGGCCCGCTCGCGCTGCGCGCGCGCGACCGCGGCGACGACGCGCCTGCGCGCTTCGGCTTCGCCGTCAGTTCGCGGCTCGGCGGCGCCGTTGTGCGCAACCGGATCAAGCGCCGGCTGCGCGAAGCCGCCCGTCGCAGCGATGTTCGCGGAATCGACTTCGTGGTGATCGCCCGCGACGGCGCGCAGCAGGCCGATTTCCACGAGCTGCACGAATCGCTCAGCGGGCTGATTCGCCGCGCCGCCGCACGCTGCCGCGCAGGAGGCGGCCGCGACCAATGAACTCCACCGCACCACCGACATTCTCGCCGACACGCTCGCCGACCCCGTCGCCGCCTACCCGCCTGCTGATCGCTGCGTTGCGCGGTTACCAGGCCTGGCTCTCGCCGCTCTTTGCGGCGCTGGGCGCGCGCTGCCGCTTCGAGCCGTCTTGCTCGCAATACGCGGTCGACGCTGTACAGGCGCGCGGTCCGCTGCGCGGGCTCGGCCTGGCGGTCTGGCGGTTGTTGCGCTGCAATCCCTTCAACGCGGGCGGCTACGACCCGGCGCCGGAGCAGCAGGCCGAGCGGCCGGGGATGCGGTGTTTCACGTGAAACGCCGACGCCTGCTGCTGCTGCCGCTCCTGCTGCTGGCTCCGCTGCTGATCGCCTGCGAGATCGCCGACGCGCCCGACGGCTGGGGCGCGCCCACCCCCGATCCGCAGGCGCAGGACACCGTGTTGCTGCCGACCGGCGAGGGGCGCGTCGTCGCCGTTGATCTGCCGACCAGCAACGCCGACTGGCACTTTCCCAACGAGAACGAGATGTTCAGCGGTCTCGACGGCGAGCTCAGCCCCACCGCCTTCTACGCCAACCCCGTCTGGTCCGCGTTCACCAACGAGTGGCTGCTGGCCGAGTACGCCGACGGCGTGATCTACGGCATTCATCCGCGCGGCGACAACGCGCGCGTCGTCTTCGCCGCCGCCGAACTTTTCGACGACGCCCGGATCGTCGCCGAACCGCTGCTCGACCCGCTCGATCCGCGCCGCCTCTACGTCGTCACAACCGACTACCGCGTCCACGCCATCGACATCGAAAACCCGCCCGCCGCCGTGGAGGATCTGCTCTGGACCTGGCAAGGCGAGTCGGAGCACCCCGTCTGGGGCGCGCCTGCGCTGGTCGACGGCGTCGACGGACGTTTGCTGGTGCTGGCCGGGCTGGACGGTCGGGTCACCGCCTTGCAGCTCGACGGCGCGCAGGCCGGCGAAGCCGCCTGGTCCCGTTTGCTCGGAGCCGGCGTCGCATCCTCGATCGTCGCCCACGACGGCAGGCTCTACTTCGGCGCGTTCAACCGCGCTTTCTATGCGCTGGACCCGCGCGGCGGCGATGTCATCTGGACCGCCCAGGGGGCCAACTGGTTCTGGTCCACCCCGTTGATCGTCGAGGGCGTGGTCTACGCCGCGGATCTCGACGGCAATCTCTACGCCTGGGACACGGCGACGGGCACCGCGCGCTGGGACACGCCCTACGCGGCCGGCGAGCGCATCCGCACCCGCCCGATCCTGGTGAACAGCGGCGAGACCGCCAGCATTGTGCTCGTCTCGCGCGACGGTGTGGTGCATCAGGTCGACGCGGCCAGCGGGCTCAGCCTCTGGCGCAGCTCGCAGCTGGTCGACGACGATGTGCTGGCCGACGCGCTCTACCGCGAGGGCCAGCTCTACATCAGCAACGAATCCGGGCGGCTGTTCAGCATCGCGCTCGGCATTAACGCGGCCACCCAGATTTATCCGCGTCAGGACAGCTAGGCCGTCATGTTCGACTTCATCTGGAACGACATCATGCTCAACCCGATTATGAACGGGTTGATCACCATCGCCAACGCGCTGGGCGACAATTTCGGTCTGGCGATCATCGCCTTCACCGTGATCGTCCGCGCCGTGACCTATCCGCTGACCCTGCGCCAGCTGCGCGCGACGCGCGCGATGCAGGTGATGCAGCCGCAGATGCAGGCGATCCAGAAGAAGTACAAAGACCCGAAGCGCCGCCAGGAAGAGACGATGAAGCTCTACCGCGAGGCGGGCTTCAATCCGCTCGGCTGCCTCTGGCCGATGCTGGTGCAGATTCCGATCTGGATCGCGCTCTACCAGGTGATCCGCCGCACGCTCGGCGACACGCCGGAGCAGCTGCTCGCGCTCTCCACCCGGCTCTACGACTGGGACTACATCACGCAGGCGATTCCGCTGGACCGCGATTTCCTCTTTCTCGACCTCGGCTCGCGCTCCTTCGAGCAGAATCTGCCGCTCGCGATCATCGTCGCCGTGACGGCGTTCGTGCAGCAGAAACTTTCGACCGCGCGCACCTCCAGCGGCGACGAGCGCGCGCAGTCCACCACCCGCATGATGCTCTGGCTCTTCCCGATCATGTTCGGCTGGTTCACCTTTCAGGTGCCGGCCGGGCTGGGGCTGTACTGGGTGGCGACGAGCGTGTTCACGATCGTGACCTCGTACTACTACTACTTCTACCGCACCAGGGAGCCGTTCTCCTGGCGCTGGCTGATCTCGCTCGAACCGCTGCCCGCCGCCGCTTCCGCGGTCGGCGCCGACGGCGCAGCGCCCGCCGCCCGCCCGCGCGACGACGACCGCAGCGGCGACCGCGGCGATGACGACGCGGATGCCGCCGCCGACCGCTCCGAGCGCGGCGAGGCCCCGACGCCGGCGCCGCGCTCGCGCGGCGCGGCCAGCACCGCCCGCGGCAAACGCCGCCGCCGCCGGCGAGCCGGCCGCGCTACCCGCTGACCCCTTCCCCTCCCGCTGCACAGCTGAAAGATGAGCCCCATGCCCGACGAACCAATCGAAGCCTCCGGACGCACCGTTGACGACGCCGTGCAGCGCGCGCTGCGCCGGCTCGGACTCTCCCGCGCCGAGGTCGATGTCGAAGTCCTCTCCGAGGGGCGCAGCGGCATCCTCGGCATCGGCAACGCCAACGCCTCCGTGCGCGTCACCCCCCACGCCGACGCCGAGACCCGCGCCGGGCAGACCCGCGAGCGTGAGCCGCTGCCCCGGATCGACGACTACGCCGACTCGCAGGAGCTCGAGCCCGGTGAGCGGCGCGGACGCCGCGGCTCGCAGCGCCGCGTGATCAACCGCGCCGCCGAGCAAGACGACGGCGACGCGGCGCAGCCCGATCACCGCCGCCGCGGACGCCCTCGCGAAATCCTCAATCGCCCCGGCCGCCGCGACCAGACGCCCGCCGCCCCATCTGAACCGCGCCCCGAACCGCGTCCCGAACCGCGTCCCGCGCGAGCGCACTCGCGCAGCCGCGAGCGCCCGCGCAGCGAGCCGCGGCCCCCGATCCCGCCCTTCGAACTGCTCGCCGACCCCGACTTCGAGCCCGACTCCGACCCCCGCGTCTTCGCCGCCGAACTGCTCACCGACATCATCCACCTGATGGGCTTCGACACCGTCGTCGAAGCGCGCGACCCCGAAACGCCGATGGACGGCCTCGACCACGCGATCGCAGTGCTCGACGTGAAACCGAAGCCCGGCGACGACCTCGGCCTGCTGATCGGACGCCACGGCGCGCACATCGCCGCGATCCAGTACATCGTCAACGTGATCCTCAGCCACGCGCTCGACGGCAACAACCCGATCACGGTGGATATCGACGGCTACAAGCGCCGCCGCGAGGACGCGCTGGCCGAGATCGCCCAGCGCACCAGCGCCGAGGTGCGCGACTACGGCCAGGCCGTCGAACTCAGTCCGATGCCCGCCGCCGAGCGGCGCATCATCCACCTCGCCCTGCAGGACGATCCCGAGCTGACCACCGAATCCGTCGGCGACGGCCCCTCCCGCCGCGTCCGAATCGTCTACCGTGAAGACGCCTGATCAGTTTTTCGCCTGATCAGCTCATGACCGGTCCACAACCGGGCCCGGCAGCCCACAGCGGCGGGAGCGCGCCAACGTGACCATCGTCGCCATCGCCAACCAGAAAGGCGGCGTCGGCAAAACCACCACCGCCGTCAATCTGGCCGCCGCCCTCGCCGAAACCGGCCGTCGCGTGCTGCTGGTCGATGTCGACGCGCAGGGCAACGCGACCAGCGCGCTCGGCGCGCCCCGCAACGCCCGCCCCAACATCTTCGATGCGCTGCTCGGCGGCGCGCGCCTCCAGGATTGCCTGCTGCCCACCGCCGTCCACGGACTCGACCTGGTCGGCGCCTCGCTCGATCTGGCCGGCGCCGAAATCGAGCTGGCCGCCGCGCCCCGCCGCGAGCGACGCCTCGCCGACGCGCTCGCCGATGTCCGCGACCGCTACCAGATCATCCTGATCGACTGCGGCCCCTCGCTCGGACTGATCACCCTCAACGCGCTCACCGCCGCCGACCAGGCGCTGATCCCCGTGCAGTGCGAATACCTCGCGCTCGAAGGCCTCGCCGCGTTGATCGAGACCATCGCCCGCGTCCGCAGCAGCCTCAACCCCGCCCTCTGCATGCTCGGCGTCGTCGCCACCATGTACGACGGACGCACCCGCCTGGCGCGCGATGTGGCCGACGAGCTGCGCCGCCACATCGACACGCTGTTCGACACCATCATCCCCCGCTCGGTGCGGCTCGGCGAAGCGCCCAGCCACCAGATGGCGGTGCTGCAATACGCGCCCAACTCCCGCGCCGCCGAGGCCTACCGCCAACTCGCCCAGGAAGTGCTCGTCCGCCTCAACCCCGCCCCGCTCACTCCCTCCCTCACTCCCCCGCAGGTCTCCGCATGACCCGCGCGCAGCGCTCCACCCGCTCCACCCGCTCCACCCGTCCTGCGCTCGGACGCGGACTCGACGCGCTCTTCTCCCCGCCGGATGCAGGGCTCGATGCCCGGTCCGACGCCCAGCCCGACGCCCAGCCCGACGCGGCGGGCGCGGGCGCCCAGCCGGTCCGCCGGCTGCCGCTCGACGCGATCGAGCCCAACCCGCAGCAGCCGCGCAAAACCTTCGGCGGCGCGCCGGCCGCCGAACTCACCCAAAGCGTCGCCGAGCACGGCATCCTCCAGCCCCTGCTGGTCCGACCGCTCGCCGCCGACCGCTACCAGCTCGTCGCCGGCGAGCGCCGCTGGCGCGCCGCCCGCGCCGCCGGCCTCGAACACGCGCCCGTCGTCGTCGTCGACACGCCCGACAGCGACATGCTGACCCTCGCGTTGGTCGAAAATCTCCAACGCGAAGACCTCAACCCCATCGATCAGGCCGCCGCCTTCCAATACCTGCTCGACGCCGGCCTCAGCCAGGCCCAAATCGCCCAGCAGGTGGGCAAAAGCCGCGCCGCCGTCGCCAACACCGTCCGCCTGCTCCAGCTGCCGCCCGCGTTGCAGGAATACGTCGCCGAGGCCCGGCTCGCCGAAGGCCACGCCCGCGCCCTGCTCGCCGCGCCCAAAGCGCATCGCCGCCGCCTCGCCGAAACCGCCCTCGCCAAAAACCTCACCGTGCGTCAAATCGAAGCCGCCGCCCGCAAGCTGCACGCCGCCGCCCAGCGCGCCGACGATGCCGGCCGCACAGAAGCCGAAGCCAAGCACACCGAAACCGGCCGCGCCGAAACCGAGCGCACGGACGCAGATGCCCAGCGCACGGACGCCGCCGCCGCCGCCGCCTCCGCCGCCTGGCGCAAGCAGGCCGCCGACCGCCTCCAGCGCGCCTACAACACCCGCGCCGCCGTCACCCAGGACAGCCCCAGCGGCGGGCGCATCACCCTCCGCTGGTATTCCCAGGAGCAGCTCGAACAACTGATCGCCCAACTCACCGACACCGCCCAACTCACCGAGGCCGCCCAGCCCGCCGACACCCCCGGCCGCATCACCATCTAGTCCCGCAGCGTTTCACGTGAAACACCGCGCGCGCCCACTCCGTTACACCCACCACCCCTTTCCCCGCCATCCCCGCCCCCCTTTCCTCGTCATTCCCGCCCCCGAGCGGAGCCTGCCCCCGGCCCGAACGGGGGAATCTGCCCCATCCCGCCTCCGCCCCCCATTCCGGCCCCCATTCCGTCCCTCAGGATCCGTCGCCCCAGACTTGATCTGGGGCCCAAACCCAAGCCCCGCTCGCAGCGCGAGGGCTCGAGCCATCCGCTGACGCCGTTCGCGGGCTACTCGGCGCCCCGTGCCGCCAACGACCGCCGTATGGGCCCCAGATCAAGTCTGGGGCGACGGATCCTGGGGGACGGAAACAGAAACCATCCCCAACCCGCTAGACTGTGCGCATGGTCACCCAGCCGACGCTGTTCGATGTGCTGATCGAGGCGGGCTTTGAGCCCGACATCGCCCACCGTGCGGCGGAGGTGATTGAGCGGGACCTGGCCAATGTGGCGCAGCAGCCGGACATTGACCGCCGCTTCGACAACGTAGATCGCCGTTTTGACCGCATCGAAGTCCGGCTCGACGTCATGGAGGGGCGCTTCGCGCTGATCGACGGACGCTTCGAGCAGCTCGAGGAGCGCTTGCTGGCGCAGGATCGGCTGGTCGAAGCCCGTTTCGAGACCGTCGACAAAGAGTTCCAAACGGTTCACCAGCGGATCGACGATCTCAAGGAGAGCATCGAGCGCGAGTTCAAGGCCGTTCACCAGCGGATCGACGATCTCAAGGAGAGCATCGAGCGCAGCCTGGCGGATCACAAGGAGAGCATCGAGCGCAGCCTGGCGGATCACAAAGAGAGCCTTGAGCGCAGCCTGGCGGACTACAAAGAGAGCGTGGATCGCCGTCTCAACTCGCAGGCCTGGCTCATGGGCCTTGGCTTCAGCGTCATGTTCGCCTTGCAGGGCTACATCCTCAGCCGCCTGCTCTAGTTGCCACTCCCGCCCCCTCCAACCTCGCCCCAGGATCCGTCGCCCCAGACTTGATCTGGGGCCCATACGGCGGTCGTTGGCGGCGCGGGGCGCCGAGTAGCCCGCGAACGGCGTCAGCGGATGGCTCGAGCCCCCGCGCCGCGCACGACCTTGGGTTTGGGCCCCAGATCAAGTCTGGGGCGACGGAAGGGGGCGACGGACCCCCCCCTCCGCCGCCCCGTCCCCGCCCCGTGTGGACCCCTGGTGGAATTTGGTGGACCCATCGGGTGTAAAGCGTGGGTAACCTTTTGTCTGGGGGGTGCGTTGATGGGGGGTGATCGTGTAGATTGCGTGGTGGAGAGAGCAGTGCGCGTTCGTCGGGACGGTCGCGCGAGGACTCGAAAAGGAGAGGCATGTGAACGCACTTCAGATCCTGGGGCGGCGTCCTGCGCGGCTGTTGGCGCTGGCCGCGTTGGCGGCGCTGCTGGCGCTGGCCGCGGCGCTCGCGCTGAGCGCCCTGCAGCCGGCCGGCGCGCAGACCACGAACAACGCCATGCAGACGGGCGAGAACGACGACCGCACCAACTTCCGGCTGGAGTTGAGCCTGATCGACGATTCGGACGACACCGTGCCGGCCGGTTCGTCGGCGCGGATCAAGGCCGTGATCAAGTTCGACGTGCCGAGCAGCAAGACGGGCGAAGGCGTGTCCTCGCTGTACACCCCGGACGCCCACGGCACCTTCGGCGACCCGTTCTTCCTGCAGGCCGGGGGCACGCTGCGGATCGCGGGTCCCTACGAGTGGGAGAACGCGGGCGGGCGCACCCTGCGGATCGACCCGGAGCGTCTGGGCCGGGCCGACCGCGACCCGACGAACTACGAGGCCGCCTGCACCGACCCCGACGAGAACAACGAGATTGCCGACGACTTCGACGACAAGCGCGGCTACGTGGTGTACCACGAATGGGGCCGGACGCTGGACGGCCACCACAGCAGTCATTGCGGGACCAACCTCCCGGTCATCAACCCCCCGGACCTGGTCAACGACTGGAAGATCCCCTACAGCGGGCGCGGCCTGATCGGCGACTCCTACGGCAGCACGGGGGCCTTCGGCCTGACCGGCAGCCTGGACTACCTGCCGGACCGCACCGACACGATGGGCGCGCAGGGACCCTGCCTGGCGAGCACGGCGGACGACGTGACCACCTGGAGCTGCGAGATCGTGCTGATCGACGAGCAGTTCGGCTGGCGGGGCCACAACGAATACGCCGACCACAACGGCGACTACGACGCGATGATTGCGGCCGAAGACGAGCAGTTTCTGCGCGCGCGGCGCTGGGTGCCGAACGCGCAGGACGCCTCGGTGACCATTCCGCGCGGCACGCCGGACGGCTCCTTCACGGTCTCGGCCAGCATCCAGCTGCACAGCTCGTTCGGCCTGGGCGCGACCTCGATGGCCGCGAACACGGGCGAAATGACGCTGACGGACAGCCTGGCGATCAACATCGGCACGGTGGCCGAGGCGCAGACGGCGACGCTGGACTTCGCGACGCAGGGCGCGACCGATGCGGCGCAGGCGACGGTGGGCGGCGCGGCGGGCCAGCCGTGGCCGGCGATCATCGCGGCCTCGGACACCAAGGGCACGCAGCTCTCGCTGAGCATTCTGAACGAGAACGGCAAGCCCTCGGCCTCGGGCAGCGTGAGCACGATCCTGCTCAACACCAACATGGGGCGGCTGGCCTCGGTCACGCCCAGCGTGGGCGAGTGCGTGGGCGCGCAGGACGGTCTGGCCTGCCAGATCATGGTGAGCCAGCTGAACACGAGCAACACGGGCGACATTCGCTTCCGGGTGCTGCCGCCCTCGCCGGCCAAAGCGGGCGTGGCGATGGTGCGGGGCACCGTGCTGAACGCGAGCGGTACCTCGTTCAGCCTGGGGCCGATCGAGATCACCTTCACGGGCACGGCCAGCGCGATGACGCTGACCGAGCCGGCCTCGAGCATCCTGAACAAGGACACCGCGGGCGACGACACCCGCGACCGGCTGCGGCTCTCGGTCAGCGCGGCGGACGCGAGCGGCAACCGGGCGACGGTGCCGACCAGCGGTCGGCGGACGATCATCAAGGATCCGGACGGCAAGACGGTCAACCAGACGGCGACGGGCATTCAGGCGACCTGGCCGCTGCAGGACGGCGCGGACACGCCGGCGGATCTGCGCGACGCGGCCGGCAACCTGCAGGTGGAGATCAACGTGGGTTCGGCGACGGCGCTGAAGACGGGCGTGTACACCATTGAGGTGCGCGCGGGCAGTCTGAAGCAGACGCAGAGCTTCACGGTGGCGGGCGAAGCGGCCGCGATTACGGTGGCGGTGAGCGAGAGCGATTTCGCGCCGAACGCGCGCTTCACGCTGACCGCGACGGTGAGCAACGCGGACGGCAGCGCGGTGCCGGACGGCACGCCGGTCGTCTGGGCGGATCCGCAGCCGGCCGCGAAGCTGGTCGCGATCAGCAAGCAGGCGGCGACGAAGGACGGTCAGGCCGCGGCGCAGTACGTGGTGATCGGCGAAGGTCGGGCCTGGGTCACGCTGACCTCGGGCGCGGGCACGGGCTTCTGGAGCGAGAACGTCGGCACGCCGGCGGCCCCGCCGGAGCCGACCAACCCGGCGGACAACCTGAGCGGTCGGGCTGGGTTCGCGTCCTACCTGGGCGAGACGCCGACGAGCGCCTCGGCGCTGCTGGCCGGCCTGGGCAACGTGACGGCGATTCGGATCTGGCAGCCGTCGCTGCAGGCCTGGACGCTGTACGCGGTGGTGGACGGCGTCTCGCCGCCGGGTTCGGAGGACTTCGCGGTGAGCCGCGGCGCGGTGCTCTGGATCGGCGGCTAGCCCGCTCCATCGGAGCCGGACCCAATCCGCAGGGCGGGGGCGCAGCCCCCGCCCTGCGGCGCGTTAACGCGCCGCGCGGCTTGCGCCGCGTCATACCCGCGCTTGCCGCGGAGCCCGCCCCCGGCTCGAACGGGGGTATCTCGACGCGAGCGGCGCCCACGCCGCTTCCGCCGCTCGCCCCTCGCCCTCTCGTCATACCCGCGCCCCCCCTCTCCGTCATACCCGCGCCCCCTCCTACTCCGTCATACCCGCGCCCCCTCCTACTCCGTCATACCCGCGTCTCTTTCTTTCGTCATTCCCGCCCCCGAGCGGGAATCTGTCTGCGTTCACCGAGGGGGTTGTTGCCGTCCTTGACCGTCTTGGGGCGTCCCTTTTTTCGTCATTCCCGCCCCCGAGCGGGAATCTGTCGGCGTTCGCGGAGGGGGTTGCTGCCGTCCTTGACCGTCTTGGGGCGTCCCTTTTTTCGTCATTCCCGCCTCCGAGCGGGAATCTGTCTGCGTTCGCGGAGGGGGTTGTTGCCGCCCTTGACCGTCTTGGGGGTGTCCTTTTTTCCGTCATTCCCGCCCCCGAGCGGGAATCTGTCTGCGTTCGCGGAGGGGGTTGTTGCCGCCCTTGACCGTCTTGGGGGTGTCCTTTTTTCCGTCATTCCCGCCCCCGAGCGGGAATCTGTCTGCGTTCGCGGAGGGGGTTGTTGCCGCCCTTGACCGTCTTGGGGGGGCGCGGCGTGCGTCGGAGGCGGTTCGCGGCCGATTCCCGCTTTCGCGGGAATGACGGGGGAAGGGGGGCGGGAAGTGGCGTTGGAGGCTGCGCGGGGAGATTCCCGCTCGGGGGCGGGAATGACGGGGAAGGGGAGGGCGGGAATGACGGAGAGAGGAGGACGGGTATGGCGGCGGGAAGTGGCGTCGGAGGTGGTTCGCGGCCGATTCCCGCTCGGGGGCGGGAATGACGGGGAAGGGGAGGGCGGGAATGACGGAGAGAGGAGGACGGGTATGGCGGAGGGAGGCGGCGGGAAGTGGCGTCGGAGGTGGTTCGCGGCCGATTCCCGCTCGGGGGCGGGAATGACGGGGAAGGGGAGGGCGGGAATGACGGGAAAAGGGGGGCGCGGGAATGACGGAAGGGAGAGGGGGGCGGCTAGATGGGGCCTTCGCCGATGATTTCGTTGTAGAGGTCGCGCCAGTCGGGGTTGCGCTGCTCGATGAGCTCGTCTTTCCAGCGACGGCGCCAGCGTTTAATGGCCTTTTCGCGCCTGATGGCGCTCTCCATCTCCTCGTGGACTTCGTAGTAGACGAGGGTGTGCAGGCCGTAGCGGCGGCTGAAGCCGGAGACGACGCCGTTTTTGTGCTGCCAGATGCGCTGGGGCAGGTTGGAGGTGACGCCGGTGTAGACGATGCCGTGGGGCTTGTTGGCGATGATGTAGACGCAGGGGGTTTTCACGTTTTTCACGCTGCGATGCTAGCGGAGTTCTGGGGTTGGGTTCTTTTTTCCGTCATTCCCGCGTCCTTCTCTCTCCGTCATTCCCGCGTCCTTTTTCCGTCATTCCCGCGTCCTTTTTCCGTCATTCCCGCCCCCGAGCGGGAATCTGTCTGCGTTCGCGGAGGGGGTTGCTGCCGTCCTTGACCGTCTTGGGGGGTGCTTTTTCCGTCATTCCCGCCCCCGAGCGGGAATCTGTCTGCGTTCGCGGAGGGGGTTGTTGTCGTTCTTGACCGTCTTGGGGGGTGCTTTTTCCGTCATTCCCGCGTCCTTCTCTCTCCGTCATTCCCGCCTCCGAGCGGGAATCTGTCGGCGTTCGCGGAGGGGGTTGTTGCCGCCCTTGACCGTCTTTGGGGGGCGCGGCGTGCGGTGGAGGTGGTTCGTGGCCGATTCCCGCTTTCGCGGGAATGACGGGGGAAGGGGGCGGGAATGACGGGGAAGGGGCGTGGGAGTGGCGAGGGGGAGGTGGCGGGAAGTGGCGCTGGAGGCCGCACGGGGAGATTCCCGCTCGGGGGCGGGAATGACGGAAAAAGGAGGGCGGGAATGACGGGGGAAAGGAGGGCGGGAATGACGGGGAAGGGGAGGGCGGGAATGACGGAGAGAGGAGGACGGGTATGGCGGAGGGGGCGCGGGAATGACGGAGGGGAGGGGTGGGAATGGTGGAGGGGTGGTGCGGCGTTTAGTCGTTGGGGTCGGGTTTTGTTTGGCGGGGGCGGCGCTTGCGGCGGCGGGGTGGCGGGGCGTCGGCGGTGCGGGGGGAGGGTTGGACGGTGGGGCGCGGGGGGGAGTCCTGGTTGACGGTGCGACGGCGACGGCGACGGCGCGTCTGGGGTTCTTGCTCCGGCGGCGCTTCGCGCGCCGGCTCGGCGTGCGGCCGGTCGCGCTGCTCGCGCGGGGGTGTTTCGGTGCGCGGCCGGTCGCGCTGCTCTTGCTGGTCGCGTCGGTCGCCTGGTTCGCGCTGGTCTCGGGGGGCTCGTTGGGTGCGCGGTTGGTTGGGTTGAGCTTGGCGGTCGCGGGGTTGGGTGCGGCGCTGGCGTGGGGGGGCGTCGCGCCGCGGCTCGCGCTCGCGCTCGCGCGGCTCGCGCTGTTCTTCTGCGACTAGGGCCTGGTTGGGGGCGTCTTCGGTGCGGACGGCGAGGCCGATTTCGGCGACGGGGACGTCGACGCGCTCGGGGTGGTCGTCGAGGGCGATGGTGACGTATTGCCGGAGGATGTTTTGCTTGATCACTTTGCCCATGCCGGCGGGGGTGCTGACGCGCTTGCCGAGTTTGGGGAGGGTGCCGCGCATTTCGCGGTAGACGTCGTGCTCGAAGGTGAGGCAGCAGAGCAGGCGCCCGCAGACGCCGGAGATGCTGTCGGGGTTGAGCGAGAGGCCCTGGGTTTTGGCGTTGCGGATGCCGACTTTGGGGAAGCTGGTCATCCAGGAGGCGCAGCAGAGGCGGAGGCCGCAGATGTCGTAGCCGTCGACGAGTTTGGCGCGGTCGCGGGGGCCGGCCTGCTGCATGTGCAGGGCGACGCCGTGTTCGGCTTCGATTTCCTCGACGGCGGCGCGGAAGTCGACGTGGTCGGAGGCCTGGAAGTAGCCCGTGCCCTCGTCGCCGTTGAGGTTGAGTTGCACGGCGACGGGGTAGAGGTCGAGTTGGTCGCGCAGGGCGATGCGGCGCAGTTGTTCGACGATGTGCGCGGCGCGCTCGCGTCCGGCGGCGGCGCGGTCGCGGTCTTCGCGCGCGGCCTGGCGCAGGATGGGGCGGACGCCGCGGGGGACGCTGCTCGGCTCTTCTGCGGGGTCGGGCGTGGCGACGACACGGGCGAGTTCTTCGCCGCGGGCGGTTTCGACGACGACGTAGTCGCCGACGAAGAGGGCGCCGGCGGGGGCGCTGTAGTGGTGCAGGCGGGCGGCTTCGTGGAAGCGGACGCCGACCACTATTTGGGGTGTCTGCGGCGTCTGCGGCGTTTCGATTGGTTCGGCGCTGTCGGGCGTTGTTGCGGGCGTTGTTGTCGCCGTGTCGGTGTCGGTCATGTCAGGCTCCGTGTGCGGCGGGGATGCGGAGCAGCATGGCTTCGAGGGCGAGCCGCGCGTTGACGCCGGTGCGCAGATAGCGCCGGGTGCGTTGCAGCGTCTGCAGGAAGCCGCTGATCTGCTCAGGAGCGTACCGCGCTGCCTGCGCTTCGACCGATTCGCTGAGCGTGGTGTGGACAATTCCCTCGGCGCGGCCCTCGCGGGCGAGCCAGAGATCGCGCCACCAATCGACCCACGCGCCGAGCAGCAACAGCAGGTCGTCGAGCGCCTGCGGTCCGCTGCCCGCGCCGCGCCCGGTGAGTTGCTCGGCGGTGGCGAGGCGGTCGGCGCGTGAGGCGTGGGCGAGGCGCAGGAGTTCTTCGACCTGTGCGGCGCGGATGGCGAGGGGGTCGCCCTCGGCCAGCTCCGAATCGAGCCAGCCGATGCGCCCGCGCGACTGGCGGGCGAGCTGGCGAACGGCCGGTTCTGCGGCGTCGGGCAGGCGTTGGCGCAGCCAGGCTTCGGTGCGCGGTTCGCTGAGCGGGGCGAGGCGGAGGGCGCGGCAGCGCGAGCGGATGGTCTCGGAGAGCAGGGACTCGCGGGCGCTGAGCAGGACGAAGTAGACGCCGAGCGGGGGTTCTTCGAGCGTTTTGAGGAAGGCGTCGGCGGCTTCGGTGGTGAGCGCGTCGGCGGGGTCGACGATCATCACGCGATTGGGGCCTTCAAAGGGTTTGATCGAGGTGACGTGTTCGATCCAGCGGACCTGGCAGATGCCGATGGTGCGGGAGCGGCTGTGGTCGTGGTCGTTGACGGCGCAGATGCCGCCGCGCTGGACGAGCGCGATATCGGCGTGGCGGATTGGTTCGCGTGGGAGGTCGGGGTCGAGCACGCGGCGGCAGGGTCGGCAGCGTCCGCAGGGTGGCGGGGGCTGCTCGCAGACGACGGCCTGGGCGATCTGTCGGGCCAGCCGGTGCTTGCCGATGCCCTCGGGGCCGCTGATCAGCAGCGCGTGGGGGAGGCGTCCGGCGTCGAGCATTGCTTCCAGCGCGCGGAGGGCGATCGTGCCGCCGTGGGCGTCGAAGCGGGACGCTGCCGTTTCCGCTGGCATGTCCGCCAGTATGTCCGCTGGCATCAGGCGTCCAGCATTTCGAGCGCGAGCAGGTCCTCGAAGGTCTGGCGGCGGCGGGCGAGCCGCGCTTCGCCGTCGCGCACGAGCACGACGGCGGGCCGCAGCGCGAGGTTGTAGTTGCTCTCCATCGCCAGTTGGTATGCGCCGGCGGCGGGCATCGCGATCAGCTCGCCGGGTTGTAGGTCGGGCAGCTCTGCGTCGCGCACCAGCACATCGCCGCTCTCGCAGAACTTGCCGGCGATCGTGACGGTGCGTTCGGCAGGCGCGCGTATGCGCTCCGCTGCGAGCGCGCGGTATTGGGAGTCGTACATCGCCGGCCGCACGTTGTCGGCCATGCCGCCGTCGACCGCCACGTAGCTGCGGGTGCCCGGAATCTCCTTGCGGCTGACCACCGAGTAGAGCGCGAGGCCGGCGCGTCCCACGACGGAGCGGCCCGGCTCGATATGCACCTCCGGCAGCGGCAGGCCGTGATCCTCGCAGGCCGCGCGCAGGGCGCCGCTGACCGCCTCCGCGTAGGCCGCGTGGTCGGGCGGCAGTCGGTCGTCGGTGTAGCCGATCGCGAAGCCGCCGCCGGGGCTGAACTCGCGCCAGCGGTAGCCGTGCCGCTGCTGCATCTCGGCCGCGAAGCCGGCCGCCACGGCGATGCCGTCGCGGTAGGGCTGGAGGTCGTAGATCGGCGAGCCGAGGTGGATGTGGAAGCCGCTCAGCTCGAGTTTGGGCGCGGCGAGCGCGCGCTCTACCGCCGCTGCCGCCTGGCCGCTCGGCAGCGGGAAGCCGAACTTGCTGTCGCGCAGCCCGGTGGTGGTCTTGACGTGCGTGCGCGCGTTCACGCCGGGCGTGATTCGCAGCATGATCGTCTGGGCGGCGTTGCGCTCGCGCGTCAGGCGGTCCAGCGTGTCCAGCTCGTCGTCGTTGTCGACGATGATGCGGCCCACGCCGGCGTCGAGGGCCTGTTTCAGCTCGTCTACGCCTTTGGCGTTGCCGTGGAAGCCGAGCTGCTCGGCGGGCATGCCGCCGGCCAGCGCGGTGTGCAGCTCGCCGCCCGAGACCACGTCCATGCCCAAGCCTTCTTCAACGAGGATGCGGGTCAGCGCGGGCGAGAGCCAGGCTTTCGCGGCGTAGAGCACGCGCACGCTGGGCAGCTCGGCCTCGAATGCGCCGCGGTAGGCGCGGCAGGCTTCGCGGATGCTGTGCTCGTCGTAGACGTAGAGCGGCGTGCCGAAGCGGTCCGCCAGCTCGCGCAGATCGCAGCCGCCGATCGACAACCGCCCCGCGTCGTCGGCAGCGGCGGTCAGGGGCAAAATTTCGGCGTAGGGCAGTGTCATACGCAGAGTGTACGCGCCGTCGTAGAATGGCGGCGGGCTCAGAGCCTCATCAAGCGCCGCATCAGGGAGTCGACGATGGACATCCACCACGAGTCGGAACAGCTGCGCATCTACAAGCTCGGTCCGTTCGGCGCTGCTTCCAACAACGCTCTCTTCCTCGTCGACAAGGCGACCGGCGACGCGGCGATCATCGACGCCGTGGCCAATCACCAAGCGGTGTTGGCCGGCGTCGAAGCCGCCGGCGCGACGCCCAAGATGGTGCTCTTCACCCACTCCCACCCCGATCACCTGGAATCGTTCGACGCGCTGCGCGAACTGTTGCCCGTGCCCTTCTACATGCATCCGGACGATGTGAAGGCCGACGCGGATCACGCCTGGCTGGACGCCGACCTGGAGGTGGATGTCCATGTCGAGGGCGGGGACGACATTCTGCTCGGCGAGACCGAGCTGCGCGTCCTGCACACGCCCGGCCACACCGCCGGCAGCATCTGCTTCTACGCCTCGCCCTTCTGTGTCGTCGGCGACACGCTTTTCCCCGGCGGGCCCGGTTTCACTGCTTCCGACGATAATCTGCGCACTGTGATCCGCTCGATTCTCGAACATCTCTACGCGCTGCCCGGCGACACGCTGACCTTCAACGGGCACGGCGAGGACGCCTTAATCCGCGACAGCCTCGACGAGGTCGTGCAATGCCTGATGCAGGGCAGTCTGACGCGCGACGGACAGGGCAACACTGCCTGGCAGCCGGCAGGGCAGCCCTCTTAGTGGCCGCGCAAGCGGCCGCGCGCGCCGCCGATCTCAGCCCCGACCGCCGCGTCCTGCCCAACGGCCTGCGCGTGCTCAGCACGCCGATGCCGCATACCCGCTCGGCTACCGTCTCGTTCTATGTCGGCGCCGGCGCGCGCTACGAGCCCGATCGGCTGGCTGGCGTTTCGCACCTCGTCGAGCACTGCGTCTTCAAGGGCTCCGCGGCGCGCCCGCAGGCGGCCGATATCTCGACGGCCATCGAGGGCGTCGGCGGCGTGCTCAACGCCGCGACCGACCGCGAGTACACCGTGTACTACGCCAAGGCGCCCGCGCCGCAGCTGGACACCGCGCTGGATGTGATTCTCGACCTCGTCTGCCGCCCGATCTTCGACGCCGACGAGCTCGAGAAGGAGCGGAAGGTGATCTTGGAAGAGCTGGCAGCGGTCGAGGATTCGCCCGCCCAGCTCGCCGGCCTGGCGCTGGATGCGCTGCTCTGGGCCGACACGCCGATCGGGCGCGATATCGCGGGCACGCCCGAGAGCGTCGCCGCGATTCCGTACGCGGACACGGTGGACTACTGGCGCAGCCAGTACGCGCCCGGCAACGCCCTGATCTCGCTCGCCGGCGCGCTCGATCCCGAAGCGGCCGCGGCCCGCGTCGCGGAGCACACCGCTGGCTGGGATTTCGGCGAGCCAAAGCCCTGGGCCGCCGCGCCGCTGTCCGCCGCCGGCGCGCGCGTCGCCCTGCGCCGCAAGGAAACCGAGCAGACCCATCTGGCGATCGGCCTGCCCAGCATCTCATCCAACCACCCCGACCGCTTTGCGATGGCGCTGCTGGTGGGCATCCTCGGCGACGGTATGAGCAGCCGCCTCTTCATCCGCGTCCGCGAAGAGCTTGGGCTCGCCTACGACGTCCACGCCTACGGCTCCACCCTCCGCGACTCCGGCGCGATGTACGTCTACCTTGCCGTGGACCCCGAACGCGCAACTGAGGCTCTGGAGGCCGCGTTGGGCGAGCTCGGCCGCATGCGCGACGGCGTCGATACCGACGAACTCGAACGCGCCCGCCGCTACGTCGAAGGGCGCATGCTGCTCGGCCTCGAAGACACCCGCGCCGTCTCCGGTTGGAACGGCCACCAGGAGCTGCTGCGCGGCGAAATTAAAACAGTCGACGAAGTCGCCGCCGCCTACGAAGCCGTAACGGCGGACGATCTTGCACGAGTCGCCAACGAGTACATCCGCGAGGATGCTTTGCGCCTCTCAGTCATCGGGCCACATGCCGAAGCCGCCCCGCTGGAAGCTGCTCTTCGCTTCTCCTAGGACGCGTTCACAATTTCGTCATTCCCGTCCCCAAAGGTCCGTCATTCCCGCGAAAGCGGGAATCCAAACCCAACTTTGTTCGCAGCACGGGGCCCGGGGCCTGCCGGCCAATGCCCGTTCGCAGGTCGGCTCGGTACCCCGGTGCCGTTGACAGACGCCGTATGGATTCCCGCTCGGGGGCGGGAATGACGGAGGGGATGGTGCAGGAAATGACGGGGGAGGCAGTACAGAGGGTTGGTGCCGGTGGCGGCGAGATACCCGCGGCAAGCGCGGGTATGACGGAGAAGAGGGCGCGGGTATGACGGAGGTGGGAGTGGGGATGACAGAGGCACGGAAGTATCTCGCCGTTATCGCTACCAGCTCCGTTACAACCGCCCCTGCGCATACTGATGCAGCAGCGCCCGCAGGTGATTGATCTCCCCCGCGTGGTACACATCGTGGATGCTGATTGCGTCCAAAATCTGGCGCGTCTCCCACTCCGCGCCCCAGTAGGTCGGGCGCTTTGACGTCAACTCGCGGTCCGTCGCCAGCATTCGCACCTGCGTGATTAGGTCCCCGTGCGTGCGCGTCAGCCAATCCATCAGATCCTCGAACGTTGCGTCGCTCACCGCCTCCTCGCGATCCCATGCGGTCCAGAATGTCCGCGTCCCTTCGCCGAAGGCATGATCCACGTACATCGCCTTGACCGAACCGCAGTGGACGATCAAATCCCGCATCGTCCGCCCGCCGCCGGGCGGCAGCTTGTCCAGATCGGCGCCCGTGACCGATGACAAATTGGCCATCAGCGAATGCTCCGGCTTGCCGTCGAACGACTGGTCCAGCTGCCAGACCAGGTATTGCAGCACATCGCGGTCGTCGCGCGTGCTGGCCGGGATCGAGCTGGAGTTGTCGTCCGCCATCAGAGCACCACAACCCGCTCGCCCGGCTTGGCCCGCCGCTGCGCGATCAGATCGCCCAGCTTCAGCTCGCAGAGCGCCGCCGCATGCTCCATCCCGCAGACGTTGCAGCCGTCGCGACAGTCCATCGTGGTCAACTCTTTATGCGTCCGCTGCCACTCCTTGCGCAGAAACGCCTCCGACACGCCCGACGCGATGTGCGACCAGGGGAAGCGCTCCCACAGATCGCGCTCGCGGTGGCAGTAGAAGGCCGGGTCCAGCCCGTGCTCGGCGAACGCCGCGTCCCACGCGCTCTGTCGGAAATGCTCGCTCCAGGCGTCGAAGCGCGCGCCCTTGCGCCAGGCCGTCTCGACCACCGCCGCCAGTCGACGGTCGCCGCGGCTCAGCGCGCCCTCGAGAATTGACTCGCCCGGATCGTTCCAGGTGAAATCGAGCCGCGCGCTGCGGCAGCCGCGCCGCAGCAGCTCGTGTTTGGGGGCCAGCTCGGCCGGCGTTTCCTGGCGCGCCCACTGGAACGGCGCGTGCGCTTTCGGCACGTGGTTGGAGGTCGAGACCCGCACCCGCGCGCGCTTGCCCACGAGCTCGCGGCCGATCGCCTTCACCTGCGAGGCCCAGTCCACGATCCCCTGCACATCGGCCATCGTCTCCGTCGGCAGCCCGACCATGAAGTAGAGCTTGATGCTGCTCCAGCCGTTCTCAAAGGCGTTGCGCGCGGCGTGCAGCAGGTCTTCGTCAGCCACGACCTTGCTGACCGCGTTGCGCAGCCGCTGGCTGCCGGCCTCCGGCGCGAAGGTCATGCTCGACTTCTTGCGCGGCGCGCAGAGCAGCGCCGTATCCACGCTGAACGAGTCGACCCGCGTACTGGGCAGCGAGATGCCGATCCGGTCGCCGAATTCCGCGCGCAGCGCCCGCACGATGTCGTTGATCTGGCTGTGGTCCGTGCTGCTCAGCGAGACCAGCGAGAGCTCGTCGAAGCCCGTGTTGGCGAACAGCTCGCGCGCGCCCGCCACCACCTCCTCCGGCGTCCGCTCGCGCAGCGGGCGGTAGATCATCCCCGCCTGGCAGAAGCGGCAGCCCTGCGTGCAGCCGCGCTGAATCTCGATCCCCGCCCGGTCATGCACCGTTTGTAGATAGGGCACGATCGGCTTGGTCAGAATCGGCGGCAGGCCCTGCATGAAGCGCTTCACGATCGGGATCGAGGCCGCCTCGTTGGTCGCCGTGATCTCGGCCGGCGTGCCGTCGGCCGCGTAGCTCCACTCGTAGAAGCACGGCACGTAGACGCCCGGGATCCGGGCCAGCGCCTCCAGACGCTCCAGCCGACTTGCGCCGCCTGCTTTGGTCTCGCGCAACAGCTCGTTGATCTCCAGCACCACATCCTCGGCCTCGCCCAGCACGAAGGCGTCGACGAACGGCGCGAGCGGCTCCGGCGCCAGCGCGCCCGAGCCGCCCGCGAAGATGATCGGATCATCCTCCCCGCGCGCCTCCGAGCGGATCGCGATTCCCGCCAGGTCCAGCATCTCCAGCACGTTGGTGTAGGTCAGTTCGTAGGAGAGCGAGAACCCCAGCGCGTCAAACTCGCCCAGCGGCCGCCGATTCTCCAGGCTGAACAGCGGCGCGCCGCGCGAGCGCAGTGACTCGGCCATGTCGGGCCACGGCGCGTAGCAGCGCTCCGCCAGCGTCCCCGGCGTGTGATTGAGCAGATCGTAGAGAATCGCCAGCCCGCCGTTGGACTGCCCGATGTCGTAGAGGTCCGGATAGATCAGCGCCCAGCGGGTTTCCGCGTCGTTCCAGTCGCGCTCGATCACGTTCCATTCGCCGCCCACGTAGCGGGCCGGCTTGGAGACGCCCTCCAGCAGCGGGTCGATCTCGAGCCGCGGCATCGCTCTCACGCTCCTGCGGCGCGCGCCCGCTCCTGTCGCGGCCCGCGCCTTCTGCCAATCACGCTACCAGAACGCCGCCCGCGCGCACCTGCGCCGTCTCCACCGGCGCAACGGCTGTTCTGTCGTCCGCTACCGTAGCCCTGTCGCCGCCCGAGGAGCGCGCCGTGATCGAGCCGACGCCCGAACGCCTCAGACTGCCCACCGCCGGGCATCCGCTGGCCGTCCTCGAGGGCGACGCGGCCGAGCTGCTGCGCGCGCTTCCCCCTGAGAGCGTCAACCTGGTCGTCACCTCGCCGCCCTACGCCGACCAACGCCGCGCCACTTACGGCGGCGTGCATCCCGACGACTACGTGGACTGGTTCATGCCCTTCGCCGACGGCATCCAACATGTCCTGCGGCCCGACGGCACGTTCATCCTCAACATCAAAGAGAAGGCCGTGCGCGGTGAGCGCCACACCTACGTGCTCGAGCTGATCCTGGCCATGCGCCGCGCCGGCTGGCTCTGGACCGAAGAATTCATCTGGCACAAGAAGAACTGCTACCCAGGCAAGTGGCCCAATCGCTTCCGCGACTCCTGGGAGCGCCTCCTGCAATTCAACCGACAGCGCAAATTCAGCATGTACCAGGAAGCCGTCATGGTTCCGGTCGGCGACTGGGCCGAGGGCCGCCTGCGCAAGCTCAGCGACACCGACCGGGTGCGCGATGAATCGCGCGTGCAGAGCGGTTTCGGCAAGAACATCTCCAACTGGGTTGGCCGCAAGCTCGCCTATCCGACCAATGTCCTGCACATGGCCACTGAGTGCGCCAACCGCAGCCACAGCGCCGCCTTCCCCGAGACGCTGCCCGACTGGTTTATCCGGCTCTTCACCGAGCCGGGCGACCTCGTGCTGGACCCCTTCGCCGGCTCAGGTTCCACCCTCGCCGCCGCCCAAAAGCTGGAGCGCCGCGCCATCGGCATCGAAATCAACCCCGAATACTGCGCCCTGATGCGCGAGCGTCTCGGCTTGCCCGCCAAGCAACCTCGGCGCGACTTGATCAACCCGCGCTAAGGCCTGTCAGCGCAGTTGCCCCGTCACGCTCGCGCCCGCCTCTTCGTCACGCCCACGCCCGCCTCTTCGTCACGCTCACACTGGCCTCTCCATCACGCCCGCGCCCGCCTCTCCGTCATACCCGCGCTTGCCGCGGGTATCTCGCCGTGAAACGTAACCCAACCCCGCTGACCACCTCAACATCTCTCCCCGTAGAGCCGTCCCGCCCGAATGCTCGGGGCTCGGGACCGGCATTGCGCAGCCCTCACCAGTGGCAAAGCGACGCCCAACGCTATACAGTAGGAGCGTGCGCAGCGCCCAGACGCGCGGCGCGCCTGGCATCATCCGGCGGGCGACCGCCCCGGTCTGATTTGGCGGCCTCATGGCCGCCATTCGACTTTCTGGGGGGTTGGCGGAATGGTCAGCGGCGAAACGGAACTCTCCGACTCCCCCACGCCCGACTCGACTCCGGCGGCGCGCGGCGACTGGCGGCGGCGCGCCCTCGATCGCACGCTTGAGCCTGTCCGCTGGTTCCGACGCGGCATCCTGCACTCGATCAGCACGCTCGAAATCCTGCTCGGCGGCTTCGGGCTGCTGGCCGCGCTGGTCGTCGCCCTGTTGCTCGCCAGCGTGCTCGACAACCTGCCCGGTCTGGCCGGCGATGTCGCGCCCGTCGGCGTCGCCATCCTGCTCGCGCCGCTCGGCATCGGCGTCGCGCTCAGCCGCCGCGCCGAGGTTGAGCGCGCCATCGACTCCTTTCGCGGGCGCGCCCCGGGCTCCCGCGCCGCGCTCGGCCTCGTCTCTCCGCCGCAGCCCGGCGAGGCGCTGCTCGATACCAGCGCGATCATTGACGGTCGCATCGCCGATGTCGTCGAAAGCGGCTTCCTGCTCGCCGACCTCGTCGTGCCGCGCTTCGTGCTCGACGAGCTGCGCCGCGTCGCCGACGGCAGCGACCCGCTCAAGCGCCAACGCGGACGCGCCGGACTCGAGCTGCTCTCCCGCCTCCAGGCCGCCGAACATGTCGAAGTCCTGATCGTGGACGACGCCGGTGAACCGTCCGACGACGCGGAAGAAGAGCACGCCGATGTCGACACCCGTCTGGTGCGCGTCGCGCGCGCGCGCGGCGCTGCGCTCGTGCTGACCGACTCCAATCTCGCCCGCGTCGCCGAAATTGAGGGCGTCCGCACGCTCAACCTGCACAAGCTGGCCAACGCGGTCAAAACCGTCGCGCTGCCGGGCGAGCAGCTGCAGCTCCTGCTCGCCGAACCGGGCCGCGAGGCTGGACAGGCCGTCGGCTACCTGCCAGACGGCACGATGGTCGTCGTCGAAGACGCCGCCGACCAGCTCGGCGCGACCCGCGCGGTGCTCGTCAAGCGCGTCATCCAGACCCACGCCGGCCGGATGATCTTCGCCGCGCTCAGCGCCGAGCGGACGCCGTGAGCGCCGCCTGTGTGCTGCTCGCCGCCGGCCGCAGCGCGCGGATGGGCGGGGGCGACAAGCTGCTCGCGCCGCTCGCCGGCAAGCCCGTGCTCGCGCACTCCCTCGCCGTGCTCGCCGCCTGCGCCGACATCACCCACGTTGTCGTGGTGACCAGCCCTGCCAACCGCGCCGCCGTCGCGCAGATCGCCCGCGCGCACGGCGGGGGTAAGGTGCGCGCGCTGGCCACCGGCGGCGCGGAGCGCCAGGACTCAGTCGCCGCCGGCCTCGCTGCCTTGCCCAACGTCGAGCTGGTCGCCGTCCACGACGGCGCGCGTCCGCTGGTCGAAGCCGCCGACTTCAGCGAGGGCCTGCGCATCGCCCGCGAGATCGGCGCGGCCGTCGCCGGCGCGCCGCTGGTCGACACGGTCAAGCGCGTCGACGCCCGCGAGCGCGTGCTCGACACCCCGCCCCGCGCCGAGCTCCGCGCCGTCGCCACCCCGCAGGTCTTCCGCCGCGACCTGCTCCTGCGCGCCCACCGCGCCGCCGCCGGCGGCGTCTCCGCCACCGACGACGCCGCGCTGGTTGAGCGCCTCGGCGAGCCGGTCGTCGTCTACCCCTCCCGCCGCCGCAACCTCAAGATCACCACCGCCGACGACCTGCTGATCGCCGACGCGCTGCTCAACCCGTTCAGCCTGCTCAGCCCGCCGCCGCAGACGCTGCGCACCGGCATCGGGATCGATTCGCACCGCTTCAAGGCCGGACGGCGGCTGATCCTCGGCGGCGTCGAGATTCCCGACCACGACGGGCTCGACGGGCACTCCGACGCCGACGCGCTCACCCATGCGATCATTGACGCGCTGCTCGGCGCGGCCGGGCTCGGCGATATCGGCCGGCACTTCCCGCCCGGCGATCCGCAGTGGGCGGATGCGGACAGCATCGCCCTGCTGCGCCGCGTTGCCGCGATGCTCGCCGACTGCGCCGCCCGCCCCCAATCCGTTGACGCCGTCGTGATCGCCGAGCGTCCTCGCCTCGCGCCCTACATCGACGCGATGCGCGCGCGTCTCGCCGACGCGCTCGACCTCAACCCCGCGAATCTCAACGTAAAAGCCACCACGGCCGAGGGAATGGGCGCGCTCGGTCGCGCAGAAGGCATTCAGGCGCATGCCGTCGCCAACATTCGCGTTACGCTGCGCAACGAGCCGACTGTTCAGTTGGGTGAGTAAGGGGCGCGCCGCGTGTCGATCCTGCAAGACCTGAGGGCGTTCGCCCGCGCCGTCTCCGACGATGTGCAGTTCGCCATCGAGCGCGACCCCGCCGCCACGAGCCCAGTCGAAGTCCTGCTCGTCTACCCCGGCGTCCACGCCCTCACCCTGCACCGCATCGCCTCTACGCTGCATCGCGCCGGCTTGCCGCTCGCGGCGCGCATGCTCTCCCAGTTCACCCGCTGGATCACCGGCATCGAAATCCATCCCGGCGCGCAGATCGCGACGCCCTGCCTGATCGACCACGGCATGGGCGTCGTGATCGGCGAGACCGCCAAAATCGGCGCACGCTGCCATCTCCACCAGGGCGTCACGCTCGGCGGCGCGAGCCGCAAGCGCACCCAGCGCCACCCGATGCTGGGCGAGGATGTGCTGGTCGGCGCGGGAGCGAGCCTGATCGGCGCGATCAGCGTCGGCAATGGGGCCAAGATCGGCTCCGGCGCGGTCGTCGTCGCCAACGTTCCGCCCTACGCCACCGTCGTCGGCGTGCCCGGCCACATCGTCGCCTACTACGACCCCGGCGACGACACCGTCCTGCGCCTGCCGGACCCCGAGCACGACCGCATCGAACAGCTCGAGCAGCGTGTGGACGAGCTGCAGGACGAGCTGCGCCGGCTCGAAGAGCAGCCGCGCCGCGCTCCCGTGCGCGCCCCCGTCTCGGGCGGCTGAGCAGCGGTATCGGAGGAAGCCCCGGACGTGCGTCTCTACAACACCCTCACCCGCAGCAAAGACCCCTTCGAGCCGCAGCACGACCCCATCTCGATGTACGTCTGCGGCATCACGCCCTACGACGACGCCCATCTCGGTCACGCGATGAGCATCATCGTCTTCGACACCCTGCGCCGCTTCCTCGAATGGCGCGGGCGGCGGGTGCGGCTCGTCTACAACTTCACCGATGTCGACGACAAACTGATCGCCCGCGCCGCCGAGCTGGGCATGACCGTCGCCGAACTCGCCGAGCGCCAGATTTCCTCGTTCATGGACGAGTGGCGCGAGCTGCAGATCCAGCCTGCCGATGTCCACCCCCGCGCGACCGAAGAAATCCCTCAGATGATCGAGCTGATCGGCGGCCTGATCGAGCGCGGCATGGCCTACCCCGCCGGCGGCGATGTCTACTTCCGCGTCCACCGCATGAACGGCTACGGCAAGCTCTCCGGACGCGCGCTGGAGGACATGATCTCCGCCGAACCCACCGATATCGGCGTCGAAAAAGAGCACCCGATGGACTTCACGCTCTGGAAGGGCGCGAAGCCCGGCGAACCGCAATGGGACAGCCCCTGGGGTTCCGGACGCCCCGGCTGGCACATCGAGTGCTCCGCGATGTCGGGCCGCTACCTCGGCGAACAGATAGACCTGCACGGCGGCGGCATGGACCTGATCTTCCCCCACCACGAGAACGAAATCGCGCAGTCCGAGGCCTATAGCGGCAAAGACCCGTTCGTCCGCCACTGGGTTCACAACGCGATGATGCAGGTCGGCGACGAGAAGATGTCCAAGTCAACCGGCAAGATCGTGCGTCTGCGCGAGGGGCTGGACCGCTTCGGCGCGGACGGCCTGCGCATGTTCGTGCTCGGCGGACACTACCGCTCGCCGTTGACCTACTCCGAGGAATCGCTGGCCGCCTCCGCTCGGGGCGCGGAGCGCCTGCGTCTGGCCGCCACGCTCCCGCTGCCCGACGGCGACGGTGGGATCGACCCGGCGCCGTCGCGCGCCGCATTCATCGAGGCGCTCGAAGACGATCTCAACACGCCGCAGGCGCTCGCGGTGCTCTTCGAGCTCGCCCGCGCCGTCAACCGCGCCCGCGCCGCCGAGCAACCCGCCGGCGCGGCCCGCGACGCCCTGCTCGAGTTGGGCGGCGTGCTCGGCCTCGGGTTCGCCGAAACCGCGGCCGGCTCGGAGGACGCCGCGCCGTTTGTGGACCTGCTCGTCGAGGTTCGCTCCGCGCTGCGCTCCGCCCGCCAGTTCGAGCTGGCCGACCAGGTCCGCGATCGTCTCACCGATCTCGGCATCACCCTCGAAGACAGCCGCGAGGGCACCCGCTGGCGCCGCGCCGAACCCCAGCTCGAAGCCGCCGAAGAGTCCCCGCCCGAAGCGGAATCCCTGGTCGAAAGCGCCCTGCGCTTCTAGGGCGTGTTCACACTTCCGTTATACACACACCGCACCCACCGCCACACCTGCCCTCTACTCCGTCACACCCGCGCCACCCCTACTCCGTCATACCCGCGCTTGCCGCGGGTATCTCGACGTGACCAGTACCCAACCCCCATCCCCAAGATCCGTCGCCCCAGACTTGATCTGGGGCCCATACGGCGGTCGTTGGCGGGACCGAGCGTCGGAGTTCCTGCGCATGCTCGTTGGGGGACCGCTCCGGTCCCCTGCGCTGCGCACCACGTTGGGTTTGGGTTCCAGATCAAGTCTGGAACGACGGACAGGGGGCGGCGGAAGGGGGCGGGCACAGGGGTTGGAGGTGAAGCGGGGCCGATTCCCGCTCGGGGGCTGGAACGACGGGGAGGCGCTGGGAGCGGCGGCGGTGCTGGTCGCATCGAGATACCCGCGGCAAGCGCGGGTATGACGGAAGTGGGGGACGGGTGTGGCGGAGAGGGGGATGTCCGCCCCTACTGCGCTGGCCGCGACGGTGGGGAGCTTTGACCGAGTTGGTCGGAGCCCCAGCAGGTCGCCGCGCCGCTGCTGCGCAGCCCGCAGGCGTGGTGCGTGCCGCCGCTGATCGCCGTGAACACGCCGTCCGGCGGCCGCGCTGCGCCGTAGGCCGGGTTGCCGCCCCAACAGACCGCCCAGCCCTCACTGTCCCCGCTGCGCAGCCCGCAGGCGTGCTCTCCGCCCACGGCTACCGTCGTAAACGTCACCGACGGCGCCCCGATCTGCTTCTGGGAATTCTTCCCCCAGCAGAGCACCCGGCCGTCTGAGCGCCGCGCGCAGTTGAAGTCCGGGCCCACGCTCAGCGAGGTGAATTCGGACCCTGCGGGAGGGCTGCTCTGCCCGGCCCAGTTCGCCCCCCAACAGACGATCTCGCCGGTGGTGCGCAGCCCGCACGAGTGCTGCGCGCCCGCGCCGACCTCAATGAACACCCCCGTCGGGTCGTTGCTCTGGCCGTCGTCGTTCAGCCCCCAGCACTGAATCACCAGGTTCTGGCGCAGCCCGCAGGCGTGAAAGCGGCCGGCGCTGATCTCGTCGAAGGTGCCGGCCGGCGGGCTTCCCACCGTTGTCGTGCTGCCCCAGCACACCACCGCATTCGTGTCGCTGTTGATCGCGCAGCTGAACCGCTCGCCGGCGCTGATCCTGCTGTAGCTGCCCGTCGGCGCGAGCAGGCGGCCGTATGCGCCCCAGCCCCAACAGCGGATCGCGCCCTCCTCGGCGATGACCGCGCCGTTGCCGTCGCGCAACGTCTCGGCCAGCAAGGCGCAGGTGTGATATCCGCCGGCGCTGATCGCGCTGTAGCTGATTTGGCTGTCGGTGGGTGTCTGCGCGTCCGCCCGCCCGTCGCTCAGCGCGCCCGCCAGCGCCAGCGCGGCGAGCGCGCCCACTGCCGCCAGCGCCAACAGCGCGGCGCGGCTTCGGCCCTGCTCAAGGATGCGGACCATTGCGATACTCCTCGTTTACCGGATACGCCCCACACGCCCGGCGCGTATCACGGTACAAAGAGCGATTCGACTTCCGCAAGCAGAGCGCGGACGGGACTACGCGAGGCCCCGGCTCCGCCGCCGCGCGAGCAGCGTCAGCAGCGAAAGCAGCGAGACGCCCAGCGCCGCCGACGCGACCAGGCCGACCTCCTGCGCGCCCAAGCCCCGGTCCAGCAGGCCGCCCGTGCCCGTCGCGCCGAAGCCGGCGGCGCACGGCGTCACCTGCACTTCCGGCGGCAGCACGATCGAGGTGCCGATCATCCCCGCCACCGCAGCGCCGGGATGCACCCCGAAATCGCCCGCGTCGACCATGATCACCTCGCCGCCCGGCCCAATCTGCGCCGTGACCGACATCGCAATTCCGAACGCCGTGACATCCAGTATGTGCATGCCCGGGCTGAGGTTCACGCAGAGCGCGGGGCCGGCCTGCGCCGCGCCCGCTTCAGCCGGCGGACCGGCTTGCTCTTCACCGTCCGTGGACGCTTCCGACTCCAGCGAGTCCCCGTTGTCCTCCGACACCGAAGCATCGTCCGACATCGAGTCGTCTCCGGTGTACGGGCAGACCGCGATCGCCACGCCCTCCGGCAGCTGATATTCGCCGCTCATGAAGATGCCGATGCCCGCCGCGGCTCCAATCTCCACTCCGCCGGGCTCGTAGAACTCCACGATCTCTCCGCCCTCGCCGATCACCACCCGGAAGACCACGTTGCCCTCGCGCTCCTGCGAGGGAGCCTCCAGATCATGCGTGCCCGGGGCCAGATTCAGACAGACGCTCTGCTGCGCCCGCGCGTCGTTCGCGCTCAGCATCCCGCCCACCGCCAGTGTCAGCAGCACTGCCGCCGCAATTCGCACCATCGTCGCCATGCTGCACTACTCCTCATCCTGATCGCATCGCCCGGCGACGCTCGCGTCGCAGGGTACAGGCCGCACGAGTTTACGTCAAAGAGTGACGCAAACTCGTCGGTCCTCAGTTCGCGCACCGCCGAACCCTGGCCGCCAACAGCGCCGTCGCAACGACGATCGCGGCGACGCCGGCGAGCATGCCGGCGATCGCGGCGCTGCCGGCGCGCTCGGTCTCCAGCAGCCCGCCCGTGCCGGTCGTCGGCAGCGACGCCAGCGGCGTGCGGTAGACCTCGAGCTGCCAGTCCTGAATAACGCCCTCGATGTGCTCCAGGTCGACGTTCCAGGTCCCGCCGCCGCCCAGATGTAGCACCAGGTCGGTCGCCACCCGGCAGAGCGGCTGCGTCGGGCAGGCCACGATCATGTCGTACTCATAGCGCAGCTGGTGGTCGGCCGCATCGTAGACATGCAGCGTCGCTTCGCTGCCGTCGGGCGCGACAAAGTAGGCCCGCACCTCGAACTCCCCGTCGTCGTCGCCGACGATCAGCGCGCCGTCGTCGTTCGTTGCGGCCTGCTCGCTGATGCGCAGCGGGATCAGGTGGATCCCGTCGGCCAGCAACGAGCCGTCGCCGCGCATCGCCAACGCCGGCGGGGCCGGGAACGGCGGCAGGTCCAGATTGCCCAGCATCGCGCCCTCGCGGTACACCTCCAGCTGCCACTCATGCAGCTTGCCGGAGCCGTACTCGAGCGCGACCTCCCACTCCCCGCCGCCCTCGAACTCCACGTAGACATCGCTGACCAGCCGGCAGACGTCCGCGTGCGGACACGACACCAGCAGGTCGTAGCTGTAGATCACCTCGCCCCCGACCTCATGCACATGCAGCGTTGGGTCCGCCCCATCCTCGCCGATCAGATGCGCGCGAATCTCGAACCGACCGTCGTCATCGTTGACCAGCAGCCTGTCGTGGGCGGTGATGTAGCCCTCCGTGCCGCCGCTGTGGACCAAGTGGATGCCGTCTGCGTGCAGCTCGCCGGTACCGCGCATCGAGAGCACCGGCAGGTCCGGCAGCACGGGCAGATCGTGGTCGTTCGGTCCTTCGGCCGACGCCGCGGGCGCGCCGATCAGCGTCGCGGCGAGCGCCGCCCCAACCAGCGCCAGGACCGCCAGCGCTGCGGCCGCCGCGACCCAGCGGCCCGGGAATCGCAATCTGGTCATCACGCTCGCTCACTTCCCGAAGGTCCAACGGCTTCGATTCCGCCATTCGGCTCGCGGCAGGCTACCAAAGTGGCCGCTCACGCCTGCTCCCTCACGCGGCTGCCTCCGCTCCGCACCCGCCCCGCATCCGCTCTGTATCCCACGTTGAATTCCGTGTTCCGCCGCCGCCCGTCTGCGATGTATGCTGATTGCAAGGCTCGGCTCCCCGAATACGTGGCCCGACCCGCGCGGCGTCCGCGTCGCAGGAACCGGCCCAGGTGGCGCAACCGGCAGCGCAGCCGATTTGTAATCGGCAGGTTGGGGGTTCGAATCCCCCCTTGGGCTCCAGCGCCCCCGCCGAAACCCTGCTGGGGTGGGTGAGTGGCTAATACCACCGGTCTGTAAAACCGGCGCCGAAAGGCTACGCAGGTTCGAATCCTGCCCCCAGCACCACGCACAATCCCGCGGCGCAACTGCGCTGCGTCGCACCCGCAATCGGAGCAGTCCAACCACACGGAGGAACCACGCCCGCATAGCTCAGTCGGTAGAGCGCGTTCTTGGTAAGAACGAGGTCTCCAGTTCAAATCTGGATGCGGGCTCCACAGCCGCCCCACTGCGGCGGTCGAAAGGAGCAGGCAGATGGCGCGACAGGTATACGAGCGGACGAAGCCGCACGTCAACGTGGGCACGATTGGCCACGTCGATCACGGCAAGACCACCCTGACGGCGGCGATCACGAAGTATCTCTCGCTGGCCAACGAGTCGGTTTCGTTCAGCAGCTTCGACTCGATTGACAACGCGCCGGAGGAGCGCGCGCGGGGCATCACGATCGCGATCGCCCACGTGGAGTACGAGACCGAAGCCCGCCACTACGCGCACATCGACGCGCCGGGCCACGCCGACTACATCAAGAACATGATCACCGGCGCGGCCCAGATGGACGGCGCGATCCTGGTCGTGGCCGCGCCCGACGGCCCGATGCCGCAGACCCGCGAGCACATCCTGCTGGCCCGCCAGGTCGGCGTGCCGCGGATGGTCGTCTACCTCAACAAGGTCGACCAGATGGACGACGAGGAACTGCTCGAACTGGTCGAACTGGAAGTGCGCGAACTGCTCAGCCAGTACGAGTTCCCCGGCGACGACATCCCCGTGATCCGGGGCTCCGCGCTGGCCGCGCTGGAGAGCGAGTCGGACGACGCCGAGGCGGCTGAGTACGGCAGCATCAGCGAGTTGATGGCGGCGGTGGACGACTACGTGCCGACCCCGCCGCGTCCGGTCGAGCAGCCCTTCCTGATGCCGGTCGAGGACGTCTTCGGGATCAAGGGCCGCGGCACCGTCGCCACCGGGCGGATCGAGCGGGGCGTGGTCAACAGCGGCGAGGAGATCGAGATCGTGGGCGTCAAGGACACCCGCAAGACCGTCGTGACCGGCGTGGAGATGTTCAAGAAGACGCTGCCCACCGGCGAGGCGGGCGACAACGTGGGCTGCCTGCTGCGCGGCCTCGATCGGGACGAGATCGAGCGCGGCCAGGTCTTGGCCGCGCCCGGCAGCATCACCCCGCACACCGCCTTCGAGGCCGAGGTCTACATCCTGAGCAAGGACGAGGGCGGGCGGCACACCCCCTTCTTCCAGGGCTACCGTCCGCAGTTCTACATCCGCACCACCGACGTGACCGGCGAGATCGGCCTGCCCGAAGGCCTCGAGATGGCCCTGCCTGGCGACAATGTGCAGATGACCGTGCGGCTGATCCACCCGATCGCGATGGAAGAAGGTCTGCGCTTCGCCATCCGCGAGGGCGGCCGCACCGTCGGCGCCGGCGCCGTCACCAAAATCCTCGAATAAGCACGGAATCCGCGCGGCGGCTCGGTCGGAAGCCGGCGGCGGCGGACAACCGCTTGTGGACAACCGCGGCGCACATAACAGCGCCAAACGCCGCGATCTGCGATGATCAGTCTCACCGCTGGCTTGCATCCCGCAGGCCGCCGCGCCGATTGAGAGGGCCGCGATGGCGAAGGGCGACCGAATCTTCATCTCGCTGCGCTGCCGCGAGTGCCAGTCGCACACGTATCACACGACGAAAAACCGCCGCAACGATACGGACCGGCTCGAGCTGACCAAATATTGCCCGCGCTGCCGCTCCCGGCGCGCGTTCCGCGAGACCCGCTAGCCGTCGCGCAGCGGCGCAGCGCAGAGAAGCGCAGCAACAGAGAGGACCAGCAGCGTGGCGCGCAACAGCAACTCCCGCCGTCGTGGACGCCGCCGCCAGCGCGGCGCGGCGCCCCGCGCCGCCGCTCCACCCCGGCCCACCCGCGGCGACGCCAACCGCCCTGCGCCGCAGGAACCCGCCGCCGAACCCGACGGCGCGCCCGACGACCTCAATGTCCAGGCCGCCGACGGCGGAGCCGGCGTCGCCAGCCTGCCCGCCCGCCCCCGCCGCCAAATCCAGTCCCAGGCTCCGACCACCGAAGACACCCCCCGCGTGCGCGGCTGGTTCTACCGCCTCACCCACCCCCGCCCGATCATGGCCATCATCGACGAACTCCGCAAGGTCGTCTGGCCCTCCCGACAGGAAACCGCCAACCTCACCGTCGTCGTGCTCGTCGTCGCCATCGCGGTCGGCATCTTCCTCGGCGCGATCGACTTCGGCCTCAACCGCGTCGTCGAAAATGCCCTGCTGCCCTGAGCCGCTGATCTGAGAACGACATGACGCAAGCCGACCAGCTCACTTCGGAGACCAATATGGCGGAACCGGCGCCGCGCGAGCTGACCAGCGCCGAGCGCGAGCTGCAGGAGCTGCTCGAGCTCGCGCGCAGCCTCGGCGTCGAGAGCGATGACGCATCCGATCCCGACGCGACCGCCGCCCAGGCCGTCGCCGACCTCGGCCTCGACCAGCCCGTCGAGGTCGAGGAAACCCCCGTCGCCGCCTTCCTCACCGAGGACCCGGAGAGCGCCGAGGAGCCCGGGCCCGACGCCGCCTCGGTGCAAAGCGAAGACGCCGCCTGGTTCGCCGTCAACACCTACACCGGCCACGAGAAAAAGGTCCGCGAGTCGCTCGACCTCCGCATCCGCAATATGGATGTCGCCCACGAATTCGTCCCGCTCAACCCCGAAGCCGAGCGCGACGACGAGAAGAACTACGTGCTCGTCCCGACCCAGCAGGAAGTCGAAATTCGCGGCGGCAAGCGCCGCGAAGTCCAGCGCATGCTGCTGCCCGGCTACGTGCTCGTCCAGATCCGCGTTGACCCCGACACGCAAAAACTGGCCAACAGCAGCTGGCATGTCGTGACCGGCACCGACGGCGTGACCGGCTTCGTCGGCGCCGAAGAGCAGGCCCGCCCGCTGCCGCCCGAAGAGGTCGCCTCGATCATCGGCCAGACCCAGGTAGAAGAGCCGCGCGTCCGCGTCGGCTTCGCCATCGACGACAGCGTCCGCGTCACCGATGGTCCGTTCCAGGACTTCATCGCCCAGGTCGACCAGATCAATGTCGAAAAAGGCAAGGTGCGCGTCCTGATCTCGATGTTCGGGCGCGAAACCCCCGTCGAGCTCGACTTCGATCAGGTCGAAAAGCAGTAGCCCCAGACAGTTCCAGCGAAGGGAAGCGCCGGTATGGCCAAGCGCGTACGAGCAGTTCTCACCTTGCAGCTGGAGGGCAGCAAGGCCAGCCCGGCCCCGCCGGTCGGCCCCGCGCTCGGCCAGCACGGCGTCAGCATCATGGACTTCGTCAAGTCCTACAACGAGCGCACCGCGCGCAACGCCGGCGAAATCACCCCCGCGCAGATCACGATCTTCGAGGACCGCTCCTTCAGCTTCGAGTTGAAGACGCCGCCGGCCTCCGATCTGATTCGCCGCGCCGCCGGCCTCGCCAAAGGCGCATCCGAACCGCGCCGCGAAGTGGCCGGCTCGATCTCCCGCGATCAACTGCGCGAGATCGCCGAAAAGAAGATGCCCGACCTCAACGCCAACGACATCGAAGCGGCCATGCTGATGGTCGCCGGCACCGCCCGCAGCATGGGCGTGGAAGTGAGCGAATAACCATGCCCAAACGCGGCAAGCGCTACCGCGCGCTCGAAGGCGTCTACGACAGCGCCGCCCACTACCCGCCGGCCGAAGCCGTCTCGATCGTCAAAAAGCTGGCCACCGCCAAGTTCGATGAGACGGTCGAACTCCACATCCGCACCGGGCTCGACACCCGCCACGCCGATCAGCAGCTGCGCGGCGCGGCGCGCCTGCCGCACGGCCTCGGCAAAGCGATCCGCGTCGCCGTCTTCGCCGAGGGCGAGGCCGCGCGCAGCGCCGAAGAGGCCGGCGCCGAAGTCGTCGGCGCCGACGACCTGATCAACCGCGTCCAGAACGACGGCTTCACCGACTTCGATGTCGCCATCGCCCAGCGCGAGCTGATGGGCAAGGTCGGCCGCCTCGGCCGCGTGCTCGGTCCCCGCGGGCTGATGCCCAACCCGCGCTCCGGCACCGTCGTCGATGGCGCCGACATCGCCCAGGCCGTCGGCGAAGCCAAGGCCGGCCGCGTCGAATTCCGCACCGACCGCGAAGCCTCCGTCCACGCCCCGATCGGCAAGGCCAGCTTCGACGACGAGCAACTGCTCGACAATCTCGCTACCCTCGTCAGCGAAATCGTCAAGGCCCGGCCCTCCGGTTCCAAGGGCTCCTACATCCGCAGCCTCAACCTCGCCCCCTCCATGGGGCCTGGCGTGAAGCTGGAACAACAGAGTACGCTGGAACTGAAAGCCGACTGACCAACTGACCGGAACGCCGGTCAGCAGACAGCCGCCCGAGACCGCCGGAGGCGCGCCAGCGCCGTAAGCCCGGCGCAGGCGCCGACCCCCGTCCGCCGCCCGCCCGCACCGGGCGCTGCGCGCGGCGCGGTCCGCACCACTCGGACGCGCACACCGGACGGGAACGCAGCCCATGGCTACCGAGCGCAAAGTCGAACAGGTCGCGCTGCTCGAAGAGCGGCTGCGCCGCGCCACTGTCGCCATCGGACTCGATTACCGCGGGCTCAGCGTCGGCGACATGCAGGCGATGCGCCGCGCGATCCGCGCCGACGCCCCCGACACCGAACTGCGGGTGATCAAAAACACGCTCTTCAAGCGCGCCGCCGAAAACGCCGGCGTGCCCGATGCCGCCCGCGTCGCCAACGAAGCCACCGCCCTGCTACTCGGCTACGGCGATTTGACCGACGCTCCCCGCGCCCTGCGCGCCTACACTCGCTCCACCAACCGCGAGATTCCCATCCACGGCGTCTTCTTTGAGGGTGAATTCGCCGAAGGCGCCGTCGCCGCCGAACTGGCCGAGATCCCCTCCCGCCCCGAGCTGATGGCCAAAGTCGCGGGCGGTCTCAACAACCCCGTCGCCGGTCTGGCCGGCGCGCTCAGCGCGGTCTTCCGCGATGTGGCCGCCCTGATCGACGCCCGAGCCGACCAATTGGAGCAACAGCAGCAGGCCGAAAGCGCCTGACCCACGCCAACCCCGCACAACCAACGGAGCCGAAGGAGCCTACCCATGTCGAAAGTCGACGAAGCGTTCGAACTGATCAGCGCGATGACCATCCTCGAAGCGCGCGACCTCGTCAAGAAGATCGAGGAGGAGTTCGGCGTCACCGCCGCCGCCCCGGTCGCCGTCGCCGCGGTCGCCGCCGACCCCGGCGCGGCCGCCGCCGAGGAAGAGCAGACCGAGTTCGACGTCGTCCTCAAGGACTTCGGCGACAACAAGATCAACGTGATCAAGGCCGTCCGCGCCGTGACCGACCTTGGCCTGAAAGAGGCCAAGGACTTCGTCGAGGGCGTCCCCCAGACGGTGCGCGAAGCGCTCGCCAAGGAAGACGCCGAGGCGATGAAGGCCACTCTCGAAGAGGCCGGCGCCACCGTCGAACTCACCTGACCCCGCTCCAGATCGAACCCCCTACTCAGAGGGCTTGGGAATCGCCCTCTTACGCGGGGGACTGTCCGCGCAGCGGATTGGGAGGTCGGCCGCGCCAGCGTCCCGAGCGCCGTTCCAAAATCGGCCCCCAATCCCTCCACGCTCAGCTACCCTGAACCCCTGAAACCGCGCACGCTGCTTCGCAAGGGGGAACGATGGCCGCTCAAGCCGATTCCGCACCGCCCGCCGGCGGCGCGGAACTCAACTGGCTCTGGCGCATCGCCCTCGTCGGCGGCCTCACGCTGATCGTCGTCCTCGTTTGGGCTCTCCGCGAAACCTCCCCCGCAGCCCCCGCTCCGATCGCCCCGACAGCCGCCGCCGAGCCGGCCCCTTCCCCTGCCCCCATCGCCGCACCCGCTTCGCAGTCCGCCGCCGCCGAGCCGGCCGCCGCCCCGGCCCCGCAGCCGTCCGCCAAGCCTGCGTCCGCCAAATGGCCCGCGCAGAGCGGCATCATCCCCGGCCGCCCCGATCCGCCGGCGCCGCTCCAACCCCACGCTTTCGAGCGCTACCTCGTGCAGCGCGGCGAAACCCTGATCCTGATCGCCGCCCTGCGCGGCGTGGACCTCCAGGACCTGCTGCTCTTCAACCCCGAACTCGGCGATGGATCGATCCTGCCCGCCGGCGCGCAGATCTGGATCCCCATCTGGGAGGCGCTCAACGATGACGCACCGTAGCGAACTGCGCGGCTCGCAGGCCCCCGACCCGCAACGCGCCCGCCGCGGCGTGATCCGGGGCATGCTGATCTGGACGCCCGTCTTCGGCGTCTGCACCGCGCTGGCCCTCTACCTCCTGTTTGAGGCGATCGACGACAACGGCGGGGCCTGGTTCGGCTTCTCCCTGCTCGCGCTGATCGGCCTGCTCTCCGGCTTTTCCGCGCTCAGCGCCTGGCGCGACTGGTTCGCCTCCCCGATGGAGTCCACCGCCCAGATCGTCCGCAAGTGGCGCAAGTCCGACTTCCTCTTCTTCTTCCGCGCCCACTACGTCCTGGTCGACGCCATCGGCGACAAGCGCGTCTTCCGCGTCCGTCCCGACATCTACCAGGAAATGCCCGACAGCGAAGGCTGGGTCTGGCTCGAGCACTACCCGCACACCAACGCGCTCGTCGCCTGGCGGCCGCTCGGCGAGAACGAGCGCCCCGCCGAAGCGCAGGACGCCGAGGACGAGGCGGAACAACGCTCCCTGCGCCGCCGCCTCGAGCGCATGGAAGAGCCCCAGCCCGAACCGGTCGAAGCCGTGGACCTCCCCGAATTCGGCCGGCGCGCCGACTCCCGCCCCGATCGCTCTCCCGGCCGTCATGAGGACCGATGACCGCGCCCGACCACCCTGCGCCCGAGTACCCCGATCGCGCCGCTCCCGCACCGCCGCGCAGCGTCCAGGAATTGCCGCTCGACCAGCGCCCCCGCGAGCGCCTGCTCCGCCTCGGACATGAAGCGCTCCGCGATGATGAACTGCTGCAAATCCTGATCGGCTCCGGCATCCAGGGTCGCGACGTGATCGAACTCTCCCAATCGCTCCTCCGGCGCTACGGGCTCGCCGGCCTGCTCCGCGCCCACCCCGAAGAGCTGCTCGACGAGCGCGGCCTCGGCCAGGCGACCGTCACCCGCATCCTCGCCGCCGTCGCGCTCGGCTGGCGCGCCGCCCGCGACGACCGCCAGAGCGCCGCCATCATCCGCCCCGAGGATGTCTGGGAGCTCTGCGGCCCCGAGCTCGCCGCGCTCTCCCACGAAGAAGTCCGCGTCCTCGTGCTCAACCGCCAGCACCGCCTTGTCGCCGCGCCCGTCACGCTCTACCGCGGCACCGCGCACGGCGCAAATGTCCGCGTCGCCGAAATCCTCCAGGAAGTGATCGTTCGCAAGGGCATCTCCATGCTCATGGTCCACAACCACCCCTCCGGCGACCCCACGCCCTCCCGCGCCGACCGCCAGACGACCGATGCGCTCGCCAAGTCCGCCAAGCTGATGGATATCGAGCTGATCGACCACATCATCATCGGCGGCGGCGATCGCCCCTGGCTCTCGCTCCGCAACCAGGGCCTGATCAACGACTGACATCAACGGCTGACCACGCCGAACACACCTGAACAAATCCGAACACCGCCGAACAGGCTCGGCAGTCCGCCCCGCCGCGTCGAGGCGCTTGACAATCCTTTCGCAGGGCGCGATATTGCGCGCTATCCGAACGATCCCTTGCGTCTAGCGGCGCCCTCTGGATCGCGAAAGGAACGACCAATGAGCGAACCCAACTACTGGCAGCGCATGCGCAGCAACCGGATGAGCCGCCGATCCCTGCTCTAGGCCAGCGCTCGCGCCGGCGTCGGCGCAGCCGGCCTCGCGCTCGTCGGCTGCGGCGACGATGACGACGACGCCCAGCCGGCCGCCGCCCAGACCGAACCCGAGCAGCAGGCCGACCAACAGGCCCGGGCCGCTCAGCAGCAGGAAACGACGCAGCAGGACGAGCAGCAGGCCGCCGCCGCGGCCCAGCAGCCGGCCGGCGGCCCGCAATACGGCGGCTTCGTCGACGTCGCCGGCGACGACGGAGGCCTCTTCGACCCCGCCATCACCATCCACGGCGGCACCGATGCCTCCATCTTCCAGGTCTACGACTTCGTCAACTACCTCGACGAAGGCAACGTCCTGACCGACGCCATGGCCGAACTGCCCGAAGTGATCGACCAACTCAACTTCGTCTACAACATCAAGCCCGATGTCCACTGGCAGGACAAGCCGCCCCTCAACGGCCGCCAGTTCACCGCCGAAGACGCCGTGTTCGGCTACACCCGCTTCGGACAGGACAACCCCGAGTTCGTCTACAAGGACCGCTACGCCCGCGTGCAGCGCTTCGAGGCCGTCGACGAACTCACCATGCATGTTGAAGCCTCCGAGCCGTTCTCCCCCCTGCTCACCGCCATGGCCGAATCCGGCGCGCTGATGGTCTCCCGCGATGTCGTCGACCAGTTCGGCGACGCCGAGCTCTCCAGCAACCACGAGATCGCGATCGGCACCGGCTCGATGATGCTCGAGTCCCGCGAGCCCGATGTGCAGACCAGGCTGGTGCGCAATCCCAACTACTACCGCGCCGCGCCCGGCGGCGGCAGGCAGCCCTACTTCGACGGCTACAACATCTACTGGATCCCCGACAACGCCCTGCGCGTCGCCCAGTACGTCGCCGGCGAACTCGATTTCGTCTGGCTCCAGTGGTACGGCGAACTCCAGGAGCTCGAGACCGTGATGGCCGAGGCCGGGCCCGACTCCGTCGTCGCCGTGCCCAACCCCGTCGCCTTCGGTCTCGCCACCCACATCCACTGCAAGGTCGAGCCCTACACCGACCCGCGCGTCCGCACCGCGCTGCATCTCGCTACCAACCGCCCCGCGCTCAACGCCATCGCGCTCGGCGCAGCCGTGATCGGCGGCCCGATCGCCGAAACCATCGCGCCCTACGGCTGGGGACTCTCCCAGCTCGAACAGCTGCCCGGCTACCGCTCCGGCGACGCCCGCGAGGAAGACCTCGCCGAAGGCCGCCGGCTGCTCGAAGCCAGCGGCTACGACCCCGACAACGTCCCGCCCATGGAAGTCTGGGGCGACTTCGCCTCCGACTACGGGCAGCTGCTCCAGCAGAACTTCTCCGAGATCGACTTCAAGGTCGGCATCCGCGAGCTCAACACCGCCGACTCCCTCGCCGCGCGGCAGAACAAAGAGTTCTCGATGATCACGCTCGGCCAGCAGGCCGCCGCCGACCCCGACCTGCTCTACAACGACCTCCACACCACCGGCGGCCAGAACTACGGCGAATATTCCAACCCCGAGTTCGACGCGCTGTTCGAGCGAGGCCGCTCCATCTACGACGTCGAAGAGCGCAAGGCCATCTACGACGAAGTCCAGAGCAAGCTGCTCGAAAACGAGAACCCCCGCCTCTGGTGGCACTGGAGCCTGCCTACCGTCGGACACCGCCCCTGGCTCAAGGGCTTCCGCCCCACCCCCGGCATCACCCACACCCACCAGGTCATGAACGCCTGCTGGTTCGAGGACAAGCCGGCCTGATCCGAACCGCCCAGCCCAGCGAGTCGAAGCGAGTCGAGAGGAACGACCAATGAGCGAACGCAACTACTGGCAGCGCATGCGCCGCAATCGGATGAGCCGCCGATCCCTGCTCCAGGCCAGCGCCCGCGCCGGCGTCGGCGCAGCCGGGCTCGCCCTGGTCGGCTGCGGCGACGACGATGACGACGACGCCCAGCCCGCCGCTGCCACGACCCAACCCGAGCAGCAGGCTGACCAGCAGGCGGATGTCGCGCAGCAGCAGGAAGACCCCCAACAGCAGCAGGCCGCTGTCGCCCAGACCGCCGCCCCCGGCCAGCCCAAATACGGCGGCAATGTCCGCATCGTCATGTCCGACGGCGGCATCTTCGACCCCGCCATCGCCATCCACGGCGGCACCTACGCCGGCATCCACCAGATCTACGACTGGCTCAACTACCTCGACGAAGGCTTCGTGATCACCGGCGGCATGGCCGAACTGCCCGAGGTCGTCGACGAACTCAACTTCGTCTACACGATCAAGCCCAACGTCTTCTGGCACGACAAGCCGCCGCTCGACGGGCGGCAGTTCACCGCCGAAGACGCCGTCTTCGGCCTCGAGCGCTTCGGCTTCGACAACCCCGAATTCGTCTTCAAAGACCGCTTCTCGTTGATCGACCGGTTCGAGGCGAGCGACGAACTCACGATGCGCGTCCAGGCCGGCGAGGTGTTCTCGCCGATCCTCAAGGCGATCGCCGAAGACAACATGCTGATGGTCTCGCGCGACGCGGTGGACGCCTTCGGCGACGCCGCGCTCTCCACCGATTTCGAGGCGCAGATCGGCACCGGCGGCATGATGGGCGTCTCGCGCGAGTCGGAGGTCGAACTGCAACTCGAGCGCAACCCCAACTACTACAAGGAAGGCCAGCCCTACTTCGACGGATACCGCGGGATCGGGATCAGCGATGACGCGCTGCGGATCGCCGCCTTTGTCGACGGACAGCTGGACTTCCTCGACTACCAGTGGACCGGCTCGCAGGAAGACCTCGACGGGGCGATAGGCGAGCTGGGCGAGGACCAGATCACCGCGGTCCAGAATCCGGTCACCTATGGAATGGCCACGCACATCCACTGCGAGGTCGAGCCCTATACCGACCCGCGCGTCCGCACTGCCGTCCACCTCGCCGCCGACCGCGAGCAACTGATCGCCCTCTCGCTCGGCGCGCTCGTGATCGGCGGCCCGATCGCCGTCGCGATCGCCCCCTACGGACGCACCGAAGACGAGCTGCGCCAGCTGCCCGGCTACCGCTCCGGCGATCTCCGCCAGGAAGACCTGACCGAGTCGCGCCGGCTGCTGGCCGCCAGCGGCGCCGACCTCGACAACATCCCGCCCATGGAAATCTGGTCGCCCAACGCCTCCGACTACGCCCAGGTGCTCCAGCAAAACCTCGCCGAAGTCGGCTTTGATGTCGGGATCAACGAGCTGAGTACCGCCGACGCGCTCGCTGCCCGCCAGAACCGTGAGTTCTCGATGGTCATGCTCGGCCAGCAGGGCGCGTCCGACCCCGACCTGCTCTACAACGACCTGCACACTACCGGCGGTCAGAACTACGGCAACTTCTCCAACCCCGAATTCGACGCCTTGGTCGAAAAGGGCCGCTCCATCTTCGATGTCGAGGAGCGCAAGGCGATCTACGACGAAGCGCAGGACCGCCTGCTCGACGAGTGGAACCCCCGCCTCTACTGGTCCTGGAGCAACACCGTCGTCTCCTTCCGCTCCTACCTGAAAGGCTTCCGCCCCACCCCCGGCCCCACCGCCAGCAACGCCATCCTCTGGGGTATGTGGTTCGACGAAATCCCCGACGGCGCGGCCTGACCGCCGCCCGCCGGGCTGTCGCCCCTCCCCACTGCCTGACCGCCGACCTGCCAACGAGCGAAAGCGCCGACGCCGATGCGAGCCTACATCGTCCGTCGCCTGCTCTTGCTGCCGGTCACCGTGATCCTGCTCTCGATCCTTGTCTTCGGCCTGATCCGCTTGGTGCCCGGCTCTGTGATCGACGCCCGCCTCTCCGCCGGCTTCCCCGGCACCGCCGACGCCGACGACCGCGCCAAGCTCGAAGCCCACTTCGGCCTCGATAAGCCCGTCCACATCCAGTACTTCCGCTGGATCGGACAGGTTTTCAGCGGCGACCTCGGCACCTCCTGGCTGACCAAGGAATCGATCGCCGACAACTTCGGCAGACGCATGCCGGTCACCGTCGAGCTGCTCGTGCTGACCATGCTGATCTACATCCCGCTCGGGATTGGAACGGGGGTCTGGTCGGCCGTGCGCCAAAACCGGCCCGACGACTACGCCATCCGCTTCGTCACCATCCTCTTCCTCGCCGTGCCCAACTTCTGGCTCGCCACCCTCGTCGTGGTCATCCCGCTCGTGCTCTGGGGCTACGCTCCGCCGCTGCCCTATGAGCAGCTCTGGGACAACCCCGGTACCAACCTGATTCAGATGATCGTGCCCGCCGTCGTCGCCGCCCTCGCCGGCGCAGCCGTGCTCGGCCGCGTCGCCCGCTCCGAAATGCTGGAGGTGCTCCGCCAGGATTACGTCCGCACCGCCTACGCCAAAGGTCTGGCCGGCCGTGTCGTCGTCGTCCGCCACGCCCTGCGCAACACCATGATCCCGCTGATCACTCTGATCGGCCTGGTCGTCGCCACCGGCGTCGCCGGGGCGGTGATCGTCGAGCAGGTCTTCGCCATCCCCGGCATGGGCCGCTACCTGATCCAGTCGCTGCTCACCAACGACCTGCCCGTCGTGCAGGTCTGGATGCTGATCTTCGGCGCCGCCTTCGTGCTCATCAACCTGCTCGTCGACATCAGCTACGGCGCGTTTGACCCAAGGATTCGGTTCCAATGAGCAGCGCCGCAGAGAGCCCCACGATCGCCTTCGACGAGTACGGGATTCCCGCGCGGCTGCCGTTGCGCCGGCGCATGCTGCGCCTCCTGCGCCAACATCCGCTCGGCGCGTTCGGCCTCTTCCTCGCCCTGCTCATCATCTTCCTCGCCGCCTTCGGTCCCCTGCTCACCGCCGACCCCGCCGCTGTCTCCGCCGACATCCTCGCCTCGCCCAACAGCGACCACTGGTTCGGCACCGACCGCCTCGGGCGCGACTACTTCGCCCGCGTCATCGCCGGCGCGCGGCTCTCCATGACCCTCGCCCTCGGCGCGATGGCCATCGGCGTCGGCGCAGCGCTCGTGATCGGTATGGTCTCCGCCTACGCCCAGGGCGTGGTCGACCTGCTCTCGCAGCGCATCATCGACATGATGCTCGCATTCCCGGGGCTCGTCCTGCTGCTCCTGCTTGCGCAGGTGATCGGGCGCGGTTGGCAGGCCATCGCCCTCGGCATGGGCATCATCTTCGCCGTCAGCATGGTGCGCATCGTGCGCGCCAGCACCCTCGCCACACTCGCCGAGAGCTACGTCGAGTCCGCCCGCGTCGTCGGCGCGTCTCCCTTCCGCATCCTCTGGCGGCATGTCCTGCCCAACATGGGCCCGCCGCTGCTGATCTACGTCACCACCCTGCTGGGCGGCGCAATCCTCTTCGAGGGTGCGCTCTCCTTCCTCGGCCTCGGCGTGCCCCCGCCCGAACCCTCCTGGGGTCGCATGCTCACCGAGGCCCGCACGCTCTGGAAGTACCCCCATCTCAGCATCTTCCCCGGCGTCGCCATGACCATCGCCGTGCTCGGCTTCAACCTGGTCGGCGACTCCATCCGCGACATCCTCGACCCCCGCCTCCGCGGCTCCACCTGACCGCCCCGATCTGCGGCCTGCTCTCCGGCCCGATCTGCGCGCCTGCTCACTGGCTTGCTCCATGCGCGGTTGACATCCCGATCGCAAATTGCGATATTTCGCAGTGTCCAAACGATCCCTTGCGCATACTCCGCGCACGTGGATCACCGAAGGAGTGTGAGATGAGCAGCCGCAACAACGGGCAGCACGACCAACGGAACTACTGGCAACGATTGCGCAGCAACCGGATCAGCCGCCGATCCCTGCTCCGCGCCGGCGCGCGCGCCGGAGTCGGCGCCGCCGGCCTCGCCCTGGTCGGCTGCGGCGATGACGACGACGATCAGCCCGCCGCCGTCGCCCAGACGCCGCCGCAACAGCAACAGCAGGAGCAGCCCGCTGCCCGGCAGCAGCAGACGACGCAGCAACAACAGCAGCAGACCGCCGAAGAGCAGGCACAACAGGCAGCGCAGCAACAGGCCCAGGCCGAGCAGCAGCAGTCCGAGACCGTCCAGCCCGTCGAGCAGGGCCGCGAGGGCGACACCGACTGGGAGCGCACCGTCCGTGTCGCCATCCCCAACGCCGTCGGCGGTCTCGACCCCATGTCACCCGGCAACTACACCACCCGCTTCAACCCGCCGATCCACTTCGACCGCCTCATGCAGTACGACCTCGTCACCCGCGAGATCGTGCCCAACCTGGCCGGCTTCGAGTGGATCGAGGACTTCACCGCCGTGCTGCTCCACCTCAATCAGGGCCACACCTGGCACGACGGTACCCCGCTCACCGCGCACGACATCAAATTCTCGATCGACCGCGCCAAGGGGACCGCGCCCTACAACGATGACGGAATCTACGAAACCGGCATCGCCTACATCGTCGAATCGGTCAACGACGAAGTCACCACGATCGACGACGCCACCGCGCGCGTACCCGTCGCCACCGATGTCACCGCCCCGGGCAGCATCGGCACCACCATGCCGATCGTCCCCCGCCACCGCGTCGAGGAACTCGGCGACGAGGGCTACAACCGCGACGGCCTCGCCAGCGGGCCCTTCCAGCTCGTCTCCTTCGAACCTGACATCGAGGTGCGCAGCGTCCGCAACGACGCCTACCCGATCGGCTACGAAAACCTCAACCGCATCCACCGCCCCTGGGTCAAGGAGCTCATCCAGGTCGTCCGCCCCGAGCCGGTCGCGCGCCTCGCCGCCATCGAGGCCGGCGAAGCCGATATCGCCTCCCCGCTCGAATGGGAGCTGGTGCAGAACTACGTTGACGAGCCCGGCTTCGAGGTGCTCTTCGACCCCGGCTGCTGCCCGCACACCATCTTCCCCAACACCATCGTTCCGATGCTCGAAGACGGCTCCAACCCCTACCGCGATATCCGCGTCCGCCAGGCGATGAACCACGCCGTCGATGTGCCCACGATCTACACCTCGCTGGGCACCGGCCGCGAGCAGCGCGCCTACGGACTCGGCACCCGCCAGCTCGGCGGCATGCAGCCCGAACAGTCCGGACCGCTCACCATGGAGTACGACGTCGCCAAAGCCATGCAGCTGATGGATGCCGCCGGCTACGCCGACGGCTTCGAGTCCGACTTCTACGGCACCGCCGGCTTCTTCGCGCTCACCGATCAGGTCGCCCTCGCCGTCCAGCAGTACCTCGAAGCGGTCGGCATCAACACCAACCTCCAACTCGACCCGCTGCCCGACTTCCGCGCTCGCATGGCCCAGCGCGATGTGCCCGGCCTGCACTACTACTTCACCAATCAGTCCCCCGACCCCTTCCAGGTGATCAACGCCGAGGTCGCCATCGGCGGCACCCTCTCCGTCGCCGAATACCCCGACTCCGGCATCCAGGAACTGGTCGAGGAGCAGCGCACCGAATTCGACCCCTCCAAACGCCGCGACGCACTCAACCGCCTCGCCCAGCTGATCTACACCAACGCCTCCTGGCTCTTCCTCTTCGAAACCGTCGGCACCGGCCTCATGCGCGACGACCTCGAATGGGACATGAAGGGCAACGGACGCGACTACGGCGGCTACTGGGGCATCCGCCCAATCATCACCTGACGCCCTCCCAATTCCCGGGGCCGCCCCCCGAAAGCAGGACGCCCCGCCAATGACTGGCGCAAACGTCTGGACGCTCCTCGGTTCGCGCCTGCTCCAGGGGCTGCTCGTCGTCTTCCTCGTCATCTCCATCGTCTTCCTCGTCTCCCGCGCCGCCCGCGACCCGGTCGAATACCTCACCACCGACGAGACCACCGAGGAGGAAAAAGAACTGCTGCGTGAGCAGCTCGGCCTTACCGGCCCGCTCGCCGAGCAATACGGGCGCTTCCTGCTCGACACCATCCAGCTCAACCTCGGCAACTCCTTCATCAGCGACCTGCCCGCCCTCGACGAAGTCGGCAGCCGCGCCGTCAAAACGCTCCAGCTCGGCGCGGCCGCCGTAATCTTCTCGCTCGCCCTCGGCCTCCCGCTCGGCGTGATCGCCGCGCTTCGCCGCGGTTCCCCCACCGACTGGTTCGCCCGCCTGCTCGCCGTGATCGGCCAGGCCACGCCCAACTTCTGGCTCGGCCTCATGCTGATTTTCTTCTTCGCCGTCGAACTCCGCTGGCTGCCCGCCGGCGGCAGCGGCGATTTCAAGCACATCATCCTGCCCACCATCACCCTCGGCCTGCTCACCTCCGCCGCCGCAATGCGCCTCACCCGCTCCGGCATGATCGATGTGATGGGCACCGATTACATCCGCACCGCCCGAGCCAAAGGCCTGCGCGAGAGCGCCGTCATCACCCGTCACGCCCTCCGCCACGCGCTGCTCCCCGTCGCCACCATCCTCGGCATCCAGGTCGGGCGCGTCATCGCCGGCTCCGTCATCGTCGAGCAGGTCTTCGCTTGGCCCGGCATCGGCCGCCTGATGCTGCACTCAATCACCGTCGGCGATTTCCCCGTCATGCTCGCCGGCATCCTCGTTATCTCCGGCTCAATCGTGATCGCCAACATCCTCGTCGACCTCTCCTACCCCGTGATCGACCCACGCATCCGCGCAGGAGCCGGCTGATGACCGCCCGCGAAGCCGCCCAGGCCCAGGCGCCGCTCTTCGCCGGCCGCGCCCGCCGCCGCCGCATCTCTTGGCAGCGCGCCGCTCTGCTGCTGCCCTCGATCATCATCCTCGGCGCATTCCTCATCGCCGGCGCATTCGCCGACCTGATCTCCGCCTACGACCCCGAAAACATCGTCCTGATCGAGCGCCTCACCCCGCCTGCCCTCCAGGAAGGCGGCAGCTGGGCCCACCCGCTCGGCACCGACAACCTCGGGCGCGACATCCTCAGCCGCGTCATGTACGGCGCCCGCGTCTCCCTGCTCGTCGTCGCCATCTGCATCCCCGCCTCGGCCCTGATCGGCACCTTCACCGGCCTCATCGCCGGCTGGCGCGGCGGCTGGTGGGACCGCATCCTCATGCGCCTCGTCGATATCCAACTCGCCCTCCCCGCCATCCTCTTCGCTTTGCTGATCGCCGTCGTTTTCGGAGCCAGCCTGCGCAACGTGATTCTCATCATCATCGTCTTCACCTGGTCCAGCTATGCCCGCCTCGTCCGCGCCGATGTGCTCTCCCTGCGCGAGCAGGAATTCATCATCGCCGCCCGCTCCAGCGGCGCCAGCGACAAGCGCATCCTCTTCCGCCACATCCTGCCCAACCTGCTCAACACCATCGTGATTATGGCCACCCTCGAAATCCCCCAGGTCATCCTGATCGAAGCCGCGCTCAGCTTCCTCAACGTTGGCGTCGCCCCCGGCACCCCCTCCTGGGGCGCCATGATCTCCGAAGGCCGCAACTTCATGACCATCGCCTGGTGGCCGATCTGGATGCCCGGCATCGCCATCCTGCTCGTCTCCCTCACCGGCAACCTGATGGGCGACTGGCTGCGCGACCTCCTCGACCCCCGCCTCCGCAACCTCCGCTGAGTGCGCTGGCGAAATCGGGCGTCCGCGCCTCAATCCGTTCCGTGCCGCCAATACCCGACGAGGGCGACCTGCTCCGCCCGCAGCCCCGCCTCCTCGCGCAGTTCGCGCCGCAAGGCGTGCATCAGTTTCATCTCTCCCCCGCCCCACACGTAGGTATCAGCGTCAAGCGTCTGTGTGCGCATCGCGTCGGGCAGCTGCCAGCTGCCTCCCGTCGCTCGATCGAGCCGAATCACCTCAAGCTCCGCGTCCGCCTCGAACGGCGGAACGGTGTGAGGATCCAGCTCCACGACGACCGTTACCGATTCCGCCTGCGGGCCGCTCTCCAGAATCGCCCCAATCGCCGGCAGCGCCGTCTCATCCCCGCACAGCAGCAGACGCCCGCAGCCCGGCGGCGGGTCGTACACCATCCGCGGCCCCCACAGCCCCACCCGATCGCCGGGCTCTGCTCGCTCCAGCCACGCCCCCACTCGACCGCCGTGTCCGTGCCGCACAATCTCAATATCCACCTCCGCCTCCGCCGGCCGATAATGACGCACTGTGTAATACGCACCGATCGGCCGTTCCGCCTCGGGCATCTCCCGGAACTGATCCCAGTTGAAACCCGCATCGATTGTCAGCTTCCGCCGACCAGCCGGCGGCAGCAACAGATACAGAAACTGATCCGGTCCGATCGGCGAAAAATGCGCCAGATCCCCGCCCCGAAACGTCACCCGCGTGAACGGATGCCCACCCCGCTCGATCCGCGCCACCGACGTGATAAACGTCGCGATTGGCCGCAGCGCGTGAATCGGCGGCAGATACTCCGTCTCGATGCTGGCCTCGCTGTCCGTCATGCGCAGTCTCCTCGCTCTTCGCTCCGCTCAGCCGGCCGTCGGCGCTGCGCCGACGGCCGGCCCACGGCCTCCTAGCCGACGTCCGTCGACGAACTGATCGCATCCACGATCTGCCGCAGCACCACCGCGATCCCGTCGTAGGTGTACACCCGCCCCGAGATCGGCCACAAGCTGACCTGCTCCGCCTGCACCGCCGGCAGCGTGTTCCAGAGCGGCACATCCGCCTGCAACCGCCTCGCCTGACCAGGGTCGCGATCATCCAGCAGGATGTGGTCGACGTTGTACTTGTCGATCGATTCCAGACTCAGGTACTCCCAGTATCCGCCTTCGGTCGTTTCGGTCCGCAGCACCTCCACGCCGAGGTCAACGTAGTACGACAGGTCCGGCCAGGCCGGCGGATCGGCGATATAGAACGTGTCCGTCGACGCCGAGGCGAACATCAGCGTGATGCCCGGATTCGCCGCCGCCGCGTCCCGCACCGCCGCTTCCGCCGCCGCAAAATCCGCCTTCGAATCGTCCGTCGCCCCGCTGCCGCCGAGCGTGACCGACAGCTCATCGAGCCGCGCGATCACCTGCGGCGCCGGCACACCGGCCTCCCCGTCGCTCACCGCTACGATCAGCAGCGGCGCAATCGACGTGATCTCATCGACCAGATCGGCGTTGATCCACCAGTAGCTCTCCGGTCCCCACGAGATCGTGACCACTGCATCGGGCTGCAGCTCCGCCAGCGCCTCCAGATTGATCTCGCCGTAGGCGTCGCCGCCCACCGACTGAATGCCGCTGAAATCCGCCCCGCCGTACGGATTCCCCTCTGCATCCTCAAGCTGACCGAACACGCCCGTCAGCTCGACCCCGAACTCCAGCAGCGCCGCCGCCACGCTCGCCTCCGCGACCACGCTCAGCTCGCCGTCCGGCGGCGTAAACACCGTCCCCCGGTCGTCCGTGAAGCTCACACTTGCCGTTGCCTGCGCTGTTGCTTGCGCAGCTGACTGCGGTGCAGACTGTGTCTGCTCGGCGGCCTGCTCCTGCGCCGCCTCCGCCTGGGCGGATTGCGCATCATCGGCCGCCGCTTCTTGCGCTGCGGTCTGCTCGTCCGTCCGCGACTGCTGCGCGGCTGCTGGTTCGCTCTCCGTCTGTTCTTGCTGCGCCGCCTGTTGCGCGGCCGCTTCTGCCTGTTCCGAAGCCGCCGCCGCGCTCTCGCGCGCCGTTGCCGTTTGCTGTTCCGCCTCGTCGTCCGAGCCGCAGGCGGCGGCCAACAGCGCCGTCAGTATCAGGGCGATCACGATCAATCTGCGCGTCATCTCTCCGGTCCTTCCGTTCTCGTCTGGTTGGGTGTGTGCTCCGTCGCGTTGGTTACTGCGTTCGGTCCTCCTCTCACGTCGCTTTGCCGTTGTCGGCGCCGGACGCCCGCGCGTGCGCGCGCCCCACCGGGATCACCATCGGCGTGCCGGACACCGGATCCGGTGCGATCTGCGCCTCCAGCCCGAACACCCGCCGAACGATCTCCTCCGTAATCACCTCCCACGGCGCGCCCTCCGCCTCGATCCGACCCTCTGCCATCGCAATCAGGCGATCGCTGTAGCGGCTTGCTAAATTCAGGTCGTGCAGCACCAGCACCACCGTCCGCCCTGCATCCGCATTCAACTCCTTGAGCAAATCGAGCACCTCGATCTGGTGCGCCAGATCGAGATACGTCGTCGGCTCATCCAGCAGCAGAATCGGCGTCTCCTGCGCCAGCGCCATCGCCACCCAGACCCGCTGCCGCTGCCCGCCCGAAAGTGAACTCAGCTGCCGCTCCACAATTTCCGTCACCCCCGCCGCCGCCATCGCCATGCCCACCGCCCGCGCATCCTCCGCCGACCACTGCCGAAACAGCGACTGATACGGATACCGCCCGCGCGAAACCAAATCCGATACCGTGATCCCGTCCGGTGCGATCGGCGACTGCGGCAGCAGTGTCAGACGCCGCGCCACATCTCGTGTCCGCTGCTTGCCAATCGGTCGCCCGTCCAGCAGCACCGCGCCCCGCGCCGGCGCCAGCAGCCGCGCCAGCGCCCGCAGCAGCGTCGATTTCCCGCAGGCGTTCGCCCCCACAATCGTCGTGATCTTCCCCACCGCAATCTCCACCGAGAGCGCCTCCACCACTGGTTCGCGGTCGTAGCGCAGCTCAACCTCTGCCGCCCGCAGCTCGACCACAGCACCCTCGCGCTCAGCAGCTCCTCCAACCTCGCCGTCGCTCTTAGCCCTCATGCCGCGCGCCCCCGCACCGAACCGAATCGCGTCAGCAGCCACAGCAGATACGGCGCGCCGACCACCGCCGTCAGCACTCCCGCCGGCATCTCGCTCGGCGCAAACGCCAGCCGCCCGATCAGGTCCGCGCTCACCACCAGGATCGCGCCGATCAGCGCCGAAGCGGCCAGCGCCGTGCTGCTCGACGCCAGCTGCCGCGCAATCGGAGCCGCCACAAACGCCACAAACGCCACCGGCCCCGCCACGCTCGTCGCCGCCCCCGCCAGCACCACGCTCGCCAGCACGATCGTCGCCCGCGAACGCTCCGCGCCCGCGCCCAGCAGATTCGCCAGATCGTCGCCCAACTCCAGCGCTCGCAGCCGCCATGCCGCCAACGCCAGCAGCGGAATCGCCGCCGCCGCCGTCGCGCCCATCACCGTCGCGTCGCTCCAGTCCGCCCCGTTCAGCGACCCCGCCAGCCAGGCCTGCGCCTCCGCCGCATTGATGATGTCCGCCCGCGTCAGCGCATAGGAAACCAGCGCATAACTGCCCGACGCCACCCCGATCCCCACCAGCACCAGCCGCACCGAGCTCGTCCGCCCACGCTGATACGACAGCCCATAGGTCAGCAACGCGCCCAGTCCCGCGCCTACCACGGCCGCCGCCGCGACCTCCGCTGTGCTCGCCTCGAACAGCGCAATCGCCAGCACCGCCGCCGCGCTCGCTCCGGCCGTCAGCCCGATCACGTCCGGCGACGCCAGTGGATTCCGCACCATCGACTGGAAGTACGCCCCCGAAAGCCCCAGCGCCCCGCCTACCAGTGCGCCCGTCAGCGCCCGCGGCAGCCGCAACCGCGTCAGCACGAACGATGTCTCCTCGTCCGCATTTCCCAGCAGCGCCGGAATCAGCTCTGTGATCGACGCCGACGAAACCCCCAACGACAGCGACGTGATCAGCACTGCCAGCAACGCCCCCGCCAGGATCAGACCCAGCCCCGGTGCCGCTCGCCTCCACCCCGCCACCGCGCTCATAGCGCGCCCACCCGTCGCGAGCGCGCTACTGCGATAAACACCGGAGCGCCCACCAACCCCATCACAATCCCCACCTGCAGCTCTCCCGGCTGCACAACGAACCGCCCCACAACATCCGCGCCCAGCAACAGCGCCGCCCCCAACACTGCCGACAACGGCAGAATCCAGCGGTAGTCCGGGCTCGTCAGCGCCCGTGCCAGATGCGGCGCCGCCAACCCCACGAACGCAATCGGCCCCGCCGCCGCCGTTGCGCCTCCGGCCAGACACACCACCGCCGCCGCCACGATCGCCCGCTCGCGGTTCAGTCGCACCCCCAGCGAGCGCGCCGTCTCATCGCCCATCGCAATTGCGTTCAGCGAGCGCGGCGTCAGCGCCGCCAGCAGCGCGCCGGCCCCGATAAACAAAGCCGCCTGCTGTGCGATCTCCGCGTCGCGCCCGCTGATCGCGCCCACCACCCAGAAGCGAAACTCGTCCAGCGTCGCCGCATCCAGCAGCAGAATCGTCGTCGTCGCCGAGCTCAACAGCCCCGTCATCGCCATGCCCGCCAGCACCAAGCGCACCGGCGATTGCCGCCCGCCCGCACCCTGCCCGATCGCGTACACCACCACCGCCGTCACGCCAGCTCCCGCCAACCCCATCCAGGCGTAACCCGCGATCGAATCCAGCCCCAGCTGAAAAATTCCCACCGCCACAAACAACGCCGCTCCCGCGTTGATCCCCAGAATCCCCGGACCGGCTAGCGGATTTCGCGTCAACCCCTGCACCTGCGCCCCGGCCGCGCCCAGCGCCGCTCCCGCCAGTAGACCGATCGCCGTCCGCGGGACCCGCTGCGCATTCACCACAATGTGGTCCGCCAACCTTGCGTCGTAGGCGAACAGCGCCTCGATCGCCGTCCACAACTCCACCCGCCGGCTGCCCAACGCCAGGCTCGCTGCCGCCGTGGCCGCCAGCAGCAACACGCAGCAGATCACCGCCGCCGCCCGACTCGGCGTCCCGAACCTCCTCGCGACGCCGCTCGCTGTCATCATTTCTTGCATTTTATGAGATTATCACAAAAAAAGAATCGCTCCTCTCAGTGCCCGTGCCTCAGGCGCGCCGGCCCCCGTTCGCCCAGAGCGGCGTCAAGGCAGCGCACATCGTGCGCGGCATCCTCGCCCTCTGCCTCGCGACCCCGGGCCTCCGCAACTTCCGCTAGACCGCGCTCGCGCAGCGAAACCCCATGTTGCTTGCGCTGCTGTCCGGCGGCAGACCCATCCGCGCCGCCGGGCGGTAGCGCGCGCAGTAGCTCTCGTGACAGAGGAACGATCCGCCCTTCAACAGCTTCAACTCCCCCTCCGACGGTCCCGCTGGATCGCGGCGCTCATTCGTCTGGTGCGCGAACACGTCGAACCAGTCGAAGCACCACTCCCACACATTCCCCGTCATGTTGCGCAGCCCGAAACCGTTCGGCGCGAACGCATCCGCCGGACACGTGCCGTACCACCCGTCCGCCTCGCTGTTGCGCACCGGAAACTCGCCCTGCCACACATTCATCCGCTGCTCTCCGCCCGGCTCCAGCTCATCCCCCCACGGAAACTGCTTGCCCTCCAGCCCGCCCCGCGCGGCGCGCTCCCACTCCGCCTCGCTCGGCAAACGCTTCCCCGCCCACGCCGCATACGCCGCCGCGTCCGACCAGCTCACATGCACCACCGGATGGTCCCCGCGCCCCTCAAGCCCGCTCTGCGGCCCCTCCGGATGCCGCCAATTCGCGCCCGGCACCTGACGCCACCACGGCGCGTCCGCCGCTGCCCGCGTCGGCGCGAAATCGTCCGGCAGCAGCCCTGCGAACACGAACGACCAGCCGAAGCGCTCGGCCTCCGTCTCATAACCGCTCTCCGTGGCGAACACCGCAAAGTCCGCATTCGTCACCGCGCAGACGTCGATCCGAAACGGTGAGAGGGACACCTCATGCACCGGCGCTTCTCCGTCCGACGGATACGACATCGCATCCTCCGACCCCATCAGGAACACGCCTGCGGGAATCTCCGCCATCGCCCGCCCATCCCCGCCGCCCGCAACGGCGACGCGCGCTCTCTCCCCATCGTTGCTCCCCCGCCCCACCGCACAGCACCCGCTCATCGCCGCCCTCCCGCAATTGCTCCCCAGAGCGATAGGCGCACAGCCTACCCGCCTGAGGCTGCCCGCCGCCGGCTCATGAAGCCGACGACGCGGCCGTATCGGTATGCCGTCGGCGACTCATCGAATCCTTCCACCGCCTCCAGATCGTGCTCAATATCGCGGTCGCTGCCCAACTTGCTCGTCCATCGTCCGCTGGGCAGCTGCCGCGCCACGTGAGTGAAGCCACGCTCGTCCGCGAAGAACGCAACCTTCTCAATCCCATCCTCCAACTCGCCGTCTGCGCACGCCTCAAAGCCGACAGTTGCCAATGCCGCCTGCACCTCCGCGATCGTCGCTTCCGGCTGATATTCGAACGGCCAATACTCGGCGTCCTCAGCCAGCGGACTCCACCAGCGATGCGACTCCCCAACCACCCAGGCGATGCAGTTGTACCGCTCCGACGCATCGCTGGTGATCGCGTACTCGGCGCCTGTCAGACCAGGCAGGTGCGCTTCCAGATCCTCCGCCTTGCTCATCAGAGCCAGCCGCGCGCCTCGCCCCACTCCAGCCACAGCTCGCGCTTGCGGCCTCGGTCAAACTCCCCCACCGGAACCGGATCCTCCCCCGACAGCTCGCGCAGGTGGCGGTACCAGTGCCAGCCGTGGTCGCGCAGATGCCGCAGAATCAGCGGAATCGCGGCCTCTCCCATCGCCAGAATCTCCGCGTAGGCGGGATGATCGTGAACGCGAATCGATGCGCCGCCACGCTCCCGCACCCACTGCTCAACGAGCTCGTTGAAGCGCCCCTCAAGGTCGGGGGCGATTTCCACCCCAATTCCCGTCGCGCTCGCTCTGTCCGTCGCCATCCCGCGCCTCCACAATTCTCCCCAAGGCCGCTACATCCGGCGACGCCAGCATATCCAAAGCGTCGCCGGTCAGCTCTGGTGGTTGTGAACACTCCGCTCACTGCCGCGCGATCAGCTCCCGATAGCGACGCCGCGCCGCCTCCTGCGCCGCGCTCGGCTCCGTCCACGGATCCACCGCCAGCTCCACGCTGTGGATCGCCCCCTCGAACTCGAACGGCGGCTCATACGCATCGCTCACCGGCGAATAGCCGTCGCGCCCGAACTCCATCCCCCCGTGACCGATCAGCACCCGGTCCACGACCAGCGGAACCTCGCCTTCCGCGACCACCTCACCGTCGATCGAGAGCGTCACCTGCCCCGTCGCCGAAGCCCCCTCGCTGCTCATCGCAACCCCCACCATGCACTCGCCCGCCGGGATCTGCGCCTCCGAGCGAATCCGCGCGCCCTCGCCGTAGGCGTGGTAGTCGAAGCACAGCGCATCGCCCTGGATGTAGAGCGAGAATCCCCCGTGAATCCGCCCCCGCGCCGCGATCACGCCCTCATCGCCCGGTACCCGTGTAATCGCCGCCTCCAGCGTCCAGTCGCCCATGTCCGTTGCCGGCGCGACCTCGTGCGGCAGATAGCCGATCGGCGGTGTGTAGCGGTAGCGCAGAGTCTCGTGCGGTCCGCCCGCGCGTCGAATCGGCCGCGACAGCTCCACGCGCCGATCATCCAGCGGCAGCACCCCGTGACGCCCCGCCTCAATCCACCAGCGGTCGATCAGCGCCCGCAGCCGCTCCGGCTCCTCCTCGGCCAGATTGCGGCTCTCCGAAAAGTCATCATCCAGGTGATACAGCTCCCACTCGTCGTCGCTCCACTCCCGCCCTGCCCGGTGCCACGCCACTGCCTTCCAGCCGTCCACCCAGATGCCGCGGTGGCCGAACATCTCGAAATACTGCGCCTCCTTCTCCGTCGCCGCCCCCGCGTCGTTCAGCGCGTAGGCGAAGCTCGTCCCGCTGACCGGCAGCTGGTCCCGCCCGCGGTAGCTCGCCGGCGCTTCCGCGCCCAGCGTCTCCAGCACCGTCGGCAGCACATCCGACACGTGGTGGAACTGATGCCGCACCCCGCCGCGCTCCGCCACGCCCTGCGGCCAGTGGACGATCAGCGGCACTCGCACCCCGCCCCCGTGCGTGTTCTGCTTGTACCACTTCAGCGGCGTGTTCCCCGCCTGCGCCCAGCCCCACGGGTAGTTCGACGACGACCGCGGCCCGCCGATCTCGTGCAGCCGCGATTGCACCTCCTCCAGATCGTCCGGCTGCGGCTGGAACAGCCGCGCCGAGTCCGACATCCCCAGCGGTCCGCCCTCCTGCGACGCTCCGTTGTCCGCGGTCAGAATCACGATCGTGTCCTCCAGCCGTCCCGACTCCTCCAGATAGGCCAGCAGCCGCCCCACCTGCGCGTCGGCATGCTCCAGAAAGCCGGCGAACGCCTCCTGCAGCGCGCACGCGAACGTCTGCGCCTCCGCCGTCATTTCCGCCCACGCTTTCACCCCCGGATTGCGCGGCGCGAGCTCCGTGCCCTCCGGGATCACGCCCAACTCCAGCTGCCGCGCGAACCACTGCTCCCGAACCTCGTCCCAGCCCATGTCGAACTTCCCGCGGTACTTCTCGATGTACTCCGCCGGCGCCTGGTGCGGCGAGTGTGTAGCGCCCGGCGTGAAATAGAGGAAGAACGGCTGCCCCGGATAGACCGACTGCTGATCGCGCAGAAAGCCCACCGCGCGGTCCGCCAGATCCTCCGTCAGGTGATAACCCTCCTCCGGCCGCTTCGGCGGATCGACATGGTGATTGTCGTAGACCAGCTCCGGGTAGAACTGATCCGTCTCCCCGCCCAGGAAGCCGTAGAAGCGGTCGAAGCCGCGCTGCAGCGGCCACTGCTCGAATGGGCCCGCCTGCGAGCTCGCCTCCAGCGGCGTCAGATGCCACTTCCCCACCGCATACGTCGCGTAGTTCTCGTCCCGCAGCACCTCCGCCATCGTCGCCGCATGCTGCGAAATCCCCGAGCGCATGTGCGGGTAGCCCGAATCGAAATGCGCAATCGCCCGCATCCCCACCGTGTGGTGATTGCGACCCGTCAGCAGCGCCGCCCGCGTCGGCGAGCAGAGCGGCGTCACGTGGAAATTCGTGAACCGCAGACCGCCCGCCGCCAGCCGATCAATGTTCGGCGTCGCAATCGTCGAGCCGTAGCAGCCCAGATGCGCGAAGCCCAGATCGTCGAACAGAATCACCACTACATTCGGGCGATCCTGCGCCGCCGTCCGCAGCGGCGGCCACCACGGCTCCGACTCCCGGAATGTCCGCCCGATCCTGCCCTCAAACCGCTCGCCGTCCGATCCGTTCGTCGACATCGCTGTCCCCGCTTCCTGCGTTGTGTCCCTCAGAGGGCAATGTACGCAATCTCGCCTAGCCTGTCTCTGTCCCGCGCCTAGAAGAACGCGCCCTGAAGGAGGACATCCCATGAAAATCCGCGAAATCGAAACCTTCGTCGTCGACGCCGGCTGGCGGCCCTGGCAATTCGTCGCCGTCCGCACCGACGAGGGCATCACCGGCTACGGCGAAATGTCCGACGGACGCAACCCCTACGGCATCGTCGGAACCATCGAGGACATGGAGCCGATCCTGCTCGGCCGCGACCCGCTCGCCGTCGAGGCCCGCTACTGGGACATGTACCGCCTCGCCCGCCAGTCGCCCGGCGGCATCGCGGCCAAGGCCATCGCCGGCGTCGAGCTCGCCCTCTGGGACATCAAGGGCAAAGCGCTGGGCGTGCCCGTCTACTCTCTCTTCGGCGGCCCCACCCGCGAGCGCCAGATGATCTACTGGTCCCACTGCGGCTCCTCGCGCGCCCGCAGCTACGAACTGATCGGCGCGCCGCCGCTGCGCAGCATGGACGACGTCACCGCCCTCGGCGTCGAAGTCCGCGAGAAAGGCTTCCACGCCCTCAAGACCAACATCGTCTTCCCCGGCGACCCCACCGGCGTCTACGGACCCGGCTGGGGCGGCGTCGACAACCTCGACCGCAACGCCGTCCCCGCGCTGCTGCGCCACATTCCCGAATACATCGGCGCGCTCAAGGCCGGTGCCGGGCCAGATGTGCAGATCGCGCTCGACCTCAACTTCAACTGCACGCCGCTCGTCGCCCGACAAATCTGCCAGTCGCTCGAACCGCTCGAGATGATGTGGGTCGAAATCGACATGTACGAGCCCCAGGCGCTCGCCGATGTCCGCCGCCAGACCAGTGTCCCCATCACCTCCGGCGAAAATCTCTACACCATCCGCGACTACCGCCCCTACTTCGAGGCCCGCGCCATGGACAACGTGATGATCGACGTCCCCTGGCAGGGCTTCGCCCGCTCCCGCGATGTCGCCCTGCTCGCCGAGAGCTACGAGCTCAACTGCGCGCCCCACAACTACTACTCGCACCTCGCCTCGATGCACGCCCTGCACCTCTGCGCGACCGTCCCCAATGTCCGCATCATGGAGATCGACATCGACGACGTCCCCTGGAAAGACGACCTCGCCAACGGTCCACTCAACATCGTCGACGGCCATGTCCAACTGCCCACCGCCCCCGGCTGGGGCGTCGACCTCAACGAGGACCTCGCCCGCGAGAAAGTCTGGCAAAAAGGCCGCGGTCCCGGCTTCACCGCCAACCGCCGCTGACCCGTCCTCGCCCACTCAACCGCTCAGCGCCAGACTCCGTCGCGCCCGCGCAATCAGAAACAGAAACACCGGCGTCCCGATGATTGCGGTCAACACCCCCAGTTGCAGCTCCGCCGGCGCTGCAATCGTCCGCGCTCCCAAATCGGCGCCCAGCACCAGAATCGCGCCGGCCAGCGCGCTCGCCGGCATCAACCGACGATGATCCGGTCCCACCGCCAGACGCACCATGTGCGGCGCGATCAACCCGATGAAGCCCACCACCCCCGCCACCGCCACCCCCGCTCCCGTCGCCAGCGCCGCCGCCGCCACAATCAGCAGCTGCGTTCGCTGCACTCGCAGCCCCAGATGGCGCGCTTCCGCCTCGCCCAGCGTCAACAGATTCAGCGCCCCGGCCTGCCGAACCAGCAGCGCCACCGCCGCCAAAATCAGCGGCCCCGCCGAATACACGTAGTCCCAGACCGAACCCGCCAGACTGCCCAGCAGCCAAAACACGATGTCGCGCAGCTCGTCGTTGTCCGAAAACGAGAGCAGGAAGCTGATCGCCGCCCCCAGCAGCGCGTTGATCGCAATCCCCGCCAGCAGCATCGTCGCCATCTGCGCCCGCCCGCCCTGGCGCGCGAACGCATAGATCAACAGCGTCAGCGTCAGCCCGCCGGCGAACGCCGCCACCGGCTGCGCGAACATCCCCCAGCCCGAAATCCCCAGCACCACCGTCAGCGCCACCGCGAACGCCGCCCCGCTCGACACCCCAATCAGGCTCGGATCCGCCAGCGGATTGCGGAACAACCCCTGTAGCGCCGCCCCCGAGATCCCCAAGCCGGCCCCGACCAGCGCCGCCATCACCATCCGCGGCGTCCGAATCACCCAGACCACCGCCTCCTCCCGCGCCGTGTACTCAATCCCCAGACCGATCCCCACCTTGTCGAACAGCAGCCCGATGACCCGCAGCAACTCCACATCGAACGCGCCGACCGCCAGATTGACCAGCACCAAACAGAGCAGCCCGCCCCACAACGCGCCCCAAATCAGCGGCGCCGGCAACGACGACAGCTGCGCCTCGGCCGGAACCGCGAGCTCCAACCGCCGCGCTCGAATCCGCGCGAGCGGGCCGTTCGCCGCCACTATCCGCTCCCGATCTCAGCCTCGACGGCGCGCAGATACGCGCTCAGGTCCGCAATCGCCTCCGGCAGCCGCGGCCCGAACCCCAGCAGATACAAATCAGGCATCGAAATCACCCGCCGAGCTCGCCCCGCCCGCGTCTCCGCCACCCCCGGAATCTCCAGCAACCCCTCAATCCCCCCGATCACGTCCAACCCCAAATCCAGCACCAGATACACCTCCGGATCGATCGCCACCAGCGCTTCAGGCGTCAGCGCCTGCCAGCCCTCGATGCCCGCCTCCATCGCCGCGTCGATCCCGCCCGCCGCCTCGATGATCGTCTGCGCATGGTCGCCCGTCAGCTGTAGGCCGCCGCGCCGAACGTACACCAGCAGCACCCGCAGCGGACGCTCGCTCTCCCCCGTCTCCGCCATCACTTCCGCCAGCCGGCGCTCCACATCTTGCGCCAGCGCCTCAGCCGTCTGCGGTATGCCCAACGCCTCTCCGATCGCCCGAATCTTGATCTGCGGCGCGTCCAGCCCCGTCAACTCGTCCAGCAGCACCACCTCCACACCCGCCTCGCGCAGCTGCTCCAGCACCCCCTCCGGGCCGGCCAACTCCCTCCCAATCACCAGCGTCGGCGCCAGCGCCAGCATCGCCTCCGCATTCAGCGCCCCGGCAAAGCCCAGATTCGGCAGATCCTCTGCCGCCGCCGGATAGACCGAGCTCGTATCCCGCGCCACCAGATACTCCTCAGCCCCCAGCGCGTACACAATCTCCGTCAGATCCCCGAACAGCGTGATCAACCGCGTCCCCTCCGCCACCGACTCCTCCCCCGCTCCTTCCGCCGCCCCACCCGCTGCCTTGCCCTGCTGCGCTTCAGCCGCTTGCGCCTGCGCGTCCTCTTGATCTTCTTGAACTGTGGCCTGCTCCGTCGCGTCGGTGCTCCGGCCTTCCTCCTCACTCTGCTCCGCCGCTGCATCCGCGGCCGCGGACGCGCCCTCCTCCCGCGCCTGCTCAACCGACGATACCGCAGCCGAGTCCTGCTGCGCCTCCGCCTTGTCCTCGGCCTGGCTCACCGACTGACTCGCAGCCGCAGCCCCCTCACCCTCAGCAACTTGTTCAGTGGCCTGCTGCTGCGCTTGCGCCCCAACCGCCTGCGCGACGGCCTGTTCCTCATCCCCGCCGCAACCGGCGCTCAGCAGCGCCGCCGCCAGCAGCGCCCAGACCGCCGGCAGCGCCAGAATTCTGCCCCGACTCGCCAACAGTCGCATTCCCGCTGCCGCTTCCGGTCGCCCGCGTGCAGGTTCGCCGAACCTGCACTGGTATATCACCGCCGACCGCGCAACAGTCGCGCGCGCCCTTCACTCGCCGTCGCGCGACCCCATGCTCGACGCCGTCACCTCGTCCAGCCCCTCCTTTGTCGGAATTAGCTCCCCCGCCGGGCGCGGATGATCCGCCCAGTGCCCCGTCGGCTCTTTCCCGCGGCAGACGATCGAGTGCGCGTTCCACCCGTTGTAGGCCCGCACATCCTTCGAGAGGTAGCGCATCGCCAGCCCGCAGCGACGCCGCGTCGACTCATTCGGTTCCGAGCCGTGCAGCACCCAGTCGCTGTGCAGCGAAATCTGCCCCGCCCGCAACTCCAGCGCCACCGGCGGATCGCCGAACGCCTCCGGGTGCTCCACCGTCTGGTTGAGCACGTTGCGCTCCTCCTCCGCGCTGTCGCGGAACGCCACCTGCGCATTCAGGTGCGAGCCGGGAATCACCTGCATCGCCCCGTTGCCCAGGTCCACATCGTCGATCGCCAGCCAGGCCGACACCACCTTGCTCGGCGTCAGCGGCCAATACGAAGCGTCTTGATGCCAGCTCACCCGCATCCCGTCGCCCGGCAGCTTCGCGAAAAAGTGGCTGTGACGCAGAATCACCGTCTCCCCCAGCATGTCCTCCATCACGTCGATGATCCGGCTGTCCGTCACGATGTCCCACACGCCCCGGCAGTGCTTGTGCCAGTTCGTCAGCTCGTAGCTGTTCCAGCCCGCCGCCAGCGCCTGCGGCAGCAGCTCGTCGAAATAGGCCCGAATCGCCTTGATCTCCGACGCCGAAAAGACATCGATCGGAAACACGTAGCCCCGCTCGTTGTACTGCCGGATCTGCTCTCCGCTCAGATGCCGCGGCTCTTCCACTCCCAGCGGGAAGAAGCGCAGATCGCGCTTCAGCTCGGGAAACGCATCGCTCCGCTCAGTCATCGCCCCGCTCCTCACCGGAGAATCGGCTAGGGAATCGCCCCGGCCTGCTTCAGCTCCGCAATCGCCGCCCAATCGTAGCCCAGCTGCTCCAGAATCAGCTCCGTGTGTTCGCCCAACTCCGGCGCGCTGCCGTAGTTCGTGCTCGGCGCATCCGCCAGCTCGAACGGCGTCCCCAGCACCGCAAACTCGCCCCCCGCCCGGTGCGCCATCGACCGCACGTAGCCGTTCGCCGCCGCCTGCGGATCGCCCGCAATCTCCACCGCGTCCGCCGCCGGGGCCCAGGGAAAGTCGCGCGCGTCGAATATCTCCGCCCAATGGTCGCGCGGTTCTTCGCCGATCCGCTGCTCGATCAGCTCCACCGCCTCGCGGATGTGCTCCCGCCGCGCCGAGGCCTCCGCGAAGCGCGCGTCCTCCGTCAGCACCGGCAGCCCGATCGCCTCCGCAAACGGCGCCCAGAACCGCTCTTCCTGAATCATCGCCAGCTGCAGCCAGCGGCCGTCAGCCGCCCGATACGAGTTGTAGAGCGGGTTGAATGCGCTGTAGCGATCCCCGCGCGGATAGTTCCGCCCCGTCGCCAGCGCGCCCTGCACAGCGAAGCCGTTCGCCCAAATCCCGCCTCCGTAGAGCGAGCAGCTCAGAAACTGCCCGCGCCCCGTCCGCTCCCGCTGGTAGAGCGCCGCGAAAATCGCCCCCGTCAGGTGCAGCGCGCTCGGCAGATCGCCCATCGCCCCCACCAGCCGCACCGGATCTCCGTCGGCCGGCCCCAGCGTCGACATGAAGCCGCCCCGCGCCCAGTACGCCAGCTCGTCAAACGCCGGCCGGTCGATATCCGGCCCCTCCGTGCCGTAGCCCGTCGCGTGCGCGTAGATCAGCCGCGGGTGCGCCTCCCGCAGCGATTCGTAGTCGATCCCCAGCCGCTCCAGCGCCCCGCGTCGCAAATTGACGATGAACACATCCGCCTCCGCCAGCAGCCGCCGCAGCGCTTCTTTGCCTCCCTCGCTGCGCGCATCCAGCGCAATGCTCCGCTTGTTCCGGTTCGCCAGCTCCCAGACCCAGTCGATCTCGCCCTGCACGCGCGGCACCAGACCGCGCATCGGATCGCCCTCGTGCGCTTCCACCTTGATCACATCCGCGCCCAGCTCGCCCAGCACGCAGGCGCTCATCGGTGCGAAAATCCAGGTCGCCATCTCCACCACCCGCAGACCCCGCAGCAGCGGCTCGTCCTGCACCGGCTCGTCCTGAATCAGCTCGTCTGTCATGCCTGCTCCCGTCCTCGCTGGACGCCCATGCCGCGTGCTACACCGCGTACAGCAACTCGCCGTCCACATACGTCTGCTGCACCACGATCTCCCGCACGGACTGTGGCGCGACCAGCGACGGATCATGGCTCAACACGACCAGGTCCGCCCGCTTACCGACCTCGATCGAGCCCACTTCGTCGTCGCGGAACATCGCCGCTGCCGAGTTGAGCGTGTACGTCCGCAGCGCCTCCGCCGGCGAAATCGCCTGCTCCGCCCCCACAATTCCCCCGTCGCGCCCGCGCCGCGAGAGCAGCGCGTAGATGCCGAGCAGCGGCTCCACCGGCGCGCACGGAAAGTCCGAACCCGACGCCACCGCCACGCCGATGTCCAGCAGCGAGCGGTAGGGCGCCGGCGGCGGCACATCGAGGCCGTATTCCGCCGCGTACGCCGCCAGCCCGGCCCCGACCGAGTAGAGAAACGCCGGCTGCGCCGAAACCATCACCCCCAGCGACTTCGCCCGCTCCATCTGCTCCAGCTCGCCGAAGAAGAGGTGCTCGATCCGGTAGCGCGGATCGCTGCGCGGAACCTCCCGCAGCGCCCGCTCGTAGGCGTTCAGCGCCATCTCGATCGCCCGGTTGCCCAGGCAGTGAATCGCCACCTGCAAGCCGTGCCGCGCCGCGCCCAGCACCAGCCGATCCACCTCCTCCTGCCCGTAGTACGGCTCGCCGACCGCCTCCTCCGAACCGTCCGGGTGGCAGCGCGTCATCGCAAAGCTCGGATAGACCGGATCCATGAACAGCTTCACGATCCCCCCGCGCAGCCGGTCCGACACATCGTCGGCCAGAAACGCCCCCTCGGCGGCCGCCTCCGGCGCGGCGAAGAAGCCGTTCCCCCCGCGCATCTGATGCACCACGATCGGCAGCTTGCCCCGCTCGTCCGCCGCCCGGTAGACCTCCGCGCTCTCCGGCATCACCACTGCGTCGCCCACGCTGGTCACCCCGTGCGACAGATGCCGCAGAGCGTTTTGCTCCACCAAATCCGCCACCGCGTCGGGCCCCAACCGATCGATGTGTGCCCGCATCGACGCCCGATGCACCGGATCGCTCGCCCGCTCCCAGAGCATCCCCGCCGGCTCTCCGCGCTTGTCGCGCAGAATTTGCCCGCCGCGCGGGTCCGGCGTCTCCCGCGTAATCCCGCCCAGCGCCATCGCCGCCGAGTTCGCGTAGCTGGCGTGGTACGACATATCCATCACGCAGACCGGATTCTGCGGCGCGGCCTCGTCCAGCTCTCCGCGCGTCAGCGCCGCGTGCAGATCGCGCCCGCCCGCGCTGTAGCCCAGCCCCCAAATCCACTGCCCCGCCGGACTGCCCGCCGCCGCCGCCGCGATCGCCTCCAGCACCCCCTGCTTGCCCGCCAGCGGCGGCACCCGGCAATCCACCGAGCGCGGCTCGAACGTCGTCATCGAAAAGTGATTGTGCGGATCGCAGAAGCCCGGCACCAGCGCCCGCCCGCGCAGCTCCGCCTCCACCGCCTCGGGCGAGACCGCGCGCCGCACTTCCTCATCGTCGCCCACCGCGACGATCCGCCTGTCGCGCACCGCCACCCCCGAAGCCACCCGATCCAGCCCATCAACCGTCAGCACCCGCCCGCCCGTGAACAGCAGCTCCATTGCAGCCCTCCTCCCTGATCGCCGCCAAAGGCTAACCGAGCGCCGGCGCTTGACGCCGCAGCGCCCCCCCTCTCAATCTCCCCCCAGGATGGGGGGAGAGGTCGGAGCGGACTGGTCGAGCGGAGCGGCTGAGGTTCAGGAGGCGAGCGGGCGCAGCAGTTCAACGAAGCGCTCGACGCGTTCGAGATAGGCCCTCACGTCTTCGGCTTCGAGGAAGCCGTCGTAGAAGTTCTGATGAAGCGTGTTCGCCGCGCTGAAGCGATCGCGCAACTCGCTCTGGTCGGTCTCCTCAACGAGGCGGCGGACCGTCTGGTGGAGTTGGCGATGGCCGCTGTGGTTCCAGCCACGGGCCTCGGCGACTGCCTTCACGATCTGCGACGCCGCTCCCCAACCCTTCTCCGACGCCTGGAGCAGGTCGTCGTCGGCCAGGTAGTCCCGCGCCCGGGCCAGAAACTCGGCGGACGTCTCAGTGTGCCAGTCGCTGCGGGTCGTCATGCCGCCCACTATATCTGGCCTGCGAGCGCCGCGCGGCCCGTCGCTCTGCGGCTAGCATCTCGCCTGAGGGAGAGCCGCCGATGCCCGAGCCAATCCGCCGCATCGTCGTGGTCGGCGGCGGCAGCGCCGGCTTCCTCGCCGCGCTCACCTTTCGCACCATGCTCCCGGCGGCCCGCCTCGCCGTCGTCCACTCGCCCGACATCCCCGTCATCGGCGTCGGCGAGTCCACCACCCCCGCCGTGCCCGTGCATCTGCACGAGCACCTCGGCATCGATCGCAACGAATTCCACAAGGAGGTGCGCCCCAGCTGGAAGCTCGGCCTCAAATTCGAGTGGGGCGCCAAAAATGTGCCCCACTTCAACTACACCTTCGACCGCTACCTCGACCGGAAAATCGAAGGCCTCTCCAGATGGAACGCCTTCTATTGCCTCCACGACATGCGCGACGCGAGCGCATTCAACGCGATCATGGACCGCAATCGCTCCCCGGCGACGATCCGCCAGGGGCGGCTCAATCTGGATCCGCGCGCGACCTATCACCTCCCCAACGCCTCGTTCATCGATTTCCTGGAGCGCAAGTCGGCCGCGGCGGGAGCCGAGCTGATCGCCGATCAGGTCGTCGGCGTCGAACGCAACGAGTCGGGCGGCGTCAGGTCGCTCAAGCTGGCCGGCGGGCGCGCGCTCGAGGCGGACCTGTTTATCGACTGCTCCGGCTTCGGCTCCGTCTTGCTCGGCCGGGCGCTCGAAGAGCCCTACCGCTCCTACCGCGACGCACTCTACTGCGACCGCGCCCTGGTTGGCTCCTGGTCGCGCGCCGACTTCCCCGAAGATGACATCATCCGCCCCTACACCACGATGACCACGATGAAGCACGGCTGGTGCTGGCGAATCGACTTCGAGGATCTGGTCACGCGCGGCTACGTCTACTCGTCGCAGTTCTGCTCCGAGGCGGAAGCGGAGTCCGAGCTGCGCGCGCTGCAACCGCAACTCGCCGGCGCGGAGCTGCGCCTGCTCAAGTTCCCCAGCGGCCGTCGCGAGCACTACATCGTCCACAACGTCGCCGCCGTCGGCAACGCCTCCGGCTTCGTCGAGCCGCTCGAAGCCACCTCGCTGCACCTGATCATCGAGCAGCTCTACAACCTCGCCTGGGCGCTGACCGACTCCGACTGCATCCTGACCGACTCGCTGCGCTGGCTGCTCAACGAGCGCTTCGCCTCCACCTGGGACGATGTGCGCGACTTCCTCGCCCTGCACTACAAATTCAACCAGCACCAGGACACGCCGTTCTGGCGTCACTGCCGGGCCGAATCGCCGCTCGGTCAGATCCAGGACATGGTCGACCACTACGCCCAGGTCGGACCTTCGCGGCTGCTCGCGCGCCTCACCTCCAACGCCACCATCTTCGGCTACGGCGGCTACGCCTCGATGCTGCTCGGCCTGCGAGTCCCAACCTCGCTCAAGCCCGAACTCACGCGCCGCGAACGCGAGCGCTGGAACCAGTACCGCAAGTCCAACGCCGCCGTCGCGTCGCAAACGCTCCAAATGCGACAAGCGCTCAACCTCGCCTATCGGGGCAGCTGAGACCGAGGACGCGCCCCCCATCCCGTCATACCCGCGCCCCCATCCCGTCATACCCGCGCTCGCCGCGGGTATCTCGACGTGGGCAGCACCAACACCCGTCATGCCCGCCCTGAGCGTCCCCTCTATTGACAGCCTGCCTCCAAATCGTTTATCCAACACTCAACATTCAGATCGCGCGAAATATCGTGCGAGGGACGGAGCGAGAACAATGAGCGAGCGCAACTACTGGACCCGAATGAAGCGCACCAGCATGTCGCGCCGCTCCCTGCTCCGCGCCAGCGCACGGGCCGGCGTCGGCGCGAGCGGCCTGGCGCTGATCGGCTGCGGCGACGACGATGACGACGCCCAACAAACCGTCGCTCAGGCGCAGCAGCAGGATCAACAACAGCAGGCAGAGCCGCAGCAGCAACAGGCCATGCAGCAACCACAGGCGGATCAGCAGGCGCAGGCCGCCGCCCGACAGGAAGAGGTGGTCGAGGAGTTGGCCGAAGGAGCAGGGGAGACTGAGGAAGACTGGTCCATGCCCCGGCCTCTCGACGAGGTCGATCTGGATTCCGAGGTGGTGATCGCTGTGCCCTCCGACGCCGGAGGGCTGGACCACCATCGGGCCGGCAGCGCGCAGAACTACATCAGCCACGGCGCCGTCTACAGCGGTCCGCTGGATCGCGATCCGCGCGACAACTCAATGGTCGCCGGGCTGGCGACGCCGGAGTGGATCGATCCCGTGACCTTGCGCCTCGACATCATCCCGGCCAAGTTCCACGATGGCTCGACTCTGGTCGCCGGGGACATGGTCTTCAGCTACGACCGGATGGGCGGCATCGCCGAGTATCACCAGGGCGGCGAAACGTCTGATCACCCCGGCGGCTGGTCGGCCGCCTACCCGAACCGGGGCGCCTTGATCTGGGTCCGCAATGAAGCGCCGGACGATCGCACCTGGTCGATCGAGCTGCCGGCTCCTGACGCGGGCTTCCTGACCGTCAACATGGACGGTGCCGGCGAGGTGACGATCCACTCGCAGGCGGACACGGAGAGTCGCGGCGATCTCGCGTTGGACCAGGTGCCGATGGGCACGGGTCCCTACCGCTTCGTCAGCCACACGGACGACGAGATCTTCATCTTCGAGCGCTTTGACGACCATTACAACCCGATCGACCACCCGTTGCGGGTCACGCATGTGCCCCACCACAAGAGGTTGATCGGGCTGGTGCGGCCTGAACTGCAGTCGCGTCTCGCCGGCCTCGAAGCGGGCGAGATTGACGTGGTCTCCGAGGGCGTCGGCGTCAACGCCGCCAAGCCCTACATTGACGATCCCAACTACACGGTCCAGTTCCAGCCCGGCGCGGGCTGGTCGGTGCATAACATCTACCCCAACCTGTGGCAGCAAACAACGCCCGACGGATCGCCCAATCCGTTCCTCGATATCCGCGTGCGTCAGGCCGCCAACCACGCGATCAACCGCGAGGCGATCATCGAGAACCTGTTCCTCGGAGTGGGCGAAATGTCGATGCTCGTCTACAGCGGCGTGCCCGGCTATCCCAGCCCGGAGCAAAAGGCGGAAGTGGTCTTCGACTACAACGTGGAGAAGGCGAAACAGCTCATGGTCGAGGCCGGCTACGAGGACGGCATTGACGTCCCGCTGTACTACACGCCAGACTGGGGTGGCGATGTAGTCGCGGACCTGGTGCTGGTCGTGACCCAGGATCTGAATGCGATTGGAATTCGCGCCACGCCCACGCCGCTGCTGGGCTCTGAGTATTTCACTCCGGAATACTCCATGGGCAGAGAGTCGGCCCCCTGGGGGCTGTACTGGTTCTACGCGAACGCCGTTCCCGACATCGGCTCGATGTGGGACTGCTGCGGCGACGCGGATGGCTTTTTCACCGTCTCACCGCCCCAGGACCCGCGCTTGCAGGAACTCTACCTGGAGCAACGGGTCGAGCAGGATCTTGACCGTCGGCTCGAGATCATCTCGGAGTTGTTGCTCGAACACACCCGTCAGGCGACCTTCATCTTCATCGTCGAGCCGCCGGACACCGTGGTCACTCGAGGCGACATCAATTGGCCCAAGGGCGGCCGGGCAGGAAATCTGAACTTCCTGATGACCTTCGCGCTTCAGCGGCTCAAGACCTGAGGCGAGCGAGGCTGCCGTTCCCAGCATGACAGCGCCGGCGAGCGAGGGCGTAGCTGTGGCTGGGCGTCGTGTTTCCTAGACTGCGCCAACGAGTACACGGTCGAGCTGGGCCCCGATGCAGTTCTGGAACTACCTCATCATTCGGCTGATCCAGGCGATCTTCGTCGTCTTGCTCGTCGTGACGATCGTCTTCTTCGTCTCGCGCAGCGTCGGCAATCCCGAAGCGTCGCTGCTGCCGCCGCTGACGACGAGCGCCGAAGACAAAGAACGTTTTCGCGAGCTGCTCGGGCTCAATGACCCGCTCCATGTCCAGTATGGCAACTTCCTGCTGGACCTGGTGCAGGGAGACTTCGGGACCTCCTGGCGGGGCGGAGGCGCGCCGACGCTGGAGGCGATCTCCGACCGGGCAGCGAACACCTTCAAGCTGGGCGTGGCCGGCGTGGTCTTCGCGATCGCGCTGGCCGTGCCCTTGGGGATCATCGCGGCCTTGAAGCGAGGCACGACGATCGACTGGCTGGCGCGCTTCGTGGCGGTGATCGGTCAGGCCACGCCGAGCTTCTGGCTGGGCCTGATGATGATCTTCTTCTTCGCCGTGCAGCTGGGCTGGTTCCCGACCGGCGGCGCGAACGAAGGATTCCGCTCGTTGATTCTGCCCGCGCTGGCGCTGGGGCTGTTCGAGATGGTCGCGATCATGCGGCTGACCCGCTCGGGGGTGATCGAGGTGATGGACACCGACTTCATTCGCACGGCGCGGGCCAAGGGGCTGAGCGAACGGACTGTGATCTGGCGTCACGGCGTGCGCCACGCGCTCCTCCCGGTGGTGACCATGCTGGGCATCTCGCTCGGCCGCCTGATCGGAGGAACCGTGATCATCGAGATGGTCTTCGCCTGGCCGGGGATCGGACGGCTGATCATCGACTCGATTCTGCAAAACGATTTTCCGATGGTGCAGTCCTCGATCATCGTGCTGGCGGCCTCGATTGCGCTGGTCAACCTGCTGGTGGATGTGTCGTACCGCTTCATCGACCCACGAATCCGAGCGGGGGCGGCCTGATGGCGCAGGATAAGGCGGCGACCGCGCCGCTACAGATGGAGCGGCGGCGAGGCCGCATCCGCTGGCGGCGCTGGCTGGGGCTGTCCCTACCCGCCCTGATCGCACTGGTGGTGATCGTGGCCGGACTGCTCGCCGATGTGCTGCAGACGCACGACCCGGAGTTCATCGACCTCGCGGCGCGCCTCCAGCCGCCCGTCTTCGACGGCGGGACCTGGGATCACCCGCTGGGCACCGACGACATCGGGCGGGACATCTACAGTCGGCTGCTGCATGGCGCGCGCGTCTCGCTGATCGTCGTGGCAATCGTGGTGCCGGGCGCGGCGCTGTTCGGCACGCTGATCGGGTTGATCTCGGGCTGGGTAGGCGGCTCCGCCGGGCAGATTCTGATGCGGGTGGTGGACGTGCAGCTGGCGCTGCCGGCGATCCTCTTCGCGGTGCTGCTGGCGAGCTTGGTCGGCCCGAGCCTGACCAACGTGATCGTGATCCTGCTGATCTGGACCTGGCCCTCCTACGCGCGGCTGGTGCGGGCCGATGTGCTCTCGCTCAAAGAGCGGGACTTTGTCACCGCGTCCCGCTCGGTCGGCGCGGGGGGTTGGTGGATCATGCGCAAGCACCTCTTCCCCAATGTGCTCAACACCGTCGTGATCATCATGACCTTGGAGGTCGCGCTCGTGATCCTCGCGGAGGCTGCGCTGAGTTTCCTCAGCGTGGGTGTGCCGCCGGGCACGTCGTCGTGGGGGCGGATGATCTCGGAGGGGCGCGACACCATGAACGTCGCCTGGTGGCCGATCTGGCTGCCGGGGCTGACCCTGCTGATCATCTCCCTGACCGGCAACCTGATGGGCGACTGGCTGCGCGACGCGCTCGACCCACGCCTCCGCAACGTCCGCTAGCGCTGTCGTTAGCCTGAGCCCCAAGACCCAAACCCGAAAGACCACCCCATGAAAATCACCAACATCAGCGCCATCCCCGCCTCCCCCGACGCCACCGCCCACCCCATGTTCAACTTCCCGCCCTGGAACTTCATCTTCGTCAAAGTCGAAACCGACGAGGGCATCACCGGCTGGGGCGACGCCACCTGCGGACCCATGGCCGTCGCAACCATGGTCGAAGAATTCGGCCGGCTGATCATCGGCGAGCACCCCTTCCGCATTGAAGAACTCTGGCAAACCATGCACCACCGCCACTTCGCCCGCGGCGGACCAATCCAGAACGCCGCCGCCGCCGGCATCGAAATGGCCCTCTACGACATCAAGGGCAAAGCCCTCGGCGTGCCCGTCTACGAACTGCTCGGCGGCAAAATGCGCGACCGCATCTGGTGCTACGGACGCTGGGACGGACCCTCCCCCGAAACCGCCGCCGAATTCGCTCTCAGCCAGCTCGAGCTCGGCTTCACCGCGCTCAAGGGCGACCCCTTCGATCACCGCGGCCTGTTCATCACCTACGAGGCCGAGCGCAAGGCCGTCGACACCCTCGCCGCCGTCCGCGACGCCGTCGGCTTCGAAATCGAACTGCTCGTCGAAGTCCACGGACGCCTCACCCCCGCCGAAGCCATCCGCGTCGGCAACGCCATCGAGCAGTACCGCCCCTTCGTCTACGAAGAACCCGTGCCCTTCGAAAACATCGACGCCATGCAACAGGTCGCCCGCGGCGTCAACATCCCCATCGCCACCGGCGAGCGCATCTACAGCCCCTTCACCTACTTCGACCTCCTACAGCGCCAGATCGTCGCCATGATCCAGCCCGACGTCATCCAGTCCGGCGGCATCGGCCAGATGAAACGCATCGCAGCCCTCGCCGAAGCCCAATACGTCGGCGTCCAGCCCCACGCCATCCACGGCCCCATGGACGTGCTCGCCGCCCTCCACATCGACGCCTCCATCCCCAACTTCAAAATCCACGAGGGCGGCGCGCGCGCCTGGTTTCAGGACGCCTGCATCGGCGACTTCCCCATCCAGCAAGACGGCTTCCTGCAAGTCCCCGAAGCCCCCGGCCTCGGCGTCGCAATCGACGAACAATGGCTCGCCGCTCACCCGCCCCAGCCCGACCCCGGCTGGGCCCCCGCGCTCGGTACCCTCCCCTCCAAACAATTCAGCAACGTCGCCTCCCCATAACCCCAGGCTCGCCCCCCACCCCCGCGCCATCTCCGTCATACCCACGCCATCTCCGTCATACCCGCGCTTGCCGCGGAGCCTGCCCCCGGCCCGAACGGGGGTATCTCGCCGTGACCACCTCCCTCACTGCAGCCATCTACAACGCGATCTCCCCAACACCGCCTCCCCCAACTCCCTACACTGCCCCCACCACGCCCAACCCGGGAGCAACCATGCACGACATCGTCATCCGCAACGGACGCATCATCGACGGCGCAGGCGCGCCCGAATTCCGCGCCGACATCGCCATCGACGGCGACCGCATCACCGCCGTCGGCGACGACCTCGGCCCCGCCCGCCGCGAAATCGACGCCCAGGGCGCCATCGTCGCCCCCGGCTGGATCGACATCCACACCCACATGGACGCCCAGGTCTCCTGGGACCCCTACCTCACACCCTCCTGCTGGAACGGCGTCACCACCGTCGTCATGGGCAACTGCGGCGTCGGCTTCGCCCCCGTCCGACCCGCCGACCGCGAATGGCTCATGGACCTCATGGACGCCGTCGAAGACATCCCCGCCACCGCCATGTCCGCCGGCATCACCTGGGAATGGGAATCCTTCCCCGAATACCTCGACGCCATCGACGACAAACCCCGCGTCATGGACATCGTCACCCAACTCCCCCACTGCGCACTCCGCACCTACGTCATGGGCGAGCGCGGCGCGGAAGATGTCCAACCCACCGACGAAGAGCTCTCCCACATGCGCCGCCTCGTCCGCGAAGCCGTCGAAGCCGGCGCAATCGGCTTCTCCTCCAACCGCCTGCTCGCCCACCGCACCAAAGAAGGCGAACTGATCCCCGGCACCCTCGCCCGCTACCCCGAACTCGAAGCCGTCGCCGACGGCATCGCCCAGGGCGGCGGCGGCGTCTTCCAACTCGTCGGCCCCTTCGAGCGCGACTGGGTCGAAGACATGGCCCTCAAGCACGACCTCACCATCACCTACCTCTCCGGCGAAGGCTCCGTCACCAACGGCGCAGGCTGGAAAGACGGCCTCGCCAGCGTCGAAGAAGCAACCGAGCGCGGCGTCCGCATCTTCCCCCAGGTGCGCGGACGCGGCACCACCCTGCTCATGAACATCGACGGTTCCATCCACCCCTACATCATCAACAACGCCTACCGCCGACTCGTCGAGCACCTCCCGCTCAACGAGCGCATCGAAAAAATGCGCGATCCCGGCGTGCGCGCCCAAATCCTCGCCTCCGACTGGGACCTCACCAACGACGTCCGCAACAAGGTCGACAACCCCGAAGACCACCCCTTCCTCGTCGACACCACACCCGGCAACCTGCTCCCCGGCATGCTCGAAATGGTGCTCGCCAACCCCCAAACCGTCTACATCCTCGGCGACCCGCCCAACTACGAACCCGAATACCGCCACAGCGTCGCCGCCTACGCCGAGCGCCGCAACCTCAGCATCGACGACGCCTTCTACGACCTCATGATCAACGACGGCGGCTCCACCCTCCTGCTCGTCTACCTCGAAGGCTACGCACAGGAAAACTTCGACTACATGCGCGAGCTCATGCTCCACCCCCTCACCCGCAACGGCCTCAGCGACGCCGGCGCACACGTCGGCGCCGTCTCCGACGCCCACATGGTCAGCTGGAACCTCGCCTACTGGGGCCGCGACCGCACCCGCGGCGAGCGCCTCCCGCTCGAAACCATCATCCACAAACAAACCGGCGCAAACGCCGACCTCTACGGTCTCAAAGACCGCGGCGTCATCGCCGTCGGCAAGCGCGCCGACATCAACATCATCGACCTCGACAAACTCGACTCACCCGCTCCCCACCTCGTCTACGACCTGCCCGAAGGCGCAAAGCGCTACATCCAGCGCCCCATCGGCTACATCGCCACTATCAGCCACGGCCAAATCGTCCTCGAACACGACCAACTCACCGGCGCCCTCCCCGGCCGCCTCGTCCGCGGCCCCCAACCCGCCTGACCCCAAAACACTCTCCCCCTGCAGGGGGAGAGGCCGCAGACAAGAGGGCGGCCACCTCACGCCTCCCGCCCATGAAACCGCCCCTGAATGTACTCGTACAGCTCTTGGTCGTCCTGGCCGTCCGCCGGTTGCCTTGTCGCACCTTCGTAGCGCACGAAAAACTTCGCAGGAGCGCCCCGGTGCCTGACGTTCCTCGTAAAGATCGGTCGTTCGGCCGGCCGGCACACGATGTCCGCGATTCGCTTGCCGCCCGGCAACACCTCGAATCGCACGTCGTAGAGACCGCCCGCCTCGGTGGTCAGCATGCGGCCAACCACCTTACTCAGCTCAGTCACGAAGGCGTCCTCGGTAGCGAACCCGCTTTCCTCCCAGCCGATGACCTTACCCTTTTTCGTCTCCTCATCTTCGTACACGCCGATCAGCACATGTCCGCCGTCGCGGTTCATCATCCCAGCCATCGCGCGAGCCACTGGATATCCGCTGCGTACCTCTTTGGAGTCGCCCTCGCGCTGACCCTGGAACACAGCTTTGAACTCGCACATCGCGCTCTCGTTGCCGGCGATCATCTGCATCAGCTCGTAGTTCTGGATCTCAGCGGTGATCGTATACGTCGCCGCCTCGATCGACTTGATCCGCACGGTAACCGTTTCGCCGATCCGGTCCTGCTCCGCCCCGTCGCCTTCCGCTCGCGCAGGCAGCTGCTCCACCGACATCTCCCCCAACAGACCGGAGCCGAGATCGAGCGTTGCGTTGCGTCGCGCGATATCGATGATCTCTCCCTCGATCCCCTCACCTGTCGGCAGGCCGTCCACCAGCTCCCGCCACCGCGCCTCGAATTTGACCTCCGATACCGAAGCCGTCCAGACGTCCTCGTCGAGCCCCTCGATCACGACTCCGTGACGCCTGTTCGCGCGCCGACTCATCAAATCCTCCGCCGCCCCCGCATCCCGCTCATCGAGCGGAATAAAGCCGGTGATCGGCCCCAGATCGACCGCCGCCCGCCCATCATCGCGGTTCGGACGATCGACCCAGGGAATCACCTGTGCGTCCGGCACCACAGCCCCCGCGGCAAGCCGATCACGCGCCGCTCCCCAGCTGCCCAACGCGCGCCTGTGCGAGAGCACCGTTGGCGCACCATCCTCGACATCCATCACGACCACATCAATTTCCTGTCCCACCTCCAGGTCCGGGCTGCCGCCGGGACGGAGCGAAAGAGCGTAGTCCGGTACGTAAATCTCGCTCTCACCGTCGACCGACACATCGATGCCGCCGGCGCGCTTCCGCACGACCAGCGCTTTGATCGTCGCACCGTGGACGATCGGTTCCTCGACGAGCGCCAGTCCGATCCGTCGAGCAGACAGGAGTACCGTACGACTCGCGCGATCAATGTGCCAAACAACGGCCGTGACCGGGTCGCCAACCGAGCAGTGTCCGGCCAGCGCCTCACCGTCTTCCAGCAACGCTTCCTCTTCGAAGATCCACCCAATTGCGCCCTGCACGTCCAGCCAGAGGCCTCCGGGACTGACATCCGCGACGGTCGCGGAGACGACTTCGCCCAAGCTGTGCGCGTTGAGCGCCTCCACGTAGGCGGGCGTATTGCGTTCGCAGAGAGGGCGATGCGGCGACTGTCGTGCTCGACTTGCCAGACGAACAAGCCGTCGATGGTCTCGCCAACGGTGTAGCGCTCCCGTGTAGACTCTTCCTCAGTGAGCACGATCTCATACGGGGGGACGACCCCAACCAGGCCGTCGACATCGAGCAAGAGGCCGTCGCCGACATAAGTAATTGTTCCGGATGCGATATCGCCGACTGCGCACTGCTGGAGCGCCTCCACATAGCCGGGCGCACTGCGCTTGATGGAGAGGGAGAGCTCGCGGGCCTCGTGGAGGACCTGCCAGACGAACAGGTCCTCGATCGTCTCACCAACGGAGTAGCGCCCCCGCGTGGACTCCCCGGCGACGAGTATGAGCTCGTAAGACGAGACAAGGCCGACCAAGCCGTCGACATCGAGCGAGAGGCGGCCACCATCATCGACATCGGTGACAGTTCCGGCGACGACATCGCCGACCGCGCACCGCTGGAACGCCTTCACATAGCTGGGCGCATTGCGTTTGACGGAGAGATCGAGAGCCCGGGCTTCGTGATCAATCTGTAGGATGAACAGGCCCTCGATCGTCTCGCCGACGGCGTAGCGGTCCTGCGCAGACTCCCCGTCGGCGAGCGCGAGTTCCCAGGGTGGGACGCTTGCATCCCAGCCCTCGACGTCTAGCCAGAGCCAGCCGTCGTCATCAACATTGGTGACGGTACCGAAGACGACATTGCCGACCGCATTGCGCTTGACGGAGAGGTAAAGGTCGCGATGCTCGTGGTCAACGCGCCAGACGAACAGGTCGTCGATCGTCTCGCCGACTGCGTAGCGCTCCCGCATCGACTCCCCGTCGGCGAGGCCAAGCTCGTCCGACCGGACACTCCCGACCTGGCCGTCGACATCAAGCCAGATGCCAAGACCGTCGTCCCAGAAGGCGGCGACGGTTGCGGAGACGACGTCGCCGACCGCGCGCCGCTGGAGCGCCTCCAGATAGCCGGACGCATTGCGCTTGACGGAGAGGCTGAGGTAGCGATACTCGTGGTCAACATCCCAGACGAACAGGTCGTTGATTGTCTGGCCGACTGCGTAGCGCTCCTGCGCGGACTCCCCGTCGTCAAGATCGAGTTCTTGGGGCCCGGCGCTCCCGACCAGGCCGTCGACATCGAGCCAGATGCCAAGACCGTCGTCCCAGAAGGCGACGACGGTTGCGGAGACGACGTCGCCGACCGCGCGCCGCTGGAGCGCCTCCAGATAGCCGGGCGCATTGCGCTTGACGGAGAGGCTGAGGTAGCGATACTCGTGGTCAACATCCCAGACGAACAGTCCCTCGATCGTCAAGCCCTCGATGTGGCCCTCCTGTGCAAACTCGCCGCTGGCGAGGGCGTCTTGCGGTTTCACCTCTCCGACCAAGCCATCGACATCGACATCGAGGCAGAGCCAGCCATCGACATAAAACTCGGTGGTGACAGTGCCGGAGACTACCTCGCCGACCACGCGCTGCCGGAGCGCCTCCACATAGCCGGGCACATTGCGCCTGACAGAGAGGCCGAGGTCGCGTGTCTCATGGTCCACCCACCAGACGAACAGTCCCTCGATCGTCTGGCCGACGGTGTAGCGGTCCCGTGCGGACTCCCCGTCGCCGAGGGCAAGCTCGTCCGGCGCGATGCTCCCGACTAGGCCGTCGACATCGAGCCATAGCTCGGCATCGTCATAAACCTCGGTGGTGACGGTGCCGGAGACTACCTCGCCGACTGCGCGCCGCTGGAGCGCCTCCGGATAGCCCGGCGCATTGCGCTTGACGGAGAGGCTGAGGTAGCGATACTCGTGGTCGACATCAAAGACGAACAGTCCCTCGATCGTCTGGCTGACGGCGTAGCGCCCCCGCGCCGACTCACCGTCGGCGAGTGCGAGATCCTGAGGCGAGACGCCTGCATCCCAGCCCTCGACATCGAGCCAGAGCCAGCCGTCGTCATCAATGTCGGTGACAGTCCCAGAGACGACATCGCCGACTGCGTACGCAACCTCCAGCTGCTCGTCGTGGCTCTTCGCCATCTCCAACCCCCATCCCCCGCAGGCTAGCAACGCCCCCCATCCACCCTCTAAGCCGCCCCCATTGCTACAGTGAGCCGCGAAGGACGCGCCCAAACCCAATGCACTGGCTCGACATCGTCATCATCGTCGCCGTCCTCCTGATCGCGGCGCTCGGCTGGCGCATCGGCTTCCTGCGTAACGCCGTCGTCCTGATCGCCGTGGTCGTCGGCGTGGTGCTCGCCGGCTCTTTTCACGAGCGCGTCATCGTCGACCTCGCCATCTCCGACGATCCCACCCCCCAGATGCGCTTCGCCAGCTTCGTCGCCATCGTGCTCGTCGTCGTCCTGCTCGGCGCGGTCGCCGGCGCGTTCCTGCGCGGCGCAGCCGGCGTGCTGATGCTCGGCTGGGCCGACCACGCCGCCGGCCTCATCTTCGGCGCGCTCGCCGCTCTGCTGATCCTCCAGGCCCTGATCGCCGTCGCCGTCGCCGCCCCCCTGCCCGGCGCGCCCGAACAAATCGGACAGTCCGAAATCGGCGCGCGCATGATGGACAACATCCCCGTCGTCCGCGCCCTCCTCCCCGAATCCTTCGACATCGCCATCCGCGACTTCCTCGACGGCATCGGCGAGACGGGCGAATCGATCGGCCTCTGACTCCGCCCCAACTTGGTACCCTTGCCCCCATCAAACGCCGCGCGCGCCTCCCGAAAGCCGGCGCTGGGACGAGCGAGACGCGAGGATGTCCCTCCTCAACCAACCGGTCCTGGTGCTCAACCAGAACTACGAGCCCCTGCACGTCTGCAATGTGCGCCGCGCCTTCGTGCTCGTCGAGCGCGGCAAGGCCGAAGTGGTCGACCACCTCGACCGCGCCGCCGCTCTGCTCCGCTCCGTCACCGCCGAATTCTCCGTCCCCAGCGTGATCCGTATGGTCTACTTCATCCGTCGACCCCGCCCCATGGTGCGCCTCTCGCGCCGCGAAGTCTTCGCCCGCGACCGCCACACCTGCCAGTACTGCGGCGCGACCAGAACCGACCTCACGCTCGACCACGTCGTCCCCCGCGCCCGCGGCGGTGGCCACTCCTGGGAAAACCTCGTCTCCGCCTGCCCCACCTGCAACCGACGCAAAGGCGGCCGCACCCCCGACGAAGCCCGCATGCGCCTCCGCACCAAGCCCGCCCGCCCCAAAACCAGCTTCGCCCAGATCTACCTCCGCTACCTCGAGCGCCGCCCCGCCTGGCGCCCCTTCTTCCCCGGTGCCGACCAACTCCTCGCCGCCCCCCGTTAGCCGCGGTTCGCCCAACCCCGCGCGCCCTAGCGCGGCTGGCACGCCCGACAAAACGACGTAATCCGCCGGTTCGGCGACACCTCCGAAATCGCCGCGCCGCAGCGCGGACACGGCTCCCCGCCCTTCCGATGCACCCGCAGAAACTCGCGCGGCTTCGCGTCGATCCGCTCGCCCATCTCCGCCGCTGCACGCTCGCACGCCCAGCCCAGCACGCTCCCCATCGCCCGGTAGACCGCCGCCCGCCGCTCCGCCGACAACTCCTTCACCGCCGTAAACGGATGCACAGCCGCCTCGAACAGAATCTCATCCACATAGGCATTCCCGATCCCCGCGACGAACTTCGCGTTCACCAGCACGTTCTTCACTTGTCCCCGATAGCGGCGCAGCCGCTCCAGGAAAACCTCCTCCGTCAGCCCCGCATCCAGCGCGTCCGGCCCCTGCTCGCACAGCACCGGCACCGTATCCAGCCGCTCCGACGGCGCGAGGTAGACCTTGCCCAGAAATCGCTCGTCGATGTAGCGAATCGCCAACTCCTCCCCATCCTCGCCCTCGAAATGCAGCGTGAAGCAGGTCCGCGCGTGCGCCTTCGCGTCCTGCGTCCACTGAAACCGACCGGTCAGCATCGGCGCGACCGCCATCGTCGTCCCTCGATCCCAGTCGAACAGCAGAAACTTGCCCGTCCGCCGCACATCCGCCAACGCCGCCCCCGTCAACCCCGCCTCAAACTCCTCGCGCGGCGCCCGAATCACGATCGGCCGCGACACCTCCACCCGCGCTACCCGCCGCCCCGCCAACCGCTCGCGCAGCAGCCCGCTCACATGCTCCAGCTCCGGAATCTCCGGCATCGCGCCCTACCCCGCCGCCGGCTCGGCCCGCGGATACGAGCCCACCACGTGCAGCCGTTCCAGATCCTGGCGCAAATCCAGCAGCGCTCCGGCCAGCTCCGGATCCTCCCGATGCCCGTCGCAGTCCACGATGAACAGGTACACCCCCAAGCGCTCCCGCGCCGGGCGCGACTCGATCCGCGTCAGATTGATCCCCCGATCGGCGAAATGCTGCAACGCGCGCAGCAGCGCGCCCGGACGATTCGCCGTGCTGAACACCAGCGTCGTCTTGTCGTTGCCCGTCGGCGGATGATCCGCATGCGCCAGCACCACGAACCGCGTCGCGTTCCGACGGTCGTCCTCAATCCCCGCCTCCGCGATGTGCGCCCCATACACCTCCGCCGCTCGCCGCGGCCCGATCGCCGCCGCCCCGGCCCCCAGCTCCATCGCCCGCCCCACCGCCTCCGCCGTCGAGAGCGTCGCCTCCGTCCGCACATCCGGAAAGCGGCGCTGCAAATACAGATGGCACTGCGCCAGCGGTTGCGGATGCGAAATGATCAGCTCAATCGTCGCGGCGGGCGCGGCGGCCGGCAAAATCAGGCAGTGCTCAATCGGCAGAATCAGCTCCCCCCGAATCCGCAGATTGAGGTGATGGATGATCAGATCGTGCGTCTCCCCGATCGACCCCGCGATCGAATTCTCAAACGGCACGATCGCCCAGTCCGCCTCGCCCCGCGCCGGCGCTTCGGCCGCGGTGGAAATCGTGGGCCGCTCGATCAGCTCCGCATCCGGCGCGTAGAGCACCGCCGCGTGCTCCGAAAACGTGCCCGGCGGACCCAGATACGCGACCCGCAACGGGCGCTCGGCTTGCTCGTCGGCGCTCATGATTCCGCTCCGGTCAGCAGTCTACGCAGCCGCTCTTCCTGCTCGGGTTCGGTCACTGCCAGCACGATCGCGTTGGGCTCCAGCACCGAGTCCGGCCCGGGCACCTCCGGGCGTCCACCGGGCCGCAGGATCAGCGTCAGCACCGTGCGCGGCGGCAGCCCCAGATGACGCACCATCCGCCCCACCACCGGCGCATCGGGCGGCACGACCACTTCCACCAGCTCAAATTCCGTGCCGCTCAACTCGAGCAGCCGAAGCATGTTGGCGTCGACCTCGTGCTCAATGCTGGAGACGATGGCGCGGGTCGCCGAGATCGTCGTGGAAATCCCCACGGCGCGGAAGATCGCCTCGTTGCGCGGATCGTTAATCCGCGCAATCACGCGGTTGGCCCCGAAGCGCTGCTGCGCGACCTGACAGACCGCCAGATTGGCCTGATCCCGCCCGCTGGCGGCGACGACGACCTCCGCCCGATTCATCCCCGCCGCGCGCTGCACGCGTACCTCGGTGCCGTCGCCGACCAGCGCCACATCGCCCAGCTCGTCGTTGATCGCCCAGGCGATCTGCGGCTCGCGCTCAATCACGCAGACCTCGTGACCCGCGCTGATCAGATCACGCGCCGCGCCGCGCCCCACCTTTCCGCCGCCGACGATGATGATGTACATCCGCGCTCCCTGCCGCTCAGTCGTCGAACGCCGCGGCGCGCACCAGCGATTCCAGCGCCGTGGTCGGGTTGACCACCCCGATCCCCAGCTCGCGGTAGATCTCCGCCCGTTCGGGATCGAAAATGCGCGCCACCACGCGCGCCGCGCCGTGGATGTGCAGCGCCACCTGCGCCGCCATCGCGTTGCGGTTGTCCCCGTTGGCCAGCGCCAGGAAGATGTCCGCCTGCGGCGCGCCCGCCCGCTCCTGCACCGCCGCGTCCTCGCCCGCACCCAGCACCGTCTCGCCGCCGAAGCTCTCCGGCAGCCAGTTGAAGGCCGATTCGTCGTGATCGATCACGGTCACCGCGTGGCCCTCCGCGTCGAACTCCGCCGCGATCGTCGAGCCGAGCCGCCCGCAGCCCATGATCACGATCCGCATCGCTACTGCCCAACCGGCTCGTCGTCGGCCGCTTCGCGGACCACGATCACCTCGCAGGGCGCGTGGCTGAGCACATAATCGGCGGTGCGGCCGAGGTCCACCGCGCCCGGCGCGTGTCGCGCGTGCGCGGTCTGCGTCTCCCCGCGGTCCCCGATCGTCGTCGCCCGCCCCACCCCAATCACCACCAGATCCACATTCGTACTGACCGCCTCTTCAACGATCCCCGGCCCCGCATCGCGCGCCTGGAGCAGCCAGCCCTCGCACTTGATCTTCGCCTGCTTCGCCTCCGCCTCCGCCTCCGTCAGCGCCGCCTCCCCCTCGGCGGCCAGATTGGGCACATACGCATCAAGCTCAAGCGCCCGGTCGACCTCAACCACATACACCGGGTGGATGACGGATTTGCGTCGGTCCGCCCCGGCCAGGCGCAGCGCCACGCCCAGCCCGCGGCGGCTCGCCGCCGAGCGATCAAATGGCACCAGAACGCGAATGCCGGCCACATGCGCCCCAGCCGCCGACAAGAACTCCACCCAACGCCGGCGTGCCCCTCAGAATACTCCCACGCAAGGGGAAAGTTCGGAATCGCCCCCCCTATGCAGGGGGGCTGTCCGCTTCCAGTGGACTGGGGGGGCGGCTGCCCCTCCACCCCCTAGTACACGTACTTCGGCTGCTCCCGCACCACATGCGTCCCCGCCTCGTCGATCTGCTCCAGCCACGCATGCAGGCGCCCATCCGCAATCTCCAGAAAGCCCAGCGTCCCCATCCGCGTATCCAGATTGCGCGGATACATCGGGCTGCCCGGATTCACCAGCAGCACCCCCCGAATCGTCTCCACCGACGCCACATGCGTGTCCCCATGCACCACCACATGCTGCGGACCGCCGAAATAGCGCTCCATCATCGTCTCCACCGTCCGATACGGCGGCCACTCCGGCAGCGCCATATCGTGCGTCAGCCCCACCCGAAAGCCCTCCAACTCCAGCGTCCACGCCTCCCGCAGGCGCGGATCCTCCGGCTGCACCGGACGTCCGCCGCTCCCGTCGTCGCCGTTCCCCCGCGCCACATAAATCGGCGCGACCTGCTCCAAGCGGTCAATCAGCGCCACATCGTGGATGTCCCCGCCGTGCAGCAGCAGATCCACACCGGCCAAACGATCGTAGACTTGCGGCCACAGCTCGTCGCCGGCCTCGGGCACGTGCGTGTCGGAGATCAACCCAATCAGCATGAGCAGGTAGTCTACAGCGTGCGGCCCGTAAGCGGGACCGCGAAGGAGGAGCCCAAGTGAGCCTGAGCGCTGTGGCAAACGGCATCCTCGGTCATTGGCGCGGCCTGGTCTTCCTCGCCGTCGTCGGCCTCACCATGTTCGCCGCCTACCTCTGTCGCGTCGACGAAATCGTCCGCACCCAGGGGCAGACTGCGGCCCTGCCCCAGATCGACCTGCGCATCGCCATGATCACCCACGGCGGCATCGGCGACCCCTTCTGGGACCAGGTCGCCGCCGGCGCGCAGGCCGCCCAGCGCGAATTCGGCGTTGAGCTCCGCTACGACGGCGACGGCGACATCAACGCCCAGGTGCGCCTCGTCGACAACGCCATCGCCCAGGGCTACGACGTGCTTATCGTCTCTCTCGCCGATCCCGACGCGCTGGAGAACTCGGTCCGCGCCGCGGTCGAGGCGGGCATCCTGGTGCTGACGATCAACTCCGGCGAGGAGCGCGGGCGCGCCTTCGGCGCGATTACCCACTTCGGTCAGCCCGACAAAGTCGCCGGCCTCGCCGCCGGCGAGCGCATGGCCGCCGCCGGCGTCACCCGCATGCTCTGCATCATCCACGAAGACGGCAACATCGGCCTCGTCCACCGCTGCGAGGAAGCGGGCCTCTCGATGGAGCTCTCGGGCGGCCAGTACCAGACCCTCTCGGTCACCGGCACCGCCAACATCCGCGAAACGACGAATGAGATCGGCGCGGTGCTGCTGGCCAACCCCGACATCGACGGCGTGCTCGCGCTCAACTCCGAGATCGCCGCGCTCGCCCAGCGCGCCATCATCGAGGTCAACGCCAACGCTCTGCTGGCCACCTTCGACATCTCCCCGGTGGTGCTGCAAGACATCGAGCGCGGCGCGATGCTGTTCGCCGTGGACCAGCAGGCCTACCTGCAGGGCTTCCTGCCCATCGCCTTCGCCTACGTCGCCAGCGTTGAGGAGGACCTGGAAACGTCGGCCCTGCTGCGCGCGTTGAAGCGCTGGAGCGCGTCCGGGCGGCTGCTCACCGGCCCCGGCTTCGTCGACGCCAGCAACGTGCGCCGCTACCCCGACATCCGCGGACCCGAAGAAGAGTGAGCCGCGATCCCATGACGCAGCGACTCTCCACCCAAACCGCCGTGCCCGCGATGACCGCGCCGCTCCGGCCCGTCGTGCTGCGGCTCTTGCCGCCGCTGATCGCCGCCGCCGTGCTCTGCGCCGGTTGCGCTGAAGCCGTCTTCGAGCGCCTCGGCCTCGCCGGCGTGCAACCCCTCACCATCGCCTTCGTCGTACACGGCTCCGACAACGATCCCCTCTGGCAAGAAGTGCGGGCTGGCGCGGAAGACGCCGCCCAGGCCTTCGACACGAGCGTCTTCTGGCAGGCCTCGCCCGACACCGGCGAGCGGGTGCGGATGGTCGAGGAGGCTCTTTCCCAAGGCTTCGATGTGCTGGTCATCACCCTCTCCGATCATCTCGGCATGGAGCGCATCGTCCGCGAAGCCATCATCGAAGGCGCAATTGTCTACGTGATCAACGCCGGCGTGCAGTATGCGACCGCCTTCGGCGCACACGCCTTCTTCGGCATGCTCGAGATGGTCGCCGGCCTGGCCGCCGGCGAGCGCCTCGCCGAAGCCGGCATCACCCGCCTGCTCTGCGTGATCCACGGACCGACCAACGAAGCGCTCGAAACCCGCTGCGAGCAAGCAGAATTCCGCATCGGCGAGATGGTCCGCCTTGAAGTCGAACCCGGCCGCGACGCCGAAATCGAAGCCCAGATCACCCAGCTGCTCAGAGACGACCCCGCCATCGACGGCGTGCTTACCCACGACGGCGCCGTGATCGCCGCCCCGGCGGCAGCCGTGCTGGCCCGCTTCGCCGAGGAGGGCCGCGAAATCGCCCACGCCGCCTTCGGCGTCGACGAGCAGGTGCTGGAGGAGATCGAAGCGGGCCGCATCCTCTTCGCAGTCGATCAGCAACCCTGGCTACAGGGCTACCTCCCCGTCGCCTACGCCCAGGTCAAACGCTATTCCGCGCGCAGCCGCGGCGACGCCGTGGCCAGCGTGCTGCTCCAGTGGGCCGAGGGCGGCGGCATCCTGCTCGGTCCCGGCTTCGTCGATCGCCGCAATGTCGACCAGGTGCGTGAATCGGGAGCGGTCGTCGAAGGCGGCTGGTGGAGGGGTGAATCATGAGACGTCCGCACACCACCCGCCGAACCGCACTCTGGCTCGCCGGACTGCTCGGCTTGGCCCTGCTGCTCGCCGGCTGCGCCGAAGCAGCGCTCGAGCGGCTCGGCCTCGCCCAGGCCCAGCCCCTGACCGTCGCCTTCGTCGTCCACGGCACCGAGGAGGACCCCTTCTGGCACGAGGTGCGCGCCGGCGCAGAGTCGGCCGCCCAAGTCTTCGACGCCAGCATCTCCTGGTCGTCCTCACCCGATACCGAGGAGCGCGTGCGGATGGTCAGCGCCGCGCTCGACCAGGGCTTCGATGTGATCGTGGTCACGCTCTCCGACCACCTCGGCATGGAGCGCGTCGTGCGCGACGCCGTGGTGCGCGGCGCAACCGTCTACGTGATCAACGCCGGCGTGCAGCACGCCATCGGCTTCGGCGCCGCCGCCTTCTTCGGGATGGTCGAGACCGTCTCCGGGCTGGCCGCCGGCGAGCGCCTCGCCGAAGCCGGCGTCTCGAACCTGCTCTGCGTCATGCACGAGACCAACAACGAAGCGCTCACCACCCGCTGCGAGCAAGCCGAATTCCGCATCGGCGAGATGATCCGCCTCTTTGTCGACCCGCTCCAGCCCGACGACATCGAGGCGCGCGTCTACCAGGCGCTGCTCCAGAATTCGAACATCGACGGAATCATGACCCACGACGGCTGGCTGATCGCCGAGCCCGTGAACGCCGCGATCGCCCGGATCAACGCGGAGCAGGGGCGGACGCTGCCGCACGCGGTCTACGGCGTCGACGAGCCGGTGCTGCAGGAGATCGAAGCGAATCGAGTGTTGTTCGCGGTCGACCAGCAGCCCTGGCTGCAGGGCTATCTGCCGGTCGCCTACGCCCAGCTGAACCGCTACTCCGATCGCATCCGCGGCGATCAGCTCGCCAGTGTGCTCGTGCAATGGGCCCAGGGCGGCGGCATCATCCTGGGCCCCGGCTTCATCGATCAGAACAACCTGGACGCCGTGCGCGAGTCGGGCGCGGCCGGAGAGGGGCAATGGTGGCTGGCCGATCTAGCGGAGGAGGGCAACGGTGGCTGACCAATCAATAGCGCTGTGGGGGTTCCTGCAGCGCATGAACGAGCGCGCCATGCAGCGGCCGGAAATCGGCTCGGTCACGGCCGCCGCCCTGCTCTTCATCTTCTTCAGCATCGCCTCGCGCGGCGCCATGGTCGAAGGCTCGACCCTCGCCCGCATCTTCGACACCGCCTGGCCCTACGGCATCATGGCCGTCGCCGTCGGCCTGCTCATGATCGGCGGCGAGTACGACCTCTCCGCCGGCGTCATGGTCGCCACCGCCGGCACCGCGCTCGGCATCATGGCCGTCGAGTGGGGCATCAACATCTGGCTCGCCGCCCTCCTCTCGCTGCTCATCTGCCTCGCACTCGGCCTCTGGAACGGCGTCTTGGTCGTCCGCACCGGCCTCGCCTCCTTCATCATCACGCTCGGCACCTTCTTCGGCCTGCGCGGCGCAAACGTCGCCTTATCCAAATACTTCACCGGCGACGCCCTGATCGAGCGCCTCGATGAAGCGCCCGGCTTCGACTCCCTCAACGCCGTCCTCGCCACCGCCTTCGGCACCCCCCCCGAAGACTTCCGCGTCTCCCTCTTCTGGTGGGCCGGCTTCACCGTGATCGCCAGCTGGGTGCTCTGGCGCACCAAAATCGGCAACTGGATCTTCGCCGCCGGCGGCGACCCCACCGCCGCGCGCGCCAACGGCGTGCCCGTCTCCGCCATCAAAATCGGCCTCTTCATGCTCACTGCCAGCGCCGCCTGGTTCGTCGGCATCAGCAACGCCGTTCGCTACACCAGCGTCCAGGCCGGACAGGGCGTCGGCGACGAATTCTTCTTCATCATCGCCGCCGTCGTCGGCGGCTGCCGCATGGCCGGCGGCTACGGCTCCATCGTCGGACCCGCCATCGGCGCCCTGATCTGGGGCATCGCCTTCATCGGCATCCCCCAGGCCGGCTGGGACCTCGGCTGGCGCTGGGCCTTCCTCGGCGTACTCTTGCTCGTGGCCACCCTGATCAACCACTTCGTCGGCGAGCGCGCCCCCTCGGAACACGGCGACTACTAAGCACGGAGACTGAGCACCATGACCACCGACACCGCAGCCGACGCCGCGGCCGAACAGGGCCGCACCGCCCCCGCCTCACCCGACGAGCGCCGCCCGATCCTCGAAGTAGACCACCTCGGCATCCGCTTCGAGCAGATCACCGCGCTTGAGGACGTCACCGTCGACCTCTACCCGGGCGAGGTCACCTGTGTGCTTGGCCACAACGGCGCCGGCAAGTCGGTCTTTATCAAGGCGCTCTGCGGCGTGCATCAGCCCAGCAGCGGACAGGTCAAGCTCGACGGCGACCCGGTCTCGCTCGATTCCCCGCGCCGCGCCCGCGCGCTCGGCATCTTCGCCGTCCACCAGGACCTCGCCCTCGTCCCCCTGCTCTCGCTCTGGCGCAACTTCTTCCTCGGCGCCGAACCCGTCCACGGCTGGGGCATCTTCCGCCAGTTCGACGCCGGCTACGCGCGCGCCACGCTGGCCGCCGAGATGGACAAACTCGGCATGGAAGTCGGCGATCCGGACCGCGCCGCGCGCACCCTCTCGGGCGGCGAGCGGCAGGCCGTCGCGATCGCCCGCGCCCTCTATCACGGCGCGCGGGTGCTCGTGCTCGACGAACCCACCACCGCGCTGGGCGCGCAGCAGGCCGGCACCGTGCTCCGCCTGATTCGCCGCACCGCCGAACGCGGCACCGCCGTCGTCCTGGTCTCGCCCCGGCTCGAACACACCTATCCGATCGGTGATCGCTTCCTGGTCTTCCGCCGCGGGCACCTCGCCGCCGACCTGCGCAAAGATCAGGTCACGCAGGACCAGCTGAGCGAGATGCTCGCCGGGGGTACCGAGCGCGAGCAAATCGAAGCCGCGCTGCTCGCAGAAGATGATCACGAAGACCAGCCCGATGACGCCTAACCCGCGCAGCGCGCGGGCTACACTGACCGTATTGGCAAATGCCCCGAGGAGGCTGCGCAATGGTCGTTGAGACCGCCACACAGACCGTCAAAGCAGGACTCGCCCAGATGCTCAAGGGCGGTGTCATCATGGACGTCGTCACCCCCGAGCACGCCCGCATCGCTCAGGAAGCCGGCGCCTGCTCCGTCATGGCGCTTGAGCGCGTCCCCGCCGACATCCGCAAGACCGGCGGCGTCGCCCGCATGAGCGACCCCTCGCTGATCCGCGGCATCATCGACGCCGTCTCCATCCCCGTCATGGCCAAAGTCCGCATCGGACACTTCGTCGAAGCTTCGATCCTCGAAGCGCTCGGCGTCGACTACATCGACGAATCCGAAGTCCTCACCCCCGCCGACGAGCGCTTCCACATCAACAAGCACCAGTTCGCCGTGCCCTTCGTCTGCGGCTGCCGCGACCTCGGCGAAGCCCTGCGCCGCATCGCCGAAGGCGCGGCCATGATCCGCACCAAAGGCGAAGCCGGCACCGGCAACATCGTCGAAGCCGTCCGCCACATGCGCGCCGTCCAGGGCGCCATCCAACAACTCCAGAACATGGGCGACGAAGAGCTCGTCTCCTACGCCCGCGACATCGGCGCGCCCGTTGAACTCGTCCGCGACACACGGGAGCGCGGCCGCCTGCCCGTCGTCAACTTCGCCGCCGGCGGCGTCGCCACACCCGCCGACGCCGCCCTGATGATGCGGCTCGGAGCCGACGGTGTCTTCGTCGGCAGCGGCATCTTCAAGTCCCAGGAGCCCGCCCGCATGGCCGAAGCCATCGTCCGCGCCGTCACCCACTACCAGGACGACAACATCCTCGCCGAGGTCTCCACCAACCTGCCGCAGGCCATGCCCGGACTGGAGCTGTCGGAAATTCCCGAACCCGAGCGGCTGGCTCCGAGAGGTTGGTGACGCCGCCAGCATGAGCAGCGCAGCGGGCGGCCCCGTCGTCGGCGTCCTCGCCCTCCAGGGCGACTTCGCCGAGCACGCAACGAGCCTCGCGCAGGCCGGCGCGGAGCCGCGCGAAGTCCGCACCGCCGCGCAACTCACCGAGGTCGACGGCCTGATCATCCCCGGCGGCGAAAGCACCACCATCGCCCGCCTGCTCCTGCAATACGACCTCCGCGAGCCGATCATCAACGCCGCCCGCAACGGCTTCCCTCTCTGGGGCACCTGCGCCGGCGCAATCCTGCTGGCGACGGAGATCGAGTGGCTCGACCGCCCCGCTCTCCACCTCATCCCCATGACCATCGAGCGCAACGCCTACGGGCGCCAGATCGACTCCTTCGAAGCCGAGCTCGAACCCGGCCCGCTCGGCGATCCACCCGTCCACGCCGTCTTCATCCGCGCCCCCCGCATCCGCCGCGTCGGCGGCGATGTCTCCGTCCTGCTCAGCCTCGGCGACGAACCCGTCGCCGTCGAATACCGCCGCCTGATGGCCAGCACCTTCCACCCCGAACTCACCCAGGACCTCCGCCTCCACCGCCGCTTCGTCGAGCGCTGCCGCAGCGCCCGCACCGACAACGCCGCCGCCCCGCCCACAGCCGCCGGAAGCTAGCGCACCTATGGCCAACCCGACCCACCAAAGCGATCCGCTCGACCAACTTGAGCGCCGCGAGCAGCACGATCCGCCAACCACCCCCCCGCAGGTCGAAATCGACGATGTCGACGCCCTCCTCCAGACGCTCCCCACCGCCATCCGACGCGCCATCGAAGCCGAAGACGACTTCGACTCCCTGCTCGAAATCGTGCTCGACCTCGGCCGCCGCCCTAGCGCCCGCTACCGCGAGCGCGAAATCGAACTCACCGAATCCGAAATCACCACCGCCGAACTCGAAGAAGTCGTCCGCCAGCTCGGCGAATTCGGCGACGACAACCGCGCCGGCATCGCCCGCACCCTGCACCGCATCTCCTGCCTGCGCAACCGCCGACGCACAATCGTCGGCCTCACCATGCGCGTCGGGCGCGCCGTCAGCGGCTCCGTCGCCCTGATCGAAGACCTCGTCGCCGCCGGCGCAAGCATCCTCCTGCTCGGACGCCCCGGCGTCGGCAAAACCACCCTGCTCCGCGAAGTCGCCCGCGTCCTCGCCGCGCAGGGCAAGCGCGTCGTGATCGTCGACACCTCCAACGAAATCGCCGGCGACGGCGATATCCCCCACGCCGGCATCGGGCGCGCCCGCCGCATGCAGGTCGAAACGCCCGAGCGCCAGCACGCCGTGATGGTCGAAGCCGTTGAAAACCACATGCCCGAAGTGATCGTGATCGACGAAATCGGCACCGAACTCGAAGCCCTTGCCGCCCGCACCATCGCCGAGCGCGGCGTCCAACTCGTCGCCACCGCCCACGGCAACACGCTCGCCAACCTGATGCTCAACCCCACCCTCGCCGACCTGATCGGCGGCATCCAGACCGTCACCCTCTCCGACGAAGAAGCCCGCCGCCGCGGCACCCGCAAATCCGTGCTCGAGCGCAAAGCCCCGCCCACCTTCAACGCCCTCGTCGAAATCCAGTCCTTCACCCGCGTCGCCGTCCAGAGCGATGTCGGCGCGACGGTGGACGCGCTGCTGCACGGCGAATCGGTGGAGCCCGAGATCCGCGAGGTGGACGAGGAGGGCGAGGTACACCGCAGCCCCGGCGCGCGCCAGTCGGCGCCGGCCTGGCAGGGCGGCGAGCCGAGCCCGACGGGCTTCTTCGCGGCCGCCGAGCCGCCCCGCCGCAACGGCGGGCGCGACGCGCACCTGCGGCGCCGGCAGCGCCGCGCGCCGCAGCCTCCGCAGACGCCGCACCAACGCATCTTCCCGCTCGGCGTCTCGGCCGCCCGGCTGCGCGAGGCGATCCGCGAAAACGGGGCCAACGCCTCGGTGGTCGACCGCGTGGACGACGCCGACGTGGTGATGACGCTGCGCTCGGCCTACCGCCGCCGTCCGTCGGATTTGCGCACGGCGGAGGCCAAGCGGCTGCCGATCGCCGTGCTCAAGCACAATACGGTGATGCAGATGCAGCAGAGCCTGCGCGCGCTCTCGCAGGGCGCCGCGCCAGGCGACGAGTTGACCGCCGCGCTGGCCGAAGCGGAAGACGCAATCCAGGCCATCCACAGCGGCATGCGCGATTCGGTAGAGCTGGCCCCGCGCGGCGCTTACATCCGCAAGCTCCAGCACGAAATGGCCGCCCGCCAGGCCCTCAATTCCTCCAGCCAGGGACGCGAACCCAACCGCCGCGTCCGCATCCACACCGCCTGACCCCCATCACAGTTGCTCCGTCGCCCCAGACTTGATCTCCGTCGCCCCAGACTTGATCTGGGGCCCAAACCCAACGTTGTTCACAGCACCGACCGCCCGAACGGCCCGCCAACCCCCCGTTCGCAGCACTCCCGGGCATGCCGCCCCGCCACCACCCCCACCCCTCTCTCTACCCCGTCATACCCACACCTCCCCCTCTCTCCGTCATACCCGCGCGGCCCTCTCTCCGTCATACCCGCGCTTGCCGCGGGTATCTCGACGTGAACAGCACCAACGCCGCACCCCACGCCCCTCCGACCACCGCTTGACCCCCATCACAGTTGCTCGGTCATTCCCGCATCCCTCTCCTGTCATTCCCGCGCACGCTGAGCCTGCCCCCGACTCGATCGGGAGCCTGCCCCCGACTCGATCGGGAGCCTGCCCCAGACTTGATCTGGGAGCCCAAACCCAACGCCGCCCGCAGCGCCGAGGCCCCGAACAGCCCGACGCCGCGCAGCGACGAAGAAAAGCGGCGCTATCGTCACCCCATGCTGATCACCGTCGAAGGCGGCGACGGCGCAGGCAAAACCACCCTCGTCCGCGCCCTCGCCCAACACTGGTCCGACGCCGGACTCGCCCTCCGCACCACCCTCGAACCCGGCGGCACCGAGCTCGGACGCGGCCTCCGCGAGCTCGTCCTCCACACCGAGGCCGAACTCGGCGAGTGGGCCGAAACCTTCCTCTTCCTCGCCGACCGCAGCGCGGATGTCGCCCAAATCATCCGCCCCGCGCTCAACCGCGGCGAACTCGTCCTCTGCGACCGCTACGCCGACTCCACCCTCGCCTACCAGGGCTACGGACGCGGCCTCGACCTCTCCCTGCTCCGCCGCCTCAACGACGCCGCCACCGACGGACTCCGACCCCACCTCACCATCCTGCTCGACATCCCCGCCGAGCAGGGCATCGCCCGCGCCCGCGCCGACGGCGGCGACCGCATCGCCGACGCCGCGCTCGAATTCCACCGCCGCGTCAACCACGGCTTCCGACAAATCGCCGCCGCCGAACCCGATCGCGTCGTCCTCCTCGACGCTGCCCAACCGGTGGACGCAGTGCTCAAACAGGCAATCGCCGCCGCCGAGCCGCGCCTCCACGCCAACCGCCTGCTCTCGTTGGAGTAAACCGCCCACCCCGCCGTACACTGCCCCGTAGACCACCAGGACCACCGCAAGAAAGCGCAATCGTGGACGCTCCGCAGCAAGTCACGGTCCGCGTACCCGCCTCCAGCGCCAACCTCGGTACCGGCTTCGACGCCGTCGGCGTCGCCCTCCAGCGCTACGCCACCATCACCGTCGCCATCGACGCCCCCCTCGACCTGCCCGCCGACGGCGCCCCGAGCACACGCTCGCCGATGATCAGGCACATCCGCGCCGGCGTGATCGCCGCCCACGAAGCGCTCGAGCTCAATCCCCCCAAACCCAAGCGCATCAATGTCGCCGTCGACGCCCACTTCCCGCTCGGACGCGGACTCGGCGCGAGCGCCGCCAGCCGCGGCGCCGGACTCGTCGCCGCCAACGCCCTGCTCGGCGGCGACCTCGGCGACCAGCAGCTGCTCGAGCTCGGCGCAGCCCTCGAACGCCACGCCGACAACATCGCCCCCGCCCTCTTCGGCGGCTGCCAGATCGTCGCCATGGACGGCCCGCGCGTCCACCGCGTCCACCTGCCCGTCGCCCCCGGCCTCCGCTTCGTGGGCTTCACCCCCTCCTTCGGCATGTCCACCAAAAAGGGCCGCGCGCTCCTGCCCGACCAGCTCTCCCGCGCCGACGCCGTACACAACTCCTGCCGCTCCGCCCTGCTCGCCGCCGCCCTCGCCACCGGGACCTGGGAAGCGCTCCCCGCCGCCGTCGACGACCGCCTCCACCAGCGCCCCCGCAGCAACATGTTCCCCGCCATGTTCGAGTTCTTCGAGGCCGCGACCGGTGCCGGCGCGCACGCCGCCTACCTCTCCGGCGGCGGCTCCACCCTCATGGCCCTGACCGACGCCAACGCCGCCGATGCCGTGCAACGCGCCTTCGCCGACGCCGCCGAAGCGCGCGGCATCGAAGGCCGCGGCTTCATCACCGAGATCGACCCGCACGGAGCCACCGTCCTGTGACCGTCGTCCAGAAATACGGCGGCACCAGCGTCGGCTCCGTCGAGCGCCTCCAGGCCGTCGCCGCCCGCATCGCCCGCCGCGCCGCCGAGGGACAACCGATCGCCGTCGTCGTTTCCGCCATGGGTAAAACCACCGACGAGCTCGTCGCTCTCGCCGCCCAAATCAGCCCCCGACCGCCGCGCCGCGAGATGGACATGCTGCTCGCCACCGGCGAAATCGTCAGCAGCGCCCTGCTCGCCATGGCCGTCCGCCAGCTCGGACACGGCGCAGTCGCCCTCACCGGCGCCCAGGCCGGCGTCTTCACCGACGACACCTACGGACGCGCCCGCATCCGCAACATCGACACCGAGCGCATCCAACGCGAATTCGCCGACGGCAATGTCGTCATCATCGCCGGCTTCCAGGGCGCCAGCGCCGCAGCCGACTTCACCACCCTCGGTCGCGGCGGCTCCGACACCTCCGCCGTCGCACTCGGCGCAGCGCTCAAAGCCGAGCAGGTCGAAATCTACACCGATGTCGAAGGCGTCTACACCACCGACCCTCGCATTGCCCCCGACGCCCGACGCCTCGCCGACATCGCCGCCGAAGAAATGCTCGAAGCCGCCGCCCAGGGCGCCGGCGTCATGCACCCCCGCGCCGTCGAACTCGGCCTGCTCCACGACATCCCCATCGTCGTCGCCTCGTCCTTCGCCGCCGACGGCGCAGCCGGCACCGTCATCCGCAAGGAGGTCCAGATGGAACCCGAAGACCGCGTCCGCACCATCGCCCTCGACCGCGATGTCGCATCCCTCACCCTCCGCCATGTCCCCGACCGCCCCGGCATCGCCGCCCAACTCTTCGGACCCCTCGCCGACGCCGGCATCTCCGTCGACACCATCGTCCAGAACGCCGGCGAAGACCGCCTCACCGACCTCACCTTCACCGTCACCCGCGCCGACTTCGAGCAGGCCCGCGAAGCCGCCGCCCCGCTCGCCCGCGAGCTGGGCGCAAAGGAACTGCTCTTCGACGACGACCTCGTCAAAGTCAGCCTGATCGGCACCGGTATGCAGTCCGCCCCCGGCTACGCCGCCCTCATGTTCCGCACTCTCTCCGAAGCCGGCGTCAACATCGAGCTGATCACCACCTCCGAAATCCGCATCACCGTGCTCGTCCGCGCCGAGCGCGGCGAAGAAGCCGTCCGCCTCCTCCACCGCGCCTTCGCCCTCGACCAGCCCGTCCAATCCATCCCCCCCCGCTTGACCCCACTTCCGTCCTAACCCGCGCCTGCCACTTCCGTCCTAACCCGCGCCTGCCACTCCCGTCCTAACCCGCGCCTGCCACTCCCGTCATACCCGCCCCTTTTTTTCCGTCATTCCCGCCCCCGAGCGGGAATCGGCCCCATCCCACCTCACCCTCCGCTCCACTTCCGCCATACCCACGCTTGCCGCGGAGCCTGCCCCCGGCCCGAACGGGGGTATCTCGCCGAGCGCTGCGCCAACGTCGCTACCCAGGCAAAAGCCCCCGACCAGCCTGCTTGACATAGCTGCCCCTGCGACGATCGCCCAATCTCCCCTAGCGTCGCTTGTAAAGCTCGCCCAACCCACTGCTCAACCCATCGCAAGAAGCCGCCCATGTTCGCCCACCTCCACACCCACACCGAATACTCCGAACTCGACGGCCTCGCCAAAATCGAGCCGCTCGTCGAGCGCGCCCGCGCACTCGGACAACATGCCCTCGCCATCACCGACCACGGCAACCTCTACGGCGCAATCGACTTCTACCAGGCCGCCCGCTCCGCCGGCATCCAGCCCCTGCTCGGCATGGAGGCCTACGTCGCGCCCGGCAGCCGCACCGACCGCGAAGCCCGCAGCGCCTCCCAAGCCGCCTACCACCTCGTCCTCCTCGCCCAGAACAACCAGGGCTGGCGCAACCTCATCCAACTCGCCACCCGCGCGCACCTCGAAGGCTTCTACTACCGCCCCCGTGTCGACCGTGAACTGCTCGAGCAATACAGCGACGGCGTGATCGCCCTCTCCGGCTGCCCCTCCGGCGAACTCCACCGCGCGCTCGAAACCGAAGACCTCGTCGAAGCCCAGCGCATCGTCCAGTGGTACCGCGAAACCTTCGACGACCGCTACTACCTCGAACTCCAGCGCCACGACGCCCTCGGCCGCTACGAACCCGTCCTCCAGCGCACCGTCCAACTCTCCCGCGAGACCGGCATCCCCCTCGTCGCCACTCAGGACGCCCACTACTGCGAACCCGGCGACCACGACGCCCACGACCTGCTCCTCTGCATCGGCACCAACGCCGCCCGCCACGAGGAAAAGCGCTTCCGCTTCGAGGGCGAGGACTACTACCTCACCGACGAGGCCTACATGGCCCAGCGCTACGCCGACCTCCCCGAAGCCGTGACCAACACCCAACTCGTCGCCGAGCGCTGCAATGTCGAGCTCGAATTCGGACGCCTACAACTGCCCGAACCCGACCTCCCCCCCGGCAAAACCCCCATCGAGCACCTCGCCGATGTCGCCCGCGCCGGCCTCCGACAGCGCAACCCTCACGCCCCCGACAAATACGTCGAGCGCCTCAACTACGAACTCGAAGTCGTCCGCGAAACCGGCTTCGCCGAATACTTCCTGATCGTCGCCGATTTTGCCCGCTTCGCCGACGAGCAGGGCATTCCCCAGACCGTCCGCGGCAGCGCCGCCGGCAGCCTCATCCTCTACTGCCTCGGCATCACCGACATCGACCCGCTCGAATACGGCCTCGTCTTCGAGCGCTTCCTCAACCCCGAACGCCGCGAAATGCCCGACATCGACATGGACTTCGCCGACAACCGCCGCGACGAAGTGATCCGCTACGTCGCCGAAAAATACGGCCGCGACCGCGTCGCCCAAATCGTCACCTTCGGCACCCTCGGCGCAAAAGCCGCCGTCCGCGACACTGGACGCGCCCTCGGCATGGCCCTCGGCGACGTCGACCGCGTCGCCCGCCTGGTCCCCAACGTCCTCAACATCACCCTCAAAGACGCCATCGCCCAGTCCTCCGAACTCCGCGACGCCGGGCGTGGCGACCCCGACACCGGCGAACTGCTCAAGCAGGCCCAGCGCCTCAACGGCGTCGTCCGCCACGCCAGCACCCACGCCGCCGCCGTCGTCATCTCCCGCGACCCACTCGCCGAAAACGTCCCCCTCCGCCGACCAGTCAACGAAGGCGACGACGACCACTCCATCCCCATGACCCAATGGGCCATGGACCAGTGCGCCGCCGTCGGCCTGCTCAAAATGGACTTCCTCGGCCTCTCCAACCTCACCATCGTTCAGGAGGCCGTTGAACTGATCCGCGAGTGCGAAGGCATCGAAATCGACCCTCTCGCCCTGCCCGAAACCGGCCCCCAAGCCGAAAACGCCTTCGCCATGCTCGCCGCCGGCGACACCTTCGGCGTCTTCCAGCTCGAATCCGGCGGCATGCGCCGCACCGTCGCCGACCTCCAGCCCAACTCCATCCCCGACCTCGCCGCCCTCGTCGCCCTCTACCGCCCGGGACCCATGGAGCACATCCCCCGCTTCATCGAGAGCAAGCACGGGCGCGAAGCCGTCTCCTACCCACACCCCGACCTCGGCGAAATCCTCGACGAAACCTACGGTGTCATCGTCTACCAGGACCAGGTCCTCCAAATTGCCCGCAAATTCGCCGGCTACTCGCTCGGCCAAGCCGATGTCATGCGCAAGGCCATGGGCAAGAAAATCCCCGAGGTCATGCGCGCCGAGCGCGTCAACTTCCTCCGCGGCGCCGCCGAGCTCGGCTACTCCCAATCCGACGCCGAAACCATCTTCGAACTGATCGAACCCTTCGCCGGCTACGCCTTCAACAAGGCCCACGCCGTCTGCTACGGCGCAATCGCCTACCAGACCGCCTGGTTCAAGGCCAACTACCCCGCCCCCTACATGGCCGCCGTGCTCCGCGCCGCCGCCGGCAACTCCGACCGACTCCGCGCCGCCGCCGCTGAGTGCGCCCGCCTCAAGCTCAAGCTCCTCCCCCCCGATGTCAACAGCTCCGGCGCCACCTTCAACCTCGAACGCTTCGCCGGCGGACGCAGCGCCATCCGCTTCGGACTCGCCACCGTCAAAAATGTTGGCCGCGCCGCCGTCGAACCGCTGATCGAAGAACGCGAGCAGCACGGACGCTTCGAATCCGTCGACGACCTCTCCGAGCGCCTCGACGCCCGCGCCCTCAACCGCCGCGCGCTCGAATCCCTCGCCAAGGCCGGCGCGCTCGACGCACTCCCCCGCTCCAACACCGCCGCCGAACCCATGTCGCGCGGCGAAATCGTCGCCAGCGTCGAAGACATCGCCCGCCGCGCCCGCCGCGCGCAGGAACTCCGCGAAAGCGGCCAAACCTCCATGTTCGACCTCTTCGGCAACGAAGTCGCCACCCCCAAGCCGCTGATCAGTGAGCAGGCGGAGGGTATCGACGTCACCCCCGCCGAGCAGCTCAACTGGGAGCGCGAACTGCTCGGCGCATACGTCTCCCGCCACCCCTTGCAGGAAGCCGCCGTCGAACTGCAATCCAGCCTCACCCACTCGCTCGCCGAAGTGACCGAGGAAATGGTCGGCGACTCCCTCGTCGTCGCCGGACTCGTCAACAACGTCCGCCAGCTCACCACCAGGCGCGGCGACCAATTCGCCGCCGTCGAAATCGAAGACCTCTCCGGTGCCCAGGAACTGACCGTCTGGCCCGAACAGTGGCAGGCCACGCGCGAACTCTGGAGCCCCAACCGCATCGTGATCGCCGATGTCACCGTCCGTTCGCGCGGCAATGAAATGCTCACCCTCGCCGTCGAGCGCGCCCGCGCCTGGACCGACAACGCCCGCTCCGACGACGCCCAGCCCGCCGCAAACACCCCCGCCTTCCGGGAGACATCAGCGCCCCCATCTGTCAGTATGAGCCGCATGCCCGACCACGACGCCCCGCCGGCTCCGCCGCCCCCCAGCGCCGAGCAGCCGACTCCGCCCCCACCGCAGACCGTCGCCGCCCGACCCGCCGCCGCCAACGGCGGCGGCTCCATGGCCCTCTGGGTCACCCTGCGCGACGACGGCGACCGCGCCGCCGGCCAGGACCTGCTGCAACGCATGGGCGACCTGATCAACGGCATGCCCGGCGATGCGCCCGTCTTCCTGCGCATCGAGAGCGCCTCCGACTCCACCCTCCTCGCTCTGCCCGAACCGTGGCGCACCGCCGCCAACTTTGCGATGAAGACCGCCCTCGAAGGCCTGCTGGGCGAGCGCGGCGCGGTCGACCTGCAACCCCCGCCGTCCGCCGCAGCCGGCGGCGGAGCGGCCGCCGGCGGCTGACCGACTCCCAACGCCCGGCCGCGCCGCGCCCGAACGCGCGTACGATCCGCTGCTATGATCAACTTCGAGTCGGGGATCGGAGCAGCCGGTGGCGGCGAGCGGGATTCGGCCCGGGTTCCTGAGGCAATTTCGCCCCTTACGTCTGTCCCGCTGGCCCGCGGGTGGGTATCGTGGTGGAAACCCGGCGACAACGTGGACGGGTAACTCCTTATCGCACGTTGTCAATTCGCATTGCCGCGCCGTTGCCGCACACTGTGCCACGGCGGCGCTTTCCGGAGAGATGCGCCATGAAGGTCGTGTTCTTTGAAGAGGTCGAAGGCACCGCGCAGGTCGGTGAGATCAAGGAGGTCAAAAATGGCTTTGCCCGCAACTACCTCCTGCCGCGCGGCCTCGCCGGCGCCCCGACCACCAACAACCTCGCCCGCGCCGAGCGCCTCGCCAAGGCCGACGCCATCCGCCAGGCCAAGCTCGACGGCGACGCCGCGCCGCTGGCCGCCGCCATCGACGGCGGCGAATTCATCTTCCGCGCCCGCGTCGGCGAACAGGGCCGCCTCTTCGGCTCCGTCACCGCACGCGACATCGCCGAGCGCCTCTCCGAACGCGCCGGCGCAACCATCGAGCATCGCCAGGTGCAACTCGCCCAGGCGCTCCGACAACTCGGTACCGAAGAAGTCCGCATCCGCCTCACCCGCAATGTCTTCGCCACCGTCAGCGTCGTCGTCGAACCCGACGAACAAAGCCTCGAGCCGACCATCGATGAGGTGGTCGAAGAGCTCGAGGCCGAAGAAGCCGCCGGGGAGGCGGCCGACGCAGCCGGTGCGGCCGCGGAGCCCGAAACAGCGGCCGTAGAGGCCTGAGCCGGGGGCGCGCCGCCCCCGAGACCGGGGGTGGTTAATGGTCACCAGCGAACCCCGCGCAGCGCCCAGTGCGTCTGGCGCGCCCAATGCATCCGGCGCGCGCAGCGGCGTGCCCCAGGAAGTCGCCGCCGAGCGCGCCGTGATCGGCGCCATCCTCGCCGAAGAAGGCGTCCTCCAGCGCATCACACCCATCCTGCAGCAGGGCGACTTCTTCGATCCACGCCACCGCTTGCTCTACATCGCCGCGCTCGAACTTTGGGACCGCGGCGAAGTCATCGACCCCGTCACCGCCGCCGCCGAACTCGCCCGCAAAGGCTGGATCGACGAAGTCGGCGGCCAGCCCTACATCACCTCCCTGGTCACCGAACTCCCCACCACCGTCGGCGCCGAGCACTACGCCCGCGTCGTCCAGCGCGCCTCCACCTACCGCGACATGCTCCGCGCCGCCGGCGATATCGGCGAACTCGCCTACCGCGCCGACCCCAACGTCGACGCCTCCCTGCATGAAGCCGTCGAAAAGCTCTATTCCGTGCGCGGCGCGGAACAGCGCCGCGACTTCTCCATCCTCCAGGACCTGCTCGTCGATGTGCTCCAGGAAGCCGCCGACCCCGCCGCCGACGCCTCCGGCCCCACCCGCACCGGCTTCGGCGACCTCGACCGCCTGCTCAACGGCGGCATCCACGGCTCCGACCTGCTCGTCCTCGCCGCCCGCCCCGCCGTCGGCAAGTCCGCCCTCGCCCTCACCGTCGCCCGCAACGCCGCCCTCGGACAGGGCGCCGCCGTCGCCATGTTCAGCCTCGAAATGTCCGCCGAACAAGTCGCCGCCCGACTCGTCTCCGCCGAATCCGGCGTCGAAAACAGCCGTCTCCGCGTCGGCCGCCACACCGACGAACAACAAGCCGAAATCTCGCGCGCCATCGGACTGCTCAGCCGCGCCGAAATCTACATCGACGACACCGCCGGCCAAACCCTCGCCGAAATCCGCGCCAAATCGCGCAACCTTCACAAGCGCCTGATCGATCGCCAGAGCCGGCAAGAGGGGCGGCAGGGCGAGCGGCAAGGCGAGAACGGCGCAGAACCCCGCGGCCTCGGCCTGATCATCGTCGACCACATCCAGCTCGTCCACGCCTGGTCCCGCACCCCCGTCGAAACCAACCGCGTCGCCGAACTCAGCGTGATCTCCCGCACGCTCAAAGAAATCGCCCGCGAACTGCACGTACCCGTGCTCGCCATCTCCCAACTCTCCCGCGCCGTCGAACGCCGCAAGCCCCCCGTCCCCATGCTCAGCGACCTGCGCGAAAGCGGCTCCATCGAGCAGGACGCCGATGTCGTCGTCTTCATCTACCGCGCCGACATGTACAGGCGCGACGAATTCGAAGACGAAGTGATCGCCGATCCGGTCGAAGGCGCGGCGGGCCAGGGCCAGGTCGCGCAACTGCTGATCGCCAAACACCGCCACGGCGCAGTGGGCACGGTCGATGTCCGCTTCGTCCCCCAGGTCGCCCGCTTCGAGGACTTCTTCATGCAGGAGGAGCCGCCCGGCGGCGGCGGCTGGGAAGAACCGCCCGACGGCGCGGGCGGCGGAAACGGATACGCCTGACATGTCCGACCAACACTCTCCTCGCTTCGCCGGCTTCGCCGCCGCCGCTCCGGCCGCGCCGATCCCCACCGCCCTGCTGCGCGAACTCGCCCCGCAGATGACCGACCCCGCCGAACTGCTCGTCACCCTCTACGCCGTCGCCGCCCTCCAGCAAGTGCGCCGCTTCCCCCGCCTGCTCGCCGTCGCCGACCTGCGCGCCGAGCGCCCGCTGATCGACGCGCTCGCCTCGCTCGTACCCGAGCGCAGCGTCGATCAGGCGCTCGAAGACGGCCTCGCCGCCGCCGTCGCCCGCGGCTCGCTGCTCCGCTCTGCCGCCCCCGACGACTGGCTCGCCCTCAACAGCGCCGACGGACGCCGTGCCATCGCCCACCGCGCACATCGCCCCCATCGCCCGGCCCCGCCCGCCCCGCTGCCCCGCGGCGAGGCGATCATCGCCCTCTACGAGGACGCGATCGGCCCGCTCCCGCCCTCGCTCGCCGCCGAACTCCACGAGGCCGCCGCCTCCTACCCACCCGAATGGATCGCCGACGCCTTCGCCGAAGCGATCGAAATGAACGTCCGCAACTGGCGCTACGTGCGCAGCATCCTCCAACGATGGCAGCAAGAGGGGCGTGACCATGCGTCGACTCAATCAACTGATGGACAACCCGGACGATCCGGAGCCTCGCGCTACGACCACCTCATCCAGCGCTGAGACCGGCGCGCGCTTCTGGCGTCCCACCGGGCCCGACCCCGATTGCCCGCACTGCGGCGGTACCGGCTACGTCCGACGCCGCGTCCCCGTCGGACACGAACTGTTCGGCCGCGCCGCCCCCTGCCGCTGCGCCGAGCAGCAGGCCGCCCAACAGCTCGCCGCCCAACTGCAACGGCTCAGCAACCTCGGCCCGCTGCTCGACCAACGGCTGCCCGCCGACCAGATCGAGCGCTCCGACGACTTCGCCGCCGCCTGCGCCTTCGCCGACGACGCAGCCGCCGAGCGCTGGCTGATCCTGCTCGGCAAGGCCGGCTCCGGCCGCACCCGCCTCGCCGCCGAACTCGCCAACCGCCGACTCCAACAGGGCCGCCCCGTCCTCTACTTCGTCGCCGCCGACCTGCTCGACCGCCTCCGCGCCGCCTACCGACGCGACGCCGAAATGACCTTCCCCGTGCTCTTCGAGCACGCCCGCGAGACCCCCTTCCTGATCATCGACGACATCGATATGGCCAACCCCACCGAGTGGGCCCGCGAAAAACTCTTCCAGCTGCTCAACCATCGCCGCAACGCCGGCCTGCGCACCGTGCTGATCGCCGCCGAGCAGGGCGGCAACGGACTCGACCTGGCCCGCTGGCTCTCCCCGGCGCCCGCCGCGCTGCGCCTCACGCTCGGCGCAGGCCTCGCCGCGCAGTACCGCCAGGTCGGCGAAATGCGCCGCGAACTGCTCGCCCGCTACAGCTTCGACAACTTCCGCGCCCGCAACGGCGACGACCTGCCCTCCGACTCGGGCAACCTCAAGCTGGTCAAGTGCATCGTCGAAGATTGGGCGTCCGCCCCGCGCGGCTCGCTCACCCTGATCGGCGGCACAGGCACAGGCAAAACACACCTCGCCGCCGCCGTCGCCAACGCCGCCCTGGCCCGCGGCCAATCCGTCTGGTTCGCCGTCGTCCCCGACCTGCTCGACATGCTGCGCCGCACCTACCAGGCCGACGCCGAGCAGAGCTACGACGAACTCTCCGCCTCGCTGCGCGATGCCGACCTGCTCGTCCTCGACGACTTCGGCGCGCACTCGCCCACCCCCTGGGCCGAAGAGAAGCTCTACCAACTCTGCGCCGCCCGCTACGTCGCCGAGCGCCCCACCATGTTCACCACCAACCTCCAGCCCGACCACCTCGACGCCCGCATCGCCTCCCGCCTCTCCGACAAGGAAACCGGCAAACTGCTCGAAATCAAAGCCCCCGACTACCGCACCGGCCTCAACACCCCCGACCCTCCCCCCCGCCGCCGCCCCCGTCGCCCCTAACCCCCCCTTCCCGTCATACCGCCCCTCTCCCGCCATACCCGCCCCCCATTCCCGTCATACCCGCGCTTGCCGCGGGTATCTCGCCGCGCCCAGCGCCGCACCCACACAAATCCCCCAGACGCCCGCCGCCAGCCTCTACTCCAACTCCGCCCCCGCTACCCCTAACCCCCCCATTCCCGTCTCCCCTCTCTCCCGTCATACCCGCCTCCCTCCCGCCATACCCGTGCTTGCCGCGGGTATCTCGCCGAGCCCGGCGCCGCACCCACACAAATCCCCCAAACAACCGCCACCCGCCCTACTCCAACTCCGCCGCCGCCGTCAGACTCCCCTCAATCCACTCCTCCCCGTCCGACCACACCTCCTTCTTCCAAATCGGCACAATCGCCTTCAGCCGATCAATCCCGTAGCGGCAGGCATCCGTCGCCTCCGCACGATGCGCCGACGACACCGCCACCCCCACGCTCGCCTCCCCAATCTCCAGACGCCCCACCCGGTGCTGCATCGCCACCTCCGCCACATCCCAGCGCTCTTGAATCTCCGCCCCAATCCGCCCCATCACCCGCTCCGCCATCTCCGGGTAGGCGTCGTACTCCAGATAATCCACCTCCCGCCCCAGATTGTTGTCCCGCACCACCCCCAGAAACACCGCCACCGCCCCCGCCTCCGGGCGCAGCACCAGCGCATGCAGCGCATCCGCGCTGATCGCCTCATCCACAATCCGAAACTGCCCCTCCTCAGCGCCGTCCCCCCCGCCGCTCACCGGTGGAATCAGCGCCACGCTGTCCCGACTCGTCACCGGAAAATCCGCCTGCACATACTCCGCGTTCACCGCGTACATCACCGACTCCCGCATCCCCGACGCCTCCGGAAAACGTTCAAACAGCGCCTCCCCGACCGCCCCCGCCGTCGCCGGCTCCGCCAGCCCGCAGAGCGTCAACTCGCGGCGGCCCACCGCCTCCGCCAGCGACGCGAACAGCCGTACCCTGATCTCCATGCCCCCAGCCTATCGAACCGCCGCCCCGGCGTCCGATCCTCGGCCTCCCCCCACCCGCCTGAGTGCCCGCCTGCGCGCCCACCTTGCCCGCCTTGCCCGCCTTGCCGACCTCGCCCTCGACCTCACCCTCCCCTCCAGCTGCGCCTCCTGCGGCGCCGTCGGCGCAGTCCTCTGCAACCGCTGCCGGCGACGGCTCCCCCGCGCCGACGGCCTCCGCTGCCCCCGCTGCTGGCTCCGCTCCGAAGGCCTCTGCACTGCCTGCCTCGAACAGCCCCCCGCCCTCCGACGCCTCCGCTCCGCCTTCGTCTACGGCGGCGCAGCGCGCGACCTCGTACTCACGCTCAAGTATGCCGGCGTCCGCCGCGCCGCCGACGCGCTTGTCGAAGCAGCCGCCGACCCGCTCACCCGCTCCGACATCGACCTGATCGCCCCCATCCCCATGACCGCCTGGCGCCGCCGCGCCCGCGGCGGCAACCACGCCGAACACCTCGCCCGCGCCCTCAGCGAGCGAACCGGCCTACCGTTCGCGCCGCACCTACTAGAGCGCCACGGCCTGCGCTCCAAACAACAGTCCCGCGCCGCCAGCATCGCCGAGCGCCGCGCCAACATGCGCGGCGCATTCCGCGTCCCGCGCCCCAACGCCGTCCGCGGCCGCACCGTCCTGCTCGTCGACGATGTCGCCACCAGCATGGCCACTCTCGACTCCGCCGCATCGGCGCTGCTCGCCGCCGGCGCAACCGCCGTCGACGCCTGGACCGCCACCCGCGAGGAATCGCGTGACTGACGCCGCCTTCTGGCTCTGCCTGCGCCCCCAGCCCGCCGCGAACGACGCCGAGCGCATCGTTGAAGCAGCCCGCCTCGCCTGCCTGCTCGACACCGCTCAACGCGCCCACGCCGCCGGCTTCAACACAATCGTCGTCCACACCACCGCCCCCCACCTCTTCAACGACGCCCTGGACCGGAATCTGATCGTCCACCGCACCGACCCAGCCGCCCCCATCGGCGCAATCGTCGCCGCCGCCGCCCGCAGCGCAACCGGCCCCGTCTGCTACGCGGGCGCAGGCATGCCGGCCATGACCGTCGCCCACTGGCGCAGCATCCACGAACAAATCGAAGCCGGCCGAACCGTCGCCAACAGCCTCCACTCCGCCGACCTCCTCGCCGTCCCCGACGCATCCGCGTTGACAGATCTGGCAGACGAAACGGTGGATAACTCCTTCGCCCTCCGCCTGCGCGACGAGTCAGGGCTGGAAATCACCACCCTCGAGCGCTCCGCCGCAACCCTCCTCGACCTCGACACTCCCGCCGACCTCGCCTTGCTCAGCCTTACCCAAGAAACAGCCACGCTGGAAATCGGCCCGCGCCTCTCTGCCGCCCTCGCCCAATCCGAAGCGCCGCTCGCCCCCGCCCGCGAACGCCTCGCCGACGCTCTCGACACCCTCACCGAGCGCGAATGCCAGCTCATGGTCATCGGCCGCGTCGGCGCATACGTTTGGTCCGCCCTCGACCGCGACACCGCCGCCCGCATCCGCATCATCTCCGAAGAACGCGGCCTCCGCGCCCGCGCCGCCACCCAAGGCCACGCATCGCCCACGCACACCACCTCCGACGAACGCCGCACGCACAACCGCGCCAATCTTGAGGAACGCGGCCCGCGCGCCCGCGCCGCTCCTGAAGACCCCGGCCTGCCCACGCACACCACCTCCAAAGACCCCGACCTACGCACCAACATCATCTCCGAAGAGCGCGGCCTCCGCGCCCGCGCCGCCGCCCAAGACCACGGCTTGCCCACCCGCACCACCTCCGAAAAGCGCCGCCAGCCCACCCGCGCCGCCTCTGAAGACCCCGGCTTCCGCGACCGTGCCGCCGCCCAAGCACCCCCTCGCTCCCTGCTCGGACTCCACGCCGACGCCGTCGGCCCATCCGCCCTGATCGACAGCCTCGCCGAACTCGCCGACGCCGTCATCTTCGACACCCGCCCCCTCTTCGCCCACCTCAACTGGGCAGCCAACCGCGCCGACCGCTTCGCCGCCGACCTCGGCGACCCCGACGCCATCGCCAACCCCCAACTCCGCCAATTCACCAAAGCCGCCCTCGCCGCCCCCATCCCCATCGCCCAGGGCGGACACTCCCTAGTCTCCGGCGGCCTCCTGGCCGCCATCAACATCGCCTGGACCCGCCGCGAACAACCCCAGCACCTCCACCCACCCGCTTGACCCCCATCCATCCACTCCGCGTACCCGCCCCGTCCCCCATTCCCGCTCCCTCTTCGTCATACCCGCGTCCCCCTTTCCGTCATACCCGCGCTTGCCGCGGGTATCTCGACGTGAACAGCACCATCATTGCTCCTCACCGCCCTCCGTCATTCCCGCCGCCCTTTTCTGTCGTTCCCGCGCACGCGGGAACCCAAACCCAACTCCGCCCGCAGCACAAGCCCTCGGCCCCGCCCGCCAACGCCCGTTCGCAGCACATCCCTCTACACCGCGCCGCCAACAACCGCCGTATGGATTCCCGCCGCCCACCCCGTCATTCCCGCGCAAGGCGGGAACGACGGAAGCCGGATGCGCGCCGCTGGCAGGCAAACCGTCGTGAGCACGCCCTACGGGTCCGGAGCGTCGGTCTGCCCATCATCATTCCACCCCCAGCACTCGATCGCGCCGTCCTCGCGCAGCCCGCAGGTATGGGAGTGTCCTGCGTCCACGGCCGTAAAACGGCTTGCGGGAGGATTGGCCTGCCCGGTATCGATGATCACCTCAATCCCGTCTCGCAACGCGAAGGTTGTATTGCGCCCCCAGCACTCAACCTCCCCGTTTTCGCGCAGCCCACAGGCGTGCTCGTGCCCGGCGCTCACAGCGCGGAAGCCGCCCGCCGCGAGATCGCTCAAGCCGTGCGGGCTGTGGCCCCAGCACTCGATCGCGCCGCCTTCTCGCAGTCCGCAGGTGTAGGCGTTGCCGGCGCTGACGGCTGTGAAACTGCCCGTCGGGGCTGAGGCTTGCCCGAAGTCATTGATCCCCCAGCACACGACCTCCCCCGACTCGCGCAGGGCGCAGGTATGCGCTCTGTTCGCGCTCACCGCCGTAAACTTGCCCGCCGGGGCCGGGCCTACAGGCTGTTCCGTGCCGGAGGCGAAGTCGAATACGACTCCCCAGCACTCAATCTCTCCTGACTCGCGCAAGCCGCAGGCGTGGCTCCAACCCACGCGCACAGCGACAAATGGGCTCGGCGGTGCTGCGTCGTTTAGCTGGCGTCCGCTCCATCCCCAGCACTCGATCTCCCCGCTCTCACGTATGCCGCAGGCGTCGTTGTTGCCCGAGCTCACGGCGATGAAGCTGCCGGCCGGTGCAGCGGTCAGCAGGTGGTCTCCCCAGCACGTGATCACGCCGCTCTCGCGCAGCCCGCAGGTATGGCGGCTACCTGCGCTGACGGCGGTAAAGGGGTTGGCGCCCTCGCTTTGGCTGATCCTGATCTCCGTGCTCCGCAGCCACCGCCCCACCCGTGCCCCAACCGGAAAATACCGCGACGGCGGCAGAATCCGCTCACCATCCGTCGGCGTAAACGCGAACTCAATCCGCCCATCCTCCCGCAGCCGCGCATTGATCCGGCCGATCTCCGTCCCGCCCACCTCCACCGGGCTGCTGTTCAGCCAGCGGCCAACGTCGGCCCCAGCCGGAAAATACCGCGCGCGCGGCAGCGCCCGCTCCCCGCCGACCGGCTGCCAGCCGAACTCCGTCCGCCCATCATCCAGCCGCCGCGCGACAATCCGCCCGCTCTGCTCATCGCCCTGCGCCTGCACGGACTGCGCCAGATCAAGCGCAACCACCGCCGCAGCCAGCGCCAAGAGCGTCAACAGCAGCGCCCTACTTGGGGATTTTACGCCCCCCCCCCCCGAGATCCGTCCAAACGCGCAGACGCATGACCAGTTTCCCTCTCCCGCCCGGCCACGCGGCCCGGCGCACGCGCCGTAGGCTACGCACGCCCAAACCGTTCGGTCAAACGAATTGACCGCCCCCCAACACCCGCGTACGCTGAGCCGCGCCCAGCCACCGTTCGCGCGCTGCCCGGGCGGCAGCGGCTCGCGGCCACGCCGCCGGCCCCCACGACGCGAAGGACGCCCTCCCGCATGAGCCTCACCGCCGCCACGCCCGCGATCGCCGACGCCGACCCTGAAATCGCCGACGCCATCGAGCGCGAAGCCCGGCGCCAGCACGACGGCCTCGAACTGATCGCCTCCGAAAACTACCCCAGCCAGCCCGTGCTCGCCGCCATGGGCTCCATCCTCACCAACAAATACGCCGAGGGCTACCCCGGCCGCCGCTACTACGGCGGCTGCGAATTCGTCGACGTCGTCGAAACCCTCGCCATCGAGCGCGCCAAATCCCTCTTCGGCGCAGCGCACGCCAATGTCCAGCCCCATTCCGGCTCCCAGGCCAACCTCGCCGCCTACTACGCGCTGCTCGAACCCGGCGACACCGCCATGGGCCTCGAACTCAACCACGGCGGACACCTCTCCCACGGACTGCCCGTCAACGTCTCCGGCCGCTGGTTCCAGTTCGTCTCCTACGGCGTCGACCGCGAAACCGAGCGGATCGACTACGACGCCATGGCCGCCGCCGCCCGACAGCACCGCCCCAAAGTGATCGTCGTCGGCGCCACCGCCTACCCCCGCCATTACGACTTCGCCCGCGCCGCCGAAATCGCCGGGGATGTCGACGCCACCCTCATGGTCGACATGGCCCACTTCGCCGGCCTCGTCGCCGGCGGCGTCCACCCTTCGCCCATGCCCTACGCCCCCGTCGTCACCACCACCACCCACAAAACCCTGCGCGGCCCACGCTCCGCCCTGATCCTCACCAACGACGACCTGGCCCGCGAGATCGACCGCGCCGTCTTCCCCGGCACTTCCGGCGGTCCCCACATGCACACCATCGCCGCCAAAGCCGTCGCCCTGCGCGAAGCCGCCGCTCCCGAATTCGCCGCCTACGCTGCCCAAATCGTCGCCAACGCCAAAGCTCTCGCCGAGGGCTTGCAGCGCGAGGGCCTGCGCCTCGTCTCCGGCGGCACCGACAACCACCTCATGCTCGTCGATGTCGGCGTCAAAGGCCTCACCGGCAAAGCCGCCGAAGCCGCGCTCGACGCCGCCGGCATCACCGCCAACAAAAACACCATCCCCTACGACGAGCAGCGCCCCACCGTCACCAGCGGCGTCCGCATCGGCACCCCCGCCCTCACCACCCGCGGCATGCGCGAAGCCGAAATGGCCGATGTCGCCCGCCTGATCGGCCGCGTGCTCGACGCCGTCGACGACGAAACGGTGCGCGAGGCCGTCCGCGCCGACGTCCGCGACCTTGCCGCATCCTTCCCCATCCCCGGCATCGCCGCCGCAGGCGACTGAGCGAACACCCCCAAGAACACCCCGAGAACACCCCAAAACAGGCAGAAACCAGGAGGCCGCATGGCGCGCGAATACGAAATCATGGTGGTGCTCCACCCCGACATCACCGGCGAACTGATCGACGAGCGCATCACCGCACTCGGCGACCTGCTCAGCGAGCACGGCAACTCCGTCTCCGAAATCATCGACTGGGGACGCCGCCGCCTCGCTTACCCCATCCGCCAGGCCTTCGAAGGCCACTACCTGATCGCCCACTACTCCGCCGAAGCCGGCGTCACCCAGATCCCGCTGGAGCGCGCCCTCGCCATCGACGACCAGGTGCTCCGCCACCTCATCGTCCGCCGCGACGGTTAGCTAGGATCGTGAACAGTGATCGCGCGATCAGCGGCGGGAGGGGATGGCAGCGATGGCCAGTCTGAACAAAGTGCAGATCATCGGCAATCTGGGCTCCGATCCGGAGATGCGGTTCACGGCCAACGGCAGCGCGCTGGCCAGATTCAGCGTTGCCTGCAACCGTTCGTGGACTACGCCGGACGGCGAGCGGCGCGAAGATACGGAGTGGGTGCGGGTGGTCTGCTGGGAACGGCTGGCGGAATTGGCCGGCCAGTACCTCAGCAAGGGACGCCAAGTCTACGTTGAAGGCCGCCTCAAGACCAACCAGTGGGAAGACCGCGAGGGCAACAACCGATACACCACCGAGGTGATCGCGCGCGACATCATCTTTCTCGGTGGCCGAAGCGACGGCGGAGGTGGCAGCGGAGGCGGAGGCGGCGACGACTGGGGCGGCGGACCCCCTCCCGCCGGAATGGACGCCGACGATCTCCCCTTTGAGTAACCACGCACAACCAACCCGTAGGAGGACGCGATGACCACCGAACCCGAAGCCCTGGAGGCCGCCGCGCCCCCGCCCGCTGACCCCGCGCCCGCAGCGACCCCCGCAGCCCCGGCCGCCGCGCCGCCAGTTGAGCAGCCAGTCGAGCCGCCGCCGGCAGCGCCCGCCGTGGAACAGGCGGTTGCGCCCCCCGCTGCGCCGCCCGAACCCGCCCCCGAACCCCAGCGTGTCACCCCCGGACCGACCACCACCGCCGCCGAGCGCGGACCCCAGATGGTCGAGCGCACCCGCCGCCGCGGACGCCGCCGCCGCGCGCCCGTCTTCACCCCCAAAGAAGTCGCCGCCATCGACTACAAGGACGTCGACAAACTCAAGAAGCTGATCTCCGACCGCGGCAAAATCGAGCCGCGCCGCAAGACCGGGCTGACCGCGAAAGACCAGACCAAGCTCGCCCGCGAAATCAAGCGCGCCCGCCACATGGCCCTGCTGCCCTACACCGCCGACCACATGCGCCAGACCAGCCGCTACCGGCTGGCCAGCCGCATGGCCGAGCGCGCCGCCCGCTACGCCGACCCGCCCCCGCCGGCCGAAGCCCCGCCGGCCGAGAGCGCACCCCCCGCGCCGGCCGCCGAGGTTGCCCCCGTGCCCGATCAGCCCGCGCCGGTCGCCGCCGCCCCCGCCGCGGCGAGCGAACCGCCCGCTGCGCCCGCACCGGCCGCCGAAGCTGCGCCCGCATCCCTGCCCGACCAGCCGACGCCCGCAGCGGCTCCGGCGCCCGCAGACGACAATCCCGCATGACTGAGCGCGCCGCCGTCGGCGTCGGTCTGCTCGGCCTCGGCGTCGTGGGTGGGCGCGTGTTCGACGAACTCCGCCGCAACGCCGCACCCTTCGCCCGCCGCGCCGGCTGCGACCTCGCCGTCCGCGCCGTCGCCGTCCGCAACCTCGAAGCCCGCCGCGCCCAAATCGCCGGCTGCGCCGACCTCACCGACGACCCCCTCGCCCTCTGCTCGCGCGACGACCTCGATGTCGTGATCGAGCTGATCGGCGGCGAGTCGCCCGCCCTCGAGTGCATCGCCGCCGCCCTCCGCGCCGGCAAATCCGTGATCACCGCCAACAAGGAAGTCATGGCCAAACACGGCCCGCAACTCCTCGCCCTCGCCCGCGAGCACGGCGTCGAACTCCGCTACGAAGCCAGCGTCGGCGGCGGTATCCCCATCATCGGCGTCCTCCAGCGCGAACTCCGCGCCAACGAAATCCGCTGCGTCCGCGCCATCATCAACGGCACCACCAACTACATGATCACCGAAATGTCCCAACGCGGCGCTTCCTACGACCAGGCGCTCCAACAGGCCCAGTCCCTCGGCTACGCCGAAGCCGACCCCACCAACGATGTCGAAGGCATCGACGCCGCCTACAAGCTCGCCATCCTCGCCTCGCTTGCCTTCCACAGCCGCATCGAGCCCCACCAGGTCCACCGCGAGGGCATCCGCTCGCTCAGCGCTCGCGACTTCCGCCACGCCGCCGACCTCGGCTACACCATTCGCATGCTCGCCACCGCCCGCCGCACCGAGCACGGCATCGACCTCCGCGTCCACCCCACCCTGATCCCCGCCCACGATCCCATGGCCCGCGTCGATGGCGTGCTCAACGCCGTCGCCGTCGAGGGCGACCCGCTCGGCGCTGTCGTGCTCGAAGGTCCCGGCGCCGGCGCCGGCCCCACCGCCAGCGCCGTGCTCGCCGACCTGCTCGATGTCGCCGCCGCAGGCCCGCCGCCCGCCGCCCCGCGCTCCGGACCCGCCGCTGAGGACGCCCCGCCGCTCCTCCCGCTCGCCGACGTCTGCCTCCCCACCTACCTCCGACTCGCCGTCCCCGACCGCGCCGGCGTGCTCGCCGAACTCGGCCGGGCCTTCGCCGCACAGGGCGTCAGCATCGCCTCCGTCCTGCAAACCCCCCGACCCGAATCCGCCCACGACCAAACCCCCGCAGCCGAACTGATCATCACCACCCACGCCGGCCCCGACGGCGCAATGGACCGCGTGCTCGCCTCGCTCGCCGAATCCGAAAGCGTGCTCGAAATCGGCGTCCGCCTGCGCATTGACGACCGCCCGCGCGCAGATATGACCGCCGGAGACACGACAACCGAAGAAAGGGCGGCCCAGCCGTGACCACCGCCCACCGACCGGAAAGCATCGAGGGCTGGGTCTCGATCTTCGAGGAAGACCTCGCCGGGCAGCGCGCCCGCCTGACCGAACTCCTGCAATCCGCCGAGCGCGATCGCCGCGAACTGACCGCCACCCAGGAGCGCCTCCGCGAAACCGAAGCCCTCGCCCTCCGCGCCGTCTCCCAGGCCGCCGCCATGGCCTCCCGCCTCGACGAAATCCAGACCCTCCGCGAGCGCCTCGGCCGCTTCCAGTCCACCATCGACGAACACGGCGAACGACTCGACCTCGCCCTCCGCCAACTGCGCCACGAGGTCGACGCCGAGCGCGAAGCCATGGTCCAAGCCGTCCGCCGACTCGACGTCGTCGAGCAGGCCGCCGGCGAGACCGCCGAGCGACTCACCGCCGTCGACGAAGCCCTCCGCCGTCAGGCCGACACCGACGACGACCTCTCCCAGCGAATCGCCCAGGCCGAATCCCACGTCGAAGCCGGCGACGCGCGCATCGCCGCCAACGCCGAAGCCGTCCGCCGCGCCCACGCCGACCAGCGCGCCGCCGACGCCCGCGACGAACTGCACGACCGCCGCCTCACCGAACTCACCGAGCGCTTCAACGCCGCCCAGCAGTCCCTGTTCCGCGTCCGCGAAACCGCCGACCAGTGGGAAGACCTGATGGCCGCCGTCGAGAGCATGCGCGCCCGCGCCGATGACGCCCGCCGCATGCTCGACGAAGCCACCGCCACCGCCGCCGGCGTGCGCCGCGAATTCGAAACCATGGAAGAGCGCATCGGCGATGTTGAGCGCGGCGCAGAGCAACTCCGCAGCCGCGACAGCCACCGCGAGCGCGCCCTCGCCTCCCTCTCCGACGAACTCGAACGCCTGCGCGGCGAGTCCAGCCGCGAGCAACAGCGCTTCGTCGCCCTCCAGGAGCAAATCCGCCGCCGCCAAATCAACGACCTCGAACAGGAAATCCGCGAACTCAAAGCCTATGTGCGAGTCCAGGCCGATGACTGACCCGCCCAGCTCCGCCGGCGTCATCGAGCGCTACGCCGAATGGCTGCCGATTACCGACGCCACGCCCCGCGTCAGCCTCGGCGAGGGTGGCACCCCGCTGGTCCGCACCGAAGCCCTCGAACGCCGCTGCGGCGCAGCCGAAGTTTGGCTCAAACTCGAAATGTGCAACCCCACCGCCTCCTTCAAAGACCGCGGCATGGCCGTCGCCGTCGCCAAAGCCGTCGAGCAGGGCGCAACCGCCGTGCTCTGCGCCTCCACCGGCAACACCAGCGCCTCCGCCGCCGCCTACGCCGCCCGCTGCGGCCTGCGCGCCTTCGTACTCGTCCCCGGCGCGAAAATCGCCCAGGGCAAACTCGCCCAGGCCATCGCCCACGGAGCCCGCGTCCTCGCCGTCGAAGGCGGCTTCGACGACGCCCTCCGCCTCGCCCGCCGGGCCACCGAAGAACTCCCCGTCGCGCTCGTCAACTCCGTCAACCCCTACCGCATCGCCGGCCAGAAAACCGCCGCCATGGAAATCGTCGACGCCCTCGGCGACGCCCCCGACCTCCACTGCCTGCCCGTCGGCAACGCCGGCAACATCACCGCCTACTGGCAGGGCTACACCGAATACGCCCGGGCCGAGCGAGTCAGCCGCCTGCCCCGCATGCTCGGCGTCCAGGCCGCCGGCGCAGCCCCGCTCGTCTCCGGCCGAGTCGTCGAGCGCCCCGAAACCGTCGCCACCGCCATCCGCATCGGCAAGCCCGCCTCCTGGGACGGCGCGATTGCCGCCCGCGACCAATCCGGCGGCGCAATCATCGCCGTCGAAGACGACCAAATCCTCGCCGCCTGGCGCATGCTCGCCGCCGAAGCCGGCATCTTCTGCGAACCCGCCTCCGCCGCCTCCGTCGCCGGACTGCTCAACGCCGACCCCGCCCATATCGCCGACCGCCGCGTCGTCTGCACCATCACCGGCCACGGACTCAAGGACGCCGACCTCGTGCGTGAGATCGACAGCGACATGCTGCGCCTCTCTGCCGACTACGGCGAAGTCGCCGCCGCCCTTGCCGAGGGACTCTCGTGAGCGGCCGGCCGACCGCAGCGGTCGACCTCCCCCGCGCCGAAGCCGCCGTCCGCGAACTGCTCCTCGCCCTCGGCGAAGACCCCGAACGCGAGGGCCTGCTCGAAACCCCACGCCGCGTCGCCGCCGCCTACGCCGAAATGCTCGGCGGACGCCAGATCGACGCCGAAGCCCTGCTCCGCGTCGGCTTCGACGAAGGCCACGATGAAATGGTCATCCTCCGCAACATCCCCTTCTTCTCCGTCTGCGAACACCACCTGATCCCCTTCCGCGGCACTGCACATGTCGCCTACGTCCCCCGCGGGCGCGTCGTCGGCATCTCCAAACTCGCACGCCTCGTCGATGCCGTCGCCCGCCGACCGCAACTCCAGGAGCGCCTCACTGCCCAAATCGCCGACATCATGATGGAAGCGCTCGAGCCCGACGGCGTCGCCGTCGCCGTCGAAGCCGAACACCTCTGCATGACCATGCGCGGCATCAAAAAGCCCGGCTCGCAAATGGCCACCTCCGCCATGCGCGGCACCTTCCAGAGCCAAAACGACACACGCGCCGAATTCCTCGCGCTGGTTCGGGCCCGCCAATGACCGCCCCAACGACCGCGCCGCTGACCAGCACGGCGGGCTGGGACCAACTCGCCCCGCGCTGGCGCGAACTCGTCGCCCAGGCCCGCCCCGCCGTCGCCCCCTTCGTCGCGCCCGAATTCGCCCGCGCCTGGTGGTCCGTCTTCGGCGGCGAGGCCGGCGTCGAGCTCGAAATCCTGCCCGTCGAAGCGCAGGGCGCGCTGATCGGCGTCGCCCCTCTTGCCCGCAACGGCCGCTCCGCCCGCTGGCTCGGCGACCACGAAGTCGCCGACTACATGGGCGCCGTCGCCGCCCCCGGCCGCGAGCCGGCCCTGGCCGACGCCCTCTTCGACCACCTCGAACGCAGCCGTCTGCGCTCGCTCGACCTGCGCGGCCTCGACGCCGACGCCCCGCTCACCGCCGCCCTCGCAGACGCCGCCCAACAGCGCGGCTGGACCGCCCAACTCAGCGAAGAAGCCGTCTGCCCCGTCGTCGACCTCCAGGGCGGCTGGGACGCCTACCTCGACCGCCTCCGCTCCCGCGACCGACGCGAAATCCGCCGTAAACTCCGCCCCCTCCGCCAGCTTCGCTCCGCCGTCCAGTTCGATGTACTCCAGGGCGGTGAAGCCGCCGCCCAACTGCCGCTTCTACTGGAAATGATGAGCGGCTCCCGCGGCGACAAAGCCCAGTTCCTCACCCAACCCATGGAGCACTTCTTCCTCGCCCTCGGCGACGCCATGGCCCAACACGGCTGGCTCCGACTCCACCGCCTCAGCATCTCCGGCGACCCCGCCGCGCTGATTCTCTGCTGGGAAACCCACGACCAAGTCATGCTCTACAACAGCGGCTTCGACCCCCGCTTCCGCGACCTCAACGCCGGCCTCGCCTCCAAAGTCCTCTGCCTCCGCGACGCCGCACAACGCGGCCTCCGCTACGTCAACTTCCTGCGCGGCGACGAGCCCTATAAGTTTGAACTCGGCGGCCGCCCCCGCGCCGTCCTCCGCCTTCAACTCCGCCGGGCCGACTGACCATGCCCCACCACCTCCGACGCCTCGCCGTCGTCTCCACCCACACCTCCCCCCTCGCCCGCCCCGGCACCACCAAAGCCGGCGGCATGAACGTCTACGTCGCCGAACTCGCCAAACAACTCGCCGCCCGCAACCGCCTCGTCGACATCTACACCCGCCGCGACCGCCCCGCCCTGCCCGACATCGTCGAAATCGCCCCCGGCGCCCGAGTCGTCCATGTCGATGTCGGCCCGCCCACCACACTCCCTCCCATCGAAGTCGCCGCCCACATCGACGCCTTCACCGCACGCGCCGACCAAATCGCCCGCGAGCGCGGCTGGTCCTACGAACTCCTCCACTCCCACTACTGGGTCTCCGGCCTCAGCGGCATCTCCCTCGCCCAGCGCTGGGGCTGCCCCCACGCCGCCACCTTCCACACCCTCGGCGAAATCAAAAACCGCCACTATCGCGGCGCAGGGCCGCCCGAACCCGCCCTCCGCATCGCCGGCGAACACCACGTCGCCTCCTGCGCCGACCTCCTCATCCCCTGGACCGACCACGAGCGCGACTTCCTCGTCGACTTCTACCGCGCCGACCCCAACCGCATCCGCATCGTCCCCGGCGGCGTCGACCTCGAACGCTTCCGCCCCGGCGACCGCGCCGCCGCCCGCGAGGCCGTGCGCCGCACCATGCCCGACCTCCGCGTCGACGACGCCCCCGCCATCCTCTTCGTCGGGCGGCTTGAACCGCTCAAGGGCGCAGACCTGCTCGTCGAAGCCCTCGCCCGCCTGCGCACCCCCGCCGGCCGACCGCAGCCGCAACTCTGGATCGTCGGCGGCGACGAGCGCGACGAGCCGGAGCGCGAGCGCCTCCGCGCCATCGCCGACGCCGCAGGCGTCGCCGAGCGCGTCTCCATGCAGGACGCCGCTCCCCACGCCCTGCTTCCCGACCTCCACCGCGCCGCCAACGTCTGCGCCATGCCCTCCGCCTACGAAAGCTTCGGCCTCGTCGCCGTCGAAGCCATGGCCTGCGGCGCGCCCGTCGTCGCCTCCCCCGTCGGCGGCCTGCTCACCACCGTCGCCCACGGGCGCAACGGCTACCTCGCCGCCGAGCGCAGCGCCGCCGCCTTCGCCGACGCCCTGGCGCAGGTGCTCAACGCCCCCGACAGCGGCGCAGCCCTGGGCCGCCGCGCCGCCCAATCCGTCCGCAAATACGCCTGGCCCGCCGTCGCCCAACGCATGCTCGACCTCTACGAATCCCTCCTCGCCGAACCCGAGCGCCCCTCCTCCCCCTGCGCCGAAGCCGCCGAAACCCTCCTCGCCGCCGCCGCCCGCTAACCGCCACCGCCCCCCGACATCGCTGATCCAAGCTCTCCCCCTCCGCAACCGCCCCCCCACACAGGGGGGCTGTCCGCGCAAGCGGACTGGGGGGTCGGCCGCCCGCACCCCCTCCCCCCATCCTCAGACCAACCCCAAGCGTCAACCGCCCCGGTCGAGCGGCTGGAGCTTCCGCCGCAGCACCTCCTCAAATTCCCCGCGCGAGATCGTCTCCGCAGCCAGCAGACGCGGACGTGAGTCCTCAAGCGTGAGCACCTCAAAGTACCCGCGCCCCATTCGGATCGAATGATCGTCGCTTCGTCGAAACTCCGGCACGAGCCAAACGATGTCGCCGTCATCAAGGTCTCGGCTGACATTGGAACTCGGCCCGCCCACCGAGTCGAAGAACGGCTTATCCACAGCTACTGCGACCTTCGAGCTCCAACGCCGCAGCGTCGGCACCTTGATCTCCAGCTGCGGCATCAACCGCTTCGCGCTTGACGACCGCCAGTCTGGACGCCGAACCTTGCTCGGAAACGGCGGCGCATCTTGCTCATCGTCCAGCATCCGCTCAAATTCGCCGGGCATCCCTTCTCCGGAAAAATAGACCGCCTGAATCTCCAGCCCGTACCAGCGGCCCGCACCGCGAAAGTTCGGCTCATCCGCTTCCGCGATCACCAGATCGATCTTCCCCGCCGGCTTCCCTGTGCGCGTCCCTCTCATGAACGGAACTTCCCGCGCGACATAGGCGCTGTCGCCCTCGATGCCCACGATCTCCGCCAGCCATCGCAGCAACGTCTGCGACTCCTGAAAGCGCCGTGGGCAAACCACCACCGGCTCTCCGACGGCCGCTGCAATCCGCCCACCCGAATCCGACTCGTACCGCTGAATCGAGCAGACCCCGCCCTTCTTCGAGCACTGCACATCGCCCTGCTGGAACGGACACCGCGGCGCGTCGCCGCGTTGCAGCGCGCGGCGCGCAAACTCGGATCGACGCGCCGGCGTCAACGCCAGCAGCGGCTCGCCGAACCACTCCGCGATGCCGTAACGCGCACCCGGCATGCTCACGCGCTCTCAAACAGCGTGCGCCGCGTAATCACCAACTCCGCAATCCGCGCATGGTGCGTGTTCTTCATCTCTACCTGCACCGCCGCAAACCCGAACTCGCGCACCAGCGCCAGCGTCTCCGGCGCGTAGTCGTAGGTCATCAGAAAATCCGCGCCGCTGTCCGCGGCAAACGCAAACAGCGCCCAGTGGTCAACCTCGTGGTGCGCATACAGCCGCGCGCCCGCCCGCTTCCCGCCCGCCGTGTACGGCGGATCCAGAAACAGCGCGCAACTCGCCAGCGTCGCAGGATCCAGCGAGCGCAGCACCCCCATCCCGTCCCCCGCGACGAACGTCAGCCGCTCCGCCTGCTCCCAAATCGCGCTCAGACGCCGCACCAACGTGTCCGGATACCAGCGCGAACGCAGCCCCTTCCCATTCTCGCCCGCCCGGCTGAGCGACGCCCCCGGCGCCAGAATGCCTCCGCGCCGCACCCGGTTGAGCGCCAGCGTGCGAAACCCGCGCATCACCACATCGTCCGCCGCCTCCTGCTGCAGCGCCATCACACTCTCGTAAGTCGGTTCAAAGCTCCGCACCAACTCGATCAGCTTCGGCCCGTGCGAAAGCGCCGCCTTCCAGAACGCCGCCACATCCGCGTCCAACTCAACCATCAGCGCGTGCTCGGCGAACCCCTCCATCACTCCCGTCAGCGAAACGGTGCCGCCCCCCGCGAACGGCTCAACCAGCAGTCGCTCCGGCTCTCCGGACTCGCCCAGCCACGCCCGAACATGCGGAATCAGCCATGTCTTCCCGCCCGGGTAGCGCAACGGGCTCCGCTGCGGCACCTCGGCCACGTTGACCGCCGCAATCGCCGAGATCGGCACGACCTCCGCGTCCGCCGCAGGCAGCCGAGCGGAACCAGCAGCCCGCGCCGATCCACCCGCCATTTCGATCCTCCGTTCGGGTTCCTATAGGCTAACAGCCTGCCGCTTGCGCCCCGCCCCCATACAATGACCCAAAGAGCCTCCCAATGACCAAAACCACCGAACCCCGCCGCGCCCTCGTCGTCATGGCCCACCCCGACGACATCGAATTCACCTGCGGCGGCACCGTCGCCGCGCTCGCCGACGACGGCTGGCAAGTCGCTTTCTGCCTCGTCACCAGCGGCGACAAAGGCAGCAAAGACCCCAACCTCTCCCCCGCCGACCTCGCCGCCCTCCGCGAGGCCGAGCAGCAAGCCGCCGCCGCCGAACTCGGCGCCCAACGCTGCATCTTCCTCCGCTGGCCCGACGGCTTCGTTGAAGACGGCCCCGAACTCCGCGCCGCGCTCGTCCGCGTCGTCCGCCAAACCCGCCCCGAACTGCTGATCACCTGGGACGGCTACCGCGGCTTCAACCACCGCGACCATCGCACCGTCGGCCTCGCCGCCCTCGACGCCGTCTTCCCCCTCGCCCGCAACCCCAACACCTACGCCGAGCAGCTCACCGACGGACTCGAACCGCACCGCGTCAACACCGTCCTCCTCGCCGGCGCGCGCGAACCCAACTACTGGGTCGACGTCAGCGACCAGCTTGAGCGCCGCATCGACGCCCTCTTCCGCCATGCCACCCAGGTACAGGCCCTCAACCGCGAAGAAATGGCCAAACGCATGGCCCAGCGCCAGAAGCACGCCGCCGCCGAAGGCCGCGTCCCCTGGGCCGAATCTTTCCGCCGTCTCACCTTCGGCGATGTCAGCACCCCCCGCCGCAGCGCCGCCCTGGCCGCGCTCAACAAAGAGCGCGAGCAGGAGCGCAAACAGGAGCGCGAGCGCGCCGCCGCCGAGCAAGCCGGGCAGCCCGCCGCTGCGCCAGCCGCCGCCTCGGCGTAATCTGAGCGCGAACGGAGCCGCCCACAGATGGCCGATAGCGCGCTCTTCCTCCTCTGGGCCAGCTTCGTCGCCGCGATCGTCGCCGCCTGCGCCTCGATCATCTACGCCGTCCAACCGCGTCTCGCCGCCGTCTTCGCCCCCCGCCCCCTCGTCGCCACCGAACCCGATGTCCCCGTCCGCCCCGCCGCCGCCCCGCTCACCCGCTCCGCTACCCTCGGCGGCATCGCCACCCTCAGCGCCTGGGTCGCCGCACTGCTCGGCCTCGTCGGTCTCATCCTCCGCGGCCTCGCCCTCAACCACGCCCCCTACAGCAACCTCTTCGAATTCTCCATGGCCTTCGGCATCGCCATCGTCCTCTTCTACGTCATCTTCGAATACCGCTCCGGCACCCGCCTCGCCGGCTCCTTCGTCCTCCCCGTCGCCTGCGGACTCTACGCCAGCGCCCTCGCCTTCCCCAGCGAAGGCCAGGAAATCCTCGTCCCCGCCCTCCAGAGCCCCACCCTCCTCACCATCCACGTCGCCCTCATGATCCTCTCCTACGCCGTCCTCGCCGTCGCCTTCGGCGCAGCCGCCATGCACCTCGTTCAGGGCCTCCGCCGCAGCGATCCGCAGGGCCGCTTCACCTTCCTCCCCGCCCCCGACCGCTGCGACCAACTCACCTACCGCGCCGTGCTCGTCGGCTTCCCCCTGCTCGCCGCCGGCATCGCCCTCGGCGCATTCTGGGCCAACGACGCCTGGGGGCGCTACTGGGGCTGGGACCCCAAAGAAACCGCCGCCCTCGTTACCTGGCTCATCTTCGCCGTCTACATCCACGCCCGTGGCCTGCGCGGCCTGCGCGGCGCACGCAGCGCCTGGATCGTCGTACTCGGCTTCGCCGCCGTCCTCTTCACCTACCTCGGCGTCAACCTCTGGATCTCCGGTCTCCACTCCTACGCCGGCGTCTAAGCCCGTTCTGACACCCAGGCAACAGAGCGCGCCGCGCCGCAGCTGGGGAAATCCACCGCCGCAAACCCGCAGTTGCGGCGCGGTGGTTGTCAGCGGCCCGCAGACGCGGTTATGCTGAGGCTTCCGCGCCCTGCCCTGGGCGTTCTTCCGTGCCGCCCCCCGCGGCGCAGACAGAGTGGACAATCCTGTGCCCACCATCAACCAACTCGCGCGCAAAGGACGCCGCAAAGGCCGCAAAAAGGCCAAGGCCCCCGCCCTGCGCTTCCGCTATAACGCCCTCACCAACCGCACCACCCAGGACGCCGGCTCCCCCCAAAAGCGCGGCGTCTGCACCGCCGTCCGCACCGTCACCCCCAAAAAGCCCAACTCCGCCCTCCGCAAAGTCTGCCGCGTCCGCCTCACCAACGGCATCGAGGTCACCGCCTACATCCCCGGCGAAGGCCACACCCTCCAGGAACACTCCATCGTCCTTGTCCGCGGCGGCCGCGTCCGCGACCTCCCCGGCGTCCGCTACCAGGTCGTCCGCGGCGCCCTCGACGCCCTCGGCGTCGCCGAGCGCAAGCGTGGACGCTCCAAGTACGGCGCTCGCAAAACCGCCGGACTCACCACCGCCGCCACCCACTAGCAGCTGGCCTGCATTCCGCCGCCGACACGCGGCAGCCCCTGAAAGACCACCACATGCCGCGCCGCCGACGACCAGAACGCCACCGCATCCGCCCCGACGCCCGCTACGACAGCGTCCAGGTCCAAATGGTCATCAACCGCATCATGCTCAACGGCAAAAAAAGCGTCGCCGAAAGCATCATGTACAAGGCCCTCGACGTCATCCGCGACCGCGTCCGCCAGGACCCCCTCGAAGTCTTCGACCAGGCCCTCGCCAACATCACCCCCGAAATGGAAGTCCGCCCCCGCCGCGTCGGCGGCGCCACCTACCAGGTGCCCGTCGAAATCCGCCAGGACCGGCGCAACTCCCTCGGCATCCGCTGGCTCGTCACCGCCGCCCGTAGCCGCAAAGGACGCCCCACCTACCTCTCCCTCGCCGACGAACTGCTCGACGCCTACAACCACACCGGCGCCGCCGTCCGCCGCCGCGAGGAAACCCACCGCATGGCCGAGGCCAACCGCGCCTTCGCGCACTACCGCTGGTAAGCGCGCCGCCGCAAAGCACGCCGCTGGAAGCCCGTCACGAGCGACACCGACAAGAGCGACGACCACCATGGCCTCCGAACACCCCATCCAGTACCTCCGTAACATCGGCGTCATCGCCCACATCGACGCCGGCAAAACCACCGTCACCGAGCGCATCCTCTACTTCACCGGCCGCACCTACAAAATCGGCGAAGTCCACGACGGCACCGCCGTCATGGACTACATGGAGCAGGAGCGCGAGCGCGGCATCACCATCACCGCCGCCGCCACCAGCGCCGAGTGGAACAAACACCTCATCAACATCATCGACACCCCCGGACACGTCGACTTCACCGTCGAAGTCGAGCGCAGCCTCCGCGTGCTCGATGGCGGCGTCGTCGTCTTCGACGCCGTCGCCGGCGTCGAACCGCAGTCCGAAACCGTCTGGCGGCAGGCCGACCGCTACCAGGTCCCGCGCATCTGCTTCGTCAACAAAATGGACCGCATCGGCGCCGACTACTGGCGCACCATGGAAATGATCCGCGACCGCCTCGGTGCCGTCCCCGTCCCCGTCCAAATCCCCATCGGCAGCGAAGACCGCTTCGAAGGCGTCATCGACCTCATCCGCATGCGCGCCTGGTTCTTCAGCGATAACCGCGACGCCCCGCCCCGCGAGGGCGACGTCCCCCAGCAACACCTCGCCGACGCCGGCCGCTGGCGCGAAACCATGATCGAGCGCATCGCCGAAAACGATGAACAGGTCATGCTCTCCTACCTCGAAGGCCACGAACTCACCGAAGACGAAATCCGCAAAGCCGTCCGCCGCGGCGCCATCGCCAACGCCTTCACCCCGGTCCTCTGCGGCAGCGCACTCAAAAACGTCGGCGTCCAGCGCCTCCTCGACGCCGTCATCGACTACCTCCCCGCCCCCGACGAAGTCCCACCCGTCCACGGCATCGGCCCCAACGGCGAACAACTCGAACGCCGCGCCGACCCCAACGAACCCCTCACCGCCCTCGCCTTCAAAATCGTCACCGACCCCTACGTCGGACGCATCGCCTACGTCCGCGTCTACGCCGGCGCGCTTGAAGCCGGCGCCAGCCTCTACAACTCCTCACGTCAGAAAGTCGAGCGCGCCGGACGCCTCCTCCGCATGCACGCCGACTCCCGCGAAGACATCGAGCGCGTCGCCGCCGGCGACATCGCCGCCTTCGTCGGACCCAAACAAACCTTCACCGGCGACACCCTCTGCTCCCGCGACGCCCCACTCCTGCTCGACGAAATCCGCTTCCCCGAACCCGTCGTCTCCGTCGCCATCGAAGCCCGCAGCAAAGACGACCAGGACCGCCTCGGCGCCGCACTCCGCAAACTCGTCGAAGAAGACCCCACCTTCCGCGTCGAATTCAACGACGAAACAGCCCAAACCGTCATCTCCGGCATGGGCGAACTCCACCTCGAAGTGATCGCCGACCGCCTCCGCCGCGAATTCAACGTCGCCTGCACCGTCGGACGCCCCCAGGTCGCCTACCGCGAAACCATCCGCCGCACCACCGAAGCCGAAGGCCGCTTCGTCCGCCAAACCGGCGGGCGCGGACAATACGGACATGTCGTCATCCGCATCGAACCCAACACCGCCGGCGCCGGCTTCGAATTCCAGGACCAAAGCGTCGGCGGCGTCGTCCCACAGCACTTCGTCCCCTCCGTCAAGCGCGGCATCGAGCAGGCCATGCGCAACGGCATCGTCGGCGGCTTCCCCGTCGTCGATGTCAAAGTCGCCCTCCTCGACGGCAGCTACCACCAGGTCGACTCCAACGAACTCGCCTTCGCCACCGCCGGCGGCATGGCCTTCCGCGAAGCCATGCGCAAAGCCGACCCCGTCCAACTCGAACCCGTCATGCGCGCCGAACTCGCCACCCCCGACGAATTCTTCGGCGATGTGCTCGGCGATGTCAGCGGCCGACGCGGCCAGGTGCTCGGCGCGGAAGTCCGCGGCACACTCCAATTGATCCGCGCCCACATCCCCCTCGCCGAACTCTTCGGCTACACCACCGCCCTCCGCTCCATGACCCAGGGCCGCGCAACCGCCAGCCTCGAATTCGACCACTACGCCGTAATCCCCCAGAGTGTCTTGGCGGCGGCGCGCTAGCGACGCCCACGGAAAGGGAACCAGCAGATGGCGCGACAGGTATACGAGCGGACGAAGCCGCACGTCAACGTGGGCACGATTGGCCACGTGGATCACGGCAAGACGACCCTGACGGCGGCGATCACCAAGTATCTCTCGCTGGCCAACGAGTCGGTTTCGTTCAGCAGCTTCGACTCGATTGACAACGCGCCGGAGGAGCGCGCGCGGGGCATCACGATCGCGATCGCCCACGTGGAGTACGAGACCGAAGCCCGCCACTACGCGCACATCGACGCGCCGGGCCACGCCGACTACATCAAGAACATGATCACCGGCGCGGCCCAGATGGACGGCGCGATCCTGGTCGTGGCCGCGCCCGACGGCCCGATGCCGCAGACCCGCGAGCACATCCTGCTGGCCCGCCAGGTCGGCGTGCCGCGGATGGTCGTCTACCTCAACAAGGTGGACCAGATGGACGACGAGGAACTGCTCGAACTGGTCGAACTGGAAGTCCGCGAACTGCTCAGCCGGTACGAGTTCCCCGGCGACGACATCCCCGTGATCCGGGGCAGCGCGCTGGCCGCGCTGGAGAGCGAGTCGGACGACGCCGACGCGGCGGAGTACGGCTCGATCAAGGAACTGATGGCGGCGGTGGACGACTACGTGCCGACCCCGCCGCGTCCGGTCGAGCAGCCCTTCCTGATGCCGGTTGAGGACGTCTTCGGGATCAAGGGCCGCGGCACCGTCGCCACCGGGCGGATCGAGCGGGGCGTGGTCAACAGCGGCGAGGAGATCGAGATCGTGGGCGTCAAGGACACCCGCAAGACCGTCGTGACCGGCGTGGAGATGTTCAAGAAGACGCTGCCCACCGGCGAGGCGGGCGACAACGTGGGCTGCCTGCTGCGCGGCCTCGATCGGGACGAGATCGAGCGCGGCCAGGTCTTGGCCGCGCCCGGCAGCATCACCCCGCACACCGCCTTCGAGGCCGAGGTCTACATCCTCAGCAAGGACGAGGGCGGGCGCCACACCCCCTTCTTCCAGGGCTACCGTCCGCAGTTCTACATCCGCACCACCGACGTGACCGGCGAGATCGGCCTGCCCGAAGGCCTCGAGATGGCCTTGCCCGGCGACAATGTGCAGATGACCGTGCGGCTGATCCACCCGATCGCGATGGAAGAAGGCCTGCGCTTCGCCATCCGCGAGGGCGGCCGCACCGTCGGCGCCGGCGCCGTCACCCGAATCCTCGAATAAGCACGGAAGAACACCATGGCGGTACCCCAGAAGATCCGTATCCGGCTCAAGGCCTACGACCATCGCATCCTCGATGAGAGCGCGATGCAGATCGTCGACATCGCCGAAAAAACCGGTGCCAGCGTCGCCGGGCCCATCCCCCTCCCCACCGAAATCCGCAAATACACCGTGATCCGCTCCCCCTTCGTCCACAAGGACGGGCGCGAACAATTCGAAATGCGCACCCACAAGCGCATCATCGACATCATCGAACCCACCGGACGCACACTCGACACCCTGGGCCGACTCCAACTGTCCAGCGGCGTCGACGTGTTCATCAAGCTGTAGGCGCGACATGCCCGTACCCGGACTCCTCGGCAAAAAGCTCGGCATGGTGCAGGTCATCCGCGACGACGGCTCCGTTGTCGGCTGCACCGTCCTCGAAGTCGGCCCCTGCCCCGTCACCCAACTCAAAACCCCCGAACGCGACGGCTACGCCGCCGTCCAACTCGGCTTCGGCGCAGTCCCCGATTGGCGCGTCACCAAGCCCGAACGCGGCCACACCGGCAGCAACGGCGCGCTCCGCACTCTCAGCGAATTCCGCGTCCAACCCGAAGACCTCGCCGATGTCGAGCCCGGTTCCCTGCTCCAGGCCAGCGAAATCTTCAGCGTCGGCGACCGTGTCGACATCCAGGGCGTCTCCAAGGGCAAAGGCTTCGCCGGCGTCGTCAAACGCCATCACTTCCGCGGCGGACCCCGCACCCACGGACAGAGCGACCGCCACCGCGCCCCCGGCTCTGTCGGCGCCGGCACCACCCCCGGCCGCGTCCTCAAAGGCACCCGCATGGCCGGCCGCATGGGCGGCCGCCGACGCACCTCCATGAACCTCAAGGTCATCCGGATTAACGCAGAGCGCAATCTCCTGTACGTTGAAGGCTCTGTGCCCGGCGCGACCAACGGCACAGTGCGCATTCGCCAAACCAAGCGGCGGGGCGGGAAAAAACGATGAAACTGCCGGTCCTCGACGGCGCAGGCGAACAAGTCGGCGAAATCGACGCCGACGACAGCGTGTTCGGCATCGAGCCGAACCTCGGCGTCGTCCATCAGACCGTCCTCGCCCACCGCGCCAACCGCCGCCAGGGCAACCACAACACCCTCAACCGCTCCGACCTCCGCCAGGCCAACACCAAATCCCGCCGCCAAAAAGGCGGCGGACGCGCGCGCCTCGGCGGTCCCTCCTCCCCCACCCGCATCGGCGGCGCAGTCGCCCACGGCCCCCACCCACGCTCCTACCGCCAGCGCCTGCCCAAGCGCATGCGCCGCCTCGCCATCCGCTCCATGCTCTCCCAGCGCGCCGCCGAAGGCGGCATCGTCGTCACCGCCCCGGACCTCGCCTTCGAACCCCGCACCAAAGCTATCGCCCAACTCTGCCGCGCCCTTGGCGTCGAGCGCAACGCACTGCTCGTCAGCGACGGCGTCGACCACGACCTCGTGCGCGGCTCCCGCAACCTCCAACACATCACCTCCAGCCCCGCCGACACCCTCAACACCTACCTGCTCATCACCCACGACCGCCTGATCATGACCGAAGCCGCCGTCCGCCGCGTCGAAGCCCTCTGGGCAACCCCCGCAACCGACGACCTGGAGGCCGACGAGGACGCGCCGCCGACCGACGCCCCCGAACCCGCCGCCGAGCTCGAGCCCGGCAACGTTGAGCCCGACGACGGCGACGGAGAGGCCGGCTGACATGCCCAAGGACATCCACCCCTACGCCGTCCTCCGGCGACCCATCATCACCGAAAAAAGCACCGAACTCAGCGAACTCCGCAAGTACGTCTTCGAAGTCGACCCCCGCGCCAACAAACTCCAGATCAAAGAAGCCGTCGAAATCGCCTTCGGCGTCAGCGTCCGCAAAGTCAACGTGATCAACGTCCGCGGCACCGTCCGACGCGTCGGCCGCGCCCGACCAGGCCGCGAGCGCGACTGGAAAAAGGCCATCATCTCCCTCCACGAGGGCTATGAAATCCGCCTCTTCGAGGGAGTCTGACATGCCGCTCCGCAACTTCAAGCCCACCTCCCCGGGACGACGCAACGCCTCCGGCCACACCTTCGAGGAACTCACCAAGAAGAAGCCCGAGAAGAGCCTCCTCGCCCCGCTCAAGAAAAAGTCCGGCCGCAACCAACAGGGCCGCATCACCGTCCGCCACCGCGGCGGCGGACACAAGCGCCGCTACCGCATCATCGATTGGAAGCGCCGCGACCGCATCGGCCTCGAAGGCCGCGTCGACGCCATCGAATACGACCCCAACCGCAGCGCACGCATCGCCCTCATCGTCTACACCGACGGCGTCAAGCGCTACATCCTCGCCCCCGTCGGCCTCGCCGTCGACGACCGCATCTCCACCGGCCCCGACGCGCCCATCCGCACCGGCAGCGCCATGCCCATGAGCGCCATCCCCAACGGCACCCAGGTCCACAACGTCGAACTCACCGAAGGCAAAGGCGCTCAAATCGTCCGCTCCGCCGGCGCCGGCGCCCAAGTCATGGCCAAAGAAGGCGACTACGTCCTGCTCCGCCTCCCCTCCGGCGAAATGCGCCGCATCCGCGCCGCCTGCTACGCCACCATCGGACAGGTCGGCAACGTCGAACACAGCAACATCAAGCTCGGCAAAGCCGGCCGCAGCCGCCACCGCCGACGCCGACCCACCGTCCGCGGCTCCGTCATGAACCCCGTCGACCACCCCCACGGCGGCGGCGAGGGCAAAGCCCCCATCGGCCTGCCCGGTCCCAAATCTCCCTGGGGGTGGTATACGCTGGGTCGCCGAACCCGCGGAAAAAAACCGTCCGACAAATACATCGTCCGCCGCCGCCGGCGCGGCCGACGACGCTAAGAGGACCGCCCCATGTCGCGCTCCACCAAAAAGGGCCCCTTCGTCGACTACAAACTGCTCCGCAAGGTGCAGCGCGTCCGCGCCGCCGGCGCCCGCACCGTCGTCACCACCTGGTCCCGCTCCTCCACCATCGTCCCCGAAATGATTGGCCTCACCATCGCCGTTCATGACGGACGCCGGCACATCCCCGTCTTCATCACCGAAAACATGGTCGGCCACAAGCTTGGCGAATTCGCCCCCACCCGCCTCTTCCGCGGGCACGTCGGGCGCTCCGACCGCGCCACCAGGGTGCGCTGACCATGCAAGTCCAGGCCTCCGCCAAATTCGTCCGCAGCTCGCCGCGCAAAGTCCGCCTCGTCATGCAGGGCATCCGCGGCCTGCCCGTCGAACAAGCCCTCCTCCAACTCCGCTTCACTCCCAAACCCATCGCCCGCGACATCGCCAAAGTGCTCGAATCCGCCGTCGCCAACGCCGAAAACAACTTCGCCCTCGACCGCGACGACCTCACCGTCCACTCCATCTACGCCGGCGACGGCCGCACCCTCCGACGCTTCCGCGCCAAAGCCCGCGGGCGCGTCGGACGCATCCTTCGCCGCACCAGCCACATCACCGTGGTAGTCACCGACGAGCGGAGCTGATCATGGGCCAGAAAGTTCACCCCACGAGCTTCCGCATCCCCACCATCTACAGCTGGCGCAGCCAGTGGTACGCCGGCAAGGACTACGCCGAACTCGTCAAAGAAGACATCGAACTCCGCAAATTCATCCACCAACGACTCGACGACGCCTCCATCTCCCGCATCGATATCCAGCGCAGCGCCGGCCAACTCCGCGTCACCCTCCACACCGCCAAACCCGGCATCGTCATCGGCCGCGGCGGCCAAAACGTCGACGAACTCCGCCGCATCCTCGGCCTCCGCACCGGACGCCGCACCAACGTCGACGTCGAAGAAATCCGCACCCCCGAAATGGACGCCAACCTCGTCGCCCGCAGCGTCGCCGAACAACTCGAACGCCGCATCGCCTTCCGCCGCGCCATCAAACAGGCCGTCCAGCGCACCATGCAGCGCGGCGCCGAAGGCGCCAAAATCATCATCAGCGGGCGCCTCGGCGGCGCCGAAATGTCCCGCAGCGCCAAAGAAATGGCCGGCCGCGTCCCCCTCCACACCCTCCGCGCCGACATCGACTACGGCTTCGCCGAAGCTCGCACCGTCTTCGGACGCATCGGCGTCAAAGTCTGGATCTACAAGGGCGAAATCCTGCCCTTCGAACCCCCGCCCGCCGAGCCCAGCGGCCTCGCCCCGCCCGCCCCGGCCTCCGCACCCGAATTCCCGCCCCTCGTCCCCGCCGACGCCCAGCCGAGGAACCCCTGATGTTGCAGCCACGCCGCGTCAAATGGCGCAAACACCACCGCGGCCGACGCCGCGGCCTCGCACAGTCCGGCAACGCCATCGCCTTCGGCGAAATCGGCCTCCAGTCGCTCGACGCCGCCTGGATCGACGGACGCCAAATCGAAGCCGCCCGCCGCGCCATCACCCACTACGTCCGCCGCGGCGGCAAAGTCTGGATCCGCGTCTTCCCCGATAAATCCGTCACCCAAAAACCCGCCGAAACCCGCATGGGCAAAGGCAAGGGCGCGCCCGAAAAATGGGTCGCCGTCGTCAAACCCGGCCGCGTCCTCTTCGAAATCGGCGGCATCGCCGAAGCCGACGCCCGCGAAGCACTCCGCCGCGCCAGCCACAAACTCCCCGTCCGCACCCGCGTCGTCGTCCGCGAGACCGAGGTCGTCTAGCCATGCCCAACCCCCTCGCCGAAGACGCCCGCGCACTCTCCGATGAAGAACTCGGCGAGGCCATCAACGAGGCCTACCGCGAAATGTTCAACCTCCAATTCCAGCGCGGCACCCGCCAACTCCAAAACCCCATGGCCATCCGCGCCGCCCGCCGCCAAATCGCGCGCCTCCGCACCATCTACCGCCAGCGCCAGCAGGGCGCCGACCTCGCCCGCCCCGTCGCTCCCCTCGCCCGCCCCACCGCCCCGGCCGTCCCACCCCCAACCGAAGACGCACCGCCCGCGGCTGAAGAGCAGGTCGCCGAAGACGCCGCGCCCCTCGAAGACGCGCCCACCGCCGAAATCGAAGACCCCCAAACAACCGACGACGCCGAACCCACCGACGCGCCGACCAGCCAGAGCAAGGACGACTAGACCATGGCGCGCAAACAACGAGTCGGATTCGCCGTCGCCGACGCCGCCCGCAAAACCGTCGTCGTCCGCGTCGAGCGCACCGTCCGACACCCCCTCTACAAAAAAACCATGCGCCGCCGCAAGCGCTACCTCGCCCACGACGAAGCCAACGACTGCCGCAACGGCGACCGCGTCCTCATCGAAGAGTGCCGCCCGCTCTCCAAACGCAAAACCTGGCGCGTCGTCGAAATCCTCGAACGACGCGAAGTCGCCGAAATCCAGCCCGGCGACATCGCCGCCCCCGCCATCGAACCCTCGGAACCGCAGCAGCCGCAAGAACCGCAGCCCCAACCGACCGACCAACCCGCCGACCAGCCTGCCGACCAGAGCAGCGCGGATAGCAAGGCCCCCGCGTGATCCAGCAGGAATCCTCCCTCCGCGTCGCCGACAACTCCGGTGCCCGCGTCATCAAATGCATCCGCGTCCTCGGCGGCACCAAGCGGCGCTACGCCTCCGTCGGTGATACCATCGTCGCCACCGTCAAGCAGGCCGACCCCGGACGCGACATCCGCTCCGGACAAGTCGTCCGCGCCGTCGTCGTCCGCGTCGCCAAACAATACCGGCGCCCCGACGGCTCCTACATCCGCTTCGACGACAACGCCGCCGTCATCCTCGCCGGCGACGAACAAAACCCCACCGGCACGCGCATCTTCGGGCCCGTCGCCCGCGAACTCCGCGAGAAAAACTTCATGCGCATCGTCTCGCTCGCCCCGGAGGTAGTCTGATGCGGCGCATCCAACGCGACGACCTCGTCCAAATCCGCAGCGGCAAAAACAAAGGCGCGCGCGGACAGGTCCGCCAGGTCCTGCCCAAGCGCGACCGCGTCGTCGTCCAGGGCGTCAACATGGTCAAGCGCCACATGCGGCCCACCCAAATGGGCGCCCCCGCCGGCATCATCGAGCGCGAAGCCCCGCTCCACCTCAGCAACGTCGCCCTCGTCTGCCCCTCCTGCGACCGACCCGCACGAGTCGGCTACAAAAAGCGCGCCGACGGACTCAAAGTCCGCGTCTGCAAGCGCTGCGAAGCGGATATCGACTGATGGCTGACCAAACGACCGACCCGCCGGCCGACCAAGTGGCTAACCAGGCCGCTAACCAGGCCGTCGAGACGCCGACCGACCCCCCGACCGACCCCCAAAACGGCGCAACCCCCCACCCCAACGGCGCACTCGCCGAACCCCCCCGCCTGCTCCGCCGCTACCGCGACGAAGTCGCCCCCCGCCTGCTCGAAGAATTCTCCTTCCGCAACCCCATGCAGGCCCCGCGACTCACCAAAATCGTCGTCAACGCCGGCGTCGGCGAAGCCCTCTCCGAATCCAAAGCGCTCGACGAAGTCGCCGCCGACCTCACCGCCATCTGCGGACAGCGCCCCGTCATCACCCGCGCTCGCAAATCCATCGCCAACTTCAAACTCCGCGAAGGCAACGCCGTCGGCGTCACCTGCACCATCCGCGGCCGCCGCATGTGGGAATTCCTCGACCGCACCATCAACGCCGCGCTCCCCCGCATCCGCGACTTCCAGGGCGTCTCCCGCACCGCCTTCGACGGACGCGGCAACTACTCCCTCGGCATCCGCGAGCAAATCGTCTACCCCGAAATCGACTACGGCGCCGTCGGCAAAGTCCGCAGCCTCCAGGTCAACATCATCAGCACCGCCCGCACCGACGCCGAAGGCCGACGCCTGCTCGAACTCCTCGGCATGCCCTTCGAGCGCCCCCGCTAACCCCGCAGCGAAAGACCCAACCCCCACATGCCCGTCACCGATCCCATCGCCGACATGCTCACCCGCATCCGCAACGCCATCCAGGCCGGACACCCCCGCGTCGCCATCCCCTCCTCGCGACTCAAAATCGCCATCGCCCAGGTCCTCGCCGACGAAGGCTTCATCAAAGACTTCGACATCCGCGACCGCGTCGGCGCCGCCGGCCGCGAACTCCACCTCGAACTCCTCTACCGCGAAGACGGCGCATCCGTCCTCAGCGGCCTCAAGCGCGTCAGCCGCCCCGGCCTCCGCGTCTACGTCCAGCGGCGCGAAATCCCCCGACCCTACGGCGGCCTCGGCGTCGCCATCCTCACCACACCCCGCGGCGTCATGACCGGACACCGCGCACGCAGCGAAAACCTCGGCGGAGAAGTCCTCTGCTTCGTCTGGTAACCCAACCCAACGAAAGCCCACCAAACGAAAGCCCCATCCCCATGAGCCGCGTCGGACGCAAACCCGTCCCCCTCCCCCAGGGCGTCGACATCACCATCGATGGCCCCCGCATCAGCGTCTCCGGGCCCAACGGACAACTCCAACAAACCATCCACCCCGACCTCCACATCGCCGTCGACCAGAGCGAAATCATCGTCACCCGCCCCTCCGACCGACGCGAACACCGCGCCCACCACGGCCTCGCGCGCTCCCTCATCAACAACATGATCGTCGGCGTCTCCGAAGGCTTCACCAAATCCCTCGAAATCCAGGGCACCGGCTACCGCGCCGAACTCGACGACCAAACCCTCGTCCTCCGCGTCGGCTTCTCACACCTCGTCCGCATCGAACCGCCCAGCGGCATCCAATTCGAAGTCGAAGGCCAAATCGTCCACGTCCGCGGCGCCGACAAACAAGCCGTCGGCCAGCAAGCCGCCGAAATCCGCGCCGTCCGCCCGCCCGAACCCTACAAAGGCAAAGGCATCCGCTACCGCGGCGAATGGGTCCGACGCAAGCAGGGCAAGGGAGCCATCGCCTAGCGCGATGAGCGCGATCGCTGGCGATCGCTGGAAAGAGCGCAGCACAATGCCCATCCGACGCAAACGACGCACCACCCGCGCCGCGCGCAAACGACGCCACGCCCGCGTCCGCAAGCGCGTCCACGGCACCCCCCAGCGCCCCCGCCTCGCCGTCTTCCGCTCCCTCAACCACATCTACGGACAAATCATCGACGACGACCAGGGCGCCACCCTCGCCGCCGCCTCCGACCTCAACGCACCCAACGGCAGCAAAACCCAGCGCGCCGCCGCCGTCGGCGAGCAACTCGCCCAGGCCGCCCAGGCCGCCGGCGTCTCCGCCGTCGTCTTCGACCGTGGCGGCTACCGCTACCACGGGCGCGTCCGCGCCCTCGCCGAAGCCGCCCGCAAAAACGGCCTCCAATTCTGACCACCCCAACTCTGACCACACCGAACAGACGGAGCAACGCCATGCAGCGTTCCACAGATCAGCGCGACGGCCAGCGCCCGGATCAGCGCGACGGCCAGCGCTCAGGCCAGCGCCCCCCCGGACAGCGCGAAGGCCGCGGCGACCGCGGCGGCGGACGCTTCCGCCGCGACGCCCCCCAGGACGACTACATCGAAAAAGTCGTCAACATCAACCGCGTCGCCAAAGTCGTCAAAGGCGGACGACGCTTCAGCTTCACCGCCGTCGTCGTCGTCGGCGACGGCGACGGCCGCGTCGGCGTCGGCATCGGCCGCGCCAACGAAGTGCCCGACGCCATCCGCAAAGGCGCAACCATCGCCCGCCGCGAAATGGTCCAGGTCCCCATCCCCAACGGCACCATCCCCCACCCCATCACCGCCCGCTTCTGCGCCTCCCGCGTCCTGCTCAAGCCCGCCGCGCCGGGCACCGGCGTCATCGCCGGCGGCGGCGTCCGCGCCGTCCTCGAAGCCGTCGGCCTCCGCAACGTCCTCAGCAAATCGCTCGGCTCCAACAACGTCGTCAACGTCGTCCAGGCCACCATCCGCGGCCTCACCCAACTCCGCGACCCCGTCGAAGCCCGCCGCGAACGCCTCCGCCTCGCCGGCCGCATCCCCCCCGAACCCGTCGAGCCTCCCCCGCCCCTCACCGAGCAGCCTGCCGAGCAACTCACCGGGCAAACGCCCGCCCCAACCCCCGAACCCCCAGCGGCAGCCGCCCCCATCCCCGCCCCCACCCCTGCCCAGTAAGCAGTAACCCACCATGCCCCAACTCCAAGTCACCTGGACCAAAAGCGCCATCGGCTACCGCAGCGACCAGGCCCAAACCATCAAATCACTCGGCCTCCGCAAACTCGGCCAAACCGTCCGCAAACCCGACACCCCCGACGTGCGTGGTATGATCCTCAAAGTCTCCCATCTGGTCACCGTCGTCGAATTGGAGGAGTAGCCATGCCGCTGCGGCTGCACGACCTGCGCCCCAATCCCGGCGCGCGCAAAGCTCGCAAGCGCGTCGGGCGCGGCAACGCCTCCGGCAAAGGCACCTACTCCGGACGCGGCCTCAAAGGCCAGCGCTCCCGCGCCGGGCGCGATTACAACTCCGTCTTCGAGGGCGGCGCAATGTCCATGATGCGCACCCTGCCCAAGCGCCGCGGCTTCAAAAACCGCAACCGCATCGAATACCAGGCAATCAACGTCGTCGACCTCGCCCGCCGCTTCCCCCCCGGCGCAACCGTCGACGCCCACGCCCTCGTCCGCGCACGCCTGCTCAAGCGCCCCGCCCAACCCTTCAAAATCCTCGCCGGCGGACCCATCCAACGCGCCCTCCACCTCCGCGCCGAGCGCGTCTCCCCCGCCGCCCGCGCCAAAATTCTTGCCGCTGGCGGCAGCGTCGAGTTGATCGCTGGCGGCAGCGTCGAGTTGATCGCCGACAGCAACGTCGAGCCGGTCGCCGACGCCGGCGACGAGACCTCGCCCGCAACCCTGAGCTGATCGATGCAACGAGCCCAGACGGCAGCCGGCCCCACCCGCCCCAAACTGCTCCAAGCACTGGTCGACGCCTGGCGGCAGCCCGACGTCCGCCAAAAACTCGCCTTCACCCTCGCCATGCTCGTCGTCTTCCGCCTCGTCGCCCATGTCCCCATCCCCGACATCAACAAAACCCAACTCGAAAACGCCCTCGACAACAACCCCGTCCTCGGCTTCCTCAACCTCTTCTCCGGCGGCGGCCTCGACAACCTCTCCATCGTCGCCCTCGGCGTCTACCCCTACATCACCGCCTCCATCGTCATGAACCTCCTCCAGCCCATGATCCCCCGCCTCCAGGCCCTCGCCCAGGAAGGCGAAACCGGACGCAACCGCATCCAGCTCTACACCTACTGGCTCGCCATCCCCATGTCCCTCGTCCAGGGCTACGGACAACTCATCCTGCTCGAAAACGCCCGCGCCATCACGGGCATCGGCTTCGGCGCCGAAGAATGGCTCCCCACCGTCTCCGCCATCATCACCATGACCGCCGGCACCATGTTCCTCATCTGGCTCGGCGAACTGATCACCGAAAAAGGCGTCGGCAACGGCATCTCCCTCATCATCTTCGCCGGCATCGTCGCCAGCTTCCCCACCCTCTTCAACTCCGTCGGCCAGAGCGACATCGGCTGGTCCGGCATCGCCGTCGTCATCGCCATCGCCATCGCACTCGTCGCCCTCATCGTCTTCTTCCAGGAAGCCCAGCGCCGCATCCCCGTCCAATACGCCCGCAGCGTCTTCAGAGGCGGGCGCATGTACCGCCAGAGCGGCCAGAGCTACATCCCCCTGCGCGTCAACAGCGCCGGCATGATCCCCCTCATCTTCGCCTTCTCCATCATCATCTTCCCCTCCGTCCTCGCCGGTTGGATCACCGGCGCCGCCGGTGAAGAAAGCCAAACCCGCGCCGCCGTCCAGATCCCCTTCGCCTCCATCGACTCCGACGAACCACTCAACACCCTCCTCCCCGACCTCGCGCCCAACGGCGCATTCCTCGTCAACAACGCCGAAATCGCCTGGAACGCGCAGGAAGACACCTTCGACGACGTCCTCGAACGCATCAACCAGGCCGCCGACGCCAACGTCCTCACCCGCGTCGAAACCCGCAGCGACCCCGCCGGCGGCGAACCCCTCACCACCTGGCGCATCGACAACAACCAAATCGGCACCGAACCCATCACCCTCCAGGACACCCAAGGCAACTTCATCGCCCTCACCAACATCCCCACCCACCTCGAACAGCCCGACAACCCGCTCACCCCCGACATCGCCGAAGGCCAAACCCTGGGCGAGCGACCCGGCTGGATCATCCGCGTCGCCGACTGGGTCCAACTCAACTTCTCCCCCGGCCGCCCCCTCTACTGGGCCCTCTCCTTCGTCCTCGTCGTCGCCTTCACCTTCTTCTACACCTTCGTCACCTTCCAGCAGCAAAACCTCGCCGAAAACCTCCAAAAACAGGGCGGCTTCATCCCCGGCATCCGACCCGGACGCCCCACCCAGGACTACATCAACCGCGTCCTCTCACGCATCACCTGGGCCGGCGCCCTCTTCCTCGGCTTCGTCGCCGTCGTCCCCTTCCTCGCCACCGAATTCATCCCCGATAGCACCGCCCTCACCATCTCCAGCACCGGCCTCCTCATCGTCGTCGGCGTCGCCCTCGACACCATGCGCCAAATCGAAGCCCAACTGCTCATGCGCAACTACGAGGGATTCATCCGATGAGCACCCCCAACGACGCCCCCGCCGGTGCCCCCCCCGCCGCCTACGTCATCCTGCTCGGACCCCCCGGCGCCGGCAAAGGCACCCAGGCCCTCCAACTCGCCGAGCGCACCGGACTCCTCCACCTCGCCACCGGCGACATGTTCCGCGAAAACGTTCGCAACCAAACCGAACTCGGCCGCGAAGCCCAGCGCTACATGGAGCGCGGCGAACTGGTGCCCGACGAGCTCACCATCTCCATGCTCCTCAACCGCCTCAACCGCGACGACGCCCAACTCGGCGCGCTGCTCGACGGCTTCCCCCGCACCACCCAACAAGCCGAAGCCCTCGACCACGCCCTCGCCGCCCAACACGCCCAAATCGACGCCGCCCTGCTCATCGACGTGAGCAACGACGAAGTCCTCCGACGCCTCGGCGGGCGCTGGAGCTGCCCCGACTGCGGCGCAGTCTTCCACGAAACCTTCTCACCACCCCAAACCGAAGGCGCCTGCGACCGCTGCCCCGCCCAACTCATCCAGCGCGACGACGACCGCCCCGAAGCCATCCAGCGCCGCCTCGACGTCTACGCCGAGCAAACCGCCCCCCTCATCGACTGGTACCAGCGCAGCGGCAAACTCCGCCGCGTCGACGGCGCGCGCCAACCCGACGCCGTCGCCGCCGACCTCCTCGCCGCCCTCCAAACCCCCGCCCCAAACGACGACGCACCCGCCGACTAGAACATCCCCCACCCGCATGACCACCGACACCCCCCAACGCCAGGTCATCCTCAAAACCCCCGCCCAAATCGCGCAAATGCGCATCCCCGGCCAAATGGTCGGCGAAACGCTGGCCGAACTCCGCCAAATGACCCGCCCCGGCATCACCCTCGCCCAACTCGACCAATACGTCCTCGACAAGTTTGAGCGCCTCGACATCATCCCCACCTTCCTCGGTTACCACGGCTTCCCCCACGCCATCTGCGCCTCCGTCAACGAACAAATCGTCCACGGCTTCGCCACCCAGCGACGCCTCAACGAAGGCGACATCCTCTCCATCGACCTCGGCGCAACCATCGATGGCTGGGTCGGCGACTCCGCCGTCACCTACGGCGTCGGCGACATCAACCCCGAAGCCCAACGCCTCCTCCAGGTCACCGAAGAATCACTCCTCGCCGGCATCCACGCCTCGCGTATCCCAGTTCGCAAAGGCGACATCGGCGCAGCCATCCAGGAAGTGATAGAATCGGCGGGCTACGGAGTCGTCCGCGGCTACGTCGGGCACGGCGTCGGCCGCGACATGCACGAAGCGCCCAACATGCCCAACCACGGCCGCCGTGGCTCCGGCATGCGCATGCGGCCCGGCATGGTGCTCGCCCTCGAGCCGATGGCCACCATCGGCAGCCCGGCGACCACCGTGCTCGACGACGGCTGGACGGTGTCCACCAAAGACGGCAGCCTCTCTGCCCACTTCGAGCACACCATCGCAATCCGCGAATCCGGCCCGGCCCAAATCCTGACACTCCCCGACTGACCGCACCGGCGGCCGGCGGCAGAGGAGCAACCCCGTGGCGAAACGTAACTCGGGCAACCGGCGCGGACAGCGCGCACCCCGCCCCGCACCTGCACCCAAGCAGGACAAAATCGAGGTCGAAGGCGTCGTCCGCGAACCCCTCCCCAACGCCACCTTCCGCGTCCAACTCCCCAACGGACACGAAGTCCTCGCCCACCTCGCCGGCAAAATGCGCCAAAACCACATCCGCGTCCTTCGCGGCGACCGCGTCCTCGTCGAACTCTCCGAATACGACCTCACCCGCGGCCGCGTCGTCTACCGCTTCAAAAACTGACCAACCCAACCACGAAAAACAGCGAGAGGAACAGCGCCATGGCCCGCATCTCCGGCGTCGACGTCCCCGACGACAAACGCCTCCCCTACGCCCTCCGCTACATCTACGGCGTCGGCCCCACACGCGCCGACGAAATCCTCCACAAAGCCCAACTCGACCCCAACCGCCGCATGCGCGAACTCACCGACGGCGAACTCTCCCTCCTCCGCGAAATCATCGACCGCGACTACCTCGTCGAAGGCGACCTCCGACGCATGGTCCGCCAAAACGTCCAGCGCCTCATCGACATCAACTGCTACCGCGGACAACGCCACCGCCGCAACCTCCCCATGCGCGGACAGCGCACCCGCACCAACGCCCGCACCCGCCGCGGCGCCAAAAAGACCGTCGCCGGCCGCCGCCGCGCCGTCAAGCGCTAGAGAGAGAACACCACATGGTCAGCCAGCGAGGCGCCTCCCGACGCGGACGACGACGCGAACGCAAAAACGTCCCCCACGGACGCGCCTACATCCAGTCCACCTTCAACAACACCATCATCACCATGACCGACCTCAACGGCGACACCGTCGCCTGGAGCAGCGCCGGCTCCACCGGCGGCACCCGCGGCTCCCGCAAAGGCACACCCTTCGCCGCCCAACTCGCCGCCGAAGACGCCGCCCAAAAAGCCATGGCCAACGGCATGCGCGAAATCGACGTCTACGTCAAAGGCCCCGGCAGCGGACGCGAATCCGCCGTCCGCGCCCTCCAGGCCGCCGGCCTCACCCTCCTCTCCATCCGCGACGTCACACCCATCCCTCACAACGGCTGCCGCCCCCGCAAGCGCCGCCGCGCCTGACCGACCCCACCCCCCGAACAGGAGCCGAACCCATGGCGCGTTACACCGGTCCCGTCTGCCGCATCTGCCGCCGCGCCGGCGAAAAACTCATGCTCAAAGGCGAACGCTGCGCCACCCCCAAATGCGCCGTCGAACGCCGCAACCAACCCCCCGGCCAGCGCTCCCCGCGCCGACGCAAAGTCTCCGACTACGGCGTCCAGGTCAAGGAAAAACAAAAGGTCCGCAAAACCTACGGCGTCCTCGAACGCCAATTCCGCAAAATGTTCCGCGAAGCCAACCGACGCCCCGGCGCCACCGGCGACAACCTCCTCCGCATGCTCGAACTCCGCCTCGACAACGTCGTCTACCGCCTCGGCATCGCCGAATCCCGCGCACAGGCCCGCCAACTCGTCCGCCACGGGCACATCACCCTCAACGGACGCCGCGCCGACATCCCCTCCATCGAAACCAAAGTCGGCGACAAAATCGGCTGGACCGAGCGCGGCCGCAAATCCAAATTCCACGAGCTCTCCCGCTCCTGGCAGGGCGCCCGCGAGCGCCCCGGCTGGCTCAACCTCGACCCAACCCAACTCGAAGGCGAACTCACCGCACTCCCCATGCGCGAAGACATCGACATGCGCGTCGACGAAAACGCCATCGTGGAGTACTACTCGCGCTAGCCCCGCGAGCCGCGCAACCCCACCGCCGCGCCCAACGCGCGGCCCACCGAGGAGACTCACGCCACAGTGGTTTTGCAGCACGACCCCCCCAAACTCACCGTCGAACAGGCCGCCGCCGACTACGCCCGCGTCACCGCCGAACCCCTCGCCCGCGGCTTCGCTCACACCCTCGGCAACGCCATCCGACGCGTCCTCCTCTCCGCCATCCGCGGCGCCGCCGTCACCTCCGTCCGCATCGACCAGGTCCAACACGAATTCTCCACCATCCCCGCCATGAAGGAAGACACCACCGAATTCCTCCTCAACCTCCGCGCCATCCGCCTCCGCGCACTCGCCGACCGACCCGCCGAAATGTCCCTCCACGCCAGCGGGCAGCGCCAAATCACCGCCGCCGACATCGAAGTCCCCGCCGACTACGAAATCGTCAACCCCGACCTCTACCTCGCCACCCTCGACGACCCCGACGCCCAACTCAGCGTCCGCATGAACGTCCAGACCGGCTACGGCTTCCAACCCTCCGAAGACAGCGCCAACGGCGAAACCAGCATCGGCTCCATCCCCCTCGACGCCGTCTTCACCCCCGTCCGTCGCGTCTCCTACGAAGTCCAGCCCGCCCGCGGCGGCCGCGCCCCGGGACTCGAACAACTCATGCTCGAAGTCTGGACCGACGGCAGCATCGCCGCCAAAGACGCCATCAAATCCGCCGCACAACTCCTCCAGGACGAACTCGTCATCTTCGCCGCCCTCGGCGAACCCCTCTCCCCACGACAACTCCTCCCCAACGAACGCCTCGGCATCTCCGCCGAAGACTACAACCGCTCCATCGACGAACTCCAACTCTCCGTCCGCGCCCACAACTGCCTCAAGCGCAGCGGTCTCATGCTCGTCGGCCAAATCCTCGAAAAATCCGAAGACGAACTCCTCACCCTCCGCAACTTCGGCGAAAAATCCTACGTCGAACTCGCCGAACGCCTCCACGACATGGGCCTCATCGACGAACAAGACTCCCGCCTCCGCCGCGCCCGCGAAGGCGTCTTCGCACCCGTCGACGACGAACCCATCACCGAACTCCCCCCGCCCCCCGCCGACCCCGAAGCCGAAGAAGAACGCATCGTCGGCGACACCCCACCCATCAGCGACGACGAAGACCCCCCCAGCCCCCTCGGCGCTGCTCTCCTCGAAGCTCTCCGCAAAGCACAACCCGACGAATAAGAGGTCCCCGCCATGCGCCACCGCAAAGCCGGCCGCGCCCTCAGCCGCAGCCGCTCTCACCGCGCCGCTCTCGTCCGCAACCAGGTCACCGACCTCCTGCGTCACGAAGCCATCGTCACCACCGAAGCCAAAGCCAAATCCATCCGCCCCGTCGCCGAACGCATGATCACCCTCGGCAAACGCGGCACCCTCCACGCCCGCCGCCAGGCCGCCGCCGTCATCAACGACAAAAAAATCGTCCGCCGCCTCTTCGACGAAGTCGCCCCCCGCTTCCAGGACCGCCCCGGCGGCTACACCCGCATCGTCAAACTCGGACCCCGCCGCGGCGATGGCGCAGCCATGGCCCACATCGAACTCGTCGAGCGCGCCGCGCCCGAACCCACAGCCGCCGAAACCGCCGAAACCGCCCAACAAACCGAAACCGACAACGCCGAGTAGCCCACCTGCACCGCCGCCCCCCAACCGCCTCATGACCGCCTCATGACCACCCAGCGGCTCGCCCTGCTGCTCCAGTACGACGGCGCAGCCTTCGCCGGCTCCCAGGCCCAGCCCAACCTCCCCACCGTCCAGAGCGCCCTCGAAGACGCCGTAGCACAACTCACCCAAGAACCCCGCCTCGTCTCCCTCGCCGGACGCACCGACGCCGGCGTCCACGCCGCAGGACAAGTCGCATCCTTCGAAACCACACGGCAAATGCCCCCCCACCGCTGGCTGCGCGGCCTCAACCACTTCCTGCCCCAGGCCCTCGCCGTCCAGGATGTCCAACCCGTCGCCCCCGAATTCGACCCGCGACGCCACGCCCGCGAGCGCGAATACCGCTACGACCTGCTCATCGCCCCCCAGCGCCGACCGCTCGAAGAACCCCGCGCCTGGCGCATCCCGCCCCCCTTCGCCGCCTGCCGCGCCGCCCACGCACTCCAACTCCTGCCCGGCGAGCGCGACTTCGCCGCCTTCACCCCACCCAACCAGCCGCGCCCCACCGTGCGCCGCCTGTCCACAGCCGCAATCGCCCCACTCGACCCAACCCACACGCGCTATACCCTGACCTTCATCGCCGACGCCTTCCTCCAGCACCAGGTCCGGCGCATGGTCGGCGCAATCGTCGAAGTCGCCCGCGGACGCGCCCAGCCGGATGCCTTCCGCGCTACGCTCAATGCCGCCAAACCCGGCTCCGCAGGCCCAACCGCACCCGCAAGGGGTTTGACCTTAGCCGCCGTTCGCTACGATCAAACCACACTCCCCGAATGGAAACCCAACCATGTCCACCACCGTCCTCAACCCGCATAGCGTCGAGCGCCGCTGGCACGTGATCGACGCCGCCGACCGCCCCCTCGGACGCCTCGCCACCCAAATCGCCGGCCTCCTCCGCGGCAAACACAAGCCCGCCTACCACCCCTCCCAGGACCTCGGCGACTACGTCATCGTCCTCAACGCCGCCAAAGTCGCCGTCACCGGACGCAAACTCGAGCAAAAAATCTACTACCGCCACTCCGGACACCTCGGCAGCCTCCGCCAAACCACCCTCCGCGAAATGCTCGAAAAGCGCCCCGAGCGCGTCATCGAGCACGCCGTCCGCGGCATGCTCCCCAAAACTAAACTCGGCCGCGCCCAATACCGGCACCTCCGCGTCTACCCGGGACCGCACCACCCGCACGCCGGCCAAACCACCGACCCGATCACCGACCAACCCGCCGACAACTGACACGACCGACAGACCGGAGCCCTCCCATGACCACCCCCACCCTCACCGGCCATTACTACTACGGCCTCGGCCGCCGCAAAAACTCCATCGCCCGCGTCCGCCTCTACCCCGGCGACGGCGCCATCATCATCAACGGCAAACCCGCCGAAGAATGGTTCTCCCGCGACGAACAACGACGCCTCATCAAAGAACCCCTCTTCCACACCGGCATGCAAAACAGCTTCAGCGCACAGGTCAAATGCGCCGGCGGCGGGCGCACCGGCTGGGCCGGCGCCATCCGCCTCGGCATCGCCCGCGCACTCCTCGCCTCCGACGAAACCCTCCGCCGCCCCCTCCGCCAGGCCGGCATGCTCACCCGCGACCCCCGCGCCAAAGAACGCAAAAAGCCCGGCCTCAAGCGCGCCCGCAAAGCCCCCCAATACACCAAGCGCTAACCCCCGCCCGACCCCCCGCCATCCCCCACCCTCCGTCGCCCCAGACTTGATCTGGGGCCCAAACCCAACCTCGCCCGCAGCGCCGGAACCCCGAATCCCCGACCAACCCGCATGCGCCGCGCGCCCCGTCATCCCCGCCCGACCCTCCGTCGCTCTCGCTCCCACCCTCTGTCGCCCCAGACTTGATCTGGGGCCCAAACCCAACCTTGCCCGCAGCGCCGGAGCCCCGAATCCCCGACCAACCCACATTCGCAGCGCCTCCCGTCATCCCCGCCCGACCCTCCGTCGTTCTCGCTCCCACCCTCCGTCGCCCCAGACTTGATCTGGGGCCCAAACCCAACCTCGCCCGCAGCGCCGGAGCCCCGAACCACCGACCAACCCGCGTACGCACCTCCTCCACCCTCCGCCGTTCCCGCTCCCACCCTCCGTCATCCCCGCTCCCACCGTCCGTCGCCCCAGACTTGATCTGGGGCCCAAACCCAACCTCGCCCGCAGCGCCGGAACCCCGAACCACCGACCAACCCGCGTACGCACCTCCTCCACCCTCCGCCGTTCCCGCTCCCACCCTCCGTCATCCCCGCTCCCACCCTCCGTCGCCCCAGACTTGATCTGGGGCCCAAACCCAACCTCGCCCGCAGCGCCGGAGCCCCGAATCCCCGACCAACCCACATTCGCAGCGCCCCCCGTCATCCCCCACCCTGACCCTCCGTCGCTCTCGCCCTACCCTCCGTCGCCCCAGACTTGATCTGGGGCCCAAACCCAACCTCGCCCGCAGCGCCGGAGCCCCGAACCCCCGACCAACCCACATTCGCAGCGCCCCCCGTCATCCCCCGCCCCCACCCTCCGTCGCTCTCGCTCCCACCGTCCGTCGCCCCAGACTTGATCTGGGGCCCAAACCCAACCTCGCCCGCAGCGCCGGAGCCCCGAACCACCGACCAACCCGCGTACGCACCTCCTCCACCCTCCGCCGTTCCCGCTCCCACCCTCCGTCATCCCCGCTCCCACCGTCCGTCGCCCCAGACTTGATCTGGGGCCCAACCCCAACCTCGCCCGCAGCGCCGGAGCCCCGAACCCCCGACCAACCCACATTCGCAGCGCCCCCCGTCATCCCCGCCCGACCCTCCGTCATCCCCCACCCTCCGTCGCCCCAGACTTGATCTGGGGCCCAAACCCAACCTCGCCCGCAGCGCCGGAGCCCCGAATCCCCGACCAACCCGCATGCGCCGCGCCCCCCAACCACGTAAACCACAACACACCCCACATTACCCATAAGAACACCCGTCCGTATACTCTCGCTCCCCATGAACCACCCCGCCAACGACCACGACCTCCAACACTGGCTCGCCGACCGACGCCCCGACCTCGACCCCGCGCGCCTCAACTCCGCCCAACTCCACGCCGCCGCCCTCGCGCTCCTCGCCGCCGACGCCCCCAACCCCAACATCCGCGCCCAGGCCCACCTCACACTCGCCGCCGAATTCCCCACAGTCCCCGACCCCAACCAACCCCCGCCGCCCATCCCCGCCTTCCGCTTCACCCCGCCCCTCCGCATCACTGGCGAAACCTACCGCCGCGCCGACCCCAAACACTACCTCCACATCCGCCCCGACCTCGACACCTCCGGCAACACCATCTACCTCACCAACGATCCGCCCCCCGGACACCCCGACTCCCTCGCCCGCACCGACGAGCAGCACTCATGACCGCCCAGGCACTCACAGCCGCCCCGGACCCGCACGACGCCCCCTTCCTCCGCTGGCTCGCCGACAGCGTCGCCGACGCCAACCCCAAACCGCCCGACAAACCGCCGCCCCCCAGACGCACCCGCCGCGAAGCGCATCAACTGGTCATCGGCGGCCTCAACGCCCTCGCCTACGCCGCCCAAAACGAACGCGTCCGCCTCTCCGCCCTCTACGCCCTCGGACGCATCCACGGCTTCGAATACATCGCCGACCGCATCCTCGACCTCGCCGTCTCCACCGCCTCCGAAACCGTCCAACTCGCCGCGCTCAATGTCGCCGCTCGCGGCCTCGGAATACTCGCGCCCCTCCGCTCCCGCCTCGACCCCGAAAAACCCTTCGAACCGCCCGCCGCCGTCACCCGCCTCTTCCCGGGCGACGAAGACCAACTCGACCAACTCAACCGCCCGCCCGACCCCGACGACCCGCCCGACGGCGACTCACCCCCCATCTTCGAACCCATCCCCGACTTCATCCTCGACATGGCCGCCGCCGCGCCCCCCGAACCCATGCCCGGCTTCGCTACCAAAGCCGATCCTCAGTCCGACCCCCAAACCCCGCCCCCCGACCGCCCCCGCAAGCCCGCCGATCACGGTCCAAACCCCATCCGCCTCACACCCAGAAACCCGCTCCCCCGACTCCCCGCCTACCCCAGCCTCCCCCAGCTGCCCGCCGGACGGCCCGACCCCGCTCACAACGAAACCCCCAACGAAACACCCGGCGAAACACCCGGCGAGACACCCGGAGAAACCACCGAGCCCAACGACGACCAACCCCCGCCCGAACCGGGCGGCCCGCCCCCGGGCGAAACGCGCCAAACCCGCGAAAACACCATCCCGCCCCAGCCGCCGCCTACCGACCTCCCGCGTCCCCCGCCCTGATCCGCCCTACCCCAAGCCCGCCAACCCCCGCAGCGCCCCAACCTCCCCCGTCGCCTCCCACGGCAGCGCCAAATCCGGCCGCCCAAAGTGGCCCTGCGCCGCCGTCGCCTCGTACATCGGACGCAGCAGCCCCAGCCGCTCGATGATCGCCAGCGGGCGCAAATCGAAATGCGCCCGCACCGCCTCCCCCAACTCCCCCTCCCCCACCCGCTCCGTCCCAAACGTCAACAGCGTCAGCGATGTCGGCGCCGGCCGCCCAATCGCGTACGAAATCTGCACCTCCGCCCGCTCCGCCAACTCCGCCGCCACGATGTTCTTCGCCACCCACCGCGCCGCGTACGCGCCTGACCGATCCACTTTCGACGGATCCTTCCCCGAAAACGCCCCCCCGCCGTGACGCGCGATCCCCCCGTACGTATCCACGATGATCTTCCGCCCCGTCAGTCCCGCATCCGCCGCCGGCCCCCCCACGATGAAATTCCCCGCCGGATTGATGAAATACTCCGTCTCCCCGTCCAGCAGCTCCGCCGGAATCGTCGGCGCGATCACCTCGTCCCGAATCGCGTGCTCAATCTGCCCGTGATCCACCGCCGCCGTGTGCTGCGTCGACACCACCACCGTCGACACCCGGTGCGGGCGGCCCTCCGCATACTCCACCGTCACCTGCGCCTTCCCGTCCGGGCGCAGCCACGGCAGCGACCCATTCTTCCGCACCGCCGTCAGCCGCCGCGTCAGACCGTCCGCCAGCCACAGCGGCGTCGGCATCAGCGCCTCCGTCTCGTCGCACGCGAACCCAATCATCATCCCCTGATCCCCCGCCCCCTGCAGGTCGTAGGGATCATCCGAATCCCCTGTCCGCGCCGCCCGCCGCAGACCCTCCGCGATGTCCGGCGACTGCTGCTTCACCCGCACCATCACCTCGCACGACTCCGCGTCGAACCCAATCCCCGGATCCGTGTAGCCAATCCGCCGCAGCACCCCACGCGCCAGCGCGTCGAAATCCACCTCCGCCTGCGTCGTGATCTCCCCGAAAATCAGCACGAAATCCGAAGACACCGCCGCCTCGCACGCCACCCGCGAATCCCGATCCTGCGCCAGGCACGCATCCAGCACCGCGTCCGAAATCTGGTCGCATACCTTGTCCGGGTGACCCTCCGTCACCGACTCCGAAGTCCACCGATCGCCCGCAAACCCGCTGCTCATGCGCCGCCCTCCCGGCTCGTTGCTCGATGCCCTACTCGATGCCCTACTCGATGCGTCGCCCGAGTGCTCATGTCCCCGCATCCCACGAGCGCAGATAGCGCTCCTGCTCCGGCGTCAGACGATCCAGCCCAACGCCCATCGCCGCCAGCTTAAGCGCCGCCACCGCTTCATCGATCTCCCCAGGCACATCCCACACTCCCGCCGTCAACCGCGGCTCCGCCAGCGCCAGATGCTCAATCGCCAGCGCCTGGTTCGCGAAACTCATATCCATCACGCTCGCCGGGTGACCCTCCGCCGCCGACAGATTCACTAGCCGACCCTCCGCCAGCAGCAGCAACTCCCGACCGTCCGTCGTCTGGTGCGCCGTCACATACGGGCGCGCCTCCCGCCGCTCCTCCGTCATCGCCTCCAGCGCCTCCAGGTTCACCTCATGGTTGAAGTGCCCCGCATTCGCCAGAATCGCCCCCGAACGCATCCGCTCCAGATGCGGCCCATCAATCACGTGGATATCCCCCGTCGTCGTCACGAACAGATCGCCCTCCGCCGCCGCCTCCAACATCGTCGTCACCCGAAATCCATCCATCACCGCCTCCAGCGCCCGCAGCGGCGCAACCTCCGTCACAATCACCTGCGCCCCCAGCCCCCGCGCCCGCGACGCCACACCCCGACCGCACCACCCGTACCCGGCCACCACCACCACCTTCCCTGCCAGCAGCACGTTCGTCGCCCGAATCACCCCGTCCAGCGCGCTCTGCCCCGTCCCGTACCGATTGTCGAACATGTGCTTCGTCGCCGCATCGTTCACCGCGATGATCGGATACCGCAGCGCCCCCTCCGCCGCCATCGCCCGCAGCCGAATCACCCCTGTCGTCGTCTCCTCGCACCCACCGATCACCCCCTCCAACAACTCCTCCCGCTCGCTGTGCAGCATCGAGACCAGATCCGCCCCGTCGTCCACCGTGATCTGCGGCTCCGCATCCAGCACCCGCCCGATGTGCTCGTAATACTGCTCGTTGCTCTCACCCTTGATCGCGAACACCGCCATCCCCGCCCGCTCAACCAGCGCCGCCGCCACCTCGTCCTGCGTTGAGAGCGGATTGCTCGCGCACAGCGCCACCTCCGCTCCCCCCGCCTGTAGCGCCAGCGCCAGATTCGCCGTCTCCGACGTCACATGCAGACACGCCCCAATCCGCAGCCCCTCCAGCGGACGCTCCCGCGCAAACCGCTCCCCGATCTGCGCAATCACCGGCATCTCCCGCGCCGCCCACGCGATCCGCTGCTCCCCCGCGTCCGCCAGCCGCGCGTCGAAGATGTCCGAACCCTGTCCCCTGTTGTCCTGCGCCCCGCTCACCGCAGCACGATTTCGTCTGCGCCGCCCCCGCGACGACGCGCCAGCCAGCGCCGCAGCGTCGTCTGCACCCCGCTCACCCGCCGACTCGCGCTCGCTTCCACAATCGCCCCCACCTCCACGTAGCCCAGCCGACGATAGGCCCGCACCGCCGGCTCATTCTGCGGGTCAACCGACAGTACTACCTCAGCCGTTTCGCGCAGCAGCGCAGCTGTCGCCGCGCTCGTCGCCGCCGTCCCATGTCCGAACCCCCGGTGCTGCGGATGCGTGAACACGTTCCCCAGCACCGAGATCCCGTAGCCCCGGCTGATCGAGTGCGTCCCCGCCACCGCCACCAGCCGCTCATCCTCCACCACCCCGTAGTAGCAGCCGTCGTCGATGTGCGCCCGCGAATACCGTGTCGGCCCGCCCTCCGAGCTGTACAGACGATTGATCGTCCGCACATGCTCCCCCGTCAGCCCCAGCGTTTCCCCGACGAGCGGCTCAAACGGACGGAATGTCCGCGCCGTCGCCAGCATCCGCAGCATTCGCCGGCAGGTCGGCAGCGCATGTACCGTCTCCAGCGCGTCCAAATGCCGCGGCTCGCAGATCGCAAACGTGCGCGGCGGCCCCGGATGCAGACCGAGAATCTCCCGCACCCCCTCCGGCGCGCCCAGCAGCGTCGTCGCCTCGCCCAGCCCCGCGTGCGAGTGGGACACCAGCGCCTCCCCGCCCGACGTGCGGCACGACCACCACTCCGACCGCTCCCAGCCCTCGCCCTCCAGCTGCGCCAGCGCATACGCCGCGACGTACCGCTGCGGATACAGCAGCGCCGCCAGCGCCGCCGGATCCCGCCGCCGCGCAATCACGATCCGCTCCCGCGCCTGCCCCAGCCGCAGCGATAACGCCATCAGACCACCCCATCACCTGGCGGTAGCTCCTCGGCGACGATCCCCTCCAGCCGCTCCCGCACCCCCGCCTCCGTCGCCCCCAGCAGTCCCCCAATCCCGAACGCCTCCACCGCAAACGACGCCGTCGCGCAGCCCCAGCGCGCCGCCTCCACCAACTCCTCGCCCGCCGCCATCGCGCTCAGCATCGCCGCCGTAAACGTATCCCCCGCACCCGTCGGATCCACCGCCTCAACCCCCGCAACCGCCGACACCCGCAACCGCCGCTCTCCCTCGAAGAGCTGCACTCCCCGCGACCCCTGCTTGATCACAACCGTCTCCGGCCCCAACGCCCGCAGCCGCTCTGCCGCCGCGACCGGCAGCGCCGCATCGTCCTCATCCCCCGCCCAGCCAATCAGCAACGCTGCCTCATGCGCATTGATCGACACCAGCTGCGACCGCCGAATAATCCCCATCAGCCCCGCCCGCTGCGTCTCGATCTCCCGCTCGATCGTGTCCACCGCGATCAGCCGCGGACCGCGTAGACGCTCCAGCGCCCGCTCGTTCTGCCGCGGATTCCCCGCCGTCAGAAACACAAACGGCGCATCCAGCACTGACGGATGAATCCGCACGATCTGCGACTCATACACGCCCGCCTCCGTGTACAGCGTCTCCCGCCGATCCCCCGTCCGGTCGTACCGGCAGCCCCAGCGGAACGTCCGCCCCGCCGCCCGCTCAATCCCCTCCAGCCCGATCCCCGCCTCTCGCAGCGGCGCGAGCAACCCGCAGTCGAAATCGTCCCCCACCACCGAGACCGGCGCAGCCCGGCACGCAAACCGCGCCCCCAGCGCCGCGTAGACGCACGAACCCCCCAGCACATGCGACACATCCCCCGCCGAGCTGTGAATCTCGTCATACGCCACCACCCCCACAATCGCCAGCTCAACGCTCACGACACATACCCCTCAATCAGCAGCGCGTACCGCTCCCGCGCCTCCGCCGGAATCCGCGCAGGGTCCGTCATGATCGCCCCCCGCAGCGCGCCCGCCGCCGTCGACCTCCAGCCCGCCGGCAGCCCTCGCGCTACCTCCGCCACGATCGCCTGCGCCGATTCCACATTCGCCGCCACCACCGCCGCCACCGCATCCGCCGTCACATCCTCCTCACCCTCCCGCCACACGTCGTAATCCGTCGCCGTCGCCAGCATCGCGTACGCGATCTCCGCCTCTCGCGCCAGCTTCGCCTCCGGAATCGCCGTCATCCCCACAATCGACGCCCCCCACGACCGATGCAGCGACGACTCCGCCCTCGTGCTGAACGCCGGCCCCTCCATGCACACATACGCCCCGCCCCGATGCACCCGTTTTCCCAGCGCATCGGCCGCATCCGCCAGTCGACCGCTCAGATCGGCGCAAAACGGATCCGCAAACCCCACATGCGCCGCAATCCCTCCCTCGAAGAACGACCGCACCCGATCGCCCTTCGTCCGATCAATGATCTGATCCGGCGTCACCAAATCCCCCCGCGCGATCTCCTCCCGCAGCGAACCCACCGCCGACACCGCGATGATCCCCTCCACCCCCAACGCCTTCAGCGCCCAGATATTCGCCCGCACCGGAATCTCGTGCGGCAACAGCACATGCCCCCGACCGTGCCGCGGCAGAAACGCCGCCCGCCGCTCACCTTCAGCGCCGGCCAGCGACCCAATCACGATCTCGTCGCTCGTCGCCCCGAACGGCGTCTCCGGCCGCCACGTCTCCAGCGACTCCAGCCCCGGCATCTGATAGAAGCCCGAGCCCCCAATCACCGCCAGCGACGCCTCCGGGAATGTCTGAGATTGCGTCATCGTTCAGAACCGAACCAGCACGTCGAGCGGCCGCCCCGCCAGCCGCTCGCGCCCCTTGAGCTCGACCAACTCGATCAGCGCCGCAATCCGCACCACCTCCGCCTCCGCATCGTCCAACAGACGGACCGCCGCCTCCAGCGTCCCGCCCGTCGCCAACACATCATCCACCACCGCCACCCGCTGCCCCGCCCGCACCGCGTCCGTATGCATCTCCAGACCGTCCACCCCGTACTCCAATTCGTAGCGCCGCCCGATCGTCGCCGCCGGCAGCTTGCCCGGCTTCCGCAGCGGCGCGAACGGCAGCCCCAGACGCGCCGCCAACGCCGCCCCAAAGATAAACCCCCGCGCCTCAATCCCCGCAATCACCTCCGCCTCCGCGCAGCGATCCGCATACCATGCCAGCGCCTGCTCCAACGCCGTCGGCGACCCCAGCAGCGGCGTAATGTCCCGAAACAGAATCCCCGGCTGCGGAAAATCCGGCACCGAGCGGATCGCTCCGCAGACCGCCCGACGCGCGTCGTCCCATTCACTCATTCCCGCAGGCTACGGATGCCTGGGTTGCGCGGTCAACGCGCCCGCCGCCGCAGGGCGCTGATACCCTGAACTCAACGGAGACCCCACGTGCCCGACGACCCCCTCGCCTACACCTCCGACCAGCTCGAACGCTCCCTCCGCACCGTCGCGCCCTTCTACGACCTTGATTTCGGACCGCTCCGCGAGGATCTGGAAATGTGGCGTCAGATCGCCGGCGCGCAGCGCCCCGCGCGCATCCTCGAACTCGGCGCAGGCACCGGGCGCGTCGCCCTCCCGCTCGCCGCCGACGGCCACGCCGTCGCCGCCGTCGACGCCTCGCCCGCGATGCTCGCCCTCGGCTGCGAGCCGATGCGCGCCGCCGGCATCCAGATCGTGCGAGCCGATATCCGGGACCTCCCTGCCGGTCTCGGCCAGTTCGACCTCATCATCTGCGCCCTCGGCACCTTCCAGCACCTCCTCACCCGCGCCGACCAACTCGCCGCCCTGACCGGCGCCGCGCGCCTGCTCGCCCCCGACGGACAACTCGCTCTCGACCTCACCGCCCCCCGCCCCGAGGACCTCGAGCCCGGCCCCCAACCGCTCCGCCTCGAGTGGACCCGCGAACACCCCTGCCTCGGTACCGTGACCAAACTCGCCTCCCAGGAACTCGCCGAGCCCCGCTGCGCCCCCCACCCGCTCGACGCCGCTGCGCCGATCATCTGGCTCACCTACATCTACGAGACCGCCGACCGCCGCGCCGCCGCACGCTTTCCCATGCGCGCCGCCCTCACCCCCGGCGAACTGGAAGGACTCCTCCGCCAGGCCGGCCTCGCCCCCACCGACTGGTTCGGCTCCTGGGACCTCGCCCCGCTCGGACACGGCGACCGCACCATCGTGCTCAGCAGCCCGGCGGCGCTCGGATGACCCAACGCCGCTTCCCCCTCGCCCCGCTCGCGCCGGCCGCCCTGCTCGTCTTGCTGGCCGCCCTGCTGGCGGCCCTGCTCGCCGCCGCCTGCGCCGCCAACCCCAACGAACACATCGAGGCCGACCAATACTTCCGCCCGCCCGCGCCCGTCTCGCAGCAGCAGAGCGCCGCCGATCAGCAGGCATCCACCGACCAACAAACTGGCCAATCGGCCGACCAACAGGCCGCCGAACAACAGCAGCAATCCACCGCACAGGACGAGGCGGATGGCGACGCCCAAAACGAGCCCGAGCCCACCGCCGACACCCAGAGCGACGCTGACGACGCGCCCCAAGAACAACAGCAGACCGCGCCCCCGCCGCGCGCCGACGATGTGCTGCGCCGCTACCTCAACCCCTCCTACGGCTACAGCTTTGAACTGATCTGCCCGCCCTTCTGCGACCCCACCTCCAACGGCATCGACCGCGCCACTTTCCTCGCCGATACCGGGCGCGCCCTCTTCGAAGTCCGCGTCCACCAGCCCGTCCCCGAAGACCAACTCGACGACTTCTGGCGCAACTCCCTCGCCGTCCCCGACTTCGTCGAGACGCCCCAACGCCAGACCGCCGCCATCCCCCTGCTCGGCCTCGACGGCTGGCGCTACGACTGGGAAGAAGACCGCCGCGCCACTGGCGGCTTCCTCGTCCAGTGGTCCGCCACCTTCGTCGAAATCGGCGGCCTCCTCTACCAGATCCGCGGCGGCGCAGTCTCCGACGACTACGAAGCCTCCCTCCCCGCCCTCACCCGCGCGCTCGACTCCTTCATCGCGCCCCCACAGGCCCAGGCCGCACCCGGACGCTACGAGCGCTTCGACTTCCTCTTCGACTACGGAACCGATTACATCACCCTCGAATACGGCGTCCCCACCGCCAACCCCGCCACCTTCGACGCCGGCATCGTCGTCCTCCAGAACGAAATCGCCCTCGAAGCCGTGCTCGTCTGGGAAACCATCGGCGCCGCCTTCGTCGACCTCGACGTCGCCATCGAGCGCTCCCTCGCCGACGCCCTCGGCGTCGAACTCCAGTCCGACTATCGCGACGCCCGACCTGTCGACGGCAACGACGCCCGCCTCGCCTTCGGCGAAATCCCCTTCGGCGAAGGCCTCCTCCAAATCGCCGCCTTCGCCTGGTACTGCCCCCAATCCGGACGCGAATTCTCCCTCCATGTCCTCGACGGCGAAGACCCCGAAGCCGCCGCCCAAATCCTCCTCGACAGCTTCCGCTGCGAAACAGAGGCAGCCTCATGACCCAACCCCAGCGCCCGATCACCGTCGCGATCGACGCCATGGGCGGCGATAACGCCCCCGCCGCGATCGTCCGCGGTGCGCAACTCGCCGCCCAGCTCTACGCAGGTGACCGCGTCTGCGACATCATCCTCGTCGGACGCGGCAGCGAAATCCGCAGCATCCTGCCCGCGCCCCAGGCCCACCTCCGACTCGCCGAAGCCTCCGAAGCCGTCGCCATGGACGCGCAACCCACCCAGGTCCGCCAAATGCGCGACTCCTCCATCATGGTCGGCCTCCAACTCGTCGCCGACGGCCACGCCGACGCCTTCCTCTCCTTCGGCAACACCGGCGCAGTCATGGCCGCCTCACTCCTCCGCCTCGGACGCATCCCTGGCGTCGCCCGCCCCGCTCTCGGCGCGCTCTTCCACAACGCCCGCGGCACCACCTCGCTGATCCTCGATGTCGGCGCAAACGCCGAAGTCCGGCCCGACTACCTCTGCCAATTCGCCGCCATGGGCAAGGCCTACTTCGAGCGCGTCCTCCACCACCGCAACCCCAGCGTCGGCCTGCTCAACGTCGGCGAGGAAAGCGCCAAGGGCACCGCCGCCGTCCAGGAGGCCTACGCGCTCCTCGCCCGCCGCGAACCCAACTTCGTCGGCAACATCGAAGGCAACGCGCTGATCCGCGGCGCAGCCGATGTCGTCGTCACCGACGGCTTCACCGGCAACATCGCCGTCAAAGTCTCCGAAGGCGTCGTCGAGCGCGTCATGAACGAACTCCGCCAAAGCGTCAAGCAGCGCCTCATCTACATGGCCGGCGCCTGGCTCATGCGCGGCGCATTCGAATCTCTCCGCGACCAGTGGGACTACTCCCGCGTCGGCAGCGCCCCGCTCTTCGGCATCAACGGCGCAGTCCTCGTCGGGCACGGACGCGCCGACCCCGAAGCCGTCGCCAGCGGCATCCGCTCCGCCGTCGGCGTCGTCGAATCCAACGTCGTCGACGCCATCCGCGACGCCTTCGCCGGCGCAGCCGAAGAACGCCCAGCCGCTCAAGCTGCCGCTCAAAGCGTCGACCACCCCGCCGACCAGCCGACCGACAGCCCCGCCCGGCGTGCCCATCGGCTATAGTTGCCCCCGATACAGCACAAGCGAACCAGAATTCGCTACGCTGTCTACATCGCAACCCACGCCCACCCACTGCTGAGGAGCGCACCATGTCCAAGCCCGTAGAAGTCACCGACGCCAGCTTCCAGACCGACGTCCTCGACAACGACCTCCCCGTGCTCGTCGACTTCTGGGCCCCCTGGTGCGGCCCCTGCCGCATGGTCGCCCCCGTCGTCGACGAACTCGCCGAGGAGTACGACGGCAAGGTCGCCTTCTACAAGCTCAACACCGACGAAAACCCCAACATCGCCACCACCTACGGCATCCGCAGCATCCCCACCCTGCTCGTCTTCAAGGACGGCGAAGTCTCCGGCCAAATCGTCGGCTTCCGCCCCAAGGGCGACCTCGCCAAGCGCCTCGACGAAGCCCTCGTCTAGGGCCTGCCCCCGCCGCCGTCGCCCTGCCCGCCATACCCGCGCCGTCGCCCCGCGTCGCCACTCCGTTGCCCCGCCGCTCAGCTTCGTCGCCCCGCGCCGCCACTCCGTCGTCCCGCGGCCCAGCTCCGTCATACCCGCGCTTGCCGCGGGTATCTCGACGTGACCAGCACCGCCGTTACCCCTCACCACCCTCCCCGTCCATTCCCGCCCCCACCCCGTCATTCCCGCCGCCCCTTTCCCGTCATTCCCGCCCCCGAGCGGGAATCGCCCCCATCCCACCCCCAAACCCCCGCCACCCCTCCCGCCCACCCCCGTCACCCCCTCCCGTCGCCCCCGACACCCCCACCGTCGCTCCAGACTTGATCTGGGGCCCAAACCCAACCCCGCCCGCAGCGCAAGGACCCCGAGCCTGCCGCCAACCCCCGCCCGCAGGACACCCCGACACCCCACACGCACCGCGCCCACAACGACCACTCCCTCCGTCGCCCCCGCCACCCCTCCCGCCCACCCCCGCCACTCCCTCCCGTCGCCCCCAGACGCCCTCTCCGTCACCCCCAGACACCCCCTCCCGTCGCCCCAGACTTGATCTGGGGCCCAAACCCAACTCCGCCCGCAGCGCAAAGACCCCGAGCCTGCCGCCAACCCCCGTCCGCAGGACACCCCGACTCCCCACACGCACCGCGCCCACAACGACCACTCCCTCCGTCGCCCCCGCCACCCCTCCCGCCCACCCCCGCCACTCCCTCCCGTCGCCCCCAGACGCCCTCTCCGTCACCCCCAGACACCCCCTCCCGTCGCCCCAGACTTGATCTGGGGCCCAAACCCAACCCCGCCCGCAGCGCAAAGACCCCGAGCCTGCCGCCAACCCCCATCCGCAGGACATCCCCGCCCCAAACCCGCTACCATGCCCCAAACCCCCACGCGAAACGAGGCACCCATGAAGGTCGGCGTCCACTTCAACTTCCAGAACTACAGCGACTGGGACCGCTTCGAAGCCCAGCAAACCACCCAACAGCCCGCCGTCTCCGACGCCCGCCTCTACGAGGAGGAACTCCACCTTGGCGGCCTCGTTGAGCCGCTCGGCTTCGACTCCTACTGGTGCATCGACCACCACTTCTCCCCCTACATCATGACCGCTGGCGCGCTCCAGAACCTCACCTACTTCGCCGGCCAAACCGAGCGCATCGACTTCGGCACCATGGTCATCGTCCTGCCCTGGTACGACCCCGTCATGATCTCCGAGCAGATCACCGTGCTCGACAACATGCTCCAGGGCCGCAAACTCACCCTCGGCCTCGGGCGCGGCGCCGCCAAGCGCGAATTCGAAGCCTTCCGCTCGCCCATGGGCGAATCCCGCGACCGCTTCATGGAATCGCTCGACGTCGTCCGCAAGGCGCTCACCCAAGAGTTCTTCTCCCACGAGGGCGACTTCTACACCATCCCCGAAACCACCATCCGCCCCCGCCCCCGCAACCCACAGGCCCTGCTCGACTCCATGCGCGTGGCCTGGATCTCCCCCGAAACCCTCGAAATCGCCGCCAACGCCGGCCTCGGCATGCTCTTCACCAACTCCAAAAAGTGGGAGGAGTACCAGGCAGACGTCAAGCGCTTCAACGAAATCCGCGCCTCCCGCGGCTGGACGCCCCGCCAGCCCACCGTCGTCGCCAACGTCGCCTGCTTCGACACCGAAGAAGAAGCCTGGGACGTGATGCTCGAACACACCGGCAAATTCCAGGACAGCGTCGAGCGCCACTACCACTTCTCCGAATCGGCTCGCTTCGCCTCCACCAAGGGCTACAAGTACTACGCCGAATTCGGCAAAACCAACGAGCGCACCACCCCCGAGCAGCGCGCCCGCTACGCCGCCATGCCCCAGGCCTGGGGCACCCCCGACCAAGTGCTCGAAAAACTCCAGCACATCCAGCAGATGACCGGCGCCGAAGAACTGATCATGAACTTCCGCATCAGCGGCGGCATGCCCGCCGAAACCGCCGAGCGCAGCATGCGCCTCTTCGCCTCCGACGTCCTCCCCGCACTCCACGAAATGGACGCCCCGCTCCCCGAAGCCCTCTCGAGTGCAGCACCGACACCTGTGGGGAGGTAAAGACAAGTGCTGAACTGGGTTCGCTGGCTTTACAACAACCGCCCCTTGCGGATTTATGCAGCCATGTATGCTGCCTATTGGTTCGTAGCTGCCCTCGCGTCAATCGTGCTGAACCGCGACTATGAACCGAGCGTCAGCTCGATAGTTACACCGTTCCTCGTCGGCACTGCCGTATGGCTTTTTCAACGGTGGCGCGCACGCTGAACTTTAGTAGCTAAAGATATTCTGAATGTGTAGTGGCTGACGGGTTAGAGGTTGCCTAATAGCAGAACCATGCGTGGCTCAACTACACTGGTGTACTTCCCAACGCGGGTGCCAAAGATAGTTTTGACAGGGCGCTGAGACACGCGTTAACAAGTGCGCGTGACCGCCACGCCAGGACGTGATTTAGGCAACCCACATACGGCCACAAGCGCCAGTTCACATCATCACCAACGGGTGAATCTCATTCGCCGGCGAATGAGATCATGCGTTCATGTTGTCATAACGCAACACTTGTATACATAAACAAGTGTGGAAAAGTGTCGTTCCCTCGCGTAGCTGGCCGGTTGCACGGCCAGCAGACTACGCGGAAGGAACGACAGTGGGACCCTACATCTTGATGACCCTTCACGCAAGGGGCGCGCGCTTGCTCGCGCTCCTCTTGATCATCGCGACGGTCGTCACCAGCGCCATGCTGGCGACGGCTGACCAAGCCTCGGCTCAGACTTGCGAGGTCGACCCGAGGCTGTGTCTCGTGGTGACCGAGCCGAAGCCTCAGAAGCCCGCACCACCGCCGCCAGCTCCAACGAGAGCTGTTAGAGGGGCGTCCGCGGCAACAAAGGTCGCGAAGGTGGCGAAAGCCGCACGAGCACTCACTTCCCTGACCCCGGTAGGGATCGCAACGAATGTCGTGGCTGCAATCGTGGAAGTCACCACGGGCGTTGATCCATACGAAACCGCGGTCCGCGCTTTGGGGCGGAGGATCCGCCATCCGTCCGGATGGGAGGTCAGGAGTGGGCAAGCCGACCCAACCGTACATGCGCGGTTCTCCGCGCTAACGACGACGGTGCCGACATCTTCGCCACCGAGGCCTTCACTCAGCAAGTCGGAGCGAGAAGAACTGGCCGACTGGTTGGCCGACTAGTCGACCCCGGCATCGGGCACACACGGGTGTCTGGAGCGGCGAGAGGCTGTGCCGTCGCTCCAATTCCGATGCTTCTGTGGTGGTTCTTATGACTACCAGAGGCACGGTGTTTCTGCTAAGAGGCTCGGCCGCCGAGCTGCTCGCCGCCAACGGGCACGGCAACGCCCTCGCCCTCGCCGCCGCTCTCCCCCGCCGGCGTCGAGCAAGCCGCCGCGCACCAAATCACCGCCGACGATCTCGTGCTCGGCTTCGAAGTCCGCCGTGCGCTCGGCTTCATCCTCAGCACCCCCGGCGGACGCTACGAGTGGGGCCCCAACCCCCGCACCTTCGGACACTCCGGCGCCGGCGGCTCCCTCGCCTTCGCCGACTCCGACCGCCAGATCGGCTTCGGCTACGTCATGAACCAGATGTCCGCCGGCCTCGGCGTCGACCCTCGCTGGAAACCCATGCTGGACGCCCTCTACGCCGCCCTCTGACCCTCGGCCGCTGGGTATCATGGGTCCGCCAGCCGCAACCCCGAGGCCACCCATGACCACCGAACAACAACCAGCCGTCACCGGCGACCCCTGGGCCAAGCCCGCCCCGCTGCCCTACGAAAGCCCCGAGGAAATCCGCCGGATCGCCGTCCAGAGCCTCGAGAACCAGGAGTTCTTCGACCAAATCTTCGACGACCTGATCGAAGAGCACCGCGGCCGCATCCTGCTCGTCTACGGCGACCGGCAGTTCTGCATCTACGACGACATGTTCGCAGCGCTCGCCGCCGAGGACGCGCTGAGCGAGCACGACCGCAAGACGGTCGTCCGCATGCGCCTCGTCCCGTGGTGGCCGGAATACGAATAGAGCATGGAGTTCCGCGTCATCGTCCGTGAAGCTCGCACCCTGCCGCACGCGATGGTCAGCGGCGGTGAGGCCCTGATCGAAATTCTCGTCTCCATTGCGGGGATGCAAGACACAGTGAGGTTTCTGATCGACACTGGCGCAGATGTCTCAATTCTCGGTCCCGATGACTCGCTGGCCGTGCTGGGCAGCGCCGCGTTCGCCATCAACTTCATCAGCGATCCCCGCAGCCTTCACATCATGGGCATCGGCGGCGGAGCTCGCTATGTCGTTCGCGACGCCGTCTTGACGTTCTACTCCACCGAGGGCGAGCGCCACGCCCTCGCAATGCCCATCCTGATCGCCGAGCCCGCCCATCCTGATCGCCGAGCCCGCCCCTCCGCGCCTCGCCGAGCCCGCCCCTCCGCAGCCGCCCAGCGTGCTCGGCCGCGACTTCCTCCGCCACTTCCATCTCGAACTGCGCTGCGGCGACCAGCGCCACGCCCGGCTTGAGACGCTCTAGCTGGCCCGCCTGCCCCCGCACGATCTATGATCGCCGACAAGACCACGACCGAGGCGCACCCGTGACCACCGAACAACAACCAGCCGTCACCGGCGACCCCTGGGCCAAGCCCGCTCCGCTGCCCTACGAAAGCCCCGAGGAAATCCGCAGAATTGCGATCCAGGGGCATAAGAACCTCGAGTTCTTCGACCAAATATTCGACGACCTGATCAAAGAGCACCGCGGCCGCATCCTGCTCGTCTACGGCGCCCGGCAGTTCTGCATCTACGACGACATGTTCGCAGCGCTCGCCGCCGAGGACGCCCTCAGCGAGCACGACCGCAAAACGGTCGTCTGCATGCCCCTCGTCCCCTGGTGGCCGGAATACGAATAGGGCATGCAGTTCCGCGTCACCGTTCGTGAAGCTCGCACCCTCCCGCACGCGATTGTCAGCGGCGGCGAGGCCCTGATTGAAGTCCTCGTCGCTACGGACGGACGACAAGGCGCCATTCCGTTCATGATCGACACGGGGGCTGATGTCACTGTCCTGAGCTCTGCCGACTCGTTGCGCCTCTTGCGCGACGATGCGTTCGCAATGGATTTCGCTCGCGATCCTCGCCGTCTCCAAATCCGGGGCATCGGCGGCGGCGCCCAATACGTCGTCCGAGACGCAACGATGACGCTTCGCTCCAGAGAGGGTGAAAACTATTCCCTCACGATGCCCATCCTGATCGCCGAGCCCGCTCCACCGCGCCTCGCCGAGCTCAGCCCACCGCAGCCGCCCAGCGTGCTCGGCCGCGACTTCCTCCGCCACTTCCATCTCGAACTGCGCTGCGGCGACCAGCGCCGCGCCCGGCTGGAGACGCTCTAGCCGGCCCGCCTGCCCCGCACGATCTATGATCGCCGACAAGACCACGACCGAGGCGTACCCATGACCACCGAACAACAACCAACCGCTCCCCCCGTGCTGGGCACCCTCCCGCCCAGCCTCCGCAACGAAACCCGCGAGGAAACCCGCCGCCTCGAGCGCCAGGCCCTCAAAAACATGGAGCTCTTCGACAACATCTTCGCCGACCTCCTCCGCGACCACTACGGCAAATACGTCATGATCTACGGCGACCAACAGGTCGTCATCATCGACAATCTGGTTGAGCTTGAGGCGACGCTCGGCGAGGAGGATCGCAAGCACGCAATGCTCTTCGCCATCGTGCCGCAGATCACCGATCCCGGAGCGCGGTATGCGGTTTCGCGGCTGGGTTAGCGACCAGCAGGTCTTTCCTTACTCCGTCGTAAGTGGAGGAGCCGCGTACATCAACGTGGTCGTCTCCATCGAAGGGCGTGCAGAGCGAATTCGGTTTCTGATCGACACCGGCGCCGACGCCACCGTCCTCAGCCCGCTCGACTCGTGGTTCGTCATGGGCGACCGCCTGCTCAGCGTTGACTTCGCTCGCGACCCTCGCAGCGTCCGCAGCCGCGGCGTCGGCGGCGACGCGCAGGCCATCATCCGCGACGCCACCCTCACCCTCCGCTCCACCGACGGCGACCTCTACCCGGTCGACATGCCCGTCCTGATCGCCGAACCCGACCCGGCCATCCGCACCGCGCCGCCCGCCCCGCTGCTTCCCAGCCTGCTCGGCCGCGACTTCCTCCGCCACTTCCACCTCAACCTCGCCTGCGGCGACCCCCGCAGCGTCGCCCTCGAGACCCTCTAGGGCCTGTCGCCCGTCCGTCATTCCTGCCCCCGCGCGGGAATGACCCAGCCCGAACAGGCGGGCAAACCCAACGGCCCGACCAGCGCCACCGCATGGACACCCTTAGAATGTGACTCGTACGAGGAGATGATCAATGGCCGCAGCACCACGTCCCGCCGCGACCGACGCTCCACGCGCGACTGCGCAACCTGCTTCGGAGACTCAGGAGCAGGTTGCAGAGCGCGTTCGCCGCAGCGCTGACAACTACGACTACCTGCATGAACTCTGGGGCGATCTCCTCCGTGATCATCGCGGCGAGACGGTGATCGTCTACGGCGACCGCCAGGTAATGATCGACCGCGATCCGCTTGTCCTACTTGAGCGTTTCGACGCACTGCCGAGCTTGGATCGTGAGTCCGCAGTCCGCCAGTTCATCTCTCCTTCCGTCAACTTCGGCTACAGCGGCATCTATCAGCCGCCCAGTCCGTATCCCAACTGACTGCCATGCGGTTCCCCGGCCGGGTGCTCGCTGCACGCCGGTTCGCCCACTCGCTTCGCAGCGGCGGCGAACCGCAGATGCGGATTGCTGTGGCGCTAAACGGCGAGCGCCACCCTGTCCTGTTTATGATCGACACCGGCTCGCCGTTCACCATCCTCAGCCCCAACGACACCCTCGCCCTCTTGCGCCGCGATTACTTTGCGCTTGACTTCGCCAACGATCCTCGCCGCATCCAGATCTTCGGCGTGGGCGGCTCCGACAATCAGCTCATCCTCCGCGACGCACAGCTCACGCTCGACTCTGACGACCTGCGGCAAATGGAAATCGAAGCTCCGGTCTTGATCGCCCAGCCGGTCCCTCCGACGCCCGGCGACCACGGTAATTGGCGGTTGCCCAGTCTGTTGGGGCGCGATGTGTTGCAACGCTTCCGCCTGGAGCTGGATTACGGCGGGCAGCCCAGCGTCTACCTGGAGACGCGCTAGCCTCCCCGGCACTCCAACCGCCGCAACTCCCGCCGCAGCGCCGCCTCCGCCGCCCGCTGACGCGCCGGCGTCCAGCCCAACTCCCGCGCAATCGCCAACGCCCCGTCCCGTGTGCCGGCGGCGAACGGCCCGCGGTTCGCGTGAAACCGCCCAATCCGCACCCCCTGCGCCCCCGTCGCCCGAATCCGCCGCGCGAACCCCGCCGGATCCTCCAGCGGCAGCATCGGCGACACCCCGATGTTGACCCGCACCCCCGCCTCCACCAACTCCGCCGCTGCCGCCAGCCGCTGCTCAATCGACGCGCAGCGCGGCTCAAACCGCTTCCGCACCTCCTCCGAGTCCGTCGTGATACTCAGCCCCACCCGTGCCCGCCGGAACTCGTGGAACAGATCCGCATCCCGCGTGACCAGCGGACTCCGCGTCTGCACAACCAGATGCGCTCCCCGCCGCGCCAGCAGCGGCAGCAGCGCCCGCACCATCTCCAGCCGACGCTCAATCGGCTGATAGGGATCCGTCGCGCTGCTCATCAGCACCGTGCGCCCCCGCAGGTCCACCCGCATCCCGCGCAGACGCTCCACCGCATTCGTCTTCACCCGCACCCATTGCCCCCAGCGCTCGCGCTGCTCGTCCTCCGCCACAAAGAACGCCGCGTAGCAGTACGAACACGCAAACGTGCAGCCCTGGTAGGGATTGAGCGCAAAGTCGATGTTCCCCTGCAGCCGCCCCGTCGGCCGTGTCAGAATCGCCCCCGCGTCGGCGTAATCCACCTGCGCCCCGCCGACTCGCGCAGGCCGGACCGAGTACGGATTCGGATCGAGAAGCGAGAGCTGCGCCATGCCCGCTAACGTACAGATGTTCTATATAGAGTGCAACCCCCCGTCTGCTTTCAGTCGCCCTCAATCCTCGCGGGTCGCCCCATCGGCAGCCTTGAGCCCAGGCAACTCAGCCATCGCTCGCGCAACCGCCGCCGCCAGATCGTCGAAGCCGCACGCCTCCGCCAGTCTGCTCAGTGGGTTGAGGCTGATCGACTTCTGCCTCGGCGGCAGACGATGCTCGGGCACGACGTAAAACCGCCACTGCTCCGGCAGGCGGTGGTCGGCGATGCTCGGATCCGTCTCGTCGTGCCTCGCCATCACGTAGAGATCGGCGAGCCGCTGCGGAGTTTCGTTTGCAATCCACCCGCTGTCGTCGGCGGCGTAGTAGCCGCTGCGCGGCGCGATATCGAACGTCGGTGATGCCCCGGTGCTGGGTACCGCGTTGGGCGCGCTCCAGGTTTGCAGCGCGGCCGACTGCTTAATTTCGATCCGCGCGCCGCTCTCCGCCTGCTCAAGGTCCCACGCAGCCCATGTACCCGTCAGCGACCACGGCGGACGCAACTCGCTCAGCGCCAGCTCGATCAGGCACTCCACATACGCGCCGCGTTCAACGTTGCCGATCAGCCGCTGGTGGTAGACGCGCTCGACCAACCGCTGAGTCACCAGCTGATGCGCAAGCCGCTGAACAACGATGCGCTCAATCGAAGATCGGGGCATGAGAACACTCCCTGCCGGCCCTACGGGCGGATCCCCGCTGCGGCCGGCCGCCGCTCATGCTACCGCACGCGGCCCGTCCAGCCCGGCCGCGTCACCACGCCCCGCTTCATCCCCTCCGCCTTCGGCCGGCGCAGACCGGCCGCGACCGAGCCGATGATCTCCGCCAGATCGCGGTAGACGCACGGATGCGTCAGACGCCCCAGCGGACGCAGCCCAATGCTCTTTTGTCGCCGCGGCAGCCGACGCTCCGAGACCACGAAAAACCGCCACTGCTCCGGACAGCGGTGATCCGCCAGCTGCTCTTCCCGCTCCGGATGCCACGCGAACACGTAAATGTCCGCCTGCCGCTGCAACGGCGTCGACACCCAGTCCGCATCCCCGTTCAGGTAGTAGCCTTGCTGCGGCGTAATGTCGAAGCGTGGGCGGCGCGGATGCTCCTTCGCCACCGGCGGTTCCGTCCAGGTCTGCCGCGCCGCCGACTGCTTCACCTCCACCCGCACCCGCGACGCCCCGTGCTCCAAATCCCACGAAACCCACGGCGGCGTCAGCCGCCACGCATCCCCCAACGCCATCGCCACCATGTACTCCATATAGTCGCTGCGGTACACATTCTCGATCAACGGCTGCCCGTACACCCGCCTCACTAGCTGCTCCACAATCACCTCATGCACCGAGCGCCCCGCCATCGCACCCCGCCCCTCCCGCGCACCACCCTACCCCAATTCCCGATTCCGCGCCCCCCATCCCTCGGTCATTCCCGCCGCCCCTCCCTCCGTCATTCCCGCCCCCGAGCGGGAATCGGCCCAAACCGCCCCTGACACCACTCCGTCGCTCCCGCGCCCTCTGTCCGTCGCCCCCAACTTGACCGGGGCTTGCCCCCGGCTCCAACGAGAGTCTGGCGAGCTGGCCGCCTTCTCACAGAGGACACGCCCCCGCCTCCTCCAAACCCCTCACCTCCGCCGCCGCAACTCCCGCGCCGTCCGCGCCACCACCCCGCCCAACTCTTCGAACCCGCACACCGCCGCGCGCGCCTTGAACCGATTCAGCCCGATCCGCTTCTGCCCCCGCGGCAAGTCCCGCTCCGCAACCACGTAGAATGTCCACTGCTCCGGCAGCCGTTGATCGGCGATCCTCTTATTCGCCTCCCCGTGATACGCCGCGATGTAGATATCCGCCGGCCGCCGCGGCGGGTTCACCTCAACCCACCGGTTGCCCCCCTCAACGTAATATCCGTTGCGCGGCGCAATATCGAACTCCGGCGGCGGCGTGGTCGCCGCGGCCGACGACCATGTCTGCCGCGCCGCCGCCTGCCGCACCGCGATCCGCCTGCCCGTCCCCGCCTGCTCCAGTGTCCACGGATGCCACGGCTCCACCGCCCGCCAGCGCGGGCGCAAGCGCTCCAGCGCCAGCTCGATCATCAACTCCACATAGGTGCGGCGCTCTACATTGCCGATGATCCGACGGTCGTACGCGCGCTCCAGCACACGCTGCAGAATGAGCTGCTCAGGCCGAGACTCGGTCATCGCAACTCACTCCGCAACCCCGCGCGTCCCATTCGGCGCGCCCTGCTCAGCGCGCGCCCATTCAGCGCGCCCCGCGGATCAGTTGCCCGGGACGCGCGCCCGTCTCTTCGCCGTCGCGCGAGATCACCTCGCCGCTCACGACCGTGGCGACGTAGCCGCGCGACCGTTGGATCAGCCGCATCGCCTCCGTCGGCAGATCGTGCGTCGCCTCCGGCAGCTCGAGCTGGAGCGCCTCGTAGTCGATCACGTTTACGTCGCCCTTCTTGCCCGGCGCCAGCACCCCGCGGTCGCCCAGGCCGTAGAGCTGCGCCGTATCCTGCGTCATCCGCTTCACGATCCATTCCAGCGGCAGCCGCTCGCCGCGCTCGCGGTCGCGCGTCCAGTGCGTCAGCATGAAGGTCGGCATCCCCGCGTCGCAGATCACCCCGCAGTGCGCCCCGCCGTCCGACAGACCCACCGCGCTGCGCGGATGCAGCAGCATCTCCCGCGTCGGCTCCAGGTCGCCGTTCGCGTAGTTGAACAGCGGCGCGAACAGCACGTTGTCCCCCGCGCCCTCGGTCAGGAAGTCGTAGGCGAACTCAAGCGGCGTCACGCCCGCCGCCGCGGCCCGCGCCTCCACCGCCTCCGCAGGCTCAGGCTCGTAGTTCGGCGGATCGCTCATCGGGTAGAGCTTGCTCCACATCAGGAAGCCCAGCGCCGCGTCCGGCGATGTCACCTCGCCCAGGATCTTCTCGCGCAGCTGCGGATGCCGCATTCGCTCTGCACGCTCCGTCCAGTCCAGACCATCCAGCTCGCGGTACGAGGGCGAGTGAATGAACGGATGCCGCCCGCGCAGCGTCAGCAGCAGCGAAATCCCCCGCGCCGCCACCTGCGGGTAAATCTCCGCTCCCTCGTCCAGCGCCTCCAGCGAGGCGTCGAACGCCTTGCGCCAGGCCTCCGGATCGTTGTCGAACTGCACCATCGCAAACGTCACCGGGCGGCTGATCTCCGCTGAGAGCTTGCGCATCCAGGCGATCTCCAGCGCCGGCGCGTTGGCGTCGTCGCCCGTCACGCCGGCCGGCGCGACCTCGTAGATGCCCGTGCCCAGCTCACCCAGCACCCGTCCGATGCCGAACAGCTCGTCCTCCGCCGCGAACGTGCCGGGTACCGGCTCGCCGTCAATGGCGCGGTGCGCCAGCGTGCGCGAGGTCGAGAAGCCCAGCGCGCCCGCCTCGATCCCCTCCTTCACGATCGCCGCCATCTCCGCGATGTCCTCGGGGTTCGCATCCTCGTTGCGCGCCCCGCGATCGCCCATCACGTAGGCCCGCACCGCGCCGTGCGGCACCTGCGTGCCCACATCGATCGCCTTCGGCAGCGTCTCCAGGTAGTCCAGGTATTCCGGGAACGACTCCCAGCCCCACTGCATCCCCTCCGCCAGTGCGGAACCCGGGATGTCCTCCACCCCCTCCATCAGACCGATCAGCCAGTCGCGCCGGTTCGGCGCCGCTGGCGCGAAGCCCACCCCGCAGTTGCCCATCACGACCGTCGTCACCCCGTGCCAGAACGACGGCGTCAGCAGCGGATCCCAGGTGATCTGCCCGTCGAAGTGCGTGTGGATATCCACGAAGCCCGGCGTCACCAGCTTCCCCTCGGCGTCGATCTCCTCGCGCCCGCTCGTCGCCACCTCCCCCACGATCGAGACCAGCCCGTCGTCGATCGCCACATCCGCCCGACGCGCGGCCGCTCCCGTCCCATCCACCACCAGCCCGTTGCGAATCACCAGATCATGCATCTCGTTCCTCCTCGTGTACTGTCCCGGGCGAGTTCGCCCACATCGCGCGCAGTATCGCAGGATCTCTCCGCTCGTGCCCACCCGCCAACCTGATGCCAACCTGATACGTTGAGCCGCGAAGCGCGCGACGCTCTCCCCGCGGAGCAGGCATGACCACCAACGAACAGCTGGACCCCGCCGCCTTTTCTCGTCATTCCCGCCCCCGAGCGGGAACCAGCCCAATCCCGCCCGAGGTGCTGGCCGCCCGCGATGCCGCCCAACACTCGCTGGAGCGCGCCAAAGCAGCCGCCTGGCGGCCCGATTCACCGAACCCCGTCGAGGCTTACGACTGCGCCATCCGCGCCGTTGAGCAGGTCCTCGCCGGCGTCGCCTACCCCTGCGCCGAGCCGACCTGGACCCTCGACAAAATCATTGAGCGGCTCCGCGCCGACCCCTTCTGCTGGGAAACCCGCACCGACGGCATCCACTCCGTCCGCGTCTTCACCGACCTGTTGGATGACCTCTGGAACGCCAAAGAGCACTACACCCGCCCCGACCGCGACTGCGAACCCGTCGAAGACGCCCGCGACGCCGTGACCATCGCCGAAGCGATCGTCGCCCTCATGCAGCGCGACTTCCTCGAATGGTGGGGCCCCATCGAACTCCACGACGACGATGACGACGACGACTCAACCGAGTTCGCCACCTCCGAAGCGGAGTTCGACGAGATCTTCGCCGATGTCTTCGGCCGCCCGTGGAGCGAGACGCCTTGAGCGCTCCGGGCGGCTACCAGGTGATCATTCCGGCCAAGCTGAAGCGGCGCATGCGCCGCCTGCTGCAACCGCGCGAGTTGAATCGCGTGCTCCAGCGGATTGCCGCGCTTGAGCAGAATCCGCGCCCGCGCCGCGTCGAAAAGCTCACCGCCGATCGCGACGAACGCTACCGCGTCCGCCAGGGCGACTGGCGGATTATCTACACGATCGACGACCGCAACCGCACCGTCGTCATCGACGAGGTCGCGCGCCGCAATGAAGCCACCTACGGCCGCTGATGCACCAGCGGCTCGCCCGGCACCGGGCTCCGCGCATGCACCACGTAGTCGCTGCGGATGCTGCCGACGTACAAATCCCGCATGTCCGCACCGCCCCAACTCACGTTCGTCGGCGCCTGCATCACCTCACCCGCCAAATCCTCGATGATCGTCTCCATCACGCCCGCCGGCGTGATCGCCACCACCTTGTTCGACATCGGCAGCGTCACCCACAGATTGCCCTCCTGGTCGAAGCCGCAGCCGTCCGTCAGCCCCAGCTCGCCGCGCTGCTCCGCCGAAAGCGGGCGCGCCGACGCCAAATCCGCCACCGCCTTGCCCAGCTTCGGCCCATACTGCTCCCGCTCGCCCAGCGAGCCGTCCGCCCGAATCGGGAAGCGCAGCACGTTGCAGCCCGTCGTCTGGCACACGTACACGTGTTCCTCAGCTGGATCCAGCGTTACCCCGTTGGCGAACTCGATCTCCGTCGCCAGCATCGTCGTCGAGCCGTCCGTCTCGATCCGAAACAGAAACCCGTCGGGCGGCCCCGAAAACGCATCCCCGCCCGAGCGCGAGGTCGAGTGCGTCACCCAAATCCGCCCCTGCGAATCGATGTGCGGGTAGTTCGAGGCCACCAGCGGAATCCCCTCCACGCTCTCCGCCAGCACCTCGATCTCGCCCGTCTCCGTATCCAGACGCTGCACCGGCCCCGGCCCCCCGTCCGTCTCCAGGCCGCCCACATTGGCGATGATGATTCGCCCCTCGCGGTCCATGTTGATCCCGTTCGGCGAGCCGCCCGCGTTGCCCACCCGATTGAGCGAGCCGTCCGGCAGCGCCTCCGCCGCCGCGCTCGCCTGGTCCGACAGCCAGACCCGCCCCTCGCGCGACACCACCACATCCTCAGGCCGTTGCACCCCCACCCCCACCTTGCGCAGTTCCCCCACAGAAATCGAAGCCAGCGGCATCAGTCTCCACCTTTCACACATCGCGTGTCTCTGCCGCAATGCTACCCGCCCGCGCACACCGCCGCCCCGCTTGACCCAACCCCCCTCACCTGCCTAGCATCCACAATGCACCCGCACGGCGAGCAAGGCGAAGCAGCAGGAGCGAGAGTGATGCGTACACTTATGACAAGTCGGTCGGGGGGGGGGGGGGGGTAAAACCCTTGTTCTAGCGCTGGCGGCAGTCGCCGTCGCGCTGATCGCCGCTGGTTGCAGCGGAGGCTTTGAGGGCTCAGCGCGGGACTACCTCAGCTGGTGGTGCGGGGTTGACGACGACGCGGCGGAGGCGGCCTACGAGGATTCACGCGACGCCCGACGCACCTTGGAGCGTGCGATCGACGACATGGACTCGTTCGATCCGCCCGGCGGCGCGGGTCGCTTTCACGGGGCCTACACCGACTTCCTGAACGCGCTGCGCGACAAGGCCGAGCGCGGCGAAGAGCTCAACGACGACCTCTGGTACGACCCCGCCGTGCGCAGGGCCGGCGCAAATCTGCTGCGCGCCGCCGCCGATGTGCTCCAGCGTGCGCCCGACCACGTGATCGAAGATGTGGGCAACAGCTGCTTCACCCGCATCTTCGAGTGGCTCAGCTACTAAGGCCGCCCGATGAGCACACGCGACTGGACGATCATCGCCGCGGTCATCGCCATCATCGGACTGCTCATCGCAGTCGTGATGCTGGCGATGCGCACTCCCAATGGTGAGAACGGCAACGAGACGGACGTCAGCGTTCAGACCCCCGTCGAAGTCGAAACGGAAGACGGTGATGTGGGCACGGACGTTGATGTCCAATCCAGTGGTGGTGACGCCGAAACAACCGTCAACACCACGACAAACGTCACCGTGAATCCTCCAGATGAGGAGCAGCAGGAGGCGGCTGAGCCAGGCACTGAGCAGTCCCAAGCACAGGGCGGCGCATCGACGGCTGGTGCAGATACGTCTGCCCAACAGCAAGAGGAGATTGCTCAGCAGCAGCAAACCGATGACGGCGACACCGACCAAGATACGGATGGCACCTCGACCACCATCGAAGAGCCAGGCGACCAACAGCAGGCAGCGGACGAGAACGCGCCTTGCGCAATCCCCGATGATCCCGGCCTCACTGGAGTTGGCGATGATGAGCGTATCTGCGCGTCACCGGAATGCCCGGAGCAGTACGTGGTCAAGATCGTCGGCGACCAGCGTTTCAAGCGGCTGCTTCTCTCCCACAGCGTCGTCACGTTCTATGGGCATTTCAACGACTCTAAACCACAGTGTGTGTCGCAAGATGTGCTCGATGCGTTCGAGACCTCTTGCTTCGTCTGGTTCAACGACGGCGGCAGCCGCACCTACTACCACTTCGACGCTCGCCCCGGAACCGACGACGGCGTGAAGCGGCGCATTAATGCCACGGAGTCCGATCTGCGGAGCGCCGGAATCGCATCCGCAGCGTTCGAAGTCAACGAGAAAGAACTCAACCATTTCACGGACGCAGGCGTCGTCACGCTCATAGAGGCCATGGGACTTCCGTGTGCCGAGGATGTCTCGCAATGATCGAAAGGACCACGCCATGCTCGGCAAATCCGACAGGAACAGCGGGATGATGAGCGGGACTGCGTACTTCATGCGCGGCGCGCTACTTGCAACCCTGGTAGTCGTCGCACTTGCCGCGATCGTCGCGCTAGACCTACCGAGCGCCGACGCGCAGAGCGAAGAGCAGCGCTACGGCAAAATCACCGCCCGCCGCGTCGCCGACGATCGGATCGAATTCGGATGGCAGCCGACCGACGCAAGCGGAGAGGCGATCGGCCCGCGAGTCTTCCCCCGCGCCCGTTTTCTACCGCAGGGTGCCCCGCGCGACCGCTGGCTGAGCAGCAGCCCGGTAGAGGTAGAGGGAGAGGAGATCGGCCGGATCAACGCGCGGGCGGGCGGGCGGATCGAATTCGGATTCACGCCGACGGATGGTGAGCGGATTCTGCCGCCGGCGCGCTACTTCCCGCACAACGCCGAGCGCGGCCGCTGGCTGAGCAGCACCACGATCATGCTCCCTCAGAGCGACGCACCAGGTCCGTTTAGCGCCGTCAGCGCCGGTGGGGCACATACTTGCGTAACCTACGAAGATGGCACGATCACATGCTGGGGGCTTAACAGCTACGGACAGAGTGACGCCCCGGAGGGCAGCTTTACCGCTGTCAGCGCCGGCGGGGCGCACACCTGCGGCTTGCGTGAGAGCGGAGAGATCACATGCTGGGGTAGCAACAGAAGGCGCGACGGAGACTACTTCGGGCAAAACTTGGAGCAGAACTGGGGAACAGAATACGCCGGGCAGATCGACGCCCCGGAGGGCAGTTTCACCGCCGTCAGTGCCGGTGGCAATCACACTTGCGGCCTGCGTGAGAGCGGAGAGATCGCGTGCTGGGGCGAGGGTCGGTCGGGAGAGACCAGCCCCCCGCCCGGCCGCTTTACCAGCGTCAGTGCTGGCGGCGGGCATACCTGCGCGGTGCGCGAAGACAACGCGATTCTGTGTTGGGGCAGAAACAACACAGGAGGTCTCCCAGCAGCAGAAAACGACAGCTCGTATGGAGGGCAAATCACTCCGACGGCTGGCCGCTTTACGGCTGTCAGTGCTGGCTTTGACCACACCTGCGCGCTGCGCACGGACGGTGCAATCAAATGCTGGGGATGGAACTACGACTTTTGGGGAGACCCCACAGGGGTAACCGACGCTCCGAAAGGCCGTTTCACCGCCGTCAGCGCTGGCTGGTACCACACCTGTGGTCTGCGCGAGAACGGATCGATCCAGTGCTGGGGGAAGAACGATACACCCGATCGGAAGTACCAGAGCCGCTACGTCGGACAGGCTGACGCTCCTACCGGCCGCTTTATCGCCGTCAGCACTGGCGCGTATCACGCCTGCGGCCTGCGCAGCGCTAGCGCGATCGAATGTTGGGGATGGAACGAATCCGCACAGAATCTAGTCCCGTCGGGCAGCTTTACCGCCGTCAGCGTCGACTCAGGGTATAGTTGCGGCGTGCGTGAGAGCGGTGAGATCGAGTGTTGGGGCGGGTTCAGTGGGCGGGGGCGGGGACCGCTTGCCGACATCCCCACAGGCAGCTTTAGCGCCGTCAGCGCTGTCAACTTGCATGTTTGCGGTCTACGCAGCATCGGCGCGATCGAGTGCTGGGGACACAACGACTACGGGCAGGCCAGCTCCCCGGCGGGCCGCTTTACCGCCGTCAGCGCCGGCGCATGGCACGCTTGCGGTGTGCATGAGAGTGGCGCGATCGAGTGCTGGGGGCGCAACGACTACGGGCAGGGCGACGCGCCACCGGGCCCGTTCCGTGCCGTCAGCGCCGGCGGGATCTACACCTGCGGCCTACGCACATCAGGAGCGATCGAGTGCTGGGGAGATGGCAGTTGGGGGAGGACCAGCCCCCCGCCCGGCCGCTTCCGCGCCGTGAGCGCCGGCACCTGGCACGCTTGCGGTCTGCGCACAGATGGATCGATCGAGTGCTGGGGGAGCAATGACGACGAAGGATTCACTTCATCCGGCAAAGACGGAGGCTACGCAGGGCAAGCCGACGCCCCGCCCGGCCGCTTTACTGCCGTCAGCGCTGCCACTACGCACAGCTGCGGCCTGCACACCGACGGATCGATCGAGTGCTGGGGGCAGCCGCGTATCGTCCTTCCCGCCCGCTGAGCGTCGCCCAGGTCCCGGCCCGCGAGCGAAAAGTGAGCGCGGATGCAAATGTTGGCGGAGCTTGCCGCAAGCTACCGCGCGGCGGCTAGCCGCCCGCAAACTCCTCGGCGCTGGGGCACCGATCCCGCAGCACGCATTCCCCGCAGCGCGGACGGCGCGCATGGCAGACGCGGCGGCCGTGGCGAATAATCGACACGTGAAAGTCGTAGTACCTGGCCGGCGGCAGCTGCGCCTCCAGCGCATCGTGCGCCTTCACCGCGTTCACCTTCGCCCCAATCAGCCCCAGCCGCTGCGACACCCGGTGGACATGCGTATCCACCGGCAGCGCCGCTCGCCCCAGCGAAAACAGCAGCACGCACGCCGCCGTCTTCGGCCCCACGCCGGGCAGCGAGACGAGCCACTCTTTCGCCTCGCCAATCGGCAGCGTCGCCAGCAGCGAGGCGTCCCACTCCGGCCCCAGCCGCTCCCGCAGCTGCTCGAGCAGCTCACGCATCCGCCTGGCCTTGGTCGGCGCCAGCCCGCCGGGGCGGATTGTCTCCTCCAGCTCCGCCGGGTCGCTGGCCAGCACCGCGTCCCAGTCGGGGTAGCGCGCCAGCAGCTGCTGGAACGCCCGCCCCGAGTTGGTGTCGGAGGTGTTCTGTGAGAGCAGCGTCAGCACCAGCTCGGTGACCGGATCCCCCGTCGGACGCCACGGTGTGAGCGGCGCCTCCTTGACCAGCCGCTTGATAATCGCCGTCGCCCGCAGCGGCTTCACTGCGCTCATGCCGCCGCCAGCCAACGCTGCGCCGCGCCGCCGCCCGGAACGCGCCCAAGCTCCGCCGCGTAGGTGCTTTCGCCGCGCATCACGCGGAAGAACGCGCGCCAGAGGTAGCCGACGATGTCCGACGCCCGCCGCGCCAGCCAGGGCCAGGTCGTGACGCAGAAGTAGTAAAGCCGCGAAATCGTGCGTGCGGCGTCCAACTCCGGCTGAATCTCGCGATCCACCGCCGCGCCGTAGGCGGCGGCCGGGTCGTCGCCGCCCAGGATCGCTTCCGCGGCGAGATTCGCCGAATGCACGGCGTAGGCGATGCCCTCGGCCGTGAACTCGTCGGCCAGCCCCGCCGCGTCGCCGAGCAGCAGCGCCGCGCCCCGCGCGACCGGCTCGCTGCGGCTGCGCCGATAGCGGATCGGGTGCCCCGCCACCCGCTGCAACTCCGCCTCCGCCAGCCCCAGACGGTCCAAATAGCGCCGCGCCTGGCGGCGAATCCCGCGCCCCCGCGACGGCGCGGCCACCAACCCCACCGAAAGCGATCCTGCTTTCGGGAAGACCCAGCCGTAGCCCCAGGGGCGGTAGCCCACATCCACATTGGCTGCGCCGCGCCAGCGCTCCAGCGCCGCCTGCGGCGCGGCCACCTCCAGCTCATACGCCGCGCTGCGCGCTCCTGCGATGGGGAAGCCGCACCGGCGGGCGATCGCGCCCGTCGCCCCGTCGGCGGCGAGCAGCCAACGCCCCCGCTCGCGTCCGCCGGGCGTCTCCACCTCCACGCCGTCGGGACGCAGGGCGACGCCCTGTGCAGCGCAGCCGTCCCGCAGCTCCGCGCCCGCCCCCGTCGCCGCGTCCGCCAGCCAGCCGTCGAAGCGATCGCGCATCACCATCGAGGCCAGCGGGCGCGGCGAGCGCTTGCGGAACCAGGTCGTCCCGAAGCGGCTCACCTCGATCGTGTCGACCACCCCTTCCACGACGCTCTCGAGCGGCAGCCCCAGCAGCGCCTCCGTGCGCGTCGGCACGCCGCCCCCGCAAGCCTTGTAGCGCGGCAGCCGCTCCCGCTCCAGTAGCAGCGTCCGCGCCCCGCCCGCGGCCAGCCGACGCGCCGCCGTCGCCCCCGCCGGGCCGGCTCCGATCACGATCGCGTCCCACCTACTCATGCCCTCAGGGTAAACGCGCCGCGCGGCGGCTATAATCGTGGCGCAACCACAGCCGCGAGGAGCGCGAGGAGATCGACATGGACTACAAATTCACGACCGAAGACGAGACGTTCCGCAGCGAGGTGGTCGACTTCATCGACGGCAACTGGGTGCCGCCGCAGGGCGCCAACGAGCCCGGCGACGACTCCTTCTACGAGGCCGAGCGCGCCTTCGAGAAGCGCGCCGCCAGCAAAGGCTGGCTGACGATGGCCTGGCCGACCGAATACGGCGGGCGCGGCGCGAGCCACATCCAGCAGACCATCTACCGCGAGGAGGCCGCCTACCGCGGCGCGCCCGGCGCCGGCGGGCAGGGCATCTCGATGGTCGGCCCCTGCCTGATGCTGCACGGCACCGAGGAGCAGCGCCGCGAGCACCTGCCGCGCATCGCCAACGCCGAGTCCTACTGGGCGCAGGGCTTCTCCGAGCCCGGCAACGGCTCCGACCTCGCCGGACTCCAGACCCGCGCCGTGCGCGACGGCGACGACTTCGTGATCAACGGCCAGAAAATCTGGACCTCCGGCGCGCACCACGCCGACTGGATCCATGTGCTCACGCGCACCGACCCCGAAGCGCCCAAGCACCGCGGTATCTCCTACTTCCTGCTCGACATGAACGCGCCCGGCATCGAGGTGCGCCCGCTGATCAACATGCTCGGCGAGCACGGCTTCAACGAGGTCTACTTCACCGATGTCCGCGTGCCCGCCAGCAACATGCTCGGCGAATACAACCGCGGCTGGTACGTCGCCGCCACCCTGCTCGACTTCGAGCGCTCCGGCGTGCAGTGGTCCGCCACCTCGCGCAAGAGCATCGAGCTGATGTCGGAATACGCCGCCGACCAGTCGGGCCGCCGCGGCGGCGCAACGCTGCTCGACGACCCCGGCATCCGCAACGGGCTCGCCAACCTCGCCATCGAGTCCGAAATCTCGCGGCTGATCTCTTACCGCGTCGTCGACATGCAGAGCAAGGGGCTGGTGCCCAACCACGAGGCCTCGATGTCGAAGATGTTCGGCAGCGAGTTGGGCCAGCGCGTGGCCCGCTTCGGCGTCAACATGATCGGCCTCGCCTCGCAGCGGATCGACCCCGACGACCCGGCCGCCCCGATCGCCGCCCGCCTCGGACGCTCCTACATGTCCAGCGTGCCCAGCACAATCGCCGCCGGCACCAGCGAGATCCAGCGCAACATCATCGCCACCCGCGGCCTCGGCCTCCCGCGCCAGTAAACCGCCACGCACTCGCTCGCCGCGATTCCGCCCGAACTCGCGGCTCCGTGGCATGCTGGAAGCAGGCCGACCGAGGGTTTGCGCCCAAGCAGGAGGAACAGCCGTGACAACCGAAGATCCCGCCATCTCCCCCCCTGCGGGCGCAAAGGCCGAGGAGCTGCTTGCACAGCTGGAGATCGCCCGCGCCGCCCGCGAACACGCCCGCAAGGTCCGCGCCGGCAAACCTGTCGTCGGCCGTTGGCCGCTCAAACCTCCGACGAAACCCGCCGTCGCGCCCGCGGACGAACCGGTACCAGGATTGCTCGACCGCTGGCGGCGGGGCGGCGCATGACCGCGTCTGGAGCCTCCGGAACCAACCCGAAACGGACGCCCCTCTTCGAGGCCGCGCAAGGCCGCCGTTATCACCGCCAGGAACTCATTCGCGAGTATCAGGCCGAGCTTCAATGCCGCTTGGTCGTGCTCGCAGGCGAGATCAGCCCCTACAGCGTTACCTTCTTCGAAGACACGTTGTACGACGCCGATCCTTCCGAAGACCTCCACATCATCCTCAATACACCCGGCGGCGACGGGGAGACAGCGCTTCGACTGGTTCGCCAGGCACAGGCTCGATGTCGAGAACTGACCGTCATTGTGCCCGATCGTGCAAAGAGCGCGGGAACGTTGTTCGTGCTCGGGGCGCATTACATCCTGATGGGACCGAGCAGTGATCTTGGCCCGGTGGACCCGCAAATTCCGATGCCGGACCAAGGCCTGGTCGCCGCGAAAACCATCATTGCGGCCGTTGAACACGCTGAGGAACGAATTCGAAACGACTCGAACACGTTCCCGTTGTACGCATCGCTCCTGGCCGACGTCAGCGGTCTACAGGTTCAGGCGGCCCGTGAGGCGATCGAGCGATCAAACGACCTCATTCACGAAGCGCTCGCGTCCTGTACAGGACGCGACGATGATCGCGTGAAGGAAATCGCTCAACAGGCGCTGCCCCGTCTGGTTGAGGAGCCGCAGAGCCATGCCGCCACGATCTCCGCGCACGACGCAGAGCGCCTGGGCATGCCGGTGGTCCACGCCGATCCCGCCGGTGAGCAATGGGAGCGCATCTGGCGGCTGTGGGTGGAGTACGTGGCAATTCCCGAGACGCGCGTCTACGAAGGCGAGCGAGCCTCGCACATCTTTTGATCGAATGTCATCTCACACGAACATACAGCCAGGATCGCGATATCGCTCGCGCCAGGCGCATGATCGGAGAGCTTCCGTGAGCAACTGGGAACGTCTCGGGGGGCTGAACGTCCGCGAGTTCGACTGGGTCGCCCATCTGCGCGACGACGAGGATGTCGCTGCCTACATCGCAGACGCCTACGAGTCCGGCGATCCCGAATTCATCAATATCTGCCTCGTGGAAGTTGCCCGCGCATACGGCAAGTCCGAGCTCCGACGACCCACAAGCGACGGCGGCGAGACGCTCCCCGACGCGCTGGCGGCCCTGGCCGCGCCGAGCAATGCCCAGATTCTCCACTTGCTGCGCGACTTCGGCTTGCAGATGCGCCCGACTGCGCCCGCCCGTACGCCCACCGGTTGAAGATGTGTTTCCGCCGCCTCTCTTCTGGTACAATTCACCCGCAGGCCGCCTCGGCCTGCTCCTGAACCGATCGGAGCGGTATGCGTGACGGAATCGATGCAGCACTCGAAATAGCGCATCGGAACGGGCCGGAATACGGCCCAGGCGCCTCGAACCATGCGCCGATGGCGATCGAGGCAATGACGGCGATGGGGCGGGGCGGCGGAATCATCCCCTGGCTGGAGGCCTACTGCGCGGAGCTGGATGAAGCGCCGCGCAAGGTTGCGCCGATCGCGCCCGACGAATGGCGCGAGGCGCTCGGCGACGCGCACCGCGTCGCCGATTGGGTCGCCTTCTTCGATCGCGAAATTGCTGCGACGGGCTGGCAGGCCGCCGTCGCGCTCTGGGTTCCGCGCCTCGCGCCCGCGCTGATCTCGCGCGCCGCCCACGGACTGATCCGCACCGCCCACGCAGTCCGCAGCCTGGCCGGTACCGAAACAGCGCCCCGCCTGCACGAGCTGGCGCAGGGCCTGGGTTACTGGGCGTCTACCTGGCAGACCCTGCCCGGCGAGCCGGCCGCGCTCATCGCCTCGCGCCCGCCCTCCGAGGCGGTGCAAAACGTTGAACGCTTGCACGCCCCCGGCTTCGTCAGCCAAGGGCTGATCTGGCAGACGATGCGGCGCATGCGCGAGCAGCCAGACTTCGGCGATACCGTCAATCTGGCTGCGCCGGGCGAAAACGTATCGGCGTTCCTCTCCGATCTGACCGAAACAGCGGCCCACTGGTACCTGAGCGACCGCACGGTACCGTTCGTATTCGTGCATACGCTGACCGCGCCCAGCGCGCTGCGCTTCATCGCGCCGTATCTGTCGGACGCCGATGCGAGCCTGGCCGCTCGCTACGCCTGGCAAGCCTGCGCCGCGATGTACGCCTGGTACATGCTCGAAGAGCCCAACTGGACGAACGATCCGAACGACAACTTACCAGCTCGGGACGAACTGATCGACCGCGCGATCCACGCCGCCGGACCGCACGCGATCAAGTTCACCGAAGCCTGCCTGCGCGAGTACGAGCTCAACCCCAACCCCATCTACCTGCACGCCGCCCGGGACGCCGCCGAGCGGATCGGAGACGGCTAAGGCACGTTCACTCTGTCCCGTCATTCCCGCCCCTTTTCCCCGTCATTCCCGCCCCTTTTCCCCGTCATTCCCGCCCCCGAGCGGGAATCCATACGGCGACTGTCGTCGGCACCGGCGCATCGAGCGGACCTGCGAACGGGCGTGGATTCCTGCCTGCGCAGGAATGACGGAAGGACATGGGCTGACGGCGCCTGAGCATGTGTGAGCACGCTCTAAGCGTGCGAACGACCCGCGCCCGCCAGGTCCTCGATGTGCTCCCGCACGTGCCCCACCGTCACGCCGATCAACACCTCCAGCAGCGTTCCCTCCACACCGCCCGCCGAGCGCGTCGGCTTCCCCAGCAACGCCGCATCCGCCGCCGCAACCGCGTCAATCGTCGCGGCGCGGTTGCGAGCGAACTCTTCCAGCAGAGCGCCGATGCCCGCCTCCGCGCGCTTCGCCACCTGCCGCTCGTTATAGGCGTCCATATCGAACGTCCCGCCGTCCGAGCTGTCCAAACCGCCCGCCGCCGCTTCCGCCTGCTCAATCAGCCGCGGATAGGTCCACTCGATCGCCGCCAGATGCGCCAACAGCTGCCGCGCATTCCAACCGTTCTCATACACCCCGCGCGACAGCTCCGCCTCGCCCAGCGCCCCAACCGCCTCCGGCAGCCGCGCCGCATCCTCCCGCAGCGCCGCCAACAGCTCCTCGCGCGTGCGGAGCTCGCTCACCCGCCCGCATCCTCATCGAGCGGCGGAAATTCCGCACCCGTGACTTCCTCGCTGATCCGCCAGAGCGCCGCGGCCGCCTCCGCATCCTGCGAGGCCGCGCTGCCGGGCCGCCGCCTGCTGCGCTCGAAGTACTCCCCGCCCTGCTCCCGCATTTCCGCATCGACCGCCGCCGCCGCGACCGGCGCCGCCCCCTGGCGCGGCGTCAGCAGGAACGTCTGCATCGCCCGCCAGGCCAGACCGAACACGCCGCCCAGATCGCCGTCGCGCCCCAACTGCGTCCGCACGCCGCCCGGATGCACCGCCACGCTCGTCAGCCCGCGCCCGCCGTAGCGCCGCTGCAACTCCCGCGTGAACAGAATGTTGCCCAGCTTCGACGACGCATACGGATACATCCGCCCCCAGCGCCGCTCCAGCGTCAGATCGTCCAGCGGAAATCCGTCCGCCCGCCGATGCAGCACCGACGACACATTCACCACCCGCGCGTCGTCCGACTCCAGCAGCCGCTCCAACAGCAGCCCCGTCAGCAGAAAGTGCCCGAAATGATTCACCTGGAGCGTCCGCTCGATCCCGTCCTCCGTCACCACCCGCTCGGACACGTTGATCCCCGCGTTGTTGATCAACACATCGATCCGCGGCAACCGCTCCAGCGCCTCCGCCGCGCAGCGGCGAGTCGAGGCGAAGCTGGCCAGGTCCAGGTCGAGCAGACACGGCTCCGGCCCATCGCTGGCGGCGCGAATCTGTGCCAGCGCCGCTTCCCCACGCCCCGCGTCGCGCGCCGTGATCGCCACCGACCAACCCTGCCGCCGCAGCGCCAGCGCCGCCGACAACCCAATCCCGCTGTTCGCCCCCGTGATCAGTGCGGTGCGTGTCATGCCGCAAGTCTACGACTTGCGCCCAAACCACTCCACCGCCTCCCCAAACGCCTCCCCCAACGGCGTCTGCGGCAGCCCCAACTCCCCGATCGCCTTGCTCACGTCGTACCACTGCCGGCGCCGGCTGATCCGCACCCCCGCGACGGTCGCCCGCGGCGTCCGCTCCAGCAGCGCCCCGCCCAGTTCATCGATCAGCGCCCAGCCGTAGGCCAGCTGCCACGGAATCGAGAGCGTCGGCGCATCGGCGCCGCTCACCGCCGCCGCCCGCTCGATGATCTCCCGCAGCGTCAGGTTCCCCTCCGCGTGCCCCAGGATGTAGCGCTCCCCAATCCGCCCCCGCGCCGCCGCCAGCACATGCCCTCGCGCTACATCCCGCACATGCGCCACGTTCAACCCCGCGCTGCCGATGTAGGCCGGCATCCGACCGCACGCCGCGTCCGCGATCAGCCGCCCCGTCGGCGTCGGTTTCCGATCCAGCGGCCCGATCGGCGCAGTCGGCAGTACCACGACCGCCGGCAGACCCTCCGCCGCAACCAGCCGATGCACCAGCCGCTCGCTCACGATCTTGCTTCGCTCGTATGGCCCCGGTGCGCCCTGCGGTGACGCCCACTGCCGCTCATCCGCCAACTCGCCGTTGGAGCCGCCCCCTGAACCAGCAGGTGAACTGGCTGTCAAATCGGCCGGCGAACCGATCGCCGCCACCGACGACGTATGCACGACCCGCTCCACCCCCTGCCGCAGCGCCGCGCGCATTGCGTACTCCGTGCCCAGCACGTTGGCCCGCCAGACATCGCGGCGCACGCGGCGCGAGAGGTCGTAGCGCGCCGCGACGTGAAACAGCGTGTCCACGCCCTGCATCGCGCGCTCCAGCGACGCCGAGTCGGTCAAATCCCCCTCAACCACCTCAACCGGCAGCCCCGCCACGTTGGCGCGATCGCTGCCGGTCCGCACCAGTGCCCGCGCCTCAGCGCCCGCCTCCAGCACCGCCCGCAGCACATGCGCGCCGATAAAGCCGCTCGCACCCGTAACCAGCGCCCGTTTCACCGCGCCGCCCTCACCGCGTCTGCACGGCGCCCTCACGCTGCCCGTTCGGCCAGCGCCGGAATCACCCGCAGCAGCGCCCGCTCCAGCTCGCGCAGCGAGCGGCGGCGGTGCAGCGCCAGCCGCGCCATCTCCCGCGCCAGCGCCGGACGCCGCAGAATCGCCCGACCGACGATCAGCGGGTTGGGCCGCGTCGACCACGCCTCCGGCTCCGACGGCACATCCTCATCGACCGGATCAATCACCACTCGCAATGCGCAGAACGGCACCGCCGCCGCCGCGCAGGCCCGCGCCCACTCCGCGTCCTCCATCTGCACAATCGCCGCGCCCGTCTCCGCCGCCGCCGCCTTCTGCTCCGGGCCGGCCAGCACGTACGGCGTCGTCAGCGAATCGGCCGGCTGCGGGCGCAACCCCGCCGCTCTGATCGCGCGCTCGGTCAGCTGCAGCAGACGCCGATCGGCTGCCCAGCGTTCCTCGCTGCCCAGCAACAGCACCCGCTCGCACACGATTAGATCCCCGCAGACCAAGTCGCCTCGCAAACCGCCCGCCACGCCCACGCTGAGCACTGCTGCCGGACGACCGCGCTCCAGCAGCTCCTCCGCCGCGATCCGCGCAGCCGTCAGCCCAGGCCCGCTCACCGCGCAGATCGTGCGCTCCGAGCCGAGTAGCCGCCGCCCGGCCAGCGCCGCGTCGCCCTCCCACGACAGTGCCGTGACCACCGCCAGATCGACATTCGCCGCGTCGCTCATCGCGTCCCTGCGCTGCTCCCCAACTGGTGTGTTGCTGGCGTGCTGCCGCCGTTGCCTGTGAGTGTCGCACGACTCAACCTTGCGCGCGGCTAGCATGCGCCCAACAGGCCAATCGCGACAGGAGCCGAGATGTTTGAAACCGTCCTCTACGAGGTTGAAGACCAGATCGCCACGATCACGCTCAACCGCCCTGAGCGGCTCAACGCGCTCAACGGAACGCTGCTGCGCGAGCTGCGCCAGGCGCTCGAAGCCGCCGCCTCCGATCCCGACGCCCGCGTAGTCATCCTGACCGGCGCCGGACGCCTCTTCAGCGCCGGCGGCGACCTCAAGGATGGGACCGGCGTCGAGCCCAACCTCGAAGCCAGCATCGGCAGCCTCAACTACTTCGAGCGCACCTCGCTGCTGCTGCACGAAATGGCCAAGCCCACCATTTGCGCGCTGAACGGCGGCGCGGCCGGTGCCGGCTGCTCGATCGCACTGGCCGCCGACCTGCGCTACATGGCGGACAGCGCCTACCTCTACACCGCCTTTCTCAATGTCGGCGTCTCCGGCGACTTCGGCGGCACCTGGACGCTGCCGCGCCTCGTCGGCCTGGCCCGCGCGCGCGAGATGTACCTGCTGCCGGACCGCGTCGACGCCGAGACCGCTCGCGGCCTCGGTCTCGCCAACGGCGTCTTCCCCGCCGACGAACTGCTGCCCGGCGTGCGCGCCGTCGCCGCGCGACTGCGCGATTCGCACCCGCTGGCCATGGCGGGGATTAAGTCCAACCTCAACGACGCCTTCGCCATCCCCTTCTCCGAAGCCCTGCGCCGCGAAGCCGACCGCATGCGCCGCATCGGACAGAGCGAAGACTCCGCCGAAGCCCGCAACGCCTTCATCGAAAAGCGCAAGCCCGTCTTCAAAGGCCGCTAGCGGTTGACAGGCCGCCTCAGCAAGGAGCCGAACATGCTGCGAATGCGCCAGATCGCCCTGGTCGCCGAAGACCTCGACACTATCGAAGCCCACCTGCGCGGCGTCTTCGGACTCGACATCTGCTACCGCGACGAGGGAGTGGGCGTCTTCGGGCTGCACAACTTCCTGATGCCCATCGGCGACAACTTCCTCGAAGTCGTCTCGCCGCTGCGGCCGGGCACCGCCGGCGGACGCTATCTCCAGCGGCGCGGCGGCGACGGCGGCTACATGGTGATCATGCAATGCGACCAGATCGCCGCCCGTCGCGCCCATGTGGCTGGGCTCGGCATCCGCCTCGTCAACGACTCGCCCGGCGAGCGTTCCGACGGCATCCAGCTGCACCCCAAGGATGTGCCCGGCGCGATCGCCGAGCTGCGCTGGAACGAGGGCGACGACGACCCCGCCGGCCCCTGGCATCCCGCCGGCCCCAACTGGCTGCCCGCGCAACGCACCGACGTTGTCCGTCGCATGACCGCCGCCGAGCTGCAATCCGACAATCCGCAGGCGATGGCCGTCCGCTGGTCCGAGGTCCTCCAGCTGCCCCTCACCGAAAACGCGGAGGGCCAACCGAGCATCGCGTTGGACGACGCCGAGCTGCGCTTTGTGGAAGCGGTGGACGGCCGCGGCGACGGTCTGGGCGGCCTCGACGTTGAAGCGGTGGACCGCGCCCGCATCATCCACGCCGCCCGCGAGCACGAGCTCGAAGTCTCCAACGACGAGAGCACCATCACCCTCTGCGGCACTCGCTTCCGCCTCGTCTAGCCCCTACCAAGGGGCTGTGCGCGCAGGACCGGCGCGGGCGCTGAACGGCGCGTTCTTCGTTGCGCCGATCACGGCGCTCGTGATCCTGTCGCTGCACGCGGCATTCCACACGCGCTACGACTTGACGGACCGCTCCTTGGCCTTTCGAGCCTAAGGCGGAGTTGAACTGGACGGCGATCGACGAGGCGGTTCGGGTTCCGTTCATACCGCGGGTGCTCGGCTGGGGCGGCGGACGCGGGCTGGCGAATCGTTTTACGAACGGCGTGCGGATCACGACGCGGCGGGGGACGATCTACTACACAAGCCCCACGGATCCGGAGGGTTCGTGGAGGATGTGATGAACGCGATGGGCGACGGATAGCTGTGGCTCCGCCCTCCGGAGCGTCCCCTAGCGGAACGTCGCCATCAGCGTCCGCAGGCCACGCTTCACATTCTGCGACGCATCGATCACCGCCGTCGCCTCGTAGCCCGAATGTACCATGCAGTCCACGCACTTCGGATTGCCGCTGGCCACCCCGTAGTTTTCCCACTCCGTCTCCTCGATCAGCTCGCGGAATGTCTCCGCGTAGCCCTCGTCCATCAGATAGCAGGGCCGCTGCCAGCCGAAGACGGTGCGCGTCGGGTTGCCCCACGGCGTGCAGTCGTACTCGATCTCCCCCTTGAGAAACTCAAGGAACAGCTGGGAGTGGTTGAAGGTCCAGCGCTCCGGCGCGTCATCCAGGATCTCGCGGAACAGCTCTTTGGTCTGGTTGCGGGCCAAGAAGTGCTCCTGGTCCGGGGCTTTCTCGTAGGGATAGCCCGGCGAGATCATCAGCCCGTCCACGCCAAGCTCGGTCAGGCGGTCGAACATCCCGCGAATCCGCTCCGGGTCCGCGCCGAGGAAGAAGGTGCTGTTGGTGGTAACGCGGAAGCCGCGCTCTTTGGCTGCCGAAATCGCACGGATCGCGACGTCCCAGACGCCGTCGCGGCAGACGGAGGCATCATGGTCCTCCTCCAGCCCGTCCACATGCACCGAGAACGTCAGGTAGGGGCTCGGCTCGAACTGGTCGAGCTTCCGCTCCAGCAGGATCGCGTTGGTGCAGAGGTAGACGAACTTGCGGCGCTCCACGAAGCCCCGCGCGATTTCGCCGATTTCGTTGTGGATCAGCGGCTCACCGCCGGCGATCGAGACGACCGGCGCGCCGCATTCCTCGATTGCGTCCCAGCATTGCTGCGGAGTGAGGCGGCGGCGCAGGATGTCGGTGGGGTGCTGAATTTTGCCGCAGCCGGCGCATTCGAGATTGCACTGGAGCAGGGGTTCGAGCATCAGCACCAGCGGGTAGCGCTCGACGCCGCGCAGCCGCTGCCCCAACACGTACTTCCCAACCTCAAACGACTGTCGCAGGGGAATGGCCATGCACGCGCGTCCGATCGGTTCAATGGCACACTACAGCATCGCCGCCCCGCTCGCCCGCCGATAATCCTCGGGTGTGTTGAGATTGAGCAGCACGAGCGGATCGTCCACCTCGACGAAGATCGTCGCTTCGCGCCAGCGGCGTCGCAGCTCGCGCAGCCCTTCGCGGCGCTCGCTGACGCGGCGCAACTCCGGCAGCAGCGCGGCGTCGAAGACGGGCGGGTGTCCGTTCCGCCCATCGTGGCGCGGCACCGCGATGCGGGCGGCGGGATTGGCGGCCAGCGCTGCGATGGTGCGCCGCACGGCGGACGCCGAGCAGGGCTGATCGACGCTCGCGACCACGATTCGCGCCGCATGCGCCGGAACCGCTCGCCCGCCCGCTCGAATCGAGCCGGCCCGTCCCTCGCGCCAGGCGGCGTTGGTGGTCCACCACGCGGAGGGCGGCAGCACTCGGCGCACCCCCGCCGCCCGTGCGCCCAGCACCACGATCACCGGCGCGCAGCCGGCCGCTTGCAGCGCCTCAACCTGCGCGGCAACGAGCGGACGCCCGCCCCAGTCCAGCAACGGCTTCGCCCGCCCCATCCGCGACGACGCCCCAGCCGCCAGCAGAATCGCCGCCGTCGTCAATCGTTCCGCTCGCGGTGCCGCTTCTCTTCGTCTTCGAGCATTTTGGTCAGCAGTTCGTCGCGACGCTCCTCGCGCTTGGTGCGGTTTCTGGCGCTCGTACCCCAAGCAATGAACGCGCCACCGATGATCAGCGCGAGCACCAAACCGCCGTTGGTGTCGCCGTTGACTATCCCGATCAGCACGGCGACCAAGAAAAACATGCCAATGATGATGCGGATCATTGCTGCATTTTAGCGCATGCCTTGGCCCACCCGGTCGAGCGCCAACCGCAGCGCTTCCCGCGCCGCCGCCGCCAGCTGTTCGAGCGCCGCCTCATCGAGCACATCGCCCACGCCGAACGGCTGCGCCTCGATCCGCGCCGTCTGAGCGGCGATTTCGAGCAGCTGCGGCGAGGCGGCGCGTCCGCGCAGCGCGCCCTCGAGCTGCCGCGCTCGCAATGGGTAGGGCGCAACGCCCGCAATCACCGCCGCTGCATCGCCAATTCGCCCGCCGCGCATCCGCAGCGTCAGTGCGACGCCCAGCTCGCCGACCGAATCGTCGCCCACCCAGGCGCTCGTCGCGTCGCTGTGCGGCGCGGCAATCGCCCGCGCGTCCGTCAAATCCACCGTTCCGTCGTCCAGCAACCGCTCCTCCAACGCGACGGCCGAGCCGTCGCGCAGCGCCAGCGCCGCGCCGCTCACAATCAACGCCGCGATCAGCGGACCGTTCAAGGCGCAGCGCCAGCGCCGGCCGTTCGAGCGGGCGCAAACATCGCTCAGCGCCGACGCGGCGGGAAGCGCGCCGCAGTCGATCGCCGCATCGAGCGGGAATCGGGTCACGCCCGCGCGCGGTAGTCGGCCAGCGCCCGCTTCAGCGCCGCCGCCGCCAGCACCGAACAGTGAATCTTGCTCTTCGGCAGCCCGCCCACCGCGTCCACGAAATCCTGCCGTTTCAGCTCAGCCGCCTGCACGATCGACATCCCCGTCAGCACCTCGGTGGCGACCGAGCTCGTCGCGATCGCCGCTGCGCAGCCGCGCGTCAGGAAGCGCGCTTCGGCGATCTGCTCGTCCTCGATCCGCAGCATCAACCGCATGTGATCGCCGCAGACGGGGTTGCGCTCCTCGCCGACCGCATTAGCCGCCGCCAACTCCCCCGCGTTGCGCGGGTTGCGGAAGTGATCCAGCACGATGTCGTTGTAGGCGCGCGCGTCTTCGGGCATCGCCGCCTCCTGCTCCTGCGGCGCAGCATATTGCGCCTCGGCGAGGTCGCAGATCAGCCGCAGCAGCGCGCGCAGAGAGCGGGCACGATCGGTGGGCGAGAACCACTCCAGCGTGCTGTGCTGCTCGTCGGAGCGGCCGCCCCAGCTCATCGCGATCGCCGGCACGCCCGCCGCGTAGGCCGCGTTGGCGTCGGTCGATGCGCCGCTCAACCGCGGCGTGAGGCCCTCGGCCTCGAGCGCGGCGACGGCGCTCAGCAGCAGCGGCGACTGGTCGTCGATTTGCCCCGCCGGACGCTCGCCGATCTGCTCAACCACGGGCGGCTGCGCGCCTTCGGGACGCCGCGCCGCCTCCGCCTCGTGCCCGCCGTGAATCGCCTTCTGAAACGCCGCGTCGAGCTCTTCCAGCGCCTCGGCGCTCTCGCTGCGCAGATCCGCCTGTAACGAGGCCGAGGCGGGGATCGCATTCACGCTGCCCGGCGCGGAGACGACGCCGATGTTGTACGTCGCGCGCGGCTCTGCGGACATCGGCAGCCGCGCCAGCCGTTCGACGGCGGCGCTCAGCGCGAAGACGGGGTTGTAGCGCCCCGCGTGCGCCCAGGAGTGCCCGCCCGCGCCCCGAAACTCCACCGCGTAGCGCCGCGAGCCGATCCCGCGACGCACGATCATCGCCGGCTCGGCGTGGTCGATCGTGATGAACGCCGCCGCCGCGCGCCCGCGCTCCGAGCCGAAGAAATGCCGCGCCCCGCGCAGATCCCCGCGTCCCTCCTCGCCGACGGTGGCGAGGAAGAGCAGCGGGCGGCGCAGCACGATCTCCGCCGCCGCCAGCGCGCGCGCCAGCGCCAGCAGCGCCGCCAGCCCCGCCGCCGCATCCGAAATGCCTGGCGCGTGATACTCGCCCGCCGGCGTCGGCTCGCCGCCGCGGTACGGGTTCGGCTCGCCTGGCCGCGCCACGCGCACCGGCTGCTCCGCGCCGAACACGGTGTCCAGATGCGAAGAGATCACGATCGGTGCGTCGGACGATGTGTCTGCCGCGCCCGCGCGTTCCCCGATCACATTTCCCACCGCGTCGCGCTTCACCCGCAGGCCGATCCGCCGCATTGCTGCCGCCACCGCTTCGGCCCGAGCCCCCTCCGCTCCCGTCGGAGCCGCAATCTCACACAGCGCGATTTGCTCGGCCAAAATCTCAGCCTCGTGATCCGCTAGCCAGCGGGCGGCGGCCTGTAGCGGTTCGGGCAATGTGCTGATCAACATGTCGGGCAACTGTTCGGGCAGTGTGTTCACCTGCGTGAGGCTATCGCGTCAGACGCCGAGCGCCTCAAAGACGGACTGAAAATGGTCGAGGTTCGCCGGCTGGTAGAAGGGGATCGCGAGCGTGATCACGCCGCTCCCATCGGCGACGAACGCCGCACGCTCGCTGCGTTTGGCGGCCTCGTCGGCCACGCCGAACGCCCGCGCCGCCGCGAGCTCCGGATCGCTGAGCAGCGGAAACGGGAAGCGCTGCGCCGCCGCGAAGCGACGCTGCGACTCGACGCCGTCGGCGCTGATCGCAGCGACCGACGCCCCCAGCTCGGCGATCAACTCCCATTCGTCGCGGAACGCGCACAGCTGGGTCGTGCAGTTGGGCGTCGCATCCTCGCGGTAGAAGAGCACCAGCAGCGGGCCGTCGCCCAACAACTCGCGCAGCTCGTGGAGCGCGATCGTTCCGTCCGCGCGTTGCAGCGTCGGGTTGGGCAGCGGATCGCCGATAGCGGGCGAGCTCATACTCCGTCTCCTTCGAGGCCGCGCGAGGCGCTCATCACCATAATTCTGCCCAACCCGTCGGGGTCGCGCAGCGCTTCCAGTGCGCGCCGCGCGGCCAGCCGCGCTCTCGCATCCGCAATGCCGCGCAGCAGCGGCTTCCCGAACTCGCCGAGCCACTCCGCCTGGCTGCGCGGCGGATGCCAGACCATCCCCGCCGCCATCGCCGCCTCGCGCGCCTGGTCGATGTCGATGTGGCAGGTGATGTCCTGCTCGCCCGGCCGCGCGTAGGGATCGTCGCCCGGCACATGGCCGCGAAAAGTCATCAGCGTGCCGCCACGCCGCCGCGCGTCGTATAGCTCGCGGCGCGGATAGCCGTAGTCGAACAGCAGCAACAGACCCCGATCGACCAACCCCGCCAGCGCGCCGACGAGCTCGGCCCGCATCGGCGACACCTCCGCGATCTGCCCCTCGCGCGGCTGCGCATCCCGCAGCGGCGCCAACAGCGCCGGATCGCTCACGTCGGCGGGACAATCGCGGAATGCTCCCTGCGGGGAGCATTCGACCAGCAACTCGCGCCAGCGTCCGCCCTCGAATCGCAGCCGATGCACGGGCTGCGCATCAAGCAGCTCGTTGGCGATCACCAGCTGCGCCCTGTGCGCCTCATGGGTTCTGTGCGCTGCGTCGGCGACCGATCCGCGCCACTTGACCCGACCGCCGAACGACGCCAATCGCTCACGCTGGCGCTCGCGCGCCCGCGCGTCGGGTTCCACCAAAGTCAGCGAAACGGGCATCGCCGCCGACGCCAGCAACGACTCCGCCAGCGCCCCCGTGCCCGGTCCCACCTCCACGATGCGCAGTAGCGGCGGCTCTCCGAGCCGTCGGTGGAGGCGCGCGACCGCCTGCGCGACTGCCGCGCCGAAGATCGGATGCACTTCGGGGCTGGTCAGGAAGTCCCCCTCGGGGCCGACCGTCGGTCGTCCGCGCCGGTAGTAGCCGTGCCGCGCGTCGTAGAGCGCGGCGCCCATCCACTCCGCGTACGTGATCGGCCCGCTCGCGCGGATCCGCGCACTGAGTGACCGCGCGAGCGGCGTCGAGACGGCTGGCGCGGGCATCGCGCGCGCGTTGCCGGGGACGCTAGGGCCCGGCGGCCACGCCCAGCACGGAGACGCTCACCGTGCGATCCCGCGCATCGTCGAGCTCCACCAGGAAGATGCTCTGGTATTCGCCGATGTGCAGCTCGCCGTTGAGCACGGGAATCGTTTCGCTGGTGCCCAGCAGCATGTGCTGGGCGTGCGAGTGGCCGTTCTCCGGCTCGTTCTCGTGCATGTTCACGGTGCGGATCGCGAAGTCGTTGTGCCGGTAGTAGTCGCCGGGCGGCGCGAACTGCGCCAGGCGGTCGCGCAGGTCCTCCAGCAGCAGCGGTTCGTGCTCCTGCAGAATGATCGCCGCCGTCGTGTGCTGCGAAAACACCGAGACCTGACCGAAGGCAACGCCGGATTCGCGCAGGATCGCGCGCACATCGTCGGTGATGTCGAGGAACCACGGGCCGCACTCGGTGCGGTAGCGCAGCTCGTCGTGTGCGTGGCGGAAGGTCTGGGGATCGGAGGCGGGCGCAGCAACCGGCAGCGGCCGGATTGTCGCGGCTCTGGCCATTCTCCTCCTCGGATTTCACGGACTGCAAGATGATCGGGATGAGATGAGATCGATGCGCCCGGCGGGTTGCAGCAGTCCCGCGGCCGCGCCTTGCATTATAGCGAGCCGCACGCCTCTTTACCCGCCGACCCGATCAGCCGCCCAATCACTCGTCCAGCTGGCCGCGCACCCGCTGGACGATCGCCGCCACTCGATTCGCGTCGGGCGGGTTCTCGGCATGCTGTTGGTAGAGCTCCAGATCGGTGAGCGCAGCCTCGAGCGAACCGAGCTCGTAGTGGAGCAGCCCGCGGTCGCGCCGCTCCTCAAGTGCCCAGGGGGTCAGCGCGAGCAGGTACTCGGTCGTCTCCAACGCCTCGTTGAACTGCCGCTTACGCACGCAGGCGCCCTTGAGGTTGGTCAGGATGCGCTGCAACATCTGCCGCTTGGTCACACCGCTCAGAAACGCCTCCGCGCTCGCTCCCGCCGCCGGGTTGGTCTGACGCAGGCGCGCCGCCAGCTGATCGCGGTCGATCGCGCGGCCGGCGTGAAACGGATCGAGGTAGTGATCGCCCCCCTCGTCCGCGTACTTGACGAGAAAGTGAAATGGCGCGCCCACGCCCTGTAGCGCAATCCCCGCCCGCCGCCCCACTTCCAGCATGATCACCGCCAGGGTGATCGGCATCCCCTGTTCGGTCTCCAGCGCGCGGTGCAGGCAGCAGTTCGCCGGCTCGTAGTAGGTTTCCGTGTCGCCCCGCAGCCGATGCCGTTGGAACAGCACCTCGCAGAGCGCCGCCGCCCCGACCGTGGGCTCACCGTTGTCCCCGCGGACCGCCGCAACCTCCTCCGCCAGCTGTTGCAGCCGCTCGAGCGCCGCCGATGCATCCAGCCCGGGCTCCACGATCCGTCCGATCTGCAAGCAGGCGAGATCGAGCCGCAGCGCTCCATCCGGACCATGCGCGATCCGCCCGAACTGCTCGGCGCGCCGCCGGCCGGCGGCAGTTGCGTCGGGATTTACATCCACGTTGCGAAACTCCACCTTTCAGCCGCCTCGGAAGCCTGAGGCTAGCAGCCGCGCCGCCTGCGATCGCCCCGCGCAGCCGCACCCGCAGTTATGCTGAATCTTGTTCATTTCGGTCACAGGAGGCCGACGCTCGCAATGGCCAAGGCACAGACCACACGCACCGGTCTGCCGCTCGATCGCAAGGCGCGCCTCCGCATCCCTCCGCATCATGTGACCAAGCAGACGCCGCATGCTCGCGTCCATAACTGGGACGAGGTCTATTACGGCTACACTGCCGGGCCGGCGATGTTCGAGGCCCAGCGCTGCATCCAGTGCCCTGCCGCCCCCTGCACCAAAGCCTGCCCGATTGACAACGACATCCCCGGCGCGCTCGCCTTTCTGGAAGTCGGCAAGCTGGCCGACGCCGCAGCCGTCTTCCGCCAGACCAGCGAGATGCCCGAACTCTGCGGCCGGCTCTGCCCGCAGGAAGCGCTCTGCGAAGGCGTCTGCGTGGTCGGCAAAAAGGCCAAGCCCGTCGCCATCGGCAAGCTCGAAGCCTTCCTCGGCGATTGGGACCGCAAGCAGCGCGGCGGCTTCCCCGTCCCGCGCCCCGAGCGCGAGAGCGGCCAGCGCGTCGCCGTCGTCGGCTCCGGGCCCGCCGGCCTGGCCGTGGCCGAAGCGATGCGCGGCGCCGGCCACGAGGTGACCGTCTTCGAAGCCTGGCCCGCCGGCGGCGGCGTGCTCCGCTACGGCATCCCCAACTTTAAATCGGCCAAAGGCATCGTTGATGAGAAGATCAAGGCCCTCCAGTCCGCCGGCGTCGAGTTCCGCTTCGAGACTCTCGTCGGTCAGGACATCGGCTGGGACGAGCTGGACGAGTGGGACGCCGTCTTCCTCGGCCACGGCGCGGGAGCGGGCAAGCGCCTGCGTCTGCAAGGCGAAGACCTTGCCTTCGTCTACAGCGCCACCGAGTTCTTGGTCCGCGCCAACCTGCCCGACCCGGAGCTGCCCGCCGCCATGCGCAGCCGTCCCGAAGCGGCCGGCCGGCGCGTCGTTGTCGTGGGCGGCGGCGACACCTCGATGGATTGCGTGCGCTCGGCCATTCGACTCGGCGCGTCGCAGGTCACCCTGCTCTACCGCCGCACCGAAAACGAAATGCAGGGGCGGCTCGAGGAGCGGCTCCACGCTCGCGAAGAGGGCGTCAACTTCGAGTACCTCACCACCCCCGTGCAACTGCTGGGCAAAGACGGCCGCGTCGCCGGCGTCGAGTGCGTGCGGATGGCGCTCGGCGAGCCCGACGAGAGCGGACGCCGCCGCCCCATGCCCCAGCCCGACTCCGAGTTCGTGATGGACGCCGACACCGTTGTCGTCGCCGTCGGCTACGACGTCAGCCGCGGCCTCTACGAGGGTTCCGGCATCGACGTGAACGACTGGGGCGAGGTGCTGGTCGACGAGAGTGGGCGCACTTCACGTCCCGGCGTCTTCGCCGGCGGCGACAACGTGCGCGGCGCGGACCTGGTCGTCACCGCGCTCGGCGGCGCGCACGCCGCAGTGCCGACAATGCTCCAGTGGCTAGCCGATTGCCAGGCCGAACGCGCCCTCCCCCCCGCCGCCGGCTAGGGCCTGTTCACACTTCCGTCATACCCGCCGCTCCGCCTCCGTCATACCCGCGCTTGCCGCGGAGCCTGCCCCCGGCCCGAACGGGGGTATCTCGACGTGAACAGCACCAACGCCGCTCCCACCCCTGCGTCACGTTCCTGCCCCCTTTCTCGTCATCCCCGCCCACCTCTCCGTCATACTCGCCCACCTCTCCGTCATACTCGCCCATCTCCCCGTCATTCCCGCCCCTTTTTTTCTCGTCATTCCCGCCCCCGAGCGGGAATCGGCCCCGAGCGGGGGACCCCCAACCCCCGCCGTCCCGCCTGAATTCCGTCGCCTCAGACTTGATCTGGGGCCCAAACCCAACCCCGTTCGCAGCACGAGGCCCCGAGCCCGCCCGCCAACGCCCGTTCGCAGGTCACCCCGAGACGCTGCGCCGCCGACAAAGCCCGAACAACCCCTAGCAGCTCCCCGCCGCGCCCGGAATATCAACCTCCTCAACGATCTCCTCCGCCGAGTTGCGGCAGAGCACGACCTCCGCGTCGGCTTCGTCCGAGGGGTTGCTGATCTGGTGGATCGCATGCGGCGGCACATAAAGGAAGTCGCCCGTTTCGACGCGGTGCTCCTGCTCCAGCGCTTCCCCGTAGCGCATCACGATCGGCCCCTGCAGGATGTACATCGCCGTCTCGCAGTTCACGTGGAAATGCGGCGTGCTGGCCATCCCGGGCGGAATCTTCTGCCGCGTCATGAACACGCCCTCGGAGCCGCTCAACTCGGCGGAGACGCCGAACTGAATCTGCATCCCCGAACGATGGCTGGACCACGGCGCGCCGCCGCCGTCCGTCATCTCGATCCGGCCGTCGAGTTGAGTGGTCATTCGCTGGACTCCTCTGCTGCCGCCGATTGCTCGGCTTCCGGTTCAGTCTCTGTCTCAGGGTCGGTCTGTTCGGCGGCCGCCGCCGCGCCGGGCGGGGCGAATGCTTGGTGCGACCAGAAATCAACGGTCCACAGACCGCGGATCGAGACCAACTCAAAGCGCAGCCAGTCGTCTTGCGCCAGCTGGAGGAAGACGCGGGCGCGGTCTTCGTTGAGCGAGTCCCCGCGCGCGTCGGTCTGTAGCACCGCCGCGCCGAGGCCGATCGACTGCATCTTGCGCAAATCCCGGTCCACATCGCCGGCCGATTGCCAGCCCCAGGTGGTGAGCGCCTCGGGGCCGGCCAGCGCCAGGATCGTCGCGCTGTCGCCCTGGCGCAGCGCATCGAGGAAGGTGAGCGCGACGCCCGTCGTGTCGGTCGCAGCCTGCGGTTCGAGCGTGGTCAGCGGAGAGCGCTCGCGCACGATCACGTCGTAGGTACCGATCAGCTGCCGCTGGCCTTCCAGGTTGAGCGCAGCCCACACCTCGATCCGGTGCGTGCCGTCCTGCTCGAGCGTCAGCGTCATCTCCGCGTCCAGACCGTGCCCGCTGTCGTCGTCGCCCGCAATCCACTCGTTGTTCGGATTGAGCACCTGCGAGTAGACATCGACGCCGAGGTCGCCGTCCACCGTGATCGTGACGGTCTGCCCCGCGCGCCCGCTGAACTCAAACTGGTCCACATCGCTGGGGAAATCGAGCCGCGCCGGCGTCGACACGCCGAACACAAGGCTGCCGCTGTCCGCGTCGTTGCCCACGCTGAGCCGCTCCACCTGGATGATGAAGTCGCCGATCGAGGCAGCGTCGAAGGCGGCGACGCGAATCACCTGCTCGCCGCTCGTCGGAATCTGCACCACAAGCAGGGAGTCGCGGTTACTCGCAGAGCGATCATCGTTGCGCGCAATGTCGGTGCGGTCCGGCTGGAGAATGCTCAGCACCGGATCCATGCCGTCGAGCCCGTCCACGGAGATGCGCAGCCACTCGCCGGCTTCCGCGGCGAAGCGGAACTGCCTCGCCTCATCAACCGTTTCGATCCTCGAGCCGAAGCGCTCCCCCTCAACCAGCGTCTCGCGCTCGGGGTCGTAGACCACGCCGTCGCCGGCGTCCGGCTGCTCGGCCGGTTGCGCCTGCTGCTGCGGCGCGGCCGGTTCGGGCTCTTGCTGTTGCTGCTGCGGCTCGGGCTGCGCCTGCGGTTCTGCCGGCTGCGGTTCGGGCTGCGCCTGCGGCTCGGCCGGTTGCGCCTGCTGCTGCGGCGCAGCCTGCGGAGCCGCCTGCTGCACCGAATCGCCCGAACAGGCGGCCAGCCCCAGCGCCGCCGCCAGCATCAATCCCAGCCCGAGCGTCGGCCGTCGGTTGCTGTTCAACATGTGCGCCTCGTCGCTTCCGCCCATCCCCAACATATCAGCGAGCGGCGCCGGCGATGACATGCGCCGCATTGTGCCGACCGCAAGGCTGGCCGTATACTGCTCTCAGCCGCTCCCCGACACCGTCTGGAGATGCCCGGTGGCCTACGAAATCGTCGAAACCTGCATCGGCTGCACGGCCTGCACCAACCGCTGCCCGACCAACGCGATCTGGGGCGAGCGCAACACGATCCACTACATCGACCCCGCGCTCTGCATCGACTGCGGCGCCTGCGGCGCCGTCTGCCCTGTTGAGTGCATCCTCGACGACGACGGCGACATCTGCCGCAAGTTCGCCAAGAAGGAGTGGCCCAAGGCGGTGGTGGACCCCGACAAGTGCATCGGCTCCGGCTGCGAGCTCTGCATCAATGTCTGCCCCTTTGAGGCGCTCGAGCTTGACTTCACCGACAGCGCCTCCGACTTCTTCGGCCAGGCCGTCGTGATCGAGAAGAACTGCACCGGCTGCCGACTCTGCGAGCAGTCCTGCGGCTGGGACGCGGTCCACATCTTCCCCGACCGCGGCATGCTCAAAAAGCTCCACTACCCCGGCGACAAGCCCACCCCCGGCCAGGAAAAGTTCCTCCGCAACAAGGCCGCCTCCGCCGTCTGAGCCCCGCAGCACAGCGCCGGTACCATTGCTCCAGACGCACGACTCGATCCGCTCGGGAGGGACTCGCGATGGTCTCCGCGCCGGCCCAGGCGGAAGCTGAAGCTGTCGTTGGGGGCGCTGCGCCCGTCGAAATCTGCTTCCCTTCCGAGACGCCGCTGACCGACGACTTGCTGTTGCAGCTTGGCCTGCTCAACGACCATCTCCAGCTCGAGCGGTCGGTGGAAGGAGCGCTCGTCATCACTCTCCCCCCAGGCACCGAGAGCGCCTACGCCGAAAACCAGATCTCCCGCCAACTCGGCAACTGGGGCGAAACGCGGGACGGCATGGCCTTCGGACCGAGCGGGACCTACGTCTCGCCCGACGGGACGGCGCGCGCGCCCGATGCGTCATGGATCACGCAGGCGCAGTGGGACGCGCTCGGCCCCGGCGAGCGCCGCGTGTTCATGCGCACCGTCCCGTTCTTTGTCGTCGAGGTGCGGTCGCCCGGCCAAACCGTTGCGAGCCAGCGAGGGCGGATGGAACGCTGGATCGAGTGGGGCGCGCAACTGGGTTGGCTCGTCGACCTGCGCCGCCGCCGCCTTTGGGTCTACCAACCAGGCCGCGAACCCGAAGAGCATGTCCGCCCTGACACGATCAGCGGCGACCCCGAAATGCCCGCGCTCGTCGTCGATCTCCGCAAGGTCTGGCGCTGACCCCTACCCCTCGTGGATCGCCTCCAGGAACGAGCGGTCCAGCGCCTTGTCCAGGTCAATCGCCTGCTCCATCGCCTCGTATTCGAGCAGCACATCCTGCAGCGCCTCGAACTGGTCGGCGGTGAACCAGCCCAAACCGTTCTCATCCGTCAGCGGCGAGACGGCGTTGGTCAGCTCGGTGTCCAGAATGAAGCGCTCATGCACGAGGTCCGCCTCTTCGGGGATGAACTTGGCGGTCGACTCGATCGCCGCCGCCGGGTCTTCGAGGGCGAACTCGAAGGCGCGCAGCGTCGCCCGCAGGAAACGCTCCACCCGCTCGCGGTTCTGCTCGTCCTCCAGGTACTCCTCGGTCACCACGTAGACCACGCCGAGCGTCGGCACGCCGTCGTCGGCTGCCTCGAAGACGCGGATCTCCGCGCCCATCACCCGCGTCAGCGTGTCCGGCTCGTTCGAGAGGAAGACGGGGTAGACATCCACCTGCTTCTCCACGACGACGACCGGGTTGAAGCCCACCGAGACCAGCTCCATGTCGTCGCGGGTCAGGCCGTGCGCATGAATCATCGCCAGGAACTCGGCCTGCACCTGACCCTTGAAGCCGACCAGCTTGCCGGCGAAATCGGCGGGCGATGTAATCCCGCTCTCCTCCAACACGACGTAACCGAAGTCGCCGCGCTGACCAAACAGCGTCACCGCCACCATCGGCGCGTCCGAGTCCGAGCGCAGCTGCATCATCTCCGAGGCGGGCAGCGTGGTGATGTCGATGTCGCCCGACAGCAGCAGGCTCTTGTGCTCGCCCGTCGCCGAGTGCTCAATCTCCACCGTCAGCCCTTCCTCGGCGAAGAAACCCTGGTCCTCCGCGACGTAGACGGCCACGAACGGTAGATTGGCCTGCGGGCGGAAGCCGCCCATGTAGCGCATCGTCAGCTCTTCGGGCTCATCGTCGCCGCAGGCGGCGAGCGCCGCGCCGACCAGCGCGATCAGCGTCAGCGCGGCGAGCAACAGCATGCGGGGGCGGGGGACGGAAACAATCGGGGACATGGCGATCCTCCAGCAGACAACGCGGCGACCACGCGGGCGGGAGCCGCGAAACGGGGTGCGTCCGGAGAATCTCAGGGGGCCGGCCGGCGATCCGGTGCCGCTTCCGCGGGGTTGCCGCGGCGATAGCGACCGCTTGAAGCGTAGGACGATTTGCCGCTACGCGCGACGCCCAGCTCAGCTCCCGCTCAGTCGCCGCGGCCGTCGGCGGAGTGCAGATCGCGCAGCACTGCGCTGCGGTACCACCAGCCGTCCACCGCGTCGCGGCGGAACTCGGCGATCAGCCGGTGCTCGCGCCGCACCTTCAGGTCGGTGCCGAGGTCCACATCGTCCGCCTCGAGCTCGAGCACCAGCCCATCGGCGCTGAATTTGATCACCACCGTATCGGCCTCGGCGGGCGCCTGGCGCTGCGGCAGCCGCCGCTCGGCCAGCTCCGCCGCCTCGCGCGGCGCAGCGTCGTTGCCTTCCGGCTGCTCAACCGGCGATTGCTCAACCGGCGGCTGCTCGTCCGCGTCCTGCATGGCTGCCTCCTCCTTCAGATATTCGCGGATGATCGATCCACGCGCCAGGACCAGAGCCGCTCGCAGACGATCAGCGCGGTCGAGAGCGCCACGCCCAGCACCGTCAGCATCAGCACCGCCGCGAAGACCTTGTACAACCGCACCTCGCTCTGCTCGGTCCAGATCACCGAACCCAGCCCGCCCTGCCCGGCCGTGAAGAACTCCGCCACCACCGCGCCGATCAGACTCAGCGTGACGGAAATCTTCAGCGCCGCAAAGAGGAACGGAATCGCCGCCGGCATCCGCAGATGGCGGAAAATCTCCCACTGCGAGGCATGCACGCTGCGGAAGAAATCGTGCATCCGCGGATCGATGTCGCGGAAGCCGGCGATCGCGTTGATCAGCACCGGGAAATAGGTGATCAGCGCCGCGATCGTCACCTTCGGCTCCCAGCCGTAGCCCAGCCAGACGATCAGCAGCGGGATCACGGCGACGACCGGCGTCACCTTGACCATGATCGCGATCGGCAGCACGGCGCGCTCCAGCAGCTGCGAATGCGCCACGCCCGCCGCCAGCAGCACCGCCACGCCCGTGCCCAGCGCCAGACCGCCCACCGAAACCGCCAGCGTGCGCATCCCCTCCGAGAAGTAGCGCGGGAACTCGGTGAAAAACTCCTCAAGCACCGCTGTCGGGCGCGGCATCACGAACTGGCTCACATCGGCTGCCCGCACCCAGATTTCCACCGCGACGGCGGCCAGCAGCAGCGCGATCAGCGGCGGCAGCAGGTAGGGCAGCGACGCGCCCAGATCGGGCAGCGCCAGCGGCGGACGCCGCCCCGCCTGCTCCGCTCGCTCCGAAAGCGAGGGCGCCGTCATGCCGTCGCCGCCGCGAGTTCAACCGGCGGCGCGCCCGCCCGCAGCGCCGCGCGCACGGCCGCCGCGTCCTCCAGAAAGCGCGCCGACTGCTCGTGTTCCGGCGTGCGCGGACGCGGGCTGTGAATTGGAATGTCGGCCACGATCGCGCCCGGCCGCGGCGACATCACCAGCACGCGGTCGGCCACGGCCACGGCCTCGTTGACGCTGTGCGTGACGAACACCGCCGAGCGCGGCCGCTCCGCCTGCGTCGGCGCGACCGCCCACAGATGCAGCAGCTCGTAGCGCATCTGCTCGCGCGTGATCTCGTCCAGCGCCGCAAACGGCTCATCCATCAGCAGCAGCGGCGGATCCAGCGCAAGCGCCCGCGCGATCGCCACCCGCTGCTGCATCCCGCCCGACAGCGCGTCGGGCCGGAAGCGGCGGAATTCCTCCAGCCCCACCAGCTCGATCAGCTGCCCAATCGGCGCGCCCTCCCGCGTGCGGCTCGGATTCAGCTCGCGCCCCAGGTGAATGTTGGACTCCACATCGCGCCAGGGCAGCAGCGCCGGCTCCTGAAAGACCAGCCCGATCTCCTTGAGCCGCTGCGCCTCCGCCGGCGTGTCGCCGAAAATCGTGATCCGCCCCGCCGTCGGCGTTTGCAGCCCGGCGATCAGCCGCAGCAGCGAGGTCTTCCCGCAGCCGCTCGGCCCCACCAGCGAGACGAACTGCCCGGCGGGGATCGTCAGCGTGGTCGGCGCGATCGCCTCCAGCGGCGCGCCGTCCGCGGCGCTGTAGATCAGCGAGATCTCGCGCAGCTCAACCGCGTCGCCGCTCAAGACCATCGCTTCGCCTCTGATATCGTGCGCGCGGCGCGGCCCGCCGCCCGGAGTTGCCGAGAATTACGGGCATGATACGCCCCGCCCCTGATGGGAGCGCGAATGACCACGATCGGGTTTATCGGCGGGACCGGCCCCGAAGGCCTCGGCCTGGCGATGCGCCTCGCCCTCGCCGACGACCGCGTCCTGATCGGCTCGCGCCGCCCCGAGCGCGCCGCCGACGCCGCACAGCAAATCCGCGACGCCCTCGCCGCCGTCGGGCGCGAGGCCGACGCCGACGGCGGAATCAACCGCGATGTCGTGCGCGAGGCGGAAATTGTGGTGATCGTCGTGCCGTTCGACGGCCACGAGGCCACGCTCAACGACCTGCGCGACGACATCGGCGCGAAGATCGTGGTCGATGCCGCAGTGCCGCTGGAGTTCGTCGACGGTCAACCCGGCATCGCGCCCGTCGAGCAGGGCAGCGCCACCGAGCAGGCCCAGGCCCTGCTGCCCGACGCCCGCGTGATCGGCGCATTCCATAACCTCAGCGCCCGCAAGCTCCAGGCGCTCGAAGACGAAATGCAGGGCGATGTGCTGATCACCGGCGACGACGCCGAAGCCAAGCAGGCCGTGATCGAAATGGTCGAGCGGATGCCGCGCCTGCGCCCCGTCGACGCCGGCGCGCTCGCTATGTCTACCTTCGTCGAAGGCCTGACCGCGATGCTGCTCAGCATCAACCGTCGCTACAAGGCCCAGGCCGCCGTCCAGGTTGTAGGCATCGAGTGAGCGCCCCGCCGTCCGAATACCGCGTCTTCGCCGTCGGCGGCATCCCCGAAATCGCCGAGGGCGACGACCTGCCCGCGCTGATCGACGCCGCCCTGCGCGCTCAGAACACCCCGCTCGAAGCCGGCGATGTGCTCGTCGTCACCCAGAAGATCATCTCCAAGGCCGAAGGCCGCGTGATCCGCCTCGACGATGTGGAAGCCGGGCAATTCGCCGCCGAATGGGCGGAAGCCTGGGAAAAAGACCCCCGCGCCGTCGAACTGGTGCTGCGCGAGTCCGCTCGCATCGTCCGCATGGCGCGCGGCCTGATCGTCGCCGAAACCCGCCACGGCTGGGTCTGCGCCAACGCCGGCGTCGACCAGTCCAATGTCGGCGGCGGCGAAGCCGTCGCCCTCCTGCCGCTCGACTCCTCAGCCTCCGCCGCCCAGATCCGCGCCGGCCTGCGCGAGCGCGGCCAGGTCGATGTGCCCGTGATCGTCACCGACACCTTCGGGCGCCCCTGGCGGCAGGGGCTGATGAATGTCGCCATCGGCGTCAGCGGCATGGAGCCGATCCACTCCTACATCGGCGAATACGACGACCAGGGCTACGACCTGCGCGTCACCGAAATGGCCTGGGCCGACGAGTTCGCCTCCGCCGCCGAACCGGTGATGAACAAGCTCGACCGCGTCCCCGTCGCCGTGATCCGCGGCCTCAACGTCCCCGTCGTCGAGGCCGACCACACCGCCCTGCTCCGCCCGCCCGACCAGGACCTCTTCCGCTAGCTATCGTGCCCACAGCGAGCGTGCGCGCACAGGACGCGCGCCGCCCCGACCAAACGAGACCAGAGGAGCCGCATCATGGTGCAATGGACCAGCGAAATCACCGCCGCCTTCGACCATCCCATCGAGCATGTCTGGGACTACGTCTCCGATGTGCGCAACCAGGATCACTGGGTGGTCGACATGTCCGACTCCAGCCTGGTCGGCGGCGGCGAGCTCGGGCTCGGCGCGGAGATCGTCGGCTCCGTCGGCGGCAAGGAGCGGGTCACTGCGACGATCACCCTCTTCGAGCCGCCCGAGCGCGTCGCCTGGCACGCGCCCGACGCCAACATCGCCTACCGCACTGAAATCACGCTCACGCCCCAGGACGGCGGAACCCACTTCCACTACGCCGTCACGATCACCAGCCGCAACGCTCTCCAGGCGCTGATCTTCGGCCCGCTGCTGCGCCCGCTCGCCAATCTCAAGGCGCGCAGCATGCTGAGCCGCGAAATCGACCACCTCCGCGCCGCCCTCGCCGCCCACACGATCAAGGCCTAGACCGGCTCCCCGATGGCCAGCCTCAGCGCCTCCGTCGAACTGCAAATCGAGCGCCCCATCGAGGACGTCTGGGCCTACGTCTCCGATGTGCGCAACCAGGACCACTGGGTTGACGGCATGTCCAACTCCGCGTTGGTCGAGGGCGAGACGGTCAATCGCGGCTCACAGATCCGCGGCGTCTACAGCTACGGCGGCGGCACCGCGCCGGTCACCATGACCGTCGCCGAATTCCGCGCCCCGCGCATCATCGCCATCGAAACGAGCGACGGCCCCTTCCCCTTCACCGGCACCCTCCAGCTCGACCGCCGCGGCAGCAGCGCCACGCTCGTGCGCAACAGCATGACCGCCGGCAGCGACCACATCTTCACCACCATCATGTTCCGCTTCCTCCCCTTCATCACCCGCCCTCTGATGACCAAACAACTCCGCAAAGAACTCACCCAACTCAAAACCATCCTCGAAGGCGGCCCGTAACGGCTACCCGCATAACTCCTCTGGGACTCCCGGCTGCCGCAGCGCGATGCCCGTGATATTCGCGCCCTTGGCCCCACTGCAACCCGCCATTCGTCTTCGCTGTTTGTTCTCCGCCCGCAGCCTGCTCAGCGTGAGCTTGTTCGACTTAATCCGGTTGCACGGTCCACACAGCAGCAGCCGATTGGAGATGTGATTGAGCCCTCCGTCCGAGCGGGGTGTATTGTGGTCTAGCTCGAGGTAGAGCGGATCGTCGAATTCGCGGTCGCAACCCGCGCAAACGATGCCGTTCCGTTGGATCAGGATCTCCTTCATCTCCGCGCGGCTCATCTTCGGGCCGGGCGGCTCTGTGATTTGGACCTTGATCTTCAGCGGCGGCGAGGCGACCGCATTGTCGTCGGAGCGCACCGGCGGCACGGTGCTGTAGCCGACATCGGCGACTTTGATCGGCTGATCGCCGAGGCCGATCGACTTGAGACGCTGAAGCACCGTTTCATGCGCCTTGTCCCAGATGTCCATCCCAACCCACTGCCGCCCGAGATTCTCGGCAGCGACAGGCGTCGTCGCGCAGCCGCAGAACGGATCCAGCACCCATTCGCCCTCGTTTGACGACGCTTTGATGATCCGCTCGTACAGGGCGAGCGGTTTCTGCGTCGGGTAACCCGTGCGCTCGGCGGCGCGCCGCCCGACCGGCGACATGCCGTCGCGGTCTTCGAGCCAGTAGTCCTCCGGAACCTTGCCCTTTTCCTGGAACTCGCCAACCGATTCGGGCGTCAGGTTGCCGCCGATCCCGCCGCCGCCGGCCTCTCGATGCTGCGCGTTCAGTTGTTTGTAGGGAATGCGCACGGCGTCGCGGTTGAAGGTTGCAGCCGGCGATTTCGCGTAGAACAACAGCGTGTCGTGCTTGCGCGGGAACCAGCGCCGCACGTTGCCGGGGCCGGTGTAACACCAGACGATCTCGTTGCGAAACTGTTTGCGCCCGAAGATCGCGTCCAACAGCGCCTTCGTGTAGGCCGCCGCCGTGTGATCGATGTGCAGGTACAGGCTGCCGTCTTCCCGCAGGATGCGATGCATCTCCAGGACGCGCACGCCGAGCCAGCAGAGAAACGCCGCCATGTCCTTCCCTGCGGCGAGCTTGGCTGCCTCAATCACCTGCCAGACGGCCGGCCAGTCGTCTTTGATCGCGTCCTCCCACTCCTCGTGGACATCGACTTCCCAACGCCAGCGATCTTCGAACTTGGCGCCGGCCGCCAGACTGTCGGGCGTCGCGTGAAAGTCGCGGTTCTTGTTGAACGGCGGGTCCGTGGCAATCAGCTGCATCGTCTCCGAATTCATCCCGCGCAGAAAGGGCAGGTTGTCCCCGTGGAAGAGCGTCCGATTGGCGAAGTTCGGCGTGCCCACCGGCGGCCCCTGTCTGCCCACGCAAGCCGTTCGCATCGCAGCATACACGTTCGGAGACTGGCTCCACGCAAGGCGGGAGCGGCGCAATTAGCCGCCAAGCTCCCGCGCGAAGCGCCGATTGAACTCATCCGTCAGCGCCCGCTCGATCTCGCTCGTCTCGCGCGTGCGCTCCAGCGCCGTCAGATACGCCGCGCGGTCGTTTTCGAGCAGCGCCTGAAACTGCGCGTTGAACCCGCCCGCCAGGTTCGCCACCGCCACCAGGTAGCGCCGATGCCAGCCCGTCGCCGCTTCGGGCGGTTCGAGCGCGAAGAGGTCGTCGCGGAATTGCAGCCAGCGCGGCACCCCGCGCCGCAAATGCTCGCGCCGCACCCGACAGGCTGCCCGACCACCGTCTTGCCCTCCGTCGCGGCAGGCTGCGCCCACCTCGACGGGCATCAGCTCCGCCAACTCCGCGTCGGCCTCCGCCGAGAGCCGCAGAATGTCGCCGAAATAGCCCTCCGGATACTCCGATCCGCCGCCGCCCAGATTGAGCGAGTACAGAATCACCAGCGCGCCGACGAAGCCGATGATTGCGCCGACGATCGGGATGATCAGCGTCGCCCGGCGGCGTCGCCTGCGTCGGCGGGGGCGCGGCGCGCTCAGGTCGGTCAAGCGTGCTCCACTCAACCGGGCAAGTCGGCCAGAAAGGCGCGCACCGCCTGCTCGAACGCCTGCGGCTGGTCGCCGGCGACGGAGTGCCCCGCCTCGGGAATCGTGACCAGCCGCACCTGCTCCACCGCTTCGGCGAAGCGCTCGGCCTGCTCACGCTTCAATACCGGACTCTTCTCGCCGTGCAGCAGCAGCGTCGGGCAGCGCAGCCCCCGCGCCGTCTCCCAGATGTCGCTGCGGCTGTCCGCCACCCCGCGGAACCCCGCCTCGCGGAAGCGCTCGTCGAACTGCTTGGCCAGCTTGCCCTCCGGCGTCTCGCGCAGCGACACCGCCAGCCGCTTGCGGATGCCCTCCTTCGAGCGAAACGGGTAGTACTTGTGCGTGTGTTCTACCCAGGCGTCGAGCGACTCCATTTCATAGGGCCCGGCCACGAACTGCCGCACCTGCTGCGCGCCGTCCACCGTCACCTCCGGCCCCACATCCACCAGGATCAGCGCCTGCAGCGCCTCCGGATGGCGGCTGGCGAAGGTCATCGCGTTCATCCCGCCCATCGAGTGCCCCACCACGACAGGGCGGTCAAGCGCGGCGGTTTCGATGAAGCCGCGGATGTCGTCGGCCATGTGGTCCCGCGAGTAATCGCTCAGCTCAGCCGCACGGTCCGAAAGCCCGTGCCCGCGCTGATCCAGCGCGTACCAGTGCAGCCGATCCGAAAGCGCCGGCGCGACCTCGTCCCACGAGTGGCAGTTGAGCGCGAAGCCGTGCAGCGACACCGCCGGGATGTCGGCTGCGCCGCCCCAGTCGAGGTAGTGCAGATCGAGGCCGTTGACGCTGGCCGTTCCGTCGCGCGGCGCTGCTTCGGTCATGGAGTTCGCCTTCCCGCTTGGCGCGCCGTGAGCGCACCATCTGAGCATAGGGCGGCGCGGCTAGTCTGCGGCGGTGGCGAGCGACGACTGGCTGGCGCTGAGCGATGCGGAGCTGCTGGCGCAGTGCCGCTTCGATCGCTTCCGCGTCTCCGGCCCCGGCGGCCAGCACCGCAACCGTCGCGACACCGCCGTGCGCCTGGTCCACAGCCCCAGCGGCATCGCCGGGCAGGCCTCCGAGCGCCGCTCCCAGGCGCAGAACCGCGCCGTCGCGCTGACCCGTCTGCGCCGCGCCATCGCCCTCGAGGTGCGGCGGCTGGTGGAGCTCGACGCCTATCACCCGCCCGAAGCGCTGGAGCGCATTCTGCCGCGCGCGCGGCAGCGCGTTGGTCCGCGTCACCGCGAGTTCTGGGCCGGCGCGCAGCACCTGCTGGACGCATTCGAGGCGTTCGAGGCGTCGCTGGCCGATACGGCGGCGGCGATCGGCATTTCCACCAACCAGCTGGCGCGGCTGATCGCCGCCGAGCCGCACCTGCTCCGCGCCGCAAACGCCATGCGCTCCGCGCGGGACCTGGGCCCGCTGCGGATCTAGCCGCCCTCGGGCGACCAGGCATCCACCTCGATCTCAACCAGCATCGCCGGCTCCACCAGCGCCGACACCTGCACCAGCGTCGCCGTCGGACGACTCTCGCCGAAGCGCCCGCGATACGCCTCAGCCACCGCCGGCCAATCGCCGATATCCACCACGTACATCCGCGTCCGCACCACGTGATCCATGGACGCATCGAGCTCGCCCAGCGCCGCTTCGATGATCTCCAGCGCCCGCGCCGCCTGCCGCCCCGCATCGCCCGCCGCGAGCGTCCCGTCCGGTTCCACGCCCACCGTCCCCGAGACCGAGACCAGCGGTCCGCTGCGCACTGCGCGGCAATAGCCCACCCGCTCCTCCCATGGCGTCCCGCTGCCGACCTCCCGCCGTTCGCCCTTTTCTGCGCTCAGATCGGCGCTCATGCCCGCGCTCCAGTCGCGCTCTGAATCGCTGCCGCCGCTGCGCGACCGCTGCGCACCGCCGACTCCATCGTCGCCGGCCAGCCTGTATCCGTCCACGCGCCGGCCAGCGCCAAGTTCGCGATCGGCGTGCGCGCCCCGGCCCGATGCGCCAAAATGCCCGGCGCCGGCCGAAACGTCGCCTCCGTCTCTTTCACCACCCGCGCCGCCAGCAGCTCCGTCTCGCGCGCCCGCCGCAGCGCCCGCCGCAGCCCGCTCCGCGCCCGCGACACAATCTCCTCCTGCGGCAATTCCACCGCCTCGTGCGCCCCGCTCAGCGAGCACGAGACCCACTGCTCGGGGCCGTCCCAGCCGTGCAGCCGCGTGCGGTTGAAGACGTACTGCACATTCGGATCGAGCACCGCGACAAAGTCGCGGTGCATAATCGGCGCGCTCCACTGCAGGTGGACATTGACGATCGGGCTGGCCGAAAACTGCCGCAGCCGCCAGAACGGCTCGCGCATGCGCAGGCTGGCGGGCAGTAGCTCAAGCGCCTGGCGCGGCGGCAGCGCCAGCACCACGCCGCCGACCGCGATGCGCTCGCCGGCGGCGGTCTGAACGGCGGCGACGGCGCCCTGCGAGAGCTCGATCCGCTCAACTCGTTCGCCAAGCCGCGCCTGAGCGCCGGCGCTGCGCGCGCGCGCCAGTGCAGTGTCGGCGATCTCGCCGAGTCCGCGGCGAAAGAGGCCGATGTCGGCGGCGCGGGCATTCCGGAGGAACGCGGTGCGGCAGACGAATATCGCCTGCGCCGCGCTGACATCGGCGGAACGATCGTTGCAGGTGGGCAGGATCACCAAATCCCAGAAGCGATCGATCGTGCGGTCGGTCTGGCCGTGCCTGCGCAGCCAGTCGCCGAACGACTCGCGGTCGAGCTCGCGTTGCTGCGTCTCGTTGAGCGCGTCCATCGCTCGGACGGCGCGGGCGACGCGCCCTCGCTCGATCATGCCCAGGTGCGGGTAGTGGAGCACCGACCAGGCAAGGTGCAGCGGCGGCGGAAGGGGCGCGCCAAGCGAGGCGATGTCGCCGGCCGCGCCGCGCCCCGGGTCGAGCACCCGCACCCGCAGCGCACGCTGGTAGCGGACGATGCCGCTGAGGCCGATCCGATGAAGGAATGCGTCGAACTCAGTGCAGCAGCGCATCGTGATGTGCTGTCCGTTGTCAAGCGTGACGCCGTGCTCAGGGTCGGTAAACGAGAACGCTTTGCCGCCGACAAACGGGCGGCGCTCGAAGAGCAGCACGGGCACGCGCCGCTCGGCTAGCTCTAACGCGGCGGCCAGCCCGGCGAGGCCGCCGCCGATCACCGCAACAGGGCGAGCATCGTCCACATCCGTCATTCCCTCACGCTATCGGAGCGCCGAAATCCAATCCCGCCTCTACCCGTCATACCCACGCCCCTCTCTCCGTCATTCCCGCCCCTTATTCCCGTCATTCCTGCCCCTCATTCCCCGTCATTCCCGCCCCCGAGCGGGAACAACGGAAAAGATGCGGGGTTAGTCGGAGCGGTCCCACTTGAAGGTGAGGATGGCAACGGCCAGGCCGAGGACAATCCACACCGCCAGCACCCCTGCGCCGAGCTCCAGCTGCCAGCTCATCCCCGGCTCCGCGTACTTGTAGGCATCCGGCAGAAAGACCGAGCGGAGCCCCTGGGCGACCCAGCGGAGGGGGAAGAGGCCGGCGATCCACTGGAGCCAGGCGGGGATGCTGGAGAGGGTGAAGAAGACACCGGAGATGAATTGGAGGACGAGAAAAGGGACCTGGATGACGGCTGGAGCGGCGCGTGCGGAGGGGATGATGGCGGTGACGGCGATGCCGAGCATGCAGCCGGCGGGGACGCCGAGCAGGAGGACCCAGATGAGGGTGAACCAGCCGCTCGCGTCGGGCAGGTCGATGCCGAAGGCGGCGACACCGAGAGCGAGCATGACGATCAGTTGGACGATGGTGATGAGCACCGAGGTGCCGATTAGCCCGAAGAAGAAGGAGGCTTTGGGCAGCGGCGTCGCCGCCAGCTGCTTCAGCGTCCCGTCGAATTGTTGGACGGCGAGGGCGTTGCCGAGCAGATTGAAGGAGGTGCCGAAGATGGCGACGCCGATGATGCCGGCGACGAAGTATTGGCTGAAGGTGACGACGGGGACATTGCCGGCGGCTTCCTCGGGGATGTCGAGATCGAACGACAGCACCGAGGAGAAGATGACGAGAAACATGATGGGGAAGAAGAGGATGAAGAAGACTGCGGCCGGCTCCCGCAGCGTCGTCTTCAGGCTCAGCTGCATGTAGGCGAAGCCGAGCCGGATCACCCGCAGCCAGCGGGCGTAATCGGTCAGTGCCGCGATCACTGCTCCGCCTCCGCGGCCTCGACTTCGTCCTCCACCAGCTCGAGGTACATCTGCTCGAGGTCCGGGCGTTCAACGGCCAGCTCGGGCAGCTCGCCGAGGCTCCGCGCCGAGGCCCACTCGATGAGCTCCCGCAGATGCCGCGTCGGCGTCTGCGTCGGCAGCGCGAGCCGTCCGTCGGCGCCACGCCGCGCGTCGGACCAGGCGGGGGGCAGGTCTTCGAGGTTGAGGCTCGCGGGGGGCGTCCAGGAGATGCGGGTGTCGGTCTGCATTTCGCGGCGGAGGGCGTTGACGTCGCCCTCGAAGATGAGTTTGCCGTCTTTGATCATGCCGATTTGGCGTGCGAGGTGCTCGGCTTCGTCGAGGTAGTGGGTGGTGAGCAGGACGGTTGCGCCGCGATCGGTGAGGCCCTCGACGATCTGCCAGGCCTGGCGTCGGGCGGAGGCGTCGAAGCCGGTGGTGGGCTCGTCGAGGAAGATGAGGTCGGGGTTGCCGATCACGCCGGTAGCGAGGTCGAGTCGGCGCTGCTGTCCGCCGGAGAGTTTGTTGCCGCGTCGGTCGGCGTGCTCGGTGAGGCCGACCAGCTCGAGCGCTTCGTCGACATCCATCGCGTTCTCGTAGAGTTTGGCGGTGAAGTTGAGCACTTCACGCGGGGTGAGCCCTTCGCGGGGCGCGCCGCGCTGGAGGACGATGCCGACGCGGCGGGTGAGGGCGTCGCGCTGGTTGCGCGGGTCGAGGCCCAGCACCGCAACCGAACCCTCGTCGCGGTCGCGGTAGCCCTCCATGATCTCGATCAGCGTCGTTTTGCCCGCCCCGTTCGGCCCCAGCAGCGCGTACACCTGCCCGGGCTCAATGCTCAGATCGACCCCGTCTACGGCGCATACCGCCCCGTAGCGCTTCACGAGCCCCCTGATTTCGATCGCCGCCGGCATGGCCGAATGCTAGCCGCCGCCCGCGCCGCCCGCTTAAATCCCTAGACTTGCCCAACGACAGCCTTTGCGGAACAGGCCGCAGCCAGACAGGGAGATCATCGATGAGCGCCAACGACCCGCGGCTCGCGCCGCCCAGCGAGATCGGAATCGACGAGGCGAAACTCGAGGGCCTGTTCGGGTTCGTCGAAGCGCAGGTCGAAAGCGAGCAGCTGCAAGCCGCGCAGCTCGCCGTCGGCTGCCAGGGCCGCCTCGCCGGCTTCCGCACCTACGGCGCAGCCCAGCAGGGAACGGCACTTCAGCCCGCCGGCGACGACACCCTCTTCTGCATGTTCTCCTCGACCAAGGCGATCGTCGGCGTCGGCGTCTGGTGTCTGATTGAAGACGGCCTGCTCTCGCTCGACGAGCGCATCGTCGACATCATCCCCGGCTGGTGCGCTGAAGGCGGCGGCGAGGGCTACGAGACGATCACCGTCCGCCAGGTGATGCTGCACACCGGCGGCTTTCCTCACGCGCCGATGAATCCGCGGCTGTGGGAGGATCGGGAGGCGCGGCTGCGCCGGATGATGGGCTGGCGGCTCAACTGGCGGCCCGACTCTCAGTGGGAGTACCACGCTACCTCCGCCCACTGGGTGCTCTCCGAGATCATCAACCAGCGCACCGGGCGCGACTTCCGCGAATGGCTGCGCGAGCGCCTGCTCGATCCGCTCGGTTTGGACAACCTCTACGTCGGGCTGCCCGACGACCAGCACGAGCGCGCCGCCTCGATCATCTACACCGAGCAGCCGCTCGCTCCCGAGGGCGGCGAGGTCTTCCCCCAGACCATCCTCCATTTCAACCTCGCCTCCCAGCGCCGCGCCGGCTGCCCCGGCGGCGGCGCGTTCGCCACCGCCGCCGATGCGGCCATGTTCTATCAGGCGCTGGTCTCCCCCGCCGGCGAGGGCGACGCCCGCCCCGCAACGCCGCTGCGCCCCGAAACCATTGAGCTGGGCACCGCCGTCGCCACCGACCCTGAGCGCCACACCGACCCGCTCAGCGGCATCCCCGTCAACCGCGCCCTGACTGTCGTGCTCGCGGGCGATGACGGCCACGCCCAGGAGCGCGGCTTCGGCGCCGGCGCATCGCCCCGCGCCTTCGGCCACGGCGGCGCCGGCGGCCAGATCACCTGGGGCGACCCTGAAACGGGCCTCTCGGTGGCGTTCCTCACCAACAGCTTCCAACAAGACGAGCAGATCCGCGCCCGCACTGCCCAAATCGGCAGCCTGGCCGCCGCTTGCCTCAGCTGACCGCCTCGGCCCGGTCCGAAACACCCGGAATCGTCCCCGTCGTGGGGGATTGCCGCTTCCAGGGTCTGGGCGGTCCGCCGGGCGTCCAAGAGAACACGGAACGATGCGAATCCCTCTTGTATGTTGCGGCGGCCGACCCCCCAGTCGCTGCGCGACAGCCCCCCTGCGTAGGGGGCGATTGGGGAGAGGCCGGAGGGAGTGCTCAGTCCTCAGTCCCCGGTAAAATCGGACCCTCGGCAATCGCCGGCAGGGCGCGCGTCAGCGCCAACGCCGACGAGGTATCCGCGAAACTCAGCACCTGTAGGCGCGACCAGTTCACCTCCGACCACCGCTCCCGCAAGTCCTTCCCGTCCTCTGCTCGCGCACACACCACATCGATCAAATGCTCCAGCAGCGCGTCCAGCCACCCGCAGAGCGGCGGCAGCCCCGCATCGATCCGATCCGCCGCCGCGATCGTCGCCGCGGCGCTCTCGCGCAGCGCCCGCGCCGCCGCGTTCGGCAGCGCCGCATCGAAGCCCGGCGCGTTGACGATCGCGTAGATGTCGCGCGAGTGCGCCGGCGGCGCTTCGCCGCCCGCATTTCGCGGATGCGGCCGCGCGAACGCCGCCGCGGCCGGCTCGGGCGCGCCCCCGGGCGCGAGCAGCGCTGCGAGATCAGGATCAAGATCGCCGAGCGGCGCAGCCGCCAGCGCGCCGAGCCCGCTCCGCGCCTCCGCCAACATCCGCCCCTCGGAGCCGTAGCAGTGCGGAATCACCGCTGCGATGTCGTCCAGCATCTGCCCCAGGTAGCCCAGCGCGAGATCGATCTGCAGCGGCACCTGCTCAACCTGCTCGCGCGTCAGCTCGTCCGCCAGCGCCGCGTCTTTGAGCGCTTCCAGCGGCGGCTGTAGCGCCGCAATCGCCAGCAGCAGCTTCGGCGTGGTGTGCCGCAGCCGCACGGCGGCCGACTCGAAGACATCATCGAACCAGTCATCCGGCCAGACATGCTCGTTCTCCGGCAGATCCCAGGCGAAGCGGAGCAGGAGGTCGTAGGGCCAGAGGGCGAGTCCGAAGTGGATTTCGGGGGTGGGCAGACGCGCGGGCGCGCCGCCGCGCGCGCTCAGCAGGCGTCCGCGTTCGGGCATCCGGATGCCGTGGCGGGCGGCGGGCATCGGTCAGTAGCCTGCCGCGCGGTCGACGGGGTCGAGCAGCGGCTGGTCATCGATGTAGCGGCGGAGGTTGTCGGCGAAGCGGCGGGCGGCTTTGCCGAAGTAGTCGGGCTGGAGGCCGCTGTTGTGCGGGGTGATGATCAGATTGGGTGCGGACCAGTCGGGGTGTCCGTCGGGCAAAGGTTCGGGGGAGGTGACGTCGGTGTAGCAGGCGCGGAGGGAGCCGTCGTTGAGGGCGTTGATCATGGTGGGCCAATCGACGACGGCGCCGCGGGCGATGTTGATCAGGGCTGCGTCGGGTTTCATGGCGGCGAGTTCGTCCGCGCCGATCATTTCGCGGGTGGCTTCGGTGAGAGGGATGCCGAGCACGACGTAATCGGATTGGGCGAGGAGGTGGTGAAGGCGTTCGGGCGGCCAGACGGCCCGGACGCATTGGGGCGCGCCGCGGGGGGGCTTGCCGTCGTCGTCGGCGCGGCGGCGGATGCCGACGACATTTGCGCCGAAGGCCTGGCAGAGGTGGGCGATTTCGGCGCCGATTGCGCCGTAGCCGATGATGCCGACGGTTGCGCCTTCGAGCGTGGTGGGGTTGCCGGAGCTCCAGGCGGCGGCGCGCTGGCGTTCGAGGTAGTGGGGGAAGCGTTTGCAATCCATGAGCATGAAGCCGAGCACCCACTCGGCGATGACGCGGGCGGCGAGGCCGGGCATTTTGGTCATGCGGACGTGTTCATCGGGGGGGAAGCGGAGGGCCTGGTCGGCGCCGGCGCTGGCGAGGGCGACCCAGCGGAGGGCCGGCGCGCCGATGGCGAGGTCGCCGAAGCCGAAGGTGAACCAGATGTGGTCGCGGCTGCGGATTTCGCGGGCTTCAGCGTGGGCGGCTTCGGCATCGACGCGTGGGTGGCGCGGTTCGCGGATGTAGCGGGCGAGGTTCTGGCTGACGCGGTGGACTTCAATGCGCGGATCGACCGCGCGGATTGTGTCGAGGCCCTCTTCGGGCACGGGCAGGAATGAGGCGATGTGGATGCGTTCCACGGCTGACCTCCAGAGCTGTTGGGATCAGGATACGCCTACGGCTGAATAGAGCGGAGCGAGGACTGTTCGTATACTGGGGGGGTGAGCAAGACGGCTGATCTGGAGCTGCGCTGCGAGGATGCGGAGGCGACGCGCCGGGTGGGCGCGGCGGTGGGGCGCGCGGCGTCGGCGGGGACGGTGGCGCTGCTGGAGGGGCAGCTGGGGGCGGGGAAGACGGTGTTCGCGCAGGGGGTGGGGGCGGGTTTGGGCGCGCCCTCGGTGGTGAACAGCCCGACGTTTGTGCTGGTGAACGAGCATCTGGGCGGGCGGCTGCCGCTGCGCCATGCGGATCTGTATCGGCTGGATGACCCGGAGTTGATCGCGGAGCTCGGGTTGCTGGAAGCGGCCGAGGACGGAGTGCTGGTGGTGGAGTGGCCGGAGCGGGCGGCCGGGGCGCTGCCGGCGGATCATTTGCTGGTGCGGATTGTTCCGCTGACTGGCACTGCGGAGGGGGGGGTGGGAGAGGCTACAGGAGAGGCTATGGGGGAGGCTGCGCCGCGGCGGCTGGAGCTTGAGGCGAGCGGACCGCTGGCGCGCGCGGCGCTGGAGGCGGTGCGGCGGTCCGCAGCGGCGTTTGTCTGACTGATGGAGCTGGCGATTGAGACGGTGGGCGAGTTGTCGAGCGTCGCGGTGAGCGACGGGGGGAGGCTGCTGGCCGAGATCACGTGGGAATCGGGGCGGCGGCACACGCCGTCGCTGGTGCCGATGATTGATCGGGTCTGCGCGCTGGCCGATGCGAAGGGCGACGCGGAGGACGGGGCGCGAACGACGCGAGCGGGTCTGGAGGTGGTGATCGTGGATGTGGGGCCGGGCGCGTACGGGGGCATTCGGGCGGGGATGGCGGCGGCGATCGGTCTGGCGACGGCGTTGGGTCTGGAGTGCGTGGGGGTGGGTCGGCTGGAGTTGCAGAGCTATGCGCATGTGGCGGCCGGGTCGGCGACGGCGATTCACCGGGCGAGTCGTCGGTCGTGGGTGTGGCAGACATTCGAGGCGCGCGCGGGGCGGTGGGAGGCGCAGTCGGGGCCGTCGGTGGGGGATGTGGAGGAGCTGCTGGAAGCGCTGGGTGCGTCGTCGGGGGCGGTGATTTGCGGGGATACGGAGTTGCTGGATGATGAGCAGCGGGCGCGGGTGGGGGCGGCTCGGCTGGTGTTGGGGGAGGCGCTGAATGCGCGGCATGCGGGGTTGTTGGCGGAGTTGGGGTATCGGCGTTGGCGGGAAGGCGGGGGTGTTGCGCCGGCGGCGCTGGAGCCGCTGTATTTGCGGGAGCCGGCGATTGGGCCGCAGCGGTAGGGCGGCTACTTGATGGCGTCCAGTGCCTCGCGCAACTGGGCGGCGATGCCCTTGGCGTCGTAGAAGTAGCGGGAGTGCGTGCGGCGCAGGGCTTCTTCGCCCTCGGAGAGGAAGAGGACGACTTCGTCCTGGGGGCGCTTTTCGCGCTCGGCCTTGTTGAGCGCGGCGATGGCGGCGTTGGAGTCTTCGCGGTCGAACTCGGTGAGGGTGACCTCGTCGGTGTCGTGGTCGCAGTGCAGCAGGATCCACTTGGTCATGATTCGTCCTGTTCAGGTGCCCAATCCTGCCAGCGCAGCGTCAACCATCTCGCGCTCGGTGAAAAAGTAGCGCGAGTGCGTGCGACGCAACGTGTCGATCGAGTCGGTGTAGAAGAGGACGACCTCATCAGTGGGTCGCTTGGCCAGCGTCGCACGTTCCAGTTCGGCCGCGGCGCTTTCCAGTTCGGTGAACGGCGCGACTGCGACACGATCGGCGGAGCGGTCGTAGGTCAGCAAGAAGTAGGTCATTGTGCAGCCTCTATCCGGCTGGGGAGATCGCGGCAGATTCGGCGGAATCCGTCAGTAGCGCGGAGCAATGCGTCCTCGGCATCACGCAGATCCTCATCGATCCCGCCGGGCTGAGCGGAATCAATGCTCTCCTCCTCCTCGTGGAGGGTAGCCGATTGGAGATCGCGACGCACGGCTTCTAGCCACGCCGAAGAGGTGTCCAAACGGTGGCCAAGAACTGACAGACTGTCGAGAAACTCGCGAAGCGGCGACGGCCCGCCGCCGTATTTCAGGTCCGGATCGACGAGCGCGGCGCACCGTTCCGTCAAGTTGGCCCAGAGGTCTCCGATCTCGGTGCGGATTTGGAGCTCAACGGGGCGGCCATCTGACGCTTTGATCGTCAGATGATGCGCGCGATAGCCGTTGTGCGGCTCCACCTCGTAGTTGCGGATGCGGGAGATCCGCAGCGTCTCGCATAGCGCGACCAACTGGTCGGCGTGTCTCGTGGATGGAACGACGATTCGGCAGCCGGCAACGTCCTCCAGGCCCGAGAGCTTGGTGGGCATGCGCCTGAGCTTGGCGACCATGGAGTCGATTTGTTTGATCCGAGCGGAGACCGCCCCGTGGATTCCGGCAGCGGCGGCGCGCTCGACCACGGCGACTTGCACTTCGTGCATCGCCGTCGTGTAGCCGACGCTCCACGCGACGTACATCGAGACATCATCGTCCGACCGCGAGTCGGAGTAGCGGAGACGCTTGCCCAAGCGATCGATTGCTCCGCGAGAAAACTGCGTCATGCCCTCACAGTACGCCCACTTGTGAGGGCACAGTCCGAGCGAGTGCGTCGGCGTACACGCAGGCTCGCTAGCCCGATGGGGTCAGCCGCGGCCGTGGCGGAGGAGTTTGCCGGGGGTGGCGCCGGTTTCGGCGCCGTCTTGCATGGTGACTTCGCCGTTGACGAGGATCCAGCGGTAGCCGTGGGGGCGCTGGATGCGGCGCCACTCGCCGGCGGGGAAGTCGTGAACGATTTCGCCCTGGAATTCGGGATCGAGCTTGAGCGCGTCAAGGTCGTAGACGACGACATCGGCGGGCGCGCCCTCGGTGAGCATGCCGCGGTCGCGGAAGCCGGCGGCGCGGGCGGGGAGGTAGGAGAGGCGGTAGTGGGCCTCTTCGAGGGTGACTTTGCCGGTGTCGCGCACCATCCAGATGAGGAAGTCGGTGGGGTAGGAGCCGGCGGTGAGGAATTTGGTGTGGGCGCCGCCGTCGGAGACACCGGGGATAGTGTAGGGAGATTCGATGATTTCGGCCATGTGGTCGGGGTTGGCGTTGGTGACCTCGGTGAGGAATTCAGCCTTGAGGTCGGTGGCGAGGGCGAGGTCGAGCATGGCGTCGATGGGGTGTTTGCCCATGCGCTGGCCAACTTCGGCGAGGGTGAGGCCGACGTACTGCTCGAGTTCGGGCTTGGCTTCGAGGTGCTGGATCATGACCTTTTCGATCGAGCCGCCGATGGCCTGGGTTTGGCCAAGTTTTTCGATGGCGTCGTCCATTTCGGCCTTGAGCCGCTCGCGCACGTCGGGGTCGGCGAATTTGGCCTTTTTCTCCTCGACCGTGCCGGTGGTGGCGTAGTTCCAGGCGGGGGAGGAGTCGTAGAGGTTCCAGTCTTCGAGGGTGTAGGCGAAGGCGGAGCGGATGGTGAAGGCCTGGCCGAAGATGCGCTCGCCGCGGGCGTTGCACTCGGCGAGCCAGTTGAGCGACTTGGTGTGAGCTTCGGGGCGCTGGGCGTTGGGGGCGATCACGTTGTGGAGGATGGGGCGGCCGGAGACGCGGGCGAGTTCGGCCTCGAAGGCGAGGTCGGACTTGATGTCGCCGGTGGCCTGGGTGATCTGGATGAAGCCCTCGTCGCGGTCGCGCAGCACTTCGGCGAGGGCGAGGCACTCGTTGTCGCTCATGATGTCGGTGACCATGGGGGTACCGTCGTAGTCGGCCTGGACGGAGTTTTCGCCGAGTCGCTGGGTGGACCAGCCGCAGGCGCCGGCGTCCATGGCTTCGTGCAGGAGGCGCTGCATTTCGGCGATTTCGTCGTCGGTGGCGCGGCGGCTTTTGGCGGCTTCAAGGCCCATGACCCAGATCATCAGGGGGGCGATGGGCATGTAGGAGAGGCAATTGACGCCCTTGGGGATGCGGTCGAGGGTGTCGAGCCATTCGGGGAAGGAGATCCAGTCCCAGAGCATGCCGGCCTTCATCGAGTCGAAGGGGATGGCTTCGGTGCGGGACATGGTGAGCATGGCGCGGTCGCGTTCTTCTTCGCGGACGGGGGCGAAGCCGAAGCCGCAGTTGCCGAGCACGACGGAGGTGACGCCGTGCCAGCCGGAGATGGTGCAGTAGGGGTCCCACTGGATTTGGGCGTCGTAGTGGGTGTGGAGGTCGACGAAGCCGGGTGCGACGATCAGGCCGTCGGCGTCGAGCACCTGGTCGGCGTCGGCGGGGGACATGGGGCCGCCGATCTGGGCGATACGGCCGTCTTTGATGCCGATGTCGGCTTTGAAGCGGGGGACGCGGGTGCCGTCGACGACGGTGCCGGCGCGGATGAGGATGTCGAAGGTGGCCATGGTGGTGCTCCTGTGTGATCCACGTTGGGTGGATACTTTCCAGTGGGGTGTGTAAAGGGTAGGGATTTGGATCCGGGTTTGCAGGGGGTGTGGGGGTTGGGGGCGCGCCCCCCTCTGCCTGCGGCATCTCCCCCCGCAAGCGGGGGAGAAATTGGGGGCCGGCGGCAGCTCCACTGCAAGCGGGGGAGGAAATTGGGGTAGCGGTGAGTTTTGCAGCGGCCTGGGTCAGGCGGGGGCGGGGGTGAAGAGGTCGGGGTCGAGGGAGGTGCGGAGGTCGTTGTGGCGGTTGTAGGGGATCAGCTTCTCGCGCTGGAGGCGGCCGACGACGATGCCGGGGTGGATGCCGACGCCGTCGGCGAAGGCGGTGATGGTTTGCTCGGTGATCTGTTCCTCGCCGGGGAACGTTTGCCAGGCGTCGGGGGGGATCAGGATGTCGGCGGCGAACTGGTCGGCGGCGCGTTCGGCTTCGTTGTCGCGGGGCATGTCGTCGAGTTCGATGAGGGCGTCGCGGCGGTAGCCTTCGAGCAGGTGGGCGGCTTCGTGGAAGAAGGTGAACCAGAAGATGTCGGCGCGCTTGTTGCGCAGGCTGAGCTGGATGACCGGTCGTTCGCGCCCCAGCCAGTAGGCGACGCCGTTTGCGCCCGATTTGGGCAGGTGGGGCACGACGACGACGGCGACGCCGGCCTCGGCGCAGCGATCTTGCAGGGCCGGCCATGGTGTTGCGGTGCGTGTGAGAGGCCGCAGTTCCGGCAGCAGGCGCAAGAAGGCGTCGTGGTCGAACGGCGCGGGCAGTTCCAGCTGCTCTGCGATGAGTTCGCCGCCGCGCATCCAGGCGGCGAGCCGCCAGGGTTCGACCTTTGCGCCCGGGGTGACGCGGAAGGCGGCGGCGGTTTTTGTGCGCTCCAAGCCGGTCAAGGACTGCACCGCGAAGAACGAGAGCAGCTCCGAGAGCTGCGCGCCGGCGGTTTCGCGCTTCTCGATCCAACCCCGCTTGATCATCTCTTTGACAGTTGGCGGGGCCAGGGCGTTGAGCAATGCGCCGCCCTGTTCTGCCAGTCGTTCTTCTTCGGCGAGCCGGTCGACCGTGAGTTCGTAGTCCGCCTGGAGGTTCATCCAGATGTGGCGAGGAATGCCGAGCACGTGTTCAAGGCCGCGCGCGGTTTCGGCGGTCACGGCTTTCTTTTCGCCGATGATCTGGTTGATGACCTGGGGCGGGCGGTCCATCCGAGTGGCGAGGTCCGTCTGCGTCATGTCGCGCGCCTCGAGTTCCCTGCGCAGGATGCGGCCGGGATGCGTCGCGCGGTAGCCGTGCTCGTGGGGTTCGAGTTGAATGGGCATGTTGTCGCTCACTTCCGGTAGCGGTGGTTGTTCACGTCCCAGACGATGATCACCGCGTCGCCTTCGCCTTCTTTCAGAATCAACCGCCATTGGCGATTCAGCCGGATGGAATACAGGCCTTGCATCTGCCCCTCAAGCTGCTCGAGGCGCATGCCCTTGTTGGCCCGCAGGGCATTGAGGTCATCCGCCGCTCTCAACAGGTTGATCGCGTCAAGGTAGGCTCCGGCGACCTGGGCCGGGAGCTTTCCCGCCGCGCCTCTGTCGGTGTAGTACCGCTTGAGGCGTCGGTTGCGAAATTCGACGTCCACCGGGAGCTCTCCCTCGGGTTGGGCGCGTGCTGAACGTCGGCTCCTGTGGTCTCAGGGTAGAGGGAGGAAGATTGTCTTTCAATGATGCACTGAATCGTGACATACAGAACACGTCTTCTCGTTCTCCCGCGCTGCGCCTCGCGACCGGCGGCTGAGGTGGGTGAAATCCGCCCGCTTGAGGGGGGTGAGCGGCTCTGTCAAGGGGCGTACGTCCCGCTTTGGGATCGGAGCGCGTATACTGCGGGGGTGATGTGGATGCGAACGACGACCAGGGGGATGTTGCCGCGGGCTGATGCTGCCCGCGGGTTGCTCCTGCCGTGATGCGGGGGCGTCGCGCTGTCTGCGCCGCTCCGCCGTGTTCCTTTTCCCCGACCAGCCCTCTCACATTTCTGGAGCTGACCCATCATGGCTGACCGAGTCCGAATCTTCGACACCACCCTGCGCGACGGCGAACAGGCCGCCGGGGTGTCTTTCTCCGCCGACGAAAAACTGCAGATCGCCCGCCTACTGGAGCGGATGGGCGTGGACTGCATCGAGGCCGGCTTCGCGGCGGCGAGCCCGGCCGATTTCGACGCCGTCCACCGGATCGCGCGCGAGGTGCGCGGGACGCAGATCGCGACGCTCTGCCGCGCCGTGCCGAACGACGTCGACCAGGGTTGGGAGGCGATCCGCGATGCGGAAGCGCCGCGACTGCATGTGTTCCTCTCGAGCAGCGACATTCACATTGCGCACCAGCTGCGCAAGGATCGCGAGTCGGTGCTGGAGCAGGCGCGGGCGATGGTCGCGCAGGCGAAGCGGCATGTGGACGATGTCGAGTTCAGCCCGATGGACGCGACGCGCTCGGATGTGGATTTCGTGCGGCGGATGCTGGCGGAGGTGATCGAGGCGGGGGCGACGACGATCAACATCCCGGACACTGTGGGCTACGCGATTCCGGACGAGTTCGAGGCGTTCATCCGGGGCATCCTGGAGGATGTGCCGGGCGCCGACAATGTCGTCGTGTCGGTGCATTGCCACAACGATCTGGGGCTGAGCACGGCGAACAGTCTGGCGGCGGTGCGGGCCGGGGCGCGGCAGGTGGAATGCACGATCAACGGTCTCGGCGAGCGGGCGGGCAACGCTTCGCTGGAGGAGACGGTGATGTCGATCCGCACGCGCTCGGACCACCTCGGCGTGGAGATCGGGGTGCAGCCGCAGTTCCTGGTGCCGGCCTCGCGGATGGTGCAGGATTTCGCGGGGATGCACGTGCAGCCGAACAAGGCGATCGTGGGGCTGAACGCGTTCCGGCACCAGTCGGGCATTCACCAGGACGGCGTGGTGAAGCTGCGCGAGACCTACGAGATCATGGATCCGAAGGAGGTCGGCTGGGTGGAGGGCAGCCAGTTCGTGCTGAGCAAGCTCTCAGGGCGGGCCGGGTTCCGCTCGCGGCTGGAGGATCTGGGCTACGAGCTGGACGCGGACGATTTCAACACCGCGTTCGACCGCTTCCAATCGCTGGCCGATACGAAGACGGTGGTGGACGACCGGGATCTGGAGGCGATCGTGCTGGATCGTCTGGGGCAGGTGGAGGAGGCGTGGGAGCTGGCGGCGATCTCGATTGCGACCGGCAATGCGGAGACGCCGACGGCGCGGATCACGCTGCGTTCACCGGAGGGCGAGGAGCTCTCGGCGTCGGAGAGCGGCTCGGGGCCGGTGGATGCGATCTACCGCACGCTGCGGGCGATCATCGGGATCGAGGACACGCTGGAGGAGTACAGCGTGAAGTCGGTCACCGAGGGTCTGGACGCGCAGGGCGACGTGACGATCCGGATTCGGGTGGACGACACGATTCACACGGGGCGCTCGGCGGATCAGGACATTCTGGTGGCCAGCGCGCGGGCGTACCTGAACGCGATCAACCGCCATGTGGCGGGCAAGGTCGGCGCGGCGGCGGCGATTACGCAGGAACGCCGCGAGTCGCCGTAGGGCGGCGCGCGTTCGCGCCGCGCCGCCGTCGGCGCAGAGTGTTGCACACGCTCAGCACGCTCAGAGGGAGGAGTTTGTGATGGCTGGACGGACCGTTGCGCAGAAAATCTGGGACGCGCACCTCGTGCGGCAGGCGGAGGGCGAGCCGGATCTGCTCTACATCGATCTGCACCTGGTGCATGAGGTGACCTCGCCGCAGGCGTTTGAGGGGCTGCGGCTCTCGGGCCGGCGGGTGCGGCGTCCGGAGCTGACGATTGCGACGCAGGATCACAACGTGCCGACGGACACGCGGGTGGAGCCGTTTGCGGATCCGCTTTCGCAGCAGCAGGTGGAGGCGCTGCGGACGAACTGCGCGGAGTTCGGCGTGCCGCTCTACGACACGCTGGATCCGCGCCAGGGGATCGTCCACATCATCGGTCCGGAGCAGGGGCTGACGCAGCCGGGGATCACGATCGTCTGCGGCGACAGCCATACCTCGACGCACGGGGCGCTCGGCGCGCTGGCGTTCGGGATCGGCACATCGGAAGTGGAGCATGTGCTGGCGACGCAGACGCTGCCGCAGGCGCCGCTGAAGCAGATGTCGGTGGAGGTGACGGGCGCGCTGCCGCAGGGCTGCTCGGCGAAGGACGTGATTCTGACGATTCTGAACACGATCGGCACCGGCGGCGGGGTGGGGCACGTGATTGAGTACCGCGGCGATGTGATCCGCGGGCTTTCAATGGAAGGCCGGATGACGGTCTGCAACATGACGATTGAGGGCGGCGCGCGGGCGGGGCTGGTTGCGCCGGACGAGACGACGATCGGGTACCTGCGGGGGCGTCCGCATGCGCCGGCGGGCGAGGAGTGGGATGCGGCGGTTGGGCGTTGGTCGGAGTTGCGGAGCGACGACGACGCGGTGTTCGACAGCGAAGTGGTGATTGACGGGTCGGAGATCGCGCCGTTTGTGACGTGGGGGACGAATCCGGCGCAGAGCGCGCCGGTGACAGGGGCGATTCCGATTCCCGAGCAGCTGGATACGGCATCGGCGCGGGAGTCGGCGGAGCGGGCGCTGGTCTACCAGGGGCTGGAGGCGGGGACGCCGATCGCGGACATTGCGATCGACCGCGTCTTCATCGGCTCCTGCACGAACGGTCGGATCGAGGATCTGCGGGCGGCGGCGGCGGTGATCGGCGGGGGCCGCGTAGCCGAGGGGGTGCATGCGATGGTGGTGCCGGGTTCCGGGCTGGTGAAGCAGCAGGCGGAGGCGGAGGGTCTGGCGGATCGGTTCCGCGAGGCGGGTTTCGACTGGCGCGACGCGGGCTGCTCGATGTGTCTGGGGATGAATCCGGACATTCTGTCGCCGGGGGAGCGCTGCGCGTCGACGAGCAACCGGAATTTCGAGGGTCGCCAGGGTCCGGGGGGGCGGACGCATCTGGTCAGCCCGGCGATGGCGGCGGCGGCGGCGATGGCGGGGCATTTCGTGGATGTGCGCGGGATCTGAGGCATCGGGGTACGCTCGGACTCTGCACGGAGGGGCTGCAATGGATGACGTCTTCATCTACTGGGACAACTCGAACATCTTTCACGAGGCGCAGCGCCTTGCGGAGGAGCGCGACGGCACGCCGGACGCACGGTATCTGGTCCGAATCCAGTTTGAACGGATGATGGATCTTGCTCGTGCGGAGCGCACTGTCCGAAGCGCCGTCGCTGCGGGCTCCGTACCGCCGGAAATGCGCCAGCTCTGGAACCGGCTCGAATACAGCGGTGTGGAAGTGCATCTCTACGATCGAGGTGATCCCAGCCGTCGCGAGCAGGACATGCCCGACCGCGTGCTTCAGCTGCGGATGCTGGAGGACGCGCTCGATTACAACGGCGATCCGGGCATCGTCGTGCTACTCACGGGCGACGGCGCCGGTTACTCAGAAGGAGTCGGATTCCACGCAACGTTGGAGCGAATGCACAAGCGCGGCTGGCGAATCGAGATCCTCTCCTGGACGCATTCCTGCAATCAGCGGATGCGGCGCTGGGCAGAGGAGAACGGCGTGTTCGTCGCGCTCGACGACTTCTACGATTCGATCACGTTCCGCGAGCCGTCGAGGCCCGGCCACAAGCTGGCGCCCGCGCGCGACGCGGCGCCGCTGGACCTCTCGGGCCGTCCGATGGCCTGACCCGAGACGAAGCCCCCGTGGTTTGCAGTGGTGCGCCTTGGTGTCGGCCAATACAAGATCCAGAGCGCCACCGCTAATCCGGGGCGTTGTCGGCGAAGACAGAGCGGAGAGACTTTGTGTTGACGATGCGGGCGAATGCAGCCAGCGGGTGGCTCGTGCCGTCGTAGTTGGCGTGGCGCAGATCGCCGCCGTCAAGCAGAAAGTGGCCGTCGCCGCCGCCTTTGATCCAGTAGACATCGATCGCCGGGTCGTGATGTAGCAGGAGCACGACCTGCTCGTCATCCACAAGCAGCCGCGCCTCCACGATCTTCAGCGTCTCAAGCCCGATCGTGCCGCCGGTCTGGCGAACCTTGATCCGCTTCGCCTCCGGATCGGCCAGTACCCCGTAGAGCACCTGGTCAACGAGGACGAGACGATCTGTGAACAGCACACCGTCACCGATTCGCTCGGTGGCGTACGCGCTGGTCACCCTGCCGACGATCGCGACCGTATCGTCCAGAGCGAGCATTTCCGCCAGCGAGTCGAATGTTTGGTCGTACAGCGGTTCACCGACGCTGACGACAACCGGTTCGGAATCGCTGGCGTTGCCGAGCCACAGGCCTACGACGATCCCGATTGCTGCGAGTGCTCCGCATCCAGCGAGTAGTGTCCACTTTTTCACGATGTCCTCCTTCGCCATCCGTCGTTCGGTCCCGCCGTTCGGTCATGTCATGGCGCGTACAGGGCATCGATCTCGCTCGCTGTTGTCACGGTTGATCCAGGCGTTGGATCGTTGAAGCTCCACACCGGATACGTACTCCACTCAGGCAGCACGCGTCGGTACATGAGGCTCCCCCGTACAGGGTGATGCGAGAGGCCACCCAAGCAGTGTCCCATCTCGTGGGCGACCACTGCAGATCGCTTGTTGCCGGAGTAAGAACTCTTCTCCATGTAGTAGGAGTTGAGATCGATGTAGTCACGACCTGTGAACTGCGGAGCAGTCCGCCTACAGACGCCAGCCCACCCACTCTTGTTGTAGTTGTAATCTCCGATCTGAACGCTCCATGTGCCACTGGTCGCGCTTGCCGCATCAGCGATCTGCACGTTGCTCACATGGCGGTTGAAGTCGTTCCGCCGCGAAACCACATTGGCCGAGTAGAGATCGGTGATGTCCCGATAGAGGATCGGATTCGTGTCCCAGTGCAAGCCGTTGAACTCGTGCGCTTCCACGCTGGGGCCATTCAACCGTGCCATGGCCCAGCCAGCGGCCAAACCGCTTCCCAGTGCGATCACGAACGCGATGAGCGGGAGCCATCGGCCTGACCATTTCACGATCCACCTCCCCGTCTTGCGTTCTCCCTCTTCTTCTGCCTACTATACGCCTCAGGGCACGCAGTCAAGCTGTGAATTAACAGGAGACATAATGGCATCCGCGAGACCAAGGACTCGCCGTCGGGCGCGCTCTTCCGTTGTCTTGGCGGTTGCGCTGCTAGCGTTGGCTTGCCTGACGGGATGCGCCCGCGAAACACCACCAAGCGCACCGACGCTCGAGACACCCCCGACGCGTGACCATGGCAGCGAGCCAAAGTTCTGCGTCGAGACGGCGACCAACATTCCGGCGATTGCGGAGTGGTCGCCGATCGTGGATGTCGTGCCCGGGGAGCCTCTGCCCGACTCATTGATCGAGTCGCTGGCGCGCGTGCGTCTGACCCGCCGCTGGTTGGACTTGCCAGAGTTGCCGCTGTTGCTGGGCGACTTCGAGAACATGACCGTGGGCGATTACGAAGAATCCCTGAGGAGTAACTCCCCTGATCCGGGCGACGCTTATGACTTGGCCCTACGCTCCGCTGACGGGATCAGCGATGTCCCGGGCTCTCGGAACGCCGTCGTGTACGTGGCGCATCTCCGGCCGGAGGATGAGCCGGAGTCGTGGTACGTCTACGACTGGCGCTACGAGCTGCCCTGTCTGCCGGAGGAATCGTGAAGGGCGGTCTGCTGGCCGGCGCGGCTGGGGTGGGTAGTTCGGCTTACTCCAGGAGGTCAATGGTCCAGATGGCGCGTTCGGGTTCGCGGTCTTCGCGGATGGTTTTGACGTCGGGGCCGAAGACCATGGTGTAGCGTTGGTCGGGGCGGTACTGGGGCCAGCCGGGGAGCGCGCCGGTGCTGGGGTTGCCGGTGCGAGCGAAGTTGAGCCAGGCGTCCATGGTGAAGCCGGTGAGTTGATCGGTTTGGGGGTCGTCGCCGACGAAGGGGCGCATGCCGTCGCAGGTGCCGAAGACGAAGGGGATGTCGATGGCGTGGGGCGCGCGGAGACGTCCGTCCATTGCGGGGGACTGCTGGTTGAAGAGGTAGGCGTAGGTTTTTCCCGCGCCGTCGAGCGCGCTGTGGGCGTCGAGCAGTCGGTCGGAGGGGATGCGGAAGACGTAGTCGGTCATTACCGAGTCGAAGACGGTGAGCGGGTCGGCGCCTGCGCCGCGTCCGGCGCGGGCATCGCGGTAGTGGTCGTAGAGTCTGTCGGCGGTTTGGGCGTCGCCGGCGATGACGCTCAACGCGCCGCGCGCGCCCGTTTCGTCGAGCTCGTTGACGCCCTGGATGGCGGCGAGCAGCGTCCACTCGTCTTCGATGGTGCCGCAGAGCAGGTCGACGTTTTTGCTGCGTCCGTTGCGGACGGCTTCGACGGGCAGCGTTTCGAGGAAGCCGCCTTCGACGGCCGGGGCGAAGCCCATCAGGTAGCGGCCGGTGAGGGCGGCGGTTTCGGGCTGGGCCATGAGCGCGTTTTGGGCGTCGAGCACGTCCTGGGCGGGGATGCCGCGCAGGGTTTGGGCGTCGTCGGGGTTGACTTCGAGTACGGCGCAGAGGCGGCGTCCGACCTCGGTGGCGATGTCGACGGGGAGCGCGTGGTGGCCGGCACCGGACTGGGGGATGGCGCGGTGGAAGAGGCCTTCGGCCTCGGCAGCGCCGAGTAGGACGCCGACGCTCATGCCGCCGGCGGATTCGCCGAAGATGGTGACGTTGTTGGGGTCGCCGCCGAAGCCGGCGATGTTGTTGCGCACCCAGCGCAGGGCGGCGACCTGGTCGCGCATGCCGTAGTTGCCGCTGTGCGGGTCGTCGCCGTCGGTCAGCGCGGGGTTGTAGAAGAAGCCGAGTGCGCCGAGGCGGTAGTTGATGGTGACGACGACGACATCGCCGCGACGGGCGAGGTGTTGGCCGTCGTAGATCGGCGTGGTGCCGGAGCCGGCGGCGAAGCCGCCGCCGTGGATCCAGACCATCACGGGGCGGGCCGCGTCGTCGAGGCCGGGCGTCCAGATGTTGAGGGTGAGGCAGTCTTCATCGACGGGCTGTTCCCAGGTGCCGAGCAGTTCGAGGCCGTCAATGAAGGTCTGCATGGAGCCGGGGCCGAACTCGTTTGCTTCGCGCACGCCGCTCCAGGCTTCCGGTTCGCGGGGCGCGCGCCAGCGGAGGTCGCCCTGCGGGGGCGCGGCGTAGGGGATGCCGCGGAAGACGGCGAGGTCGTCTTCCTGCTGTCCGGCGAGTTGTCCGTACCTGGTGGCGACGGTCGGCGGCATGGCGATCTCCTGACTGTGAGGCGGTGCGATGATCGGCGCGGCTAGCCTGCGCTCATCCGAATAGTAGTGGGCGCGCGACGCAGAGAGGGAGAGTGTGATGCAGATCAAACAGATTGGGCAGGTCGGGCTGGGGCTCGATTTTTCGCTGGGGCTGACGTTCGAGGATCAGCAGACGCTGGCGCGGGAGGCGGCGGCGCTGGGCTACGCGAGTCTGTGGACGCCGGAGGGTGCGGGGCTGGACAGTTTCCAGCTGTGCGCGCTGCGCTGGCGGGCGAGCGCGGAGGTGGTGGAGGGCGGGCTGGGTACCGGGATTGGGGTGTGCCCGATTGCGTACCGGACGCCGATGGCCTTCGCGATGAGCGCGGGGACGGTGAGCGCGCAGAGCGGCGGTCGCTTTGCGCTGGGGATCGGCTCGGGCGGCATCTACCGAGCGGATGCGCGGCGTCAGCTGGGGCTGCCGCGGCGTTCGACGCTGGGGGTAATGCGGGAGTATGTGTCTGCGGTGCGGGGGCTGCTGGCCGGGGAGTCGGTGACGCTGCGGGGCGAAGCGGTGCGATACGAGGGTGCGCAGCTTGGTTTCCGTCCACCGCCGACGCCGGTGCTGGTGGGCGCGCTGGGGCCAGAGATGATTCGGCTAGGCGGGGAGGCGGGCGACGGGGCGGTGCTGAACTGGTGCGATCCGGAGCGGGTGGGCTGGAGCCGCGAGCGGCTCAACGAGGGTGCGGCGCGGGCGGGCAAGTCGCCCGACGATGTGCGGCTGGTGGAGTACATCCGGATTTGCGTGGATGAGGACGCCGATGTTGCGCGGCAGTCGTACGCGCAGTCGTTGATGGGCTACGCGCTGGGCGCGAGCGTGCCGAGCGAGCGTCTGCGGCGCTTCGCGTATCGGGCGCATTTCGAGCGGATGGGTTTCACGGAGGCGCTGGCGGGGCTGGATCGGATGCGCGAGCGGGGCGCGCCGGCGGCGGAGGTGGCGGCGGCGATGCCGGAGGAGCTGCTGACGCGGGTGGGGTACTACGGTCCGGCGTCGGGTGCGCAAGCGGCGTTTGAGACCCTCGCGGAGGGGCTGGATACGGCGATCGTGCGGGTGGTGGCGGCGCGTCCCGGTCTGGAGTCGGTGCGGGCGGTGATGGCGGCGTGCGCGCCGGGAGGGTAGGTGGGGTCAGGCGGCGAAGAGGGAGCGCACTCGTTCCCGCTGGCTGGGGTCGAGCCCGCGGCAATGATGGCGCGCGGCGATGACGGCGGCGAGAGCCGAGAGCATGATCTCATCGCTGCTGCGCTGTCCGTCTCCGTCGCCGAATGCGTTTTGCATCCAACGGTCGACTTCCGACCATCGCCAGAGGCGGTTGGGGCGCAGTGGATCGTTCACGGGCGGCGGAAAGCCGCCGGGACCGCGCTCGCCGGCGACGAGGAGGCGCACGCTTTCGCGTGTGCGGCCGGTCCGCTCTGCGATCTCAGCCATCGAGACCAGATCGCCATCTTCGAGCCGAACGACTGCAAGGCCGGATACGCTCTCGACGTCACTGACGGCGGACAGCACGGCGTCGGCGAGGCTTCGCGCTTCTCGGCTGAAGTCGATGTGCTGGATGTCATTCGTTCGTCCGACAAGCGCATCGTCGCAACCAGCCTCGAACAAGGCGTCAAGCGTCTCATCGCCTTGCGCATCGACACCCTCGATGATCAGCGTGAATTCCCAGATCGGCATCAGATCACTCCTAGCGCTCCTGGTGTGGACAGCGATTCAGCCTGTGCCGCAGCCAGCGGGCATGAGACATCGGGCTCCGCGGGGTGGACCAGATCGATTCCTGACATCCGCGGGGCGTTGGGCAGCGCATTCTCCCCCAAGGATGGCCGCGAGGCGTCATTTCGACGCGCCAGCCTGCGGCTTCGGCTTCGGACAGGGCATCCTCCACCTCCTTCTTGGGATGCCGCTCGCGCATGACGCCACGCTATGCGCGCTGTTGCGCCGTGTCAACGCTCGTGAAGGCTTCGGTGAGGATGTCGATGGCGCGGTCGATCTGGGCTTCGGTGGTGGTGGCGGGCGGGACGAAGCGGAGGACGGAGCCCTCGCGGCGGACGCTGAAGATGAGGCCCTGGTTGAGGGCGTGAGCGGCGATTTGCGGGCCTGCTTCGGTGGCGGGTTCTCTGGTTTCGCGGGAGCGGACGAGTTCCACGCCCTGTAGGAGGCCGCGGCCGCGCACATCGCCGATGATTTCGAAGCGGTCGGCGAGGGCGAGCAGTTTGGCTTTGAGGTAGCCGCCCAGTTTGCGCGCTTTTTCGGGGACGCGATCCTGTTCGACGACATCAAGGCTGGCGAGGCCGGCTGCGCAGGCGAGCGGATCGTTGCTATGGCTGTGGGTGACGATGAACTCTTCGGCGGTGGCGCGCGCTTCGATCTCGGCGGAGGTGACAACGGCGGAGATGCAGACGCCGCCGCCGAAGTGTTTGGCGAGGGTGACGATGTCCGGTATGACTCCTTCGGACTCGAAGGCGAACATGTCGCCGAGCTTGCCGAGTCCGGTCTGCTCTTCGTCGAGGATGAGCAGCATTCCGCGTTCTTCGCAGCGGCGTTTCAGATCGGCCAGCCAGCCTTGCGGCGGTTCGATCACGCCGCCGGCGCTGAACAGCGGCTCTGTGAGGACAGCGGCGGGGCGGCTGGTGGTTTGGGCGTCGATCAGTTCGAAGCTGGTATCGAGGCAGGCGTACTCGCAATCGGGGAAGGTTTGGGCGAGCGGGCAGCGGTAGCAGTAGGGAGCGACCATCGCCATCGCACCCGGCGCGGGCGGGCCGTAGCCGGCGTGCCAGCCGGCAAAGGTGAGCGCGCGGGTGGCGTCGGACATCCCGTGGAAACTGACGTGCGGGCTGGCGACCTCGAAGCCGCCGGTGTACTTGCGCGCGATGTTGACCGCGGCTTCGTTGGCGTCGGCGCCGGATTGCAGGAACATGCTCTTTTTGAGCGGCTCGGGCATCAGGGATGCCAGGCGCTCGGCGAGTTCGATTTCCTTGACATTGAAGAAGCTGCTGTGGGCGTGAATCAGGGTGTCGCAGGCGTCGTTAACGGCGGCGGTGATGGTGGGGTGGTTGTGTCCGAGCGCGGCGCACATCTGGCCGGAGTTGAAGTCGAGGTAGCGCTTGCCGTTGACGTCTTCGACTTCGGAGCCGCGGCCGCGGACGAAGATGGGGCCGCCGCCGGACTTGTCCATGCGTCCGCCGAAGGAGTACTTGCGGGCGGCTTCCAGCAGTTCGGTTTCGGTTCGCGCCATAGATGTTTCCGTGCTGCGTTTAGGCGCAGGCGGGGTCGTCGGCGTCCCAGCGGTTGTAGTTGGGGTCGGGTTGGGCGGCGAGACGGTCGCGGGCTTCGCGCCACATGTCGTTCCAGGCGTGGGGGTCGCGCAGCTCGGTTTGGGGGTTGCTGCGGCTGCGGGCGACGAAGCCGGGGAAGGATGCGCGGCCGGTGGGTTGGCCGATCGGTTGGTAGCGCAGATCGAAGCTCCAGCGGATGCGCTCGCTGACGTTGGGCAGGGCGGCGTGGACGGTCTTGCGGTGGAGGAAGAGCGCGCCGCCGGCGGGCAGCGGGACGGCGCGCGCCTGCTCCTCGGCGAGCATTGCGCCGGGGATGGCCAGCCCCTGCACGCCCGAACAGTGCGTGAGCACCTCGCCGCGATGGCTGCCGGGCAGCACCTGGAGGCAGCCGTTTTCGGCGTCGGTGTCCATCAGCGGGAACCAGACGGTGAGCATGTCGGTGTCGTCGGCCTCAGCGTTGACCACGCCGGAGTCCTGGTGCCAGGGGGTTGCGCCGTAGATCACGTTGCCGTCGGCGTCGCGCGGGGCGATGGATTCGGGCACTTTGACACGCACGTGCTGGACGGGATTGGAGTAGATCTCGGGGCCGACGATCCGCTCCACGACATCAAGCAGCTGCGGGTTGGTGAGCGCGGCGAACACGGCGGGGCCGGCCCAGTAGGGCGTGTCGTGTTGGATGTTCTTCTGCGGCAGGGAGAAATCGAAGTACTGCGCGTAGACCTTTTGGGTCTCGACGTAGACGCGCGAGACGCGCTCACCGAACGGGAGCTCCGCGTAGTTTTCGGCGAGCGCGCCTGTTTCCACCAGCTCGTCGCAGAGCCGATCGAGTACCTCGCAGTACTCGTCGATCACCGGCGCGATCACCGCGTCGGGGTCGAAGACCTCGTCGACGGCGAGGAAGCCGAAGGTGTCGAGATGGTCGAGCTGCTCGTTGGTCAGGGTGGTCATCGCGCCGATCTCTCCCTGCGCTTGCGGCGTCAGGCCGTGCGGAGTTTCTGGATTGCGGAGAGGGTGCCCTCGCCGCGCAGTTCGGCGCCGCCGACCGGCCAGTTGATGTTGGCCGCGATCACCGACGCCGACTTGACCTCGGTGAGGAAGACCCACGAGTAGTTGTCGTAGAAGGTGATGTAGAACTCTTCGAGCAGGTCGGCGCGCTCGTTGGGGTCGAGCGCCTGGTTCTGCGCGATGTAGAGCTCCTGGATGTTGGACTCGGGGTAGACGGAGACGGCGTAGAAGCCCTCTTCGTTGATGCCGGAGCCGATTACGGTTTCCGGCTCGGCGATGGTGTTGGTGAAGAACCAGAAGAGGCCGGGCTTCTCGAACGTGCGGACGGTGCGGAAGTACTCGGAGCTGAGGTACTCGACGATCGTGGTGCGGATGCCGACGGCTTCCAGGTCCTGCTGCGCGACCAACGCCATCGTGGGGACGATCGGCTGGAAGTCGGTCACGATGTGCAGGTCGATGTCGATCCCATCGGCGTAGCCGGCCTCGGCGAGCAGTTGCCTGGCGCGCTCGGGGTCGTAGCCGTGGTAGCGGGATTCGAGCGGCTCGCCGGGGTAGCCGATGGTGCCGCTGTAGGGGCCGAAGTTGGGCTTTTCGGTGCCGGTCAGCAGGCCTTCGATGATCGCCTCGCGGTTGATGGCCAGGTTGGCGGCCTCGCGCACGCGGATGTCGAGGAAGGGGTTCGGCTCGCCGTTCCACTCCTGGAGGTGGGTGTTGGGCATGATGTAGTGGTTGGGGTTGCTGGCCGGGCCGTAGAGCACCTTGAAGCGGTCGTCGCCGTCGTAGGGCGCGGCGATATCGGTCGGCACGTTGAACGTGGCGTCGATCTCGCCCGCTTCGATGCCGGCGAGCTGGGTCAGCGGCTCGGGGCGGATTTCCACGTTGAGCGTCTTGTACCAAGCCAGCCGCGGGTTGGTCAGGCCGTCGCGCGGCTTGTGGTAGTCCTCGTAGCGCTCGTAGGTGAAGCCGACATCGGGCACGTGCTCGAGGAAGCGGAAGGGGCCGGTGCCGACGGACTGGACGGTGTCGACGAACTCGTCGCCGTTGGCCTCAACGAACGCCTTGGACATGTGGCGGACGGCGCCGGACATGATCGAGCCGGCCAGCGAGGCGTTGGGGCTGGGGGTTTCGACTGCGAACGTGTAGTCGTCGACCACGCTGTAGCTGGCAAAGTTGCCGGTGCCGAAGGTGCCGCGGGCGGTTTCCCACTTGTTGGGGTGGTCGCTGGTCTCGCCGCCCTGGTGATAGGCAGCGACGCCGGCGACGCGCTCGAAGTTGAACTGCAGGTCTTCGGCGGTGTAGGGCGTGCCGGTGTGGAACATGATGCCCTGGGCGACGTTCATGATCAGGTTGGTGGGGTCGACGATTTCGATGCTCGCGACCAGGTTGGGTTCGAGCGCGGCGGTTTCGGGGTGGTTGGACATGCCGGAGTCGAAGGCGCAAGCGCCGTTGACGTAGTTGGTCTGCGAACCGGAGCGCTGCGGGTCGAGGCCGGCGGTGTAGCGGCCGATCGCCAGGTTGACCGTCGCGTCGAGGTCCACCTCGGGCTCGGCGGCTTCCTCGTCCTCGTCGCGCTCGGGCTGGACCGGCGTGGTCGCGGTGGACTGCTGCTGTTCTTCCTGCTGCATGACCTGCTGGGCCTGCTGCTCGGCCTGTTGCTGCATCACTTGCTGTTGTTGCTGCTGCTGGGCGGCCGGTTGCGGCTGCGGCTGGTCCTGCTGCTGCGCCTGCATGACGGTCTGCTGGTCGTCGTCATCGTCGTCGCCGCAGCCGACCAAGGCGAGGCCGGCGGCGCCGACGCCGGCGCGGGAGCTGGCGGCCAACAGGGTGCGGCGCGACATCCGGCGGCGTCGCATGCGGGTCCAGTAGTTCTGCTCTGACATTCGGTCTGCCTCCTGAGGCGCGCGGGCGATTCGCGCCCGCGCTGCATCGGGGCATACTACGCGATCTCGAAAGATCGCGCTGAGGCTGCCTGACGCTCCGTTGACGTGAGGCGACATGATGTGATTCAGCCGAGGTTGCGGAGGCGCGGATCGAGCAGGTCGCGCAGCCAGTCGCCGACGAGGTTGCCGCAGAGGGCGACGAGCATCAGGGCGATGCCGGGCATCCACATCACCCACCAGGCCTGGGTGAGGTAGTTGCGGGCTTCGGTGATCATGCGTCCCCAAGTGGCCTGCTCGACGGGCGCGCCGACGCCGAGGAAGGAGAGGGAGGCTTCGGCGACGATCACGATGGGGATTTCGAGGGTCATGATCACGACGACGGTGTTGAAGACGTTGGGCAGCAGCTGCTTGCGCATGATCCAGAAGTTGCTCGCACCGGCGGCCATTGAGGCGAGCACGAACTCGCGCTCCTTGAGCGAGAGCACTTCGGCACGAATGAGCCGCGCGTAGGCGGTCCAGGTCCAGACCAGGAGAATGATGATCACGTTGGTCAGCGATGCGCCGAGCGCAGCGCCGAGCAGGACCGCGAAGAGGATCGCGGGCATCGCCAGTTGGACATCGACGTAGCGCATCAGCAGTTGACTCAGGAAGCCGCTGCTCCAGCCGGCGATCAGACCGATCGCGGTGCCGAAGATCGCGGCGCCGGGCACGACGACGGCGACGACGATCAGTGAGACGCGCGCGCCGTGGACGATGCGGGTCCAGATGTCGCGGCCGACGTGGTCGGTACCGAGCGGATGCTCGCTCAGGCCACCGCTGAATGCGGGCGGTTCGAGGCGGGCCAGGACGTTGGTGTGGCCGGGATCGCCGGGCGCGATGATGTCGGCGAAGATTCCGAAGACGACGAAGGTCAGCATGACGGTCAGGGGCGGGGCGACGAACAGCCAGCGCTGCCAACGTCGCGGAACCTGTAGGCGTCGGCGGGTAGCGGCGGCAAGCACCGCCTCCGACATTTGCGCGTGCTCGGACATCAGAGCGCCGCCGTCCGAATGCGCGGGTCGATGTAGCGGTAGGAGATGTCGACGAGCAGGTTGCCGAGCGCGATCGAGCCGGCGATCACGGCGACGCCCGCCTGCACGGTGGGATAGTCGGACTGGAAGATCGACTCGATCATCAGTCGCCCGATGCCTGGCCAGGAGAAGACGACCTCGATGATCACGGAGCCGGCGATCAGGCGTCCGAGTTCGAGGCCGAGGATCGTCATGACCGGGATCAGGGCGTGGCGCAGGCCGTGACGGAAGATGACGGCGCGTTCGCTGAGGCCTTTGGCGCGGGCGGTGCGAATGAAGTCGGTGTTCATTACGTCAATCATGCCGGAGCGGGTGAGGCGCATGAAGCCGGCGGCAGAGAGCAGGCCGAGGGCGACGGCGGGCAAGACGAGCGAGCGGAAGCCTTCCGCGCCGGCGGTGGGGAACCAGGAGATTTCGACGGCGAGGAAGAAGATCAACATCAGGCCGAGCCAGAAGCTAGGGGTGGCCTGACCGAAGACGGCGATCACGCGGGCGAGCCAATCGATCAGGGAGCCGCGCCGTAGGGCGGCCAGGATGCCGAGCGGCAGGCCGAGCACGACGGCGAAGACGAGCCCGGCTGCGGTCAGGCGGACGGTGTTGAGCGCCTTGGAGCCGACCTGATCGAGCGCCGCGCCGGTGCGGTGGTAGGAGTAGCCGAAGTCGAGCTGCGCGGCGTCGACGATGAAGCGTCCGTATTGCTCGATGAGGGGATCGTTCAGCCCGAGCGTCTCGCGCAGGACTTCCTGTTCCTCGTTGGTCGCGTCGAGTGGCAGCAGGGACTGAACGGGGTCGCCGACGATGCGGGAGACGATGAAGACGATGCTGACGACGATCCAGATGACGAGGATGGTCTGGAGCAGGCGGAGCAGGAGCAGGTTGAGGAACTGCATGGCGGGCAGTCTACATTTTGGCGCGGGCTAAACGTCTGAGCGAGAGCCGAGGAGGGGAGGTCGCCGAGGGCGACGGCGAGTAGGTGGGTGGTGGGAGCGTGGGGATTCGGCGGTCGCCACGTCGAGATACCCGCGTTCGGGTTGGGGGCAAGCTTCGCGGTGGGCACTGGTGCGACGGGGGGTGGGGGCGGCGTTGGTGCTGTTCAAGTCGAGATACCCGCGGCAAGCGCGGGTATGACGGAGAAAGGGGCGCGGGTACGACGGCGGGAGCGTGGGTGTGGCAGAGCAGAGTGGTGGGTGGGGCAACAGCGCCTGGGGTAGGCGCGGGCTACCAGCTGTCGATGTAGGGGCGGCGGCCTTCGCGGATGGGGGCGCTGTTGGGGGCGGCGGCGAGCAGGTGGACGATCCAGCGGCGAGTGTCGGCGGGGTCGATGACGTCGTCGAGCTCGAGCACGGCGGCGGCGTTGAGGGCGGAGCCGCGCTCGTAGGCGTCGGCGACCATCTGCTCGTAGACGCGGGAACGCTCTTCGAGGTCTTCGATCTGCTCGAGTTGGGCGCGAGCGCCGAGCTTGACGCCGGCTTCGAGGTTCATCCCGCCGTATTCGCCGGTGGGCCAGGCGACGTTGAAGAGCGAGGCTTCGGTGCTGCCGGCCAGCATCGCCAGGCCGCCCAGGCCGTAGCACTTGCGCACGGTGAGGGTCAGTTTCGGCGTGGAGAGGTTGGCGAGGGAGACGAAGACGCGGTGGCAGTGGCGGACGAGGGCGGTTTTTTCGACCTCGGGGCCGACCATCATGCCGGGGGTGTCGACGAGGGTGATCACGGGGATGTTCCAGCAGTCGCAGATTTGGGCGAAGCGGGCGAGCTTGTCGGAGCCGTCGCTGTCGACCGCGCCGCCGAGGTGCATGTTGTTGTTGGCGATCACGCCGAGCGGGCGGCCTTCGACGCGAATCAGGGCGGTGACCATGCCGATGCCGAATTCGGGGCGCAGTTCGAGCACGGAGTCGTCGTCGGCGAGCAACTCGATCACCTTACGGATGTCGTAGGTGCGGAGGCGGTTCTCGGGGATCGCGTGGCGCAGCAGACGCTGGTCCTGGCAGGTCCAGTCGTCGATCGGGCCCTGGAAGTAAGAGATGTATTTCTTGGCCGCGGCCATCGCCGCTTCTTCGTCGGGGACGAAGATGTCGACGACGCCGTTGGGGACCTGTTGGGACATGGGGCCCAGCTCTTCGGGGAGGAAGAGGCCGAGTCCGCCGCCCTCGATCACGGCGGGGCCGCCCATGGCGATGTTGGAGCCTTCGGTGGCGATGATGATGTCGCACATGCCGAGCATGGAGGCGTTGCCGGCGAAGCAGCGGCCGGCGGTGATCGAGACCATCGGCACGCGGCCGGAGAGTTCGGCGAGGCGCTCGAAGGTGCGGACATTGCGGGCGGCGACGCGGGTGTACTGCCAGTCGGTGTCGCCGGAGCGTCCGCCGGCGCCTTCGGCGATGAAGATCAGCGGTGTGAGCAGGCGGTGGGCGGTCTCGACCATGCGGTCCGTTTTTTCGTGGCCGCGGATGCCCTGGGTGCCGGCCCAGACGGTTTCGTCGTAGCTGATGATCGCGGTGGACGCGGTCTGAGGGTCGAAGAGGTCGCCGTTGACGGAGCCGAGGCCGCAGATCAGGCCGTCGGCGGGCGATTTTTGGCGGAGTTCCTCCCAGCTGAAGGTGCGGCGCTGGCCGGCGACGCCAAGCGGCATGTATTCGTCCCAGCGGCTCCAGGGTTGGCCGTCGTCGACGAGTTGGGCGATGTTTTCGCGCGCGGTGCGCTTGCCCTTAGCGTGGCGGCGCTCGACGGCGGCGGGGCGGCGATGGTCGAGGATGATGTCGTGGCGCTCGTTGGCGAGGGCGAGGTCGGGGCGGATTTCGTCGAGGTCGATCTCATCGCCGCCGCCGTCCCGGGCGGGTCCGACATCGGCCGGCTCGATAAAGGCGAGGGGGTGGCTCTCCCAGATGATGTCGCCGACGGCGACGGTGACTTCGCGGACGATGCCGCCGAACTCGGCCTGGAGGACATGCTCCATCTTCATGGCGTTCATGATGATCACGTCCTGGTCGGCGGCGACGCTGTCGCCCTCGGCGACGAGGATTTCGACGATCGTGCCCTGGATGGGGGCGCGCAGCGCCTCGGTGCCGGGCGGGCCGATGATCTCGGGCGCGTGGCCGACGGGTTGGTCGGTTTCGAGGCCGCGGTTGACATCGAGCGAGGCCGCGCCGGCGCCCTGGCGGAAGAAGTCGAGCGCGGCGAGCGGGTCCTGGGTCTGATTGGCGACTTTGGCGCCGGCCCAGGCTTGGTCCGCGCCGTCGGCCGCCGCTCCGTTGTCGGATTTGGCGGCCAGCTCGCCGATCCGCTCGTCGATCCAGCGGGTGTGGACGTCGCCGGAGCGGAACTCGGGGTGGGCGAGGATGTTGCGCAGGAAGTCGAGGTTGGACTCCGCGCCTTGCAGTTCGAACTCGTTGAGGGCGCGCTGGGCGCGGCGGACGGCGTCGCTGAAGTCATTGCTCGCGCTGCGCGCGACGACTTTGGCGATCAGCGAGTCGAAGTTGGGGTTGGCGGCGTAGCCGGCGTAGCCGTAGGTATCGACGCGGACGCCCGGGCCGGCGGGCGGGCGGAAGCTGCGCAGCGCGCCGGCGGCGGGGCGGACATCGCCGTCTTCGCGCATCCGCTCGAGGTTGACGCGGGCCTGGATGGCGAAACCGCGGCGCGGGGGCGGCCCGGCGAGGCCCAGCTCGGCGAGCGTCGCGCCCTCCGCGATGCGCAGCTGGCACTGCACGAGGTCGAGCCCGGTGACCTCTTCGGTGACGGTGTGCTCGACCTGGAGGCGGGCGTTGGCCTCGATAAAGGCGAATTCGCCTTCAGACTCGTCGTCGACGAGGAACTCGAAGGTGCCGAGGTTGGAGTAGCCGCCGGCGGCGGCGAGTTCGACGGCGTGGGCGCTGATTCGCTCGCGCAGGTCATCGCTGAGCGTCGGGCTGGGGGCGATCTCAATCAGCTTCTGGTAGCGGCGCTGGATGGTGCATTCGCGCTCGCCGATGTGGATTACCGCGCCGTGTTGGTCGGCGGCGATCTGCACCTCGATGTGGCGGGCGCGGGGGATGAAACGCTCGACGAACAGCGCGCCGTTGCCGAAGGCGGCCTGGGCTTCGCGGGCGCAGCGCTCGAAGGCGTCGGCGATCTGGTCCGCGTCGGCGACGGCGCGCATGCCGCGTCCGCCGCCGCCGGCGACGGCCTTGATCACCATCGGGCGGCCGCCCAGCTGCTCAAAGAAGGCGCGTGCGCCGTCGAGGTCGACGGCGTGGTCGCTGCCGGTCAGGATCGGCGCGCCGCGGGCGGCGGCGAGGGTGCGGGCGCGGGCCTTGTCGCCGAACAGCGCAAGGGCGGCGGGCGAGGGGCCGACGAAGGTGATGCCGGCCTCTCCGCAGGCGCGGGCGAAGTCGGCGTTTTCGGCAAGGAAGCCGTAGCCGGGATGGATGGCGTCGCAGTCGTGCTCGCGGGCGCGCTCGACGATCTGGGCGATGTCGAGGTAGGCGGCGGGACCGATTCCGTCGAGCGGGATTTGGAGGTCGGCGTGTTGGATGTGTTGGGAGGCTGCGTCGTCGTTGGAGTGGACGGCGGCGGTGGCGATCTCCAGTTCGGCTGCGGTGCGGAGGATGCGGACGGCGATTTCGCCGCGGTTGGCGACGAGCAGGCGTTGGATGGGGCGTTGATGTGACATGGCGGCAGTCTAGGGCCAATCCTCGCGCGGTTCGCCAGCCGCGATCACGCCGAGCCGATCGGCCGCGGCCCTCAGCTGTCGGTCGTACGTCTGGAGCTCATCGACATTGGCATGGACGGCGGTCGCCAGATGGATCGCGTCGGCAGGCTTGAGGCTTGCTCCGGCGGCCATGCCCGCCCTGACCAGGGCCTGCGCATTCAACGCGATCCTGTTGTCGAAGGAGATCATTTCGACGAGCCGCGGATCCAGAAGTACCTCCAGAATCCTGCTCCTGACGGACGGATCGAGCGTCCGGGCCTCGCGCTCATCGGCGCTGAACGCAACCTCAGCGATCGTGACATTCGAGGTGACGATTCGCAGATCACCCGCTGCGGAACGCACAAGATAGCTTTCGAGCAGTTCGGCATATCCGGCGGCGGCGTTGAGCCAATAGATGAAGTTGTTCGCGTCCCAGTAGGCTCGGGGAAAGTCAGGCGCCACTGGAGGTCCCTTGCGCCTCACCGACGCCCGCAGGCGACAGTCCGAGCTCCGCCCGGCGCGCCTCCATCCGCGCGAGCGTCTCCGGGCTGCCATGGATGTCAAACACATCCGTTGGGCGTACGGCGATCTGCGTCGCGCAGTCTGGCTCAAGCGCCAGCGGCCCTGATGCGCGAACCCGTTGATTCACGCTGCTACGCGCTTCGGGCAGCTGTGCGGCGGAGAGATAACAGTGGTAGCTGCGCCCGCCGCCGGTGCGCACGACGGCGTACGGATCCGCGCACTCGACGACTTCCGATACTTTCCCCGACATCAGGGCGCGAACATCGCTCAGGTTCACAACGGAGTCATTACTCGATCCGTTGGCCGCCACGATCGGAATATCGATCCACAGACTCGACTGCTGGTTAAACCGGAGCGTTCCACCAGTGGGGCAGGCGGCAACGGCTGCCTCCAACGCCTGGGTGATTGGGCCGGGATACGCCGGCTTCTCTCCCATGGCCAACGCGATCGCGGCCTGTAGATAGGCGTCGCCAACGCGCCCGGGCGCCTGATCATCTTCCTCCGACAGCAGATCAATTTGGATGTGCAGATCGAACTCGTCCGCCACGAGTTTCCAGATGCTCCAGCGCAGATCGGAGTCCGGAGCGTGTTCATCTGCGAGTGCGGTGAGCAGCTGATCCAAGGCCGTCAGCGACGCGCCCAGCGACCGTATGGTGTGGTCGGCTACGACTCCGAAACAGATCGTGTCCGTTCCCATGATGCACCTCGCGCACGCAATCGCCGTCCCGTCAGTGTAGCTGTGGGCGGATCAGTCCCGGGCGATGCGCTCGGCGATCATTTGGCCGAGAGCTTCGGTGCCGAGGGGTTGCGCGTCGGCGGGGGCTAGGTCGGCGGGGAGGTTGCCGGCTTCGAGGACCTGGGAGACGGCGGTTTCGACGACGGCGGCTTCGGCTTCGAGGTTGAGGGAGTAGCGGAGCATCAGGGCGGCGCTGAGGATCATCGCGGCGGGGTTGGCGATGCCCTGGCCGGCGATGTCTGGGGCCGTGCCGTGAATCGGCTCGTACATGCCGACGCTGCCGGGCGCGCCGAGCGAGGCGCTGGGCAGCATGCCCATCGAGCCGGCCAGCATCGAGGCTTCGTCGGAGAGGATGTCGCCGAACATGTTCTCCGTGACGATGACGTCAAACGCGGCGGGATGGCGGATCAGGTCCATGGCGCAGGCGTCGACGAGGCGATGCTCGAGCGTGACATCGGGGTAGTCGGGCGCGAGTTCTTCGGCGATTTCGCGCCACATGCGGGAGGTGTCGAGGATGTTGGCCTTGTCGACGGAGGTGAGCAGGCCGCGGCGGGCGCGGGCGGTCTCGAAGCCGAGGCGGACGATCCGCTCGACCTCCTCCTCGCTGTAGGCGAGCGTGTCGACGGCGTGGCGTTGGCCGTCCTCTTGCCAGCGGCGCTGCGGCTGGCCGAAGTAGATGCCGCCGGTCAGCTCGCGCAGCACGACCATGTCGATCTGTTCGACGGTTTCGCGCTTGAGCGGGGTGCTGTCGGCGAGGAAGGGCAGCATCTTCACGGGGCGGATGTTGGCGAAGAGGCCGAGTCCCTTACGGAGGCCGAGGATGGCCTGCTCGGGGCGCACGGTGGCGGCCGGGTCGTCCCACTTGGGGCCGCCGACGGCGCCGAAGAGCACGGCGTCCTGAGCGCGGCACATTTCCAGGGTTTCCTCGCGCAGGGCGACGCCGTGGGCTTCGATCGCCGCGCCGCCGACGGTGTCTTCGCTGTATTCGAAGGAGTGGTCGAAACGTCCGCCGACGGCGGCCAGCACGCGCACCGCTTCGCCGATCACTTCGGCTCCGATTCCGTCGCCCGGCAGCAGCGCGATGCGGAAGTGCGCCATTTGGTCAGTCCTCCGTGTGGTCGTGGGTGTGGTCGTCCGGCGCGCCCTCCCGGAGCGCGCGTTCGCGGCTCACTCAACAGCCGGGGTCGCCGTAGTTGCCGCAGCAGTCGTCGCGGCGCTTGAGCTTGAGCCAGGTGTTGGCGGCCATGCCGCGCAGGGCGGCGAGGGGTGAGCCTGCACCGCGCAGGTTGGCCCAGACATCGGCGCCGGAGGGTTTGATGCGATCGCTCATGAGGGCAGGGTAGCGTAAAGGGTCGCTGCGCTCGACAGCGTGGTCTTGCGAACATTTGTAGCGCTGCGCTAGACTGCGCATGCGCGAGGAGGCGCGATGTGGCCGAGCTGAACGTCGACAACCGCACCATCTTCGTGGGCGACAACCTGCCGGTGCTTCGGGGGATCAACTCGGTCCGCGACCGCCTGCCCCACGTGGGCAGCTTCAGCGGCTGCACCTCGATCACCGATCCTGCCTACAGAGAGGAAGGCAAGGCATCCGGGGACCTAGCGGGAGATCGCGATCGTGCCGCAGCAAGGGCCACATCGGCTCTCAGCTACCGCCTCTCACGCCGCGTGATAGACTCCCACACAGGATGGTAAGTTGGGCTTGGAGCAACGATGCTCGTTGCCCGCAGTGAAGGGAAAACAGCATGACCGTACCTCAATGGTCTCCCACCGACGTTACCGCATGGTTCTGTGCCGAGATCGTCGGCTTGCGACACGGTGCGTACCTTGAACGGGATAAATGCGATGCGCACATTGCTGATCACCTCTACGTCGTTCTTCAGCACCTCTTGGCTCACGGCGTCGCTGCGAGCGTGAGCGGTCCGTTCGGTTTCGACGACGAGACACGCGGCACAGCCATCTACCGGGTCGTCGTTGAGCAGGATGCCCTTACCCGTAACATTGACATTGATGTTCTTGACGCCACCTGGAAGCGAGAGCGAACTGTGGCATTCGACCTCAGTGGCGTCAAGCACGGACCAATGAGTGAAGAGGAGTTCAGTCGCCGTAAGGGCGTCTGAGCACTCCCGACGTCCCGTGTCTGGTGCGCCTCAAGCGTTCTAAGGTGCCCAGCGTGTACCGTCGACGAACACGACGTCGCGAATTTGTAGGTCGAACCTGTCGGCTCGCGCCGTACATCGCCAGCCCTCCCACCACCACGACAACCCGCCTACACCTTGACCGTCACGGCCGTACCGCTGTGCTTGCGTCAAGCGGATTTCGCCGCGAGCGGGGAACGGTAGACACCCACCGCCGAACGTCCCTCCGAACGAATCGTATGCGTAGATTGCGAAGCGAACAGTCTTGATTCCGACATCGGAGTAGTTCACCATGTTCCAGCGAAAGACAGCCTCTCCTGTGCTGGCATTGGTGATCCATGTCCTAGTGACTTGGACAGGAGTGAGGAGATTGACGGCAGTTTCGGCACCGAAGTCCGTGCTGTCGGGGTTCATCCCGGCCTGCACCGCGCTTCGGTGCATCGCTTCGATCAGCGCAACCGGATCACTCGTGGGAACGTAAAATCGAGTCGCAGTGCGAAAGGCGGCAAGCGCAATGGCATCAACCTGACCGGTCAAGGACGTCGCGGTGCCTGCACGTGAGAGCACACGATCGACAGAAAAGCGCTCTTGCAGCTTACCAACGATCACATCGGTCAGCCCGAAATTAGCCGTCGCCGTTTCCATGCCAGCCTTGACCGCAGCGACATGAATCGCTTCGATTGCTTCTATCGGGTCGCGCGACTCGCGGACTGCCGTTGCAGCAGCAACAACGGCTTGCAAGTGTTGGAGTTGAACATCCGCACCGCGCACCGCATCAATTTTGAGATGCGATCGCACGGCATCATCCATGGTGACCACGACTGCTCTCAGCTCCGCCTGCATCTTGGCCCGGAATGCAGTGGCACCGAAATCGCCATCCGTAGGATCGTGCCCTGCGACAACCGCGGCAGCGAGGACCCGCGACAGGGCGTCCCCGACATTTTCACCACGATCTGGCAAGTTTTCCAGCTCGTGCGATACTGCCTCCAACACATCCGGCGACATCGCCGTCATCTCGCTTATCGAGAGCGCGTCGACAAAGGCTGGGGCCAAGTCCTCGAGCGTGCGCTCAATCGCAGCCAGAATCGGAGCGCGCAGTTCCGCAAGCAGACGGGAGTATCCGATGTCCAACTCAACCCCGGCATCTAGGCCCGCTGTTTGAACGGTGATGAGCGCAGTCGCACCATCTTCGTCGCTGCCGTCCGGCAACTCCTTCAATGCCTCTTCGAGAACCTCGAGATGTCGGAGGGGGCTACGGTGAAGAGCGCTTCCATCAAAGACTCGCCGGAAGTTCTCGTGCATGCCGTCAACGATCGCGTCAATCCGGTGCTCAAGCAGATCGCGGTAGCCCAAGAGTGACGCTCCCTCGTGCAGGCCGTTTTCGACAAGCGCAACGTGCAGGGACGCGAACGCATTCGTTTCGTCACGGCCCTTGTCTGGAAGAGATCGGAGGACCTGCAGGACGACCCGCAAGCGTTCAACATCGAGTCGGTCGAGGCCGTCCTGCTGGAACGCGAGCTGAAAGTTCGGGTGCGCGACGGCGAGTACCGCCGCCGCATCGCGAATCAAAGCACGCGCGTACGATGCGGTCACCAAGCCAGCCGTCGAGCCGGTACTCCGAACGTGGTCATAGATAGGGCCGAGGCTCTGGCTTATCGGTTGAGCGTCGCGCGGAAGCGCTGCAATCTCGCCGCGGAGCGCTTGCAGCTGACTGGGAGACGATTCGTTCAGGGCGCCGAGATCGAATGCCTGAGCGAACGATGGGCGAAACTCGCTGAGAAGCGTGGCGATCTCCTCGCGCAACACCCTCGAGAAACCCGTCGCCACGATCTTGTCGTCGATCTTTGCCGCCTTCGCAACCTCATAGACGGTCGCGAGGTTCGTGATGGCCATTTCCTCCCCACGAGGAAGTTCATTGACCGTCGTGTAAATCAGATGAAGCTCATCAACCGAGAGTCGCAGAATCAATTCCTGGTCGAACGCAGCAGCGAAAGACTTGGAACGACTGCTCAGGTCGCTGACGAGCCAATTGCGCAAGATCGGGCGAAAAGCAACTCCCATAACCATCGGTGCTCCTGCGTCGATAGACGCGCGATACACTATCGTCAGCGCCTCGCCAGGATCACCGCTCGGGTCAGGAACCGACTCCAGTGCCCGAATTATGGCGCGGAGCTGATCGATTGTTGTACGGAGGCCGATGTCGCCGCGTTCGAACCCGGCGAGGAAGCCCGGCGAGAACGTCGCTAATCGACAGTCCAAAGCCATGAAAAGGTGGCGCCGCGCACTGATTGATTCTCCAAGAATGTCGTCGGCCCGTTCGCATGCGTCGGCTCGTTCGACAATCTGTGTCTCGTCAGTGGCGGTGCATGCCGAGCCGAGCCAGATGGCAGCAAGCAAGCAGACGAGTAGCTGAAGAGCTGAACGCATGACGTCCGACTAACGAGACGCCGGAGTGGTCATCGGCAGTTCGGGGGGGCGGGCGGACTCGAAGGCGGCGATTTCTTCGGCGTGGGTGAGGGTCATGGAGATGTCGTCGAGGCCGTTGAGCAGGCGGTGCTTGACGAAGGGGGCGATTTCGAAGCTGCGGCTCCAGCCGCCGGGGGCGCTGACGGTCTGGGCTTCGAGGTCGACGGTGATCGCGGCGCTGGGTTCGCCTTCGGCGAGGCGCATGAGGTGGGCGACGTCTTCGGGTGTGAGGGCGACGGTGAGGAGGCCCATTTTGGCGGAGTTGTTGCGGAAGATGTCGCCGAAGGAGGGGGCGATGACGGCGCCGACGCCCATTTGCTGGATGGCCCAGACGGCGTGCTCGCGGGAGGAGCCGCAGCCGAAGTTTTGGCCGGCGAGCAGGACGGATGCGCCCTGGTACTGGGGCTGGTTGACGACGAATTCGGGGTCTTTGCGCCAGGCTTCGAAGCAGAAGGGGCCGTAGCCGGTGCGCTCGATGCGCTTGAGGTATTTGGCGGGGATGATTTGGTCGGTGTCCACATCGGCGCGGTCGAGCGGGATGGCGGTGCCCCGGATTGTCGTCACTGCGTCCATTGGCCGCTCCTTCCGCTGTGTCTGGTGTGGGCTTCAGCGTAGCCCAGTCGCTGATTTAGTCGGTGAGTCAGTCGGCAAAGAACTCGCGCAGGGCGCGTTCGCACTCTTCGGGGGCTTCTTCGGGGATGAAGTGGCCGCAGGGCATGGCTTCGCCCTGGATGTCGTCGGCCCAGCGCCGCCAGGTGGCCATGAAGCGTCCGCGTCGGCTGGGGCCGCGGCCGGCGCCCCAGAGGACGAGCAGGGGACAGCCGATGCGGTTGCCCGCGCTGCGGTCGCTGCGATCGAGGTTGAGGTCGAAGCGCGCGCCGGAGCGGTAGTCGTCGCACCAGCTGCGGACGGTTTCGGGGTCGTGTGCGGCGTCGCGGTATTCGGCCATTGCGGCTTCGCTGAAGACGGTGTCGTCGGCCGCCCAGGCGCCGAGCATGCGCTCGAGGAAGAGGTCGGGTTCGCCGGAGATGAGGCGTTCGGGCAGGGGGGCGGGTTGGGCGAGGAAGTACCAGTGGAAGCCGCCGAGGCCGCCGGGGATGCCCATCTGCTCGAACTGCTCGACGGTGGGCACGATGTCGAGCAGGGCGAGGCGCTCGACGCGCTGGGGGTGGTCGAGTGCGAGGCGGTAGGAGACGCGCCCACCGCGGTCGTGGCCGGCGAGGCGGAAGGCGTCGTGGCCGAGGTCGGCCATGAGGTCGACCATGTGGCGGGCCATGGCGCGTTTGGAGTAGGTTGCGGCCCCGCCGTCGCCGGGCGGGCTGTCGCTGGCGCCGTAGCCGAGCAGGTCGGCGACGACGACGGTGAAATGCTCGGCCAGGCCGGCGGAGATTTTGTGCCACATTGCGCCGGTCTGGGGGAAGCCGTGGAGCAGGAGCAGGGGCGGTCCCGCGCCGCCGACGCGGGCGAAGATGGGGCCTGCGCGGTGCTCGCGGAAGCCGGGGAAGAGGGTTGCGGTTTGGGGCATGGCGTCGCCTTCCTCGCGGGCAATCTAGCGCCGCCGGCGCATCAGCGCAAAGCGGGCGGCGATAAGATGGGAATCACGTCGCGCTCGAACAGGAGAGACGATGGCCGCCCCCGAACCGATCCCCTACTACCCGCCCCAAGCGCCGCTCGATCCGCATATGCGCACGAGCGACGGTCTGTTGGCGGCGGCGGCGGCGATCCTGGAGCGCCCGGACGCGGAGATCGACGGGGAGCTGCGCGCGCAGGCGTGCGAGAAGCTGTGGGGCGCGGCGGCCTGTCGGCTCCAGGTGTTCGCCGATGCGCGCGGCTGGTACTACTGCGAGCACAGCGTCGCAAGCCGGCTGGTGGTTCAGATCGGTGAGGCGCTGGATGCCGATTCGTCCGAACTCATCGCCAATTTCGACAGCGCCGAACGGCTGCACCACAAGGGGTTTTGCGAGGACACCATGGATCTGACCGAGATTCGCCACCGGATGCGGAACGTTCTCTCCCTGTGCGCGATGCTGGACGAGGCGCATCGCAGGTTGCCGCTCGATCTGGAGCCGCCCGACAACAGGCACTACCGCCGGGCGGCGCAACGTTGCGCCGAGCGTCGCCGCCTGCGGGCGGCGGCCTCCGCGGACTGAGGGGCGCTCATTCGTATTCGGCCAGTGCGGCGAGGATGGCGCGCTTGCGGCCGTTGACGTTGGGCTCGCGGGCGAAGAGGAGGCGGTAGCGCGCGAGCAGCTCGCGGACGCCGGCGTCGTTCGGGTTGAGGCCGAGCATCTCGGCGGCGGCGAGGTCGATCTGGTGGCGGTTGAGGTCCTGGAAGCAGAAGCCGAACGGTTCGAGTTCGAGCGCTGCGAGGCGGTTAAACTCGCGCTCGGCGATGTCGAGCGCGCGGCGGGCGGCGGCGGAGTCGGCGGTGAAGTCGGGGCAGGGCAGGCCGGCAAGGTGATCGAGTTGAATAGTCGCGCGGCCAGCCTGCGTGTTGACGGCGCAGAGGTGACGCACGATCGCACCGAAGATGCTGTTCCACCAGATAGCCAGCGCCCGGCCGACCCGATCTCCAGGCGACTGTAGGGCGTTCCACGCACCGCCGCCGTGCGCGGCAACCTGGGTGTGGGCGATCGACAACGCCTGGGAGGTCCATCTGATGTTACGAGCGAAGAACCAGAGACTGCGCTGCTCGTTCAGTTCGCGTACTTTGCCGCGACGGACTACCGTACCGCCGTGGGTCGGACGCACGATCAAGCGCTGCTGCGTCGCCGCGTCGCTGCTCCACATCGCGATGTGCGTCGGCAGCGCTCCGCGCTGGTTGAGCTTTTTCCAGCGGAACGCGCCACGCCCGTCGCCGCCCTCCGGATGGCCGATTCGGTCATGGGTCGGGCCAGGTTCGGCGACTGCATCGAATCGCGTCACCGCGAGGTCGACCGGAATGTCTACCAAGTCGAGCGGATCCCAGCAACGCGCGTTGATCAGCGCATCGGCCACGTGGGTCAACTCGGTGCTGCCTGTGCCGACAGCGATCCAGGGGAAGCCGATTCGGGGCGCTTTGGTTCGGACCCACTGTCCGTGGTCGAATGCTCCCTCCGCGCCTGTCGGCGGGAGCGCTGCGATCTCACGTCCGAGCGCATAGCCTTGTTCGAGCGTTTCCGGCGGCGTCTGCAACGCCACAGCGGTAATCGTGCTTGTCGTCAGCTCCGCAGGCCGTTCCGCTTTCTTGGTCGCAATGACCAGCATCTCGTTCATGCCTGTGTCGGCGCTCATGCTGCGCTCGGCGGCGCCGACATTGGCGATGACGACGATGTTGTCGAAATCCGTTTCCAGCTCGGCGCGCCATGCGCTCCAGCTTCCGGCGTGCGCGGCGGTCAAGGGCAACACGTGCGCATAGACGCCATGCGGTTGCAAGCGCATGTTGCTGATATCGCCGAAGTGGCTCGCGAGTCCCGCCTTGCCATTGGACATGACGTAGCCGCGCGCCGCGGCGCGCACGTTGTCGCGGGCTGCGGCGGCCTTACGTCGCAAGGGCGCCAGGCCGGTCGTAGCCAAGCTCGCGCCGTAGTGCGCGACATTGTACGGCGGATTCATCAACGCCCAGTCCATACTGCTGAGTGGAATGCCGAACAGCGCCGCATCTTCACCGTTCGCCGGCGTCACCGACTCGCCGCCATGACCGAGCAGGTTTTTGATGGTGGTCTGTTCCGGATCGAGCAGATACAGGGAGCCCGCCTCATGGTCAACGAGTGCGATGTTGCTGCTGTCATATGCCTGCTCGACTTCCAGGTCGGTAAGCCGTTTGGCAGTGAGCGTACCGGCGATGCTGTTCACGTCCATCGCGTAGATGTGCTGCTCCATCCGGTCTTTGTGGAGAGACAGTTGCGCATTACCACCCTTGCGGATGTAGAGGCGCCGCAATGCGCGTTCTCCCGCGCCTACCAGAGTACCTGTACCGCACGCCGCGTCCCAGAGATTCAGCGCCCGCAGATCGACGCGCGACCGCCCGGCAAAGCGCGCGACCGACGCTGTCGCCAGCATCTCGGCGACCGGCGGCCGGGTGTAGTTGGCGGCCCGGGCCTTTCGGTCCTTAATCAGTCGTTGCCAAAGCTCTCCGACGAAGTTGTAGACGTGCTTGACATTCAGCCCGTCGATCTGCTCACTCAAACTTGCCAGCTTGTCGAGCACGGGCGACAACTCGGTACCGAGGTTGTCGGCTGCCAGCGTGGTGATCGCAATGGTCATCACCGCTTCGTAGTTTACGTCCTCGATGAGCTTCCACTCGTCGAGTAGTCGCTGTGGGACCAGCACGCCCAAGTGCTGTTGCTGCAACTGTGCTGTGGTCTTGAGGCCGCGCTCCTGCATTTCGTCGCTGTACCTGGCCAAGTCGTTTTGCAGGTCGATTGCGATCAGCCAGATCGCGCACACATTCCTGGCAGCGCTCTCGTCGTCATCGGTGGCGGTCAGCTGCCTCAGCGTTGCGATCGCATCGGAGCCTCGCGATTTGGTCTGCCTGAGAACGTTCAAGAGCCTCACGCTAGTCGCCTCGATCTCTTCGGCGATCAGGCGGCCGTGCTCCTCGATCACGACTTGCGGCACCTGGGAGTACTCGCAGTAGGCGACAAGGTCGAACGACGTTGCGACGAGCGGATTCTCCGAGGGCCAAATCTCGGCTTCCGTCTCATGTGCGCCCTTGACGACCTGCACGGTGAAAATTTGCTCATTGTCGTCCAGACGCTGGAGCAGCGCTGCGCGATCGTCATACTCGCAAGCGGCATCGATTCCCAATGCGATCACTTGGGTAATCGGCGTGGTTTGACCTCGCAGCGTATGGCCGAGCCGACGCGCTGCATCGGCAATCGCGGGCGCACCGAACTCGGTCTCGATCACGACGGGAGTGCGATTCCCCTGACGAATGATGATGTCCGGGCGGCCGGCACTTCCTACCAAGGTCCGCCTGCGTTCGGCGTTGGGCGCCCAGCCGTGCCCGATCTCCTTGAGCCAATCGGCGATGGCAGTATTGGCGGTGGACTCGTGGAGCCGTCCAATCTCGTTTGTTTGAGAGTGGGAAGCCATCGCTCTATCCAGACGTTTCAGATGTTGTCGGAGGTGATTCTGATCAGACGGCGATGGTGCCGGTGAGGGCGGACTGGTTGGGGTCGCAGATGTAGCGGATTTTGGGGAGGGTGATGTTGGCGGTGGTGTAGGAGGCGACGATGGGGTAGACGGGGGCGACGGTGGCGGCGCGCCAGAAGTTGGGGTGGAAGGCGTCGATGCGGGCCTGGCCGCGGTCGGCGCGGCTGACCTGGAATTCGGGGTCTACCTGGACGAGCCAAGGTTTGGTTTCGCCGTCGCGCTCGACGTTGGCGAGGTGCATGCCGGCGGTGTACTGGAGGTCGCCGTTGCCGATGGGGATGGGGTCGATCATTTGGGCGGCGAGGACAGTTTCGGCGCCGTCGGAGGCGGCGATTTCGACGCGGTCGTAGCGTTCGCGGAGGCGCGCTTCGCCGGGCGTGACGGGGAAACCCCAGCGGGTCGCCAGCGCCTCGGCGGCTGCGTCGCCGCTGACGACGACGCGGGTGGGGAGTCCGCGCGGGCGGACGGCGGCGCGGCAGCCGATTCGCACCATCGCCAGAGTGAAGGGGCCGAGCGGTCCGTCGGCGGCGCGCATGCCGATGCAGTGGACGGTGGGGGGGATGGTGGGGTGCAGGGCGGGCGGGATCTGGCCGGCCATGTCGGCGTCGTCGATTTCGTAGATGACCTGGAGGACGCGCACGTTGGGGAGTTTGAGCGGCTCGGTGTCGAGCGAGGGCATGTCGGCTGCGAACTCCAGCCAGGGCGCGACGTCGGCGGTACCGGTGATGGGCATGGGTGGTCCTCCCTCAGTCGCCGCTGCCGGCGGGGGCGCCGGCCAGCTCGCGCTCGGCGGGGGCGGGGGCGGCGCTGTCGTCTGTGAAGTGGGGCATCACCTCTTCGCCGAAGAGGCGGAGGGAGGCGAGGACCTCTTCCTGGGGGATGGTTTCGAGGGCGTTGAGCAGGAAGTTGATCTGGTCGACGCCGCAGGCTTCCCACTTTTTGATCTCTTCGATCAGGCGGTCGGGGTTGCCGATGCAGACGCCTTCGGGGGCGCCGCCGGCTTCGCCGGGGTTGGCGGCCTGCTGGCGGGAGGCGGCGAGCAGGCCGGGGTTGGGGTAGGAGCGGGTGGGGTGTACCTCGCGGACGGGGAGCAGTTGTGCGGCGAGATAGCCGAACGAGCCGGTCAGGCGGCTGCCGGTTTTGACGCCGGTCGCGTTGTCGGGGTGGCAGTAGAGGAAGTTGACGGTGGCGACTTTTTCGTTGACGAAAGCGCCGGCGGGTTCGCAGTCCTGAATGCGGCGGCGGTACTGCTTGACTTTTTCCTCCTGCTCGGCGAAGCCGCCAAAGGTGAGGCCGAGCGAGCCGAGGCCGCGTTCGGCGGCATCGATTTCGGTGCCGGGGCTGGAGACGGCGACCCACATGGGGGGATGGGGCTTCTGGTAGGGCTTGGGCAGGACGGCGCGGGAGGGCATGCGGAAGGCGCGGCCCTCGTAGCCCCAGCGCTCGTTGGTCCACATCTGGGGGATGGTGCGGACGTATTCGTCCCAGGTTTCTTTGGTTTCGTCGGGGTTGGCGTCCATGCCGCCGAGTTCGGTCCAGGTGGCGGAGCGTCCGGTGCCGAATTCGAGGCGTCCGTCGCTGAGGATGTCGAGCACGGCGGCGCGCTCGGCGACGCGGATGGGGTGGTTGAACTGGGGCACGCAGACGACGATGCCGTGTCCGACGCGGATCTGCTTGGTCTGCATGGCGCAGGCGGTGAGGAAGAGTTCGGGCGCGGAGCAGTGGGAGTATTCCTCGAGGAAGTGGTGCTCGACGGCCCAGACGGAGTGGAAGCCGAGTTCGTCGGCGGTGCGGACCTGTTCGAGGCAGCGGTGGTAGACGGTGTGCTCGATGTCGTTCTCCCAGGGGCGGGGGACGGAGATTTCGTAGAAGATGCCGAAGCGCATGGCGGGCGTCCAATCTGTGGGGGCGAGTTGGTTGCGATGCTAGCTGATTGGCGCTGTGCCGCCGTTCAGCGGAGATCGGTCAGCCAGAGCCAGTCGCCGGCGCCGATCGCGAAGTCGGCGGCGCCCGGCAGGGGCGCGCCGCGATGCTCGGCGTAGCCGCGCCAGGCTGCGCCGTCCCAGCGGAAGACGGCTTGCAGATCGAGCCGCTCGAAGAGCTCGGCGGCGGTGGTGGGGCCGGCGCTGTAGACCCAGGCGCTGTTGAGCGGATAGAGGCCGAAGAAGAGGGTGTATTCGAGCAGCGCTGCGCGCGCGCCAGCCACCTCGCCGGAGAGCTTCACCGTGTAGACGCCTGCGCCGTAGTCGCGCAGGACGGAGGAGAGGTCGGCTCGGATGTCGAATGTCGTCTCGCCGCCGTTCCAGCGTTCGGCGACGATGATCGGGAGATTAATCCAACTGCCGTCGGAGCGCTGTCCGCCCAGGCCCGGCTCGACGCAGTTGGGCGTGGTGCTGCGATAGCTCCAGTTGGCATGCGGCACGACGGCGGCGACGGGATAGCCGCCGCAGTAGGCGTCGGTGGCGGCGAGCGAAAGGCGCGATTGCGGTTGCGGCGGCGGGTCGTGGTAGACGAGCAGGCCGGTCGCCAACGACGCTCCGCTAGCGACGCGGCCGGAGAGAGTGAGGACGCCGCCGGTGAGCGAAATGGGCGAGTCGAGGCGCGCGTAATCGCCCTCGAAATGCTGCACGGCGCGGAAGACGTAAGCGTCGACGCCGCCGCGCCAGGCGATGCCGACATTGACCAGGCGGTGGGAGGGGTCGAGCAGGTTACGGCGGTGGCCCGGGCTGTTAAGCCAGCCGGTCATTGCGTCGCGCACGAGCTGCTCCAGATTTGGCGCTTCTGTGGATGCGGGCACGGCGCAGGGGTGCGAGCCGGGCCGCCAGCGGTCTTGCTGCGCCGCGTTTTCGGCGTTGCTCTGGTAGCCGCCGAGCAGCGAGTAACGCATGTAGGGTTTGAGGCCGTCCAGCCCCCAGTGGGAGTGGAAGCAGCCGTCGACCATCTGCTCGGCGTGCTGCTGTGCGGCGGCGTTGGTTCCGAGCCGCACATCGGGCGCGCCCGCCGCGCGGCGGGCGTCGTTGATCAGCTCGAGCATCAGCTGTTTCAGCTCGAGGTGGCGCTGGGCGGGCTCCTGCGCTTCAGCCGAAGCCGCCAAGGCGAACAGCGCAGCGGCGGCAATACAGAGAACGGCGCAGAACGCCAGGAGCCGGCGCATCAACGCAGCATCAATGCTGCTGTGCGGGCGGTTCGAGGTAGACGAGGTCGCTGACCAAGAGAGGGCGGCCGGTGGGGAAGAAGGCCCTCCCCAAGTGAGGGTTCCAAGCCTCCAGCAGCGCTACGGCCTCGTCGGCGCCCAGCTCCGGCAACTCGCGGTTCGCCAGCGTCTCGAAGGTGTCGCCCTCGCGCGGGCGCGCGACGCGGCGCACGGGAGGTAAACCGGGGTGATCCGCACGGCTCATGTTCGCTAGGATATCGGATGTGCGCGCTGCGATCGTGCGCCCCTGCGCAGGGGGCGAGATCGCCTGGAATTGAGTCGACGATGGACACGCTGGACATGATGGACCTGGTCATCCGCAACGCCTACATCTACGACGGATCGGGGATGCCCGGCTATCGGGGGGAGATCGGCATCCGCGGCGGGCGGATCGCCCGCGTGGGCCGCGTGCCCGAACGGGGCGAGAGAGAGATCGACGCCGACGGCTTCGCCGCGGCGCCGGGCTTCATCGACCCGCACACGCACTACGACGCGCAGCTCTGCTGGGACGGGCAGGCGCGCCCGTCGCTGGAGCACGGGGTAACGACGGTGGTGACGGGCAACTGCTCGCTGACGCTTGCGCCGCTGCGCGAGCAGCAGCGCGATCGGCTCTGCCGCATGTTCCGCCAGATCGAGGACCTGCCGATGGCGGCGTTTGAGGACGGGATCGACTGGACGTGGGAGACATTCGAGGACTACCTGCGTGCGCTGGAGCCGGGGCTGAGCATCAATGTCGCGCCGCTGGTGGGGCACAGCGCGATCCGGATGTGGGTGATGGGCGAGGAGGCGTTTAAGCGGGAGGCGACGGAGACGGAGATCGTGGAGATGCAGCGCATCCTGGCGGAGTGCCTGGAGGCGGGTGCGAGCGGGCTGAGCACCTCCTACGTGGATGTGGACGACAGCTGGAAGCCGGTGCCGAGCCGCTTCGCGGGGCACGAGGAGATTCGGGCGCTCGCGCGCACGCTCGGCGATGTGGGGCACGGGGTGCTGCAGATCGTGCCGGAGTTCTACGACACCAGCCTGATGCTGAGTCGGGTGGACATGCTGGCGGAGCTGTCTCTGGAGTTCGGGATTCCGACGACGCTGTCGCCGCTGTTCGAGTCGGCGCAGACGCCGGAGCTGGTGGGCGCGGTGCTGGCGCGGGTGCGGGAGTGGTCGGAGCTCGGCGCGCGGGTCTGGCCGCAGGTGCAGACGCGGCCGATCGACATCAATTTCACGCTGCGCGAGCGCAATTTCATGCTGCTGGCGATGCCGACCTGGTTCGAGGTGCTGAACCTGCCGACGAAGGAGGAGAAGATCGCGCGCTACCGGGATCCGGCGACGCGGGAGCGGTTGATCGCGGAAGTTGCGCCGGCGGGGGCGAGCTATCTGGGCAACCGAGTGGCGGACGCGTTCGTGCGCGGGGTGGCGCTGGAGCGGAACAAGCCGCTGCTGGGGCGCTCGCTGCGCGAGATCGCGGAGGAGCGGGGCACGACGCCGGCGGAGGCGATGATCGATCTGGCGCTCGAAGAGGACCTGGAGACCGAATTCAAAAACGGCGGGCTGATGCACACGGATCCGGAGATCGTGGGCGAGATGCTGGCCAACGATTACGTGCTGATCGGCGCGTCGGACGCCGGGGCGCATGTGCAGGCCTTCGCCACCAACGGCGACACGGGCTACCTGTTCAGCAAGTTCGTGCGCGAGACGGGCGCGCTCTCGATGCCGACGGCGATCCGCAAGATCACGCACGACACGGCTTCGGCGTGGGGGTTGCGCGATCGTGGGCTGCTGCATCCGGGCTATGGCGCGGACGTGGTGCTGTTCGACCCACAGCGGATCGCGCGCGACGAGGAGATCGGCGTGCGCGATCTGCCGGGCGACGGCTACCGCTACATCCGGAAGGCGCTGGGCGTGGAGGCGGTGATCGTGAACGGGGAGGTGGCGTACACGGCGACGGATGGGTACACGGACGCGGCGTCCGGCGAGCTGGTCACCCTGCAAACGCCGAGCGCTTCGTAACGCCTATCGCCGGCGCGGCCGCGTCACTCCTGTTGGCCGAATTCGCGGGTGGTGTCGACTACGGCGATGGAGGCTACGTCGCCGTCGGTGACGTTCATCGTTTTGACGCCTTTGGTGGAGCGGCTGCACTGGCGGATTTGGCCGACTTCGGTGCGGAGGATTTTGCCCTCGGCGGAGATCAAGACGAGTTCTTCGTCGCCGCGGACGACGCACATGCCGACGACTTCGCGGGTTTCCTCGCTGATTTTGTGGCCGATCATGCCTTTGCCGGCGCGGCCTTTGGTGCTGTACTCGGTTTCCGGCGTGCGTTTGCCGAAGCCGGCGGCGGTGACGGTGAGGATTTCCTCCTGCACGGTGCGCAGCGCATCCTGCGGGGTGCGCAGCCGTTGGAGGCCGACCAGTTCCGAGTCGTCGGGCACGACGATGCCGCGCACGCCGCCGCTGGTGCGGGAGGCTTCGCGCAGCGAGTCGACGGCGAAGCGGATCGCCTGGCCGGCGCCGGTCATGACCAGTACGTCGTCGCCGGCGCGGGCGAAGGCGGCTTCGACGAGTTCGTCGCCTTCGGGCAGGTTGAAGGCGATCAGTCCGCTGCGGCGGACGTTGGCGAAGGCGGAGAGGGGGGTTTTCTTCACTTGGCCGCGACGGGTGCCGAGGATGATGAAGTCGTCGGCGAAGTCGGTGACGGGGACGACGGTCGTGACGCGCTCTTCAGGCTGGAGGTCGAGCAGGTTGCGGACGGGCAGACCGCGCCACTCGCGGGAGCGCTCGTCAACCTCGTGCGCCTGCATGCAGAAGACGCGGCCCTGGTCGGTGAAGAGCAGCAGCTGGTCGTGGGTGTCGCAGGCGATCATGCGGGCCGGAGCTTCGGGATCCTGCGCCGCGCCGGTTCCGTTGCCGCGCTTGGAGACGCCCTTGACGCCCATGCCGCCGCGCCGCTGCGAGCGGAAGGCGTCGACGGCTTGGCGCTTGATGTAGCCGTGGCGGGTGAGGGTGACGACGGAGGCCTGATGGGGGACAAGGTCGGCTTCGCTGAACTCTTCGACGCTGCGAGAGATGATCTGCGTCTTGCGATCTGTGCCGTAAGTCTCGACCAGCTCATCGAGGTCGTCGGCGATCACGCCGTCGATCTTCTTGGGGTCGGCGAGCAGCGCTTCGAGGTACTCGATGGTCTCGGTCAGGTCCTGGTACTCCTCTTCGAGGCGGGTGCGCTCGAGGGCGGCGAGGCGGCGCAGCTGCATGTCGAGCACGGCCTGAGCCTGGCGCTCGGTGAGGTCGAAGGGGTCTTCCTGGAGGCGGTCGCGGGCGGCGTCGGCGGATTCGGCGGCGCGGATGGCGGCGATGATCTCATCGATCATGTCGATCGCCTTGAGCAGCCCCTCGACGATGTGATGGCGGTCGCGCGCCTTCTCAAGGTCGAACTCGGCGCGACGGCGGACGATCTCGCGGCGGTGGTCGATGAACGCGGTGATCAGCTGGAGCAGCGAGAAGGTACGCGGCCGGCCGCCGGTCAGCGCGACGAAGTTGGCGCTGTAGCGGATCTGCAGGTCGGTCGAGCGATAGAGGTGCGCGAGCACGGTTCGGACATTGGCGTCGCGCCCCAGCTCGATGACCAGGCGCATGCCGTGGCGGTCGGACTCATCGCGCAGGTCGCGGATGCCGTCGATCCGCTTGTCGCGCACGTGCTGGGCGATCTGCTCAATAATCCGCACCTTGTTGGCCTGGTAGGGGATTTCAGTGAACACGATCTGCACGCGGCTGCCGGCCGCCTCTTCGATGTGCTGCTTGCCGCGTAGGGTGAAGCCGCCGCGACCGGTTGCGTAGACCCTCTTCAGGTCTTCGTGGTTTTCGCCTGCGAAGAGCAGTCCCGAACTGGGGAAATCGGGGCCTGCCAGCACGGTCATCAGGTCGCCGATGGAGGCGTCGGGGCGCTCGAGCACCATCTTGACGGCCGCCGCTACCTCACCGAGGTTGTGTGGGGGCATGGTGCAGGCCATCGCAACGGCGATGCCCGCCGCGCCGTTGACCAGCAGGTTCGGCAGCCGCGCGGGCAATACCGTCGGTTCGTTGAGCGATTCGTCGAAGTTGGGCGCGAAGTCGACAGTGTTTTTGTCGAGGTCTGCGAGCATCTCTTCGCAGATGGGGCTGAGGCGAGCCTCGGTGTAACGCATCGCGGCCGGCGGGTCGTGGTCGACCGAGCCGAAATTGCCCTGGCCGTCGATCAGCGGCACGCGCATGTTCCAGGGCTGCGCCATCCGCACCATCGCCTCGTAGACGGGCACATCGGAGTGAGGGTGGTACTTGCCGAGCACCTCGCCGACGATGCGGGCGCTCTTGCGGTGAGCCTGATTGGCGCGCATGCCGAGGTCGTCCATCGCGTAGAGGATGCGCCGCTGAACGGGCTTGAGTCCGTCGCGCACATCGGGCAGGGCGCGGGAGACGATCACGCTCATGGCGTAATCGAGGTAGGAGGACTGCATCTCGTCGACGAGCTGCTGGGAGCGGATATTGTCAGACGCCGCGTCGGGCGTTTCGGTTACCACATTGCGCTCCAGATCGGCATCGAGTCCGCCGCTGCCAACCCGCTCTACCAGATAGTGAACAGATTATCAGATCGCGGGTGTTTCGGCTAGCGCCGGCATACACCGGCGTAACGTTTGTCCACATGAGTCAGAACAGGCGCTCCCAGCCTGCGGGGACGGGGTTGGGGGCCGCGGCGGCTTCGAGTGCCGCGTCCGAGATCGCGCTGAGGCGGGCGATGGCCCGCGCTTCGGCGTCCGCATCGCGGGCGTCGAACCACGCTGTGCTTGAGGCCCCGGTTGGAACGCCGCTGCCCTCACTCTGGCTGCTCAGCAGCACTGAGTCGAACCACCAGGCGTAAACCGCGGTCGGGCGGGGCAGGCTGTCCGCGGGCGCGACGGCGGAGGCCAACGGCGCGCCGCCGACCAGCGCGTAGCGCGGACCCTCTGTCTCGCGCACTCGCGCCAGCTGCGCCTCGGTGAGCCACTGGAGCCAGGTGCGCTCGGCGTGTCCGGCGCGGCGGGCGGCGGTGACCGGGACGTAGCCCTTGCGCGAGCGGATCGGGCAGAAGGCGACGCCGAGGTCGGCGGCGACGGCGGGCGCGACGACGATTCCCTGCTCGGCGCAGGGCAGCCCGGCGAATTTGTCGAAGAGCTGGCGGGGGTAGGCGTTGGAGCCAACGGCGAGCAGTGCGGCGCGCTCGGCGAAGCCGCCGCCGCGGTCGGCCAGCCAGGCGTCGAGCGCCGCGCCGTCGAGCGCCGCGCCGTCGAGCGGGCCGCGCAGCTCGCGCCATTCCGCGCCGACCAGGGCAAATGGGGTGCGCGCTGCGGTCGGGCGGGCGTCGGGGTAGCGCGCGGGCGCGTCGGTCAGCGAGGGCAGATCGCGGGCATCGAGGATTGGTCCGAACTCCACGCCGGCCGCCTTCCGCGCGCGCAAAGGTAATCGGGGATAGGCTCGCACTCGGAGCCAACCCGCGCCAGAGACCCGCGAATGGAGCTTCGCATGATGCGTTACCGCCGCCTTGGCCGGACCGGGTTGGTCGTTTCGGAGGTCGGGTTGGGCGGCGGCGGGATCGGCCATGTGTGGGGCGAAACGACGGAGGAGGAGGTTGGGGAGACGATCGCGCTGGCGCTGCGCGAGGGGATCAACTTCTTCGATGTCGCGCCGTCTTACGGAATGGGCCGCGCGGAGGAGAATCTGGGGCGGGCGCTGACGGCGGCGACGGAGTACCGCGACCGCGTGCTGGTGGCGACGAAGGTGTCGCTGGCGGAGGACGACCTGGAGGACATGGCGGGCGCGGCGGAGCGCTCCCTGACGCGCAGTCTGGAGCTGCTGCGGCGCGACAGCGTCGATCTGTTCCAGCTGCACAACAGCATCGCCGGCGAGCGGGGGCGTTTTCGCCGCTCGGTGACGCCGCGGGATGCGCTGGGCGCGGATGGGGCGTTGGCGGCGCTGGAGCGGCTGCGCGAGATGGGGTTGACGCGCTTCATCGGGATCACCGGGCTGGGTGAGGCGGCGGCGGTGCGCCGGGTGGTGCGGGAGGGGGCGATCGACACGGTGCAGGTGTATTACAACCTGCTCAATCCGTCCGCCGCCCGTCCGCTGCCGGCGGGCTCGACGCTGCACGATCACGGGCAGTTGATGGGGCTGGCCGCCGAACTGGGGATCGGGGTGATCGGCATCCGCAGCCACGCGGGCGGGGCGCTGAGCGGGCCGATTGACCGCGAGGTAGCGCCCGACTCGTTGGTAGCGCACGATGCGCAGCGCAGCCGGCGGCTTGACTTTCTGACGGCGGATGCGCCGCTCGCGCAGGCGGCGACGCGCTACGTGCTGGAGCAGTCGGCGGTGGCGAGCGTGATTCCGGGCGTGAAGAATCGGGCCGAGCTTGAGGATGCGATTGCAGCGATTGAGTTGCCGGCGCTCAGCGATGAGCAGCGGGTGCGGCTTGAGCGGGAGTTGGCGGAGAATTTCGGCGTCGCCGAGCCGGCGGATGTGCTGCTGTAGCGGCCGTTCGCGCGGAGCGGGCTTGCCTGGAACGGCCTGAGCGGCTTGGGCGCGGCTGACCATAGGCGGGGGGCAACCTAGCCTTTTGGCTAAGAGGTTGCGGAGAAGGGCGCGCGTGTCCGAGTTCGAGGTTCCAAACATCGTGATCCGGCGGCTGCCGCTCTATGCGCGCGAGCTCGGCCTGCTCGAAGCAGAGGGCCGCGCGTACGTTTCCTCGGAGGAGCTCGGCAACCGGCTGGATGTAATGCCTGCGCAGATTCGCAAGGATCTTTCCTATTTCGGGCGCTTTGGGAAGCAGGGGCAGGGCTATGATGTGCGCGACTTGCGCCGCCGATTGCGTGAGATTCTGGGCCTCAACGGGCGTCAGCGGCCGATGGTGCTGGTCGGGGTGGGACAGCTCGGACGCGCCGTGCTCGATTATCCCGGCTTTCCGGCGCAGGGGTTTCACGTCGTGCGCGCGTTCGACTCGGACCCGGCGGTGATCGGAAGCGTGATTGCGGAGGTGCAGATCGAAGACATCGCCGGGCTGCCGGCGTATCTGAGCGAGCATCGCACGCCGCTGGCGATTGTGGCGGTGCCGGCCAATGCGGCGCGGGGCGTGGTTGAGACGCTCGTGGCGGGCGGTGTGAACGCGATTCTGAGCTATGCACCGGTCGCCGTCGCGGTACCGGAGGGTGTGCAGTTGCGGCAGATCGACCCGGTGATGGAACTGCAAAGCATGGCGTATTACCTCCCGCCCGAGGGCGACGCCGGTTGATTCCCGCTCAGGGGCGGGAATGACGGTGGTGGGGACGGGGATGGGAATGGCGGAGGGCTAGAGGCGGTCGCCGCTGGTGAGGGCGCCTTCGGGAGTGATCAGGTTGGGGCGGAGTAGGTCGAGGTTTTCCAGGGCGAAGGCCGCGCCGAGGGCGACGGCGTCGCGCGGTTCTTCCGCGATGTGGACGGGGATGCCGGTCTGGGTGGAGAGATATTTGTCGAGCTCGCGCAGCAGCGCGCCGCCGCCGGTGAGCACCATGCCGCGGTCGATCACGTCCGCGGTGAGCTCGGGCGGGGTGCGCTCGAGGGTGGTGCGGATGACTTCGACGATCGTTTCGAGCACGGACTGGATGGCGGGCACGAGTTCGTTGGAAGTGAGGGCGACGGTGCGGGGCATGCCGGTGGCGGCGTCGCGGCCGCGCACCTGGGTGCGCAGCGAGCGTTCGAGCGGCTCGGCGGCGCCGATCGACATTTTCAGGTCGTCGGCGGTGCGGTCGCCGATCAGGAGGTTGTGGCGGCGACGGACGTAGTCGGAGATGGCGGTGCGGATCACGTCGCCGCCGACGCGCGCGGATTCCCAGACGACGACGCCGTACATGGAGAGGATGGCGGCTTCGGAGCGTCCGGCGCCGAGGTCGACGACGAGCGAGCCCTGGGCGTCGCCCATGGGCAGGCCGGCGCCGATCGCGGCGGCGAGCGGGTTGGCGATCAGGTGCGCGGGGCGGCGTGCGCCGGCCTGTTCGGCGGCGTCGCGCACGGCGCGCTGCTCAACGTTGGTGACGCCGGCGGGGGTGGCGACCATCACCTCCGGTCGCACGAGGTTGACGCGCCTGCTCAGCTCGGAGAGGTAGTAGCGGAGCAGCGCTTCGACGATCAGGTAGTCGTCGATCACGCCTTCGCGCATGGGGTGGACGATTTTGATCGTCTCCGGGGCGCGGCCGATCATCCGGGCGGCGTCTTCGCCGGCGGCGAGGACGGCGTTTTCGCGGGGATCGAGGGCGACGACCGAGGGTGCGGTGACGACGATCCCTTTGCCGGGTTCGGCGATGCGGATGTGCGCGGTGCCGAGGTCGATTCCGATTCGCTTGCCAAAGTGCATTCGGCTCTGCGCCTCCCCACCGCGCGGCCCGCGTCCGTTGTTCAGTGTAGCCGCCGCAGCGTTAGGGGACCTGTGTAATTTCGGCGCCCAGCGCGGCGAGCTTGTCCCGGAACTGCTCGTAGCCGCGGTTGAGGTGGTGCAGGCCGTAAACATGCGACTCGCCGTCGGCGGCGAGGGCGGCGAGGGCGAGGGCGGCGGCGGCGCGGATGTCGCCGCCGCGGACGGTGCAGCCGGTGAGCGGCGACGGACCCTGCAACCGCGCCAGCGAGCGGTTGTTGCGCAGCGCGATCTGCGCTCCCAGACGGCGCAGATCGTCGATGTGCTGCATGCGATCCTCGAAGACGCGCTCCCAAACCTCCGATTTGCCAACCGCCTGGGTGAGCAGCGCGGTGACCGGCGCTTGGAGGTCGGTGGGGAAGCCGGGATAGGGTGTGGTCTGGATGTCGGTCGCGCACAGGGACGGGGCAGAGCGCACGGTCAGGGCGTTGTCGGCGGCGCTGAGCGCGACTCCGATTTCGGCCAGCTTGTCGGACACGCCGATCATCGCGTCGAGCGCGATGCCGCGCAGGGTTGCCCGGCCGCCGGTGATCGCGACGGCGATCGCGAGGGTGCCGGCTTCGATTCGGTCGGAGATCAGTTGTCGGCGCGCGCCGCCGAGGCGATCAACGCCGTCGATGGTGATGCGGGAACTGCCGGCGCCGGCGATGCGAGCGCCCATGGCGTTGAGCATGTCGGCCAGGCAGACGATTTCGGGTTCCTGGGCGGCGTTGATCAGTTCGGTGCGGCCTTCGGCGAGCACGGCGGCGAGCAGGAGGTTTTCGGTGCCCAGCACGGTGGGATAATCGAGCAGCAGCCTGGCGCCGCGCAGCCGGCAAGAAGCGGTCAGCCTGATCTGCCCGTCAGCTGCGTTGTCGTCGACTTCAACGCCGAGGGCGCGGAAGCCTTTGAGGTGAATATCGAGCGAGCGCTTGCCAATCTTGTCTCCGCCGGGTGTGACGCTCTCGACATGTGAGAGTCCGCGGGCGAGCAGCGCGCCCACGAGGAGGAAGGAGGCGCGCTGTTGTCCGACCAGCACATCGGGCGCGGCGTTGACCAGACTGTCGGGCGACGGGGGCGCTACTTCAACCGTGCCGCTCTCGCTGTCGTGGGAGACCGAAGCGCCCAGGTGACGCAGCATGTTGCAGAAGTCCCTGACATCGGTGATGGCGGGGACGCGCTCGATCAGCGAAGGTGCGTCGCCGAGCAGAGCGGCGGCGAGACAGGGCATGGCGGCGTTTTTCGCGCCGCCGATGTCCACCGTCCCATGCAGGGGCCGCCCGCCGACGATGCGCAGCGCCGGCTCCGCGACTTCAGCGGCCATCGTCGAGCTCCCTCAACCGCCGCACATCCTCGGCCGCGCGGCGCAATTCAGCTTACCGAGCGCGGCGGCCAGCCCCGTAAGCCCGCCGCCGATCACCGCAATAGGGTGTGCGTCGGCAGGATCCGCCATCGCCGCCCGATATCGGAGCGCCGAAATGCAAACCCGCCCGTCCCCGTCATACCCGCCCCCCGCCACACCCACTCTCACCCCCCGTCAACCCACCTCCCTTTCCCGTCATATCCGCCCCCACCTCCGTCACCCTCACCCCACCTCTGACATACCGCGCCTCTCTCTTTCCGTCACACTCGCGGCCCCATCCCCTGTCACACCCGCGCCCACCTCCGCCACACCCACCCTCACCCCCCGCCACACCACCTCCTTTTTGCCCGTCATTCCCACCCTCACCCCCCGCCACACCACCTCCTTTTTGCCCGTCATTCCCGCCCCCATCCCCCGTCATTCCCGCCCCCGAGCGGGAATCACCCCCGCGCACGCGGGAACGACGAAAGTGCAAACACGCCCTAGCGCGAGCGAAGCTGATTCGGCAGCGCCCCCTCCGCCCAGAGCGTCAGCAACTGCCCCAACCGCTGCGGCCTCGACGCCCCCGCGCGGCGCGAATACACGTCGTAATCCGCCGCCACGATCGCGTCCAAAATGTGGCGGTAGACGCCCTGCAAACCGTTGCAGCACATCCGGCTGCGGGGGCCGTGCAGCAGGTTGAGCAGGGGTCGGCCTTCGTCGTAGAGGCGGTAGGCGCGCTGGGCGTAGTCGGCCATCAGGCGGCGGAACTGGTCGTTGTGGGCGTGGGCGAAGAGGTCCTGCTCGGTGTAGCCGTGGCGGGCCAGGTCTTCCTGGGCGATGTAGATGCGGTCGCGCTCGGCGTCTTCGGCGATGTCGCGCATGATGTTGGTGATCTGGAGTGCTTTGCCCATGGCGACGGCGCGCTCGGTCGCTTCGGCTGCGTCGCGCCGGTCGTAGCCGAAGATGGCGATGCAGATCAGGCCGATCACGGAGGCGGCGCGGTAGCAGTATTGCTCCAGTTCCGCCCAGGTTTCGTAGCGCGTCTGGGTGAGGTCCTGCTGCATGCCGATGAGCAGTTGCTCGAAGTGGTCGCGGGGGATCTCGAAGCGTTGCGCGGCGTCGCCCAGGGCGAGCGCCAGCCAGTCGTCCTCGGCGCTGTTGCCGTCGATGTGGCCGTCGTAGGCGGCGGCGAGGGTGGCGCGCGAGCGCGCCAGGGCGGCGCGGCGTTGGTCTGCGCTGCCCGCTTCGTCGACGGCGTCGTCGGCTGCGCCGGAGAAGGCGTAGGCGGCGTAGATGGCGCGGCGCTTGTCGGGCGGCAGGATGGCGAAGGCGAGGTAGAAGTTGGCGGCGCGGCGCCGCGTGAAGTCGTGGCAGCGTTGGTAGGCGCGGTCGATCGCCGTGGGCATGGCTGCGGTCCCCTCGGCCGATTATCCGAGTTTGAGCGCGGCGGCGGCGCGCAGCGCCAGCCAGGCGCGGCGCGCGCTGCTCACGCGCGGGCGCGCGGCCAGCACATCGTAGTCGCGGCGCTCAATCGCTTGCAGGGCCGCGCGCCCGCCGTCGCCGAACAGGCGCAGGTCGACGGCCAGTTCGCGCGGGACGAGGCGGACCAGCGCGTCGCCGGCGCGGAAGTAGGCTTCGGCGCGGTCGACCTGGAAGCGCATCAGGTCGCGGAAGGCGCGGTTCGCGCGTCCGACGGCGAGCTGGGCGGCGAGGTCGTCTTCGCTCAAACCGAAGCGGCGCAGGTCGTCGAGCGGCAGGTAGAGCCGGCCGGCCCGCCAGTCGCGGCGCACATCCTGCCAGTGGTTGGCGAGCTGGAGCGCGGTGCAGGTGGCGTCGGAGAGTTTGCGGCGTTCGTCGTCGGTGATTTCCCAGAGCGCGAGCACCATTTCGCCGACGGGGTTGGCGGAGAGTCGGCAGTAGCCGAGCAGTTCCTGGAAGTCGGCGTAGCGCGTCTTGGTCTGATCGAGCCGGTTGGCTTCGATCAGGCGGAGGAACGGGTCCGGCTCGAGCGGCTTGCAGCGGGCGAGGTCGGCGAGCGCGACGCCGATCGGGTGGCTGGGCGAGCCGTCGAACGCGGCGCGCAGCTCCGCTTCCCACTCGTCGAGCAAGGCGAGGCGGTCGCCTGCGGCTTCGTCGCCGAGGTTGTCGGTGTAGCGGCAGAAGGCGTAGACGGCGAACATCGGGCCGCGGAGTTCGCGGGGCAGGAACCAGGAAACAACGGTGAAGTTTTCCTGATGCTGGCGGGTGTAGCGCTGGCACCAGTTCTGGGCGTCCCGGACCTCTTGAGCGTTTTGGGCGCTGCGCAGCTGAGGGGCGGCGGCCCGGTTGTCGGCAATCCGGCCGGTCATGTCGCTGACCCGGCTGCGCTAGTCGTCGGCGAGGTCCGCCGGGTCGAGCACGCGGAAGCCGACGCCGAGCTTGACCTGGAACCAGCCGATTTCGCCCTCGTTCATGGCGCCGCGAATTTCGCGCACCTCGAACCAGTCGATGTTTTTGATCGTCTCGCCGGCGCGCTCGAGCGCGTTGCGGATCGCGGTGTCCACGCCGTCGGGCGAGGAGCCGACGAGTTCGATGATCTTGTAGGTGTGGTCGCGTCGCTCAGCCATGCTGATGTCCTTTCTCCCGATCTGCGGCTCGCGCCGGCGGTTAGCCCGCGCCCAGTTCAACGTCTTCCAGCTCGTAGCAGGACCAGCAGAGCTGGCGTCCGGACAGCGGGATCAGCGTCAGCACCGCCTCGCCGCAGCCCTCGCAGACCTGCCGCTGCGTTGTGTCGAAGCGCATCACGACGAGGTCGTGGCGCTCGCCGTCCTTGGATTCGACGTGCTTGGTGAGCACGGCGTCTTCCTCGAAGCCGAGCCCCTCGAAGAGTTTGCGCGCGCCGACCTGGATCGGCGTCATCTGGGCGACGATTTTGGAGACATCGGCGGCCAGCGCGCCCTCGAAGGCGATGCCCAGTAGCACGTGCCCCAGCCCCAGTCGCCGCGCGCCGATGTCGACCATCACGCGGATTTCCGCCACATGCCGCGTCCAGCGCAGATGACCGCGCTCGATCGTCGCGTAGCCCAGCATCTGCTCGTCGTCGAACGCGACGAACGACTGGACACGCCCAGCGTTAGTGTCCGCCACCCAGGCGGCGACTTCCGCCGCGTCGGTGATGTCGCGCTCGAGGAAGAGCAGGTCGTCGTCCGGCTGGCGGCGTCCGAAGTCAAGCAGCGCGTGTTCATCGCCGCGCCGCAGCGAGCGGAGGTGAATGCCGTGTCCCCCGAGCGTGATGTCCAGGGGGAGCTCGTGCAGTTCAATGTCCAAGCTGTCCCTGGCCATGACCTGGTGTCCTTCCCCGCGCGGCGCCCCACGGCGCGCGGACCACGCAGTCTAACGGGCAACGGCCGCTTGCTCATAGCGCCCCAGCGCCATGAGCGGGAAGTAGTGGCGGTAGAGATGGTAGTTGATCATGAAATCGGAGGGGAAGCCGGTGCCGGTGAAGTGGTCTTCGTCCCAGGTGCCGTCGCTGCGCTGACGACGGATCAGGTAGTCGATTCCGCGCGAGACGGCGTCGTGCTCGGCCTCGCCGGCGGCGAGCAGCGCCATCAGCGCCCAGGCGGTTTGGGAGGGGGTCGAGGGTCCTGCGCCGCGCAGCGACGGATCGGCGTAGGTATCGCAACTTTCGCCCCAGCCGCCGTCGGGCAGTTGGTGGCGGATCAGCCAGTCGACGGCGCGGCGCACGGGCGGGGCGGTGATCGGCTCGCCCAACGCGGCGAGCGCGGGCAGCGCCGCGCCGAGGCCGTAGATGTAGTTGACTCCCCAGCGCCCCCACCAGGCGCCGTCGGGCTCCTGGAGGTCGTAGAGGAACTGGAGTCCGCGCTGGGCGGGCGGGTATTCGCCGCTGTAGCCGAGCAGGCCGAGCAGTTCGAGCGCGTGGGCGGTCACGTCGGCGGTGGGCGGATCGAGCAGCTCGCCGAAGTCGGCGAAGGGGATGGCCCTGAGGAAGGCACGGTCGTTGTCCACATCGAACGCGCCCCAGCCGCCGTCGGTGGACTGCATGGAGAGCATCCAGCGCAGGCCGCGCTCCAGCGCGAGTTCGCGCTCGGGCGCGGCGTCGGGCAGCGGGATGCGCTCCAGCGCGGTCATCACCACCGCCGTGTCGTCGATATCGGGGTAGACGTCGTTGTCGAACTCGAAGGCCCAGCCGCCGGGCGGCGTGTCGGGGTTTTTGACCTGCCAGTCGCCGCCGCCGAGCACCTGCTCGCCGAGCATCCAGCGTCCGGCGCGCTGGAGCGCGTCGTGCTGCGGATCCATCCCGGAATCGAGCAGCCCGATCGCGGCCAGGCAGGTGTCCCAGACGGGCGACTGGCAGGATTCGGTCCAGGTCATGCGCCCGCCCGACGGGTTGTCGGCGTTCCAGGTGAAGCGCGCGAAGCCACGCAGGGCGCGTTGGAGCACGGGGTGATCGAGCGAGTAGCCCATCGCGCGGAGGGCGAGGATGGCGTAGACCCAGGGCGGCTGAATGCCGCCCCAACAGCCGTCGGCCTCCTGGCGGTCGAGCAGCCAGCGCTCGGCTTGGGCGAGCGCGCGGCGCTCGAAGGGGCGGATGTGGTTGCGATCGAGGAAGCGCAGCACGCTGTCGATCGTTATGAACGCGCCCTCCCAGGAGAGGCGCTTGCGCGGGGGCGGGACGGCGAAGCGGGCGCGGTCGCCGGGCCGCGCCCAGAGCTCGGGTACGGCGGCGCCGGCGGGCAGGCTGGCGGTGGGGCGCAGCGCCATGATCACGGTGATTCCGACGATCGTGGCGCGCGCCCAGGAGGCGAACTCGTAGAGGTTGATCGGAAACCAGCTGGGTAGCAGGTTGAGCCAGGCCGGCATGGCGGGCAGCCGCTCCCAGTCGTACTGGCCGAACAGCGCGAGCCAGATTTTGGTGAAGACGCGGGCGGAGGCGATGCCGCCCTGCTCGATGATCCATTCGCGGGCGCGCTGCATGTGGGGCGCGTCGGGCTCGTCGCCCGCCAGCTTGAGCGCGAAGTAGGCCTCGACGGAGGTGCTGATGTCGCCGGGGCCGTCGAGGTACTGGGACCAGAAGCCCGCTTCGCGCTGCTGCGCGCGCAGGTAGCGGGCGATGCCGTCCCAGAGCTCGCGGTCGCCGATGCCGAGGTGATGAGTGAGCAGCAGGTATTCGGCGGTGATCGAGGCGTTGGATTCGAGTTCGCCCCACCAGAAGCCCGATGCGTCTTGCTCGTCGAGCAGCCACTGCTGGGCGCGCTCGATTGTGCGGCGCAGCTCGGCGTCGGCGGGCCTGGCGGGCTTAGTGGGTCCGGCGGGCATCTCAGCGGTCCCGCTGCATCGTGAAGGCGGCGATCGCCTCCAGCTCGGCCACGGCCTGCTCGCGCGGCCGGCAATCGAGCAGCGCGCTGCGGAACGCCTGGTACTCGCGCTCCGCCGCCTGGTCGGCGGCGTCCGATGCGCCGCTCTCGTCGAGCAGCGCCTGAACGGCCGCTACGTCGTCGTCGGAGAGCGCGTCGATCCGCCAGGCATCGAGCAGCGAGCGTCGCACCGGCGGCGGCGCGTTGCGCAGCGTCCAGAGCACGGGGAACGACTTCTTCTTGCGGCGGATGTCGCTCTGCGTGGACTTGCCCAGCGCGGCGGCGTCGCCCCAGACGCCGAGCCAGTCGTCGCGGATCTGGAAGCAGCGCCCCAGCCGCTCGCCGGCGCGTTGCAGCGCGTCGGCCTGCTGCGCCGATCCGCCCGCCAGCGCCGCGCCGATCGCCAGGCTCACGCCCATCATCGCGCCCGTCTTGCGCTCCACCATCTGTAGGTATTCGTCAAGTTCCACATCGAGCCGCTCTTCAAACGTCAGATCGAGGTATTGCCCCTCGATCATCCGCAGCGTCGCGCCGTTGAGACGCGCGGCGGCGTCCAGGATCGCTTCGGCGGGCGCGTCTGCGGAGCGGGCGCGCAGCAGCGCCAGGTCCGCCAGCTCGCGCAGCGCGTCGCCTACATTGATCGCCTGGCTGACGCCCCAGATTTTCCAGACGGTGGGGCGGCCGCGCCGCTGTTCATCCCGGTCCTGGATGTCATCGTGGACGAGCGAGAAGTTGTGGACGAATTCCACGGCCGCGGCGCCGTGCAGCGCGCGCTGCTGCGCGTCCGGATCGGGCGAGATCGCCGCTGCGCCGAGCATGCAGAGCGCGGGGCGGGCGCGCTTGCCGGCCGCGTCGTCGGGGTTCCCGTGTTGATCGATCCAGCCCAGCGCGTAGCGCGCCATGTCGTGAATCGGCAGTTTGAGACCGCCGCTCGCCGCCGCCGCGTCGACCGTCGCGCGCATTTCGGCTTCGACCGCCGCCGTGTGACGGGTGAGCGCGGCCGGCAGAGCGTCGGTCATGACAGCGCTTCTCTCGCGGCGCAGGCGCGGCAGCGGCCGTAGACCGCCCAGTGGTCGATATCGGCCTGGAAGCCGAAATCGCGGTGCAGGCGGTTGGCGACGCTGCGCAGCAGATCGTGCGGCAGCTGCGCGATCGCTCCGCAATCGGTGCAGACGAGATGGTGGTGCGGCGTGTCGCCGCGCCAGTGATAGGTGCGCTCGCCGGTGCCCAGGTCGGTTTGCGAGACCAGCCCCAGATCGCGCAGCTGGCCGAGCGTGCGGTAGACGGTGCTGGCGTCGAGCTCGGCAACATCGCTGCGCGCCTGATCGAGCAGGTCCACCGCGGTGGCGTGCTCGCCGCTGTGACGCAGCGCTTCGAGCAGCGCCAAGCGCTGCTGGGTGACCCGCAGCCGGTGGCGGCGGAGCAGCTGGGTGGAGTCGGTGCGGCAGGCCATCGGCGCTCGCTCCCGCTAGTCCTGCTCAGCCGCGCCGGCCGGCGCGGCGGCGGGTGGGAAGAAGCCGATGCTGCCGGCGGCGACACGCTGCGCGGGGCCGGAGCCGTCGGTCGGCACGATGTAGCAGCCGTTCTGCGGCCCGAACCCGCGCCGCCCCGACCCGCCGTTGCCCAGGGCCAGGCCCGAGAAGGTGAGCCAGCGCCCGTCGGGCGAGATGATCTGGTGCGATTGCGCGAACTGGTCGAAAAAGCCGAGGAAGGAGGCGAATTCTGCGCTGGGCTGAAAGCGCGCGAGCCGCTCGCCGCTCCCGCCGATTGTCCGTTCACCGAACAGGTCGTAGCGCGTGAGCCCGATCAGGGTAGTGCCGGGCATCGGCTCGAAGGCGAAGAGCGACTCGCCGTCGGGCGCCCAGAACACCGCGTTGGCGGGGCGATCGCTGACCGCCCGCTGCTCGCCGGCGACGAGGTCGCAGCCGACGATCCCCAGCGAATCGGTATCCCCTTCCGGCAGCGGCAGGATGGCGATCCGGTCATGCCGGGGAGCGCGCACGAACGCCATAGCGCTGGCGCCCGCGCCGAGGCCGTCGACCGCCGCGTCGCCGCCGATGTCAAGCAGCTCCTCGCGCTCCTCCTCCGTCCGCGACGCGCGCACGACCGTGCCGCCGCCGCCGGCGCGCGGGGCGGCGTAGACCACGTTTTGGCCGTCCGTCGTCCAGACGGGCGCGCGGAAGCAGGGGCGCGCTCGCAGCAGCTGACGCTCCTCACCGCCGCCTGCGGCCAAATCCAACAGCTGCAGCTGCGCGCCGCGATGCACGACCATCGCGCGCCCGTCGGGCGACCAGGCGAAGTAAAGCGGCGCGCCGTCCATTAAGCGCCGCGGCTGAACGCCGCCGCGGGCCGCGACCAGGCTGGCAGCCAACCCGTTGCCCACATTGCCCACGACGGCCAGCACCCGCCCGGAAGGCGACCAGTTGACGTAGTGGGCCAGCCCGGGCGCGACGATCTGGCGGGCGTCGGCCGGATTGGCGTAGAGCGTCTCCGATTCCCCCTCATCAAGCGGCGCGCGCCAGAGTTCGAGGCGCGGATTCTCGCGTTGGTGCGAGCTGGCGCTGATCGCGATGGTCCGTCCGTCGGGCGACCAGGTCGGCCACATGAAGAGCAATCCTTCGCGCTCCATCGAGAGGCGGGTTTCCGGCGGCCCCGGGCCGTCGTCGGAGACGCGGGCGAGCTGCAGGCTGGCGTCCTCGGAGATGAAGGCGAGCGTGGTGGAGGGCATCGCTCAGGATCCGTTGCGCGGCTGCGCGGCCGGGCGGCTGGCGGCGCCGGCCTCGGCCTCCTCGTAGCGGGCCAGAGCGAAGAGCACCGAGGAGGCGCGGTTGAGCCAGCGGATCGTCTCGGGGTTGACGGGGTGCTCCGCCTCGCGCAGGCGGATCGTCTCGCGCTCGGCGCGGCGCAGCGTGGTGCGCGCCAGATCCAGCGCCGCCGCGCCCGCTGCTTCGCCCGGAATGACGAATTCACCCGGCGGCGGGACCAGCGCCTCCAGCTCCGCCGCGCGATCCTCCAGATCCGCCACATGCGCGGGCTGCGTGGCGAAGTCGTCGGGGATCGGCTTGTCGGGGGCGACGGCCAGCTCGGCCATGATCAGGTAGAGGCGGCGCTGCATTTCGACCGCGATCGCGTTGGTGCGCGCACCGCAGGACAGCGCGCGGCCCAGGCCGATCGCGCTGGTCGCCTCGTCGATCGCGCCGAACGCCTCCGGCTGCGGGTGCGATTTGGGGATGCGCCCGCCGCCCCACAGCGTGGTCGTGCCGTCGTCCCCAGAGCCGGTGTAGTGGGGCATGCGGGCAGTCTACCGAGCGCCGGCGCTAGCTCGACGCCGCCAGCTCCTGCGTCCACGCGCCGAGCAGCTCCGGCGTGGCGCTGATGCCGAGGATGATCGCACCTTTGGGACGCGGCCGGCGGTCGTCGACGTAGCCCAGAAACTCGAACAGCGGCTCGCCCTCGGGGCTGACCAGCCGGAAGGTGCGATCCGGCGCGTTCGGATCCAGCAGCGGATGCACCGCCTCGGCCGGCACCGCGATCACCCGCCCCTGATCCACGCCGCAGCCGGCCGGCGCAAAACCGGTCCACTCGGCGTCGCTGAGCGCTGTGACGGCGCTCCACTCTCCGCCCTCGCGCAGCTCCAGCGTGCAGGTCTCGATCTTGCGGCTCATGATGTCGCGCTCCCCTCCGCCGCCTCGGCGGCGTCCCGGAATGCTGTGTAGGCGGCCTCGTCGAAGAGCACAAAGCGCACGGTGCGGACGGAGCGCTGCCCGCCCGAATGCTGCCGCGCGACGGCGATCATGATCCGCGCCGCCTGGTCAAGCGGAAAGCCGCCCACGCCGGTGCCCAGTGCCGGGAACGAGACGGAGGCCAGTTGCAGCTCCTCCGCGCGGCGCAGCGCGCTGTCCGTCGCGGCGCGGATATTCTCTTCCGAGGTGAGCAGGTCCTGCCCCATCGCCGCGGCGTGGATCACGTGGTTGGCGAGCAGCGCGCCGCCGCCCGTGACGACCGATTCGCCCACCGCGATCGGCCCCTGCCGCATCGCCTCGTCCTCGATTTCGCGCCCGCCCGCGCGGACGATCGCGCCCGCCGAGCCGGCCCCCATCCAGAGGTGGTTGTTGGCCGCGTTGACGATGGCTTCGGTGTCCTGGACCGTGATGTCGCCCTGGACGACTTCGATCTGTGTGTCGGGCATACGGCGGCTCTGCTCCCCTTCAACCGCGAGCGTCGCGCACAGTCTATCTGTTGCCCGCGCCAAGCCGCTTGCCAAGTCGCCTGCCAGGCCGCTTGCCGTCGCTCCGGCCCGCGTCCCGCTCGCCCTGTTTGGCTGCCCTACTTGATCGCCAGCGCGTTGGGCGGGCTGCCTGTTCCGCCCTTCACGTTAAGCGGCGCCGACGCGAAGAAGCTCTCGTAGACCCCGTCCGCCGCGCAGTCGTCGGCCAGGTGATCCAGCACGAACATCTCGCCGATCGCCATTCCGAAGCGGCCGATGATCCAGTGGTGCAGGAAGCCGTCGGGGTCCGCGAAGTTGGGCGGCGGCCAGGCCTCCAGCGCCGGATTGTCGGAGCAAAGCGCGGCGACGTGATGGTCGAACCAGTAGGCCGCCATCTCCTCCGCGCAGGCCAGCCCCGGGAAGGCCAGGTTGGTCATCTGCGACATCGCCTGCTTCACGCCCATTCCCTGCCGCTCGTACCAGGAAATCCAGCCCAGCCGAATCAGCACCACATCGCCCGGCTCGAACGCCACGCCCTGCGCCGCGCGGCAGGCCTCGACATCCTCGACGGGGATGCGGAATGTCTCGTCGAACGCCAGCGGTCGGCCCTGCGCCTCATACCAGCGCCCGAGGTCCAGCAGCACGGCGCGCCCGGCGATGCCGCGCTGCGCCCAGTGTTCGATGCCCAGCTTCGGCGTGTCGCGGTTCTCCAGCAGCCACTCGTTGGTCACCCCGCCCCAGAAGCCGTGCTCGAAATCGCCCACATGCGTCAGCGCGTCCCACTGCGACGACTGCTGGGTGTAGAGGTTGTCGAGCACATCGTCGCCGTGATGCCCGAAGCCGGCCCGCCGCATCACCGTGTGGCGCACCGCGCCGCGGTTGTAGAGCGGCGGCGAGGGCTGCGACTGATCCCAGTTCATCGGGAACAGCGCCCCCTTGTGCACCAGCCGCGCCGCCTGCACGATTCGCTCCGGCGTCTGGAGGTTGAACATGCCCACCTGGTCGTCGTCGCCAAACAGCCCCCAGGCAGTTTTGGGCGGGTTGTGCTCCCGCACCGGCAGCTGGTCGTAGGTGGGTAGAGAGTCAGGCCTCTCAGACATCGCAGCCTCCATCCGCAATCAGCGCTCCCGCACAGTCTAGCCAAACTGAGATGCCCCTCCGACGACTGGCGGTCATTCGCGGCGGAACGAACGTCGATCGTCCTCCCGGTGCGCCGCCAGGTCGATCCGCTCCTCGCAGGCCGTGGTGATTCGCCCGCAGGTTTCCCACTCGGCCGGGTCGTAGACGAACGTGTCGGCGCGCCGGAGGAGCTCCTCCGCCAGCAGCGCAACCAATGGCGCCGCCGCCGGCTCTGCTCGGTACGACGGGCGGCAGCGAAACCACTTGTCGGGCGTTGATCTGTCGAAGTAGACGACCACTTCGGTGAAAAGACCAAGCGGAGGATGCCGCGGTCCTTCGAGGCAGATCACAACGTCGGCTTGTTCAATCGCGCTCCGCTCGATCTCATCGGCCGTCGCCTGCGGATACTGCTCGTGCAGCTGTTCAGGGATCGTGGCGTGCGACACGAATGGGTGGCGTTGCAGCCGCTCCTGCAATTCCAGCCGTTTCTCGTACTCGGGCGTGGCGCTGCCGTCGCCCAGCAACGCCACTTCCAGCCGGAGCGACGCTTCAGCGGCGCGACGGCTTCTGAACCGGTCCCGGAGGTTTCGTTCGGCGCGCGACGGCTCCCGCTTCACTCCGCGCTGCCCTCAAGCACGCTGATGTCGTTCAGAATCCGGTGGATCAGCCGGCGGCCGTCGGGCGAGACGGTGAACTCCGTCCCCGAGTCGTAGAGCAGCCGCGCACGCTGTAGGCGCGAGAACGCGATCCACTCTTCGGGAGACTCGAACCAGTCCGCCAGGTCCTCGCAGGTCGCGTGGCCGCGATCGTAGATGCGGCCGAGGATCGCGCCCGCCACCGGGTCGAAACTGACGGAGTTCTGCTCCAGTGCAAGTCGGCGGATCAGCGCGCTTTGCTCAAGACGCTTGCGCGCCCGCACCTCAAACTCCGGATCGTCGCCGAGCTTCTCCGACAGCATCTGCTCGAGCACATCAGGCTTGCCCATCGCCGGCCCTCCGCTCAGATCTCCGTCTCCCTGCACCCTATTGTAGCGGCCGCAGCCGCCGGCTGCGGCGAGATCGGCGGCCAGGAAACAAGGCGAAACAAGGCGAAACAAGGCAACTGCTCAATCCTCCCGGCACGGCTCCGAAATCCGCCACGTCACTACGAGCCAGGACGGTTCCGCCTCGCCGTCGTCCACTAGCGCCACCTCTATCGATGCGTCACTGCTGCCGGGACGCGATTGCACACCATTCGCTGATCGCAATGTCACGATCCGGTTGTCCGACACCTCAACGCTCTCGAATTCTTGCAGCGGCGCCGAGAACGGAAGAGCTCGCGCCACGGCCCGCTCCAGCTCAACGGGCAACGGCCGGCCGCTGCTAATGCCCGGATCGAGCAGCGTGCCTGCGATGCCGACAATGGGGCCGCCCACCACACACGCCGTGCTTGGGGGCTGCTGCGCCTGCGTCTGCTTCATCTCCTTCGTGTCTGCCGTGGCCGGCTGGCCGTGGCGCTCAACCTCTGAGCACCCTGCCAGAACCAGCGAGAACACCAGAACCGCGGCCCAACAACTGATTCTGCGGATCGCGGTACAGCGCGTCACCCCACGAGCCCCGGGTAGAGCAGCTGCTTGATTTGGCCGCGGAAATTGAACGTTCCCGACGGCATGAACTGCGTCATGAAGATTGCGATCAGTTCCTCGGCCGGGTCGATCCAGAAGATGGTGCTGGCGGCGCCGCCCCAGTAGTACTCGCCGACTGAGCCGACGTTTTGCGTGCGGGGGAGATTGAGCAGTACGGCAAAGCCCAGACCGAAGCCCACGCCGTCGTTCGTCGTTTCGCTCCAGGTACCGAGCGCACGTGTGCTGAGATCGTCGTTATCGGGCAGATGATTCATCGCCATCAGATCGATCGTCTTCGGGCCCAGGATCCGCGCGCCGTCCAGCTCGCCGCCGTTCAGCAGCATCTGGCAGAAGCGTTGGTAATCCTGCGCCGTCGAGACCAGGCCGCCGCCGCCGGAGAAGAAGGTTTGCTCCTCCAGATAGTCGGCCGCGCCGAACGTACCGATCGCGCGCAGCTGTTTGTCGGGGCCGCGTTCGTAGTTGGCAGCCAGGCGGTGCTGTTTGTCGGCGGGCACGTGGAAGCCGGTATCCTCCATCCCCAGCGGCTCGAAGATCTGCTCGCGCAGATACTCGTCGAAACGCCGCCCGGAAATCTCCTGCACGAGATACCCGCAGACGTCGGTCGAAACACCGTAGTTCCAGTTGTCGCCCGGCGAGAACTTGAGCGGCAGTTCGGCCAGCCGGTCGATCATCGATTGCAGATCGCGCCCGCGCATTTCGCCGGCCTGGTAGACCCCGTGTTTGAAGTAACCGGCTTCGAGCGGGCCCTCCATGAAGCCGTAAGTCAGCCCCGACTGGTGCGAGAGCAGGTCGCGCACGGTCATCGGCCGCTCGGCGGGCGCCGTCTCGTAATCGGGATACTGCCCGCCGGTCATGACCCGCAGGTCCCGCCACTGCGGGATGAAGCGCGCGACGGGGTCGGAGAGCTGGAACGCGCCGCGCTCGAACAGCATCATCAGCGCGACCGATGTGATCGGCTTGGTCATCGAGTAGATGCGGAAGATCGCGTCGGCCGCCATCGGCGCGCCGCGCTCGCGATCCATCATGCCCAGCGCCGAGAGGTGCGCCAGCTCGCCGCGGCGGCTGATCAGCGTCAGACAGCCGGCGATCTTCTCAGGCTCGATGTAGCGCTCCAGCAGGTGCCGATCGAGCCGCTGCAGCGCCTCAACCGAAATGCCCGTGCCGTCGACAGTGGTGTCAGAATTCATTGCGCCCGCCTCCCTTTCAGAGCATTGCCGTGATGCGCTCAGACTACCGCTTGGCAGCGGCCCGCCGCGCCGCCGCGCCCTTCCGCTTACCTGTGCGCTTGGCCTCTGCGCTAGCCCCTGTGCGCTAGCCTATGTGCGAACTGCGAAGGGAGATCGCCATGGCCGCCATCGCCGAGACCACTGCGGGCAAAATCGAAGGGACCGAAGAGGACGGGCTGTGCGTCTTCCGCGGCGTGCCCTACGCCGCGCCGCCGCTTGGCGAGCTGCGCTTCCGCGCGCCCCAGCCGCCCGAACCCTGGGACGGCGTGCGCGCGACCCAGGCCTTTAGCCCGATCGCCCCGCAGGTGTCCAACCCGGTGCTCGAAGACCTGCTGCCGACGCCCGATCCGCCCCAGCCGCAGAGCGAAGACTGCCTCTATCTCAATGTCTGGACGCCCGGCCTCAGCGGCGCGCGCCCGGTGATGGTCTGGATTCACGGCGGCGCGTTCACGATCGGCTCCGGCAGCGAGCAGTACTACGACGGCGCAAACCTCGCCGCCCGCGGCGATGTGGTGATCGTCACGATCAACTACCGGCTCGGCGCGTTCGGCTTCGTCAACCTGCCCGCGCTGGGCGAGACCAACTTCGGCATGCGCGACCAGATCGCCGCGCTCAAGTGGGTGCAGGACAACATCGCCAACTTCGGCGGCGACCCGGGCAACGTGACCATCTTCGGCGAGTCGGCCGGCGGGATGAGCGTCGGCTCGCTGATGGCCTCGCCCGAAGCCGCCGGGCTGTTCCACAAGGCGATTCCGCAGAGCGGCGCTGCGCACAACGCGCTGACGATGGAGGAAACCGAGGCCACGGGGCGCAAGTTCGCCGAGCACCTGGGCATCGCGCCCGACGATGTGGACGCCCTGCGCGCCGCCTCGACCGCCGATGTGCTGGCCGCCTCCGTCGCCGTTGACCCGATCGCCTCGGGCGACATGAGCGACGCCGCCTCGCCCACGCCGCAGATGCCGTTCCAGCCCGTAATCGACGGCGCGTTCCTCTCGAAGCTGCCGATTGAGCACATCCGCGAGGGCTCGGCCGACGGCGTGGCGACGCTGGTCGGCTCGCTCGATGAAGAGATGAAGATGATCATCGCCGCCGTGCCGCAGGATCCGTCCGAAGAGGACGTGATCGCGGGGCTGAGCGCGATGCACCCCGACGGCGCGGCGGCCTACGCCGCCTACCGCGCGGCGCGGCGCGAGCGCGGCGAGGACGACTCGCCGGGCGAGATTTTCATCGCGGTGATCGGCGACGTGATGCTGCGCCTGCCCGGCCTGCGCCTGGCCGACGCGCAGACCTCGCGCGCGCCCACCTACGCCTACCTGTTCGACTGGAAGTCTCCGGGCCTGGACGGCAAGCTCGGCTCCTGCCACGCGCTCGAGCTGCCGTTCGTCTTTGGCACGCACGGCGGCGTGCCCGGCTTCGCCGGCAGCGGCCCGGCCGCCGACGCGCTGGCCGAGGCGACGATGGACACCTGGCTGGCCTTCGCCCGCAGCGGCGACCCGACCAACGCCGCCGTCGAAGCGCCCGCCTGGGACGCCGAAACCAGGCCGATCACGGTGCTGGGCGAAAACAACCGCGTCGAGCACAACTGGCGCGGCGAAGAGCTGAGCGTCTGGGACGGCGTGCTGTAGGCGCGCGGGCCCTGTTGTCGCCCCCGCACCCTATCTCCGTCGCCCCAGACTTGATCTGGGGCCCAAACCCAACCCCGTTCGCAGCACGAGGCCCCGCCCTGCCTGCCAACGGCCGTGCGCAGGGCATCCCGATACGCCTGCCCGCCAACACCCACCGTATGGATTCCCGCTCGGAGGCGGGAATGACGGATCTTGGGGAGCGAAATGACGGAAGTGCGAACACGCCCTAGCCTGCGCGGGGCCGGCGGCGGAACCGGGTTCGCCGTCGGAGGGGGCGCGTCGTGAAGTCCAATCCGAAAGACCCGCTTGAGATCCTGACGCGCGCAGCTGCCGCTTCCGAACCGGCGGTGGAGCGGGCGTTGGCGCAGGTGTTGGAGGGCTGCGCCAGTGACGTAGAGGTGATCCTCCAACACCAGACCGGCGACGGACCGTGCGACCTGTTCCTGCCGGGCCGCCGCATCGTAATCGAGGTCAAAAGGCGTCCCGCGGCGAAGCAAGCCCCCGTTGCCGGTCCGAACTCGCCCGGCAGCCAGGAGGGCGAGACGCAGTTCGAGCAGCTACAACGCTATGTGCTCGCGCTGCGCGCCCGCGAACGCAGCACGATGTGGGACAGACTGGAGGACCCCAACACGCCGTGGATCGGCGCGTTGACCGATGGCGTGCATTGGTGGGCGTGGGAGTGGTCCGCAACGCGCGACGACGATACCCACACCCCGCATCGGGCGCTGCACGAGCAGGAATTCGACCGATCGCCCGACGCGCTGCGAGAAGCGATGATCGCGCTCGCCGTCCGCAAGGCGGGCAAGGCTTGGGTACCCGCCGATCCCGCGGAGCTCTTCGACGGGCCGCGGGACGAACTCGACCGGATTTGGGACCGCGCCGCCGACAGCGTCGCAGCCGTTACGCAGCATCGCCTCTGGCACGATCTGGTGCGCGGCAGCGGCATTGAGGTCGCAGAACATCGCAAAGTCCCGCTGTTCCTCGATCACTGCCTGCTGGTGCTGGTCGCCCGCAACGTCACCCGCGTCCTCGACGGCGCTGGGTACGCGCCGCCGTCCGACGGCTTCATTTCGTGGATCACCGACGCGCCGGGCGGCGAGCAGTGGGCGCGGAATCTATTCGAGATCGTCGATCGCTACGACTGGGGATCGCGGGAAGCGGATGTGCTGCGCAACGTCTATATGGCGATCGTGCCCAAAGAGGATCGCAAGCTGTACGGCGAGTACTACACGCCGGATTGGCTCGCGCACCTGATCGTCGAAGAGACGCTTGACGACGAGTGGTTGGAACGATCGATTCTGGCGGCGCATGCCGCCGCCGTACCGCCGCCGAAGATCGGCGTGCTCGATCCGGCCTGTGGTTCGGGCACGTTCCTCTACCACGCGGCGCGGAGAATCCTCGCCGCTATTCCGAAGTACCTGCCCAGTGCGGATGATGCCGCTTGCGCCCGGATTGTCAGCCGCTTGGTGCATGGCATCGACATTCATCCTGTCGCTGTCGAAATGGCGCGAGCGACGCTGCGCCGGGCGCTTCCTGCTCCCGCCCAACCTAATGTCCACCAGGGCGACGCGCTGCTCATGGCGGATACATCGCCCGCCGGTTCGACGGGCCACATCTTCAATCCCGACGAGAGCGAATTCGTCTCTCCCGACGGCAAGCACCGCTTTCACGTCCCTCACAGCTTCACGGATATTCCCGACTTCCATACCCGGCTTGACGAGCTCGTACAGGCCGCCCGAGACGATGTCGAGCTTCCTGCGACGGTGACGTTCGGCATGATGGGCGACGACAGGGAGTGGATCGCAGACGCACACCAGACGTTGATCGATATCATCGCAGAGCATGAGGACGGAGTCTGGGCCTGGTACATCCGCAACCAGCTCATGCCGCGCGCCATCGCGCGTCGCAAGGTCGATCGAATCGTCTCCAATCCGCCGTGGCTGCGCTGGAATGAAATCCAAACGGAGCCGCGTAAGGAGAATGTCCGCTCGCTCGCGCGTGAGCGAGGCGTTCTACCGGGGACGCAGGGGAGTCACAGCAGCTTCGATCTCGGAGCCGTGTTCGTCGTTGAGACACGCAACCTGTACCTGGCGCGGCCACGCAGGGATGCGAGCGCGTTCGTGTTGAACGCCGCCGCGCTGAGCTCGGAGAACTGGCGATCGTTCCGAGAGCAGGGGCATCTGCGCGGTGCGTTGGATCTGTCGGAACGTCATCCGGATGAGCGAGTGCTGCGCACTCGGCCATTCGGCGGTGCGGACGCATGTGTGATCGGGCTGCGCAACAGGCGGCCGCGGCGCCTGGTGCTCAACGATCCCAAACGAAAGATCGATCCGTCTGCTGATGCCCTACCCATCGGCTTGACGAAGCGGATCGCGGCGTTGCCTGATCTCCCGTGGGATGCCTCTTCCTACGCAGCGAGGGCGCGCAACGGCACAACGATTCAGCCGGCGGTACTCGTGAAAGTCGATCCCGATAATCCGAACCGGACGTTGCAGCCGCGGCGCGCGAAGCAACCTTGGGCGCAGTACTCGCCGTTCGCGCTGGATGACATCCCCGACGAATGGCGCGTCGGCTACGTCGCCCCCACGAATCTCGTCCCGTTCTCGATTCAAGAGCCGCTGGCGCAAGCGGTTGTCCCCAACGACGGCGACCGACTCCTCGAGGACGAAGAGGCCAAAAAGGCCAGCGCAACATGGACGAAACTGGACGCTACGTATCGCAGGCACGTCGGTAAAGGCGCTACGACCCCGCCCGATCTTGTGGGGAAGTTGGACTACCGGAATCAGCTGTCGGCCCAGTGGCACCCGACGCTGAACGTCGTGTACAACGGAGCAGGCCAACGGCTGCGAGCAGCTACCGCTACTGCGATTATCGAGCACACTTTCTACCGAGTCGCCGTCGACTCGCAAGCTGAGGGCGACTATCTCTGCGCGTGGCTCAACGCGCCCACGCTCAGGTTCGCATTCGAGTTCGCGCGGAAGAGCGGGCGGCACTTCGACAAGACGCCGCTGGAGAAGGTGCCCATCCCGCTGTATCGCCCCGGCGACGCCGATCACGAGCGGCTGGCGGAGCTGTCGGCGAGCATCCGCAAAGCCCGCGCGGCTGATCCGGAGTTCAACTACCCCGCCGATTGCGAGGGCGAGCTCAACGAGATCGACGCGATCGTCGCCCGGCTGCTGCCCGACTTCTGCCGCTGAACAGGGGACGGCAGGGAATGACGGGCTCAACCAGCTCTCGCCGGCAATGTGGGATTCGCAATGGTCTCATGCAGAGGCTGTGCTGTTCACGTCGAGATACCCGCGGCAAGCGCGGGTATGACGGAGAAGCAAACGCGGGTATGGCGGAAGGGGACGGCGGGGAATAACGGAGTATGCGTGCGGGTATGGCGGAGTGCGCGCGGGGGTGTGAGGGGAGTGTGAGCACGCTCTCGGCTCGCGCTTGCCCGCTCGCTACGACAATTCCTTACGGCCAGGCAAGGTGGCGCGCGTAGATGTTGAAGATCGTGATCTGGGCTCCGAGGATGCCGTAGATGATGTGCGGTTGGTCCAGCGCGCCGGGGTCTCCTCTGGCGCCGCGCAGGGCGAACCAGAACCACTGAGTCGTCAGCTCGTCGAGCGGCACGGGCGCGGCCTCCAGGTCGGCGAGCAGCGCCCGCGGCAACAAGGAGGTCTCAGTCAATCGCAGATCCTGCGGAGCCCACACCAAGTCGCGCAGCGTGACCAGTCGGGAGCCGGCGCGGCGCAAGACGACCTGCTCCGCAGGCGTCAGCGGCGCATCGACGCGGCGCACCGGGCAACCCGTCACGGCGCAAATGGACCGCACTTCGCTTTCCATCAGGCTGATCAGCATCAGCATGCGCAGGATCACCGTGTCGGCGTCCCCGCCCGCCGCGGCGCTTTCAGGCGAGTCCGGGCAGGCGCTCCCGGCGTTGAGCGAGTACAGCTCCGCGAGCAGTTCGTCGAACAGCTCGCGCGCCTGCCCGATCGGCGGGCCGCCGGCGGGTTGCTCGTCGAACGCCTCCTCGCCGCGCTCAACCAGCTGGATCAGCCAGTCGGCCCAGGCAATGCTCGCCCGCTTCAACGGGTGGCGTCGAATCCGTAGTTCTTGCGCTCGGTCGGGCATCGCCATCTCGTTGAGCACCGCGTCCATTCCCGTCACGATTGCATCGATTTCCGCTGCGTTCGTCCGCAGCAGCGCGCGGTGCTCTGCGCTCAGCGGGAAGGGCGGAACATCGTCCCAATAGAGCGATTGCGCGCTGCTGCGGATGGGGATCTCGATCCGGCCGACCAGCAGCACCAGTCGCAAGAGCCGCGCCCGGTGCAGGTCCGCCGTGTCGTTCTCCGCGACGGACTCTTGCGGACGACAGTCCGAATCAAGAGGCTCGTCGCCATAATTCGCCGGCTGCGATTCCGCCGCGGGCGCGTCGCCGATGTCGGGCAGCGGATCGCTGCACGCGGCGAGCAGCGCGGCGGCGAGCGCAGCCAAGCACAGCGCCGCCCACGGCCGGTTAATCCGCGTTCGCATTTCAGGCTCCCCGCCTTCGGGCTGCGCTCGGGGCCGCGCTCGCTCCACCGGAGCCGCGGCGCTGGCGCTAGCCTAAGCGCGAACTGCGAAGGGAGATCGCCATGGCCGCCATCGCCAAGACCACTGCGGGGAAGATTGAAGGGACGGAAGAGGACGGGCTGTGCGTCTTTCGCGGGATTCCCTACGCGGCGGCGCCGGTGGGGGCGCTGCGCTTCCGCGCGCCGCAGCCGCACCCGGACTGGGAGGGCGTGCGCGAGGCGATCGACTTCGGGGCGATTGCGCCGCAGATTGCCAACGACGGGCTCGAGGAGCTGCTCGGCTCGTTTCCCCAGCCGCAGAGCGAAGACTGCCTCTTCCTCAACGTCTGGACGCCCGGCGTCGACCGCCAGCGGCGGCCGGTGATGGTCTGGATTCACGGCGGCGGCTTCACGATCGGCTCGGGCAGCGAGCCCTACTACGCGGGCGCGACGCTGGCGGACCGGGGCGATGTGGTGGTCGTCACGATCAACTACCGGCTCGGCGCGCTCGGCTTCCTGCACGCGCCCGCGCTGGGCGAGACCAACTTCGGGATGCGCGACCAGGTCGCGGCGCTGCGCTGGGTGCGCGACAACATCGCCAACTTCGGCGGCGACCCGGACAACGTCACGATTTTCGGCGAGTCGGCCGGCGGGATGAGCGTGGCCACGCTGATGGCCTCGCCCGAAGCGGCTGGACTGTTCCACAAGGCGATTCCGCAGAGCGGGGCGGGCCACCACACGATGCCGCTGGCCGGCGCGGAGGAGATCGGCGCGGCCTTCCTCCGGCGGCTCGGCGTCGCATCCGACGACGTTGATGCGCTGCGCGGGCTTTCCGTTGAGCAGATTCTCGAAGCGCAGGGCGAGATGGAGGCCGAGATGTTCGCGGCGATCGCCGAGGGCGGCACGGCCGAAATGCGCTTCACGCCGGTGGTCGACGGCGAGTTCCTGACCGAGCGGGCGGTTGACGCCGTCGCGCGCGGGCAGTCGCAGGCGGTGAGCGCGCTGGTCGGCTATCTCGACGACGAGTGGAAGCTGTTCACCGCGATGATGCCGGGCGATCCGCCCAACGAAGAGGATGTGGTCGCGCGGCTCGAGGGGATGGGGCTGGACGGGCGCAGCGCCTACGACGGCTATCGCGCGGCGCGGCTGGCGCGCTCGGAGCCGGCCGAGCCGGCTGATATCGCCGACGCGGCGGCGGGCGATCAGTTGTTCACGATCCCCGCGCTGCGGCTGGCCGACGCGCAGGCGGCGCAGCAGCCGGCGACGTTCTTCTACCTGTTCGACTGGAAGTCGCCGGCGCTCGACGGGGCGTTGGGCTCCTGCCACGCGCTCGACATCCCGTTCGTCTTCGGCACCTACGAGGACGCGGCGGAGTTCGCGGGCGACGGCCCCGAGGCGGCCGAGCTCTCGGAGCGGGTGATGGATGCCTGGCTCGCCTTCGCGCGCAGCGGCGATCCTTCGACGGAGGCGCACCAGTTCCCCGTCTACGACGCCGAGCGCCGCCCGCAGCTGGTTTTCGGCGAAAATATCCGCGTCGAGCACAACTGGCGCGCCGCAGAGCGCGCCCTCTGGGACGCGGTGTTGTAGGCGGTGTTGTAGAGCGCCGCCCCGGAAACCGGATCAGCGCGGGCTATAGGGAGCTGCGACGCCGATCCTGACTACTCGGCCGGCAGGCGGCCGTCACGGCGAAGCCAGCTGAGAATGCCGTCGGCGACGCCCCGCGCGAGCGCGGCCTGCCCTTCGGCGCTGCGCAGCACCGCCGCATCGTGCCGGTTGGTGATGAACAGCAACTCCAGCAGCACGGCCGGCATCATCGTGCCGCGAAAATACGCGGCGGGGCCCGTCTGATGCTTTGGATCAACCAGATCGATCGGCGGGATGCCCTGTGTGTAGCGCCAGTTCGTGGGGTGCTCCGATGCACGCGGCGCCGCCCACGGATCGTCGCTCAACCCCAGCGCCTCCGGATCGTGCCCCCAGGCCGCCGCGGCGGCGTGATCGACGAGCAGGTAGGGCGCGAGCACATAGATCGGATCGCAGCGGCCGAACAGCACCTCCCAGCAGGAGGAATCGAGCAGGTGCGCCGGGCCGTCGTAGCCCAGCCGCCCCAGCGCGCCCGCGACCGCATCGAGCATCCATTGGCTGAATTCATGGTTCGCGCTGTCGCCGTCGAAGCCCGGGTAGTACCAGGCTTGCAGGCCCGCCTGCCGCGAATCGCCGGCGCCGTTCGAGTGAATCGAGACGAACAGATCCGCCTCCGCCAGGTGCGCCGCTTCGATGCGCGGATGCAGATCGGGGCGGCCGATCCGCCCGCTGAGATTGAGGCTGGCCAGACCGTCGTCCTGGCGGGTGAGGACGACGTGAACGCCCGCCGCCTCGAGCCGCTCCCGCACCGCCAGGGCGATCGCCCAATTCGAGTGCGACTCGATCAGCCCGTGGTCCGATGCCCCCAGCTGCTCCGCCCCGTGTCCCGGATCCAGCGCCACCACGGGTTGCCCCTCTTTCTGCCCGCCGACGCCGATCGCCCGCAGCGCGGCGGCGCGCTCGGCCTCGGTCGCCGATGAAGGAGTGAGCGGCCACGGCGCGGCGCGCTGCGGAATCGGCGGCTGCGGCTCGATCACCCCCGCCGCCCCGCCCCGCCAGCCGTGCTCGGGATGACGCGCCGCCGCCTGCCAGCGCACGCGCGCTCCGAAATCGCGCGTCGCCACCCGTAGAATCAGTGAGTCGAAGCCGTTCGAGCCGACCACCGCCGCCTCGGCCGACCAGCGCCGCTCGGCGACCGACCAAACCCGCGTTTCCCAGCCGTCCCGCGTGGCGACCACCAGATCCCAGTCGCCGTCCGCGTCGGTGTCCAGCCAGACGCCCACGCGCCGCGCCGCGTCGAACGCCCCCCAGTCGCCGATCAGCTCGAATCTCACGCGGCCCGGCTCAGCTGCTGCGCGAGCCCCGCGCAGCCGGTGCTCGGCCGGCGGCGGCGCGGCCTGCACCGCCGGATGCGGCGCGCCCCCGCGCGGCGTGATCCCCAGCGCGTAGCCGCCGACCCCCTGGCGCGCGCCGACAATCCGAATCAGAGCGACGCCGTCGGCCTGCGGCGAAACGCGCTGATACAGCGTCTTGTCGTTTTCGTGTACCCGCAGCGGTGTCGGCGCGGTGTCGCCGGGCAACAGAATGTCGCCGCGCGTCGCATCCAGCGTCCCCAATACGGTGTAAACCGTGTACGTGTTGCGAGCGCTCATCCCCACCGCGAACCAGTCTTCGTCGCCGGAGTAGTTGATCGCGCCCTGCGCGCTCACTGGTTCGCCGCCGCGCAGAGAGACCGGTGTGGGGCGTTCCCGTGTGCCCTCGTCGTCGGCCTGGCGATGCGCCACCAGCTTCAGCGGCAGCCGCTCAACCCGGCCGGCCGGCTGGCCGGCGGGCGAAGCGCGCACCGACCAAATCCCGGTCTGCGGCGCAGTCCAGAGCATCCCGCCCGCGCCGAACGCGGTGCGCGCGGCGGCCTCCCCGCTGCGCGGATCGACCACCTCCAGCTGCACCGCGGTCGCCGCGTCGTCGATCCGCAGCATCCAAGTGTCGCCCGCCGTCGCCGCCAGCGGGAAGACGGCCGCGCCCACCTCGCTGCCTACCTCGGCGGTCCGCACGTAGACGGCGCCGACCGTCGCTTCTGCCGCGGGCGCGGCCGACCAGATCGCCGCGAGGGCGAGCAGCAGCAATGAAAACAGGGCAGCTGCGCGGCGCACGATGCGCAGCTTATCCGCCGACCGGCCCCCGGTCGCGCCGATTTGGTTTGCGCCGATTATGGCGCGCAGCGCCGCAATGCGGTATCTTCCCCATCGTGCGGCGCGCCATGCGCATCATGCGATGTGCGCGCCCAACGAACCCCGTACACCGCTAGCCGCGTCGAACGCGCGGGCAGGAGGAACCAATGGACCTGGGCCTGACCGAAGAACAGGAACTGCTGAAGAACTTCGCTCGCGACTTCCTCACCAACGAATGCACCGAGCAACTGGTGCGCGAGATGGAAGAGGACGAGCGCGGCTACACCGACGACCTCTGGCGCGGCATGGCCGAGCAGGGCTGGATGGGGCTGATTACCGCCGAAGAGTACGGTGGCACCGGCATGACCCTGCTTGACCTCTGCGTGCTGCTCGAAGAGTTTGGGCGCGCGCTCGTGCCTGGGCCCTACATCGGCACCGTGCTCACCGCCGGCTTCGTCCAGGCGATCGGCGCCGACGCCCAGAAGCAGGAAATCTGCCCCAAAGTCGCCGCCGGCGACCTGGTCATGACCTTCGCTCTGACCGAGCCCAGCGCGCGCTTCGACTCCGACGGCATCGAGACGACCGCAGAGGCCGACGGCGACGGCTACGTGCTCAACGGCACCAAGCTGTTCATCCCCGACGCGCATGTCGCCGACACCATCCTGGTCGCCGCCCGCAAGCCCGGCTCCTCGGGCGACGAGGGCGTCAGCCTCTTCCTCGTGCCCGGCAACGCCGACGGCGTCAGCAGCACCGTGCTCAAGACGATCGCCGCCGACAAGCAGTGCGAGGTCAAGCTCGAAAACGTCCGCGTCGGCGCCGACGCGCTGCTCGGCGAAGAGGGCAATGCCTGGCCGATGATCGACGTCGCCAAGCAGTATTGGACCGTCGCCTACTGCGCCTACCTCGTCGGCCTCGCCCAGCGCGACTTCGAAATCAGCGTCGACTACGCCAAGGAGCGCATCCAGTTCGGCCGCCCGATCGGCTCCTTCCAGGCGATCCAGCACAAGGCCGCCGACATGGTGACCGACGTCGACGGCTCGCGCTTCATCATGTACCGCGCCGCCTGGGCCGTCACCGAGCAGGAGCCCGACGCGGCGCTGCAAGTCTCAATGGCCAAGGCCTGGTGCTCCGACGCCACCCGCCGCGTGGTCGCCCACGGCCAGCAGATCCACGGCGGCATCGGCTTCACCAAGGAGTACATCATCCAGCTCTACTTCCGCCGCCAGAAAATGGCCGAGCTGATGTGGGGCGACGCCGACCACCACCGCGAAAAAGTCGCCGAACTGCTCGAGATCTAGCGCCCGCTGGCCCCCTTCTCCGTCATACCCGCGCTTGCCGCGGGTATCTCGCCGTGACGAGCGCCAACCCATGCTTGGCCCACGCCCTACTACCTTGGCGACGGGCGTGGCAGGTCGCGGTGAACCATCGATCAGTCCGCAGTCGCCTGCGCAGCGGCGAGCCTGCGCTGCTCCGATTCCTCACCGCCCCGCGTGAGGCTCTCAAGCGTCGCGCGCGCCAGCACGCGGAAGGGTCGCTCCGCCTCCCGCCCACCCCCCACTTCGTCGCCCACCAGCGCGAGGTGGCTCAGCATCCGGCGCAAGTCCGGCGCAAGACTCAGATCATGCGCCAATGAGGCCTCAAACTCGAACACATCGTCAACCGTAGCCTCTCCGCGCAGATACGCTGCGAGCAACTCCACCAGCTCAGCGCGAATCTCATCGCTCCATGTCATGGTGACCTCTTTTGCCGCATCTTTGAGCGCTTGGCTGACGTGAGAGGACTCTCATCCGCCGTGCTTCGGCGATGCCCCGCGCCCTAATCACCCTTTGGACGGACGCGGCGGCGGTGAAACCAGCGGCTAATCGCCAGGCCCACAATCGAGAGGGCGGCAGAGACGCCAATCACCGCCAGCCAGACCCACAGCGGCGCGTCGGTCCACAACACAGCGGCCATCACACCGATCAGTGCGTCCATCGGATAGCCTCACCTCATGGCCCGCAGACGACGACGGCGCACGCCCCAGCCCGAACAGGCCGAACAGTCGCCGCAGCGTACGTCGATCGCCCGCCTCGATTACCCCGATCAGGATACGTTGCGCCTGCGCACCTTCTGGTCCCCCGCGCCCACCTGGGTCTACGGCGCAGTGCCCGGCGTCATCGGCGCGGTCATCGCCGTGCTTGTGTTGCCCGACGCCGACAGCGTGTTGACGCCGATCCTGCTGGGCGCGGCGATCGGCTACTTCGGCGGCGGCATCCTCTGGGCCCTGCTCGGCGCGGTTGGCGGCGATGCGCTGGTGGTCGAGTTCGACCTCAAGGACGATCGCGCGCGCGTGCATCAGTCAATGCTCTGGCTCTACCAGCGCGATTGGGAATTCGAGCTGGACGAGGTCGAGCAGCTCAAAATCAATGTGCGCCGCTCCCGGCCGCTGCTGCTGATGTTCACCAGCTCGTTCACCAACGTGCTCGAGCTGAACCGTGGCGGGCGGCTCGCAATCGGACGCTTCCCGACCGACGGCGAAGCGCTTTCGGCGGCCGAGGAGATCGCCGATTTTCTGGGCTGCTCGCTGGACGACAGCGAGGCGCGCAAGTGACCAATTCCGCACAGGCGGCGGCGCTCACCCAGGCGCGCGCGCGTTTCGAAGCCGAGCTGGCGGACCGCCCGGACTGGTTGCAGGAGCACACCCGGCGAGTCGTTGACGGCGCCGAGCGCCTGGCGCGAATCCACGAGCTGGACCCGCAGCGCTGCGCAGCCGGCGCAGCCGGGCATGACATCTTCCGCCACCTGAAAGCCGACCAGCTGCTGGAGCGCTCGCGCCGCGCCGGCATCCCGATCGGCGAGGCCGAGCTTGACGCCCCAATCATCCTGCACGGTCCGCTCGCCGCCCTGCACGCCGAGCGCGAACTGGGTGTGGATGACCTCGACCTGCTGGAGACGATCCGCCACCACACCACTGCCCATCCGGACCTGTCCGACGAGGGCTTGGCCGTCTTCCTGGCCGACAAAATCGACCCCCGGAAAGTGGCGCGCGACCGCGGGCTGGCGAGCGTGGCCGCGGCGGCCGAGCGCGACCTCGCGGCCGCCGCGGCGCTCTTCCTCGAGCGCCGGATGATCGCCCAGCTCAGCAACGGCGCGCTGCTGCATCCGCTCGCGCTCTCCGCCCGCAACGCATTTATCCGGCGCTGCGCGGAATCATGAGCGAGAACAGCGAACGCGGCGAAACCGCCGCCTCCGAAACCGTCTCGGAGGAAGGCGCAGCCAGCGGGCGCGTCGTCGGCGCGAGCTACGACATGGAGCGCGACGCCGCCGAGGCCTCGCTGCGCCCCACCCGGCTGGCCGAGTTCGTCGGCCAGACCACGGTCCACGAAGCGCTCGGCATCGCCATCGACGCGACCCACGCCCGCAAAGAGCCGCTCGACCATGTGCTGCTCTACGGGCCGCCCGGCCTGGGCAAGACGACCCTGGCGCGAATCATCGCCGCCGAGCTGCGCGTCAACCTGCGTTCCTCATCCGGGCCCGCCATTCAGCGTCCCGGTGATCTGGCCAGCATCCTCACCACTTTGTCCGCGCACGACGTGCTCTTCCTCGATGAAATCCACCGCCTGCCGCGCGGCGTCGAGGAAGTGCTCTACCCGGCGATGGAGGACTTCGCGCTCGACATGCTGATCGGCAAGGGCCCGGGCGCGCGCAGCCTGCGGATGCCGGTCAAGCCCTTCACCCTGGTCGGCGCAACCACCCGCTTCGCGCTGCTCTCCTCGCCCCTGCGCGACCGCTTCGGCATCGTGCAGCGGCTCGATTTCTACAGCGCAGCGGAGCTGGAGCAGGTCGTCGAGCGCAGCGCGCAGGCGCTCAACGTACCGCTCGAGCCCGCCGGCCGTGAAACGTTGGCGCGCCGCGCGCGCGGCACCCCGCGCATCGCCAACCGCCTGCTCAAGCGCGTCCGCGACTACGCCGAAGTGCGCGCCGACGGCGTGATCACCGGCGAGGTCGCCGACGCCGCCCTGACCCAACTGCGAATCGACGAGCTGGGCCTCGACGAGCGCGACCGGGGGCTGCTGCGCGCGCTGATCGAGCAGTTCGACGGCGGCCCCGTCGGCCTCGACACGCTGGCCGCCGCAATCGCCGAAGAGACCGACACGATCATGGATGTCTACGAGCCCTACCTGCTCCAACTGGGCTTCCTCTCGCGGACCCCGAGAGGCCGAATCGCCCGCCCCGTCGCCTGGCGGCATCTCGGCCGCACCCCGCCCACCACCGCCGAGCACCCAACCCTCTTCGACGCAGCAAACACCCCCTAGAACCTGTTCAAGCACCTCACCCAGCCGCCGCCGCACGCCAGGACAGAAGGACTTACGTAAGAACGCCCTAATCCCCCGACCCTGCCGCCGTCGCCTGCGCGACAGCCGCCCCCGCCCCGTTCTGCCCGCGTGTGCGCATCCGATCCAGCACTGCCAGCGCCGAAGCCTCGTCGAAATCGGGGTGCTCCTCCTGCTGCTCCGCGTACATCATTCGGTACAGCTCGGCGTAGTGCCCGTCGCGCGCCAGCAGCTCGTCGTGGCTGCCCTGCTCGATGATCCGCCCGTACTCAAGCACGATGATCCGATCCACCGAGCGAATCGTGCTCAGCCGGTGCGCGATCACAAACGCCGTGCGCCCCTTGAGCAGCCGGGCGATCGCCGCCTGAATCAGCGCTTCGGTATGTGAATCGACGTTCGCCGTCGCCTCATCCAGCACCAGAATGCGCGGATCGGAAAGAATCGCCCGCGCGAAGGCGATCAACTGCCGCTGACCGATCGAGAGGTTCTGCGCCCGCTCCGCCAGTGGCGTGTCGTAGCCCTGCGGCAGACGCATAATCCAGTCGTGCGCGCCCACCACTTTGGCCGCCGCCTCCGCCTGCTCCCGCGTCGCCTGCAAATCCCCGTAGACGATGTTGTCCAACACCGTGCCGGTGAACAGGAACGGCTCCTGCAGCACCACCCCGACGCGCCGCACCAGCGACGCGCGCGTCGCCTCCCGCACATCGTGACCGTCGATCCGCACCGCGCCCTCGGTCACGTCGTAGTTGCGCGTCAGCAGCGAGGTGATCGACGTCTTGCCCGCGCCCGTCTCCCCGACCAGCGCGACCGTCTCGCCCGGCTGCACCTCCAGCTCGAGGTCGAACAGCACCCGCACGCCCTCGACGTACTCCAGCGACACATTGTCGAAATGCACGTGCCCGGCGATATCCGGCAGGTCCCGGGCGTCGGATGCGTCCTCAATCGCCGGTTTGGTGTCGAGCACCTCAAAGACCCGCTCCGCGCCCGCCATCGCCCGCTGGAACATCGTGTACTGCAGCACTAGGTCGCGCACCGGGTCGAAGAAGCGCTGGATGCCGATCGCAAAGGCGATGATCGCCGCGATACCCACTTCCGGCGCGATCCCGCCGGCATCGAGCCGCATCGCCGCGACCACGATGATCAGCGCGGTCGCCGCCGCGATCAGAATCTCGACCAGCGGCATGATCGCGGCGGAGAGCAGCCCCGCGCGCCGTGTGGCCCGCAGGTTCCAGTTGTTGATCCGGTCGAAGCGCCGCGCGTTCTCGCGCTCGCGGTTCAGGCTCTGCACCACCCGCACGCCGTTCAGATCCTCGTTGAGCGTGCTGTTCACTGCCGCGATCGCCACCCGCGTCTCCAGGAACGCCTTCCGCGCCCGCTTGCTCCAGAACGCCATCGCCACCACCAGAATCGGCAGCACCGCCATCGCCACCAGCGCCAACTGCCAGTCGATCACCATCATCACCGCCACGATGATCGCCAGCCCGAAAATGTCCCCGATCACCGTCAGCACGCCCGAGGTCAGCATCTCCTGCAGCACCTGCACATCCGAGGTGACCCGCGACATAATCGCACCGACCTCTCCGCGGTCGTAGAAAGAGTGCTCCAGCCGCATCAGATGATCGAACACATCCTGTCGCATGCGGCGCAGAATCGGATGCCCCACATTGGCCATCAGCCACTGGCGCACAAACTCGGCCAGCCAGGAAACCAGCACGATCACCAGGAACGCGCCGACGATCCAGTTCAAACGGCTCAGGTTCCCGGTGTCCAGCGCGTCGGAGAGCGCCCGGTAGACCACGAGTACCTGCACGTTGAAGGCGACGGCGAAGATCGCGTTGGCCACGATCGCCGCCAGCAGCGCGCGACGGTGTGGACGGATGTACTGCCCGAAGCGGCGCACCAGCTGCGGGTTGTAGAGCGTGCCGTATTCCTTGTCCCAGCCGTCGGCCATCGACTCCGAAGACGCCCAACTGCTGCGCGGGCCGTGCCCGCCCCCGCCCAGATTGCTGGACCAACCGCCCGCCATCCCGCCGCCCATCATCCCCATCAGCCGCCTCCCCCCACCGCGACGGGCGCGCCGGCCGCTGCCGACTCCTGATCGCGCAACTCCAAATCGTAGATCTCGCGGTAGAGGCCGCCCTCCTCAAGCAACTGCTGATGCCGCCCGCGCTGCACGATCTGCCCGTGATCGAGCACCAGAATCTGGTCCGCTTCCCGCACCGAGCGCAGACGGTGTGCGATCACGAAGGTGGTGCGCCCCTTCATCAACGCCGCCATCGCCTGCTGAATCTCAAACTCCGTCGCAGCGTCCACCGAGGAGGTCGAGTCGTCGAAGATCAGCACCCGTGGGTCCATCAGCAGCGCTCGGGCGATCGCGATCCGCTGCTTCTGCCCGCCCGAGAAGTTCGCGCCGCGCTCGCCCACCCATGTGTCGTAGCCCTCCGGCAGACGCGAGATAAACGGATGAATCCGCGCCAGCATCGCCGCCGCCTCGATCTCCTCGTTCGTCGCGTCCGGGCGCCCGTAGGCGATGTTCTCCCGCAGCGTCGCCGCGAACAGAAAAACCTCCTGCTGCACGATCGCGACCTGCCGCCGCAACTCCTCCAGCGGCCAGTCCCGCACATCCCGCCCGTCGAACTCCACCGCCCCCGCGCTCACGTCGTAGAAGCGCGGCACCAGGTTGACGATCGTCGATTTGCCCGAGCCGGTCCGCCCCAGCAGCGCGATCATCTCGCCCGGCTGCGCCTCAATCTCAATCTCATTGAGCACCGGCGAGCGTGGGTCATAGGCGAAGGACACATTGCGGAAGCGCAGGTGCCCCTGCGGATCCTGCACCGCCGCTGCGCCGGGCCGGTCGCTGACCTCCGATTCCTGATCGAGAATCTCGAAAATCCGCATCCCCGCCGTCGCCGCCCGAGGCACCATCATCACCATCCAGCCCAGCCCGCGAATCGGCATCTGCAAGACGGTCAGGTACATCAGAAACATCGTCACCTCGCCCACGGTCAGGTCGCCGTCGAGCACCTTGCGCCCGCCCACCCAAATCACCGCCACGATTGCCAGCGTGCCGAGCATCGTCATCAGCGGCATGTTCACCGCCTGCACCATCGAGGCGTCGTGCGAGCGCCGCTCCAGCCAGTCCGCCGCCTTGCCGAACTTGCCCCCCTCGTGCGCGTGGCGGCCGAACGCCTTCACCACCCGGATGCCCGACAGCGCTTCCTGCAGCACCGTACCCAGCTGCGCCTGCGACTCTTGCACATCGTTCCAGATCGGCCGCAGCCGCCGCGCGACAATCGCCGAGCGCACCGCAATCACCGCCAGAAACCCGAACACGATCAGCGTCAGCTGCCAGTCGGCCAGCAGCATCAACACCAGCGTCGCCGCGGCCAGCACCACCGTGAAGGCTAGCTGCACGCCGCCGAAATTGATGAACATCCGCACCACTTCCACATCCTGCGTCGCGCGCACCATAATCTGGCCCGTCTCCGAGGAATCGTGGAAGCGGAACGAGAGCGTCTGGAGCCGCTCGTAGATCGCATTGCGCAGGTCGTAGGCCACCGTTTGCCCGACCCACTCCGCCAGGTAGCGCTGGAGGAACATCGAAATGCCGCGCAGCACCGCCGCGCCGACCAGCGCCAGCGCCGCGATCGCCACCAACCAGGCGGAAATCGAGATGATCGTCTGGTCCGCAATGATCTCGGTGCCGATCGCCCGGTCCACCGCCCAACGCAGGAGCAGTGGGCTGGCCACCGCAAAGGCCGCCGCCCCGAGCACCGCGACGGCGGTGACCAGCAGCCCGCGCCAATAGGGCACAGCGAAGCGCATGATCCGCGCGACAATCGCCACCGAGGCGGGTACGCGCAACCACAGGCGCGAACGCGGCGGCACTGCGACGGCTGGCGCGGTCACTGGTACGGACCGAACATTGGGCTGGTGGAGCGGCTGCTCGCGGCGCGGCTCCCTCGCAGACGGGTCATCACTCGTCGGAGTATAGCGTTGACTCGCCGCAGCTTGCAGCACCATCGCCCGCAACGACGCGACGGCGGCCGGAGGCGCTCCAAATGTCCAACCCCCAGCTGCTGCTGCGGCCCGTCGAGCCGGACGATGTGAGGCGCGTCGCCCAGCTCCAATCCCGCACCTTCGGCGACAGCGCCTGGAGCGCCAAGACGCTGCTCGGCGAACTCGATAGCTCGCGCGTGAGCATCCTCTACCTGCTCGAATACGGCGGCGAACTGCTCAGCATGTTCGGCTGCTGGCACGTGCTCGACGACCTCTACCTGGCCACGATCGCCGTGCAGCCGCAGCTCCAGCGCCGCAGCCTCGGCGAACTCACCCTGCTCACCGTGCTGCGCCTCGCCCAACGGTTGCCGGTCGAGATTCTGCGACTCGACCTGCGTGTCTCCAACGAACCCGCGCTCGCGCTCTATCGCAAACACGGCTTCCGCCGCGAGGGCGTGCGCCGCAAGCTCTACGCCCATCCACTCGAAGACGGCGTCCAAATGAGCCGCGACATCCCCGGCGCCCCTGTCTCGTTCGCCGTGCCGTCGCGCGTCGCCGCCGACTGGTCCGCACGCCTCACCCTGCGCTGGCGCGGCGGCGAAACCGAAGTCTGGCCGCTGTCGTCCGATGCTGCGGTATGATCGCCGTGTGACGCCCTCCCAGCCCATCCAACATGCGCTCGCTCGCGCCCGCTACATCCGCGCGATCGGTCCCACGACCGACGATTTCATGCGCTGGCGCGACGCGACCGAAGAGGTGTTGATCGGCCTGATCGGCGAGGATCACCCGGCAGTCGCGCGCTACCGCGAAGCGGTCGGCGCGCCCGAAGAGTTGGACGCCGAAGGCCTGCAAATTCACGGCCCGTTCGGCATGGCCCCGCGCATTGAGCGTGCTGAAGCCGTGCTGCGAAGCCTCGGCGGCGGCAACTGAGCCAGAGCAGTCTCAGCGGTGGCAACTGAGCCAAGAAGCAGCCTTCGGCGGCGGTACTGAGCCAGAGCAGTCTCAGCGGCGGCAACTGAGCCAAGAAGCAGCCTTCGGCGGCGGTACTGAGCCAGGACCTGTTCACACTTCCGTTATTCCCCTGTTCATGCCTCCATCATTCCCGCCCCCCACTCCCGTCACTCCCGCCCCCCCACTCCCGTCACTCCCGCCCCCACTCCCGTCACTCCCGTCACTCCCGTCACTCCCGCCCTCCACTCCCATCATTCCCGCCCCCCACTCCCGTCACTCCCGCCCCCACTCCCGTCATTCCCGCCCCCGAGCGGGAATCAGCCCCGCGCCGCGGCCGCCTGCTTCGCCTCCGCCGCCATCCCGATCAAATCCACCGCCTGCCCGTAGCTCAGATCGGTTGTGTTGATCACCAGGTCGTAGTGCAGCGGCGACCACACATCCACGCTCCAGAACTTCTTGTGGAACTCGGCGCGGCCCTTGTTGAACTCCTCGATCCGGCGCACCGCAGCCTCCCGATCCACCGATTCCCAGCTGCTCACCCGCTCAATCGCCGTTTCCGGATCAGCGACCAGCTGCACATGTGTGACGCCCGCCATCCCGCGCAGAATCATCTGGCTGCCGCGCCCGATGATCACCACATCGCCGCGTCGCGCCACGCTGGTGATGATGTCGCTGGTCGTCGCCAGCACCGAGCGATCATCGACCACCCCGGAGCCGCCGTCGGAGAGCTCCTGATAGCTCTGCGAGAGCATCAACTCCAGGTTGCCCGCGCCCAGCATCGGGTCGATCGCCCCGCCCGCCGCGGAGCGCTCCAGCGCGCGCTGCAGAAAGTTGCCCAACCGCGTGCGCAGTGAATCGGTGCGTTCGTCGCGCTCCGCGACCTCGCTCACCGTCCGCCCCAACTCGCGCGAGGCGTCCACCAGCACCGCCTGGTCGACATATTCCAGCCCGAGCCGCCGGCTGAGCAGTCGCGACACATCGCGCGCTCCGCCGCCGTACTGGCTGGACACCGTGATCACCGGCATAACGCACCTCCATGACGCTCGCGCCCACTGCGCGGCGCCGGTCCGTCGATCGCGCTCAAAGAGTACTCTACGCGCCGCCGCCGCAGTGCGGATCAATCCTCCAGAATTCCCCCGCCCAGCGGCAGCGCGCGGCGCAGCGTCCAGACGCCCGACTCCGCATCCCCGTCGAAGATGCCCGCGTGCGTCACCACCAGAAAGTAGCGCTGATCCGCCAGCGCCGCCGCCGCCCCCTGCGCCTCCGCCTCGCGGCCGAAACGCCCCAGCGTCAGCGCCGTCCGCTCCACCGGCGAGCGCGAGCGGAACGGCGGCTGCGGTTCAAACTCCGGAAACAGATCGCGGTAGAGCATCCCCGAAAGCCGCTGCGCCTCGCCCTCGCCCTGCTCGGCGACGATCTGCAGCAGATGCCGCTCGCCGTCGAACCACGCCGTCGGGTGCGCCAACTCCAGCATGAACGGTTGAAAGAGCGAGAGAATGATCTCGATCATCTGCGCAAGCTCGTCGAGCGAATACGGCGCGGCCACCTCGTCGGTCAGCGGAATGTGCGGCGGCGTGTCCTCCACCCGCTCGCGGTCGTACAGCGCGCGCAGCAGATCGATCTGCTCCCGCGCCGTCTCATCCGGCACCAGCGCCAGCATCCGCGAAGCCATACCCACAGGTTCCCCGCACACCCGCCGCAACGTCAAGCGCGCGGAAGCCCGCCACATCCGCGGCGGGCTTCCGCTTGGCCGCTCCGCCGAAGCAGCCCTAGTTGACGCTGATCGGAATGCGCCGCGCCTCCGCCTCCGGCGTGCGCGCCAGCTGCAGCCGCAGCATCCCGTTCTGCAGCTCCGCGCTGATCTGCTCCCCGTCGAACTGCTTGCCCAGCGTGAAGCTGCGCTCCAGCCGCCGGCGGAACACCTCGCGGTGGCGGTAGCGCCGGCCCTCGTGGTCGTGCGCCGCGTCCTCGCAGGACTCCGCGTCGTGCTCGGCCCGAATCGTCAGCCGACCGTCCTCGTAGGTCACGTCGATGTCCTCGCCGTCGAAGCCCGGCAGCGCCGCCTCGATCGCGATCCCCGCCTCCGTCTCGTAGATGTTCACCGGTATCTGCGCCGCCGCCTCGTGCCGACCGCCGCGCCCGCCGAAGGGTCGCTCCAAGGCGCTCCCAAACAGGCCGCCGAACTCCGCGAACGGATCCCGAACCACGAGCTTTGCCATTTCCGTCGTCCTTTCCGCGCGCCGCGATCTGTCTGTCTGGTGGGCGTCGCTGTTGAGCCAAACCTACGCCGACGCTGTCTGGATGTCAATAAACTTGAGTGTATTCCGTTCAACTAAAGTGCTGACAGACATCTCTGCTATGCTGACACTCAACCTTGGAGAACCCGGATGGCCGCCGACTTCTACGAAACGCTCGGCGTCGAACGCGGCGCCTCGCCCAAAGAAATCCAGTCCGCCTACCGGCGGCTCGCGCGCCGCTACCACCCCGACGTCACCGGCGGCGACGCCGAGGCCGAGCAGCGCTTCAAGGAAGTCAACGCCGCACACGACGTGCTCGGCGACGACCGGAAGCGCGCCGCCTACGACAAGTGGGGCGACCGCTGGGAGCACGCCGAGCAGCTCGAAGAGATGGAGCGCAACGGCGCGTTCGGCTTCCAACAGCCGGGCGGCGGCGGCTTCGCCGACTTCGGCCGCCGCCCCGGCGCCGGTTCGTACACCTTCACCCAGAATGACTTGGGCGACTTGGGCGACCTTGGCGATCTCGGCGACCTCTTCGGGGGCCTGTTCAACTTCGGCGGGCGCGAGGCCGCCCCGCCGCGCGGACGCGACATCGAGCACCCCGTGACCATCAGCCTGGCCGAGGCGTTCCACGGCGCTACGCGCACGATCCAGGCGCCCCAGGCGCTGCGCGCTGCGGGCGGCGGCGAAGGTCCCCGCTTCTCGCGCCTGGAAGTCACAATCCCCCCCGGCGTCGACACCGGCCGCCGCGTCAAAATCAGCGGCAAGGGCGCACCCGGACCCGGCGGCGTCGGCGACCTCTACCTCCGGATCACCGTGCAGGACGATCCGCGCTTCGAGCGCAAGGGCGACAACCTCTACACCGACATCGAACTACCCATCAGCACCGCCGCCCTGGGCGGCGAAATCGCGGTGCCCACGATCACCGGCCGAGTCGCGCTGCGCATCCCGCAGGGTACCCAGAACGGGCGCGCCTTCCGCCTCGCCGGCCAGGGCATGCCGCGCCGACGCAGCGGCAAAACGGGCAAATCCGGCCCGCGCGGCGACCTCTTCGCCCGCGCCCGACTCCGACTGCCCGAACCGCTCACCCCCGAACACCTCGCGCTCTTCCGCGAGCTCCGCGCGCTCGAACAGACCGACGGGAGCGACGACTGATGCCCGACGACACCGCCCCCATCTTCACCATCCGAATCGCCGCCCAGCTGGTCGGCGTCCACCAGCAAACCCTGCGCGGCTACGAGCGCGAGGGCCTGATCCGCCCCGCCCGTTCCTCGGGCCGCCAGCGCATCTACTCCGAGGCCGACATCGCCCGCCTGCGGCTGATCCGCCGCCTGATCGGCGAACTCGGCGTCAATGTCGCCGGCGCCGACATCATCCTCCACTTGCGCGACCGGATCGCCGAATTAGAAGCGGAAAACGCCGCCCTGCGCGAGGCGCTCCAGCGCCGGCGCGACCAACGACTGCCCGCGGTCCGCGCATTCGACCCCGGCCGCCCCGACCACCACAGCCGCCCCGGCCCAAGCGGGCGCCGCGCCCGCCGAAGGGAGCACTAGACCCCATGATGCGCAACGACCGCTTCACCGAACAGTCCCAACGCCTGCTCGCCGAGAGCCAGCAGCTCGTGCGCCGCAAGCGCCACGCGCAGTGGGACGTCGAACACCTGCTCTCCACAATCGCCTCGGTCGAGGACGGCCTCGCACCGCAACTGCTCGAGGCGCTCGAGGTGGACCGCGGGCGGCTGCAACAGGACGCCGAAGCCGCGCTCGACCGCACGCCCAAACTCTCCTACAACGCCGTGCAACTGACCGTCACGCCCCGCATCGCGCAACTCATGGAGCGCGCCAACGCCGAAGCCGACCGACTCAACGACGACTACGTCGGCGTCGAACACCTGCTGATCGCCGCCGCCGGCGTGGACGACGGCGACGCCGCCCAAATCCTGCGCGCCCACCGGATCACCCCCGAGCGCCTCTACGCCGCCCTCCAACAAATTCGCGGCAACCGCCGCGTCGACGCCCGCAACGCCGAGTCCAAATACAACGCCCTGGCCCGCTACGCGACCGACATCACCCGCCTCGCCGCCGAGCAGAAGCTCGACCCGGTCATCGGGCGCGAAACCGAAATCCGCCGCGTCCTCCAAATCCTCAACCGCCGCACCAAAAACAACCCCGTGATCATCGGCGAAGCCGGCGTCGGCAAAACCGCCATCGCCGAAGGCCTCGCCCAGCGCATCACCGACGGCGACGTGCCCGACAACCTGCGCGGCAAGCAAATCATGGCGCTCGACATGGGCATGCTGCTCGCCGGCGCGAAATTCCGCGGCGAATTCGAGGAACGCCTGCAATCGGTGATCGACGAAGTGCGCGAAGCCGACGGCGAGCTGATCCTCTTCATCGACGAACTGCACACCGTCGTCGGCGCAGGCGGCGCGGAGGGCGCGATCGACGCCGCCAACATGCTCAAGCCGCCCCTCGCTCGCGGCGAACTGCGCGTCGTCGGCGCAACCACGCTCGACGAATACCGCAAACACATCGAAAAGGACGCCGCCCTCGAACGCCGCTTCGCGCCCGTCTACCTCGACGAACCCTCGATCGACGAGACCATCGAAATCCTGCGCGCCATCCGCCCCCGCTACGAGGGCCACCACAAAATCGAAATCGCCGACGCTGCGCTCGCCGCCGCCGCCCGGCTCAGCCACCGCTACTTGACCGAGCGGCGGCTGCCCGACAAGGCGATCGACCTGATGGACGAAGCCGCCTCCCGCCTCGTGATCGCCAACCAGTCCCCGCCCGACGGCGTCGCCGAACTCCAGCGCCGCGTCGACGAACTGCGCGACGAGCAGGAAGCCGCCGCCCAGCGCGAAGACTACGAAGCCGCCGCCCGCATCAAACAGGAACTCCTGCAAATCCAGGAAACCTACCGCGCCTCCCGCGACAGCTGGGACGCCGAACACCCCCGCCGCGAGCAGGTCGCCGAGACCGACATCGCCGAACTGGTCGGCGAAATGACCGGCATCCCCGTCTCGCGGATGCTGGCCGACGACCAGAGCCGCCTGCTGCGCATCGAGGACGATCTCCACCGCCGCGTGATCGGCCAGGCCTCCGCCGTCTCCGTCGTCGCCGACGCCATGCGACGCGCCCACGCCGGACTCAAGGACCCCTCCCGCCCGATGGGCTCGTTCATCTTCGTCGGCCCCACCGGCGTCGGCAAAACCGAGCTCGCCAAAGCGCTCGCCGAACTGCTCTTCGACACCGAAGACGCGCTCGTCCGGCTCGACATGTCCGAATACCAGGAGCGCCACGCCGTCAGCCGCATCATCGGCGCGCCGCCCGGCTACATCGGCTACGACGACGCCGGCGGCCTGACCGAACTGGTCCGCCGCCGACCCTTCCGCGTCGTCCTGCTCGACGAAATCGAGAAAGCCCACCCCGACGTCTTCAATCTGCTGCTCCAGGTGCTCGACGACGGCCGGCTGACCGACGGCCAGGGCCGCACCGTCGACTTCCGCAACACCGTCGTGATCATGACCAGCAACCTCGGCACCGCCAGCCGCCCCCAGGCCAGCGTCGGCTTCGGACGCGACTCGCGCGACGAACAGACGCAGCAGGCCGACCGCGCACTGCGCGACTTCTTCCGCCCCGAATTCCTCAACCGCATCGACGAGCTGGTCGTCTTCGACCCGCTCAGCGAGGACGACCTGCTGCAAATCGTCGATCTGATCGCCGCCGAAGAGTCGCAGCGCCTGGTCGAGCTTGACCGCAGCCTCGAGCTGACCGCCGCCGCCCGCCGCGCCCTCGCCGCCGAAGGCCGCGACCCTGCCTTCGGCGCCCGCCCCCTCCGCCGCGCCTTCCAGCGCCGCATCGAAAACCCCCTCAGCAAACTCCTGCTCAGCGGCGACTTCCCCCAACACGCCGCAATCCAAATCGACCACGACGGCGAAAACTTCAACTTCACCCCCGCAACCCCCGCCCCCGCCCTAACCGACTGAACAACGCCCCTCCAGAATCGCCCCCACGCAGAAGGCTGTCCCTCCGAATCGCCCCCCACCGCAGGAGGCTGTCCCTCCGAATCGCCCCCCTACGCAGGGGGGCTGTCGCGCAGCGACTGGGGGGTCGGCCGCCCCGAACCCCCACCAACACCCCCCAGTGCAACCCACCCAACAAACCCACTCACCGCAAAACTTGCCAACAGAACACCCGTACGCATACCATCCCCCCCATGCCCCCCGACCACGACCACCTCCGAAGACTCCATCGGCAACGCCCCGAGCTGCTCCCCGACTTCCACCCCGACGAGCCCGCCAGCGCACCCGGCCTCGACCACCCCAACATCTTCCAACCGCTCTACACCGCCGGCCTCGAACAGCTCGCCCAACACGCCAGGTCCGACCACGACCGCCTCTCCGCCCTCTACCTGCTCGCCGCCCTGCACGGCTGCGCCCGGGTCAAAAACCAACTGCTCAAACTGGCCGAGACCACCACCGCGCACCGCGTCGCACTCACCGTCGTCTACCTGATCGCCCGCGCCCTGGGCATGGTCGCACTGCGCGAGCCGGCGCGCCTCAACCTGGGCGGCCTGCCCGGCCCCGCGCTGCCCGGCCCGTCCATCCTGGGCGCCTCATTCCGGTGGACCCCCACCCTCCCCTACCCCCGCCTCCCCATCCCCCGCAAACGCAGCGCCAAACAACCTTCTCCCCCCATCCCGGCGGAAGATCTTTCTCCTTCTCCCCCCATCGCGGCGGAAGCTCCTTCCCTTTCTCCCCCCATCCTGGGGGGAGACACAGAGGGGGGCTCCGAACCGCCCCCCAAACCCACCTACCACAACCTTCGCCGACGCTTCCTCCGCGACCTCGGCAAACTCCCCCCCGAACCCCCCTTCCCCGACTTCCTCCGACACCTCCGCGACCCCCCGCCCCTCCCCGCCGGTTAGCCCCGTCCACCCCCGCACAACGACGCCACCCCAGCAGGGGCGGCCTCGCCGTGCCCGCCGCGCGGCAGCAGGTACACTGCGGAGCGGAGTCGAGAGGAATCTGCCCATGACCACCGTCGAAGCGCCCGCAATCACCGATGAACTGCTCTTCGAGCAGCGCGGACACATCGCCATCATCACGCTCAACCGCCCCGAGCGCCTCAACGCCATCAACGGCTCCATGCTCGCCGCCCTCTCCGAGCGCCTGATCGAGTGCCAGCGCGACCCCGAGATCCGCGTGATCATCCTCACCGGTGCCGGCCGCGGCTTCTGCGCCGGACTCGACCTCGTCGACCAGCAGGCCCGCCTGAGCGGCGGCGATAACGGTCCCACTCCCGGCTACTCGCTCTTCGACCTGCGCGACGCCCCGCCCGTCGTGCTCAATCGCATGGACAAGCCCGTGCTCTGCGCGCTCAACGGCCCCGCCGCCGGCTACGGCATGGACATGGCGCTGCTCTGCGATATCCGCATCGCCGGCGACCGCGCCAAAATGGGCGCCGTCTTCGCCCGCCGCGGCGTCCTGCCCGAAAGCGGCGGCACCTGGATTTTGCCCCGCCTGCTCGGCTGGGCCAAAGCCGCCGAAGTTGCCTTCCTCGGCCGCGTGCTCGACGCCCAGGAATCGCTCGACGCCGGGCTCGTCAATCAGGTCGTCCCCCACGACCAACTGATGGACATCACCCTCGAACTCGCCGAAGAGATCGCCGCCAACGCCCCGCTCTCCGTCCAGGCCACCAAGCGCATGATGCGGCTGGGCATGGACGAGCCCTTTGAAGCCGCCGTCGACCACATCTACCTCCAACTGCTGCCGCTCTTCGGCAGCGACGACTTCAAAGAAGGCGTGCGCGCCTTCATGGAAAAGCGCGAGCCCAACTTCCAGGGCCGCTAGCCCCACACCCAGCCAGGAGCCCCGTCATGCCCCAACGACCAATCAGCGACGACGAAATCCAGCGCGTCTCCGGCTACATGCTCGGCCAGGCCGAGAAATACAGCTGGCTCGAACTCTGGCCCCGCGTCGTCGCCGGACGCCTCGAATTCCTCGACTCGATCGCCCGCGTCACCACCGAGCAGGCCGCCTGGAAGCCCGCCGCCGACGACTGGAGCATCGCCGAGGTCGCCCAGCACGTGCTCGACGGCTCGCGCCGCACCTACGAGCTCGTCGAAGCCCTCTCCCAGGGCCGCGAACCCAACACCGAAGCGCAGGCCATCGGCGCCGTCGACCCCGAAAAGCGCGACGCCCAACTCGAATGGCCCGACCTGCGCAACGCCCTCGCCGAAGACTCCATCACCTTCGCCGGCCTCACCCGCAACGTGCCCGAACCGCCCAACCTCGAACGCCGCGTCGCCCACCCCTTCTTCGGTCCACTACACGGACGCGCCTGGTTCATCTTCCAGCGCGTCCACGACCAGGACCACGCCCGCCAGGTCGCCGACATCCAGGCCCAGGACAGATACCCGCAATGACCGCCCGCCTGAAAGACTCAACGTGAAAGGCGCATCATGAAAGTCGCGATCGGACTGCACCGCGATCACATCGACGACTGGGACAGCGCCGCGCTCTACGCTCGGGAAGCCGAAAAACTCGGCGTCGACTGCATCTGGTCCGCCGAAGCCTGGGGCTACGACGGCATCACCCCGCTCGCCTGGCTCGCCGCCAAAACCGAAACCATCGCCCTCGGCACCGGCATCATCCAGGGTGGCACTCGCACCCCCGCGCTCGTCGGCATGACCGCCATGAGCCTCCAATCGATGTCCGGCGGACGCTTCCGCCTCGGCCTCGGTACCAGCGGACCGCAGGTCGTCGAAGGCTGGCACGGCGTGCCCTTCGCCGGCGCCGTCGGCCGCCTCGCCGAAACCGCCGAAATCGTCCGCAAAGTCTGCAACGGCGAGCGCCTCGTCCACGAGGGCCGCCACTACACCCTCCCCCTCCCGGGCGGCGAGGGCAAGGCGATCCGCTCCGGCTCCCCGCCCTGCCAACCGCCGCCCATCTACCTCGCCTCGCTCGGCCCCCGCAGCCTCGAAATCTGCGGCGAAATCGCCGACGGCTGGCTCGGCACCAGCTTCATCCCCGAAACCGCCGATGTCTTCTTCGACGACATCCGCGCCGGCGCAGAACGCGTCGGCCGCTCAATCGACGACATCGACCTCGAAGTCGCCGCCGGCGTCGTCTTCACCGACGACGTAGAGCGCACCGCCAAACAGCACGCCCGCGGCATCGCCTTCACCCTCGGCGCAATGGGCTCCGCCAAAACCAACTTCTACAACGACGCCTTCTGCCGCCAGGGCTGGGCCGACGCCGCCAAAGAAGTCCAGCGCCTCTGGATCCAGGGCGACCGCGACACCGCACGCGACCGCGTGCCCGTCGAGCTCGCCCTCAAAGTCAACTGCATCGGCAACGAGCAGGACATCAAAGACCGCCTCCGCGTCTACCGCGACGCCGGCGTCAACACCCTCCGCGCCGGCATCGAAGGCGAAACAGTCCGCGACCGCCTCCAAAACCTCGAACGCCTCATGTCCCTTATCTCCCAACTCAACACCGAATAACCCGCCGCCCCTTCCCATCACCACCGCTCCGTCATTCCCCCATCGTGGGGATCCCCCTTCCCTTCTCCCCCCATCCTGGGGGGAGATACAGAGGGGGGTGCGCCCCAACCTCCAAATCACCCCCGACATTGCACGAACGCCCCCTACCGGCCGATCCGAGCGGGCGCGCGATCCCCCTCACGAACGTGAATCCACCCATTGACCGCAACACCGTCATAGCGGCTGCGCAGACCGCTCGCCGGCCACCACACCTCCACCGCGACCCGCTCCGCCTCGCCCACGCCGAAATGCAGACGCGGGTCGCTCTGCCCCAGAAAATGCGACGCCGCCCCCACCTGTCGCACCTGCGCCGGCATGCCCGACGCGCGCACCGTCACCACCGCGCCCTCCCCGCCCCGGTTGCTCCGCACCCCCTCGGTCGAGACGCGCAGCCAGTTGCCCGCTCCCACGCTGTCGTTGCGGAACAGCAGCGGCGGCCCGCCGTTGTTCAACACCAACACATCCAGATCGCCGTCGTTCTCCAGGTCGAGCGTCAGCAACCCCTTGCCGTCGCCCTGATCGTCCAGCCCTGCCTCCGTGCTGCGCCCCTGAAATCGGCCCGCCCCGTCGTTCTCCCAGTAGCGCATCGAATCCGCGTCGTGACCGGGCATCATCTCCATCCCGTTGGTCATCACCAGATCGAGATCGCCGTCGTTCTCCGCGTCGAAAAACGCCGCGCCCCAGCCCCAGCCGCCGTTGCGCACCCCCGCCGCGTCGGTCCGATCCGAGAAGCGGCGGTCGCCCTCGTTGCGGTACAGCCGGTTGCCGTCGCGCAGACCGGGGCCTTCGGTACCCGGGCTGCCGCCGCTCGTCTGGAACACCGACGTCACGAACCAGTCAAAGTCGCCGTCGAGGTCGTAATCGCCGAAGGTCAGCCCCATCGCGTTCTGCGCCGTGCCCACCCAGGCAGTCACCGTGCCGTCGCTGAACGTGCCGTCGCCGTCGTTCCAGAACAACCGCGTCGTGCCGAAATCCGAAGCCACCGTCAGGTCCAACAGCCCGTCGCCGTCGAGATCGACGAAACCCGAGGCGAACGCGAACGTCCCCTCGGTCAGCACATCCTGCGTCTGCGAGCGCACGCCGACCATGTTCACCCCGGCCCGCATCGTGACATCCGCAAAGTAGCCCGGCGCTTCCGCGCCGCGGTTGCGCAGCAGCCGCACTCCGGTCGCCGCCTCGCCGACCAACTGCGAGGGACGCCACTCCGTCACGTGCAAATCCAGCCAGCCGTCGCCGTCGTAATCGCCGAACGAGGCGCTGAAGCCGATCCGCCGGTCGCCCGTGTCCAGCGCCGCGCCCCGCTCCATCGCCTGCTCCACGAAGCCGCGCCCGCCCTCGTTCACGAACAACCAGTGCCGCAGCCCGCCCACCGCAGTGATGAACAGATCCAGATCCCCGTCGTTGTCGATATCGCCCCAGACCGCGCCGTTGGTCGCGTCGCGGAACTCGTCCAGCCCCCAGTCGCGCGACACATCGTCGAATGTCCCGTCGCCCCGGTTGCGCAGCAGCAGATCGTGATCGTCGAGCCGCGTAATCACCAGGTCTACGTAACCGTCGCCGTCGAAATCGCCCGCCGCCGCGCCGCCCGTCATCCGCTCCGCGTCGCAGAACGTGCCCCGCTCTTCGGTCTGGATGTCGTCGAACATGCACTCCCCGCGCGGCCGCACCTCGTGCTGCGCGAAATCGAGCCCGGCCCGCTCGGTCACCTCCACGAACCGCGTCGCCGGCTCAGCTGGCGGCGCGGAGCCGTCCAGCGTCCAGACAAGACCGAGCGCGATGATCAGCGCGAGCGCGGCGGCGGCGAGCGGGAGCAGTCGCATGGGCGTATCCAGGTCCGAGGCTGCATACTCTCGTGGTGCTTACCCTGAGGGTGTACGAACGGAGGCTACATCGTGACCGATCACTCAGACGCCCACAGCGGCCCGCTCGCCGGAATCCGCGTCCTCGAATTCTCCCAGATCATCGCCGGACCGTTCGGCTGCCAGAACCTCGCCGACATGGGCGCCGACGTGATCAAGGTCGAGCCGCCCGAGGGCGAAGCCTGGCGGCAGTTCTCCCAGTTCATGCCCGGCGAGTCGAAATGGTTCCAGTCGCTCAACCGCGGCAAGCGCTCGCTCGCCCTCGCGCTGCGCGAACCCGCCGCACAGCAGATCATCCACCGACTCGTGCCCCGGATCGACGTCGTCGTGATCAACTACCGCCCCGACGTCGCCGCGCGGCTCGGCATCGACTACGACACCCTCCGCGCGCTCAAGCCCGACCTGATCTACGTCGACAACACCGCCTTCGGGCGGCGCGGCCCCTGGGCCGCCCGGCCCGGCTACGACATCGTCGCCCAGGCCGTCTCCGGACTGATGGCGCTTGACGGCAAGTTCGACCCCGACAACGGCGCGCCCCAGCCGATGTCCTCGCCCGTCGCCGACTACTCCACCGGCATCGTGATCGCCTGGGGCGTCTGCGCCGCGCTCTACCACCGCGAGCGCACCGGCGAGGGCCAGATGATCGAAACCACCCTGCTCAACTCCGCCCTCGCGCTGCAGGGCAGCGTCGTGATGGACTTGCCCGCCGCCGACGAGCAGGCCGCGGCCAAAATGGAGAGCGTCGCCGCCCTGCGCGAGCGCGGCGCGGGCTACGCCGAACTGCAGGACGCCTACCAGCAGCGCGGCGCGATGGGCTCCGTCAACATCTACTACCGCTGCTGGGAAACCAGCGACGGCGCGGTCGCCATCGGCGCGCTCTCCCCCTCGCTCTGGGCCAAAGTCCGCGAAGCCCTGCAAACCGACTTCCTCGGCTTCGCCGACCCCGAGTTCGACATGACCAACCCCGACAGCCTCGCCGCCGGCCAGGCCCGCGTGCGCGAACTGGAAGAGCAGGTGCGCGCCAAAACCACCGCCGAGTGGCTCGCGCGCTTCGAGCAGTGCGGCGTCCCCTGCGGCCCCATCCGCTTCGCTGAAGAACTGCGCAACGACGAGCAACTCACCGCCAACCACATGATCGTGGAGCTGAACCACGACCTCGCCGGCCCCCAGCGCCAGGTCGGCCCGCTCCTGCAAATGACCGCCACCCCCCTCGCCGCGCAGACCTCATCCCCCCCGCTCGGCCGCGACACCGACGCAATCGTCGCCTCCGCCGGCTACACCCCCGCCGAAATCGCCCACCTCCGCACCACCGGCGTCCTCGCCTGAGCCGGTCGGCGCTCGCCGATTGTGGATAACGGGGAATGCGCGTTGCGCTGCGCTTGTGCGGCGAGTAGAGTTTAGAACATACGTAACGCCAGCGCGATCCAGCACAATCATGAGAGGTGCGCCATGGTCCAGAACCCGCCCGAGGGCAACCAGCGAATCATCCCTTACCTGAACTACGCCGACGCGCCTGCGGCGGTGGAGTTTCTCTCGACCGCGTTCGGTTTCGAGGTCGGCATGACGATGGAGATGGGCGAGGGTGTGCTCGGCCACGCCGAGCTGCATCTGGAGGACAATGTGCTGATGCTGGCCTCGGTCTTCGAGGAGATGGGCCAGGCCAGCCCGCAGAAGCTCAGCGGCCACCACGCACAGGTGATGGTCTACGTCGATGACGTCGACGCGCACCACGCGCGCGCGGCGGCGGCCGGCGCGACGATCCTCGAAGAGCCGACCGATCAGTTCTACGGCGACCGCAGCTACCGCGCCGTCGATCCGGAGGGCCATCACTGGGTCTTCAGCCAGCACATCCGCGATGTCTCGCCGGAGGAGATGGAAGCGGCGGCCGCGGCGATGTCCGAGGAGCAGGGGTAGCGCGATGTCCGACCAACCCGCGCAGAATCCGCCGCCCAACATGCAGCGGATCGTGCCCTCGCTGGCGTACGACGATGCGCCGGCGGCGATCGAGTTCCTCTGCCGCGCGTTCGGCTTCGAGGAGGCGATGCGGATGCCGATGCCGGACGGTCAGATCGGCCACGCCGAGCTGGTGCTGCATGGCAACACGCTGATGCTGGCCTCCTCGTTCCGCGAGGCGGTCGGCATCGGTGGGCCGCGCGAGCTGCCCTATCTGCACAGCAGCGTCTCGGTCTTCGTCGACGATGTGGACGCGCACTACGCGCGGGCGGAGGCGGAGGGCGCCACGATCCTGGAGCCGCCGACCGACCAGTTCTGGGGCGACCGCACCTACCGGGCTGAGGATCCGGAGGGTCAACGCTGGATGTTCCAGCAGCACATCCGCGACATCTCGCCGGAAGAAATGCGCGCCGCGCTCGAGTCGATGGGATAACGACATGGGATTGCCGCTTCCGCCGGATACGCAGCGAATCGTGCCCGCGCTCTCCTACGACGACGCGCCGGCGGCGATCGAGTTCCTCTGCCGCGCCTTCGGCTTTGAGCAGACCACGCGGCTGGAGATGCCGGACGGCTCGATCGGGCACGCCGAAATCGCCCTGCTGGGCAACACCGTGATGCTGGCCTCGGCCTACCCGGAGGGCGGGCTGGGCGGACCGCGCGCGCTGCCGCATCTGCATGCGTTCATCAGCGTCTATGTGGACGATGTGGACGCGCATTACGCGCGCGCGGTGGCGGAGGGGGCGACGATCACGGAGGAGCCCGCCGATCAGTTTTACGGCGACCGCGTCTACCGCGCGGTGGATCCGGAGGGGCAGCGCTGGTCGTTCCACGAGCGCATCCGCGAGGTGTCCGAGGCCGAGATGCAGGCGGCGCTTGAGCAGATGGGCGGATAGCCTGCGCGGGGAGGCTCGGCGCACTGCGGATCGCCGTTGAACGGAGCAGCGCGAGTGGCAGCGTTCAACGCAGTTAATCGCGGCGTCTACATCGCGGACAATCTTGAGTTCCTGCGCGGCCTCAACGATGAGTGCATCGATCTCGTCTGCATTGATCCGCCGTTCGCCAAGAACGAGACGTTCGTCGGGGACCGGATTCGGCCGCCGCTGTCGGAGCACGAGCGGGAAATCGAGCGCCGCCTGCTGGCCGACTGGGACATCCGCAGCGAGCGCGAGGCCCGCGCGGCGGGCGTCGCCTGGCCCGAGACGACGCAAGCCGGGTTCAGAGACGTCTGGTCATGGGAGCGGGACATTCACGAGGACTGGAAAAACGCTCTGGACGATGCGCACTCCGGCGCGGCGGCGCTGATCGAGGCCGCGCAACTCGTACACGGCGATTCCATCGCCGCGTATCTGTGCTACATCGGCATTCGCCTGGTCGAACTGCACCGCGTGCTCAAGCCGACCGGCAGCCTCTACCTGCATTGCGATCACACCGCGAACGGCTATCTGCGGCAACTGCTGGACAGCGTGTTCGGCAAGGACAAGCTCCGCAACGAGATCATCTGGCAGTACCGCACCGGCGGGATCGGCACGCGCTGGTTCGCGCGGAAGCACGATACGATCTTCTTCTACTCGAAGAGCGACGACTATCCATTTACGCTGCCGCGCGAGCAATCACGGGACCCGCGCCGCTTCAACAAGACCGCCGAGGACGGACGCCGTTATTACGAGAAGGCGGGGAACCGCTACTACTTGGATGAGGGCGTCGCCGTCGCCGACGTGTGGGACCTGCCGCCGGTGCGCAACGTGTCGGTTGAGCATACCGGCTATCGGACGCAAAAGCCGATTCAATTGGCGGAGCGGATCATCGCCGCCAGCTCGCGCCCGGGCGATGTCGTGCTCGACTGCTTCGCCGGATGCGCATACGCGGCGATTGCGGCCGAGCGGCTGGGACGGGATTGGATCGCCTGCGATATGAACCCGCGCGCCTGGACGGTGCTTAAACGGCAGTTCAACAAGCCTGATCTGCAGCTGCTGCGCTGCAACGACGAAACGACCGGCCAGGCGGTGCTCGGCAACGAGCCGGTGGTCACGGTTCACGGACCGAGCCAGCTGCCCGTTCGCAGCTCGCCGGTTCGGCCGCACACGCCCAGGCGAGTCGAACCTGCCGAACGCAAGTACAAAGTGCCGTCGAGCATCATTCCCGAAGCGGAGATGCTGCACAAGCTACTGGAGTTCAGCGGCTACCAGGCGTGGTGCTGCGGTTTCGCCAACCGCCGCCCCGACGGCGCGATCATCGAAACGACGCGCAACTTCCATCTGGATCACATTGAGCCGCGATCCAAGGATGGATCGGATCAGATCACCAATCGCGCGCCGATGTGTCCGTCGCACAACCTGCGCAAGAGCAATCGCCTGGTCTTCCTACAGGAGTACCGGCGCGAGATCGCGGCGGCGGGCGAGTTGTGCGTCGATTCGCTAGACGATCTCGTCAGTCTGCCGGCCGCGGCGCAGTTCGCACTGGATGAGTACGCCGCCGCTGTGCGCTGCCGGAGTGCGGTGTGATCAGCCGACGCGGTGGGTCGCGTTGACGCGGATGACGACGCCCGCCATCGGCTCTTCGGCGGGGTATTTTTCGAGTTGCCAGTAGTGCGGGGTGAGCTCGTCGAGCAGATCGTGGTTGTCGACCGCAGTGATCTCCGCCGCGCCGCGAACCTCCTTGTAGCGGTAGGGGTCGGCTTCGTCGTGGATGCTGACGGCGACGGCGGGGTTGCGGCGCAGGTGCAGCGTTTTGAGCGTCTCGGCGCCGGTCCAGAACTCGATGTCGTTTTCGCCGCCGCCGGCGGCGCGGCGGTGCCAGACGACCGAGGAGCGCGGCTGGCCCGTTGAGCTGACCGTTGCGACATGCGCAAAATGCGGCGGGCCGAGCAGATCGGAGTCTTTGGGCGGTTGCCCGATCGACGGCGGAGCGTCGAACTCGCCGGGCTGCGAGGAGCGCTCGACTTCAACGGTCACGTGCCAGCCTGAGGCGTCGTCGCCTTTGAAGGGGTAGTCGCGGCCCATGTACTGGTTGGAGATCGCGTCGAGCGCGGCCCAGTCGGTGCGCGGCGCGAGCGCGGCGCGGCCCACGATTTCGAGCGTGCGGTAGGGGTTGTTCGCGTCGTGAATCGAGAGCGCCACGCGCGGCTCGCGCTGCATGTTGAGCGACTTGCGGTAGCGCAGCCCGGTGACGAAGAAGATCGACTCGACCGAGCCGTCGGCGGCGACGCGCTCGGGGCGGATCCAGATCGGCGAGGACTGGGGCGAACCGTCGCGGTTGACGGTGACGAGATGGGCGAAGTGGGGCGCGCCGACGAGGTCGGCGAGCTGCGGGGGGACGGCTGCCATTGATTCGCGCTCCTATCGGCTGAGCGTGGCCGAGTAGCCGCCGAAGCGGGCCTGCCCGGGCATCGCGTGCTGTTCCACCTCGACGTTGACCACGGCGGCCTTGCCGGAGGCCATCGCACGCTCGATGGCGGGGCCGATCTCGTCCGGTTTGGTCACGTGCTCGCCGTGTCCGCCCAGCGCGACGGCGATGTCCTCGTAGCGCTGGCCGTAGCCCAGCGGGCGGCCCGGGGTGTCGTTGGAGCCGGCGGTCCAGCCGGCGTTGTTGCAGATCACGATCGTGGCGGGCAGGTCGTGGCGGACCATCGTGTCGATCTCCTGCGCGTTCATCAGGAACGAGCCGTCGCCGACGAAGCCGACCACCTGGCGCTCCGGCGCGGCGGCCTTGGCGCCGAGCACAAACGGCACGCCCACGCCCATGCAGCCGTTGGGCCCGGGGTTGAGCCGCGCAGCGGGCACGTAGGAGGGGATGTACTGGCGCGCCCAGGCGAGGGTGGCGTTGCCGTCGACGCAGACGATGGCGTCGCGGTCCATGCGCTGCACCACCTCGTCGGCCACCCGCAGCGGGTGAATCGGCACCGTTGAGGAGTGCGCCAGGTCGAGATATTCGGCGCGGCGGCTGTCGTCGGACTCGCGCAGCTGCGCCTCCCAGTCGGTCGGGCTGGTCAGGCCGGCCTCTTTCGCCGCCGCGGTCAGCGCCGTGAGCGCGCGTTTGGCGTCGGCGACCATGCCCACCGCCGCTTCGCGGTTGTGGTTGATCTCGCTGGGGTCCGTGTCGACGTGGATGACTTTGAGGTCCGGCGACCAGCGCGGCGGCGCGGCGGAGCCAATCACGAAGTTGAGCCGCGTGCCCACGACCAGCGCCACATCGGCCTCGCGGAAGGCCTTGCTGCGCGCGGCCAGGAAGCAGAGCTCGTGGTCTTCGGGGATCACACCGCGCCCCTGCGGGGTGGTCCAGAACGGGATGCGGGTGGTCTCGACGAACTCTTGCAGCTCGGCCGCCGCGTCGGACCAGACGATCCCGCTGCCGGTCATCACGATCGGCCGCTCGGCGTTGGCCAGCAGCTCGATCGCCTGCTTCACCTCGTCGGGGTCCGCGCCGGGGCGCGATTTGGGCAGCCCCGTCTCGGGGAACCAGACCGTCTCGTCGTCGCTGCGCTGGTAGAGCGTGTCGCCCGGCAGGTCGAGGTAGGTGGGTCCGGGCTTGGCGCTCTGCGCCTCGCGGTAGGCGAGGTTGAAGAACTCGGGCATCCGCGCGGAGTGGGTGACGCGGCTGGCCCAGCGGGTGACCGGCACGGCCATCGCCAGCTGGTCGTATTCCTGGAAATCGTCGCGCTCGAACGAGGAAAAGGCCGCCGCGCCGCCCAGCGCGACCATCGGCACGCCGTCGAGGTAGGCGTTGGCGACGCCGGTCAGCAGGTTGGTCGTGGCCGGCCCGGAGGCGGCCATGCAGACGCCGGGCAGACCCTTGACGCGCGCGTAGCCGTGCGCGGCCATCGCCGCGCCCTGCTCGTGGCGGCAGTCGATGGTGCGGATGCCGTGTTCGGCGCAGTAGCCCGCGGCTTCGATGATCGGCCCGCCCATGATGTAGAAGAGGTCTTCGACTCCCTCCTTGACCATCTGGCGAGCGAGCAGTTCGGCGCCCATCTGTTCCGGCATCGGCTGTTCCTTCCTTGCGGGGTCTGCTTGCGGGGTCTCTCTCGGTATTCGACCGCGATTCGGCGGCCCTGCTAGTCGGGGATGTCGTAGCGGTGCAGCACCGGGCGGGCGGTGGTGAACTCGCGGATGCCGGCCATCCCCGCCATCGCCTCGGAGGTGCCGTGCGCGTCCAGATCCTCCTGGCTGGCCCAGGACTCGAGCAGCAGGTAGCGGGTGTCGTCGTCGACGCTGCGGAAGAGGTCGTAGAGGTTGCAGCCGGCGTCCTCCGCCTTGACTTTGGCGGTCGCGCCGGCCATGAACGCCTCAAAGGCCTCGGCCTTGCCCTCGCCCACGGTGAATTCCACGGTCAGCCCGATTGCCATGCGTCGCTCCTTGCATCCACGCTGCGTCGCTCCCGCAGTCGGTCGCGGGCGCTCGCGCGAATGATAGCGAGTCGACAATTAGGCGGGTATTGGCGGGCGGCCTGAGCGCCCTAGCCCGTTCCCGAATCGCTCCTCCGCGCCGCGCCAAACGCGCTACGCTGGCTTGAGCGTCGCTCCCGCGATGTGTCCTCCGTGAGGAAATTCAGATGCCGCGAATGCGTGTGCTCAGCCGGAATCGGGGGAGGGGGATGAAATCCCCGTCTAGGGCGCTGCTGGCGGCGCTCTTGGCAGTCGCAGCTGTGCTGGCCGCCCTGACCCTCACCGCCGGCGCGCAGACGCCCGGCGGTGAATTGGGTCCAGACCAATCGGGTTCTACGGAGGCGGCGGAGGGGCGCATCATCGCCCGCGTCCAGGATCGGACCGGCGCAGACGGCGTCGACGACTACCGGATCGAGTTCGGCTTCTTCCCCGAGTGGGCGCTGGACGAAGCGGAATCGTGGCCGGAAGCGATCGCCTCCCGGTCCGGGTGGCTGCCGAGCTCCCGATTTCTGACCAAGAGCCGGATCGACGCTCTCGCCGCCGCGGACAACCGCAGCTGGCTGCGCAGCTCGCTGATCAGCGTCCCCGCCCAGTCGGCCCAAGCGCCCGGCGGCGCTCAGACTCAAATCACCGGTCGCGTGGTTGCGCGCTACAACCCCGACTCCGATGGCCGCCTGCGCGACCGGTTCGGTTTCGGCGACTTGCGTCTCGAGTTCCTCTTTGTGCCCCAGTGGGCGTTCACCGACACTTCAAGCACGCAGGAGGCCGTTGCGCGGCTGGACGCCGACAACCTGCCCCGGGCCCGCTACCTCAGCGTCGCCACGATCGACACCCGCCGCGATGTCTGGCTGCGCAGCTCGGTCGTCAATGTGCCGCTGCGCGCTCCGGTGGTCGTGATCGAGCAGCCGCAAGCGCCCGTGATCGACGGCATCAGCTGCACCCCGTCCTCCCCGACCGTGGACGAGTCAGTGACCTGCACCGCGACGCTCAGCGGCGGCGCTCCGGAGACCTGGGCCTGGCGAACCGCCAACGGCTCCGGCTCCGGCGTCAATCACTCCACCAGCTTCAGCAAGGCTGGCGATTACGCTGTCTCGCTCACGGTGACCAATGAGGCCGGCAGCGACAGCGACTCCATCACTATCAATGTGGCGGAGCCGGCGGAGGAGCCGTCGTTGCAGGCGCCGGTGATCGACGACCTCAGTTGTGCGCCGTCGTCGCTCACCGTGGGCGAAGAAACCATTTGCACCGCCGAGCTCAGCGGCGGCGCGCCGGAGTCTTGGGTCTGGGACGTCTTGAACGGCATCGGCGGCAGCGGTTCAGGCGGGCGCTACACGACCAGCTTCCACCGGGCGGGCGAGCAGACCGTCTCGCTCACCGTGATCAACAGCGCCGGCCGCGACACGGAGTCGATCACTGTGTCCGTTTCGGAGGCGCTGCAACGCCCGGTGATCGACGGCATCGACTGTTCGCCGTCGTCCCCGAGCGTGGGCGAAGAAACCATCTGCGTCGCCGAACTCAACGGCGGTGTGCCGGAGTCCTACAGCTGGAGCGGCGGGAGCGCCGGCGGCGACAGCGACTACTACACAACCAGCTTCAGCAAGGCCGGCGACTACGCCGTCTCGCTGACCGTAACCAACTGGGCCGGCAGCGACACGGAGTCGATCACTGTCAATGTGGAGGAGCCGGCGGAGGAGCCAGCGTTGCAGGCGCCGGTGATCGACAGCCTCAGTTGTGCGCCGTCGTCGCTGACCGTGGGCGAAGAAACCATTTGCACCGCCGAACTCAGCGGCGGCGCGCCGGAGTCCTGGGTCTGGGACGTCGACAACGGCAGCGGCGGCAGCGGTTCAGGCGGGCGCTACACGACCAGCTTCAGCCGGGCGGGCGAGCAGACCGTCTCGCTCACCGTGATCAACAACGCCGGCCGCGACCGGGAGTCGATCACTGTGTCCGTCGCGGAGGCGCTGCATCGCCCGGTGATCGACGATCTCAGTTGTTCGCCGTCGTCGCTCACCGTGGGCGAAGAAACCATCTGCACCGCCGAACTCAACGGCAGTGCGCCGGAGTCCTACATCTGGAGCGGAGGGAGCGCCGGCGGCGACAGCGACTACTACACAACCAGCTTCAGCAAGGCGGGCGAATACACCGTCTCGCTGACCGTGACCAACTGGGCAGGCAGCGACACGGAGTCGACGACCGTGTCCGTTGCCGCGCTGCAAGCGCCGGTGATCGACAGCATCAGCTGTTCGCCGTCGTCCCCGGGGGAAGCGCATCGGGTCTACATCTGCGAGGCGATCCTCAGCGGCGGCGCTCCCGACTCCCATGCCTGGAGCGGCAGCGAAGTGGACGAGTACAGCGCCCAGGTGCATGTGTATACAGCATTCTTCTTCTCGCCGGGCTCCAAGACCATCACGCTCACCGTGACCAACACCGCCGGCAGCGACAGCGACTCCATCACTATCAATGTGGCGGAGCCGGCGGAGGAGCCAACGTTGCAGGCGCCGGCGATCGACAGCCTCAGTTGTGCGCCGTCGTCGCTGACCGTGGGCGAAGAAACCATTTGCACCGCCGAACTCAGCGGCGGCGCGCCGGAGTCCTGGGTCTGGGACGTCGACAACGGCAGCGGCGGCAGCGGTTCAGGCGGGCGCTACACGACCAGCTTCAGCCGGGCGGGCGAGCAGACCGTCTCGCTCACCGTGATCAACAGCGCCGGCCGCGACACGGAGTCGACGACTGTGTCCGTTGCAGCGCCGGTGCAGGGGCCCGTGATCTACAGCATTACGTGTTCGCCGCCGTCGCCGACGGTGGGCGAGTCCGTCACCTGCACCGCCGAGCTTGGCGGCGGCAATCCGGATACCTACGCCTGGAGCGCCGGCAGCGACAGCGGTTCGGGCGATAACTACACGACCAGCTTCGACACGGCGGGCGGGTATACCGTCTCGCTCACGGTGACCAACAGCGGCGGCAACGACACCGAATCGACCAGGCTCACCGTTGCGGCGCGATCGTCGCAGGCGCCGGTGATCGATAGCATCAGATGCGACCGGCCATACACGTCGAACTTCCAGGCGAACTGCACGGCGACGCTGAGCGGCGGCCCGCCGACTTCCCGGGACTGGAGCGGCGGCGGCCCGACTTCACTGTTGGCCGGCCACATCTACCGCGCCCAATTCCTCCGGGCCGGCACAGGCCTGGTCGTGCCGGGCGAGTACACGATTTCGCTGACCGTCGCGAACGCGAGCGGCAGCGACACTGAGTCGATCACGCTCACCGTCACCAAGCCGGTGCCGCATATCAACTATGTCAGATGTTCGCCTACGTCGCCGGCGGCGGGCGAGTCCGTGACCTGCACAGCCCGCATCAGCCGCGGCGCTCCGGAGTCTTACGCCTGGAGCGGCGGCGCTTCAAGCGGCAGCGGCGCAACCTACACGACCAGCTTCGCCACGGCGGGCGAGCACACGGTCTCGCTCACCGCGACCAACAGCACCGGCAGCGACAGCTGGTCGGGCACGCTCACCGTCACCCCCTGACGGCCGGTGATCAACTACATCAGCTGCTCGCCCGCGTGGCCGGTGGTGGGCGGGTCCGTGACCTGCGCAGCGGATCTGGGCGGAGGGCGATGCGGCCTCACTCGCCGCTGCAAACGCCGCGTGCGGCTCATCCCGGCGATCAGACGAGAGCGGTAGAACGCGGGGGCCTGAGTCTACGGCCGAGTACGCCGGCCGGCGCATCGCAGAAGATCCATGGCGCTGAGCGAAGCGAATCAGCCGCCGCGGTAGCCGATGGCCCAGAGGAGGTCGAAGACCGTCGTTTCGCGCCAGTAGGCGGGGATCGCTTCCACCAGATCGATTGCGGCGGGCAGCATGCCCTCGCCGAGCCACCAGCGGGCGAGGCCGCGCAGCAGATAGACGGGCGCGGTGTGCTGGATGGGCAGGCGCTCGACGGCCATCAGCGCCGCCGTGCCGCGTTGCAGCACCAGTTCGGCGACCTCGGTTTCCAGGCCGGCCAGCGGCGTATCGCGCAGCACGCGCTGTAGATCGAGCCAGCCGGTCTCCTTGCGTCCACGCTGCGTCGCCCCGCGGCGGTCGCGGGCGCTCGCGCGAATGATAGCGAGTGGACAGGCTGGGCGGGTGGGTTGAGCCGGCTGAGCGGGTGATGGGATGAAAGGTCCGCTTGACCGAATAGTTCGGGTGTGCGTAGGCTGTGGCGCGTGCGCTGGAGCAAGCGGCCGGCGGGAGGGAATTGATCATGCGTCTGCGCGTTTGGACGGATCTCGGGGGGGGGGGGGGTAAAACCCTCAAGTAGGGCGCTGTTGGCGGTGCTCCTGGCGGCCTTGGTGGCGCTGCTCACGTCGATTGGGCAGGGCAACGCGCAGAGCTGCTCGGTCACTGACGATCTGGGGACGCTTCAGTCGAATCAAACCGTCACGCGCGTTGAGTTGCTCGTGTCGACAGACTGCCAGTGGGATGACGGCAGATACCACGACTGGTACACGTTCGAGCTGCCGGGCGGCGGGGAGGTCAGAGCAGAGCTCAGGTCGTCGGACTACACCGCGCTGATCCAATTCAATGCGGCCGGCGGCGATCTGTTGGCCCACGCGACTTTCCCGGCGACTTTGACTCGGACCCTCCCGGCAGGCCGATTTCGGGTCATCGCCACCTCGAGGTGGGCCCGAAGCACTGGCACGTACACGCTCACTCTGACCACAGGCAGGCTGGCTACACCCCCGCCACCGCCGCCGCCACCACCGGCCGAAGAGCCGATCGGCGGCGACGAACAGGTGGTCCCACCCGATGAGGCGGAGGTCGTTCGCGGGCATGTGCTCGCGCGGGTGCATCCGCTGCCCGAGAATGACCGGCGCGGCCGCTACCGCATCGAGTTCGGCTTCCTCTCGGCGGAAGTGCTCGCCAGCGGGACGGACCGGACCGCCGTCGTGGACGCGAACGAGCACCTGCTGCCGCCGCGGCGCTACCTGAACGAGGCCTCGCTGCTGGCCCGGGGGAGGGCCAATGACCGTCGCTGGCTGCGCAGCGACCCCGTCGATGTGCTCTCGATGGAGGGCGACGACGCTGGGCTGAGCGGCGAGCCGCTGCTGACCGGGCGGGTGATCGCGCGCTGGAACCCCACGCCGGGCGGCAGATTCCGGGTGGAGTTCGGCTTCCTGCCCGACTGGGCGTTCGAGGCGTGCAACGACGACACGGAGCGGGCGGCTGAGCGCTATGCGGCGTTGCTGCCGGAGCCCGGACGCTACCTGACGGAGAACCGAATCAACAGCGAGTTGCGACGCGATCAGCCGCGCTGGCTGACCAGCAGCGCGGTGGAGGTGGGCAGCGATGCCCCGTGCGACGGCATAGACCCCATCACCATCACGCCCGCGGGAGTGCCGATCACGCTGGCGCGGGGCGAGCGGATCGCTGATGTGGCGATTGCGACACTCTACGGCGAGCTGGCTCAAACTTTCACGCCGGTCGTGGTCGACGGCCTGCCGCCGGGCCTGACTTACGACGTCGAGGAGTCGCGAGCGGACGGTCGGGAGTACCAGGTCACGGTGTCGGGCACGATTCCGCCTCAGACGCCGGCTCGCGACTACAACGCCGCCATCACGGCGGAGGGTGCAATCGGGGATCCAACGACACAGGCGGTCACGATTCGGATCGATCCCGATGAGGTACTGGTGATTGATCGTCCGTGGGGCGGATACAATCCGGCGACGACGTCGATCGGGGGCTCCGTGGGGATCGTGCTACCGCGCGTGGCCAAGCCGTTCCCCGCGCCGTCTGGAGTGACGTGGACATTCGAAACGCGCACGGCGGATGTCTGCTCGGTGGATTCGAGGACCGGCGCGCTCACGCTGATCGGGACGGGGGCATGCCAAGTCACGGTCACCGCCAGCGCGCCGGGCTACAGGTCCGATACGGCGTCTGCGCAGGTCATCGTCGATCCGACGCCGCTCTGCGTGATCAGTTGGTCCGGCTACAGCTCTGCGTCTGTCGAGTTTGGCGATACGACACCCACGCACCTGTCGCCACGATGCATGGCGAATGGTCGGATGTACTCCCCCGAGTGGCGCTACAGCGTTGCGCCAGGCTCGTCCGAGGTTTGCAGCGTGAACGAGGCGACGGGCGAGCTGACGATCAGCGGGGTCGGCCAATGCCGCATCCTGCTGACCAATGTCGCCAAGCCGCCCGAATACGGCGTTGGCTCGGCCGATGCGACGGTCACTGTGCGTCCCGGCGATCCCGACCTTCGCTGGCAGGGCTACTTGCCAAGCACTGCGCAGATCGACGATCCGGCTCCGCGGTTGCTGCAGCCGACCGCTGACACGCGTTCGATCGAGTTCAGCTACAGCACTCTCACGCCGAGCATCTGCGGGGTCGATGCCGGGACCGGCGCGCTTACCCTCATGCGCGAGGGAAACTGCATCGTGATGGTGTCGACGTCGGGCAACCCGAACTACCGCACCGAAACCGCGCGCGCAACGGTGGTCATTGAAACCCCAGTTCCACGGCCAGAGATCGACAGCGTCAGCTGCTCTCCGCAGCGGCCCAGCGTTGGCGACAGCGTTACCTGCCGGGCGCAGCTCTCCGGCGGTGAGCCGGACGAGTGGCTGTGGATCGGTGGAAGCTCCAACGGGAACGACCGCACCTACACGACGACTTTCGACGCAGAGGGTCAGCAGACGGTGTGGCTGTCGGTCAGCAACTCGGCGGGGAGCGCCACCGATTCGGCCACCGTGGATGTGCAAGCGGAGCGGCCGGTAATCGACAGCATCAGTTGTCCGCCGTCGGCTGATGTGGGTGAGAGCGTGACCTGCACGGCGATTCTGAGCGGTGGGACACCGGACACCTACTCGTGGAGCGGCGGCGACTCCAGCGGCGGGAACCCGCGCTACCTCACCAGCTTCAGCTCCTCTGGCCCGAAGACGGTTCGGCTCACTGTGCGCAACTCGGCGGGCTTCGACTCCGGCAGGGCCAACGTGGTCATAGAGCCGGACGGCCCCACGTGCATTGAGCCCACATCGCTCCACGCCACACTCGACCTCGCCAAGGCGGACGGCGACCCGCACTCGCTGGCCATCGCCCAAGTCTGTGAGGGCGACAACCTGAGTTTCTCCGCTCGGTCAAGCAACACTTCCGTCGCGACGATTAGCACACCGTCCGGCTCACGTGGTGCAGTCGTGTTCCGGGCAGTGGATCGTGGCGAGGCCCAAATCACATTGACAGCGACTGACCGTGAAGGGCGGGCCGCCAGCGTCACCTTTACCGTCACTGTCATCGGGGAAGGAGTCGATCCGCCGGACATCACCATTAGCTGTTCGCCGTCGTCGATCGACGAAGACGAGAGCGTCACCTGCTCGGTCACACACAACCGCGGCGGCGCGATCGACACCTACGCCTGGAGCGGTGGCACCGCCTCAAGGAACGACCGCTCAACCTACAGCCCCCGCTTCAGCTCGTACGGCCGCCAAACAGTCCGCCTCACGGCCAGCAACGCCGGCGGCAGCGGCAGCAACTCGTTGCCCGTCGATGTCGTGGCGGATCCGGAGGGGTGGACGTATGCCCGCTGCGGCTCCGACACAATCAAGGTCTACTGGTTCAACAGCACGAACCTCACCAAGCACTGGCTCAACATGACCTGGAAAGAAGTCGGAGGCCGAGTTCCCGGATGGGGCGAGCACCTGATCGGTCGCCTGAGCCAGGACAAGTGCAACAGCTGGCCCGACGGACGCACCATCACCGACGACAACTGGGATGGCTGATGAACCGTCGCGCCCCTCCGCGGTAAGTAGCTGCGGAGGGGCGCGGGCGAAGGCGGGTGTCGTGAGCGGCTACACCGTGCGGACGCTGGTGCTGCTTGCTGCGCTGGTCGGGCTGTTTGCGCTGGTTGGGTATGGGCTGTTCGGGGCGCTGGGAGCGCTGGTGTTCGGTGGGATCGCCGTTGCGGGGAACCTCTTCTCGTACTGGTTCTCCGATCGGCTGGTGCGGCGGGCGACGGGTGCGGAGGAGATTGGGTTCGACCAGGCTCCGGGGCTTCATCTGCTCGTGGAGCGCGCGGCGCGGGAGGCGGGCGTGCCGAAACCGAGGGTCTACGCGGTGGCGACGCCGGTTCCCAATGCGTTCGCTACGGGGCGGAGTCCGCGGCGGGCGGCGGTGATCGTGACTACCGGCCTTGTGGCCGCGCTGGACGAGCGCGAGCTCGCCGCGGTACTGGCGCATGAGTTGGCGCACATTGCGAACCGCGACACGCTGTGGGGCGCGATGATCGCCACCGCGTGCTCGGCGGTGATGCTCACGATGCTGCCGTTCCTGCTGCTCGGCAAAGCGACGAGGGCGGTACTGAATTTGCTCACCGCGAAAGAGACGGAGGAAGTGACCTACCTGGTCGAAGATGCGGGCAGCGGCGAGGTCATGCTGGTCGCGCGCGAAGAGGAGAAGAGCAGAGGACTGCTCGGCCTGTTGTTGGCGATCGTCTTGCGGTTGTGCGGCTGGTGTGTGTTCGCCGCGATGTGGCTGCTGTACAAGCTGGTGGACATGATTGTGACGTTGCTTCAGATGGCGGCGTCGCGCCAGCGCGAGTACGCGGCCGATGAGACGGCGAGCCGAATGTCGGGGGATCCCGACGCGCTGGCGTCGGCGTTGGTCAAAATTCAGATGGCGAGCGCTTCGCCGGAGCTCGCGCCGGCGGTTGCCGAGCTGTCGTCGAACAAGGCGGCGAACCACCTGTATATCTTCAACCCGGTTCGCGGGCGTCTGGCCGGGCTGTTCTCTACGCATCCGTCAACTGAAAGCCGCGTGCGGCGCATCCGGGCGATCGGCGCGAATCAGCCGCCGCGGTAGCCGATGGCCCAGAGGAGGTCGAAGACCGTCGTTTCGCGCCAGTAGGCGGGGATCGCTTCGACCAGGTCGATTGCGGCGGGCAGCATGCCCTCGCCGAGCCACCAGCGGGCGAGGCCGCGCAGCAGGTAGACGGGCGCGGTGTGCTGGACGGGCAGGCGCTCGGCGGCCAGCAGCGCCGCCGTGCCGCGTTGCAGGACCAGCTCGGCGACTTCGGTTTCCAGACCGGCCAGCGGCGTATCGCGTAGCACGCGCTCGAGGCTGAGCCAGCCGACATGCGGCACATTGCGCATTTGGTCAATCGCTCCGCGCCATTCGCCGGCGAGCAGCGCGCCGAGCCAGGCGACGGAGCTGCGCCCGGCCTCGCGCAGCGCGGCTCCGCCGCGCTCGCGGATCACGATCGCGTTCCAGCGCAGGGTTTCGTCGGCGGGCGCGAGCGCCGCCGCCGCATAGGCGCGTTCCAACGCGCGGCTCCACCAGCCGGCGGCGGCGAAATCGAGCGCCGCCGCCGCCTCGGTCAGCGCGGCTTCACCGACCGACGGATCGGGCGCGGCGAGCGTTACCTCGTGGAACTCGTCGCCCTCGCGCCGCAGCACCGCGGCGTCGGCGTGCCAAATTTGCGAGGTGTAGTAGAAGAGGTACGGATCAGTGCGGTCGATCACCAGCTCTGGGATGTCGTCGCCGTTGAGGTCGCGCAGTTGGGCGGCCGCGCCGGGCGCGACGACATTGCCCGGCGCGGAGGTGAAGTGGCCCACAACGGCGATCAGTTCTGCGCCGTTCCAGAGCAGCAGGTCGTAGGTGACGCCGTGGGCGCCCGTCTCGCCGAAGGCTTCCAGCCAGGCGCGCTCCGCCGTCGCGCCGTCGACCGCGCGAATCGCGTCGTCGCTGCGCAGCGCGCCGCCGGAGCGCAGCTCGGCGCGGGCCAGCTGCGACGCACCCGCCGCCGCCTTGTCGTCGGCGCTCCAGATGCTGGCGCTGATCACGTACTCGCCGAGCGGCGCGCCGAGTCCCCAGGCGACGAGCAGGTCGGGCGCGAACTCAAGCGCGGCGTAATCGGCGAAGGTGTAGAAGGCCTTGGCCAGGGGCGCATCCAGCGCGCCGCCGGCGAGGCCGACGGACAGATCCTTGCGCGGCGTGGCCGCGACTGCCGCGCGGACCGGAATCGTCGCCGCCGGCCGCGTCGGTTCGGCGGGCTCCGCCTGGGCTGCGGGAGTCGCGGACGGCGTCGCAGCGGGCTGAGCCGGTCGCTCAACAGTCGTCTCAACAGTGGCTGGGGCGGGCTCCTCAACAGGCGGCGCGGCGTCGTCGGCGGTGGCGGTGCAGGCCGCCGCGATGATCGCAGCGGTAGCAGCGGCGGCCAACAGGGTGCGCGGGCGCGGCAACGATCGCGGTAGAGTCATTCCCGGTCACCCTTCCGCCGCTGTGCCGGCCGGCTCATCTGACCAGATTGGGCATGGCTTGGTGCGCGGCGTCTAGCGCCTACACAGTGCGACGTTATTGTAAAGCAGGCTCTGTGGATAGCGGGGAAAGCGGCCATGCTCGAATCGCTGCGGCTCGATGGACGGCGGGTGATCGTGACCGGCGCCGGGCGCGGCCTCGGCCGCCAGATGGCGCTGCACCTCGCCGATGCCGGCGCGGATGTCGTCTGCGCGGCGCGCACACCCGAACAGATCGGGACTGTGGCAGAGGAAATCCGCCAGCGCGGACGGCGAGCGCTGGTCATTCCGACCGATGTGACCGACTCCCGGCAGGTTGACGCGCTGGTCGATCGGACCGTCGCCGAGTGGGGCGGCTTTGAGGTGTTGATCGCCAACGCCGGCGGGGGCGGCGCGTCGGCCGGCAAGCGGGTCAATCAGATTTCCGACGCGGACTGGCGCGACACGATCGACACCAACCTCTCCAGCGCGTTCTACTGCGCGCGGGCCGCCGCCGCGCATTTCCACGACCGCGGCGGCGTGATCATCACGGTCGCCTCGGGTACCGCGCTGCGCGGCGACGCGCGATTGATCGCCTACGGCGCGGCCAAGGCGGGCGTGATCACGCTCACGCAGGGGCTCGCGACGCAGCTGGCGCGCTACGACATCCGGGTGAACTGCATCGTGCCCGGCTTCGTGCTCCAGCGGACGCTCGAAACGGAAGAGGAGATCGAAATCGCCCGCAATCAGGGCGCGCGCATCCCGGCCGGGCGCGTGGGCGAGGCATGGGAGCTCGGCCCGCTCGCGGTGTATCTCGCGTCCGACGCCTCGTCCTATGTCACCGGCGAAGCGTTCGTGATCGACGGCGGCGGTTTGGCCGGCGGGCTGGTGCCGACCGGCTGGGATGTCACCTCCGGAATCGGGCAGGCAGCGACATGACCGATCAGAATCCACTCGCGCCGCCGCCCGTCGCCGAGGGCGCGCTGCAAGGCTGGGATTTGTCCGGGCGACGGGCGATCGTCTACGGCGCGGAGCGCCCCAGCGCCGCAGCGGTCGTCGAGGCGCTGCGCGAGGCGGGCGTGCTGGTCGCGGTGACCAGCGCCGAGACCGGCGGCAGCTCGATGTTTCGGATGAAAAAGGCCGCCGCCGGCGGTCCCGCTGAAGCCGTCGATCTGGCCAACGGCACCAATGTCCGCGTGGCGACCCGCAAACTGGCCAAGCAGCTGGGCGGCGTCGACATCGCCGTGGTCGCGCCCGGCACCTGGTTCGCGGCGCCGCTGGGTAAGACGCTCGACGCCGATGTGCAGCGGATTCTCGGCGCAAATCTGGCCGGAACCTACGCGGCGTTCCGCAGCGCGACGCGCGAGTTCCGCGACGGCCCCGGCCGCCTAATCGCCCTGCTCGACGCCCCCGCCGTACGCGGCCTCAGCAATGTCTCCGCCGTCGCAGCCTCGCAGGCCGGGGTGATCGGTCTGGTGCGGGCGCTGAGCCAGGAGCTCGCGCCGCGCGGGGTCACGGTCAATGCGATCGTGCAGGGTTGGACCGAGCAATCGCCCGGGCGCGGCTCCTCGAATGTGGACGACAACCTGCTGCTGCGCTTCATCCCGATGCGCCGCTTCGGGACGCCTCAGGACGTCGCGCCGCTCGCCGTCTACCTCGCCTCCCCCGCCGCGGGCTACATCACGGGCCAGGTTTTCCAGGTAGACGGCGGCGTGCTCAAGCACCTCTAGCGAAGGCTTCGCGCGGATCCTTTACTGACCGCCGCTGCTTGGTAAGGGATCTGGCGCATCCCTTACTATGGCGCAGGGCTTCTGAAGGGATCGCATGCGAGGCAGTCTGGTTCGTCGCACCTGGAGGCACGATCCAACGCTGTATGCGCCGCCGCGCCGGCCGCGGCATCGGGCATCAGGCGGCGGAGATCATTGCAAACATTGACGCGATGGAGCCGCCGGGCTGATCGGCCCACGCGGGGTCCTCCGTGCCGATCGGCCACTGGTATTCGCCGCGGCTGTTGAACGGCGGGTCGAGGTAGATCAGATCGACGCTCTCGCTGTCGATCCCCTTGAGCCGCGGCAGGTTGTCGCCGATGTAGATCGTGCGGTTGCGGAGATTCACGACGCCTCCATCACGCTTGCAGTGCCGCGAGGCGCTCGGCCAGGTAGGCCATGTCGCGCTTGCCCTTGGCTCGGTTGCAGCGGGCGCAGAGTAGCTGGGTGTTGGCGAGAGTGTATTCGCCGCCAGCGACGCCGGGGCGGAGGCGGTCGAGTTCAAGCAGCTCGATCGGGAGGATGTGGGGGCAGCCAAGTTTGGCAGCGGCACAGGCCGCGAGCTTGTCGCCGTCGCTTACTCGCTGCCGCTCGAAGAGGATCCGTTTGAGTTCCGCCTTGGGCAGCGACGGCTCGCTGATGTCGGTCCGTTCGGGAACGGCTCTGGTCACGACGACATCGCTGGCCCAAATCGCCACCCCTTCGTCTTGCTCGCGGAGCCGCTTTCGAACCAGAATGCCGGCGCGTGGCGATCGGTCCATTCCCGCCCACCTCCGACCGAGCCGTTCAGCAGCGACACAGGCCGTCGCGCAACCGCAGAACGGATCGAGCACAAGGTCGCCTTCTCGCGACGACGCGGCAACGATCCGTTCAAGAAGGTCGAGCGGCTTTTGGGTGTCCCATCCGGTGTCCTCATCGGCTTGAGAATTGATCGGGCTGATGTCCGTCCAGATCACGCCAGGAACCTGATCCGTGACCGCCGCTAGGTAACGCTTGAGTCGGGGCTTCCCGTTCCTTGTCCAGTGGATCATGCCGTGAGCGGCGAGTGCGTCGAGACGCTGATGGACCTCGGTCATTTCATCGTACCCCTCGATGACGTTGGCGGCGATCCAGTCCCCATACTCATTGCGGCCTCGTGCTCGCGGCGCGGACCAGCATCTACCGATGCTCGTTGGATCGTATCCGCGCCACGGACGGCCACTCTGCCCCCTGGTAACGCCAGGGCCGGTGAGTGATATGTCCTGATACTTGCCGCGGCCGTCGTTGTCGTCTCGTCGATACTTGGCTGCAAGGTAGTCGTCGTCCTGCGGGACGGCAACGGCGAAGCGCCAGAAACGAGCTTGGCTCGATTTCGTGTAGTAGAGTAGAGTGTCAGCAACGCGGCCGAACCGATCCGGATCGCTGTGCGCGCCGGTTCTCTGCCACGTGATCTCGTTGCGAAAGTTTTCACGCCCGAAAACGGCGTCCATCAGTGCTTTGAGCCAGGCCCCCTCCGTGTCGTCACAGTGCAGGTAGAGACTGCCGGTCGGTTTGAGGATGCGGTGCATCTCGGCCAAGCGCTCCCACATGTAAGTGAGATAGGATTGTGTGCCCGCGCCGACTGCCTGGCCAGCAGCCGCGATTACGTATCCGGCGGGTTCGCCGTCCGCCAGGAGCTGGTCAAGGGTTCGCTCATCCAGATCGTCGAGGGTGAATGCATCCTTGAAGTGGTCCGGGCCGCCATGCTCAAGCATGTGCGACAGCGCGTCGTCGTCCAGGTCGTCACTAGGTGCCTCTTGGTCGTCTTGCCACCCGAACTCATCTTGACCGATCGGCCACTGGTATTCGCCGCGGCTGTTGAACGGCGGGTCGAGGTAGATCAGATCGACGCTCTCGCTGTCGATGCCCTTGAGCCGCGGCAGGTTGTCGCCGATGTAGATCGTGCGGTTGCGGAGATTCACGACGCCTCCTGATGGTGTTGATCCGGCGTTGCCGTCGCACGCACATTCTACCGGCACGCCGCTGCGCCGTGCGCAAGCGCAGCGAACGACGGTGGACCACTACTCTAGAACGCCCGCGGGATACGCTAGGCTCCCGAACATATGACCACCGCCGCAGCCGATACCGACGCCCCGGCCGATGCGCCGGCCGACTTCCACCCGCTGGTGCGGGACTGGTTCCGCGCGCGCTTCGACGGACCGACCGACGCGCAGGCCGCCGGCTGGCCGGCGATCCGCACGCGCCGCGACACCCTGCTCGCCGCGCCGACCGGCTCGGGCAAAACGCTGACCGCGTTTCTCATCGCGATCGACGACCTGGTGCGGCTTGGGCAGCAGCAGGGCGAGCTGCCCGATGAGACGCGCGTGCTCTACGTCTCGCCGCTCAAGGCGCTCTCCAACGACATCCAGCGCAACCTCGAAGAGCCGCTGCGTGAGATCGCCGAACTGGCGCGGCAGCGTTCCCAGTCGAGCGTGCTCGGCGGAGCGCCGATGCCCCGCATCCGCACCGCCGTGCGCACCGGCGACACCCCCGCAGCGGAGCGCCAAGCGATCGTCAAGCGCCCCCCGCACATCCTGATCACCACGCCCGAATCGCTCTACCTGATGCTCACCGCCGAGCGCAGCCGCGAGACGCTGCGCACCGTGCAGACGGTGATCGTCGACGAAATCCACGCGATGGTGCGCGACAAGCGGGGCAGCCATCTGGCGCTCTCGCTGGCGCGCCTCGATCGCGTCGCCGAACGGCGACCGGTGCGCGTCGGCCTCTCCGCCACGCAGAAACCGATGGACCAGATCGCCGCCTTCTTGACCGGCCTGGACGACGCGGGGCGTCCGCTGGACTGCCAAATTCTGGACCTCGGCCACCAGCGCGAGCTGCAGCTCTGGGTGGAAACGACCGATGTGCCGCTCGCCGCGATCCCCACCCACGACCTCTGGGACAGCATCTACGACCGCCTGGGCGAGCTGATCGAGCAGCACCGCACGACGCTGATCTTCGTCAATACCCGCGCGCTCGCCGAGCGCGTCGCGCACCGCCTCACCGAGCGGGTCGGCAAGGAACATGTCGCCAGCCACCATGGCAGCCTGGCCAAGGAGCGCCGCCACCAGATGGAGCAGCGGCTCAAGTCCGGCGATCTGCGCGCCGTCGTGGCCACCGCCTCGCTGGAACTGGGCATCGACATCGGCACGATCGACCTGGTCTGCCAGATCGGCTCGCCGCGTCGAATCGGCACCTTCCTCCAGCGCGTCGGACGCTCCGGGCACGCGCTGGGACGCACCCCGCACGGCGCGCTCTTCCCCACCGCGCTCGACGAGCTGATCGAGTGCGCCGCGATGGTCCGCGCCGTCGGTCAGGGCGATCTGGACCGCATCCGACAGCCGCAGGCGCCGATCGAGGTGCTCGCCCAGCAGGTCGTCGCCGAAGTGGCGGCCGAACCGACCGACGAGCACGAGCTCTACCGCATCTTCACCCGCGCCGCGCCGTTCCGCGAACTGCCGCGCGAGACTTACGCGGAAACGCTGGAGATGCTGGCCAACGGCGTCGGCGAGGGCGGCGGACGCTCGCACCCCTTAATTCACCGCGACCGCATCAACGGCATGCTGCGCCCGCGCCGCTCCGCGCGGCTCACCGTGCTGCTCAACGGCGGCGTAATCCCCGAAACGGGCGACTTCCGCGTCGTCAAGGAGCCCGAGGGCGCGTTCGTCGGCACCGTCAACGAGGACTTCGCCATCGAAAGCCAGGCCGGCGACATCTTCCTGCTCGGCACCACCTCGTGGCGCATTCGCCGCGTCGAAGGCAAGGGCGTGGTCCGCGTCGAGGACGCGCACGGCGCGCCGCCCACCATCCCCTTCTGGCTCGGCGAAGCGCCCGGCCGCAGCATCGAGCTCTCCGCCGCCGTCGGCGCGCTGCGCCGCGACGTCGCCGCCCGGCTCGACGACCTGGAAACGGCGAGTGCGCAGCTGCAGCGCGGCTGCGGGATGGACGCCGGCGCCGCCGAGCAGCTGCTCGAATACCTCGGCGCGACGCAGGACGCGCTCGGCATCATGCCCTCCGACACCGATGTCGTCTTCGAGCGCTTCTTCGACGAGTCGGGCGGCCAGCAGCTGGTCGTCCACGCGCCGTTCGGTTCGGGCATCAACCGCGCTTGGGGGCTCGCCTTGCGCAAGCGCTTCTGCGTGCGCTTCGACTTCGAACTGCAGGCCGCCGCCAACGAAGAAGCCGTGATCCTCTCCCTCGGGCCGTCGCAGTCGTTCCCGCTCGACGAAGCGTTCGAGTACCTCAAGTCGGCCAACGTCGAGCAGTCGCTGCGCCAGGCCGTGCTCTACGCGCCGTTCTGGAACACCCGCTGGCGCTGGGCGGCGACCCGCGCGCTGGCCGTGCCCCGCCGCCGCGGCGGCAAGCAGGTGCCGCCCAACCTCCAGCGCATGATCGCCGACGACCTGCTCGCCGCCGTCTTCCCCGCCCAGGTCGGCTGCCAGGAAAACCTCTCCGGCCCGCTCGAAGTACCCGACCACCCGCTGATTGCGCAAACGATGGACGATTGCCTGCACGAGGCAGTCGACACCGAGGGGCTCAAGCACATTCTGGACCGCGTCGAAGCCGGCGAGATCCGCCTGCACGCGCGCGACACCGTGACCCCCTCGCCGATGGCGCAGGGCATCCTCAACGTCAACCCCTTCGGCTTCCTCGACGACGCGCCGCTCGAAGAGCGCCGCGCGCGCGCCGTGATGACCCGCCGCACCCTGCCGGAGCATCAACGCGACCTCGGCCAACTCGACGCCGACGCCATCGATCGCGTGCGCGAGGAAGCCGCGCCGCCGGTCCGCGACGCCGAGGAGCTGCACGACCTGCTGCTGAGCCTCGTCGCGCTCAGCGTCGATTGTCTGCCCGCGCCGCCGGAGCTGCTGGACGAGCTGATCGCCGCCGGCCGCGCTGCCCGCGCCGGCCGCACGGTGCTGGGCGAACGGACCGTCTGCTTCGCCGCCGAGCAGCTGCCCTCGATCGCGCTGCTCTTCCCCGACGCTGAGCTCGCCCCCGCGCCGGAGCTGCCCGACGGCGCGGCGATCCCCGTCGCCGACCGCGAGGAGGCGCGGGTGCGCCTCGCCCGCGGACATATGGAGGTCGTCGGCCCAATCACCGCCGACGCACTGGGCCGCCGCTGCGGACTCTCCCCCGAAGACGTCGAGTACGGCCTGCGCCAGCTGGAAGCGACCGGCGAAATCATGCGCGGCCAGTTCTCGCCCCACCTAAGCCAAAGCAGCCAAAACGGCCAAAACAGCGGTGCCGCCCCGCAGGAATACTGCGACCGCCGCCTGCTCGCGCGCATCCACCGCTACACGATCAGCCGCCTGCGCGCCGAAATCGAGCCGGTCACCGCGCAGCACTACCTGCGCTTCCTGCTGCGCTGGCAGCATCTCACGCCCGAGACGCAGCTGAGCGGCAAGGCCGGCGTGCGCGCCGTCGTCCGGCGGCTGCAAGGCTTCGAAGCGCCCGCCGCCGCCTGGGAGCGCGACCTGCTCGCCCGCCGCGTGCGCGACTACCGCGAAGCCTGGCTTGACGAGCTCTGTCTGGCCGGCGAGGCGACCTGGGCCCGCCTCACCCCGCGCCCACCGTCCAACGGCAAGCGCAACGGCGCCGCCGCGCCCTCGCGCGCCACGCCGATCACGCTCGCGCTGCGGCGCGACTTCGCAACCCTGCTCGCCGCCGCCCGCCGCGCCGCGCCCCCGCCCGCCGCCCGCGGCCGTTCCGCGCCGCCGCCCGAACCCGACCCGGTCGACCAGCTCAACGGCGCGGCCGGCGCGATCCACCGCCTGCTGCGCGCACGCGGCGCGCTCTTCTTCGACGAGCTGGTCGATGGCACGCGGCGGATCGCCACCGATGTGGAAAACGGCCTGCGCGAGCTGATCGCCGCCGGCCTGGCGCACGCCGACGGCTTCCAGGGCCTGCGCCAGCTCTCGCGCCCGGCCAACGCGCGGCGGCGGCGTTCGCGCCGCCCCCGCTACGGCGGCGGCGGCGTCTTTATCGGCGAAGGCCCCGCCGGCCGCTGGGCGCCGCTGCCGGTGACCGTCGCCGACGAATCGGACCCGCAGGCCGCCGACGAGCAGGCCGAAGCGATCGCCTGGATTCTGCTCCACCGCTACGGCGTGCTCTCGCGCGAGCTGACCACGCGCGAATCACTGCAAACGCCCTGGCGCGACATCCTGCGCGCGCTGCGCCGCCTCGAGGCGCGCGGCGAAATCCGCGGCGGACGCTTCATCCAGGGCCTGATCGGCGAGCAGTTCGCGCTGCCCGAAGCCGTCGACCAGCTGCGCGCCCTGCGCCGCAAGGCGGAACAGGACGAGCCCATCGAGATCGCCGCCGCCGACCCCTGCAATCTCCAGGGCGTACTCCTGCCCGGCCCCAAAATCCCCGCCCGCCTACACCGCAACATCACCATCGAAAACGGCGTGCCCGCGCCGAGCTAGGGCGCGTGCATACTCCCCTCATTCGCACCCACCTCCCCTCATTCGCACCCACCTCCCCTCATACCCGCCCCACCTCCGTCACACCCGCCCCCACCCTCCCGTCATACCTGACCCCACTCCGTCATACTCACCCTTACCTCCGCCGCATCCGCGCCCCCACTTCCGTCATACCCGCGCTTGCCGCGGGTATCTCGCCGCCACCAGCACCCAACGTCGCTCCCACCTCCCCCGCTATTCCCGCCTCCTCGTCCCGCTACACCCGCCCCCACCTCCGTCATACCCGCGCTTGCCGTGGGTATCTCGACGAGAACAGCACCAATGCCCGTAATCCCATCCCCCCGTCATACTCGCCCCCACCTCCGTCATTCCCGCCCCCGAGCGGGAATCCATACGGCGTTTGTCGACGGACAAGGTACCGAAACCTACCGCAAACGTACGTCAGCGGACCACTCCACCCCGGCGCTGCAAAACAGGCTTGGGTTTAGATTCCCGCTTTCGCGGGAATGACGGAGGGGGTGTGAATGGCGGAGGGAAGGCGGGAATGACAGAGGAGAGGCATGCGCGAACACGTTCTACCCCACTCCCTCCGACTCCATGTGCAGCTGGACGATGCGGAGCTCCAGCCGCGAGTAGCGGTTGCCCAGCCGCTCGTGCGCCTCGCTCACATTCTCGCTCTCCACCAGCGCCGCCCGCAGCTCCTTGAGCCGCGCCGCTGACGGCAGCTCGGGACTCAAATCAATCGCCTCCCCGTTCCGCATCGCCGTCCCCAAATGCGATACCACCGTTTGCGGCGAGAGCATCCGCCGCTCCGCAATCGCCAGTATCGTGCAGCCCTCGCGCCACAGACCCAGCGTCTCCTCCCAGCTTTGGGAACCGCGTTCGCCCGCCGGACTCTGCTGCGGCGCGAGTGTGAGCTGTTGTTGTTCCTCTTCTTCTTCCTGCGGCGGAGCGGCGGCGGCGATCGCCGCCAGCAGCTCAGCCCCGTAACGCTCCACCTTGCGCCGACCGAAACCGTGAACCTTCAGCAGCTCGTCGCGCGTGCGCGGACGCTCCCGCGCCAGCGCGCGCAGCGTCTGATCCGAGGCGACGATGTAGGCGGGCTGACTCTCCGCGCGCGCCAGCTCGCGGCGCACCTCGCGCAACCGCTCGAACAGCGCTCGCTCTTCGTCCTCCGGTTCATCCGCGGGTTCCGGGGCGCTTGCGCCCCGCTGCCGCGCCAGATTTGGACCGACGATCCGCCGGCCCGGCGCGTCTTCCTCCCAGACTTCGGGAGGCTCGGCATCCCGCAGGCAGTTGTCGCACGCGCCGCAACCGCCCTCCGGCGGCGTATCGCCGAAGTAACGCAGCAGCACGCCGCGGCGGCACGAGCTCAACTCGCAGTAATTCATCATCTGCCGCAGCCGTTGGAACGCGCGCTCCCGCTCGTCGTCGTCCTCCAGCTGATCGATGAAGTACTTGCGCTGGTGCCAGACGCCGGGCGTATAGAACAGCACGCACTCCGCCGGGTCGCCGTCGCGCCCCGCCCGCCCCGTTTCCTGGTAGTATGTCTCGATCGACTCCGGCATATCGAGGTGAATCACGCGCCGCACATCGGGCTTGTCCACGCCCATCCCGAACGCCACGGTAGCGCAGATCACGGCGGTATCGTCGTTATCGAAGCGCTCCTGCGCTGTCGTGCGCTCCGCGCCGCTCAGTCCCGCGTGGTAGGCGAGCGCCTCAATCCCCGCCTCCTGCAATATCCCCGCGATCTTCTCCGTGTCCGACCGCCGCAGCGCATAGACGATCGTCGAGGCCTCCGGATCGCGGCGCAGCAGTTGCACCAGCCGCCGCGTCGAATCCTTCTTCGGTACCACGCGGTAGGTCAGATTGGGGCGGTTGTACCCCGATCGGAACGTCTTCATCTGCGGGCGGCCGAGCTGCTGCACGATATCGCCGGCGACCCGCGCGGTCGCCGTCGCCGTCAGCGCCGCCACCGGCACATCCGCGAACCGCGTCGTCAGCTGCGCGAGCTGGCGGTAATCGGGCCGAAACTGATGCCCCCACTGCGAAATGCAGTGCGCCTCATCGATCGCGATCAACGACGGCGGGCGCGACGCCAGCAGCCCGCCGAAGGCGTCGGTGTTCAACCGCTCGGGCGCCACGTAGAGCAGCCGCGTGCGCCCGTGCCGCACGTTCAGCTCCACCCGAAACGCCTCCTGCGACGTAAGCGTGCTGTTGAGGTAATCGGCCTCCGCCCCGTTCGCCCGCAGCGACCGCACCTGATCCTGCATCAGCGCAATCAGCGGCGAGACGACCAGCGTCAGCCCGTCCCCGATCAGCGCCGGCAGCTGATAGCAGAGCGACTTCCCGCCGCCCGTCGGCATCAGCACCAGCGCATCCTCGCCCGCCAACAGGTGCTCGATCACCTCCCGTTGCAGCGGCCGAAACCCCCCAAACCCAAAGTGCGCCTGAAGCCCATCCAGCAGCGCATCGCCACCGGCAGTCGCGACCGAGCGAAGCGAGCGCGTCATCATTCCCGCACTTCAAAGACATCATCTCCGTACTCAAACAGCCGCAGGAGGCCGCGGATGCGCCGAATGCAGTCAGTCCGGCTGAAGTTGGTTTCCGCGTAGTACGGTGATTCACCGATGCGGCGACCTCGCAGGTGATCATCGCTTGAGAACGAGATGTACTGCCTTGACTGGCCCCGCAGCTGCAGCGCGCGCTCAAACTCATGCGAGTGACGCTGGTACACCAGATCAGCCACCTTGACCCACACGTCCGACCACCTGTTCGCGTTATAGTGTTTGCCCCAGAGGACGAAACCGGAAACGCGAGAGCGGCCGACTACTGGGCGAGGGGCGCCCTGGTTGTTCTTCCACGGTGTGCGCGATTCGGCTGGTGCATCGCGGAGTATCGCGAATTCGTCGGCGCGGTACCCAAATGCTTGGAGCAGCTTCCGCACCGTCCGAGAGAGATCACCCTGATTCAGGTGTTTCTCGTGGTAGTACTTCGACCTGCCGACACGAACAGGACTGCGGAGCGCAGTTGGGGTAGTTTTGAAGCGAGCGCTGACGTTCAGGGCTCGATCAAAGCCGTCCGCATGCCGTTTGTGGAGGGCCGTAGCCACGCCGGCCAATATCTCCCACTGTTCTTTCACCTGGTGGTCCTTACCCCAGAGGCGGTAGCCGGTGGGACGCGACGGTGGTGGAGGGGGTGGCGGTGTTGGGGGGTGTGGTCCCGGAGGGTCAGGGCTCGCCGGCCGCCATGCCGGTTCGCGCAAAAATTCAGCGACTTGCTGCCTGTTCGGAGCAAGGCCGATCCCCTTCTTCACTTCCTCTTGCACCAAGTCGATCAAGAGGTCATCCGGCCCCTGGAGCAGTCGCTGCCAGGCGCTTGGCAGCTCTGCCAGCAGACGCTCTTCGTTTTGGCGAGCTTCCCAGGCCGCTTTGGCGTACTTCTGGGCCTCTCCGCTCGTCAGCGCTTCGTAGTTGAGTGACGACTCCAGCTCCTTCGCAAGCTCGTCAAGGTCTCCGTCGCGCATGTTGAGCTCTGCGAACCTGCGTGATGCTGGGTCGCCCTTCTCAAACGGGAGATAGAGCCACCAGTCCACACCAGTGGTCAACACGCAGATGTCGACGCCTTCGAAGAAGGCGTAGTTCATCACCTGACCTACATGCAACGCGAGGTCGGCACTGGGCGCTTTCGCCTCGATGAGCGCGATGCTCTTGCGGTTGGGTCCCTGCAATGCGAAGTCCATCTTCACGCGCTCACGCCCAGCCGGCTGCTCAAGGCGAACGCGGCCGGGCCCACGCCATCCCAGCGCCCGCAAGACCGGCGTGATGAACCAGTCCTTGGCTTCCTGCTCGGTCGCGTCGCTCGCATGGCCGTCGGCGATATACGAACGCACCTCCTCGAGCGTGTCACGCAGCGCCATCAGCGGACCTCCTCCACGTGCATCCTACAGCGCCTCCTCGATCGTCGCCGAGAGCGACCCCTTGCAGTGCGGGATCCGCGGATCCGGCCCGTAGCCGTGGATCTGATCCTGGTGATCCTTCACCGTCGCGTAGTCCGCCGTCTCCACGATGCCCTGCCCCTGCCCATCGATCATCGAGGCGATCGCAAACGCCTTCTCCCGCGAATAGCCGAACACCGCGCCCAACAGCTCGATCACATACTGATACGTATGGTCGTCGGAATCGTGCAGTATCAGGTGAAAGCGTTTGTCCAGCTCGCTCTGCGGCTGGTCCGCCGGATCGTCCTCGACGACGACATCGGGGCGCGGCAGCGCCGGCTGCGCAGCGGGCATCAGTTCAGCGATCCGTCCAGCCGCCGCAGTTCCGCGCCGCGCGGATCGGCGTCCGACCACAGCGCGCGCGCCCGCCGCAGCGCCGCCTGCGCATCCGCCATTGCGCCTTTGGCCGAGAGCGCCCGCCCCTCGCGGAAGAGATCGCGCGGCGTCGCTCCGCGCTCCAGCCGCTCGCCCAGCAGCGCCAGCGCTTCTTCCGTCCGCCCCGCCCGCAGCTGCGCCTCCACCAGCGTCTCCTCGAACACGTCGCGCTGCGCGTTCGAGCCGCCCAGCGTCACCAGCTGCTCGCGCACCGCCGCCAGACCGTCCGCCGCCGCCGCGTAATCGCCCGCGCCGAACGCCCACAGCGCCTCCACCACCGGGCGCGCTACCGCGTCGGCGGTCGGATGCCCGCGCTCGCCCGCCTCGCGCAGACCGTCCAGCAGCGAACCGACCGCCGTCTCGTCGCCCAGCGCGGCCAGCGCCATCGCGCGATGCACATCGACCCAGACCGTGCCCGCGCGCGGGAAAGCCCGCTCGGCGAACGCCGCCACCTCTCGCCAGTCAACACGTTGGTCGGCCGGCGCCTCGCCGTCGTGCAGACGGCAGCGCCAGAGCAGCGACGCCCCGTCGGCCACCGCGCCCATCGCGTCGCCCGCCTCATCCGCGCCCGGCCGAATCGTGTCCTCGTGCAGCGCCAGCGCGTCGGCGGGTCGCCCGTTGGCCAACAGGAAGAGCGCCTGGTGCCAGGTCAGGTGGCGATGGAAGCCCGCGCGGTGCGGGAACTCGTCCAGCCAGCCGCCCAGCCAGTCCGCGCCGCCCGGCGTGTCGTGCCGCTCGAAGAAGACATGCGCGTGCGCGTGCGCCGCCTGCCCGTTCGAGCGCCGCAGCTCCAGGCTGCGCGAGACCAGAGCCTCCGCGCGATCCAGGTCGTCCATCTCGTGGTTGGCGAAGGCGTGCCAGGAGAGGAACCACCAGTCCTCGCCGAAGGCCGGCGCGAGCCGGTCGAACTGCTCCAGCATCCGTTCCCGCTTCCGCACCCCGCCGTTGTAGAAATTGCCGCCCAGCCATTGCAGCACGATCGGCGCGTCGCGCGGCGTCTCCGCCAGATGCTCGTCGATCCAGCCCGCCGCCTCCGCGCCGCGCCCGGTAATCGGCGCGCCGAGGATCGCGGCGTGCCGCCGCTCCCGCTTGCTCGCGCCTTCCGCGAGCCGCTCCGCCTCCCGCGCGTGCTCGCCCGCCGCCTGCGCCTCGCCGCGAAACAGGTGAAACAGCGCCAGCTGGCTGCGCGGCAGCGCAAAGCCCGGATCCGCGGCGATCGCCGCCTCCAGCGCCCGCTCCACGCCCGGCAGATAACCCAGCATCCGCTCCACCCCGTCGCGGTAGTGCGCCGCCGCCTCTTCCGAGGTCGTCAGCGCGTTGCCCCAGCTGTCGATCGGCATCGGTCCTGCTCCGTTCAGACGCGCGCGCCGGCTGCGTCGTCCACGGCGATGATCTCGCCGCTGATAAAGCCCGAATCGGCCGCCAGCGCGACGACGGCCGCGCCCACATCGGTGGGATCGATCAGCGAACGCGAGGGCAGCATCCGCGCCAGCTGCGCCGAGCGCTGCGGATCATCGCCGAAGCCGCGCTGCCCCTCGTAGAAGCCCACCTGCAGCGCGTTGACCGTGATCCCATCGCGCGCCCACTCCTGCGCCAGCGCGCGGGTCAGCCCCAGCACGCCCGCATGCGCCGCGGCGTAGGCCGAGGTGTTGGCCATCCCCCGTGCGGCGAGCACCGAGACGAGGTTGATGATCCGCCCGTACTCGGCCGGCCGCATCTGCCGCCCGGCCGCGCGGCAGCAGAGCGTCGGCGCCAGCAGATTGGCCGCAATTGCCTGCTGCCAGTCGTCGACCTCGATCAGCTCAATCGGCGCGGCCAGCACCGCGTCGCCCGCGTTGACCAGGATGTCGAGCCGCCCCCACTCGCCGATCACCCGCCCGACCGCCGCGTCCACGCTGACCGGATCCGCCGCGTCGAGCGTGATCGCCAGGTTGCCGCGCCCCAGCGACCAGACTTCGTTGGCCACCGAGTTGACCCGCATCACCTCGCCCGCGCCGGCCCGCAGGCTGGCCACGCCCACATCCGCGCCGGCCTCCGCCAGCGCCACCGCGGCCGCCCGCCCCAGCGGCGCGCCGCCGCCCACCACCAGCGCCGCGCGGCCCTCCAGCCCGAACATCGGCCCTGACGCTGGATCGGGGGGCTGCGGATTGGGGCGCGGCACGAATTCGTCTGTCGTTGCGTCGGGCATCAGTCGGCATCCTCCAGCGCGACGACGGGCGCCCAGCCGGTCGGCCCGATCGCCGAAAGCCCGCCGCCGTCCTGCGCAATCGTCTCCCCGTTCAGACCGGCCGCCGCGTCGGACGCCAGCCAGACCGCCAGCGGACCCATCTCCCAGGCCAGGCCCACGCGCCCCACCGGGATGTACTTGCCGCCCCGCCACATCGCCAGCGCCTGCTCGGTGTGCGGGAAAATGCCCGGCGCGATGCAGTTGGCGCGCACCCCGTCCGGCCCGTAGGAGACGGCCAGCGAGCGGGTGAAGTTGATCACTCCGGCCTTGGCCGACACGTACATCCAGTTGTGCCGCCCGCCGCGCAGCCCGAAGCCCGAGGCGACATTGATGATCACCCCCGCCCCGCGCTCGCGCATCTGCGGCAGCACCGCGCGCGCGCAGAGCATCTGCGAGGTCACGTTGAGATCGATCCCCCGCCGCCACTGCTCGTCGGTCAGCTGCTCCAGCGGCGTGCCGTCGCCCTCCGCCCCGCCGCCGGCGTTGTTGATCAGCACGTCGATCCGTCCGAACTCCGTCAGCGTCGCCTCGACCATCGCCTGCACCGCGGCCGAGTCGGTCACATCGGTCGGGATCACCGCCGCGCGACCGCCCCGCTCGCGCACCAGCGCGGCGGTCTCTTCCAGCTGATCGCGGGAGCGCGCCGCGCCCGCCACGGCCGCGCCGGCATCGGCGAAAGCCAGCGCCATCGCGCGGCCTAAGCCGCGCCCCGCGCCGGTCAGCAGCACCACCTGGTCGTCGAGTCGAAAGCGATCCAGCACCGCCATGAGAACGCTCCGCTCTAGCTCTGCGTCGCGGCCTTGCGCTCCTGCGCCGCTGCGCTGCCGCGCCCGTCGCCGAACTTGTTGTCGCGCCATTCGAGCGCGGCCTTCAGCCCCAGCTCGCGCGACTTCTGGCCGAACTCGCGCACGCTCGGCGCGAGATGCGCCCGCGCGTCGTTCTCCGAGGCCAGACGCTGGAGCGTGCGCGCGCCCATCATCTCCAGCCCCAGATTCACGATCCGCTTGTTGGCCGACAGCAGCTCCGGGTCGATCATCGCCATCTTGTCCGCCAGTTCCTCGACGGCGTCGTCGAGCTGTTCGGCGGGCACCGCCTCCAGCACCAGACCGCGCGCCGCGGCCTCCGCGCCCGAGATGCTGTCGCCGGTCAGCAGCATCCGCTTCGCGAACTGCGGCCCCGCGTGGTAGAGCCACATGTGCGCCGGCGGCGCGCCCATCGCCCGCACCGGCGGGAAGCCGATCACCGCGTCCTCGGCGGCGATGATGATGTCGCTCAGCAGCACCAGATCCGTGCCGCCCGCCAGGCAGTAGCCATGCACCTTGCCGATCACCGGCTTGTGCATGTCGAAGATCGCCATCCGCGCCCGCTGCGCCTTCTCCATCCCCCACGTGTCGTCGTCGAACGTCGCCCGCCCGCGGTAGACCCGGTCGTAGGTCTCCTTCGGATCGCTCCGCCCCGCGGTCAGGTCGTAGCCCGCCGAGAAGGCGCGCCCCGCCCCGCTCAGAATCACGCAGTGGACGGCGGTGTCGTTGTCCGCCTCCCACATCGCCTCGGACAGCTCGTCCTGCAGCGCAATCGAGAGCGCATTCAGCTTCTCCGGGCGGTTCAGCGTCACATACGCCTTGCCGTCGCGCACCTCGTAGAGAACGTTGTCGTAGTCGGCCATCGGATGCTCCTCGCATTGTCTTGTCGACGAATTCGCGCCAAGTCTAGGCGATCCCCCGCCGCCGCTCCCGACGCGCGCACCCTCCAGCCGTCCTACAGTGGTGGTCCGCCCCGCCGCCGGCCCATGGCGGCGGCAAGCTGTAGAATGTGCGTGCTGGCGCGACGCACGCCGGCATCCACGGAGGCGTCGTGAATCTCCGCAACCGCACGATCTACATCGGCGACAACCTGCCGCGGCTCAAGGGCATCGACAGCGAGAGCGTCGATCTGATCTACCTCGACCCGCCGTTCAACAGCCGCGGCGAATACCAGTGGCCGATCGGCACGGAGGATCCTCGCGCCGCCGGCGTGGAGGTGGCGGACGACGCCGACCTGACCGACGCGGATCTCGAGCACCTGATCGCCGCCAACGGCAGCGAGGCGTTCAAGGACGCCTTCACGCTCGACGACCTGGATGAAGCGACGCTGCGACGGCTGTTGGAGGACGGCGAGCCCGCCGGCTACGTGATCGCCGCGGCCGGACAAGCGGTCGGCCCGGGCACGCAGGCGTACCTTACGTTCATGTGGGAGCGGCTGATCGAGATGCACCGCATCCTGAAGCCCACCGGCAGCATCTGGCTGCACTGCGATCCGACGGAGGGCGGCTGGCTCCAGGCGCTGATGGACGCGGTGTTCGGCAGAGAGCGCTTTCGCAACCAGATCATCTGGCACTACTACAACAAGTTCGCGCGCGGCACGCGGGTGTTCGCGCGAAACTTCGACATACTGTTCTTTTACGAAAAGTCTCCGAGCGCCACCTTCAATCCACTACGGGAAGAGCGCGAGGAGCCGGTGCGCCAACTGGTCCGCGAAAGCGTGGACGGCGTGCTGCGCAACAAGCGCGACGAGGACGGCAACCTGATGTATCAGGTCGTCGTCGACCGCAAGGTGGACGCGGTATGGCGCATTCCGACCGTCGTGCCGGCTTCCAAAGAGTACATGGATTGGGATACGCAGAAGCCGCTCGCACTGCTGGAGCGGATCGTGGCCGCCTGCTCCAACGAAGGGGACCTGGTGCTCGATCCGTTCTGCGGCTGCGCCACGGCCTGCGTCGCGGCGGAACGGCTGCATCGCCAATGGGTTGGGATGGATCGCTCGCCGCGCGCCGGCATCCTCGTGCGCAAACGGCTGCGCGAACAGGACGAGGGCATCGCTATGTGGGCTCAGGACGTACAAGTCATCCGCGCGGCGCCTGTCCGAACCGACGACAACGGCGAGCCGCCGCTGTCCAAGGCGGAACTCAAGCGCATCCTCTTCGAGCGTCAGCAGGTGGATGACAGTGAGATGGCGACATGCGCCGCCGCCGAGCTCGGCTGCCCGCACGTGGTCCCAATCGAACTGTTGGAGCTGGACCGCCTCCGGCCCGGCTCCGTCGGCGGCGAATACACTCTCGCCAACACCCAGCTGCTCTGCGGCTGGTGCAACCGAGTCAAAGGCAAGCGCGACATGGCCTACCTCGCCCAGCGCCTCGCCGCCCACCCACGCGCGCAGCGCTAGCAAGGGAACAGACCATGCCCATCAACTGGCCCGCCGTCTACGACGAGGCGCTTTCGCTGTTCGTCGAGTACCTGCGCATCGACACCTCCAACCCGCCCGGCAACGAGGCGCCCGCCGCCCGTTGGCTGGGGGCGATCCTCGAAGCGGAGGGGATCGAGACGGAATACGTCGAAATCCAGCCCAACCGCGAAGCGGTGTTCGCCTGGCTGCGCGGCGACGGCTCCAAGCGGCCGATGATGCTCTGCAACCACACCGATGTGGTGCCCGTCGAGGAGGCCTATTGGACCAAGCCGGCCTTCGAGGGCGTGATCGAGGACGGCAAGGTTTACGGGCGCGGCGCGGTCGACATGAAGGGCTGCGGCATCATGCATCTGCTGACAATGCTGCTGCTCAAGCGCGAGGGCGCGGCGCTCAAGCGCGACCTCGTCTTCTGCGGCGTGCCCGATGAGGAGGCGGGCTCGGTCTGGGGGATGGACTGGCTCTGCAAGAACCGCCCGGACCTCGTCGATGTCGAGTTCGAGCTCTCCGAGGGCGGCTCCGGCTCGACCCAGCTGCTGGGCGAGGAAGCGAACATCTTCTCCGTGGCGACCAACGAGAAGGACATCTGCTGGCTGCGGCTGACCTCGGTCGGCACGCCGGGGCACGGCAGCCGCCCGCACTACGACAACTCCGCCGTGCATCTCGTCAACGCGCTTGCGCGGCTCGCCGCCTGGGAGCGCGGGGTGACGATCACGCCGGAGACGCGCGTCTGGCTGGACCGCCTCGCCGCCGAGGGGCACATTCCGCCCATCGAGAGCGAAGACCAGCTGGAGGGGCTGGTCAAGGAGCACCCCGGCGCGCACGCGATGTTCCTCAACACGCTCAACGTGACGATGATCAACGCCGGGATCAAGGCCAATGTGATCCCCGCCAAAAGCGAGGCGACGATCGACTGTCGGCTGCTGCCCGGCCAGGACCGCGAAGACTGGCGGCAGCAGGTGATTGGGGTGATCGACGACGACCGGATTACGGTCGAATTCTCCGATTGGGGCCAGGACCAGCCCGTCTCGGTCGATTGGGACACCGAGCTCTACCGCACGATCGAGACGGTGGTCACGGAGGCGGTGGAGGACGCCACGGTCGTGCCCGGCGTCTGCGTCGGCGGCACCGACAACCGCTTCCTGCGCCAGCAAGGGATTCCCGCCTACGGCTTCATTCCGGTGCTGCTCAGCCCTGAAGAGGCGGCCGGCTTCCACGGCAACGACGAACACCTGACCATCGAAAACCTCAACATGGGCGTCGAACTCACCCACGAAATCGTCCGCCGCATGGCCACCTGAACGCCGCCCCCGCGCCACCCCCACCCCGTCATACCCGCGCTTGCCGCGGAGCCTGCCCCCGGCCCGAACAGGGGTATCTCGACGTGAGCGGCGCCAACGCCGCGCCCACTCCGTCTCCCCACTCCGTCTCCCCACTCCGTCTCCCCACTCCGTCTCCCCACTCCGTCTCCCCACTCCGTCTCCCCACTCCGTCTCCCCACTCCGTCTCCCCACTCCGTCTCCCCACTCCGTCTCCCCACTCCCGCGCCCCCCTTTCCGTCGTTCCAGACTTGATCTGGAACCCAAACCCAACCCCCTTCGCGGCGCGACGCCCCGAGCCATCCGCCAACGCCGTTGGCGAGCCGCTCGGGACCTCCTCCCGCCCCCTTCCCTCGCCATACCCGCGCCCTCTTCCCTCGTCACTCCCGCGCCTCTCCCCTCGTCACTCCCGCGCCTCTCCCCTCGTCACTCCCGCGCCTCTCCCCTCGTCACTCCCGCGCCTCTCCCCCCGTCATTCCCGCCCCCGAGCGGGAATCGGCCCGCGCTGCCTCCGACGCCACTTCCCGCGCTCTTCCCCCCATTCCCGCCCCCTTTCCGTCCCCCCGCGCCACCCCACGCCGTGATACCGTCGCTCCTCCACAGCAGAACAAGGGACCTGCAAATGCCCACCTCCACCCAGCGACACACCCCGAACAACCCCGACCACGCAACACCCTCCCGACCAGATAAGCCACAGCCCCCGAACAACCCCGAACAACCCCGAACAACTTGACGAGCGCCAGTGGCAGACCGACTTGTGTGAACACACCCTAGCCGCCGCGTCCCCGGGATCCGTCGCCCCAGGCTTGGGATCCGTCGCCCCAGACTTGATCTGGGGCCCATACGGCGCCCGTGCGCGAGACCAGGCCCCGGAGTTCCCCCCGACGCCGTCCGCGGACAGCTCGGGACTCTCGCGCCGCGAACAACGTTGGGCTTGGGCCCCAGATCAAGTCCGGGGCGACGGATCCCACATCCGGGGCGACAGAACCTCAACGCGCAGCGCCGCCGCGCTTGCCCGCCGCCCCACCCCGCCACACCCGCCGCCCCTTCCCCGTCATTCCCGCCCCCTTCCTCGTCACTCCCACGCCTCTCCCCTCGTCACTCCCGCGCCTCTCCCCTCGTCATTCCCGCCCCCTTCCTCGTCATTCCCGCCCCCGAGCGGGAATCGGCCCGCGCTGCCTCCGACGCCACTTCCCGCGCTCTTCCCCCCATTCCCGCCCCCTTTCCGTCCCCCCGCGCCACCCCACGCCGTGATACCGTCGCTCCTCCACAGCAGAACAAGGGACCTGCAAATGCCCACCTCCACCCAGCGACACACCCCGAACAACCCCGACCACGCAACACCCTCCCGACCAGATAAGCCACAGCCCCCGAACAACCCCGAACAACCCCGAACAACTTGACGAGCGCCAGTGGCAGACCGACTTGTGTGAACACACCCTCCAAACCCCGCCCCCAGGGTCCGTCGCCCCAGGCTTGGGATCCGTCGCCCCAGACTTGATCTGGGGCCCATACGGCGCCCGTGCGCGAGACCAGGCCCCGGAGTTCCCCCCGACGCCGTCCGCGGACAGCTCGGGACTCTCGCGCCGCGAACAACGTTGGGCTTGGGCCCCAGATCAAGTCCGGGGCGACGGATCCCACATCCGGGGCGACAGAACCTCAACGCGCAGCGCCGCCCCGCTTGCCCGCCGCCACACCCGCCGCCCCCTTTCCGTCCCCCCACCCCGTGATACCGTCGCTCCTCCACAGCAGAACAAGGGACCTGCAAATGCCCACCTCCACCCAACGACACACCCCGACCAACCCCGAACAAGCCCGACCACGCAACACCCTCCCGACCAGATAGGCCGCAGCCCCGAACAACCCCGAACACCCCGAACAACCCCGAACAACTTGACGAGCGCCAGTGGCAGACCGACTTGTGTGAACACACCCTCCAAACCCCGCCCCCAGGGTCTGTCGCCCCAGGCTTGGGATCCGTCGCCCCAGACTTGATCTGGGGCCCATACGGCGCCCGTGCGCGAGACCAGGCCCCGGAGTTCCCCCCGACGCCGTCCGCGGACAGCTCGGGACTCTCGCGCCGCGAACAACGTTGGGCTTGGGCCCCAGATCAAGTCCGGGGCGACGGATCCCACATCCGGGGCGACAGAACCTCAACGCGCAGCGCCGCCCCGCTTGCCCGCCGCCCCCGCAGGCTCTAGCGTGCGGGGGATGATCAAACGACACGACCTCGGCGCGCGGGCGGCGCGTGCCCGAATCCGAGGCGGTGGGGGGGGGGGTACGCGCAGGGGGCTGGCGCTGCTCGCGTTGGCGCTGCTCGCCGCCTGCTCCGCCCTCGCCGTTGATCTTGGGGCGTCCCGCGCGCAGGTGGCGGGCATTCCCGCTTCGGTCACCATTGACGAGGACCACATCCTGGGCTCGCTCGCGGTGCGCAGCTATTTCTTGGTCCGGGGCCAAGTGAGGGACGCCAACGGCGATCTCGTCCAAGGTGCAGACAGTCGCGGCCAGCCCATCCCCAGCGTCGGTGCGCCTGCCTGGAGCGCGTCGGACGGTAGCTCGAGGGCAGCCTATCTCATCGGCGGGCTTTCCGTCTTCTCAGGGCAAGCCTACGCAACCTACCTGGTAGCCAGGGCGGGTGAGGTGACGATCACCCTGACAGTGGCTGGAGTGAGCGGAAGCATCACGCTTCAGCTCGGCGAGCTGGTTAACTCCAGCCCGCCGGAATCCAGCTCGATCATGCTCGCGTCCCCGTTCACCTCGCGTCTGGCAAGCGACAATCCGAATCAAGTCACCGTGACGGCGCTGGTGACCGATGCCAACGGAGCGGCGGTGCCCGACGGCACACCCGTTGAGTGGGAAACGTGGAGATTTCAGGACAGGCCGCATCCGGTGGACGAGGAAGGGCTGTTCTGGGTTCCGATCTCGGTGGATCGAACGACCACGAACGGCACCGCCACCGGCACTTGGCGCAAGGCGAGCGTCACCGCAACCAACACCAACCCGGTGCTGGTCGTCGCCCGCGCCGGTCCGGCCGTCGGTGCCGTGCTCACGGAAGCCAATCGCTCGCTGCAAGCGGCTCCTAAGCCGGCGGCGATCGAGATCATTGAGCACCCGTCGCGCTGGGAGTCGATCGCAGTCGGCGAATCGGTGACGCTGCGCGCCCGGCTGACCGATCTGAACGGCAATCCCGTGCAGGACGGCGAGGAGGTTCATTGGCGCTGGCACGAGGAGGGGCGCGCGCTGGCGCTGGGGCGAGAAGATGTGTTTGCCAATACGTCAACCGGCGGCGCGAACAGTAGGCCGACAACAGAGGGCGTGGCTTCGGCGACATTCACCGCGAACCATGAGGGCTTCGTTTGGATTCGGGCGTACGAAATCTCGGGCGGCCCGGAGCGGTATCTGCTGGATGTCATCGCGTTTAATGTCGGCGACTATCGGCCGCCGCCCGCCGACCTCGCGCTTCGGCTGCGCCTGCTGAACGACTCCGATGCCATGGTCCCGATCGGTGCCACCCTACGGGTAGGCGCGGATCTGACTTACAGCGGCTTTGGCGAGCTCGATCAGGCGCTGCACATCACCTCGGGCACGCTGCGCCTCCTCAGCTCGCTCGAATGGGAAGCCGGCCGCAGCCGCCTCGGTGTCGCCGCCCAGTCCGCCCTGACCCGCCGCACAGTGCTGCGCGAGCAGCTGGCCTGGCATGGCGGCCGCACCGGCCGGGGCGCGGAGGGCGGGAGGGCCGAGGGCCAGTGCAAGGGCGTCTCGGAGGGCGGCGGGACCGCCTGGACCTGTGCGCTCGATCTCGGCGATGCCGCCTCGTTCACCATCCCGCAGGGCACGCGGCCCGGCCCCTACACCATCTCCGGCGCCCTCAGCGTCAACGGCCGCGAGTACCACGGCGCGCTGGAGCTGACGGTCGTCGCGCCGGGCTCGGTCGACGAGGTGGCGGAGGTGAGTTTCGACTTCGCCCCGCAGGAGCGTGGCGCGCGGCGGGGCGATCCCTACCCCGCGACGATCGCCGCCGGGGAAAGCACAAAGCTGCGGCTCACCGCGCTGAACGAGAACGGCACGGCCTCCGCGCCCGACGGCATCACCTCGATCCTGCTCACCACCACCAGCGGTTCGCTGAGCACCCCGCTCGGCGGCGGCTGCACCGCCGGCGCCGGCCTCATCTGCGGCATCCCCGTCTCCGCCCTCACCGCCTCCAACACCGACCAAATCCCGATCACCCTCACCCACCCGGGCCCGGACAAAGCCGGGATCACGACCGTCCAGGCGACGCTGGTCAGCAGCGACGGCGAAGCATTCAATCCGCCGCCGCTCAGCGTCACCTTCAAGGGCGCCGCCGCCTCGCTCGCCATCAGCGAACCGGCCACCGGCCTGCTCGGCTCGGTCACCGCCGACGACGATCGCGACCAACTCACACTCACCGTGACCGCTACGGACGCAAGCGGCAACGAGGTCGAGGTTCCCTACCGCGCGCCGCGCGCCGTGATCACAGGCCCCGACGGCGAGCGAGTCTCGAGCGGAATCAGCGTCGTCTGGACCGAAGACGGCCCGGACCGCGACGAGGCGCACGACCGCTTCACCCGCAACGCTGCCGACGCGGTCGTGGCGACGATCAGGAGCACCGCCGCCGCCGCCTCGCCGCTCGCGCCCGGCGAATACACGCTCGAATTGCGCACGGGCGACCACACCGCGACGCGAACCTTCACCGTCGTCGGCCCGGTCGGCGCCGTGACGCTCGGCGAGCCGCAGGGCGACCTGCAGCTGAACGGCAGAATCTCGCTCAGCGCCACGATCCGCGACGCCGCCGGCGCGCCCGTCCCCGACGGCACGCCGGTCGAATGGACCGAACACGCCGACGGCGAAGCAACGGTGCTCGTGCAGCTGGCCGCCGATCGGACCACCACCGACGGCGTCGCCTCCGCAGAGTACTGGGCCGCCGATGTCGGAGTCGCCGTCGTCACCGCGCGCGCGGACGACATAGCCGATCTCGCCCGCATCTCAATCCCCGCCCCCGGCTCCGCCGCAGGTGGCGGCACCGCATCCGGCGCAGGCGGCGGCGCGGCCGGCTCCGGCGCAGGCGGCTCCGGCGCGGCCGGGCCGCCGCCCACCGGCGCCGCCGTCTACCTCAGCAGCGTCCTGCCCGGCGCATTCACCGTCTGGCTGGGCGACAGCGTGACCACCGCCGCCGCCCTGCTCAACGACCTGCCCGGCGTCGGCTCAATCTCCTTCTGGCAAGGCCTCACCTGGCGCCGCTACTCCGGCCCCACTTCCGTCGACTTCCTCATCAAACCCAACGCCATCCTCTGGCTCGGCGACTAACCCCCTCCCCACCCTCCCGCCATCCCCACGCCGCCCCCACCGCCACACTCACCCCTCCCCACCCCGTCACACCCGCCCCCCACTTCCGCCATTCCCGCCCCCATCTTCCGTCATTCCCGCCCTCTCTCTTCCGTCATTCCCGCCCTCTCTCTTCCGTCACACCCGCCCCCCACTTCCGTCATTCCCGCCCTCTCTCTTCCGTCATTCCCGCCCCCGAGCGGGAATCGGCCCCGCGCACCCCCCAAACCCCGCCCCCAGGATCCGTCGCCCCAGGCTTGGGATCCGTCGCCCCAGACTTGATCTGGGGCCCAAACCCAACCCCCATCCGCAGCACTCCCCCCAACCCACCTCCAACCCCCCATCCCAAGATTCCGCCACGCCTCTCCTCACCCCGCCACACCCGCGCCGCCCCCACTCCGTCATACCCGCGCTTGCCGCGGAGCCTGCCCCCGGCCTGAACGGGGGTATCTCGACGTGAGCGGCACCCAACGCCACCCCCACTCCGCCACACCCGTCCCTCTCTCCACCCCGTCACACCCGTCCCTCTCTCCACCCCGTCACACCCGCCCCCCACTTCCGTCATTCCCGCCCCCGAGCGGGAATCGGCCCCGCACACCCTCCAAACCCCGCCCCCAGGGTCCGTCGCCCCAGGCTTGGGATCCGTCGCCCCAGACTTGATCTGGGGCCCATACGGCGGCGGTTGGCGGCACGGAGTCCCGAGCAGTCCTGCGAACGGCGTTGGCGGGGCATCCTGACGCTCGGCGCTGCGCACAACGTTGGGCTTGGGCCCCAGATCAAGTCTGGGGCGACGGAAGGGGGAGCGCTGGGATGGCGGCGACTGCGAGGCACCCCGCCCCGGTCGCAGGCCGCGCCCGCTACTGAAGCTTCGAGTAGGGCAGCGGGTTGAGGAAGTAGATCGACTCCTCGGGCGCGTGCTCGCGGAGCGGTTCGATGACCTCGCGGAGCGGGTCGCCGGCGCGGTACTCCAGCATGCCCGATGCGCCGCCGGGCATGATCCAGAGGTCGGTCAGTTCGCCGGTGCGGCCGATCTGCGTCGCGTAGGCCGTCGCCAGCTGGAGCGCGCCCGACGGCTCCAGCGTGTCGACCAGATTGCCGATCTGGTCAATCGCCGGCAGCAGCCCGCCCGTCGCCGTTTGCAGCACGGCGAGCATGTACTGTCGCGGTTGCTCCGGCTGGGCGCTCAGCGCCGCTTCCAGACGCTCCTCCGTGCCGTACGACACCCGGTTGGCGAACTTGGTGGTCTCCTCGATCTCCAGCTCGCCGCGCAGCTTCTCCACGGCGGACCAGAGCGCCGTGTCCTTACCCAGCGAGTTCAGCGCGCGCTCGGCGTGCGCCATGTCTTCGTAGCGGTGGATGCTGAGGTCCCAGCCCATCTCCCCGCCGGTCACCTTCCACGCGCCGATCAGATCGATCCCGTGCCGATCCATCGCGGGCACGACGGTGTCGGCGTAGAAATCGACGAACAGGTCAAAGGCGGTGTTGGTGATCGGGGTGATGCGGTGTCGGACTTCGAGGAACACGGACATAGCGGCCTCCGCTCGGAATGGGTGTGTCGGCGCGCAGGCTAGCGGGTCCGTTGCGGGCGCGTCGGCTCAGAGTTCGGGCGCGAGCGCGGCCATGAACTCGCGGGTGCGGCGGCGCTCCTCGGCATCCGCGCCGTCGCAGGCGGCGTAGAAGTCGGTCACGCCCACATCGCGCCAGCGGCGCAGCTCGCGCTCTACCTCTTCCTCCGAGCCCACGATCGCGAGGTCGGCCGGACCCTGCCCGCCGGAGCCCTGAATCACGCGCTGGTAGCTGGGCAGCGTGTTGTACATCGCAAAGGCGCGGCTGATGCGCTCGCGCGCCTGCGGCGCGTCGCCGGTCACCGCGACAGGGACGCCGGCGATCAGGCGCGGCTCGGGCTTGCCCTCCGCCCGCGCGGCCGCGCCCATTTCCGGGATGACGACGTCCTCGATCCACTTCGGTCCCGCCAGCCAGAGCGCCGTGCCGTCGGCCAGGCGGCCCGTGACGCGCAGCATCTGCGAGCCCAGCGCGGCGACGATCACACTGATCGGCTGCGCATCGGCGAACTCCAGCTGCGAATGGACGCGGAAGTGCTCGCCCTCGAAATCGACCTGCTCGCCGCGCAGCAGCGGCTGGAGCACGGTCAGGTATTCGCGCATGTGCCCGACCGGGCGCGAGAAATCGAGCCCCCAGGAGCTCTCGATCACGACCTGGTGCGACAGCCCCAGCCCCAGCGTGAAGCGCCCGCCGGCGGCGATCTGCGTGGCCAGCGCCTGCTGCGCCATCGGCACGGGGTGGCGCGTGTAGGTGGGCACGACGTAGGTGCCGAGCTCGATTCGTTCCGTGCGCGGCCCGGCCAGGGCCAGCACGGTCATCGCGTCGTGGCCCATGCTGGGCAGCCAGGCGCCGGCGAAGCCGTCGGCCTCGATCTGCCCGATCGAGTCGAGTTTGTCGTTGAGCGTGGTTCCGAGCGGGTTGGTGATGATGCGCATGCCCCGATGGTAGCGCCGTCTTGCCCGCCGTATTGTCCGCGGCGTCGCTGGTCCCGTTTCCGCTAGCCTGAGTGCGCCGAAATCGACGACAAACGCATCGGAAGGGCGGCGCGATGGCTTCTCAGGAACTGCAAAAGGTGCTCGAGCTGATGGCGGCGAACCGCGATCCGAACGCGCTTGATCCGAGCGCGGGCATCGAGGCGCTGCGCGAGCGGATGAACGCCAACATGGGCTTCCCCGCGACCGACGCCGCAACGGTCGTCGATGTCGACGCCAAAGGCGTGCCCGCCGAGTGGGTGACGGTCGCCGAGTCGGACCCGGCGCGGCGGATCGTCTACGTCCACGGCGGCGGCTACGTGATCGGCACGCGCGCGACGCATCGGCGGCTCTGCGAGGAGATCGCGCGCGCCGCCGGGGCCGCGGTGCTCAATCTCGACTACCGGCTCGCGCCCGAGCACCCCTTCCCGGCGGCGGTGGACGACGCGGTTGCCGGGTTGCAGTTCGCGCAGGCCAACGGGCCGGACGGAGCGGGCGCGCCCGATGCGGTGTTCGTGGGCGGCGACTCGGCCGGCGGCGGGCTGACGCTGGCGGCGCTGTTGGCCGCGCGCGAGCGCGGCGTGCCGCTGCCCGACGGCGGCATCTGCATCTCGGCCTGGACCGACCTCGCGATCACGGGCGAGACCTACGAAACGCGCGCCGAGCAGGACCCGATGATCAGCAAGGACGGCGGTATCGACGGGATGGCGGCGATGTACCTGGGCGGAGCAGACGCGCAGACGCCGCTGGCCTCGCCGCTCTACGCCGACTACGCCGGACTGCCGCCGCTGTTGATGCAGGTCGGCGACCACGAGGTGCTGCTCTCCGACACGACGCGCGCCGCCGAAAAGGCGCGCGCCGCGGGCGTGGAGGTCACCGAGGAAGTCTGGGACGAGATGTTCCATGTCTGGCACATGTTCTCGCCGATGCTGCCCGAGGGTCAGCAGGCCATCAACCGCATCGGCGAGTGGGTGCGCCAGCACGCCCCTGTTCCCGCCTGAGCCGAACGAGCCGCGCGACCACCCATTGCGCCAAGCAGGAGTCGATGATGCCCTCAGCCGAGTACCAAGAAGTCGTCCAGGCGATGCGCGAGGCCGCGGGCGCCATGCTCATCTCCGATATGAGCATCGAAGACCTGCGCGCCGCCATCGAGCAGAACGCATTTCCGCTCGACGACGACACCAGCGCCACACCGGTCGACGCGGCCGGCGTGCCCGGCGAGTGGATTATCCAGCCCGAATCCGATCCTGGACGGCGCGTGCTCTACGTCCACGGCGGCGGCTACGTGATGGGCTCGCTCGACTCCCACCGACGCCTGTGCGCCGACATCGCCCGGGCGGGCAGCTGCGCCGTGCTCAATCTCGACTACCGCCTCGCCCCCGAGTACCCGTTCCCCGCCGCGCTCGACGACGCGCTCGTCGGCCTCGAGTATATCTGGGCGAACGACCCCGACGGACCCGCCGAAGCCGACGCCGTGTTCGTCGCCGGCGATTCGGCGGGAGGCGGACTGACGTTAGCAACGCTGCTGGCGGCACGCGATCGCGGGCTGCGCCAGGCCAGCGGCGGCATCGGTCTTTCGCCCTGGACCGACCTGGCCGCCACGCCCGAAGAGTTGGCGCTCCTCGGGCTGGACGATCCCACTGTGCCCGACAACCGAGTCGCGATTCAGGCATCGCAGGAATGGGCCGCGGTCTACGCCGCCGACGCGGACCGCACGGATCCGCTGCTCTCGCCCGTTTTCGCCGACTACAGCGGCATCCCGCCGCTGCTGCTACAGGTCGGCTCGGTCGAAATGATCTGCCGCGATACGACGCGCGTCGCCGAACGCGCCCGCGCCGCCGGCGTTGAGGTGACGGAAGAGGTCTGGGACGACATGTTCCATGTCTGGCAGGCGTTCGCCCCGATGCTGCCCGAAGGGCAAGAGGCGATTGAGCGGATCGGGGAGTGGATCCGCGAGCGCGCGACGTAGGCGATTCGCCGCTACTGGAGGTGGACGATTTCCACGCCGCCCCAGTGGTGTTGAAAGTACTCGGCTGCCAGCCGCCGATGGCAATGGTCGGGATCCGCCTCGCTGCAAAGCAGCACGCCGTCGGCCAGCAGTGCGGGATCGAGCGCGGCCGCGCGCCGCGAGTCGAGCAGCGAAACATACCGCTGCTCATACGCGGACCACGGCAGTCCGTGCTTGCGGTAATCGTCGAGCAGCGCGGCGGTCGGCGCGAGCTCGGGCACGTACACGTAGTCCATCGCGCAGATACGGCGCAGAAAGAAGGCGAGATCGCCGCCTGTCTTTCCAGCCTTGGCGAAGCCGGCCAGCTGCGACGAGTTGTGAATGCGAACGTCGATCACCCGCTTCGCCCCGCTCGGCTCCAGCACCTCTTCGAAGAAGCGCGCCGCGGACTTTTTGGTGAAGCCGATCGTGTAAATCTTCACGCCGATTCCCGCCGTTCGGAGGCATCCGCCGTTCGGACGTATGCGATGCGCCGTTCCTGCTCGGCCAGCGCCGCCGCGCGACGCTGCTCGTCGCTTCGGAACATATCAGGTTGCCCGAGATCGTGGAGCTCGAGCAGGCGCCGTACGAGCACCTGCTGCGACTCGAGCTCGCCGTCGGGATGCAGAATGTGCGACACATTGACGCCGAGCCGCTCAAGCTGCGGAGCGAGCAGGATCGAGCGATGGCAGTTGACCGGATCCTGTTCGGCGCACATCAGCGCCAATCGGTGCCGCTGCGCACCCTTCACGACTCGCCGCAATCCCTGTTGGAACTGCTCGGTTGCGGCGAGGCGGGCATAGACGACTCGTCCGCCCTCGTAGCAGGACGGATCATCGCTGCGCACGCCGAGTTCGCCGCCGAGATAGCTGTAGGCGATGCCATGCTCCTTGAGCGTGGCGGCGACGGCGCTGCGGTTAAACTGCGGGGACCACTCGCTGTACGGCATCGAGCGCACGTCGACCACCGCCGTCACTCCATGTCCGCGCAGCAGCTCGACCAGCTGGAGTTCGGAGCGGTTGGAGTGTCCGACCGTGAGCACTTCGAGCGTCGTCATTCGTAGCGCTCCCGTTCGATGATGCCGGCGATCAGCTTGTAGCAGCGTCCGCCGAACGGCTCGCTCAGACTGATCGTCAGCAGGCACTCGCCGAGGCTGTACTCGCCGGCGGGGCGCGGTTGATATTCAGCCTCGTATGCCGAATCGGTCACGGCGAGTCGGTACTCGTGAGCGCCGAGCGTGAAACATCCGTCGAGTCGATCATGCGCCGAACCGCGCACGACATCGAGCCGCAGCCCCTGCACGCGGACGAAACGCAGCGACGTTTTGAAGCGGCGGATGCGAGACGCGAGGATGCAGTTGTTGAGGCCGTAGGCGGTGTCGGACTTCGAGTCGTTGCTCCAGAGCGGATCGTCGCCCTCGACCAACTCAACCAGCCTGCGCCAGGGAACGCGGCCGAGCCGCTCCCAGGGTTTGGCGCGATCCAGCCACCAGTTCTCCTGCTGATGGTCGCGCCGGCGTTCGCGCTCGCGCAGGCTGAGCTCGATCGCGTCGCCCAGCTCCGGCTCGCGGCCGTTCGCGTAGCAGCGCTCAGGGCGCGCCACCGCGCCGTTCGAGCCGCCCACGGGCCGCAGCCAGTCGCCGAAACCGTTGCCGATGATCTCGCGGCCCGCCACGCAGCGCGCGCCGCCCTTCCGCGAGTTGGCCAGGCACACCATCCGCTTGGTCTCCGGCATCGCCAGGCCCCCTTTGAGCGGTGTTGGCGCGCAGCATAGCGAGCGCGGCTTGACAGCGTGCGCCGTATGAACGCATAATGGGCCTGCGGGCGCGCAGCCCGCCAATCCTCCCCGCCGTCCGGCGCGCAGCGCCGCTCGGCGGGAGCTGCACCGCCCTCTTCTCTCTCCCACTACATTGAGCACATATCCATCGCTACTGTCACATCGCGCGCACAGCAGCTCGACTGGATCGAGCTCTGAGCGGTTAGCGTGCCCGTCGATCGGCACTGCCACCCCCGTCATTCGTAACGCTCCCGTTCGATGACACCGGCGATCAACCGGTAGCAATGCTCTGGCCCTTTAGAGCTAGAGGGACGCCATGGCTCTCCCAGACTGATTGTGAGTAAGCATTCGCCGATTGTGCGGTCATATTCGAAGTGCCTCTCTGCCTCGCTGAACACAGGGTCCGTGATCCGCAGCCGATAGACGATGCTGCCTAGCGAGAATTGCCCGTCGAAGCGTTGGACACGATCAGGTAGGGCGCACACATCCATACTTGGAACGTGAATCAAGCGAAGTGAGCTTGTGAGTCGCTGTGCATCCGGGCTAGCGATGCGATCGTTGCGACGGTTCCGATCACTGATCTCCGCTGGGGGTGCGAACAGTGGCTCGTTACCTTCCGACAGAGCAAGTAGGTCTGCCCAGCTGAGACGCTGAGTGCGCTGCCAGCGAGTCTTGGGGTTGACGAACCAATTCTCGCGTTGATGATCAAAGCGCTCTTCGCGCTTCCGAACCGAAAGCTGGATCACATCGCCGAGTCGAGGTTCGTCGCCGTCGGCGTACAGCCGTGATGCCTTGTCAACGAAGCCTTTCGTTCCGATCACAGGTCGGATCCAAGGGCCGATCCGGCCCTTGACGATCTCACGACCAGCGACGCAACGCTCGCGCGATTTCCGGGAGTTGGCGAGACAGATGATGCGCGTCGTTTTGGCCATCAGCACACCCCGGTTACGGCCAAAACAGCTTCTGGGCGGCCTTGCGCAGCTCGGCGCGGAAGTCGGGGTGGGCTACCGAGATCAGCTCTTCCGCGCGCTGGCGCACCGTTTTGCCCAGCAGGCGCGCGATGCCGTGCTCCGTGACTACCGTATCGGCGATGTCGCGGGGGACCGTTACGATCTGGCCCGGGTCGAACTGCGGCATGATCGTTGAGATCGCGCCGTCGCGCGAGGTTGAGGGGAGGACTGCGACGTAGCGGCCTTTGGGGGCGAGATAGGCACCCATTGCGAAGGCCAGATGGCCGCCGACACCGGCGTAGACGCGCGGGCCGATCGTATGCACGCCGAACTGCCCGGAGAGGTCCGCGGTCAGCGCTCCGTTGATCGCGACGATCCGCTCGTTGCGCGCGATCTGGCGCGGGTCCAGCAGGTACTCGATTCCGTACGTCTCGAACGCGGGATTGCGATGCACCACCGCGTGCTCGTCGGGCGTATTGCCGATCACGGTGGCGACGAATTTGTCGGGGTGCGTATCGGAGTATTTGCCGGTGATCACGCCGCGCTCGACCAGCGGCACCAGACCCTCCACGGTGAGCTCCGCGAAGTACGACAGATTTTCCCGCTCGTCGAACGCGCCCAGACGCGGCAGCGCGCCGGTGTGCGAGCCGACGCCCACCTGGATCGTGTCGCCGTCCTGCACCAGCTCCGAGACGTGATGCGCGATCCCCTGATCCACTTCGGTGGGCGGCGGGTGTTCCAGATTCACCACCACCGGCGTATCGGCCGGCACGAAATGGTCGATCTCCGAGACATGCAGCCACGAATCGCCGAACGTCTCGATCACGTTCGGGTTGACCTCCGCGATCACCTTCTTCGCGCGCTTGGCCGAGCTGACCCCGTCCCAGACGCTGCCGCCCAGCGACACGTAGCCCGCCTCGTTGGGCTGCGAAACGCGGATTTGCAGCACATCCACCGGCCAGGCCTCGTCTTCGCGCCCCGCGTCCCACGCCTTGTGAATGCCGACCAGCCAGTAGGGGTGGTAGTCGGCGATCCGCGCGTTGATCGCCTCGCGGTCAAAGAGCGTGCCGAACTGCGGCGCGAGGTGGAAGGCCCGCATGTGTTCCTCGGTGAACCAGCCCGCGTCGGGGATGATCACCGCCCGCACCTCGACGCTCTCCAGCTCGTCCTTGCGGGCCGCCAGCGCCTCCAGAATCGGCAGCGAGGCGTGGCCCGGCGGCATCCAGAGGTGATCGCCCGACTCGAACTGCCGCGCCGCATCCTCGGGCGCGCAGAGCCGCCGCGCGTAAGCCTCGCGCCAGTCAATCGTCGGATCAAAGCGGCCCATCGCGCCCTCCTGCGGCTAGACTGCCGATATCGGCGGAGTATAGGCAGCGGCGGCGTTCGCCGCTGCGGGAGGAGCGCAGCATGGCCAGCGACGGACGAATGGACTTCGGCATCTTCATGGCGCCCTTCCACCGCGTGGGCGAAAACCCCTCGCTGGCGATGCACCGCGACCTCGAGCTGCTCGAATGGCTCGACCAGCTCGGCTACGACGAGGCCTGGATCGGCGAGCACCACAGCGCCGGCTGGGAGCTGATCGCCTCGCCCGAGGTCTTCATCGCCGCCGCCGCCGAGCGCACCCGCAACATTCGGCTCGGCACCGGCGTCGTCAGCCTGCCCTACCACCACCCGCTGATGGTCGTCGACCGGATCATCCAGCTGGATCACATGACGCGCGGGCGGGCGATGCTGGGCGTCGGCCCCGGCGCGCTCTCCTCCGATGCGGCGATGATGGGCATCGACCCGCTCACCCAGCGCAACCGCATGGATGAGTCGCTCGAAGCGATCCACGCCCTGCTCAAGCAGGACGCGCCGGTGAACATGAAGACCGACTGGTTTGAGCTGGTCAACGCGCGGCTCCAGGTCTCGCCCTACACCAAGCCGCATTTCGAGATGGCCGTGGCCAGCACCGTCTCCCCCGCCGGACGTCAGGTTGCGGGCAAGTACGGGATAGGGATGCTGAGCATCGGTGTCTACCTGCCCGGTGGGCGCAGCAATCTCGAAGGGCAATGGGTGGAGGTCGAGGAAGCCGCGGAGCGCCACGGCACGGTGGTGGACCGCAACAAGTGGCGGATGGTGATCCCGATGTACATCGCGGAGACGCGCGAGCGGGCCTTCGCCGAGTGCCGCGAGGGCTGGCGCGCCTGGCAGCTGGACTACTTCCGCGACACGCTCGGCGCGGTGCTGCCCGGCTCGGCCGAGACGCCCGAGGGCGCGGTGGAGACGGGCGGCGCGATCATCGGCACGCCCGACGACGCGATCGCGGTGATCGAGGGCTTGCAGGAGAACTCGGGCGGCTTCGGCGGGTTGATGATGCTCGCGCACGAGTGGGCCGACCGCGAGGGCATCCGGCGCTCCTACGAGCTCTTCGCCCGCTACGTCGCGCCGCGCTTCCAGTCGCAGCTCGAGTCCGTGCGCGGCACCCAGCAGTGGGTGGCCTCCGGCGGCGGCGCGGTCTCGTTCAGCCGCAACGACATCCTGGCCAAAGCTTTCCGCGACGCAGGCCAGGATGTGCCCGACTTCCTCCAGGAAGCCGCCCAGGCCGAGCCGCAGCACGCGGCTGACTAGGGCGTGTTCACGCTTCCGTCGTTCCCGCGAAAGCGGGAACCGAAACCCAGCCCCGTTCGCAGCACAGTTCGATACGCCGCACCGCCGACAATCACCGTATAGATTCCCGCTCGGGGGCGGGAATGACGGAGGAAGGGTGGCGAGGTGCAACGATGGTGCTGATGACGGCGAGATACCCGCGGCAAGCGCGGGTATGACGGGAGTGTGGGCGGGTATGAAGGAGGTGTGGGCGGGAATGACGAGGGACGGGGCAGCCAGCTTCATCACACGCCGCGCAGCCACTCGCCGAGCGGGTCCCAGACCATTTCTGGGGCGAGACGACGCAGCTCTATGCGGCGCTTGCGCGCGCCGGGGCGGAGCCCCTCGACCAATTGCCAGAAATCGCGCTGGTGACCGGCGATTCGCAGATGGCACAGCTCATGTATCACCACGTCGTCGATCAGCTCGGGCGGCGCGAAGATCAGCCGCCAGTTGAACTTGATCTCCCGCGTCTCCACATTCGCCTGGCCCCAGTAGCTCGTCACGTCCACCACCTCAACCGCCGACGGGCGCACGCCCGCTTCGGGCCGCCAGCGGCGCACCCGCGATGTGATCTGCTCCTTCGCCCGCGCGCGCAGCCAGCGCTGCATCATCAGCGGGCGCGGCGAGCGCAGACGGAACCCATGCTCGTCCAGCGACACCGGCCGCCGCGCGGCGGCATCGATCCGCACCGGCAGCCGCTCGCCCAGGTAGAGCATTCGGCCGCCGTCGCGCACTTCCCGGCTGAGCGGCACGATCGGCGGGTGGGCCAGCCGCTCACGGAACCAGTCGGCGCGCTCGCGCAGGATTTCCGCCAGGTCCTTGCGGATCGCAGCGTCGGAAATGCGCGGTCCCGCCTTGACGATCAGCGCGCCGTTTTCGACGGCCACCGCCGTGCGCCTGCGGTTCGGGTGGCGGCGCGTGACGTAGCGCACCGTTGCGCCCTCAAATTCAACCTCTCCGCTCGGCGAGGGCGTCCTGGCCGGCGACGGCGCGCGCGCTTCGCGCAGCTGCGCCCGCAGCCAATCGGCGTTCGCGGCCATCAGCCCCACCAGCCCGGAGTGCAGCAGCTGATCAGTCACATGCTGCGGCGATTTGACCAACAGCTCGCCCTCGACCAGCGAAACCTCGAGCCGCTTGCGCCGCGAGTGGCGGCGCACGGTGTAGGGAATGCGCTCGCCCTCGAACTCGATTGCGCCGCTCGGGGCGGGCGTCCACTCGACGGCCGGCTCGGGCTCGGCTGCCTCCGGCAGATCGACGGGCATCGCCCAGCGAAAGCCGGATGGCAGGCGCAGCTGGTGGCGCAGCCAGCCGCCGCCATCTACCCCCGCGAGGTGCGCCTCCAACGCCGCGCGAATTTCCGCGTCCTCTCGGTCGGCGGCGACGGATATGCGCAGCTGCAGCTGCGGAGCGTCGCCTACGACTTCGACCTCGGTTTGCTCGCTCGCCGCCCCGCGATGCACGACGAACGGGATGCGCTCGCCGTCGAACTCGATCGAGCCGCCCGCGCCGGCCGCCGCATCCGCCCCGGCCGCCATGCGCGCTACCCCGCGGCGTCGGCGAACGCCCGCTCGATCCGGCCCGCCGCCTCTTCCAGCGTGTCGATGGGCGGCCACGAATAGGCGATCCGAATCGACTGCGGGTCCCCGCCCAGCTCTCCGTTCGGATAGAAGCGGTCGCCGGGACCGAAGTAGACCGCCTGGTCCGTGGCGGCGTCGTGAATTGCGCTTGCGTCCAACCCTTCGTGCAGCCGCAGCCAGAGGAAGAAGCCGCCCTGCGGGCGGGTGATCTCGAAGTACGGCTCGCCGAAATCAACCAGCGCGTCGGCCAGTGTCTCGGCCTTGCGCTTGTAGAGCGCGCGCATCCGCGCCACGTGCTCGCGGAAGTCGCCCCGCGCCATGTACTCGTGGATCATCCGGTGCAGCAGCGGACTGTTGCCCATATCGAAGCGCGTCGGCAGCAGCGTGCGCAGCCACTCGGGGCGCGCCTGCACCCAGCCCACGCGCAGCCCGGTGGCGATCACTTTGGAGAAGGTGCCGATCGTGAACACGCCGTGTCCGTGGCTCAGTTCGGAGAGCGTGGGCGGCGGCGGGCCGTCGAACCAGAGCTCGGAGTAGGCGTGGTCTTCGAGAATGAAGACGCCGCGCCGCGCCGCCAGCTCGAGCAGGTCAAGCCGCCGCTGCAAGCCGGTCGTCAGCCCGGTCGGATTCTGGAATGTCGGCTGGGTGTAGATCAGCTTCACGCGCCGGCCTTCGGCTTCCACGCGATCCAGCGCCCGCTCCAGCCGATCCAGGCGAATCCCGTCCGCGTCCATCCCCACGCCGAGCACCTCGGCCTGCTTGCCGCGGATCGTGCGCAGCGAGCCGGCGAACGTGGGCGCTTCGCTGATCACCACATCGCCCGGATCAATCAGCGCCGAGCAGACCGCCTCAATCGCGCCCGCCGCGCCGTTGGTCAGGAAGTACCAGTCCGCGTCGGGTTGCGCCGGGTGATTGGGCGCGAAGAATTGGGCGATCTCCTCGCGCAGCGGCTCGAAGCCCTGCGGGCCGCCGTAGACGAGCGCGGCGTCGCCGGGCTGTTCGAGCACTCGCCGCACCGCCGCGATCAACTGCTCGCGCGGCTGCGTGTCGGCGTCGGGGATGCCGCCGCGCAGCGAGATCGGCGGCGCGTCGGTCTTCGGCGGCCGCCCGGCCAGGCCCCAGTCGATCAGGCTGCCCGCCGAGAGGCTGCGCGTCGCGGCGCTGACGTAGTCCTCCACCACGCGCCCCTGCCAGGCGTCGATGATCGTTCGGCTGATCTTGTGTGCGTCGTTGGTCGTGTCTCGGCTGGTGGTATTGGTCATTGCGCAAGGGTAAGGCCGCCCGCCGCGGCGCGGCTGTAGGCTGCGATACGGAGGCGATTCGATGCGGCTCGGCGTGCTCGATCAGATCCCGATTCGCTCCGGCGGCAGCGCGGCGCAGGCGATCTCCGAGACCTTCCAGCTGGCCGAAGCCTGCGACCGGCTCGGCTACTCGCGCTACTGGCTCGCCGAGCACCACAACGCCGGCTCGCTCGCCTGCTCCTCGCCGGAAATCCTGATCCCGCAGGTCGCGGCGCGGACGGAGCGCATCCGGGTCGGCTCGGGCGGGATCATGCTGCCGCACTACAGCAGCCTCAAGGTGGCCGAGAACTTCCGCACGATCACGACGCAGTTTCCCGGCCGGATCGACCTCGGCGTGGGCCGCGCGCCGGGCAGCGACGGGCGCACGGCGCGCGCGCTGGTCCACGGACCCGGCGCGCTCGGCATCGACCATTTTCCCGAGCAGCTGCTCGATCTCTATGGCTGGCTGGCCGACGACCTGCCGCCCGATCACGAATACCGCGGCGTCCACGCCGCGCCGCCCGGCGCGCCGATGCCCGAGCTCTGGATGCTCGGCTCCTCGCATTACGGCGGGCATGTCGCCTCCGAGTTGGGCTGGTCCTTCTGCTTCGCGCATTTCATCTCGCCTGAGGGCGGCGAGCAGGTGGTGCGCAAGTACCGCGACCGCTTTCAGGGCTCGCCGGTCAGCGGCGAAGCCCGCGCCAGCCTCGGCGTCTCCGTCACCGTCGCCGAAACCGACGAAGAGGCGGAGCGCCTCTGCTGGAGCCGCTGGTGCTGGCGCATCCAGGGCAACCGCGGCGTGCGCGGCGGCATCCCCTCGGTCGAGGAAGCGCTCAATTTCCCCTACACCCAGCCCGAGCTGGACTACCTCGCCTACATGCAGGCGCGCAGCATTCACGGCTCGCCCGCGCGGGTGCGCGATCGGCTGGAGGAGCTGGCGAGCGTCTACGACGTGGACGAATTCATCGTCCTGACCATCACTCACGACTTCCAGGCGCGGACCCACTCCTACGAACTCCTCGCGGACGCCTTCGACCTCAGCCCGGCGGCGCCCTAGCGCCTGTTCACACCAGTCGGCCTGTCGCCAGCCATGTTGTTCAGGGTTGTTCGGGTTTGTTCGGTGGTGGTCAGGGTGTTCGGGGTGGGTTGCGGCCTGTGCCTTATCTGGTCGGGGCGGTTCTGGGTGGTCAGGGTTGTTCGGGTTTGTTCGGTGGTGTTCAGGGTGTTCGGGGTGGGTCACGGCCTGTGCTCTATCTGGTCGGGGCGGTTCTGGGTGGTCAGGGTTGTTCGGGTTTGTTCGGTGGTGTTCAGGGTGTTCGGGGTGGGTTGCGGCCTGTGCCTTATCTGGTCGGGGTGATTTTGGGCGGTCAGGGTTGTTCGGGTTTGTTCGGTGGTGTTCAGGGTGTTCGGGGTGGGTTGCGGCCTGTGCCTTATCTGGTCGGGGCGGTTCTGGGTGGTCAGGGTTGTTCAGGTTTGGTCGGGTTTGGTCAGGGTGTGCTGTTGCGGTGAGGTGGGTGGAAGCAGGCATGGCAGTTCTTTTGTTCTGTTGTGGATGAGCGATGGTATCACGGCGTGGGCGGGATAGGGCGCAGCGAGGCGCGGTATCGGAGGCGGCTCGGGGCAGATTCCCGCTCGGGGGCGGGAATGACGGGGGACGGGGAGCGGGAATGACGAGGAAAGGGCGGCGGGAATGGCTGGAACGAGAGGGTGGGAATGAGGGAAGTGTGAACACGCGCCCACCCGATTTTGCCCCCGCTCGCTTCTTATCCCCCGACCTCCACCCTCTCGAGGGTCCTTACATCCAGCCCTGCCTCGGCGAGCACGCCGCACAGATCCGCGCGCACCGCTTTGAACCCCGCCTCGGTGCGCGCTTCGAAACGCACCGTCAGCACCGGATTCGTGTTTGACGCCCGGACCAGCGCCCAGGCGCCCGGCTCGGTCGCGGAGTAATCCGCCCGCGCCCCGTCGATCGTGACAATCCGCCGTCGGCGCCCCAGCGCCTCGGCAACCTGCGCCGCGACTGCGAACTTTTGCTCGTCTGCACATGGCAGTTGCACCTCCGGCGACGCCCGCCAGGCCGGAATTTCATCCAGCTGCTCCTCCAGCGTGGCCGTCTCGCCGGACAGCCCGCGCGCGCAGAGTTGCGCGATCCGAAGCGCCGCCCGCACCGCGTCGTCCGTGATGTGCGCCGGCGACCCCACTCTCGTGTAGTAGTGGCAGCTCGGCTCGCCGCCGAAATCGATTCCCTGCGCCTGCATCGCGTGTTTGGCCAGTGAGTGGCCCACCGGCCCCATGATCGGTTCGCCGCCGTGCGCGCGGATGTCCTCGATCACCGCCTGCGATGTTTTCACGTCGACATGAATTGGCGCTCCCGGACGCCGCGCCAGATGCTCCCGCGCCAGCAGCGCCATCACCCGATCCGGATCCGCGCGCCGCCCGCGGCGGTCCACTACCCCCAGCCGATCTCCGTCTCCGTCCCATGCGAAGCCGAGTTCCGCGTCTCCGTCGCGCACCGCCGCGCATAGCTCCGCCATATTCGCGGCCTGCTGCGGGTCCGCGGGATGCGACGGCTCAGCCCGCAGTTCTCCGTGGATCGTCTCCACCCGCGCGCCCAGCGCCGCTAGCGCGGCAGGACCCGTCAGCGACGCTGCCCCGTTGCCCGGATCCGCCGCGATGCGCAGCCCCTCAAGCCGCTCGCCGTCCCGCGCCAGATTGTCCAGGTAGGCCGGCAGCGGATCCCAGTTAGCGAGCGCGCCCCGCCCCGTCGGCAATTGCTCCGCCTCGATCAAACTCGCCAGCTCCTGAATCTCCTCCGGACGCAGCGGCAGTGTTGAGGGCCAAACCAGCTTCACGCCGTTCTGTTGCGGCGGGTTGTGCGAGGCCGTGACCACCGCGGCTGCCGCGCCGCGCGCCGCGCCGGCCCAGTAGACCAGCGGCGACGGCGCGAGGCCTATATCCACGACATCCACCCCGCCTTGCCGCAGCCCTGCGATCAGCGCCGCCTTCAGCGCCGGCGTGCTCGAGCGCTGGTCGCCGCCCGCCGCGCAGCGCGCCGACGCCGCGTCCCGCAGGAGCATCGCCGCAAACGCGCGCCCAATCGCCTCCGCCAGCGTCGGCGTCAGCGGCGCGCCCGCTCCCAGCGCCCGCCCGCGAATGTCGTAGGCCCGAAAGATCTCCCTGGGTACCCGCATCGCCGCAGCTCCCGCCCGTCTAGCCTATGGGCGGGAGGCCCGCCATGCCCGACGCCGTCACCGCCGCCAATACCACCGCCAGCGCTGCCGCCATGCTCGATACGCCCAAACCCACGGCCCGCGATCCGTTCGATTCGCAGCGCACGCTGTTCCGCCTGCTCGGCAAGTCCGCGCGCAAGGGCGAGGCCGCCGATCCCGCAGCTGCAGCCGCCCGCATCGAGGTCGAGCTGGACGAGCTGTCCGATCTCGCTGAGCGGATGCAGGCCCGGATTGCCGCCGGCTGGCCCGACGCTCCGCGTCTCGCCGACCTGCTCAACGCGCCCGATGCCGAGACCATCGCCGCGATCAGCCGCTACGACTGGGTGCAGGTCGGCATCTACAGCTTCGGTCTGCCGCCCACCAAGGCGCGCGCCGGCACCCCGGAGAGCGACGCTCACCGCTGGCTCAAGGAGTGGGCCGCCGCGCACCCTGAGCGCGTCGGCGCAGACCGCGGCTCCGAGCCGATCACCGAGCGCTGGTTCCCCTCCGGCGACGAGTGCGATGTCGCTTTCCTCAACCGCCACGAAGCCACCATCATCGAGGTCCGCCCCGACGGCGCGGAAGAGCACGAGCTGCGCCGCGCGATCTTCACCCTGGTCAAGCTCCGCGCCCTGCTCCGCGTTGAAGACGAGCTGGACCCGTGCCGCCGCTACATCAGAGCCGTGCTGCTCGTCGGCGGCGCAGTTCCTCAGGACCTGCGACCGCTCGCCAGCCGGATGCGCGTGCTGATGATCAGCCAGAGCCGCCCCGCGCCGCTGATCGAGCGCCGCGAGCGGCTCCGCGCGGAGCGCGAGGCGCAGCAGCGGGCCGAGCAGGCAGCCGAACAAGCCGGACAACCGACGGAGGATCAGGCGGGCGGCTGAGGTCCCATCAGCGCCGCCGCCGCAATCTGCTCGCGCTCCCGCACGTTCGCCTGCCCCTTCAGCGCCCCCAGCAACTCCGCCTGAATCCGCTCGTACGCCGCCTCCGTGTCCGCCTCGAAGCGCAGGCTCAGCACCGGCGCCGTATTCGACGCGCGCGCGTGCGCCCAGCCGTCGCCGTAATCGATCCGCGCCCCGTCGCTCCGGTCCACCGCGAACCGCCCCGCGTGATAGTCGCCGATCGCCGCCGCGACCTTCGCCTTCTCCCCATCCGGGCAGGGCAGCCGCAGCTCCGGTGAGGCCGGGCGCACCCGAATCGACGACGCCTCCTCCGCCAGCGAGCGCCCGCTCTCGCCAAGCCGCGCAAGCAGCGCGCACGCCGCGTACACCCCGTCGTCCAGCCACGGGTAACGCTCCCCGCCCAGATACTCCGGCCCGAACATGATGTGCCCGCTCGTCTCGCCCCCGAACGCGATCCCCTCCGCCCGCATCCGCCGCCGAAAGAGCGGATAGCCCGTCGGCGCGATCCGCGCATCGCCGCCGTGCGCCGCCACATCCTCCACCGCGCTGCGCGACGCCTTGGCGTCGAGCAGCACCGCCGCGCCCGCCCGCCGCGCCAGCAGCGGACGCGCCAGCAGCGCCGCCAGCCAGTCCGCCTCATAGCGGCGGCCCAGGTGATCGACCACGCCGATCCGATCGCCGTCGGCGTCCCAGGCGATCCCCAAATCCAGCCCCAGCGTGGTCACCGCGTTGGCCAGATCGACCATCGTCGAGGGCTCCTGCGGATCCGCGATGTGCGGCCCCCGCGCCATCACCGTGTGATGAATGGCGTGTACGCCGGTCGCAACGGCCGCCAGCGCCGCCGGCCCCGTGCGGCTCACCACCCCGTTGCCCGGATCCACCGCCACCCGCAGACCGGTGCGCGGAAATCGCTCCGCCAGCATCGCCAGATAGTCGGGTGCGATATCGCGGTCATGCCGCGCCGCTTGCCTGAATGAGGTAACGGGACCGCCGCGCGAGACCGCCGCGATCTCCTCCGAGAGCAGCGGAACCGCCTCCGCGCCCAGCAGCTTGAACCCGTTGTACTCCGGCGGATTGTGGCTCGCCGTCACGATCAGCCCGCCGCCCAGCCCCAGCCGGTCCACCGCCCAGCCCACCACTGGCGTCGGGCAGAGCCCCAACGCCGTCGTCTCAATCCCCGCCCCCCTCAGCGCCTCAATCGCCGCCTCGTACAGCGTCGCCGAGGTAGGCCGCGCGTCGCGCCCCACCGCAACCGACGACGCCCCGCGCGCCAGCAGCCATCCCGCGAAGCCCCGCCCCACCTGCCCTGCCTGGCCAACCCCGATCTCCTCCGGCGCAAGCCCCCGAATGTCGTACGCCCGAACCGTCCGCGCCGGCAGCATCCCACTCATTCCACCACTCTATGAGACCGCCGCCGGATGGATTCCCGCGCAAGGCGGGAATGACGGAAGCGATCGGCGGAACCCCACCCACCTCTCCCGTCGCGGCCTTCCGACCTCTCCCCCCGTCGCGGGGCCTTCCGACCTCTCCCCCCATCGTGGGGGGAGATTGAGAGGGGGGCCGCGTTGACACCGATCAAGCGCGCTCATAGCCTGCGCACGTAGCCGCCCGCGCCGCGCGGAGACTGGCTGCGTACCGAAATCCGCACCGCTGAGAGCGCGAGGGAGCCCCCATGGAAGAGAAAACCGTTTCGGTCGTCAACGGCCGCTTCAACGTCGAAGTGCTCGAAGCCGGCTCCGGCCCCGACCTGCTCTTCATCCACGGCGCCGGCGGCCTGATCTGGGACCCCTTCCTCGAACAGCTCTCGCAGCGCTACCACGTGATCGCCCCGCGCATCCCCGGCACCGGCGGCTCCACCGGCATCGAATGGCTGATGGACCACCACGACGTCTTCGGCTTCTACTGGGACTTCCTCGACGCGATGGGCGTCGACGGCGACGTGATCGTGATGGGCCACTCGATGGGCGGCTGGTTCGCCTCCGAGGTCGCCGCGATGCGCCCGCAGCGCGTCTCCAAACTGATCCTGATCGCCCCCGTCGGCCTCTGGAACGACGACTACCCGGTGGTCGACTTCTTCGCCATGATGCCCAACGAGCTGGTCGACGCGCTCTTCCACGACCAGGAGCACCCCGGCGCGAAGATGATGACCGCGCCGCCGCCCGAAGACCCCGACGAGCTGCGCACCGTCACCGTCGAGCGCGCCAAGAACCTCCAGACCGCCGCACGCTTCCTCTGGCCGATCCCCGACAAGCGCCTCAGCGAGCGCATCCACCGCATCTCCTCCCCCACCCTGATCTGCTGGGGCGAATCCGACGGCCTCGTCCCCCCGCAGTACGCCCAGGACTTCAACAAGGCGATCGCCAACAGCGAAGTCGCGCTCTTCTCCGCCTCCGGCCACATGCCGCAGGTCGAAGAGCCGGAAGCGCTGTTGCAGAAGGTCACCGCCTTCATTGCCGGCTGACGCCGCCAAATGCCGCAGGCGGACCTGATCGATCCGCAGCGCGTCGAGCATTACCGCACCGTCTTCCACATCTTCGGGCGCGACGAAGCGCCGGGCCTCGACTCGCCCATGTACGCCGAGCTCTCCTACGGCGTCTCGCTCGACGACGACCTGCTCGCCGTCGCCGCCCAAAAGCGCAAGGGCCAGCCCGCCCCCAATGTCTTCTTCGCCGCCGTCCAATACCTGCTGCTCAGCGGCGTCGACCACCCACTCGCGGCGCACTACCCGATCGTCAGCGGCGCGGAACGCCCGCAGACGCCGGCTTTTCCGCTCTTCCGCGACTTCGTGCTCACGCACCGCGAGGCCGTCCTCAACCTCGTCCGCACGCGCAGCACCCAGACCAACGTCGTGCGCCGCTGCGCCTGCCTGTTGCCCGCCTTCTCGATCATCGCCACGGAAGCCGACGCCCCGCTCGCGCTGATCGACCTGGGCGCAAGCGGCGGCGTCAACCTCAACTTCGACCGCTACGGATACTGCTACCTGCGCGCCGGCGCAGAAGAGCGCCGCTGGGGCTCGCCGACCGCCGCCGTCCAGCTCGAATCCGACCTGCGCGGACCGGGCGTCTTCCCCGACCTGCTCGACGACATCCCCGTCGCCAGCCGCGTCGGCGTCGACCTCAACCCGATCAATCTGCGCGACGCCGAGCAGCTGCGCTGGCTGCAAGCCCTGATCTGGCCCGAGCACATCGAGCGCCACGCCCGCCTGATCGCCGCCGCCGCCGAACTCGACGCCTCCCCGGTCGAACTGCACCGCGGCGACGGCGCGGAGCTGCTCCACGAGCTGATCCGCGCCGCCCCGCCCGACAGCGCGCTGGTCGTCTACGCCACCGTCGCGCTCTACCAATTCGGCCGCGGGCGCATCGCCCAAATCCAACAGACGCTCCGCGAAGCGGCGCAGCACCGCCCCATCTGGCTGCTCACCCTCGAAGGCCGCGAGCCGCAGCTCAGCCTCACCCGCTACGCCCACGGCGACGCGATCCGCCAAATGTTGGCGAATGCATCTCCGCACGGCTGGTGGATGGAGTGGGCCGCGCCTGCCTCTCCGGCGGCGCCGCCTTGATCTGGGGAATCCATACGGCGGTTGTTGGCGGGTACTCGTACCGCTGGTGCTGCGAAGAGGGTTGGGTTTGGGCCCCAGATCAAGTCTGGGGCGACGGAGCTTTTGAGTGGGGCGAGGGGGTGCTGGGCGCGGCGAGATACCCGCGGCAAGCGCGGGTATGACGGATCCTGGGGGGCGGGTATGGCGGAGAGAGGATGGCGGGAGTGTGAGGGCCCCTAGAAGTGATTCATTGAGTGCATCCGGTATTCCGTCGCGAATATCGCGTTTGCCCGTTGCAGGGCCGCGTGATCCGACGCCTCGATGCGGCCCAGGCGCGCCAGGTAGCTCGCCGGGAGGTGGCCTGTGACCAGCTGCGCCAGCGAATGCACATCCATGCTCAGCTCCGCTTCTTCATCGGCCTGCCGAATATCGGACCCCTCCGGCCCCGCCTCCAGCCGCCAGGTTCCCGTGTTCCACTCGCACAACTCATCCCGCACGCGGAACGTGATCGCCCCCTCCGCGGCGTAGGGGCGGATGCCCAGCGCCCGGGGCAGATCCACCACCCGCACCAGAATGCCGTCCATCGTCTTCCGCCGCAGCGTGCGCGGATCGCGCGTCAGATGCACCAGCGGATCGTCTTCCGGCGCGTCGTTGACGATCACCCGCCAGACCAGATCGTGCGCCGCGATGTAGCGCCACATCGCCACGTAGGCCGCCGGCGTCAGCCAGCCGTACTCCCGCACCTGCGTGTGGTGGTCCCGCTGTCCGCCGGTCAGCACATTGTACGCGCGGTGCTCGTAGCTCGTGTAGAGCATGTAGCCCAGCGTTCGCCCCTCTTCCTCGTAGAGCAGACAGCGCAGCGGTCCCTCGTGAATGTCGCCCGGCTCCGCCAGCGCCTCCGCCTCCCAGGACTCCAGCCCGCGGTGAATCTGCCCATTGCGCGGCTCCACGAACTCGCGGTAGAGATCGCGGATCACCTGCGCGTTGTCGGGCAGATCGCCGGCGTTGGCCACCGTCAGCTCGCCGGTCGGTTCGGGACAGTTGAAGAAGTGGAGGTCCAGCGGGTCGATCTCGTAGCTGCACCGCGTCGAGCAGACGGCGTAGCCGTAGCGCTGGTAGATCGCCGCCTGCGAGGCGTAGAGCGCGGCCAGCGATTGACCGCGCTCGTACTGCTCGGCCAGCGCATGCTCCATCGCCGCCCGCAGGTAGCCGCGCCGCCGCTTGGTCGGCAGCGTGCCCACCGCCGTCACTCCCGCGATCGCCGCGCGCTCTCCGTTGAACCGCATCGAAAACGGCCAGGCCCCGAATGTCGTCGCCAGCTGCCCGCGCTCGAATACGCAGGTCGTCCACTCCGGCCGCAGGTAGGTCACCGGATCCCGCTCGGGAATCCCGTGCTCGGCCAGCGAGATGTTGGCCACGAAGCGGAAGTCTTCCATTTCCTCGGCATTGGCCGCGCGAACCTCCACACCAGCCGGCAGTTGACGGACCATTTCGCAGCACTCCTCGCTCGCAGCGGGCATCACCAAGCATCGGAAGAGCGAGCATATCAACGGGGTAGCGCGAAGAGCCCCGAATGTGCATATAGTGGAATCAGCCTGGCGGCGAGGTCCGAGGCGCCGATGAAAATCCTGATCGCAGACGACGAGCCGCATATCCGCGAACTGGTCCGTCTCTACCTGTCCCGTGAGGGCTACGAGCTCGAATTCGCCGTCGACGGACGCGAAGCGCTCGAAAAAGGCCTCTCCACCCAGCCCGACCTGGTCGTGCTGGACCTGATGATGCCCAAGCTCGACGGTTTCGAGGTGACCAAGGGCCTGCGCCAGCACTCCGATGTGCCCATCCTGATGCTCACCGTGCGGCGCGAGGACACCGTCAAAGTCGCCGGCCTCGAACTCGGCGCCGACGACTACCTGACGAAACCCTTCAACCCGAAGGAGCTCGTTGCCCGGGTCAAGGCCATCCTGCGCCGCAGCGACGGCATTCAGCGCTCCGGCGTCGAAGTCAGCGTCGGTGGTCTCACTCTCAACCGCCAGCGGCGCGAAGCCGAACTCGGCGGTCAGCCGATCAAGCTGCGCACCAAAGAGTTCGACCTGCTCTTCACCCTCGCCCAGAATCTCAACACGGTGATGTCCCGCGAGCAGCTGCTCAGCCTCGTCTGGGGCTACACCTTCAGCGGCGAGACGCGCACCGTCGATGTCCACATCAACCATGTCCGCCAGAAGCTGGCCGGCAGCGACCTCGTGATCGAGACACTGCGCGGCGTCGGCTACAAGTTGACCCTGGCCGACAACGCCGAGCTGGCTGCGGCCGGCGGCGCACCGGCGCGGAGCAGCCGCCGGTAGCGGCGCGTGAGCCCCGCGCCCGCTCTGCGCTGGCCCCAACGCCTGCGCGCGCGCACGATCCGCGCGCGCATCTACTTGACCCTCGCCGTCATCATCCTCGTCACGCTGGGCGCAATCGGCGTCTCCCTCTACGTCTTGCTCGGCGGCTACCAGCAGGACCTCGAGCAGGCCCGCGTGCGCGAAATCGCCAGAGCCTGGGGCCCCCAAATCTTCGCCCGGCCCGGCGAAAGCGAAACCCTCGCCGAGCTCCTCCAGGTCTGGGAAACCACCTCTCGCGTCACCGGCTCCATCGCCGCCGAAGACGATGTTTTGGTCCTCGGCCTCAGCCGTGAGGGCAGCGTCGCCGGCATTTACGAGCGCGAAAACCGCTTCGAAGGCGAACGCCTCGATATCGATCTCCGCGGTCTCGAGCCCGGCCAATCGCGCGAAGGCGCCGTCGACGCTTCCGGCGGCGAACAGCTCACCTACATCGTCGTCGCCCTGCCGCCCGCCGCCGCCGACGCTCAAGGCTTCTGCTGCGTGGCCGTCGCGGTTGTCGGACAGCCGCAAAGCGCGGCCCTCGCCGACCTCGCCCCGCGCCTGCTGCTCGCCGGCGGTATCGCCCTCGTCGTCGCCGTGCTCGTCGGACTCTTCATCTCGCGCACCATCTACCAGCCCGTCCAGCTTGTCGCCGCCGCCGCCCGTTCCGTCGCCCGGGGCAGCCTCCAACAGCGCGTTGCCGTGGCCGGCTCGCAGGAAGCGCGCGAACTGGCGCAATCCTTTAACCAGATGACCGAGGAAGTCGAGCGCCAGCAAAAAGCGCTGCGCGACTTTCTGGCCAACGTCTCCCACGATCTGCAAACGCCGCTCACCTCGATCAACGGCTTCTCGCGCGCCCTGATGGACGACATCGTGGAAGAAGAAGGCCGGCCCAACGCCTACCGCATCATCGAAGACGAATCGCGCCGCTTGCTGCGGCTCGTGGAAGGCCTGCTCGACCTCTCGCGCATCGAAGCCGGGCAGGTCCGGGTCGAGCGCGCGCCCATCGCGCTCGGCATCCTGATGGACCACATCAGCGACCTTTTCGCTCTCCGCGCCGACGAGCTCGATGTCAATCTCGCCGTCGAACCCGGCGACGCGCCCGACGCGCTGGGCGACTGGGACCGCCTCGAGCAGGTACTGGGTAATCTGGTCGACAACGCGCTGCGCCACACTCCGCCGGGCGGCAACGTCACGCTCAGCGCGCGCGCCGAGAGCGAAACCAGCGTGAGCATTTCCGTCGCCGACACCGGTGTCGGCATCCCCGAAGAGGCGATTCCCAACCTCTTCGACCGCTACTACAAGTCGGATCGCCCCGGCGCGCAGGGCGGCACGGGCCTGGGCCTCGCCATCGCCCGCGAACTCGTGCTTGCCCAGCGCGGAGAAATCCATGTGCTCAGCAGCGCCGGCGTCGGAACCACTTTCCGCGTCATCCTCCGGGCCGACGGCCCGCCCGCCGCCGACGCCGTCCCTGGCGTCGGCGTCGCCGCCGATGCGGGTCCGTAGCGTGCCGCCTCCCGCGCCGCGCGCCGCCCTCGCCGCGCTGCTGCTCTCCGCAGTGATCGCTCTCGCGGCCTGCGAGTCGGCCTCGCCCGCCCCGCCGCAGCAACAATTCCAGCCCCAGCCGCAGATCATCGCCCCCGCGCCCCAAGAACTGCCGCCGCTCAGCGACGAGGATGTCGGCCGTCACCTCGAGGCCACCGACTGGGTCGCCGGCGTCGCCGACTGGGTCAGCAGCATGTCGGACCCCGTTCTCGCCGCCCTCACCCGCCGCGCGCTCTGGAACGACGGACGCATCTACGTGCCCGCCGACGGCGCGACCGGCGAATCATTCTGGCTGCACATCTTCACCGATGTCAGCGCCGAATCCGCGCAGGCCTGGGTGCGCTACCTGGCCGCCCAACCGCCCGATACGGCTCTTTCCTTCACCAGTCCCGAGCACGCGCTGGTCAGCGCCATCCCCTTCGATCCTCCCGCCGTCGGCTCCGCCGCGCTCGCCGTGCGGCTGCTGCACGGCAACGCCGGCGCGCGCTACCGCACCGAAGTCATCGTCTTCGCCCAGGGCGCGGCCGTCGTCTTCCTGCGCAGCTCTCGCCGCGAGCAGCTTCCCGCCCAAACCGACCTCCCGGCCATCGCCCGCCTCATCAGCCTGCGCCTCCCCGCCGCCCCCTAACCCCCGCCTGCTCTCCGTCATTCCCGCTCGGGGGCGGGAATGACGGACCGGAGTGGCATGGCGGACCGGAGCGGCCTGGTAGATTGAGTGACATAACGGCTTCAGTCAGGTTCGCCGGCAGTGGAGAATTTCGCAACGGACCCCCAACCGGAAAAAACTCTACACGGCGTCCCGCACCGACCCCGCGGCAGCGCGCGTGCGCTTACGGCTCCAAGCTCGCTACGATGATCACGCAGGTTCCGATGCGCTGAGGGGGCATGAGCAGCGTGCGAGCAGAACGCCGTCGTCAGATCGGCATCTACACCCTTTGGGCCGCCGTCGCCGCTGGCCTCGTCGCCGTCGCTGTCCGCCTCGGCTGGGGACTCGACTCCATCGCCTTTGCGCCCATCGTCGGCGCGGCCGTGCTCGCCTCCTTCCTGCTCGGCAGCCGCCGCGGCGCCGGCGGACTGCTCGCCGCCTACTTCGTCGGCCTCGCCTTCTTCACCCAACTGCGCGACGCCGCCGACGAGACCGGCCTCGCCGCGCTCTCCGCCTACGTCATCGATTGGGAACTCTGGATGTTCGGCGGCATCGCACCCTCTGCCTGGCTCCAGTCCCGCATCGGCGGTGTCGGACCCGACCCCGGCTGGGTCGCCTACCTCTCCGCCGTCGTCCACTGGCTCTGGTTCATCTTTCCTCACGCCGCCGTCGTCGGCGCATTTCTCTTCGCCCGCCGCCACGCGCCCCGCGTCATCCTCACCATGACTGCCGTCTTCTACCTCGGCGTCGCGCTCTACTACCTCGTCCCCACCGTGCCGCCCTGGATGGCCGCCGAGCAGGGCCTGCTCGACGGCGTCGTCCGCGCCATGCACAGCGTCGGCCCCGCCATCCTCGGCGAGTCCTTCTACAACGGCGCCTTCGAAGCCATGGCCGAGCCCAACCCCAGCGCCGCCATGCCTTCCCTCCACTTCGCCGCCTCCTTCGTCGTCGTTTTCATCGGCCTCGTCCTGCGCTCCCGCGTCCTCGTCGCCCTCGCGCTCGCCTACTCCCTGCTGCTCGCCTTCGCGCTCGTCTACCTCGCCGAGCACTATGTCGCCGACATCCTCGCCGGCGCGGCCGTCGCGCTCGCCGCCTTCCTCGCCGTTGAACTCAGCCGCAGCGCCTGGCGCGCCGCCGAACGCCGCCGCGCCGACCTCGCGGCCGCCGCCCGCCGCGCCGAAGAGCGGCTGCGCGAAACCCTGCGCCGGCCCGGGCGGCGGCTCGAAGCCAGCTAACCCATGGGCGCGCTCCGCGCCCCCTGGCTCAGCCCCCTCCTGGGCCTCGCGGTCAGCACCGCCTTCATTTTGCTCTTCCTCCGCAACACCGACTTCGGTGCTGTCGCGCGCGCTTTCACCGAAGCCTCGCCTCTCTGGATTATCCCAGCCCTCGCCGTCTACTTCGCCGGCATCGCCGCCCGCGCCTGGCGCTGGCACTACCTGCTCCGCCACCTCCGACCGATCCCTTGGTGGCGACTCTTCCCCATCGTCGCTATCGGCTTCGGCGTCAACAACGTCCTCCCCCTGCGCGCCGGCGAACTGGTCCGCGCCCACGTTCTCGCCGTCCGCCACGACCTGCCCCGCGCCAGCGGACTCTCCAGCATCTTCATGACCCGCGTCTACGACGGCCTGATGCTCACCGTCTTCCTCTGCGTCGGCGTCGCCTGCTCCCTGGCCGGCGTCGCCGGCATGACCTGGGCCGGGCCCGCGCTCACCGCCGGCATGGGCTTCCTCGTCTTCGGCATGATCGGCGCGTTCCTGCTCTTCGGCGCGATCGCCCGCAACCCACAGCGCGCCGAAGAGCTGCTCGCCCGAGTCGTCAGCCGCGCCCCCTGGGGCGCGGAGCGCATGCAGAGCTGGCTCGCCCCCGTCATCGCCGGCATGGGCGCCCAGGCCAACCCCGTCCAAATCCGTGGGGCGCTCTGGACCAGCCTGCTCGCCTGGGCGCTCGAAGCCGTCATGTACGCCATGATCGGCGAGGCCTTCGGCCTCGGCCTCCCCTTCCCTGTCTACCTGCTCGTCGCCGCGGCCGCCAACATCCTGATCACCGCACCCTCCACCAGCGGCGGCGTCGGCCCCTTCGAGTGGGCGACCAAAGCAGTCCTGCTCATCTACCTCCCCCAACTCGGCGACCTCGACCCCGGCGTCGGCGCAGAAGCAGCAGCCATCGCCTACGCCGCCACCCTCCACGCGCTCGTCCTCATCCCCGTCTCCATCGTCGGTCTCACCTCCCTCTGGCTCTTCCACGTCCCCCTCCGCCGCCGCGAATGGACCGGCGCGCCCTAACGTGACATAGCGAATACACCGCGCCCAACCCCCAGGAGGACCCCATGACCGACGCCCCACAGCTCGATGGCCCCCTCGATGGCCTCAGAGTCCTCGACCTCTCCCGCCTCGCGCCCGGGCCCTACTGCTCCATGCTGCTCGCCGACATGGGCGCCGAAGTCATCCTGATCGAAGAAGCCGGCCGCCCCCAGGGACGCCGCAGCGCCGATGCCCAGACCGCGCCCGACCCCAACGAAGAGCGCCGCCGCTACTCCTCCTACGCCCTCGGACGCGGCAAGCGCTCCATCGGCCTCAACCTCAAGTCGGAGGAAGCCCGCCGCATCTTCTACGCCCTCGCCCAAACCGCCGACATCGTCCTCGAGGGCTTCCGCCCCGGCGTCGTCAAGCGCCTCGGCGTCGACTGGGACACCCTCCAGCCGCTCAACCCGCGCCTCGTCTACTGCTCCCTCTCCGGCTTCGGGCAAACCGGCCCCTACGCCGCCCACGTCGGACACGACATCAACTACATCGCCGTCGGCGGCGCGCTCGGCATGATCGGCGACCGCGAGGCGGCCGGACGCCCCGCCATTCCCGTCAACATCATCGCCGACTTCGCCGCCGGCGGCCTGATGGCCGCCTTCGCCATCCTCTGCGCTATCCAGGCCCGCGAGCGCACCGGACAGGGCCAATACATCGACCTCGCCATGTCCGACGGCACGCTCTCCCTGATCACCTCCGCGCTCGCCGGCCACGAGGGCGCAGGCGCCGATATGCGCCCCGCCCGGCACATGCTCAATGGCGGCGTCCCCCACTACCAGGTCTACGAAACCAGCGACGGCCGCTGGTTCTCCGTCGGCGCGATGGAGCCCTACTTCTACGCCAACCTCTGCCGCGCCCTCGACTGCGAGGAGTTCATCCCTGATCAGGGCACGACGGACCCGCAGCGCCGCGCCCAAATCGCCGGCCGCTTCGCCGCCGCCTTCCGCGCCCGCAGCGCCGACGAGTGGCACCAACTGTTGAACGAGGTGGATATCTGCGCCAAACCCGTCCTTTCGCTCGACGAAGCGCTCGCCGATCCGCACAACCTCGCGCGGCAGATGGTCGTTGAAGTCGCAACGCCCGACGGCGGACGGATGCGCCAGGCCGGCGTCGCCCCCAAACTCAGCGCCACCCCCGGCCGCGTGCGCGGCGGCGCGCCCAGGCGCGGTCAGGACAGCGACGACCTGCTCGCCTCGCTCGGCTTCGCTTCCGACGCCGTCGCCGACCTCCGCGAGCGCGAGATCATCGCCTGAGCGCCCCCGCTCTCGTCGTGCGCCGCCGCCCCGTTGACCGACCCGCCCGCCTGCGGCGCGGCCACCGAATTCAGCGCGATCCCGTTCCGCGCCTGCTCGCGCGCGTGGGCCCGCCGCCAGGCGACCGCCAGCAGTCCGCCGCCCACCGCCAGCAGCGCGATGCACAGCGCGAACGCCCACTGGAAGCCCAGGTTGTCCACCACGCCGCCCATCGTCGCGACGCAGCCCGCCATCAGCAACGCGGTGGACAACTCGTACATCGAAAGCACCGTCGCCCGCTGCTCCGAGCGAATCCGCCGATTGATGTAGCCCGTCGCGATCGGCCGCGTCATCCCGTGCAGCACCGCCAGCAGCCCGATCGCGCTGATCACCCAGAGCGAGTCCCAGATCACCGTCGGCACGAACAGCCCGATCCCCGCCGCCAGCAGCAGCGGCAGCGCCCGCCGCTCGCCCAGCCGACGCACCACCGCCGACGCCAGCAGCGAACCGATCATCAGCCCCACAATCGGCGGGATCAGCAGCGCCGAATAGGCCAAGCCCGAGCCGACCGCCTCACGCGGATCGACGCCCTGCGCCCGCACGAACGGTTGCAGGAAGAAATCCGGCACCTCGAACAGCACGATCATCAGCGTCGCAAACGCGATGATCGCGAGCAGCGTCTTGCGCCGCCAGATCGTCAACCAGCCCACCAGCATGTTCCGCGTCACGCTCTCCCGCCCCGCCGCCGCCGCCTCATCTACCGACATGCCCGGTTCCGCCCCGAGCTCCGCCCCAAATTCTGCTTCGCGGCGCGGCGGCTCGCGCAACAGCAGCGCCGCGAAGCACGCCCCGCCCATCGTCGCCGCGCCCAACAGAATCGTGTTCACGAAGCCCAGCAGCGCCGTCAGCGGGCCGCCCAGCAGCATCGCCGCCACCAGCGTCGCAAACGACAGCGCCTCCGCACGCCCCACGTGCCGCTCGTACTCATGCGTCCGCCCCAGACAGCGCAGCGTGTCGAACAGCAGCGCCTGCCCCGCGCCCGAATGCAGCGTCATCGAGACCGCCATAATCGTGTAGGAAATCGTCAGCCCCACATAATCGTCGGCGAACGCAAACGCGACCGACGCGATCACGAACCCGCAGCTGCCCAGAAACAACGACACCCGTCGCCCCCAGCGATCGGCCACCGCCCCCGTCGGCACCTCCACCAGTACCACCGTGATCCAGAAGACCGACTCCATCGTCGCCACCTGCGTCAGCGACATCCCCCGCCCGTCGATCATGTAGATCATCCAGATCGGCATCCAGATCAGGAAGCCCGACGTCGCCTCGAAGAGGTAGTACACGCGCAGATTGCGCGCGAAATACCGCCGCATATCGAACAGCGTGCCCCCGCCGCGCCCGTTGAGAATCGGAGAATTGGACATCAGAATTCGATCGTCGCGCTCTGCGCCGCCCTCAGGACGGCAAGGATCGTTCCGCCTCGCTCGGGTTCGCCGCTGCCGCGCCCGCGCCGTTCCGCCCGGACGCCGCGCCCGCCTGCGGCGCGGGCACCGAATTCAGCGCGATCCCGTTCCGCGTCTGCTCCCGCGCGTGCGCCCGCCGCCAAGCCGCCGCCAGCAGCCCGCCGCCCACGAGCAGCACCGCCAGGCAGAGCGCGAATGCCCACTGGAAGCTCAAATTGTCCGCCGCGCTGCCCACCGCCGGCGCCGACAGCGCCATCAGCACCCCCATCGAAAGCTCGAACATCGAAAGCACCGTCGCCCGCTGGTCCGACGCGATCCGGCGGTTGATGTAGCCCGTCGCAATCGGCCGGATCATTCCCCGCAGCACCGCCACCAGCGCCACCGCGACGATCACCCAGAGCGAATCCCAGAGCATCAGCGGCACGAACAACAGCAGCCCGCCCACCAGCAGCACCGGCAGCGCCCGCCGCTCCCCGAAGCGCCCCGCCACTCCCGCCGCCAGCAGCGAGCCGATCACCATCCCCGCAATCGGCGGGATGATCAGGCCCGAGTACACGAAGCCCGTACCCAGCGTCTCCTGCGGGTCTATCCCCTGGAAGCGCACGAAGGTCTGGAGGAAGAACTCCGGCATCTCGAAGATCACCATCATCAGCGTCGCAAAGATGATGATCGCCAGCAGCGTCTTCCGCCGCCAGACCGTGAATGCTCCCACCAGCATGTTGCGCAGCACGCTCTGCGCCGGCGGCGCATCCACGCCCGGCGATGTGGGCGTCGTTCCGTTCCCGCCAACGCCGCCGTGCTGCCCATTCACGCCGCCCGGCTGCGGCGCGATCTCCGCCTCGCGGCGCGGCGGCTCGCGCAGCAGCAGCGCGATCACCGCCGCCATCGCCAGCGCCGCGCCGCCAATCAGAATCGTGTTCGAAAAGCCCACCAGCGCCGTGATCGGCCCGCCCAGCAGCGTCGCGACCAGCATCGCCGCAAACGCCCCCGCCTCCGAGCGCCCCACGTGCTTCTCGTATTCGTTGGTCCGCCCCAACTGCCGCAGCGTGTCGAACAGCAGCGCGTGCCCCGCCCCCGAATACAGCGTCATCGAGACTGCCATGATCCCGTAGGACACCGCCAGCATTACGTAGCTGCTGCTGAACGCGAACGCGACCGAGGCAATCGTGAACCCGCAGCCGCCCAGAAACAGCGACGTCCGCCGCCCCCAGCGATCCGCAATCGCGCCCGTCGGCACCTCCGCGATCACCAGCGCCACCCAGAAGATCGTCTCCATCAGCGCGACCTGGGTCAGCGACATCCCCCGCCCGTCGATCAGGTAGACCATCCAGATCGGCAGCCAGATCAAGAAGCCGCTAGCCATGTAGAACAGGTAGTAGACCCGTAGATTGCGCGCGTAGCGCTGCCGCGCGTCCACCGACGCACCGCCGCGGCCGTTGAGGCTCTGCGAAATGGTCATAGAAATGCGATCGTAATGCGCCGCCGAGTCGATGTGTGCGCCCCGTCGCTGTTTGTCGCCATCACTCGACCGAACGCAGTGCAAACTGAGCCTCAGAGCGGCCGCCGCCGAATCTGCGGCCAGCGCCGCGGATAGCCCGCCGGCGTCGGCCGCGCCTTCACCGCCGCGATCAGCTCCACGTCAGCTCCCCTTGCCTCAGTGACCGGCCCTGAGATCGGCATCATCACCGCCCCCAGTGTCTCCGCCGCCGCCTGGAGAGGCGCGAGATCATCCGGCGGCCGCGCGTAGGCGAGCAGCACGCCGCCCACGGCCAGCAGCGGGATCGTCAATTCCAGCGCGACCGGCGGGCCCGCCGCCGCCCGCGTCAGCGCGACCGCGAACCGCTCCCGCAGATCCGACGCCTCCTCCGCGCGCCCTAGTCGCGCCTCAACCTGCGGCGCATCCAGCAGCCCCGGCAGCGTGCGCAGGAATTCCACCGCCGACGCGCGCGAATCGAGCAGCATCAGCGGCCGATCGGGATGCGCCAGCCCAATCGGCAGCCCCGGCGCGCCGTTGCCGCTGCCCACATCAATGATCGGCCCGTGCGGGACGGCGATGTCCGCTCCGAGCGCCGCCTCAAACCCGCGCAGCGGCTCGATCACGTGCTTGGCCACCGCCTCCGCCGGCTCCCGCACCCCCGTCAGATTGCGCGGCTGCGCCAGCAGCGCTCCCAGCCACAGTGCCAGCTGCCGCTGGGCGCGCGCCGATGCCCGCAGACCGGCCGCCTCCAGCTCCTCGCCGATCAGTCCCTCCAGCCGCTTGTCGGGCGCCGGCGGCGGCCCCGTGGAGCGAGCATCGGAGTAGGCATCGCGCACAGGGGGTAGAATAGGCCGCCAGGGAGCCGTTCGCGGTTGCGGCAGGCTGCCCGCGACCGTTCGGTACGATGATGGAGCGACTCCTCAGGGGACCGCCGCAGACAATCGCCGGGGCAATCACGCGGACAGCCGCCGCAGACAGTCGGAGATGGCAATGACGATCGAGACCACCGCCACCCTGAGAGACGACGTCGGAATCGCCGAAGACGGCGACGGCGTTGACGACATCGTCGAGGGCGACGCCCGCATGTCGCGGCGGGTCAAGACGGTCGGCGAGGCCGCCTCCGAATACTTCGAGTGGAGCGAGAAACGCGAGCAACAGCGCCAGAAGCGCGCCGCCAAACTGCGCGAAGACAACCCCGACGCCCCCCCGACCAGACGAACCACACCTCCCTTCGACAAAAACGCCCGCACCGCCGTCACCCAGTTCGTCTCCCAGGTCTCTCCCGACCTGCCGATCGCCGATCTGACTCCGCACGGCATGGCCGCCTTCCAGGAAACCATCGGCGCCAACGCCGCCGATGTCGCCGCCCGTCTCATCCCGGTCAAGGAGTTCCTCCGCTTCTGCTGGAAAAACTGCGGCTACACCGAGGTCAACCTCGGCAACCACCTGCGCGTCAAGTCCCTCACCGCTTCTTCCTCCGCCGCGCTTGAGCACGAGGAAGCCGAACGCTTCGAGATGACCGCCGACGGCCTCGAACAACTCAAGCTCGACCTGGGCCGCCTGCGCGAAGAGCTGCCTGCCGCCATCCAGGCCGTCGCCCAGGCCCGCGAAGACAAAGACATCCGCGAAAACGCGCCGCTGGAAGCCGCCCGCGAGCAGCAGGAGCGCCTCAACTCCCGCATCAACGAACTCGAATACCAGATCGCCCACGCGGTGATCAGCGAAACCGAAGCCACCGGACGCGCCCACCTCGGCAGCACCGTCGGCGTCAAGCGGCTCGACGCCGACGACCAGCGCGTCCAGGCGTACACCCTCGTCGGCCCCACCGAGGTCGACGCCCCCCAACGCCGCATCTCCGTCGAAAGCCCCGTCGGCAAAGGTTTGATCGACGCCACCGTCGGCGCGATCGTCGAAATCCAGGTCCCACGCGGCACGATGCGCCTTCAGGTTGTGTCGGTCGACGGCTGAGCCCAACGCGCCGCCCGGGCGTTCGCGCCCGGCGCTTCAGAGAGGATGATCCAGATGGCCGCACTGCCCGAGATCGAATTCACCATCACCAACGCGCAGCTCGACACCGGCCTGCGCGGCTACCCCGTCGGCACCTGCGAGACCAGCTACGTCGACCCCGAGGAAGGCGTCTCTTACGTCGGCTACCCGATCGCCGATCTGGCCTTCATGCCCGCCGAGGACATCATCTACCTGCTCTTCAACAAGTCGCTGCCGACCGCCGAAGAGAAAGCCGCCTTCACCGCCGACATCGCCGCCCGCTCCGAGGTCCCGGCCGAGGCCTTCGAGGCCATCCACGCCCTGCCCATGTCCGGCCACCCCATGGACCTCTTCGCCGCCTCGATCCAGATTCTCGGGATGGTCGGCAAGACCGATGACTTTTACGAGGACGCGCTCAACCTCGTCGCCCGCATCCCCGCCACCCTCGCCGCCATCTTCCGCCTCCGCGAAGGCTGGGGCGAGCCGATCGCCTCACAGCCCGAGCGCGGTTACGTCGCCAACTTCGTCCACATGCTCGGCATGCCCGGCGGCGATGTCGAAGCGCTCACCCGCCTCCTCTCCGTCTACTACGTGCTCCACGCCGACCACGGCGGCGGCAACCTCTCCACCTTCACCGGGCGCGCCGTCGCCAGCGGCCTCGCCGACATGTACCGCTCCATGGCCTCCGCCATGAACGGCCTCGCCGGCCCCCGCCACGGCATGGCCAACCAGGACTGCTTCTTCATGGTGCGCGAACTCGACACCACCGACGTCGACGAAGCCGCCGAAAAACTCCGCGCCCGCATGGCCAACCGCGAACTGATCTACGGCTTCGGCCACGCCGTCCTCCGCCGGGAAGACCCCCGCGCCAAAGTCCAACTCCAGGTCGGCGAAGAACTCTGCCCCGACGACCACTGGTTCAACGCCGTCAAAGCCGTCCGCGAGGCCGGCATCCGCGTGCTCAAGGAAAACCCCAAGGTCCAGAACCCCTACCCCAACGTGGACCTCGTCTCCGGCAGCCTGATCAACGCGCTCGGCTTCACCGACCCCGACTACTACACCACCCTCTTCGGCTGGTCCCGGATCGCCGGCATCGGCGCCCAAATCGTCGACGAGCGCACCCGCGCCCGCGACGGCCGCGGCGTCGCCATCTACCGACCGCGCTACATCCCCGTCAACCAGGAGCCGCGCTCCGTCTGAGCCGCCTCGCTTGCGCCGCCGCGCCTGAACCCGCCTGGTGCGGCGCTTCACACCGCGGCGCTTGAGTGTGAGCGATGGATCGGGAACACTACGGAAGCTGACGAGGCGGCGCGCCGGGAAGCAGCGCCCGGCGGTCGCGCCTCGGGGAGACGAGCCGAACGATGCCCACCGCAAACGCGGCGCGCACCAAGCGGGGCGCAGTGCTCGAACAAATCGTGGCCGCCCGCTACGGCTACCCCAACGACGAATTCCCCGACCGCGAAGTCGCCGTCAACTTTCCCAACCGCCAAATCGGCGTCCAGGTCAAATCCGGCGGTTGGCTCTACCCCGACATCGTCGTCACCGAGGAACCCGGCCACTTCATCGCGCTCATCGGCGACATCGCGCTCGGCCACGAGGTGACCAACGAGATCGCCTCCGAGCGTTGGGCCGCGCTCGCCAAAGCCGCCCCGCTCGTGCTCTATGTCCCCACCGGCCAGGCCGGACGCGCAATGCGACTCTGCCGCCTGCACGGCATCAGCCTGCACAAACTGATCGCCTTCCGCCGTCGCCCCGCCGCCTTCGGCATCGACCTCAGCGAGGCCTACAGCGGCCCCGACCTGCTCAAGCCCATCGCCGGCCTGCTGCCTCCCGCGCTCCGCCCCATGGCCTACCGCACCGAGCGCGTCGCCGTGGTCGACCGCTACCTCCAACCCCTGCCTGCTTCCCGCAGCGGCGATGTCCCCGCGCTGATCGCCCCCAAGCCCGATGTCTCACCCTCCCTCCTCCAGCTCACCGCCGGCGCCGAAGGCGAGCACGGCGCACATGTCGATGACCACGATTCCGCCCACGACGACCACTCCGCCCATCTGCCCCCGCCCAGCCTCGCGCCTCTCCTCTTCGCTCTCGGACTGATCGTCACCGGCCTCGGCGCCGTCTTCCCCGGCGAACTGCTCGGCGTCGGCATCGCCCTGATCGGCCTCTCCGCGCTCCGCTGGTTCACGGAAGACATGGGCTACTACGAAGCCGGCGGCCCCGCCGAATTCCGCCGGCAGCCGCTCCAAATCATGCCCGAAGCCGAAGCGCCCCCCGGCGTCCACATGCCGCCCCCCAGCCTCTCGCCCGTTATCTTCGCCCTGGGCCTGATCCTCACCGGGCTCGGCGCTGTCTTCCCCGCCGAACTGCTCGGCGCCGGCATCACCCTGATCGTCTTCGGCGGTGTCGGCTGGTGGTGGGAGGACATCCAGGCCTTCGAGGAACCCGAACACCACGATGAGCACAACCAGCACGACGCCGACCACACAGAAAGCCGCGAGCCCGCTCCCGCATTAGCGGGCGAGGCGTCACACTAAGAGAGTCGAGAACAAGGGGGAGCAATGCGGATGCAGCGACTCTGGCGCAGCCGGCCCGGCCGCCTCCTGTTGATCACGTTCGGCGCGTTCCTCGCCCTGCTCGCCCTCACCCAGGGCGCATTCGCGCAGGTCGCCCTGCCGCCCGCCGTCTCCGACCAGGGCGACGACATCCGCGTCCTCTACTTCGTCGTCTTCGGCATCGGCGTCGCCGTCTTCGTCATCGTCGAAGCCATGATCCTCTGGGTCGTCTTCCGCTACAAGCGCAAGTCCGACGACGAACTCCCCACCCAGGTCGCCCACAACACCACCGCCGAAGTCCTCTGGACCGCCATCCCCCTCGTCATCGTCGTCGCGCTCTTCATCGGTTCCCTCGTCGTCCTCGAAGATATCCAGTCCGCCGCCGACCCCGACGAAAACATCGTTGAAGTCGATGTCCAGGGCCGCCAATGGGCCTGGGCCTTCAACTACGCCGTCCCGCTCGGCACCCAACTCGCCGCCGGACTCTCCGGCGACCCCGCCGACACCGAGCTGACGCTCCGCGACCCCTCGCTTGTCCAGCCCTTCATGACCCTCAAACTCGGCGTTGAGCACATGCGCGTGCGCTCCCGCGAGGGCGACGTCGTCACCGTCGAGCGCGCCGTCAACGGCACCGTCCCCATCCGCCACAGCCGCGGCGACGATGTCATGCGCGTCTTCAACGGCACCGACACCGTCCCCGAAGGCCGCCTCCAGGCCGCCGACAACACACCCATCGTCACCGTCCCCGTCGACACCATGATCCGCTTCAACATCGCCAGCGCCGATGTCCTCCACGCTTTTTACACCCCCCAGTTCCTCTACAAGCTCGACGCCGTGCCCGGCCGCGTGCAGACGATGTGGGTGCGCGTCAACGAGACCGGCGAGTTCAAAAGCCAGTGCGCCGAATACTGCGGACGCGACCACGCCCGCATGATCTTCTCCGTCGTCGCCCTCTCCCAGCGCGATTACCGCGACTGGTTCGCCGCCAAAACCCCCGAACTCCCCGAACCCGTCGAAGGCGACTTCGGCATGGAAGAGGAAGCGCCGGCTGAGGAAGGCGCGGTCGGCAACCCCGCCAACGGACAAGAACTCTTCTTCTCGCTTGGCTGCAATGTCTGCCACGGCGACCGCGGCGAGGGCCTCGTCGGCCCCACCATCGCCCAGACCATCGTCTCGCTCGAGCGCGTGATCGAGCAGTACCGCCAACCCTTTGAAGCGATGACCGCCTTCCCTCCGGAGGAGGTCAGCGACGACGAAATCGCCGACATCTACGCCTGGCTCCAGACGGTTGAGCGCCCGCCCGACGCGGCGGTGATACCGTCCAAGCTGGCCGAGTCGATTGCAGCCGGCGGCTGAACCGCCGAGAGCGCTGAAGGAGGGGCGGCAACATGGCGACTTTGGCCGGCGCGCAGACCACGGGCTATGCGGGCGTCGCTGCCTGGCGCACCATCCTCGAGTGGTTGACCACCGTCGACCACAAGAAGATCGGCATCATGTACCTCTGGGCCGCCGGGGTCTTCGGCCTCGTCGGCATGGCCTTCTCGCTCGTCATGCGCACCGAGCTCATGGAGACCGGCACGATCATCAGCGCCGAGGCCTACAACTCCATGTTCACGATGCACGGCAGCGTGATGATCTTCCTCTTTCTGCTGCCCGTCGGCGCCGCCTTCATGAACTACTCGATGCCGCTCCAAATCGGCGCGCTCGACATGGCCTTCCCCCGCATCAACGCACTCTCCTTCTGGATCTTCCTCTTCGGCGGCGTCCTCCTCGCCCTCTCCTTCGCCGTCGACGGCGGCTCAGCCTCCGCCGGCTGGACCGCCTACCCGCCGATCACCCTCGACAGCGGCGCGAACGCCGAAAAGCCCGGCTCCGGCATGGATATGTGGCTGATCGGCGTGATCCTGCTCGGCCAGGCCTCCATCTTCGGCTCCGTCAACTTCCTCGTCACCATCTTCAAAATGCGCGCCCCCGGCATGACCATGTGGCGGATGCCCCTCTTCACCTGGACCACGATGGTCACCGGGCTGTTGATCCTCCTCTCCACCCCCGTCCTCGCCGCCGCCCTGGTCATGGGCTTCATCGACCGCAACGGCGCAGAAGGCGCATTCTTCGAACCCTCCCAGGGCGGACAACCCCTGCTCTGGCAGAACCTCTTCTGGTTCTACTCCCACCCCGCCGTCTACATCATGATCCTGCCCGCCATGGGCATCGTCTCCGACGTCTTCGGCGTCTTCACCCGCCGACCGATCTTCGGCTACCGCTCCATGGTGCTCGCCCTGATCGCCATCGGCCTGCTCGGCTTCATCGTCTGGGCCCACCACATGTTCACCACCGGCGGCGTCTTCCTGCCCTTCTTCATGGGCGCCACCTTCCTGATTGCCGTCCCCACCGGCGTCAAAATGTTCAACTGGATCGCCACCATGTGGCGCGGCTCCAATGTCTTCCCCACCGCCATGCTGTTCAGCGTCGGCTTCCTCATGCTCTTCCTGATCGGCGGCATCACCGGCGTCTTCCACGCCGCCGTCCCCGTCGACTTCGCCCTCCACGACACCTACTTCGTCGTCGGACACTTCCACTACACCATGTCCATCGCGGCCACCTTCGGCTTCCTCGCCGGCTGCTACTACTGGTTCCCCAAGATGTTCGGCAAGTTCATGAACGAGGGCCTCGGCAAGCTCCACTTCTGGCTCCTCTTCATCGGCGTCAACCTGATCTTCTTCACCCAGCTGCTGCTCGGCCTCGACGGCATGCCCCGTCGCATCAACGACTACGTCGCCAACCCCGGCTGGGAACTGATGAATACCATCGCCACGATCGGCGCCTTCGTCTCCGCCGCCGGCATGCTCGTCTTCTTCTTCAACATCTTCTACTCGCTCAAATACGGCGAGCGCGCCTCCGGCGACCCCTGGGAGGGCACCACCCTCGAGTGGGCCACCACCTCCCCGCCGCCGCCCCACAACTTCGACTCGCTGCCCGAAATCCGCTCCGAGCGCCCGCTCTTCGACCTTCGCTTCGGCGAGCGCCTGCAGGATGACGAGCACTACCACGGGCACGTCCCAGCCAACGGCGGCTCCGCCCGCAAGGCGGGAGACTGACCATGGCCGCCGGTACGATCCCCGCCAAGCGCGTCCACCCCGTCCGCAGCTTCCTCGTCGGCGACGAGCCCATGCCCCCCGCCCTCTGGGGCATCATCTTCTTCATCTTCTCCGAGATCATGTTCTTCTCCGGACTGATCGCCGCCATGCTCGCCCTCCACGCCGACACCCTCCACTGGGAGCCCACCAACGGCGCGCACCCCGCCCACGGCGACACCTTCCGCCCCATCTTCTTCACCGTCATCCTCGTCGCCACCTCGATCCCCATGCAGATCGCCGCCTTCGCCATCCGCAAGGGCAACCGACGCCTCATGCTCTGGATGATGGCTATCGTCCTCGTCGCCGGCACCGCCTTCATCGTCAACCAGGGCTTCGAGTGGGGCGAGGTCGGCTTCGGCATCTCCGACGGCACCTACTCCGCCATCTTCTACACCCTGACCGGCTTCCACGGCGCGCACGTCATCGGCGGCCTGCTCTTCATCTTCGCCCAGTTCATCCGCGGCCTGCTCGGACACTTCGACGCCAGGCGCAACACCGCTGTTGAGGCTGCCACTCTCTACTGGCACTTCGTCGGCTTCGTCTGGCTGCTGGTCATCTACCCGCTCGTCTTCTTCCTCAGCTAAGAGACGCTGCCGAGGTGAAGCGACGCACGGCTGCCGCATCGGCTGCGGTGCTGATCGCCGCCGTATCGGCGGCCGCCCCGGCCGCCGTGTCGGCTCACGACGGCCGCGCCGCCGAATCCGGCGACATCCTCACCGCCCTCACGACCTGGAGCGCCGACCCGCCCGGCCTGCTGCTCGCCGTCGCCGCCGGCGCGCTCTACGCCTGGGCCTATTGGCGGCTGCGCCGTCAGGAACCGCAGTTCCGCTTCCCCGCCTGGCACGCCTGGTGCTTCGGACTCGGCTGGCTGCTCATGATCATCGGCCTTGTCTCTCCCGTCGACACCTACAGCGACGACCTCTTCTGGGTCCACATGCTCCAGCACATCCTGATCACGATGGTCGTCGCCCCCCTGATGCTGCTCGGCGCGCCCGCCACCCTCGCCCTCCGCGCCGCCAGCCCCCGCGTCCGACGCGATTACCTCGTCCCCCTGCTCGAAAGCCGCGTCGTCCGCGCCCTCACCTGGCCGCCCGTCGCCCTGCTGATCTTCATCCTCGGTATCTGGGCCTGGCACCTGCCCGCCGCCTACGACGCCGCCATCGGCAGCGAAGCCCTCCACTTCCTCGAGCACGGCATCTTCCTGCTCGGCGGAGTCCTCTTCTGGTGGCTGATCATCGGCGTCGACGCCTCACGCCTCCGCCCCGCTCACGTCTGGCGGCTCTTCGTGCTCGTCATCGCCATCCTCCAGAACATCGGCCTCGGCCTGATCCTCACCAGCGTTGGCGAACCCCTCTACGAGACCTACGAAATCGCCGCCTCCCTCCGCGAGTGGGGCCCCGACGCCCTCACCGACCAGCGCCTCGGCGCAGGCATCATGTGGGTGCCCGGCTCGATGATGTTCGTCATCGCCATCATGCTCACCGTCTACTACTGGGCCGAGCGCGAAGGCTTCAAAGGCCGCCAGGGCGACCGCGTGCGCCAGATGCAGCAGGCCCGCAGCGGCGGAGACGCATCATGAACATCCTGAGACGCCTCACCGGTTTCCAGCGCGCCGGCCTCGCGCTGCTGCTCGCCCTGCTCGCGCTCACCGCGCTCGGCGGCATCGTCCGCGTCACCGGCTCCGGCCTCGCCTGCCCCGACTGGCCGGGCTGCTACGGCGCGGTGATCCCCACCGGCGATTTCGGCGAGTTCGCCGCCTACCAGGTCTGGCTCGAATGGAGCCACCGCCTCGCCGCCGCAATCATCGGCTTACTCATCCTCGCCTACGCCGTCTACGCCTTCCGCCGCCAGCCGCGCGCCGTCTGGCTCCCCGCAGCGCTCGCCATCCCCATGCTCGCTCTCCAGGTCATCCTCGGCGGACTCACCGTCACCGAGCGGCTCGAAGCCCTGATCGTCACCCTTCACCTCGCCGCCGCAATGCTGATCGTGATGCTGATCGCCGCCTCCTGGCTCGGCGCGTTCAACTGGCCCGCCGTCGCCTCGGAGGAGGCCGACGCCCCGCTCGGCGTCTCCCCGCCCGACCAGGCCCGCACCTTCGCCCGCATCGCCCTGTTCGCCGCGCTGCTCGTCTACGCCGCCGTCGTCGTCGGCTCCTACGTCACCCATGTCGGCGCAGACCCCGACCTCGCCGCCAATGTCGGACCCGGCGGCGCGGCCTGCGGCAACAACTGGCCCTTCTGCTACGGCGGCCTCTGGCCCGAAGGATCGTACGCTCAGTGGAACATGAGCCACCGACTGATCGTCGTCGTCGCCGGACTGACGCTGCTCGGCGCGGCGCTGGGCGCGGTCATGCTCCGCCCCCGCTCGCGCGCCCAAACCATGCTCGTCCACACCGCCGCCACCTTGTTCGTCGCCCAGATCGCCGTCGGCGCGGCCATGATCTGGATCAACTTCGACGCCTGGGCCCGCGCCCTCCACTTGTCGCTCGGCTCGATCACCTGGACCCTCACTGCTGCGGCTGCGGTCGTATCGGCGTACCGTGCGGGTTGGGTGCGCGCAGCTGCGCAGCCCCGCCCCGCGGGCGCGCCGACGGAGAGCGAGAGCGACGCATGACCGAGCGCCCCCTGGCCGGCCCGCTCACACTGGAGCGCCCAGAACCGACGGCGGCAGCGCAAGCTGCGGCCCCGCGCAGTTGGCAGCACAGCTGGCTCGCGGTCGCCCGCGCCTTCTGGGAACTGACCAAACCCGGCATCATCGGCCTCCTGCTCGTCACCACCGTACCGACGATGGTCGTCGCCGCCGACGGCTGGCCCGGCCTCGACCTGATCCTGCTCACCCTGCTCGGCGGCGTCCTCACCGCCGGCGGCGCAAACGCCCTCAATCAGTGGTTCGACCGCGACATCGACGCCGTGATGCAGCGCACCGCCGACCGCCCCCTCCCCAGCGGCGCGCTCCAACCCTGGCACGCCCTCGTTTGGGGACTCGCCCTCGCCGCCCTCGGCGGCGTCCAACTCGCCCTCACCGTCAACCTGCCCGCCGCCCTGCTCGCCGAAGCCGCCGTCCTCTTCTACGTCATCGTCTACACCATCCTGCTCAAGCGCCGCACCACCCAAAACATCGTGATCGGCGGCGCAGCCGGCGCCATCCCCCCGCTCGTCGGCTGGGCCGCCGTGACCGGCGACCTCACCTGGACCCCCGTCATCCTCTTCCTGATCATCTTCATGTGGACGCCCCCCCACTTCTGGGCGCTCGCCCTCAAGTACCGCGACGACTACGCCAAAGCCGGCGTCCCCATGCTCCCCGTCGTCGCTGGTGAGCGCGAAACCCGCCGCCAGCTCCTGCTCTACTCCGTCGGACTCGTCGCCGTCAGCCTGCTCGGACCCGCCGGCGGACACCTCAGCTGGTGCTACGAAGCCGTCGCCGGCATCGGCGGCGCAGTCTTCCTCTGGATCGCCTGGCAAGTCTGGCGCGAACACGCCCCGCCCATGCGCCTCTTCTTCGCCTCCATCGCCTACCTCTTCATCCTCTTCGCCGCCGTCGGCCTCGACTTCCTCGTCTAACCCCCCTTCTCCCGTCATACCCGCCCCCACATCCCCGTCATACCCGCGCTTGCCGCGGGTATCTCACCGCAAACGCCGCCGCCCCCGCGTCAACGCACCCACCACCCCTACCGCGCCAACCCCCCGATCGCCTCAGCAAGCTCCCCATCGCCCACCACAATCGCCAGACGCCCCGCAACCTTCCCTTCCCCATCCACCAGCCAGAACTGCGGCTCAACACGGATATCCCACGCCTCATTCAGCCCATCGATCATCCCCTGCAGCGCCGCTCCCCGCGGCCGTCCGAACGGCTCCACGTGAACCACCGCCAGGTCGCCCGCCCGCGCAATCTCCGCCGCCTGCGCCAGCGCCCGCCGACACGTCGGCTGCCCCCCGCAGCGCCCCGGCGTCGCAAACAGCAGCAAAAACGGACGCCCCGCCGCCAGCAGCTCGCCGACCGAGTCCCGATACAGCAGCGCCTCCGGCTCCGCCTCTCCTGTTAGCTCCCCAATTGCCCAATCGTCCAGCGTCGGCGACGCCAGCGCCGGCGCATCATCCCCCACCGCCGGCCGCAACCCAACCGCGCGCACCGGAAAACCCACCCGCGGACTGCTCTCCGATGTCCCGTCCGCCAGCGCCACGGTCACCGCGATCGCCCAGTCGCCCGCGTGATCCAGCGGCGCGTCCCGCGCGACGTAATACGACCGCCCCTCAATCTCTACCCGCTCCAGCGACGTCTCCGCCCGATACCGAATGCCCCCCTCCGTGGGCTCGAACAGCCGCGCCCGAAACGACGCCCCGGCTCCGAAGCGCGGCTCCTCGCTGCGATCCAGCAGACTCAGCACAATTCGCTCGTCGCCCACCCGCAAATCCGTCGTCTCCAGCACCGGCACAAACGGCGCATCGCTCGCCGTCAGCACCACCGGATCATCCCCGCCGCAGGCGGCCGACGCGACGACGGCGATCAGCGCAATCAACGCGAACGGCGCCGCCCCCCCCCGCCTCACTGCGCCGCCGCCGGTCCGCGCCGCAGCCCCAGCACGATCGCCGCCAGCGCCAGCACGCCCAGCACCGGCGCAGTGATCGCCGGGCCGATCAGCCCCTCCGGACTCGCCGCCCAGCAGGCGTACTGAATCAGGTCCACCGGATAGGTCAGCGGATTGACATAGCTGATGATCCGCAGCCACGCCGGCGCGCCGTCCAGCGGAAAGAACGCGCCCGAGAGGAAGAACAGCGGAAACAGCGCCAGGTTCATGATCAGGTGAAAGCCCTGCATCGTCCGCACCCGCACCGCGATCAGCAGCGCCAAACCGTTCAGCATCACGTTCAGCGTCACGATCGCCGCGACTACCGTCGCCGCCCCGCCCAGCCAGCCGAACTGCCACGACAGCTCAATCCCCGGAATCACCACCGCCAGCACCAGCACCGCGACCGATTGCAAACTCCCGATCACCACCGCCGCCAACGCCTTGCCCAACAGAATCGTCCGCGCGCTGTGCGGCGAGGCCAGCAGCGCCCGCAGCATCCCCGTGTCGCGGTCGCGGTAGAAGCTCGCGCTCGAAAAGGTCGACGCGAACATCGCCGTCATCGCGATCATCCCCGGCGCCAGAAAGTCCGTGTAGTCCCCCGCGCCCAGAATCGACGACGACGGTTGCAGCCCCTCCGACACGCCCGCCCCCAGCAGCGCCAGCAGCATCAGCGGGAACAGGATCGACGAGTACAGCTGCGACCGCGACCGCGCCACCGCCCGCAACTCCCGTTGCAACAGCGCGGCGCACGCCGCCGCGCCGCTCACGAGCCGATCCCCCCGTCCAACGGACGCCCCACAATCTGAAACCAGGCGTCGCGCAGACTCGATTCGCGAATCCGAATTCCGCCGATCTGATCGCCCCAACGCTGAAACAGCAGCGGCGCGAACGACGCCGCCCCGTCAACGGTCAGATGCAGCACCGGCGGCGCGCTGCGCACCGCCCCCACGCCCTCCAGTCGCTCCAGCGCCGCAACCTCAGCCGCCCCGCAGCCCGGCCAGTCCAGCTCTACCGAATCGCTGCGCAGCGCCGCCGTCAACTCGCTCGGCGCGCCCCGCGCCGCGATCGCTCCCTCGTCCACAAACACCACTTCGTCGCTGTTCGCCTCCGCCTCCGCCGTGTCGTTCGAGCCGACCACAATCGCGCAGCCGCCGTCGCGCAGCCCCCGCAGCCGTTCCCAAATCGCCTCCGCCGAACTCGGATCCAGCGCCAGCGTCGGCTCGTCCAGCAGCAGCAGCTTCGGATCGTGTACCAGCGCCCGCGCCAAATCCAACCGCCGCCGCAGCCCGCCCGACAGCGTCCCGCAGCGGTCCCCCGCCCGATCCGCGATCCCCAACTCCTCCAGCAGCGCCCCAATCCGCGCCGTGCGCTCCGACCGCGACAGCCCGAACAGCCGCGCGTGCAGCTCCAGCGTCTCCCCCACCGTCATCAGATCGTCCGTCGTCGGCTCCTGAAACACCACTCCCACCCGCCGCCGCGCCGCGTCTGAGGGCGGCTCGCCGAAGACCAGCACCTCGCCGCTCTCAGCCGACGCCTGCCCCGAAATCAGCCGCAGAATCGTGCTCTTGCCCGCCCCGTTCGGCCCCAACAGCGTCAGCCAGCGCCCGCTCCGGATCTCAAGGTCGATGTCGGCGACGCCGCGCCCGCCCGGCCATCGGTACGTCGCTGCGCGGAGCTCGGCTGCTGCGTCGGACATCTCCGCACAGCATAAATTCAGCGCCCGTGCGGTAATCTGCATCCTCAGAGAGAGGCGGCTGTTCGTGCGGAATTTGCGCTGCGCCCTAGCCCAGATCAACGCCGCCGTCGGCGACCTCGAGGGCAACGCCGCCCGCATCATCGCCCAAATCGAGGCCGCTGAAGCGCTCGACGCGGACATCGTCGCCTTCCCCGAACTCGCGCTCACCGGCTACCCGCCCGAAGACCTCGTCCTGCGCCGCGGCTTCGTCGAGGACAACCTGCGCACCCTCGATCGTGTGCGCGAAGCCACGCGGGGCAAACATGTCGCCGCCGTCGTCGGCTTCGTCGACTACGACCACGACACTTTCAACGCCGCCGCCGTCCTGCGCGACGGCGAACGCCGCGGCGTCTACCGCAAGCAGTACCTGCCCAACTACGGCGTCTTCGACGAAGCCCGCTACTTCCGCCCCGGCGGCGGCGTCCAACTCTTCGAAATCGCCGGCGCAAAGGTCGGCGTCACCATCTGCGAGGACATCTGGTACTCCTCCGGTCCGATGCAGGACCAGTGCCTCGCCGGCGCCGAATTGATCGTCAACATCAACGGCTCCCCCTTCCACGCCGGCAAATCGCAGCAGCGCGCCCAGATGCTCGCCACCCGCGCCGCCGACAACGCCGTCGCCACCGCCTACTGCAACCTCGTCGGCGGCCAGGACCACCTGATCTTCGACGGCGGCAGCGCCGTCTTCGGCCCCGGCGGACAGCTGCTCGCCCGCGCCGAACTCTTCCAGGAGCAACTGCTCTGCGTCGACATCGACGTCGAAGAAGTCCGCCAGGTGCGCCTCCACGACCCGCGCCTGCGCCGCCTGCCCCGGGCCGAGAGCGTCACGACCGCCGTCAGCAGTCCGTCGCAGACGACGCGCCAACCCGTCAGCGCCCCCATCGCGGAGGCCAAGCCCGAGGTCGCCCAGGTCTACGAAGCGCTGGTCCTCGGTACCCGCGACTATGTCCACAAAACAGGCTTCGAGAACGTCATCATCGCCCTCTCCGGCGGCATCGACTCCACCATCACCGCCGTCCTCGCCGTCGAGGCGCTCGGCGCGGAGCACGTCCGCGGCGTTTCCATGCCCTCCCGTTACTCCTCCGAAGGCAGCGTCTCCGACGCCCGCGCGCTCGCCGACAACCTCGGCATCCAACTCGACATCCTGCCCATCGAAGACTCCATGCAAGCCATGCTCGGAACCCTCGCCCCCATCTTCGAGGGACTCGAGCCCGACGTCACCGAGGAAAATCTCCAAGCCCGCATCCGCGGCGTCCTCATGATGGCGCTCAGCAACAAGCTCGGCGCGCTGGTCCTCACCACCAGCAACAAAAGCGAATCCGCCACCGGCTACACCACCCTCTACGGCGACATGACTGGCGGCCTCGCCGTCATCCAGGACGTGCCCAAGCTGCTCGTCTACGAACTCTCCCGCTACGCCAACGAGCGCGCCGGGCGCGAAATCGTGCCCATCACCGTGATCGAAAAGCCGCCCAGCGCCGAACTCCGCCCCGACCAGTTCGACGAGCAGTCGCTGATGCCCTACGAGCGCCTCGACCCCATCCTCCAAGCCTTCGTCGAAGAGGACCGCTCGCTCGACGACATCGTCGCCGCCGGCTTCCCCGCAGACGACGTCAAGCGCGTCATGTCGCTGGTCACCGGCGCGGAGTACAAGCGCCGCCAGGCCGCCCCCGGCCTGCGCATCACCCCCCGCGCCTTCGGCAAAGACCGCCGCTTTCCCATCGCCAACCGCTACCGCGGATTCTGAGCCGTGCCGCCCGCCGAGCCCTGGCCCGTCGCCGACGACTGGCGCGAGCGCGCCGAGCGGATCGGCGCGCGCCTGCGCGGACGCGACGACGCCATCCGCGCCGTCGCCGTCGCCGGCGATTACCCCGCCGGCACAGCTTGGCAAGCCTCCCTGCTCCAGATCGTCGTCTTTCCCCACGCCGAACAGCCCCGTCTCGATGAGGGCGGCATTTCCTACGACGACGGCATCCCCTACGTCGTGGACCGCGTCACGACCGGCCTGCTCACCGAGCTTGCGGATGTGCTGGCGCAGGAGCCGCTCGCCGGCATGCTCGCCGAACTGACGCCGCTGCGCATCGCCGACCCAACCCTGCGCGATCTGCTCCCCGCCTTCCGCGACCGCTACCACTCCGCCGAAGGCCGCGCCGACCGCATCCGCCGCGCCCTGCAACACGCCAAAGTCTCGCTCGACGACTACGCCGCAGGCGGTCCGCCCGTCCTCGCCGTCGAAGCCCTGCAAAACGGCATCGCCCGCGCAACCGCTGCCGCGCTCGGCGAACCCCACGACCGCCTCCGTCTCCCGCGCCGCCTCCGCGCCGCCGCCCGCGTCCTCCGTATCCCCGAAGCAGCCGAGCACGCCGCCGCAGCATTCGCGCTCGCCGATCGGGACCCGACCGACCTGTGGACCGCGGTGGATAACCTGGAAGTCCTCGCCCGCGCCCACCTTGACGCCCGCCTGCCCGAAATCGGCCCCGCGCTGCTCCCGCTGATCGAGCGAATCCTCGAGCCCGGCCGCCGCGCGAGCGCCGTCCTCGCCGAACGCGACGACGCCCCTGATGCCCCTGGCGCAACTTGGGCCGCCCTCTCCTCAGCCGCCGAAATGGACGCCCAGATCGAGCGCGCCGCCCCCGGCTGGCGCGAGCGCGACGAGTACGCCGCCCGCGCCGCCGCCGTCTACGCCGCTCCGGACCTGGATCACTTGACCACCCTCCGCCGCCAACTCCAAACCCACCTCACCTAGGGCCTGTTCCCGCCCTTGGGATCCGTCGTTCCCGCGAAAGCGGGAACCCAAACCCAACCCCGTTCGCAGCGTAAGAGTCCCGAACGGCCCACCAACGCCCGCTCGCGGGCCGCCCCGCCTTTGCCCGTCACTCCCGCGCCCCTCTCCCCTCCCGTCATACCCGCCCCAGATCCGTCATACCCGCGGCAAGCGCGGGTATGACGGGAGAGGGCGCGCGGGTATGACGGAGCGGGGATGGCGGAGGGGGCGTGGGGAAACGGAGGGGCGGCGCGGGAGACGGAAGTGCGAACACGCCCTACGGCAGCACCACCAGCGGATCGATGTACCAGTCGTGGTGATGCACCTCAAAGTGCAGGTGCGGCCCCGTGCTCAGCCCCGTGCTCCCGTTGTAGCCCACCGGCTGCCCGCGCTGCACCAACTGCCCCTGCGACACCTCGAACGCCGTCAGGTGCGCGTAGATCGTGCTCCAGCCGCCCGGATGCTCCACCGCCACATACAGCCCCAGCCCGCAGCACGGATCCCCGCCCACAAACGTCACCAGCCCGTCCGCCGCCGCCGCGATCGGCGCCCACATATCCACCGCCACATCCAGCCCCCGGTGCCGATACGAGCAGTCCCAGTTGCGGCACAGCCCGAAACCGTCCGTCAGCGTCCCCACCACCGGCCAGTGGAACTCCGGCATCTCCAGCGGCAGAATTAACTCCTGCCCAATCACGATCTCGTTGGGATCGATCACCCCGTGCGCCGAGTCGGCCAGAATCGCCTCCATCGCCACCCCGTGACGCTGCGCGATCCCCTGCAGCGTGTCGCCCGACCGCACCGTCACCAGCAGCCCCTCGCGGTGCGGCACCCGCAGCACCGTCCCCGCGCTGATCCAGTCGTCCGCTCCCAGCCCATTGTTCGCGATCAGCGTGTGCGGCAGCACGCCCAGCTCCGCCGCTGCGTACTGCACGTAGTCCGAGTGTTGCACCGTCAGATCGCTCGACACCACCGGCGGCGGCTGCGTCCCGCCCAGCCGCAGGATCTGGCCCCGGTGAATCACATCCGTCGCCGACGGATTCAGCCGCCGCAGCTCGTCGAGCGTGATGTCGTACTGCTGCGCGATCGCCGTCAGGCTGTCGCCCGCCACCACCGTATGCGTCCGCTCGCGCGCGGGCACCGCGGGAACGCTGCCGGGCGCGCGCACCAGTGCCGACACCCAGGGCACCACCAGCACCTGACCGATGTAGACCGTGTCGAGATTCGCATCCGGATTCAGCCGCCGCAGCTCATCCAGGCCGATGCCGTGCCACTCCGCGATCGAACTCGCGTTGTCCCCGCCCGACACTACGTATTCGCCCAGCGCCGGCTCGTCGCCGCTGCCCGGATCCAGCGCCGGCAGCAGCGCGTCCGGCACTGGGATGCGCAGCCGCTGCCCAATCCGCACCACCGCCAGGCTGTCGCCGTTCGCCTCCTGCAGCGCCGCCAGCGTCACCCCGTGACGCTCCGCAATCAGCGTCGCGTTGTCCCCCGCCGTGACCGTGTACTCCAGCCCCACCGTGCTCACCGGACGCGCCGCCGCCCCGGCCGTCACCGCCGCTTGCCTCGGCTCCGGCGCCGGCGCCGACCTGACCGCAGGCTGCGCAGCAGCTCCCGAAATCACCACCTCCGCGCCCACGAACAGCCGCGCCGGATCCAGATCCGGATTCAGCCGCAGCAGCTCGTCCTGGTCTACATCAAAGCGCTGCGCGATTTCCCACAGTGTGTCCCCCGCCTGCACCTGATAGGTGCGCCGCGCCGCTCCTTGCTCCGCGCTCCCGCCCGTCGCAGCGTCCCCAGCCGACCCGGCCGACCCAGCTGATCCGGCCGCCGCGCCCGCCCGCGCACCATCCGGTGTCCCATTCCGCGCCTCATTCCGCCCCCTGTCCCGCACATTGTCGGGCAACACCAGCACCTGCCCCGCCTGGATCCGATCGGCCGCTTCGATCTCCTTGTTCAGCACCAGCAGCACGCTCGCCTCCACCCCGAAGCGATCCGCAATCCCCCACAGGGTGTCGCCCTGCTGCACCGTGTAGGTCTCGGCCCGCGCCGGCCCCGCCAGCGCCAGCAGCGCCGCCAGCGCGATCAACACCGCACTCAACACGGAAATCGGTCGTTGCGGTCGCCAGGTGCAGTGCATCGTCTGCTCGCCTCAGTTCGCCCAGCAATGCTCTCTCGCCCGACATTTCGAGCGCTGCCTCACTCTAGGCAGCCCAGCGCCGCGCGCGGCGCGGCATTGTGTTGTGCGCGTGCTAACTTTCCGCTGTGAGCACATAACCGCCGATAGGGCGATCCGAGGGGGAACATCCAATGACCTACGAAACCATCGAAGTCGAACGCCGCGGCGCAGTCGGCCTGATCCGCAAGAACCGCCCCGAAAAACTCAACGCCTGGACGCGCCGAATGGCCGCCGAAGAGCGCGCCGCCATCGTCGACTTCAACAACGACCCCGAAGTCGCCGCCGTCGTCCTCGCCGGCAACGGACGCGCCTTCTGCGCCGGCCTCGACCTCGCCCAACAACAGGAAGAAGTCAAAAGCGGCGATGCCGCGCGCCGCGCCGGCGAAGGCCCCGACGAGCACGACGAAACCTGGGTCGACTTCTGCGTCGGCAGCAAGCCGCTGATCGCCGCCGTCCACGGCTACGCCGTCGGCGTCGGCGTCACCACCATCCTGCCCTTCGACTTCCGCATCGCCGGCGAGAGCGCCCAGTTCGGCTTCCGCTTCGTCAAAATGGGCCTGCTCCCCGAAGCCGCCAGCACCACCCTGCTCCCACGCCTGGTCGGCATGGGCGCCACCCTCGACTGGTGCCTCACCGGCCGCTTCGTCGGCGCCGCCGAAGCCCGCGAAGCGGGACTCGTGCGCGATATCGCGCCCGACGACGAGCTCGTCGACCGCGCGCTCGCGCTCGGCGAGGAGCTCGCCGAAAACCCCACTGCCACCCTCCTCCGCGTGAAATCGTTGTTTTCGCAAAATTCTCTCGAATCCGACATCCGACTCGTGCAACAGCGCGAAGGACAGGCCCTAGAGTGGGCTATGCAGACGCCGGAGCACAAAGAGGCGATCCGCGCATTCCTCGAGAAGCGCCCGCCCAAGTTCCAGCGCTGATGTGGCGGCACCGGGTGTTCTCCCGAATGGGAGACCGAAATGTCCGAGCAAGTCGGCACGCACAGCGTGCCCCTGGGTGGCGGCGACGACCGCGAGCGTCCGCCCGAGCTGGAAACCCCCCGCAGCGCCGCCGCGCCCTTCGAGCCCGTCGGCGCCGTTCCCCACGTTGAGGAGCAGCCGCGCGGACGCGGCTGGCGGCCCTGGGCCATCATCGGCGTCGCCATCGCCATCCCCGCCGCCGTCGCCGCCGTCCTCGTGACCACGCTCGGCGGCAGCGACGCCCCCGCCGAGCGGCAGGCCGCACAGACACCCGCTCCCGCCCCGGTCGTGGAGCAGACCACCACCGCGCCGCCCCCGCCGGCCGCCGTCGCGACCCCCGTCCGCCCCGCTGCGGCCGCCCCCGACCGCGCCGCCGCCCCTGCCGCCCCGGCCGCCGACTCGACGCTCACCGCCTCGCGCGCCGATGCCGCCGCCGAGAGCGCCGCCACCGGCGCCGCCGCGGCCTCCACCGTCGCCGCCGAGCTCGCCACCCCCGAAGAGCGCCTCCGCGCCTGGGGCGACATGACCCAGGTCACCATCGTCGAGGGCGACAGCCTCTGGGCGCTCGCCATCGAGTACTCCACCACCGTCGAGGCCATCTCCCTCGTCAACGCCGTCAACGACCCTGCCGAACTCTCCGTCGGCGCGGTGCTCTCGATCCCTGTCGGCTTCGCCGAGAGCCTCGTCCCGGCCGAAACCACGGTCGTCGAGGAAGCCGCCGGCAGCACCGAGACCGCCGCCAGCATGGCCACCCGCTTCGACACCGTGCCGCCCGCCGACACCTCGCTGGCCGACTGGCCCAACGTCGTCGAGTGGACCATCCAGCCCGGCGACAGCCTCTCCGCCCTCGCCACCACCTTCGAGACCAACGCCGACGCGATCATGTCGCTCAACGGCATCGAAGACCCCGACCTCCTCTACGCCGGCTCCACCATCCGCATCCCCGTGGGCTTCACCGGCAACGCCCCGGCCGTCGAGACCGGCGGGACCGACACAGCCGCTCAGGCCGCCGCCGCGCCCGCGGAGACCGACACCACCACCCAGTCGGCTGCGGCGCCCACGGAGACCGACACCACCACTCAGTCCGCCGCGACCGACGCAGTGGACAACCTGGAGGACGCCAACGCCGCCCCCGCGGCCGAGAGCGCCGCTCCCGCGGCTGAGAGCTCCGACGGCGGCGACGACTACCTCGAAGGCGCGGCCGCGCCGACGCAGGAAACCGCCGGCTCCGACGACTACCTCGAGGGCGCCAACGACGACGGCGACTACCTCGAGAACTAGTCCGCCCACGCCGGCGGACTTGGGGGGCGGCCCGGCGCACCGCGCGACCGCCGCCCCCCTCCGCCATCCTCGCGCCCCCCACCTCGTCGTACCCCGCGCTTGCCGCGGAGCCTGCCCCCGGCTCGAACGGGGGTATCTCGACGAGCACAGCACCAAACCCCCACCCCCAGGATCCGCCGCCCCCTGCGCAGGGGCAGGATGCCGGCGGGAGCGATTTGTGGAACGGGCGCGGCCGCAGTGCTAATCTAGCCATTGACCAAGCTTCGTCACTGTCGTCAGCGAATCGGCGCAACGACGAAAGGACAGGGAGCGACGATGTGGAAACCGTCACAGCCCGCGTTCACGGATTTGAGGGGGGGGGGGTAAACCCCGTCTCTTAGGCCTCGTCGCCCCCCTCGCCCTGCTGGTCGCCCTGCTCGCGGGCGCGCTGCTCGCCCTCTCCACCGCCCACGCCAGCCCGCCGCCCGACGACATCGAACTGATCTTCCACGCTGACGACCTCGACGGCATCATCGAGCCCGGCCAGACCGTCAAAGTCAATGCCGCCGTTCGCCTCCCGGGGCAATACAGCAGCGCCGAGCGGATGAAATTTTCCGACTTCAGGGTCACCTCCAGCTTCGGCTGGGAAAGCGTCAACGGCCGGCACCTCACCATCGAGGATACCCCTCTCGCCGCCGGCAACCCCACCTGGGCGCGGCAAGGCTTCGTCCTGGGCGCCGAATCCATCAAGCCCTCCAATGCCGCCGGCGTGCAACTCCCCCACAAAACCTACGGCCTCGTCTTTGCGATGGACGGCCGCACCGCCGTCGTCCGCACCACCCAGAACAATCTGCACATCTACGACACCTGGAACAAGCGCCAGGCGCTGATCATCCCCACGCCGACCGGGGCCGGCAACAGCTTCGGCGCCTCCGAGCGCGGCTTCCCGCCGGCGGGGGCGCCCGCCGCCGGCGACTACGATATCGACCGCTACTACCGCGGGCGGGCGATCGCCGTCTGGCACGAGACCGAAAGTTTCGCCTGGCTCTTCATCGGCGAGCCGGGCTGGGCCGGGACCGGCGGCGCTGCGCCGCTGCTGGGCCGGCTGCACATCTACACGCTCGACTGGAGCACCGACCCGCCCACCTACACCGCGACCGGCACGACCCTGGAGCCGCCGCTCGCCGAGGCCGGCAACCACCTGATGCACGTCAGCGGGTCGTACAACAATGACTACAGCCGGCACTGGGCCGCCTACGGCAGCGCCGTGGCGATCTCGGCCGACGGCTCCACCCTCGCCGTCAGCGCGCCGCGCATCCACAACACGGGCGCCGTCTACGTCTACACCCGCCCCGACGGCGCAGGCCGGAACTGGAGCGATATCGCCTACGAAGACGGCGTCAAGGTGACCCCCTCCCCGGTCGGTCACTGGGGGCAATCGGAGGCCACCAGCACCATGCCCTTCAGCGGCCAGACCTGCGACGCCATCTGCATCAGACAGCGCGCCAACCAGTGGGCCAAGCTCGGCTGGCGCACCGTCGCCCTCTCCGCCGACGGGCGTGTGCTGGCCGTCGGCGCCGCCGGCACGCAGTACGACGATGCAGCCGCGACTCCCGCTCCCTGGGGGGGAACGGGAGGGGGGAACAAGATCGACGCCGGCAGGGTCTACGTGTTCGTCGCCCCCGAAGGCGGCTGGCAGGCCGCGCCCGATGTGGTCGCGGGCAAGACCGTACTGACCGCCAAGCAGCCCGCCCCGGCCGACTACAGCCGGGCGACCCACATCACCCCCGGCCCCAACCGCCGCGTCACCGAGCCCACCCATGTGCTGCAGCCCCGCACCTGGGCCAATAGCGACGCCCAATGGCACTTCGGCCAGTTCGTCACGATTACCCGCGACGGAACCACCGTCGCCGCCGCCACCAACGGGGTGAGCACATGGCCCGGCAACCCGGACAACCAGGGCACAAAACTCGCGTTCATCTACCAGGTAAATTCGCCCGATGACTGGGGCGTCGCGACGACTGCGAGGCCCAATCCCTGGGTGGGCGGCGTTCAGATCTCCGGCTTCCAAGGCTACGCCGGGCCCGGTTGGTGCGGGATGGCCTTCGACGGCCCGGGCACCTCCCTGTTCCTCGGCGAGTGCGGGTGGGGAGCCGGCAATGATCCGGGAGCGCTCCAGATACTCTTCCGCCCCGCCGACGGCCGTTGGGTCGGAGGCGTTGGCATTGATGGGACGGCAAGGGCCAGAGCGGCCGAGCCGGTCGGTACGCGGACCGGCAACGGCTTCGGCTGGCCGATCTACAGCCTCAACGGCGAGCGGCTCGCGGTCAGCACGCTCGGCATCAAAGTCGTCGACCACACCTGCTGCAGTGACAACTCAGGGTCTCCCGGAGAAACGTACTTCAGCGACAGTGGCTGCTACGAGCGGCGCGACGGCGAGGGCAATGTCACGACCACCTGCCCGCTCGCGCTCGGCGACGCCGCCACAATCGTGGTGCCGCCCGGCCAGCCCGACGGCCCGCTGACCATCTCCGGCGAAATCACGCTCTTCATGTCCTACGGCATCCGCGGCGACAACGTGGTCGGCGACGACGCGGCCAACGGGAGGACGATCACCGGCACGCCGCTCCAGCTGCGCATCGGCGCGGTCGGGCAGCTGGCCGAAGCGAAGCTGGACTTCGCGGTCGACGACCGTAGCACCAGCGCCGCCGACGACGACCGGCCCTACCCCAACTCGCTCAGCAGCGGCGAGCGCACCGTGCTGCGGCTGCAGCTGCTCAACGAGAACGAGATGCCGGCCGGGGCCGACGCGATCGCCTCGATCATCGCGACGACGACGCGCGGCTCGCTCAGCTCCAACGTCCGCGACCCCGACAACGCCCGCATCACCAACGGCTGTCTGGGCGGCGGCGGCGACGCCTGCCAGATTCAGGCCTCCCTGCTGACCGGCGACCCCGAGCAGGCCCGCCTGTTCGTCTTCAACGACGTCACGCCCACGCCCGGCTACCGCGCCGACAACATCCTGCTCACGCTCACCCACAGCGGAACCGGCGGCCCCGCCGACGTCAACGTGCGCGTGATCGCCAAGGACGGGACGAGCCTCACGCCCGAGGCGATCCGCGTCAACCTGCTCGGACCCCCCGCCGCGCTGAGCATCGCCGCGCCCGTCGGCGGCCTGCTCAATGTCGGCACGCCCGACGCCGGCGTCGACGCCGACCACCGCGACCGCCTGACTCTCGCCGTCACCGCGCTCGACGAGCACGGCGCCGTCGTGCCCCTGCCCAGCGGCGGCATCTCCCGCGCCTGGCTGACCGACCCCGACGGCCGGCGCGTCGCGCGCGGCGTCGACATCGCCTGGCCGCTGGGCGGCGCAGCCGCGCCCACGCTCGACGCCGCCGGCGCCCGCCAGGTGCGCGTCGATGTCAACCGCGCCGCCGCGCAGCCGCTCGCCAACGGCGAGTACACGCTCTCCCTCCGCGCCGGCGCGCTCAGCGCCGAGCAGACCGTCCGCGTCAGCGGCGGCGTGGCCGCCGTCGCGCTCAGCCCCGCCGGCCTCGAGGCCGCGCTCGACAGCGACTTCACCGTCACGGCGACGCTGACCGACGCCGAGGGCGACCCGGTGCCCGACGGCACGCCCGTCGAATGGGGCGAGGTCTCCGTCGTCGGCTCCGCCGGCATCGTGCAGCGCAGCGCGGAGCGCGTCACCGGCGGCGGCGCGGCTTCCGCCACCTGGCGCGCCGTTTCGCCCGGCCGGGTCACCGTCACGGCCGCCGCCAACGGCCTGACCGCCGTCGCGCTGGTCACGGTGCCCGCGCCCCCGCAACCCACCGCCGCCGAGCTGCTCAGCTCCGGCGCCCCCAACACGTTCGCGATCTGGAACGGCCGCAGCGCCATCCGGGCCGCCGCGCTGCTGCCCGAGCTGGAGGGCGTCACGACGCTGAGCATCTGGCGCACCGGCCGCTGGTACCGCTACGGCGTCGACCGGGGCCAGCTGGTCGAAGGCTCGCAAAACTTCCAAATCCTCCCCGGCAACCTCCTCTGGCTCTCCGACTGACCGGGCGCCCGCCCGCCGCCCTACCGGGATGTCCTGCGAACGATCGTTGGCGGGATCGCTCGGGGTTCCTGCGCTGCGTCAGGGGGTTGGGTTTGGGTTCCAGATCAAGTCTGGGGCGGCGGGTCCTGGCTTCGCGATCTGGTAGGCTGCTGTGATGGTGACGCAGGATGAGCGCACGGACTATTTGACGGTGGGTGAGGCGGATCGGCGCTTCGAGCGGATCGATGAGCGGTTTGAGCGGGTGGAGGATCGGTTCAAGCTGGTGGAGCAGCGGCTGAAGGGGGTGGAGCAGCAGTTGGGGCTGCTGGGGGAGCGGATTGTGGATTTGCGGGAGGAGCTGAAGGGTCGGTTCCAGGATTTCAAGGAGGGGATGGAGGCGCGGCTGGCTGATTTCAAGGAGGGGATGGATCGGGATCTGGCGGCCCTGGACGGGAAGTTGGAGACGCGGCTCAAGGCGATGGATGACAAGCTGGAGACGCGGCTTGAGGCGCTGGAGACCAAGGTCGAGACTAGGTTCGAGGCGCTGGAGACCAAGGTCGAGACCAGGTTCGAGGCGCTGGAGGCGAGGTTGGAGGGGAAGTTCGAGGCGATCGATTTCAGGTTCGCGGCGGTTGATGTGCGGCTGGCGGCGCTGGATCAGCGGATCGATGATTTGACGGCGAACATGGATCGTCGGTTCTCGATGCTGACGTGGGTGATCGTCATCATGTTCAGCGCCGTGCTTGCGCTGCTTGGGGTGATTCTGTCTCGGCTGCTGTAGGGGGTTGTTCGCGCTGTCTTTTTTCCGTCATTCCCGCCCCCGAGCGGGAATCGGCCTCGGGCGGGCTGCGGATGGGGTTGGGTGGTGGTTGGGGGGTTGGGTTTGGGCCCCAGATCAAGTCTGGGGCGACGGGAGGGGAGTCTGGGGCGACGGATCTATCTGGGGCGACGGGGGCTTGGGGGTGGGGGTTGGGTGCTGTGGTCGTCGAGATACCCCCGTTCGAGCCGGGGGCAGGCTCCGCGGCAAGCGCGGGTGTGGCGGGATGGGGAGCGGGGATGGCGGGGGTATGGTGGGAGGGGGTGTTTGTGACGGCGCGGACTACGAATCTGGCGATTTTGGGGTTGCTGTTGGTTGAGCTTCTTTCGGGGTTGGGCGGGTTTTTGGTGGGGGAGCCTTCGGGGCGGTGGGTGTTCTGGGTGCATGGGGTGGCGGGGTTTTCGCTGGTGGTGCTGATTGGGTGGAAGTGGCGGATTGTCGCGCGGTCGTTCGGGCGGCGCGGGACGGGGGTTTGGGCGTTTGCGCCGCTGCTGCTGGCGGGGCTGTTTCTGGGCGCGCTGGGGACGGGTATCTGGTGGATGCTGGCGGATAGCGGGCCGATTCGGGCGCCGCTCTACGGGCCGATCCGTCCGCTGGTGCTGCATACGGCGCTGGGTCTGGGGCTGACGATTCCGCTGTTGCTGCACGCGGCGGCGCGCTGGTCGAGGCCGCGACGGAGCGATTTTGCGAGCCGGCGCAATGCGCTGCGGCTGGGGCTGGTGGGCACAGCGGGGCTGGCGCTGTGGGCAGGGGCGGATTCCGTCGCGCAGTCGCGGCGCTTCACCGGCTCGCGTGAGCGCGGCTCGCTGAGCGGGAACGATTTTCCGGTGACGCAGTGGCTGACGGACGATCGCCAGCGGTTGGACGTTGAGCGCTGGCGGCTGTCGGTAGACGGGCTGGTGGAGCGTCCGCTGTGGTTGGGCTACGGGGATCTGGAGGCGGCGGCGAGTCGGCGGGCGACGCTGGATTGCACGGGCGGCTGGTTTACGGAGCAGGACTGGTCGGGCGTCTCGCTGGCGTCGCTGCTGGAGGCGGCGGGGGCGTCGGCGGAGGCGGAGAGCGTGGTGGTGCGCTCGGCGACGGGCTTCAGCCGGCGCTTCTCGTCGGCAGAGGCGAGCGGGCTGCTGCTGGCGACACATGTGGGCGGGGAGCGTCTGAGCGCGGGTCACGGCGCGCCGCTGCGGTTGGTCGCGCCGGGGCGTCGGGGCTATTGGTGGGTGAAGTGGGTCGTGCGCGTGGAGGTGAGCGGGCGTCCGTCGTGGTGGCAGCCGCCGCTGCCGTTGCAGTAGTTCCTAAGGGCGCTGGCGGGATGGTCTGCGAAGGGGGGTTAGGTTTGGGCCCCAGATCAAGTCTGGGGCGACGGAATCTTGGGAGCGGGGGTTGGGTGCTGGTCACGTCGAGATGCCCGCGGCAAGCGCGGGTATGACGGATTCTTCGGCGCGGGAATGACGTGAGGGTGGGAGGAGAGGGTCAGGTGACGTAGTCGGCGTTGAAGCTGACGTATTCTTCGGTGAGGTCGCAGCCCCAGGCGGTGGCTTCTGCGTCTCCGGCGGCGAGGTCGAGGCGGATTTGGACTTCGGGGCCGACGGTTTGTTTGGAGGCTTCGGCGTCGGGGATGCCGGTGGCGATGCCGTCGAAGACGAGCAGGTCGCCGATCCAGACTTTGATTTTGTCGAGTTCGTAGGGGACGCCGGCGTAGCCGGCCGCCATGAGGACGCGGCCCCAGTTGGGGTCGGCTTTGCTGAGGGCGGCTTTGACGAGCGGGGAGGTGACGACGGTGCGTGCGATGTCGCGGGCGTTTTCCCAGCTGGGCGCGCCGATGACGGTCATTTCGATGCGCTTGGTCGCGCCTTCGCCGTCTGTGGCGATCATTTTGGCGAGCGGGACGCAGACGGCGGCCAACGCTTCGTCGAAGGCGGCGACGGCTGCGGCATCGGCGGCGGTGATCGTGGGGCCGCCTGCGGCACCGTTGGCGAGGATCAGGGCGGTGTCGTTGGTGGAGGTGTCGCCGTCGACGGTGACCATGTTGATCGAGCGGTCGATGGCGCGGCGGAAGCGGGCGTCGAGCAGGGCACGGTCGATGGGGGCGTCGGTGGTGCAGAGGGCGATCATGGTGGCCATGTTGGGGTGGATCATGCCCGCGCCCTTGGCGCAGCCGCCGATCGTGTAGGTGCGGCCATTGGCCTCGAAAGTTGCGACGGCTTCCTTGGGGAAGGTGTCGGTGGTCATGATCGCGCGGGCGAAGTCGGCTCCGCCGTTGGGGCGCGGCTCGAGTTTGGGGACGGCGGCGTGGAGCAGGTCCATGGGCAGGAAGTGGCCGATGATGCCGGTGCTGTTGACGAAGATCTCGTCGGCGTCGCAGCCGATTTGGGCGGCGGCGAGTTCGGTCATGGTTCGGGCGTCGGCGACGCCGCGCGGGCCGGTGGCGCAGTTGGCGTTGCCGGAGTTGATGATCGCGCCGCGCAGGGAGCCGTCGGCGACATTGTCGCGGCTGACGCCGAGCGGGGCGGCTTGGGTCTGGTTGGTGGTGAACAGGGCGGCGGCGGCGGCGGGGCGGTCGGAGGCGAGCAGGGCGAGGTCGGGCAATCCCGACTCCTTGATCCCGGCGGTGCAGGCGGCGGCGCTGAAGCCCTGCGGCGCGGTGATCGCGCCGATGCTGTGGAGCTGGCTGTGGGCGATGCTGTGGGACTGGCTCATCAATCCCTCCTAGGGGTAGACGCCGATGCGGGAGAGGCCGGCGTCTTCGGGCAGGCCGAACATCAGGTTGGCGCACTGCACCGCGCCGCCGGCCGCGCCTTTGACGAGGTTGTCGATGCAGCTGATCACGGTGACTTCGCCGGTGGGGGCGTCGACGGTTGGGTAGACGAGGCAGGCGTTCGCGCCGAGCGTCTGCTTGGTGGCGGGCGGTGCGTCGGCGATGTGGACAAATGGGTGATCGGCGTAGAATTTGTCGTAGCGCTCGCGCAGGGCGGTCGTGCGCGCGTCGGGGTCGGGCGGCAGCGCGTCTTCGCGCAGGGTGGGGTAGCAGGTGGCAAGGATGCCGCGGGTCATCGGGATCAGGTGGGGGACGAAGGTGACCTCCACGTCATCGGCGGCCGGGTCCTGGAGCGCGGAAAGCTCCTGCACCATCTCGGGGTGGTGGCGATGGCCGGTCAGTCCGTAGGCGCTGAGCGAGCTGTCGACCTCGGAGAAGTGGGAGGTGAGCTTGAGCCCACGTCCTGCGCCGGAGACGCCGGATTTGGCGTCGACGACGGTGCGGCCTTCAAGCCAGCCGGCCGCGGCGAGCGGGGCGAGGGCGAGGATCGCGGAGGTGGGGTAACAGCCGGGCACGCCGACCAGGCGCGCTTCGCGGATCGCGTCGCGGTGCAGTTCGGGCAGGCCGTAGACGGAGTCGGCGAGCAGCTCGGGGGCGGGGTGCTCGCCGTACCACTGCTCGTAGCGTTCGAGCTCGTAGAGCCGGAAGTCGGCGCTGGCGTCGACGACGGGCACGCCGGCGCGCACGTAGACGGCGAGCCGCTCGGCGGCGGCGGCGTGGGGCAGGCCGGAGAAGATCACGTCCACATCGCCCTCAATGTCGGCGACGATCGGCAGGTCCACGGACCAAAGGTGGGGGAAGACCTGGGGCAGGCGCTTGCCGACCTCGGAACGGCCGGTGACGCAGGCGATCTCGAAGTTGGGGTGCTGCGCGAGCAGGCGGGCGAGTTCGGCGCCGACGTAGCCAGTGGCGTTGATGATCGCTGCGCGGATGACGCGGCTCATCGCGGTTCTCCCTCGTTTCGGGAAGGCTGGGGCAAAGCGCGATCATACAGCGGATGGGCGCGTTGGCGGCTGCTGTCGGTCGGTCGTTAGCCTGCGCGTATGACGGCAGACACAATGGCAGAAGGACCGGCTGCGCTCGCGCCGTATCGGGCGCTGGATTTGACCGCCGAGATCGGGGCGTTGGCCTCGCGCATCCTGGCGGGCTTCGGGGTGGATGTGATTCGGGTGGAGCCGCCGGGCGGGCATCCGTCGCGGCGTCGCGGACCGTTTCTGGCTGACGACGCCGACGCTCCGCGCGGCTCGCTCTCCGGTTCGCTCTATTGGGCGCAGATGAATGCGGGGAAGCGGAGCGTGACGCTGGATCTGGAAGATGAGGGCGACCGCGAGCGGCTGCGGGCGCTGGCGCGGGAGTCGGACTTTCTCTTCGAGTCGGACGCGCCGGGCGCGATGGCGTCGCGCGGGCTGGGGTACGAGCAGCTGCGGGAGCGCGCGCCGCGGCTGATCTATGTCTCGATGACGCCGTTCGGGCAGTCGGGGCCGAAGGCGCACTGGGCGGCGTCGGATCTGATCGGGGCGGCGTCGGGCGGGCTGATGTCGCTCTGCGGCGACCGCGATCGCGCGCCGCTGCGTCCGAGCGTGGAGCAGGCCTACGCGCTGACGGCGCTCAACGCGGGTTCGGCGGCGATGATCGCGCTGCACGCGCGGCATGTCACGGGGCGCGGGCAGCATGTGGATGTGTCGATGCAGGCGGCGATGGCGAACACGCTGGGCAACGCGCGGCTGTACTGGGAGATGGACGGGATCGAGACGGAGCGGGCGGGCGGGGCGCGTGCGTTCGCGGATCGGGCGACGCGGATTGTGTATCCGAGCGCGGACGGTTACGTCGCGTTCGTGCGGATACCGCGCGGGATGACGGATCTGGCGGCGTGGATGCGGGCGGAAGGCGTGGAACCGACCTTTGATGCGGAGTATTGGTCGAACATCTCGATCGCCGGCTCGGTGCTGCCGGGCGACGACGAGGTGGCGGCGTTGGAGGCGGAGATCGCGGCGTTTTTCGCGGCGCGAGGGAGCCAGCAGTTGTACGAGTCGGGGCAGCGGCACCGGGTGCTGATCTGTCCGGTGAACACGGTGCAGGATTTGGCGGAGAGTCCGCAGCTGGCGGCGCGGGCGTTCTTCTGCGATGTGGAGGATCCGGCGCTGGGGCGGCTGCGGATGCCGGGCGCGCCAGCGGTGCTGTCGCGTACGCCGTGGCGCGAGCGTCCGGCGCCGACTGTCGGGCAGCACAACGAGGAAATCGCGGCGCTGATCGCCGCAGAAGGGAATTGACGGTATGAGCGGCAACGAATCGCTACTGGTGGAGCGGCGCGGGAACGGCGTGGTCATGGCTACGCTGAACCGCCCAGAGAAGCTGAACGCGCTGGACGGAGCGATGCGCGACGGTCTGCGCGAGCTGGCGGCGGAGTTAACCGCAGATCGCGAGGCGCGGGCGCTGCTGATCACAGGCGCAGGGCGCGGTTTCTGCTCGGGCGCGGATATGTCGAACCGCGACGCGGCGCTGGCGGCGGAAGCCGAGCCGGGCTTGCAGAGCACGGACCTGCGTTACGGTTTCGCGGCGGAGCTGCAGGCGCTAGAGATACCGGTAATCGCGGCGATTAACGGCGCGGCGGCGGGTGCGGGCTTCGCGATCGCGCTGGCCTGCGACATTCGGCTGATGTCGGACGCGGCGCGGCTGCATCCGGCGTTCATCCGGCGCGGACTGGGGCCGGACTGGGCGGCGTCGTGGACGCTGACGCGGCTGGTGGGGCACTCGCGGGCGCTGGAGATTTTCTGGACGGCGGATCCGATCGGCGCGGAGCGGGCGCTGGAGTTGGGCATCGTGAATCAGGTGCATCCGCAGGAGGAGCTGATGCCGGCGGCGCTGGCGCTGGCGGATCGGCTGGCGGGCAACGCGCCGTTCGCGGCGGGGTTGACGAAGCGGGCGATCTACGCGGCGGTGAACCAGGATGTGCGGTCGCAGGCGCAGCTGGAGGAGCTGAATCAGTCGCTGCTGCGGCAGTCGCTGGATCACCGCGAGGGCGCGCGAGCGTTCGCCGAGAAGCGCGATCCGCGCTTCGTGGGGCGGTGAGCGTGATGAGCAGCGAGGAGCGTCCGCCGGCGCTGCGCGTGTTCGAGGGAGTACGAATCGCCGATTTTGCGTGGGTCGGCGTGGGGCCGAACGCGACGATGCAGATGGCGTTTCACGGCGCGGAGGTGGTGCGGATCGAGTCGTCGCTGAAGCCCGATACGTTTCGGGCGGGCGGACCGCGTCCGGCGGGCGTAACGTCGCTTGACGGAAGCGCGTACTTTGCGAAGTTCAACCGCGGCAAGCTGGGGATGGCGCTGAATTTGCAGCATCCGCGCGCGGTCGAGGTCGCCAAGCGGCTGGTGGCGGTGTCGGACATTGTTACCGATTCGTTCGCGCCGGGCTTTCTCAATCGGATCGGGCTGGGCTGGGAAGATTTGCAGGCGGTGAAGCCGGATTTGATTATGGCCTCAATGTCGATGGAAGGGCAGACGGGACCGCACGCGGGCTTTCGAGGCTTCGGGCTGACGTTGCAGGCGACGGCGGGCGTCACTGGTTTGACGGGCTGGCCGGATCGCGAGCCGGTCGGCACGGGCGTGGCGTACACGGACTGGATCGCGACGCACGTGGCGATCATCGCGCTGCTGGCGGCGCTGGATCATCGGCGGCGCACGGGCGAAGGGCAGTACATCGACGTATCGCAGCTGGAGGCGTCGTCGCTGGTGCTGGATGCGACGCTGATCGACGCGCTCAATACGGGGCGAGTGCAGCCGCCGCTGGGCAACCGCGATCTGCGGCATGCGCCGCACGGGGTGTTCCGCTGCGCGGGCGAGGATCGCTGGTGCGCGATTGCGGCGACAAGCGACGAGCAGTGGCGGGCGTTGGCGGATGTGATATCCGAGGGCGAGAATCTGGCGGCTGATCCGCGTTACGCATCAGTAGCAGGGCGGTTGGCGGCGCAGGGTGAGCTGGAGGCGCGAATTACTGCGTGGACCTGCTCGCGCAGCGTGGAAGAAGTTGAGGAAGCGCTGCAAGCGATGGGCGTGCCGGCGCACCGAGTGTCGGCGATGCAGGACGCGCACGAGGATGCGCAGCTGGCGGATCGGGAGCACTGGTGGGGCAGCGAGCATCCGGTGATCGGCGAGGTGAGCTACGAAAGCCCGGCCTGGCGGCTGTCGGAGACGCCGCCGCCGCGCCCCGCGCACGCGCCGCTGCTGGGGCAGGACAACGAGTACGTCTACCGCGAGCTGCTGGGCTACAGCGAGGAGGAATTTACGGAGCTGCTGATCGAGGGCGTGATTCAGTAGCGCCCATGTAGTGCTCAGGGCACAGCGCGGCCGGCCAGTGCGCCGGTGACCTTGCCGCGTTCGACGGCGATCTGGCCGTTGACGAGCACATACTCCATACCGGCGGGCGGCGCTTTGGGGTCCTCGAACGACGCGCCGTCGACGAGCGTTTCGGCGTTGAAGACGGCGATGTCGGCGAACGCGCCTTCGCGGAGCAGGCCACGATCGGTGATCTTGAAGCGCTCGGCTGAGAGGCCGGTCATACCGCGCACGAGATGCTCGACCGGGATCGTGGTGTGGCGTCGGCGCAGGCGTCCAAGGATGCGCGGGAAAGTGCCGTAGGCGCGCGGGTGCGGCATACCGTCGGTGAAGGGGATGCCGTCGCTGCCGACGGTGTAATCGGGGCGGCGCAGCAGCGCTATCACGTCGGCTTCGATCTGGCGGGTGACGGTCACGCTGGCGGGCGGGAGATAGCGGAAGCCGCAGGCGAGGCTGGATTCGAGCATCACATCGAGTACGTGTTCTTCGACGCTGAGGCCTTGCGAGGCGGCGGCGTCCGCCATCGCCACGCCCTCAAAGCGGCGCAGGCGCGGATGATCGATCCAGGTCCAGGCAGAGCCCTCGAGCGCGCCGGGGAAGAGGGTGCGCATCGATTCGAGCAGGCGGGGGCGGAGTCCGGTGTCGGCGAGCCGCTCCAGCAAGGCGTCTACGCCGCCTTCGTGGAATTCGCCGGCGAGAAAGTAGCCGGGCACGGTGGCGGCAGCGGCGTAGGGGTAGGTTTCGAGCGTGACGTCGACGCCGTCGCCCTTGGCTTCGTCGATCTCGGCCATCAGCTCCGCGACCTGGCCGGCGTTATTGGGATGGGTGCGGTAGTGGGAGACATGAACCGGTACGCCGGTGCGGCGGCCGATTTCGAGGGCTTCGGTGATGCCTGTGCCGCCTGGTGCGCGATCGTCGTTATGGTTGCGGACGTGTACGACGTAGACGCCGCCGTACGCGGCGACGGTCCGGTTGAGCGCGACCAGTTCTTCGGTATCGCTGTAGGAGTTGGGGTAGTAGGAGAGGCCGGTGGAGAAGCCGAGCGCGCCCTGCTCGATGCTCTCGGCGATCAGCCGCTGCGCCTCGGCCAGCGCGTCGCCGACGAGCGGCACATCGCGGAAGCCGACGCTGGAGAGGCGGATCGGTCCGTGCGGCGCGAGCACGGCGACGTTGCAGCCCTTGCCCTGGTAATGCCCGCGCATCGCGGCGATGCTGGACATGTCGAGATCGGTCGGCGGCGGGCCGAGTAGTCCGGCCAGATAGCGTCCGTAGGACGCCAGATTTTCGGCGGAGAGCGGAGCATAGGAGAGCCCGTCCTGGGTGATGATTTCGGTGGTCACGCCCTGCAGCAGACCGCTTGCGTGCTGCGGTTCGCGCAGCAGGATGCCGTCGGAGTGGGCGTGGGTGTCGATGAAGCCGGGCGTTACGGTCAGGCCGGTTGCGTCGATCTCGCGCGCCGCGGTTTGGCCGCTGAGGTCGCCGATCGCGCTGATGCGGTCGCCGTCGACGGCGAGATCGGCGCCGAGCGCGTCGGCGCCGCTGCCGTCAATCAGTTGCGCGCCGCGAATGATCAGGTCAGGCATCGTCGTCGGCCCCTTCCCGTTTGGCGTCCCAGGCTGCGATTTTGTCGGCGATGTAAGTGAACCGCGCCTCGACCTCACTGTGCAGCAGCTCGACGGCGCGGCGCCACTCGCGCTCGCCGGGGCCGAACTCGTCGGTCGTTACGTGGGGTTCGACGATCTTGGCGAGCTCGTCGATGCGCCGGTGCAGGACATCGAGCGAGTATCGCTCTTCGATCAGCTCGCGCGACGCGGCGATGTATCGGCCCCAACCCTCGCGCACGGCTGCGCCGATCAGCGGATCGCAGAAAGGGGCGACGGCGTCGAGGTTCCAGAAGACCTTGCGGGTGCGGCAGCTGCGGTGCAGATCATCCCAGTCGGGCATATCGAAATAGGTGCGGATCGGGCTGGGGTCGCGCCAGCTTTGCTCGAGGTCCCAGGGGATCAGGGTAAAGCGGCCGTCGTTGGCGTTTTCGTACCAGAAGTAGTTATGGTTCTGGCAGACGGGGACGCAGTACCAGCCGACGATGCCGTCCCAGTTGTCAATCAAGCGATCGACAGCGAGGTAGCGCCAGAAGGCGTCGATGTCGGAGAGGTTGCGTTCGATCGCGGCGAGGCGCGCCGCGTCGTCGTCCTCGTGCGCGAGCAGCGCCGCGGCGAAGTCGAGGAAGCCGGTGGCGGGGCGGTCGTTGGGGTTGCGGGCGACGGCTTCGGCGAGTCCGACGGGCAGGCGTGCGTTGGCCGGCGCGGCCGCGGCGGTGCGCGCGCCGGCGGTCGCGTTGACGCCGGCGCGGCCCTGGTACTCGGCGAGTTCGCCCGCGGTGCGGGCGCTGGTCGGCCAGACTTCCTTGTAGAGCACGCCCGCGCCGCCGTCGCGGAAGCGGTCGGCCATGAAGCGGTCGTCGATGTCCTCGGTTAGTGTGAAGAGTCCGAGCGGTTTACCGTTGAGTTCGAGGCGGGCGTAGACGGAGCGCGGCGCGGCGACGCCGAACTCGCGGAAGAGTTCGTAGGAAAGCACCTCGCGCATCTGCGCGGCGTCGTCCTTCATGGGGTGGAAGTTGAGCCGCTTCATGCCGTAGAAGCGCTGGCGCGGCTCGTACTCGTTGAACTTGATTTTGTAGGCGAGTTTGGGGCAAAGCTGATTGCCCTGATCGTCGAAGCAGGTGAAGAGGATGCCGAAGAAGCCCTTGTAGCGGAGGCCGATGTTTTCCCAGCGTTCGTCGCCGAGCCGAACGGAGGCGCGGACGAACTGCTCGGCGCGGGGGTCGGCCTGGAGGCGCTCGAACTCGGCGGGCTCGATTTCGATGGAGTAGGTGCGCACCTGTTCGATGTCGAAGACGTAGCCGCGCGGGTCGCTGCGGGCCTGGTTGACGCCGAAGCGGACGACATCGGCGGCGAGGTCGGGCGGCGGAGAGAGGTCGTCGTTGGAAGCGCCGATGCCGACGGCGGCGGCGAGCACGGCCGCGGCGGCGAGCAGGGCGAGGAGGATGCGCGGGTTCGCGCCGTGTCGGATCATGGCGAGCGCCTCCGTGATCGCGATGTTAACATCTCAAAATGGTCAACTCAGCACCGTCGCCGCCGTCCGCCGCCGATTCGCCCGCCGCGCAGCCCGATCGCCCTGATCGCCCTGATCGCGGAGCGCGCGAGGAGCGCAAGTATCCGCTGGCGGAAGGGCGAGTGGAGCTGCTGGCGGCGTGGATCGGAGCGCGCGTCGCGCCGGATCCGGCCTACCCGCGCGGGGTGATCACGTCGTGCTACTACGACAGCGCGTCGCTGGACGCCTACTGGGGCGCGGCGGACGGCTTCTGGGGCAAGGCGAAGCTGCGGCTGCGCTGGTACGGCGAGCCGGTTGACGCGGCGGACGGCTGCTGGCTGGAAGTGAAGCTGCGCGAGGGCTGGACGGGACGGAAGCTGCGGCTGCGGCTCGACCCTGCGGAAGGTGCGGCGCTGACGGAGGGCATCCGGCTGCCGACGCGCGGGCAGCTGGCCGACGCGCTGCGCGAGCTGAGCGCGCCGGCTGCGCCGACGCTGGAGCCGACCGTGCTGGTGCGCTACGCGCGGCGGCGCTGGGAGGACGCAGCGAGCGGGCTGCGGGTCTCGATCGACGCGCGGGTGCGGGCGGCCGAGCCGCGGCGCGGCGCGGCATGGCTCGGCATCGCCGACGGCGCGGTGCTGGAGCTGAAGTCGGCGGGACCGCTGCCGGCGCGGCTGAACGGACTGGAGCGGCTCGGGCTGCGGCGCGAGGCGCACTCCAAGTACGCGATCGCGGTCGAGCGCATCTCCTCGCGCATCTGGCGCGGCGGGGCATAACATGCACAACAGGTAACAGGATCGGAGCAGGGCAATGGACGAGTGGTTCGGACCGATCTCCGACATCGAGTTCTCGTCGTTCGCGGTGGCGATGCTGATTTCGCTCGCGGCGTCGGTGGCGGCGTGGGCGATGTACATCATCTTCTACCGCGACTGGGATCGCGGCGCGGGCGTGTACCGCACATTTCTGCTGGCGGGGCCGGCGATCACGGTGCTGTTCGTAGCGATTCAGAACTCGCTGCCGCTCTCGCTGGGGCTGCTGGGAGCGCTCTCGTTCGTGCGCTTCCGCACGCCGGTGAAGGATCCGGCGGAGATCGGATACCTGCTGCTGGTGATCGCGTCGTCGATCAGCGCGGCGACGTACAACTACGAGATGATCGGGCTGCTGTTTGCGATCGCCCTCGCGGTGCTGGTGTTGCAGCGCTTCCTGAGCGGGTCCTCGCTGCGCTCGCTGCTGCCGTCGGGACGGGATTTGATCGTGACGATGGCGGCGGCAGACTACGCGGAGCACGAGCGCGCGCTGCTCGATTTCCTCAACGCCAACCTACAGGGAGTGCGGCACGAGAGCAGCAGTCAGAATGCGGAGACGACGAGTCTGCACGTGCGTTTCCGTTCGTCGCGCTTCGACGATCGCTGGGCGGAATTTCAGTCGGCGCTCGGTGAGGCGGTCGCGCCGGCGCAGGCCGAGCTGTACGTGGGGTAATTCAACAGCGCGAACAGACGGACAGACAGGAGGTCGACGATGAGCGATACGACAGGCGCAGAGGCGGCCGATCCGCCGATGATCGCGGCAATTCGACGGGCGGTGGCGGCGCACAGCGTGGAGACGATGGTGGAGGGCACGGGCAGCTGGGCGGCGGCGGTGCTGATCGCGGTACTGCCGTATGACGATCCGCAGGTGGTGCTGACGGTGCGCAGCCAGCACGTGGAGCATCACAAGGGGGAGATATCGTTCCCCGGCGGCGCGCTGGATGCGGGCGAGGCGCCGCTGGCGGCGGCGCTGCGCGAGGCCGACGAGGAAGTCGGCATCCTCTCCGAGCATGTGGAGATTCTGGGCGAGCAGAGCCACTACCGCACGATCACGGATTTTCACGTGATTCCGTTCGTGGGGTTGCTGGACCGCGCGCCGTATCGGTTTCGGCCGCTGGAGATCGAGGTGGCGGAGGTGATTACGCCGCCGCTCTCGCATCTGCTGGATCCGGCGAATACGCGCTATGAGACGCGCACGCGGGAGGACGGCACAACGTTTCGGATGCGGGAGTACTGGTTCGAGGGACACCGTATCTTCGGCGCGACGGCGACGATGCTGGGGCGCCTACTGGACGGCGTGGCGGAGGAATTGGGGTGATCGAGTTCTGTCGCGCCCGACTCCGTCGAGCGCGCTAGAATGAGCGGGCGGCTCCCGGCACGGGATGGAGCGAGGATGTCCGGATGACGACACTACGGGAGCAGTCGACGCCGGCGGACCCGCGCGCCGATGAGATCGTGCGCGAGCTCGAGGCGCGTCAACGCTTCACAGCGGCAGAGCGCGTGACGTATCTGCTCAGCCTGGACGGCGACGATCCGGACGAGGAGCCGATCAACATCGAGTCGCTGCGCCGGTTCGCCGAGCTGTTGCGACGGTGCTCCACGCTGCCCGATCCGCGCATCGGCGTAAAGCCCAACGGGCTCGTTCAGATCGAGTGGTTGCTCGATCCTCCCGGAATTGTGGCGCTGACCTTCCTGGCCGACGGTCTGATCCGCATCTACGCAGCGTTCGACGAGCCCGAGCGCATGCCGAATTGCGCACCCGTCAACAGCACGCTGACACCGGCTGAGGCCGAGGTTGCGATGCAACCGTTCATTGACAGGCTGCTGCGTCGATGACGGGCGACGACCTACCGGACGCCGATCACGTCGCCCGCTATTGCAGTCCACGGATGGTCGTGGACGGGCTGCCGCTGCTGGATGCGTTCGTGCCGGAACCGCTCGACGCGCCCTTATCGGTCGTTTGGGTCGAGCACTTTGGGGATGTGGCGGACGAGGCTACATTCAACGATCTGGGCCGTGAGGTTGGGGCGAACCTGCGGTTGCGACGGAACGGCCGATTCGCGGTGATCAACGTGGGACAGGCGAGAGATGCGGCACGGTTGCGGCCCGGGCAGTTCTTGCACATCAGGCATGCTCCGCTCGCCGGCTTCCCGTCGCACAGCGAGATCAGTGGACTACATCGAGAAACGCCGCGGCTGTCGCGGGCGCTTCAGAAGCTCGTCGTCGCCGGGGACATGCATCTCGCGGTGCCCGATCGCTAGTCGGCGCGGCTGGTCGGGTAGAGTGAGCGTGGGAGCGGAAGGGGCCCGGTGGCCCTCCCGGTCTTCAAAACCGTTGCGGGGCGGCCCGCGCCGTCTCGGGTGGGTTCGACTCCCATGCGCTCCCGCCATCCACACCCGTGATCAGGATATGGCGAGCGCGTCCAAGACGGCTTCGGCGAACTGCTCGGTGGTGGCGTCGCCGCCCTGGTCGGGGGTGAGGCGGTCGCCGGCGGCGTAGGTCGCTTCGACGGCGCGCTCGAGTTGGGCGCCCTGCTCGGAGAGGCCGAGGTGGTCGAGCATCATCGCGGCGGAGAGCATCGTAGCGGTGGGGTTAATGCGGTGCTGGCCGGCGATGTCGGGCGCGGTGCCGTGGACGGATTCGAAGTAGGCCCAGTCGTCGCCAAAGCAGCCGGAGGGCGCGAGGCCGAGGCCGCCGATGGTGCCCGCGCCCTCGTCGGAGAAGATATCGCCGTAGAGGTTGGGGAGCAGGACGACGTCGAGGTCGTGCGGGCTGGCGACGAGGCGGCGGGCGAAATCGTCGGCGATAAACGTTTCGAATTCGATGTCGGGGTAGCCGGCGGCGACCTCGCCGGCGATTTCGACGAACCAGCCGTCGCTGCGGCGCAGTACGTTTGTTTTGGCGGAGCAGGTGAGCTTGCCGGGATGCCCCTGCCCGCGGCGGCGCTGCGCGAGGCGGCAGGCGAAGTGGGCGACGCGCTCGACGTTGGCGCGGGTGAAGTACTTGATGGCGTAACGTCCTTCGGCCTCGGCGAAGTGTTGGAAGCCGCCCGCGATCGGCGTGCGCGAGACGCCGCCCACGCGCGGTCCGTCGGCGATGCCGGAGGCCGCGACCTCAGCGAGGTCGCCCTCGATGCCGGCGTAGAGGTCTTCGAGGTTTTCGCGCACGATCACGTAGTCGATGCCCTCGGGATCGGCAAGCGGCGAGCGAAAGCCGGACCGCCAGCGAATGGGCCGCACGTTGGCGTATGTTTCGCGGCCCCAGCGGAAGTAACCGACGCCGGGCGTCTGGCCATTGGTGGAGCCGAAAAGCACGGTATCGCACTCATCGGCGGCGTTGCGGACCAAGGCTTCGCCCTCTTCGCGGGACATCGTGCGGGCGATCTCCTCGCCATCGGGCAGAATGCGCCACTCGATGGGCAATACCATCGCCTGGAGCACGGTCATCACGGCATGCACCGCTTCGGGCGCGGCGTCGTCGCCGGGGAGTACGGCGACGGTGGGTTGGTTGGTCATGGTTCGAGCCTCTCGAAGTAGTCGTCTTCGATATCGATGTCTTCGACGGTGCGCTTCGTGGCGCGGACACCGAGTTCGTATTCTTTGAGCAAGTCGCAGAGCGCCTCGCCGTTGATCAGTTCGATTGGCGGCGCTCCGTCGCGTGTCGCTTCGGATTGAGCGGCTTTGGTGAAGGTACCGGTGGTGATCAGGAGACCGCGATCTCCGCGACCGACCATCGCGCCGCGCAAATCACGGACCATGCCGGCGCTCACCGATCCTTGATAGCGCTTGCACTGAACGTAGGTTGGGAACGAGATCAACGACAGACGGTACATGCCGACGCAGTCGATCCCACCGTCGCCGCTCTGACCGAGTACGTCGACATCGTGGAATCCCGCCGCGACGAGCAGACGGCCAGCGAGTCGTTCGAATCCGGCAGGCGACAGTTCGCCCAACCGGGCGAGCAGTTGCTCTTTCCAATCGACATCAGCAGGCGATTCGGGCCCGTTGTCAACGGGCGGCGTTGGCGCGTCGACTCCCTGTTGCTGCCTGCGTTGTTCGGCGCGTTCGGCCAAATGCCTCTCGTAGCGCCGATTGATGACATCCTGACGAATTCGGCGGCCTTCAGCCGTCACGGTCCACGCGGCGCGACCGGCGCTGTCGATTGCGCCCGCGACCCGCAGAGCAGTCCGCGCCCAAGCGACGCGATACTCCAACTCCGTCCGGCGAGTGCCGGAGCTTTGGTAGTGCATCACGGCTCGCTGCTCGTCGGTCAGGCCAAGCGCGTCGGCGACGGCCTCGTTGATCTCCGCGTTCGACGCCGGAAGCGGCATGGCGCGCATCGCCTGCAACGTGACCCAGCGCAGTTCGGGATAGTGCGGCAGCCCGGCTTCCTCGCGTTCCGACGGCATGTGCGCCTCCTCCTCCACAGGCTAGCGCGCATCGCCGCCGAGGCGGTCGGGGAGGTCCGGGGCGGGGCGGAAGACGAATTTTTTGCCGCTGCGCCGCCGGATCAGCAGGCCGCGCTCAACCAGATCGGTGAGGTCGGAGCGGGCGCTGCCGTAGGAGACCCGATATTCGATCTCGTGTCCCGCGACGGTGAATTCCGCGTCCGGCTGGCGCAGCGCCCGCTCAAGCACGAATTCTTGCCGCTTGTTGAGGCCGCGGATCTGTTTGAGCGCCAGCGCGACGGCGGCGGCGCGGCGCGTCTGCCGGGCGATGTACTCCTGCAGCTGATCAGCGGCGCGCTCGATCACGCTCAGCTGGTGGATGAGGAAGTAGGTGGCATCGTTGGCATCAGCGTGGACGTACTCATAGGCGCGGGAGTACCTGCTGGGCGCCGCGCGCAGCAGGTTGGAGATCGAGAGATAAGAGGCGAGCCAGTAGCCGGAGCGCAACAGGCTCCAGTAGAAGAGGGCGCGGGCGGTGCGGCCGTTGCCGTCGACGAAGGGGTGGTCGTAGCCGATCATGAAGTGGAGCAGGATGGCGCGGATGGCGGGGTGGAGATAGCCCTCGTCGAGGTCGCCGGCGGCGAACGCGCAGAGACGTTCGATCCGCTCCGGCAGCTCTTCAGCGGGCGGCGGCGTATGCACCACAGAGCCGTCGCCGGATACGACTGAGACCCGGGCTTCGCCGGGCTGCTGGATCCGCCCCGAGTCAGCGGGATCGCCGAGGGTGTCGCGGGTCACGATTTCGTGCAGCGTGAGCAGGCGGTCGGGGGTGACGGCACGGCTGTCCTGAGCCCAGCGCTCCACGGTGGTCATGGCGGCGAAGTTGTTGAAGATCATTCGCTCGCCCTGATCGCGCGGGCGACGCCCGGAGCGGAGCATTTCCCGCGCGGCGAGTCGCGTCGTGTTGGCGCCCTCGAGCTGGCTGGAGCGGATCGACTCCTCCATCAGCGAGCTCACCAGGTAACGGTCGCGATCGCTGCGGTCGACGACGCGCTCGTCAAGCAGGATGTGGCCCGCCATCTCGCGGTCGAGGCGTTGCAGCGGCGCCAGCACCGGCGCAACGTGACAGAACCAGAAGGGCAGGCCGCCCTTGCCGAGCAGCGGCAGTCGTTGGCGCCCGGTGCGACGCGCGAGAACAAATCCGAGCCACCAGGCGCGGTGCGACAGTCCGTCCGGCGGTGGACGGCGGCGGACTTGATCCCAATGCAGGTAGCGGCCTTTGGAGTCAAGCGTTTCCGACTCGTCGATCAGGCGGACCTGGCGCTCCGGATCGAGCGACTGGAACTCGCGCATCAGGGCCGGCAGGGGTGGGGAGGGCTCAGGCAGCCGCATATGACGTCCCTTTGCGGAACTGTCAGTTGAGTGTCAATTTCGCTGACACTGACAGTATCAGGACGGCGCGGCATACGCTACCAGATCGCCATCAGGCGTCGCTGGAACTGTCAGTTTAGTGTCAGAATCATTGACACTGACAGGTTCTTAGCGATCCGATGAGCCTTTTCACCGGCCCAACAATCGCTTTGAGATCACGTGATCTCAAAGCGATGGCGGCCGGCCTCAGGCCGGGAGGGCGGCGCGGTTGATGTTGTAGAGCTTTTGGACGTTGCCCCAGACCATCGCCTCTTCCTCTTCGGCGGGGACGCCGGCCATGATCTCGTCGAGGATCTTGCGGCTGTTGGGCCAGATCGCGTCGTGGTGGGGGTAGTCGTTGCCCCAGAGCAGGTTTTCGACGCCGATCTGCTCGCGGGTTTGGACGCCGATGTCGTCGTCCTCGAAGGTGACCATGAAGTTGCGGCGGAAGTATTCGGTGGGCAGCATCGGCAGTTCGGGCGTCTGGTCGACGGCGCGGGCGCGGTAGTAGGCGTGGTCCCAGCGCTGGAGGACATGGGCGATCCAGCCGGTTTCCCACTCGGCCATGACGAAGCGGAGGTTGGGGTGGCGCTCGCAGACGCCGGAGGTGACGAGGTTGGAGACGGTGTTCCAGGCGGCGGCGTGGGCGAGGGTGTAGGAGACGACCTGGTCCCACTCCTTGGGCAGGCTCATGCCGGGCTCGGAGCCGCAGAAGATATGCATGGTGAGCGGCAGGCCGATGTCTTCGGCGGCCTCCCAGAAGGGCTCGTAGTCGGGGGCGGAGTAGGGCTTGTCGGCGGGCGCGGTGCAGGGGATGGCGACGCCCTTGATGCCCATGTCGGCGCAGCGCTTGAGCTCGGCGATGGCGAGGTCGACGTCGCGCAGGGTGACGCAGCCGACGCCGATCAGCCGTTCGGGGGCGTGCGAGCAGTAGTCGCGGATCCAGTCGTTGTGGCGCTGGAAGACGGCGTTGACGACTTCGACGTCGTCGACCATGTAGGTGAGCATGTTGATCGAGGGGTACATGACCTCGCCGACGATGCCGTCCTGCTCCTGCTCGGAGAGGCGCGCGACGGGGTCTTTGACGCCAGGGTTGATCAGGTCCCAGCCGCGGGCGATCTTCTCCTTGGTTTCGGGCAGGTTGAGGTTGGCGCCGGCGATGCCGAGGCGTCCGACGGACATGGCGAAGTCGATGCTGGGCCAGGCGACGAAGACGGCTTCGCGGTCCTTCCACTTGTCGACCACGCGGGGGGCGCGGTCGCCGAAGCGGTCGACGAGTCCGTCGAAGACTTCGGGGGCTTCGACCACGTGGGAGTCGCACGAGTAGTAGATGCTGCTGGCCATTGGTTCATCCTTCCGCGTCGCCTGCGCAGGGCGTTGCGCACAGGATAGAGCGCTGGGCGCGTCGGCGCGCGGGGTCAGTCGGCGCGCTGATCGGCGTGCTAATCGGCGTGGAGGAAGTCGTGGTAGTGGGCGGCGAGCAGGTCGCGGTCGGGGCGGTGCTCAGGGTAGTTGGGCAGCCGTAGCGGGGCGCCGTCGAGCTCGCGCAGGGCGGCCGTCAGGGGATCGTCGGTCTCTGCGAGCAGGCGTTGGGAGGCGCGCACGCGGTAGTCGGGGTCGATGCCGATCAGATTGGACTCGAAGGCGGCGCGGTGGAGTTTGCCGAGCAGCAGGCCGTGGGCGGGCGAGCGGGATTCGGCGCGCTCGCCGTTGAGGTCGAGGACGCCGAGCAGGCGGCGGGCGCGCCGCCGATCGGCGGCGGTTCTGTCGCCGCCTTCGCCGGAGATGGCGCAGCGCTGGCGGTAGGCGTGGACGACCTGCTCGCGGAAACGGGCGCCGCGCAGGCCGCGTTGGGCGGCGACCAGCCCGGCGCGGCGCTCGGCGGCGAGCACGGGGCGATCGCCGCCGGGCAGCCCGAAAGCGAGACGGACTTGGCCGTATTCGCCGGCGTGGGGCAACCAATCGACGATCCAAACGGGCATGAAGGCGTGATAGAAGCCCTGGGCGACGGCGAGGAAGTAGATCACGGGGATTTCCAGATCGCACGCGGCGAGGAGGTGCTGGTTCAGCGGGTGGTCGGGGCCGCCCTTCATGAATTCGTAGGTGATTTCTCCGTCGTTCGAGACAATCTGATCGTGCGCGAAAGCCTGGTCGTCGTAGATCGAGTTGCTCTTCAACCAAGCGGTGCGCAGCGAGAGCAGATGGGGCATGGCGGCGACCTTGCCGATGCCCTGTTGGCGGCGGACGAGCGGGATGTATTCGCCCTCAAAGGGGAAGCCGGCGTTGAGCTGGTCGCCGGTCAGTCCGCCGTTGGCGCGGCTGAGCCGCTCGGCATGGGCGAATGCGGCGAGGCGCATGCGTTGTTCGCGTTCGTCCACCGGCGTCCCCCTTCGCTGCGCACGATAGCCGCCGCGTAACTGTGTTCTGTCGCGCGGCAGGGTTTGACGGCGCACGCGGGGGAGTAGTCTGCGGGCGATTGGGGCGGCGACATGTGGAAACAAATCGGTCCGTGGGCGGCGCTGTCCGCCGTGGTTGCGATCGTTGCGGCGGTCGCGTGGCTGGAGAGCGCCTGGTGGGCGTCGGCGGCGGCGGGGCTGGCGCTGTCGGTCTGTCTGGCGGCGTCGCTGGTGGAGCGTCGGGCGGAGGCGCTGGCGGTGCAGGGAGCGGTGGCGGTCTTCGCGGCGGTCTGGGGGTTGGTTGGGTTGGAGGCGGGTCTGTGGGCGCTGATCGGGGCGTCGTGGTTGTCGGGCGCGGTTGCGGCAGCGGCGCTGGTGCGCCACGAGAGGACGCTTGCTGGTGGGGCGGCCGACCGCCCAACCGCTGGAAGCGGCAGTCCCCCTGCATAGGGGTTCTAGAGCGAAACTCCAGTTGCCGGCGGAGATGGTTATTCCGTCATGCCTCCCCACTCCGTCATTCCCACCTTGAGCGGGAATCCATACGACGACGGCTGGCGGGGCGGCGTACCGAGATGCCCTCGCACAGACGTCGGGGATGGTTCGGATCCCTTGTGCTGCGGACGGGGGCGGGTTTGGGCGCCCGATCAAGTCGGGCGCGACGAGTGGGTGCGTGTGTGCGGGGCCGGACGGGATAAGGGGACGCTACGGAAATCGGCGCTACTCACGGCGAGATACCCGCGGCAAGCGCGGGTATGACGGAAGTGCAAGCGCGGGTATGACGGGGATGCAAGTGCGGGTACCGCAGGAGCGCAGGCACAGGTACGGCGGAGACGCAAACGTGGGCATGACTGAGGCGATGGGTAGATCGAGCGAGGGGCGAGGGGCGAGGGGCGAGGGGCGCGACTATCGCTCGCAAACGACGCCGTCTTCGTCGCCGTCGCGGGCGGCGGGGACTTTTGCGGCGGGGAAGCCTTGGCCTGTACCGCGCTCGCCCTGGATGCGCGGCTCGCCGGCGGCTTCGGCTTCGTCGCAGGAGTCGTAGACAGCCTTTCGCTCGCCTGTCGGCTGAGGTGCTGGTCGGTCGTTCTCCCGCTCGCCCACTTCGACGCGGCGGACAGGGCGATCGAGCTGTTCCGCCGGGCGAGATTCGGGCGGCGCTTCGCAGGTTTCGAGCATTGTTCGCAGCGCCGAGACCTCGGCCTGGTCGGCTGTGAGGTACCAGCGCGCTTTGACGGTGATCCAGTCGCGCGCGTATTGGCACCACGCCGAACGCGCGGGTGGACGCCACTCTGCGGGATCATCGGCGCTCTTTTCGCGGTTGCTGCGAGATGAGACGGCAGTCAGCGCGGCCGGCTCGTCCAGGTCATTGGCGAAGGCGATGCGCCGAGGCCCGGACCACTGCCAGCCGCCGGAGTGGTGCGCCTCGAAAAGCGGCACCATGTGGTCGATGTCGATCTCGCCCGGATCGTCGAACTCGATTTCGTCGTACCAGGACCACCAGATGCCGTCGATGGGACGGCACCACTGGTTGACGCTGGTGATCGCGCGCGCTTCGGCGATCAGCACCTCCTCGCGGGTGTTGCAGCCGTCGCCGTCGGCGTCGCCCCAGCCGCCGGGTAGGTAAGTATCGCGGTCGTAGTCGACGTCGCCGTCCCACTCGTCCGCGACCTGCAAGCGAGCGAGCAGCGCGGCGTCCTCGGCGAAGGGCAGGCCATCGCTCGATGACGGCTCAGGCTGAGGTCGTTCGGATTGCGGCTCCGCCTGCTGCTCTTGCGGCGGCGCTTGCGCGGCCTGCGGCGGGCCGTCGTCCTGCTTGGCCGGCTGCGGATCTTCCTGCTCGACCTGTTGCAGCGCGGGCGGCGGCGGATCGTCTTCAGCGCAGCCGACGAGCGCGGCGAATGCGCCGATCAGCAGCGCGACGACGACGGCGAGCGCGGCGCGCTTACGCATCGAGGGGGATGCCCAGGTCGGCGGAGAGGTCGCGGAGGTCGCGGACGGTGGAGGCGGGGTAGGCGATTTGGCCGGCGGCGCTGCGTTCGTCGTGGGTGCGCTGCTCTTGCTCGCCGGGGGCGAGCACCTCCTGGACGCCGGGCAGCGGGTCGGCGGATTTGACCTGGCGCCAGATTTCGTCGACGGCGGCCTCGAACTCGGCGGCCTCGCCGAAGAGGTCGGGGGAGACGACCAGCAGGAACTGTCCGCGCTTTCCGATTTCGACGGCGGCGGAGTGGGCGCTGCCGGGCAGCGCGCCGGCGAGCAGGTTCATGAAGAGGCTGAGGCCGCTGCCCTTGTAAGCGCTGACCGCGCCGAGCGCGGGGATGATGCCGCCGAGCGCGGTTTGCGGATCGGTGGTGGGCTGGCCCTCCAGATCGAGGAAGCTCCACTCTTCAGGAATCTCGCGGCCCTCGGCACGGGCGCGCATCACTTTGCCGAGCGCAACGGGGGTGAGCGCCATGTCGAGCACCATCGGCGGGCCGGAGGTGCGCGGGGCGGCGAAGGCCATGGGGTTGTTGCCGGTCATGCGGGTGCGCGCGCCGAACGGGGCGAGGGTGGGCACGGAGGTGGTGGTGCAGAAGGAGACGAAGCCTTCGGCGGCGGCCAGCATCGGGTAGTAAGCGCCCATGCCCCAGTCGTTGGAGTTGCGCAGCGCGCCCAGCGCGAGGCCGGTTTCGCGCGCCTTTGCGATGGTGCGCTGCATGGTGCGGGCGACGGCCAGCTGACCGATGCCGCCGTCGCCGTCGACCAGCAGCGAGACGGGCGTCTCGCGGATTGCGGCCAGGCTGGGCGTGGGGTTGTAGCGGCCCTCGCGCAGGTGTCCGGCGTACCAGGGCAGGCGCTGGAAGCCGTGGGTGTCGACGCCGCGCAGGTCGGCGGTGAGCTGGATTTCGACGGTCAGCGCGGCGTCGGCGGGCGGCACGCCGCAGGCCTGATAGACGGCCTCGCCGAAGTCGCGGAGCGGCTCGAGGGGGAGGATTTCGGTGGCGTCGATGTCGGTCATGAGGCGTCCTCGCCGTCGCCGGCCGGCTGGTCGAGCAGGCCGCCGTCGGACATTCCGCGCGCCTCGCCGACGGTGGAGGCGGCGCAGACGATGAATTCGAGGTCGTCGGGGCCGAGGCTGCGGATCTGGTGGGCGATGTCGGCGGGGAAGAAGAGGAAGTCGCCGGCGGCGGCGGCGGCGCGCCAGGGGCCGCAGTCGATCTCCGCGTTGCCGCGCAGGAAGTAGTAGACCTTCTCGACGTCCTCGTGGATGTGGCGGACGTTGGTCTCGCCGACGGGCAGGCGGTTGAAGAGGACGAAGGAGAGCGAGCTCTCGAAGCGCCCCTCGGCGGCGGTGAACATGCGTCGTGCGTGGATGTTGCGCCCGACGGTCTCGGGGATGTCGGCGACGGCCTTGACGACGAAGCGGGCGTCGTCGGGCGGGGGGATGGGTTCGGTGTCGAGGGCGGGGGCTTCGGGAGGCATGTTGGCGGGTTCGCGCTGGGTCATTGGGGTGCTCCTTCTGATCGAGGGTTGGGGGCAGGGTACGCGCCTCCCTCTGAGCGGCGGACTGGCGACGCGTCAGCCCAAGTCCCCTCATTCGTTTGACCGAACAGTTCGCATGCCCGTAGTCTGCTGCCCGTGCGCCGGATCGCGGAGGTCGGACAAGAGGGGAAACAGCTCATGCGTCTGCACGTTTGCATGGATCTCGGGGGGGGGGGGGGTAAAAACCCTCACTAAGGCGCTGCTGATAGGGCTGGCGGCGCTTGTCGCAGCCGTCGCCGCGCTTGTTTTGGCACAGCCTGCGAATGCGCAGGATGACAGTGTGAGTAGCGTCGACGGTCGGATCGTAGTGGCCCCGTGGGTGGACGACGACGGCCGGCTGACGCGGGTGGAGTTCGGCTTTCGGCCGGCCTGGGGCGAGGATGTGCGCGGAGGCGGCGACGGGCCGGACGACCTCTTCCCGACGAACCGCTTCCTGACGCAGCGGCTGATCGAGAGCAGCGCCGGGCGCTGGCTGCGCAGCAGCGAGATCCTGATTCCCGACGCCGACGGGTCAGAGGACGGCGTGCGCGGGCGGATCATCGCCCGCGCCGAAGTGGACGACAACGGGCGGCTGACGCGGATTGGCTTCGGTTTCCGGCCGGGCTGGGGCGAGGATGTGCGCGGGGAGCAGAGCGGGGGCGACGATGTTTTTCCGACGAATCGCTTTCTGACACGGCGGCTGATTGACAACAGCGCGAGCAAGTGGCTGCGCAGCAGCCTGATCGCCGTGCCGGCGGAGCGGCCAGAGCCGACGGAGGGCGAGGTGGGCGCGGGCGGCGGTACCGCGGTAGCGGAAGATGGAGCGGCGATCACGGTGCCGCCCGGCGCGGCGTCGGTGGGCGCGAAGATCACCGCTCGGGTCGTCTCCGAGGAAGAATTGCCGCCCTTGCCCGCCGGGGGAACCGAGACGTTGGGCGCGTGGGACTTCGAGGTGGAGGGTGAGCTGACCGGGACGGTGACGTTGTCGCTGCCGTCGCCGGCCGACGAAGACGAAACCTGGTTCCTGGCGCACTACAACGGCGAACACTGGATTCTCGAACCGTTCACGGTCGAGGGCGATCAGATCATCGTCCAAACCGACTCGCTGAGCTTCTGGAAGAAGGTCAAGGGTCTTCCGGTGATCGGCGATGTCGCCCAGGGCCTCGAAGACATCGGCGGATACATAGTCGAAGGCGTGACGACGATTGGGGAGGGCATCTGGGACGGGATCACCTGGACGGTGGATTGGGGAGCGGAGCAGTTGGGGCTGAAAGACCAGATCATCTGCGAGAAGCCCGACGATACCGTGACCGTTCGCAACCCCTCCGGCGGCAGTCTCATCGATCGGATCGTCGGCGTGTACCTGAAAGGGTGCGCTCAACGGACGGACGACGGGCCGCTGCTGTTGGCGCGCAATCCGCGCCACATCTGGTTTGAAGTGCGGCCGATTGAGGGCAACCCTGAGCACGCTACTTCGGTCGATCTCTACAAGTGGCTGAGCGATCACGAGGGCACCCTGCTCGCGCCGGGAGCAGTCGGCAGCTGGCGGCCGACGCGCGATGGGGCCGTTCGGTTGAATGCCGAGATGACCTGGACCGCGGCGGGCATGACAGTGTTCTACCAACCGATCAAGGAGATGGTTGAAGAGGTCATCGGTTTCGCTGTGCCGATACCCGCCTTGACCAACCTGGTATCAGTACTGCTGCGCAGCGAGGACCTCGTGCAAGCGTTTAACCAGTGGGACAACGGCAACCGTGAGGCGGCGCTGAAGACGGTGGCGGGTGTGCTCCTGACGCCGGAGATGGGCGAAGCGCTGGTCGACCTGATAATCGCTGCCGCTCAGCACGCTGGCGTCACGATTAAGAAGGCTGCGCTGATCAAAGTGTACGGGGCCTACAAGGTGGGCGAGAAGCTCGTGAATGGAGTGCAGCGTGGTGTCGAGTTCTTCAAGGTGCTGATCGCCAACGACGAGGAGCGTCTGGGCACAGTCGCATATGACGTGCCGCCGTCGGTGTGCTGGGGCGGGGATATCACCGAGGGCACGGTGAAGGGGCGCTGGAATCATGCCTGCCAGTCGCAGCGGCTCGACGGGAGTTATGCGCGCTACTACCGGTTCGAGCTGGATGAGGCGCAGGAGGCCACTCTTGGGCTGGATTCGGAGCAGAGCTCCGCGGTCTACGTCTCGCGGGAGACGAGTCGCACGGCGAAGCCGGTGCGCGTCTTCACGGAGGCGTCGGACTGGGCTCGCGCGGAGATGGAGGCCGGCCTGTACACGATCGAGGTGGCGAATCGCGGTGCAGGGCAAACCGGAGAGTTCGAGCTGCGTGTGGAATTGGCGGGCGGCGAAGATGTGTTCCAGGCCGTCAGCGCTGGCAGTGGGCACACCTGCGGGCTGCGCGTGAGCGGGGAAATCGAGTGTTGGGGAAACAACAGCTCTGGACAGAGACATCCGCAGCCTGGTGCTTTTAAGGCCGTCAGCGCCGGCGGCTACACTTGCGGACTGCGCGACGACGGTACTGTCGAATGCTGGGGAAGTGACTTCAGCGACTGGGCCGACGCTCCGGCCGGCCGCTTCAGCGCGATCAGCTCGGGTGCCTGGCACACTTGCGGACTGCGCGACGACGGCACTGTCGAATGCTGGGGAGACAACGATCTGGGTCAGTCCGACGCGCCGAGAGGACGATTTACCGCGATTAGCGCCGGCTGGGGCCAGCCCGGTACTTGGAGTGACGACACCCCCTCCGTCCACACCTGTGGGTTGCGCGATGATGGCACCGTTCAATGTTGGGGGAGCAACGGAGCAGGCCAGTCCGATGACCCCGGTGGCCAATTCACCGCCGTCAGCACGGGTGGCTCTCACACTTGTGGGTTGCGCGACGACGGCACTGTCGAATGCTGGGGAACCATATCCGACTCACCTAACGGCCGGTTTACTGCCATCAGCGCTGGTAGGTCCCACACCTGTGGGCTTCGCAACAACGGCACTGTCGAATGCTGGGGAGGCACATCCGACCCACCTAGTGGCCGGTTTACCGCCATCAGCGCCGGTACGCATCACACCTGCGGGCTGCGCGACGACGGCACCGTCGAATGCTGGGGACGGAACGAATACGGAGAGTCCACACCTAAAAATCGTCGCTTCTCCGCGATTAGCGCCAGCTCAACCAGCACCTGCGGGCTGCGCGACGATGGTACCGTCGAATGTTGGGGATACACCCAATACGGCAGTCCTGACGGGCGGTTCATAGCCGTCAGCACTGGTTCTACTGGCTCGTACCATGGAAGCGAGCTTGTCAGCCACGCCTGCGGACTGCGCGAAACTGGCACTGTTGAATGCTGGGGATACGGTGAGTTCGGCCAAATAGACGCACCTAGCGGACGCTTCAGAGACGTTACCGCAGGCGACCAGCACACCTGCGGACTGCGCTATGATGGCACCGTCGAGTGCTGGGGAGCCGAGGAGCTCCCCTATGCTTCCGGCGATAGAGGACAGGCTGACGCGCCGAGCGGCCGCTTCACCGCCGTCAGCGCCGGCAGCTTCCATACCTGCGGACTGCGCGAGAGCGGTGCCATCGAGTGCTGGGGAACGAACGGCTCCGGCCAAACGGATGCGCCGAGCGGCCGCTTCACCGCCGTTAGCGCCGGTGGCTGGCACACCTGCGGGCTGCGCGAGAACGGTGCTGTCGAGTGCTGGGGAACGAACGGCTCCGGCCAAACGGATGCGCCGAGCGACCGCTTCGCCGCCGTTAGCGCCGGTCGCGGGCACACCTGCGGGCTGCGCGAGAGCGGTGCTGTCGAGTGCTGGGGAACGAACGGCTCCGGCCAAACGGAAGCGCCGAGCGACCGCTTCGCCGCCGTTAGCGCCGGTGGCGGACACACCTGTGGGCTGCGCGACGACGGCACTGTCCGGTGTTGGGGGCTCCTGGTTCGTTAATTCAGCGCGCAGAAGGACTGATTCGAGCACTGCTAAGTGCCGTTGCTCTGGCGCAGGCCGAGGCTGATTCTCGCTCGGGGGGAAGGGAATGGTGAGAAAAGGGACGGGAATGATGGACAGGTGGCGGGATGCGGCGTTGGTGCTGTTCTCGTCGGGATACCCGCGGCAAGCGCGGGTATGACGGGAGGGGGTGTGGTGGGGTGTTGGGGCCGATTTCCGCTCAGGGGCGGGAATGACGGGAAAAGGGGCGGGTGAGCGATGGAGAGGCGCTGGAGCGGGGGAGGTGAGGGCGGTTCGTGGCGTTTGGTGCGTTAGCGTCGAGATACCCCTGTTCGAGCCAGGGGCAGGCTCCGCGGCAAGCGCGGGTATGACGGGAGGGGGCGGCGGCGTATCGGGGCCGATTCCCGCTCGGGGGCGGGAATGACGGGAAAAGGGGGCGGCGGGTATGACGGAGATGTGGGCGGGAATGGCGGGAGTGTGAGCAGGGCTTAGAAGTCGAGGGCGGCGGCGGTGCAAAGGAAGGCCATGAGGGGGGCTGTTGCCTTGCACCAGGCGGCGATTTGGACGGGAAAGGTGTCGCTCAGGGCGTCTTCGTGGGTGAAGTTGCGGACGGCGATGAAGTGTTTGCGCTTGAGCTCTTCGATCATGGGGTGGTCGGCGCTCCAGCCTCTGGGCGGGCGCTTGAGTTTGTCGCCGTCGATGCGCCAGGGGGACTTCTGGTAGCGGCGGGCGAGCTTGCTCCACTCTTTGGGGTGTTCGGCGATGGCCTCGCGGTAGGCGGCGAGCGCGTCGCGGTCGGGCATCCAGCTGCCGGCGCCGAAGAAGCAGTCGTCGGGCGAGAGGTGGATGTAGTAGCCGGGCGCGTGGACATCCTTGCCGGCGCGATGGCGGAATTGGATGCCGACGTTGGTTTTGTAGGGCGATTTGTCGGGCGAGAAGCGGACATCGCGGTGGATGCGCATCAGCGAGCCGCCGACTTTGGCGTCGCGGGCGATGATCGCGGGCGAGATTTTGGCGAGCAGCGGGCGGACGGCGCGAATCAGCTCGAAGGCGGGCTCGCGGAGGTCGGACTCGTAGCGCTCGCGGTTGGCCTCGAACCAGTCGCGGCGGTTGTTCAGCTCGAGCTCTTCGAGGAAGTCGAACAGTTCGGGGCCGAAACCGGCCTGCGCTGCGGTGGTCATTGTGGGCCTCCGTCCGTGGGCGTAGATGTGTGTGCGTGCAGTGAGCGTATCCACTCAGACGGCCGGGGCGCGGTAGGCGCGGACGGATTTCCACAGCAGGCCGATCAGCAGGGTGGCGGCGATGCCGAGCGCGCCGCCGAGCAGCATCGCGTTGGGCGCGCCGATCGAGCCGGCCCAGAAACCGACCCAGATGATGCCGACATTGTTGGCGGTCTGCGCGGCGAGCACCATGAAGGAGAAGGCGCGGCCGCGCATTTCGTCGGGCGTGGTCAGTTGGACGGTGGACTGTCGCACGGCGACGGTGACGGCGTCGGCTGCGCCGAGCATGGCGATCACGATCAGTCCGAGCCAGAGCCAGGGCGCTGTGCCCATGGCGAAGAGCAGGGCGGCGTAAACCAGCGAGGCGATCAGCACGAGCATCCCTTTGGCGCGCTCGTGGACGAGGAAGAGGGCGAGCAGCATGCCGCCGACGGAGCCGACTGCGTTGGCCGTGCCCAGTCCGCCGGCGGCGCTCGCGCCAGCCATAAAGAGGCCGGTGGAGAGCACGGGCAGGATTTCGCGGTAGTAGGAGACGACGGTGATGCCCCAATCGAGCAGGAAGAGGCCGGGCAGGATCGGGTGGCGGGCGACGAAGCGTCCGCCGGCGACGACGCTGGCGAGCGCACCGGCGCGCTCGCCGGCGGCTCGGGCGGAGGTGCGGATCAGCATCGGCATCAGGGTGGAGACGGCGGCGAAGCCGGCGGCGGCCCAGAGCGCGGCGGTGACATCGATCAGGGAGACGATCGCGGTGAAGAGCACGTTGCCGAGGATCCAGCCGCCGTTCTGAGTGCCGGTGTCGATGGTGACGGCGGTGGAGAGGTAGCGCTCGGGCACGACGCGGGGGGTGATCGTGGCGCGGGCGGGGGCGACGAACACGGCCAGGGCGGCCAACACGGCGAGCACGACCCAGGTGTGCCAGACGAGCAATATGTCCGCAGTCGCCGCGGCGGCCAGCAGCACCAGCAGGAGGAAGACGATCGCGTTGGAGCCGGCCATCAGCCAGCGGCGGTCGAAGCGGTCGGCGAGCACGCCGCCGTAGAGCACGGCGATGATCTGCACCGGCAGCTGGATGGCGCCGATGATCGCGATCTGGGCGAACTCGCCGGTTTCGTCGAGCACCCACTGGGGGATCGCGAGGAAGCGGAGTTGCTGGGCGATGATCATCGCCAGCGCGCCGGACCAGAGCATGCGGTAGTCGCGGATCGCGAAGACGCGGCGCAGAGGCGGGCGCTCGAAGCGCCGCCGATCGCCCGACTCGCTCATGCCGCTCACCAGCGGGCCGGCGCGTGCGCGATACTGCGGTGCATCGGGCGATGCTACCGCCCGCGCAGCGGAGGAGGGCTGAAATGAAAGTCGGTGTCTACGTTCCGCAGGTCGGTCCGGCGGCGACGGCGCAGCAGGTGGTGCGGGTGGCGCGCGCGGTCGAGGCGGCGGGCTTCGACTCGCTCTGGGCATTTGATCACGTGGTGCTGCGGCCGGATCAGGGCTCCGACTACCCTTACAGCGAGGACGGGCGCTTTCTGGTGCCGGCCGACAGCGCGTTCCTGGAGCCGCTGACCCTGCTGACCTACGCGGCGGCGGTGACCGAGCGGGTCGAGCTGGGCACGGCGGTGCTGGTGCTGCCGATGCGAGCGCCGGTGCTGCACGCGAAGCTGATCGCGACGCTCGATCATCTGGCCGGCGGGCGGGTGATTCTGGGCGCGGGCGTGGGCTGGTGGAAGGAGGAGTTCGAGGCACTCTCGATGCCGTTCGACCGTCGCGGGGCGCGGATGGACGAGTATCTGGCGGTGCTGCGCGACCTGTGGGAGAACGAGGTGGGCTCGTTCCGCGGGGAGTTTTACGACACCGAGGGCTGGTACAGCCGCCCGCAGCCGCCGCGGCGGGTGCCGATCTGGCTGGGCGGCAACCACCCGCGCCAGCTGGACCGCGCCGGACGGCTGGCCGACGGCTATCTGGCCAACCCGGCGATGCTCGACACGCTGGCGACGGACTGGGATCGGGTGCGTCAGGCGGCGTCGGACGCGGGGCGCGACGCCGGGGCGCTGCGGCTGGGGATCAACCGGATCGCGGCGCTGGAGGAGGGGCGGCTGGGCGAGGCGGCGGAGCGTCTGGGCGAGATGCGTGCGCTGGGCTTCGACCACGCGATCGTCAATCTGCACCCGGCGGCACCGGATCCGGAGACGCTGCTCCAGCAGTTCGCGGCGGAGCATCTGGGGGCGCTGCAGGTGTCGTGATGGGGCGCAACGCATCCGTTGCCTTGCCACACCGAGGGCATAGGTAGCCCAACGTGGCAGCTCTACAGACCAGCAAGGGCGTCTACAGGTCGCCAGGTTCGCAACTCAAAACAATGCCGCCCGCTGTTCCAAGTACGTGACAAACTTGGAACAGCGGGCGGCATTGTTCCGCGTTGTTCCAAGTTCTTTCATAGCGACCTACGAATCCGTGGTGCTATTCTAAGATCACGACGTAGGCGAAATAGCGCGGCCCGCTATTCCAAGTTCGCGCGAAAGAGGCAATCAGCCATGCGACGCGAGAACAAGGGTCGTTACGTCGTCACGACCTTCGCCGACGAGACGGTGCGAGCGTTCGTTCCACCACCGCTGCCGCCGGATCCACCGCTTGAGTTCGACTGGCTTCTGCAATCCCTGGAGGCGGCGCATGTGGCGCTTGGACGACTCGACGCAGAATCCCGGCAGCTGCCGAACAGCGACCTTTTCCTCTACGCCTACGTGCGTCGGGAAGCGCTCCTCTCTTCACAGATCGAAGGCACACAGTCGTCGCTCACCGACTTCCTCCAGTTCGAGCTTGGGCACACGCCGGAAGCGCAGATCGACGATGTGACGGAGGTGTCCAACTACGTCGCAGCGCTCGAGCACGGTCGGCGTCTTCTCCGTGAGGGGCTGCCGTTGAGCAATCGCCTGATCCGCGAGATGCATCGCGTGCTTCTGCGCTCCGGTCGGGGCAGCGAGAAGCTGCCGGGGGAATTCCGTCGTTCGCAGAACTGGATCGGCGGCCCACGGCCGAGCCGTGCTGTCTATGTGCCGCCGCCGGCCTCGGAAGTCGAAGACTGCATGGCTGCGCTCGAGCGCTTCATTCACGACACGCACGACGGTATACCAGCGCTCGTTCGCGCCGGCCTGGTCCACGCGCAGTTTGAGAGCATCCACCCGTTCCTCGACGGCAACGGCCGGGTCGGGCGTCTCCTAATCGTGCTGATGCTGCACGATGCGGGCATCCTCAGTGATCCGATCCTCTACCTCAGTCTCTACTTCAAGGAACTCCGATCTCGCTACTACGATCATCTGAGCCAGCTGCGCACCCTGGGAGATTGGGAGAGTTGGCTCGAGTTCTTCATCCGGGGCGTACGCATCACCGCTGAAGACGGAGTGCGCAGCGCGCGTCGACTCTCGACGCTCTTCGCCACTGATCGCAGCCGGATCGAACAGACCGGACGCCGCGCGATGGCGGCGCTGCGGGTGCATGATGCATTGATACGACGCCCCGTTCTCTCCGCATCCGCGATTCAAGAGGACGCAGGCATCGCTGCATCGACCATCACTGTTGCGACCGCGCTGCTCGCCGAGCTCGGCATTGTGCGCGAGATCACAGGCCAGCGCCGCAATCGGCTCTTCGCTTACGGCGAGTATCTGGACATCCTGAGTGAAGGGACGGAGCCGCTCTGAGCGGCGCTTCTGGTGGGGCGGTATCGTGCGGGCAACCCCCGATTGTCGCAGAGAGGCGCGCATGACCGACACTGCCCTTTATGAGCGCGATGGACGCATCGCCACGATCACCTACAACCGGCCCGAGGCGCTAAACGCGATCAACCACGAGCTGCGTGAGGACCTCAACGCGGCCTGGAGCGCCTTCCGCGAGGACGACGACGCCTGGGTGGCGATCGTGACCGGCGCGGGGCGCGCGTTCTCGGCGGGCGCGGACCTGCGCAGCCCGGCGCCGCCGGAAGAGCACACGTTCTGGGAGGTGCCCTCGCTGACCTCGCTGGAAAGCGGGATGGAAATCTGGAAGCCGACCATCGCGGCGGTCAACGGCTACGCGCTCGGTTTCGCGCTGACGCTGGTCGCGGCCTGCGACTTCGCGATCGCCAGCGACCGCGCGGAGTTCGGCTTCCCCGAGGTGCAGATCGGCGTGCCGACCATCCAGGGCGCGATTCGGATGCCCAAGAAGGTCGCCTGGCATCACGCGATGGAGCTGCTGCTGATCGGCGACCGGGTGAACGCGCAGCGGGCGAAGGAGATGGGGCTGGTCTGGGCGGTCGTCGAGCATGAGCGGCTGATGGATGAGGCGCGGGCGCTGGCCGAGCGGCTCTGCAAGGGCGCGCCGCTGGCGGTGCGGGCGACCAAGGAGGTGGCGCACCGCGGACAGGAGCTGCCGTTCGTGCAGGCGATCCGCTTCGGCGAGACGATGCGGCGGGTGGCGCGTGAGACGTCGGACGCCAAAGAAGGCCCGGCGGCGTTCCGCGAGAAGCGCCGCGCCGAGTGGCGGGCGCAATAGGCGATGCGCTTTTGGCGGGCGGCGCGGGTTGCCAATGCGCGGCTGGACGGCTGGCTGCCGGACCACGCAGTGGCGGTTGAGGACGGGCGGATCCGCGATGTGCTGCCGGCGGAGCGGGCGCCGGCGGAGCGGACAACCAACCTCGGCGATGTGTCGCTGCTGCCGGGGCTGATCGAGGCGCACTCGCACATTCCCTGCCCGCCGCGCGTCGATGCGTTCGACATCATCAGCGAGGAGCCGTTGCAGCGGGGGCTGCTGCGCGCGGCGGCAGCGGTCGGCCAGGCGCTGCGCAGCGGGGTGACGACGATGCGCGACCTTGGCGCGCGCAACGAGGTGGCGTTCGCGATCCGCGAGGCGATCGCCGACGGAACGATCCCCGGGCCGCGGCTGCTGGCGGCGGGCGCGCCGATCACGCGCACGCGCGACCACTGCTGGTTCTGGGGCGGCGAGGCGGACAGCCCGGAGCAGGTCGCGGCGATGGCGCGACGTCACATCGACGAGGGCGCGGACCTGATCAAGGTGATGGCCAGCGGCGGCAACTTCACGCCGAGCTCCAGCCCGCGCTCGCTGCAATACCCGGCCGAAGTACTGGCGCGGATCGTGGAGACCGCCGACGCGGCCGGGCTCGATGTGGCGGCGCACGCGCACGCGACGGTCGGCATCCGCGCGGCGGTTGAAGCCGGCGTGCGCCACCTGATCCATTGCAGCTGGCTGGACGAGGATCCGGACGGGGGTTACGACTACGACCCGCAGCTGACCGAGCGGATTGTGGATGAGGGCGTCTGGGTCAATCCGACGATCGGCTTGGGGCTGGTCGCGGCGGAGGCGCGGGCGCGGGGCGACGCATCGCCGCGCCGCAACCCTTCGATGCGCGGCAAAGCGCCGCCGCGCGAGCAACGGCTGGAGATGCTGCGCGATATGTACGCGCGGGGCGCGCGCTTCACATCGGGCCTCGATATGGGGATGGCCTACGCCGATTTCGACCGCGCCACGGCGGAGGCCTGGGCGTTCGTGGAGCAGGTCGGCCTGTCGGAGTGGGAGGCGATTCGGCTGATGACGGCGCAGACGGCGGAGGCGTTGGGGATCGGCGGCGAGGTTGGGGCGATCGCGCGGGGCAAGACTGCGGACCTGGCGGCGTTTGCGGGGAATCCTGCGGCGGATATCCGGGCGCTGGACGCGCCGACCTGTGTCATTCAGGCGGGCGCGCCGATTGTGGGTGACGCAGCGCGCTAATCGCGGTCGGTGCGGCGCTCGGTTTTCTCGCCGTCTTCGGTGAAGACGACGCGGGATTTCTTGCCGCCGTGGATTTGGGGTTCTCTGGCGAGCTTGTGGCGGAGCAGGTCAATGGGGCCGTCCTCCTCGCAGAGGGAAGCTGGCAGGCCGAGGACGTCGACGAGCAGGCGGCGGTCCAGCTCCGCGCGGGCCGGGTCCTCGTCGATCTGGTCGAACGGGAGGAAGCGGAGTTCGCGCATCGCTTCGAACGCTTCGCGGGCGGCGGCGTGCTGCGCATCGGTCAGCGCGCGGGTATCGAGCGTTGGGATGGCGGGGATGCTCGTGATCGGCGTAGAGCCCCGCCCCGCCTGCGTCTTGTTGCTGACCCACCAGTGGATCAGCAAGCCGATCGAGGAGTTGCACCAGAGCGCGAATGCGTACTCGTGCGCGGTGTCCGCGAAGATCACGGACGGCCAGCCGCGCCCGCCGATGCACTTCCGCTCCGTCATCGCGGCGATCAGCGATTGCGAGTTGAACCGTAGATCGCGGTTGTAGTGGGCGCGGGTGGCGCTGGCCCAGACTTCGGGCGTCTTGCGCAGAATGGCGGCCCGCTCTTCATCGGTCGCGCCGTTGATCACCTCGCCCTGCGTGTCCGGCTCGATCTGCAAGGTGCGCTCGCGCTTTGCGTCGTGCCTCCAGAGCACCGGGTAGGTTGGCACAGGCACGCGCGGCGGGCGGGTGATGCTGAACGGGCCGCGCGCCGTGCCGTCGCTGTTCTTGCCCTTGATGTCCATGTGATACGGACCGCGTTCGGCGATTGCGCCCAGCGGCGCGACCGGAATGCGCACACCGTCGTCGCCGTGGAAGAGCAGCGGGAACGCGCCGGAGCCGGCGAGGTTGTGCGCGGCCGCCGCCAGCTGCAGGTCGGCGACGCCGGCGATCGGCCAACCGCCTTCGTCCGGCAGCGGCGCGTCGACGATCGAGCCGTAGGCCGCGCCGCCGAGCCGCAGCGTCGTGCTGCTGGTCGGGTCTTCCAGCCGCGCGACCGATCCGTTCGCGCCGGCCCGCAGGATCTCGGCGGCCAGCAGCGCGCCTTCCTGCGCGGAGCCCGGCCGCGCGTCCAGCACGATGAACCGCGCCCGCTCCGCGCGCGGCCGATCAGCCTGCGCGCCGCTCCGCGCGGCGACGATCAGGCAGTCGGCCATGCCCGTGTCGGCGGAGAACGACGAGTCGTCCGACTTCGCGCCCGCCACGGTGACGACCGTCAGCTCGTCGAACTGATTGCGCAGCGCGGCGCGCGCGGCCTGCCAGTCCACCCCGCTGAGCGCACTCAGCGGCAGCACCAGCGCCAGTGCGCCGCGCTCGGTCAGCTTGCGCAGCGCGAGGTCCAGGAAATCCGCCGCCAGCCCGGCGTTGCCGCCGCCCAAGGTGCCGGCGCCGCGCGAGCGCTGCAACGCGCGGCGCATGCGGTCGCGGTCGTGCTCGGTCGTCTCGAACGCGCCGAAGGCCGGATTGCCCGCGCCGATCTTGAAGCCCTCGTTGCCGGTGTAGCGGGTGAACGGCGGATTCATGATCACCAGGTCGAACTTGCCGTGTCCGAGCCGCGAGACGAGGTCCGGCACCTCCTTGGGCGCGTGGCCGCCCGCCGTCATCGCCACCGCGGCGTCGATCAGGTTGCCCTGCGTCTCCGCGGCCAACAGGTCGAGCGAGCCGATCGCGACCGAGTCGCCGTTCTGCGTGCCGTAGGGCATGGTGAGCAGACAGTCGCCGTCGAACGGCGTGTCGGGATGGCTGCCGGCCAGCATCGTGGCGGTCAGATGCACGGCGATGTTGAGCACATCCAGCCCGACCAGGCCGTCGCGCATCATCGGCGCGTGCAGCGCCTGCGGGTCGCCGCCGTGCAGCTCGTGCAGCAGCGAGACGCGCTGGTAGGCGGCCGCCAGCAACGTGCCCGTGCCGCAGGCGAAATCGCCGATCTGGAGACCGGCGACCGCCTCCGCGTCGCCCCAGCCCGCGCCGTCGGAGGCGCCGCGCGGATGCAGCGCCAAGCCGGCCAGCAGCGCGGCGGCGGCCGGGCGCGTGTAGTAGGTGGCGAGAAACTTGCGATCGGCGATCAACCGCTGGAAGATCACGCCGGTCAGGTCGTGCGACTTGGTCACGCCGCCGCGGATCAGCTGCCGGGCGGCTTCCCAGAGCGGTTGCAGCACGGCGTTCGCGGTCGCGATTGGGAGCCGCTGGAGAATCTCGCCGGCGGTCGCGAAGATCGGCCAGTAGTTGACCTCCAGGATCGCCCGCCACTCCGCGATGATCGCCTGCTGATCGAAGCCCGACGCGGTTGAGTTGAACTGCTGCGCGAGCGCGACGGTCCGCTCGTCGTCCAGCGCCAGCCCGGCCTGCGCCAGCGACTCGTGGAAGATCAGCGCGTTGATCAGTACGGTCATCGCCATCAGGCGGGTCTGCCCGGCCTGGTCGTCGCTCTGGCCCAACACCTCGGCGACGGCTCCCCCGATGCCGACGCCGTGCGAGCGGTGCCGGCGGTTGAACTCGCCCGCCGCCGCGCTCACACCGGATTCGAGCGCGTCGACCAGGCGCTCAACGCGCTGGGCGGGAATGGCGGCGCGCTGGGCGAGCATCGCCAGGTCGCGCACGTTGCCGCGCAGCCAGCCGGATTCGGGGAGGCGCTCGACGGCATCGACGGAGGTGGCGCTGTAGAGGGCGTACTCGAGAGCGTCCGTCGCTCTCAGCGCGGCGCGAATCGCTCTGCCGCCCGTCTGCTCGCGGACATCGGGCGGGTAGACGAGCGCGATGGCGCTTTCGATGCGGCCGCTGGCTCCTGTGGCGGTTTCGCCGAGGCGGGCGCGGGCGTCTTGCTCGGCGCTGGCGTAGTTCTCGCGCTCGGCTTCGATCACGACGGGCCAACCGGCGGGTTCGAGGATCAGGATGTCGGGGCGCTTTGCGCTGTTCCGGAGCGTTCCGCGTTCTTCAGCGCGCACGTTCCAGCTGGTGGGTCGGAGTTCCTGGAGGACCTCGCCGAGGGCGGTGTTGATGGTGTGTTCGTGGGCGGGCATGGGGGACAGTGTAGCGGATGTCAGGGAACGGGCGTTCGAGGTAGTCGCCGCGTTGGTCAGAGGTGGTTGGCTTTGGTCAGGTTTGGCAGGGGGTGGTCAGGGTATGTTGTCGCGCAGCGCTTCGCCTCCGTCGCCCAACTCTCCGTCGCGCCGATTTGGTCGAGGGCGTGGATGGCGGAGGGGGTGGTGAGGCGCGACGATGGTGCTGTTTGCGTCGAGATACCCGCGGCAAGCGCGGGTATGACGGAGGTGGGAGCGAGTAGGGCGGAGGTGTGGGAGCGGGTATGACGGGGAGGAGTGGCTGCGGATCAGGCAGACAGCTTCACAGCGGTCAACGTCAGCTGGGCGCTAGACGGTAATCGAGCGTTTATGGATCGCGCGCCAGATCGAAGCCGATGGCGTCGCAGAACTCAGGCAAACGCATGTGTGGAACGGCGATTGCCGGATCGTCGCACGCGGTTGCGATCGAGGTTGTGTGCGGCAACCTGTCGACGTAGTCCCGGGTGACGATTGCGACGCTTGACCCATCTCGCCGAATCGCGAGCGCCTGAGCAACGACGTAGGGATCCGCGTCCACGGTCTGCTTTCTCGCGTCGGCGAGCAGCGGCTGTCGCGCAAGCACTTCGCGCACTATCGATTCGGGCGGCGCGTAGTGGCGGCGGATGCCCCGGCGGACCTGTTTCGCCCACACTGCGAAGATGTCGTCCGTCGGTTGCGCAGTCAGTTCGCTGTACACCTGATGGGGAAAGCAGAGCGCCTCCGCGTCCACCATCGCGGCCATCCGAGCGAGGAGTTCGCGGCGGATGGCTGCTCGCGTATCGGGGATCTCACGGCGGATGTCGATAATGCCCGAGCTGTCGAAGATCCAGACATCAGGCAAGCGGGTGCTCCGGCTGTTTGAGTTCGCTTAGCAGATCGTCCCATTCATCGCTGTTGAGTTCGAGGTGATCGAACACATCGTGGAGCGTAATTCGATCCCGTTGCTCAGCGTGATGGAGCACCTGTATGACCGGCGCGCCGAACTCGTGGATGCGACGCGCCGCCGCGCCGTTCGGAGCCAAGTCGCCGGAGGTCGTCAGCTGCTCTCCCGCGTTGTAAGACGACAGGACGTCGGCGGCGACGAGATCGCACCATTCTTCGATATCGCGCAGCTCGGGATCGACGCTCGGCGCAACGCAGACCGAAACAGATTCCGACGCGAGATGAGCCAACTCGTGGATCAGGGTGAGTGCGCGCTTATGTGAGGCTTCCGCGAGGTTGACGACGATCAGCGGCGCCCGGTCGTCGGCGACGGCGAAACCCCGAATCTGCTCGTCCCCCACTCGCCGTTGCATCACGATCACTCCGCTGCGCTCCAATGCCTCGCGCAGCGAGCGAAACTCATTCGGCGCACCGGGCGGGTCGTCCTGCGCGGCAGCGGGCAGGCCAAGCCAGCGGCGCAGCTCCGCCGCCGCCGTTGGGATATCCTCGCCAACGCGCAGGCGCGGCAAGGATGACGAGCAGGCCGGACGCTGGCCCGCATCCTTGCGTATCCAGCTGATCAGCTCCTGAATTCGCCGCGCGCGGCGGATCTCAAGCACTAACCGGCGGTCCAGCATCGGGTCCGGTTTGCCGAGCGAACAAAACTGTTGGGGAATGCCCGATTCCGCGGGCGGCGACGGCAGAAAGAACACGGCCTCGGGGCGGCCTACCGCTTGGGCGAGCCTGCGAAACTCGTTGCGTCGCGGCCGACTCTCCGCCGCGATCCAGCTGCCGATCTCGCCCTCCGACACGCCGACGCGCCGCGCGAGTTCCGCCGCGTCCATACCGGACTCGGCGAGCGCCCACGCAATCACCGATGGCGTCGCCTCCACGGTCCCCGAGGGCGCGCCCCGCTGGCCGGCGCGATCGCTGATCGACATCGTTCGACTCCTCCCCTGATCACCCACTCTACCGATCGAGGCGGAGGGGGATTTCGCGGGAGCGGGCTGAGGCGAGGTCGAGCTGGACGATGCGGTGGTTGTTGGTGTCGGCGACGATCAGGGAACGGTCGGGGCCGGCGCAGAGGCCGCCGGGCTCGTTGAGTTGGGTTTCGGAGAACGCGCCGAGGGCGTCGCCGTGGCCGCCGAGGACGGTCTGGACGCTCTGCATGCGCGGGTAGACCTGCTTGATTTTGTGGTTGAAGGTGTCAGCGACGTAGAGCTCGTCGCCGAGCCAGGCGAGGTCGAGCGGGTGCTGGAGCTTGGCGCGCTCACGGGCGCCGTCTTCGTCGCCGAAGTGGAAGAGGCTGCCGATTTTGCCGATGAAGGTTTCGACGCGGCCGTCCCAGGTCACCTCGCGCGCGCCGCTGGATTCGCTGTCGGCGAAGGCCAACCCCGACTCGCCCACGGCGAGTCCGCTGGGCTGGGCGAGTTCGGCCTGCTCGCGGGGCCCGTCGACGATGCCCTCGCGTCCGCTGCCGGCCCAAGGGGCGACGGTCGCGGAGTCGCCGGCGCGCAGGTCCATGGACCAGAGTTGGTGGATGCCGGCCATGGCGATGTAGAGCTGTCCGTCACGCACGGCGACATCCCAGGGGGAGCTGAGCGCGGTCTGGGCGGCGGGCGCGCCGGAGGGCATCATCCGCGCCTGCTCGCCGGTGCCGGCGATGGTTCGCACTTCGCCCGACGGCAGATCGATGCGGCGGATGGCGTGGTTTTCGTTGTCGGCGACGTAGATCGCGTCGCCGTCAATTGCGACGCCTTGCGGCTGGTTGAACTTGGCCTCGCTCGCGCCACCGTCCTCGAAGCCCGCGCCCGCGCCGCCCACGACCAGCGAGACGTTGCCCTCGAGATCGGCGACGAGGATGCGGTCGTTGTTGGTGTCGGCGACGATCAGCCGCCCGCTCGCGTCGTCCCAGGCGACCTTGCCGGGGAAGGAGAGGGCGCTCTCTGCGCCGGTTTCGCGGGTCAGGGCGAGAGGCTCACCAGCGAGCACGGATTCCTGTTGGTACTCGGCGAGCCAGCCGTCGATCAGCGGGGCGGCCATGTCCTCGGTCAGTTCGCCCTCGTGCAGACCGATCACGTTGCCGCGCGGGTCGATGAAGAAGATGGTGGGCCAGGCGCGCGCGCCGTAGCGCTGCCAGAACTGGAAGTCGGCGTCGTTGAGCACGGGGTGCTCGATGCGCAGGCGCAGCACGGCCTGGCGCAGGTTGGCGGTCTCGCGCTCGGTGGGGAATTTGGGCGAGTGGACGGAGACGACCTGGACGGTGTCGGGGTAGCGGCGCTCAAGCTTCCGCAACTGCGGAAGCACATGCAGGCAGTTGATTCAAGCGTAGGTCCAGAAGTGGAGGATGGTGAGCCGCCCGTGCAGGTCGGCCATGGTGAGGTCGCGGCCGGTGTTAAGCCAGGTGAGGCCGTCGGGGATTTCCGGGGCCGGCGTCGTTCCGAATGCTCTCGATTGCGCCACATGGCCCTCCTTCAGTGTTCGCCGGCCGTTGCCCCAATGCTACCCGCCCGCCGCGGCGGCGCTGAGGCGGAGGATGGGGCCGTCGAAGGTGAGCAGGTAGACCTCGCCTGCGGCGTCGATGCCGAAGGAGGCGATCAGGGCGTCGAGCTGCGCCAGTTCGCGCATTTGCCACGCGCCGTCGAGCTGCTCGAGCGCCCAGACGCGGCCCGAGCAGTAGTCGGCGAAGAGGTAGGCGCCGTCGAGCCAGGGCAATTCCGCGCCGCGGTAGACCACGCCGCCGGTGACGGAGCAGCCCAGATCGTGGCCGTACTCGGCGAGCGGCGGGATGTGGTCGAGCGCGGCGCAGTCGTCGTCGCGCCCGAAGCATTCCGTGCCTTCGAAGACGTTCCAGCCGTGGTTGCCGCCGGGCGCGATGATGCCCACCTCTTCGACGCGGTTTTGCCCGACATCGGCATACCAGAGTGCGCCGGTTTCGGGATCGAACGCCATGCGCCAGGGGTTGCGCATGCCCCAGGCGTAGATTTCGGGGCGGACGCCGGCGACGCCCAGCAGCGGGTTGTCGGCGGGCACGCGGTAGGGATATTGCGTGGAGGCGTCGCGCACGTCGATGCGGATGATTGCGCCCAGCAGCGTTTGCGCGTTCTGTCCGTGTCCGTGCGGATCGTTGGCCGCGCCGCCGTCGCCGATGCCGAGGTAGAGCATGCCGTCGGGTCCGAAGCGCACCGCGCCGCCGTTGTGGTTGGGGAAGGGCTGCGCGACTTCGATGATGATCAGCTCGCGCTCGGCGTCGGCCAGCGCGCCCTCCACCGGGAAGCGGGAGAGCCGCGCGATGTTCGTTCCGCGCGGCGAGTACCAGACGTAGAGGAAGGGGTGATCGACGAACTCGGGATCGAGCGCCACGCTGAGCAGCCCCTGCTCGCCGCGGAAGATCACCCGCTCGCTGAGGTCGAGGACGCCGCGCACCGAGCCGTCGCCGAGATAGAGGGAGACGCCGCCGCGCTGCTCGGCGACGAGCAGTCCGCCGCCCGGCCAGGCGAGCAGCTCGATCGGTTGCTCGAACGCGCGCCCGCCGAGCGCTTCGACAAACTCGGCGATCTCCGGCGGCGGGTCCGCGGGCGCGGCCTGCGGCTCAGGCTCGTCGGGCGGCTGGGTCTGCTGCGATCCGGCCGCTTGCTGCGCCGCCGGTTCGGGCTGGTTGGGCTGGTCGGCCTCTTCTTCAGACTGATCGGGCGGCGCAGGCTGCTCATCGTTTTGTTGGGGCTGCGTCTGCGGCTCGGCAGCCGTGGGCGCCGGCTCCGCCCCGCCGCCGCAGGCGGCGAGCGCCAGCCAGAACGCGGCGAGCAGTAGGAGTGCCGCAACGGCGCGCATCGACTAGTCGGCCGGCTCGTAGCGCAGCAGCGTCATCTGCTCGTCGATGTCGTCGAAGACCGGCCGCACGCGCATGCCGACCGTGATCGCGTCTTCTTTCACGTTGACCAGCGTGCTGGTCAGGCGCGGGCCTTCGTCGAGTTCGACGACGGCGATGATCTGCGGTTCCTCGCCGACGAATTCGGCGGCGGTAGGGCGGCGGGCGATGGTGTAGGTGTAGAGCGTGCCGGTACCGGCGATTTCGCGCCATTCGAGGTCGTCGGCCAGCGTGAGCGGCGCGTGCGAACGCGGGTAGAAGACCCACTGGTCGGACGACGGCGAATACTGGATGCGCACCTTGCGCTCGCGCAGGCCGTCCCAGAAGGGGCGGGTGCGCTCGATTGGCTGTGGCAGCGGGCGTTGCGGCCCATCAGTCGGTGTGTCGCTCATCTGCTAGTCGCCTTCCAGGATCAGCGCGACCTGCTCGCTCATCAGCCCGCCGTTGCCGGTGACAAAAGCGACATCGGCGTCGGCTACCTGATGCGTGTCGGCGCGGCGCATCAGTTGGCGGGCGGCGTCGGTGATGTGCGACATGCCGCCGGCCAGGCCGGCCTGTCCGAAGCCGAGCTGGCCGCCGTAGGGGTTGCAGGGGAAGTCGCCGGCGTAGCTGAGGTCGTGCTCGCGCACGAACCGTTGGCCTTCGCCGCGCGGGCAGAAGCCGGAGTCCTCGATCGTCATCAGCACCGTGATCGTGTAGCAGTCGTAGACATCGATCAGGTCCACATCGGCGCGGCTGCGGCCGGACATTTGGAAGGCGGACTCGGCGGCGGGCAGGAGCGCGGTTTCGAGCAGGTCGGCGGCGTAGGTGGGCGTCTTGTGCAGCACGCGCTCGCCGAAACCGGTGATCCAGATGGGGCGGTTGGAGGAGCGCTGCGCGACCTCTTTGCTCGCCACGATCAGCGCCGCGCCGCCGAAGCAGGGCATCACGATCTCCAGCATGTGGAGCGGGTCGGCGATCATCGGCGAGTTGATCACGTCTTCGACGGTGATCGGGTTGTCGTGGAAAACGGCGGCGGGGTTGTGATTGGCGCTGACGCGCTGGTCAACGGCGATCTTGGCGAGAGCTTCGGGGTCGTAGCCGTACTGCGCGCCGTAGCGGGTGGCGATCTGCGCGTAGCCGCAGTTCTGCGCGACGTTGCCGTAGGGGATGTCGAACTCGGCCTGGGGCGAGCCGTAGTTGGCGCTGGATGCGCCGAAGCGCCAGCTGTTCGGCCCGGCCGGCGGATTGGGCGGGCGCGGCGAGGGCCAAGAGGGCGCGGCGATCACGACCACGTTGGCGACGCCGAGTTCGATGGCGGCGGCGGCGCGCCAGACCATCGCGGCGCAGCTCGCGCCGCCGAGGTCGACCACTTCGGCGAAGTTGACCTCCAGGCCGAGATATTCGGTGATCGTGGAGGGCACGAAGGAGTCGGATTCGCGGATGTTGGTGGCGCAGATGCCGTCGACGTCGGCGGGGGAGAGGCCGGCGTCGTCGAGCGCCTCGCGGGTGAGTTGGGCCCACTGTTCAAGGGTGAAGATGGGCGGGGCGGTGGGTCGGCGTTCGGGCTTCCACTCGGCGATGCCGACGATTGCTGCGTTTCCTGTGAGTCCGGGCATGGTTGGGCTCCAATCGGCTTAGACGATCATTCTACGCGCGCATCGAGCGTTGACGCACGAGCAACAGCCGGCCGGCAGCTCCTACGGAACTGCACAGCGCGCAGGCGAGTTCACGACGACCAGTCGGTGGTGTTGCGGCAGCCGTGAGATGGCAGCGCATCCGGAGGTGCGATACGCGCGGATCAGCTCGCCGTCGAGGTTGTAGATCCGCAGCTGCCGCAAGCTCCATACGTGGGAATCCCGGCTGGGAAGGTGCGAAATGATTGCGAAGTGACGCCCGTCGGGCCACCACTGCAAGTCCGTATAGGCGAAGAGCGACGCGGGCAACGCGAGGTGAACTTGATCGGCGCTCCAGAATTGCTCGACCACGAATTCGTTTTCCGCATAGTATGCGAAACGCTCGCCATCCGGAAGCACGTGAAATCGAGTGCCGCGGCGCTCGCCAATCAGTTCACCTCGATCGGTCCAGAGTAAGGCCGACTCGGGCGTGACGGTGATGATCAGGTTGTCTCGCGCCAACGTGAAGTAGCGCAAATTTCGTTCCAGCGGGATCGGTTCGAAACCTGGCCAGTCATCGCCATCGAGCGTCAGTCGAACCAACAGGCGCCGCCGTGGAGCGTTTTCCTGCATGACGACGTAGATCGACTGCCCGTCGTGATGAAAGCGGGCGTCGGTGTAATTGACGTAAACGGAAGATCCCTTGCTCCGGAGATCGACGTTGCGCTCTTCTTCGAGGAGGTACACCCAAAAGTCCGGTGTATCGGAGGCGACATACCGAGAGCTTGGGATATCAATCACGACGATGGCACGGCCGTCGGGTGACCAGCGTGCATGGCTTTCGAAGGGATGGTGCCTGCTGTTTTCGCTGTAGAGGTAGAGCTTCCCGATTTCGGTACGGCTGCCACTACGATTGATGACCGCGAGGACGCCGCTGTCGGGGCGGCCATGCTCGAAGGGATCGTGCGTGAGCACGTGCTCACCGGTCGGCGACGGGAGAACCTTGACTTCTTGGCCGTCGATGGCTCTAGCCCACCACGGCTTGGCCTCGTTCGTGTCGAGCCCATCGATCGGATGCGCTTGCGGATCAGGTGAGATCAACCAACGTCCACTGGTGAGCACGATCGGGACCTCGGCTAGCATCGACGCGGCCTCAATCTGCCTCGCGCGCACCCAGCCCTTGCCGACCCAGTAGTCGTTCGAGTCGGTGCATACACCGCGATCGAAATCCACAAGGAACCATTGTTGATCGAGACTGCGGCCGCCGACTTTCGTCTCGATCGGTGCAGGGATCTGACATGCCGGCGATGCCATATCGTGCTGTTGGTAGAGATAAGCGCCACCATGGACAACGGCGATTGCATCCATCGAGTGCGGATGAAACTCGCGCAAGCCGTCAAGTTGCGTTGGATCGATTGCCAGGTTGTCGGACCGCACCCAGCCGTCAGTGTCGTCGGCGAGCCGGACCTTTAGCCATTTTGCAGCGAGGCCGTACCACACTGACGGCGCCCGACCAAGAACGGTGATGGATTCAGGGGGCTGGATCACTCTTCGGACGGCCCAGTCAACGCCTGGTCCGGCGTACAGGTTTACCGGCTCTTTTGCCTCCGACAGTTTGACTGTCAGGCTGTCTAGCGCAGCGCCGAGCCGCAATTCCCTCGTTTCCGCAGCGGCGGCGCGTGGGCCATCAGATTCAGCCTCTTGCTCTTCCACCGCTTCCCCTTCGCCGACCTCCCCGAGCACACCGGCGCCTTCAGCCGAAGCTTGCGACTCCGAAACGCCGGCGCTCGGCGCTGCAAGCACAGGCTCAGCCGGCGGCGTTTGCGACGGCTCCGGTTGGACGCCCCGCGACGCGCCGAACTCTGAGCTCGGTGTCGTTTGCCGGCGCTCAGTCGGCGAATCACTGCACGAGCTGAGCAATACGATCGCAGTGAGGAGCAAGGCGATCAGCGTCGCGCACAGTGCGCGTGCTCTGGTTGCACCGTTGAACATCGGTCGCCGCTTCTTGCTCACCCGGTCTTGATTGTAGCGCCGCCGTGGCAATCGCGGGTTCCGGCATCAGTGCGAAAGCTGGACAGGCTCGGACCAGACAGTGCCGGCGGCGCGGAGGGCGGCGATTTCGGCGTCTGTGCGGCCGATTTCGGTGAGGATGGCGTCGGTTTCGGCGCCGGCGAGGACGCCGGGGGCGTAGTCCTCGCGGCCGCCGGCGCACACTGTGAGCGGGCCCCAGCGGCGGAGGGCCCCGTGGCGCTGGTGCTCGGCGACCGGGGCGAAGCCGTTGGCTTTGATGTGCTCGTCGTGGGCGAAGAACTGACCGGCGCTCTGGGCGTCGGCGGCGACGCAGCCGATGCGATGGGGAGTGAGCAGAGCTTCCCACTCGGCGGCGGGGCGGGTTGCGAAGACGGCGGCGAGGGCGGCGGCGAGCTCCGCGTCGTGCGCGTCGCGGCTTGGGGCGTCGGCGAAACGCGGGTCATCGGCCAGCGCGGGCGTGGCGATCTCGCAGAAGGCGCGCCACTCAGCGTCGGGCGGGGCGGCGAGGAAGACCCAGCCTTCCGCCGTGGGGTAGAGGCGGTAGAGCGCGGAGAGGCCGTAGAGCTCGGCGTCCACCTCGCGGCGCGGCGGTTTGCCCTCGTAGGCGACGAAATCGTCAGCGTTGGCGTAGGCGTTGGCGGCGAGCATGTTGACGAAGATGCGCTGGCCGATGCCGTAGCGCCGCTGCGCGTAGAGGCCGAGCAGGGTTGCGGAAGCGACGAGCACACCGGTGTTGGGATCGGGGTTGGCTTCGTTGGCGCGCATCAGCTGGCGCGAGGCTTCGCGGATTTCGTCCAGCCCCTCGCAGGCGGCAGGGGGCATCGCCGCGCCGGCCTGGTAGAGCGCGCCCCCCGCGGCTGCGCCGGGCACGGGGTGGGCGGAGGGACGCCGCGCGCCGGGCGAATCCGCGCCGTAGCCGTTGGCCGAGACCCAGACGATGCCGGGGCGCAGCGTGCTGGCGGTTTCGTAGCCGATACCCAGGCGCTCGGGCACGCCCGGACGGTAGTTGTGGACGATCGCGTCGGCGCCCCTGATCAGGTCGGCGACGATCGCCTGCCCGGCTTCGCTCTTGAGGTCGATGCAGATGCTCTCCTTGGCGGCGTTGGTTTTGGCGGCGAGCAGGCCGGTGAGCGGTCCGCCGCCCATGCCGCGGAAGGGATCGCCGCCGATCGGCTCGACCTTGATCACGCGCGCGCCGAGGTCGGCGAGCATCGAGACGCCGATCGGGGTGGCGATGATCGTGGCGAACTCGAGCACGGTGAGGCCGTCGAGCGGCTTACCGCTCGGCTGAGTGTTGGGTCGGGCACCGTTGGGCGGAGTGATCGATGCGCCGTTGCGCGATTGCCAGCGCAGGCCGTTGGCTTCGCCGACGGTGGGCGCGGGGCGCGTGATCTCGGCGGGCGTCTCGTCGAGCTGGGCGATCGGCCCCAACTGGCGCACCGGGCCGAGCGTTGGGTCCTCGATCGTGATGACGTCGCCGTTGGCCTGCATGTCGAGGTTGTCGAGCGCGTCGTTGGTCGACGTGAAGATTTCGGCGGCGACGTTGCCGGAGGCGCGGAAGATGTCCATCCACTCTTCGGCGCTGCGTTCCTGCATCCGCTCGAGGATGCGGTCGCGCATCTCCTCCACCGCCTGCTCGCTCCACTCGGCTTGCCCGCCCTGCCACTGCTCTTCGGCGAACAGCTCGGTCAGGTCGGCGGCGTCCATAAAGGCGTAGAAGAGGTGCTCGAGCAGGTTGCCGAGCTGGATCCAGCGCCCGTCGGCGGCCATCACGGGGTGGTAGTTGAGCGTGGGCATGCCGCCGCCGATGACGAGGATGTCGGGGAATACGTCGGGCTCGCGCTCGTGGAGTTGGGTGAGCAGCAGCTGGAGCAGGTCGAAGGGCAGCATGCCCTGGAGCAGCGAGGTTTCGACGATCTGCCCGCGCCCGCAGCGCTCGCGCTCGATCAAGGCGGCGGCGATGCCGTGGACCGCGCCCTGCGAGGCGGCGTGCGCGCCGACGGGCACGGCGGCGAAGCCGGGGCCTTCGCGCTTGCGTTGGCCGGTGAAGCCCTGCATGCGCCCCGATTTGGCGGCGACGACACCCTCGTAGGCGGGGTAATCGGCGTAGGGCCCGCGCGGGCCGAAGCCGGTGATTGAGCAGTAGATCAGGCGCGGGTTGTCGGCGGCGAGCGCGGCGTAGTCCGCGCCGAGGCGCTCGGCGTTGCCGGGGCGCAGGGTGGTCACGACGACATCGGCTTCGCGGCTCAGTTCGCGCAGGCGCGCGCGGCCGGCGTCGCTCTTGAGGTCGGCTTCGACGCTGCGCTTGCCGCGCAGCCACATCGGGGCGGCGGCGAGCGAGCGCAGCGGATCGCCGCCGGGGCGCTCCAGCTTCACGACCTCCGCGCCGAAGTCCGCGAGCACCATCGTGGCGATCCCGCCGACTGGTCCGCTGGAGAGGTCCAGCACGCGGATGTCGTCGAACACAGCAGTCATCGAAGTCTCCCGTCCACTTGCCGCAGTATATGAGCCGCCGGTGTCCGCGCCGGCTGCGTTTGCGCTTATCAAGTTGGGCGGGCTTGGTGGGGTGTGCCGTTGCGGCGAAAGGGGCGGCGGAGGCGGGTTCGGGGCCGATTCCCGCTCGGGGGCGGGAATGACGGAAGGCGGCGGCGGGTGTGGCGGGAGATGTGAACAGGCCGGAGGGCTTCCTCAACGGCTGCTCGGCGAGACGAGGTAGACGCCGCTGAGCAGGTCGAGGGTGGCCAGGTCGTGGGTGGCGAGCGAACCTTCGAGCAGGAGGTGCAGGCGGTCGCCGACGGGCAGGCTGCGCAGCACTTCGTCCTGGGCGGTGATTTGGCGTTCGAGTTCCAGGGCTTCGGACGTGACGCGCACGGCGAAGAGGTCGTTGGTGGGCGAGGCGGGGATGTAGGCGCGGCCCTGGTGGTAGGTGAAGGCGCGGTGCTCGAATGTCACGTTGCGCGAACCCGCCGAGAGATCGACCTGGTCCAGGCGCGTCGGTTCGGCGGGATCGGAGACGTCGAAGAGCGAGACCTGTAGTCCGAGCGGCTGTCCGGTGTGCGGGTCGGCGTTCTGGCCCACGCCGAGCAGCAGGCCGCCGCCGAGCGGGTGCAGGTAGGAAGAGAAGCCGGGGATTTTGAGCTCGCCGGCGACGGCGGGGTTTTCGGGATCGGAGAGATCGAGCACGTAGAGCGGGTCGATCAGACGGAAGGTGACGACGTAGCCGAGCTCGCCGAGGAAACGGACGGCGTAGATCCGCTCGGACGGGCCCAGCCCGTCCAGCTTCGAGAGTTCGGTCAGGCCGTCATCGCCGATGTCGAAGATCGTGAGTCGGCTGCTGATTGGCCAAGAGCCCTCGATGGTGGTGGCGACGCGCAGCCTGCCGCGGTATTCGCTCATTGCGAACTGGTTGATCAGCCAGCCCTCGACCTCCGCGGTGCCCTGGTAGACGGGTGCGCCGCCGGGCGGCGTGTCCCAGCGGTGAATGCGCGTGTTGGGGATCCAGCCGCCGAACGAGGAGGCGATGTAGAGCGAGTTGGAGCCGGCGTAGACGGCGTCGGTCGAGCCGACGAAGCCGGCCGCGTTCCAGTCGGCGATGCCTTCGGCGAGGTTGAAGCTGAGTAGCAGCGTGGTCTCCGTGTTGCCGTAGCGCCGGTCCTCGGTCGCCGGCATTTGCACCGCGTCGCAGGGGGTGAGCAGGCCCCAGCTCCGCGCTCCTTCACGATCGGTCAGGGTGTAGAGGGGCAGCCAGGTGGAGAGTCCGCTCCGCCGGATCCGCTGCTCCCATGTCTCGCCCGGCCGCGGTGTGAGCGTGGGGCTGTCGGCGCCGTCGTGGCTCATCACGACTCGCACGCCGGAGCCGGCCAACCGCGCGGTGACAAACTCGCCGTAGGCGTCGAGCGTGCGCAGCGCGCGAGGGCTCGCCGGATCGCTCACGTCCACTTCCATGATCTGCACGCCCGGCTGCGACCAGAAGCGGCTGTCGTAGATCACGTTGCGGAAGATCAGCAGGCGCTCACCGGCCAACAGCATTTCGCGCGGCTCGCCGGCAGAAGTCGACGCGTCGCGGTCGAGAGCCAGCCCGCCGATGACCTGCGGCGGGTCCTCTCGCACGGAGACGACGACCAGGGAGTCGTCGCGCAGGACGAAGATTTCGGAGCCGTTGGTCTTGACGATGTCGGATTCGTCAACGCCGGCGACCTGCACGTTGGTGCCGGTTTCGGAGCGCTCGCCAAGGTCAGCGGGCGGGCCGCCGTCTGACTGCGGGAGGGCGAAACCGTCGTTCGCCGGCATCGCACCGTCGCCTGACATCGCGTCTTCTGCAAAGCCGAAATCCGCCTCTTCCGTCTCATCCGCCACCGCTGCTTCCTCTTCCTCGACGGCCTCTTCGTAGTAGATCTGCGGCGCGCGCGCGGCTTCGCGGTAGTAGGCGAGCAGGTCGTTGCAGCCCTGGCGGCCTTGCGAGAGCGCGAGGGGCGGGATCAGCGCTGCGGCGCAGAGCGCGGCCAGCGCCAGCGCGGTGAACGCATTGCGACGGCGGATGACGAATGAACGCATGTCGGACCTCCTGCCCGCCTTAACGCTGCGAGGCGCGCGAAGGTTCCGTCGGCGGTGGGCGCGTTAGCCGCGCGGCAGGCCGAGTCCGCGGGTGGCGATGATGTTGCGCTGGATTTCGCTGGTGCCGGCGGCGATCGTCGAGGAGACGGCGCTGACGTAGCTGCGGCTCAGGCGTCCCTGCAGCGCGGCGTAGGGGCCGTCGCTCCAGACCGCGCCGCCCATGCCGAGCAGGTCCATGCCCGTCTTGGCGATCCGCTGGCCCAGCTCGGAGCCGAACAGCTTGGACATCGAGGCCTCATGGTTGGCGACCACGCCGTGCTCCTGCATGTAGGCGATGCGGTAGGCCATGTAGGTGCCGACCTCGACCTCGATGGCGCGCTCGGCGAGCTCGTAGCGGGTCGCCGGGCGGGCGTCGAGCAGGTGCTTGTTGTCCTGCGCGAACTCGGTGATCTCCTCCACCGTGCGGCGCCCGCCGGCGAACGCGCCGATGCCGGAGCGCTCAAAGTCGAGCGCGACGGCGAGGTGGTACCAGCCGCGGTTGGTCTCGCCGACCACGTTGGTCTTGGGCACGCGCACGTCCTCGAAGAAGACCTCGTTGAAGCCGTGTCCCTCGGCCATGTTGATCAGCGGGCGGACGGTGATGCCGGGCGTGTCCATGCGCAGCATGAACATCGTGATGCCCTTGTGCTTGGGCGCGTCGGGGTCGGTGCGGGCGGCCAGCCAGCCCCAGTCGGAGACATGCGCGCCGGAGGTCCAGATTTTCTGGCCGTTGATCACGTAGTCGTCGCCGTCGGCCACGGCGCGGGTCTGGAGCGAGGCGAGGTCGCTGCCGGAGCCGGGCTCGGAGTAGAGGGTACACCACCAGGATTCGGCGTCGGCGATGCGTGCGAGGTGCTCGTCCTTCTGCGCGTCGGTGCCGTAGAGCATCAGCGAGGGGCCGACCCACTGCACGCCCATGTTGCCGCCCGCGCCGGGCGCGCGGTGATAGGCCATCTCCTCGGCCATCACCATCTGCTGCGAGTGCGGCGCGTCGAGCCCGCCGTGTTCCTCGGGCCAGGCCATCGTCAGCCAGCGCTTCTTGGCCATCTCGCTCTGGAACTCGCGGGTGACCGCGAACACGGCCTCGCCGTAGCCCTCGCCCTGCGGGCGGCTGCCCCAGTCGTTGGGCAGGTTGCCGGCGATGAAGTCCTTCACCTCCCGGCGGAATTCGACGATCGTTTGGTCTTCGCGGTAGTCCATGTTGCGCCCTCTCAGCTGCTGCGCGGCTTGTGCGCAGTCTAGCGGCTGAGCTCGATCTCCGTGCTGCGCAGCCAGCGGCCGACTGCCGCGTCCGCCGGGAAGAAGCGCGAGGGCGGCAGAATGCGCTCGCCGCTGGTCGGGGTGAAGGCGAATTCGATTCGCCCGTCGGCGAGCAGGCGGGCGCTGATCCGGCCGATCACGATGCCGCTCACCTCGATCGGGCTGGAGCGCAGCCAGCGGGTGGGCTGCGCATCGGTGGGGAAGTAGCGGGAGCGCGGCAGAATGCGATCGTCCGCGCCCACGGGCAGCCAGCCGAACTCAGTGCGGCCATCCGGCAGGCGGCGGGCGATGATCCGCCCGCGCGCCGGCTCGGTCTCGAACGCCTGTATCGCGCCGTCGGCGCTCTCCACTCCGCGCAGCCAGGCGGGGACATCGGCCGCGCCGTTGTAGATCATCCAGCAGGCGACGGTTCCGTCCTCGCTCAGCGCGCAGGCGTGGTGGGCGCCGGAGCTGATCGCGGTGTGTCTGCCCGCCGGCGGCTGCGCCTGGCCGTCGAACGTGTAGCCCCAGCACTCGATCACGCCGCTCGCGCGCAGCCCGCAGGTGTGCCACTCGCCCGCGCTGACGGCGCTGAACGACCCGCCCGGCGCGTCCGCCTGGCCGTAGCGGTTGGCTCCCCAGCACTCGACCGCGCCGCTCGTGCGCAGCCCGCAGGTGTGGAACACGCCCGCGCTGACGGCGCTGAACGACCCGCCCGGCGCGTCCGCCCGGCCGGAGCCGTTGTCCCCCCAGCACTCGATCGCGCCGCTCGCGCGCAGCCCGCAGGTGTGGTTCGCGCCCGCGCTGACGGCGCTGAACGACCCGCCCGGCGCGTCCGCCTGGCCGTAGTAGTTGTCTCCCCAGCACTCGACCGCGCCGCTCGTGCGCAGCCCGCAGGTGTGCCACCAACCCGCGCTGACGGCGTTGAACGACCCGCCCGGCGCGTCCGTCTGGCCGTCGTCGTTGTCTCCCCAGCACTCGATCGCGCCGCTCGCGCGCAGCCCGCAGGTGTGGTCCCCGCCTGCGCTGACGGCGCTGAACGACCCGCCCGGCGCGTCCGCCTGGCCGGAGCCGTTGTATCCCCAGCACTCGATCGCGCCGCTGGTGCGCAGCCCGCAGGTGTGGCTCCCGCCCGCGCTGACGGCGCTGAACGCTCCGCCCGGCGCGTTCGTCTGGCCATCGTCGTTCCATCCCCAGCACTCGATCTCACCGTTCGCGCGCAGCCCGCAGGTGTGCAACCCGCCCGCGCTAACGGCGCTGAACGACCCGCCCGGCGCGTCCGTCCGGCCGTAGCGGTTCCATCCCCAGCACTCGACCGCGCCGCTCGCGCGCAGCCCGCAGGTGTGCCACTCGCCCGCGCTGACGGCGTTGAACGACCCGCCCGGCGCGTCCGCCTGGCCGGAGTCGTTGTTTCCCCAGCACTCAACCGCGCCGCTCGTGCGCAGCCCGCAGGTGTGCCAGTCGCCCGCGCTAACGGCGCTGAACGACCCGCCCGGCGCGTCCGCCTGGCCGTAGTAGTTGTCTCCCCAGCACTCGACCGCGCCGCTCGTGCGCAGCCCGCAGGTGTGCCTCCCGCCCGCGCTGACGGCGCTGAACGACCCGCCCGGCGCGTCCGCCTGGCCGTAGTAGTTGCGTCCCCAGCACTCGATCGCGCCCGAGTCGAGCAGCGCGCAGGCATGATGATCACCGACCGTGACTGCTTGCGCGCGACTGCCACCCGCCGAAGGAGACGGATCGCGCTGCAAGTCTGAGACGATGGAGATGGCGAAATCGGCGCGAACCTCATTTCCGACGCCGTCGGTTGCGCGGTAGCTGAGCGTGTGATCGCCGGCGGGCCCGTTGGGGATGCCGCCGAACCGGCGCGTTGCGGGGTTGAAGCTCATCCCGGAGGGCGGCGAGAGCCGGTAGGTGTAGGGCGCGCGACCGCCGACGGCCGCGGGGAGGATGACATTGCCGGAGTGCTCCCCGATGGTGAGGGTGCGGTCGCCGACATCGGCGACGAACCGCAGCGCGCCGCCGGCGGTGGGCGGCGCGCCGGCCAGGCCGAGTTCGGCGGCGGTGACCGGGCGGCCTTCGTCGTAGGCCTCGAACTCGGTGCGGTTGATCTCCGCCACGGAGTCCCAGTCGAAGCCGGCTGCGACGAACTGTTCGGCGGTGATGTCGAGCCAGCGCCGCTCGCCTTCGTCGCCGTCGGGGAAGAGCTGCCAGACCCGGTAATCGCCTTCCAGCCGTACGAGGCTGCTGTGCGCCCAGCGGCCAATTTCCTCGGCGCTCACATCGCGCACCGACTGCCAGTCGAAGCCGTAGCTCTCGAAGACCGCCGGGTTGAGCAGCAGGCGCTTGAAGCGTTTGCCGGCGGCGATTCGGGTGAGGAAGACGTCGATTGTGCCAACCTCCCGGATCAGCACGTGATCGGGCGCGGCGCGCTCGGTGGTGGGCGGTTCGACAGCGGTGCGGTCGCTGGCGCGGCGCGTTTGCTCGACGCGCTCCATTTCGCCGCCCGCCTGCCGCACCTGTTCGGCGCGTGGAGTCGCGGCGCGAAGCGAACGGAACGAGACGGAGCCGGCGTAGCCGTTGGAGCGGGTTCGGAGGGTTGCAAGGTTGGCGACATCAAGACTCAGCTCAACCACTGCGGCCCAACCAACGGCGGCCTTGATTGCGTCGGCCGAGAGATGTACGCCGAGTGTCTGGACGATCCCGGATTTGGCCAGCAGTTCGATCACGCGCCCGCGGGCGACTTCGTTGCGGATCAATGCGGCGAAGCGCTCGAAGGCATCCGCGATCCGGCCCTGCTCGACCGCCTGGATGACGTTCTGGACTTCGTCGATCGAGCGCAGCGACTCGAGCACGCTGAGCAGCATGCCGACCTTGCCGCCGAAGTCGCCGATGCCCACGGCGGAGAGGATCCAGTCGGTGAGCGTGATCAGGGCGGCGCGGGGCGTGAAGTAGGCGTTGACGTTGAGCGCGGCGTTGTCGTCAGCATCCCAGGCGGCTTCGGCGCTCGGGCCGAGCATTGTGCCGCCCTCAACGCCGCGGCAGTTGGAGAGCGGACCGAAAAGATCGAATGCGCCGCGTCGCTCGACATTGCGCGTGTTGGAGGGGCAGACTTGCACCCAGAAGCGGCGCATGTTCTTGACCCGCAGCAGCGAGCCGTCGGAGGTCTGCTGGGCGCAGCCGTCGAGCACCTCCTGCCAGGCACTCGGCGTGTAGATAATCGATCGGTCATCGGGTCGGCAGCGGATCGGCGTAGGCTGGCCTAACACGAAGCTCAGCAGATCGGTCGTGGCCTCCCTGAACTTCTCTTTCGCTGCATCGCTGATCTCGACGAGTGTGCCAACTGAACCTTTGACGATGGAGTAGACGACCGAGTCCTCACCGACCACGATCCGGGTGCCCTCAACGGCGGCTTCCCAGAAGGCGTTGGTCAGTTCCCAATGCGCCGTGATCCTGGCGACTGTGCATTTCGCGACGTTTGCGATGCAATCGGACGCGACGCCCGCCAGGTCCCCGGCGCACTTGATCGGATCGCCGAAGCACCCTACGACGGCGCCAGCCCATCGGCTAATCCGCCCGAGATTGAGGTCGGGCGGTACGAGCGGAGCGACGATCGTTCCGCCCTCGACGGCGAACGGTGTGAGCTGCCACTCGCCGTCGACCCAGACAACCACAGTCCATGCGCCGTCCACATCGGGTGCCGGCGCGCGCAGCGTCGCCGCACCATCGATGCCGCCCTCAATGCTGAACTCCCACGCCCCCAGGTAGTCCGGGAACTGCGCCGGCGCGGGCGGCAGCTCCTGCTGCGGCACGACGCGCGCGCTGATCGCGGCGCCCGCGTCGTCGGGGTTGGGCGGGATGGTGATTGCGGCGGCGTCTTCGGCTGTCACGGTCACGGAGGCGTGCGCGTCAACCGCGCCGACCAGCCGATAGAGCGGATCCGTGCGTCCGGAGAGGGCGAGGGCGACGACCGCCGCCAGCGCGCAGAGCATCGCCAGCGCGATCAGGCGGCGGGCTCGTTCCGTGGTGATGTGGATCATGCCGCCGCCGTTCGCACCCGCGACGCGCAAGCTAGCCAGCATGCGGGGTTGAGGCAAGCGCGGCGGCACGCACCGGCCGACGGGTAGGATGGGGTGGTATGAGCGCGGGGCTGATCTTCGTGGTGGCGGTGCTGGTGCTCTCCGTGTTGTGGGCGGGCGGCTACATCAAGCTGGGCGGGATTACGTCGCTCTACCGCCGCATTCGGCTGGTGGCGCTGCTTTGGGCGGCGGCGATCATCGTGATCGGCGGGATCCGCATCCTCGGTCTCGGCTGAGCGCCGGGAGGTCGGTATGCGGATTCTCATCGCGCCGCAGGAGTTCAAGGGCAGCCTGACGGCGGTGGAGGCGACGGACTGTTTCGCCGACGCCGCGCACAGCGCGCATCCCGCCGCGGAGCTCGATCTCGCGCCGATCGCCGACGGCGGGCCGGGCACGGTGGAGGCGATCGTGCGGGCGGCGCGGGGGCGCACCTCGATCGCCCGCGTTTCCGGACCGCTGGGCGCGCCGGTTGACGCGCGTTGGGGGCGGATCGACGACGGTCGCACGGCGGTAATCGAGATGGCGGCGGCGGCCGGGCTGACGCTGCTGGGTGCGGAGCAGCTGGATCCGCGCCGCGCCTCCACGCACGGCGTGGGCGAGCTGATCGGGCACGCGCTGGAGGCGCGGGTGGAGCGGATGCTGATTGGGGTGGGCGGCAGCGCGACGAATGACGGCGGAGCGGGCGCGGCGGCAGCGCTGGGCGCGCGGTTCTTCGACGACGTGGGGCGTCCGCTCGCGCCTGGCGGCGCGGCGCTGGCGCGGCTGGCGCGGATCGATGTCTCGGCATTGGACTCGCGCCTCGCCGCGACGGAAATCGCGGTGCTCTGCGATGTGCAGAATCCGCTCATCGGGCCGGACGGCGCGAGCGCGGTCTACGGGCCGCAGAAGGGCGCGGGTGCGGCGGCGGTGGCGGACCTGGATCGCGCGCTGGCCAACTACGCGGGGATCGTGGAGCGCGATCTGGGCGTGCGTATCGCGGAACTGCCGGGCGGGGGCGCGGCGGGCGGGCTGGCCGCGGGGCTGTCCGCGTTTTGCGGGGCGCTACTCGTTTCCGGCTTCGACGCGGTGGCGAACGCAATCGGGCTGGCCGAGCGGGTCGCACGGTCGGATTTGGTGCTGACTGGGGAGGGGCGGCTGGACACGCAATCTGCATGGGGCAAGTCGGTCGCCGGGGTGGCGCTGCTGGCGCAGGCGGCGGGCAAGCCGTGCATCGCCGTCTGCGGTCTGATCGAGGGCGACGGGCGGCTGCCGGGCCTGACGTCCGGCGAGCAGTCCACGCCATCGGGGATGCCCGTAGAGGAGGCGATGGCGCGTGCGCCCGAGCTGGTCGCCGAGGCGGTCGGGCGGGCGCTGTTGCGATAGATTGGGCGCAGCAGGGAACAGGAGCCGGGCATGGTCACCAACGAGCAGGCGCAGCAGCTGATGCATGAGGCGTGGCGGGGGCTGGATCGCCGGCAGCGGGTTGAGCTCGCCATCAAGATCGGCGAGCACGAGTTCGCCGAGTGGATGAAGGTGGTCGGCTTCGACGAGGACCTCACGCCGGAATGGGACGCCGAGGACGCGCGTGTGGCGGCCGAGCGGCGGGCAACCGCCAGGATCATTCCGGCCGAGGAAATTGAAGCCCGCTGGGAAGTGGAAGATGCGGAGGAAGAGGCGTGGAACCGCGCGCTCGAGGCGAAGCTCCCCGGCGCGTTGGAAAAGATGGATCGCTTCGTGTTCGACCCTTACACGCCGGAGAGCCGCGAGTTCTTCTTCATGGTCCATAAGGAGTTCCCCGAGGACATGGACGACCTGCTCGGGGCCGACTATTTCTTCAGGGCAGAACGATAGCGGCTCAGCATCGGCTCTGGCGCGTCGTTGTGACGGAGGAGGCGGACCGCGAGCTCGCTCAGCTCAGCCCCAGACCTCGACGCGAGGTGAAGCGAGTACGACGCGCGCTGAGCAACGGAGCCAGTGTGTTGGGCGGCGCGCCGCTTCAGGGGTACGAGGATGTGTGGCGAATTCGCGTGGGCAGTTTGCGCGTCCTGTATGAGGTGGATCGGGAGAGCCGCGAGATCCGGATCATTCGCGTGCGACCGCGACCGATCGCCTACGAGGGCTACGAGCGGGCGGCGCCCGAGCGAGACTGAGCGAGGAGACGGCGTTTGAGGCGGTTGCGTCGAGATACCCGCGGCAAGCGCGGGTATGACGGAAATGGTGAGCGTGGGCATGACGGAGGTGGGGCGCGTGGGCATGGCGGAGGTGGGGCGCGGGTGTGACGGTGGTGGAGCGTGGGTGTGGCAGTGGTGGAGCACGGGGTGGCGGCGATCTCGCGGGGCGGCGGGCGCTAGAGGAACGGGGCGTAGCGGGGATGGGTTGGTTCGGGCTGGATGTGGGCGTCCTGGCGGGGGGCGATGCCGATTTCGTCGAGGCGATCGTCGTCGATGCCGAAATGGTGGGCGACCTCGTGCAGCACGGTTTCGCGCACCTGCTCGACGATCTCCTGCTCGGAATGGCAGATGGTCTCGATCGGCTCCTGGTAGATGTAGATGCGGTCCGGCAGCACCTCGCCGTAGTTGCCGCGGCTGGTGAGCGGTCGGCCGCTGTAGAGGCCGAGCAGCAGGTCGCGCGGGCCGAGGCCGACCAGCGCCAGGTCTTCGGGCTCGGGACGGCCGCGAACGAGGATCACGACGTTTTCCATCCGCTCGGCGAGCGCGTCGGGGATTTCGTCGAGCGCCTGGGCGACCAGGCGGCGGAAGCGTGCGCGTTGCATCCGCTCACGGTACCGCGCCGGTGAGGATTGCGCCTTCCAGCACGCGACGGGCGATCGGTCCGGCGTCGTCCGCGCCCGACTTGCCGTCGTCGAGCACGATCGCCACGACCAGTCTGGGGTCGTCGTAGTTGGCCCAGGCGGCGAACCAGGCGTGGGTGAAGAAGGGGCCGACCTGCTCGGGCGGCTGTTCCTGCTCCGACTGCTGGCCGGCCTGCTGTTGGGCGGCCTGCTGCGCTTCGTCGACGGTGGCGATCGTTTCGGCGTCAATCACCTGATCTTCGGCGGTGCCCGACTTGCCGGCGACACGCAGGGCGCTGCCGTTGAACGGTCCCCAACCCGTGCCGAAGGGCTGGGAGACGACCCCGCGCAGGGCGGCCTTGAGCTGGCTCAGTGTTTCGGCGGAGACGGGCAGCACGTTGATCGCGCGGCGCTCGATCGGCTCCGGCGGCGCGCCGCGCGGCTCGATCGAGTGGACGATGACGGGCGTGAAGAGCACGCCGCTGGTGGCGAGCGCGGCGTAGGCGTTGGCCATTTGCAGCGGGGTGACGGCGACGAAGCCCTGGCCGATGCTGGTGTTGAGCGTGTCGCCGGTGTACCAGGGCTCGTTGAGCGCGGCGCGCTTCCAGGCGGGCGACGGGTTGACGCCGGATTCCTCGGCCAGCCCGACCACGCCGGTGGGCGCGCCGAAGCCGAAACCGGCCGCGATCGAGGGCAGCAAACGGTCGTCGCGGCGGTCCAGCTGGAGGCCGATTTCGTAGAAGACGGTGTTGCAGGACTCGGCCAGAGCGCGCGCCAGACTGATCAAGCCCTGGTCGGTGTCTTTCCAGTTGCGCAGCGGCTGGTCGCCCACGCCCATCCAGGAGACCGGGCAATCGAGCCGGTCGCTGACCTCGTAGCCGCCTTCTTCGAGTGCGGCGGCGAGGGTGATCGACTTGAAGGTCGAGCCGGGCGCGTAGACCTGTTCGACCGCGCGGTTGATGAACGGCTGGCGCTCGTCGTTGAAGTAGAGATCGACTTCCGCCTGGGTGAAGCCGTCGGTGATGGCGTTGGGGTCGATGCGCGGATAGGAAGCCATGGCGATGATCTGGCCGTTGCGGGGATCGAGCGCGACGGCGGCGCCGGGCTGCTCGCCGAGCGCGGCCTCGGCCAGCTGCTGCACGCGCAGATCGAGCGTGAGGCGGACATCGGAGCCGGGCACGGCGGGGCGGACGGTGATCTCGCGGATCGGCCGCCCGCTCGCGTCGAGGATCACCAGCGAGCCGCCGCGCCGCCCGGCCAGCGCGTTCTCGAACGAGTGCTCGATGCCGTCGCGCCCGATCCGGTCGCCCGCGCGGTAGCCCTCGGTGAAGCGCTGCTCCAGTTCCTCGGCGTTGATCTCCTGGAGGTAGCCGACGACATGCGAGGCCAGCTCGCCGTGGGGATACCAGCGCCGCGTGTCGCGGCTGACCAGAATGCCGTGCTCGGAAAGCTGGTCGTACTCCGCAATCAGCTCCTCGGGCGTGCCGATCGGCAACTCCGCCACCGGCAGAAACTGATAACTCGGAACGTCCTGGTAGATCAGCGAGCGCACCACCGCCTCATCCATGCCCAGCCGCTCCACGAAGAAATCGATCACGAAATCCTCGTCCGTCACCACGTCCCAATGCACGCCCACAATCGCCACCTGCGCCTCGCCCGCCAGCACCTCGCCGTTGCGGTCGAGGATGCGGCCGCGCTCGGGCACTTCGACCAGCGTGTGGATCAGGAAGCCCTCGGGTCCGAGGCCGTCGAAGATCAGATTGGGCGACCAGTCGACGACCCAGTGAGGCTGGCGCAGGACGGGAGCGAAGACGCGCTCCTCGATCTCGCCGAAAAAGGTCGTCTGGTAGCGCAGAATCACGTCGAAGGCGGGCGCGTTGACGTCGTCGCCCTCGACGATCTCCCAGCTGAAGCCGCGGATCGTCGCCTCGGCCCAGATGTCGCGGTAGCGCTGCGCGAAGCGCTCCGCGTCGTAGCGCTCTTTGCCCTCGACGCTGATGGTGGTCCAAGCCTCGGCGAGGCGGTCGGTGGCGAGCAGGTGGAAGAAGCGCTGGACGGCTTCGAGCGCGCTGACCGGCGCGCGCGAGGTGTCTTCGAGCCGCTCCAGCGGCGGCAGCGCTGAGCCGGGCTGGGTTTGCTGCTGCGCGGCGGGGGCGGCTGGTTGGTCGGGCTGCTGCTGCGCCTGCTGCTGGGCTTGCGGAAAGTACTCGGAGAGGTCGCGCTCCGACTCGCCGCCGAAGATGCACGCGCTCGAGATCAGCGCCGCGAGGAATGCGGCGAGCAGTGCTGCTCGCCGCGCCGCCCAACCAACTCGCATGGCAATGCCTGCGCACCCGCCGTCCTTACGGTACCGCGCCCGCGCGCCGTGCGCCACAGCAGGGGGTGGTCAGGTTTGGTCGGCGTTGTTCGGGTTTGTTCGGGAGTGGTCAGGTGGTGTGCTCCGGCGATCTTCGTGTTTTCCCTGGCCGGCGGTGGTCGGTCGTGGTCAGGTTTGGTCGGCGTTGTTCGGGTTTGTTCGGGAGTGGTCGGGTTTGGTCGGGGTAAGGCGCTGCACTGGGGCGGGCTTCCGGCGAACGCCCGTTGGGGCGGATTGCCGCCTCTTGCGCTGTGGGCGGGTCTGGGTTCCCGCTCGGGGGCGGGAATGACGGAAGGGGGCGGGGAATGACGGAAGGGGGCGGGAATGGCGGACGGCGGTGGGGAGTGGGGCTATCAGTTGGGGTGGCGGCGGGGGTGATGGGCGGGTTGGCGAGTGGGCTGGCGGGGGCGTTCCTGCGCGCCGTGGCCGCAGATGACGCAGACGACGCGGCGCCCATGCCTCGCGGTGGGGCCGGCGCAGACGGGGCAGGGAGGGTGGACAAGGCCGCGCCCGCGCTCGGGGCGGGGCCGGTGGGCCGCGAGCGCCAGCTGGATGCCTCGGGTGTGGGTGGAGAGCGTCATTTGCGCACCTCGCTCTCTGAGCGTTGTGGTGCGATCATAGAACGTGAGTGCTGTGCTTGTCAAGCGGCGTCGTTATGGCTGCTGTGGGGGGCGGTGCGCGGCGGCGGCGGTGGCGAGGTTGTGGTTTGGCTCCGGCTGGAACACAGGAATCCAGACAGCGATTGCCAGCGGCGCGGCGTGTCGGGCGCTCTGCGAATGAGCGTTGGAGGATGGCTCGGACCTCTTGCGCTGCGAACGGAGTTGGGTTTGGCCCCCGATCAAGTCGGGGGCAACGGACGGGGGCGAAGGCAACGGACGGGGGCGAGGGCAACGGACAGGGGCGGGGACGACGGACGGGGACGGGGCGTGGAATGGGGACAGGGGCGAGACGGACAGGAGCAGGGGCGACGGGAGGAGCGGGAGTGACGGGGAAGGGCGGGGCGACGGGGGGAGGTGTGCGGTGGGTGGGGCTATTGCTCGGGGCGGTCGAGCCAGTCGACGACTTCGCGCATGCGCTCGCCGAGGCGCTCGTAGCGGCGGCGGTCGGCGCCGACCAGGATGGCGATAAAGAGGATGGCGAGGCCGACTTCAACCATGGGGGCGCTGCTTTCCGGTGGGCGCGGGCGGCGCGCCCGCGGCTGCGATATATCGTAGCGGCGAAGGAGCGGTATGTGGCAGATCTCCGCAGCGGCGCGCCGGAGCGGCGCGCGCCCGTCGTCGCCGCGCTGACGCTGGGTTGCAAGCTGAACCAGGCGGAAACCGAGGCGGCCGCGCGCGCGCTGCGGGGCGCGGGCTGCGTGACGGTGGATCGCCCGGCCGAGGCCGACGCCTGGCTGATCAACACGTGCAGCGTGACGCATACGGCGGATCGCAAGGCGCGGCGGCTGATTCGTCTGGCGCGGCGGTTGACGCCGAACGCGCCGGTGGTGGTGACGGGCTGCTACACGGAGCATGCGGGCGGCGCGCTGGCGGTCGAGCTGGGCGTGGCTGCGGTGGTGCCGAATGCGGAGAAGGCGCGCGCGGCGGAGGCGGTGCTGCGCGCGTTGGGACGGGCCGACGGCAACGGGGCGGCAGGACGAGCGGAGGGATCAGGGCGAGCGGGCGGACGGACGCGGGCGTTCGTGAAGATTCAGGAGGGCTGCGACGATGTGTGCGCCTTCTGCATCGTGCCCAGCGTGCGGGGGCGGGAGCGCGCGGTTCCGATTGCGGAGGTGGCGGCGGAGGTGCGGGAGCGGGTGGCGGAGGGCGTGCAGGAGGTGGTGCTGACCGGCACGCAGCCGGGCGCGTATGGGCGCGATCGCGGCGACGGGACGAACGCGGCGCGGCTGCTCGAGACGCTGTTAAGCGAGACCGACGCGCCGCGGTTGCGCTATTCGTCGATTCAGCCGCAGGACATCACGCCCGAGCTGCTGGCCTGCTGGGACGATGCGCGGCTCTGCCGTCATTTTCATCTGGCGCTGCAGAGCGGGTCGGACGCGGTGCTGGGTCGGATGCGGCGGCGCTACAGCGCGGCGCAGTTTCTGGAGGCGCTGGAGCGGATTCGACTGGCTGCGCCGGGCGCGGCGATCACGACGGATGTGATTGTGGGGTTTCCGGGCGAAACGGAGGAGGATTTCGAGCGGACCTACGCGCTCTGCCGCGAGGCGGCGTTCGCCGATATGCACGTTTTCCCTTACTCGCCGCGCCCGCGCACCGGCGCGGCGCTGCTGGAGGATGATGTCGCGCCGCCGGTCAAACGCGAGCGGGCGCGTCGGCTGCGCGAGCTGGCCGTGGAACAGGCGACGCGGTTTCGCGGGCAGCTGGCGGGCGAGACGCTGCCGGTGCTTTTCGAGTCGTTCGATGGGGCGCGTCTGCACGGTCTGACGGACACCTACGCGCCGGTGCTGGTGGACTGGCCGGTGGACGGGCTGGCGGACCGGCTGGTGGACGGGGAGGGGGAAGCGCCGCCGCTGAACTGGCTGACGGCGGTGGAGATCGTGGGGCTGGCATCGGACGGGGAGGGCGCGCCGGCCGCGCTTGGGAAGTTGGCGGGGCGATGAGCGACGCGACCGAATCCGCGGCGGCGGCGGCCGGCGCGCAGCGGCCCGACGATTTGCCGCTGGTGCTGGAGGCGCTGTTGTTGGTGGCCGAGCAGCCGCCGACGATTCAGTTGCTGGCGCGGGTCTGCGGGGTTTCGTCGGACGCGGTGGAGGAGGCGCTGGCGGAGCTGGGAGCGCGGGCGGGGCGGGGCGCCCGGCTGCGGCGGCACGGGGCGACGGTGGCGCTGGTCAGCGCGCCCGAGGCGGCGCCCTGGGTGGAGCGGTTGCTGGGGCTGGAGGCGCCGAATCGGCTGTCGCGCGCGGCGCTGGAGACGCTGGCGATCATCGCCTATCGGCAGCCGATCACGCGGGGGGCGATCGAGCAGACGCGCGGGGTAGGCGCGGACGGGGCGCTGCGCACGCTGCGGGCGCGGGATTTGATCGAGCCGGTGGGGCGTCTGGAGGCGCCCGGGCAGCCGCTGTTGTGGAGCGTGACGCCGCGTTTTCTGGATCATTTCGCGCTGAGCGGTCTGGCGGAGCTGCCGCCGCTGGAGGATGTGCCGCCGCCGGCCGAGCAGGCGTCGCTGCCGCTGGAGGCGTCGGAGGCGGTTGAAGAGCCGGTTGTGGAACCAGCTGGGGAACCGGTCGAGGGGTCGTCGGAGTGAGCGCCGCGGTTTGCGTGTTGCGGCTGGAGCTGGCGCTGTTTGAGTCGGCGTCGCTGAAGGAGAAGCGGGCGGTGGTGCGACGGGTGCGGGATCGGGTGCGGCAGCGGTTCAACGCCGCGGTGGCCGAGGTCGGCGAGCTGGATGATCCGACGCGGGCGGAGTTGGTGTTTGCGACGGTGTCCAACGCTGAGGCGCGGAGCCACGCGACGGCGCAGCACATTCAGCGGTTCGTGGAGGGGCTGTCGATCGACGCGGAGGTGCGGTCGGTGGAGACGGAGACGATTCATTTGTAGGGGCGTTCGGGGCGGCGAGGTGCCTGGATGTCCTGCGGACGGGCGTTGGGGGCGGTTTGGGTCTCCGGCGCTGCGAACGGGGTTGGGTTTGGGCCCCAGATCAAGTCTGGGGCGACGGAAGGGTGGTTCGCGGGGGCGACGGAGGGGGTGGTTGACGGGTGTTTGAGGTGGGATGGGGGCGATTCCCGCTCGGTGGCGGGAATGACGGGAAAAGGGGTGGCGGGAATGACGGGGGGATGGGGGCGGGAATGACGGGGGGATGGGGGCGGGTCAGGGGTGGAGCGGGGTGGCCCAGAGGTCGTGGCCGAGGGCCTGGGTAATGCGGACGGTGGGCATTGCGCCGGGGGCGGCGATGCCGTCGCAGAAGACGAGGCCGTCGACTTCGGGGGCTTCGCGGTAGCTGCGGCCCGCGAAGACGGGCGCGCCGTCGTCGGTGGTTTGGCCGGGTTCGGACTCGACAAGGATTTCGAGCTCGCGGCCGACCTGCTCGGCGCTGCGCTCGGCGGCGATCGCTTCGAGCAGGGTCATCAGTTGGCGGTGGCGGCGCTGCTTAACCCGCTCCGAGATTTGACCATCCATTGCGGCGGCGGGGGTGCCGGGCTGCGGCGAATAAGTGAACGCCCGGCGCGGTCGAAGCGCGCCTCGCGGCAGAAATCGAGCAGCTCGGCGAACTCCTGCTTCGTCTCGCCGGGGAAGCCGACGATGAAGGTGGTGCGGATGGCGATGTCGGGCATGGCGGCGCGCAGACGCTCCAGGGTGTCGCGCACCATCCGCATGTTGTGCGGGCGCTTCATCCGCCGCAGCGTTTCGACGCTGCCGTGCTGAAGGGGGATGTCGAGGTAGCGGCAGACCTGGGGGACGGCGGCCATGGTTTCGATCAGGGCGGGGGTGACGAAGCCCGGGTAGGCGTACATGAGGCGCAGCCAGCGGGCGGCGGGGACTTCGGCGGCGAGGCGTTCGAGCAGGCGGGCGAGTCCGTCGGCGGCGCCCCATTCCCAGCCGTAGGAGGTGCTGTCCTGCGCGACCAGCACCAGCTCGCGCGCGCCGCGGTCGGTCAGTTCGCGGGCCTCGGCGATCAGCGCGTCGGGCGCGGCGCTGCGGAATTGGCGGCCCTTGATCTGAGGGATGTTGCAGAAGGTGCAGGGGCGGGCGCAGCCGTCGGAGATTTTGAGGTAGGCCGAGGGCTGTCCGGCCTGGCCGGCGCCGCCGGCGGGGATATCGCGCGCAAGCGGCGCGGTGCCGCCGATTGCGGCGCGGATTTCATCCCAGGCTTCGATGCCGAAGATCGCGTCCACATCGACGGCGGCCTCCACGCGCTCGCGCTCGATCTGCGACCAGCAGCCGGTCACGAAGAGGCGCTGGCCGTCTTCCCGCTCGGCGGCGAGCAGGTTTGCGGCTTGCGCGGATTCCTGCTTGGCGTCGTCGATGAAACCGCAGGTGTTGAGCACGACGACATCGGCGTTGTGGCGGTCGGGCGTCGACTCGTGTCCCGCGCCCTCTAACGTGCGGGCGATGCGCGCCGAATCGGTGGTGTTTTTGGGGCAGCCGAGGGTGACGATGTGGTAGCGCATCGTCAGCCGCCGGTCGTGGCGGGCGGCGTGCGCGGGCCGCGGCTGATCACCAGAGTGACGGCGCCGTCGGAGGGGATTTGCGAGCCGGGCGGGGGCGACTGCTCGACGACTGCGCCGGCGGGAGCTTCGTCGTAGACGGTGAAGATGACGAACGGCGCGCCGGTGTTCTGCACGTAGTTGATCGCTTCGCGGGCGGTGACGTTGCGCAGGTCGGGCAGCGGGTCCTGGCTGATTTCGGGTCGGCTGAGGACCGCTTCGGCGTCGGCCTCCAGGTCAATGCTGCGGTTGATGCCGGGCACTTCGCGGGGTTCTTCGGGTGCGATGACGGGGTCGCGGACAGTGACGACGGCGACGGCGACGCCGATTACGACGAGGATAACGATGGCGGAGACGAGCCAGGCGCCGATATGCACGCGGGGGCGTTCGAGGCGCTCGCTGGCGCTGTGGGCGAGGGCTTGTTGGTCGGTGCGCGGGGCTTCAGCGGGTGGGTCGAGCCCCTCGCCGGGTGTGGTGGGGGCGAGCGGGAAGCGCTCCAGCAGGGGCGCGGCGTCGAGGCCGAGGTATTCGGCGTAGGAGGTGAGGAAGCCGCGGGCGAAGGGCGCGGCGGGCAGCGCGTTCCAGTCTTCGGCTTCGAGCGCTTCAAGGTAGGCGCGCGCGATCCGCGTCGCCTGGTGGGCCTGGCCGATCGAGCGCCCGCGGCGGATGCGGGTCTCGCGCAGGGTGGAGCCGATGCCCAGCGATGGCGTCGGTTGCTGCATCGTCATCGCACGGCTCTCATGAATGCGCGTCGGGCAGGACGAGCGTTTTGAGCACGGCCGGGTCGCGGCGCGACTCGTAGGCCTGCGTGGCGTCGCTGAGGGGGAAGCGGTGGGTGACAATCTGTTCCAGGCCGTCGAGCGCCGGCAGCAGGGCCGCGGTGCGGCGGAACTGGTCGGGGGTGGCGTTCTGGGTGCCGGTCAGCGAGACCTCGGCGTAGTGCAGCGCATTGACGTCGATCATGGCGGAGGACTCGGGCGGGAAGCCGGCGAACAGATTCACGGAGCTTTGGCGGCCGGCGACGCTGAGCGCGGTTTCGGTGAGGCCGTCGAGGCCGACGGAGACGATCACGATGTCTGCGCCCTCGCCGGCGGTCGCCTCGGCGACGGCGCTGCGCAGGGCGTCGGCGTCGCCGCCCACCACGATGTCTGCGCCGACTGCTTCGGCGGCAGCGCGGCGCGATGCGACGGGCTCGGCGACGATGATTGGGCCAGCGCCGAGCGCGCGGGCGAGGACGATGTGCAGCAGCCCCATGGGGCCTGCGCCGAGGATGGCGATGCTCGCACCGGCGCGGAAGCGGCAGGATTCGAGCGAGTTGAGCACGCAGGCGGTGGGCTCGGTGAGAGCGGCGCGCGCGAAGTCGACGCCGGGCGCGAGGGGCACGGCGTGGCCCTGGGCGACGAGCGGGGCGGGCAGCAGTACCCGCTCGGCGAGGCCGCCGTTGCGGTTGTAGCCGAGCGTCTCGCGCTGCGAGCAGCGGTTGCGCAGGCCGCGCCGGCAGAAGGCGCAGCCGCCACAGGCGATGATCGGGTAGACGGCGGCGTTCGTCCCCACGGCGACGGTCTCGACGCCCTCGCCCACGGCGATGACGGTGCCGGCGATTTCGTGGCCGGGGACGACGCCAGGGGCGGCGAATTTTTCGCCGCGGAAGACGCGGAGGTCGGAGGCGCAAACGCTGGCGGCGCGCATTTCGAGCACGGCTTCGCCGGGCGCAGGGTCGCGGGCGGGCAGGTCGCCCACGCGGATGCGGCCGGCCTGCTCGAAGATCAGCGCTTGCATGCCTCTCATCTTATCGCGCCCGGCTTCCTGCGGTAGGCTGAGCCGCCTCACTCTACCGCTCCACGGTGTCTCTTTCTGCGCCGGGAAGAGTTTGGATCGGCGATGTCTTGGATGGCTGGTTGTGTGAACATGTCTCGTTCGGCTGGTAGACCGGGTAGACTGGCGAAGGCGCTGACGCGAACTGCGCGGAACGTTAGAGTGCCACACGCATGAGCAAGTCACCCGACTCTCGCTGCCGCATTCAGATCGGCCGAACCATGCACGAGATCGTGCCCGGCGACGCCCGCGATCTTTCATCCATCTCCGATGAGTCGATCCATCTTGTCTGTACCAGCCCGCCGTATGGGTCGCTGATTCGATACCCGGACGGCGAAGCACAGCTCGGCAATCTGACGGATTACGAGCGTTTCCTCGATGAGCTCGATCGCGTTTGGCGTGAGTGCCGCCGCGTCCTGGTCCCCGGCGGGCGTATCGCGTGTGTCGTGGGAGATGTCCTGGTCTCAAGGCGGCAGGGCGGACGCCATCATGTCCTCCCGCTCACCGCCGACATCCAAGTGCGTGCACGAAAGATCGGGCTGGACTGCCTGACGCCGATTCGCTGGTTCAAAGTTGGCAACATCGCGCTGGAAGCGTCGCGCTCAGCGCGGTATCTCGGCAAACCCAACTTGCCGAACGGCATCGTCAAGAACGACATAGAGCAGATTCTGTTCCTACGCAAGCCCGGCGGATATCGGAGCCCGACCGATGAGCAGCAGCAGCAGTCCTACATCACGTCGAACGACTACGCCCACTGGTTCAGCGCCATCTGGACCGATGTCACCGGCGAACGTCGCACCGATCATCCAGCGCCGTTCCCGGTCGAGATCCCTCGTCGCCTGATCCGAATGTTCAGCTTTGTCGGCGACACGGTCCTCGATCCGTTCGGCGGCACGGGCACAACCGCGGTTGCAGCCGCAGAAGCCGACAGACACTCGATCACGGTTGACGTTGAGCCGAGTTACATTGAACTCGCGCATCAGCGCCTCAGCGCTGAAGCCGAGCGTCGGAAGCAGCTCTCGCTTGCCGAGTCGCCGACTGCGCTCTCCGCGACGCTGTAGGCGAGGCTCCTGTGGCGCTTCCGCAATCGTTTCTCGATCACCTCAACAGCGAGGGCTACCACCCCCGATCCAATCGGCATTCCAACGCGCTCGCAGAAGCGATTGTCTCAGACCTGGTCGCAAACTGCGTTGTCATCGCCGCCGACATGCGCCGCGGCGCACTCGTCTACGACCTCAATTTCGACCTTGGGGGACGCTCGAACTGGAACGTGGACTTGGTGATCGGGCAACCACCGCCCACCAGCGAGGGTCCATCGAATATCGCCATTCGGCGGCGAGCGCGACCGTCCACGGTGCGAATCGCGGTCGAACTCAAGGCTGTCATGACCGAACACAGAAAGGCGGTGAAGAACCGCGCACGTGATCTGGAAGCTCATCACACCCATGTGCATGCCTACGACCGTCGCGCGATTGCAGCCGGCCTGCTCGTAGTGAACGCCGCTGGGAGGTTCCGCTCTCCGCTGCGCGGAGAGCCGACCGTCCATCGAAATGTCGACTCGCTCGCCCGCCACTGCGTAGACGAGATCCGCGCCGTTGAAGTGCGAGGCCCGTCGCACGAGGCCGGCATTGATGCGAAAGCTGTGCTGATCGTGGACTACGACAACATGGGCGGGACTGCGACGTACGTGGACGGCAGGTCCGCCCCGCAAGTGGGAGACCCAATCCACTACGACGCGTTTATCCAGCGCATCTGTAGCGAGTACGAGGTCCGCTGGTCCCGCTAGGGCGCTCGCGCGGGCTCGGGGGGGGCGACGCGGGGCTTGCGCGGGGCCTCGGGGTTGCGGGCCTGGTGGAAGCGGCGCAGCAGGCGGCTTTTGCGGCGGGCGGCGGTGTTGGCGTGGATGACGCCCTTCTGGGCGGCGCGGTCCAGCGCGCTGACGGCCTGGCGGATGTGCTCCTCGGCCTGGTTCCAGTCGGCGTCTGCGCCGTCGCGACGGGCGTCGGCGGCGTCTTCGATGGCGTCGAGGGCGGCGCGGACGGTGGTGCGTGCGTAGGTGCGCACGGGCTTATTGCGCATGCGGCGGCGCTGCGAGGCGCGAAGATATTTTGCGGCGGCGGCCTTGTTGGGCACGGCGCTCCTCCTTTGATCCAGCGATCCGAGCCAGCGTAGCAGCGCGCGGCGGAGTGTCCAACTGAGAGTGTCCAAGCGGGAGCGCCCAACCTAGAGTGCGGAGAGGCCGCGCGGGCTGGCGGCGGCCGGGAGAGGACGGGGCGCATCTCCACGCCAACGATCCGAATGCGTCCGCCGCCGCGCCGCAGGCGGTCGCTGCGCGCGCGGTTGCACGATCTGATGTACGGCTCGGCCGGTGGGGTGGCGGGCGCGGCGCTGCTGCTGGGGCTGGCGTTTCTGGGCAGCCGGCTGCTGGGCGCGGCGCGGGCGGTGGTGATTGCCGATCAGTACGGCGCGACGGTTGAGCTGGACGCTTTCTGGGTGGCGATGCGGCTGCCGGATCTGGTCTTCCAGTTGCTGGCGGGAGCGACGCTGGCGAGCGCGTTCATTCCGGTCTTCGCGCGGGTGCTGAATGAGCGGGGCGAGTACGCGGCCTGGCGGCTGGCGAGCATCGTGCTCAACTGGGTGCTGATCGGCACGATCGTGCTGGCCGGGGCGGTGTTCATCGCGGCGGACTGGATCGTGCCGGCGCTGGCGCCGGGGTTGGGGGAGGACAGCGGCATCCAGGCGGCGGTGCGGGCCGACGCGATTCTGCTGACGCGGCTGCTGCTGCTTTCGCCGATTCTGTTTGCGGTGTCGGGGATGCTGACGGGGATGCTGCACGCGCGGCGGCATTTTCTGCTGCCGGGCATTTCGCCGATGCTCTACAACCTGGCGATCATTCTGGGTGCGCTGCTGCTGCCGGAGCATTTGGGGGTGGAGGCGCTGGTGATCGGGGTGATCGTCGGCAGCGCGGCGCACCTGTTGGTGCAGCTGCCGGCGCTGGGCGGGGTGGGCGCGCGTATCCGCCCGGCGCTGAGCCTGGGCGATCCGGCGGTGCGCGAGGTGCTGCGGCTGATGGGGCCGCGGATGCTGGGTCTGGCGGCGGCGCAGGTGAACCTGATCGCGCTGACCTTTTTCGGCTCGCTGGTGGGCGATTCTTCGATCTCGGCGCTCAATTTCGCCTGGTTGCTGCTGATGTTTCCGGTGGGGCTGTTCGGGATGTCGCTGGCGACGGCGATTTTTCCGACGCTGGCGGAGCGGGCGGCGGAGGGCGGGCCGGAGGCGGTGGAGCGGATGGTCAGCCAGACGCTGCGCTTCACGCTCTTCCTCTCGATTCCGGCCAGCGTGGGGATGCTGATGCTGCGGGAGTCGATCGTGAAGACGCTGCTGGAGCACGGGGCGTTCGACGCGGCGGCGACGGAGTTGGTGGCGGATGCGCTGTTGTTCTATTCGGTGGCGCTGTTCGCGCACGCGGCGATCGAGATTCTGTCGCGCGGCTTCTATGTGCTGGGCGATACGCGGACGCCGGTGGCGCTGGCGATCGGCTCGATGCTGACGAATCTGATTCTGGCGGCGGCGCTGGTCAACGTGATGGAGCTGCGGGGGCTGGCGCTGGCGCTCTCGGTGGCCACGATCGGCGAGTGCGCGCTGCTCTTCGCGCTGCTCAATCTGCGGCTGCGGGGGCGGCTCTGGTCGCGCGGGCTGCTGGCCTCGGTGGGCAAGACGGTGCTGGCGGCGGCGCTGATGGCGCAGGTGTTGTTCGTGCTGCTGACGCTGTTGGAGGGCGATCCGCGCTTCGGGGTCGACTCGCCGTTCGCGCTGGCGATGGGGGTGGTCGGCGGCGGGGTGGTCTACGCGGCGATCTGCCTGATTCTGCGCCACGAGGAGGCTTCGGCGCTGTTCGAGCAGATCGAGCAGCGGCTGCGCGGCTGACGGGCCGGTTGATGGGCCGGCTTGGGCGGCCTGGTGTATGGCGGTTCGCCGCTGCGCGACGCTCTGATATCGTCGAATCGAGCGTTGCCGCGCATCCAGACGACGAAGAGGTACCCGATGGCCATGCAGGATCGATCGATTGTCTGCCGCGACTGCGGGCGGGACTTTGTGTTCACCGCGGGGGAGCAGGAGTTCTACGCGAGCAAGGGCTTGCAGAACGACCCGGTGCGCTGCCCGGACTGCCGCAACGCGCGGAAGAACTCGCGCACGGCTCTGGAGTCGACGTCGGGCTACACGGACTACGGCGGGGCTGCTTCGTTCGGCGGGCGCACGCCGCGCCAGATGCATCCTGCGGCCTGCGCGATGTGCGGCGACATGATCGAGGTACCCTTCCTGCCGCGCGGTGATCGGCCGGTGTTCTGCTCGACGGTGAAGCGGATTCTGACGCTGGGCTACCAGCTGGATGAGATGCAGGCGCGCTGGGGGCAGCGTCCGTGCCATGTGGAAGGCATCAATCAGGATCTGCGCAACGGTCTGATTCCGGCCAAGCCGGGGATGCAGATTCCCGATGCCGAGCGAAGCCGCGTCTGAGTGGGACACGATCGACCACATGACCGCATGATGGTCACGTGCATGATGGCCGCATGGCCGAAGAGATGGCCGACGACATGAGCGACGACGCGCGGACCTCGTTTCGTCCGGTCGACACGCTGCTGCCGCACCGCCGGCTGGAGGCGGAGACGCGCGAGTTCTGGCGCGAGCGGGAGATTTTCCGCCGCAGCGTCGACGAGCGCCCAGCTGACCGGATTTTCTCCTTCTACGAGGGTCCGCCCACGGCCAACGGCGCGCCGGGTGTGCATCACGTGCTCTCGCGGGTGTTCAAGGACCTCTTCCCGCGCTATCGCACGATGCGCGGTATGCGCGTGCCGCGCAAGGGCGGCTGGGACACCCACGGGCTGCCGGTGGAGCTGGAGGTGGAGCGCGAGCTGGGGCTGAGCTCGAAGGCGGAGATCGAGGACTACGGCATCGACCGCTTCAACCGGCGCTGCCGCGACTCGGTGATGCGCTACGTCGAGCAGTGGGAGGACATGACGGATCGCGTCGCTTTCTGGATCGATATGAGCGACGCCTACCGCACCTACACGCCGGAGTACATCGAGTCCTGCTGGTGGATCTTCAAGACGCTCTGGGACCAGGACCTGATCTACGAGGCGCGGCGGACGACGCCGCACTGTCCGCGCTGCGAGACCTCGCTCTCCAGCCACGAGGTGGCGCAGGGCTACGCGGAGGACACGCCGGATCCGAGCATCTGGATCCGCTTCCGCGCGCGCGGCGAGTCGCTGCCGGCGGCGCTGCGCCACGACGGATCGACGGACCTGCTGGCCTGGACGACCACGCCGTGGACGCTGCCGGCCAACAGCGGGCTGGCCGTCGCGGCCGAGGAGCGCTACGCGGCGGTGCAGCTGGCCGACGGCAGCCGCCTGCTGTTGGCTGAGCGGCTGGTGGATACGGCGCTGAGCGAGGTTGAGGGGGCGGAGCGCGCGCGGATTGTCGCCCAGGTGCGGGGCGCGGAGCTTGAGGGCGTGGAGTACGACGGGCTGTATGAGCCGGAGCAGTGGGGCAACCGCGCCTGGCGCTTCGAGGGCGCGCGGCTGGTGGAGGCCGACGACGGCGAGCTGCCGCCGCGCCGTGTGGTGACCGCCGAATTCGTCTCGATGGAGGAAGGCTCCGGCATCGTCCACATCGCGCCGGCCTTCGGCGAGGACGATTACCTGCTGGGGCGCGATGCGGGCCTGCTCTTCCGCCAGCCCGTTGATCTGCGCGGCGTGATGACCGGCGACCCGTCGTCCGGCCCGTCGTTCGTGGGCAAGTGGGTGAAGGACGCGGACGGCGAGGTGATCGCGGATCTGGATGCGCGCGGTCGGCTGCTGCGGCATCAGATGATCCGCCACACCTATCCGTTCTGCTGGCGCTGCGACACGCCGCTGCTCTACTACGCCAAGCCGTCCTGGTACATCGCCACCAGCCGGCTGCGCGATTCACTGCTCGACAGCAACGAGAATCTGATTCACTGGCACCCCGAGCACATTCGGCGCGGGCGCTACGGCGACTGGCTCTCGAACAATGTGGATTGGGCGATCAGCCGCGAGCGCTATTGGGGCACGCCGATTCCGATCTGGCGCTGCGAAAGCTGCGGGCGGACCGACTGCATCGGCTCGTTCGATGAGCTGCGCAGCCGCGCGGTGGGCGATCCGCCCGACCTGAGCGATCCGCACCGCCCGGTGGTGGATGAGGTGCTGATTCGCTGCGAGGAATGCGGCGGCGAAGCGCGGCGCATCCCGGAGGTCGCCGACGCCTGGTTCGACAGCGGCGCGATGCCCTACGCGCAGTGGCACTACCCGTTCGAGAATCAGGAGCTCTTCGCCGAGCGCTTCCCGGCCGATTTCATCTGCGAGGCGGTAGATCAGACGCGCGGCTGGTTCTACTCGCTGCACGCCGAGGCGGTACTGCTGCACAGCGCGGCGGCGGCGCCGGAGCCGACCTCGTTCCGCCATGTGCTCTCGCTGGGCCACATCCTCGACGAGCAGGGCGAGAAGATGAGCAAGTCGCGCGGCAATGTCGTGGACCCGTGGTCGGTGCTTGACTCGCACGGGGCCGACGCGCTGCGCTGGTACTGCTACGTCGCCTCGCCGGCCGGCAACCCACGCCGCTTCTCGGAGCGGCTCGTCGGCGAAGCGCAGCGCCGCTTCCTGCACACGCTCTGGAATACCTACGCCTTCTTCGTCACCTACGCGAACATCGACGGCTGGCGGCCGGGCGCGGAAGCGTCCGCCGCGCCGCTCGACCTCGACCGCTGGATCCTGAGCGAGCTGCACACGCTGATCGGGCGGGTGACGGCGGCGCTGGAGGACTACGACGCGACCGACGCGGCGCGGGCGCTGGAGCGCTTCGTGGACGCGCTGAGCAACTGGTACGTGCGGCGCAGCCGGCGGCGTTTCTGGTCCTCCGCGCGCGGCGGCGCGGCTGCGGATCGCAGTGCCAAAGCGGCGGCCTACGAGACGCTCTACACGGTGCTGACAACGCTGGCGCGGCTGCTCGCGCCGATGACGCCCTACCTGGCCGAGGAAATCTGGCGTAATCTGGTCGCGGAGCAGGACGCGGACGCGCCCGAATCGGTGCATCTGGCCGACTGGCCGGCGGCGGACGCGGCGCGGATCGACGACGCGCTCAACGGGGAAATGGCGCTGGTGCAGCGGGTCGCCTCGCTGGGCCGCGCGGCGCGCAGCAACGCGGGGATCAAAGTGCGGCAGCCGCTCGCCGCGGTCAGCGTCGCTGTGCCGACGGCGGCCGACAGCGAAGCGATTCAGCGCCACGCGGCGACGATCGCGGAGGAGCTGAACGTCAAAGAGGTCAAGTTGGCGGAGGCCGGCTCGGGCGCGCGGCGCTACACGATTAAGCCCAACCTGCGGGTGCTGGGGCCGCGTCTCGGCGGACAGCTGCCGGCGCTGCGCGGCGCGCTCGGCGCGCTCGCGCCCGAACTGGCCGCGCACATCGCCCAGGCGGTTGAGGCGGGCAAGTCGGTCGAGGTCGAGGGCGTCAGCCTGACGCGCGGCGATCTGCTGATCGAGAGCGAAGCCGGCGGCGGCGCGGACAGCGCGAGCGCGGAAGACGATCTGTGCAGCGTGAGTCTGGACACGAACATCAGCGAGCCGCTCGCGCAGGAAGGCCTGGCGCGGGAGGTGATCCATCGCGTGCAGTCGCTGCGCCGCGAGAGCGGGCTGGATCCGGCGGACCGCATTCGGCTGGCGCTCGAAACAGAGGACGCAGCGCTCGGCGCTGCGCTGCGCGTGTTTGAGCGGCTGATCGCGGCGGAGACGCTGGCCGTCGAGCTGGCGCACGGCGGCGCGGGGTATGCGGACGAGGTCTCCGAGAGCATTGAGGGCGCGCTGCTCAGGCTGTCGCTGGTCCGCGCCTGACTTTTGCCTCCTGCCATTTCCGCCGCCGAGCCTTGCGGCGAACGCGCATCACCGGCAACTCGACTGGCGAAGCCGCACGGGGGTTGGGTTTGGGCCCCAGATCAAGTCTGGGGCGACGGAGGGGTGGTTGGAGGGGGCTTGAGGTGGGGCGAGGCTGATTCCCGCTCGGGGGCGGGAATGACGAAGAAGATGGGACGGGTGTAACGGAGAAGATGGGGGCGGGTGTGATGATGGTGCTGATCATGGCGAGATACCCGCGGCAAGCGCGGGTATGACGGATAGGTGGGATGGGTATGGCGGAGAGAGGGGGGGCGGGTATGGCGGAGAGAGGGGGCGGGTATGACGGAGCGCGGGGAGGGGCCGCTCACTCGCGTTTGAGGCGCTCGGAGCGTTGTTCGGCGCGGCGCTCGCGGCGGGCGGCGATGGCCTCCGGATCCGCTGCTTTGTCGGCGTGATCGGCGTCGTCGAGCACCAGGCCGGTGGCGGCCAGCAGGGCGCGGCGGTACCAGGGACCGCTGCGGCCGCCGGTGACGGAGTCGAGCTCGTCGTCGTAGTGCCCCTGCAGCACGCGCGGCAGCTCGGCGGCCAGCTCCGCGCCGAGCAGCAGCACGCAGGAGCCGAGGTAGATGAAGAAGAGCAGGGCGAGGGTCGCGCCGAGCGAGCCGTAGATCGCATCGTAGTTGGAGAAGTTGCGCAAGTAGAAGGCGAAGGCGTGCTTGAGCAGCTCGAAGAGAGCGGCGGAGAGCACCGCGCCGCTGATCGCGTCGCGGGTGCGGACGGGCACGCTGGGGATCAGCTTGAAGACGAGGGTGAACGTCATGGTCGTGAGCAGGAAGGGGATCAGGATGCTGACGAAGTTGACCAGTTCGCTGGCGCCGGGGCCGAAGGGACCGAGGGCGGAGGCGACATCGCCGCTGAGGTCCCGCGCGACGCGGAGCAGGATCGTGATCGCGATCGACATGGTGAGCAGATAGCCGACGCCGAGCACGAGCGCGAAGTCGATCAACTTGCCGCGCACGAAGGGGCGGCGATGCTCGTGGTCCCAGGCGACATTGAGGCTGTGGCGCAGCGCGCCCATCATGCCCGATGCGCCCCAGATGAGGCCGACGATGCTGATCAGTCCGATGGCGGAGCGCCCCTGGGCGATGGGGTCGATCAGCGCGTGCAGACTCTCGCGGCCCGCGCCCTCGGAGACCGGCAGGGCCGCCAGCAGGCCGTCGACGAAACGGTCCTGCACCTCCTGGTTGGTCAGGATCAGCCCGGCGATCGAGACCAGCAAGATCGCGAGCGGGAAGAGCGAGAACATGATGTAGTAGGACATCGAGGCGGCGAGCTGGGTGCAGTGGTCGTCGAGGAACTCGCGCACGACGCGCGCCGCCAGCAGCCGGAGGTCGTCCCAGAGCCAGCGCAGGTGCAGGCTCCACCAGAGCAGCCAGTGTTTGATGTCGATGTGCATCTTGAGCTTGACGCGCATACTGTGATTATCCGCGACACACCGTCAATGCAGGCAATGCAGGACGCGACGGGACGGGAATTCGGCTGATGCGCGCGCAGCGAATCATCGCCAAGCTCGGCACCAATCTGCTCACCGGCGGCGGCGAGCGGATCGACCAGGTGGTGCTCGAAGACATTGTGCGGCAGATCGCCGCGCTGCGCAGCGCCGGGGTGGAGGTGGCGGTGGTGACCAGCGGCGCGGTGGCGGCCGGGCGCGCGCGGGTGGGGGCGCGGGCGGATCAGTCGAGCATCGGCCAGCGGCAGGCGCTGGCGGCGATTGGGCAGGCGCACCTCGTGGAGCGCTACGACCAGCTGCTCCAGCGCCACGGGCTGACGGCCGCGCAGGCGCTGATCACCCGCGTCGACGTGGCCGAGCGGGTCGGCTATCTCAACGTGCGCAACACCCTGCTTCGCCTGCTGCGCTTCGGCGTCGTGCCGATCATTAATGAGAACGATGTGGTGGCCGACGACGAGCTGCGCGCCGGCGCGTTCGGGGAGAACGACGCGCTCTCGGCGCTGGTGGCGAACCTGATCGACGCGCAGCTGCTGGTGCTGCTGAGCGATGTGGACGGCGTCTACGACCGCGATCCGCGCCAACACGCCGATGCGCGGCTGTTGCGCGAGATTCAGCGTCCGGGCGAGATGCTGGAGATCGCGGGCGCGGCCGGCGCGCGCGGGCGCGGGGGGATGCGGGCCAAGCTGGAGGCGGCGCAGCTGGCCGCCTCGAGCGGCGCGACGGTGGTGATCGCCAATGGGCGCGAGCCGGACGGGCTGCTGCGGATCGCGCGCGGCGAGCGGATCGGCACGCGGGTGCCGGCCGCGGCCGATGTGCGCGAGTCGCGCAAGCGTTGGCTGTTGTCCGGTCTGGGCGACGGCGGGGCGCTGACGCTGGACGCGGGGGCGGCGCGGGCGATCCGAGCGCAGGGCCGCAGCCTGCTGCCGGCGGGCGTCGCGGCGGTACAGGGCGATTTCGAGCGGGGCGAGATTGTGGCGCTGCGCGGCCCGGGCGGGGAGCAGATCGCGGTCGGTCTGAGCAACTACGCGGCGGCGGACGTCGAGCGCATTCGCGGGCGGCGTTCGGGCGAGATTGCGTCGCTGCTGGGCTACGACTTCGGCGCGGAGGTGGTGCATCGCAACAATCTGGCGCTGTCCTGACGCGGCGCATGCGTCCGCGGCATGGCGCGTCTGGCGCGTCCCCGCTCGTCGGATACGCTCTCCGCATGCCTGAACTGAACGACTACCCGGCCTCGCACATCTACTTCTCGCAGCGGCTGCGGCTGCACTATGTCGACTGGGGCAACCCCGACGCGCCGCCGCTGCTGCTCGTCCACGGCGGGCGCGACCACTGTCGCTCGTGGGACTGGGTGGCGCTGGCGCTGCGCGACCGCTTCCACGTGATCGCGCCCGACCTGCGCGGGCACGGCGACTCCCAGTGGGTGCTCGGCGCGGGCTACGCGATGATCGATTACGTCTACGACCTCGCCCAGCTGATCCGCCGCCAGAACCTCGCGCCCGTCACCCTGCTCGGGCACTCCCTCGGCGGGCGCATCTGCCTCGAATACGCCGGCATCTACCCCGACTCCGTCTCGCGCCTGATCGCCATCGAGGGGCTCGGCCCCGCCCGCAGCCAGACCGACGCCCACTCCGAAACCCCGGCAGACAAGCGGATGGCGGCCTGGATCGAGAGCATTCACGGCTTCGCCGGGCGGCTGCCGCACCGCTACGCCTCGCTGGAGGACGCCATCGCGCGGATGCAGGAAGCCAACCCGCGCCTGACCGACGAGCAGGCGCGCCACCTCACCACCCACGCCGTCAACCAGAACGAGGATGGCACCTTCGCCTGGAAGTTCGATAACTACGCCCGCGCCCACTCGCCCTATCCGTTCAACGAGAGCGACGCGGAGGAGATTTGGGGGCGGGTGCGGATGCCGACGCTGCTAATCAGCGGTCTGGAGAGCGCCGGCGACCCGAACGAGGATGAGCGCACCCAGTCGTTCCCCAACGCGCAAAAAGTAGGCGTCGCCGACGCCGGCCACTGGGTCCACCACGACCAGCTGGACAAGTTCCTGGGCGTCGTGGACGCCTTTCTGGCGGACTGACTCAGCGGTGCTATCCTCCGCTCACTGAGAGGAAACGCGATGCGACGGACACGCTCATTCACGCTTGCACTGATCACGATCGTCGGAGTTGCGCTCATCGCGACGGGCTATGGCGTCGCGCAGCTGACCAGCGTCGAGACCGAGGTGCGGGTGGTCGCGCGACCTCACGAGGACGGCCGCGTCGAGTTCGCCGTGCAGCAGCGCGTGGACGGTGAGTGGGGTGAGCGCATCGCGCCATCGTCGAGGTATCTCACGCCGGCGCTGATCGAATCACGCGCCGGGCGCTGGCTCAACAGCTCGCCGATCACACTCACCGTCAAGGTCGAGAACTCGTCTCTGATGCAATCCGATCCCGCCCCCGACCCCGTGAGCGGTGCCGACGGAGGCACAGGATCGCCGACGAACTACGAGCCGGTAATCGCGAGCAACTGGGATTCGGGTATGACGCTCCTCTACGCGGCACAGCGAGATGCATTCAGTGACAATGTGCGCACGGATGTACGCATGTTTGGACCGACCGCAGCTCTAATGCTTACTGCAATCTGCTTTGACAGTGGAAGAGCCTCGGTCGGATTCTTCCTTCTCAACTTCGATCGGCCCGAACGAGATGCCAGCGTGCCAAGCGAACTCGAGGTGATCTGGAGGCTTGACGACGGCCCCGTGCAGCGCGAGATGTTGGAAGTTGAATTTCTTGGCGACACACCTTACGTCGTCTTCCGTAGCGCAAACCACGGATTCCAAGCGGACTGGCCGCAAGTGTTTGGTGGGGGATCGCTTGCCGTTCGGATCCAATACCGCGGCGTACAGGAAGATGTGTTCGACCTGGACGCCTTCGCCAGGACACCAGTCCATCTCAACCTCGTCAACTGCGGCAGCTACTAGCGGAGCGCAGGTTCTGAGCAGCGCTGGCGGCGGCACCATGCGGGGTTGGGTGCCGTTTTCGGCGAGATACCCGCGGCAAGCGCGGGTATGACGGTGGGAGGGCGCGGGTGGGGGCGGTGGGGGCGGGTATGACATAGGGGGACGCTCGGGGCAGATTCCCGTTCGGGGACGGGAATGACGAGGAAAGGGAAGGGCGGGGATGACGAGGAGGGGGAGGGGCGCGGATGGGGGAGCGGTCAAGCGGAGGGCGAGCGCTGGTCTGGCGAGGCTTTACGCTGTGGGCATGACTGACGCGATCCGCTTCTCGTGGTTTGTGCCCATTGATGGGGATGGGGGGCGGATTGGGACGCTGCGGGCGGAGCGGGAGCCGTCGTTCGACTATCTGCGCTCCGTCGTGCAGACCGCCGAGCGGCTCGGCTTCCACTCGCTGCTCATCCCGACCCGCTTTTCGAATGGGCTGTTTGAGCAGTCGGCGCCGATTGCGGAGACCTGGACCACGGCGACGGCGCTGCTGGCGGCGACAGAACGGATTCGGCTGCTGGTCGCGGTGCGGCCTGGCTCGCTGCCGGCTGGGCTGTTCGCGCAGCAGGCCGCGACGCTGCACGAAATCTCGGGCGGGCGGGTGGACATCAACATCGTGCCCGGCGGCATTCAGGGCGACAACGAGCGGATCGGCGCGACGCTGGATCACGGCGGGCGCTACACCCACGCCGACGAGTTCATCGAGGCCTGCGAGCGGCTCTGGCGCGAGGGCGGGCCACTCGATTACGCGGGCGCGCATGTGCGGCTGCGCGAGGCGATTGTCTCGCCGCGGCCCGCCGCGCCCGCGCCGGCCTGGTATCTGGGCGGCGCGTCGGACGCGGCGCTGCGGCTGGCGGCGCGGCGCGGCGATGTGCTGCTCTGCTGGATTCAGCCGCGCGAGGCGACGGCGGCGCTGCTGGAGCGGGCCCGCGCGGCCTACGCCGCCGAGGGCCGCGAGCCGCGCTTCGGCCTGCGCACGCACCTGGTGGTGCGGGAGACGGAGGCGGCGGCGTGGGAGGCGGCGCGCGCGCTGCTCTCGGCGGCGCACCCCGAGGTGCTGGCGCAGCGCTCGGCGGCGGTCAGGGGCACGGCGATGGTCGGCGCGGCCGCGCAGGCGCGGCGGGTGGAGGACGACCGTCTCGGCGAGCGCCTCTGGAACGGCATTTCGCGGGTGCGGGTCAACCTGGGCACGGCCATCGTCGGCACGCCCGAGCAGGCGGCGGCCGAGCTGCGCGCCTACCAGGAGCTGGGCTTCGAGGAGTTCATCCTCAGCGGCTTCCCGCATCTGGAGGAGTGCGAGCGGGTGGCGTCGGAGGTGCTGCCGCTGGTCGGGCGAGGCTGACGCGACGGGCAACCCCTGCCCGGTGGAGGCGGCCTGCTACTCCGCGGCGACGACGGTCACGGTGACCGAGTCGCTGTCGCTGCCGGTGGCGTTGGTCGCGGTGACCGAGATGGTCTTGGAGCCGGCCGAGCTGTAGCTCGTGACGTACGTGCCGCCGCTCCAGGCGCTCGGGGCGCTGCCGCTCCAGGCGAAGGAAGCGTTGTAGCCGTGGCTGAGGATCGCTCTGCACGTGACGGCCTGGCCCACGGTCGGCGAGGCGGGGGTACAGCTGACGCTGGCGATCACCGGCGCTTCTTCGGAGACGGTCACGGTGACTGAGTCGGTGTCGCTGCCGCCGGCATTAGTGACCGTGAGCGAGACGGTCTTGGAGCCGGCCGAGCCGAAGCCCGTGCTGTACGTCGCGCTGCTGCCGCTCAACGCGCCGCCGCTCCACGAGTAGGAAGCGGGCGCGCCGCCGCTCAGCGTCGCCGTGCAGGTGACGGTGTCGGCTGCCTTCGGCGAGGCGGGCGAGCAGCTGACGCTGTCGATCACCGGCGCTGGTACGGCGACAGTCACAGTGGTCGAGTCGGTGTCGCTGCCGCCGGCGTTGGTCACCGTGAGCGAGACGGTCTTGGAGCCGGACGAGCCGAAGCTCGTGCTGTATGTGGCGCTGCTGCCGCTCGAAGCGCCGCCGCTCCACGAGTAGGAAGCAGGCGTGCCGCCGCTCAGCGTCGCCGTGCAGGTGACGGACTGGTCCACGGTCGGCGAGGCGGGCGAGCAGCTGACGCTGTCGACCACCGGCGCTGGTACGGCGACGGTCACGGTCACCGAGTCGCTGTCGCTGCCGGCGGAGTTGGTGACGGTGAGCGAGACGGTCTTGGAGCCGGACGAGCTGAAGCTCGTGTTGTATACAGCGGTGTCGCCGCTTCTCGTGTTGTGTGCAATGGTGCTGCCGCTTGAAGTGCCGCCGCTCCAGGCATGCGAAGTGGGGTAGCCGCCGCTGAGCGGCGCCGTGCAGGTGACGGACTGGTTCACGGTCGGCGAGGCGGGCGAGCAGCTGATGCTGTCGATCACCGGCGCTGGTACGGCGACGGTCACGGTGGTCGACCCGCTGTCGCTGCCGCCGGCGTTGGTGACGGTGAGCGAGACGGTCTTTGAACCGGACGAGCTGAAGCTCGTGCTGTACGCGGCGCTGCTGCCGCTCGACGATCCGCCGCTCCAGGCGTAGGTAGCGGGCGCGCCACCGCTCAGCGTCGCCGTGCAGCTGACGGACTCGCTGACCTTCGGGGAGGCGGGTGAGCAGCTGATGCTGTCGACCACCGGCGTCGATGCTGTGGCGGCGGCGACGGTCACGGTAATCGAGTCGCTGTCGCTGCCGGCGGAGTTGGTCACGGTGAGCGAGACGGTCTTGGAGCCGGCCGAGCTGAAGATCGCGTTGTAGTCGGCGTAGCTGCCGCTTAACGCGCCGCTGCTCCAAGCGTAGGAGACGGGCGCGCCGCCGCTCAGCGTCGCCGTGCAGGTGAAGGGCTGCTCCGCGGTCGGCGAGGACGGCGAGCAGCTGATGCTGTCGATCACCGGCGCTTGTACGGCGGCGGCGACGGTCACGGTGGTCGACCCGCTGTTGCTGCCGCCGGCGTTGGTGACGGTGAGCGAGACGGTCTTGGAACCGGCCGAGCTGAAGCTCGTGTTGTATGTAGCGCTGCTGCCACTCGACGATCCGCCGCTCCACGAGTAGGAAGTGGGCGCGCCGCCGCTGAGCGTCGCCGTGCAGCTGACGGACTGGTCCACGGTCGGCGAAGCGGGCGAGCAGCTGACGCTGTCGACCACCGGCACCGATACTGTGGCGGCCGCGACGGTCACGGTGGTCGACCCGCTGTCGCTGCCGCCGGCGTTGGTGACGGTGAGTGAGATGGTCTTGGAGCCGGCCGAACTGAAACTCGTGTTGTACGTGGCGCCGCTGCCGCTCGACGATCCGCCGCTCCACGAGTAGGAAGTGGGCGCGCCGCCGCTGAGCGTCGCCGTGCAGGTGACGGACTGATCCACGGTCGGCGAGGACGGCGAGCAGCTGATGCTGTCGATCACCGGCGCCGATACTGTGGCGGCGACGACGGTCACGGTGGTCGACCCGCTGTCGCTGCCGACGGAGTTGGTCACGGTGAGTGAGACGGTCTTGGAGCCGGCCGAGCTGAAGCTCGTGCTGTAGGCGGCGCTGCTGCCGGCGTCGGCTCCGCCGCTCCAGGCATACGAAGTGGGCGCGCCGCCGCTGAGGGTCGCTGTGCAGGTGACGGACTCGTCAACCGTCGGCGAGGACGGCGAGCAGCTGATGCTGTCGATCACCGGCTGTACGACGACGGTCACGGTGACCGAGTGGGTGTCGCTGCCGACGGCGTTGGCCACGGTGAGCGAGATGGTCCGGTCGCCCGGGACGGCGGGGAACCAAACCGAGAGCCGAGACTCCTCAGGAACAGGACCCCTACCGTTCCAGTCGTAGGTAGTGGGCGCGCCGCCGCTGAGGTTCGGCGTGCAGTTGAACCCCCTTCCCAACGGATGGGCGGTGCAGTTGATGGCATCGATGACGGGGGCCTGTAGGCTCTCAGCGGGTTGTGAGGCCGCGACGGTTATGGTGGTCGAACCAGTGTCGCTGCCGACGGCGTTGGACGCGGTCATCGAGATGGTGTAGCTGCCGGGGTTGGAGAAGAGGAAGGTGAATGACCCGCCGTCGTTGTTTCCGGCGTAGAAGGAGGGGGTGCTGTTCCAGGAGCGGGAAGTGTAGTCGCCGCCGCTCAGGGTCACCGTGCAGGTGACGGTCTGGTCCACAGTCGGCGACGAGGGGGTGCAGGTGATACTGTCGACTACCGGCGCTTGTGCAGCGGCGACGACAGTCAGGGCGACTGAGTCGGTGGCGCTGCCGGCGGCGTTGGTCACGGTGACCGAGACGGTCTTGGGGCCGGTCGAGCTGAAGCTCGTGTGGTATGCGTCGCTGCTGCCGGCTTCGTCGCCGCCGCTCCAGGCGTAGGAATACCAAGAGTGCAGCAGGCCGCTGATGAATGTTACCGCGCAGGTGACGGGCTGGTCCACGATCGGCGAGGCGGTCGAACAGCCGATGCTGGCGATCACCGGAGGCCGCACAGTGTCGGAGGCGGTGAGGCTGATGGAGTCGGTGTCGCTGCCGGCGGCGTTGGTGACAGTCAGTGAGACGGTCTTGGAACCAGCCGATATGAAGCTCGTGTGGTACGTAGCCTTGCTGCCGCTCAAGACTGCGCCGATCGTGACGTCGCCGCTCCTCCAGACGCCCGGGACGCCGCCGTTCCAGACCAAAGAAGCAGGCGCGCCGCCGCTGAGCGTCGCCGTGCAGGTGACGGACTCGGCTACCTTCGGCGAGGCGGGCGAGCAGCTGATGCTGTCGATCACCGGCGCTTGGACGGCATCGAAGGCGGTGAGGCTGATTGAATCAGTGTCGCTGCCGACGGAGTTGGTCACGGTGAGTGAGACGGTCTTGGAGCCGGTCGAGCTGAAGCTCGTGCTGTAGGCGGCGCTGCTGCCGGCGTCGGCTCCGCCGCTCCAGGCATACGAAGCGGGCACGCCGCCGCTGAGGGTCGCCGTACAGGTGACGGACTCGTCGACCGTCGGCGAGGCGGGCGAGCAGCTGATGCTGTCGATCACCGGCGCTTGGACGGCATCGAAGGCGGTGAGGCTGATTGAATCGGTGTCGCTGCCGGCGGAGTTGGTCACGGTGAGTGAGACGGTCTTGGAGCCGGTCGAGCTGAAGCTCGTGCTGTAGGCGGCGCTGCTGCCGGCGTCGGCTCCGCCGCTCCAGGCATACGAAGCGGGCACGCCGCCGCTGAGGGTCGCCGTACAGGTGACGGACTCGTCGACCGTCGGCGAGGACGGCGAGCAGCTGATGCTGTCGATCACCGGCGCTTGGACGGCAGCTCCGACGGTCAGGGTGATCGATTCGCTGTCGCTGCCGGCGGCGTTGGTCACGGTCAGCGAGACGGCGTAGTCGCCGGCCTTGCTGAAGCTGGTGGAGTGATTGACGCCGGAGCCGGAGCCGTTGGCGGTTCGCCAGGTCCAGGACTCCGGCCCGCCGCCGCTGAGCGTCGCGCTGCAGACGACGGTTTCGGTGGCTGTCGGTGCGGACGGGGAGCAGTTGATGGCGTCGATCACCGGGGCCGACAGTGCTCCGACGGTCAGGGTGATCGATTCGCTGTCGCTGCCGGCGGCGTTGGTCACGGTCAGCGAGACGGCGTAGTCGCCGGCCTTGCTGAAGCTGATGGAGTGATTGACGCCGGAGCCGGAGCCGTCGGCGGTTCGCCAGGCCCAGGATTCCGGCGCGCCGCCGCTCAGACTCGCGCTACAGACGACGGTTTCGGTGGCCGACGGTGCGGACGGGGAGCAGTTGACGGCGTCGATCACCGGGGGCTGGAGCGAGCCTTCAACGACGATGATCGGGGTTTCGCGCTGGGTGCCGATCCAGAGATAGGACACATCGAAGTAGATCAGGTGGTCGCCGGCGGCGTCGAAGCTGGTGGTGTAGGTGAGGCCGCTGCCGTTGGCGGAGGTTCCGCCGGTCCAGCGGGTGGTGTCGGGCGCGGTGCCGTCGGCCAGGGTCGCGCTGCAGGTGACGCGCTCGCCGACGACGGGCCGGGTCGGCGCGCAGTTGACGGCGGCGATGCGGGGCGGGTCGACGACGAGCACCTCGATCGATGTCCGGGTGCTCGAGCCGCCCGGATCGGTGGCAGTGACGTCGATCCGCGCAAGGCCGTCGGCGACGGCTTGAATGATCCAGTCGTCGCCGCTCTCGGACACCCGGACGACCGAGGTGTCGCGGGAGGAGAGGGACCAGGTGAGGGCGTCGCCGTCGGGGTCGGTGCAGAGGCTGGCGTACCGCTCGGTGAAGGAGACGGACATGTCGTCGGTCAGGTGTTGCCTGGCGGCGCCCGGGCAGTTGGGCGGGTTGTTGGCGGATGCGCTGCCGACGCTCACGGTCGTAGAGGCGCTATCGCTGCCGGCGCTGTTGGTCGCCGTCAGCGAGACAGTCTTGGAGCCGGCCGAGCTGAAGCTGGTCGTGTAGGTTGCGCCGCTGCCGCCGGAGGCTCCGCCGCTCCAGGCGTAGGAATCGGGTGCGCCGCCGCTGAGGGTCGCCGTGCAAGTGACGGACTCGTCCACCGCCGGGGAGGAGGGAATGCAGTTGATGCCGTCGATCACGGGCGCCTGCGGCTGCTCGATCACGACCACCGGCGCGCGCAGCGGCACGTTGACGACCGAGCTGCGCAGCCAGACATCGCGGCGAGCGTCGATCGTGGCGACGCTGAGGTAGCGGGCGCGGGGCAGGTTGTCGGCGCTCAGCCGCGCGACGGCCTCCGCCGTGCTCGAAGTGCCGCTGAATGCCCACGCGGGCACAAAGAGGAACTCGAGACGCAAGTCGCCGAAACCGAACCGGTCGCGCAGTCGGCCATCGGAATCGGGGTTGTAGCGCGCGATCACGCGGCCGGTGATTTGAGTCTGAGCGCCGCCCGGCGACTGCGCGGACTGGGCGGGGACGGTGATCAGCGAGCTGCGCAGCCAGCTGCGATCGTCGTCGTCGGCGCGGTCGTCGATCCGGCTCTTGGTCAGAAAGCGGGAGCCGGGCAGCCAGTCGGGCCGGGACGTAATCGCCTCGGGCCACGATTCCGCTTCCTCCAGCGCCCACTCGGGGAAGAAGCCGAACTCGATGCGGTAGTCGTCGACACCGTCTTCGCCGGTGCGGTCATGGACGCGGGCGATGATCCGGCCCTGCGCCGTCTCCGTGGAACCTGATTCGCCCGGATCCGGCTCGCCGCCCGGCGTCTGCGCGCCGGCGGTGAGGGTCAGGGCGACCAGCGCGGCCACGGCCGCCAGGAGCGCCAGCAGCAGCACTCTAGGAGAGGTGTTCACCCCCCCCCCCCCCGATTCCAATTGAGCACACGCATTCGCAGTCCCTGTCTCCGGCTCGTCTCGGACGCGATTTGGACGCGCCGAGTGGATGCAGGGCGCAAGCTAGGCGGTCTTTCGCGTCGGCGCAACATCCGTGGACCTGAGAGGGAGCTGCGAGCTTGCGCCCCACGCATCATGTGGTGTCAGAGCGCCAGAGGGAGGCGCTAGGATCGCGGCATGGGTTGGCCGATTCATCGTCCGGTGGGGTTGACGCATCTGGATGCGGCGCGGGCGTCGCGCGGGTACACGCTGCTGACGCCGGCGGGCGGCGAGTTCGCAGTGTTGCTGGATCTGCAGGGGCGGGCGGTGCATCGCTGGGACTTCGAGGGCTGTGTGGGCTTCAATGTGGAGCTGCTGCCCAACGGGAATCTGCTGGCGCTCTGTTCGGATCCGCCCGACACATTCGCGCCGCGTCCGCAGGTGGGGCGCTTCGAGTTGATGCCGCCCGATCCGCCGGAGGCGTACCGCTGGCTGGGCGGCGGCGGCTCCTCGCTGCGGGAGTTGGACTGGGAGGGCAACGAGCTTTCGGTTTGGGAGAACCCGGGCATCCACCACGATTTCACGCGGCTGGAGGACGGGCGCACGCTGATTCTGGAGTGGGTCCCGATTGACGGCGAGATCGCACGGCAGGTGCGGGGCGGCTTCCGCGTGGCGCGGCGCTTCCGGCCCGACTGGATGATCGGCGACGACATTGTGGAGCTGGACGCGGAGGGGAACGAGCTCTCGCGGATCGAGCTGTGGCGTCTGCTGGACCCGCGCCGTCATCAGATTTGCCCGCTGGAGCGTCGCTGGGAGTGGTCGCATTGCAACAGCCTTGATCTGGATGCGGACGGCGGCATTCTGTTCTCGGCGCGCAACATTTCGCTGGTGGGGCGGGTGGATCGCGATGAGGACGGAGCGGCGCAGCTGGGCTGGGAGTTGGGCTGGCCGGAGATTTCGCATCAGCACCACGCGACGGCGCAGGCCGGCGGCAACGTGTTGATCTACGACAACGGGATGCACCGCGCGCTGGATCTGTCCTACTCGCGGGTGATCGAGGTGAATCCGCGGGACAACGAGATCGCGTGGAGTTGGCAGGGCGAGCCGCGCGAGCAGTTTTTCAGCGCGCACATTTCGGGCGCGGCGCGGCTGGGCAACGGCAACACGCTGGTCACGGAGGGCGCGTCGGGGCGCATCTTCGAGGTCACGCGGCGCGGCGAGGTGGTCTGGGAGTGGGTCTCGCCGTTCCAGACGCGGCAGGTGGGAACGAACGGCAACTGGACGTTCCGGGCGTGGCGCTATCCGGAGGGGTACGCGGGGCTGGAAAAGCGTGGGTTGGATCCGGGGCGGTATGCAGCGTTCAACCGGCAGTACGGGCTGGGGGAGTAGGGGGCGCGTGTAGAGGGCGGCGCTCGCGTGGATTCCCGCTCGGGGGCGGGAATGACGGGAGGGGGGAAGAGACGGGAACGGCGCGAGGGGGGCAGAGACGGGAATGGCGCGAGGGGGGCAGAGACGGGAATGGCGCGAGGGCAGGACTAGCTGCGGCGGGGGCCTTGCAGGCGGCGGGTGGCGATCAGCAGGTCGTGGGTTTTGCCGTCGGCGTCGATCACGTAATCCCAGAGCACGGCTTCGCGCTGGAAGCCGAGGCGGCGGAAGACGGACTGCGCGGCGGCCTGGTCGAGCACCATGCGGGCGGTGAGCAGCTCGAGCCGGAGTTGCTGGGCGATGGCGTAGATTTCCTCGGCCAGCACGCGGCCCAGCCCGCGCCCGCGCGCGGCGGGCGAGAGCAGCAGGCGGATCTCGCCGAGGTGGCGCGTCCAGTCGGCGGCGTTGTAGTGCAGATCGCCCTCGCCGAGCAGCTGGTCGCCGTCGAAACCCAGCACAGTGAAGGTGCTGCCCTGCTCGATTTCGCGCATCCACTCGCCGATCGCCGACTCCTGGGTGATATCGCGGCGGAGGAAGAGCAGGTCGTCGGCGGGCAGGGTGCGGGCGAAGCTGAGGATCGTGTCGGCGTCGTCGGCCTGCATCAGGCGCAGGGAGACCTTGTGGCCGTCGCGCAGCGAGGCGGAGCGCGGGTAGCGCTCCTCGATGTTGCGTCGGAATTCGGATTGGTCTTGCGCCATCGTCGGTCTCCCCTGCCTTGTCCCTGCGTTGTCCCTGCACTGCGGACTGCCTCAGAATACCCGCGCGACGCGCACGCGCTACCCGCGCGCTGTCGGCCCTGTCGAAAAGGGCGGAAATCGCGATTGGAACGCGCCGCCGGAACGGGGCGTTAGACGGGTTCGCCGATCAGGTAGCGGCCTACGGCCTCTTCGAAGGCGGCCAACTCGCCGGCGCTCAGGTCGCGGTAGGGGGGGCGGGCGTGGGTGAGGGGGAGGCCGCTGGTGAAGGCGAGCAGCTGTTTGAGCGCTCCGACTTTGGGGAAGGCGTTGAGGATGGCGTGGAGCTCGTTGAGCTGACGCTGGGGGCGCTCGGGGTCGCCGCCGCTGCGATGGGCGTACTGAATGGTGTTGACGAGCGCGGGGACGGCGTTGGCGAGTCCGGAGACGCCGCCGACGCAGCCGGCAGCGTAGAGGGCGGCGTGGGTCTGGTCGGCGCCGGCCATGACGCGGAACTCGGAGCCGGGGCCGGATTCGGGCACGAGGTCGAGGTAGCGGCGGGTGCGCTCGGCGTCGCCTGAGGAGTCCTTGATGCCGACGAGGACATCGGGGTGGAGGTCGAGCAGGGCCAGCAGCACTTCGTCGGGGATGTCGATGCCGGCCTGCGGGGGGATGTTATAGAGCAGGGCATGCGCGCCGGCGGGCAGTGATTCGATCACGGTGGAGAACCAGTTGACCAAACCGTGCGACTCGATGTTTTTGAAGAAGTAGGGCGGGAGCAGGGCGACGGCGTGCGCGCCGGCGTCGAGCGCGTCGTTGGCGGCGCGGATCGTGTCGGGCAGGGAGACCATCGTGGCACCGGCGACGACGGTGAGGCCGCGGGCTTCGCGGGCAACGGTTTCGATCAGGCGACGTCGTTCGTCGAGGCCGACGGAGGGTCCCTCGCCGTTGGTGCCGAGGGTGAGGATGCCGGTGAGATTGAAGTTGCGCAGCCACTGGATGTGGCCGGCGAGCCAGTCGAGGTCGAGCTCCGCGCCGCCGCGGGTGAAGGGGGTGACCTGGGCGACGAGCATGCCGTCGAGGGGGCCGTCGAGACTGTCGAGGCTGTCTGCGAGATTGGGGGTCATGTTGCGTCTCCGCTGCGCAGCGTAGCGGGGGGGCTTGCGTGCGATGTTGCGTACGATCGGGCGATGGGGCGGCTGTACATCACGTCGGCGACGGGCGCGCTGAGCGCGGTGGACGCGCCGGTGGGCGGCGGAGTGGCGGTGCTGGAGGCGTTGCTGCCGCATCTGGAGCAGGCGGGGGTCGACTACACGGTGCTGACGCCGGGCGCGGCGGACGGGGCGCACGATGGGGCGATGGGGCGGGGGTACGCGCTCGGCGTGCCGACGCTGCGCGACGCTCCTGCGGATCATCTGTTGCGGCTGGGCGAGCGGGAATACGCGCGGTTTGCGCTGGAGTGGGAGGCGGCGCTGGCGCGGTTTTTCGCCGGCGTATCGCCGGAAGGGGCGGTGGTGCTGGCGAACGATGTGAGCGAGGGGCCGCCGTTTGCGGCGCTGGCGCGGCGGGGCTTTCGACAAATCGTGATCTTCCACGTGGTGGTGGCGGAGTTTTTCGCGCGGCGCTATCTGGGCGGGCTGCCGATTGGCGCGGCGGGCACGGCGTCGCTGTGGCGCGCGGCGGAGCGGAGCGGAGCGGCGCGGTTTGCGCCGCAGATCGCGCGGCTGGTGTGGGAGAAGGAGGGGCAGGCGGCGCGGCACGCCGACGCGCTGGTCGTGCCCTCCGCGCCGCTCGCTGACTCGCTGGCGGCGTGCTACCCGCAGAGCGGGGTTGCGGGGCGCTCGCAGGTGATCGAGTGGGGCGTAATCGGCGAGCCGGATCCGGGTCGGCGGGAGCGTCGGGCGGAGGTGCTGGCGGCGATCGGGGCGGATCGGAATCGGTTTCAGCTGCTGACGCTCTCGCGCATCTCGCCGGAGAAGCAGCTCGAGCTGCTGCTGGACGCGCTGGCGATCATCGAGCGGGAGTCGCCGGCGACAGCGCGTCGGCTGGAGCTGACGATCGCGGGCGCGCCGGCCTACATGGGCGGGGACGCCTACTTCGAGCGGTTGCGCGGGCGGGCGCATCGGTTGCGCGAAATTCCCGTGCATTTCCCGGGCTATGTCTCGGGGGCGCTGAAGTGGGATCTGCTGGCGGGGGCGGATCTGTTCTGCTCGCCGTCGCTCTATGAGGCGTACGGGCTGACGATCGCGCAGGCGTTGGCTTCGGGCGCGCCGGTGCTGGCGGCGGCGCACGAGGGGGCGCGGGCGATCATGACGCGGGAGACGGGCTGGGTGGCGCGCGGGCGGGCGGTGGAGTTCGCGGGGATCATTCGGCGGGCGACGGCGGCGCAGGAGACAGGCGAACTGGCGGCGATGCGCGCCGCCGCCGCCGAATGGGGCGCAGCGCACGATTTCGCGGATGCGGCGTCGCGCATCGTTGCGCTGGTTCGTAGGCTGTCGGGGGAGGTGGAGTCGTGAGCGAGCAACGCGCGGTGCTGTTCGATTTCGGGGGCGTGCTGATTCGGATGGACGCCGATTCCTACGACAGGGTCGGTGGGCGCTGGAATTTGCCGCCGGGCGCGCTGACGGAGGCGTTCTACCGCATTCCGGAGTGGCACGCGATCGAGACGGGCGAGGGCGACTGGGAGAAGTGGCAGCAGGGGGTGGAGCGGTATCTGGAGCCGTGGCTGTCGGATCCTGTCGCGGATGTGCAGGCGATTCTGGAGGCGTGGTACGCGCAGCCGTGGAGCTATCACCTGCCCAACTTCGAGTTGGCGCGCGACTTGCGCGCGGCGGGGCACAAGGTGGGGGTGCTGAGCAACGCGCCGGATGATCTGCGGGAGCGTTTCCTGAGCGCCCTGCCGATGGAGATCGAGTGGGATGCGATTGTGGTGTCGGGCGAGATTGGGATGCGGAAGCCGGATCCGCGCATTTTCGAGCACGCGGCGGAGGCGATCGGGGCTGCGCCGGAGCAGTGCTTCTTCATCGACGATCTGCATGAGAACGCGGCGGCGGCGCGGGCGGTGGGGATGCGCGCGTTTCATTTCACGCGGAACAACTACGGGGCGCTGCGGATCGCGCTGCGCACGGCGGGGATTGAGTGCTGAGTCAGTCGGACAATCCGCGTTCGCGGAGGGCGAGGTGGAAGAGGGCGGCGAAGGTTGCGCCGAGGGCGGGAGCGAGCCAGTAGACCCAGTGGTCGTTCCAGAACCAGGCGAGGGCGGCGGGGCCGAAGGAGCGGGCGGGGTTCATCGATGCGCCGCTGACATCGCCGCCCAGGGTGACGGCGGCGGCGACGTAGAGGCCGATCGCCACGGCGAAGACGGGGCCGAGGCTGCGGCGCTCGGCGAGCAGCAGGATGGCGTAGACGAGAAAGAAGGTGAGCACGATCTCCATGCCGATGGTCTGCATGAGCGGGCCGCCGGGCATGTTCGCGCCGAGCGAGGAGACGCCCTCGCCGGTGTGGTTGCGGAAGAGGCCGTGGAGGACGGAGCCGGCGATCAGCGCGCCGGCCAGTTGGGCGGCGACGTAGGGCAGCAGGCGGCGTCCGGGCAGGCGTCCGGAGAGCCAGAGTCCGAGCGAGACGGCGGGGTTGAGGTGCGCGCCGCTGATGCTCCAGAAGGCGAAGATCATGACGGCGACGCTGAAGCCGTTGACGAGGCCGACGCCGAGCATGCCGAGGTTGCCGCCGGCCCACCAGTTGACGTGGGCGGAGCCGGCGCAGAAGAAGACGAGGCCGAACGTACCGAGCACCTCGGCCATCAGCCAGCGGGCATGGCGGGCGTTGTCGCGGAGGGTCGGCGGTAGGTGCGCACCGAGGACGAGGGCGGCGCGCTCAAGCGGTCCGGCAATCGGCGGCTCTTGGGCCTCGGCGGTGGGCATGGGGGGAGGATATGGGGCGTTCGGCGGGCGTAGGTTGTCGCGCGGTTAGCGGCTGCTGCGCAACTCCTGTTGCCGGCGGCTCTCCCCTGCTCGCCGTACCCGCCCTCAGCTCCCGTCACTCCCGCCCCTTTTCCGTCATTCCCGCCTCCGAGCGGGGGCGGTGGTGTAGAGTTTGGGGCGTGCAGAGCAAAATTGACGGGCTGGTTTCGGTGATGATCGGGCGCGCGCAGCGCGGGCTGGCGTCGCTCATCGATTCGCGGGGGGGGGGGGTAAACCCCTCCTCGCGGCGCTTGCGCTCGCCGCACTGCTGCTCTTCGCAGTCCTGACCATCGCCAGCGCGCAGCGCGATGTCGCTCCCGTAGACGCGCCGACCGGCCGCTACATCCAGCTCAGCGCCGGACGCGAGTACACCTGCTCGCTGCGCGACACGGGCGCGGTTCATTGCTGGGGCGATTCGCCGCGCTTCAACCGCTCCGCCGTCCCCGACGGGCGCTACGCGGCGATCGATGTCGGCGCTCTACATGCGTGCGCGATCCGTGTCGGCGGCGCGGTGGTCTGTTGGGGCGCAGAAGGGGAGTCGCCGTCCGGCGCCTTCACGCAGATCAGCGTGGGCTGGCACTACGCCTGCGGGCTGCGGGAGGACGGCAGCGCGGAGTGTTGGGGGACGGCCTACTACGGGCGGAGCGTCGTCGATCTCGGTCAGGCGAACGCGCCGGACGGCGCGTTCACGGCGATCAGCGCAGGCTTCCTGCACGCCTGCGGCGTGCGTGAGAGCGGTGAGTTGGAGTGCTGGGGATCGGACAGCCTCGGCCGCACTGGTGCGCCGTTGGGAACATTCACCTCGGTCAGCGTCGGTGCCGCCCATGCCTGCGCGATCCGCGAAAGCGGCGCGATCGCTTGCTGGGGAGCGAACAACTACCGGCAGGCAGATGCGCCGTCGGGCTTTTTCACCGATGTGAGCGCCGGTTCGTGGCACAGCTGCGGGGTGCGCGAGTCGGGTGAGCTGGAGTGTTGGGGAGACGACGCCTACGACCAGAGCGCGGCTCCGTCGGGCGGGCGCTATCTCGCCGTCGCCGCCGGCACTCGCCACAGCTGCGCGATGCGAGAGCACGGCGTGACATGCTGGGGCGGGCGGCGGCCGCCGCCCGCCTGGCCGCAGACTGTTCCGCAAACCGGAGCTCCGACGGTCGCGCCGCCGCCGACTGTCGATCCATCCACTCCTGATCCGATGACACCGACGCCAACGCCAGCTGCGTTCACAGTCCTCAGCGCGGGCGCATTGCACAGTTGCGCGCTGCGAAACACGGAGAGCATCGCCTGTTGGGGCAGCAGTGCCAACGGTCGGACGAGCGCCCCGTCGGGGTCCTTTACGGCGGTGAGCACGGGTACCGGCGCGCACAGTTGCGCCGTCCGCAGCACGGGCGCGGTCGTCTGTTGGGGGCTGAACAGCTCCGGACAGACGAACGCGGCGTCGGGCAGTTTCAGCGCAGTGAGCGTTGGGTTTGCGCACAGCTGCGCGCTCGCCGCGACGGGCGCGATTTCGTGCTGGGGCCTTAACAGCAGCGGCCAGACGGCGGCGCCGACGGGGACCTTCACCGCGCTGGCGTCCGGCGGCGAGCACAATTGCGCGTTGCGCAGCACGGGCGCGGTCGCCTGTTGGGGGCTGAACGGCGGCGGCCAGACGAACGCGCCGTCGGGCGCATTCACCGCCGTCAGCGCCGGCTGGGCGCACAGCTGCGGACTGCGCAGCAGCGGCGCGATCGTCTGCTGGGGCGACAACTCCAGCGGGCAGACCGCAACGCAATCGGGCACGTTCACGGCCGTGAACGCGGGCAACCAACACACATGTGGACTGCTGAGCAGCGGCGCGGTCAGCTGCTGGGGCGAGAGCGCAAACGGCAGAACTGCAACGCAATCGGGCACGTTTACGGCGGTGAGCGCGGGGGCTGAGCACACCTGTGGGCTGCGCAGCTCCGGGACGATCGAGTGCTGGGGGAATAGCGCCAACGGTCGGACGACCGCGCCCGCGCCGTAGAGGTTGGGGTGAGCGGGGCGGTGGAGGGCGGTGGCGGAATTGGGGGTGGCGCGAGGGTCCGGTGCGGGTGAGGTAGCGTGAGGCGCGCAATCGCCGATGATCTTGCCAGCTACGGAGTTCCTATGCCGCCTGTTCACACCAATCGCCTTGCGGAGGAGACTTCGCCCTATCTGCTGCAGCACGCGCACAACCCGGTGGACTGGTTCGCGTGGGACGAGGAGGCGTGGGCGCGTGCGCGGGCGGAGGACAAGCCGGTGCTGGTCTCGGTGGGCTACGCGGCGTGCCACTGGTGCCACGTGATGGAGCGGGAGTCGTTCGAGGATGAGCAGATCGCAGCGCTGCAGAACGAGTTGGTGGTGAGCATCAAGGTGGATCGCGAGGAGCGCCCCGATGTGGACGACATCTACATGGAGGCGCAGCAGCTGATTCACGGGCACGGCGGCTGGCCGCTGAACGTGTTCTGCACGCCGGACGGACGCCCGTTTTTCGGGGGGACCTATTTCCCGCCGCAGGGGCGGACGGGGATGCCGGGCTGGCCGGATGTGCTGCGCGGCGTCTCGCGGGCCTGGCGGGAGCAGCGCGAGCAGGTGGAAAAGCAGGCCGACCAGCTGACGCAGCATCTCAATCTGCGCGTCGAACTGGCGGCTGAGGAGTCGAGCGAGTCGGCCGCGTCGATTCGGCGGCGGGCAGCATCGCAGCTGCTACAGAACCGCGACCGGCAGCACGGCGGCTTCGGCGGCGCGCCCAAGTTTCCGCAGCCGGCCTACCTGCAACTGATTCGCCAACAGGCGCTTGATCCCGGCGCGTCTGACGCCGCCGAGGCGCGGGAGCACCTGGCGCTGACGCTGCGACGGATGGCCGAGGGCGGCATCTACGACCAGCTGGCGGGCGGGTTTCACCGCTACGCGGTGGACCAGATCTGGCTGGTCCCGCACTTCGAGAAGATGCTTTACGACAACGCGCTGCTGATTCCGCTCTACCTGGACGGCTGGAGCATGACGGGCGAGGACCTGTTTCGGCGGATCGCGGCGGAGACCTGCGAGTACCTGCTCAAGGGGCTGCAGACGCCGGAGGGCGCGTTCTACGCCTCGACGGACGCGGATTCGGAGGGGGTGGAGGGCAAGTATTTCGTCTGGACGCGGGAGGAGCTGTTCGATCTGCTGCCGTCGGAGGACGCGGAGATCGCCTGCCGCTACTGGGGCGTGGATCTGAGCGGTAATTTCGAGGGGAAGACGATCCTGACCGCGGCCAACGAGGCGGAGGCCGTGGGGCGCTGGTTGAATGTGAGCGGGGAATCGGTGCGCGAGTCGCTGGCGCGCAGCCGCGAAACGCTGCTGGCGGCGCGCGCGGAGCGGATTCCGCCGGCGACGGATACGAAAGTGATCGCGGCCTGGAACGGGCTGGCGATCGAGGCGCTGGCGCGGGCCGGGGCGGTGCTGGAGGAGCCGCGCTTCGTGGAGGCGGCGGCGCGGGCGGCGCGGCGCATCCTGAGCGAGATGCGGGAGGCCGACGGCGGGCTGCTGCGGATTTTCGCGGGCGGTCGGGCGTCGATTCCGGCCTTCCTCGAGGACTACGCGGCGCTGGCCAACGGCTGCCTGTCGCTGTACGAGGCGACGGCGGACGAGGCGTGGTTTGCGGAAGGCCGGCGGCTGGCGGAGCAAACCTGCGCGCGCTTCTGGGACGACGAGCATGGCGCGTTTTTCGCGGTCGCGCACGGCGGCGAAGCGCTGATCGCGCGGCGCAAACCGACGCAGGACGGCGCGACGCCGTCGGGCAACGCGCTGGCGGCCAAAATGCTGGCGCGTCTGTATGCGCTGACCGCGGAGGGGCAGTGGGCCGATCGCGTGGAGGCGATGCGCGGGGCGTTCAGCGCGTTTCTCGAGCGCGCGCCGACGATGCTGGGCGATTTCGTCGCCGCGCTCGATTGGCTGGAGTCGCATCGCAGCGTGGCGCTGATCGGCGATCCGGAGGACGCGGCGCTGCGAGCGATGCGGCGGCTCGTGCAGCGCGACGCGGCGCAGCCGACGGCGCTGATGGAGCGTCGGGCGGAGGCGGAGACGGTTGTGCCGCAGCTGGCGGACAAGCCGGGCGCGGAGGGCCGGGCGACGGCCTATGTCTGCCGCGGCTTCGCTTGCAGCGCGCCGGTCCACAGCGCCGCCGAGCTGGCCGCGCTGTTGGCCGATCCTGTGTCTAGAGTGGAAGCGTGAAGGGACGGCAGACCATGAGCGAGACACCGCACCAAACGATCATTCCCGCGCTGCGCTACGCGGACGCGCCGGCCGCGATCGCGTTTTTGCGCGAGGCGTTCGGCTTCAGCGAGCACTTCGTCGTGCCGGGCGAGGGCGGGCGGATCGATCACGCGCAGCTGGAGTGGCGCGGCAGCCTGGTGATGCTGGGTTCGCAGCGGGGCGTCGAGGGCCACGACTTCCTCAGCCACACGGCGGGGCACGGCTCGATCAGCCTGACGGCGGAGTCGGCGGCGCAGGTGGACGAGCTCTACGCCCGCGCGCAGGCGGCGGGGGCGACGATCGTGCAGCCGCTGGAGGACACGGAGTACGGCTCGCATGCCTTCACGGCGACGGATCCGGAGGGCAATTTCTGGCACTTCGGCACCTACGATCCGCTCGCGCCGATGGAGGAGTAGCGATGGGCGAGGCGCTGCGGCAGACGGTGATTCCGAGCCTGTGCTACGACGACGCGCCGGCCGCGATCGAGTGGCTGCGCGAGATCTTCGGGATGACGGAGCACTTTGTGGCGCCGGGCGAGGGCGGTCGGATCGACCACGCGCAGATTTCGTGGCGCGGCAGTCTGGTGATGCTGAGCACGGTGAGCCGCGACGAGGGAGTCTGGCACGACCTGTCCTACCGGCACGGATCGGTGAATCTGACGGCCGAATCGCGCGAGCAGGTGGACGAAATCTACGCGCGGGCGCTGGCGGCGGGGGCGACGGTAATGCAGCCGCTGGAGGACACGTCGTACGGGTCGCATGCGTTCACGCTCGCGGATCCGGAGGGCAATCTCTGGTACCTCGGCACCTACGACGCGCTGGCCGACGGTTAGGTTGCGTTCGCACTCCGTCATTCCCGCGCACTTTCCGTCGTTCCCGCGAAAGCGGGAACCCAAACCCAACGCTGTTCGCAGCGCCGAGGTCCCGAGCGGCGCGTCGCCGCGCGTCGCGGTACCTTGTCGCGCCAACGACCGCTGTATGGATTCCAGCCTGCGCTGGAATGACGGAAGTGTGAGCGCATACACAACGCATACGCGCCCGTGACGATCGGCGCGCGCTGCGCGCCTAGCTTGGCCGGGTACCCAATCGGAGGCGCAACGTGAACCGACGCATTTCCTCTCTCGCCCTGGCGCTAATTCTGGCGGCCCTGCTGTTCGCCGCGGCCTGCTCGGACGGCGAGCACGACGGGCAGTCGCGCGAGGGCGCGGGCGAACACGGGGGCAGGCAGCACCAGCAGGAGGGCGGCCAACCGGGCAGCCAGCAAGACGGCGAGGAGTCGGCGAATCAGCTGGGCAAGGCCGACACCTACGACGACACGCGCGGCGGGGCGCGGCTGATTTTGACCTACTCGGCAGAGGACAACGCATTCACCGGCACGGTCAGAAACACAACCGGCGATGCGCTCACCCGCGTGCGGGTGGAGGTGCATCTCTCCAACGGCATCGAGCTGGGCCCGACCGAGCCCGGCGATCTGGCGGCGGGCGAGTCGCGCGAGATTACGCTGCCCGCCTCGGAGGAGCCGTTCGAGACCTGGAACGCGCATCCGGAGGTGGGTGAGGAGCAGGCCAACCACCAGTCGGACCGTGAGCAGAACGAGCGCGGCGACGGCTAGGATCGGAGGCGCAGGAGGCCATGATGACGCAGCATCCCGATCCGGACCGCCCCGAAATGCCCGAAAGCTTTGGCGTCGGCAACCCCGATTACCCGTTCACGCCGATTGAGTGGTCGAGCGTCGTGGAGCGGCTGACGGTGGAGCGGAACTACTGGATTTCGACGACGCGGCCCTCCGGGCGTCCACACAGCGTGCCGGTCTGGGGGGTGTGGACAGAGGACGCCTTCCACTTTCTGACCGATGTGGGGTCGCTCACGGCGAAGAACATCGCCAACGACCCGCGCGCGGGGGTGCATCTGGAAAGCGGCGACGATGTGGTGCTGCTGGACGGGTCGTTTGAGCAGATTCCGCTGAGCGCGGAGGTGCTGGCGGCGTTCGACGCGAAATACGAGATGCCGCCGATGGCGGAGGGCTTTCCGGTCTATCGCCTGCGGCTGCGCAAGGCGATCGCCTGGGGCGAGCAGGGCTTCCCCAGCAACGCCACCCGCTGGCGGTTTGGGTAAGAGGAGCCGTCGTCATACCCGCGCTTGACGTGGGTATCTCAACTCGCGCCGACGAGCTGCGTCCCGATCCGATACTTTGTCTCCAGGCCGCCGGTGAGCGGCACGGACCTGTGGAGAGAGCGCCGCGATGACGGACAACGAGTACTCGGAGACTGATCGCACCCTCGCGGCGTTCAGCGAAGCCGTGGACGCCGCCGAGCGCACGGCGCGCGCGTCGCATGCATCGCTGCGCGCCGCCCATGCGAACATCAAAGCTCGCTATCCGGAGCCGAGCGCCGAAGCTCGCGCCCGTGTTCGCGCCCGGCTTGCATCTGTCCGCGCCCACCAGCGTCGGGTGCTCGCGCCCGCTGATTCGCCTGATTCGAGCGCCCGCGCTGCCCGATCCGGCTGATTCGGGGCGCGGATTCCGATCAGCTGCGCGGCAACAGATCATCGGCGCTTGCCAGCAGGTCATCGGCTGCGGCTATCAGCGTTTGGGCATCGCCCAACAGGTCATCGCGGCGCGCCCACAGTCGATTGACAAACGCCCGCGGGTACTCGTCGTCTTCGGCGCGCCACACTCGCAGATCGCCGTCCAGCGGCGCCACCACCGCTTCGCCCGTTGCTCGTCGCCAAATCCACCCCCACCCGTCGGGGCTGCGCAAGTCAATGTCCCCGTCCAGACGCACCACCACTTCACCGCCCGCAATGTCGCGCCGCGACACTTCTCCGCTCGCACGCACCACAATCTCATTGCCCTGCGCGTCGCGCTGCACGGCCTCGCCGTTCATCCGCGCCGTCAATTCGTTGCCCGCCGCGTCGCACGATGTGGCATCGCCGTTCGGGAGCCGCAGCAGCACGCTTCCGTCTCCGCCGCGCCACACCAACGCCTCGGCGCGCTCGTCGTCCGCTTCTGCTTCGGTCATCCGCGTTTCCTCCCTCAGTAACCTACCCCCCTGCTACGAGAGAAACGAACGCAACGCGGAGAGGCGACACAGCGGCCTGGTGGGGCGGGCGGGTAAGATTGGGCGAACGGGCTGAGACACGGTTGGGAGCAGGATCATGGCGCGACGGATCGGGATGAACTTCGACTGGCAGGGGGCGCTGGACCGCGAGACGGCGCTGAAGCGGGCGCAGATCGCCGACGAGGCGGGGATCGACTCGCTCTGGGTCGCCGAGGCCTGGGGGCAGGACGCCTTCACGACGCTCGTGCAGCTGGCCGAGCGCACCCAGAACGTGCAGGTGGCGACGGGGATCGTGAACATCTACTCGCGCACGCCGGCGGCGCTGGCGCAGCATTTCGCCACCGTCGACGAGCTGTCCGAGGGCCGCGTGATCGTGGGGCTGGGCAACAGCGGGCCGCTGGTGATCGAACACTTCCACGGAGTGCCCTTCCAGCCGGCCTTCAAGCGGATGCGCGAAACCGTCGAGATCATGAAGATCCTGTTCAGCGGCGAGCCGCTCAACTACGACGGCGATCTCTTCTCGCTGCAGCGCGGCTTCACGCTGCGCTTCGAGACGTTCCGCAAACAGGTGCCGATCTATCTGGCCACGCTGAACCCGCGCAGCGTGCGGATGACGGCCGAAATTTCCGACGGCTGGCTGCCGGTGATGATCCCGATGGCGCGGCTGAAGGAGGAGGTCGACCAGGTCAACGAGTGGGTGCGGGCGGCGGGCAAGGATCCGGCCGATTTCACGGTGCGCGCGCCGGGCGGGGTGACGGTGGCGAACACGGCGGAGAATCAGGAGCGCGCGCGGCGCGCGCAGGCCGGCACGCTGGCCTTCTACTGCGCGCGGATGGGCGAGTTCTACTACCGCCAGCTGTCGCGTCAGGGCTACGAGGACGAGGCCAACGCGGTGCGGGTGGCGTGGAAGGACGGCGGCGGGGCGGCGGGCGCGGCGGCGCTGCCGGAGGAGATGCTCAACCAGTTCGGCTTCGTGGGCACGACGGAGGAGTGCGTGGAGCGTCTGGAGCAGGAGCAGGCGGCCGGCGCGCTGCTGCACTCGGTCAACGTGATGGAGGAGGACGCGAACGAGTTCGCGCGGATTCTGGAGGCGCTGCGGGGGTAGAGCATCCGGCGGCCGGGCGCCCTGCGCGAGCGTCTCGATGACCGACGCAAACTGGAGCAACCGGACGATCTGGACGGGCGACAACCTCGATGTCATGCGGGGCATGAACAGCGAGTCCGTCGATCTGATCTATCTGGATCCGCCGTTCAACACCAACCAGGAGTTCGTCGCGCCGATCGGCAGCGAAGCGGCCGGCGCGGCGTTTAAGGACACCTGGACGCTGGACGACGTCAACGAAGCGTGGCACGGGGAGATCGCCGAGCGACAGCCGGCGGTCTACGCGGCGTGCGCCGCCGCCGGAGTTACGCACGGGAAATCGATGAAGGCGTACCTCATCTACATGGGGGTGCGGCTGATCGAAATGCATCGGCTGCTCAAATCGACAGGCAGCCTGTACCTGCACTGCGATCCGACGGCCGGCCATTATCTGAAGATGCTGTTGGACGCAGTGTTCGGTAGAGCGCACTTTCGCAACGAAGTGGTCTGGAAGCGCACTGCGCACTCCAAAGGCGCAGGCGGCGACGATCGGACGTTCGGCGCGGTCACCGACTCGATCTACTTCTATACGAAGAGCGACGCCTACCTGCTGGTCCCGCGCGACGACGACCACGCCGTTGAACGTCCGCAAAGCGGCGAGTACGACGATCACGAGGGCAGGCGGTATCGATCGGGTCCGCTGGACGCTGCGGGGACGACGGAAGGGACATCCGGGCAGCCGTGGCGCGGCGTCGATCCAACCACCGTCGGCAGGCACTGGGCGATCCCCGGCCGCGACAAGATGCCGGAATGGGTGCAGCTGCCCGACGACTACGACTCGCTTTCGACGCAACAAAAGCTTGACGCGCTCGACGCGGTCGACATGATTCACTGGCCGCGGCGGCGCGGCGGCAAGCCGCGCTTCCGTCTGTACTCCGAAATTGACGACCGCCTCACAAGCTTGTGGGACGACATCAATCGGGCCGCCGGTGCGGAGCGGACGGGATATCGAACGCAGAAACCGCTCAGGCTGCTCAAGCGCATCATTCAGGCGTCGTCGCGCGAAGGCGATCTGGTGCTCGATCCGTTCTGCGGCTGCGCGACGGCCTGCGTAGCAGCCGAAGATCTGGGTCGGCAGTGGGCGGGCATCGATCTGTCGGAGATGGCGGACAAGCTTGTCCGATCGCGCTTCCGCAAGGAGCTGGGGCTGACATCGTTCACGGTGACGCACCGGAGCGACGTTCCTCTGCGGACCGATCTGGGGACGCTGCCTCATTACCGAACGCACAAGCACACGCTCTTCGGTCGCCAGGAGGGGAATTGCGCCGGCTGCCGTCAAGCGTTCCCGTTCCGCAACTTCACGATCGATCACATCGTGCCCCGATCGAAAGGCGGCACCGACCACATCGACAACCTACAACTGCTATGCAACGCCTGCAATTCGCTCAAGGGCGCGCATTCACAGGAATGGTTCATCGCCGAACTCCGACGCCGCGGCATTCGGGACTAGCGGCGGGCGTTGGGCGCAAGCTTCTCGGCGGAAGAGCGACCTAAACGAGTTTCGCGGACTTTGGAGGCGTTGCGGGGGTAGGGGCTGTTTACCGCGCTTACTCCTCCTTCCGTCATTCCCACCCCCTTCCCCCGTCATTCCCACCCCCTTCCCCCGTCATTCCCACCCCCTTCCCCCGTCATTCCCACCCCCTTCCCCCGTCATTCCCACCCCCTTCCCCCGTCATTCCCACCCCCTTCCCCCGTCATTCCCACCCCCTTCCCCCGTCATTCCCACCCCCTTCCCCCGTCATTCCCACCCCCTTCCCCCGTCATTCCCACCCCCTTCCCCCGTCATTCCCACCCCCTTCCCCCGTCATTCCCGCCCTCTTCCCCCGTCATTCCCGCCCACGAGCGGGAATCTGTCACGAGCCCGCCTCCGCGCCCCTCGTTCCAGCCTCCTTTCCGTCGCCCCAGACTTGATCTGGGGCCCAAACCCAACGTTGTGCGCGGTGTCGGAGTCCCGAGCCATCTGCCGACGCCGTGCGCGGGCCGCTCGAGGCCTCGTGCCGCCAACGACCGCCGTATAGGCCCCAGATCAAGTCTGGGGCGACGGATCCTGGGGATGCGGGGGCTGGAGGGCACGCGAGGAGATTCCCGCTCGGGGGCGGGAATGACGGAGAGAGGGGCGGGAATGACGGAGAGAGGGGCGGGAATGACGGGGGAGGAGGGCGAGAATGAGGGAGAGCAGAGGCGGGGATTAGTCGCCGAGCGCCGCCGAGCGCTCGCGGCGCTAGGACAGCACGGCCTCGCGGTATTGGCTCACAGCTTCGATGTGTTGGTCCGCCCCCTCCAGGCCGGCGTTCATGGTTGCGATCGAGATGTGCGTCGCGCCGATCTGCTCCCAGCGTTCGAGGTGCGAGCGCCACAGCTCGGGGTTGCCGCCGCGGAACTGCGCCTGCGGTTCGACGCCGAACGCCGACGGATCGCGGCCCGCCTCGCGCAGGTAGCCGCGAATTCGCTCCATCTGCTCGGCCGTCTCCGGCGTGGGCGGGGTGACCGGAAACCAGCCGTCGCCGATTCGCGCGCAGCGGCGCAGTTGCGGCTCGGCCTGGCCGCCGAACCAGACCTCGATCGGGGCTGTCGGGCGCGGCGCAATGCCGGCGGCGGTGACTTTGTGGAATTCGCCCTCGAAATTCACCACCTCTTCGGTCCACAGCCGCCGCATCAGCTCGACCTGCTCCTCCTGGCGCCGCCCGCGGTTGCGGAAGTTCTCGCTCAGCGCCTCGTACTCGACGTGATTCCAGCCGGAGCCGATGCCCAGCCGGAAGCGGTTGCCGGAGAGCACCGCGAGCTGCGCGACCTGCTTGGCGACGAGCGCGGTCTGGCGCTGGGGCAACACCACGACCGCGGTGGCCAGCTTCAGACGTTCGGTGGCGGCGGCGATGAAGCCGAGCGTGACGAAGATCTCGTGAAAGGGGGTGTCCTTCGTATAGGGCGCGCCGGCCAGATCGGTGTGGACGCTGATGTCCGCGCCCAGCACGTGGTCGTAGATCAGCAGATGCTCGAAGCCCATCGCCTCCACCGCCTGCGCGAAATCGCGGATCGCGGCCGGATCCGCGTCGATCTCCGTCGTCGGCAGCACCGCTCCCAGTGTCAATTCCGTCGCCATGGCCTGCGCTCCTCTCGTATGTCGTTGCCGTCTGTGAGGGTAGCCTGCACAGAGAATCGGAGGGGCGGATGCCTGTGAGAATTCTGATCGCGCTGCTGCTCGCCGCCGCACTGACGCTGGCCGCGTGCGGCGATTCCGACAATGCGCAGCCGGCGGCGCAAGAGCTGCAAGCCGCAGCACAGCAGGCAGAGCAGCAACAGACCCAGCCCGCAGCGCAAGCTCAAGCACAGACTGCGCAGACAGCGGCGAGCGACCAAGGGCCGCTCAGGATCGGCCTGTTGCTCGACTTCTCCGGCGGTCTGGCCGAGTTCTGCGCCGAGATGCGGCTGGGTGTCGAGCTGGCGATCAAGCACCTCAACGAGGGCGGCGGCGTCTTCGGGCAGCCGGTCGAACTGATCGTCGCCGATACCAAGCTCGAGCCGCTGCTGGGCGTCGAGGAAGCCCGCCGCCTGGTGGAAGTCGAACAGGTCCACGCGATCGTCGGCGCGCTCTCCAGCGCCGTCACCCTGCCCGTCGCCGAGAGCGTCAGCGGACCCTCGGGCATCCCGCAGATCGCGATGGGCACCTCGCCGCAGCTGAGCATCGCCGACGACAACGACTTTCTCTTCCGCACCACGCTTTCCGACATCACCCAGGCGCCGGTGCTGGCGCAGCTGATCCGCGATCGGGGCTTCGACAACATCGGCGTGATTTACCGCGACGACCCGTGGGGGCAGGGCTTCGCCGACGCGCTGGCCGCGTCATGGGACGGACCGGCCGAGCTGGTCGCGATCGATCCCACGGGGTTCAGCTTCCTCTCGGAGTTGCAGCACTCGGCGCGCAACGGCGCGCAGGCGCTGGTGCTGCTGGCCTTCACCGTCGAGAGCGAAATCATCCTGCGCGAAGCGATCGAGCACAGCGTCTACGAGCAGTTCGTCTTCGGCCCGGTCGGGCGCAGCCTCTCGCTGCTCAACGCGGTCGGCGTGGAGTATCTGGCGGATATGTACGGCACCGGGCCGATCCCGTCGCCGCCGACCGACTCCTCAGAGGCTTGGGCCGTCGATTTCGAGGCGGAGTACGGACGCCCCGTCGCCGAGCCGTATGTGAAAGAGGCGTACGACGCGGTGATCTCGCTGGCGCTGGCCGCGCAGCGCGCCGGCAGCGCGGAGGGCGCGGCGATCCGCGACCAGATGCGCGATGTGGGCGCCGCGCCCGGCACGGTGGTGATGGCGGGCTCCGCCGGCGTGGCCGAGGGGCTGCGGATCGCCGCCGAGGGCGGCGAGCTGGACTACCAAGGCGCGGCGGTGACGCTCGACTGGGATCAGAACGGCGACCTGAGCCGCGGCTACGTCGGCATCTGGCGTTTCACGCCCGAGGCCGAGATCGAGCTGGTCGAAGCCGTGCCGTTCGGTGACTGATGTGCGGAGACTGACAGGCGGCGGGTGACGCCCGCCGAAACGGATCAGCAAGGAGCGATCGATGCGCAACCCACGCGAATTTCTGCGCCCGCTGGTGATCGGCGCGCCCGACCCGCCGGCGGAGATTCCGACCTACCCCTCGCGGATGATTCACTTCTTCGATCCGAGCAACGAGCGCATCCTCGCTCGGCTGCCGCAGCTCGCGCCGCAGGTGGACATTCTGCTCGGTAACCTCGAAGACGCGATTCCGCCCAGCGCCAAAGAGGCGGCGCGGCGCGGGCTGATCGAGGTAGGGCAAACGCTCGAACTCGGCGCGACGCGGCTGTGGACGCGGATCAACGCGGTCGACTCGCCCTGGTTTCTGGACGACATGCTGGAGTTGACGGCGCAGATCGGCGGCGTGCTGGACACGGTGATGCTGCCGAAGGTGAACGGACCGGAAGAGATTCGCTTTCTCGATCTGCTGCTCGCGCAACTGGAGGCGCGCCACGGGCTGATGCGCCCAATCCTGATCCACGCGATTCTGGAGACGGCGCAAGGCGTCTCGAATGTTGAGGCGATCGCGGCCTCCAGCCCGCGCCTACAGGGGATGAGCCTGGGGCCATCGGACCTCGCCGCGTCGCGTCGGATGAAAACGACCCGCGTGGGCGGTCCGCACCCCGGTTACGTCGTGCGCACCGACGCCGATCCGGACGACGCCGACGCGGCACGCGCACCCTCGCTGCAGGATCCGTGGCACTACACGCTGGCGCGGATGGTCGACGCCTGCGCGGCGAACGAGATTTATCCGTTCTACGGACCGTTCGGCGATTTCGGCGATCCGGTCGGCTGCGAGGATCAGTTCCGCGCGGCGTTCATCCTGGGCTGTGTGGGCGCGTGGACGCTGCACCCCAACCAGATTCCGATCGCCAAATCGGTCTTCCGCCCGCAGCCCGAGGAGGTGGCGTTCGCTCGCCGCGTGGTCGCGGCGATGGAGGAGGCGGGCGGCAGCGGCGGCGTGGCGGTCGTGGACGGCAAAATGCAGGACGACGCCACCTACAAACAGTGCCGCGTGCTGCTGGACCTGGCGGAGATGCTGGCGGAGAAGGATCCCGAGCTGGCGGCGCTGTACGCCGAATAGCCCCTTCCTCCGTCGTTCCAGCACCAGCTCCCGTCATTCCAGCGCACGCTGGAACCATACGACGGCCGCCGGCGGCGCAACGCGCCGAGATGCCCTGCTCATGTCCGTCAGCGGCTACTCGGACCCTCGGCGCTGCGAACGCGTTGGGTTTGGGCCCCCGATCAAGTCGGGGGCGACGGCGGTGACAGGGCGAGGGAGGAGTCGGCGGTGACAACGAGGCGTGCCTATTTCGCCCACGCCGTGATACCGTCGCTCCTCCGCGACAGAACAACGGACCTACCAATACCCACCTCACCGCAGCGACACACCCCGACCAAACCTGAACACACCCGACCACGCAACGTCACCTCGACCAGATAGAGCGCAGCCCGTGCCCAGACCCGAACACCCCGAACAAACCCGAACACGCCTGACCACCCGGCATCGCCATGACCAGATAGAGCGCAGCCCGTGCCCAGACCCGAACACCCCGAACAAACCCGAACACGCCTGACCACCCGGCATCGCCATGACCAGATAGAGCGCAGCCCGTGCCCAGACCCGAACACCCCGAACAAACCTGAACATGCCTGACCACCCGCATCACCTCGACCAGATAGAGCGCAACCCGTGCCCAGACCCGAACACCCCGAACAAACCCGAACAAACCTGAACAGGGCCGACCACCCTGGTGAGCGCCGCCGGCGGACCGACTTACGTGAACAGTTCCTAGGCCGCGCGGCCGCGCGCGGCGGCCTCCTCTTCGGCTGCGCCGGAGAACCAGCGAATCGCCTCGCCCGAGAAGCGCGCGATCAGGTACTTGCCCACGAACGCGGCGACGCTGGCGGTGATCACGATTGCCCACTCGTCGGCGGACATCGGGCGGAACTCGAAGAACGAGCGCAGCGCCGGCGTGTAGAGCGTGAGAATGAAGACGCCCAGCAGCGCCACGCCGAAGAACGTGACCAGCGCGGGGCGCATCAGCTTCTCGCGCGACGCGCCCTCGAAGCCGATCACTTCGACCATGTAGCCCAGGCCGACGATGCCGATCGTGGAGGAGACGAGCGTGCGCGAGTCCTCGGTGGCGCGGCCCAGCAGCCCTTCCGTGAGCAGGTGTACCGAGACGGCGGAGATCGCCAGCGCCAGCGCGGCGGGCAGCGCGAAGCGCAGCGTGCTGGCCAGGAAATTCTGCCCCGCCCCCGGCGGCGGCGTGGTCAGCGTGATGAACACCGCCGGAATACCCAGCGTGAACAGCGCAGTGAGCGATCCGTGGCGCGGCAGGAACGGGAACTCCAGCCCCATCATGTTGGCCATAAAGATGATCAGAAATGCGTAGACGCTCTTGGTCACGAACAGCTTGCAGAGTTGGGCACAGTTGCCGAGCACGGTTTGCGCCACGCGCGTGCCCTGCACCAGCGCCTCGAACGAGTCGTTGCGCAGCACGATTCCGGCCACGCCGCGTGCCGTGTTGGTGCCCGATTCCATCGCCACGCCAACATCCGCCTCGCGCAGCGCCCGCACATCGTTCTGCCCGTCGCCGACCATCGCCACGTAGCGCCCGCGCCGCTTCAGCGCGGCGACGAGCTGTTCTTTCTGCTGCGGCGCGATGCGGCCGAACACGCTGTTGGCCATCGCCGCGTCGTCGAACTCCTGCGCCGTCATCCGATCCAACTCCGGGCCGGCGACCAGCCCGCCGTTCAGCCTGATGCCCAGCTGCCGCACCAGCGCGGCGACGGTGCCCGGATTGTCGCCGCTGATGATCTTCGGCTCGATTCCCAGCTCGTCCATCAGCTTGAACGCGCGGCTGATCTCGGGGCGCAGTTCGTCGGCGATGGTGATCAGCGCCACCACCCGCATCGGCGGCAGCTCATCGCGTTCGGGTTCCGGCAGGAACGGGGCTTCGGCCAGCGCGACGCCGCGCAGGCCGCGCCCGCTGGCCCGCTCGTACTCTTCCAGCAGCTGCTCGCCGTCGGCGCAGGCGCGCAGGATGCGCTCCGGCGCGCCCAGCACGAAGATCCGCTCCTCCCGTCCCAGCACCATCCGCGCTGCGCTCCAACGCCGCTCGGAGTTGAACGGCACGGTCTCCGTCGCCGAGGCGCCGTTGCCGAAGCGCCCGGTCGCGTCGGCCAGCGCCCGCGCCGTGCGGTTGTTATCGACCGTCTCCAGCGCGAACGCGCCGAGCCAGCCGCGCAGACTGCGTCCGCCCTCGCCCCAGCGCACATCGTCGACCACCAAGCGATTGGCGGTGATTGTGCCCGTCTTGTCGAGGCAGATCGTATCCACGTAGTTGAGCGCTTCGACGGCGGTGTTGTCCTGCACGAACGCACCCATCCGCGCGACGCGCAGCGCGCCGACCGCGATCGCGACGGTGATGCCCAGCAGCAGGCCTTCCGGCACGACCGAGGTGGCGGTGGCGATCACCGACTTGATCGCCTCGCCGATTTCCCGGTCGTTGACGGTGAAGGAAATCAGCAGCAGCGCGCCGAGGATGATCGTGGCGACCATCAGCACGCGCAGGATGCGGCGGAAGCGCAGCTGCAGCGGCGTCTCGATCCGCTTCAGCTGCCGCGCGTCGGACGTCTCGCGGATCGCGCGCGACTCCGGGCCGATCCGCTGCGCGCGGTAGTAGCAGGAGCCGCCGGTGCAGAACGCGCCCGACTCCAGCGCATCGCCCGGCCCGCGGCGCACCGAGCGCGTCTCGCCGGTGTTGATCGACTCGTCGATCTCGGCCGCGTCCCAGACCACCGGCCCGTCGGCCACCACCTGATCGCCCGAGCGCAGCAGCACCAGATCGTCCTGCACCAGATCGGATGCCGCGATCTCGCGCTCCGCGCCGTCCCGCACGACGACTGCGGTGGGCGCGGTCAGCGCGACCAAATCGCGCAGCTTGTGTGTGGCGCGGATCTCCTGCACCGTGCCGACGATCATGTTGGCGACCACAATCAGGCCCACGAAGCCGGCGTCGCGCAGGTGATCGCCCGCGCTGTCGACGAAGCCCAGCACGACCAGCGCACCGATCAGCCCGAACAGCACCATGTTGAAGTAGGTGAAGACGTTCGAGCGGATGATGTCGAAGTCGCTGCGGGTGCGGGCGGTGTCGCGGTTGACCAGTCCGGCCTGGTAGCGCTGCGTTGCTTCGGCGACGGTCAGGCCGCTCAGGTCGGGCTTCGCGGGCGACACAGGCGGTGGGGTGGGCGCGCTCGCGGGGACGGCGCTCGGCTCGGGCGCCGCGCCGTCCGTCTCGCGGATCAGCGGCGGCGGCGCGGGCGCGTCGGCGTCCACCAGCCGCAGCGTCGGCAGCGAATCGGCCACCGCCAGCGTCGAGCTGTGCTCGGCGGCGGCGTAGGGGTCGGGCAGCAGCGCGTCGGGCGCGACGGTCATGCCGCCGCGCGCGCGCGACTGCTCGATCAGCTCCATCTGCTGCGCCAGCGCGCGCAGTTGCGCTTCGCTCAGCGGCGCCTGCCCCTCTTCGAGCGCGGCCAGATCGAAAATCCGCGCTTCCTCATCGCCGTTCGCCGAGCTCGCAGACATGCATTCAGTCTAAGCTTCCCCTTCCCCTTCTCCTGTGCAGAATCCCGCGCTACTCGCTCAGCGCCCGCTCCAGCCCGGCCAGACGCTCGGCGCGCCGCGCGCCGCTGCGCGCGCGCAGCCGCGTCAGTCGCTCGAACGCCAGCGCCAGCGCGAACGCCGCCGTCTGCGTCAGCACAACCGTCGCGCCCGACGAGACATCCACGAACCACGAGATATAGACGCCCAGCCAGCCGGTCAGCACGCCCACGATGACCGCCACCAGGAACAGCCGCGGGAAGGAGTCGGTCAGCAACCGCGCGGTGACGGGCGGGATGACCAGCGCGGCGGCGATCAGCGTGACGCCGAGAATTTGCAGCGAGGCGACCACCGTGGCCGCCAGCGCGAAGGCGAACACGCCCTCCACCCGGTTGATTGAGATTCCGTACGCGCCGGCCACGGCGCGATCGAAGGTGATGAACACCAGCGGTTTCCACCAGAGCGTGAGCAGCACCGCGATCAGCGCGACCATGCCGAGCGTGATCCAGAGGTCCTGCTCGGAGATGCCCAAAATTTCGCCGAACAGCGCGGCTTCGAAATCGCGCGTGAAGGTGCGCGCGCGGCTGATCACGGCGATGCCGATCGCGAACGCGGCGGTGGTCACGATGCCGATCGCCGCGTCGCCGCCGATCTGCGGGCGGCGCGAAGCGAGGTTGATCATCAGCACCGAGATCGCGCCCCAGACGCTCGCGCCGATGAAGAAGTTGATTCCGCCGACGAACGAGATCACCGCGCCGCCGAAGATGCTGTGCGCCAGCCCATGCCCGATGTAGGCCAGCCGGCGCAGCACGACGAATACGCCGATCGCGGCGGTGATGCCGCCGACCAGCGCGGCGGCGATCATCGCCCGCTGCATGAAGCCGAACTCGAACGGCTCAAGCATCGCCGTCGCCCTGCCCGATGTCGCCCCGCCTAATGTCGCCCCGCCCGATTACGGTCAGATCGTCGTCGGCCGGCGCGTCGTGTTCGTCGTGCGCGCCGGGCGCTTCCTCGGGCACCGGTAGCACGTAGGTCTCCGGTCCGCGCTTGACGACCAGCATCGGCTGGCCGTAGGAGCGCTCGAGCAGCGACGGTTGCAGCACCTCTTCGGCGGTTCCGTCGGCCAGGATCGTGCCCTGGCCGAGGCAGATCAGACGCGGCAGGTGCGAGGCGACGCCGTTCAGGTCGTGCGTGGTCAGCACGATCGTCACGCCGGCGGCGTTCAGCTCGCGCAGCTCGTGCAGAATTTCGTGGCTGGTTTTGATGTCCACCCCGCTGGTCGGTTCGTCGAGCAGCAGCAGTTGGGGGTCGGAGATCAGCGCGCGGGCCAGGAAGGCGCGCTGCTGCTGGCCGCCGGAGAGGGCGCGGATAGGACGCCGCGCGAGCTGCTCGATGCCCAGCTGGCGCAGCACTTCGCGGGCGCGGCGGCGGGCGCGGCGGCCCGCCCAGGGGGTCCAGCGGCGCTCGCGCCAGGCGCCGAGCAGCGCGACCTGTTCGACGGTGATGGGGAAGTTCCAGTCGACCGTCTCGACCTGCGGCACGTAGCCGATGCGCATGCGGCGTTCGCCGTCGGGCGCGGCGCGGGCGCTGCGGCCGGCGTAGGTTTCGACCTCGCCGATCAGCGCGCGGAGCAGCGAGGTTTTGCCGCAGCCGCTCGGCCCGACCACGCCGATCAGGTCTCCGCGCCGCACGGCCAGATTGAGCCGCCGCAGCGCCACCTCGCCGTCGTAGCCCACCGCCAGGTCCGACAGCTCGATCAGCGGCGCTTCCCCTGTGGCAGAGGCTGCGTCAGGAGGTGGGTCAGGGGGCATCGGACGCTAACCAGGTATTGCGCAGATCGAAGCCGTCCAGCGCCGAGGCGTCGCCTCCCAACGCCTCGACGATCGTCCGCACGTTCGCCGTCGTCATCGCGATCAGCGTGTTTTCCGCGTCGCCCGGCTCGCCGGGCAGGTCGTCGTCGCTCAGCGTCGAGACCTGCACCGCGCCGGCCTCGGCGGCGATCGTTTCCAGCACTTCCGAGGGGAAGACTTCGGAGCCGAAGATGGCGGGCACGCCCGACTCGCGCACCTGCGCGATCAGCGACGCCAGCTCGCTGGGCGACGGCTCGGAGAAGTCGGAGGGCTGCACCGCGCCGATTACCTCCAGCCCGTAGCGCGGCGCGAAGTAGGGGAACGAGTCGTGATAGGTGAGCAGCTTGCGCCGCTCGGCGGGGATCGTCGCTGTCGCGCGGGCGATCGCTTCGTCGAGTTCCGCCAGACGCGCGGTGAAGCGGTCGCTGTTGCGCTCGTAGTAGGCCGCGCCCTCGGGATCCAGCTCGATCAGGGCGTCGCGCACCAGTTCGGCGTAGACGGCGGCCAGATGCGGCGCGGTCCAGAGGTGCGGATTGGGGTTGCCCTCCGAGCGCGGGAAGGAGAAGTCGTAGACGTACTCTTCGGGCGGCAGCGCCGCGTCGCCGAGCAGCAGGATCGGCGCGTCGTCGCGGCGGTTGGCCTCCGCCAGCTCCAGCGCGGGCAGTTCGAGGTTGAGCCCGTTGAGCACGATCAGATCGGCGCGGGCGATCTCGGCGGCGGCCGAGGGCGGCGGATCGTAGGTGTGGCTGTTGACGCCTTCCGGCACCAGGCCGATCACCTCGACGCGGTCGCCGCCCACGTTCTCGATGATGTTGCGCAGCGGCGCGACGGTGGTTGCGATCTGTAGGCGTCCGTCGTCCTCCGGCTCGCCGCCGCAGGCGGCGGCGAGCAGCGCGCAGAGCGCAGCCAGCGCGAACAGCCCGGCGCGCAGCGGCAGTGCGGACATGGAAGCTCCCCAGCGCCAGCCTACGCGCCTCTTGTTGTTGTTGCCAGCACTTGCAACAAGCTCCCCACCGTCATACCCGCCCCCCTTTCGTCGCCCCAGACTTGATCTGGGGCCTATGCGGCGGTCGTTGGCGGGACGAGGCCCCGAGCGGTCCTGCGAGCGGGGTTGGCGAGTAGCTCGGGACCTCTTGCTGCGCACAATGTTGGGTTTGGGCCCCAGATCAAGTCTGGGGCGACGGGAAGGGGGGAGGCGGGGTGCAGCGTGGGTGCCGTGCTCGTCGAGATACCCCCGTTCAAGCCGGGGGCAGGCTCCGCGGCAAGCGCGGGTATGACGGGGTGGGGAGAGGAGCGGGGGCGGCGGTGGTTGGCGGCACGGAGTCCCGAGCAGCCCGCGAACGGCGTTGGCGGATGGCTCGGGGCCTCCGGCCTGCGCACGGCGTTGGGTTTGGGCCCCAGATCAAGTCTGGGGCGACGGGAAGGGGGGAGGCGGGATGCAGCGTGGGTGCCGTGCTCGTCGAGATACCCCCGTTCGAGCCGGGGGCAGGCTCCGCGGCAAGCGCGGGTATGACGGGGTGGGGAGAGGAGCGGGGGCGGCGGTGGTTGGCGGCACGGAGTCCCGAGCAGCCCGCGAACGGCGTTGGCGGATGGCTCGGGGACTCCGGCGCTGCGCACAACTTGGGTTTGGGCCCCAGATCAAGTCTGGGGCGACGGGAAGGGGGGAGGCGGGGTGCAGCGTGGGTGCCGTGCTCGTCGAGATACCCCCGTTCGAGCCGGGGGCGGGCTCCGCGGCAAGCGCGGGTATGACGGAAGTGGGGGGCGAGCGCGGGGGGGGGGGGCGCTCGCCCCCCCGCGCTGGGCCGGGTTATTCGCTGGCTAGCCAGAGGATGGCGCCGGGGCCGATGACGAAGTCGAGCGAGCCGGGGAGCTGGATGCCGCCGACTACGCCGTAGAGCAGCCAGTTTTCGCCATTCCACATGCGGACCGAGTTGACGCCCTCAAGCTGCGGGAGCAGACCCGACACGCGAACCGAGGTCGCGCCCAGCCAGACCGAGAATGACGCGGGTCTGGTGCTCAACAGCTGATCGACATCCGCAATGGCCGGTTCCGCCGCGACTTCGAGCACCTGCACGCCCTTAAACCCGCCGGACTCGACCTCGACCCAGGCCCGGCCCGGGGCGACCGCCCACAGCGTGACCGTCGCCTGTCCGTCCTTGGTGCGTTGGGTCGCAGGCGAGAGCATCACCAGCACTGTGTTCGTGCCGAAGCTGCGCTCGGTGAACGTGACCGACGTGCCGTCGCGCACCGGTTTGCCTGCGGCGGTGGTCAGCGTCGCGGTCAGCGTGAGCTGATCATCCAGGCCGATTTCTTCCGCGCCCGCCGCGACTGCGATCGCTGCGACCCCGCTGGTGATCCTGCTCACCACGGCGAACTTCACGCTCTGCTCCAAGCCACCGGCAGACAGCTTGAGCGTGTACGTCCCGGTCTCCAGCGGTTGTTCCGCTGCCGCGAGGACTGTCACTTTCGCCTGCAGCCGGCCCTCGGAATCGCGAGCCAACCGGTATCCGTCGGCTCCGCTCTGCAGCAGCGGCCAGTCGACGCGAATCGTCTCGAAGGTGTACTGGCGTACCTGTCCACTCCTCGGCAGCCCGGCCAGATCTCGCTCCTCATATTGCAGGGTGACGGTGCGCGTCGGGATCGACCTGTTGCCGGGAGTCGTCAGCGTTGCGTTGAACGGCGCGTCGCGATCGGCGCGCGGCACAGCCACCTGATCGCCCCGCGCGTCGGTCGCGCCGACCGAAATGGTCAGCTCGTCGAGATCATCGTCCGCCCGCTCCGAGTTCAGGAGGTCATGGGCGGGCTCGCTGATGTTGAGCGCGATCGCCGGACCCGTGAAGCGGAGCCGCACCGGGCCGAGTTCAAACAACCGGCCGTCCGTGGTCAAGAGATTTCCTCGCACGATCGCCGTGCGGGCGCTGTGGTCCAGCGGCGGCTCCACGCGGATCAGGATTCGGTCGGAATTGGTCGAGTTGAGCAGCGAGACGTCGACCTGGCAGACTCGCTGGCGGTCGCCGGTCTGGCAGGCGTCTGCTCCCAATGTGGGCACGCTGAGCCGCCCGATCGTGGTAGTGAGCGACAGCTGCGCGACGCTGTTGCGGGCGGAGGCCTTGCCGCCCGCGTTGAGCATGCTGAGCTGCAGGCGCGTCTCGCCGGCGGCGGTCGACACGACGCTCGGCCACGGGTCGCCCGCGTTGCCGTTCAGGGCCAGGGCGCCCAGCGTTTGCAGGGCGAAATCCAGCGTCGCCGTCTGCACCTCGACCACCTTGCCCACGGTCACCGTCAGGCTGTCGGTCAGCGTGACCGCGCCGGCGTCGGAGCCGTCGCCGGCCGCGTCATCGATCTTCACTGTCGCGGAGATCGTGAGCGGACCGTCCGGCGTGCCGTCCGGAATCAGGATGCCGCCGGTACCAGGTTCCACGTCATCACCCAGCGGGGTGCTGCCGTGTTGGATCGCGAGGGTGCAAGTCCAAGTGGTGGTGCCCCCCTCGGTGCGGGTCGTGCAGATACGGGGATCGCCCAACTTGCCGTCGTCGGCGGCATCGCTCGCGTCCTCGTCGCTGGTCGCCCGCGCGTTCAGGAACAGCACGGCGCGCTCGGAGTCGTCCCACGTCAGGCCGCCGGTCACCCGAAAGCGGCCGCCCGACTGCAGGTAGATCGGCTCACCGAAGGGGCCATGGCCATCCCCGCTCGCGTCGACCGTGAAGCTGATCGTCGCGGCGATTCTCATGGTCGAGCCGGCCGGCACGATGTTGTCGGAGTCGTCGATCAGGCTGAGGTTGAGTTGGGCGCTGCGCTGGTCGGCGCTGAGGGCGGCCTGGGCGGCGCCGCCGAGGCCGCCGAGCGCGAGGAATGCGGCGGCGGTCAGCAGGGCGGCGAGGGCGAGCAGCGCGGCCAAGCGGCGGGGGGCGCGCAGCTGTAGAGCGTTCATGCGTACAGTGTTCATCAGGGGTTGTTCCTCTCGAAGGTGCGCGGGGGGGACAGGCACTCGCGCAGCGGTGGGCAAACGATCGGGTTATCCGACGCCGCAGACTCGGCGGAGCTCGTCCGCATACGGCAGGTCGTTGCCGTCGTCGTCGGTGCCCACGCGCAGGGTTCGGCCGCCGACCTCGCGGCCGGCGCAGTTGTGGGTTTCCCAGACGCCGTCGCCGTCGGAGTCGATTTCCACGTACTGGGTGGTGCGCCGCGTGACGGTTGTGCGGGTGCGCGGTTCATCGGAGGCGCTCAGATTCGCGTAGATCGTCTCCGCATCCGCGACGGCCTGGCGCGCGGCATTGACCACTACCATGAGCCCAGCCCGAAAGGGGGAGCTGGGCGGTAGGCCGTCCAGCGTCGCCTGCGCTCCGGTCAGCGTGTTTTGGGCGTCGGCTATCGCCTGCTCGGCGTCTTGCAGCGCCTTGCCGTGCGCCGTCAGCGCGGTCGTCGCCGTGGTGCTGCCGACGACCCGCGCGACGCCGACCAGGCCTTCGCGGTCGGCGGCGAGGTCGGCGGCGCTGTCGGCAGCGGCGGGCGGCGGGGCGGGCAGCGCGCAGGTCTCGGCGTCGCGCGCCTGGGCGGGCGTGTAGACCTGCTCGCCGGCGGCGTTGAACGCGCCGGCGGTGTTGAGGTAGACGCACTCGCCGGTGGCGGGGTGGAGGGCCAGGCGATATTCGGCGCCGGCGCTGGAGAGGGCGAGCAGGGCGATGGCAGCGCCAATCAGGGCGGCGCTGAGCGCTTTACAGAGCGAAGCCACTGTCCCTCTCCCCCGCAAAGTCTTGTTCGCGTTCATCGAATCCCCCTGTGCTTTCGCCTGTGCTCTGTCGCAGACTAGCAGCCGCCCCGCTTGCTGCAAGTGGCAGTGGGGACACCGCTTCTTCCGTCGCGTCTCACTCGATCGGAGAACCCCAAGGGCACTCCTTGCGTCGCCCTTGTCCAATGGCCCTGTCCAATGGGCGTCGAACCCGCCCACGAAATCGTCCACCGCATGGTGACACAAGTTCGGTTGACCCACCTCGGGGCGAGCGTGTAACCTGTCGCAACGCACCCGCAAGCAGATGCGCGCAGTTGCGCATCATTTCTGGGGCTGGAGGGCAGCATGTTCGCGAACGCATTCGCCAAACTCGGAGGGGGGGGGGGGTAAAACCCTAGTCCTGGCGCTGCTCCTTGTCCTTGCAGCAGCGCTAGCGATTGGCAGCGCGGCGACAGCCTTCGCGCAATCAACACCGACGCAGACGAATGCCCCGGCTCCACCGACCGGGGTGAGCGCAACCACCATCGTCACCGCTACGGAGGCCAGCGCCACCCTCACTTGGAACGCGATCAGCGGCGCGGCCAGCTACGGCGTCTGGCGCACCGACGGCAGCGTTGCCTACGTCACCGACACCAGCTACACCTTCACGGGGTTGAACCCCCATCAAACCTACAATCTGAGCGTCTGGGCCAGGACGGCGGACGGCGTCGCCGGTCCCAGCGCGGGCGCGCAAGTGACGATGCCGGCGCGCCCCGGCGTGCCGCGGACATCCGCGCCGACCAACGTGACAACCAGCGGTTTGACCGCTTCTTCGGTCACAGTCAACTGGAGCGGCGTCGCCGGCGCGACCGGCTATCGCATCGGGCGCTCGGGTCCGGAGCGGGTCTATCTCGCCGGCACTGCGCGAAGCTACGCCTTCAGCTGTCTGGCAGCCGGCCGGACTTACTCGATCTGGCTCGAGGCGATCGGTCACGGTGGCATCTCGACCAGAGTCACGCAATCCTTCACTACGGCTGCGCTGCCGGCGCAGCCGAGCGGGCTGGGCGCGGCGGCGACCAGTACGACCATCACCCTCAGCTGGGACGCCGTCACCGGCGCGACCGGCTACGACGTCAAGCAGGGCGAGAGCGGGATCGAGACCGCCGTGTCCTCCGGCACCAGCCAGACCTTCCCCAACAACCACACCTTCCCCAACCTGACCGCCAACACCCCGTACACGCTCTACGTGCGCGCCAAGAACAGCGGCGGTGTCTCCGAGTGGGCGTCGCTCAGTCCGACGACGGCGCCTCTGCCGCCGTATGTTGCGCCGCAACTCTTCGGGCTGTCGCGCTTAAGCCCATCCCACGTCGAGCTGAATTGGACGAACGCGACAGGTGCGACCGGCTACGAAGTCAAGCTCGGCCCGGACGGCGCGGTCAAAACCGCTCCGGGAGGTGACGCCATTTACGGGTGGCACTCCTTCCGAAACCTGATTCGAGGTGTAGAATACACGTACTACGTGCGCGCCGTCAACCGCTGGGGAGCGTCCGACTGGGTCTCGAGAACCACGCTGGGAACGGCGCCGCCGCCCGCGCCGACCGGCCTGGAGGCGACGGCGAGCACTGCCAGTCTGAAGCTCAGCTGGACCGCCGCCCGCCCGTCTGACACGACCGTTTACGAAGTCAAGCTCAACGCGGGTGGCACCGCAACGGCGGCAGCCTCAATCAACGGCCACACGTTCAGCAGTCTGGCCGCAGGCACGACGTACACGCTCTACGTGCGCGCCAAGACCGGCAGCCGCCCTTCCGCCTGGAGCCCAACAACCGCAACAACCGTCCCGGCCGCGCCGAGCGACTTGGACGACGGAACTCCGACCAGCACCAGCATCACGCTCAGCTGGACAGCCGTGACCGGCGCCACCGGCTACGAAGTCAAGCGCAGCCCCGGCAGTGAAACGCCGACGGCCGTCACCGATACCAGCCACACCTTCCCCAACCTGACCGCCGACACCGCGTACACGCTCTACGTGCGCGCCAAGAACAGCGGCGGAGACTCCGCCTGGACGCCGCTCAGCGCCAAGACCGCCCGGGCTGAGCCGAGCGATCTGAAAGCGACGGCGACCAGCACCAGCATCACGCTCAGCTGGACAGCCGTGACCGGTGCCACCGGCTACGAAGTCAAGCGCAGCCCCGGCAGTGAAACGCCGACGGCCGTCACCGGTACCAGCCACACCTTCCCTAACCTGACCGCCAACACCGCGTACACGCTCTACGTGCGCGCACAGGACAGCAGTGGTGCGCCCAGCGTGTGGGTACCGCTCGATGCACTCACGGCGCCAGTTGCACCCACCAACCTGACCATAACGGCGGCGCGCTTGCAGATAACACTGCGATGGGATCGAGTCACCGGCGCGACCAGCTACGAGGTGAAGTATCACGGCGGCCCGATAGCGACACTGTCGTCGAGTCGCACAAGTGCGACATTCACCGGCTACCCGCCGTCGCCGTACACGCTCTACGTGCGAGCCAGAAACAGCGGTGGCGCTTCCGCATGGAGCCCAATCACCGGCTCGCAGTAGGGGGCGATCTTCCTCGGCTGCATTCTCCCCGCTCCAATGGAGAGAGCCGTCGCTAGAGCGACGGGAAAGAGAGCGGGGAGGCACCGAGGGGCTAGGGGGGGCGGGACTGGGCGGCGATGTGGGCGGTGGCGGCGGCTAGTTGGTTTTCGTCGGCCAGGTAGCCGTGGGCGCGGACGTTGAGTTGCGCGTCCAGGTCGTAGGCGAGGGGGATGCCGGTGGGGATGTTGAGTTGGCTGATGGCGTCGTCGCCGATGGCTTCGAGGTGCTTGATGAGGGCGCGCAGGCTGTTGCCGTGGGCGGCGATCAGCAGGCGCTCGCCGTTGCGCAGGGCGGGGGCGAGCTCGTCTTCCCAGCAGGGCAGGACGCGCTCGAGGGTATCGCGCAGGGATTCGGCGTCGGGCGCGAGTTGGAGCGCGGCGGCTTCGGCGTAGCGGGGGTCGAAGCGGGGGTGCGCGGGGTCGTCGCGGTCGAGCGGGGGCGGCGGGATGTCGTAGGACCGGCGCCAGATGTGGACCTGGCGCTCGCCGTGCCGCGCGGCGGTTTCGGCTTTGTTGAGGCCCTGCAGCGCGCCGTAGTGGCGCTCGTTGAGCCGCCAGCGGCGCTCGACGGGCAGCCAGGCGGCGTCGAGTTCGTCGAGCACGAGCCAGAGGGTGTGGATGGCGCGCTTGAGCACGGAGGTCCAGGCGCGGTCGAAGCGGATGTCGGCGGCGGCGAGCCGGCGGCCGGCTTCGCGCGCTTCTTCGACGCCCGCGTCGCTGAGGTCGACATCGACCCAGCCGGTGAAGCGGTTTTGGCGGTTCCAGTCGCTCTGGCCGTGGCGGATCAGCACCAGGTTGGGGTCGGCGGGGGCGCTCATGGAGGCAGGCATGGAGGCAGGCATGGGGGCAGGCATGGGGGCAGGGTATCCGCCTGTTGGGTAGGCGTCAGCCGCGCTGCTAGCGTAGGCGCGTAGCGGTCGGCGCCGGACACGGCTGGTCACGGCTGGGGAGGGTATGCGGGATGTCGGACCCCGGAGCGCAGGAACGGCGCGAGCGATCGTCGGAGACGGTGTTCGGGGCGATCGTGCGCGGCGAAATTCCCGCCGACCTGGTCTACGAGGACGAGCTCTGCGTCGCCTTCCGCGATCTGAATCCGCAGGCGCCCACGCATGTGCTGGTGATTCCGCGCGAGGGCATTGCGGGGCTGAACGAGGCGGGCGAGGCAGATCCGGCGTTGCTGGGGCATTTGTTGCAGGCGGCGGAGGTGGTGGCGCAGCGCGAGGGGATCGTCGAGAGCGGCTGGCGGGTGGTGGTCAACGTCGGGGCCGACGCAGGGCAGACGGTCGATCACCTGCACCTGCATGTGCTGGGCGGTCGCGCGCTGTCCTGGCCGCCGGGCTGAGCGGGCGGTCGGCGCGATGTCGGCGCTGCTGGAAGTTGAGGACCTGGCCCGCCATTTCGGCGGTCTGCGCGCTGTGGACGGCGCGAGTTTCGCGATCGAGCGGGGCGTGATCGCGGGGCTGATCGGTCCCAACGGCGCGGGCAAGACGACCTGTTTCAACTGTCTGGCGGGCTTCCTGCGGCCGAGCGGCGGGCGGGTGCGGTTTGCCGGCGAGGAGATCACCGGCATGGCGCCGCACCGCGTCTTCCGCCGCGGCCTGGTGCGCACCTTCCAGATCCCGCAGGAGCTGGAGACGATGACGGTGCTGGAGAACGTGATGCTGGCCGAGTCGGATCAGCACGGCGAGCAGCTCTGGCGCAACTGGCTGACGCCCTGGCGGGTGCGGAGCGAGGAGCAGGCGCTGGAGGAGCGGGCGCACGAGGTGCTGGAGCTGGTGGCGCTGGAGCGGATGGCCTACGCGCAGGCCGGCACGCTCTCCGGCGGACAGCGCAAGCTGCTCGAGCTGGGGCGCGCGCTGATGACGCATCCGCAGATGATCCTGCTCGACGAGCCGGCGGCGGGCGTCAATCCGTCGCTATTGGTGCGGATCAGCGACGACATCCGCCGCTTCCGCGAGGAATTCGGCATCACCTTCCTGATCATCGAGCACAATCTCGAGCTGGTGCGCGACCTCTGTCATCCGGTGGTGGTGATGGCGCAGGGCAAGGTGCTCGATGTGGGCGCAGCCGACGATGTGCTCGCCAATCCCGAGGTCGAGGTCGCCTATCTGCGGGGCGCGCATCATGAGTGAGCTGAACGAGCAGATCCCGAACGGCGCGGCGGCGCTGGTGCGGATTCGCGGCCTGACCGCCGGCTACGTCTCCGGGATCGACATCATCCACGATGTCGATCTGGAGATGCGCGCCGACGAGATCGTCACGATCATCGGGCCCAACGGCGCGGGCAAGTCGACGCTGATCAAGGGGTTGATGGGCGCGCTGCCCTACATCGAGGGCGAGCGCTACCTGGGCGGCGAGGACGTGAGCGATCTGGACGCGCCGCGGATGGTGGCGGCCGGCGCGGGTTACGTGCCGCAGCGCGAGAACGTGTTCGCCTCGCTCTCGATCCGCGAGAACCTGGAGATGGGCGGCTACCGGCGACACGGCGATCTGGAGCAGCGGATCGATCAGGTGCTGGAGATGTTCCCCGCGCTGCGCGAGCGCCCGCGCGAGCGCGCCAGTCGGCTCTCCGGCGGGCAGCGGCAGATGCTGGCGATCGCCCGCGCGCTGATGCTGGATCCGCAGCTGCTCTGTCTCGACGAACCCACCGCCAGCCTCTCGCCGGCGGCGCGGGTCGAGATCTTCGAGCTGGTCGCCAATGTCCACGAGGGCGGGGTGGGTGTGCTGCTGGTCGAGCAGAACGCGACCGAGGCGCTGCGTTGGTCCGATCGCGGGGTGGTGATGGTCAACGGCGAGAAAGCGCTCGACGCGCCGGCTGAGGAGATGCTGAGCAGCGGCGATGTGGGCCGCCTCTTCCTCGGCCGCGGCGGCGGCGAAGACGAAGACGGCGATGAGAACGACGAAGGCGCTGCGGCGGCAGCCGCGAGCGAGCCGCGCGAGGGGAGCGCCTCATAGAGATCGCGCAGCTGATCCTGGTGGGCTGGATTGTCGGCTCGATCATCGCCGTCGGCGCGGTCGGCGTGACGCTGATCTACGGCATTCTCGGCGTGGGCGATTTCTCTTACGGCGACAGCATGACCACGGCGATGTTCGCCGTGCTGTTCGTGGTGTCGGCCGAAGGCGCGAACCTCGGCTTTCAGGGCGGCGCGTTCGGACCGCTCTCGTTCGGCTGGGGGCTGGTGGTCGGCCTGCTGCTCGCGATCGTGGTCGTGGTCGGGCTTGTGCTCGCGCTCGAACTGCTCGTCTACCGCAGGCTGAGACGGCGCGGCGGCAGTTTCTTCGTCTTCGCGATCGCCTCGCTGGGGATCGGGATCATGCTCCGCGCGCTGGTGCAGCTGATCTGGGGTCCGAGCAACTTCCGCTTTGTGCCGGGCATCCACAAGGCGATCGAGATCACCGAAGGCATCCGGATCAAGCCCGACCAGATTTTCATCATCGCGCTCACGCTGGTGATCGGCGTGGGCGTCTACCTGTTGCTCTACCGCACGCGCTTCGGCAAGGCGATGCGGGCGACAGCCGACAACCCGGAGCTGGCCGAGGCCAGCGGCATCCGCACCGACCGTGTGCGGCTGGGCACTTGGGCGCTGGGCGGGCTGCTGGCGGCGCTGGCGGGGACGATGCTGGGCATCCAAACGGAAGTGCGCTTCGACTCCGGCTTCGTGCTGCTGCTGCCGCTCTTCGCGGCGGCGATCCTGGGCGGCATCGGCAGCCCCGGCGGCGCGCTGGTCGGCGGGCTGGTCGTCGGAGTCAGTCAGGAGGTCTCGACGCGCTGGATCGATACGGGCTTCAAGCCCGCGATCCCCTTCGTCATCGTCACCGCCGTGCTGTTGCTGCGCCCGCGCGGGCTGTTCGGACGGGACGCCTAATGCCGTTTGAAGAGCTGTTCCCCACGCTGGTCACGTTCAGCGGCGCGGTCAACTGGACCGTCGGCTTCCTCACGACGGTTTCGTTCTTCGCGATTCTGGCGCTGGCGCTGAACACGCAGTGGAGCGCCGGCATCCTCAACTTCGGCGTCGCCGCCTTCTTCATGGCCGGCGCCTACGCTTCCGCGATCTTCACGCTCGACCCGCCGCAGGCGTTGGAGAGCTACATCGGCGGCTGGGGCGCGCCGGTGATCGTCGGCTGGCTGATGGCGGCGGTCGCCGGCGGCGTGCTGGCGCTGCTGCTGAGTATCCCGATGCTGCGCCTGCGCGACGATTTTCTGGCGATCATGACGATCGGCGTGGCCGCGATTCTGCGCAGCATCGCCAACTCCGTGGATGGGCTGGTCAACCGCGCACGCGGGCTGAACGGGCTGCCGCGCTTCCTCGAAGACATCGCCGACAAGATCACGCCCGGCGAGGAGTACCGCTGGTTCGCGCTGGTCGTCGCGCTGCTGTTCGTGGCGTTCGTCTATTGGCTGGTCTCTCGCGCGGGCGCGTCGCCCTGGGGCCGGGTGCTGCGCGCGGTGCGCGACAACGAGGACACCGCCCGCGCGTCGGGCAAGAACACCGTCGCCTTCCGCATTCAGGCGTTCGTGCTGGGCGGCGTGCTGATGGGGTTGGCCGGCGGCCTCTACGCGCACGAGATCAAGAGCGTCGCGCCCGGCGGGTTCTCCAACGTGATCGGCACATTCTTCGTCTGGACGATGCTGATCGTGGGCGGCAGCGGCAATCACAAGGGCGTGCTGCTCGGCGCGCTGGCGGTGGGCTTCTTCTGGTTCGGCGTGCCGCTCTTCCAGGAAAGCCTGCCCGACTGGCTGGGCGCGCGCGTCTTCCAGGTGCGCCAGCTGATCATCGGCGCGCTGATCGTGATCTTCCTGCTCTGGCGTCCGCAGGGCCTGCTCGCCGAACAGGCCAGGGTGAGCCGCTTTGTGCGGAAGAAACCGGAGCAGCGGCCGGCCGCTGCGGAGGACGGCTGAGCGGGGGGCGCTTGGGAGCGGGAATGACGGAGGTTGGAGGACATGACGCAGCCCCGCCGGAGCGGGGCTGCGTTGCTGAGCGCGATGGCTGCGGCGCGGCTCAGTCGAGCGAGAAGGGGATGACCTCGAGCTCCTCGATGCCGCCGCCCGCGTACTGCCAGATGCCGATGTAGCCGGAGGTGACATCGCCGACCGCGTTCCAGTCGAGCGTGGTGGCGGCGCCCTCGTAGTTGATGTCGCTGCCGGCGCGCAGCGCGGTGAGACCGGCGGCCACGCCGGCCGAGCCGGCGATCACGATCTCGCCGCCCGGCGAGGAGACCATCGGCAGCGCGTCGCGGATCGCCGCACCGTCGGTGCTGCCGGCTGCCTCGATGGCCAGCATCAGCACCATCGCGGCGTCGTAGGACTCGGCCACGAAGGGCAGCGCGGGCAGATCGCCGTAGGCGTTGCGGTAGGCGTCCTGCCAGGCCGCTAGCGAGGGCGTCTCCGGGCCCGGCGCCTGCGCGGTACCCTTCATCTGCTCCAGATACTCCGCGCCGATCGCGTCGATCAAATCCTGGCTCTTGCTGCCGTCGACGAAGATGAACTCGTCGAAGAGGCCCTGTTCGAGAGCCTCGCGGATGAAGACCTGCGCCTCCTCGAAGGCGATCACGACCAGCGCCTCCGCGCCGCCCTCGGCGGCGCGCTGCAGCTCGGCGAGATAGCTGGGCTGCGCGACGGGCTGGTAGGAGACGAGGTTGGCTTCGCCGCTGAAGGCGGCGGCGAAGGCCTCGGCCAGGCCCTGGCCGTAGGGGTCGTCGCGGTAGAGCACGCCGACGCGCTGGTAGCCCTCATCCTCCGCCAGCATCCCCAACACCGGGCCCTGCGCGGCGTCGGAGATCGTGGCGCGGAAGAGGAAGCCGTCGTCGTCGGCCAGACTGATCTGCGGCGAGGTCGCGGCCGGCGTCACACAAGGCACGCTGAGCGGGCCGCAGATCGACTCGCCGACGGGCAGCGTGGTCGAGCTGGCGACCGGACCGGCGATGCCGACCGCGCCCTCGACCTCGACCAGCCGCCGCGCCTCTTCGACGGCGCGCGTCGGGTCGGTGTTGGTGTCGCCGGTGACCAGCACGACGCTGCGGCCGAGCAGGCCGCCGGCGGCGTTGATGTGGTCCACCGCGAGCTGCGCGCCGTTGCCCATCTCGCGCCCGTATTCGGCCAGCGGGCCGCTGTAGTCGGCCAGCCAGGCGATCACGATCGGTCCCTCGTCGGAGGATCCGTCGTCGGGGGTGGGGCGCTGCCGGGGGACTGCGACGCTCGCGCCCGCGCCGAGGTCAATGGCCTGGACGCTGAGTTCCTCAATGCCGCCGCCCGCGAACTGCCAGACGCCGATGAAGCCGGTCGTCACGTCGCCCGCGGCGTTCCAGTCGACCGTGGTCGCCGCGCCGTCGTAGTTGATCTCGTTGCCGGCTTCGAGAGCCGCCAGCCCGGCGGCCACGCCGTCCGCGCCGGCCGAGATGGTCATCCCGCCTGGAGCCGCCACCGCGCGCAGGTGGTCGCGCAGGCGCACGCCGTCGGTCGAGCCGGCGCTGGCTGCCGCCAGGCCGATCGCGACTGCCGCGTCGTAGGCCTCGCGCACGAACGGGATCGACGGCAGCTCGCCGTACTCGGCTTCGTAGGCGGCGTTGAACTCCCGCAGCGAGTCGCTCTCCGGGCCGCTGGCGGGAGCCGTGCCCTTCATCCCGTTCAGGTAGCCCTGCCCGATCGCGTCGATCAGATCCTGGCTCTTGGTGCCGTCCACGAACAGGAACGTGTCGAAGAGACCGTTCTCGATCGCCTCGCGGACGTAGACCTGCGCTTCGGTCGGGTAGCCGATCGCGATCAGCACTTCGCCGTCCGCGCTGGCGACGTTCTGCAGCTCGGCGAGGTAGGTGGTCTGGCCTTCTGCGTAGGCGACGAGGACGCTCTCGCCGCCCCACGAGTCGCGGAACGCTTCGGCGAGGCCTTGGCCGTAGGCGTTGTCCACATACATGACGCTGACGTTGGAGTAGCCCTCGTCAACCGCCAGCTGCGCCAGCACGGGGCCCTGCGCGGCGTCGGAGACGGTGCTGCGGAAGAGGAAGCCGTTGTCGTCGGCCAGCGTGATCTGCGGCGAGGTGGCCGAGGGCGAGATGGTGGGGATGTTGGCCGGACCGGTCACCGATTCCGCAACGGCGAGGGTGATGCCGCTGGCGAGCGGGCCGACGATCGCGTGCGCGCCCTCGACCTCGATCAGGCGCCGCGCCTCTTCCACCGCGCGGGTGGCGTCGAGGCCGGTGTCGCCGGTGATCAGTTGCACATCCTGGCCGAACACGCCGCCCGCGTCGTTGAGGTGCTTGATCGCCAACTGCACGCCGGTCTCGATGGCGGGGCCGAACTCGGCGATCGCGCCGGAGTAGTCCGCCAGGAAGGCGATCTTGAGCGGCTCGCTTGCGTCGGCCGGCTCGTCCTGCTGCTGCGCGGCCGGCGCGGGCGCGGGCTGCTCCTGCTGTTGCGGCTGCTCGGTCGGCTGTTGGGCGACCTGCTGTTGCTGTTGTTCGTCGTCGTCGCCGCAGGCCGCGAGCAGGCCGGCCGTCAGCGCGAGCAGCGCGGCCACGGCTACGGCGCGCAGGCCGAGCCGCCGCGCGGCGCTTCGAATCGTTCGTGTCATCTCATTCCCTCCTGAGTGCCCCTCTGACGGCATGCGTGCGCGCCGACGCGCGCGACCGCGAGCCGCCCCCGCGGGCGTATGGGCAGAGCGTATCTCACACGCGGCCTTGAGTGAGCAGCTAGTGAGCGTCGGTCAGTTTGACAAGCTGCACACTGAGCTCCTCGATGCCGCCGTCGGCGTAGCGCCAGATGCCGATGTGACCGTTCTCGATGTCGCCCTTGTCGTCCCAATTGAGCGATCCGGCCGCGCCCTCGTAGTTGATCACTTCGCCGTTACGCAGCGCGCGCAGCGCGGCCGCGACGCCGGCCGAACCGGCGTTGAAGATCGTGCCGCCCTCGCAGGCGACATCCCGCAGCTGATCGCGCATGGCCGCGCCGTCGGTGGAGCCGGCCGCGACGGCGGCGAGCGCGAGCGTGATCACTGCGTCGTAGGTCTCGTGCGCGAATGCGAGCGAGGGCAGCTCGCCGTATTCGGCCTGCCAGGCGGCATTGAAGGCGGCCAGCGAGGCGCTGTCGGGATCGCTCGCGGGCGCGGTGCCCTTCATCCCGTCGAGCCGCTCCGCGCCCGCCGCCTCCAGCAGCTCCGGGCTGCGCGTGGCGTCGACGAACAGGAAGCGCTCGAAGAGCTCGTCGTCCAGCGCCTCGGTGACGAAGATCGCAGCGTCGCTCGGATAAGCGATCGCGACCAGCACATCAGCGCCCGCGCCGGCCAGCTGCGCCAGCTGCTCGCGATAGGACAGCTTGCCGCCTTGGATTGGCATGGCGATCGAGACGCCCGTCCCCACATCGCCCCAGTCGTCGAGGAACGTTTCCGAGAGTCCCTGTCCGTAGGGATCGTCGATGTAGAGGACGCCGACATTGGTGTAACTCTCGTCGGCCGCGAGTTGCGCGAGCACGGCGCCCTGCGCGGCGTCGGAGATCGTGGTGCGGAAGAGGAAGTCGTCGTCATCGGCCGCGGCCAGCGCCACGGCGGTGGCGGTGGGCGAGATGATCGGGATGCCGTTGGGCGCGGCAACCGATTCGGCGATAGCGGTGACCTGCTCGGTGGCGAGTGTGGCGACGAGCGCGTGAACGCCCTCTGCATTGACCATCCGGCGCGCCTGTTCGACGGAACGCGCCGTATCGAGCCCCGTGTCGCCGGTCACCAGCCGCACCTCGCGCCCCAGCACGCCGCCGCCCTCGTTGAGATGCTTGATCGCCAGCCGCGCGGCGCGCTCGAGCACGGGACCGAACTCGGCGACCGGGCCGGTGTAGTCGCCGAGATAGCCGATCGTCAGCGGCTCGGCGCCGCCGGCGGGCACGGCTACCGCGCTGCTGCTGAGCCAGCGCCCGGTCTGGGCGCTGGCGGGCACGAAGCGTTGCTCCGGCAGGACGCGCTCGCCCCAGGAGCCGTCGGGCTGGCGGAACTGCACGGCCACTTCCGAGCGCCCGTCCTCCAGCCGCTGCACCGCGACCCGCACCTCGCCGCCCAGCATCCCGGTGGACCAGGCCGCGCCCACCGCCAGCGCGCCGAGCGCGATACCCGCCAGCAGCGTCAACAGGAATTTCGCCATTGCGGCAGCGCCTTTCCGGCCCGCGAAGCGAGGCGGCGGCAGCCCCTAGTCGAAGGCGGCCAGCACCTGCTCGTCGAACTGCTCGTAGAGCTTCGGGTTGTTGGGGATCGACTCGAAGACGAAGCCCGTGATGCCGATCGCCTCGTACGCCTCGAAGGTCCGGATCAAATGATCGGGCGGGCCGATCGGCAGACGCTCCTTGTCCGCGTCGCTCATCCCCGCGCCGTGAATCTCGCGCAGACGATCGATCTTGGGCGGCTCTGTGACCAGCGCCGGCCGCATCACCGTGGTCAGAACGATCTCCGACGGATCGCGCCCCGCGTCCTCGCAGTGCTTGTGGATCACGCCGATCAGCCGCTCCACCTCTTCGGGCGTGCCCCGCACGTTGCAGATGTCGCCGTGGCGGGCGAGCGTGCGCAGCGTGCGCTTCTCGCCGTTGCCGCCCAGCATGATCTGGATGAAGCCGCCCGCGTGATCGGCGTGGACGCGCGGCGCGAACGGCGCGTTGTCGAGCCGGTAGTACTCGCCCCGGTAATCCACCGGCCCCTCGGCGTGGAAGAGCGCGCGGATCAGTTCAACCGCTTCTTCGAGGCGGTCCGAGCGCTCCTTGAGCGGCGGGAAGTCCCAGCCGTAGGCGGCGTGCTCGCGCTCGTGCCAGGCCGCGCCGATGCCCAGGATCGCCCGCCCGCGCGTGTTGTGATCGAGCGTCGCGGTCATCTTGGCCACCAGCCCCGGATTGCGGTAGGTCACGCCGCTGACCAGCGTGCCGAGCATCAGCGTGCTCGTCGCCTCGCCGATCGCCGCCAGCGTCATCCAGCCTTCCAGCGAGTCGCCCGTCTCGTCCATGAAGACCAACGGCGGCACGAAGTGGTCGTAGGTCCAGGCGCTGCTCCAGCGCGTCGCGTCCATCGTCTGCGCCACATCGCGCATCAGCGACCAGTCGGTCTGATTGCCCGGGATCTGCGCGCCAAAACTCAGTCGCATCGTGCTCGCTCCTTACTTGTTCTCTGTCATTCCCGACTTGTTCTCCGTCATTCCCGCCCCCGAGCGGGAATCAGCGGCCGCGGTAGTTGGGTTCGCGTTTCTCCGCGAAGGCCCGCGGGCCCTCGACGAAATCTTCCGTGCGCCGCACCTGCTGCGAGAGCAACGCTTCGAGTCGGATGCCCTCCTCAAGCGGCAGCGAGAGGCCGCGCTGCGCGGCCTCCTTGATCGCCCGCTGGGTCAGCGGCGGGCCGGCGGTGAGCCGCTCGGCGACGGCGCGCGCCTCCTGCATCACGCGGTCGTGCGGGACGATGCGGTTGATCAGCCCGCATTCGTAGGCGCGCTGCGCCGTCATCCGCTCGCCCAGCAGCAGCAGCTCCATCGCCACCGCCCAGGGCAGTTGGCGCGGCAGGCGCTGCGTCGCGCCCAGCGTCGGCAGAATGCCCCAGCGCACCTCGGGCAAGCCGAACTGCGCTCGCTCGGAGGCGATCCGGATGTCGCAGGCGCTGAGCAGCGTCATCCCCGCCGCCAGGCAGTAGCCGTTGACCGCCGCGACGATCGGCTTCCAGATCTGCACGCCGTCGTCGATCATGTCGCGCGAGCTCGGCTGAAAAGCCTGCCACGCGCCCTGATCGGGGCGGTTGGGGATCGTCTTCTTCAGGTCCGCGCCGGCGCAGAAGGCGCGGTCCCCCGCGCCGGTCACGATCGCCGTCCAGATTTCGGGGTTGTCGCGGATCTCCGCCCACGCCTCCGCCAGCGCCGCGATCGTCTCCGGATCCAGCGCATTCATCGCCTCAGGGCGATTGAGCGTGACCGTCGCAATGCGGTCGGAGACATCAAAGAGGACGGGCGATTCAGCGGGCATCGAGCGTTCTTTCGCTGCAAGCTGCGGCGAGGGTAACAGCAGGCGGCTCTATACTCGCCGAGTCAGCAAACTCCGATGGTCCACTGGAGCCGCCATGAGCTACGAATTCATCCTCTACGAGACCGACAACCGCGTGGCCACCGTCACGCTCAACCGCCCGGAGAAGCTCAACGCGCTCTCCAACGAGCTGCGCGGCGAGCTGTTCCACGCGCTCAAGCGCGCCGAAGCCGACGCCGAGATCGGCGTGGTCGTGGTCAAGGGCGCAGGCCGCGCCTTCTCCGCTGGCTACGACCTCCAGCCCTCGTCCTCCGAGAGCCCGCACGTCAACGAGTGGACCCGGCTGCCCGACACCGGCACCACGCATCCGCAGCACTACGACTGGTCGCGCCATGCGGTGATGGGCAACTTCATCATCTGGGAGCTGGCCAAGCCGGTGATCGCCCAGGTCCACGGTTACTGCCTGGCCGGCGCGACCGAGCTGGCCTCCGCCTGCGACCTGCGGATCATCGCCGAGGACTGCCAGGTCGGCTACCCGCCCGTGCGCGCGATGGGCACGATGGACGCGATGTGGGCGCCCTGGCATCTGCCCCAGGCCAAAGCCCGCGAGTTCGCCTACCTCGGCGACCCGCACTCCGGCGCCGACATGTACCGCTGGGGCTGGGCCAACTACTGCCTGCCCGCCGACGACCTCAACGAGTTCACCCAGGAGTTCGCGGCGCGGATGGGGCACATCGACAACCACCTGCTGATGTACTCCAAGCGCTCCGTCAACCGCGCCTACGAAATCCAGGGCTACAAGACGGCGATGATCTCGGGCACTGATGTGGAGGCGATGAGCAAGCACCGCCCCGAGGCCGGCGAATGGCGCGAGCGCGTCGCCCGCGACGGCCTCAAGGGCGCGCTCGAATGGCGCGACGGCCCGTTCCGCGACTTCCGCGGCGCGCGCGCCAACGCCCCCCACGACCGCGAACTGGCGACCGGCGCATCGGCTCCCTCAAAGCCCAGCTGGGACTGACGGCTGAGACTGAGATCCAGTCACGGACCGGCGTCGACGATGCGGCGCGCCGTGTAGTGATCCAGCAGCGTCACCGCCACCGTCGCCACCGGCACCGCCACGAACGCCCCCAGAATTCCCCACAGCGCGCCGCCGACCGCCACCGCGATCAGGATCACCGCCGGGTGCAGCGAGACGGCGCGCCCCAAAATCATCGGCGCGAGCACGTTGCCCTCAAGCTGCTGCACGGCCAGCACCAGCACGCCCACGCCGATCGCCGCGCCCGTGCCCTCCGTCGCCAGCGCGACCAGCACCGCCGCCGCGCCCGCCAGCAGCGCGCCGACGACCGGGATGAACGCCCCGAAGAACGTCAGCACGCCCAGCGCCAGCGCGAACGGCACCCCGATGATCGCCAACCCGATGCCGATCAACACGCCGTCGATCAGCGCCACCGCCAGCATCCCGCGGAAGTAGCCGCCGAGCGTGGTCCAGATCGATGTGCTCAGCTCAAGGAAGCCGCGTCGGCTGCCGCGCCGCAGGCGGCGGGCGATCGCCCGCTGCATCTGTTCGGCGTCTTTCACGATCAGAAAGAGCAGCACGATCATCAGCGCCGCGCCCGCCACCACCTCGGCCAGCACCAGCACCCCGCTGAATAGCCCGCCCGCCAGCGTGCCGGCGTTGCCGCGCACCGCGTTAAGGATGTTGTCGAGCGCGTCGTCGACCTGCTCCTGCGATACGCCCAGCGTGTCGGCGGCGCTCTCAAAGAGCCGGGTGAAGCCGTTTTCGATGTCCAGGTTGAGCTCGTTGTAGTCGCTCACCACCGTGGCGGCCGCCGCCGCGCCGACGCCGATCAGCGCCAGCGCCGCGCCGCCCACCACGACGATCGTGGCCAGTGTGTTGGGCCAGCCGCGCCGACACAACGCGCGCTTCACCGGTAGCAGCGCGGTGGCCAGGATGATCGCCGCCAGCAGCGGCAGGAAGATCAGCCGCAACCGCGCCACGGCCAGGCCGAGCAGAATCAGGAAGCCCGCCACGACCAGCAGCCGCCAGGCGACATCCGAAAAGCTGCGCAGCCAGTGCGGGCTGGTCGGCGTCATGGTTGCTCCCGGTGTTCCTCGTACCCCCGCGGCTCATTGGGCGGCTCGAACCCCGCGCAGGCGAGCACTGGTAGCGGAGGGTACTTGGCGAAACGCGGATCATTCTGATGCCGCCCGCAGAGCAGGAAGACGGAGCCGCGCCCGCTCACGATCTCGCGCGCCCAGCGGCAGCCCTCACAGAGGCCGCGCGCTCCGTTCCGTCGCCTACGTCGCCTGCTGCGATCCTCCGCCGGGTTCAAATCGTCGCGCATTGCCTAAGCTTTACATCACAGGCGGGCCGCCGCTGTGCGCAAGTGGGTGAAACCGTGCGCAACTGAGCGCGATCGGGCGAAACGGGGCGCGATGCATCTCACCGTATTGGGCTCGGGCGCGGCCTGCCCGCCGGCGGGCGGCGTTTGCTCCGGCTACCTGCTCGAAGACCGCGGCGTGCGCGTGCTGCTCGATTGCGGGCACGGCGTCGCCGCCGCGCTCCTCGAACGCCGCCCCGACGCCGACATTGACCACATCATCATCTCCCACATGCACGCCGATCACTTCATCGACGTGCTGCCGCTGCGCTTCCGTTTAACCCGCGACATGGCCGGTCTGCGGGAGCGCCGGGTGCGCCTGCATCTGCCGCCCGGCGGACGCGCCACCTTCGCCGAAGTGCTCTCCGCCGTCTGCTTCCCGCCCGACTTCCTGGAAAACACCTTCACCGTCGAGGAATACGCCGCCGGCAGATCGCTCACGCTTGACGACGGTCTGAGCGAGGGCCTGACCGCGCACTTCGTTGAGGGCGTCCATTATGTCCCCGGCTACGCCGTGCGAATCGAAGGCTCGCGCTCGCTCGTCTACAGCGGCGACACCGCGCCCAGCGAGGCCGTCGCGGCGCTGGCGCGCGGCGCGGACCTGATGCTCTGCGAAGCAACGCTGGATGAGCCCGAAGACGGCCCGGTGCGCGGCCACCTGACCGCGTTGCAAGCCGTGGAATTGGCCCGCGGCGCCGGGGTCGGGCGGCTCGTGCTGACCCACTTCTGGTTCGACAGCGACCGCGAAGCGATCCACGCGCAGGCGCAGGCGGCGTTTGCCGGTAGCGTCGCGGCGGCATATGACGGAATGACGATCGAGGTCTAGCCGTCCCGGCCGTCGCGCCGTGAGACGGGTTGGAGGTCCGCAAGCGATGAACGCGCCGGAGGTCGCCGCGCTGCGCGCCGTCGCCGTCGACTACGCCGTCGACGGTAAGGAACTGCTGCGCGGCGTGAGCCTCGACATCCACGGCGGCGAGCTGGTCGCGATCGTCGGGCCCAACGGCGCGGGCAAGACCACGCTGCTGCGGCTGCTGGCCGGCGACGCGCAGCCCGCCGCCGGGCGCGTGGAGATCGACGGCTGCCCGATCGCCGAGTACTCGGCGCGCGAGCTGGCCCGCCGCCGCGCAGTGATGCCGCAGAGCAGCCATCTGCCCTTCCTCTTCACCGCTCGCGAAGTGGTGCGGATGGGCCGCGCGCCCTGGGAGGGCGAACGCGGCGAGCGCGAACACGGCGCGCAGCTGGCCGACAACGTGATGCGCCTGACCGCCACCCGCGAATACGCGCCGCGCGCCTACCCCACCCTCTCCGGCGGCGAGCAGTCGCGCGTCACCCTGGCCCGCGTGCTCGCCCAAGAAACGCCGATTCTGGTCGTCGACGAACCCACCGCGCACCTCGATCCGCGCCATCAACATCTGGTGCTGGACCTGCTGCACGAGCTCGCGGCGGAGGGCGCGGCGATCGTCGCCGTGCTGCACGACCTCAACCTCGCCGCCGCCTATGCCGACCGCGTCGCCGTGCTGCACCGCGGCGAGTTGGTCTGCTGCGACGCCCCCCGCGCCGCGCTCGACCCCGACGTACTGCGCCCCGTCTTCGGCCTCGACTTCGCCGTCCAGCCCCATCCCGACCTGGATCGCACCGTCCTGATCCCCCTCCCTCGCCGCTCCCCGGTCGGCGATGCTGCCGGCGACGGCGAGGCCCGCGTGTAGCGCGGCTTGCGCTGCCGTGGGGGGTTGCGATCCTTTCCGACAATTGAGAGTGATAAACTCCACTGAGAGGGGAGAGGTTGGAGCCGTGCGACCGAGCGACACCCGATCCGTCCTGCTGCGGCGCGTCGTCGACATGGGCGGCGCGACCGTCGCCGCGCTGAGCGGCGTGGTCGGCATCTCCGACGCGACCGTGCGGCGGCACCTTGACCGCCTGGAAGCCGAGGGGCTGCTGGAGATCGAGGCGCTGCGGCGCGGGCCGGGCCGCCCCTCCTACCTTTACCGCGCGACCGACGAGGGCGTCCGCGCCGTGCGCGACCGCACGCCGCAGCTGACCGAGCGGCTGCTCGCCGAGATGGTGCGCCTGCGCATTCCCCCGCAGGCGCTCTCCGACGCCCTCGCCACCCAGGTCGCCGAGGCGCACCGCGAGGAGGTCCACGAGGGCAGCATTGAGCAGCGCGTCGACGACGTCGTTGATGCGCTACGGCCAGAGGGCATCCTCGACAGCTGGGAGCGCGGCGAGGACGGCATCCACCTGGTCAACAACGCCTGCCCCTACATCGGCGCGGCCGCCGCCAGCGACTGCGTCTGCGAAGCCGACCGGCTGACCATCGAAAAGCTCGTCGGCCGGACCGTCGAACAGACCGGGCGCCTCGCCGACGGCGATCCGGGCTGCGAGTACGTCATTCCACTGCATCCCGTCGCGCCCGAACAGCAGGCGGTCTGACACGCACGTGAACTTCCACACACGACAGCAACAGAGAGGCGGCGCGAGCGCATGACAGCTCCGCTCTTCGAGATCGACGCCCTGCGCGTGGCCGTAGACGACATCCAAATCGTCAACGGCCTCTCGCTCACCCTGCGCCCCGGCGAGGTCCACGCGATCATGGGCCCCAACGGCTCGGGCAAAAGCACCCTCGCCAACACGCTGATGGGGCACCCGCGCTACACCGTCAACGGCGGCGACATCCGGCTCAGCGGCGATAGCCTGCTCGAGCTCGCGCCCGATGAGCGCGCCCGCGCCGGCCTCTTCCTCGCCTTCCAGTACCCCACCGATGTGCCGGGCGTCTCAATGATCAACTTCCTGCGCCGCGCGATGAGCGCCCGGCGCGGCGAGGAAATCCCTGTGCGCGAGTTCCGCCAGACGCTCAATCAGGTGCTCGGCGAGCTCCAGATCGACGAGCAGTTCGTCCGCCGCTATGTCAACGACGGCTTCTCCGGCGGCGAGAAGAAGCGCGCCGAAATCCTCCAACTCGGCCTGCTCCAGCCCGCGGTCGCGATCATGGACGAGACCGACTCCGGCCTCGACATCGACGCGCTGCGGATCGTCTCCGAGGGGATCAACGCCTTCCACTCGGAAGACAACGCGATCCTGCTGATCACCCACTACCAACGCATCCTGCACTACGTGCAGCCCGACCACGTACACGTGCTCATCGACGGCACGATCGTCGAATCCGGCGACGCCGGCCTCGCGGAACGGCTCGAAGCCGACGGCTACGAGCCCTTCTTCCAGGCCAAGGCGCGTCAGGAAGGACTGGTGACCGCATGACCACCGCGCAGACCGCCCCGGTCACGCCCCGCAGCGAATACGAATTCGGCTTCCACGACGATGTGGAGGCGCTGGTCAAGCTGCCCAAGGGCCTCAGCGCCGATGTCGTCAACACGATCTCCGACATCAAGGAGGAGCCCGACTGGATGCGCGGGCTGCGGCTCAAGGCGCTTGACCACTTCAACTCGCGCCCCATGCCCGAATGGGGCGGCGAGCTGGGCGACATCGACTTCAACGACATCCACTACTACGTCCGCGCCACCGACCGCGACGAGTCCTCCTGGGAGGACGTGCCCGACTACATCAAGGACACCTACGACAAGCTGGGCATTCCCGAGGCCGAGAAGCAGGGGCTGCTGGCCGGCGTCGGCGCGCAATACGACTCCGAGGTCGTCTACCACAACATCCGCGAGGACCTGGAAGAGAAGGGCGTGCTCTTCCTCGGCACCGATCAGGCGCTGCGCGAGCATCCCGACCTGGTGCGCGAGTACTTCACCACCGTGATCCCGCCCAACGACAACAAGTTCGCCGCGCTCAACACCGCCGTCTGGTCCGGCGGCTCCTTCATCTACGTGCCGCCCGGCGTCGAGGTCGACATCCCGCTCCAGGCCTACTTCCGGATCAACTCCGAAGACATGGGGCAGTTCGAGCGCACCCTGATCATCGCCGACGAGGGTGCGTCGGTCCACTACGTCGAGGGCTGCACCGCGCCGATCTACTCGTCCGACTCGCTGCACAGCGCGGTCGTCGAGATCATCTGCAAGCCCGGCTCCAACGTGCGCTACACCACGATCCAGAACTGGTCCAACAACGTCTACAACCTGGTCACCAAGCGCGCCGTCGCCCAGCGCGACGCCGTGATGACCTGGGTCGACGGCAACCTCGGCAGCAAGCTGACGATGAAGTACCCCGCCGTCTACCTGATGGAGCCCGGCGCGCACGGCGAGGTGCTCTCGATCGCCTCCGCAGGCCAGGGCCAGCATCAGGACGCCGGCGCAAAGATCGTCCACGCCGCGCCCCACACCACCTCCGTGATCACCAGCAAGAGCCTCTCGATGGACGGCGGGCGCTCCACCTACCGCGGCCTGCTCAAGGTCTACGAGGGCGCCGAGCACTGCCGCTCCAATGTCCGCTGCGACGCCCTGATGCTCGACGAGCACTCCCGCTCCGACACCTACCCGACCATGGAAATCGACGAGAAGCAGGTGGACATCGGCCACGAGGCGACCGTCTCCAAGGTCGGCGAGGAGCAGCTCTTCTACCTGATGGCGCGCGGGCTGAGCGAGGAAGAGGCGACCAAAATGATCGTCAACGGCTTCGTCGAGCCGATCATCAAGTCGCTCCCGCTGGAGTACGCCGTCGAGATGAACCGCCTGATCGAACTACAGATGGACGGCGCGATTGGCTAATCACAACGACGCCGACCGCTCCGCCCACTGCCCGCAAGCGCGACTAGAAAGCGCGACCTCATGAGCGACGCCGCGCTGGTCACCGCACCGACCGACGACCCGTCCGCCGACTTGCCCGCCGGGCTGGTCGACCGCGTCGACGCGATCAGCCACACGCTCGGCGAACCGCCCTGGCTGCGCGACTGGCGTCAGCAGGCGCTGCGCCGCGCGCTGGAGACGCCCTGGCCGTCGGGCAAAGAAGAGGAGTGGCGGCGCACGCCGCAAGCGCGCCTGCCGCGCCGCGTCGCAGCCGCGCCCCCAACGCCCGCCAACGGCGCCGTCCCCGAGCACATCTTCGCGCCGCACGCGCACGCCGGACTGCTCTACCACGTGGGCGGGCACGGCGTGGACGCCGAACTGCGCCCCGACCTGGCCGACGCCGGCGTGCTGCTCGCGCCGCTCTCCCAGGCCGCGCGCGAGCATCCCCAACTGGTGCAGCGCTGGCTGGGCAGCACGCACGCGCCCTCCTTCGACCGCTACGGCGCGCTCGGCGCAGCGCTCTGGACCCAGGGCATGTTCTGCTACATCCCCCCCGGCGTGCAGATTGACCACTCGATCTTTCACCTCACCTCGCAGCCCGGCGACGGCTCGGACCTTTGGGCCTACACGCTGATCGCAGCCGACCGCGAAAGCGCCGTCTCCGTGATCGAGGCCGGCGCGGGACCTTCGGGCGACCTCCGCGACGACGGAACGGCGCCGTTCGTCCACCACACCGTCGAGCTCACCTCCGAAGCGGCCGCCAACGTGCAGTTCGCCATGGTCCAACGCTGGAGCCACGACACCGCGGCGCTGACCACCGCCGTCGCGGAGGTCGGGCGCGACGCTCAACTGCGCTACAACTCCGTCTCGATCGGCGCGGACCTCGACAAACAGCGGATCGATCTCGAGCTTGATCAGCCCGGCGGGCACGCCGACCTGCACGGCGTCTTCGCCGGCCGCGGACACCAGCACATTGAGCACATCACCCGCCAGCACCACAACGGCGTCAACGCCAGCAGCGAACTGCTCGTGCGCGGCGTCCTGACCGACGAGTCGCACGCCGTCCAGTACGGCGTGATCCGGATCGACCCCGAAGGCCAGAAGACATCGGCTTTCCAGACAATGCGCAACCTGCTGCTCGACGAGGGCGCGGGCGCGGACCCGATTCCGGTGCTCGAAATCGAAGCCGACGACGTCAAGTGCTCGCACGCCGCCGCCGTCGGACCGGTCAGCGCCGAGCAACTCTTCTACCTCCAGTCGCGCGGCATCCCGCCTGAGATCGCCGAGCGAATGGTCGTGCGCGGCTTCCTCGCCGAAATCATCGACGGCATCGCCGACGAGCACCTGCGCGAGGTGCTTGATGTACTGATCGAGGAGCAGCTGCAAATCCCGCACACTGTGGTGTCCGAATGAGCGCGCAGCGGCTCGGACCGCTCGACGACCTGCCCGCCGGCGAGGCGCGGGTGGTGGAAGTCGGCGGGCGCAGCGTCGCGCTTTGCCGCCTCGCCTCCGGCGAGGTCTACGCGATCGAGAACCGCTGTACGCACGACGACGGACCGCTCGGCGAGGGTGAACTGGACGGCGAAATGATCGAGTGTCCCCGCCACGGCGCGCTCTTCGATGTCACCACCGGCCAGGCCCGCACGCTGCCCGCCGTGGGGCGCGTCGCCTGCTACGCCGTGGCCGTCGAAGACGGCGAGCTGCTGATCGAGTTGGGCGACGAATGACCGCCGCCGCGCTCGACGTAGAGGCGATCCGCGCCGACTTCCCCATCCTCCGCCGCGAGGTGCGCGGCAAGCCGCTCGTCTACCTCGACAACGCCGCCACCACCCAGAAACCGCGCCAGGTGATCGAGGCGCTGACCGACTACTACTCCAATACCAACGCCAACATCCACCGCGGCCTGCACACCCTGGCTGAAGAAGCCACCGCCGCCTACGAGCAGACGCGCCGCAAGACCGCCGACTTCATCGGCGCGGCGCACGCGCAGGAAATCGTCTTCACCCGCAACACCACCGAGTCGCTCAACCTGCTCGCCTACACGCTCGGCGCGCGCCTGCGCCCCGACGACGAGATCATCCTCTCCGCGCTCGAGCACCACTCCAACCTCGTGCCCTGGCAGCTGCTCGCGCAGCGCAGCGGCGCGCGCCTGCGCTTCATCGAACTGACCGACGACGGCGAATTGGACATCGATCAGGCGCGCTCGCTCTTCAACCCCCGCACCCGAATCGTCTCCGTCGCCCACATGTCCAACGTGCTCGGCGCGATCGCCCCCGTCGCCGAGCTGGTGGAGATGGCCCGCGCGGTGGACGCAACCGTCATTCTCGACGCCGCGCAGAGCGCCCCGCACATGCCCATCGACGTCCGCGCGCTGGGCATCGATTTTGCCGCGTTTTCGGCCCACAAGATGCTCGGACCGACCGGCGTCGGCGTGCTCTGGGGGCGGCGCGAGTTGCTCGCCGACCTCGATCCCTTCCTCGGCGGCGGCGAGATGATCAGCGTCGTCAACCGCGAGGAATCGACCTGGGCGCCGCTGCCCCACAAGTTCGAGGCCGGCACCCCCAACATCGCCGACGTGATCGCCTTCTCCGCCGCGCTCGATTACCTCTCCGCCGTCGGCATGCAGGCCGTCCGCGACCACGATCACGCCCTCACCGCCTATGCGATGGAGCGGCTCTCGGCGATCGAGGGGCTGGAAATCTACGGCCCGCCCGACGCCGGGCGGCGCGGCGCGGTCGTTGCCTTCAACTACGCCGACATCCACTCGCACGACATCGCCACCATCCTCGACGGCGGCGGAATCGCCGTTCGCGCCGGGCATCACTGCGCCCAGCCGCTGATGCGCGCCCTCAATGTGCCGGCTACCGCGCGCGCCTCGTTCTACCTGTACAACCAGGAGTCGGAGATCGACGCGCTGGTTGACGGCCTGCGCGAGGCCGGCTCGCGCTTCGGGCTGCCCGCCGCGCGCTAGCCCTACGCTGAGTACGCTGAACAGAGGGAGGCTGCCCAGGTGTCCAACCGCGAGTCGCAGAACCCCGTCGATCTCGACGACCTTTACCGCGACGTGATCCTCGATCACTACCGCCAGCCCCGCAACCGCGGCGTACTGGAGGCCGCTTCAATCGCCGCTGAAGGCTTCAATCCCTCCTGCGGCGACGAAATCCAGCTGTCGATTCTGCTCGAAGACGAGACGGTCCAGGCGCTGCGCTTCGGCGGCTCCGGTTGCTCGATCAGCCAGAGCAGCGCCTCAATGCTGACCGAGGCGCTGGCCGGGCGCTCGCTGGGCGACGCGCGCGAGCTCTCCGGCCACGTGCAGGCGATGCTGACCGACGACGGCTTCGACCTCGACCAGGTCGATCTGGGCGACCTCGAAGCGCTCAGCGGCGTCGCCCGCTTCCCCGTCCGAATCAAGTGCGGTTTGCTCGCCTGGAAAGTGCTCGACCAGGCGCTCGCCCGCGCCGCCGGCGAAGAAACCGACCAATTCGAGGACATCCCCACCCGCATCACGAGCAACTGACGCCAACTGACAGGAGAGCTCCCCATGACCACCGCCGACATCACCGCCGAGCAGCCCATCGAAGCGCAGGTGCTCGACGCGCTGCGCACCGTGTTCGACCCCGAGATCGGCATCAACGTCGTCGACCTCGGCCTGGTCTACGGCATCGAGCGCCCCAGCGAGCACGCCGTCAAGATCAACTTCACCCTCACCACCCCGGCCTGCCCCGTCGGCCCCATGATCATGGCCCAAATCGAGCAGGCCGCCTCCACCGTCGAGGGCATCGACGAGGTCGAAACCGAAATCGTCTTCAGCCCGCCCTGGGACCCGCGCGAGATGGCCTCCGACGAAGCCAAGTTCGAGCTCGGCATCTTCTAACCAAAGATCGGTCATACCCGCGCTCGCCGCAGAGCCTGCCTCCGGCCCGAACGGGGGTATCTCGCTGGGCGCAGCACAGAGCCCCGCTCAGTCCCCGACCGCTTCCCGCGCGCCGCGCTCGCGCGGCACGATGTGCTGTGCCGCGTGTTGTACTGCACGCCGCGCCACCAGATTCACCGAGCCTGTCAGGATCACCCGCGCCGAGGGAATGCGCGGGTTGGGGATGTAGTGCGCCGCCGTGAACATTGCCATCCCCATGATCAGCGAGCCGATAAACGTGACCATCAGCAGGTCGTAGCTGCCCGTCGCGTCGAAAATCGCCCCGCCCACCGTCGGCACCAGAAACTGCCCGATCGTCTCCACCATGAACATCGTGCCCATGATCGCGCCGAAATGCGCCAGCCCGAAAACGCGCGGCAGAATCAACGGCTCCAACACCGGCCCGCCGGCCGAACCGATCAGCCAGCAGAAGATGAACAGCCCGATCCCCAACCACGATCCGCCGGTGACCAGCAGAATCGCCATCCCCACCGCCATGATCGCCGCCAGGCCGACCGACGCCAACTCAATGCTCGGGATCCGCTCCGCCAGCAGACCGAACGTCGGCCGCGAAATGATCCCGCCCAGGCCCTGTAGGAAGATGATCAGCGCCACCGTCTCCCGCGCAATCCCGAACGACTCGTAGACCGGCACGCCGTTGAACATCCAGCCGAACATTCCGAAGAAGAACGCCATGAACGCCAGCGCGATCACCCAGAAGTTCCAGGTCCGCATCGCCTGCCCGACGGTCAGCCCGTTCAGAATCGGCGGTCCCCGCTCCGGCCCGCTGTTGACCGGCCGCGGCTCGCCGTCGGCCTCCAGGCCGATGTCCTGCGGATGATCGCGCACCAGGAACAGCCCGTACGGGATGAATGTCACGGCCAGCGCCACGGCGGCGAAGATGAACGACATCTGCCACGAGACGTTGTCGATGATCTGCTGCATCACGGGCACCAGCACCACGCCCAGTGAGAAGCCCATCGCCATAATCCCCACGGCGCGCCCGCGCTTGCGATCGAACCAGCGCGAGATCAGCACCTGGAAGGGGATGTAGAACATAAAGCCGCGCGCGAAGGCGTTGAGCGAGAAGTAGATGTACCACTCCACGATCGACGAGGTGGTCGCCAGCAGCACGTAGGTGCCGCAGGTGAAGATCGTGCCCCAGATGATCAGGAAGCGCGGACCGCGCCGGTCCGTCAGCGGCCCGACCAGCGGCGAGCCGAGACCGCTGAACAGCAGTGAAACCGAGATGCCCGTCTGCAGCAGCGTCCGCGACCAGCCGAACTCTTCCTCCAGCGGCGTGACGTAGAGCCCCATTGACCAGAACGAGACGCCGCTGACAATCGCCATACAGCCGACGGCGGCGATCAGCAGCCACCAGCCGTAGAAGATGCGGCCGCTCCGCGAGCGCGGGGATTCGGTGGAGAGGGTGATGGCGCGAACCTTCGCGGGCGGCGGGGCCGGCGCGATCGGATGTCAGGGTGAGCGGATAGCCGAATTATACGCCCGCCCAGCCTGCGCGCATGCCTCCCGTAGTCGCGCCCGCGCTCTTCACCGCGCCCACGCCCGCCCCACTTCGCCATATTCGCGCCTACCTTCTCCGTCATACCCGCGCTTGCCGCGGAGCCTGCCCCCGGCTCGAACGGGGGTATCTCGACGCAGCCAGCACGGAGCCCCGAGCATCCCCCAACGCCCCTCCCGCCTCCCCTTCCGTCGCCCCAGACTTGATCTGGGGCCCATACTGCGTCCGTTGGCGAGACCAAGCCCCAAATGTTCTGCGAACGGCGTTGGGAGGCCGCTCGGGGCTCCGTACTGCGAAGGGGGTTGGGTATGGGCCCCAGATCGAGTCTGGGGCGACGGATCCCGGGGACGCGGGCGTTGGAGGGCGCACGGCGAGATTCCCGCTCGGGGGCGGGAATGACGAGGAGAGAGGGCGGGTATGGCGGGAATAGGGTCCGCACGCCCCCCACAGTCGCCGCCCTAGCCGCCCAGAGTCAGCGGCTGCACAGCCGTCGCCGCGTCCGTCTTCTGCGACTCCACCGCCACGAAGCCCGTGATCGGGTGGTGCGAGCGCAGTTGAATCCAGACGCTGCTTCGTTCCCCGCCCTCGTAGACTGGGATCGTCCCCCGCGCCATCCACGCCTCCCGCACCTCGTGCTCCGTCGGAACCTCCAGCGACTCCGCCCCGTCCTCGCCCGGCTGCACCACCAGCAGTGGGTCGTAGCGCACGATCCCGGCCGCCGCCGCGTCGGTCAGCGCCGACTCCAGCGAGACCGTGAAGCCGTCGGCGATCCGGATCGTCGAGCGCAGCGCCTCCGCGCCGCGCTTAAACGCGATCTCGCCCAGCTCGGGCAGGTACTTCCAGTAGGCCGCCGTCGCGTCGCGCGCCGCCTCGGTCGTCACGATCGACGCCACCACGTACTGCGCCGGCAGCATCCCCACCCGGCAGCCGAGCATCAGCAGCGCCTCGCGGTACGGCCCCACGGGCGAGTCAGCCCGATCGATCACCGCGATCTTCGCGTAGGTCGGCGCGGAGCGCGTCACGATGTCCGGCAGCAAACGCCGCGCCGCCGGCGCGCGCACCTCAAAGGTCGTCTGTTGCACCACCGCCTCGGCAATCTCCCACGGCGGTTCGGGCGCGTCGGTCGCGCCGCTCACGGCGGCGATGGTCGAGCTGTCGAGCAGGCCGGTCTCGGGCATTTGGCGCGTCCTCTCAGGTCAGGCTTCAGGCTGGCGCGGTGCGGCAGAAGCCGAGGCCCCACGCCCCCGCTCCCAGCAGACCGCCCACGGTCGGTCCCAGTTCGGTCACGTGCAGCTCCGCGCAGGAGAGCCGCGCCTCCGCCTTGTCGCGCAGCCGCGCAGCGGCATCGGGCGACTGCGCGTGCGTAACCACCACGATCGCCTCGCCGCCGCCCAGCGCCGCCGAGGCCAGCTCGAGCAGCGCGTCCTCTGCCGCCTCCGCGTCGTCCTCCAGGCTGACCGCCTTGATCCGGTCGCGCGCGCGGAAGACGGGCACGCCGAAATCGAGCGGCCCGATCCCGCTGGCCGACTCCACCGCCGCCAGCTCGCCGGCCCGCTCCAGACCGTCCACATCGGGCGCGAGCATGAAGACATCCGCGCCCGCGCTGATCGCGTCCAGCGCCGCCTCCACCTCCGCGCGACTGCCGCCCGCCTGCGCGACATGCGCCAGCGCCAGCGCAATCGCCGCCTGCCCGGCCGTCGAGCGCGGCGTCTGGTGGACGCGCACCTCGATCTCGTGGAAATGCGCCACCCGCCGCTGCGCGAACTCCGCCGCGTCGAACGAGGGGCTGGAGGAGCCGAATGCCTGGCAGAGGCAGAGCACGCCCTCATCGACATCCTTGCCCACCGCCTCGAACAGCGCCTCCCAGTCCTCCGTCGCCACCCCGCTCAACGTCAGCCGCTCGCCGCGCGTCACCGCGTCGTAGAACTCCGCCGCGCTCTGCTCGCCCTGGCGGTAATAGCTCGCGCCCAGCGCGTAGCCCACCGGCGCGGCGCGCAGCCCGCGCTCCGCAAGCAGCGCTTCGGGCAGATCGACCGAGGAATCACAGACGATGGCGACCGACATTTCGCCTCCCCGCATTCGCTGGCTGGGCGCGTGCAAACGCACCGCTGCCGATGCTAGCATCTACGGCACGGCGCTACACCACGCGGCGGGGACAATCAAATCCGCCCGCCGCCCCGATAAGCCCAAACAAGCCCGGCGCCGCCTGCGAGGTCCGCCATGAAATTCGGCATCTTCTACGAGCACTCCGTCCAGCGCCCCTGGAGCGACATCTCCGAATGGCGCGCCTACCACCAGGCGCTCGAGCAAATCTGCCTCGCCGACGAGCTCGGCTTCGACCAGGTTTGGGAGGTCGAGCACCATTTCCTCGAGGAGTACAGCCACTCCTCCGCGCCCGAAGTCTTCCTCTCCGCCGCCGCCGCGATGACCGAAAACATCCACATCGGCCAGGGCATCGCGCTCTGCCTGCCGGAGGTCAACCACCCCGCCCGCGTCGCCGAGCGCGCCGCCGCGCTCGACATCATCTCCAACGGACGGCTCGAATTCGGCACCGGCCGCGCCGCCACCTGGACCGAACTCGGCGGCTTCCAGGTCGAACCCGACGACACGAAGGACATGTGGGACGAGGTGATCCGCGCGATCCCCAACATGTGGTGCAACGAAATCGCCGGCTGGCAGGGCAAATACTTCTCGATGCCCGAGCGCGCCGTGCTGCCCAAGCCGGTGCAGAAGCCGCACCCGCCCATGTGGGTCGCCGTCTCCAGCCCCGAAACCGCGATCCAGGCCGCCGAGCGCGGCATGGGCCTGCTCGGCGTCTCAATCGGCACCCCCGACCAATACGAGCAGCGCATCGCCGACTACCGCCGCGTGATCCGCAACGCCGACCCGGTCGGCAAATTCGTCAACAACTGCGTCAACGGCGTCGGCTGGATGTACTGCGGCGAGTCCGACGAAGAGGGCATGGCAGTCGGCGGCGCGGGCGCGGGCGCGTTCATGAACGCCGCCGCGCACCTCGTCGGCGTGGGCAACATCTACCCCTCGCCCGCCTACAGCTCGCAGGCCAGCGCCATCCAGCTGCGCGACCGCCCCGGCGATGTGCTCAGCCCGCTCCAGCAGGGCACCCCGATCGGCAGCCCCGACACTGTGATCAACGCCCTCCGCCAGTGGGAAGCCGTCGGCGTCGACCGCATGGTCTTCCTGATCAACTTCGACCAGGTCATCCCCCACGAGAAAATCCTCGCCTCTCTCCGCCGCTTCGCCGCCGAGGTCATGCCCGCCTTCGAAGAGCCGGAGAAGCCCAGCCTCACCACCCTCCCCAACTTCGCCGGCGTGGAAGAGGTCGGCCTCCTCGCCGCCGGGGGCGGCGGCTAACCGCCCATCTTCCGCGCCCCATCACCCCCCTGTCCTGCCGTCATTCCCGCCCCCGAGCGGGAATCGGCCCCATCCCGCCTCAACACATTGCCACCCCTCCGTCGCCCTAACGCCACATCGTCGCACCAAACCTCCACCATCGTCCTCAACCCCCACCATCGCCCCCGACGCCGCCCCGCCGCTCCCGACACCACACCGTCGCCCCCGACTTGATCGGGGGCCTAAACCCAACGCTGTTCGCAGCGCAGAGTACCCGAACTATCCGCCAACGCCCGTTCGCAAGGCGCCCCGAGGCGCTGCGCCAAGCCTCCCTCGCGGTGCGGACTGCCTAAGCGCGTTCCCCCGGGTAATCGGGGTGCGAGGTGTCGTACCAGATCTCCTTGCGCCAGTGCCAGCCCTCGCGCTCCCAGACGTTCTTGGCGATGTCGGGCAGGTTGACGTACGGCCAGTGGATCGAGGTGTCGATGCCGTTGCCCATTACTGAGAACGAGTCGAAGCCGTCCAGGCCGTAGCGGTCGTCTTCGCCGAGGAAGATGTACGAGAGCTCGGTGGCCATCTCGCGACGGGCTTCGGAGTCGAGCGTCACCTTCATTTGCTTGACGATCTCCTCCGCGGGCGGGAAGTTGTACTGCTCGAGGTTGCCGGAGGCGCCGAAGACACGGCGGGCGTTCCATAGCCCGGTCGGATCCCCTGTGCCCGCTCCGACCCAGATCGGCAGGTGGCCGGGGAACCTGCCCTCGGTCAACTGCTGTGTGATCGAATCGTATGGGGCCAGCTCCACACCCATCGTGATCCCCAAGGCGTCCTGGAACTGGGTCCGATAGTACTCGCTGGCCCCCGGATAGAACGTCTCGAAGATATCCGCGAGGATCAGCGGGAAGTGCGTGCCCTCCATACCCGCCGCGGACAGCAGATCGCGCCCCATCTTGATGTCGTCGTCCTTGAGCGGCTTGTACCCGGGCAGCTGGCGCAATTCGCCCTCGGGAATCGCCCAGCCATGGTACCAGTTGATGTGCTGGATCGCAGACGGCCTGCCTGCGCCGAAGTAGACGAAGTCGATGATGCTGTCGCGGTCCATCGCCACATGGAAGGCGTAGGGCACGCGCCGGTCAAGCCACGGGTTTTCGTCCCACTGGGTGTTGTAGTTGAAGCGCATCGCCAGTGGCAGCACGACGGCTCGCTCGAACCTGGGGTGGTCCGGAAAGTCGTCAGAGATGCCCTCAACGGCCGGCAGGGGAAGGCTGGCTTCGTCGAGCTCCTTCGATCGGTAGGCGGCCTCCACGGCGGTCTGCTCCGAAAACAGGTTCCAGGTGATGCTGTCGAGGAAGGGCATCTGCTGGCCGTCAAGCGACTGCCAGTGATCCGGGTAGCGCTCTAGGTGAAGGCGCAGCTCGGGCTGAAAGTCGGTCGGGATGAAGGGCCCGGTGCCGGAAACGAGTTCGTGGTTCGTTTGCTCATCGAGCCACTTCTGGTCCCAGAGCTCGAGGGCCTCGATGGAGGTCATGAACGAGTAGCCCATGTGGACGGTTTCGAGGTAGGTCGCGTCGGGGCCGTCTGTCTTGCAGATGAGCGTCTGCTCGTCGGGCGTATCGACCGATTCGGTGCTCTGGTAGTCGGCGGCGCGCCAGAAGCGGCCGTCGGGCTGGCCATCAGGGTCGAGGGCGAGGATTTGGCGAATGATGTTCGCCGCGGCGTCGTGGGAAGTGAACAGCCGTCCGCCTTCGGTGGGGTAGCGATCCCAGAAGCGCGCGCCCTGATCGAAGCGGAAGATGTAGGTCTCGTCGTCGGGGATTTCGGGCAGCGAGGCGATGTCGGGCGCGTAGACGGGCCCCTGGTTGTCGTAGATCTGGACGAGCCGCCCCAGCGCATCGTTGAAGATGTGGAACGGCGTGGCGAGGTTGGCCTTGTGCATGTCGAAGCCGTCCCAGTTGGGCGGAATGTTGATCGAGTAGTTGCCGCCGTACTGGCGTGCGGGGGCAGCAGGTTGCGGGTCGGGTTCTTCCTGCTGACGGGGCTCTTCCTGCTGCTCGACCTGTTGGGCTTGTCGTTCGGCCTGTGGCTCCGCCTGCTGCTGTTGGGCGGGCTGCTGCGTCTGGGGCTGATCCTGCTGCTGCTGTTGCTGCTGGGTGGCGGCGACGGCGGCGGGCTGTGCGTCGTCGTCGTCATCGTCGCCGCAGCCGACCAGGGCGAGCCCGGCGGCGCCGACGCCGGCACGTCCGGAGGCGCGCAGGAGGGCGCGCCTGCTCATCCGCGTCCGCCGCATCCGCTGCCAGTAGTTGCGTTCCGTCGTCATGTTGCACCCCTCGCTCTCGAATCTGAGGTGCGGCAAGGATAGGAGAAATGTCAAGTGCTTTGCACGGCGGTGGTTGGCGGCGCGTTCGGGGGGTGGTTCTCGCTCGGGGGTGGGGACGACGAGGGAGGGGGCGGCGGGATGCGGGATGGGTGCTGGTCACGGCGAGATACCCGCGGCAAGCGCGGGTATGACGGGATGGGGGCGCGTGGGTATGACGGAGATGGAGCGCGCGGATGGCGGAGGGGGCGCGCGGCTAGCCGTCGGCGGTGACGGTGCGGCTGCTGAAGCGCCACTGGCCGTTGACTTTGACCAGCGTGTCCTCGTAGAGGCCGGTGATCATGCTCTTCGCGCCGTCGTTGGTCTGGATCAGGTTGAGGTAGCAGGTGTGGGTGGCGTTGTCGCCGTCGCCGTCGACGATGTGGTTGTTGGTCCAGTGGCGGGCGCCGGCCATGGCGGTGCCGAAGCCGGCGGCGAACTGGGCGAGGGCTTCGTGGCCCTCCTGGACGCCCTGGGCGGTGTTGAACGTGCCGTCCTCGGTGAAGGTGCCGGCCCAGGCCTCCGGGTCGCCGTAATCGATGGCGTGGTTGTAGCGGGCGGCGAGTTGCAGAATTTCCAGGGTGTCGGCGGCGTCGAGTGCCATGGTGGGGTTTCCTTTCGGCGCGTGTCGCGTCTGCGGTCTTGGCGCACAGGATAGCGCCTTCTGCGCGACCGCGTTCAGCCCTCATGCTCAGCTGCGCCCAGCAGCCCCGTGTTGCGGGCCGACGCCAGCTCGCGCTCGACCGTCTGCGCCGAGCGGTGCGCGCCGTGCTCGAAGAGCAGCAGGGTCAGCAGTTCCACGCTCAGCGGGCGCTCGGCCGCGTAGGCGCGCCACAGCCAGGCGACCTGCGCTTCGCCCGCCGCCTCGCGCGGGAACTCGTCGGCGCGCTGCGGCACCATCGCCAGCAGCGCCGGCAGGCGGGCGTTGTCCTCAGCCGAGAGTCGAACGCGCGGCGGCACGCGGTATCCTCACTCCTGATGCGCCCGACCGACGAGCCGGGCAGATCGCCGGACGGAGGGGCGTAATGCCCGGACCGCTCGCAGGCTACCGAATCCTCGATTTCACCCGCTTTCAGCAGGGTCCCTACGCGACCGTGATGCTCTCCGACCTCGGCGCGGAAATCTGGAAGGTGGAGCCGCCGGGCGGCGATCCGGGGCGCGGCGTGGACGCGATCGACGGCGCGTTCAACCGCTATTTCGAGGCGCACGATCGGGGCAAGCGCTCGATCGTGCTCAACCTGCGGGCCGAGGCCGGGCGCGAGGCGGCGCTGCGGATGGCCGCGCAGGTGGACGGGGTGATCGAGAACTACCGCCCGGGCGTGATGGATCGTCTCGGGCTCGGCTTCGAGACGCTGCGTGAGGTCAACCCCGGCGTCGTGATGGTCTCCGCCTCCGCCTTCGGCGCGCTCGGACCGCAGGCGGGCGAGCCGGGCTACGACGTGATCGGCCAGGCCACCGGCGGGGTGATGACGCTCCACGCGGCCAACGCGGAGGCGGAGCCGGTCACGCTGCCCGGCGGCTTCGCCGACCAGGTCGGCGCGATGCAGGCCTGCGTGGCGATGCTGGCGGCGCTGCTCGAACGCGAACGCAACGGCGGGCGGGAGCGGGCGCGCGGACAGCATGTTGATGTTTCGCTGCTCGGTTCGCAGATCACCCTGCAATCGGTCTATCTGACGGGCTATCTGCGCACGGGCGAGCAGTCGTATCACCGCCGCCGGCGGATGCCCACCTTCACTTTCTACCAGGCGAGCGACCGCCGCTGGTTTGTGCTGGCGGTGATCGACGCGAAGAATTGGCATGCGCTCTGCGAACTGCTGGAGCATCCCGAATGGGAGGATGATCCGCGCTTCTGCGGCCCGGCGGAGCGCCAGCGCAACTCCGACGCGCTTGAGGCGCTGCTGGAAGAAGCCTTTGGGCGGGACGACCGCGCGGGCTGGCTGCGCCGCCTGCGCGAGGTCGACATCCCCTGCGCGCCGGTCAACGACTACGAAGCCGTCGCCGCCAGCGAGCAGGTGCGGGCCAACGGCTACATCGCCGAGCTGCGCGACGGCAACGGCGAGGCGCAGCGCGTCGTCGGTCTGCCCTGGCGCTTCTCCGAAACGCCGGGCGCGGTGCAGGGGCACGCGCCGCGCCTCAACGCCGACGCCGATGCGATTCTGGCCGCCTGCGGCTACGACCCCGACCAAATCGCCGACCTCCGCGCGCACGGCGCAACCCCGCCGCCTACGAACGGAAGCACAGCATGAGCCAAACTCTCGGTCACAGCCCAACGCAGGTGCGCGAATTCTGGTCCCAGCGCCTCGGCGTTGACGCCGCGGCGGCCGACAGCGTGCTCTCCGCCGCCCTCTCGCGCGGCGGCACGTTCGCCGAGCTCTATTTCGAGCACAAGCGCAGCGGGGCACTGACGTATGAGGATCAGCGCGTCGCTTCGGCGCAGTCCACGCTCTCGCAGGGCGTGGGCATCCGCGTCGTGGAGGGCGACGCGGTGGGCTACGCCTACAGCGAGGACCTCTCGCTCGACGCGATGCGCCGCGCCGCCGCGACGGCGGCGCAGATCGCGCATGGGGCAGACGACGAAGTCGCGCCGCTCGACATCACCGCCGCCGACTACCCCGCCGATCGCTACGCCGCGCCGGCCCCCACGACCGACGCGCCGCTGACCGAGAAAGTCGAGCTGCTGCGCCGCGCCGACGCCGCGGCGCGCGAGTACGACGAAAGCATCGCCCGCGTCGAAGCTTCGTTGGTTGACGAGGAGAAGCGCGTGCTGATCGTGCGCAGCGACGGGCGGCTGGTCGCCGACTTCCAGCCGCTGGTGCGCTTCAACGTCTCCTGCCGCTCCGACATCGGCGACGAGCGTCGCATCGCCCGCTGGGGCGGCGGCGGGCGCATGGGGATGGCCTATTTCGACGAGCACAGCCCCGAATCGCTCGCGCAGGAGGCGGCGCGCCAGGCGCGGCTTCAGCAGGACGCGCAGGACGCGCCGGCCGGCGCGTTTCCCGTGGTGCTCGCCGCCGGCGACTCCGGCATCCTGCTGCACGAGGCCGTGGGCCACGGCCTCGAAGCGGACTTCAACCGCAAGGAGACCAGCAACTACTCCAACCGGATCGGCAAACCCGTCGCCTCTCCGCTGGTCACCGTGCTCGACGACGCCACGCTGTTGGACAGCCGCGGCTCGCTGAACATCGACGACGAGGGCAACGCGGCGGGGCGCAACCTGCTGATCGAGGACGGCGTACTGGCCGCCTACATGCAGGATCGCATCTCCGCCGACCATTTCGGCGTCGCGCCCTCCGGCAACGGACGCCGGCAGTCGTTCCGCCACATCCCGATGCCGCGCATGACCAACACCTACATGACGGCCGGCGAGGACGATCCCGAGGACCTGATCCGTCGCGTTGATTTCGGCATCTACTGCAAGGCCTTCTCGGGCGGACAGGTCAACATCTCCAATGGGGATTTCGTCTTCTCCGTCACCGAGGGCTACCTGATCGAGCACGGCGTGATCACCGCGCCGATCCGCGATGTGAATCTGATCGGCAACGGCCCCGACGCGCTGAGCAAGGTGACCGGCGTCGCCCACGACCTGGAGATGAGCGACGGGCGCTGGACCTGCGGCAAGGACGGTCAGGCGGTGCCCGTGGGCGTGGGCATTCCGACGGTGCTGGTTTCGGAGATGACCGTGGGCGGCACGCAGATGCGCTCCGGCGCGGGGATGTCCGCGTGACCGCCGAGCGCTCCCCACTCGAGCTGGCCGCGCAGCTGCTGGAGCTCGCCCGCCGGGCCGGCGCCGAGCAGGCCGACGCGGTGGCCGTCGCTTCCACCAACTCTTCCACCGAAGTGCGCATGCAGCAGGTCGAAAAGGTGGCCGAAGCGGCTTCGCGCTCCGTCGGGCTGCGGGTGATCGTGGACGGACGCCAGGCGGTCGTGTCCACCAGCGACGTGACCGACACGGCGCTCGCGGAAACCGCGCAGACGGCGATGGAGTTGGCCCGCGTCTCGGAGCCCGACCCGCACGCCGGGCTGCCCGATCCGTCGGAGCAGACCCGCCAGCCCGCCGAGCTGGCGCTCTTCGACGAAACAATTCCGTTGCTCGACGGCGACGAGCGAGCTCGCCGCGCGCTGGCCTGCGAGCAGGCCGCGCTCGACGCCTCGCCGCAGATCGGCAACAGCGGCGGCGCGACGTTCAGCACCCGCGTCAGCGCCTTCGCGCTGGCCGATACCAACGGTTTCGCCGGTCAGTACCGCGGCGCGTCGGCCTCGCTCTACGTCGAGGTCATGGCGCAGGAGGAGGACGGCAGCCTGCGCAACGCCGGCTGGTTCACCGCCGCCCGCCAACTGCATCGGCTCGAAGACGAGGCGTCGGTCGGGCGCGAGGCCGCCGCGCGGGCGCTGCGCCAGCTCGGCGCGGCCAAGGGCGAGACCTGGCAGGCGCCGGTCGTCTGGGAGCCGCGCATGGCCGCCGGACTGGCCGGCATCGTCGCCCAGGCCGCCAGCGGCGAGGCGCTCTACCGCGGTTCCACCTTTCTCGCCGGACGCGAGGGCGAGCAGGTCGCTTCGCCGCTGCTCTCGGTCGCCGACGATCCGACGCTGCCCGCGCAACTCGGCTCGCGCCCGTTCGACGGTGAAGGCGTGGGCACGCGCCGCAACCCGCTGCTCGAAGCCGGCGTCTTCCGCGGCTTTCTTTTCGACTGTTACAACGCGCGCCGGCTCGACGCCGCCACGACCGGTTCCGCCGTCCGCGATGTCTCAAGCCTGCCCGGCATCGGTTCCGGCAACCTCGTCATCGCTGGCGGCGAGACGCCCGCCGACGAGATCGTGCGGGATGTAGCCGACGGTCTCTATCTCACCACGCTGATGGGCTTCGGGATCAACCTGACCACCGGCGATTTCTCGCGCGGCGCAGCCGGCATTCGCATCCGCAACGGCGAACTGGCCGAGCCGGTCAGCGAAATCAACATCTCCGGCAACCTCCGCGACATGCTCAACGACGTTGATGCGGTCGGGGACGACTCGCAGTGGTTCGGGCAGACCGCTGCGCCCACCATCCGCATGTCGTGCATGACCATCAGCGGTCAATAGCTCCTCCTTCCCGCGCGCCATCCCTTGTCGCCCCACCATTCCCGCGCAGGCGGGAACGGCGGGGGGTAGTGGTTGAGATACAACGATGGTGCTGTTCACGTTGAGATACCCGCGGCAAGCGCGGGTATGACGGAGAGGGAGCGCGGTATGACGGAGAGGGGGCGCGGGTGTGACGGAGTGGAGGCGCGGGTGCGTGACGGAAGGGGCACGGGCGTGGCGGAATTGGGAACGGACCCTAGCTCAGCGACAGGATTGCCGAGGAGCGGACGCTTACTGCGCCGTCGGCTTGGATGATTTGCAGCTCCAGGTGGACTTCGCGGCCTGCATCGGAGGTTTCGACGCGCGTTACGTTGCCGACGATCGTGACTGGATCGCCGTGGTAGTCGGGGCGGCGGAATGCGGATTGCAGGCGCAGCAGATTGCCGTCGGGCCGGGCGAGGTTGCGGAGGTGGGAGATGAGCAGGCCCGATTTCATTTCGGCGGGCACGATTGCGCCGTGCAGGCCCATGCCGCGGGCGACCTCGTCGTCGTGGAAGAACGGGATTTGGAAGCCGGTGGCTTCGAGGAAGCGGAGCACCTGCTCGCGCGTCGGGGTGAGCCGAACTTCGGGCAGCGGCGCTCCTTCGCGCAGTTCGGGCAGTTCGGGCAGCGTCACGCGGGCTTAGTCGAAGGCGATGGTGGCCGCGCCGCGCACCGAGCGCTCGTCCTGCGGGTTGTCGATGTGCAGCTCGAGGTCGGCGTAGCGGCGTCCGTCTTCTTCGCGCAGTTTGGTGACCTCGCCGCCGATTGTCATCTCCACGTTGTGCAGGTCGGGGCGGCGGTGGTTGAGCTGCAGGCGGGTGATCGTGTGGGCGCCGAAGTGCCGCCGCAGGTATTGATCGAGGAAGCCCTGCTTCATGTTGCCGGGGATGATCGGGCCGGGCAGCCCCATCTTCTCCTTGGCGAATTCGGCGTCCAAAAATTGCGGGCCAGCGTTGCCGGTGGCGTTGCAGAACGCGACCACCTGGTCCGTACCCGGCGTGCGCTGCTCGTTGGGCAGTTCGCCGCCTTCGGAGAGCGATTCGTAGCTGAGCGGCATGTGTCGTTACTCCCCGGTGTGGCGCTGCTGGAAGTGGGTCACGGTGCGGCGCACGCGCGCCACCTCTTCGCCGTGCTGGTTGGTGTAGACCCACTCGTGGTGGACGAACAGCGAGTGGCCGACGCGCCCGCCGATCCGTTCCTGGATGTCGGCCACGCGCGGCACGATGGTCATCGTGTCGCCGAGGTGGATCGGGGCGGAGACCTGCCAGGCGTCGGCGGCCATCAGCGCGCGCTCCGGCGTGTCGGGCACCGAGAGCTGCTGCTGGCGCGTGCTGGTCGTGAGCAGCGCATAGGTCGGCATGGGGTAGGAGGTGTCGCCCGCTTCAACGGCCGCGACCAGCTCGGCGTCCTGCTCCTCGAGCGCGCGCAGCAGGCGCAGCACGCGCTCGGCGTCGATCGTGTCCTCGGCGGGTTCGCCCTCCGAGCCGATCGCAGCTTCCATTGCGGGGGTGATCAGGCTTTCGTCGTCGCTCATACGGCGTCGCTTTCCAGAGACAAGGCGTTGGGTTGATTATCGCGCCCGCGCGATGGTGGCACAAACGCGCGCCCAACTCGCAGGCTCTCACTCACAGGCGCCGCCCAGATAGGCGTCGAGATCGGCGCAGTGTTCGGGGTAGTGGTGGGTGACGGTTCCCTCGACCAGTTGGTTGATCGTCTTGCCCTTGCCGAAGCGGGCGGCGTCGAGCGCGGCGACGTTGGCGCGGAAGCGGGCGTGCTCCGCTTCCAGCGCGGCGCGCGCGTCGGCGTAGCTCTGCGCGCCGCGCTCGCGCACGAAGCCCGCGTTCCACTCGTTGAAGTCGTCGTAGCTCACGCCCTCCGGCGTCGGGCGCCGGCCGGCTTGCATTCGCTCCACCGCCCCGTTCATCTCGGTCAGCCAGCCGTGGATGTGCTGGAGCAGCTGGGCTACGGACCAGTCGCCGACCGCGCCCTCCCATGAGCCATGCGCTTCGTCGATCCGCTCCAGTCGCTCACGCAGCTGAGCCTCCGCTGCGTCGATCTCTTGCAGCACTGTCTCGCGGTCGGTCATCGCGTGCTCCGCTCCTTGCGCCGGCCCGGCGCTATTCCGGCAGGATCAGCCCGCCCGGGCCGAGCCGCTCGCCGGGGCGCACGCCGCGCTGCTGGAGCGCCTGCAGGATGAACGGATTCTGCTGCCGCTCCTCGCCCAGCGTGGTCTGATCCATGTGCCCCGGCAACACCAGCGTCTCGTCGGGCAGTTGCAGCAGCTTGTCGATGATGCTGCTCATTTCCTGCGCGTAGTCCCCGCCCGGCAGATCGGTGCGGCCGATGCTCTGGCGGAACAGGGTGTCGCCGCTGAACAGCATGCCCGCGCCGAAGAACGAGACGCTCCCGCGGGTGTGCCCCGGCGTGTGAATGACCGAGAGCTTCACGCCGTCCACCTCGATCAGGTCGTCCTCCACGATGAAATGATCCGGGTCCGGCGGCTGTTCCACCTGCATCCCGAACTGCGCCGCGCCCGCCGCCGCGCCGCGCAGCACCTCCAGGTCGTGCTCGTGCATCAGGAAATCAGCGTTGGTCGCCGATTGCACCCCGCGGATGCCCAGCACATGGTCGAGGTGGCCGTGCGAGGTGGCGATCCGCTTGATCTCCACGCCCATGTCTTTGGCCAGATGCACGATGTCGTCGGCCTGCTCGCCCGGGTCGATGCAGATCGCCTCGCGCGTGCGGCGGTTGCCGATCACCCAGCAGTTTTCCTGGAACGCCCCCACGATCAGGCCACGCACCTCGATCTCGTTGACCCAGTCCTCGGCGGCGTTGGTGTCGGGCGCGTCGCTGATGTCGCTCATCAGGCATCCCCGCGCAGCAGGCGGTCGATCTCGTCGAGCACTTCGCTGCTCTCGAGCTGCGGCTCATCCGGCTGCATTTCGCCGCGCTCGCGGTCCGTGCGTTCTTCCAGCGAGCGCACGTACTCGCGCACATCCGGCTTGTCGTCCAGCGCGTCGTCCACCTCCCGCCGGTAGCGCTCCATCGCCCGCTCCAGATGCGTCAGGTCGAACTCAATCCCGTAGATGCGCCCCAGTTGTTCGAGGATCGCCTTGGTCGCGCCCGGGTTATGGCGACTTGTCACATAATGCGGCAGCGACGCCCAGAGCCCCATATGGTCCACACCCGCGATGCGGCAGGCCTCGCCGACGGAGCCGACGATGCCGGTCGGGCCTTCGTAGCGGCTCGGTTCGAAGCCGAGTTCGCGCGAGCGGGCGAGGCTGGAAGAGCCGCCCGTCACGCTGGTCGGCCGGGTATGCGCGACATCGGCCAGCAGCGCGCCCAGGGTCAGCACTTCTACCGCGCCCGACTTTTCGACCACATCCAGCACCAGCCGGCAGTACGTCCGCCAGCGCAGGTCGGGCTCGGTGCCCAGCCCCAGGATCAGGTCGTGCGCCGCGTTAGGCAGGCGCAGCACCGTGAAATCGGTCACCGGCCAGACCACCTCGCGCCGCGCGTCGTCGCCGTCCACCCATTTCACCGTGGGGCGATGCTCGGTGAAGACGAAGAACTCATCGGGGTCAATCGTCGCGAAGGCCGCCGACTGCGAGAGGTTGCGCAGGTATTTCACGGCGTCGGTTGCGGCGTCCGCTGCATCGTTCCAGCCGAAAAAGGCCAGTACCAGCACGGGCTCCCGCAGGCCCTCCGGCAGCTCCGAGTAGCGCAGCTCATCCATAGGGCCAGCATAGCCGCCCGCGTCGGGCGACCGGCGGCTTGTGTCCTGGTCAGGGCGCGTTCACGCAAGTCGGTCCGCTGCCTGTGGGGCTCGGCATGTTGGTCGGCTTTGGTCGGCTTTGTTCGGAGTGTTCGGGGTAGGGTGTGGGCTGCGCTCTATCTGGTCGGGGCGGTTCGGCATGGTCAGGTTTGTTCAGGTTTGGTCGGGTTTGTTCGGGGTAGGATGTGGGCTGCGCTCTATCTGGTCGGGGCGGTTCGGCATGGTCAGGTTTGTTCAGGTTTGGTCGGGTTTGTTCGGGGTAGGTGTGGGCTGCGCTCTATCTGGTCGGGGTGGTTCGGCGTGGTCAGGGTTGTTCGGATTTGGTCGGGGTTGGTCAGGGTGTGTCGCTGCGACGAGATGAGCGGAGATGGGCATCGGTAGGTCTCTTGTTCTGTTGCGGATGAGCGACGGTATCACGGCGTGGGCGGGGTGGGGCGTGGTGCGGCGTCGGCGACGGGGCGGTGTGTCGGGCCGGCCTGCGGACAGGCGTTGGCGGGTGGCTCAGGAATCTGTCGCTGCGAAGAGGGTTGGGTTTGGGCCCCCAGATCAAGTCTGGGGCAGGCTCCAGATCAAGTCTGGGGCGACGGAGGGAGAGGGGTTGCGCATGTTTGAGGTGGGATGGGGCTAGAGTTCGACGGCTCCGTATTTTTGGCGGAGGGCGGGGACTACTTCGGTGATGTAGGCGTTGAGCGCGGCTTCGTTCCAGGGGGCGCGGAGGGCGACGTTGACGCCGGCTGCGCCGGCGTCGATGTATTGCGAGACGCGGTCGAATGCGTCGTCGGGCGTGCCCTGGAGCGAGCCTTCGGAAATGCGTTCGGCCTGCTCGCCCCACTGGGCCTCGAGCTGCTCGCGGGCGGAGGCCGCTTCCTCGGCGGTGCTGCTCAGCGTGAATTGCAGGTTCACAGTGCGGTCGATGGTTTGCGGGTCGCGGCCCTGGTCGGCGCAGTGCTGGTCGAGCACGCCGTTGAGCCGCGCGAATTCCTCGACGCCGATGTAGGGCACGTTCCAGCCCTCCATGTACTGCGCGGCCATGCGCAGCGTCTTGCGCTCGCCGCGCCCGCCGATCCAGAGCGGCATCCGCTCCTGCAGCGGCGGGGGCTGGCAGGTCGCGTCGACGGCCTGGTAGTGGATGCCCTCGAAGCTGGTGCGCTCCTGGGTGAGCATGCCGCGGATGATCTGGACGCCCTCTTCGAGCATCACGAAGCGGTCGCGCAGGGCGGGGAAGCCGTAGCCGTAGCCGCGGAATTCCATTTCGTGCCAGCCGGCGCCGAAGCCCGGCTCGAGCCGCCCGCCGGAGATGTGGTCGAGCGTGGTCAGGGTTTTGGCCAGCGTCGCGGGGTTGCGGTAGGGCACGCAGAAGACCAGGCAGCCGATTCGCACGCGCTCGGTCTCGGCGGCGATTACGGCCATGCAGGCGGTCGACTCGAAGTGGGGAGACATGCCGTCGACGGGCGGCGCTTCGTAGAAGTGGTCCCAGACGGAGATCCAATCCATGCCCTGGTCGTCGATCCAGCGCCAGAGGCGGCGGAGTTCATCCATCGCCACATTCTGCTGGCCGGTGTGTACGCCGAAGGAAACCGCCATGGTGCTCTCCCGTCTTCGCTGCGCGGCGAGGATAGCGCCGTCAGGACTTGCCGGGCGGATCATCGCTGCCAATTTGGCCCGGCCTGGTCGCCGTCGGACCTCCCGATGCCGGCTGTGCGGGGGTTGAGGACGTCGACGACGTCGGCGTGGAGCGCGAGCCGGGCGAGGGCGGGCGCGTCGAGATCGGCTCCGGCTGCGGCAGCGACTGCGCGCCGCCGGCCAGCCCGCTGACGCGGATCAGCGCGCTGCCGATGAAGTGCAGCAGGTAGCCGACCGCCCAGATGACAAGCGCGAGCAGGAACCAGATCGCGTGGGCGAGGCCGACGAAGCCCTGTTGCAGCTTGCCGCGGTCGGGCGTGGCGGTGCGTTGGCCGGCGGCGCGCCTCATTTGGGCACCTTGACCGGGCTGGCCTCGCGCCAGCCTTCGAGTTCGACTCCGTAGTAGCGGCCAAGCAGCATCACCGCGAGCTGCTGCTTGGCCTTGCCGATGCCCGGCAGCCCGCCGAGCCGCTTCATGGCTGCCCTGGCGTCGGGCGCGTCGGCCCAGATCGCGCCGGCGTCGCCGCCCCAGTCGGCGACCAGCGCCTGGCAGGCGTCGTGGACGCGCTTGCCCATACTGGCGGGGAAGCGGTGGATCGCCGGCTTGGCGCGGAAGACCTCGACGAACGCATCCTGGTCCATCGCGGCGATTTTGGCCGGGTCGAGATGTCCGAGTCGGCGGCGCAGTTCGGCCGGGCCGGCGAAGGCGCGCTCGGTTTGGATTTGCTGGTCGAGCACGATGCCGATCAGCAGGGCGTTGGGGTCCTCCGCCAGCAGTTGGTTGGCCTCATCGTCGGCGGTGAACTTGATCAGCGGCGCGCCGCTCTTGTCCCATTCGGGGTTGATCTCCAGATAGCGTTCGGGGTGTCCCATGGTCAGTCGCCCTTTCGTCGTTGCGGGTCAGTCGTTGTGGGTCAGGGGAAGAGGCCGAGGTCAAGGTAGCTCTGCGCGACCCGTTCGAGTGAGATGAGGTAGGCGGCGGTGCGCAGGTCGGGCAGTTCGCGCTCGCGCCGCACATGCGCCATGCGCACGTAGGCCTCCGACATCGTGTAGGCCAACGCGTTGCGCACGATATCCAGCTCGTCCGGCCCGGCCGCCACCCGGCGGCGGTCGGCAGGGTCGATCGTCGCGCCGGTTTGCCGCTCGATCATGTCCAGCAGGTTGTTGTTCTGCACCTCCGTTTGGCGCGTGACCATCCGATCGAACGAGACGTGCGAGAGGTTTTTGATCCACTCGAAGTAGGAGACGGTCACGCCGCCGGCGTTGAGGTAGAGGTCGGGGATCACGGTGATGCCGCGCGCGCGCAGGATCGCGTCGGCCTCCGGCGTGGTCGGTCCGTTGGCGGCCTCGGCGACGACGCGTGCGCGCACGCGCGCGGCGTTGTCGATCGTGATCTGGTGCTCCAGCGCGGCCGGGATCAGGATGTCGCACTCCTGCTCGAGGATCTCGCGCGACTGGCTGAACACCTGGGCGGCCGGGTAGGACGCGACGCCGCCGTGTTCGCGGCGGTGGCGGCTGATCGCCTCCACATCCAGGCCGCCCGCGTCGTAGAGCGCGGCGTCGATCTCGCCCACCCCGACGATCAGCGCACCGGCCTCCGCCAGTTCGCGCGCGGCGTGGAAGCCGACGTTGCCCAGGCCCTGCACGATGATCCGCTTGCCGGCCACGCCGCCGCGCAGCCCGGAGGCGGCGTCTTCGGCGGAGTCCGCCAGGCAGTTGATGATTCCGTGGTAGACGCCCAGGCCCGTCGCTTCGGTGCGGCCGGGAATGCCGTGCAGCGAGACCGGCTTGCCGGTGACGGAGCCCCAGTAGTTGATGTCTTCCGGATGCAGGATGCGGTAGGTGTCGGCGATCCAGGCCATCTCGCGCTCGCCGGTGCCGTAGTCGGGCGCGGGCACGTCGACCGCCGGTCCGATGAAGTCTTTCTGGTTCAGCTCGACGGTGAGCCGGCGGGTGACGCGCTCGATGAACTCCGGTGCGCGGTCGTGGGCGTCGATGCAGACGCCGCCCTTTGCGCCGCCGAAGGGGACATCGACGAGCGCGCACTTGAAGGTCATCAGCGCGGCGAGGCCCATGACCTCGCGCTGGCTGACCATCGTGCTGTAGCGGATGCCGCCCTTGGTGGGCAGCCGATGGTGGGAGTGCTCGGCGCGGTAGGCCTCGATCACTTCCAGGTCGCCGTGCTCGTTGCGCACGGGGAAGTGCATGACGTAGACGTTGTTGCAGGTTTTGACCTGATCGAGCAGGCGCGCGTCGAACTCGCTGAACGAGGCGGCGGCGTCGAAGAACGCGATGAAGTCGCTGTAGAGGTCGGCCATGGGCGCGGCGGGCGTGCTCAGGAGCGGGGCAGGCCGAGGCCGCGGGTGGCGACGATGCCGCGCTGGATTTCGGAGCTGCCGCCGGCGATGGTGGCGGGCACGCTGGACATGTACTGCTCGGTGAACCAGCCCTTCATCTGGGCGTAGGGGTCGCCCTTGCGCAGCGCGCCGAACGAGCCCATCACGTTGACGCCGAAGCGGGCGAAGCGCTGGCTGAGTTCGGAGCTGAACATCTTGGCGATGCTGGCTTCGTGGTTGGGGGCGAGGCCGCCCTGCTGCATCGAGAGCACGCGCAGCGAGAGCATGCGCGAGACCTCGATGTTGATCGCGACGTCGGCGACGCCGTTCTGCTCGCGCTTTTCGGCCGCGCCCGGGCGATCCTGCATCCAGCCGATGAAGTCGTCGAAGTTGCGGCGCAGCGCGGCCGAGCCGCTCAGGGCGGAGCGCTCGAAGTCCATCGTGGCCATGCCCACGTACCAGCCGCGGTTTTCCTCGCCGACGCGGTTCTGCACGGGCACGCGGACATCCTCGAAGAAGACTTCGTTGAAGCCGTGCCCGCCGAGCATGTTGATCAGCGGCCGCACCGTGATGCCGGGCGTGTTCATGTCGACCAGCAGGTAAGTGATGCCGCGGTGCTTGGGGGCGTCGGGATCGGTGCGGACGAGGGCGAACATCCAGTCGGCGCGGTGCGCGTTGCTGGTCCAGATTTTCTGGCCGTTGATCACGTAGTCGTCGCCGTCGCGCACCGCGCGGGTTTGCAGCGAAGCCAGGTCCGAACCGGAGCCGGGCTCGGAGTAGCCCTGGCACCAGGACGCGCGGGAGGAAACGATGTCGTCGAGGAAGCTCTCTTTCTGCTCGTCGGTGCCGTAGGCGAGCAGGGTGGGTCCGACGTAGCCGACGGAGATCAGGTCCGGTCCGGGCACGCGGTTGTAGGCGAGTTCTTCGTTGAAGATCGCCTGCTCGACGAAGCTCAGGCCCATGCCGCCGTGTTCTGTGGGCCAGGCGGGGGCGGTCCAGCCCTTCTCGGCGAGGATCTTGCGGACGCCTTTGGAGAATTCCCAGGCTTCGTCCGCGCCCTCTTCGTCGAGGTCGAATTCCGCGCCGTTCCAGTCGGCGCCGAATTCGTCGCGGATCCAGCTGCGGATTTCTCCGCGCCAAGCTTCCTGCTCGCTGTTGAACTCGAACTCCATTGTTCAGCCTCATCTCCGCGCGCGCGGTTTCGCGCAATCCGGGGCAGTGTACTCGCCCCAACCTCAATGTTGCCCGCCAAAGTGCGTTGGCGGGGCGTCCCGGGATGTTGCGCCGGCGGCGATGGGCGTGTGGGTTCCCTTCAAGCCGGGGGCGGGAATGACGGGGGGAGGGGTGGGTGCGGCGTTGGTGCTGCTCACGTCGAGATACCCGCGACAAGCGCGGGTATGACGGAGAAGTGGAGCGGCGGGTGTGGCGGAGAAGTGGACACGACTTAGTCGAGCGGGAATTGGTAGCGAATCGCCTCGCGCGGCGGCGTTTCACCGCTGCGCTCCGAGGGATTGTCCAGCGAGACGGCAAAGCCGATCGGGGCGTCGTCGCTCTCCAGCGTGTTCGGATTGATCACGACTGCCGCCCGCCCCTCGTCGTCGGGCGCAAATGACGCGCCGGCCGTGACCTCGCCGCTCTCACGCACCAGCCACAACTGCCACGCCTCGCCCTGCTCGGCCGCCGGCAGCCCCCAGAAGACCAGCGCGAAGGGGCGCTCCTCATAGCGCGGCAGCAGCACGCCGACGCCGCCGCCGTCGCTCAGCGCCAGCGCCCGCCCGCCGATCGGATCGCTCGGCTCGAACGCCAGCCAGGCGAAGACACCGGCCGCGGCCAGCGCCCCGGCGAGCAGCAGCGCGAACGCGATTCGACGCGCCGCGCTCGGCCGCAGGCGGCGGCGCAGCCGCGGCGCGCGAAACTCGCGCGCCCGCGAAATCACGCGGTGCTCGAGCCCCACCGAATAGGCGGCCGCCTCGGTCGGATTGGGAACCAGCGCCAGCGCCGCGGCCGTCGCCGCCAACCGCGCCGCCGCCTCATCCTCCACGAGCGGCGCATCGGCCTCCGCCAGCCCGAAGACGACCGGTCCAAGCTCCGCCGCCGCCTGCCGATCGTCGCTCATGCCCGCTCCCGAATTGCATCGGCCAGACGCTCCAGCGCCGCCGTCAACGCCGCCGAGTCATTCGTTTCCAGCGCGCCGTCGAACCATGCCGCCTCCAGCAGCTCGCGTTCGGACTCCTCCAGCCCGAACAACGCCGCCCGCACCAGATCGGCGTTCTCCCGCCCCACCGCGAGCGCCTCGCCCCCCGGCGCGGCGGCCGGCGGCTCCAACTGCGCCAGCGCCGCCGCCGCGCTGATCCCCCGCCGCCGCACCGCCAGCGCGAGGTCGCGCACACAGCGCAGCAGTTCCAGCTCGAAAGTCGCCGCGGTCCAGCGCTGCGGCTCGCGCCAGGCCAGCAGGAACACCTCTTCCACCACAGCGTCGGCGGCGTGCGCTCCGGCGACGCGCTGCGCGAGCGCGTGCGCCTGCGGCCCCAGCGCGCGGAATAACTCCCGCAGCGCGTCTTCATCGCCCGCGCGCAGGCGGATCGGCAGCGAGGTAGCGCCCGGTGTCACCACTCAAGGCTACGTCAGTTCGGCGCGTCCATAGTCGTCGGCCAGCCGCACGATGTCGTCCGCGCCAGCTGCGCCAGCCGCTCCGGCCGCCGCATCGAACGCGAACTCCAGCACTTCCGCATCGCCGCCCAGCGCTTCGAGTCGGTGGATGCGGCCGGCGGGGATGGACGCCCGGTATCCACGCCCCACGGCGCGTGTGCGCAGCGTCTCGAGCGAATCGCCCAACGTCAGCCGCACCCGCCCGTCGCGCACGATCAGCGTCTCTCGTTTGCGGCGGTGGTATTGCAGGCTGAGCCGCTTGCCCGCGCGGATGCGCAGCAGCTTGCAGACCGCGCCCTCCGAGCGGCTCAGCACCAGCTCCTCGCCCCACGGCTTGGCGACGCGCTGCGGCGGCGACGCGCCGGCGGCGATGCGCGGCAATTCGTCGACCTGGGCTGCGGCGGCTACAGTGAACATCGAGAGTGAACATAGGCGTCGGGCTGCGGCTGGGGAAGTGGATGTTTGACGCACGTGAACGTCCGCATCCTGGCCGCGCTGCTGGTTGTCGTCGGCGCGGCAGCGGCCCTCGCCGCCGTGCTCGTCGAATCCCGCCGCGCCGACCCGCCGGACCTCCCGCAACCGGCTCCCGCCGCTCCCGCGCCGCCGACTCCTGCACCGCAAGCCGAACCGCCGACACCCGAGCCGCAACAGGCTGCGACCTCGCCCGCGCCAGCCGCGCCAGCCGCCGAACCTGAGCCGGAACCCGAACCGGTCGCCCAGGCCGCGCCCGAGTCGGAACCGGAGCCTGCACATGAGCCCGCATCCGCTCCGCCGGCGGCGGCGACCGCCGCCGAACTGCGCGTCTCCCCAACCAGCATCCGCCAGGGCGAAGCGATCGCGGTGCTGGTCGCGGACGGCCCCACCGGTCGGGCGGCGAGCGCGACGCTCCGCGTGGGCGGCGCGGCGAGCGACATGCTCCGCGTCGGCGACGAGTGGTACGCCGTGCAACCCTTCGCGCCCGACACTCCAATCGGCGAATACGCCGTTCAGGTCCGCCTCCACGACGACGCCAGCGCGCTCACCGCTACCCTCGCGGCGCGCGTGCAAATCATCGACGCCGATGTTCCGCTGGAGGAGATTTACATCGGCGAAGGGACAGGCGATCCGATCGACCGCGAAGCGCTGCTGGAAGACATCCGGGTGCGCTTCGAAGATCACATCGCGGTGACTGGCCCGCCGCGCTGGAGCGGTCCGTGGCTGCGGCCCGTCGCCGGCCCCGACAACGGGCGCTTCGGGGCGATGCGCTCTTACAACGGTCAGCCGACCACCGGCTGGCATCACGGCCACGACATCGCCGCCGATCACGGCGACCCGGTCGTCGCGCCCGCGCCCGCCCGCGTCGCCTGGACGGGCGAGCTGGTCATCCACGGCATCGGCGTGATCCTCGACCACGGCGCGGGCGTCTACAGCGGCTACTGGCACCTCTCGCTGATCGCCGTTGAGGTCGGGCAAGAGCTCGCCGCGGGCGACTGGCTCGGCAACATCGGCAGCACCGGGTTGTCAACCGGCCCGCACCTGCACTGGGAAGTGATCGTGCGCGGGCAGGATGTCGATCCGCTCCAGTGGCTCGGCCCGCGCCGCCCACCGCTGCCCGGCGAATCGGGCGGCGGCCAGTAAACTCGCACCCATGCCGGGCGAAGCCGTTGTCGATCGGGCCGTGGGCGAGCTGTTGGAACGCTGCGCGTTCGCCCTACAGGGCGCGTTTCCCCAACTCGAAGCGCCCGACCTGACGATCACGGCGGACACCCCCGCCGAGCTCGCGCTCGACGGCGCGGGGCTGCACGCCCGCTTTCCTCGCAGCGACGACGCTGAGCAGCGCCTCGAGCTCCAGGCCGCGCTACTGCCGCACCTGCGCGGCTTCCTGAGCCCCGCCGTGCCGCTCTTCGAGCGGCGCGGGGAGCCCTCGCGCGAGTGGCCGCACGGCTGGTACGCCGCGCCGCAGGTGCTCGGCAAGCCGATGCGCGCCGCTGCGATCAACGACGACAACATCGAGCGGCTCGTGCGCGGTCTGGCGCAATTCCTCTTCGAGCTGCACCAGTTCCCCCTGCCGCGCGCCCGCTCGCGGGGACTGCCCCCGCCGCGCCGCTGGCGCGAACGCGCCGAGCAGCTCGCCCGCGAGAGCGCCGCCGCGCTGCGCCCGCTGCTGCGCTTTTCCGAGCACGCCCACATCCGCCGCTGGTGGCGCGCGTTCCTCGACGATGAGGCATCGTGGTCGTTCGAGCCGACGGTCGTCCACGGCGGCTTGCACGAGGAGCATTTGCTGCTCGATGCGTACATGCGCGACCTGATCGGCGTGGTCGGCTGGGAGTGCGTCCAAGCGGGCGATCCGGCCGCCGATTTCGCCGCCGTGGTTGAGGCGTACGGCTCCGATTTCGGCTGGCGGGTGATGACCCGCTACGGCGAGCGCGGCGGCGATGTGGACGCCGCATTCTTTCGCCGCGTGCGGCAGCAGGGCGTCGTGATGCGCTTCCGCGAAGCGGCGGAGGCTGCGACGGTGGGCGACGATGATCGGAGCGCCGCCGCGGTGGAGGCGCTGCGCGCCAGCGCCGCGCTGCGGGGGTAGCGAATTTGGTACCCTTGCCCCATCAGCCGCAACGCAGCGAGATGAGGACCGCAATGAGCAGCGACACTCCACAGGCGATGACCCCGGTGGGCGTCAACCACCTGGTGCTCAACGTGCGCGACATGGAGCGCGCCCACGCTTTCTGGACGGAGATCATGGGCTTCCGCCAGATCGGGAGCCTCGAACAGCGCAACGAGCGCAGCATGAACATGCGCTTCTACAACGGGCTCTCCGAGAGCCACCACGACCTCGCCCTGGTCGAGATCCCCGGCGACGCCCCCGAGGAAGAGGACTGGTCGATGGCGCCCCGCCGGCCCGGCCTCAACCACTTCGCGGTGCATTACCCGGACCGCGAATCCTGGCTCAAGCAGCTCGAATTCCTGCAGGAGCAGGGCGTCAAGTTCAACCTGCGGATCAGCCACGGCATGACCCACTCGGTCTACATCAACGACCCCGACGGGCACGGCATTGAGGTGCTCTACGAGCTGCCGCGCGAACACTGGGAGGGCGACATTCACGCCGCGCTGAACTACGCCGATGTGCTGCCCACCGAAGGCCCCGAGGCGCTGGTCGACGAGCCCACCCCGGCCTTCAGCGGCGACTGAGCCGCCCCGCAGCGCGGCTGAGCGGCGCGGACGAATGGCGCTCCGAACCGGTGAGCAGTACCTGGCCGGCCTGCGCGACGAGCGCGAGGTCTGGCATGTCGGCGAGCGCGTCGCCGATGTGACGACTGCGCCCGGCTTCGCCAATACCGCGCGGACCGTCGCCGCCTACTACGACTTCCAACACGACCCCGAGATTCGCGATCTCGTCACCTACGAGGACGAGAACGGTGAGCGCTCGCACCTCTCGTTCATCGTTCCCCGCTCCAAAGACGACCTGCGCCGCCGCGCCGCCGCCTACGCCGCCTGGGCTGAACACACCGGCGGCCAGCTGGGACGCTCGCCCGACTACATGAACGCGGCAGCGACGGCCGTCGCCGCCGCCCGCGATCACTGGGGGCAGAAGGACCCGGAACTGGGCGACCACGCCGCCGCCATGTACGAACGCTGCCGGCGCGAGGACCTCTGCCTCACTCACACCTTTGTCACCCCGCAGATCGACCGCAAGACGCCGATCGGCGAGCAGGAACCGTACCTCAACGCCGGCATCGTGCGGCGCACCGAGAGCGGCGTGATCGTGCGGGGCGCGCGGGTCGTCGGCACGCTCGCTCCGTTCTCCGACGCCAACGTCTCCTTCGGCCTGCCGATCCTCAGCGGCGAAGGCGACGAGGATTACGCGCTCGGCTTCTGGTCGCCCGTCAATCATCCCGGCCTCACCTGGATTTGCCGCGATTCCTACGACCTCGACCGCTCGCGCAGCGACTACCCGATCTCCGGCCGCTTTGAAGAGATCGATACCGTCGCGGTCTTCGACGACTGCGAAATTCCCTGGGAGTGGGTCTACGATTACCGCGACTGGCGCGTGCATAACTTCGCGCTGCTCGCGATGCACTTCACCGAAGCGCTCGGGCACCACGTGATCGTCAAAAACGTCGCCAAAACCCGCTTCCTCTACGGGCTGGCGCATCTGATCGCCGATTCCGCGCAGACCAACTCGTTCGTCAACGTGCAGATTCGACTGGGCGACATCCTGACGATGCTGCAAACGATGGAGTCGATCGCGATCGCCGCCGTCGAAGGCGCAGCCCCCGACCCCAAGACCGGCATCTGGTACGCCAACGAGAGCGCGATCCAGGCCGGCCTGCGCATGTTTCCCGAGTTCTATGTGAAGATCGTCGACCACATTAAACAGATCGGCGGCAGCAACTTCATGGCGGCCCCCTCGGCTGCGACGATCGAGGCGCTGGGCCCCGCCGTCGAACGCTACTTCCGCGGCGTCGGCGAGGACGGCGACGGCAAAGTGCCGCTCTTCCGCCTGGCCTGGGATGTGGTGGGGACCAGCTTCGCCGGCCGCCAGGAACTCTACGAGCGCTTCTTCTTCGGCGACGCGCAGGTCGTCCGCGCCCAAAACTATATGCGCCACGACAAATCCGAGGCGATCGCGGTCGTGCAGCGACTGTTGGATCCGGATTGGCTATGAGCACTCCGCTGCTGTACCTCCAAACCGGTTACGAACTCGATGGCGAGGGGCGCATCCTCGCCACGCGCGAGCCCGATCCGCGTCCCGGCCCGTTGCTCACGCTGGTGCGCGGACGCCGCACCGTGCTGCACGCCGTCCACGCCGACCTGCCAGCCGAAACCGCGCGCGAAATTGGGCGGCTGGCCGCGCAGGAAGTGCCGGATGATCCACGCACGGAGCCGCTCTACGCCGATCAGTACGAAGCGCTGCTGGGCGGCCGGGTCTGTTCCGGACCAGCCTTTGCCTTCCCGCTACAACTGCCGGCAGTCGAAAGTCCGGTACTGATCGAGGAGTACGGACCGTTGACGCAGCACTTCGAGGGCTGGACGCGAGAAGAAGTACCAGGCCGAACTCCGATTGCGGCGGTGTTACAGGACGGCGACGCCGTCAGCGTGTGCTGCTGCGCCCGCCGCTCCGACGAGGCGGCGGAGGCCGGCCTGGAAACGGCCGCGCCGTTTCGCGGGCGGGGCCTGGCGGCGCAGACGACCATCGCCTGGGCGGCCGCCGTGCGCGCCTCGGGCCGTATCCCGCTCTACAGCACCGAGTGGTCCAACGCGGCGTCGCTCTCGGTCGCCCGCAAGCTGGGCCTCACCCGCTACGCCGAGTGGTGGAGCATCGAGTCGGCCTGACGCGGCGACAGTCGGTACACTGAGGCGAGGAGCAGGGGGCGCCGTGATGGACCATCAAGAATCGGCGGATGCTGCGGGCAGCGAGTCGGCGGCAGCGGTAGAGGGCGACCCCGCCATCGACTGGGGCGATCAAGAGCCCGATGAGGTCTGGCTGAGTCTCTACAAGCGGGGTTTGGTGCGTCCGCCGTACCGCGGCCGAAATTCGCGCAAAGTCGCCGACATCCTCGCCGAGCAGAGGCCGATCAATTTCAAGGGCACGGCGGAGGACATCCTGCGGGCTCTCGGGCGGATCTGACGACGGTGGATGCGGAGCACGTCTACTTCGATACGAGCGGGGCGGTGAAGCTCGTCCTGCTGGAAGAAAAAGACGCGGAAGTGGCTGCCGCGCTCCGGCGCGATGCAGACACGATGTACACAAGCTGGCTCTCGTACCCCGAGATCACCTCGGCGCTGGCGCGGACGCATCGCGATGGGCAGATCACCGCTGCCGAGCTCGAAGCTGCCTATGACACGGTGGAGGCACTATGGGATACGTTTGTGCTGATTGACCTGAGTCCCGCAGTTGCCCGCCGCGCCGCCGAGCTCGTCAAACGGTATCCGCTGTCAGGCGCCGACGCGGTACATCTTGCGAGCGCTCTTGAGGTGCGGATTGACGCGCCGTTGGCCTTCGCTAGTTGGGACACGCGGCAGCGAGAGGCGGCGGAAGCGCTGGGGTTGCCCGTTCCAACACAGCGCGGCTGATCGCAGCCAAGGACGCCGGACTGGAAACGGCCGCGCCGTTTCGTGAGCGTGACGCGCGCACGCGCGACGGGCTACGCTGGTCCGGCAAGCTCCGAGGGAGATCGAGATGGATCACGACGAAGCGGCGGCGCAGCACGCCGAGCGAGACGACGATGAGCCGAGCGCGGTGTGGCGGGAAGCGGCGGAACTCCCCGCAGAACGGAAGCCGATCAACTACAAGGGCACGACAGAGGACATCCTGCGCGACCTGGGCAGGGATCCCGATTCGGACGATTACCTGAGTTGGGCGGACCGCTACGCCGGCCGTGAAGACATCAGACCGATCGTGCAGGACCACGAGACGCCCGCAGGCGACGAGCAGATCGCAGCCGAGGACGCCGACTGGGGCGATGTCCAGCCGACCGCGGTCTGGCTCGACCTGTATGCGCGGGGGCTGGTGCGCCCTCCCTACCGACCCGGCCGCAAGCTCGCCGAAGCGATGTCGAATTGGAAGCCGATCGACTTCAACGGCACGACTGAGGACATCCTGCGCTCAATCGGGCGACGCTGATGGAAGTCGACGAAGCGTACTTCGACACCAGCGGTCTGTCGAAGCTGATTCTGCACGATGAAGAGGGCGCAGATGTGGCCGCGGCGCTATTTGAGCAGGCAACGGATGTGTACACGAGCTGGCTCGCGTACCCGGAAACCCGCTCCGCGCTGGCCCGCGCCTACCGCGACGGCCGGCTCACTGAAACGGGGCTGCAAGAGGCATGGGCACAGCAAGATGAACTGTGGCGAAACCTCAACCTGATCGAGATCAGCCCCGACATCGCGCGACACGCGGGCGATCTCCTCGCGCAGTTCCCCCTCTCAGGGGCCGACGCTGTGCATATCGCCAGCGCGCTGGCAGTGCGGAATGGCGCAGTCATCACCTTCGCTAGCTGGGATAATCGCCAGACCGCAGCAGCCGAAGCGCTCGGCTTGCTCGCTCCACCGCAGCGCCGCTGAGGGCGGCTAGCGGATTGTCTCGCGGATGCCGTGGGTGCGTTGTTTGCTGACCCCGGTGGGGCTGCGGGGGTGAGCGGCCTGCGCTCGCAGTTGCCGTTCGGCGGCGGCGCGGCTGCCGAAAAGCTCGCCGGGATGCAGCGCTTCCCAGAGCGCGCGCAGCGGCCACGAGCAGACTTGGAGCAAGGCTCGGAGCAATATTCGGGCGGGGCGCATCGCGCGCTCCCGTTTGCGTGTGCGGCAATGCTACCTTTTCTGCGACGCCGGCGCGGATGGCGCGCGAGTGCGTCGCGGAGTTGAGGGGCACACCTATGGCGCAGCATCTACAAGGCAAAGTCGCGCTGGTCACCGGCGGGGCGGGCGGGATGGGCTCGCAAATCTGCAAGGTCTACGCCGAGCAGGGCGCGAAAGTCGTCGTCTGCGACACCGGCTTCGATGTCGAGGGCCGCGCGGGGATGGACTCTTCGAAAGTGCAGGCGGTCGTGGACGAGATCACGGCCGCGGGCGGCGAGGCCACGCCGATCGCGGGCGACATCGCCGAGCTGGACACCGCCGAGCGCGCCGTGGAGACGGCCGTCAACACCTACGGCGACCTCGACATCCTGGTCTGCGCGCACGGCATCCTGCGCGAGCGGATGGTCTTCAACATGAGCGAGGAGGAGTGGGACGGTCTGGTCCGCATCCACCTCAAGGGCTGCTTCGCGCCGACCAAGTTCGCCGCCATCCACTGGCGCGCCAACCGCGACAAGGGCAACCGCCGAATCATCTACTTCACCTCCAGCGCGGGCGTGCGCGGCGAGGCCGGGCAGCCCAACTACTCCGCCGCCCACGCCGGCAAGATCGGCCTCTCGCTCTCCAACGCCGAGGCGCTCGAACGCTACGGCGCGACCAGCAACTGCATCTCGCCCAGCGCCTCCACGCGGATGACCGACCGCAACCGCGAGGTCGACCAGGGCGAACCCGCGCCGAGCCTCTCCGCGGCCGGCACCCTGATGGACCCGGCCAACGTCACGCCTGTGGCGGTCTACCTCGCCTCCGACGCCAGCGCCGGACTGAGCGGCCGCGTGGTCGGCTCAATGGGCGGGCGAATCACGATCTGGCGCGAGCCGGAGTGGGAGCAAACGCTCTGGCACACGGAGCCGTACTGGGACATCGACACGCTCTTCGAGACGATTCCCCACACCTTCGCGTTGCAGGGACTCGGCCCGCCGCCGCCACAGTACCCATAACCGCGCGAGGCCGAACCGACGACACGAGACGAGGAGGACGACGATGGCGACGAAGCATCTGGACGGTCGAATCTGCATCATCACCGGCGGCGCGGGGGGCATCGGCTCGAATCTCTGCCGCGTCTTCGGCGAGCAGGGCGCAAAGGTCGTGGTCGCCGACACCGGCTTCGATGTCGAAGGCCGCTTCGGGATGGACGCTTCCAAAGTCGAGGCGGTCGTGCAGGAAATCCGCGACGCCGGCGGCGAGGCGGTGCCTTTCGTCGGCGATGTCGCCGATATGGACACCGCCGAGCGGATGGTGCAGACGGCGCTCGACGAGTTCGGCGGGCTCGACGTGCTGGTCTGCGCGCACGGCATCCTGCGCGAGCGAATGATCTTCAACATGAGCGAGGATGAGTGGGACGGCCTCGTGCGCGCGCATCTGAAGGGCTGCTTCGCGCCGACCAAGTTCGCCTCGATTTACTGGCGCGCCAACCGCGAGGGCGAGCACCGCCGGATCATCTACTTCACCTCCGACGCCGGCATCCGCGGCTCGGCCGGCCAGCCCAACTACTCGGCCGCGCACGCCGCCAAGCTCGGCCTGATGCGCAGCAACGTCGGCGCGCTCAGCCGCTACGGCGTGACCACCAACTGCATCGCGCCCGGCGCGTCCACGCGGATGACCGACCGCGGCCGCGCGGTCGATGCCAGCGAGCCCGCCCCGTCGCTCTCCGCCGCCGGCACCGCGCGCGACCCAAAGAACGTCGCGCCGATCGTCGCCTGGCTGGCTTCCGACCAGAGCGACGCGGCCAACGGCCGCATCTTCGGCGCGAGCGGCCACCGTATCTCGCTCTTCAGCGAGCCGGTGCTGGAGCGCTACCTGCATTTCGACGAGCCGCTGATCGAGATCGACGAGCTCTTCGAGCTCTGGCCGCACACGCTCGGCGCCGGCGGCTACCCGAGAAACAGTATTCGCCCCGGTCTTGTCTGACCCGCCGGCTGACTGTGGCCGCGTCTGACAGGTGGCCGCGCCCCGGCATCAGCCGATGAGCCAGAGGATTGCGCCTGTCGGGACGGGGTGGCAAGCGCGGGTATGGCGGGGAAAGCTCCGTCATTCCCGCCCCCGAGCGGGAATCGGTCCCGAGTGGTGCTGCGAACGGCGTTGGCGGGGCATCCCGACGCTTGGCGCTGCGAAGGGGGTTGGGTTTGGGCCCCAGATCAAGTCTGGGGCGACGGAAAGGGGGGCAGCGGCGGGGTGGGGGGTTCCCGCTCGGGGGCGGGAATGACGGCTTGCCGTCGTTCCCGCCCGGGGGGTTAGTTGGAGAGCCAGAGGAGGTTGCCGGGGAGGATTTGGAAGTTTTGCGAGCCCTCGACCAGCTGGCCCCGGTCGACGCCGTAGCGGTACCAGCGGCCGGTGCGCCAGATGCTCAGCGTCGTGACGCCCTCCAGCTCGGGCAGCAGCGCGGCGGCCCGGATGGCGCTGCGGCCGTTCCAGATCGCGAACGTGTTGGGCGCGCCGGAGCTGAGCAGTTCGGCGGCGGTGGGTTGCGGGGGCGCGGGGACCGTGACCAGCGCGACGGCGGTCAGGCCGTTGGCGGCGGCGGTGACGGTGACCCGGCCGGGGCTGACGGCGCGCCAGGTGGCGGAAGCCGCGCCGCCGCCGGTGACGCGCTCCGCGCTGCGCTGCACGATGCCGGCGGAGCCGACGACGGAGACCTCGCCCCATTCCACCGGCGTGCCGTCGGGCACCGGGTCGCCCTCGGCGTCGGTCAGCGTCGCCGTGACGGTGAAGTCGCTGTCGAGCGCGGCCTCGACGCCGGCGGGGCTGAGCGCGACGGCGGCCACGCCGCCGCTGACGCGGATGGTCTGCTCGGCGCTGAGCTCGCCGATGCGGAGGGAGAGCGTGTACTCGCCGTTGGCGAGCGGCTGCGCGGCGGCGCGGTTGACATCGACGCGCACCTGGCGGTTACCGGCGGCGTCGAGCGTGGGCGCGGCTGCGCCGCCCAGCGGCCAGGCGATGTCGACGCCGCGCGCGACGCGCCGGCCGTCGGGGTCGGTCAGCCAGGCGCGGGAGATGCCGCCGCCGGGCAGGGGCACGACGGCGCCGTGCTCATCGAGCGCGGTGACGGCGAGAGTCAGGCGGTCGCGGTGCTCGGCGTCGACGCCGGCGTCGGGCGTGCCGACATTGAGCAGGCCGCTCGTGGGCGCGGCGATGCTCAGCGCGGCGGGCCGGCCGAGCAGATTGACGCGCACCGTCTCGCTGGCGAGGCTCGTCCCGTCCTTGGCGATCACGCGCACATTGACGTCGGCCGGGCCGCCGGTTCCGCTGTAGGCGAGCGTGAGCAGAATGTTGTCCGCGCTGTAGCTGCCCGGCGGCCTGGGGGTGTTGTACGGGTACGAGAAGATGCGAGCCTCTTCGCCGGCGAGGCTGAGCAGAGAGGGCTCGATCTGGCAGGCGTCGCCGCCGCCGCCCAGACAGCCGTTGCTGATCCGCGCGTTGTCGTCGTCGCGGATGTTGGAGCTGAGCGAGCCGCGGGTGGTGGTGGCGATGATCGAGGCGATCGCGTCGGCCGGGGCGGGCATGCCGCCCTCGTTGAGCAGCTGCAGGCGCAGCACGGTGCGCTCGCCGGCCGTGAGCGAACTGGGGAAGAGGCGATCGTCGCCGCCGTCGACGCCCTGCTGCTCGACCGCGAAGTCGAGCTGCGCATCGGCCAGCTCGGCGACCTCGCCGATCCGCAGGGTGAGCGTCTTGTTGAGCGTCTTCGCGTTCTCGGTGTCGTCGCCGCTGGGGCCGGTGTAGCCGCCGGCGAGGCCGAGGAACATGAAGACTTTGATTTGGCCAGTGATGGTCAGCGTGCCTTCGGGCTGGCCGGGCGGCACCACGATCGTGGCGGCGTCGCCGAGCCCCATCGGGTCATCGTTGTGGTTGGTCTCGATCGGGCAGGTCGTCCAGGTCCGGCCCTCGGCGTCGCGGTGCTGACGGCAGCCGGCGTCGCTGTAGTAGGTGTGTCCGGGGTAGTTGGAGTTCGCAGTGCAGCACGAGTCGTGGATGATCTTGAAGCCCCACGCGCTGACGGCGAGCCGCTCGCCGTTGAGGCTGTAGAGCGGCACGCCGTAGCTGTTGCCAGTGTGACGGCCGCCCGGCTCATAAAACTGCGCTCCCAGATTGTAGACCGCGCCAGTGGCCCAACGGCCGTCGGCGGGGCGGTGGAGGTAGCGGATCTCCCCTTCATCCCGGCCGCTAAGGGGGTGCCCAGGTGGGTAACCTGCCCCGCACAGGCCGAACACCAGTCTGTCGCCGGCGCCGTTGAAGGCCATGCCGCAGCGGCCGGGCGCGCCGTAGCCGGACGCACCCCCAATCTCGGCGCTGGTCGCGCCGGCTACAGTATCCGTGCCGGACACCCAGGGCTGGTCAATCTCTTCCCACTGATCGGGCGAGTCGACCTGGAAGATGAATGCCCTCCCCGGCCCCTGCCAACTGTTCTGACCAGGATTGGGTTGGGTGCCGGCGGCGATCGTGGTGCCGTCGCGGGTGATGGTGATGAACTCGCCGAAGCGCCAGTTGTTTTCGGCCGAGCCCCAGGCGCGGTGCCGCAGGATGACGGTGGGCTCGGTGATGCGGCGGTTGGGGCCGGGGGTGGTGTGGGTCGCCCTGCCGTAGTAGCTCGGCGCGGCCTGTTTGGCGGTCAGGATGGTCTTGTCCCCGACCAGATCCGGGGCGGCCTGCCAGCCGCCGTCGGGGGCGACGAACACGTAGGCCTGGCCGGTGTTCCACTTGCCGGTGCCGCCGCTCTGGGAGGGGTAGGGGGCGAGGTTGGGGCCGTCGTGGTAGTACGACTGGCCGCCGGCGCCGACGGCCATCACGCGGCCGTCGGCCGAGAGGCCGATGTGGCGCCAGGCGAACCGGTTCCAGGTGTTGTTGCGCTGGGTTTTGCAGATTGCGTCGCAGGTTTGGCCGCTGAAGGGCGCGGTGCTGGTCGCCTCGGAGATGCCCCAGTGGGGCGTCGGGGCGACGGTGACCTTGACGCCGTCTTCGTAGGCGATATCGGCCCAGTCGCCCTCGCTGTCGGGGCGGGTGTAGACGTAGACGGCGCCGATCTGGTTGATGCGGGGCGCGCCGACGGCGAGGGTGGAGCCGTCGGCCGAGATCGAGACGGCGCCGCCGTAGGAGGCCCAGTATCTGCTGTAGTTCAGCATGCACGGGTTGCCGATACATGCCATGTGGTTGCCGGCTTCGGCGAGCGAGGGCTGCATGGATCCGCGTGGGGTGAGGGTGGGCGGGTCGGTGGTCCAGTCGAGCGTGTAGATGTGCAGGCGGCCCACGGCGTCCTCGCCGCCGGGCCCCGCGGCCTTGGCTTCGCCGATGAACAGCCAGGCGAGGCTTTCGGTTTCGTGCCAGACGGCGATCGCGCGCGCGAGATAGCAGCGGTCGGGATCGGCGACGTCGGAGATGCCGCGCTCCCCGCAGCCGAAGCCGTTGGTCGCGCCGGCCGGCGGCGGGATGCTCAGGACCTGGCGCTTGTTCCAGACATCGAAGATATGCAGCCTGGCGGTGGAATCGTCGCGGGAGACGGCGGTGCGGCGGTCCAGCGCCTGGAGGGCAGCGCGCCGGATGCCGAGCAGCCGCACGCCATCGTCGGTCTTGGGCCGCAGGCGGTACAGTCCCATGATGACGCCCGGGTCGTCGAAGGTGAGGCGTCCGCCGGCCGCGCGCGCGCTTTCCCACTCGAAGTTGGAGCGGAGGCTGAAGTCAGTGGCTTTCATGCGCTCGGCGCCGCCGTATTGCCCCGGGAAGCGGACGGCGGCGGAGACTTTGACGGTTTGGCCGGGTTCGATGACGCCGTCCGCGTCGTCGACGTGGAGGACGAGTTCGACGCCCTCGGGGGGCGGTCCGGCGTGGGCGGGCGCGAGGGCGAGGAGTGCGGCGGCGGCGAGTGCGGCGAGCAGCGCGAGGGGGGTTGCGATGAGGGCGGCGGCGTGGGTGCGTTGCGACACGGTGCTGGCCTCCAGGTAGCGTGCGGGTTTGCGGCCTAGCGTAGCGTAGGCGGCGACATGCGTGCGTGGACCGTTCCGTCGCGCCGGGCTGCCGCCTCCGTCGCGCCACCCCGTCATCCCCGCGCTTGCCGCCCCCGTCACACCCGCGCTCCCCCCTCCGTCATACCCGCGCTTGCCGCGGGTATCTCGACGAGCACAGCACCCAACCCCGTCGTACCCCCAAACCCTCCACCCCCAAACCCTCCACCCCCAAACCCCCGTCCCCAGGCTCCGTCGCCCCAGACTTGATCTGGGGCCCAAACCCAACCCCCTGAGCAGCGCAGAAGCCCCGAGCCACCCGCCAACGCCCGTTCGCAGGGCCGCTCGGTGCGCCGTCCTGCTGACGGCCGCCGTATGGGCCCCAGATCAAGTCTGGGGCGACGGATCCTGGCTTCGGAATCTGGTAGGCTGCGGTGATGGTGACGCAGGATGAGCGGGCGGACTATTTGACGGTGGGTGAGGCGGATCGGCGCTTCGAGCGGATCGATGAGCGGTTTGAGCGGGTGGAAGATCGGTTCAAGCTGGTGGAGCAGCGGCTGAAGGGGGTGGAGCAGCAGTTGGGGCTGCTGGGGGAGCGGATTGTGGATTTGCGGGAGGAGCTGAAGGGTCGGTTCCAGGATTTCAAGGAGGGGATGGAGGCGCGGCTGGCTGATTTCAAGGAGGGGATGGATCGGGATCTGGCGGCGCTGGACGGGAAGCTGGAGACGCGGCTCAAGGCGATGGATGACAAGCTGGAGACGCGGATGGAGGCGCTGGAGTTCCGGTTTGCGGCGATCGATGTGCGGCTGGCGGCGCTGGATCAGCGGATCGATGATTTGACGGCGAACATGGATCGTCGGTTCTCGATGCTGACGTGGGCGATCGTGCTGATCATCGCGCTGCTGGGCGGGATTTTCGCGCTGCTTGGGGTGATTCTGTCTCGGCTGCTGTAGGCGGTCTTTCGTCATTCCCGCCCCCCACTCCGTCATACCCGCGCCCCACCCCGTCATACCCGCGCTTGTCGCGGAGCCTGCCCCCGGCTCGAACGGGGGCATCTCGACGTGAGCGGCACGGGGTCCCGAGCGGTCCCGCCAACGCCGTTCGCAGGACCGCTCGGTGCGCCGTCCTGCTGACGACCGCCGTATGGGCCCCAGATCAAGTCTGGGGCGACGGATCCTGGCTTCGGAATCTGGTAGGCTGCGGTGATGGTGACGCAGGATGAGCGGGCGGACTATTTGACGGTGGGTGAGGCGGATCGGCGTTTCACCGAGGTTGACCGTCGGCTGGGCTACATCGAGGGCCGGATTGCGGATTTGGCGCATGGGCAGCGTTCGATCACTGATCGGCTGGACAAGATCAGCGATCGGCTGGACAAGGTCAACGAGCGGATCGACAAGCTGGACGAGCGGTTTGCGAAGATCGATGAGCGGTTCGGGCAGCTGGACGAGCGGTTCGGGAAGATCGACGACCGCTTCACGGCGCTGGACACGAAGATCGATGACCGCTTTGCGCGGATGGATGACCGCTTCGCGAAGATCGATGACCGCTTTGCGGCGCTGGCCGCGAAGATGGATGAGCGGTTTGCGCGGGTCGATGACCGGTTCGCGCAGATGGACGAGCGGTTCGTGGCGCTGGACGCGAAGATGGATGAGCGGTTTGCGCGGGTCGATGACCGCTTCGCGCAGATGGATGACCGCTTTGCGCGGGCGGACGAGAAGACGGACAGGAATTTCAACACCCTGAACACCAAGATCGATGAGACGGCGGCCAGGCTCTACGAGAGGATGGTGGCGGGCGAGGAGTCGCTGCGGCGCGAGAATCGGTGGCTGTTCGGGATTCTGCTGGCGCTGATTCTGGCGCTTTTGGGGATGGTGATTCGGCTGATCGTGTAGGGGCTGTTCGGGACTGCGGCGTTCGCGCCGCCTTTCCTCGTCATTCCCGCCGCCTCCTCCGCCCTACCCGCACCCAACCCCCCAAACCCACCCCCTCCGCTACGCTGCACACGTGAACACCACCGCCCCCATCGTCGTCAAAGTCGGCGGCAGCACGCTCGGCGAGCACGACACCTCGCTGCGCGACTGCGCCGCCCTGCACGCCGACGGATACCCCGTCGTTGTCGTCCACGGCGGCGGCGCAGCCGTCACCGATTGGCAGCAGCGCCTCGGCGCAACCGTCCAGTGGGTGGACGGCCTCCGCACCACCACCGCCGAGTCGCTCGAGGTTGTCGTCGCCGTCCTCGCCGGCCTAATCAACAAGCGCCTCGTCGAGCAACTGGTCGGCCTCGGCGCTCCGGCCGTCGGCCTCAGCGGCGTTGACAACGGCACGCTGCGCTCCCCAAAGAGCGAGCGCCTCGGTCTGGTCGGCGAGACACCCTGCTGCAATCCGGGCCTGCTCCAAAGCCTGCTGCAAGACCGACGCCTCCCCGTCGTCGCCCCCGTCGGCCTCTCCACCGACGATCCGCCCCAAACCCTCAACATCAACGCCGACGCCGCCGCCGGCGCAATCGCCCAGGCCCTGCGCGCGGATTCGCTGCTCTACCTCACCGATGTAGAAGCAGTGCTCGACCAACACGGCGCGCCCGTCCCGCAACTGGACGCCGCCGCCGAACAGCGCCTCCGCGCCGCCGGCGCAATCCAGGGCGGCATGCTGCCCAAGCTTGCCGCCGGCCGCGCCGCCCGGCAAGCCGGCGCGCAAGTGCGAATCGTCGACGGCCGCGAGCCGGGCGTCGTTCGCCGCGCCCTCGACCACAACCACGACCCGCTCGACATGTCAGTCGACATATCAGTTGGAACGGCGCTGGTCTGACCATGCACGCAATCACCCCCAACAGTCGCTGGCTGCCGCTCAATCCCCACGACCGCCTGCTCGATCGCCTCATCCAGCGCGTCTCCGGCGGCTGGCGCAACGGCGAGAACGGCCAGGGTGAAGTGCCCCCCTCCGACGAAGGCCGCAGCGGACAGCTCGGCCCCCCGCCGCCCGTCTTCCGCGAAAGCCTCGGCGGCGGCAGCGGCGCGGGCGACGACGAACCACCCCCCTACACGGCCGGCGAAGGCGGCCAACAACAGCCCCCGCCGCGCCGCTGGTGGTCCCGCATCGTCGGCTTCGGCTCCGCCCTGCTCGTCCTCCTGATCCTGCTCAACATCGGCATCGACCTCTACGTCGATCGCCTCTGGTTCGACGGCGTCGGCTACCGCGGCGTCTTCGACACCCGCGTCGGCACCCAAATCTGGCTCTTCTTCGCCGGCTTCGGCATCACCGTCGCCGTCATCGGCGGCAGCCTCGCCCTCGCCTGGCGCATCCGCCTCGACGCCGACAACCCCCCCATCGACGATCCCGGCTTCCGCCGCCTGATTACCATCGTCGCCGTCGTCGTCACCGTCCTGCTCGCCATCGTCTTCGGCTCCATCGCCGCCGGACGCTGGGACCAAATCCTGCTCTTCCTCAACGCCCAGCCCTTCGGCGTCGACGACCCGCAGTTCGGGCGCGACATCGGCTTCTACGTCTTCGACCTCGAAGCGCTCCAGTTCATCAAGGGCTGGGCCGTCGGCCTCAGCATCATGGCCATGCTCACCACCGCCGCCATGTACGGCGTCCGCCTCCTGCTCCACCGCGGACAGGCCCGCACCACCCTCGTCGTCCGCCTCCACCTCGCCCTGCTGATCGCCGCCGTCATGGCCATGTTCGTCTGGGGCTACTGGCTCGCCCGCTTCGAACTCGCCGTCAACCCCGGCGGCTTCGTCTTCGGCGCCACCTACACCGACGACAACATCCGCGCCCCCGTCCAATATCTGCTCATGGCCGCCGGCCTCGTCGTCATCGCCGGCGTGATCAGCTGGCCCCTCCACGAGCGCCTCCGCTTCGCCGTCGCCCCCATCCTCGCCCTCGTCGCCATCAGCATCGTCGGCGCCATGATCCTGCCCGGCATCATCCAGCGCTTCACCGTCGAACCCAACGAACTCGAACGCGAAACCCCCTACATCGAGCGCAACATCGCCGCCACCCGCGCCGCCTTCGGACTCGACGGCATCGAAGAGCGCGAATTCTCCGCCAACGACGAACTCGCCGCCGCCGACCTCGCCGCCAACCCCGAAGCGCTCAGCAACGTCCGCCTCTGGGACCACCGCCCCCTCAACGACACCCTCAACACCATCCAGACCATCCGACCCCTCTACGTCTACCCCGACGTCGACGTCGACCGCTACCGCACCGGCGACGAAGAACACCAGGTCTTCCTCGCCGCCCGCGAACTCTCCCAGGCCAACCTCCAGCCCACCCAGCAGTCCTGGGTCAACCGACGCCTCCAGTTCACCCACGGCTTCGGCGTCGTCATGACCCCCGTCGACGAAGTCACCGGCTCCGGCGAGCCCGAATTCTGGATCTCCAACATCCCCCCCGAAGTCGTCGAGCAAACCACCAGCGGCCCGCTGAACCTGGAAATCGTCGAACCCCGCATCTACTACGGCGAAGCCACCGACGCCTACGTCATCGCCAACACCAGCGCCGAAGAATTCGACTACCCGCTCAGCGGCGAGGAACTCGCCGCCGGCGACACCACCGAAAGCCAGGCCACCACCCGCTACTCCGGCGAGGGCGGCATCGAACTCGGCGGCTTCTTCCGACGCCTCGCCTTCGCCTGGTCCTTCGCCGATACCAACATCCTCATCTCCGGCTCGCTCTCCGGCGACAGCCGCATCCTCTTCCGACGCCTCATCCAGGAGCGCGTCGGCACCCTCGCCCCCTTCCTCGCGCTCGACGCCGACCCCTACATCGTCGTCGGCGACGACGGCCGCCTCCACTGGATCCAGGACGCCTACACCGTCACCGACCGCTACCCCTACTCCCAGCCCCACGATGTCGGCTTCAACTACATGCGCAACTCCGTCAAAGCCGTGATCGACGCCTACCACGGCACCGTCGACCTCTACATCGTCGACGACTCCGACCCGCTGATCCGCGCCTGGGCCGAAATCTTCCCCGACCTCTTCAAACCCACCTCCGAATTCCCCCCCGACCTCGTCCGCCACTGGCGCTACCCGCAGGACTACTTCCAGGTCCAGGCCGACCAATACCTCTCCTACCACATCGAATCCGCGCGCGGCCTCTTCACCCGCGAAGACCTCTGGGCCATCCCCCAGGAAAAACTTCGCCAGCAGGAAATCCCCGTCGAGCCCTACTACGTCACCCTCCGCCTGCCCGACCAGGAGCAGCCCGAATTCATCCTCATCCTCCCCTTCACCCCCCGCAACCGGCTCAACAGCATCGCCTGGATGGCCGGCCGCAGCGACGGCGAAAACTACGGCAAGCTCTTCGCCTTCCGCTTCCCCGCCAACAAAAACGTCGACGGCCCCTCCCAGATCGAAGCCCGCATCGATCAGGACGTCTCCATCTCCCGCCAATTCACCCTGCTCGGACAGCAGGGCAGCGAAGTCATTCGCGGCAACCTGCTCTTCATCCCCGTCGGCGCTTCCTACGTCTACGTCGAGCCGATCTACCTCCAGGCCGACAACGCCCGCTACCCCCAGCTCAAAGCCGTCATCGTCGTCAACGGCGACACCATCGCCTTCGAGGACACCTTCGCCGACGCCGTGCAGGTCGCGCTCGGCAACCAGCCCGCCCGCGGCCTCACCTTCGCCGGTGACTCCGGCGCAACACCCGCCCCCGAACCGCCCGCCGCCCCCCAACCGCCGGCCGAAGCGCAAGAGCAGCAAGCGCCGCTCGTGATCGAGGGCGACGCCGCCGAGCTCGCCCAACAGGCCCAGGATGTCTTCGAGGAAGCCCAGCAACACCTCCGCAACGGCGACTTCGCCGCCTACGGCGACGCCGTCGAACGCCTCGGCGCAATCCTCGAACGCCTCGCCTCCACCACCCAATAACCCCCTCCAACACCCCCCCGCATCCCCAAGAACCGTCGCCCCAGACTTGATCTGGGGCCCAAACCCAACCCCGTTCGCAGCGCAACAGCCCCGAACCACTCCCCAACCCCCGTTCGCAGCACAGCCCGACGCCTGACGCCACCGCCACCGCCGCATAGCTTCCCACCTCCCGCCCCGCCATTCCGTCAACCCCCGCGCTCGGCTACGCTTGATTGGCCCAAACCCGCACCGCGCCCACCGCGCGGCGAACCCCGAGATGCACCATGCCCACCACCGCCGAACGCGAAGCCGCCGTCTTCATGATGTCCGCCGGACGCCTCCCCGTCACTCTCGTCCGCGGCGAGGGCACCCGCGTCTGGGACGACGACGGCAACGCCTACCTCGACTTCGTCGCCGGCATCGCCTCCGACAGCCTCGGCCACTGCCACCCCGTCATCGTCGACGCCATCAAATCCCAGGGCGAAACCCTGCTCCATGTCTCGAACTACTTCTACACCCTCCCCCAGCTCGAGCTGGCCGACGCCGTGCTTGAAGCCAGCGGCATGTCCCGCATCTTCTTCTGCAACAGCGGCGCGGAGGCCACCGAAGGCGCGATCAAAATCGGCCGCAAGTGGGGCATGACCCGCAAAGAGGGCGCCTTCGAAATCATCACCATGGAGCAGTCCTTCCACGGACGCACCCTCGCCTCCGTCTCCGCCACCGGCACCCCCCGCTACAGCGAGCCCTTCCGCGCCGTCGACGGCTTCCGCCACGTGCCCTTCAACGACCTCGACGCCGTTCGCGCCGCCGTCGGCCCCCGGACCGCCGCCATCCTCGTCGAACCGCTTCAGGGCGAGGGCGGCGTCAATGTCGCCGCCGACGGCTACCTGCGCGCCCTGCGCGACATCTGCGACGAACACAACCTGCTGCTGATGCTCGACGAAGTCCAGACCGGCATCGGGCGCACCGGCAAAATGTTCGCCTGGCAGCACGAGGACGTGCAGCCCGACGTGATGGCCCTGGCCAAGGGCCTCGGCAGCGGCGTCCCGATCGGCGCAATCGTCGCCAACGAGCGCGGCGACATCCTCGAACCCGGCGACCACGGCACCACCTTCGGCGGCCAGCCCTTCACCTGCGCCGTCGCCAACGCCACCGTCCGTCACATCCTGCAGGAAGACATCCCCGCGCAGGCCGCCGCCAAGGGCGAGCGGCTGATGAACGACCTCCGCGCCCTCCAGGACCGCCACCCGGTGATCAGCGAGGTGCGCGGCCAGGGACTGCTGGTCGCCGTCGAATTCAGATCCGACATCGGTCCTGCGCTGGTCGCCGCCATCCGTGAGCGAGGCATGCTCTGCAACGTCGTCAAGCCCAACACCCTGCGGCTCGTGCCGCCGCTCACCGTCGGCGACGACGAGCTAACCGAGGCGGTGGGTATCATTGATGCCGCGCTGGACAGCGTGAGCGCCTGACGCGCTCACCGTGAAGGAGTCGTCGTGCCCAACCGATCCAAGCGGGTAGTGCTGGCCTATTCCGGCGGCCTGGACACCTCCGTCGTCACGCGCTGGCTGGTCGAGCACGGCTGGGAGGTCTTCTGCCTCACCGTCGACATGGGCTTCCTCGAAGCCGACGAAGAGCTCGAGACCCGCGCCCTCGCCGCCGGCGCAGTGGGCTTCGAGATGCGCGATCTGCGCGACGAATTCGCTCGCTCCTACTGCTTCCCCGCGCTGATGGCCGGCGCGCTCTACGAAGGCCGCTACCCGCTCGCCACCGCGCTCGCCCGCCCGCTGATCGCCAAGGCCCTCGTCGACGTCGCCCGCGAGCAGGAAGCCGGCGCCGTCGCCCACGGCTGCACCGGCAAGGGCAACGATCAGGTGCGCTTCGACGTCTCCGTGCAGGCGCTCGCGCCCGACCTCGAAATCCTCGCCCCGGTACGCGAGTGGGAACTGACCACCCGCCAGTCCGAAATCGTCTACGCCAACGCCCACAACATCCCCATCACCGTCAGCGCCGAGAAGCAGTACTCGGTCGACGAGAACCTCTGGGGCCGCTCGGTCGAAGCCGGCCCGCTGGAGGACCCGTGGGCCGAGCCGCGCAACGATGTCTGGGAGTGGACGATCAATCCCGAGGACGCGCCTGATCAGCCGCAGTATGTCGAAATCGGCTTCGAGCGGGGCCAGCCGATCTCGCTCGACGGCGAAGCGATGTCCCCGGTCGACCTCGTCACCCGCCTGCACGGGCTGGGCGGCGCGCACGGCGTGGGGCGGATCGACATGATCGAGGACCGCCTGGTCGGCATCAAATCCCGCGAGGTCTACGAAGCGCCCGCCGCCACCGTGCTCAACGCCGCGCATATCGCGCTCGAATCGCTCACCCTCAGCAAGCAGCAGATCCGCATCAAACACCGCCTGATGCAGGACTACGCGGACCTGATCTACGACGGCCTCTGGTACACCGCCATGCACCAGGACCTCGCCGCCCTGACCCGCTCCATGCAGCGCCACGTGACCGGCTCCGTGCGGGTCAAGCTGCTCAAGGGCCAGGTCACCCCGGTCGGCGTGCAGAGCGACAACAGCCTGTACCGCTATTCGCTCGCCACCTACGATGAGGGCGACGCCTTCAACCAGGAGTCGGCGGTCGGCTTCATCGACATCTGGGGGCTGCCCGTGCGGGTGCAGGCGCAGCAGCAGCTCCTACAGCAGCCGGGCGGACCGCATCAGGTCAGCAGCGGCGGCGTCCAGCAGGCCGATGCCTGAGCCGACGAAACAGAGCAGCAGTGGAGTGAGCGCGGGATGACCACCGACGCCGGCGCAGCCGAAATCATCATCGAGTACGAAGGCCCCGTACCCAAGCTCAACGGCGCCGACGCCGCGGACTTCCAGATTCGCCGCGAGAGCCACGCCACGCTCGAGTGCGCCCTCTACCTCGCGCTCGACGCCCGCCAGGCGTTTGAAGCGCGTTGCGGCGAACTCTCCGACGACCAGGCCCAAATGCTGCTCCGCGCCATCGCCGACGCCTGGTACCCCGTCGCGATGGCCGGCGGCGCGGAGCCGCCCGCCATCTACACCCTCCGCGCCCGCGAGCTCAGCGACGAGCTGATCGATGCGACGATTGCGGCCGCCGGCCTGCCCACGCTGCCCGCTCCGTCCAATGACTAGCCGCGCCCCATGACCGACTCTCCCGACCCTGCCTCCGACGACCCCCAGCGCCTCTGGGGCGGCCGCTTTGACGACGAACCGGACGAACTCGTCCAGAACTACACCGCCTCCATCGACACCGACATCCTGCTCGTCTGGCACGACATCCAGGGCTCCCGCGCCCACGCCCGCATGCTCGGCAAGCGCGGCATTATCGAGCCGGCCGATGTCGAGCAGATCCTCGCCGGCCTCGACCAGATCGAGCAGGAGATCGAAACCGACCGCCTTGAGGTGCGCCCCGAACTCGAAGACATCCACACCCATATCGAAGCCCGCCTCGCCGAAATCATCGGCCCCGCCGCCGCCGGGCGCCTCCACACCGCCCGCTCCCGCAACGACCAGGTCGCCCTCGACACCCGCATGTTCGTGCGCGACGCACTCGTCCAAACCATCGGCGCTGTCCGCGCACTGCAAATCTCCCTGATCGATGTCGCCGAGCGCAACATCGACATCTACATGCCCGGCTACACCCACCTCCAGCGGGCCCAGCCCGTCCTCCTCGCGCATCACCTGATGGCCTACGTCGAAATGCTCGACCGCGACACCGGTCGCTTCCACGACGCCTTCGGCCGCGCCGACATCATGCCGCTCGGCGCCGCCGCCCTCGCCGGCGCCGCTTATCCGCTCGATCGCGAGACGGTCGCCGAGGAACTCCGCTTCGAGGAAATCTCCCGCAACAGCATCGACGCCGTCTCCTCCCGCGACTACATCGCCGAATTCATCGCCGCCGCCGCCATCTGCATGGTCAATCTCTCTCGCCTCTCCGAAGACCTGATCCTCTGGAGCAGCAGCGAATTCGCCATCCTCCGCTTCGCCGACGCCTTCTCCACCGGCTCCTCGATCATGCCCCAGAAGCGCAACCCCGACGTCGTCGAACTCGCCCGCGGCCGCACCGGCCGCGTGATCGGCAACCTCACCGCCATCCTCACTACCCTCAAAGGCCTCCCGCTCGCCTACAACCGCGATCTCCAGGAAGACAAAGACGTCCTCTTCAACACCGCCCACGTCCTGCTCAGCACCCTCCACGTCCTCTCCCGCGCCGTGCTCACCGCAACCATCGACGGCAAGCGCGCCCGCGCCATGGTCGACGACGACCCCTTCATCCTCGCCACCGACTACGCCGACTACCTGGCCCGCGCCGGCGTCCCCTTCCGCGAGGCGCACCGCGTCATCGGCCAACTCGTGCGTGACTGCGAGCAGAGCGGGCGCGGCCTGCGTGAACTCTCGCTCGACGACCTCCGCGCCGCCCACCCCGCCTTCGGGCGCGACGCCGTCGGCATGACCGTGCGTGACGCCCTCGCCGCCCGCAACGTGCCCGGCGGCACCGCCCCCCGCCAGGTCCGCCAGGCGCTCAAAGAGTTCAAAGAAGAGCTCAGCCTCGTTCCCCTTCCGGGAGAACCCGGAGCGGAATGATGCCCGCCCGCAAGATCGAGATCGCTCCCTCGATCCTCGCCGCCGACTGGACCCGCATCGGCGAGCAGGTCCGCGAAGCCGAAGCCGCCGGCGCCGACGCCCTCTCGCTCGACGTGATGGACGGCGCGTTCGTCCCCCCCATCACCTTCGGCGCGCAAATGCTCCAGGCCATCCGGCCGATCACCGGCCTACCCATCGAAGCCCACCTGATGGTCGAACAGCCCGAGCGCCAGATCGACGCCTTCGCCGACGCCGGCGCAAACTGCATCACCATCCACGTCGAGTCCACCCGTCACCCCCACCGCGTCCTCCAGCGCATCCGCGACCGCGGCTGTCAGGCCGGCCTCACCCTCAACCCCGGCACCCCCATCGCAGCGCTCGACCCGCTCCTGCGCGAGTGCGACCGCATCCAGATCATGAGCGTCAACCCCGGCTGGGGCGGCCAACAGTTCATCCCCGAATCGCTCGACCGAATCCGCGACGCCCGTTCCCGCCTCGATCGGGCCGGCCGCGCCGACGCCCTCGTCGCCGTAGATGGCGGCGTCAACGAACACACCATCGCCCAAATCGCAACCGCCGGCGCAACCTGGCTGGTAGCCGGCAGCGCAATCTTCAACCCCCGCGAACCCGTAGCCGCTGCAATCCAACGCCTCCGCGCCGCCGCCGCTCACCCGCAGACATAACATCCCCACGCACCCTCAACCCTCCCCCTCCCTCATTCCCGCCCCAACCCTCCGTCACTCCCCCACCCCACTTCCGCCATACCGCGCCCCACTTCCGTCATACCCGCGCTTGCCGCGGAGCCTGCCCCCGGCTCGAACGGGGGTATCTCGACGAGCACAGCACCCAACCCTCGCCTCGCCTCCAACTCCCGCGCCCCCAGGATCCGTCGCCCCAGACTTGATCTGGGGCCCAAACCCAACCACCTCCGCAGCGCCAAGCTGCCGAACCACCGGCCAACCCTCGTTCGCAGGACGGCTCGGTGCCTCGTGCCGCGAACCACCGCCGTATAGATTCCAGCTTACGCTGGAATGACGGAGGGATGGCTCGGGCGCGACGCCGCCCGTCGTCGCCACAGCAATGTGGCGCTCGGAGTGAGCGTCGAGAACGAGGAGCGACCCAATGAGCGCCAATAGCCATGTGCAGGTCGACAGCGAGGCGGGCTCGCTCTACGTGCGCCTGAACCAGTCCGCCGTGCATCGGACGCGCACGTTCGGGGACTTCCGGATGGTCGACTACGACGCCGCCGGCGGCATCGTCGGAGTGGAGTTTCTCCAGATCAACGGCGGCATCGACCTGGACGGCCTGCCGGAGCATCGGCGCCTGCACACCGCGCTTGTCGCGTATGGGCTGGGCGAGCGAATCAGCGTGATCGATCCCACCGACTGATCCCACCGACTGATCGCACCGGCCGCTGCCCCTACATTGCAGCAATGCCGAACGCGCCCCGCAACTTCCCCGACGCCGCAGCGCAATTCGCCGACGAACTCGCCGGCAAGTTCGCCGTGGACATCGGCGGGCAGCCGGAAGAGCCGCTCAAAACGCCCGTCGGCGAACTGCTCGCCGCGCTCGGACGCCTGACCAACCGCAAGGTCGACTACCGCCCCGAAGTGCGCGTTGAGGACATCGGACGGCCCGACCTCGGCATCACCGTCGGCGGGCTGCTGACGGGCTACGTCGAGCTGAAAGCGCCCGGGCTCGGCGCGCGGCCCGAGACATTCACCGCCGGCAACGCCGACCAGTGGAAGCGCTTCAAAGCGCTGCCCAACCTGATCTACACCGACGGCGCGGAGTGGAGCCTCTACCGCGCGGGCAAGCTCAAGGCGCGCGCGCGGATCAGCGACGACATCGCCGCCGCCGGCGCGGCGCAACTTGAGGCCGACGCGCTGCCGCAGCTCGAGCAGCTGCTCGTCGACTTCCTCGGCTGGCAGCCGATCACGCCCAGAAACCCGCCCGAGCTGGCCGCATTCATCGCGCCCTACGCCCGCATCCTGCGCAACGAGGTCGAGCGCGCCGTCGCCGGCGACGACTCCCCGCTGCGCTCGCTCGCCGAGCACTGGCGCGACATCCTCTTCCCCGAAGCCGACGACGCGCAGTTCGCCGACGCCTACGCGCAAACCCTCACCTACGCGCGGCTGCTCGCCCAATTCGAGGGCGAGGAGGGATTGCGCGAGCAGCACGCGCTGCTCGCCGACGCGCTCAAACTGCTCGACTCGCCCGACGCCCGCGCCGAACTCCAGATCCCGATCGACCTGATCGAACGCGCCGTCGCCGCCGTCGATCCCGCCGCGCTCAGCCGCCCCGATGAGCAGGACCCCTGGCTCTACTTCTACGAACAATTCCTGGCTGCCTACGACCCGAAGCTGCGCAAGAGCCGCGGCGTCTATTTCACGCCGATCGAGGTGGTGCGCTGCCAGGTGCGGTTGGCCGCCGAGCTGCTGCGCACCCGCTTCGGCAAGCCGCGCGCCTTCGCCGAAGAGGGCGTCACCATTCTCGACCCGGCCGTGGGCTCCGGCGCGTATCCGCTGGCGGTGATCGAGCACGCCGAAGAGGCAACGCGCGAGTACAGCGGCCCCGGAATGGTCGCCGAGCGGCTGCGCAGCCTGGCCCAACGGCTCTACGCCTTTGAACTGCTCGTCGGCCCCTACGCGGTGGCGCACCTGCGGATCGCGCAACGCCTGCGCGCCGCGGGCGTTGAGGACCAGCCGCCGCGCGTCTACCTGACCGACACGCTCGCCTCGCCGCATCAGCAGGGCGATACGCCGCCGATCCTCCAACAACTGCTGCCCAGCATCCCGCGCGAGTGGAAGCAGGCGCAGCGGGTCAAGGGCAAGAAGCAGATTCTGGTCTGCCTCGGCAATCCGCCCTACGACCGCCAGCAAATCGAGCAGGGCGACGAGACGGAGAAACGCAAGGGCGGCTGGGTGCGCTACGGAGAGAGTGAGGACGATGCGGAGACGAAGCCGATCCTCGATGCTTTCATCGAGCCTGTGAGGCAGGCGGGACAGGCTAATGAGATCAAGAATCTGAACAACGACTACGTCTACTTCTGGCGTTGGGCGCTCTGGAAAGTCTTCGACTCGTCTCAGAACGGCGGCATCGTCACGTTCATTACGGCATCGTCCTACTTGCGCGGCCCTGGTTTCATGGGGATGCGCAAGGTGATGCGCGAGATCTTCGACGACCTCTGGATCATCGATCTCGAGGGCGACAGCATCGGCGCGCGCAAAACGGCGAATGTCTTCGACATTCAGATTCCTGTCGCTATCGCCATTGGCGTCTGCACGGCTAAACCTGATAATGCACTTCCGGCCGTAGTCCGAAAGATTCGGCTGACTGGCTCGCGGGAGCAAAAGCTTGCGGCGCTTCGCGAGATCAACTCACTCGAGGATGCCCAATGGAGTGAGTGCAGTTCTGGTTGGACCGATCCGTTCTTCCCCGCAAGCGAGGGCGCATACGCAACCTGGCCGCGTCTAACCGACGTTTTTCCCTGGCAGCACACAGGAGTCGAGATGAAACGCATTTGGCCGATCGGCGAATCGCCTGAACTCCTGACCGAACGATGGCGAGGGCTGCTCAAGCGCTCCAAGACCAACCGCCGAGCAGCATTCCGCGAGACTCGCGATCGCAAAATTGACCGCCGCTACGCGACGCTCACAGGCGACAGTCGCGCTACATCCATCTCAGACTTGACCGACAGCGAGAGCGTACCTCCGATCTCTTCCTACGCACATCGAGCGTTCGACCGACGCTGGGTGATCGCTGATTCACGTGTCGGCGACTACATGAGGCCGTCGCTGTGGCACAGCCACAGCGCAGAGCAGACTTTTCTGACGTCTCTACTCAAGGAAGTCGTCGGCAACGGTCCAGCGGCAGTCGCAACCGCAGCCGTTCCCGATCGGCATCACTTTTCCGGTCGAGGCGGCAAGGACGTTGTTCCGCTCTGGCGCGACGCGGAGGCGACGGAGCCGAATGTGACTGGTGGGCTGTTGGCGGCGCTTGAAGCCGGATACGGCGTAGCCGTATCCGCGCCCGATCTGTTCGCCTACGCCTACGCAGTGCTCGCGCAGCCGGCCTACGTGGAGCGGTTTTGGAATCAGCTCGAACAGCCGCCGCCGCGGCTGCCGATCACCACAGACGGCGCGCTCTTCCGTCGCGCCGCGCAGCATGGGGCGCGGCTGCTCTACTTGCACACCTACGGCGAGCGGTTTGGCACGCCCGACGACGACGGCGCCGTGCCGCCCGGCGAGGCGCGCTGCACCGTCGCCGTGCCGCACGATGACTACCCGGCGGACTTCCGTTACGACGAGCAGACGCGGACGCTGCATGTAGGCAAGGGCGAATTCGGGCCGGTCGCGCCGGCGGTCTGGAACTACTCAGTCTCGGGCTTGCAGGTGGTGAAGTCGTGGCTGGACTACCGCAAGCGCGAGCCGAGCGGCAAGAAATCGTCGCCGCTGGACGACATCCGCCCGCAGCGCTGGGAGTTCGGCGACGAGCTGCTGGAGTTGCTCTGGGTGCTGGAGGGCACGGTCGCGCTGGAGCCGGCGGGGGAGCGTCTGTTGGAGGAAATTCTGGCGTCGGATCTGTTCACCGCCTCCGAGTTCCCGCAGCCCCAGCCCCACGAGCGCAAGCCCCCCACCCCCCACAGCAGCACCGCCCCGCTAGGCGGCGCTTAGGCGCCCACACGCCTGCCTCTCCCCTCCCCTCCGTCATACCCAGCCGCCCCGTTCCTCCGTCATACCCGCGCTCGCCGCGGAGCCTGCCCCCGGCTCGAACGGGGGTATCTCGACGTGAGCAGCACCCAACCCCCATCCCAAGATTCCGTCGTTCCAGACTTGATCTGGAACCCAAACCCAACCCCGTTCGCAGCGCCGAGGTCCCGAGCCGCCCCCCAACGCCCGCGCGCAGGTGCCCCTCACAACCCCTTCTCATAAATCCGATACGTCTTGTACACCTCCGCCTCCGTCCGGCGCAGCGCCGAATTCAGCAAATCGTTGTCCTCCAGCACCCAGCCCAACTCCGCCCAGTCGTAACCCCGCGCCCGCCCCCGCACGTGAATCTCCGCCGTCAGCATCACCCCCAGATGCGCGAACTCCCGCGTCCGAAACCGCTCCCGCACCCCCAGCAGCATCACCCGCCCGCTGCGCGGACCGCGCCGCAAGCGCCATAACACTTTCGCCCAGCCGAACGGCAACAGCCGCCCGTCGATATCCCGCGCGCACTCATTCAGATTCGGAATCGCGATCACCATCGCCGCCGGCTCCCCGTCGATCTCCACCATCGCCGTCAGCGCCGGATCCGCGAACAGCACCAGCTCCCCGGCCAGCCGATCCGCCTCCTCCTCGGTAATCGGAATCGCGCCCCAATTCCGCTGCCAGGCGTCGTTATAGATCTCCACCGCCAGCCGCACATCGCGCCGCAGGCGGCGCCTCTCGAACGGGCGCACCCGCACCCGCTCCATCCCGTGGATGCGGTCGTAAGCGCGCTGCCGACGCTCCTCCAGCGCCGACGCCACCGGATAGCGGTACGCCCAGAGGTCCTTGACCTTCGCGTAGCCGTTTGCCTCGATCAGCTCGGGGAACCAGCGCCGCCCGTGTGGCATCGCGATCATCGGCGGCGTCTCGAAGCCGTCCACCAGACAGCCCGCCTCATCGTTCAGCGAGAACGAAATCGGCCCCCGCGCAAACGCCGCGCCCCGCTCGCGCAGCCAGCCCTCCGCCGCCGCAAACAGCGCCGCCGCCGCCTCGGAGTCGTCCACGCAGTCGAAAAACCCGAAAAAGCCCGCCTGCTCGCCCCACTTCCGATCGTGCAGCGGATTGATCTGCGCCGAAATCCGCCCCACCGCGACCCCGTCGCGCTCGGCGAGAAACAGCTGCGCCTCGCCGTAGCGCAGAAACGGAGTGTGCCGCGGGTCAAACCGCTCCCGCATCACCCGCCGCAACGGCGGAATCCAGGTCGGATCGCCGTCGTAGACGCGCCGGAGCACATCAATGAACGGCTGCGCGCCGCTCCCCAGCGGGAGCTCGCGGATGCGCAGACTCACTGGTCGGCGGGCGCTGAGATCGGGAGAGCGGCTACCAGCGTCGCCCGCGATCCTCGTAGCGGCCGCCCCCGCCGCCTCGCTCGCGCTCGCGATACCCGCCCCCGCCACCGCCCCCGCGTCCCCCGCGGTCCTCGTAGCGCGACCCGCCGCGGTCGTCGTAGCGCGGCTCGCGGTCGCGGCGATCGCGGTCGTAGCCGCCGCCGCCCCGCTCGCGATACCCACCGCCTCCGCCACCGCCCGGCGTGCGCGGCCGCGCCTCGTTCACCCGCAGCGCGCGGCCGTCGAGATCCGCGCCGTCCAGCGCCTCAATCGCCCCGGGCCCGTCCTGATCGTCCATGTCCACGAAGCCGAAGCCGCGCGAGCGGCCCGTCTCGCGATCCTCGGGGATCACGCAGTCGTTCACGTTGCCGTGCTGCGCAAAGAGGTCGCGCAGCTCGTCCGCGGTCGTTCGGAAAGGGAGGTTCCCCACGTAAATTCGCATGCTGTCGTTCTCAGTCCTTCTCCTCGAGCGTTCCGGCGCTCGAATCTCCGTCTGTCCGGTGCCTCGGTCGGGTCGATCTGGTCACGGGCTGGCAGGCGCTGAGGCGGCGCCGTCCCGTCGGTCTCCAACGGTCTCAGTGATCTCTGGTCGGTCCGCCCCTCTTCTCCGTCGCCCCGGCGCGCGCGCTCAGGCCGCAATCCGTTTCAGCATCGTGCGCAGGCACGATGTGCAGACATTCATCCGCACCTTCTTGCCGTCCACCACGATCCGTTTGCGATGCACGTTGGGCTTGAAGGTGCGCGACGTACGCGGCGCCTTGCGCTTCCAGCGCCCCGAGTGCTTGTGGCGGATGTTTCGCCCAAAACTCGTGCGCTTGTCGCACAAATCGCATTTGCCGGCCATCGCTGCGGTCCTCGCCACCCCACCCTGCCGCACGGCGCTGGGGACATTGCGTCTCGCTCCGCATACCATACCAGCTTGACCGCCCCGCACAATCCAAGCCGCCCTGCGACCTTGTGCGGCCTGCCAACTACGGCACAGGAGCGGAGGCCCGCATGACCGACGCGCCGCCCCAACTCGACGCTCACGCTCTTGATGCTCACGCTCTTGATGCCCACGCTCTTGACGCGCACACCTGGCGGCGCATGCTGAGCGCCGCCGCCGGCTGGGTCGCCCTGCACCGCGACGCGCTCAACAAGATCAACGTCTACCCCGTCCCCGACGGCGACACCGGCTCCAACCTCGCCCGCACCCTCGCCGCCAGCGCAACAGCGATCGAAGCGCTCGACCCCGACGCCGGCCTGGACGAAATCGCCCGCGCCGCGTCCGACGCCGCCCTGCTCGGCGCGCGCGGCAGCTCCGGCGTGATCGCCTCCCAGTGGCTGCGCGGCTTCAGCCAGCCCCTGCGCGGACGCGAGACGATCGACGCCCCGCTGCTGCGCCAGGCGCTGGATGCCGCCGCCAACGCCGCCCGCGACGCAGTCTCCCAACCCCGCGAAGGCACCATGATCAGCGTCGCCCGCGAAATGGCCGACGCCGCACGCGACGCTCCAACTGACTCTGCCGACTCGACGCTTGCCCTGCTCGAGCTCGCCGTCCACGCGCTCGCCGACGCCGTCGAACGCACCCCCCAGCTCAACCCCCTGCTCGCCGACGCCGGCGTGGTCGACGCCGGCGCGCGCGGCCTCGAACTCGCCCTGCGCGGCATGCTGGCCGGCGCGCGCGGCGAACCCGTCCCCCACGCCCCCGCCGACTTCGGCGCAATCGACGCCGCCTGGCTCTCCCGCCGCCTCGACGACGGCGACGGCATCGACGGCTTCTGCACCGAACTAATCGTGGAATCCGCCGCCGAACTCGAACCGCTCAGAGCCGCCCTCACCGCAATCGCCGCCGGCCCGCTCGAAGGCGGCGCCGGCGAAACCGTCATGCTCTCGCCCGATCGCGATCGCCTGCGCATCCACCTCCACACCCACGAACCCGAACTGGCCTACGCCCAACTCGACGCCGAAAGCGACATCCGCGCCTTCTGGGCAATCGACATGCGCGCCCAGGCCGCGCGCATGCACGAAGGCGCGTCCGATGCCGCCGTGCTCGCCGTCGTCCAGGGACCCGGCTTCGCCCGCGCCTTCCGCGAACTCGGCGCAACCGCCCTGCTCAGCGGCGGCGCATCCGACAACCCCTCCGTCGAAATGATCCTCTCCGCCGCCGAATCCACCCACGCCCGCGACGTCATCGTGCTGCCCAACCACGCCAACGTGATCCCCGCTGCCCGGCGCGCCGCCGAAGCCGCCGAAACGATCCGCCTGCACATAATCGCCAGCGACACCCAGGCCGCCGGCGTCGCCGCCCTCTTCGGACGCATCGCCGGCGTCCCCGCCGAAGACATCGCCGCCGAAATGGAGGAAGCGCGCGAAGCCGTACTGATCGGCCAGGTCAGCCGCGCCGCACGCGCCCTGAGCGGCGACATCCCGCTCCGCGAAGATCAGCCCTTCGCCCTGCTCGAAGACGTGATCGTCGCCGCCGCAGAAACCACAACCGCCGCCGCCGCCCAACTCGCCGCCCGCATGATTGAGCGCTCCCCCGCCGGCTCCCTGCTCACCATCTACGCCGGCGCGGAACCGTCCGACGCCGAAGCCCACGCCCTGACCGAGCGAATCGCCGACGAATGCGGCCTCGAAGTCGACCTGATCTGGGGCGACCAACCCCACTACCCCTGGCTGCTCGCGCTCGAGTAGCCTTGCCCAACAATCAACCGCTCAGTACCCTCAGCCCTGCCAGGAGCCGAACGAATGTCCGTCCATATCGTCACCGACTCCACCTCCGGCCTCCGGTCCACCGACGCAATCAGCGTCGTCCCCCTCCACATCCAGTTCGGCGACGAAGTCTTCGAAGACGGCGTCACCATCACTCGCGAGGAGTTCTGGCGGCGCCTGCCCACCGCCGCCGACCTCCCCACCACCTCCCAGCCCTCCGCCGGCGCCTTCCGCGATGTCTACGCCGCCCACGCCGACGCTGACGCCATCGTCTCCCTGCACATCAGCGCCGAACTCTCCGGCACGCTCGAATCCGCCCGCCAGGGCGCCGCCCTGCTCGAAAACGGCCCGCCCGTCCACGCCGTCGACACCCGCAGCATCGCCTTCGGCCTCGGCTGGGCCGCCGAAGCCGCCGCCCTCGTCGCCTCCGCCGGCGGCGACGCCGAAGCCGCCGTCGCCCAGGCCCGCCGCGTCGCCCAGCGCACCCGCATCATGCTCTTCGTCGAAACCATCGACCACCTCCTCCGCGGCGGACGCATCGGGCGCGCCCGCCACCTCGCCGGCAAAGTCCTCCGCGTCCGCCCCCTGCTCGAACTCGTCGACGGTGCCATCGTCGATATCGAGCGCCCCCGCACCCGCCGCAAGGCCGTCGACCGCCTCTACCGGCAGATCGTCGCTGCCGGCCCGCCCGACCGCGTCGCCATCCTCCACGGCGACGCCGAAGCCGACGCCCAGGCGCTCGCCGCCCGCATCCGCGCGCAGCACCCACAACTCGACATCGACATCAGCCTCGGCAGCCCCGTGATCGGCGCGCACGTCGGCCCCGGCACCGTCGGCGTCGGCGTCCTCGCCCCGGAACAATGACCACCCCCCGCGCCCCCGCCCGTACCGACGCCCTGCTCACCATCCTCGAGCGCCAGCGTCGCAACAACTACGCGCACCCCGCCCTCGCCAAAGCGCTCGACGACTTCCTCAAGCGCGAACTCGCCGCCAGCCCGGAACGCCGCTGGCTCAAGCAACTCATCGCCCGCCTCCCTGCCGGCGGCTACGCCTCCCTCACCCCCGACCGCCGCCGCGCCTGGCACCAACTGGTCGAGCAGACGCTCAACGACCGCGGCCGCCTCCCCGATCGCCGCCCCCCACCGCCCCCGCCGCCCGACGACGCGCCCGACGCATCGCCCGACACCCCCGCGAAACAACGCGCATCGTCCGCCCGCGCCCGTCGCCCGCGCCCGCCCGACGGCGAAATCGCCGACGACCTCGCCACGCCGGCCGCCCGGCTCGGCCGCGTCTCCCATTCGGCCCGCCGCGGACTCGAAATCCTCGGCATCCAGACCGCCTACGACCTGCTCTGGCACCTGCCCATCCGACACGAAGACTTCCGCAACGTCAGCCGCATCGCCGACCTGCTCTTCGACAAGCCCGCCACCATCGTCGGGCGCGTCGAATCCAGCAAGCTCGTCCGCATGCGCAAAGGCCGCGTCGCCACCGAAGCCGCCCTCTCCGACGGCACCGGCGCCGTCAAAGGCTGGTGGTGGAACCAGCCCTACCTCCACAAGCAGCTCCAGCCCGGCCTCCGCATCGCCGTCTCCGGTACCGTCCGCCAGCGCGGCCGACATCTCCAGTTCGACTCCCCCCTCTGGGAACGCCTCGACGACTCCGAAAGCGACGCGCTCGAAGACAGCCCCCACGTCGGACGCCTCGTGCCCGTCTATCCCCTCACCAAAGGCCTGCCCAACCGCACCCTCCAACGCCTCACCTGGCGCGCCGTCCGCGACTACCTCCCCCTGCTCGCCGAATCCCTCCCCCCGCGCATCCTCGCAGAAACCGGCTTCCCCGCCGAGCGCGACGCCCTCCGCGCCATGCACTTCCCCGAACGCGAAGAAGCGGTCGAAGCCGCACGCGAGCGCCTCGCCTTTCAGGAACTGCTCGCCATCCAGCTCGCCGTGCTCAGCCGCAAGCGCGAAGCACGCCGACGCGCCGACGCCCCGCGCATCGTCATGCAAGCCCAATTCCTCGATGACTTCCTCCGCGCCCTCCCCTTCGAGCTCACCGCCGCCCAATCCAACGCCCTCACCGACATCCGCAACGACCTCGCCCGCCCCGAACCCATGGCCCGCCTCCTCCAGGGCGATGTCGGCTCCGGCAAAACCGTCGTCGCCGCCGCCGCCATGCTCGCCGCCGTCAAAGCCGGCCGCCAGACCGTCCTCATGGCACCCACCGAAGTACTCGCCGCCCAGCACTACCGCACCTTCGAGCGCCTCTTCGTCGGCGAGGGCGAATCCGCCTTCTACGACTTCGAGGTCACCCCCGCGCTCGGACGCCGCGTCCGCATGGCCCTGCTCACCGGCAGCGTCCCCGCCGCTCGCAAGCGCCAAATCCGCGAACAAATGCAGAACGGCGAACTCGACCTCATCGTCGGCACCCACGCCCTGATCGAAGAAGGCGTCGCCTTCCACAACCTCGGCCTCGCCGTCGTCGACGAGCAGCACCGCTTCGGCGTGCTCCAGCGCGACGCCCTGCGCGGCAAGGGAACCCCCCACCTGCTCGTCATGACCGCCACCCCCATCCCCCGCACCCTCGCCCTCACCATCTACGGCGAACTCGACAACTCCACCATCGACGAACTACCCCCCGGCCGCGAGCGCGTCGCCACCCGCGTCATCGAGCCCCAACAACGCGACGAGGTCTACGCCCGCATCCGCCAGGAAGCCGCCGCCGGCAACCAGGCCTTCATCATCTGTCCCCTCGTCGAAGAGTCCGACAAACTCGAAGCCGCCGCCGCCACCGAAGAATTCGAGCGCCTCTCCAACGGCCCCCTCGCCGCCCTCGCCCCCCGCATCCGTCTCCTCCACGGACGCATGTCCGCCGAAGAAAAACAGACCGTCATGGCCGACCTCGCAAGCGGCGAAGCCGCCGTCGTCGTCTCCACCATCGTCGTCGAAGTCGGCGTCGACCTCCCCAACGCCACCGTCATGGCCATCGAAGCCGCCGACCGCTTCGGCCTCGCCCAACTCCACCAACTGCGCGGCCGCGTCGGGCGCTCCGACCGACCCTCCGTCTGCTTCCTCATCTCCGACACCGAACTGCCCGAAGCCCAGAAGCGCCTCCGCATCATGGAGCGCACCGCCGACGGCTTCGAACTCGCCGAAGTCGACCTCGAAACCCGCGGCCCCGGCGAATACTTCGGCACCCGCCAGGCCGGCCTGCCCGACCTCCGCGTCGCCAAACTCACCGACCACCGCCTCATCAACCTCGCCCGCAACTGGGCCAACCGCATCCTCGACGACGACCCCAACCTCCGCGCCCCCGAACACCGCCTCCTCGCCCAACGCTCCGCCAACTTCGACGTAACCGGCGCCGCCGCCGTCCACTAACCCCCGCCCCACCCTCGCCTCCGCCATACCCGCTCTCCCTTTCCCGTCATTCCCGCCCTCCCTTTCCCGTCATACCCGCTCTCCCTTTCCCGCCATACCCGCCCTCCCTTTCCCGTCATTCCCGCCCCCGAGCGGGAATCTGCCCCGAGCGGCCTCAAACACCCGCCCCTCTCTCCCTCATCCCAGCACCCCTTACTCCGTCATACCCGCGCCCCTTGTTCCCTCATCCCCGCGCCCCTTATTCCGTCATACCCGCGCTTGCCGCGGGTATCTCGCCGTGAACAGCACCAACACCCCGCGCCCCCTTCATCCCACCACTCCTAGCCCCCCTTCTCCCCCACTTCCACCCCATCTTTCCGACATACCCGCCCCCCTTTCCGACATACCCGCCCCCCTTTCCGTCATTCCCGCCCCCGAGCGGGAATCGGCCCGCCGCCACCAGCACCAAACGTGCGTCGCTGCCTCCAATCGGCGCGCCGGCTGCAAACTCACCCTTGACCAACACGCCGCGCCGTGCCTAACCTATGCGACGCGAACGAAGATCGAACCGAACCATCTGGAGCGAGAGCGATGCGCAAACCTATGACAAATCTCGGTGGGGGGGGGGGTAAAACTCTCACCTAAGACGCTGCTGTTTGCAGCGCTCGCGCTGCTGGCGGTGATCGCCGGCAGCGCAGCGTGGGCCGCAACGCACAGCGTCGAGACGGATGTGCGGATCGCCGTGCAACGCCTCAACGATGGGCGGGTAGAGTTCGCGCTACAGCAGCGCATCGGCGGCGAGTGGAGCGATCGGATCAAGCCCTCGGGGCGGTACCTCTCCGTTAACGCTCCCACCAATCGCTGGCTGCGCAGCACTCCTGTAACGCTGACGGTCGCCGTGCCGGAGTCCACCGCTGGCGATCCCCCAACCGGACAGCTCGACAGCACCCAGCCGTCTACCCACCGCGCCGACGGCGAGGGACCAGCCAGACCACAATCACTCTTGACAAAGGCTTCTGGCTCGCGTCGGCGGCGTTTCGCGGCGGCGCGCCCTCAGCTGCGGACGGCGGCTGTACCGTCAGCGCCATCACCTACGAGACCGTTGGCGATTCCGTGGTCAGGCGCGCGCTCCCGATCACCTCTCAAACTCAACCGTTCATCCTCCACGCCGCCGGGCTGGAGGGCGAGCTCCGCCCGCTGCCGGCCGGCGAGATAACCGTCTTCGGCAATCGCCGCTGCGCCGGCGTGTCGTGGACGCTCGAATTCCGCAGGCTCGGCGATCTGCCGGAAACCCCCGCGCACCTCTCCGGCCCCAGCGTGAGCGGCACGATACCGGCTTCCGGCAGTGCCACGGCGCTTATCACCCTCACCCCCGGTACCTACCGATGCACCTTCGAGGCATCGGAGGGCCTCCATCGCTTCCGGATCTTCGGAATCGACGAGGACTACTTACAGCATTACGACCCGGAGGACTATCGGCGTGACGCTAACAGGTGACCGGACCACGGCCAGGAACGCCGGGGTGCGGTCTATGTCTGGCACTGGTCCCAGCCCGGCAAAAACCCCTCGGGCGTACCAGTGAGCAGCACTCGGTACATTGACGTGCCGACTGTTAGCCGGCCAACTTCGCGCAACTACCGAGTAGTAATCAATCCGCCGGACGACGTCTACTACTTCTGGGTGAATGCGGCGCAGGGCACAAACTGGAGCCTCGACTGCCAACGCCGGAGCTGACACGCGCGGCGTCGGCGTAAGTTTGCCAGTAGCCGGACCTCGGCATCAGCGAGTTCGGTCAATGCGGGCGCGCGGGGCCAGTGCTCCGTGCGCCCGCATCGTGTCCACCAGCGACGCTCCAAGCACGCCCTCAAGCTCGGCTCGGCGCAACTCCGGCAGCAGCCGGCCTGGCGAGTCGCGGCGCGCGCGGCTGCCTGTCGGCATGCCGACTGGCAGGTCGTCGTTGGGTGCCCGGGCGTCAATGGTGGTCACCGCGACGATCCTCTCAGCGGCGCAGTGGACCGCGTCGCGCTGCCCGTTGTCCAAGCTGGTGAGCACCCAGGGCAGCTTCGCTGATATCCTGAACACCGAACCGCGCCCACACAGCGGGGATGCCCACACCATGACCAGCGACACGCGCGAACTGCTGCGCGACGCCCTCGCCGACGCCCTCCGGCGCGCCCAGCACGACGGCGCCCTGCCCTCCGTGCCCGCACCCGAAATCCGCATCCAGCGCCCCCAGCACGCCGAGCACGGCGACTACGCCTGCAACCTCGCCATGCGCCTCGCCGGCGCCATGCGCATGCCCCCTCTCGACGTCGCAGAAGCCGTCGCCGCCCGCGTCCAACGCGACCAACTGATCGCCCACGTCGAAGCCGCCCGCCCCGGCTTCATCAACCTCCGCATCCACGCCGACTGGAAGCGCAGCCGCCTGCTCGACGTGATCGCCGCCGGCGACCAATGGGGCCGCACCGCCGCCGGCGCTCCGGAGCGCGTCCAGGTCGAATTCGTCTCCGCCAACCCCACCGGGCCGCTCCAGGTCGGCAACGGACGCGGCGCAGTGCTCGGCGACGCCCTCGCCTCCGTGCTCGCCGCCGCCGGCTGCGATGTCCAGCGCGAGTACTACGTCAACGACGCCGGCGCTCAAATCGCCCTCTTCGGGCGCACCCTGCTCGCCCGCTACCAACAGGCCCACGGCGCGGAGGCCGAACTCCCCGAAGGCGGCTACGGCGGCGCATACATGACCGACCTCGCCGCCCAAATCGCCGCAGAAGCCGGCGCGCAGTGGCTCGACGCCGATCCCGACGATCCGCCCCAGGAACTGACCGACCGCGGCCTCGCGCTGATGCTCGACCAAATCCGCGACGACCTGCGGCTGCTCGGCGTCGAGTTCGATCGATGGCAGTCCGAGCGCGCCCTCTCCGACGCAACAGAGGACGGCGCACCCGCGCCCTATGACGCTGCCCCCTACGACGCTGCCATGTCCCTGCTCCGCGAAGGCGGCTTCGTCATTGAAAAAGACGGCGCAATCTGGTTCCGCGCCGTCGGCGTCGGCGCGGATGACGACGACGCCATCAAGGACAACGTGCTCATCCGCAGCAGCGGCGAACCCACCTATTTCGCCACCGACGTCGCCTACCACTACGACAAATTCATCCGCCGCGGCTTCGACCGCGTGATCGACGTCTGGGGCGCGGACCACCAGGGCCATGTCGCCCGCACCAAAGCCTCCGTCACCGCCGTCGGCGGCGACGGCGACCGCCTCGAAGTGCTGCTCTACCAACTCGTCCACCTCCGCCGCGGCCGGGAGCGCGTGCGCATGTCCAAACGCACCGGCGAACTCGTCACCCTCCGCGAACTCGTCGAAGAAGTCGGCGCCGACGCCGCCCGTTTCTTTCTCCTCCAGCGCTCCGCCGACGCCCAAATGGACTTCGACCTCGACGCCGCAAGCTCCGAAGACCCCCGCCGCAACCCCGTCTTCTACGTCCAGTACGCCCACGCCCGCTGCGCCGGCATCCTCCGCGCCGCCGCCGAACAGAACGTCAGCGCCGACGCCGACCACCTCGACCTGCTCGAACACGAACGCGAGGACGCCCTGATCAACGCCATCCTCACCCTCCCCGAACTGGTCGTCGATATGGCCGCCCGCCGCGAGCCCCACCACCTCACCACCTACGCCCAGGACCTCGCCCAGCAGTTCACCCAGTTCTACGACGCCTGCCGCGTGCTCGACGCCGACCATCCCCGGCGCTCCGCCGCCCGCCTCACCCTCGTCCAGGCCGCCAAGTGCGCCCTCGCCGCCACCCTCCGCCTGATCGGCGTCTCCGCGCCCAACGACATGTAACGGAACAGAGAAACGGCAGACAGCATGCAAGACCGCGTCTTTGCCGGCATCCGCGCCACCGGACGCCAGCACATCGGCAACTACCTCGGCGCAATCCAGAACTTCGTCGCCCTCCAGGACCGCTACGAGTGCGTCTACTCCATCGTCGACCTCCACTCCCTCACCACCCTCACCGATACCGACAAACTGCGCGCCAACGTGCGCGAAACCGCGCTCGACCTGCTCGCCGCCGGCATCCGCCCCGACGAGACCATCCTCTACGTCCAGAGCCACGTCCCCGAAATCTCCGAACTCCACCTCCTGCTCAGTATGGTCACCCCCAACGGCATGCTCCTCCGCGTCCCTACCTTCAAGGAAAAAGTCCGCTCCCAGCCCGACAACGTCAACTACGGCCTGGTCGGCTACCCCGTCCTCCAGACCGCCGACATCGTGCTCTACCGCGCCAACAAAGTCCCCGTCGGCGAAGACCAACTCCCCCACCTCGAACTCGCCCGCGAAATCGTCCGCCGCTTCAACCGCCACTTCGGCAATGTCTTCCCCGAACCCGAAGCCGAACTCACCGACGCCCCCATGGTGCTCGGCTTCGATAACCGCAAAATGAGCAAGTCCTACGGCAACGCCGTCGATATGGCCGCCACGCCCGAAGAGACCGCCAAAGCCGTGCGCGGCGCAATCACCGACCCGCAGCGCGTCCGCCGCACCGATCCCGGCCGCCCCGAAGTCTGCAACGTCTACGCCCTCCACGGCGTCTTCGGCCCCGAGCGCCAGCCCGAAATCCACGAGCAATGCACCAACGCCGCCATCGGCTGCGTCGATTGCAAGGGAATGCTGGCCGACAGCATCAACGAAACCTTCGCCCCCATCCGCGCCCGCCGCGACGAACTCGCCGCCCATCCCGAACAGGTCGACGAAATCCTCCACGACGGCGCACGCCGCGCTCGCGTCATCGCCCAACAAGTCCTCAACGACGCCAAAAACGCCGTCGGCCTCCCCCCGTTCCCCGCCTGACCGCGCAATGTCGACCGAGCAGCCCCGCCCGCCCGTCGTCGTCCGGGCGAGCGCGGCTCATCGTCTCATCTCCCACAGCGCAGCGTCGCTCTCCTTCGCCGCCGGCGTACTCCGCATCGAAGGCCGCCACAACCCCATCGACATACCGTTCACCGACATCGACGACGTGCGCGAGCACCCCTCTTGGTTCTGGACGCGCCTCACAATCCGCACTACAAACGGCGCGCAATACGCCGCTCGCGGTCTCCCAAAGCGCGACGCGGCGCTGCTGGCCTCGGCGCTCCGCGAGGAAGCGACGCAGCGAGCCCAACAGATCGGCCCGCAGCTCATCGCGCAACAGGCCGAACTCGATCACGCCCTCTCCGGCGAGCGATACCTCCGCTACGGCGGCGGCGAGCAGCTGCGCCTCCGGTCCGTGCAGACGTTGGCATCCGCAAGCGCCGCAATCATCCGCAAGCAGCTACGAGGCGATGCGCGAACTGCATACGAACGTCTCGGCACACTCGCCAATCCCGACTACTTCGAGCGCGCCCGCGCCGACGCCAACCGCACATTCGTCGCCGCAACGTTGCCCGCCGTCAACGACATCCTGACAACCTCATTCGCTATCACGCCCACCGACGAGCAGGCCGCCGCCATCGCCACCGACGAAGACGCCACCCTCGTGCTCGCTGGCGCAGGCACGGGTAAAACCAGCGTGATCATCGGCAAAATCGCCCACCTCGTCCACAACCAGGGCGCGCTTCCCGAAGAAATCCTCGTCCTCGCATTCAACCGCAAGGCCGCCGAAGAAATCCGCGCACGCCTTAGCGACGACCTCCGGGGCGTCGTCGTCCGCACCTTCCACGCCTTCGGCCGCGACATCATCGGCGATGTCTCCGGAGCGCCGAACATCTCTCGACTCGCCGAAGACCGCCTCGCACGAAGCAAGGCCTTTGATCAGATCATCGACGATCTGGTCGCTTCACCCGCCGACGCCGACGCGTTCGCCCAATTCGCCTCCTACCACTCCCAGCCCTATCAGTCGCCGTTCGACTTCGACAGCTTCTCCGATTACCGCAGCTACGTCGGCAGCATCGAGCTGCGCACCTTGAGCGGCGATCAGGTCAAGAGCTACGAAGAGCTCGAAATCGCCAACTTCCTCTCCCTCAACGGCGTCAAATTCCAGTACGAAGCGCCTTACCGCGTCAACACCGCCGATCCCCGCCATCGCCAGTACCAGCCCGATTTCTATCTGCCCGACAACGACATCTACATCGAACATTTCGCGCTCGACGCCGACGGCCAAGCCCCCGCCGGCTGGCCGACCTACCGCGAGGGCGTCCTCTGGAAACGCAACCTGCACGAGAAATACGGCACCACACTGATCGAAACCTACAGCTGGCAACAGCGCAACAACACGTTGCTGCCCACGCTCGAGCGCAGCCTCCGCGCCCACGGCGTCCAATTCGAGCGAACGCCGGTCGCGGCTCTGCTCGGAAACCTGCGCCGCATTATCGCCTCTTGGCTCGGACAACTGCTCGCCGCCTTCCTCAGCCTGGTCAAAACCGCCGGCCTGACGATGGCGCAACTGCGCTCCCGCGCCGAGCAACTCCCCAACGCCGTGCGCAGCGCCGCCTTCCTCGACCTCTTCGAGCGCGTCTGGCAACGCTACGAGCAGCTGCTCCGCGCCGAAGACGCGCTCGACTTCGACGACCTGATCAATAACGCAACCGAAGCCGTCCGCCTCCGGCAATGGACCTCCCCGTTCCGCCACATATTGGTCGACGAGTTTCAGGACATCTCCGCCGGACGCCTCGCCCTGCTCAAGGCGCTCAACAGCCCCGGCGTCGCCTACTTCCTCGTCGGCGACGACTGGCAATCGATCAACCGTTTCGCCGGCAGCGATGTTGCCCTGATGACCAACTGCGGCGACCACCTCGGCTTCGTCCAACGTCGCGAGCTCGCGAACACCTTCCGTTACGGAGAGCCGATCATCGCTCCCTCCAGCGCCTTCATCCAGCGCAACCCCGAACAGACCCGACGCGCCCTGCGCGGCCCCCGGCGCAGCGGCGACGACGGACTGGTCATCGTCGCCGCTGCCGACCAAATCGCCGGCGCGGCTCAGGCGCTGGCCGATATCGCCGCCCGCGTCCCGCCGCAGCAAGAAGCCTCCGTGCTCATTCTTGGCCGCTACCGCAGAAGCCTGCGCAACCTCAGACTGCGTCCGCCCCGCTCCGACCTCCGCCTCGAAACCAGCACTATTCACAGCGCCAAGGGCCGCGAAGCCGACTACGTGATCGTCCTCGATCTGGTCGACGGACGCTCCGGCTTCCCTGCCCAGCGCGAAGACGACCCGCTGCTCGGTATGGCGCTCAGCCAATCCAGCCCCTTCCCCTACGCCGAGGAGCGCCGCCTCTTCTACGTCGCTCTCACCCGCGCCCGCCGCCGCGCCTACCTGATCTCCGACTCAACGCGCCCCTCCCCATTCGTTCAGGAACTGCGCCGCGACCAACCCGCCATCCCCCAACTCGGCGCGTTCGCAGCCGACGACGCCCCGCCCTGCCCGCGCTGCGGCGGACGCCTCGTCCTCTCCCAAACCGGCAAAACCCGTCGCTGCACCAACTATCCGCTTTGCGACTACCAGGCCCGCCGTTGCGACCACTGCTCGCGCGGCTTTCTGATTGTGGGCGGCGGCCGGGCCCAATGCTCCAACGACGCCTGCGCTGCCCCCGTCAAAGCCTGCCCCCGCTGCAAGCTCGGAACCCTGCGCCTGATTGAAGGCCCCTACAGCCGCTTCTGGGGCTGTACCGAGTACTACGCCGAGCCGCCCTGCACTATACCGCCGCTCCGCCGAACCGCAACCGGCTCGCCGCGCGCGCTAACGCCCCCAACTCGACGGCCACCGCGCTACCCGCGCTTCGGCTCCAGCACCACGATCGGAATCTCCCGATCCGCCTTGCCCGCCCGCTCCGCGTACTCATTGTACGGCGCGAACTCCGCCGCCATCTGCGCGAACAGACGCTCCCGCTCCTCGCCCTCCGCCGTCCGCGCCGTCGCCTCCAGCTGCTCTGCACCCACCATGATCTGCACATCCGGATTCGCCGCCAGGTTCAGGTACCAGGCCGGGTGCTTCGGCGCGCCGCCCTTCGAGGCGACGATCACATACGCCCCCTCCGCCTCCCCGTAAATCAGCGGCAGCGTCCGCCACTCGCCCGACCGACGACCCTTCGCCGCCAGCAGCAGGCAGGGAATCGGCCCGCCCCCGTCGGGGCGCTCCCACATGTGCCCTTCCGCCCCGTCGCTGTCGAGGTACTGCTGCGTGTGATTCCGGATCCAGTCCGGCGCGTCCTGCGGAACCGTGAAAACCGACATCTGATTGTCCTCTCTCTGCGTGCTGCCGGCCGCGCGGCTCAGGGCCGCACGCCCGCTTTCGCCTTAACTCCCAGCGTACGCCCCACCGACTCGTAGGCGTGCTCCAGGAAACGGTACACATACGACCGCGTTTGCCGCGGATCGATGATGTCCTCAATCCCGAACGCCTCCGCCGTGCGGAACGGATTGCGGAACTGGAGTAGGTGTTCCTCGATCTCCCGCCGCCGCCGCTCCGGATCCGGCGCCGCCTCGATCTCCCGCCGATAGGCCGCCGCCACCCCGCCCTCAATCGGAATCGACCCCCAGTCGCCCGACGGCCAACCCACGCGGTAGTTGATGCTGCCCACGTTCGCCGTCGCCTGCCCCGCCATCCCGTAGTTCTTCCGCGTGATCACCGTGAACACCGGCACCGTCGCCAGATACGTCGCCCAATACGCCCGCATCCCGTGCCGCAGTGTCCCCGTCGCCTCCGCCTGCGGCCCCAGCATGAAGCCCGGCACATCCGCCAGAAACACCAGCGGAATGTGGAAATGGTCGCACAGCTCCACGAAATGTCCCTGCTTGTCCGCCGAATCTGCCGTCATCGCCCCCGCCAGCATCCGCGGATTGTTCGCCACAATCCCCACCACGTAACCGCCCACCCGCGCCAGAATCGTATGCACCGTCGAGCCGAACTCCGGCTTAACCTCGAAATACTCCCCGTCGTCCACGATCAGCTCCACCACCCGTCGCATGTCGTAGGGGCGTGTGCGCTTGCGCGGCACGATCGACAGCAACTCCTGCTCCTCCCGATCCGGCGGATCGCCCGTCGGCAGCACCGCCGGCTGCTCGTACACGTTGCTGGGCATGTAGTGCAGGAACTGCTTCATCTGCCGCACCGCGTCCAGCTCGTCCACCGCGCGGTTGTCGATCGCCCCCGAGCGCGCCACATGCACATCCGGCCCGCCCAGCTCGTCCTTGGTCACCTTCGCCCCCAGCGCCCGCTCCACCAGCGGCGGACCGCCCGCGAACAGCGCCCCGTTCGGCGTCATCACCGTGAAATGCCCCAGCATCGCCCGCGCCGCCACACCGCCCGCCGTCGCTCCCGACACCGAGAACACCAGCGGCACCTCCTGCCCCGCCCGAATGTCCGGCCCGAACACATCGAACGAGCTCGGCAGATGCCCGTGCCCGTCGCCCTCCGCCGCCACGTTCGCCCCCGCCCCCTCGTGGAACACGATCAGCGGAATTCGGTACTCGCGCGCCATATCCGCCAGAAACAGGCTCTTGAACCGTTCCTGCGTCGAAATGTCCGCAGCCCCGCCGCCCACCGTGAAATCCTCCCCGCCCACCACCACCTTGCGCCCGTTCACCCGCGCCAGACCGCCGATGTACGGCAGCGGCTTGAAATCCACGAACTGCCGCTCCTCATACGCCCCGTAGCCCGCCAGACCGCCGATCTCGTGGAAGCTGCCCGGATCCGCGATCGCCTCAATCCGCTCGCGGATCGTCAGCTTGCCCAGCTCGTGCTGGCGGTTGACCCGTTCCTCGCCGCCCATCTTCAGCGCCAGCCGCCGACGCTCGTTCAGCTCATCCACCTCCGGCTGCCAGTCCCGCGGTTCGCTCATCGCATCCCCTCAATCCCGCATCGCTTCGCCTGCAAGCTAGCAAACCTCGCACTCACGCCGATCAAGCCCCCGACATCGCTCCCAGCCAGCCCACCATCAGCGCCAACAAACCCGGACAAAGCAGCGCCCGCTGCCACCACAACCGCTGCTCCGTCACCTGCCGCAGCAGCGCGATCGTCGTTCCCAGCGCGCAGACCAGCAGCCACGCCAGCGGCGCGTAGACCCACGCCGCCTCGTAGCCGTCCAGGTTGATCGATGACAGCGCCAGCGCCAACGCCAGCGCGACCGCCGCCCACGCCGTCGGCACCGCCGCGTCGATCCCCGCCCAGTGCAGCACGCTGCGCGAGCCGTCCTCGTCGTCTCGCTCGAAATCCGGCAGCTTGTAGACCACGAAAAACGCCAGCCCCGTCGCCGCGCCCACCGGCCCGACCCACCACAGCGCCCCGCCCGAGGGACCGCTGACCAGCGCTGCGCCCAGCGGAATCAGCACCGCCGCCAACGCGAAGCAGCCCGCGCCGCTCAGCGATCCCCGCCAGGCCTGGCTGTACACCCCCGCCGTCACGACCAGCGCCGCGCTCGTCAGCAACGGCTGCCAGCCCAGCGAGCCGCTCAGCGCCAGCCCGCCCGCAGCCAAAACCGCTGCGACCGCCCGCGCCGGCGTCGCGCCGACGATCCCCGCCGGCATCGGCCGCCAGACCCGCACCGCCGCATCGCGCCCTGCGTCGGCGGCGTCGTTGACCATCGCCGCCGCGCCCGCCAGCAGCGCGATCGCCAGCCCGTAGCGCAGCGGCTCGTGCCAGGCGCCCGCGCCGTCGGTCCAGGCCAGCACGCAGAGCGCCGCGCAGAGGCCCAGCGCCGGCGCCGTCAGCGGGCGAAATATCCGCAGCCAGGCGTAGACCCGGCTCCGCCGCCAGAGCGTCCGTGTGGTGCGTCGCATTGCGCAGATATAATCGCAGGCGGCGCATCGCGCAGTCTGCGGCGCGCCCGATCAGGGAGACGCCGCATGGCCATCATCAACTTCGTCCGCGACTACGAGCGCATCGCCAAATTCCAACTGGGACGCTACGTCGGCATGAAAGGCCCCGGCCTCGTCTGGATCATCCCCATCATCCATGCCGGCAACAAGGTCGACATGCGCGAGCAGTACTTCGACGTCCCCCCCCAGCGCAACATCACCAAGGACAACGCCGGCGTCGATGTCGACTTCGTCGTCTACCTCCGCGTCATGGATCCCGAGCGCACCGTGCTCGAGGTGCGTGACTACCTCGGCGCGGCCCGCCAGCTCGCCACCACCACCCTCCGCGCCGTGATCGGCGAGATGGACCTCGACGAAGTCCTCTCTCGCCGCGACGACATCAACGCCCAGATGCAGGTCAAGCTCGACGAGGTCACCAACCGCTGGGGCGTCAAGGTCACGGCGGTGGAAATCCGCGAAATCGAGCCGCCGCCCGCCATCTCCGAGGCGATGACCCGCCAGATGTCCGCCGAGCGCACCCGCCGCGCCCAAATCACCGAATCCGAAGGTACCCGCGACGCCCAGATCAACGTCGCCGAGGGCGAAAAGCAGGCCGCCATCCTCGAAGCCGAGGGTGAGCGAGAAGCCCAGATCCGACGCGCCGAAGGCCACCGCGAAGCCCAGGTGCTCGAAGCCCGCGGCTACGCCGATTCCCTCGCCCTGCTCAACGAAGCCGCCGCCAACGCCCACGGCAACACCATGGGCCTCCAGTACCTGGAGATGATGAAAACCCTCGCCGACGGCAACAGCACCAAGTGGGTCATCCCCATGGAACTCACCAACGCCGCCCGCGCCATCGCCGACCGCCTCGGCGTCTCCGGCGCCAACACCCCACCCCCCGCCAACCCCTAACCCCCGGTCCCCACTCGCGCCGTCCCCGCACGCCCACTCGCGTCATCCCCGTGCCTAACCCCGTCATCCCCGCGCTTGCCGCGGGTATCTCGACGTGATCAGCACCCAACCCCGCATCCGTCACTCCCGCCCCCACCTCGCCGTCCCCGCGCCCCCACCCCGTCATCCCCGCGCTTGCCGCGGGTATCTCGACGTGATCAGCACCCAACCCCGCATCCGTCACTCCCGCCCCTACCTCGCCGTCCCCGCACGCCCACTCCGTCATACCCGCACGCCCACTCCGTCATACCCGCACGCCCACTCCGTCATACCCGCACGCCCACTCCGTCATACCCGCGCCCCACCTCCGTCATACCCGCGCTTGCCGCGGGTATCTCGACGTGACCAGCACCCAACCCCCGGCACCCACCACTCCCCCGTTCCCGCCCCCACCCCCGTCGTTCCCGCCCCCGAGCGGGAACCCACACGGCCGCCCGCGCGCCGCTCAACGCACCCTCCCCGCCCCGACTACACTCCCGCAGACATGCCCAACGACCCCGACTTCCTCCAAACTGGCCCCCAAACCACCGCAAAACGCTTCCTCGAGTCCCAGCGCGCTCAGCGCGACGCCCTCGACCAGCAAATCGCCGCCCTCAAAGCCCAGCGCCAGGCGCTCGACGCCCTAATCGAACCGCTAGAGCAACAGCTCGCACCATCCGCCGACGAACACACCCACACCCTCAACGACTCGCCCCAGCCCTATCCCGAACAGCCCCCCGATGGTCCGCTCACCGCCGTTGCCGCCGCGATCGCCGTCCTCCGCACCGCCGACTCACCGCTCCACTTCCGCGAAATCACCCGCCGCGCCCTCGACGCCCGCCTCTGGCAGAGCAACGCTGACCACCCCGAGCTCTCGATCAAGGGCGCGCTCAACAATCACATCCGCCGCGCCGGCCCCGACGCCGCCTTCCGCCGCGTCGGACCCGGCGTCTTCGCCCTCAGCGACGCCGCCCTTACTCCCGCGGACCCGCCAGCTGACGAATAAACCCGCTCAACTCCCGATGTACCGTCTCCGGATCCTCCGCCAGGCCGTGCCCGCCGTCCGGAATCAGCACCAGACGCTTCGGATCCTGCGCCCGCTTGTAGATATCCTCGCTCGCCGCGTGGTGCAGAATCCCGTCCGCCGTGCCATGCACCAGCAGCAGCGGCTTGCCCAACTGCTCCACCTGCCGCGTCCCGAACAACTGCGGCGAGAGCGACACCACCCCGCAGACCGACGGCAAAATCTGCCCCGCCTTGATCACCACCGCCCCGCCGAACGAGTGCCCCACCAGCACGATCCGCTCCGCGCCCACGCCGCCCAGAAACGAGCACGCCCCCAGCACGTCCAGGACGCACTCCTCAAACTCCCCCGCCATCCGGTAGTGGAAGCGCAGCGTTGACACCCCCTGCCCCGGCAGCTCGCCCGCCAGACGCTCATACACCCGTCCGCCCGGCCCGATCACCTCGTGCGCACCGCCCATCGCCCCCGAACAGAACACCACCGCCCCAGGCTGCCCCTCGCTCACATCCAGCAGCGCCGAAATCTCCCCCCGCGAGGTGCCCAGCCGCAACTCCAGCCGCAGCGGATCAGGCTCCCCCTCCTCCACCGGACGCGGACGCGCCTGCACCTGCGTAATCCGCAAGCTGAAATCATCGTCCGGCGCAGCGGGCTGCTCAGTGGGCTGCTCTGGCGTGTCGGGCGTCTCAGGCATGCAGGCAATGGTAGCCTGTCCGACTGGAGGAGATAATCATGGCCAAGAACACCGTCATTGCGGTTCTCATCATCGCGCTTGTCGGCAGCGTGACGACCATGGCAGTCGTCGGTCAGAACTCCGACGGTGGGGTTGAGATTCGTGTAAACGCGAAGCGGCTTGACGATGGCCGAACAGAGTTCGCAGTGCAGCAGCGCGAGGGCTCGAACTGGAGCGACCGGATCGCCCCGCGCGGGCGCTTCCTCCCGGCTGAACCGCCGGTAGGTCGTTGGCTCAACAGCACGCCAGTGACTGTCGGGGCAGCCGCGGCATCAGAAACGAGCGTGGCGCTGCTCCGCGGCACCCCTCTCGCTCCGCCACAAGGAATGGCGTCGGTAGGCGGGACTTCAGAGACAGGTGTGATCTACCGCGTTGAGCGGGATGGGTTCACTGGTGCGATCACCACTCGAGTCTTCGTGAGTGGTGGCGGAGACGACTTCCTCACTGAGTCACTGCTCCTGAGGATCGAATGCACTGCCGAGGACCGCTTCGTCGTGCTGCTCAGCAGCCGCGAGTTCTTTTGGGTCTCCGGCACCTCTGATGTTTCGCTGAAATTCGACGACGGGTTTGTTCAGGAGCACGAGTGGCACGCCGATGACGCTGGTGGATACGGCCCGCGTGACTACGCAACGTTCCTGAGCCAGCTCCGTGGTGCGGAACGGCTTACCATCCTGATGCCTGAATACTCGCGCGAGCCTGTGGAGCTTGACGTACGGGGCATGGTGACGACGCCAGTGCAGCCAAACCTGGACGGCTGTGGCAGCGCGCCCGGCGGAGTTTAGGGCGTGCTCACACTGCCGTCATTCCTGCGCAGACGGAACCTACACGACCTCCAAACACCCGGTGCGCGCCAGCATCTCGACAGCTCCCCAACCCGCGTCGGAGCGCCACCGAATGCCAGAGGTAGCCCGAACCACCGTCGCGTGCGTGGGTTCCTGCCTGCACAGGAATTGGCCGAAAGCATGAACAGCTCTATGCGGTGGCAGGGCCGTTCAGCAAGTTTTGGGCTAAGCTAAAGAGGGCCTACCACTCAGCGTAGGCAAACATTGCTGGAGACGACTATGCCCGAATGGATCGCCACGATCTTCACCCCTGACTGGATCACTGCGATCGGTGTGATCCTCACTCCTCTCGCGGTGGCGTTTTTCGGCTATCGCTGGTCTCGGCAGAACCAGGCAGCCGAAAGACAGGCGGCCATCGATCGACAAATGCAAGCCGATCGGATCGCAGTCTACCAAGAACTCCTGAAGCCGTTCATGATCATGTTCATGAACGACACTGCGTGGGTATCAGCACAGGCGAGAAACAGGGCATACAAGAACAAGACCAAGGAAGCAGTCGTCCAAGATCTGATGTGGTCCGAGGACTGGATCTTGAACTCATTCCGTCTGACCCTAATTGGGTCCGACGCATCTGTTCAAGCATTTAACCGGCTGTTGGATACAGCGCGATCACAAGAGGGGCAATCCACAGCGAACCCAAAACAGCGAGTTGAACTGGTCGCGAATCTGCTACTGGAGATCCGCCGAAGTGCAGGCAATGAGCAAACAGGCCTTGAGAACTGGGACATGCTCAAGCCGTTCATCACCGACTTGGACGCATATCTCAGAGTCGACGAACCGACTCAATGAGCAAGGTGCATGGATATCGAATAAGCCCAACAATCTCTGGTGGTTCGAGTGAAAACGGCACGCGACAGTCTATCCGTCAGTCAGTTTCTATCCAGCCACAAGAATGCGAGCTTTGTGAACTGGCCTAGCTCCAGGCGGAATCACCGTGACCAGACGGCAATTGCTGAGGTCCTCGCTGCCCATATCCAACCTGCCCTCGTCCGTGATGTGGTTAAGCACCCACTTTGGGACAGCGCTCGTCACGGCCGCCTCTCAGGTCTGCGACGCAGGATAGCAGGATGCACGGAGCGCGAGATAGAGGTTGGAGTGGGGAACAGGGCCTGGTGCTAGGCACGGCGAGATACCCGCAGCGAGCGCGGGTATGACGGATCTTTTTGGCGCGCGGCGTCACCCCCTACTTCACCGTTGGCGCGTTCCGCAGGAACCGCGCGATCCGCTCCAGCGCCTGCTCAATCTCGTCATACGACGTCGCGTAGCACGCCCGCACATGCCCCGCCCCCGCTGCGCCGAACGCCGAACCCGGCACCACCGCCACCTGCTCCTGCAGCAACAGCTGCTCCGCGAACGCCTCGTCGTCGTAGCCGCTCATCGCCACCGAGGGAAAGGCGTAAAACGCCCCCCGCGGCTCCGCGCAGGTCAGCCCCAACTCGTTGAACCCCCGCCACATCAACTGCCGCCGACGGTCGTATTCCTCCCGCATCTGCACCACGTACTCCTCGCCCGACCGCACCGCCTCCAGCGCCGCCCACTGCGCCAGCGTCGGCGCAGACATCATCGCGTACTGGTGGATCTTCAGCATCCCCGCGAACACATCCGGCGGCGCGGCCGCCCAGCCCACCCGCCAGCCCGTCATCGCGTGACTCTTGGAGAAGCCCCCCAGCGTGATCGTCCGCTCCCGCATCCCCGGCAGTGACGCCAGCGCCGTATGCTCCGCCCCGCCGTACACCAGACGGTCGTAAATCTCATCCGAAATCACCATCAGATCCCGCTCCACCGCCAGCCGCGCGATCGGCTCCAGCTCCGCCCGCGACGGCGCAGCCCCCGTTGGATTCGCCGGATACCCCAGCAGCATCGCCCGCGTGCGCGGTGTGATCGCCGCTGCTACCGCCGACGCATCCAGCGCGAACCCGTCCGCCGCCGATGTCGCCACCGCCACCGGCGTCCCGCCCGCCAGCGCCACCGCCGGCGCGTGCGCCGCATACGACGGATCAGGCACAATCACCTCGTCGCCCGCATCGATCACCGTTCGCGCCGCCAGGTCCAAACCCTCCGACACCCCCGTCGTGATCAGCAGCTCGGAGCCGGGGTCGTACTCCAGCCCGTAGCGGCGCTCGAGCTCCGCCGCAATCGCCTCGCGCAGCTCGCGCAGCCCGAAATTCGACGTGTAGTGCGTCCGCCCCTGCTCGATCGCCCGAATCGCCGCCTCCCGAATCGGCCACGGCGTCACGAAATCCGGCTCCCCCACGCCCAGCGAAATCACATCATCCATCGTCGCGATGATGTCGAAAAAGCGCCGAATGCCCGACGCCGGCACTGCCTGCACCCGCGACGCAATCCGCGTCGCGCGCTCCGCACGCCCCGGTTCCGGCAGCAAATCCCCCGTCGACAGACTCGGCATCGACTCGCTCTCGACTCCCCGCCTACAGCACGACGCGACGCCGGGCGCTGTCGTCCTCGCCCTCCAGCATCACGCCGTCCTCCTTGAACCGACGCATCAAAATGTGCGTCGTCGTCCCCTTCACCCCCGGCATCGTCGCCAGACGATCCGAGATGAAATCCGAAATCTTCCCCATCGACGACGCCTCCACCATCACCAGCAGGTCGTAGGCGCCCGACACGAAATACACCGTCCGCGCCTCATCGAACCGCGAAATTCGCCGCGCCAGCCCGTTGTAGCCCAGATTGTCCTGCGGCTCCAACGTCACCTCCACCAGCGCGTAGATCGTCGAAAGCCCCAGACTCTCCCAGTTCACCCGCGCCCCCCACGACATAATCATGCCGCGCTCCTCCGCCTCCGCAATTTGGCTCAGCACCTCCGCCTCGCTCAGACCCGTCTTCGCCGCCAGCGCCGACGGCGACAGCCGCGCATCATCCTCCAGCGCCCGCAGTACCGCGTCCATCTTCCGCGCTCCGCTCCCTTCTGTCCCCATCCTATGTCACCTCTCCGCCCCGATCCGCCTAAATCCACACGCCGCGTAAAACGCGCGTTACCTCAGCCTGACCTCAGCCCAGCTCCGGGTGCCGCCCCGACCAGTCGCCGAGCTGCTCAAAGGCCTGCGCCGCCCGCAGCAGCAGCGCCTCATCGTTGCGATTCGCGATCAGCTGCAAACCGACGGGCATGCCCGCCTCGGCGAAGCCGCAGGGCAGCGAGATCGCCGGCAGCCCCGCGATGTTCGCCGGGATCGTGTAGATGTCGTTGAGGTACATCTGATACGGGTCGGTGATCTCGCCCTGCCGAAACGCCACCGTCGGCGTGGTCGGCGCGACGATCAGGTCCGCCTGCTCGAAGACCGCGTCGAACTCGCGGCGGATGATGGTGCGCACCTTCTGGGCCTGGAGGTAGTAGGCGTCGTAGTAGCCGGCGGAGAGCGCGTATGCGCCGAGCAGGATGCGGCGCTTCACCTCCGCGCCGAAGCCGTGCTGGCGGGTTGCTTCCATGTCGTCCCACATGCTTTGGCCCCCGCGGGCGGCGTAGCCGTACTTGACACCGTCGTAGCGGGCGAGGTTGGCGGAACACTCCGAGGGAGCGAGCACGTAATAGACGGGCAGCGAGTAGCCGACAGAGGGCAGCGACGCCCCGCGGTCAAGGCCCGCGCCCGCGTCCGCCAGCAAATCCAGCGCCCGCTCCACCGCCGCTGCGACGCCCTCATCCATTCCTTGTCCGTCGTCATTGTGTCCGTCGTCATTGCGCTCGAAGAACTGGCGCGGCGCGGCGATCCGCAGGCCGTCCAAACCTTCGCCCAGCTGGGCGGCGAAATCCGGCGCAGGCTCATCGCTGCACGTCGAATCCAGCGGATCCGGACCCGCGATCGCTTGCAGCAGCAGCGCGGCGTCTTCCACTGTGTGGGTAAAAGGGCCGATCTGGTCGAGCGAGCTGGCGAAGGCGATCAGGCCGTAGCGGCTGACCCGGCCGTAGGTTGGCTTCAAGCCGACGACGCCGCAGAAGGCGGCGGGCTGGCGAATTGAGCCGCCCGTGTCCGAGCCCAGCGAGGCAACGCATTGGCCCGCGGCCACGGCGGCGGCGGAGCCGCCGGAGGAGCCGCCCGGGACGCGCGCCAGATCCCAGGGGTTGGCGGTGGGGAACCAGGCGGAGTGCTCGGTCGACGAGCCCATGGCGAACTCGTCCATGTTGGTCTTGCCGACGGAGACCGCCCCCGCCGCCCGCAGCCGCGCCACGCTCGTTGCGTCGTAGGGCGGCGTCAGGTCGTCCAGCATCCGCGAGCCGGCCGTGGTGCGGACGCCCTTCGTCATGAGCACATCCTTGAGCGCGATCGGCACCCCGGTCAGCGGGCTGGGCGCGTCGCCCGCGCGGAGCAGATCGTCGGCGTGCGCGGCCGCCGCCAGCGCCTGCTCCTCGGTCACGGTGATGAACGCGCGCACTTGCGCGTCGGTCGCGCGGATGCGCTCCAGGGCGGCGCGCGTGAGCTCGGTGGACGCGACCTCGCCGCTGCGCAGCCGTGCAGCCGCCTCGGCGATCGTCAGCCAGCCGTCGGGTTCGTTCGCGATCACGATGACTCGAGCACGGCCTGGACGCGGAAGTAATCAGCCTCGCGCTGCGGGGCGTTGGCCAACACTGCTTCCACGGGCAGCGAGGGGCGGGCGGCGTCTTCGGCCTGCACGTTGAACAGATCTGCTCCGTTGGCCGTGGGCGGCACGCCGTCGGTGTCGACGGCGGCCAGCGCCTGGATGTGGCTGAGAATGCTGTCCAGCTCCGCGCGGAACCCTTCCACCTCCTGCGTCGTCATGCCGATGCGAGCCAGCATCGCCAGATGCCGCACCTGCTCGGCGCTAAACGCCTCCGCATCCGAAGCCCGCGAGTCGCTCATGAGCATTCCGTCCCCACGCACGGCAGTATATGCAGCATATCCGCCGCTCCCGTCCCGCTCGAGTGCGCCCCGCCCCGCGCTCCCTGCGGTACTGTGGAAGCGGCGGGGCTTCGCGTCCGACAGGCGACATCGTGGCTGACCCGGTTTGGCGCAGCGATCCTCGCGGCGAAGCCGCCCGACGCCGCGCCCGCCGACGCCTGCGCCTGCGCGCGCGCAGCGACCGGCGCGCCGAAGCCGACGCGCCCTCCCCCGCCCGCGCCTGGATGCTCGCCGTCGTTGTCGCCGTCGCCCTCGTCACCGTCCTCGTCGGCGTCGCCGCCGTCGCCGCTTACACCATCTACCGCGGCTTCGCCGACGACCTCCAGGAACCCGACGCCATCGTCGATACCCAGCGCTCGCTCGGCACCAGCCGCATCTTCGACCGCAATGGCGCGGAGGGCGCACTGCTCTTCGAATTCGCCGACCCCCTCACCGGCCTCAACGACCCCGTCCGCCTCAGCGAAGTCTCCCGCTACATGATCGACGCCACCGTCGCCACCGAAGATTCCTCCTTCTGGAGCAACCAGGGCATCAACCTGCGCGGCCTGCTCCGCGCCGCCTGGGAAAACTTCGGCGTCGGCAGCTCCGACTTCCTCGGCGGCTCCGGCGGCTCCTCCATCACCCAGCAACTCGTCAAAAACGTCCTCATCCCCGTCGAAGAACGCTCCGGACGCACCGTCGAGCGCGTCCGCGGCAAAATCAAGGAAACCATCCTCGCCGTCGAACTCACCGACGAATACTCCAAAGAACAAATCCTCGAGTGGTACCTCAACAGCATCTTCTACGGCAACTTCTCCTACGGCATCGGCGCCGCCAGCCAGCGCTACTTCGGCAAACCGCCCGCCGACCTCACCCTCGCCGAAGCCGCCATGCTCGCCGGCCTCCCCCAGGCCCCCTCCCTCTACAACCCCATCGACCACTACGAGCGCGGCAAGCGCCGCCAGGCCGATGTGCTCGACCTCATGGCCCGCCACGGCTACATCTCCCAGGCCGAAGCCGACGCCGCCAAACTCCAGCCGCTCGAATTCGACTCCAAAGAATTCGAAATCACCGCACCCCACTTCGTTCTCTACGTGCGCGACGAACTGCTCGCCCTCTGCCAACGCGGCCAAATCCCCGTGCCCGACTCCGTCGCCGGCTGCGACGGACTCCTCTCCAACGGCGGCCTCCGCATCACCACCTCGCTCGACCTGCGCCTCCAACGGCTCGCGGAGCGCGAGATCGAACAGGGCATCGCCAGCTTCGAAGCCGCCACCGGCGCGCGCAACGGCTCGCTCGTCGCCCTCGACCCCGCCAACGGCCAGATTCGCGCCATGGTCGGCAGCCGCGACTTCTTCGCCGAAGAACTCGATGGCCAGGTCAACCTCGCCACCGCCCTCCACTCGCCCGGCTCCTCAATCAAACCCCTCACCTACCTCGCCGCCTTCCAACTCGACCCCCGCGCCTGGCACCCCGGCGCGGTGATCTGGGATGTGCCGACCCGCTGGGAGGAGTTCGATGGGACCGTCTTTGAACCCACCAACTTCGATGAACGCTTCCGCGGCCCCGTCACCGTCCGCAGCGCTCTCGCCAACTCCATGAACATCCCCGCCTTCCGCGTCGCCGCCCAACTCGGCGTCCCCTACCTGCTCGACACCCTCCACCAACTCGGCATCACCACCATGCCCGATCCCGCCGACTACGGCCCCTCGATCACCCTCGGCGGCGGCGATGTCTCCTTGCTCGACATGACCTACGCCTACGCCGCCATCTCCCAAAACGGCGTCATGCGCGGACAGCCCACCCTCCGCGACCTCCCGCCCCACTACCGCGACCTCGACCCCGTCGCCATCCTCGAAGTCCGCGACGCCCGCGGCCGGATCGTCTACCGCTTCGAGCAGCCCGATCAGCGCGCCGTCGCTCGCCCCCAACAGAGCTACCAAATCACCCACATCCTCAGCGACAACCAGGCCCGCTCCCTGCTCTACGGCCTCAACAGCAACCTCGCCCTCGACCGCCCCGCCGCCGCCAAAACCGGCACCGCCGGCAACCCCGGACAGCACGACGTCCGCATCGACTACTGGACCATCGGCTACACCCCGCAACTGACCGTCGGCGTCTGGGTCGGCAACGCCGACAACGAGCCGATGACCGGCGGCTCCTCCTCGCGCACCGCCGGGTTGATCTGGCGCAACGTGATGCTCGCCGCACACGACGGACTCGAAGCCGAGGCGTTTGAAGCGCCTGCGGGAATGCACTTCGCCGAGATCTACGCCCCGCAAATCCCGCTCTGGCGCGGCGAGGGCGAACTCCGCAACGGCTGCCAGCGCATCGTCGAGGAAGTCTTCATCAGCTCCCGCGTCGCCCCGCCGCTCGAGAACGGCGTCTGCCTCGAAGCCCAGCTCGACCGCCGCACCCTCCAGACCGCCACCGACCAAACCCCCGCCGCCTTCGTCGCAGCGGGACACTGGCTCCAACCGCCCGCCGACGACCCCGCAGCCGCAGCCTGGCTGCGCGAAAACCATGTCGCCTACCTGCGCTCCGGCTCCACCAACGAAGCCGACGCCCCGCTCCGACTCGACGCCCCGCTCGATGGCGCAGTCGTCGCCCGCGGGCCGCTGCTCGTCACCGGCCGAGCCGCCAGCGACCAACAACAGCGCTGGACCCTCACCGCCACCCGCATCACCGCCGACTCCGAGGCCGAAGCCGAGAGCGCCCAACCCATCCAAATCGCCGAACAGGAAACCCCCATCGAATCCGGCGTCCTCGCCCGCTGGGACACCTCCGCGCTCCCCGCCGGCGTCTACGCCCTCCGCCTCACCGTCGTCGACCGCTACCTCGGCCCCCTCACCCAGGAAATCCACATCGCCCTTCCCGCCCCCCAATAACCCCCCTCCCACCCCTCCGTCATTCCCGCCCCTTCTCTTCCGTCATTCCCGCCCCTTCTCTTCCGTCATTCCCGCCCCCGAGCGGGAATCGCCCTCAACCCCCAACACCCACGTGACGCAGCCCAGTCAAAATCCGACCGAACACGACCGAACACGACTGAACACAGCCGAACAAAATCGAACAACACCGAACACCTAAAAATCCCGCCCGACCAGATAGAGCCCTCGCCAAAATCCTCCCCAACCACCCGCGAAAAAAATCCCCGAACAACGCCGCACCCACTTCACTCCCTCAGCGCCGCCTCCGCGTCCGCCGCCGAGCCGATCCCCCGAATCGCCCCGACGAACGCCGCCAACGAACCTGAGCGCTCTCGCAGCCCCTGCAGCAGCGGCCCATACGGACTCACCGCGTCCGCGCGATCCGCATACCCCCCGCGAAACGCGAAAAACGCCTGGTTGATCCGCCGATACCGCGCCCCCAACGCCGCCAGCTCCGCGCGCCCTGCCTCCATCCGCGCCTCCGCCTCCCCAACCCGCCCGTCCGCCAGCAGCGCATCCACCTCCAGGCGCAGCGCGCGCAGCGTCGCCGCGACCGGATCCGCCGCCCCACCCACTGCATCGCCCACCGCATCCCCCTCAACCTCCGCCGCATCGCCTGCGACGACCTCGCTCTCCGCCGCCAGCGCCCCGATCTCATCCCCCGCGATATCCGCCGCCGTCTCATTGATCGTCCGCATCTCGTCCGAAGCGAAATACGCCCGCCCCAGCGGATAGAAAATCAGATAGTGATGCATCCACTCATGCCCCGCCAGGCGCAGCGCCGCCCCCCAGTCCGCGCGCGGAATCATCAGCGCCGGATACGTCGCCACGCCGCCCACCCCCCCAATCCACGCCGACCACTCCCCGTCCGCCTCAATCGCCGCCTCGATCCCCGCGTACCCGTCCCGCGCCAGCTGCGGCGAGAGCAGCACGCTCGCCGCCAGCCGAACCTCCGAACGCGGCGAGACCGCCAACACCCGCGGCGCGCGTTCCAGCTCGATATCCACCGGCGGCCAGACCACCGCCTGCGAGCCGAACAGCGGCAACCGCGTCGCCAGCCCAAACGCCGACACCGCGCCCGACACCGCCCGCTCCAGTGCCCGCTCCACACACTGCATCGCCGCCGTGTCCTCCGATGTGTCCTCCGACTCGATGCCAGCCGCCAGCCGCGCGAGCGTCGCCGGCGCATCGCAGCGCGGCTCCTCGTACACCAGTCCGCCGACCAACCCCAACCAGCGATTCAGCGCGAACTCCGCCTGCCAGCGCGCCAGCTCGAACCGCTGCCCTTCCACCGCGCGGTTTACCGTCTCACCCAGCGGCGACGCCGCCAGCGCGCCCACCACCGCCGCCGAACCCAGCAGCCCAACCGCCAACAGCGCGGCGGCGATACTCTGCCGCAGGCGGCGCGGGTCCGGAGCGGACATCTCGGTATGCCAGATTCACAACGATCGCGCGGGCTCGTCGCGCAGAATACCGACGACTGGATGCCGGCCCGCCGCGAAGCGCGGCTCGTCGCCGGTGCCGTCGACCTGCTCGTCGTCGCCGCCCTCGGCGCAGCCTGCGCCGTCCTCGCGCTCGCCGTCATGCTCGTTCAGGTCAACCCGCTCCGCGCCGACCCCACGCTCAACCAGTGGCTTGTCGGCTACGCCGTCGCCGCCCTCGCGCTGCCCGCCGCCCCGCTCTACATCGCCCTCGCCACCCTGCGCGGCGGCACGCTCGGCGCGCGCCTGCTCGGCCTGCGCGTCCAGGGTGGGTCTGGCGCAGTGCTCGCCCGCGCCCTCCTCTGGTGGCCCGGCTGGATCGCCCTCGTCGCCCTCTGGTCCCCCTGGCTCGACCCGCACGGACGCGCGCTCGTCGATCGCCTCACCGGCGCGCCGCTCTTGGAACGCTGCGCCCCTGCCCCCGAATCGACCACCCCCGAATCGACTGCCTCTGAATCGACTACCTCGTGAGCCGCTCTGTCCCCGAAGCCCCCCTGCGCCGCATCGGCGGCGCACCCGCCCGACGCCGACGCCCCGGCGTCGGACGCTGGACCGTGCTGGCTCTCGCCGCCCTCGCCGCCGCCCTCGCCGCCCTCACCATCACCGCCGCCCAAATCACCCAGCGCGACACCGCCGAAACCCTCCTCGCTCGTGTCGGACGCGCCCTCTTCGAAATCGACGCCCTCGCCGTCGTCGCTTGGGACGACCTCTCAGCCGCCGCTGCCGCAGGCCAACCGCTCAACCTCCCCCAGCTGCCGCTGGAGCTGGAAATTACCCCAGCGGACCTTGCCGCCGGCCCCGACGGACTCGCCGACGCCGTCTCCGCCCGCGCCGCCCGCAGCCTCTACGACAGCGGCTTCGACGCCCTGCTTGAAGACCCTCGCGGCGTCACCGACTTCTTCTCCGATATCTCCGTCTTCACCGGCACCGTCGGACGCCTCACCGCCGGCGGCCGCACCCTCGCCCTCGTCGCGCTGATCGTCTCCCTCTGCGCTGCCGTCCCCCTCGCCCTCGCCACGCTCACCTTGGCCCGCGGCATCCGCCGCCTCCTCCACCTCGGCGCCGCGCTCGGCGTCGGCGGCCTCCTCGCCCTCATCGTCGGCATCGTCGCCGAGCGACGCTTCGCAACCCTCGCCGACGCCAACCCCGACCCCCTCATACTCGAAATCTACGCCGTCGCCGTCGACGTATCCGCACTCCTCATCCGCAACGCCGGCATCATCGCCATCCTCGGCGCAGCCATCCTCGCCCTCGCCCTCATCGCCGCCCAATTCGAGCAAAGACCATGAAGAGCGGGCGCTACCATCGGATCACCCCAGCGACGCACGCGGCGGCTCGTGCAGCAAGGGAGGTGCGATCTTGACAACCGCCGTCGAGCAACCCGCACCATCCGCTGCGCCGAGCGATCCCCCGCCTTGGCGACGCCGGCTCTACCTGCCCTCCTACCGCACCGGCGAAGCCGCGCGGCTGGCCGAAGTGCATCCCACCACCGTGCGCAACTGGTTCTACGGCGCATGGCGGACCAAAGGCCGTGGCTGCCCCGTCTTCGCCCAGCCGACCACCCCCGGCGTCAACCTCTCCTGGCTCCAACTCGTCGAAACCGCCTTCGTCGCCGCGTTTCGGCAGCAGGGCGTCTCGCTCCAGGCCCTGCGCCGCTCCTACGAATACCTGATCAAAGCCTTCGAGACCGAGTACCCCTTCGCCCAACTCCGCCTACAGACCGACGGCGCGCACGTGCTCAAGGCGCTGGAGCAAGCCGGCGAGCTTGCACCGGACCTGATCGTGACCGACCAGGCGGGCCAGACGGTCTGGCAAGAGATGATCATGCGCCGCCTCTACGAGTTCGACTACGAAGACGACCTCGCGGTCGTCTGGCATCCGCGCGGCCGCGGTGTGCCCATCGTGATTGACCCCCGCATCGCCTACGGCGCGCCCATCACCCAAACCTCCGGCGTCCCCACCTGGGTCTTCCGCGAGCGCTCCCAGGCTGGCGAATCGCTCAACGAAATCGCCGAAGATTTCGGAGCCGACCCGGCCGAGGTGGCAATCGCCCTTGAATTCGAAGGCATCTCCCTCGCCGCATGACCTACTTCTTCGACCGCACCTTCGGCAAGTCCGTGCCTCTGGCGTTGAGCCTGCTCGATCTGCCCGTGGAGTTGCATGACGCCTACTTCGCGCCGGGCACGCCCGATCACGATTGGCTGCCTGAGGTGGCGGCAAAAGGATGGATCGTCCTCACCGAAGATCGCTTGGAGCGGAACGAACTTGCAACCCGCGCGATCCTCGACTACGGCGTCGCCTGCTGGATCGTGCGCACCAGCGGGCGGACCCGTCGTCACAAGGCCGAGTTCCTGCTTCGCTACTGGGATCACATCGAGCGCATCGCGCACCGAGAAGCTCCTCCCTACCTCGTCCGCCTCGACTCGCGTGGCGTCTCTACCCGCCTGCTGCCCACCCCCAGCGCCCCGCTCACCGCCCAATGACGTACAGGTAACGTACCCAACAACCCACCAACCACAACCGGAGTACCCCCATGACCGACCAACCCCTCCTCTACGACAAGGACTACCCCAACAAGCGCGCCACCATCACCTTCAACCGACCTGAGCGCATGAACGCCATGAGCCCCGACCTGCTCGCGCTCCTCGGTGAAGCCGCCGACGACTTCAACAACGACCCCGACCTCTGGGTCGCCATCGTCACTGGCGCAGGCGAGCGCGCCTTCTGTGCCGGCGCAGACCTCTCCAGCACCATCCCCAACCGCGCCAAAGCCACCCGCGAACAGCCCCTCCAGGTCAGCGACACCCGCAACCTCCACCACGTCCACAAACCCGTACTCGCCGCCGTCAACGGCTACTGCATCGCCGGCGGCCTCGAATTCATGCTCGGCACCGACATCCGCGTCGCCGCCGAACACGCCGAGTTCGGCCTCCAGGAAGTCCGCTGGGGCATCGTCCCCGCCGGCGGCTCCCACATCCGCCTGCCCCGCCAAATCCCCTGGGCCTGGGCCATGGAACTGCTCCTCACCGGCCGACGCCTCAGCGCCGCCGAAGCCCTCCACTGCGGACTGATCAACCGCGTCGTCCCCGCCGACCAACTCCTCTCCGCCGCCCACGCCATCGCCGACCTCATCTGCGCCAACGGCCCGCTCGCCGTCCGCACCGCCAAAGAAATCGCCGTGCGCGGCGCGATGGGCATGTCCTGGGAACAGGCCTGGAGCCTCGAATCCGTCCTCGCCACCCGCGCCTTCGGCAGCGAAGACGCCATCGAAGGCCCCAAAGCCTTCATGGAAAAGCGCACCCCCAACTTCAAAGGCCGCTAACCGCGCTCCCCCTCCCGTCATTCCCGCCCCCTCTCTCCGTCATTCCCGCCCCCTTTCCTCGTCATTCCCGCCCCCGAGCGGGAATCGGCCGCCCGCCACCCTCCCGCCCTCATCTCCCGTCATTCCCGCCCCCTTTCCTCGTCATTCCCGCCCCCGAGCGGGAATCGGCCGCCCATCACCCTCCCGACCTCGCACACCGCTTGTTCGTGACCGACGTCTCCTCGAAAGCGCCCGTCGGTTTTGGGCTACCCACTCGGGGTCCAGGTTGAGCGCGTTGGTGACGGCGTCGTCGAGTTGCTCGCGGGCGGGCGGCGCTCAGTTGAAGCCCAGGATGATGCCGACGGCGGTGGCAACTGCGGCGAGGTTGATCCCGATGACCCCAATCGCGAAGGTGAGCATCTGGCGGCTCTGGCGCGCCTCCCGCTCAGCGGCTTCGACGCGGAGTTTGCCGATCTCCTCGCTCACCTCGCCGCGGAGCTTGCCGATCTTCTCGTCTATGCGCGCCTCCCGCTCAGCGGCTTCAACGCGGAGTTTGCCGATCTCCTCGCTCACCTCGCCGCGGAGCTTGCCGATCTCCTCGTTCGTGCGCGCTTCCCGCTCTGCGGCTTCGGCACGGAGCTTGCCGATTTCCTCATGCATCTCGCTGCGCATGTCGCGCATCTCAAGGCGGAGATCGTTGATCGCCTGCGTCAGTCCGTTGATCGCCCGCGCCAGCGGCTCGGTCGCTTGCGCGATCGCCTCATTCACTTCCACCTTGGTCGCCAGCGGCTCGAGTTCCCGCTCGACCTCTTCGACGAGCCCGTTGCTGAACTCTGCGGCGTGCTCTTCCGGCACGTTGCCGCGCACGAGCGGGGCGGTGAGCCGTTGCCTGCTGATCGCCATCGGATGTCTCGCTTTCGTGTGCGGCCAGTGTAGAGCGTGGGGTGGGGGCGCGTCAGTCGTTGGGCGGGGCGTAGCGCTTGTTGGTGATGGAGGGTTCTTCGGAGAGGGCGCGGCGGATTTGGGCGACCCACTCGGGGTCCAGGTCGAGGGCGTTGGTTACGGCGTCGTCGAGTTGCTTGCGGATGGGGTCGTCGTTCATTTGGGGGAAGGGCAGCAGTGTTTCGTTTTTGAGCGTTTCGTAGGCGTCGGCGAGCTCGTCGCGGACGTCGTCGCCGAGGACGGGGAAGTTGGGGACTGGGATCGAGCGCAGCGTGTCGAGCGAGAACTGCGGGTACGACGGTTTGCGGTTGTCGCGCCCACCGAGGATCGCCAGCAATCCGACCGACGAATTGAGGTACGCGCAGAGCACCATCTGTGTAGCGGGATCATCGTCGTGCGGCCGGCAGGGTGTCCAGAGCGAGCCAACCGCGCGTTCTTCTACCATGACGGCAGCGACACGGGCGAGCGGAAGCCAGAGACGATGGGCGAGCAGGAACCGGCTGCGTTGGTCCCAGTAGTTATGCGCGAGGTTCGTCTTCGCGGACTTCGGCTCAATGCATGAGTCGGTGCGTGCGCTCATTGACTGTGTCACATCGGTCTTGTGAAACCACAACGCGCGACGGCCGGACGCAGTTGGTTTGTCGTGCCGCTTGTATGAGTCGCGGATTCGCCGTCCTTCCGGTCCGACTTCAGCGATCTGCGACATATGCACGAACCCTGAACCTTGCTGGTCCGCGCTATCCCACAGCGTTTGCGCATCGGCGACAAGACGCGGCGTCAAGAAGTTCACGGCGTTCCAGTCGCCGCGGCTGATGCGATTCTGGTCAACGTGCTGAGTGACGAAGGGGCCATCACCTCGCTCGATCTGGGCGGCAGCGGCTAGCGCGTTTACTGCACCTAGCGGATTCTCGATCAGGTTGACAAACCGCGTCGGTGGTTTCGGGCTGTCCAAGTCCCAACGTCTGCAAACGATCAGCACTTCGCCGATGCTGGTGTTCTCCGACATATTGATGCGCTCGGGATCATGCGAACTGACGATGGTGTCGACGTGAAACCGCTCGGCGAGGTGCTGGCGCAGTGCGAGGTTGCCCGGCGCCGTCGGCACGACGCTCGGTAACACCAGCGCGAGAGTGCCGGCATCCGACTTGAGCATTCGCTCGCCGAGCACGGCGAACATCCCGCCGGAGGAATGCAGGCGAGCGGCGGCCTTATGCGGCTGACCGTCGAGTGTGCTCTTCTCATGATCCTTAATCGCCTGCTCGTCTTTGCGCGCGAACTGGTCGTGGCGCAGACTGTCGCGCGTGAAGGGCGGGTTCATGATCACCAGATCCATCGGCGGCGGCTGTCCCGGCTGCTCGGCGCCCGGATCGTCGTCCACCTGCTGCGAGATCGAGGGCCAGGCGGCCAGCCGCGGCTGACCGCTGAGGAACTCCAGCGAGCCGAGGTAGGGCGTACCCTCGTAGACGCCGAGCAGTGTGCGATGGACGTTCATCCGCCCGAACTTCGTACTGGGCGAGAGCATCCCCAGCGTCGACGCCGCCATATGCGTCGCGGTGAGATTGATGTCGTAGCCCCAGAGCACGTTCTCGACCAGCGCGAGCGCCAGCACTTCCTCGTCGTCGGCCTCGATCGGCCCCGCCCGCTGGCGCAGGTCGCGGATGCGCTCCGCCGCCGCCATCAGCAGCGTGCCGGTGCCGCAGGCCGGATCGCAGATGCGCAGCCGCTCCACCGCGTTGGGGTCCGACCAGTCGCAATCCCGCTCGCGGATCGCCAGCGCCGCCAGTAACACCGCCGCCGGCGTGGAGGTATAGAACGAGCCGTCGTAGCGCGCGGTATCGAGCACGCGGTGGAAGATGCGCCCCAGCAGGTCGTGGCGCAGCCCGTGGACCAGTCCCGCAATTTTGCCGACCTCGCCGGCGAGGGTGAAAACGGCCTGCGCGATATCGGGTGTTTGAGAGAGCGCCATCAGCGCGACGCGGGCCGTCTCGAAGACGGGGCGGTAATCGACCGCGAGGATCGCGCGCCAGGCTTCGAGCAACGCGCCGATCGTACTTTCCGGTTCCGCCGCGCACTGCCCCGAATTGAGCGGCGGCCACTGGCCCTCGTAGCCGCTCGGGCGCAGCGGCGGCAGATGTTCCTGCAAGCGATGGTGGAAGAGCATCGCTGTGGCGACGACCAGCATCGCGCGCTTGGCGGCGGTGAAGTAGCCGTCCTCGCGCGCGCCCTTGCCTGCTTTCGTTTGGGGCAGGTCCATCTCCTGCGCGAGCGCCCGCCGCGCGGAGGTGGAGAGCCGCTGCACGGCGGCGTCCAACGCCTCGGAGAGGATTTGCGCCGCGCCGTCGGCGTCGCCCACCGCCCCGCCCGCCTGCCGCACCGCTTCCGCAAGTTCGGGCACGCCGCCCGGTTCCGACCAGCGGGCCGGGCTCCGCAGTTCCGAGCGCGTGCGCACCGCCCAGATCGGCCTGGCCTGCGCCAGCGTCTCGGTGGTCGCGCCGTCCGGGTAGCAGACGGCGAACACGACGGTGGTCAACCCCTGCCTGAGCCGCGCGTCGGCATCCTTGACCGCCTCGCGCCGCTTGGCCGCGCTGAAGCCCGCCTCCGCCTCCAGCACCACCCGCGCGCCGCCGATGTCGACGACGATGTCCATCCGCCTGCCGCTTTCGCGCCGTTCGGGGCGCGCATCCAGCCCCTGCCCACGCAGCAGCTCGGCGAGCTTGCCGTTCAGCAACTCCTCCTGGTCGTGGGCGGGCGGCATGAGGCGACGCTAGCAGAGCGCAACGCTTCCCTTCCAAACCGTCCCTGCTCCCCGTCCACCCCCACACCGCCACCGACGCCGCGCCGCCTCTCCCCCCTGCATCTCCGAAGCGCCCCCTACCATTGCCCCACACCAAACACCAACGACCGGGACCCCCATGACCAACCCCAACGTCGCCTACGGTGCCGACACCCTCCACCCCGCCATCCGCTCCCGCTTCCTCGAAAACATCAACGGCCTCAACCTCCACATCCTCGAAGCCGGCGACCCTCAGCATCCTCTCCTCCTGCTGCTCCACGGCTTCCCCGAACTCGCCTACAGCTGGCGCAGCGTCATCCCCCCGCTCGCCGACGCCGGCTACCACGTCGTCGCCCCCGACCAGCGCGGCTACGGACGCACCACCGGCGGCGACGCCGACTACGACGCCGACCTCCTCCCCTACGGCATGTTCAACCTCGTCCGCGACACCATCGGCCTCGTCGCCGCCCTCGAACGTGACTTTGCCGCCTCCGTCATCGGCCACGACTTCGGTTCGCCCGTCGCCGCCTGGTCCGCCCTGATCCGCCCCGACATCTTCCGCTCCGCCGTGATGATGAGCGGCCCCTTCGTCGGCCCGCCCGCCCTGCCCGCCGGCGAATACCGCGGCTCCGGCGCAGCCGGCTCGCCCGCCGTCGCCGACCAACTCGCCGCCCTCGACCAACCCCGCAAGCACTACCAGTCCTACTACTGCACCCGCCCCGCCGACGCCGACATGCGCAACGCCCCCCAGGGCGTCCACGACTTTCTGCGCGGCTACTACCACATGAAAAGCGCCGACTGGACCCCCAACAAGCCGCACCCCCTCGCCGAGTGGAGCGCCGCCGAACTCGCCAAACTGCCCAACTACTACGTCATGCAGCTGCACGACGACATGCCCGCCACCGTCGCCCGTGAAATGCCGAGCGCCGAAGCGATCGCCGCCTGCCAGTGGCTCCCCGACGCCGAGCTCGCCGTCTACGCCGCCGAGTTCGCTCGCAACGGCTTCCAGGGCGGCCTCCAGTGGTACCGCGCCGCGCGCGAACCCCGCTCCATCGCCCAACTCCAGGTCTTCGCCGGACGCAAAATCGACGTCCCCGCCTGCTTCATCGGCGGCGCAAGCGACTGGGGCGTCCACCAGTCCCCCGGCGCGTTCGACCGCATGCCCCGGCACGGCTGCTCCCAAATGCTCGCCCGCCACCTAGTCAAAGGTGCCGGCCACTGGGTCCAACAAGAGCAGCCCCAGACCGTCGCCCGCCACCTGCTCGACTTCCTCCGCGCCGCCGCTCTCTGAGCGCGCCGCCCGATTGCGTCGCTCGATCGCGCCGATCGCGTTTTGCCGCCTCCCTCTTCCCCATCGCGTCAGGCGCGGTAGACTAGAGCGAGCAACGGGCGGGAGTAGCTCAGTGGTAGAGCATCTGCTTCCCAAGCAGAGGGTCGCGGGTTCGAGTCCCGTCTCCCGCTCCAGCCCAACCAGTCCGCAGATCGCACTAGGGAGAGCGCCATGGAACTCCGATTCACCGAAGCCGAAGAACAGCTGCGCGGCGAAGTCCGCAGCTTCCTGATCGACAACATCCCCGAACTCGACGGCCCCGCCGGACCCGGCGGCTCCGGCGAAAGCTCCTCCGACGACTTCGAGAAGTCCAAGGCCTTCAACGCCAAGCTCGCCGAGCGCGGCTGGATCGCCCCCGCCTGGCCCACCGAATACGGTGGCCTCGGCGCCTCGATCACCCAGCAAATGGTCTTCAACGAAGAGTTCGGCTACCACGGCGCGCCCGACACCGGCACCCGCGGCTTCGGCGTCGGCATGATCGGCCCCACCCTGATCATCCACGGCAACGACGAGCAGAAGGCCCAGTACCTGCCCAAAATCACCTCCGGCGAGCACATCTGGTGCCAGGGCTACTCCGAACCCGGCAGCGGCTCCGACCTCGCCTCGCTCCAGACCCGCGCCGTCCGCGACGGCGACGACTACGTGATCAACGGCCAGAAAATCTGGACCTCCGGTGGCCACCGCGCCAACCAGATGTTCGCCCTCGTCCGCACGGACCCCGACGCCCCCAAGCACAAGGGCATCTCCTTCCTGCTGATCGACGACATCAAGAACACCCCCGGCCTCTCCGTCCGCCCGCTGGTCAACATGGCCGGACGCCACCACTTCAACGAGGTCTTCTTCGAGGATGTCCGCGTCCCCGCCCGCAACCTGATCGGCGAGGAAAACCGCGGCTGGTACGTCGGCATGACCCTGCTCGACTTTGAGCGCTCCGGCATCGGCACCACCGCCGGCCAGCGCCGCACCCTCGAGCAGATGACCGAGCACCTGCAGAACGGCGGCTCCCACAAGCGCGAGGACTACCGCCTCGGCCTCGCCGACCTGATCGTCGCCAACAACGTCGCCAAATACCTCGGCTACCGCATCGGCCACATCCAGGCCTCCGGCCAGGTGCCCAACTACGAGGCCTCCGTGATCAAGATCTTCCAGTCCGAACTCGGCCAGAAGATCTACAACTACGGCATCGCCATGCTCGGCCTCGGCGGCCAGCTGATCCCCGAAGAGTCCACCGCCCCCTGGGGCGGCGACATGCCCGAGCAGTACCTGCTCGCCGTGCCCAGCACAATCTACTCCGGCACCAACGAAATCCAGCGCAACATCATCGCCACCCGCGGCCTCGGCCTCCCCAGGGCCTAGTCGGGAGCAACCGCTGGAGCGGAGCAGCACCATGGAGGTCACCCTCGCGCTGCTCTGCGACTCCGCCGACATCGCGGCCGATGGACGACTCAACATCCACGGCCAGTTCAGCCAGATCGCCGCGCCGGCGTTCCCCTGCGAGCTGCCGCTGATGCATCTCGCGCTGCGCTTTGCAACCGAGCCCTCGGACGCTGGCGCGGAGCGCGAATTGCTGGTCCGTTTGGTCAACGCCGACGGCAATCGGATCGGCGAGCTCGGCGGCCTGCTGACCGTGCCGCAGTTCGAGCCGGCGAGCGACCCGACCATGCTGCATACAGTCGTGCCGCTGCCCAACATCACCTTCCCGGAGCCCGGCGCCTACGCGCTGCACCTGCTGATCGACGGCGAGGGCAACCGCAGCGTTGGCCTTGATGTCATCCCCGCTGTCCCGCTAGAAGAGGTCGCCGATGCCCACTGATCTGGCCGAACGCACGGAACTGGCTATCGCCTGCGCCCACCGCCCACTACCCGCAGCGGCCGCGCCCGTCGCCGTCGCCTGCAAGTTCCGCGCCACAAGGGTCTGGGGCGTCTTCGACGAGGTCCGCCCCGACTCCGCTTACTTCTGGACCCGCGAATGGCAGCAGGGTGAGCACGCGGCCGACGAGGACATCAAAGCCGGCCGGCTGATCTCCTTTGACAACGCGGACGAAGCGATGGAGTATCTGCGCAACCTGGCGAATGAAGATGACGCCTGAATTCACTACGCGCTTCAGTCGCCAGCTGGTCCGGAAGCACAAGCACTCGCCCCGCTTGGCAGCGGCTGTGATGAGGACGGTCGACCTCGTGATGAACGATCCGCAGAACCGTGGCCTGAACGCGCATCTGCTGGATCGGCAGCAGCGGATTTGGGAAGCCTACGTCACCAAGGCGACTCGTATCACCTACCAGCTGCGCGAGGATGGCATTCTGTTTCGCGCCAACTGTCGCCACGACATCATCGATCGCGAACAATGGTAGCTTGGCCGCGCAAGGAGCAGCAGCCATGCGCCATCTCCGCCTCGCCTTGGCCTCCCTGCTCCTCGCCGTCCTTGCCGTAGCCTGCACCGATCCAATCCCCGAAGCGCCGCCCGAACTGATCAGCGCGCCGCTCGAGGGCCAACCCGAAGAAACGATCGAAGATCGTATCCGCGCATTGGATACGGAACGCGCCGAGATCAGCATCGAAGGTTCCACTGTCTACTACACCGGCGTGATCAACGTCGGTTCCGCATACAATTTCTTCAGCATCGTGCGCGACGCCGAAACCGAGATCGACACCCTGATCATCAACTCCGGCGGCGGCGTCACCACCTCCGCTCGCCGCATCGGACGCTGGGTCCACGAACACGGCGTCACCGTCATCGTGGAGGAACTCTGCTTCTCCTCCTGCGCCAATTACATCTTCACCGCCGCCCCAAAGAAAATTATCCGCGACGGCGCATACGTCGGCTGGCACGGCTCCGAACAGCAGCATCGCTACGTCACTCCGCTAATCGTCGTGAACGGCGAAATCACCGAGCGCGGCGGGTGCCGGACCGATGAGGAAATCTCCATGATCGGACCCGGCCTCGACACCGCCGATGAAGAAGCGTTCCTCGAGCAGATCGGCGTATCAGTCGACGCGCTGCTCTACGGCTTGGTGTCCGGTCGCTGCGAGCACTATTACACCGCCGGCGTCGCCGGTTGGAGCTTCAGCATCGAGCACATGGCCCAATTCGGCATCGACAACGTCACCTACGAAGGCGACGAATACCCCGCCCCCCATCACTCCGGTCTGCCGCCCATCATCCTCTACGACCTCGACGGCGGCCCCCACCGCCTCTTCGGTGCCCAGCCCGTTGACCGCTAGGGCATCATCTTCGCAATTCCGCTTTGGCCATACCAGCGCAAAAGAGCTCCGTCATACCCGCTCCGCGCGAAGAGTTCTGTCATACCCGACCCGCGCAAAGAGCTCCGTCATACCCGCGCTTGCCGCGGGTATCTCGCCGAGCGCAGCACAAATCCCCGCACAACCTCCCCCCGCCATTCCCGTCCCCATCTCTCCACCATTCCCGCCCCCATCTCTCCGTCATTCCCGCCCCCGAGCGGGAATCTACCCCGAATGGCCTTCGAAGCCCCTACGTACTCCCAACGCCCGCACCCGGGATCCGTCGCCCCAGACTTGATCTGGGGCCCAAACCCAACCTTGTTCGCAGCGTAAGATCCCCGGGTTGCCCGCCAACGCCCGTTCGCAGGTCATCTCGATACGCCGGCATCGCCGACAGCCGTCGCATAGGTTCCCGCTCGGAGGCGGAAATGACGGAGAAGAGGCATGAGTGAATACGCCTTGGGCGACCGCCCCTCAAATCACCTCGTCATCCCGCAGCCGCGTAATCTCCTCCCAGCCGTAACCCAACTCCAGCAGCACCTCCTCCGTATGCTGCCCCAGCTCCGGCGCCGGGCCCCGCGGCTCGATCCGCGCGTCCGACATCTCAATCGGCGCGCCCACCACCGGCAACTCCCCCAACGACGGATGCTCCACCGTCTGGATGTACCCGTTCTCCCGCGCCTGCTCGCTCCCCACCACATCCGCGTAGCCATGCACCGGCGCGACCAGAATGTCCGCCGGCTCCAGCACATCAAGCCACTCCTGCGTCCGACGCCGCGCGAAAATCTCATCCAGCGCCGCCCGCAGCGGCTCCGCGTGCTCCACCAGCCCCTCCAGCGTCGTAAAACGCTCATCCGCGCCCAACTCCGGCGCGCCGAGCAGCTCGCAGAACTCCGCCCACCGATCCGGCAGCACCCCCGCCAGACTCAGATGCCCGTCTGCCGTCGGAAACACGCCCCACGTGCCCACCTGAATCAACGTGTGCCCGCGCCCCGCGCTCGGCGGCGGCGCGCCCGTCAGCGCGTGATGCGTGATCTCCCACGCCTGCATCGCAATCACCGTCCCGTACAGCGACAGATCCACCTGCTGCCCCTCGCCCGTCACGTCGCGGTAGCGCAGCGCCGCCAGAATCGCCAGCGCCTCGACCATCCCCGCCGTGTGATCGGCCACCGCCGCGCCCGCCGGATGCGGCTCCGACGCGCTCCCCGTCACGCTCACGATCCCGCCCATCGACTGCCCCAGAATGTCCCGCCCCGGACGCTCCGCCCACGGCCCCCGCGCGCCGAACGCCGATGCCGTCACGAAAACGATGTCCGGCTTCGTCTCCTGCAGCTGCCGATAGCCGAAGCCCAACCGCTCCAGCACATTCGGCCGCCAGTTATTCACCACCACATCACTCGTCGCCGCGATCTCATGCACGATCCGCACCGCCTCCGGCCGCTTCAGATCGAGCGTCACGCTCTTCTTGCCCCGGTTATGCACCGTGAAATACGGACTCAACCCCTGTAGCTCCGGATTGGGCGCGACCGCGCCGCGTGAGAGCTCGCCCGTCTCTCGCCGCTCGATCTTGATCACCTCCGCGCCCATATCCGCCAGAATCGCCGTCCCCCACGGGCCCTGAATCTCCTGCGTGAAATCGAGGATCCGCACGCCCTCCATGATCTCAGGCATCGCCGTTCCTCCCTCGCCGCCCGGCCTGCCGCGCGCGCCGCCCCGCGCTAGAACGTGATCACGAACCGCCCTCGCGTGCCGCCCTGCTTCAGCCGACGGTGCGTCTCCGCCGCCTGCTCGGCCGGATACGTCGCCGCTACCCGCAGCGTCACCGCGCCCTCCTCCACCTGCTCTCGCAGACGATCCAGCAGGTCCGCTCGACGGTCGTACTCGAACACCCAGGTCACGTGAAACTGAATGTCGCGCTCGCCGTTGCCCCGCCAGCCGCGCACGCTGGCGAACCCGCCGCCGTCCCGCACCGCGCCCACCGCCAACTCGTTCTGCACCGCCCCGTCCGCCAGCGCGTCCACCCCCTCCGGCATCACCTGCCGAATCTGATCCGAAATGTCGTCGCCGCGCGGCACCACGATGTCCGCGCCCAGTTCCGACACCAGCTGCTCATCTTTCTCCGAGGCGTCGCCGATCACCCGCAGCCCGTCCGCCTTGGCCAGCTGCACCATGTAGCCGCCGTAGCAGCCCGCCGCGCCTGTCACCGCAAGCGTCTGACCCGGCGACAACGCCAGCTGATCCAGCGAGAGCCGCGCCGTCAGCGCGTTCATCGGCAGCGTCGACGCTTCCGCGTGGCTCGCCCCCGCCGGCGCGCGGCAGACCGCGTCCGCCTTCAGCACGATGCTCTCGCGGTACGCCCCGTGCGACCCGCTCGGAATCACCATCGCCATCACCGCGTCGCCTACCGCCAGATCCGTCTCCGTCCCCTCCCCAACCTCGTCAACCACGCCCGCTGCGTCCATTCCCGGGATGTACGGTGGCGGCCCCGACGCCCGCAGCGCGTCCGCCCGCGCGCCCGCGCGCACGAACGTGTCCGTCGGATTCACCGTCGCCGCATACACCCGCAACCGCACCTCGCCCGGCCCCGCATGCGCCTCCGGCAGCTCCACCACCTCCAACGCATCCGGCCCGCCGAACTCCATCACGCCCACGCCGCGCATAGCCATCCTCCTCGTAATGCCCCGCGCCGGACGCCCGCCGCCGGCGCTCCACGCAGACTAAACCGAGCTACGCTAATGGTGAGTGCGAAAGGGCCGCACAATGCGCCGCGCACCATCACTTCGTCCGCTGTTCGCCGCCGTCGCGCTGCTCTTCCTCGCGCTGATCGTCGCCTGCGCCGACGACATCCCCCTTGCGCCGTCGTCCGATGCCGACGGAGCGCCGCTCCGACCCGTCCCCCGCGATCTGGACGAACGACAGCAGTGGATCCGCACTGAGTTCCAGACCACCGCATCCGTCGTCGTGGAAGGCTCCACCGTCTACTACCGCGGCATGCTCAACCGCCAGTCTGTCGATCACTTCTTCCAACAGATACGCGCCGCTGAGAGATCGATCGACACCCTGGTGATCAACTCCAACGCCGGCGAGTCGGATGTAAGCCGCAGCATCGGGCTGTGGGTCCACGAACACGCTGTCACCGTTGTCGTCGATCACGTCTGCTTCTCCTCCTGCGCCAACTACATCTTCACCGCCGCGCCGCGCAAAATCATCCGCAGCGGCGCAATCGTCGGCTGGCACGGCTCTGAGCAGTCGCATGTGTACATCGCTCAAGCCCGCGGCCTGACCATTCGGGAACTGATCGACGAGCTGGTTGAGCAGAATCTCGACCAGGCTATGAAAGACGAAGCCGCCGCCGGCGGCGAGGCGCGCCCCGAGCTGGTGCGAGCGCGACTCCACAGCTCATTTACCGCGTTGTTCTACGACACCAGAGCCGAGCAGGCGTTCCTTGAGCTAATCGGCGTCCCGGTCGATGCACTCGTCTACGGACTGATGCCCGGCCGCTACGACCGCACGGTCGCAGCCCCCGTCGACGGCTGGACATTCACGCTCGAAGGCATGGCCAGGCTCGGCATCGACAACGTCGCCTACGAAGGTCCCGGCGAATACGCCCGCGACCTCCGCAGCCCCGCCCGCCCCGTGATCGTCTTCAACGTGCCGCCCGATTGATCCGCCGCTTGGGCCCAGTCCACACCCCCGTCATACCCCCTCCACTCCCCGTCATACCCGCGCTTGCCGCGGGTATCTCGACGTAAACAGCACCATCATCGCACTCACCACTCCCTCCCTCAGCTCCGCCGACCCAACTCCGTGTACGACTCGATCCCGTTCAAATCCCAGCCGAGCCCGGTCACGCTGGCGCGGCTCACGCCGTAGCTTGCGATGTAGAGCCCCGGCAGCACGCTGTACAGATGCTCCGCGTGCAAATCCTGGATGCGCCCGTAGATCTCCCGCCGTTCTTCGCGGTCATAGCTGCGGATCGCCCGATCAACCAGCGCCTCCAGCTCCGGAGTCGGCGCAGCGCCGAGGTTCCATGCGCCGCTCTGAGTCAGCGCCAGCCGCGCCGTCGTGTCCGGCTCGCCGCGGTGCCCGCCGATCGCCAGCAGGTGCAGATCGCCCGGCTGCCCCAGATTCTTCCACGGACGGACCGTCGCATCCGCGACCGGCGCGATCACCGTGCGCATGCCCAACGCCTGCCAGTCCTCCGCTATCGCCGCCAGCCAGCGCCCCATCACCTCGTCGACCGGTGCGATCTCCAGCACGCGATCCTCTTCCGCCACGCCCGATCGCGCCATCAGTTCCTGCGCTTTCGCACGGTCGTACTCCGTGGGATACCCCGCCGCAGGGCGGTAAGCCCACGATGCCGGGGTGAACAGCGACGCCGCTGATTCAGCCCGCCCGCCGAAAAAGCGCTCGCTGATGCCCCGCTTGTCCCAGCCGTAAAGCAGCGCGCGGCGGAAATCGACGTTGTCGGCCGGCGGCAGCGCATGATTGGCGTACCACGAAACATGGCCGTAGCCCGAGCGCGTCGATACCTCCAGATCATCCGCCTCCAGCAGCTCATCGACCGCCCGATCTTCCGGCATGATCGCGAATTCCACATCGCCGTTCCGCACCGCCGCCGCCCGCTCGTCCGGATCCGCAATCGGTACCAGCGCGAACTCGTCCAACAGCGCATATCGCCCGCCGTCGGAGCGCCGCCGCCAGTACTGCTCAAACGCCTCGAGCCGCGTTGTCTCTCCCGCGATCCACCGACTCAGGCGGTACGGACCCGTGCCGACTGGCGAGGTCCGCAATGTCTCCGCGTCGTTCGCTTCCGCGTGGCTCGGCGACAGCATCAGCCCGCCGCGCTCTTGCAGATTCGTCAGCAGCGCCGCATTGGGGGCCGCCAGATCGAACCCCACCATGCGCCGATCATGCACATCGATCCGCTCGATCTGCCCAAAGGCCGCCGCGTAGACCCCGCCGCCCGCCAGCGCCGGATCCACCGCCCGCGTCAGGTTGTAGCGCACCGCCTCGCCGTCGAACTCCGTCCCGTCGTGAAAGCGCACCCCCTCGCGCAGACGGAAGATGATCGTCGTCTCGTCGGCGAACTCGTGCCGCTCCGCCAGCGACGCGGCCTGATCGATCACCCCGTCCGGCGCGGTCGCGATCAGCGGGTCGAAGATCATTCGCCACAACCCCGACTGCTCGAGCGAGGTATGCGGGTCCATCCCGAAATTGCCGATCATCTCCTCGATCTGCGCGCCCCGGGCCCTGCCGCCGCGCCGCGCCGTTGTCGCGCTCGGCTCGTCCTCGCCGCAGCCCACCAGCGCCAGCCCGGCCGCGCCGATGCCCGCCCGCGCCGCGCCGCGCAGCAGCGCACGACGACTCAGCCGCGTCCGGCGCATCCGCTCCCAATAGCCCCTCGATGACATGCCGATCCCTCTCCTGTCGGGAACTGCGAGCCGCAGCCCCTACCATTATCAGACGCGCGCCAAGTTGACCCGCTTCCCGAAAGGACCATTGTCCATGCCCAAGATCATCCAGGCCGTGCCCGTCGAAGACGAACTCCACGACATCCTCGCCGCCGCCGGCGACGTCACCATCGTCCCGCCCGGAACCGACCGCGCCGACTTCATCGCAGCCGCAACCGGCGCCGACGGCATCCTGCTCAACCCGCTGATCCGCGTTGACGACGAACTGCTCGCCGCCGCGCCCGACCTCAAGGTCGTCGCCACCACCTCCGTCGGCTACGACGCCTTCGACGTCGACCTGCTCACCGCCCACGGCGTCGCCCTCTGCAACACGCCCGGCGTGCTCAACGACGCCGTCGCCGACCTCACCACCGCCTTCATGCTGATGCTCTCGCGCGGCCTGATGGGCTTCGAGGTCTACAACCGCAGCGGCGCTTGGGGACGCCGCGAGCGCCAGCCCGCCCTCGCCCACGACCCGCAGGGCAAAACCTTCGGCGTGATCGGCTTCGGACGTATTGGACGCGAAGTCGCCCGCCGCATGAACGCCTTCGGCATGCAGGTGCTCTGGTACGACATCTTCGACGACGCGCCCGCCGCTGCCCCGCCCGCCGAGCGCCGCGAACTCGACGACCTCCTCCGCGAGTCCGACTTCGTCTCCGTCCACACCGACCTCAACGACAGCTCCCGCCATGTCGTCGGCGAGCGCGAACTCAGCCTGATGAAGCCCACCGCCTACCTGATCAACACCTCCCGCGGCGGCACCGTCGACCAGCGCGCCCTCCAACGCGCCCTCGAAGCCGACCAAATCGCCGGCGCCGGCCTTGACGTGCTCGAACAGGAGCCGCCCCAGCCCGACGAGCCGATCGTCGCCCTCCCCAACGTGATCAGCTTCCCCCACATCGGCACCGCCACCGAGGAAACCCGCTACGCCATGCGCAAACTCGCCTGCCAAAACGTCGCCGCCGTCGTCGGCGGCCAAACCCCGCCCGCCATCGTCAACCCCTCCGTCCTCCAATGACCAAGTACGTCTTCCTCCCGCCCATCGACGACGACATCCGCAACTGGGCGCGCGCAATGGCGGGCGAACTGCCCGACCTTGAAGTCGTCATCGCCGAAGACGACGAAACCGCCGCGCGCGAGCTGGTCGACGCCGACGCCGCGTACGGCGGCGTCGGTCCCGATCTGCTGCCGACCGTCGAGCGCCTCCGCCTCCTCCAAAACCCCTTCGCCGGGCCTCCCGTGGGCTACTACCACCCCGAACTCGCCGAGCACCCCGTCGTCGTCAGCAACCCCCGCGGCATCTACTCCGACCACATCGCCCAGCACATCATGATGTTCATGCTCGCTCTCGCCCGCGGCCTGCCCTACTGGAGCGCCGCCCAGGCCGAGCGCCGCTGGGACAAACACGCCCGCAAACGCGGCTACCTCAACCTCGCCGAGGCGACCGTCTTAATCAACGGCGTCGGCGGCATCGGCGCCGAAACCGCCCGCCTCTGCGCCGCCTTCGGCGCTCGCGTCATCGGCGTTGATCCGCGCCCCGAACACGACGCGCCCGCCGAACTCATCCCGCCCGGCCAGCTCGACGCCCACCTGCCCGAAGCCGACTTCGTCGTCACCACCGTTCCCCACACCCCCGAAACGGAGTTTATGTGGAACGCCGCCCGCTTCCGCGCAATGAAGCCCACCGCCTGCTTCATCAACATCGGACGCGGCCTGACCGCGCGGCTGGACGACCTCGTCGCAGCCCTGGAGCAAGGCGAAATCGCCGGCGCAGCCCTCGACGTCTTCGAGCAGGAGCCGCTGCCGGAGGACCACCCGCTCTGGCACATGGAAAACGTCCTCATCACCCCCCACATCGCCGTCGCCGACGCAGCCGACCTCCCCGAGCGCCGCTACGAGCTCATCCTCGAAAACGCCCGCCGCCTGCTGGACGGCCGGGAGTTCCTCAACATCGTCGACAAGCGCAAGTGGTACTAGCCGGAAGCGCCGCGTGGCGTTCCCGCCGCTCAGTCGACGAACGCCGCCAACAGGTCGGTGATCTCCTCGACATCGTTGAGAGCGTCGGCGACGGTCTCAACGGGCATGTACCCCTCGTAGAAGTTCTGGTGCAGTGCGCTGGCCGAGCGGAAGAGGATTCGGACCCGCTGGTCACCGGTCTCCTCCGCCAGCCGGTTGATGACGTTGTACAGATGCCCGTGCGTGCTGTTCCTCCAGCCGCGCGTTTCCGCGACCGCCTTGACCATCCGCGACGCCGCGCCCCAGCCCTTCTCCGACGCCTGTAGGAGGTCGCCCTCCCTGAGAGAGGCGTGCGCGTGCGCGAGGAAGACATTCGCCGTCTCAACGTGGTAGCTGGCGCGAGTCGTCATGATGCCATCCTACCCCACCCACCTGCGGCCCGCCGCCCCCGCACGGCGAGAGCGTGCTCTAGCCTGACGGTGGCGCCCAAGGTTGCGCAGAAATGCTCAGAGGAGATGACCTATGGCCGTGATGCCCAACACGCTGCGAGAGAAGCTCGACGCCGGCAAATCCACGATCGGCACCCACTTCCTCTTCAACGACCCCGACATCCCCGAAATCATCGGCGACGCCGGCGTTTTCGACTACGCCGAATACGTGGCGGAGTATTCCACGTTCGACATGCGCCTGCTCTACCACCTCGCCCGCGCCGGGCAGTGCGGCAACCTGCCGCTGATGATCAAGCTCGACCAGGCCAACGAGACCTTCTGGGCCCAGGCCGCCCTCGGCGCAGGCTTCAAAGCCGTCCTCTTCACCGACATCCGCACGCCCGACGACGTCGAGCGCATCCACCAGGCCGTCCGCCCCGACAACCCCCAGCGCCAGGGCCGCATGGGCGTCAAAACCCGCCGCCCCGCCCTCGCCGGCTACCAGTCCGGCGGCTATGCCGAGGACCTCGACTCGATCGTGACCGTGATCATGATCGAAAAGAAAGTCGCAGTCGACGCCATCGACGCCATCCTCGCCAAAGCCCGCGACCTCCGCATCGACATGACCCAATGGGGCCCCAGCGACTTCGGCTTCTCCCTCGGTCGCCCGGCCGAGCCCGACGAAATCCGCGCCAACGAAGAGCTCGTCATCCAAAAGTCGCTCGAGTACGGCGTCGCCCCCCGCATCGAAATCGGCGCCGTCGAGCAGGCCCAGCGCTACATCGACATGGGCGTCCGCCACTTCTGCATCGGCTGGGACCGCTTCCTCCTCCAGGCCGGCTACGCCCAACTCGGCCAAGGCCTCCAAGCCCTCCTCGAAGGCAAGTAAGCCCCCGCAATGTCCGAAGCCTGCGATGTCCTCACCGAGCGCCTCGATCCCGTCCGCCGCCGCCGCGTCTAGCCTGTAGCGGTCACAGCGAGCGGCACGGAGCTGCAAGGCGCGGAAGATGAACGCAAACCCGCCGCGGCGAGTGGGCATCCTCGGGGCCGGCTGGGGCGCGCGGGTCTCAGCCCCGGCGTTTCGCGCGGCCGGCTGGGAAGTCGCAGGACTCTGGAGCCGCCGTCCGCACTGGGCGGTGGCGGAGGCCGCACGGCTCGAAATCCCGTTCGCCACGCACGACCCGATAGCGCTGATCAACCGACCGGAGATCGACGCAGTCGCGATCCACACCCCGTCCCACCTGCATCCGGAGTTGTGCCGCGCCGCCTTCGCAGCGGGCAAACATGTGCTCTGCGACAAGCCCTTCGCGACCAACGCCGCCGACGCCCGAGCGCTGCTGGCGGCAGCCGAAGCAAGCGACCGAACGGCGATGCTGAACTTCGAGTTCCGCTTCGCGCCGCTCCGCCTCCAAATCGCGAAATTGCTGAACCAGGGCGCGATCGGCGCTCTGCGGCACGTGAGCGTAGACCTACAGACCACCAACCCGCTCCAACAACTGGAACGCCCCTGGCGGCTGGACCCCGCACACGGCGGAGGAATCCTGAACGAGCTGGGTTCTCACGCCATCGATCGCCTGCGGCAGTGGTTCGGCGACCTGGTGACGGTCTCCGCGCGAACTGCATCGTTCCCGCCTGAAAATCTGGAGCCGGGACTGGTCAGCGAGGATCACGTCAGCGCCGACTTCACCTTCGCCGCCGGCGGAATCGCGGCGCTGACGCTCTCCTGGGTCTCGGATCCGCCGCTCGGACTGCGCATCGTAATCACCGGCTCCGAAGGAGTCATTCTGGCGACATCGCCGGGCAGCATGCTGACCGAGGGCGAAGCGGCGCTCGGCCGCGCCGGCCAGGACGGCTACTCCACGATCGAACCCCAGACAGACCAGCCGGATCAGACGGCGGGCGGCGCGCTGGGCGCGTCGACGCAGCTGATCCGCGCCTTCGCAGAGGGCATCGACGCGGGCTTCTCGCCCTCGCCGAACTTCCTCGACGGCTTGCACTCCCAGATCGCGCTCGACGCCGTGCGAGAGTCCGCGGCGACCGGTCGGACTGTGCAATTGGCCCAAAGATAGCCGCCGCCGACAAGCGCGCTCGGAATTCTGTACATTGCGCGCAAAGGCGGCGGCCGTGTGCGGCCGCAGGATTCGGAGGCGGCAGGATGGCCGACCAACAAGACATCGCGCTGATGGCGCACCTGATGCGTCGCGCCGGCTTCGGCGCGGACCGCGACGAACTCGAACGCCGCGCCGCCCAGGGCTACGAAGCCGTCGTCGAAGAACTCGTTGACCCGCCCGCCGATGTGCCGCGCGCCGACATCGACGAGCTCTTCCGCTACATGCCCTCGCTCGCCTCCGGCGGCCCGGTCACCACGCCCGGCGCCGCCAACTGGCTCTTCCACATGGTCAACACCCAGCGCCCGCTGGAAGAGAAGATGGCCCTCTTCTGGCACCATGTCTTCGCCACCGGCAACTCCAAGGTCGACAACGACAACCACCTGATCGCCCAGATCGACATGTGGCGCGATCATGGCACCGGCAACTACCGCGACCTGCTGATCATGCTCGCCCAGAACCCGGCCATGATCTACTGGCTCGACAACCACGAAAACCACAAGCGCGCGCCCAACGAAAACTGGGGCCGCGAACTGCTCGAACTGTTCTCCCTCGGCGTCGGCCACTACACCGAAAAAGACGTCTTCGAGTGCGCCCGCGCCTTCACCGGCTGGACAATCGGCCCCAAAATGCCGCGCGTCCCCAACCACCGCTTCTTCTTCCAGTACGAGTTCCGCCCCGAAGAGCACGACTACGGCGAGAAAACCTTCCTCGGCCGCACCGGCAACTTCGACGGCCTCGACATCATCGACATCATCCTCGAACAGCCCGCCTGCCCGCGCTTCATCTGCCGACACCTCTACAATTTCTTCGTCGCCGACGAAACCCAGGTGCCCGCCTGGAACATTGAACCGCCGCGCGACCCGGAGGCCATCGAGTATCTCGCCGGCGTCTTCGTCGACTCCGGCTTCGAGCTCAAGCCGGTCCTGCGTGCGCTCTTCAACGCCGACTTCTTCAAGGAGGCGATGTTCGAGAAGGTCAAGAGCCCCGTCGAGGTCGTCGTCGGCACGCTCCGCCTGACCAAAGACCTACAAGGACCGCAGCCCGAACTGCCCGCCGTCGGTCAGGAATCGGCGCACATGGGCCAGAGCCTGCACAACCCGCCCAGCGTCGAGGGCTGGCAGACCGGTCGCGACTGGATCAACAGCGGCGCCGTCGTCGGCAGAATCAACTTCGTCGCCGACCGCGTCAGCAACACCGAGCTGCCCGGCGTGCAGCGCATCATCGAGCGCGTCGCCGCCTCCAACGGCAGCGAAATGACGCCCGACCAGCTCGTCGACCAGTGCGTCGACCTGATCGGTCCGCTCGATGTCTCCGAGCGCACGCGACTCGAGCTGATCAACCACGCCGCCGAGGAGGGCGAGCTCTCCTGGGTCGGCGGCGACGCTCACCAGCGCTCCTCCGAGCGCGTCGGCGAAATGCTCGCCCTGATCGCCGCCACTACCGAGTACCAGTTCGGCTAACCCCAGCAAACAGAGCAGACACAACCCACGGAGCCTTGCGCCATGACCACCGCCACTAAAGACCCCGTCCTGGTCGTCGTCCAACTGACCGGCGGCAACGACTACATGAACAGCGTCGTGCCCTACGCCGACGGCCACTACCGCGACGCGCGCAACGGCGCGTTGTGCATCGACGAAGACGAGGTGCTCAAGATCGACGACCGGTTCGGCCTGCACCCCACCATGGCCCCACTCAAGGAGCTCTACGACCAGGGCGACATGGCCCTCATCCACGGCGTCGGCTACCCCAACTCGCCCCGCTCGCACTTCCGCTCAATGGACATCTGGCACACCTGCGAGCCCAACAAGGTCGGCACCGAGGGCTGGGCCGGCCGCGCCATTCGCGACCTCGATCCGGCCGGCGAAAACCCCGTCACCGGCGTCTACATCGGCCAGGGCCTGCCACGTGCGCTGGTCGTGCCCGGCGTCCCCGTCGCTTCCGTCGCCGACCTCTCCACCTACGGCCTGCTGACCGGTATCGAGCAGGAGCAGCAGCGCGACAAAATGCTCGAACGCTTCGTCAACATGTATGGCCGCGCCATCGGTACCGGCCCCGTCCAGGAATACCTCGGACGCACCGGACTCGACGCGCTCAAGGGCGCCGACATCCTCAAAGAAGGCCTCGGCCGCTACAGCTCTGATGTCGAATACGGCACCGAACAGATCTCCCGCAGCCTGCGCGACATTGCCACCATCCACTGCGCCGACCTCGGCACCCGCCTCTTCTACACCCAACTGATCGGCTTCGACACCCACGCCAACCAGCAGCCCGTCTTCGACAAGCTCTGGACCGACCTCTCCCGCGCCATCGCCGACTTCTGGGACGACCTACGCGCCCACGAGGCCGACGACAACGTCACAATGCTGCTCTTCACCGAGTTCGGCCGGCGCGTGCGCGACAACGGCTCCGGCTCCGACCACGGCGCAGGCGGCGGCTGCTTCGTGATCGGCCCCAATGTCCGCGGCGGCATGCACGGCGAGTACCCCAGCATCAACCCCAAGGACCTCGACCAGGGCGACCTCGTCCCCAACCACGACTTCCGCGGCGTCTACTCCACCCTGCTACAGGACTGGCTCGGCCTCGACCCCGTGCCGATCGTCGACGGCCAGTTCGAGAAACTCAGCTTCGTCGACCCGCTGGTCGGCGCGGCCTAAAACACTCGAAACAAGCGGGAGGTCGGCCATGCTGACGAAATCCGTCGCCGGGCGCACCTGGCACTACAGCCACTCGATCGGCCACTTCGTCGGCCCCGAGGGCTTCACCCACTCCACACCGATCGCCGCCACGCGCGACGGCATCATCTACGTCGCCGACACCGGCCTTGCCGAGTACGGCAGCGTCGGCACGCTCGGCACCGTAATCCGCCGCCTGCGAATCGAAGACGAGTTTCTCGCCGAAATGGGCCGCGGCGTCACCGTCTGGCCCGAAGGCCTCGCCCTCTGCCAGGACGGCAATGTCTGGTGTACCGACGCCTACCAGCACTTCGTCGTCGGCTACGACCGCGAGGGCAACGAAATCGGCCGCTGGGGCGAGCACGGCTCCGGCGAAGGCCAGTTCAACCGACCCTCCGGCATCGCCTTCGACGCCGACGACACCGCCTTCGTCGTCGACAGCCTCAATCACCGTGTCCAGCGCTACACCAAGGACGGACAATACCTCGGTACCTGGGGCAGCGAGGGCTGCGATGAGGGCCAACTCAGCCAGCCCTGGGGCATGACGATCGACCAGGAGGGCGCCGTCTACATCGCCGACTGGCGCAACGACCGCGTCCAGAAGTTCGCCCCCGACGGCGAATTCCTCATCCGCTTCGGTTCGCGCTTCGACGATGTCGACGACGGCGGTGCGCTCAACCGCCCCGCCGATGTCGCCGTCGACAGCGAGGGCGATGTCTACGTCGCCGACTGGGGCAACAACCGCGTCCAGATCTACTACCCCGACGGCGACATCATCTGCGGCCTCTACGGCGACGCGCGCGTCTTCTCCAAGTCTGCTCAGGCCGTAATGGACGTCAACGCCGATTACACGCGCGCCTTCCACCGCGTCAACCCCTACGAGCTGATCAACCTCGGTAAGTTCGACCGCCCGCGCGGCATCGCCATCGACGGCCAGGACCGCATCGCCGTCGTCGACGGCGCGCGTGGCCGCGTGCAGGTCTACACCAAGGATCACGATTACCTGATCCCCCAGTTCAACGCCTGATCGCGCGAAGGTCCCCATAACATGAAAATCGTCGAACAACTCGGCGACCGTCGCGTCGATGTCGTCGACGCGCCCGAACCGACGCCCCGCGACGACCTCGTCGTGATCAAAGTGATGGCGAGCACGATCTGCGGCACTGAAGCCCGCAGCTACCAGTTCGGCAACGAGCGCGGGTCGAGTGACCGCAACTCCGGCCACGAAGCGGCCGGGCTCGTTTGGAAGACCGCCCCCGGCGCGCGCATCGCCGAGGGTGCCCGCGTCGCCATCCACCCCGACCTCGCCCAACGCTGCGGGCGCTGCGTCAACTGCTACCGTGGCGTCTGGCTGCGCTGCCTCAACCCTCGCCCCACCTTCGACGACTGGCACGGCACCCACGCCCAGTTCATCCTCCGCGCCGAAGAACACTGCCTCGCCCTGCCGGACGACATCCCGTTCGAGATCGGCGCGACCCTCGTCGATTGCGTCGGCACGCCCTATCGCGGCATCCGCCGCCTCGGCGTCGACGCCTTCGACACTGTGCTAATCACCGGCCTCGGCCCGCTCGGCGCGGCGGCCGCCATACTCTGCCGCGCGCTCGGCGCGCGGATCATCGCCAGCGAGGTCGGCGAGTACCGCCGCGGGCGCGCCGCCGACTTCGGCGTCGACCACGCAATCGATCCGCAACGCGAAGACGCCCTCGCGCGGATCATGCAACTCACCGACAACCGCGGCGTCGATGTCGCCCTGGATTTCACCGGCCTCACCGAACCGCAACTGCTCTGCCTCGATGCCGCCCGCAGCGGCGGCTCCGTCGGCTTCCTCGGCCTCAAGTACGACGAAACCCCCGACGGTCCTGTCCCCCGCTCGACGCCTGTCACCGTCGGCGGCCACCTGCTGCCCAAAGAACTCACGCTGATCGGCAGCTGGAACGTGACGCCCGATCAATACCTCGAGCTCATCGATCTCGTCCACCGCGGACTCCCCGTTGAGCGCCTCATCACCCACCGCTACCACATCGACGCCGCCGCAACAGCGTTCCAAACCGCCTTCACCGCGCAAGGCGTAAAAGTCGTCATCAACCCCTGGTCCGAGACCGTTTAGCCCCTACCACACTTGCCCCAACGCCGTCGCCTCCTCTCGTCATGCCCGCGCCCTCTACACCGTCATACCCACGCTTGCCGCGGGTATCTCGACGTGAACAGCACAGCCTCCGTATGAGAGCCCCGGGCATCAACGCGGGTCGGCCGTTGCGCAGCGATCCCCGTCACTCCCGCAGCTGCGGAATCACCTCCCGCGCAAAGCGCTCGCTGGCCCTGGAGTCCGGATCCGCCGGATCCAGCGGCGAGCCGCGCAGGATGAAGCGATCAATCCCCAGCTCCACCAACTCCCCCAGCCGCTGCACGCAGTAATCCGGCGGCCCGAATACCCCGAACGACCGCTCAAACTCCGCCGGAATTACCCCTGCCTGCGCGCTCCCCGGCCGACCGTGCCTATGCATGTCGTAGGCATCGTGGATCGCGCCGAGCACCGAGCGCTGATCCTCACTCGCCGGCCCCACCACCTCCCCGTACATGTTCGAGAACCGCGCGAACAGCGACACCTGCCCTGCCCCAATCCGCATCGCCTCTTCCGGATCGTCATGCACCACCAGCGGCAGATACGCCGCAAACGGCATCTCCGGCGGCAGCCCCGCCGCCTCCCGCGCACGCCGCGCCACATCCATTCCCCAGCGCGTCCGCTCCACATCGCAGCCCACATTCAGCGACACCCGATCCGCGTGCCGCGCCGCCGCCTCAATCACCCGCGGACCGGTCGCCGCCACATCCACCGGCACCTTTGGCCCCATCGCCCCCATGTAGAAAATGCGGCTCGCCGCCGGCGTGTCCGCCAGCCCCAGCGCCTCCACATCGCCGCCCTCGAAGCCTACCTCCTCGCCCCGCAGGTAGCCCTGCAGCTCCGCCAGGTAGTGCTCGAACGGATCCACCGCGTGCGGCGCAAGCCCCAGATGCGCCAGCGCCGAATCCCCCCGTCCGATCCCCAGATGCGCCCGCCCGCGGCTCTCCGCCTGAATCGCCCCAATCGCCGACGCCGTGATCGCCGGATGCCGCGTGTAGGAGTTCGTCACCCCCGTCCCCAGCTGAATCCGCGAGGTCGCATGCGCCGCCAACGCCATCGAGACGTAGCAGTCCGCGACCAGATTCTGGCTATCGACATAGACGATCCCGTCGTAGCCGATCTCCTCCGCCCGCACCGCCTGCTGCACCCCGTCGAACACGCGCGGATCATCGCTCGTCGGACGCCCCGCGCCCATCGTCCAAAACTCGACTGCCATCGCCCACCTCCGGATTCACTCGCGTCAACGCGATGGCAGTATAGGGACTGCGCCGCCGCTGCGTCGAGAGGCACTTGACTGTTGCCTGCACGGTCGCTATGTTGGGACATATGCAGGACCGCTACACAGGCGATGTAGGCGACTTCGGCAAGTACGGCTTGCTGCGCCACCTCAGCGGCCTGCGCAACACCGATACCGAACCACAGCTGCAACTGGGCGTGGTCTGGTACCGCCCGGATCCCGCGACTGTAGAGTCGGAACTGTCAAACGACGACGGCAAGTTCATCGCGTACTTGCGCCCGGACCAGAAACCGCGGTTTCATCCCTGCGATCCGACGCTCTATAAGGTGCTGCGCGAGATCGTGAGGTCTGATGATGTGCAGCAGGGCGATCGGCGAGTCGAGGCGGTCGAAGATTCCGGTGTGCTGGGTGACAACACCCAGTTCCATGGCGTCTACGTTCCCGGCCCGGCGACGCAGGCCCGCGGCGAGACGCGCGCCGATCCGCGGCGGGCTTGGACAGAGGAAGCACTCCGCGCAACGGAGGGCTGCGAGATCGTTTTCCTCGACCCCGATAACGGGCTCGAGCCGCCGTCGGTTGCAATCAGGCATAAAGCGGCGATCAAGTACGCCTACCTCGAAGAGGTCAAGCAGTGGTTCGCGCGCGGCCAGTCGGTCGTCATCTATCACCACCTCGGCCGGAGTGGAGGCACACACGAAGCACAGATCGCCGACTGGCGCAACCGGTTGCAGGAGCGGCTGAATCCCGCCGATATCTTCGCCGTCCGGTTTCATCGCAGCAACAGTCGCGCCTTCTTCGTGCTGGCGGCTGAGACGCACAAAGACATCCTCCGCAGGCGGGCGGACGCTCTGCTCCAGTCCCCATGGGGCGAGGGTAAGGACCCGCACTTCACGGGGCCGTTCTAAAGCTCGCGCTGACGCCTACTGTCTGTCACCCTCGCAACTGCGGCGCGACCTCCGCGACAAACCGCTCGCTCGCCGCGCTCGCCGGAACCGACGGATCAATCGGCGAACCGACGAGGAAGAACTTGTCGATCCCCAGCTCGATCAGCTCACCAAGCCGCTGCACGCAGTGGTCGGGCGGCCCGAAGATACCGAAATCGCGTCCGAACTCCGCCGTCACCGCCGCCGCCTGCGCGCTGCCCGCCCGACCGTGGCTGTGCATGTCGTAGGCGTCGTGGACCGCTGTCAACACCGCCCGCTGCTGCTCCGTCGCCGGCCCCACGATCTCCCCGTACATGTTCGAGAAGCGCGCGAACAGCGAGAGCGACGCCGCGCCGATCTCCATCGCCAGCTCCGCGTCCTCATCCACCACCAGCGGCACATAAGCGGCGAAGGGAATCTCCGCCGCCAGCCCCGCCTCGTCCCGCGCCGCGCGCGCCACATCCATCCCCCAGCGAATCCGCTCCGGATCCGCCCCGACGCTCAGCGAAACGCGATCCGCGTGCCGCGCTGCCGCCGCGATCACCCGCGGCCCCGTCGCCGCCACATCCACCGGCACCTTCTCGCCCGCCCGCGTCAACCAGCGGATGCGGCTCGCCTGCGGCGTGTCCGCCAGCCCCAGCGCCTCCACATCGCCCTCGTCGAAAGCCACATCATCGCCCCGCAGATAGCCCTGCAGCTGTTCGAGGTAGCGCTCGAATGGCCCCACCGCATGCGGCGCAAGCCCCAGATGCGCCAGCGCCGAATCGCCCCGCCCGATCCCCAGATACGCCCGCCCGCGGCTCTCCGCCTGCACGCTCGCAATCGCCGACGCCGTCACCGCCGGATGCCGCGTGTACGAGTTCGTCACCCCCGTGCCCAGCTTGAGCCGCGTCGTCGCCCGCGCCGCCAGCCCCATCGCCACGTAGCAGTCGCCCGCCAGATTCTGGCTGTCGACATAAATGATCCCGTCGAAGCCCAACTCCTCCGCGCGCTGCGCCTGCTGCACGCTGTCGAATACCGACGGATCGTCGCTCCCCGGCACCCCGCGCCCGAATGTCCAAAACTCGACAGCCATCTCAGCCCTCCCCCGCTCGCCACCGAAACGGCTCCGGTAGCGCTGGCAGTATAGGAGCGCCCGCCACGCCCTAGACTGACGCGGCGAACACCCCGATCGGAGCACGACATGGTCATGGACAACGCAGACTGGCTGGCAACCACGATCGAGTCCGCCCTCGATCCCGACCTGCCCATCATCGATCCCCACCACCACCTCTGGGACGCTCGCGCCGACGGCCCCCGCGCCCGCTACTTCCTCGACGAGCTGCTCGCCGACACCGACGACTTCAACGTTCGCCAGACCGTCTTCATCGAGTGCAGCGCGATGTACCGCGCCGACGGCCCGGAGCCGCTGCGCCCCGTCGGCGAGACGGAGTTCGTCGCCGGCGTCGCCGCCCAGAGCGCCAGCGGCCTCTACGACGATGAGCACGGCCAGCTGCGCGCCTGCACCGGCATCGTCGGCCACGCCAACCTCACGCTCGGTGCAGCCGTCGGCGAAGCGCTCGACGCGCACCTCGAAATGAGCCCCCGCTTCCGCGGCATCCGCCACCACGCCAGCTGGGATCCCAGCCCCGATGTGCCCAACTCGCGCATCGAGCCCGGTCCGCAGATCTTCCTCAACGACACATTCCGCGAGGGCTTCGCCGAGCTGGGCAAACGCAACCTCAGCTTCGAGGGCTGGCTCTACCACCCCCAAATCCCCGAGCTCACCGACCTCGCCCGCGCCTTCCCCGACACCACGATCATCCTCAACCACCTCGGCGGCCCGCTGGGCGTCGGCCCCTACGCCGGGCGCCGCGACGAGGTCTTCGCCGAGTGGCGCGAGTCCATCGCCGAGCTGGCCGCCTGCCCCAACGTCGTCGCCAAAGTCGGCGGCATCCAGATGGTGATCAACGGCTTCGGCTGGCACGAGCGCGAAACCGCGCCATCCTCCGACGACCTGCTCGAAGCCAACCGCCCCTGGTACGAGCACACCATCGAGTGCTTCGGCCCCTCCCGCTGCATGTTCGAGAGCAACTTCCCCGTCGACAAGCTCTCCTGCGGCTACACTGTCCTCTGGAACCAGTTCATCAAGCTCACCCAGGACTTCCCGGCGGATGAGCGGAGCCAGCTGTTCCACGACACAGCCCAGCGCATCTACCGCCTCCAGCCCTGGTAGCGCCGTCAATCCGGCTCGCTGTCAGCCGAGGGCACGCCCCTGATTCGGGTGTCGTCGTTCTCGATCACAACGAATAAGCCCGACCAATCGCTGCGCTCATGAATCGCATCGAGACAGACCTTGGTCTGCGCCTCCGGTGGTCCGGTGGTGCGCAACAGGATCACGCCGCTGTCGGCAGCCATCCCGCGGTGGAAGACCAGTTCGCCAAAGTCCTTGTCATAGGTAAGCAGGATGCGATCCTCGAGGCCGGCCCTCGTCAAGATGCCCTCGTCGGGCGATCCCGGCGCATCCGTCATGATCCACGCGACATCGTGGCCCGAGTCGCGCAGGGCGTCAACGGTGACCGGGTCAATGTTCTCGTCGGCCAGGAAGCGCACGGACGGATCAGGCGCTCACGAGCCGCTTCGCCTGTTCCGCTTGGAGCAGTCCGCTTGCGTAGCGGAGACAAGCGAACACATCCGCCGCTGTGAGGTTGGGATACTTCCCGACCAGCTCCACCGTCGTCCAGCTGTCGGCGAGACGATCGAGAATGAACTCCACGGAAAGGCGCGTTCCCTTGATGACAGGCTTGCCGACCAGCACCGCCGGGTTGCGTTCGAGCCGCTTTTCTTGCCCGGTCACGTCTTCCGCTAGACCTCGTTCGCGCTCGCTCGCCGCTTGGACGCACTCGCTCGCATACCGCAGGCAGGCCGGCACATCCTCTCGCGTCAGCCGCGAATACTGCTCGACGAGCTCCTCCACCGTCCAGCCGTCCGCGAGACGCTCAATGACGAGCTGCACCGAAATCCGCGTGCCCCTGACCACCGGCTTCCCCACCGGAATCTCCGGATTCAGCTCGATCCGCTCTTCCCAGTCCATCGCCCACCTCCTGCGGTCCCTTACCACACAGCCTACCGCCCCGTCCCTCCGTCATTCCCGCCCTCTGTCTCCGCCATACACGCGTCCCTACTTCGTCATACCCGCGCTTGCCGCGGAGCCTGCCCCCGGCTCGAACGGGGTATCTCGACGTGAGCAGCACCCAACGCCCATCCCCAGGATCCGCCAATCCCACCCCAAACACCCGCCAACCCCCGCCCCCTACCCCTCCGTCGCCCCCGACTCGATCGGGGGCCCAAACCCAACCCCGTGACCAACACCACCGGTCCGTCTCAACCTGCCAGCAGATGTTCAACGGCTTCACACGCACGCGCATCACGAACGACGACAGCCGGACGCGCGCCAATGGCCGGCAGACTCGTGTGAATACTTCCTAGACTGCCCCGTAGCGGCGCGCGTCCAACGCCGCCCAACAGGAAGCGCCCCAACATGCTCGCTAAACACTTGGCGTCGACACTCTGCCGCGTCTGGCGCGCTCCCGCGCTGCTGCTCTCACTCGCCCTCAGCATCACGCTGGCCGCATCGCCGACCTTCGCCGATGGCCACGCCCCGCCCCCGATCACCCATGCCGAACTCGCCTCCCTCACCTATCCAACCGAGCACACCGACTCCGGCGCAGCGCCGCTGACCGACGGCCGCTACAGCGAACCCGCCGCCCCCGGCTCAACCTCTCGTGTCGCCGTGCAGCTCCGGCGCGCCGCCTACGGCGCAATCGACGGGCGCCCCGCCGCCGCCGCTGTGCTCGCAACCTCCGCCGGCGGTACCGGCCGCTTCTACGACCTGCATCTGGTCATGCGCGACGCCGAGGGCGCGCCCCAGCCCGTCGCCGCGCGCACCCTCGGCGACCGCATTCGTCTGCAAGGCCTGACGTTCATCGGCGACGCCGTGCGAATCGACTTCACCGGCTTCGCCCCCGCCGACTCGTTCTGCTGCCCCACCCTCAACATCGCGCAGGAATTCGCCCTGATCGACGGCCGACTCGAGCTGGTGCATGCGCTGGAAGTCCCCGCCTTGCTCGATCTGCCCCAGGGTTTCAGTCTGATCGGCTGGCTCGGCCGTCCCGCCGCCTCCGGCGCAATCCTGGGCGCAAACCCGCAGCTGCACAGCCTCTGGACCTACGACGCCGCCAGCCGCGTCTGGATCGGCGACGGCGCAGCGCTCGCCCCTGCCTCGCGCACGTCCTTCACGATCCGGCGCGGCGACGGCCTCTTCGTCTGGGCCCGGACCGCCGCGCAGCTCTCCCAGCCGCTGCTCCCCGCGCCGCCCGCCTGCCCGCCCAACCCTGGTCCGCCGCACCCCGTCGATCCATCAATGATCGTCTATCGCCCGGGCAACGGCGAACGGCTCAGCGGCCCAATCCCCGTCGCCGGCCTGGCCCGCGCCTTCGAGGCCAATGTCCGCCTCCGCGTCCTCGCCGTCGACGGACGCATCCTCGCCGACACATTCACCACCGCGTCGGCCGGCGGCCCCGCCTTCGGCGACTTCGCAGCGGAAATCCCCGTGTCCGTATCGGCGCAGACCGACGCCTGCGTTCAGATTTTCGAAGAGTCCGCCCGCGACGGCAGCCTCGTCAACCTCGTCCAAATCGGCGTCGTCCTCATGCCGTAAGTCGTAAGCCGCGCCATGCTCTAGGCTATTTCGTATCCGCGTAGCTTTCGCGGTGAGCGAGCAGGAGGCCGAGACGTGAACGAGTCGAAGAACTACTGGGAACGCATGCGCAGCCGCAACCTGAGCCGAAGGGCGCTGCTCCGCGCCTCCGCGCGCGCCGGCGTCGGCGCCGCCAGCCTGGCACTGGTCGGCTGCGGCGACGATGATGACGACGACGCGCAGCCCGCCGCCGCGCAGACCGAACAGCAGCAACAGCAGCAGGCCCAACCCGCCCGCCAGCAGCAAACCCAACAGCAGACCGAAGCCCAGGCCGAGCAGCAGGCGGACGCGCAGCAGCAGCAAGAGCAGACTGCGGACGACCAGCCGGCCGCGCAGGAGCAGCAGACCGTCGCCGACGACGGCATCGACTACAACGCCTCCGCGATCGGCGCTTACGGCGCGTTCCCCCAAATCCTCGACCAGGGCAGCGCGCTGGCGCGCGGCGGACAGTCCGCCTCCAACAACTACCACTACGCCGCCGTCTTCCCGCTCAACCCGAAGGGCATCGCGGTGCCGGGCGGCGTCGCCGAGTGGGAATTCGTCGGCTCCGAGTCCCTGATCGTCACCGTCAACGAGGGCCGCACCTTTCACAACGGCGAGCCGATCACCGCCGAGGACATCAAGTTCACCGTCGACCGCCTGACCGGCAAGGCGGACTACAACCCCGAATACAACTCCGCCTGGACCGGCGAGCTGAGCTGGGCGGGCGACAACGAACTGATCGACGCCAGCACCCTGCGGATCGACCAGGCCGCGCCCAGCGTCGACGCCGCCAACAGCCTCGCCGTCGGCGGCTTCCCCGTCTTCCCCAAGGCCTACATCGAATCCGTCGGCGACGAAGCCTTCGGCCAGGAACCCATCGCCACCGGCCCCTTCAAGTTCGAAAGCTGGGCACCCGACGAGCGAATCGTCAGCGTCCGCAACGACGACTACTACAACGGCCGCGACTACGCCTACGCGCCCCGCCTGCCCTACCTCGCGCGCTTCGAGGCGCGCCTGATCCCCGAAATCGGCGCCCGCGTCTCCGCCCTCGAAGCCGGCGAGATCGACCTCGCCAACTCAATCCCGCCCGACCTCGCCGAGCCGCTCGGCGAGTCCGGCGACTTCAACGTCTTCTACCACCCCGCACAGCGCGGCCTCCACCTCAAGCTGCCGATGACGATTGAGGAAGACCCCTACAACCCCGGCCAGCCCAACCCCTGGCGCGACAAGCGCGTCCGCATAGCCGCCAACCTCGCCGTCGATGTCGACGCCATCACCCAGAACATCATGACCGGCCGCGAAAACTACACTTACACCCTCTCCTCCGGGCAGTTCGGCTTCCCCGAGGAACTGCCCGAACAGCGCTGGGGCTACGACCCCGAAGAAGCCCGCCGCCTGCTCGCCGAAGCCGGCTACGCCGACGGCCTCGAGACCGACCTGATCTACCTCGCCGGCCTCTACACCAACGACCAGCTCTTCATGGAAGCCATCGCCGAAATGTGGCGCGATGTCGGCTTCATCGTCAACCTCATCCCCGAGGACATCTCCAAATTCCTCGGCGAAGCGCGCGACAAAGAGCTGACCGCGCCTTATCTCTTCCCCCAGTCGGCCGGCTTCACCTCGCTCGGCTCCTTCGCCATCAGCGTCGACAGCGCCGGCACCTACGAGCACAAGGTCGAAGTCCTCTCCGACGAACGCGCCGAGGTTGACCGCCTGATCGCCGAGGCGAAGACGGAGTTCGACCCCGATCGCCGCGCCGAGCTGCTCGCCGATGCCGTCCGCATCCACTATCTCGACGCCGCCTGGGTCTTCCTCTTCGAACTCGTGCAGACCCACGTCGCCAGCTCGCGCCTGCACTGGGACCCCTACTTCCTCCAGCCGCCCTCCGTCGAGCTCTGGAACCTCAAGGCGATGCGGACCTAGCGCGGCGGGTCGCGGGGCGATCGACAGGGAAGCGGATAGCGTGCAATGCTCGCGCATCTCATCCCTCGCCTGCTCCAATCCATCGCCGTCATCTTCGTCGTCGTCTCACTCGTCTTCGTCGGCACCCGCCTGATCGGCGACCCGATCAAGGCCTACTCGGCGCGCAATGCGACCGAAGAGTCGATTGAAGCGGCCCGCGAGCGGCTGGGACTGCTCGATCCGATGATCGTGCAGTACGGCAACTTCCTCGCCGGCGTGGTGCAGCTCGATTTCGGCGACTCGATCTTCACCGAGCAGTCCGCCTGGAGCGAGGTCCGCGGGCGGCTCTGGGCCACCGTCCAGCTCACCATCGCCGCCTTCCTCCTGATCGTCGTGATCGGCGTCCCCATCGGCATCCTTGCCGCCGTGCGGCGCGGCAGCATCCCCGACCTGCTCGCCCGCCTCGTCGCCCTGGTCGGCCAGGCGATGCCCAATTTCTGGCTCGGCCTGCTGCTGATCTTCATCTTCTCCGTCCAGCTCGGCTGGCTGCCCACCGGCGGGCGCGGCGGCTTCGAGAACCTGGTCCTGCCGGCGATCACCCTGGCCGGCTTCGGCGCCGCCGGCACAATGCGCCTCACCCGCTCCGGAATGCTCGATGTGCTCGGCAACGATTACATCCGCACCGCCCGGGCCAAGGGACTCGCCGACCGCACCGTGATCGTCCGCCACGCCCTGCGCAACGCGCTGCTCGGCGTCATCACCATCCTCGGCATCACCCTCGCCCAACTCCTCGCCGGCTCGATCATCATCGAGGTCGTCTTCGCCTGGCCCGGCGTCGGCCGCCTGATCTTCCGCTCAATCAGCCTGCGCGACTTCCCAGTTATCCAGGTCGGCGTCCTCGTCATCGCCGTCTGGTTCGTCGTCATCAACATCCTCGTCGACCTCTCCTACAACGTGCTCGATCCGCGCATTCGGGTCGGCTCCGGCGCATGAGCGCGCAGCGCGTCGCCGACGCGATCGCCCCGCCCGCCGCCCACCGGCGGCGCTGGCTGCCGCGACGCCTGCCGCGCGGCTGGCCGCTGCTGGCGATCTACCTGACGATCGTCGGCGTCTTCGTCGTCGCCGGCATCTTCGCCGACTGGATCACACCGCACGACCCGACCGACCAAAACCTCGTCAACCGCCTCGCGGATCCGGTCTGGCAGGCCGAGGGCAGCTGGACGCATGTCTTCGGCACCGACGGCTTGGGGCGGGACGTCCTCAGCCGCCTGATCAAAGGCAGCCAGACATCATTGATCGTGATCGCAATCGCGATTCCGGGCTCGCTGGTGCTGGGCACCGCGATCGGCCTGCTGGCCGGCTGGCGGCGCGGCCTGTTCGACTCCTTCGCCATGCGTTTGGTCGAGGTGCAGCTGGCCTTCCCTGCCCTGCTCTTCGCGCTGCTGATCGCGGCGATGCTCGGCCCCTCGCTGCGCAACGTGGTCGTGATCCTGATCGTCTTCCTCTGGGCGCCCTACGCCCGTCTCGTCCGCGCCGAAGTATTGAGCCTGCGCGAACGGGAATTCATCCTCGCCGCCCGCACCATCGGCGCCTCGGACTTCCGTCTCATGACCCGCCACCTCCTCCCCAGCGTCGTTAACTCCATCGTCATCCTCGCCACCCTCAACATCTCCATCGTGATCATCGCCGAAGCCTCCCTCTCCTTCCTCGGCGCCGGCGTCGGCCCCGAAACCATCTCCTGGGGCAAAATGGTCTCCGAAGGCCGCGACCTGCTCAAAATCCGCTTCTGGCTCACCGGCATCCCCGGCATCACCATCATGATCGTCGCCCTCGTCGGCAACCTGCTCGGCGACTGGCTCCGCGACGCCCTCGACCCCACCCTCCGCCGCTCCCGCTGACCCTCCACACACGACCTGCGCACGGCGGCTGCGGATCGCCTAGACTGCTTCGCACCTACGTAAGATTCGCGCGCGCGAAACGGAGACACCGCCATGAGCACCAATATGAGCAGCGATATGAGCGCCAACTACTGGCAACGACTGCGCAGCCGAAACCTCAGCCGCCGAGCGCTGCTCCGCGCCTCCGCGCGCGCCGGCGTTGGCGCTGCCGGCCTCGCCCTGGTCGGCTGCGGCGACGACGACGATGACGACGACGCACAGCCCGCCGCCGCGCAGCCCGAGCCGCAACAGCAACAGCAGGCCCAACCCGCCCGCCAACAGCAAACCCGGCAACAGGCGGAGGCCCAGGCCGAGCAGCAGGCGGTTGCGCAGCAGCAGCAGGAAGCGCCCGCCGAAGACGACGAACCGGCCGAAGACACCGCCCGCCAGGAAGCCGCCGTCAGCGAAGTCGACATGGACGCCGAGATCGTCGTCGGCTACGGCGCGTTCCCACCCACGCTCGACATCACCACCGCCGGCGGCGGCGGCGGTCAGGGCGCCAACAACAACCTGCACTTCGCCGCTCTCGGCGCCTACAACTCCGGACGCCAACTCCAGCCCACCGGCGGCTTCGGCGACTGGGAGTTCGCCGAAAACAACTCCGTCTTCCGCTGGCGCGTCAAGCAGGGCGTCACCTTCCATAATGGCGAGCCGCTCAACGCCGAAGCCCTCAAGTTCTACTGGGAGCGAATCCTCGGCCGCGCCGAATACAACCCCGACTTCCAGTCCAGTCTCCGCGCCCGCGCCGGCTGGATGGCCGACATCACCGTGGTCGACGACCACACCGTCGAAATCGCCATGGACACGCCCTTCGTCGACGCCCCCGAACAGTCCGGCGGGATCAACTTCGGCCTCCTGCCCATGCAGTACATCATCGACAACGGCGACGACCACTTCGCCAACAACCCCATCGGCTGCGGTGCCTACAAGTTCGTCTCCTGGGTCCCCGATCAGGAAATTCGCAGCGAGCGGTTCGACGAGTTCGCCTTCCCCCACGACGCCCCCCACCAGTGGAAAGCCGGCTGGGCCAAGTACATCACCGGCCGCTACTTCCCGGAGGAACAGGCCCGCGCCGCCGCCCTCGAAGCCGGCGAAATCGACATCGCCTACCGCATCAGCCCCGACGTCGCCAGCCAGTTCGAGGACCGCGACGACTTCAAGGTGATCGTGCTGCCCGATGTCCGCGTCATGGCGATCGAACTGCCCGTCAACCAGTCGCTCGATCCAATCACCGGCGAGGAAAACCCCTGGCGCGACAAGCGCGTCCGACAGGCCGCCAACTACGCGATCGACGCACAGGCGATCATCGACAACCTGCTCACCGGCAACGAGGAGCGCGCCTACACCCCGTTCCCGGCCGGCAAGCCGCCGCCGCTCGGCTCGCTCGAGCGCCAGTACTACTACGACCCCGATCGCGCCCGCGCCCTGCTCGAAGAAGCCGGCCAGGTCGGCTTCGCCTTCACCATCACCCTGCCCACCGGCCTCTGGACCGCCGACCGCATCTGGATGCCCGCCGTCCAGCAGATGCTCAACGACGTCGGCTTCAAGGTCGAAATCGACTACGCCGACTTCGGCAACGCCCTCTCCCTGATCCGCAACAACGAACTGTCCCACCCGTTCATCTTCAACCAGGCCGGCGTCAGCTCCGGCGCTCCGCTCGGACCGGCCTTCGCCTACCGCCTGGTCACCACGGTCGGCGCGCCCTACTCGCACGCCCAGGAGAGCGACGACTTCCTGCCGGAGTTCACCGAATTCCAGCAGCTGATCGACGAGGCCAACGCCGAGTTCGACTTCGAGCGTGCCAACGACCTCTACCACCAGGCCGCCGTCATCTCCTACGAGAACGCCTTCCAGGTGCCGTTGTTCGGCCTGCCGCACCTCTACGCCGCCACGCCGGACATCTTCTACAACGAGTACTACGACACCTCCACCGGCCTGAACCCGATCTACGCGCAGAAGGTCAAGTCGGCCTAGCCGCCGCGCCGATCCCGCCGCGGCCGCGGCCGGCCGCAGTGGGATCGGCGCATCGCAGCATCGGCGAAGCGCGCCCGGCGTCGAGGGATCGAACGCAACATGCGCAGCGAACTCGGTACCGCCGCCGTCGGCCGCCTCCTGCGCTCGATCGCCGTCGTCTTCGGCGTCGTCACCATCGTCTTCTTCCTGAGCCGCGCCGTCGGCGACCCCGTCTCCCTGCTCGCGCCGATCGACTCCACCCAGGCCGAAATCGACGCCGCGAAAACCCGATACGGCCTCAACGACCCGCTCATCGAGCAATACGGCCGCTTCCTGATCGACATCGTCCAGCTCGACTTCGGTCAATCCTTCCGCGCCACCCGCCCCGCCACCGACGTCGTCGGCGAGCGAGTCGTCGCCACCGTCCAACTCGGCGCGGCCGGACTCTTCGTTGCCTTCGCCATCGGTATTCCACTCGGCATCGTCGCCGCGGTGCGACGCGGCGGCGCGACCGACATCTTCAGCAGATTGCTCGCTCTGTTCGGCCAGGCCGTGCCCAACTTCTGGCTCGGCCTGATGCTGATCCTGTTCATCGCGCTCAACATCGACTGGTTCCCCACCGGCTCGCGCACCAGCCCCCAGAGCATCATCCTGCCCGCCATCACGCTCGGCTCGTTTCCCGCCGCCGCCGTCATGCGCTTCACCCGCTCGGCCATGCTCGACACGCTCCAGCAGGATTACATCCGCACCGCCCGCGCAAAGGGGCTCAACGAGCGCGCCGTGCTCTTCAAGCACGCCCTGCGCAACTCCATGCTCGCCGTTGTCACCCTGCTCGGCCTCCAGGTCGGCAACATCCTCTCCGGCGCCATCATCGTCGAAACCGTCTTCGCCTGGCCCGGCCTCGGACAGCTGATCATCCAGTCGATCGTCGCCACCGACTACCCCGTCGTCCAGGCCTCCGTGCTGCTCACCTCAGTCTGGATCGTCTTCGTCAACTTCGTCGTCGACGTCTCCTACACGTTCATCGATCCGCGCATCCGGACGGGAGCGGTCTGAGCCGTGGCGGAAACGCAACTCCAGCCGCCGGCGGTCGAGCCGCCCTTTGCCGCCCGCCGCCGCGGCTGGCGCATCCGCTCGCCGAAGACGCTCGGCGTCACCCTCACCATCCTCCTGCTCTTCCTCGTCCTCGGCATCTTCGGTCCCCAAATCGCGCCCGAAGACCCGTTCCGACTCGACCTCGTCGGACGCCTGCAACCCCCCTTCTTCCAGGCCGAAGGCAGCCTCGAACACCCGCTCGGCACCGACGATCTCGGCCGCGACACCCTCAGCCGCCTGATCCACGGCGCTCGCATCTCTCTCCTCGCCATCGCCATGGTGATCCCCCTGGCCACCGTGATCGGCTCTCTGCTGGGACTCCTCGCCGGCTGGTTCGGCGGCTGGACCAGCCGCGTAATCATGGCCCTCGTTGACCTCCAACTGGCGATGCCCGCCATCCTGATCGCCGTCTTCCTCCGCGCCATCTGGGAACCCAGCCTGCGCAATGTCGTTGTCGTCCTCGTCTTCGCCCTCTGGGCCACCTTTGCCCGCCTGGTGCGCGGCGAAACGCTTGGGCTCAAGGAGCGCGAATTCGTGATCGCCGCACGCACCATCGGCGCCACCGACCTGCGCATCATGCTCCGCCACGTACTCCCCAGCCTGGTCAACTCAATCGTGATTCTCGCCACCCTCAATGTCGCCACCGTAATCATCGCCGAGGCCGGCCTCAGCTTTCTCGGCGTCGGCATCCCCCAGGACTCCATCTCTTGGGGCATCATGATCTCCCAGGGCCGCGACGTGATCAGCATCGCCTGGTGGCTCGTCACCGTGCCCGGTATCGCCATCATCATCGTCTCGCTCGTAGTCAACGTCTTCGGCGACTGGCTGCGCGACTTCCTCGACCCCACGCTGCGCAACACCGAGTGAGCGCGCGTCAACCACGGAGCGAATCATGTCCTGGCAACGCGAACTGGACGAAATCGAGCGCCGCGCCGAACTCGCCCGCCAGATGGGCGGACCCGACAACGTCGCCTTCCATAAGGGCCGCGGCAAGCTCACCGTCCGCGAACGCATCGACCTCCTCGTCGACCCCGACGGCTTCGCCGAGACCGGCGTCCTCGCCGGCAAACCCCAGTGGGACGGCAACGACCTCGCCGCCCTCACCCCCGCCAACAGCGTCGTCGGCGTCGCCCAAATCAACGGGCGCAAAGTCGCCGTGCAGGGCGACGACTTCACCATCCGCGGCGGCTCCGCCGACGGCTTCGTCGGCGAAAAAGGCAGCTGGGCCATCCGCCACGCCTACATGAACCGCATCCCCTTCGTCCGCCTGCTCGACGCCACCGGCGGCAGCGTCCGGCACTTTGAAGAACTCGGCCGCACCTACGTCGTCGGCCCCGAAATCGGCGGCGGCACAGGCGTCGACGACCTCCTCTGGCGCTCCCCCGTCGTCTCCGTCGTGCTCGGCTCCGTCGCCGGCGGCCCCGCCGTCATCGCCGCCGATTGCCACTTCAACGTGATGGTCGAAAACACCAGCCAACTCTTCATCGGCGGCCCGCCTGTCGTCAAAGCCGGACGCGGACTCGAAATCAGCAAAGAAGAACTCGGCGGCGAACAGGTCCACATCTACGAAACCGGCGTCGTCCAAAACCTCGCCGAAAGCGAAGCCGACGCCATGCAGCAAACCCGCCGCTTCCTCAGCTACCTCCCCCAAAACGTCTGGGAAGCCCCCCCGCGCGCCGAACCCGCCGACGACCCCGAACGCCGCGAACAGGCCCTCCTCTCCCTCATCCCCCGCAACCGCCGACGCATCTACAACCCGCGCACAATCCTCGACCTCACCCTCGACCGCGATTCCTTCTTCGAAATCCAGCCCCACTGGGGCAAATCCCGCATCACCGGCCTCGCCCGCGTCGACGGCTACCCCGTCGGCGTCATGATCAACAACCCCCGCGAAAACGGCGGCTCCACCAACAAGCAGGCCGCCGAAAAAATCAGCCGCCTCGTCCAACTCTGCGACACCTTCCACCTCCCGCTCGTCTACTTCTGCGACGAACCCGGCTTCTCGGTCGGCCCCGCCGACGAGCGCACCGGACTGATCCGCACCGGCGCGCGCCTCATGCTCCTCACCCGTCTCTCCCAAATGCCCTACCTCGTCTTCATCACCCGCCAGGCCTTCGGCGTCGCCGGCGGCCTCCAGTACCGACGCGGCAACGCCCTCTACCGCCGCTACGCCTGGCCCTCCGCCCAGTGGGGATCCATGCACATCGAAGGCGGCGTCTCCGCCGCTTACCGACGTGAGATCCGCGATGCCCCCGACCCCGAAGCAAAGCGCCTCGAAATCGAAGAACGCCTCAACGAAATCCGCTCCCCTCTCCGCACCGCCCACGCCTTCGGCATCGAAGACATCATCGACCCCCGCGAAACCCGCCCACTGCTCGTCGACTTCGTCCGCGACGCCCAGCCCCACATCGCCGCCCAACTCGGCCCCACCACCCGCATCCCCTACCTCCCCTGACACCCCCCGCCATTCCGCCCCCTCCACCCGTCATTCCCGCCCCCGAGCGGGAACCACCCCCGCCCCGCCCCTATCCTGTCCACGCCCGGAAGGACACACATGCCCATCAACAAACTCCTCATCGCCAACCGTGGCGAAATCGCCATCCGAATCATCCGCGCCGCGCGCGAACTGGGCATCCCCGCCATCGCCGTCCACTCCCAGGACGACGCCGCCTCCCTGCATGTGCGCCGCGCCGACGAAGCGCACCCCCTCAACGCCGTCGGCGCACGCGCCTACCTCGACATCGAAGCCATCATCGCCGCCGCCAAAACGACCGACTGCGACGCCCTCCATCCCGGCTACGGCTTCCTCGCCGAAAGCGCCCAACTCGCCCGCCGCTGCGCCGAAGAAGGCATCGCCTTTGTCGGCCCCTCCGTCGAAGCGCTCCAACTCTTCGGCGACAAAGCCCGCTCTCGCGCCCTCGCCGACGAGCTCGGCGTCCCTGTCCTGCCCGGCAGCGCCGCCCCCGTCAGCCTCAGCGAAGCGCAGGCCTTCTTCGCATCGCTCAACGGCGGCGCAATGATGATCAAGGCCGTCGCCGGCGGCGGCGGACGCGGCATGCGCGTCGTCACCGCCTCCGACCAGCTCGAAGAAGCCTACGCCCGCTGCCAATCCGAAGCCGCCGCATCCTTCGGCGACCCCGCCGTCATCGTCGAACGCCTGCTCCCCCGCGCGCGCCACATCGAGGTGCAGGTCATCGGCGACGGAAGCGGCGCCGTCGCCCATCTCGGCGAGCGCGAATGCAGCCTCCAGCGCCGCCACCAGAAAGTCGTCGAATGGGCGCCCAGCCCATCCCTCAGTCCCGACGCCCGAGCGCGCCTCACCGCCGCCGCCGCCCGCATCGCCGCCGCCGTCAGCTATCGCAGCCTCGCCACCTTCGAGTTCCTCGTCGACGCAGACGACGAGCGTGAATTCGCCTTTATCGAAACCAACCCCCGCCTCCAGGTCGAGCACACCGTCACCGAAGAAGTCGTCGGTATCGACCTCGTCCGCGCCCAACTCCGCATCGCCGCCGGACAATTGCTCGCCGATCTCGGCCTCACCCAAACCGACATCCCTGCCCCGCGCGGCTACGCAATCCAGACCCGCGTCAACATGGAGCGAATCGAGGCCGATGGCGAGGTCCGCCCCGCCGGCGGGATGCTCACCGCCTACGAGCCGCCCGCCGGACCCGGTGTCCGGATCGACGGCTACGGCTACCCCGGCTACGCCTCCAACCCAAACTTCGACTCCCTCCTCGCCAAACTGATCGCCCACTCCCCAACCGACGACTTCGCCGACGCCGTCGCCCGCGCCCGACGTGCGCTCGCCGAATTCCGCATTGACGGCGTCGAAACCAACCTCGGCTTCCTCGACCGCGCGCTCGCCCACGACGACTTCGCAAACGGAACCATCTACACACGCTGGGTAGACGACCACAGCGCCGATCTCGCCGCGCCGGCGGCAGCTGAGGAACCACCGCGCGACGCCGCCGGACTGGCCGGCGCGCAGCTCGACACCCGCGACCCGCTCGCCGGCCTCAACTACTTCCGCGAAGGCGGCGGCACGCGCACCCAAAGCGCCGTCGCCGCCGTCGCGCCCGGCGCACACCCGGTCGCCGATGTCGTCGGACCGCCCAACACCGAACCCGTCCGCTCCCCGCTACAGGGCACCATCATCGAAATCGTCGTCGCCGAGGGCGACGCCGTGCGCCGGGGCCAGCAACTGTTCGTCATGGACTCCATGAAAATGGAGCACGTCATTAAGTCCGACATCGCCGGCTACCTGCGCCAGCTCACCGTGACCCAGGGCGATGTCGTTTACGAAGGCCACCCCCTGGCATTCGTCGAACCGGCCGAAGTCGGCGACGCAATCGAGGATACCGAGGAGCAAATCGATCTCGACTACATCCGCCCCGACCTCCGGGAACTCCTCGACATCCTCGCCCTCGGCGAAGACGAAAACCGCCGCGAATGGGTTGAACAGCGCCACGCCAAGGGCAAGCGCACCCAGCGCGAAAGCCTCGCCGACCTCGTCGATCCCGACAGCTGGATCGAATTCGGCGCACTCGTACTCCCCGCCCGCCACCGCATCATGTCCGACGACGAAATGCGACGCCGCGCCCCCGCCGACGGCATGATCACCGGCATCGGTACCGTCAACGGCGACCTCTTCCCCGAAGACCGCGCAACCACCCTCGTCGCCATGTACGACGAAACCGTCTGGGCCGGCACCCAGGGCATGATGGGTCACCAGAAAACCGACCGCATCATCAAGTTCGCCGACGAACAGGCCACCCCGCTAATCGTCTGGGCCGAAGGCGCCGGCGGACGCTCCGGCGATACCGACTTCTCCGATATCTCCGCCGCCGGACAATGGGTGCCCACCTACGACATGATGGCTCGCATCAGCGGCACCGTCCCGATGATCGGCATCACCGCCGGCCGCACCTTCGCCGGCAACGCCTCAATCCTCGGTATCACCGACTGCATCATCGCCACCCGCGACGCCAACATCGGCATGGGCGGCCCCGCCACCATCGAAGGCGGCGGCCTCGGCCTCTTCACCCCCGAAGAAATCGGCCCCATGTCCGACCTCGGCCCCGCCGGCAGCGTCGATATCCTCGTCGACGACGAGTACGAAGCCATCGATGCCGCCAAACAATACCTCTCCTACTTCCAGGGCCCAATCCCCGATTGGGACTGCGTCGACCAACGCCTGCTCCGACACGCCATCCCCGAAAACCGCAAGCGCCCCTTCAGCGTCCGCAAAGTAATCGAGCAGCTGGCCGACACCGGCTCCGTCCTCGAGCTCCGCGCCGAATTCGGCGTCGGCATTATCACCTCCCTGATCCGCATCGAAGGCCACCCCATCGGCCTGATCGCCAACAACAACGAACACCTCGGCGGCGCGGTCGACAGCCCCGGCGCAGACAAACTCTGCCGCTTCGCCCAACTCTGCGACTGCTTCAATATCCCCATTGTCGTGCTTGTCGATACCACCGGCATGATGGTCGGCCCCGACGTCGAACGCACCGGACTCGCCCGCAAGTGCAACAACGTGTTCGTCACGCTGGCCAACGCCCAATCGCCTCGCTTCACCATCATCCTCCGCAAATCCTACGGCCTCGCCGCCCAGGCGATGATGACCGGCAGCTCCCGCGCCCCGCTCTTCGCACTCGCCTGGCCCACCGCCGAGCTGGGCGGCATGAACCTCGAAGCCGCCGTCCGCCTCGGACAGCGCGCCGAGCTCGCCGCCATCCAGGACGTCGACCAACGCGCCGCCCGCTACGAAGAACTGGTCGCCGAAGCCTACCGCCGCGGCCGCGGCGTCAACGCCGCCGCCGTACACGAAAACGACGGCGTGATCGACCCCGCCGACACCCGCCGCTGGATCGTCCGCGGCCTCATGGCCTGCGAAAATCCCCACCCCATCCGCCGCGGCCGCCGCCCCAACATCGATACCTGGTAGCGCCGCCGCGCGCGGCAAGGAGCACATCATGCCTCCCGACAATCCACTCCCGCTCGACGGCGTCCGCGTACTCGACCTCGCCGACAATCGCGCAGCGCTCGCCGGACGACTGCTCGCCGACCTCGGCGCGGAAGTCACGCTGATCGAGCCGCCCGGCGGCGTGAATACACGGCGGCAAGCGCCGTTCGTTGACGACCAGCCTGGATCGGAGCGTTCGTATCAGCACCTGTACTTCAATGCCAACAAACATTCTCTCGTCGTCGATCTCGAAACGCAGAGCGGAGTAACTCAACTCCGCCAACTCGCCCGCGCCGCCGACATCCTGATCGAAACCCGCCAACCCGGCGAGCTGACCGCGCTCGGACTCGGTTACGACGATCTCCGCGCCGTCAACCCGCACCTGATCTACATCTCCGCCACTCCCTACGGCCAACGCGGCCCCAACCGCAACCGGCGCGCCACCGACCTCACCACCCAGGCCGCCGCCGGCCTGCTGCATGTTTCCGGCCACCCCGACGACCCGCCCACGCGCGGACCCGCTCACACCACGCACACGATGACCGGCCTCACCGCCGCCACCGCCGCGATGATTTGTCTGCACGGGCGCGATCGCTCTCCCGCGCGCCCCGGCGCACACATCGATATCTCAATGCAGGAAGCGACATCGTTCCAGCTCGTCCAAACCTCCAACCCCAACGTCTGGCTCTGGCGCAAAGAACGTCCCGCGCGCCCTGCCCTGAGCCAAACGATCCGCTGCTTGGACGGCAAGTGGGCCGCCTGCAACATTCGCGGCGACGGCCTCGATACCTTCCTCCCGCTGCTCGACGCCGTGGGCATCGAGCACGGCCTCACGCCCGACGACTGGCTCGTGCTCCACGCCGGCGACCGCGCCGCCTGGCAGTACCTCGACAACCCGTTGCAGGACCTGGCCAAACAACTCGCCGCGCGTATGAACCGCGACGACTTCCTGCGTGCGCTCCAGGCCGACGGACACCCCGCCATGCCCACCTACAGCTTCGACGAATTCGCCGAATCGGAACACTACCAGCACGCCGGACAGTTCCGCGGCATCGCCGTCCCCGCCCTCCAACACACGGTGAGCTACAGCCGCAGCCCGCTCGATCCCGTCCAATCCCCGTTGCCAATCGCGCCCGCGCCCAAACTCGGCTCAGCGCCGCCCGTACCGCCGCCCGCCGATAACGGCGCGCAACCGTCCAGCCCTCAGCCGATGCCGCTCCAACCGCTCGCCGGCATCCGCGTGCTCGACCTCACCTGGGTCGCCGCCGGCCCGCTCGGCGCTCGCATCCTCGCCAACTTCGGCGCGGAAGTCATCAAAATCGAATCGATGGCCCGCATCGACCCCGTCCGCAACCAGCCCATTCCCGGCGGACGTTTCGACGTCAACCTTCCCGACCTCTTCAACGACGCCAACACCAACAAAAAGTCGGTCACGCTCGACCTCAGCACCGAGCGCGGCAAAGAACTCTTCCGCGATCTCGCCGCCACGGCCGATGTCATCGTCAACAACTACAGCGCCGGCTCGATGGAGCGTATGGGCCTGCCCTACGCGCAGCTGCGCGAGCGCAACTCCGGCCTGGTGTTGCTCCACCTGCCCGGCGTCGGCGGCGACAGCCCCTGGCGCAAACTGCCCACCCTCGGCAACCTCCTGATGGCCGCCTCCGGCATGAACTTCCTGATGGGCTTCCCCGACCGCGAGCCGCGCGGTGTCGGCGTCGCATACCCCGATTTCACCTCGCCCCACCTGCTCGCCGTCAGCGTGCTCGCTGCGCTCCGCGCCCGCGAACGCACCGGCCGCGGACGCGAAATCGAACTTTCCCAACTCTCCGCCACCGTCGCCCTTTGCGGCGCAGAGTGGATGCGCTACGCACACTACGAGAGTTTGCCCGAACGCCCCGGCAACCGCGACCCCAACCTGTGCCCGCACGGCGTCTACCCAACCGCGCCCGACCACGATGCCGACGATCGCTGGGTCGCGATCGCCGTCGACGGCGACAACCAGTGGTCCGCCTTCGCAACCGCAATCGGCCGCCCCGACTTTGCCGCCGATCCGCGCTTCGCAACCCACCAACAACGCAAAACCAACGAGGACGCGCTTGACGAGCTCGTCATCGAATGGACCAAAACGCGCGACCGCTGGCAAATCGCCGAACTCTTACAGAACGCCGGCATCGCCGCCAGTCCCGTCGAAGACCTCCGCGACATGATGGAAATCGACGACCAATTCAAGCGCCACTACCAATACCTGCATCAACCCACCGATCCGAAATTCAGGATCGCCGTGGACGCCGAAGCGATCCGCTTCGCCCACGAGCAGGACCGAATCCTCACCCGCGCCCCCATGCTCGGCGAGCACAGCGAATACGCCCTCCGCCAAATCCTCAACCTCTCCCAGTCCGAATTCGACGCCCTCATAGTCGAAGGCGTCATCGCCTGACTGTCTGACACGCACGGGAACCGCCTGTTGCGCAGGCATATGATCGCTCAGGAGGGCGTAACAGCCTCGAAAACGTCCCGCTCTGCTACCAGCTGACGCAGCGTCCGCGCTACGTCAATCGGTTCCAGCGGCACGCCAATCACCTCCGCGTGCGCCGGATTGTCGTCCGTAGGCGCATGTTCGATCCGGATCGGCGACAATCGGAGCGCCGCCAGTTTTGCGCGGCCGACGTTGAGAACGGCGAAACGCCCGTTCCTTCTCAGCGTATACGTCGCTCCGAACGTTACGCGCATTAAATCGACAGCGGATCGCAGATCGGGAGCGGCGAAGAACTCCAGCCAATTCACGGAGATCGCCCCACCCTCCTCGTTCGGCGCAAACGCCCGCCATGTCGGCAGACCGTCTTCAACCATCCGCGGGCTGCAATAGCGGGCGATATGGTGAGCGTCCGGCAGTGGATCGCCGGTCATCAGCACGCGACCAAGTTGACGAGGTGTTGCACGGCGGCGAGCGCCGCCGCTGCCGGCAGCGCGCCGCTGACCGGCGGACGCAGCGCTCCTGCATCCGGCGCGCCGAACGCTCCCGAGAATCGAATCACGCCGTCCGGCAGAAATTCCATCGCCAGCAGCCCGTCCGCCGCCGCCCACTCCGCGTGCATCAACCCGTCCGGACCAACGCCGATCCGAGGCCGCGACAGTCGCGGCTCGCCAGTCAACAGATCCGCGAGCGCTCTCAACGACCGCCGGTCAATTGGAGCCTCGTCGGGATCGTCGCCGTCAAGGCTCAGCAGGTAGGAAATCCGCTCCGCAGCAGCGCACAACCCCTGTGCCTCGAGCTCCGCCACGATCTCGCTCGCCCGCGGTTCCGCTGTCGTTGTCATCTCGCGCCTCGCCTTCCAATCATAGCCACCCGCGCCTACATCCCAACCCCGCTACCCTGATACCCGCACGAAACGGAGCACCACCATGTCCTGGCGACCCAAGCGCATGAAGTTCGGCATCTTCCTCGCGCCCTTCCACCGAGTCGGCGAACACCCCACCCTCGCCCTCAAGCGCGACATGGAACTAATCGAGACGCTCGACGAACTCGGCTACGACGAAGCCTGGATCGGCGAGCACCACTCCTTCGCCCGCGAGCTCATCTCCAACCCGATGATCTTCATCGCCGCCGCCGCCGAGCGCACCAAACACATCAAGCTCGGCACCGGCGTCGTCTCCCTCCCCTACCACAACCCCCTGATGGTCGCCGACGACCTGCTCCAACTCGACCACATGACCCGCGGCCGCGTCATGCTCGGCGTCGGCCCTGGCGCGCTCACCTCCGATGCCGTCCAGATGGGCATCCCCCCCGAGACCCAGCGCCGCCGCATGGCTGAAGCGCTCGACGCCATCGTCCGCCTCGCCCGCGACGACGAGCCGGTCACCATGCAGACCGACTGGTTCTCTCTCACCGAAGCCCGCCTGCAAATGTCCTGGTACTCCGACCCCCACCCCGAAATGGCCGCCGCCGTCATCCTCACCCCCGCCGGCCCGCAACTCGCCGGCAAGCACGGCATCGGCCTGCTCTCCGTCGCCGGCGCGGAAGACGAGGGACTCCGCCGCGTCTGGGACTGGGCCGAAGAGTCCGCCGATGAGCACGGCCAGGCAGTCAGCCGCGCCGACTGGAAGGTCGTCATGGCCATCCACATCGCCGAAACCCGCGAGCAGGCCATCGCCGAAACCCGCGAGGGCTACCTCGCCCGCGCCTACGTCGGCGACGCCGGCAACCCCAACGCCGCCGGCGGCCTCTTCGCCGCCCAGGCCCCCACCATCGAGGAAGCCATCGACCGCAACCAGGTCATCGTCGGCTCCCCGCAGGACGCCATCGAACAGATCGAAGCGCTCCAGCAGCGCTCCGGCGGCGTCGGCGGGCTGCTCGGCATGGCCCACGAATGGGCCGGCACTCAGCAGACCGAGCGCTCCTACGAACTCCTCATGCGCTACGTCGCCCCGCGCTTCCAGGGACAGCTCGACCGCCTCGTCGCCTCCCGCGACTTCGTCGAGCAGCGCCAGCTCGACATCTTCGGCGCCGGCGGCAAGGCGATGGCCAAGGCCTTCGCCGACTCCGGCAAAGAGATGCCCGAAGACTTCCGCAAAGGCATCGAGCAGATGGAAAAAGCCGAGCAGTCACGCGCTGCCGCCGCCGAGTCTGCCGCAGAGCCCGTTGCGCAGCCGGCCGGCGACTAGCCCGCTGCGGGCCGGATTGCTGGTTGGCATGCAGACCGTCGTCGCGCTCGGAGGCGACCTGCGCGACTCCCCGTTGGTGCGCTCCGCCCTCGTCGGCGCTGGGCTGATCGTCGCCGCCGACAGCGGCGCAGAGCGTCTCTCCGCCATCGGCATCCAGCCCCACATAATCATCGGCGACTTCGACTCGCTCGATCCCGCCGAGCTCTTCCGTATGCGCGCCGCCGGCGTCGAAATCGTCGAACACCCCGCGCCCCAGCAGCGCACCGATGCCGATGTCGCCCTCCAACTCGCCCTCCAACGCGGCGCATCCTCCCTGATCGTGCTCGGCGCGCTCGGCGGCGACCGCATCGACCACACCCTCGGCAACCTCAGCCTGCTCACCCACCCCAGCCTGCGCCAAATCCCCACCTGGGCCGTCGACGGCTGGAGCGCCCTCGCCATCCTCCACGGCGACGGCGTCCGCGAAACCCACTTCCACGGCCACCCCGGCGACTACATCTCCGTCATCCCCCTCAGCGACCGCGTGGGAGGCGTCACAATCATCGGCGCAAAGTGGCCGCTGCAAGACGCCGCCCTGGAGCGCGGCCGGGCCCAGGCCGTCTCCAACGAACTGGTCGCCGACCGCGCAATGATCCGAATCCGGAGCGGCACCGCCGCCGCCACCCACCACTTCCGCACCCAGGGCCTGCCCCGGTAGGCTAGAGCGCTGAAGTGGCAAGCGAGCGACGGCACAGATTTTGGGGTGCCCTCTTCTGCCGGACTCAGATCGGCAAGGCCCCAGTTCTGTAAAGTATTTGACATCTACCTGGCTGCGCCTTGACATCCACCACGCTGATGTGCAAACTTACAAGTGCTCAGCCCTTCGGTGCCTTTCCGAGGGGAAACCCCGGATGGAGAGTCAAACCTCGCCCTTCGGCGCTCGCTGACCACGTGACAAACAAGGCCAGGCCCGAGGCTGAATCCGTGCGACGCTCCGACGCACCCTACTGGCGGGCAGCGGCAATTCATCCGACACCATCGATGTGGCACCCTACGGCTGAGCCAACACAACCGCCTTCCCCCCTGCCCTTCTCTCACTGGCGACGCCAAGCTGCTGCTAGCATCGGCGTATAGCAAGCCGGGCGATCGTCTACATCGACTACGAGAATGCGTACCGCCACGCGCGGGAGTTCTTCCACAACGACGAACCCGGCCACGACCGCACGAACGGACATTTCAAGCCACGCGCGCTCGCAGAGGCACTCTGCGAGGAGTACGCGAGGAAGTTCCCGGCGCGCGAGCCGCTGGAGATCACGTCCGTCAAGGTCTTTCGGGGCCGCCCGGTTCAACGCTACGAGCCTGAAGCGGCGTCCGCCTGGAACAGGCAGGCGAAGGCGTGGAAAGAGGATGGCATCTCGCTGACGCATGCTTGGCTCCATTACGACGAGGGAGGAGGGCGTCCTCGCGAGAAGGGCATCGACATCCTGCTGGCGCTGCATGTCTTCAGAGACGCAGTGGCGGGAAGCTGCGATGTGGCCATTCTGTTCTCCAGGGACAGCGATTTCGAATCGGTCTTCAAATTCGTCCGCAGCTTGCCGTCTCCGCACCCCGTTGTGCTGACTGCTGGGTGGCGGTCAGGGAGCAAGCATTCCGCCCTTCCCCATCCTCGAGCAGAGCAACTGCTCATCGACCCAAGCACGTACAACGAGAGTTGCGCGGACACTGCTCAATACTTCATACAGCATCACGGCCGGCCACGCACGAAAGCGCAGAAGCGTGGCGGTAAGCGGCAAGGAGGCAAGAAGCGGTCCCGCTAAAGCCGAAAACGGCGCGGCGATGGCACCTGCCCCCTACGAACTGAAAAAATCCCGCTTCCCCTGCCGCGACGATGCCGCCGCAAACGAAAAAATCCCCCGCGCCATCGACGAGTCCTGCTCCGCCGCACGCGCCGCGTAAATCTCCGCCCGCAACTCATGCACCTCCGGACTCGGAGCCGCCGCCGCCGCGTGCTCAATCAGGTGGCACGCCAGCTGCAAATTGCCATGATCCAGATGCGCCCGCGCCCGCTCCAGCACCGGGCGCAGCCCCCCCGCCAGCGTCACCCATTCCGCCGCCTCCGCCGCCCGCGGAGCCGGCAGCAGACGATCCGGCTCCCCCTCATACCAGCCCCCGTAGAACCGCCACACATTCCGCACAATGAACTCCGGGTGATCGTAGGCCGAGCTCAGGTACGGCTTCTCCAGCAGCTCCGCCGGCAGCTCGATCTCATGCAGCACCCGATCCAGCGTCGCCCCCTCGTTCATCAGCGCCAGCGTCCGCGACTCAATCGCATCCAGCAGATCCGCCGTATCCGTCAGCGCCTGCCGAATCCGCTCCGCCCCGAAAATCGGGAAGCCGTGCCCCGGCAGCATCGTCTCCGCCCCCAACGCCGCCATCTCCCGCAAACCCGCCGCCCACTCCGAGCACCAGCGCTGCACCTTCTGCGGATTCCCCGCATTCGGCACCGCCCAGATGAACAGGTCGCCCGGACACAGCAGCTTCCGCTCCGGCACCCACGTCCACACCGCGTCCTCCGTCTCCCCTCGCGTGTGCGTCAGCTCAAACGCGCAGTCCCCGCGCTGGAAGCGCAGTCGATTCTCGAACCCCACGTCCGGATAGCGGAACTCGTCCGGCCAAGGCAGCCACGCCTTCGCCTCCAGGCCCGGACGCAGAAACTGCCGCGAGTTGATCGCCGTGTTGTAGCCCACCGTCCGCTTGTAGCGGTCGAAATGCGGCCCGATCGCCTCGTGCCCGTAGACGATCGGCCGACTCCACCCCTGCTCCGCCGCCTCCGCATCGAAACGATCCACCCCGAAAATGTGATCCACATGGTGGTGTGAAAACACCGCCGCCGCCAGCGGCGCATCCGGACGCCAACGCCGCACCGCCTCGTAGAGCGGCGTGGAATCCTGCCGCGTCCCCGTGTCCAGCATCACCAGACCGTCGCCCGTGTCCAGCGTGTTCGCCGATGCCGCCGTCTTGTAGTAGAGCAGCCCCTCCCCGATCTCCTCCGCCTGCCCCTCGTTCCACGCGCTCGTCACCGGGTGCGCCTCGCGCACCACATCGATCTCCCCGTTCCACAGTCGCTCGCAAAAATCGCGGATGTCGGCCATTGGAATCTCCCCTCGCACACCGCTGGACGCCCCGATCATAGGCCGCGCTATGCTGCCCCGTAGCCGAAAGGAGCGACGACCCATGCCCGCCTACGACTACCGCTGCGGCCAATGCGGCGACACCTTCGAGCTGATCGCCCGAATGGGCCAGGCCCCCGACACGCCCGATTGCCCCAAAGGCGACGGCGGCGCGGGCGCCCGCGTCTTCGGCGCAGGCGTCGCCATCCACACCGGCGCCGCCTCCAGCTCCTTCGACGACTTCGACTTCGGCGGCATGGACGACATGAGCGGCATGGGTGGAATGCCCGGCATGGGCGGCCACGGACACGACCACGGCCACAGCCACGACGACTTCGATTTCGACGACTTCTAGCCCCGGCCCGCAGACCCGCCTGCTCGAGGCCTACGCCGTCGAAGGCGACAGCATGTCGCCCACTCTCCAACACGGCGACTGGCTGCTCGCCGTCTCCGCGCGCCGGCTGCCTCCCGCCCCCGGCCGCATCATCGTCTTCCGCGAGCCGCGAGCCGGCCGACGCCGCTCCATCAAGCGCGCCGTCGCCCGCGAGCCCGGCGGCTGGTTCGCGCTCGGCGACAATCCGACCCACAGCACCGACAGCCGCGCCTACGGAGCAGTCCCCGACGCAGCCATCGAAGCGGTGGTGCTCTGCCGTTATGGTCCGCTCCGCCGCCTCGCCTGGCTCCTCCCCTGACGCTTCGCGCCCGTCCCTGTATCGAGTTTGACGTTGGCCGCCCGTCAACCCTTGCGCAACACTTGCGCGCGGGCGCGGAGTGCGCGACAATCTCCCCTGTTGGCACTCCCACACGGAGAGTGCCAGCCAACACCGGCACACACGGAACACTGGCGCAAAACCAGCCGCACACCAGCAAGGAGACGGAACCCCAATGGCCAAGGCACTGCTGTTCGACGAGGAAGCCCGCCAGGCGCTGCGCGAGGGCATCGACGCCCTCGCCGACGCGGTCAAAATCACGCTCGGCCCCAAGGGCCGCAACGTCGTGCTCGCCAAAACCTTCGGCGCGCCCACCATCACTAACGACGGCGTCACCATCGCCCGCGACATTGACCTCGAAGAGCCCTTCCACAACATCGGCGCCCAACTCGCCAAGGAAGTCGCCTCCAAGACCAACGACATCGCCGGCGACGGCACCACCACCGCCACCGTCCTCGCCCAGGCCATCGTCAACGAAGGCATGCGCAATGTCGCCGCCGGCGCCAACCCCATGGCCCTCAAGCGCGGCCTCGAACAGGGCGTTGAAGTCCTCTCCGACCAAATCCGCGACAACGCCACCCGCGTCACCACCCGCGAGCAAATGTCCCAGATCGCCGGCATCTCCGCCGCCGACCCCGCCATCGGCGAACTGATCGGCGAGGTCATGGAAAAGGTCGGCAAGGACGGCGTGATCACCGTCGAAGAGGGCAAGGGCATCCGCTCCGAGGTCGAATACGTCGACGGCATGCAGTTCGACCGCGGCTACATCTCCCCCTACTTCGTCACCAACCCCGACCGTATGGAGGCCGAACTCGACGAGCCCTACATCCTCGTCACCGACAAGAAGGTCTCCGCCGTCGCCGACATCCTCCCGCTGCTCGAAAAGGTGCTCAAGGTCACCAAGAACCTCGTGATCATCGCCTCCGACGTCGACGGCGAAGCCCTCGCCACCCTCGCCGTCAACAAGCTGCGCGGCACCATGAACGTGATCGCCGTCAAAGCCCCCGGCTTCGGCGACCGCCAGAAGGACAACCTCGGCGACATCGCCACCCTCACCGGCGGCGCCGTGATCAGCGAGCAACTCGGCGGCCAACTCGAAACCGCCGAAATCTCCGACCTCGGCCGCGCCCGCCGCTTCGTCGCCAGCAAGGAAAACAGCACCATCATCGAAGGCCGCGGCGAGGCCAACGCCATCGACGAGCGCGTCAACCAGATCCGCCACGTCTACGAGCAGGCCAAGAGCGACTGGGACCGCGAAAAGGCCCAGGAGCGCCTCGGCAAGCTCTCCAACTCCGTCGCCGTGATCAAGGTCGGCGCAGCCACTGAGGTCGAACTCAAGGAGCGCAAGCACCGCGTCGAGGACGCCCTCTCCGCCACTCGCGCCGCCGTCGAGGAAGGCATGGTCCCGGGCGGCGGCGTCGCCCTGATCAACGCCATCCCCGCCCTCGGCGGCGTTGAACTCGACGGCGACGAAGCGACCGGCATCTCGATCCTCAACCGCGCCCTCGAAGAGCCCATGCGCCGCATCGCCATCAACGCCGGCCAGGACGGCTCCGTCATCGTCCAGTCCGTCAAGGACAGCGAGACCGAGAACTACGGCTACAACGCCGCCAACGGCGAATACGGCGACATGATCGAAATGGGCATCGCCGACCCCGCCATGGTCACCCGCGCCGCCCTCGAAAACGCCGTCTCCATCGCCGGCATGGTGCTCACCACCAACTGCCTGGTCACCGAAAAGGTCGAGGACGCCCCCATCGCCCCCGCCCCCGCCTACTAGCCCCCCAACCCGAGCGGCCACACAGCCGCCCGGCGCCCCGCCCAACCCGAACGACCCCGCAGTCGCCCGGTACCCCGAGCGGCCCGGCACCCCGCGCGACCCGAACGGGCCGCCCCACCAGGGGCGGCCCGCTCGATTCTCCCTTGCCCCACCGCTGTCCTTCGTCCCGCTCGCCCCACCCTCGTCACACCCGCGCTTGACCTCTCCGTCACACCCGCGCTTGACCTCTCCGTCACACCCGCGCTTGACCTCTCCGTCACACCCGCGCTTTGCATTCCTCCCGTCATACCCGCGCTTGCATTTCTCCGTCATACCCGCGCTTGCCGCGGGTATCTCGCCGTGCCCAGCACCACCGCCGCATCCCACCACCCTCCCGCCCTGCTCGCACCAGGTTCCGTCGTTCCCGCGAAAGCGGGAACCCAAACCCAACCCCGTTCGCAACACCAGCATCCCAAACCACCCCCCAACCCCCGTTCGCAGGACTTCCCGTGCGCCGTACACCAACCGCCTCCGTATGGATTTCCCCATCCCGCCCGCCCCGTGATACCGTCGCGCCTCCGCACCGGAACGACGGACACACCGATGCTCACCCCCACCCACCCCGACCAACCCCGAACAAACCCGACCACGCAAAACCGCCCCGACCAGATAGAACACAGCCCCGACCCACCCCGAACACGCCGAACAAACCCGAACAAACCTGACCAAACCCGAACACAAACCCATAACCCACCACCACACCACACCCCCGTAAGATCGTCGCATGCCCGAACGCCGCACCAAAATCGTCGCCACCCTCGGTCCCGCCAGCGCCGACCCTCAAACCGTCCGACGCCTTATCGAAGCCGGCGTCGACGTCGCCCGCATCAACTTCTCTCACGGCGATCCCAAGTCCTGGTCCCAACTCACCGCCGCCGTCCGCGACGCCCAACGCGCGACCGGCAAACCCGTCGCCATCCTCGGCGACCTCCAGGGCCCCAAAATCCGCATCGCCGATGCCGACCAACCCCTTGAAGTCGCCCGCGGCGACTCACTCACCATCGTCGCCGGCTCCCACGAACCCCTCCGACGCGAACACGACGGCGTAATCGTCGGCTGCCCCTACCCCGCGCTCGCCGACGAAGTCCGGCCCGGCGACCGCGTCTACCTCCGCGACGGCGAAATCGACGTCCTCGTCGAAACCGTCCGCGCTCCCCGCATCGAAACCCAGGTGCGCGGTGGCGGCTTGCTCACCCCACGCGCCGGCCTCCACGCCCTCGGCGCAGGCGCACAACTCGAAGCCGTCACCGAAGCCGACCGCGCCAACGCCCGTTTCGCCGTCGAACATGGCATGGACTACGTCGCTCTCTCCTTCGTCCGCACCATCGACGATGTCCACGCCGGGCGCGAAGCCCTCGCCGCCGCCGGACGCGGCATCCCCCTCATCGCCAAGATCGAAACCGCCGTCGCCCTCGACTCCCTCCCCCAAATCATCGACGCCGCCGATGGCGCGATGGTCGCCCGCGGCGACCTCGGCGTCGAAGTCGGCCCAGCCGAGGTGCCCGTCCTCCAGCGCAGCATCATCGACGCCGGCGACCGCGCACTCGCCCCCGTGATCATCGCCACCCAAATGCTCGAAAGCATGGTCCGGCGCACCCGCCCCACCCGCGCCGAAGCCAGCGATGTCGCCAACGCCGTCTGGGACGGCGCAGACGCCCTCATGCTCTCCGCCGAAACCGCCGTCGGGCGCGGACCCGTCGAAACCGTCGAAATGATGGACGCCATCATCCGCTCCGCTGAAGCCAACGACCCCGCGCGCGGCGCAGGCGGACGCCCTGGCGCATGGGCCGGCGACATCGGGCGCACCATCGCCTGGGCCGTCGCCGCCGCCGTCGAGCAGCATCCCGAAGTCAAAGCCGTCATCGGCTTCACCGGCAGCGGGCGCAGCGGACGCCTGATCGCCAAAGATCGCCTGCCCGTCCCCACCCTCGTCCTCGCCCCCTCGCCCGACGTCATGCAGCGCCTCCAACTTCTCTGGGGCGTCCGACCCGCGCTCTGCCACCCGCCCGACAGCCTCGAAGAAATGATCAGCGATGTCGAGCGCGCCGCCGTCCGCGAACTCAACCTCGTCCCCGGCGACCGCATCATCATCACCGGCGGCCTCCCCCTCCGCCAAAACCAGCCCACCAACTTCCTCAAACTCCACGTCATCCCCGACCCGCATCCGTCATTCCCGCCCCCGAGCGGGAATCGTCCCCGAGCCGCCTCCCACACCCCATACCAAAACAACGAACCCACAACCCCCACCCTCCACCCGTCGCACTAAACTGACGACATGCCCAACACTGCCGACTCCCACCCCCTCGATGTCCTCATCTACACCACCGAATGGTGCGGCGACAGCCGCCGCGCCGTCCGCTTCCTCGACCAACACAACATCCCCTACCGCAGCATCGACATCGACCAGGACGAAGAAGCCGCCAAAATCGTCGAACGCCTCAACCGCGGCTACCGCTCCACGCCCACCATCCTGATCAACGGCGAGCATGCCGCCACCGAACCGGGCAACGCCGAACTCGCCCAACTCTTCGGCATTGAACTCCCCGAGCAGCCCGGGCTCAGCCGCCCCTCTTGGCTCCGCCGCCGCGATCGGCAATGACATGCACCGCCGCGGCGCGCCACCACGCCGCCGCGCAGTCCCCCGCCGCCAACCCCAACTCCTCCCACGCCCCCCGCGACACATCCGCCGTCACCGTCGGCTCCGCCTCCAGCCGAATCCGTACCACCGCCCCGGCCGGCCGAGCCTCAAGCACGATCCCCTCTACATAATTCCGTCCCGCCGCCACGCCCGGGAGCCCCAGTCGAATCTGCTCCGGCCGCACGCAGACTAGCCCCGCCGCAGGCGGCGCGCTCCCACCCACCCACTCCGCCAGCGCCCCGCCCGCCCGATACACCGCGCCGCCCGCCGTCGCCTCCGCCAACTCTGCCGGCCACACATTCTCCATCCCCACGAACGCCGCTGCCTCCGCATCCACCGGACGATCGAACACCTCTCGCGCCGTTCCCCACTGCCGCACCCGCCCTTCCATCAGCAGCGCCGCGTAGTCGCCCAGCCGCAGCGCCTCATCCCGGTCGTGCGTCACCAGCATCGTCGTCGGGCGCGTCTCCGACAGAATCGCTGCGAAATCGTCGATCAACGCCGCCCGCGTCGGCGCATCCAGCCCCGCAAACGGCTCGTCCAGCAGCAGCAGCTCCGGCCCCGCCGCGAACGCCCGCGCCAAACTCACCCGCTGCGCCTCCCCGCCCGACAGCTGCCGCGCGTGCCGACCGCCCAGATGCCCCACGCCGAACCGCTCCAGCCAGCGCTCCGCCCGCTCCCGCCGCTCCCGCCGCCCCAGCCCGCGCAGCCGCAGCGGCAGCTCCACATTGGAGCGCACCGACATGCTCAACAGCAGCGGCTGCTGGAACGCCGCCGCCATCCGCCGCCGCGTCCCCACCGCGTCCGCGCCCATCGGCGCGCCGCCCAGCAACAGCTCGCCCCGCTGTGGACGCAGCAGCAGCTGCAACGTCCCGACCAGCGTGCTCTTGCCCGATCCGTTCGGACCGATCACCGCCGTCACCGCTTCCGCCGGCAGCTCCAGCCGCTCAATCTCCAGCACCGGCTGCCCGCCCCGCGCCACCGCCAAATCCCGCACCTGCACATGCGCTCCGGCCGCCCCGACCGCCCCATCCGACCTGTCCGCTGCGCTCACGCCGACGCCTCAGCCCGGCCGCTGCTGCACGGCGGTCAGAATCAAATTCACGATGTACGCCAGCACCACCAGCACCACCGCCAGCGCGATCGCCAGCTCGAAATTCCCCTTGCTCGTCTCGAGCACCGTCGCCGTCGTCAGCACCCGCGTCTCGCCCGCCAGATTCCCGCCCACCTGCATCGACGCGCCCACCTCCGAGATCGCCGCGCCGAACCCCGCCATCACCGCCGCCATCAAGCCCAGCCGCGTCTCCCGCCCCAGCAGCCAGAGCATCTGCAACCGATTCGCTCCCAACGCCCAGATCTGCCCCAGTAACCGCGGATCCAGCGCCTGAATCGAGGCCAGCGAAAAGCCCACCACCATCGGCAGCGCCAGCGCCAACTGCGCAATCACCATCGCCGTTGGCGTGTAGATCAACCCCAGCGAGCCGAAAGGCCCGGTGCGCCAGAGCAGCAGCGCCACCAGCAGCCCGATCGCCACTGGCGGCATCCCCATCCCCGTGTTCACCGCCGCCACCAGAAATCCGCGCCCGCGGAAGCGCCGCAGCGCCAGCAGCGCCCCCAGCGGAATCCCCACGATCAGCGCCAGCCCCGTCGCCGCCCCCGAAATCGCCAGCGTCCGCAGCGTGATCTCGATCACCTCCCGATCCCCTCGCGCCCACAGCCGCGCCGCCTCCACGATCCCCTCCCAGATCAACTCCATCGGGCCAATCTACCCGCTCACCCGCCCGCGCCGCCGAGCCGCGTCGCGAGCGACTCCTCAGTCTCGCCCGCCGCCGGATGGAACAACGAACGCCCGAACTCCTCCCGTCGAAACGCCCCAATCCGCTCCTGAATGTCCTCGCGCAGCAGAAACGCCGTCCAGCGCGACGCCGCCTCCACCGCGATCCCGTCCAACTGCTCCGACACCTCCATCGCGCTGTAGATGTTCAGCAGCCGCGCGTCGCCCTCCACCAGCGGCGCCAGCCCGGGCAAATCCTCGCGCAGCGCCAGGTACGTCCCCCGATCGGTCAACACATACGCGCCGCGCTGATCCGCCACCGTCAGCGTCGCCCCCATCCCCTGCCCCACCTCCAGATACCACCCGCCCGAACCGCCCGAACCCCCCGGCGATGCCGCATTGACGCCCGCCGCCTCCCACAGCCCCAACTCTTTCTTGTGCGTCCCGCTGTCGTCCCCGCGCGACGCGAACAGCGCCCCCCGCTCGCGGATCCGCAGCAGCGCCGCGCCCGCGTCGCTCATCCCGCGCACCCCCGCCGGATCCGACGCCGGCCCCGCAATCACGAAATCGTTGTACGCCACCACCGCCCGCCGACTCACCGCCCCGCTGGCGACCAACTCGCGCTCCGCCTCCGGTGCGTGCGTCAGCAGCGCGTCCGCGTTGCCCTCCGCGCCCATCCGCAGCGCCGCTCCGGTACCCACCGCGATCACCTTCACCGCAATCCCCGTCTCCTCCTCGAAAATCGGCGCAAGCTCCTCCAGCAGCCCGCTGTCGTTCAGACTGGTCGTCGTCGCCAGGATCAGTTCATCATCGCCGCCGCACGCCGCCGCAACCAGCAGCGCCGACAGACCAATCAGCAGCGCTGCCCGTCGCACGCCCCGCTCCTCGCTGCTACTCCGCGGAGTTGATCATCCCCGCGCCCACTGTCGCCCGGGTCGCTTCGTCGATCAGAATGAACGCGCCCGTTGCCCGACTCCGCTCGTAGGGATCGACGCACAGCGGCGTCATCAACCGCAGCCGCACCCGCCCGATCTCGTTGAGCGAGAGCTGCCGCGCCGTCAGATCGTACTCCAGCGTATTCACGTCCAGCCGTGCGGTCATCTCCTCCACCAGCGCCCGCGTCGTCTGTGTCGTGTGCTTGATCAACAGGCGCCCGCCCGCCTGCATCGCCGTTTCCCCGCTCATCCAGCAGACATGCGCCTCGATCGCCTGCGCCGTTGACGGCTCGCCGTCCAGCGTGCAGATCATCGATCCCCGCGCGACATCCAGATCGTCCGCTAGCCGCAGCGTCACCGCCATCGGCGGCTCCGCCCGTTCGACCGGCCCGTCGTAGCTGTCGATCGCTGTGATCGTCGTCTCCTGCCCCGCCGGCAGCACCCGCACCGCATCTCCCACCCGCAGCGCGCCCGCCGCCACCGTCCCCGCATAGCCGCGGTAGTCCGGGAACTCGCTGCGCTGCGGCCGAATCACATACTGCACTGGAAAGCGCCCGCCGACCGACGCCTCCCGCTCGGCCACATCCAGCTCCTCCAGCAGCTCCAGCAGCGCCGGGCCGTCATACCAGTCCGCGCTCGGTGAGCGCTCCACCACATTGTTCCCGTGCAGCGCTGAGATCGGAATGGCCCGCACATCCTCCACCCCCATCCGCCCCGCAAACCGCGTCAGCTCCTCCACAATCGGCTCATACGCGCCGCGATCCCAATCAACCAGATCCATCTTGTTCACGCAGAGCACGAAGTGACGGATGCCCAGCAGCGCCGAGAGGTACGCATGCCGCCGCGTCTGTTCCACCACCCCGTTCCGCGCGTCCACCAGCAGCAGCGCGGCGTCGGCGGTCGAGGCGCCCGTCACCATGTTGCGCGTGTACTGCACATGGCCCGGCGTATCCGCCAGAATGAACTTCCGCTTGGGCGTCTGGAAATAGCGGTACGCCACATCGATCGTGATCCCCTGCTCGCGCTCGGAGCGCAGCCCATCCGTCAGCAGCGCCAGGTCCACATAATCCGTCCCCCGCGAGCGGCTGGTCCGCTCAATCGCCTCCATCTGGTCGATGAAGGTCTGCCGCGAGTCGAACAACAGCCGCCCGATCAGCGTGCTCTTCCCGTCGTCCACCGAGCCGGCCGTCGCCAGCCGCAGCATCGTCGGCGTTGCTCCCTGCACGGCGGCTTCGGAGACGCCCGCCACGCCTAGAAATACCCCTCGCGCTTGCGATCCTCCATCGCCGCCTCCGAGAACCGATCGTCCGCCCGCGTCTCCCCTCGCTCCGTAATTCGCGTCGCAGCGATCTCGGCCACCACCGCTTCAATCGTCCGCGCCGTCGAGCGCACTCCCGCCGTGCAGGTCATGTCGCCCACCGTGCGGAAGCGCACCTCCGCGCTGAACGGCGCCTCCTCCGGCAGCCGCTCCACATACTCGCTGACCGGAAACAGCATCCCGTCGCGCTCGAACATCTCCCGCTCATGCGCGAAATAGATCGACGGGAGCTCCAGCTCCTCATCGCGGATGTACTGCCACACATCCAGCTCGGTCCAGTTTGACAGCGGAAACGCCCGAATGTGCTCGCCCGGGCGCAGCGCACCGTTGTAGAGATTCCACAACTCCGGACGCTGACTCTTCGGATCCCACTGCCCGAAAGCGTCGCGGAACGAGAAAATCCGCTCCTTCGCCCGCGCCTTCTCCTCGTCGCGCCGCGCCCCGCCGAACAGCGCGTCGAAGCGGTGCTCCGCGATCGCGTCCAACAACGTCACCGTCTGCAAACGATTGCGCGATGCTCGCGGCCCCGTCTCTTCCACCACCCGCCCCGCATCGATGCTGTCCTGCACCGAGGCCACGATCAGCTCCACCTCAAGCTCCGCAACGCGCCGATCGCGGAACGCAATCGCCTCCGCGAAATTGTGCCCTGTATCCACATGCATCACCGGAAACGGAATCCGCGCCGGCCAGAACGCCTTCTCCGCCAGCCGCAGCATCACGATCGAGTCTTTGCCGCCCGAAAACAGCAGCACCGGACGCTCGCACTCCGCCGCCACCTCGCGGATGATGTGAATCCCCTCCGCCTCCAGCCAGGCCAGCGATTCGGCGCGCAGATCGGCTGCGGGTGGCGCGAGCGTGCTGCTGACCATCGGCGTTCCCAAACGGTCGGATGCGGTCAATGCGAATGTTGACTAATCATACCAGATCGGTACAGATTGGCGATTGCGCTACCCTCACCCACGAGCGCGCTCTGTAGCGCGGCACACGTTTTGGGACGGAGAGTGCGCAATGCAGGTCGGCCGAGTGACGGAAATCTGGCGCTACCCGGTCAAGTCGATGGGCGGTGAACGGATCGAGCGCTCGCTGCTCGACCACAACGGCATCGTCGGCGACCGCGGCTGGGCGGTGCGCGACCGCGAAGCCGACGAAACCCGCAGCGCGCGCCAAATCCCACGCCTGCTCCAGTGCGCGGCAAGCTACGCCGAAGAACCGGCCGCCGACCGACGCTCCCCGCGCGTCCAACTCAGCCTGCCCGACGGCGCAGCCGTCGGCAGCGACGCCGACAACGCCGCCCAACTGCTCTCCGCCGCCCTCGAACGCGATGTCGCCCTCACCCCGCTGCATCCCGCCGACGATCTGGAGCACTACCGCCGCGCGCCCGGCGACCCCAACATCGACCCCATCGCCGCGCTGCGCGCAGTCTTCGGCCTGCGCGAGGATGACCCGCTTCCCGACCTCAGCGGCCTCCCCGAAGACCTGGGCCGCTTCTCAACCCCACCCGGCACCTACTTCGACTGCTACCCGCTGCATGTGCTGAGCACCGCATCGCTGGCAAGCCTGAGCGCCTTCGGCGCAGGCGATGATGTGGACATCCGCCGCTTCCGCCCCAACATCCTGATCGACACCGGCGATGCCGAGGGCCTCCCCGAGGTCGAGTGGGCCGGCCGCCGCTTGCGGATCGGCGGCGCGGAAATCGAGGTCAAAACCACCACCGTCCGCTGCTCCGTCCCCTCCCATCGCCAGCGCGACCTGGACCGCAGCGCCGCGGTCGGCCGCACCCTGATCGAGCACACCAAACAACACCTCGGCGCCTACGCCAACATCCTCACCCCCGCCGAAGTCGCCCTCGGCGACCCCGTCGAACTGCTCGACTGACGCCGCACATCCCGGCCGCCTCTCAGGCCGCCTCCGACTCCACCACAATCTCCGTCTCCGGGTGGAACGCCCACCAGGCGAACCAGAAATGCTCCGAGGCGATCACCGGCTGCAACTCTGCCCCCGCCAGCTCACCCGACACCGCCCGACCGAAAATATCCCAGACGCTGCCCGTCTCCAGATCGACGAACGTCTGCCCGCTCTCGTCCGCCGGGTTCGGCTCGAAGCTCAGCAGCCGCCCAGCCAGCTCGCGATCGAAGACCGCCGTCGCGCCGATGTCCTCCGAATTCGCAATCATCCCCTGATCCAGCGCCGACACCGTCCCCGGCGTCCAGAAAATCACCGCCCGAGTCGTCCCGTCGTACGTGTCGTAGACGATCCGCTGCTCCCGCACCACATCGTGCGGATATGCGTAGGTCTCCCCGCCCGGCGTCTCGATCGACACCACCCGCGCCTTCGGCGGCAGCCGGTCGTCCAACTCCCCGTAGTAGAGGAACGGCCGCTGCGCCGGCGAGTCGTAATGCACGTAGGGATTCTGCCCATACTCTCGGAACCAGCCGGTCTCCTCCGACATCACCAGCCCGTCCGGGAACGCCTCGCGGAACTGCCCGAACGAAACGATCGTGGCCGGCACCCACTCCAGACGCGCCCCCACCAGATTCCCGATGATCGCCCGCCCCGTCGACTGCTGCCAGAGCGTCTCCGTGTTGCGGTCGTACATCACCAGATCGCTGTTGCGCAGCAGGCCCGACACCGCGAAATCCAGCGTCCGCTCGCCTAGCTGCCGCCCGTAGGCGATCGCCGTGTTGCAGAGCGGGCAGAACGTCACCGCCACCGGCTGCCCGTTGATCGTGTCGTTCACGACCTCGTGCCAGATCAAAATGCCCAGCGGATAGCCCCGCGCATCGTCCCCCAGCCGCACCTGCACCAGCGGAATCTGCGGCTCGTACACCTCCGACGCCTCTTCCATCGTCAGATACAGCGGGTTGAAGATCGCCGGAATCGCGTCGCGCGGCGCGCCTACCGCCAACTCGTCGACATCAATGATGCGGATGCCCCACAGCGTCGAAAAGAGCCGCCCGATGTCGCTGGGCACATAGTTGTCGCGGATGATCGGAATGCCGTCGTCCGTATGCGTCGCATCGCGCGGCAGATACGTCAGCAGCGGAACCTCGTCCTCCTGCTCCGACATCTCATCCTCCACCGCCTGCCCCTGCTGCCCCTGTTGCTGCTCTTGCTGCCCCCCTTGCGTCGTCGTCGCCGCCGACTGCTGTTGCGAGACCTGCTCCTGCTGTGCCCCCCGCGCTGCCGGCGCGGCCGCTTCCGCCTCTTCCGCCTCCTGCTGCGGCTCGGCTTCGGCGACGGCGGTCGTCTGTTGTCTTTGCGGCTCTTCCTGCCCTTCTCGTTGCGCCTGAGGCTGGGCGCTGGACGGCGACGCGCTGGGCGCCGGCTCCTCAGAGTCGCCGCAGGCCGCGATCCACAGCGCCGCCGCCGCCAGCAGCGCAAGCCCTACAATTCGTCGTGTGTTTCGCATGGCCGCAGCCTACCCCCATCGTTCGCTACGAGATGGAGACCGATCATCGCTGCCCCGCAGACCGACGCCGACGCCGTATTGGCCGCCAACCGCGCCTTCTACGACGCCTTCAACGCCCGCGACATGGCCGCAATGGCCGAACTCTGGGCCCGCCGCGCCGAGGTCACCTGCGTCCACCCGCACCGCGCCATCCTGATCGGGCGCGACGCCGTGCTCCGCTCCTGGCGCGCCATCCTCGGCCACCCCGACCAGCCCAAAATCGTCTTCGCCGCCGAGCCGCCCCGCCTCGTCGGCGACCTCTGCATCGTCACCGGACGCGAAGTCGTCGCCGCCGTCCCCATCACCGCCACCAACATCTACCTGCGCGAAGACGGCGCATGGCGGATGATCCACCACCACGGCAGCCCCGTAGTCCAGCTGCAAGACCGCGCCGAGCGCTAGCACCGTTCACACTAAGCGCGCAGGTCTAGCGCCTGTTCACGCCTCGGCCATTCCCGCCCACTTCACCGTCATACCCGCGCTTGCCGCGGAGCCTGCCCCCGGCCCGAACGGGGGTATCTCGCCGTGACCAGCACCCGACCCCCTCCCCAAGCCCCGTCATCCCCCATCCCCACCCCGTCATTCCCGCCCCATTTCTCGTCATTCCCGCCCCATTTCTCGTCATTCCCGCCCCCGAGCGGGAATCGGCCCCGAGCCCGCCCCTGTCTCCCGTCATCCTCGTTCCCTTTCCCGTCATTCCCGCCCCCACTTCACCGTCATACCCGCGCTTGCCGCGGAGCCTGCCCCCGGCCCGAACGGGGGTATCTCGCCGAGAGCACCTCCAACCCCCCGCACACCCCCCAGCGCCCGCTCCAGGCTCCGTCGCCCCATCACAGTTGCTCCGTCGCCCCAGACTTGATCTGGGGCCCAAACCCAACCCCCTTTGCAGCGCGAAGCCCCGAATCGCCCTGCCAACGCCCGTTCGCAGGACCTCCCGGTACGCCGCGCCCCATCCCTCCCTACGCCGTGATACCGTCGCTCCTCCGCAACAAAACGACAGACCTGCCATGCCCGCTCCCACCCACCTCACCACGACGGCCCACCCCGAACACCCCGAACAAACCCGAACAACCCTGACCACGCAAAACCGCCCCGACCAGATAGAGCGCGCCCCAGTCCGCCCCGAACATCCCGAATAAACCTGACCAAACCCGAACAGACCTGACCACGCAGAATCCCCTCGACCAGATAGAGCACGGCCTCCGGCCCGCCCCGAACATCCCGAACAAACCCGAACAAACCTGACCAGACCAAACCGATATGGTGAGCGCCAATGGCAAACCGACTGGTGTGAACACGCCCCGGTGCGCAACGCGCTATCCGGCGACGAACAGGAGATCCAGATGCCCGTCACACTCGCCGCCGGCGAACCCGCCCCCGACTTCGCGCTGCCCGACCAGGACGGCGCGATACATAAGCTCGCCGACTACCGCGGGCGCACCGTGGTCCTCTACTTCTACCCGCGCGACGACACGCCGGGCTGCACGAAGCAGGCGTGCAGCTTGCGCGACACGCTGGGCGAGATCGGCGAGCATGACGCGGTGGTGCTGGGGGTGTCGGTGGACTCAGCGGAGTCGCACCGGGCGTTCCGCGAGAAGCACGGGCTCAACTTCCCGCTGCTGGTGGATGACGGCGCGGCGACGGCGACGGCCTACGGCGCGTGGGGGGAAAAGACTCTTTATGGTCGGACCTCTATCGGCATGACGCGGGCATCGTTTATCATTGGCCCGGACGGTCTGCTGACCAAGGTCTGGAAGCGCGCCCGCGCGGCCGACCACGGTCAAGCCGTGCTGAAGGCATTGCGCGCAGCCGGGTAGCCGGCACGCAACCAAGCGTGCCGTCGCCGAACAATCAGCGCGCCTAGAACCCCTTCCATCATGTCCCGATTTGTTCGCTCGGCGCTCTGCGCCGCCCTGGCCGCGCTGTGCGCGGCGCTGATCGCCGTCGCCTGTAGCGATTCCGATCAGGAAGCGCCGCAGGTCCGGGAGCAGCCTCCGCCGCAGGAGCAGCAACAAGCTCAAGAGGAGGCGCAGCAGCCGCAGTCCCGCACCGAGCAGTCCCAGCGTGATGACCAGCAGCAGGCGCAGGGCGAGCCGCTGCGCGTCACTGTTTCCACGCAGGTGATCGCCGACTGGGTGCGGCAGATCGGCGGCGACCGCGTCGAGGTCGTCGCGCTGGTCCCGGCCGGCGCCGACGTCCACACGCTGGAGCTCAGCCCCGGCGACATCCGCGATGTCGCCGCGGCCGACCTGGTGATCATCAACGGCGCCACGCTCGAAGCCGCCTACGAAGACGTGATCATCGACAACGCCGACAACCTGCTCGTCCTGGCCGAGGCGATCGAGGCCGCCGGCCTTGAACTCCAGCCCTTCTCCGACCTCACCGCCGACCCGCACGCGGAAGACGAACACGGCCACGAGGACGATCATGGCCATGAGGACGATCACGACGAGGGCCACGAAGACGACGATGAAGGCCACGAGGACGATCACGACCAGGAAGGCCACGAGCATGAGGAAGCACACGCCGCGCCGGCCGGCCGGCTGCTGATCAGCGACGCCGAGGCAGCCAGCGTCTCGGTGATCGACCTCGCCGCGGACTCGGTCAGCCCCGCGCTGTTCGATGTGGCCGCCCCCGGCGCGCGGCTCTACGCCAGCCCCAGCAACCGCTTCGGCTTCGCCCTCGCGCTCGGCCCCGAGGACGACGACGACCGCGTCCACATTTTCGACGGCGGCATCTTCCTCGTCGCCCACGGGGATCACTACGACCTGGTCGAGTCGCCGATCTCGCAGCTGCCGCTGGAATTGACCGACGAGCGCCCGATTCACTTCGTCAGCAGCCACGGCTGGACCGCGATCTTCGCCGACGGCACCGGCCGCGCGCTGCTGATCAACGAGGCCGAGCTGGCCAGCTTGGGCGCCGCCTACGAACCGATCGCGCTCGACGCGGGGCTTCAGCACGGCGCGGCCCTGGCCGTCAGCGAGGAGCACATCGTCGTTACTTCCAACAACCCCGATTACCCCGAGGACAGCCCCAGCAGCCTGCCGCTCGGCGTCGAGGTGCGCACGCTCGACAATGAAGTCGTCTACGACGCCAGCAACCGCTCATGCCCCGCCATGCACGGCGAGTCCCACAACGAAGAGGGCGCGCTCTTCGGCTGCGGCGGCGGCGTGCTCTTCCTCCACACGCACGGCGGCGAGTACGACCACTGGTTCATCGAGAACCCGGCCGAGATGCGCGAGGGCGCGCGGATCGGCAGCGTCTACGGCCACCACGACAGCCCGAACTTCTTCGGTAGGGCCTCCTACCGCGACAGCGAAGGCTCCGCCGACGAGGGCATCTGGATGATCGACCCCGAGTCGGGCAGCGTCACCGCGGTGCTGCCCACCGACGATCCGGCGAACCGCAGCGTGGGCGCGGCGTTCGGCCCGCACGGCGAGCGCTTCTACGTGCTTACGCACGACGGCCGGCTGCAAATCATCGATCCGCACGACGGCGACTTGCTCATCGTCGCGGACCTGATCGATCCGATCGATCCCGAGGCGCCGCCGGCCTTCACCATCGCCGGTGAAATGCTCTACCTGGCCGACCCGGTCGGCGCGCGGGTGATCGCCTACCACCTGGAGGATCTGGAGATCGAGGACGAGTGGGCGCTGCCCGGCCGGCCCAGCCGCATCACGTTCCTGGGCGTCGCCGATCCGGCCGGCGCCCCGGACCAGGGCCACGATGAGCACGACGAAGACGAGCACGCGCACGAAGAGGACGAGGAGCACGACGAGCACGAGGAAGGCGAAGAGCACGACGATCACGGGGACGAAGAGGATGAGCACGGCCACGGCCACGCGCATGGCTCCGAGGACCCGCACTTCTGGTTCGACGCCGACTTCGCGATCGCCTCGGTCGAAGCGATCGCCGACGCCCTGGACGCGCTCGCTCCCGCCGCCAACTTCAGCCAACGCGCCGATGCCTACATCGCCGAGATCAACGCGGTCGACGCCGAGGTCCGCCAGACGCTCGCCGGCCTGTCCGATTCGCAGCGGCTGCTCGTCACCTTCCACGACGCCTTCGGCTACTTCGCCCGCCGCTACGGCCTGACCGTCGCCGGCTTCGTCGTCGAGGGGCCCGAGCAGGGCATCAGCGCCACCGCCGTCGCCAACCTGATCGAGCTGATCGAGCACGAGGGCGTCGCGCGCATCTTCCGCGAGCCGCAATTCGAGTCGACGGCGATCCGCACCGTCGCCGACGAGAGCGGGGCCGAGCTGGGGGTCATCTGGTCTCAGCCCCAGGGCGATGTCCTGACCTACGTTGACATGCTCCGCGCCAACGCCCGAGCCGTCGCGGGCGAGTAATCGCCCGCCCGGCTTGGTATCGTGGCTGCCGGAGGAGAGTGCGCATGGCAATCCCATACTACCGGCTGAGCGACGGCACGGTGACCGAGAGCGCAGCGGAATTCCGGGAGAGCTGCATGCGGCTCGTTGATGAGCTGATCGCATGCGGCGGTGAGATCGCCGTGGAGAAGCGCGACGGGCAGACGTCGATCCTCTTGGCGTTTGAGGAACCTCCGCCCCAACCCTGGCCGGGGTTTGAGAACGTCAAAGTCGCCGGGGATGTCTTGTCCCCGGTCTTCACCGACGACGAGCTCGAGGAGTTCGCACAACGCAAGCTGCAAAACATCTACGGGGGCGGGACGGATCGCGCCGAGTGATTCTGCTCGACACCAATGTCGTGATCTGGCTGGTCACCGGAGATCCGCTGCTCGGTCCGCTGACCCGGGCAATGATCGAAGAGGCGCGACGCGCCGGCAACGCTGGCGTCTCGGTTATCTCACTCTGGGAGCTCGCGATGCTGCGCAGCAAGGATCGCTTGCCGCCTCAAGTCGATCCGACAAGTGTCTACGCGACATTTCGAGAGGAGGGCTATGAGTTTCTGACTCCGACGCCTGAAATCTGCATCCGCGCCGGCTTCTTGGAGGGTTTGCCTGGCGACCCAGCCGACCGACTGATCGTCGCCACTGCGATGGAAGGCCACCGGCTGGTCACGCGAGACCGCAAGATCCTCAACTGGTCCGGTCCGCTGCAAACTATCCCCGCGAATCGCTGAGCCGATGCCGCGCGCGCGCGATCATATGATCTGGATCGACCTCGAAATGACCGGGCTTGACCCCGATCGCGACGTCATCATCGAAGCCGCCGTGCTGATCACCGACAGCCAGCTGGAAATCGTCGCCCACGGCCCCGAAATCGCCGTCAGCCGCACGGAAACCGAACTCAACCTGATGAACGCCTGGAACCGCCGCACCCACGGCAACTCCGGCCTCGCCAGGCGCGTCCGCGACTCCGCGACCGATATCAAACAGGCCGAAGACGAAATCCTCGAATTCCTCGCCGAGTGGACACTGGAGCGCACATCCCCGCTCTGCGGCAACTCCGTCCACCAGGACCGCGCCTTCATCCGACGCCAAATGCCCCGCATCTACGACTGGCTGCACTACCGCATCGTCGACGTCAGCACCGTCAAAGAACTGGCGACGCGCTGGTACCCCGATCTCGAACCGTTCGCCAAGCACGAGCGGCATCGCGCACTGGACGACATCCGCGAGAGCATCGACGAGTTGCGCTGGTACCGCCAACAGATCTTCCGCGCGCCGCCGCGCTGACCGCTCGCTAACCCGGCTCGTGATGCTCGCTCGGCGTCCGCTGCTCGCGGCGCAGGCTGCGCAGCAGACCGCGCGGCGATGCGACGAACGCCAGCGCCACCGTCACCACCGAGACCAGCACGATCGACGGCCCCGCCGCCAGATTCGCGTGGTACGACAGGTACAGCCCGAGCACCGTCGCGACGATTCCCGCCAGCCCCGTGAGCACCATCGAGCTGAGCAGCCGCCGCGTCAGCAGCGTCGCCGTCGTCGCCGGCGCCACCAGCACCGCCACGGCCAGCACGATCCCCACCAGTCGGAACGCGACGACCGCCGCCAGCGCCACCAGCACCAGCAGCCCGACCTGCACCGCTGTCACCGGCACGCCGCTCACCGACGCCATCTCCGGGTCGTAGGCCACGAACCGCAGCTCGTGAAAGAAGAGCGCGCCGAGCAGCACGATCACACCGGCCAGCACGCCCATCGCGATCAGCTCGCTCGTTCCCGCGCCGAGGATGTTGCCCACCAGCAGCGAACCGAGATCCAGCGCGAAGGTCCGCTGACGGCTGATCAGCACCACCCCCAGCGCGAAGAAGCCCGCGAACATCAGCCCGATCGCCGTATCCGCGCGAATCCGCGCGCGCATCGTCAGCAGCGCCACGCCCAGCGCCGTCAGCACCGCCGCCACGCCCGCGCCGAATGTGATCATCAGCACCCCGCCGCCCAGCACCAGCGCCACTGCTGCCCCCGCCAGCTGCGTATGCGCCACCGCGTCGCCCAGAAAGGCCAGCCCTTTGCGCACCACGAAGGGACCGACCACCGACGCCGCCACGCTGACGATCACGCCCGCCAGCAGCGCACGCCGCATGAACTCGAACTGCCACGGATCGGTGAGCCAGTCCATCAGCCGCGCCGGCGCACACGGCGCGGCGCGTCCGGACACGGACGCCGTCCAGCTACCCTCAAGTCCCGCACCGACACATCCCCGCCAGTCTGGAGGTTGCACACATGGTACTTGAGGATCAGGTCGTGTTCATCACCGGCGCGTCGCGCGGCTTCGGCTTCGCCGCCGCCGAGGAGCTCATCGCCCGCGGGCACCGCGTGGCGGCGACGATGCGCAACCCCGATCGCGACGGCGCGGCGGTGCAGGCGCTGGACCCCGATCGCGTCGCCGTGCTGCGCTGCGATGTGACCGACCGCGCCTCGATCGACGCGGCGGCGCGGGGCGCGCGCGAGCGCTTCGGGCGGATCGACGCGCTCTTCAACAACGCCGGCTACGGCCTCTACGGGCCGATCGAGGACCTCGGCGAGGACGAAATCCTGCGCCAGATGGACACCAATTTCGTGGGTCAGATTCGGGTCGCGCAGGCGTTGCTGCCGACGATGCGCGAGCAGCGCGCGGGCAAGATCATCAATGTCTCCTCGCTGGCCGGGCGGATCGTCGGTCCGCTGATGGGGCTGTATGCGGCCAGCAAGTGGGCGGTGGAGGCGATGTCGGAGGCGCTGCGCTACGAGGTCTCGCGCTGGGGCGTGGACGTGACGATCCTCGAACCCGGGATGTACCGCAGCGACTGGCAGACCACCAACCTTGATGTAGCCGCCGCCATCCGCGAGGGCCGCAGCGTCTACCAGCAGTCGGCCGAGCACGCGCTCGCCGAGTTCCGCAAGCGCGCCGCTACCCGGCCCGGCTCGCGCAGCGTTGCCACCGCCGTCGCCGACATTGTTGAGCTCGTCCAACAGCTGCCGATGCGCTGGCCTGTCGGCGAGGACACGGTGCAGACCATCCGCCTGCGCGAAGCGATGACCGACCTGGAATGGGAGGAGCGCCTGCGCGGCGACGCGAATCTCTACCGCGCGGCGTTTTTCAAGGGCGTAGAAGAGCCGCCGGCCAAACCGCGCTAGGGGCTGCTCACGCAAGTCGGCCGCCGTCGGCGGTTGGTCGGGGTTGTTCAGGGGTGGTTGGGGGTGGTTTGGACTGGGATATATCTGGTCGGGGCGATTTTAGGTGGTCGGGTTTGGTCGGCCTTGTTCGGATTTGTTCAGCCTTGTTCAGGTTTGTTCGGGGGTGTCGGGGTGGCCTGTGGAGGGAGGTTGGCGGTGGGCTCGGGGCTTTTGTACTGCGAAGGGGGTTGGGTTTGGGCCCCCAGATCAAGTCTGGGGCAGGCTCCAGATCAAGTCTGGGGCGACGGAACTTGGGGCGGGGTCAGGTGGGGGGATCGAGGTCGAGGTCGGGGTCAGGTTGGGAGGCGAGGCGGTCGACGAGTTGCTCGGCTTGTTGGAAGAGGCGCTCGATTGCTTCGGGCTGGTCCGCGGCGGGCCTCGGCGGCTCCGGCTGGTCGGTGTGGTCGTCGGGCTGAGCGTTGTCGGCGGGTTGTGCGGCGTTGCGGGCGCCGGCGGCGTGGTCGGCGGCCGGGGGCTGTTCGGTCGGTTGGTCGTCGTCGGCGTTGGCGGGTTGTACGGCCGGGGTGTCGTCAGCGGCGGGCTGGTCGTCGTCGGTGTCATCGCTGGCGGGTTGGTCGTCGTCGGTGTCGTCGTCCGAGGCGGCGTCGGCGGGGAGTTGTTGGGTGGGTTGGGGAGGGTCGGAGAGGGCGCTGCGGTAGTAGGCGAGGTCGTCGGGGTCGATAGGGGGGAGGTTGGCGCGCTCTTCTTCGAGTTGCCGCTGGACGGCGAGTTGTTCGACGAGGTCGAGGCCGAGCGGTTCGGGTCGGTTGTCGGCGGCGGCGTCGCTGAACAGTTGGAGGTAGTTGGCGATGACGATGGTGGCCTGGAAGCTGATCCACTCGGAGCGGGTGTTGGCGGCGAGGTCGTGGATTTGGGGCAGGAGGCTGACGATGCCGACGATGCGTGCGAGTTGTTTGAGTGCATTGAGGCGGACGTATTCGGAGTCGGCGGTGCCGAGGCGTTGGAGGTTTTGGACGCAGAATTCGCTGTAGGCGTCGCGTGCGAGTTGTCGCTGGTGGTCGACGAGTGCGGGCATGGGGGCGATTGTATCCGAACTGGTGTGCGATGTGGTAATGGGTTGTGTGGTCTGGGTTGCGTTCGGGGTTGTTCGGGGTTGTTCGGCCTTGTTCGGGGTTGTTCAGGTTTGTTCGGGGTGTCGGGATGGCTTGCGGAGGGGCGGTGGCGGTGGCTCGGGGCTTTGGTACTGCGGAGGGGGTTTGGTTTGGGCCCCAGATCAAGTCTGGGGCGACGGAGGGTGAGTCTGGGGCGACGGACAGGGGCGGGGGCGACGGAGGGTGGCGGCCGGGAGGGCGGAGGCGGCTCGGGGCCGATTCCCGCTCGGGGGCGGGAATGACGGGAAAGGGGGGCGGCGGGAATAGCGGGAGGGTGGTGATGTGTGCGGCGTTGGTGCTGTTGGCGTCGAGATACCCCCGTTCGAGCCGGGGGCAGGCTCCGCGGCGAGGGCGGGTGTGGCGGTGGGGGCGGCGTGGGTATGACGGAAGTGTGAACAGGCTCTAGTCGGCGGCGGCGTGGTTGCCGATTTGCCAGCCTGCGGGGGCGAGGTGGTCGGCGGCGAAGGCGATGGCGTCGTCCTCCAGGTCGTTGGTGAGCGTGTCGTTGAAGCGGTTGAGGAAGCCGAAGATTGAGATGACGGAGACGATCTCCACGATCTCGCTCTCGCTGTAGTGGCGATGCAGCTCGGCGAAATGCTCGTCGGTCGCGCCGTTGGGAATCGTGCCGGCGGCTGCCGCCAGACGCAGGGCGACGCGCTCCGCTTCGTCGTAGAGCGGCGACTGCTCGAACTCCCAGACCGCCTCGATCTTTGCGATTTCCACACCCGCCAGGGTGTGGGCGAAATGTCCGGTGTGCGCCTGGCAATAGCGGCAGCCGGCGCTGCGCGAGACGACATGCGCGATTAGCTGCTTGAGGCCGGGGTCCACATCCCCTTCCCGCATGATCGCGCCGAAGAAGCCCTGAAACTGCTCCAGCACGCGCGGGCGGTGCGCCATCACGTGAAAACTGGTCGGCAGCGTCGCGCCGGCGTCGGCCATCGGCCGCAGATACGGCGCGCGCGCGATCAGCTCGTCGGTGCTCAGCGGTGCAACTCGGTTCATTTCGTGCTCCCTCTGCCGGTCAGCCCTGCCGAGCCCGCCAGCGAACGATGCCCTGCGTCATCGTTGACGGTGTCGCCAGCGTTCCGTCGTCGTTGCCGATCAACAGCGCGTCCAGCGCCGCTTCCAGCGCAGGCAGCTTAGGCGAGTCGGATTCGATCCACAATCGCCGCCGCGCGGCGGCCGCGGCCTCCTCGCGCGAGGCGAAGCTCCAGTCCCGCGCCTGTGAGCGCCGCACATTCAACGACGCTCCGCGCGCCTCTAGCAGCGCGACCAGCTCATTCAGCCCCGGCAGCGGCACCTGCGTCTCCCCATGCACGGCCGGCCACAGTTCGTGGAAGAGCACGCCCGGCGCCTGCGCGAACAGCACGGCCACGCACTCCCGCGCGGCGGCTCGCTCCAGCGTGTCGAGAAACGCGCCGATCTTCTCAATGTCGTAGCCCACGTGGGAGATCATCGCCACATCGCCGCGCGGCGGTTCGTCCGTCGGCCAGCGCTGGTCCAGGGCCCGCGCGTTCTCGATCCCATGCTCGGCCCGCAGCGCCTCGAACTCCGCGCGCATCGCGGCGCTCGGCTCGATCGCGATCACTTCCCGCACCGAGCGCGCCAGCGCCAGGGCGAACCGCCCTGCGCCCGCTCCGACATCCACCCAGACATCGTCGGGCCGCGCCAGTTCCCGCAGCGCGTCGAGCGTCGCGTCGCCCTCGCGATTCGGATCCGCGCGGAAGATCGAGGCGATCGGGGCGTAATGATCACCGCTCGACGGCTGTTCGCGCAGCCGTTCCGCCTGCTCGCGGTTGCCCCGCACCGCCTCGGCCCAAGCCGCGCTCAATGCCGCCGCGTCGCTCACGACGCGCCTCCGCCGGCGCCGCGGTGATCGTCAAGCGGGAGCGTCAAGTAGACTGACGACATGGCTGACATCTCCGAACACTCCGATCTTTCCATCGAGTCGCTGCCCGACTTGCGCGACGCCATTCTGATCGTCGCCTGGGAGGGTTGGAACGACGCCGGCGAGTCGGCCTCAACCGCCGCCCATTTCCTGGCGCGGCAGCTGGGCGGCTCGCCCTTCGCCTCGATCGACCCTGAGGAATTCTACGACTTTACGGAAGCGCGCCCCCTGGCCCGCTACCGCGACGGCGAACGGGTGATCGTCTGGCCCGGCACCGACTTCATCCACCTGCGCGGCGCGGCCGACCTCGGCGGGCGCGACATCGTGGTCGGTTTCGGCATCGAACCGCACTACCGCTGGAAGCGCTATCTGCGCGCGATGACCGAGCTGGTCGAGGCGATCGACGCCAAGCTCGTGATCAGCCTCGGCGCCGTCAACTCCGGCACGCCGCACACCCAGCCCGTTTCGGTGACCGGCTCGGCCAACAGCCCCGCCCTGGCCGAGCGCTACAACATGCGCCCCTCGCGCTTTGAGGGCCCCTCCGGCATCGTCGGCGTGTTCCACGACCACTGCCGCCGCAACAATATCGGCGGCGTCTCGCTCTGGGCGGCGGTGCCGCACTATCTGCCCGGCATCACCAACCCGGTCGGCGCGCACGCCCTGCTCCGCGTCGTCGCCGAGATGATCGATGTCCCGGTGGACCTTGAACCGTTGGACGACGCGATCGGCCACTTCCACCAGCAGCTCGACGAGGCGTTGCAGGAGAACGACGAGCTGCGCGACTACGTGGCCCGGCTCGAACGCGCCGCGCCGCCGCCAGAGCAGACGATCGAGTCCGAACTGCCCTCCGCCGACGAGCTGATTGAGGGCCTCGAAAAATTCCTCCGTCAGCGCCAGGATTCGGACAACTGACCATGACCGACGAGCAAACTAGCGACCGGGCCAGCGATCGGGTCGACGATCAGGCCGAGGGTATGCCGGAGGTGGAGCAGCCCAGCGACGACGATCGCGCCCAGGCTTCGCAGAAGAACCTCGACAAGATGTGGAAGTTCGTGCGCAACTTCGCCAACAAGAGCGGCACGCACCTGCACCCGCAGGAAGAGATCACCGAGTTTCTGGTGATCGGCCTGGCCAAGCACATCGACGAGGTCGGGCGTCCGCTCTGCCCCTGCAACTACTACGAGGACAAGGCCGAAGAGGCCAAATCCTCCACCTGGATCTGCCCGTGCGAGGAGATGCAGCGCTGGAAGTACTGCCATTGACTGCTCTTCTGCGATGAGGAAGGTCTTCCCATCACCGAGTACCTGCCCGCCGACCACGAAGGCCGCGAGGCCTACGGCATCCGGCTCGACCCCACGCCCGACAAGGGCCGCGCCCTCGGCCGGCTCGAAGAGCGCGAGGGGCGCAAGATCGAAAAGCGCAAAGCGGAGGACTGAGCTACGCTCAGTCCCAACTCCTCCGTTTGGTCGGACCACGCTGACCAAACCTGACCACATCCGACCAGAAGCTGACCACCAACGGGAGCAGATCGGGAGCACTGTATGGCGCGCAAGAGCAACATCCACCGCGATCTCAAGCGTCGAGCGCTGCACGCCAAATACAAGGACCGCCGTGCGCAGCTGAAGCAGCAGATCAAAAACGCGCAGGATCCCGCCGAAAAGCAGCGCCTCCACTGGCAGCTCCAGCAGCTGCCACGCAACAGCAGCCCCACCCGCCTCAAGAACCGCTGCCAGGTGACAGGACGCCCCCGCGCCTACATGCGCAAGTTCGGCCTCTCCCGCATCACGTTCCGTGAGATGGCCTCGCTGGGCCTGTTGCCGGGTGTGCGCAAGTCGTCCTGGTAGCCCGCGGGTAAGCGCCGGACAGCGGCGTGGCTGAGGCAGTCCAGCTGGGTTACTTGCACAAAGTGAAAAAAACTGGCATGATCCTCTCAACCGCGAATTGCGGTGTGGAGAGGAACATCCATGAGGCACTCACTGAGGCGAACAGCCTGGGCCGTCGCCGCCCTGCTCCTGGCAGCGGGGCTGGCGCTGGCCGCGTGTTCGAGCGAATCGGGTTCCGGCAGTGATGAGGCGGTGCTGGCCGCGGAGCGCGCCGCGGCGGCCGCGGAACGCGCCGCGCAAGCCGCCGAGCGCGCGGCCGATGCGTCGCAGGACGCGAGCAGCGCAGCCGCAGAGGCCGGCGACGCTGCGGCCAGCGGCTCAACGGACGGCGGCGACGCCGCGGCCGCGGCTGCGGAGCGGGCGGCCGACGCCGCGGAACGCGCAGCGCAGGCCGCCGAACGCGCTGCCGAGTCGAGCGCAGCTTCTGAGCCGGCCGCGCAGGACGATGATCCGGGCGAGCTGACGATCTACTCGGGGCGCGGCGAAAGCCTTGTCGGGGCGCTGCTCGATCGCTTCGAGGCGGAGACCGGCATCCGCGTTCGTGTGCGCTACGCCGGCACCGCCCAGCTGGCCGTCGCAATCCTGGAAGAGGGCGCCCGCAGCCCGGCCGATATCTACTACGCGCAGGACGCCGGCGCGCTCGGCGCGCTGGCCGACGCCGAGGCGTTGGCGGTGCTGCCCAGCTCCCTGCTGGAGCGGGTCGATCCCAAATTCCGCGACTCGAACGGGCGCTGGGTGGGCACCTCAGGGCGCGCGCGCGTGCTGGTGATCTCGCCCCAGCGCGTGCCCAATCCGCCCTCGTCGATCTTCGAGCTGACCGAGCCGGAGTGGCGCGGGCGGGTCGGCTGGGCGCCGACCAACGGCTCTTTCCAGGCGTTCGTCACCGGCATGCGCCAAATCCATGGCGAGGAAGCGACGGAGGACTGGCTGCGCGGGATGCTGGCCAACGAGGTGCGCGAATACCCAAAGAATTCGCCGCAGGTGCAGGCCGTACACGACGGCGAGCTGGACATCGGGCTGGTCAACCACTACTACCTCTACCGCTTCGTGGATGAGGACCCGAATTTCCGCGCGGCCAACCACTTCACGGACCCCGGCGAGGCCGGGGCCCTGATCAACATCGCGGGCGTCGGCATGCTCAGCGCGTCCGACAACCGCGACAACGCCCTGCGCTTCGTTGAGTACCTGCTCAACGCGCACGCGCAGGAATACTTCCGTGATCAGACGAGCGAGTACCCGCTGGCCGCGGGCATCGCCGCACGGCCCGAGCTCGCGCCTCTCGACGCGCTCGACCCGCCGTCGCTGGCGCTCACCTCGCTCGCTGACCTCGAGGGCACGCTCGCGCTGCTGCAGGAGGTCGGTGCGCTCCCCTGACAGGCATCCGCGCCCTCGGGCGCGGGCGTCTACGCTGACCGAATACGGCGCAGCGAGAATGCCCCACGAGCCTTGCGCGGCGGCGGGATGACGGGACGGAACTGTTGAGCCTCAGCAGCCTCCCGTTGTCCCGCCCGCCGCGCGCTCTCATCTCCGGCGCGGTCGGCCGCGTCTCTGTCGTTTGGTTGCTCGCGCTGATCGTCGGCGCGGCGGCCTGCATCCCGCTTGTTTACCTCGTCGTGCGCGCCGCCGCCGCGGACGCCGACGCCTGGTCCGATGCGTTCGGCGACGACACGCTGCGGCTGCTGCTGAACACGGCGGCGCTGGCCGTCGCGGTGACCGCCGGCTCCGCGCTGATCGCGCTGCCCTGCGCGTGGCTGACGGAGCGCAGCGATCTGCCCGGCGCGCGCTGGTGGCGGACGATCACGGTCGTGCCGCTGGCCGTGCCCTCCTACGTCGCCGGGCTGGCGGTGATCGCGGCGCTGGGGCCGTCCGGATCGCTCCAGCAGCTGCTTGCGCCGCTGGGCGTCGACGCGCTGCCCGAGCTCTACGGTTTCGCGGGCGCCTGGCTGGTGCTGACGCTGTTCTCTTATCCCTACATGCTGTTGGTGCTGCGGGCGGGGCTGCGCGATCTTGATCCGGCGCAGGAGGAGGCGAGCCGCTCGCTCGGCAAGAGCGGCTGGCAGACCTTTCTGCGGGTGACGCTGCCGCAGCTGCGGGTGCCGCTGGCGGCCGGCGCGCTGTTGGTCGCGCTTTACGTGATCAGCGACTTCGGGGCGGTTTCGATGATGCGCTTCGACACGTTCACGCGCGCGATCTACGTGCGCTTCGGCACTACGTTCGACCGCTCTTCGCTGGCGGTGCTGAGCCTGGTGCTGGTCGGGCTGGTTGTGCTGGTGCTGGCCGTGGAAGCATCGCAGCGGCGGCGCGGCGAGCGCTACCACCGGCTCGGCGGCGGCGCGGCGCGGTCGCCGCGGATCGCGCGTCTGCGCCGCCACCGCTGGACCGCGCTCGCCTTTCTGTCGGCGCTGACGGTCGTCGCGCTGATCATTCCGCTCGGCGTGCTGCTGCACTGGCTGGCGCGCGGGCTCAGCCAGGGCGAGAGCTTCAGCGGGCTCGGTTCCGCCGCGCTGCGCTCGCTTGAAGCCTCCAGCCTGGCCGGCGCGGTCGCCGTCGCCGCGGCGCTGCCGATCGCGATCGTCGTCGTGCGCCGGCCCGGCCGACTGGCCGGGCTGATCGATCGCGCTTCCTACACCGGCTACGCGCTGCCCGGCGTGATCGTCGCCTTTGCGATGATCTTCTTCACGCTGCGGGTGACGCCCGGGCTGTATCAAACGCTGATTGTGCTGGTCTTCACCTACGCGGTGCTCTTTCTGCCGCAGGCCGTGGGCGCGCTGCGCTCGGCGCTGGTGCGCGTGCCGCCGAGCGTGGAGGAGGCGGCGCGCAGCCTCGGGCGCAATCCGCGCCAGACGCTGTTGGCCGTGACGCTGCCGCTGATTCTGCCCGGCCTGATCAGCGGTTTCGCGCTGGTCTTTCTGACTACGATGAAAGAGTTGCCCGCGACGCTGCTGCTCGCGCCGACCGGCTTCGACACGCTCGCCACGCGCGTCTGGACCGACCAGAACGATGTCTATCTCGCGCGGGCGGCGGCGGCCGGGCTGCTGCTGGTCGTCTGCGCCGCCGCGCCGATGCTGCTGCTGTTCGGACGAATGAGGCTGCTCCGTGCCTGACGCACCGGCCATCTCTGTCGCGGGACTTTCGAAGCGCTTCGGCGATGTCGCCGCCGTGCGCTCCGCCGCGTTCGAGCTGCCCAACGGTGAGCTGCTGGGCGTGCTCGGCCCCAGCGGCTGCGGCAAAACCACGATGCTCCGGCTGCTGGCCGGCTTCGAGCGCCCCGACGCCGGCCTCGTGCAGATCGCGGGGCGGACCGTGGTCGGCGACGGCGTCTGGATCCCGCCGGAGCAGCGGCGGGCGGGAATCGTGACGCAGGACTTCGCGCTGTTTCCGCACCTCACCGTCGGGCAAAACGTCGCCTTCGGCCTCGATCGGCGCGCCGCATCTTTTGTCGCTTCCGTCGCCGCGCGCTGGCTCCGCCGCGCGGCGCTCCCCGCGCGGGCGCGCGAGATGCTCGAACTGGTCGGCCTGTCCGACTTCGCCGAGCGCTACCCGCACGAGCTGTCGGGCGGCGAAGCGCAGCGCGTCGCGCTGGCCCGCGCGCTCGCGCCCGCGCCCGCCACCGTGCTGCTCGACGAGCCGTTCTCCAACCTCGACCAAAACCGGCGCGCCAGCCTGCGCGTTCAGCTGCGCGAAATCCTGCGCGCGGCGGAGACGGCGGCCGTGTTCGTCACGCACGACCGTGAAGAGGCGCTGAGCCTCGCCGACCGGATCGCCGTGATGCAGGCGGGCGAGATCGAGCAGATCGCCGCTCCGCTCGAGCTGTACCACCGGCCGGCCAGCCGTTTCGTCGCGACATTCGTGGGCAACGCCAACATCCTGCGCGGCGAGCGCAGCGCAGACGGAGTCGACACCCCAATCGGACCTCTGCCTATCAGCGGCGCGGGCCTCGAAGCCGCCTCCGATGTCGCCCTCGGGGCACCGCTCGACATACTGCTCCGCCCCGAGTGGATCTCACTGCACCCCGGGCACAGCGGCCCACCGTCCCGCCAAGGCAGAATCCTGACCAGCGAGTATTACGGTCACGACCAGCTGGTTCGAGTAGCGCTCAGCGGCAACATCGAGTTGGAAGCTCGCCTGCACAGCGCCCACAACTGGCGCCCCGACGAGCCCGTCTCACTACAGATAGAGCACCCCGCCCTCGCCTTCCCGCCGGAGCGCTAGGGCCGACTGCTTGCCGCGCCCCTGGCACCCTGCTTGACCCAAACGCCGCCATGTGTCTAGCATCGCAACCCATGGCGAACCGAGCCGGCCGCGCTGGTCGGCTCTCGGAAACGGAGCACTCCGCATGTTTAGAACACTAGTTCACGGGGGGGGGGGGGTAAAACCCTTGTTCTAACGCTGGCGGCGCTCCTCGCCGCGGCGCTGGTGGCGGTCTGGGCGGCGGAGGTCGCGCCCGCGGAGGCGCAGAGCGACGACCGAGAGACAATCAGTGGCCAAATCGTCGTGCGCCAGCTCAACAATGGGCAGACAGAGTTCGGCTGGCGTCCGTCCGGCGCAACGAATCCAGTGCTGCCGAGCGGACGCTTCTTCCCGCGCGACGCGCAGGTAAACCGCTGGCTGAGCTCCGGTCCCGTTGAGGTCGGCGGCGTGGCGATCGGCCAGATCAATGCGCGGCTACGTTCAAACGGCAAAATCGAGTTCGCGTTCACGCCGACAGACGGCGAGCGAATCCTTCCCCATGCCAGGTACCTCCCAACCAACCCGAGACGCGGCAGGTGGCTGCACAGCACCGAAATCTCGTTCTCGGTTGAGCGGCCTTCGGTCGCCCAGATGGAGGCGGCGATCCTCGCTGTGCTCTTCGGCGGAGAGCCGGCGCAGGCGAACTACAACGATTGGGGTTGTCCCAACACCGTCGGTCAGCCCGGCATCGAGTGTTCCCGGTCGGTTTGGAGCGAGCGCGAGCTGCGGGAGAAAAAAGCGGCAGAGCCGATTCCCAGCGGCTACATAGGCGGACATTCCGGCTGGGATGCGCAGACACTGTCCGTCGCCGGCAGGGCGACGGACAACGAACGTTTCTACGCCGTGAGCCCCGGCGTGATCAAACGGTTCGGCAGCCGGACGGTTAACCTCATCGCGATCTGGCATCGGCAGTCGAAGACGACGACGATCTATATGCATGCCCGGTCTCTGAATTCCGACTTGTCCATCGGTGATTCCGTGGAGGTCGGCGCGTGGCTGGGTATCCAGGGCGATCGGGGCTCTCCGGGCGCCGAGCACGTTCACATCGAGGTGCGAGCAGGCGAGTGGACCACCGGCGCAGGCGGGGCCGATCCATCGCTGTCCGGACCGGCATGCAACCCTGTGGACTTCCTCTGGCGCTCAGTCCAGCGCCTGTCAACCGTCGGGCACGCCTGCGGTGGCGCAACAGGAGGGTCGGGCCAGCCGGGCGGTACAGGCAGCGGGACGACAACGACGACCGTGACGAACGGCCAACAGATGTATCGGCCTGGCACAGGCGAAGTCTACGTCGCGGAGATCATCGGGAACCAGCGCTACAAGCGCCTCTTCCTCACCGGCGAGATCCGCGACAGCTACGGGCATCTCAAAGGTAAGGAACCAGCGAGACCCTCGCAGGCGGAGTTCGACTCCTTCACAACCAGCTGCATTGTGTGGTTCGACAACGACTACTACTTCCTCGATGTGCGCGAGGGAGCGGACCGCGCGGACAAATTCCGCATCAGCGACGGCCGGCGAGGTCTCTCGGCGGCCGGCGTAGCCGAGGCGGCGATCTTCGAGGTCCACGCTCCGGAGATCAACAACGACGCGTTCAATGACCGAGGCGCCATCACGGCCGCGCAGGCGGCGCGGATGCCTTGCGGGAATTAAGGCCCGTCAAGAGCGGGCCGGCCCCGCTTTGGCGGGGGCGGCACGCTCTTCACCGCACGCCTACCGAAAGGATCGACAATGTTCAAGCTCTTCTCACTCTTCGGCGTCCTGGCACTCCTCCTCGTCGCGGCGCTGGCGCTGGAGGGCGGCGACGCGCGCGCTCAGTTGCCGGGCGAGGTCGTGTCGCTCAGCGTCGGCGGCGATCACGCCTGCGCCATCACCGGCGACAATCAGATCCTCTGCTGGGGCCGCAACGATCAGAGGCAAGCGACGCCGCCCGCAACGGGCAACCTCAAGGTGATCTTGCTCGGCGAAGACTACAGCTGTGGAGTTGCGGGTCTGCGCAATAGTCCCAGCAACTGGAGGTGCTGGGGTTCACGAGACTCGCTTCCGACGGCTCGTAGCTCTACTTGGAGGCCCGATGCGTTTGGCGTCGACCTCGTCTGCGGCCTCTACTGGTGGCAAGGTAGACGCCATAGCGGGCCAAGTTCTCACTGGAGGGGAACCTGTGAAGGCTCGAACGCATACGGCCAGCAGGCTCTCGGCGGCACGGGCATCGTCGGCGGCTGGCACACGTGCAAGCTGGACAACGAGGGTGATGCCGAGTGCGTGGGCCGGAACGATTCCGGACAGATCAACGTGCCGAACTCCAAATTCCTCTCACTCGACGCCGGGCGCGAGCACACCTGCGGAGTGACCACCAGCAACCGCCTGCTCTGCTGGGGCAGCGACACATTCGGCCAGGCGACGCCGCTGGGCGGCTCCGACTACGCCTCCGTTCACAGCAACGGCTTCGCCAACTTCAACTGCGCACTCACGCAGGAGCGCAAAGTGCGCTGCTGGGGCTCGAACCGCTACGGACAGCTCAGCGTGCCCAAGAGCATCGCCGCGCCGCCGCCGCTGGAGTTTGCGGGTACCGCAGAGTGGATCAACGCTCGCCGCGACTCGCCGATCACGCCGGTCACTCTGCCCGCCGCGCGAGGCGGCACGGGGCAACTGAGCTACAACATCGCGCACGATCCGCCCAATGACGAGCGGCGCAAGGGCGCGCCGCTCGGCCTGTCATTCAACGAGACGACGCGCCAACTCAGCGGCGCGCCGTTCGAGAGCGGATGGACGAATATCTACCTCACCGTGTCGGATGTAACCGGCCTGCGCGAGGAGCTTTCGTTCGGCATCTATGTTGGCGGCCCTGTTGCAGCGGGCCTGTCGCGCGCGGAGTCCGATCCGGAGCTGGGCATGCTCACGCAGGCGGTGATCCGGCGCGGCGCGTGGGCGGAAGAGAACACGAGTTACTTCGAGGTCTACACCTTCCGCCTTACCGAGCCGCGGGAGATTACGATCGACCTCAGGTCGTCCGACGCCGACACAAAAATGTGGCTCTACGCCTACGACCTGGAGCTGGACGACGAACCCTGGCAGGACGACGACGGCGGCCAGGGCACAAACTCGCGGCTGCAGCTGCGATTGCGGCCGTCGCGCTACGGACTGTCCGTGTCCAACGTGGACGAGAGCCGCGAGGGAAGCTACGTGCTCTCGATCACCAGCCCCGGATGGCCCCCAGCCGAAACGCCGGCCGACGATCCGAACGCAACGCTGCCCGACGATCCGGATGCGATGCGCAGCGACGCCGGCCGGATCGTGGCGCGCCGCCTGGCGGACGGCCGCACCGAGTTCGCCTGGTTGCCGACGGGCGCGACCGCGCGCGTGCTGCCGAGCGCCCGCTACTTCCCCGCGTCAGGCGCAACGGTTGGCCGCTGGCTGCGCTCCAGCCCCGTCGAGGTGAACGGCGCCGAGATCGGACGGATCAACGCCCGCCTGCTCGACGACGGGCGGATCGAGTTCGCCTTCACGCCCACCGGCGGCGAGCGCATCCTCCCGCCGTCGCGCTACTTCCCCGTGAGCGCAACGGTGGATCGCTGGCTGCGCAGCACCGAGATCGAGCCGGGCGGCGGCTAGCCGCCCCAAAGTCCGCGGCGGGGCCTGGAGCGCCCCGCCGCGCCTCACAGCCCGCCGTCGGCTAGCCTTGCGGGGCGAGGTGATCTGATGCGCATTGGGCTGATGGTGGAGGGGCAGAACGGGCTGACCTGGGAGCGTTGGCGGCACATTCTGGGGCTGGCCGAGCGACTCGAATTCCCCTCGCTGTTCCGCTCGGACCACTACTTCACCGGCGCGACGCAGCAGGACTCGCTCGACGCCTTCCTTTCCTTTGTCCTCGCCGCCTCCGAGACCGTCAAGCTCCGCTTCGGGCCGATGGTCACGCCGGTCACCTTTCGTCGGCCGGTGGATGTGGGGCGGATGGCGGCGCAGCTGGACGCGCTCAGCGGCGGGCGCTTCGTGATGGGCCTGGGCGCAGGCTGGAACCAGGCCGAGCACGACGCCTACGGCCTGCCTTTCCCGCCCACCCGCGAGCGCTTTGAGCGGCTCGAGGACGCCATCCACATGCTGCGCGCGCTCTGGGCGCCGGGCGAGTCGACCTACGACGGCGCGTACTACAGCCTGGCCGGCGCGGACTGCCTGCCCAAGCCGCCGGCGGGACGCCCGCCGATCCTGATCGGCGGCGGCGGCGAAAAGCGCACCCTGCCGCTGGCGGCGCGCCATGCCGACGAGTGGAACGGCGTCACGATGACCGTCGAGGTCTACAAACATAAGCGCGATGTGCTGGCGCGCGCCTGCGAGGCGATTGGCCGCGACCCGAACGAGATCGAGCACTCGATGATGCTCTTCCACGCCGTCGGCCCGCCCGAGCTGCGCGAGGCCGGCGGGCGCTTCCTCCAGCAGCTCTTCGGGCGGCCCGGCGAGCCGCTGGAGGACTTCCTCAACGGTTTCCGCGAGCGCGGCGCGCTGGTCGGCGGCGCGGACCAAATCGTGGACACGATCGGCCGTCTCGCCGAGGCCGGGCTGGCCGAAATCCAATTCCAGCACTTCCTCTTCGAGCGCGACGATGTGCCGCACTTCCTGGCCGAGGAAGTCGCGCCGCAGGTCGCCGGCATTGTGATTGGAGACCACAGCTGATGCAGCCCTCCGAACTGCTCGCCCACTTCCTCGAAACGCTGCACAACGCCTACGTGCGGTGCGTCGCCGAACTCACCGACGAGCAGCTGCACTGGCGGCACTCCGAGGACACCGTCTCAATCGCCTTCCACACCTGGCACTACGTGCGCACCAAGGACAACATCGTCAACTTCGTCTGCCAGGAGCGGAAGCCGCCGGTCTGGCTGCGGCAGGGTCTGGACGAAGCGTGGGGGCTGCCGCGTGTCGACCAGGGCACCGATATGGCCAACGAAGAGGCGCTGGCGCTGCGTGTGCCGAGCGTGGACGCGCTGCTCCAGTACGCCCGCGATGTCCACGACGATGTGCTGCCCTACGTGCGCGACTCCGGCGAGGCCGAGCTGGCCTCCACGGTGCGCGTCGTGCAGTTCGGCCATCTGGCCAAATCGCAGCAGATCATGCAGACCTGCATCGCGCACGGCAACACCCACCTCGGCTCCGTGATCACGATGCGGGCGCTGATGGGCATCCAGAGCCCCGGCTTCTAGCGGCCGGCGGAGAGGAGCGGCGAATGCAGGTCAGCGACGCGGTGCGGATGGTCGCGGTGCCCGAAGAGGAGCCGATGCGGCCGAGCTCGACGAACATCTACATCGTCGGCGAAGGCCAGGTGCTGACCATCGACTCCGGCGAGGCGATCGACAAGTTCCGCTGGATGCTGCGCGGCTACCTGGCCGCCATCGAGCAGGCCGAGATCGGGCTGGCCGCGATCACCCACCACCACTTCGACCACTCCGGCAACCTCAAGCATGTCAACGAGCTGCTCGGCGCGGAGATCGCCGTGCCCGACAACGGCGTCAAACTGCTGCGCGGGCGGCTGCCGAGCGAGGACGATGTGCGCACGCTCGACAACGGCGCCACGATCGACCTCGACAACGGCGTCAAGGTGCAGGTCTTCACCACGCCCGGCCACAGCGTCGATTCGCTCTGCTACTACATCGAGGAAGACGGCGTGCTCTTCACGGGCGACACGATTCTGGGCGTGGGCACGACCGTCGTGGGTGACATCAATGCTTACCGTGCGTCGCTGCAACGCCTGCTCGAGCTGCCCAACCTGCGCATCCTCTGCCCGGGGCACGGGCCGCTGATTCACGACGCGCGCGAGCGGCTCGAGCTCTATGTCAACCATCGCCAGATGCGGGAGGACCAGATTCTCGAGCAGCTGCAATCGGGCGAGCCGCGCACCTCCTGGCAGATCATGGAGGCGATCTACGGCGACAGCATCGACAAGCGGCTGCGTCGCGCCGCCGACGGGAATGTGCAGGCTCATCTGGAGTCGATGGTCAAATCGGGCGTCGTCAGCCGCACGCGGGGGGAGCGGCGCAAGCCCAACCCCGCCTCCGCCGCCCGCGAGCGGCTCAAGCAGCGCGAGCGCAACGCGCTGATCCGCAAGGCCAAGCGCTACGAGCGCGAAAACCAGCGCCGCGCCATCGCCCGCCAGGAAAGCGCCCCCACGGAGATGTGGAAGACCCCGCCCACCTACCGGTTGCGCGCGCCGGCCGATTCGGAGTGACGGCCCTCACCCTCAATTGATTGATCGCCCGAATGCAGTGTGATTGCATTACAATGAATGATGCGACATTCTGGGAATGCAGGATCATTCATGGACAGCACCGCCGAGCTCCGGGCCCTGCTCAAACGTCTGGACGGCGAACCGGCCGACGCGCTCGAGTCGGCCACGATCGAGTTCAAGTCGTGGGACGATTCGGGGGCGGCCTACAAATCGCAGCTCAAAGAGATCCGCGAGACAGCCGTCGCCTTTGCCAACGCCTCGGGCGGCTATCTGCTGCTCGGCGTGGCCGACCGCAAACGCACCCGCGCCGATGCGATCCACGGCGTTGGGCCGATCGATCTCGATCTGCTGCGCCGCAACATCTACGACGGCACGGATCCGCACCTGCTGGTGGAAATCGAGGAGCTGGCGGAGCCTGAGGGCCGTGTGCTGGCGATTCGCGTGCCGCGCGGCGTGCCCCCGCACACCACCAGCGATGGAGTCGCCAGGATCCGGATCGGCAAAGAGAGCAAGCCGCTGACCGGACAAGCGCTGGTCGACCTCGCGATCAGGCGTGACGGGCGCGATCGCACGGCGGCGATTGTGCCTCAGGTTGGGTTTGACGATCTCGATCCGGGCGAGATCCAACGTCTCCGCGAGGTGATCGCCGCAAACGACGGGCGGCGAGACCTCGCCGAGCTCGGCGACGAACAGCTGCTGGAAGCGCTGGCGCTCACGTCGGGCGCCGACGTCACGCTCGCGGCGGTGCTGTTGGTCGGTACGCGCGCCGCCCTCGTGCGCTGCGTCCCGGACCACGAGGTGATCTTCCTACGCCGCCGCGACTCAGCCGACTACGACTTTCGCCGCGACCTGCGGCTGCCGCTGCTCTCGCTGCTGAGCGAGACGGAGCAGCTGTTTGAGTCGACAAACCGCCTGACGACGGTTCAACCGCCCGGCTTCCAGGAACTCGAAATCCTCGACATCAGCCGGATGGTCGCGCGCGAAGCGCTGCTCAATGCGTTCGTCCACCGCGACTACTTCCTGCACCAGTCGATTCATGTCGATCTGTATCCGAGCCGCGTCGAGATCACCAGCCCGGGCGGGTTCGTCGGCGATGTGACGCCGGAGAATGTCCTGCGCCACGGACCGGTCCGCCGCAATCCGCTCTTGGCCGATGTCTTTCAGCAGTTGGGCTATGTCAACCGTGCGGGCCTCGGTGTGGACCGCATCTATGAGGAGACGCTGCGATCGGGCAAGGACCTGCCCAGCTATCAGGCCAATGAGTCCCAGGTCGCGTTGGTCTTGCCCACCGCGACGCACGACGACTTTGTCCGCTTCGTCTACGAAGCCAACCGGGCCGGCGAGCGGCTCAGCCTCGATGACCTGATCGTCCTGCGCGGCATCGTGCGGCGGGGAATGCTCGACCGTTGGGCGGCCGCCGAGTTGCTCCAGCTCCCGGAGCAGGAGGCCGCCGAGCGGCTCGTCTCGCTGCGCCGCCGCGGCTATCTCGCGGCTCAGGGGCGCGGCAGGACGACCGCCTACCACTTCGCCGATCGCCTGGCGCACCTCGTTTCCGCCCCGGACATTGAGAGCGATCGGCTCTGGTTGGACAACGAGCAGATGCGCCGCCGCGTGCTCGATGCGCTCGCCGGGCACAGCGCGCTGGCCAATGCGGACCTGAGGCGGATCACCGGCTACTCGCGCGTCCGCGTCCACCAGCTGATGGCCGAGCTGCGCCGCGACGGGCTGGTCAAGCTGCGCGGCCGCGGCCGAGCCGCGCATTATGTGCTGAGCGACCGGTTGAGCGACGCGGCGCGGCGCGGCGAAATGCAGCGCGAGAATGCAAAGAATGAATGATGCGACATTCTTTGGCCCACAGCCCGCTGAAAGGCATCGGCGAAAGGCGCGGAAGGGCTCGAATCGAGCCTTTCTCGCTCCCATTTCACCTGTGGAGGTCGGAAATGGATCGCGGGAATACAAAGAATGAATGATGCGACATTCATCGCCAACCCTCTCCCTGTCGCCTACCCTCTGAGGCGACGCCCGCGCAGCATTGATGGAGACGCGCCATGCACTTCGGAATCGGAATCCCCTCCTGGATCGACGCCTGGAAAGAGGTCGTCGCCGCTGAAGCGGCGGGCTTCACCCACGCCTGGTTCTACGACTCCCAGCTGATCTACTCCGATGTCTGGGCGACGATGGCGCTCGCCGCCCACCACACCTCCACGATCAAGCTGGGCACGCTGGTCGCCATCCCCAGCAACCGCATCGCGCCGGTTACCGCCGCTGCCGCCGCTTCGATCAACAAGCTCGCGCCCGGGCGCGTGATCCTCGGCATCGGCACCGGCTACACGGGGCGCAACACGATGGGCCTGCCCGCCTACCCCATCGCCCGCTACCGCGAATACGCGCAGCAGTTGCGCGGCCTGCTCGATGGCGAGGACATCCTCTACCGCGACGAGGTGACCGGCAACGAACGCTGGATCCGCCTGATCCACGGCCACCGCGACGAGTTCCTCAACCTCGACGACCAGATCCCCGTCTACATCGCCGCCAACGGCCCACGCGCCCTGGAGGTCGTCGGCCAGGCCGGCGACGGCTGGGTCACCACCGGCATGGGCGGCAACGCGCAAGCCGGCTTCCCGATCATCGCCGCCGCCGCCGAAGCCGCCGGGCGCCCCGCCGACAAGCCCTACACCGTCGGCCTCGCCTCCGGGATCGTCCTGCGCGAGGGCGAAACCGCCGCCTCCGAGCGCGTCATGCGCATCGTCGGCCCCGCAATGGTGCCCGGCATCCACGCGATGTGGGAGGCCGCGCACGGCCCCGGCGCCAGCCTGGGCATGGACAACCCCGACCTCGCCGGCGAGTACAACAGCTACATCCGCGAGTACGCCGCCGCGCGCGGCACGCCCGAAGACCGCCTCTACCTCGATGTCCACGAGGGCCACATGGTCTACCTCAAGGAGGGCGAAGAGCGCTTCGTCGACGCCGAGCTGATGTCGCGGATGCTGGTCGGCTCCAGCCCCGAAATCATTGGTAAGCTCGAACACCTCGAAGCCGAGGGCGTCGACAACATCGCGCTCTGCGCCAACGACCCCGCCGGCGCGCGCGAGCTGATCGAGGACTTCTCGCGCGAGGTGATCCAGCCGATGACCGCCTGACTGGAGGCCGAAATGGACTATGGTAAGCTCGAACACCTCGAAGCCGAGGGCGTCGACAACATCGCGCTCTGCGCCAACGACCCCGCCGGCGCGCGCGAGCTGATCGAGGACTTCTCGCGCGAGGTGATCCAGCCGATGACCGCCTGACTGGAGGCCGAAATGGACTACGGAATCTGCGTCCCCGCCTACATCGACATGTGGCGCGAAGTGCAGGCCGCCGAACAGGCCGGCTTCACCCACGCCTGGTTCCCCGACTCCCAACTGATCTGGTCCGACACCTACGCGGCGATGGCGCTCGCCGCCGAGCGCACCTCCACGATCAAGCTCGGCACGCTCGTCTCGATCCCCAGCAACCGCATCGCGCCCGTCACTGCCTCGGCGATGGCCACGATCAACAAGCTCGCGCCCGGCCGCGTGATCCTCTCGCTCGGCACCGGCTACACCGGGCGCAACACGATGGGCCTGCCCTCCTACCCCGTCGCCCGCTTCCGCGAATATTCCCAGCAGGTGCGCGACCTGCTCAACGGCGACGACATCCTCTTCACCGACGAGGTGACCGGCGCGGAGCGCTGGATCCGCCTGATCCACCCCGGCCACGAAGACTTCATCAACCTCGCCGACCCGATCCCGCTCTACCTCGCCGCCAACGGCCCCAAAGCGCTCGGCGTCGTCGGCGAGCTGGGCGACGGCTGGGTCACCACCAGTAACGGCGCCGGCGTGACCAACTCCTTCCCGCTGATCGAGCAGGGCGCAGCCGCCGTCGGACGGACCTACGAAAAGCCCTACACCGTCCAGCTCACCGCTTCCTGCGTGCTGCGCGAGGGCGAAACGCTCGCCTCCGAGCGCGTCGTCCAGCGCGTCGGCCCCTGGGACGTGCTGACCGCCCACACCCTCTGGGAGGTCTCGCAGGGCCACTGGGGAACCAATCTGCCGATCCGCGACGCCGACCTCGCCGCCGGCTACCACCGCTACATCACCGAGTACGCCGAAGCCCGCGGACGCCCCACCGACCGCCTCTACCTCGACGTCCACGAAGGCCACTTCTCCTTCCTCAAAGAAGGTGAAGAGCAATTCGTCGACATCGCCGCGATGGGCAACGGCATCGTCGGCCATCCGGCCGAGCTGATCGACAAAATCGAGCAGGCCGAAGCCAGCGGCGTCGACCACCTCGCCCTCGCCGCCCACAGCCCCCAGGGCGCCCGCGAACTGATCGAAGACTTCTCCCGCGAAGTCATCGCCCGCACGAGCTGAGCGCGAATCGTCTTGCGTCTCTCCTGGAACGAACTCCGCGCCCGCGCCGCCGACTTCGCCCGCGAATGGGCGCACGCGGCGTACGAAAAAGGCGATACGCAGGATTTCTACAACGCCTTCTTCGCGATCTTCGACATCAAGCGTCGCAGCGTCGCCCGCTACGAAGAGCACGTGAAGAAGCTCGACAATCGCGACGGCTACATCGACCTGTTCTGGCCGTCGGTGCTGTTGGTGGAGCAGAAGAGCCGCGGGCGCAGCCTCAGCGCGGCGCGGGCGCAGGCGCTCGAATACTTCGACGCGCTCGCGGAGCACGAGCGGCCGCGCTATCTGTTGCTCTGCGACTTCCAAACCTGGGAGCTGATCGACCTCGATCTCGACGAGGAGGTCCGCTTCCGGCTCGAAGAGCTGCCGGAACAGATCGACCGTTTCGGTTTCATGATGGGCGTGCATCGCCGCGCCTTCCGCGACCAGGATCCGGTCAACGTCCAGGCCTCGGAGCTGGTCGGGGCGATCCACGACGAGCTGCGGGAGTCGGGCTACGCCGGCGAGGACCTGGACCGCTTTCTGGTGCGGATCGTGTTCTGCCTGTTCGCCGACGACACCGGCATCTTCGAGCGCGAGAGTTTTCTCTCGTTTCTCGAAGATCGGACCTGTTCCGACGGGGTTAATGCCGGGCCGCTGCTTGATCATCTGTTCACGGTGTTGAACACGCCGGAAGGTCAGCGCAGCCGAAACCTCGATCCGGACCTGGCGGCGTTTCCGTTCGTCGACGGCGATCTGTTTGAGGAGCGGATCGCAACGGCCGATTTCGATTCGAAGCTCCGCCGCCTGCTGATTGAGGCGGCGCAGTTCGACTGGTCGCGAATCTCGCCCGCGATCTTCGGCGCGCTGTTTCAGTCGGTGATGGACCCCGATCACCGCCGCGCCGTCGGCGCGCACTACACGACCGAGCAGAACATCCTGAAAGTGATCGAGCCGCTCTTCCTCGACGAACTGCGCGCCGAGTTCGAGCGGATCCGCGCACAGCGGGGCGGCAGGCGGCGCGCGAATCTGCTGCGCTTCCAGCAACGCCTGGGCACAATGCGCTTCCTCGATCCGGCCTGCGGCTGCGGCAACTTCCTGATCATCACCTATCGGGAACTGCGCGAACTGGAAATCGAGGTGCTGCTGGAGATTCACGGCCGGGAGCGCCAAGCGGTGCAGGATGTCTCGACGCTCTCGGCGATGAACGTGGACCAGTTCTACGGAATTGAGATCCTGGAGTTCCCGGCGCGGATCGCGGAGACGGCGCTGTGGATGATGGATCACATCATGAACCGCCGCCTCGGCGAAGCGTTCGGGCAGTATTACGCCCGCATTCCGCTGCGCACTTCGCCGCAGATCCGCTGCGCCGACGCGCACGAGATCGCCTGGGGCGATGTGCTGCCCGCGCAGCAATGCACATTCGTCTACGGCAATCCGCCGTTCGTGGGGTCGAAAATGCAATCGCCGCTGCAACGCGCGCAGGTGCAGCGGGCGGCGGAGCTGACGGGCGGCGGCACGCTCGATTACGTGGCGGCGTGGTTTATCGTCGCCGGCGAATATGTGCAGCGCGGTTCGGCGAAGATCGCGTTCGTCGCAACCAACTCAATCAGCCAGGGCGAGCAGGTTGGCCAGCTGTGGCCGATCCTCTACGACCGCTGCAACCTGGAAATCACGTTCGCGCACCGCACGTTCGAGTGGGGCTCGGAGGCGCGCGGCAAGGCGCACGTGCATGTGGTGATCGTGGGGCTCGACAAGGCGGCGGAAGCGCCGGCGCAAAAGCGCCTGTTCTCCTACCAAACGGCGACGGGCGATCCGCAGGAGAGCGCACACGCGCTGATCACGCCGCTGCTGGTCGGCGGCGAGCAGCTCAGCGATCCGCGCCTGGTCGTGCGCGAGCAGTATCGCCCATTGAACGGACTGCCGCAGCTGATCATCGGCTCAAAGCCGATCGACAACGGCCACTACATCCTCAATGCCGACGAACGCGCGGCGTTGCTGTCCGATCTACCGGATGTCGAGCCGTACGTTCGTCCATTCGTCGGCGCGCGTGAGTTCCTACAAGGGTCGCAGCGCTGGATTCTGCGACTCGAGGGCGCGTCCGCCGCGCTGATCCGGTCGAACCCCGAGTTGCGCGATCGCGTGCGCGCGGTACGCGAATTTCGGGCGCAAAGCCGCAGTAAGTCGACGCAGGCGCTGGCGGAGACGCCGCTGCTCTACCACGTCAATGTCATTCCCGAAGCGCCGTTTTTGGCGATCCCCAAGACGAGCTCCGAGCGCCGCGACTATCTGCCTATCGAATGGCTGGAGCCGCCGGCGATTCCGAGTGACGCGCTGTTCGTCCTGGAGAATGCGTCGCTGCCGACATTTGCTCTGCTCACCTCGGCGATGCATATGGCCTGGATGCGCACCGTCGCCGGACGGCTCGAAAGCCGCTATCGCTACTCGATCGGGGTGGTCTACAACACCTTCCCCGTGCCGAACCTGACCAAGCGGCAGCGCGATCGGTTGGCCGTGCTTGCCCAGGCGGTGCTTGACGCCCGCGCGGCGCACGCCGACGCGACGCTCGCCGACCTCTACGATCCGGACGTGATGCCGGCCGATCTGCGGCGCGCGCACGCCGCGCTCGACCGCTACGTCGATCGTCTCTACCGCCCGCGAGTCGGGTTCGATTCGGAGCGCGAGCGCGTCGAACACCTGCTGGCGCGCTACGAGCAGCTGATCGCCCCGCTGGACGCCGCGCAGCCCCGCCGCCGCGCCCGGCGGCGCCGGACCCGCGCATGAGCGCGCCGCTGACCTTCGATGGACCCGAGGCGGGGCCGCGCGACACAATCCTCGTGCTTACGCACGGCGCCGGCGCATCGTCGAGCCACCCCTCGATGACCGAGCTGGCGCGGCTGATCGGCGAGCGCGGCGTGTGCGTGGCCCGCTTCGACTTCCCCTACATGCGCCGCGCCGCAGCGACGGGCCAACGCGCCTGGCCGCCCGACGACGAGGATGTACTGGTCGGCGCATGGGTCGAGGTGCTGCGCGAGCTTGCGCCGGCGAGCCGGATCGTCATCGGCGGACGCTCGCTCGGTGGGCGCGTCGCCAGCATCCTCGCCGACGCCGCCGAAGTCGCCGGCCTCGTCTGCGTCTCCTACCCCTTCCACCCGCCCAACCGCGACTCCCCCGTGCGCACCGCCCACCTGCGCGTGATGGAGACACCCACCCTGATCGTCCAGGGCGAGCGCGATCCCTACGGCGCCCGCGAAGAGGTCGCGCAATACCAGCTATCCCCCAGCATCCGCCTGCACTGGATCCTCGACGGCGACCACGGCCTCATCCCGCGCAAACGCTCCGGTCTGACGGAGCAAGACAACCTCGTCAGCGCCGCCGCCGCCATCGCCGATTTCGTCCATGGCCTACGGCGCTAACGCTGCCGGCAGGACGATCGCTGCTCGCCGCTTCTCTGCTCAGCCCCGCCAAACCACCTCCGCCGCTCGCCGCGTCGCCTCCGGTACGCGCACACCCTCCGGCGCGTAGCCCAGATAGATGTAGCCCACAATCCGATCCGCCTCGCCGATCCCCAGCCAGCGTTTCGCCGCCGCCGACTCCGCCAGCGCTCCCGTGCTCCACTTCGCCGCCAGTCCGCGCGCATGCGCCGCCAGCAGCAAATTCTGCGTCGCGCAGCAGCAGGCCGCGTAATCCTCGAGATCACGCACCGGGTCGTCGGGCGACGCCGTCTGGGTGATCGCGACAAACAGCGGCGCGCGCTTGAGCTTGGCGCGCGGATCCTTGGCGGGACTCGCCCCGTTCGCCTCCAACTCGGCCATCACCGCGCCCGCCAGGTCGTCTCGCGCCGCGCCCGACACCACGTGGAAGCGCCACGGCTCGGTGTGTTTGTGGTTGGGCGCCCAGACCGCTGCTTCGATCAGCTCTTCGATCAGGTCGCGCTCGATGGGCTGCTCCGTGAAAGCGCCGACGGTGCGGCGCTCGCGGATGGCTTCGCTGATGTCCATGACTGATCTCCGCTCGGGCTGTGCTCTGGGTGCGAGTTTATTGCAAAAGTTGCGAGTACGCCGCGCGCGGCGCGGGCAGTGTCTGGGAGTGTTCACACGGGTCTGTTTGCCAACGTTCGTTCACAGGTCAGCTCGAGATGCCGTGCCGCCGACAGCCGCCGTGTGGATTCGCTAAGTTCAGGGGCGAACTGGGACAGCAGTTGGAGGTGCGGTCATGGGACGGGTGTACGGCCAGCTCAGTTGGGAGGAGCGCTACGCGATCGCCCGACTCCGGGGCGAAGGCTGCTCGGCGCGGCAGATCGCAGCGGCTCTGGCTCGCTCGCCGTCGACGATCGCGGCGGAGTTGAAGCGCAACGCGGGGGCGGACGGCGGCTACGACCCGGACGCGGCCCAGTCCCGCAGCCGGGCGCGGCGCAAGCGCGGCCTGAAGCTGGAGCGCGACGACGCGCTGCGCGAGCGGGTGCTGGAGCTGCTCGACCAGGAGCTCTCGCCGCAGCAGGTCGCGGGCCGGCTGCGCCGCGAAGCGGGCCGCACGGTGATCTCCCACGAAGCGATCTACGAGTTCAGCTACGCCCAGATCAAACGCACCAAGGACTACCGCTGGCGGCGGCTGTTGCCGCAGGGGCGCAGCCGCCGGCGGCGCCGCGGCGCGCGGGCCCGGCGCAGCTCGGCCGACTACATCAAGCTGCGCCGCCCGCTCGCCGAGCGCCCCGCCGAGGCCGCCGCGCGCAGTGAGCCCGGCCACTGGGAGGCGGACCTGGTGCAGTTCGGCCGCGGCGGTCCCGCGCTGCTCGTGCTGCAGGACCGCTGCACCCGCGCGCTGCTCGCCGCGGCCCTGCCGAGCAAAGCCGCCGACCCGCTGATCCGCGCCCTGCGCCGGCTGCTCGCCGCCCTGCCGCCGAGCCTGCGCCGCAGCGTCTGCTTCGACAACGGCTCCGAGTTCGTGCGCCATTACGAACTGCACGCGCTCGGCGTCGACACGTTCTGCTGCGACCCCCACGCGCCCTGGCAGAAGGGCGGCGTGGAAAACGCGATCGGCCGGCTGCGCGGCCCGCTGCCCCGCTCCACCGACCTCGCCGCGCGCTCCCGCCGCGCGCTCAACCGGACGCTCGCCCGCTTCAACAACACCCCCCGCAAATGCCTCGACTTCCAAACCCCAGCCGAACTGCTCCAGGCCCAACTGTCCAGCTTGCAGACTGAACCCACATTCCCGCTCGGGGGCGGGAATGACGGAAAGAGGTGGGCGGGAATGACGGGGAGCGGGGGTGGAGCGAGGTCCCAAGTGGCCCGCGAACGGCGTCGGCGGGTGGCTCGGGACCTCGGCGCTGCGAAGGGGGTTGGGTTTGGGCCCCAGATCAAGTCTGGGGCGACGGGAGGGGTGGGCGGGGACGACGGGAGGGAGGGGGTTGCGGGAATGGCGGCAGGGGGAACGGAGAGTGGCGTTGGTGCTGTTCACGTCGAGATACCCGCGGCAAGCGCGGGTATGACGGAAGTGGGGGGTGCGGGAATGACGGGAAATGGGGGCGGAGCGAGGTCCCGAGTGGCCCGCGAACGGCGTCGGTGGGTGGCTCGGAACCTCGGCGCTGCGAAGGGGGTTGGGTTTGGGCCCCAGATCAAGTCTGGGGCGACGGAAAAGGGGCGGGAATGATGGAGGAGTGAACGCGCCCTCAGGCAGCCCATAGGCTTAGGTCCATGCTACGGGCTGGAGTGCGCCAGACTTTCGCCGCCTTCTCGGTCGGGCGCTACCGCCTGCACTGGGCGCAGACGGTCGCCGCCTTCATTGCCTTCTCGATGTCGTTCACCGTCCAGAGCGTCGTCGCTTTCGATCTGACCGGCGAGAACGCGGCTGTTGGACTGGTCGGCGCGGGCAACGGCATCGCCTGGCTGATCATCGGCCCGCTGGCGGGCGCGCTCGCCGACCGCCTGCCCAAGCGCCGCCTGCTGGTGCTCGCGCAGAGCGTGATCGCCCTGGCCTTTCTGCTGCTCGCCATCCTGATCGTCACCGGGCAGATCGCGGTCATCTGGCTCGTCGTCACCAGCTTCCTGCTCGGCTCCTCGTTCGCTTTCACCGGTCCCACCCGCCGCGCCTACATCGGCGACATCGTGCCCGAGCGGCTGGTGGGCAACGGCGTCGCGCTGCTTCAGTCGGCGCTCTCGCTGCCGATGATGATCGGCCCCGCCATCGCCGCCGGCTTGCTCACCATCTCCTTCGTCGGTCCGGGCGGGGCGTATTTCGCCATGTTCGGGATGCTCGCCCTCACCATCCTCTCGCTTGGACTGATGCCCTCGGGCGCGCCGCGCGGGGCGCGGCGGGGCGGCATCTACCGCGAGATCGTGCTCGGCGTGCGCTACGCCGCCGTTCAGCCGCGCCTGCGCCTGCTGCTCGTCTCGCTGCTGCTGATCTCCGTCTTCGGCCAGTCCTACCAGGTGCTGCTGCCCGGTCTGTTGGAGAACACGCTCGATGAGCCCGCCGAACGGATCGGCGTCCTACAGGGCGTGGGCGGCGCGGGTTCGTTGATGATCGGCCTCGCCGTCGCCGGCGTCGTCGGCACGGCCTGGTCGGGGCGGGTGATGTACGGGATGGGCGTGCTGTTCGGCGTCGGCATCGCCCTGCTCGGGCTGACGCCCAACCTCTACGCCGCTTTCCCGTTCATGTTCATGATCGGCGCGGGCATCGCTGCCTTTCAGGCGGTCAACACCGCCGAGGTGCTCGTGCAGAGCGAACCGGAGTACCACGGACGCCTCACCGCGCTCACCTTTTTCCCGTTCGGCGTCTCGACGCTCGCCGGCCTGCTTTTCGGCGCCGTCGCCGACCTCAGCGGCGAGCGGATCGTGCTGCTCGTCATGGGACTCACGGTGGTCGCGATCGCCGCTCTCTCCGGCATTCGCTACGACCGCATCCGCGCCGCGCCGCCGCGCCCGCAGCAGCTTGCCCGCGCCGTGCTGCGCCCCGTCGCCGCCGTAATGCGCGGCCAGAAGCGATCCGAAACGGGCTGACACAGGACGACACGGCTCAGACGTATCGATCCATCCAGCCGACCAGACGGTCGTAGTACTCTTTGCGCAGCTTCGGATGTCCCGCCACCACAAACGGATGCGCGCAGCCCGGGAAGCGCACCAGTTCCACCCGCTTGCCCCGGTCGCGCAGCGCGACGAAGTACTCCTCGCTCTGCGAAATCGGGCAGCGGTGGTCCGCTTCTCCGTGCATTAGCAGCACCGGCGCGGTTACGTTCGGCGCATGGGTCAGCGGCGAGCGCTCGCGGTACCACTCGCGGTTCTCCGCGGGACGCCCGCCCCACTCCAGCCGTCCCCACGAAACGCCGATATCGGTCGTGCCGTACATCGACTCCAGGTTGATCACCGGTGCGCCGACCACTGCCGCCTTGAAGCGATCGATGTGTCCGATCAGCCACGACGTCATGTAGCCGCCGTAAGAGTAGCCATGCACGCCCAGGCGCTCCGCATCTACATACGGGCGCTCGCAGACCGCGTCCAGCGCCGCCAGCAGGTCCAGCGAGTCCTCCCCGCCCCAGTCCTCGATCACGGCGTGCGTGAAATCGGGTCCGTAGGTGGAGGTGCCGCGCGGATTGACGAACAGCATCAGATAGCCCGCGCCGGCGATCGTCTGGTGCAGCGGGTGGAAGCTCTCCGTGAAGACACCGTGCGGCCCGCCGTGAATGTCGAGCACCAGCGGGTAGCGCTGTTCCGGATCGAAGCCCGGCGGGAACATCAGCCCGAAGGGGATGGACATTCCATTCCGTTCGATCTCCGACCACTCCACCCGCCCCGGCTCGCGCGCCGCCAGATACTCGGCGCTGACCGATGTGAGCGGCGTCGGCGATCCGCCTTCACCCTGCGCAACTTGCGCGACCAGCTCCATCGGCTGCGCGTGCGATGTCGCGGCGACCACGATCCGTTTGCCATCGGCGGAGATGTCGATGCCCCCGATCACTTCCGCATCCTCGCGGATCGCCTCAGCTCCGCCTCGCCCGCTGGGATTCACGCGCCACACGCCCGAACGCCCGCGCGTATCCGCGGCGAACACAATTCCGTCCGGCGTCCAGCGAATCGGCGGCGGCGGCGTGAACGGATACCCGCCGCTCTGCGGCGTCAACGAGCCATCGGTCAGCCGCCGCCGTTTGCCGTCGCGCCGCGCAATCACGCAGAGGTAGGCCTGCTGAAACTGGTCCGGCTCGGTCACCGCCGCGGCCAGCCGCCGCCCATCGGGCGACCAGCCGGGCCGCCCCGCCGATTGCACGCCCGGTGTGAGCCGCTCGATCTCGCCGCCGCCGGCCGGCATCACGCACAGCTCGCTGCTGAACGGCCGCCGCCGCTTGCGCTGCGGCGAGCGATCCGAGCAGAACGCGATCCAGCGTCCGTTGGGCGAGACCACCGGGTGCGCGTGGTTGTACGCGCCGCGCGTCAGCTGCTCGGCCTCACCCGTCGCGGCGTCCACCCGGAAGAGGTGGTGCCAGGCGCCCACGCGGTAGCCCAGCGCGTCGCCGCGGTAGTAGAGGTCGCGCACGACGGTCGTGCGCGGCTGCCCGTCGTCCTCCGCCAGGCGCTCCGGATCCACATCGACCACCGCGATCAGCGCGCCGCCGTCCGGCGTCCAGACGCAGCTCTCGACGGCGTAGGGCAGATTGGTCAACCGCCGCGCTTCGCCGCCCGTCGTGGGCAGCAGCCAGAGCTGGCGCGGCGCGTCGGCATCAGCCGCGCGCAGAAAGGCCAGCTGCGAGCCGTCGGGCGACCAGACGGGCGAGCCGTCCCGCGGACCCGCCGTGAGCTGCCGATCGCCGCCGCCGCCGAACGACACGGCGCGGATCTGCGTCTCGGCGCTCATCGTCTCACTCGAGGTGCGCGATGCGGCGTAGGCCACGGTCTCGCCGTCGGGCGAGAGCGCGGGCGCGCCGACGCTCGGCAGGTCGAAAATCAGGTCGGACGTGATCGGGCTGCGGGCTGTGCTGCTCATGGGGGTCTCCAATCAGGCGCAGGCTACGCCCCCGACGGCGCGCGGGCTGCCCTATCTTGGCAGTGCGCCGCAGACCGGCGCGCGAGGCGCGCGAGGCGCGTGAGGGAGGTTCGGATGGCGACGATTGAGCGCGACGGGGTGCAGATTCACTACGAGGCGCAGGGCGACGGGCCGGCGGTGCTGCTGAGCCACGGCTACGGCGCGACTTCGCAGATGTGGGCGGGTCAGCTGCCCGCGCTGGCGGAGCGCTGGCGCGTGATCGCCTGGGACATGCGCGGGCACGGTCTGACCGACAGCCCCGAAGACCCGTCCGTCTACAGCGAGGCCGAAACGGTCGCGGACATGACGGCGATCCTCGACGCCGAGGGCGCGGACGAGGCCGTGATCGGAGGGCTCTCGCTGGGCGGCTACATGTCGCTGGCGTTCCACTTGGTGCATCCGCAGCGCACCCGCGCGCTGATGCTGTTCGACACCGGCCCCGGCTACAACAACCCCAAGGGGCGCGAGGGCTGGAACCAGAACTTCGCCTTTCCCCGCGCCGAAGCGCTCGAAGCACGCGGACTCGACGCGCTGGGCGGCTCCGAAGAGGTGCGCGTCTCCACTCACCGCTCCGCGGCCGGACTGGCCCGGGCCGCGCGCGGGATGCTCGCCCAGTTCGACAACCGCGTGATCCAGTCGCTGTCCGGCATCGAAAAGCCGACGCTCGTGCTGGTCGGCGAGAACGACGAGCCGTTTCTGGGCTCGACCGACTACATCCACAACAAGATCACGGGCTCGACCAAGGTCGTGATCCCCAACGCCGGCCACGCGGCCAACATCGACAATCCGGCCGACTTCAACCGCGCGGTGCTGGACTTCCTCGGTACGCTGGAGTAACACGACAGGACACACAGCCGACGCACGAGCAGACCACGAGCAGACAAGGAGCGCATCATGCAGGTTTCTCTCTTCTTCCTCCCCTCGGTGGGGACGCGCGAGGACATCGAGCAGGGGATGGCCGGGCTGCGGCCCGAGCTGTACCAGGACATGCTGGCCGACCTGAGCGCGTTCGCCAAGGCCGGCGACGCGCTCGGTTACGACTCGATCGGTTTCACCGAGCACCACTTCCACATTGAGGGTTTCGAGCTCTCGCCCAACCCGATCATGCTCGACCTCTACCTGGCGATGCAGACCGAGCGCATCCGCGTCGGCCAACTCGGCGTCGTGCTGCCCGCGCATAACCCGATTCGCGTCGCCGAGGACATCGCGATGCTCGACCATATGTCGGGCGGACGCGCGCTGGCCGGCTTTGCGCGCGGCTATCAGCGCCGCTGGGTCGACACCCTCGCGCAGCAGATTCACGGCGTCCACGGCGCGCGGCCCGGTCAGCACGACGAGATCGACGCCGCGAACCGCGCCGCCTTCGAAGAGCACTTCAACATCATTCGCAAGTGCTGGACCGAGGACATGATCGAGTACAAGGGCGACGCCTGGCAAATCCCGCCCGACGGCACGCCCTGGGACATCGAGGCGACGCGGCTGTACGGCGCAGGGCTGGACGACGATAACATCGTGCGCCAGGTCGGCGTGGTGCCGAAGCCGCTGCAAAAGCCGCACCCGCCGATCTTCCAGCCCTTCGCCTCGTCCGAGCGCACGATCCGCTGGTGCGCCCGCGAGGGCATCATCGCCATCCTGCCGCCGATGTACCCCGAAATGCAGAACCGCCTCTACGAAGTCTACCAGGAAGAAGCCGCGGCCGCCGGGCGCGAGCTGAAACCGGGTGAGGGTCTGGGCGTCCTGCGCGACGTACTGATCACCGATAGCGACGAGCAGGCGATGGAAATCTGGTCGCGCACAGCGGCCTTTTGCGGCGCGGCCTGGTTCGCCCCCTTCGGCTTCGCCGACGCGCTCCGCCCGCCCGGCCGCGACTACGGCTTCTCGCCGCAGGAGATGATGGACAACGGTCTGCTCTTCGCCGGTACGGTGGACTCGGTCAAGCGGCAGGTGCAGAACATGCTCGATACGACCCCGGTCAGCTGGGTCTTCATGTGGCAGTACAACGGGCTGCTGAGCCAGGGCCAGATCCTGCGCACGATCGAGGATTTCAGCGAGAAGGTGCTGCCCGACTTCGGCGGGCTGGGGAATGGGGTGTAGGATAGGGCCATGGCGAAGCGGAAACTGACCGTCCACGACCGCGTCCTGCTCGCGCTTGCACGCGCCGCGGGGAACACACAGGGGCCAGTTCCCTACGAGGACATCGTGATCGAGTCTTGGAAGTGCTTTCCGGAACGCTTCTCGCTCCGTAAGCATCCCGAGTTTCCCGACTCGAACGACCAGAACAAGAGCCTCTATGGGCCGCTCAAGAAGGACGGCTACGTCGTCGCATTGGGGGACATGGTCTTCCGCCTCACCGACGCAGGGATCGGAAGGGCTCAAGCGCTGGAGGGCATGCTCAACGGCGAACGCACAGCTAGCTCGAGCAGGCGGCTGAGCCGCGATCAGGAACGCTTGCTCAGAACTGCGAAAGCGTCCGAGGCCTATGTCAAGTGGGTTGACGGATGCGCCGATGAGATCGTTGACTTCGATGCCCGAGCCTTCTTCGGCATTACCGTCACGACGTCGGACGAGAACCGGCGCATCCGAGTGAAGGCGATGTGCGATGCGATCACCGCTGCTGTGGCGGCGAGATTGTCCGTAGCCGATCAGCTGCGGGGGCTCGCTGAGTTTCTCGTTGCGCAGTTTCCTACCGCAACAGGGTCCGACACGACCGTGAAACGCTAAGGTCATGCCGCCTCAAAAACGCATTCCGACCACCATCTCGCACGACGTTCTCGACCAGATAGGTCGAGACTTCAAGTTCAACCACGGCAAAGGTATCGCTGAGTGGCTGAAGAACAGCCTTGACGCATACCTTGTCCGTCGCCACCGAAGCCAATCTCTCGAACCGGAGAGCGGCGGCTGGCCTGTGCATCTGCACCTGTTGGATGGACCGCATCTTGCGGTCATGGATTTCGCAGGCGCAAAGCGCGATGAGCTTGAGGATTTCCTCCTCAACTGGTTCAGCACTACTGCCGCTGCGCGCGGCGGCCGCGTGGAGAGCGCCGCTCTGGCCGGCGGCCACGGCAACGGCGGCAAATTTTACATGCGTGAGATGTGGCGCGGCAATGCGCGCTTCTGCACGTGGCTTGACGGACGCGCCAGCAGTCTCGTTGTGGACGACGCCAGCGACGGCACCTGCGGTTATTGGGAGCACGAAGATGTCGAGCTCTCGTGGCGCGTCGCACTCGGTCTCGCCTTTGACGGGTCGGGCCTCTCCACAGGGCAGGTCGAGGCCTTCATTTCGCAGACCGACCCCAAGATGCTGAATGATCTGGACGGCCGCCGCCGCGGGTTCACCGTCGTTCTTGGCCGCCGTGCGAAACAAGTCTTGAGCGCGAACGATGTCGTGACAGGCCGTCGGTGGGCCAGGGAAAAATTGCTCGAAGCCGTTCGCGCTGCCCCGGCTTCGCATCGCCCTCTGCACGAGCTGGCTGTCCGCGTCGCACACGGCGGCAACCTCGGCACGGAGCGTCTCGAACCAGAGCGCATCGAGGAGGACGCGAACTGGGAACTGCGACGGCGCGATTTGCCCGTGATACTGCCTCGCGCTGATGATGTCGGCTCGTCCGTCGCTCTGACGACGTCGCACACGGAACCAGCCGGCGAGCTGATCATCCGCAAAGCCAAATCGCCGCTCACCGGTCGCAAGCGGACGCGCAATCTGGTTCTCGTCTTTGACCCCCATGACAATCCGGTCGGCTCCTTTCCGATTCAGGATCTCCACGCGGGCAGCACGGACCACACGCGATTCCTGTTCTGCGAGTTGCACCTGCGATTCGAGGAGATTGAGGAGCATGTCGAGAACGACAGAGAGTCGTTTCGGAATACGCCGCAGATCGACGCGCTCAAGGTTTGGCTCCGCCAGCAGCTTGGCGAGTGCGTTGAGCAACTTGATGCGGACCTCCGCGAGGTGCAACGGCGGCGCGAACTCGAAGCGGCGGCACGACTCAACACGATGCTCAACAGCTACGCACAGGGGTTTCTTCGCGAGTTGGAAACCGAGGTGTTTATCGACTGGCAAGATGAGGAAGGCGGCGGGGAGGGAGGCGACCGCGGTTCGGGTGAAGGTGGAGGCGGGCGCGGCGAAGGGTCCGGCGGCGGAAGCGGCGATGGCGGCGGACGCAAGGACGAGCCCGGGGACACAAAGCGTGTTCGCCGCCCGCGGTTTCCCAGGATTTTGCTGAGCGGGTCCGATTCGGATCCTGCTGCTGACGACGGTTCGACACGTCTATTGCAGGCCGGTCACCCACCCATCTACCAGAACGAAACGGACCTGCTCCACAATGTGTGGTGGATCAACACCAGTCACCCCTACGCCGGCGAGGCTTTGACCCGGGGCGGTCCTCGGGGACACGCCTGGCGCGAGTACCACCTCTTCATGTTCCGCGATGTCGTCCAGATCGAGCACCTGCGAATGCTGCAACGACACGACGAGGAGATCGGGCTTGACCAACTCGAGAACGAGCTGCTTCAGCGTTCCAGCGACTTCCTCAGCCGTCTGACGCAGGCATTGGCGGAGGAGATTTTGGAGTGACGACGTGATGGAAGACGCATCCGCCCTTGTTGGGCAACGGCTCTGGGCGCTGGTTGAGCAACTGACACCCGCCGAGCGAGAACTGATCGAGCTCCGCTTCGGGCTGCTTGACGGTGTTGCGCGCGATGCCGCCGCTATCGCGCACGCAATGAAGATCGAACAGGCGGACGTCGAGACCCTCGCTGGACAAGCCTTCCGAACACTGCGGGCATACGAGTTCAGCCTGCGTTGGGAGATTGAAGATGCACTTGGGTCTCCGGACGAAGGCGCACAACCGGACACACGGCGAGGTCTCCGAGAGGCGCTGGCTGTGTCCGAATCAACCAAGCGGCATGCTGGTGGCTGGTGGGCTCTGCTGACCGAGGTGTTTCCGGATGTGCTCGATTGGGTGAGTGAACCGGGTGCAGCGAGTGGAGCCATCCGAATGCCGCCCTTCACGCGCACGCTGCTTGGCGTGTGGCATGCGCTCCCGGCTTATCACCGCCGCGCGATGTCCATCCGGTACGGCCTGGCAACTGGCACTCCTCGGCTCAATGAGAAGGTTGGATATGTGGTTGATGGCCGGGTCGCATGGATTTGGGAGCTTGACTCCGAATTCGCGCGCATCGCAGCCGCATATGACGCTGCCTGCCGTTGGGCGCTTGAGGCAACGCTCGGGCCGGCAGACGCGATGACTGTAGGGGACCGAGCTGCGCTGGTTCGGCTACTCTCAGCCCAATCCGAGACGGCCGCCCATCCAGAGCGTTGGCTCGATCTGTTCGCATCGGTGTGCCCGGCTGTGGCCGATCGGGTGGGCGCTGTCTCGCGGTCCGCGATCGCACCGCCGCCGAACTGGGCTTTGGGCGAACCGTTGGTCGTCGAGTTGTTCCACATGCTGTTGGGGCTGTCGGAGCGGGAACGCCAGGTCCTCGTGCTTCGCTACGGCTTGGACGGAGCCGATTCGCCGGATGAAAAGACGACTGGCAGCGACAACGCGCGGAAGCCGCGGAAGCGACGTAATCGTCGTGCAGGAGGCACCGCGTTTCGGACGCTTGAGCAAGTGGGCAACGCACTCGAAGTGACTCGGGAGCGAATTCGTCAGATCGAAAAGAAGGCGCTCAGGAAGATCGAACACCCGCGACGGCTACGTGTCGTCAGGCGCGCCGTCGAGCGACAACTATCGCTCCACGATCTGACGACGCGCGACTATGCGCACGGAGATCTGGTCAAAGCGCTCAACCGATGGCCGGATGTGTTTCCTCATCCGGAACGCTGGCTCGCTCTTCTTGCGACGATCCTTCCGGATGTCAAGGCGCTACAGCCGATTGAGGTTGCGACTGCCGATGCGCGTCAGCACCTTGAGGCCCTGTTGCGAGAGCGCGACGGCTCAGTCGATCGATCAGAGTTCGAGGACTATCTGCGCGAACGTGGTTGCTCCTCGGCGGAAGCGTACGGAGCCTGGTCGATCTTGCGAGGAATGAACCTGGGCTATTTCTGGACTGATGATTCGGTGCTAGTTCCTCGGTACATCGAAATCGCGCGGTTCGTGCTCCGCGCGGACGGTGAGCCGCTGCATTGGCGGGACATTGCTGACCGCGCTCAAGCGCTCGGCCTCGACCGTGACATCAGCGTTGGTACGCTGTACAACGCGATCACGGCGAATCCAGAGATATTCGTCTATCGAGGTCCTGGAACCTACGGCCTTCGCGAGTGGGGGCTCGAGCGGCGCCGCTACCAGACCGAAGTGATCGTTGACTGGTTCCGGCGCGCCGGGCGCAATGCACAAAGTGGCGAGATTGTGGCGGCCCTGCGTGGTACGGAGGACGAGATTGGTCTGCCGTCTGTTTCTTGGTATCTCCATGCCAACGCGCTGTTCTTCGAGGACATCGATGGCAACTATGGCCTCCGCGAGTGGCTGCCGCCGACGAACGAGCAGCGTCTAGATACCCCAAGACATCTGCGCGAGTCGAAACGGTCGCGCGAACAGCGAGGTTCGGAGTCCGGGCGTTAGGAGCTTAGCTGCTTCAGCACCAGGTGGAGGTTGGCGGGGCTTGGCTTCAGATTGCCTACTGGGAAGCTGCGCACTGCTTCGGCGATTGCGGCGTTGTGTGGGGTTGGGACTTCTACCGACCTGCTTTGCTGCACCACCCAGCCGTTGAGGGCGTCGATCTCCGGGCGGCGACCGCGCAGGATATCTTGCAGCATGCTGGGACGGCCCTCGCCCAGGGCTTGCGCGCCTGCGATCAGCTCCGCGTCCAACTCCGTCGGATCGCCGCCGTGCGCGACATCCACGAAGCGCTGGGCGTCGATGCCCCAGACCTGCTCGATGTTGTGCCCGTGCGCGCGGCCCACCTCGATCACCTCTGCGGCGATGCGGATGCAGAGCCGGCGCGTGTCGTCGCGCGAGCGCACCTCGCCGGAGCCGTAGCCCGTCAGCCCCGCGACCGCGTTGGCCATGCAGTTCACCGCCAGCTTGCCCCAACGCTCGCCCCACAGATTGTCGGTCGCTTCCGCGCCCGCCACCTGGTTGATGATCGCCGCGATCCGCGCGGCGCGTTTGCTCAGAACGCCGCTCAGCTCGCCCACCTTGAAGCCGAGCGTGCGGGTGTCGGTGCGGATGCAGTGGCCCGGCTCGTAGAGGCCGCAGCCGATCGTGATCACGCAACCGAGCGTGCGCTCCCGCCCGACCACCGACGCGACCCGCTCGTCGTTGATCCCGTTCTGGAAGTCAACGATCGCTCCGTCCTCGCGCACCAGCGGCGAGAGCAGCGCGGCCGCCCACTCCGTGTCGTAGGACTTAACGGCGAGGAAGCCGAGGTCGAACGGCTCGTCGAGCGCCTGCACCTCGTGGATGTGCCGCGCGTCCACCGGCATGCGAATGTCGCCGATCAGCGGGCCGCTGAGCCGCAGACCGTGCGTCTTCATCGCCTCGACATGCTCCACCCAGTGGTCGATCAGCGTCACGTCGTAGCCCGCGCGAGTCAGCAGCCCGCCGACCACGCCGCCGATCGCACCGGCGCCGACGATGACAATTCGGTCAGGTCGGTCAGGCACGGCGCATTCCTCCAGCGCCCGGCGATGCTCCTGCGGCGGGCGCGATGAGGCTACCAGACAGAGGCGGCGCTCTATTCGGGCTGACGGGCGCGGCTGCGCGGGCCGAACGGCTCGGGGCGGAAGGGATCGTCGCGCGCCTGGAGGAAGGCGCGGAAGCCGCCTTCGCGCCGCGCCTCGTCGAGATGCGCCACATCGGGGCCGTCGGCCGACGATTCCACCAGCGTCGAGAGCATCGAGCCCACGTTGAGCGCGTTGCGCAGGCCCATCGCCTCCAGCCCGCGCGCCGTGATCAGCTTGTTGTAGCGAATCGAGTCCGGCGGCACCAGCGCCAGCCGCTCGCCGAGCGTCTGCGCGCGCTCGAGCAGGTCTTCCGACGGCGCGACCTCGTTGATCACGCCGATTCGCAGCGCCTCCTGCGCGTCGAAATGGTCGCCCGTCAGCGCGTAGCGGTGCGCCACCTTCCAGCCTGCCAGAATGCCGAACAGCACCGAGCTGTTGGAGACCATCCGCACCTCCGGCTGGGCGAAGACGGCGTTCTCGGCCGCAATCGTGATGTCCGCCGCCAGCGCGTACCAGAAGCCTCCGCCGATGCACCAGCCGTTGACCGCCGCGATGATCGGCTTCTCCAGTGTCATCAGGTGCATCATCATGTCCGGGTTGCGCGAGGAGAACTGGAACCAGCGGCGCAGGTGCGCGCTGACGGGCGTGCGCGAGCCGCCCACCTCGCTGTCGATCCCGCCGTCGATGTCGTAGCCCGCCGAGAAGGCGCGCCCGGCTCCGGTGAAGATGATCGCTCGCACCGCGTCGTCGGCGTTCGCCTCGTCCAACGCCTCGTGGAATTCGCCCTCGAGCTGCGGCGTGATCGCGTTGAGTGCCTCCGGCCGGTTCCAGGTGATGGTGGCGACCGGTCCGTCGATCTGGTAGCGGATTTGTTCATAGTCGGGCATGGCATGACTCCTCTGTGTCTCTGCAACGGTAGGATAAGGCTGCACCATTCGGCGTATGCTGGGGCAACGGAGGAGCCGTGATGCCGCTGCAGATTGATGCGCCGCATGACGAGATCGCCGAGTTCTGCCGCCGCTGGGGCGTGACGGAATTTGCTTTCTTCGGCTCCGTGCTGCGCGACGACTTCGGGCCGCAGAGCGACATCGACGTGCTGGTGCGTCTACAGCCCGGCTCCGGCCACTCGATCTTCGACATCGTGCGGATGGAGCGGGATCTGGCCGAGGCATTCGGGCGCGAAGTGGATCTGTCCACCTGGAGCAGCATCGAGGAAAGCGCCAACTACGTTCGCCGCAAAGCGATCCTGAGCACCGCCGAGACCGTCTATGCCGCCTGACGACGGCTCTCTGGTCGACATGCTCGTCGCGGCCCGCAAGGCGGTCGCGTTCTCGGATGGTCTCACTTACGTCGAGTTTTTGGCGAGTGAGCTGCATCAGTCGGCCGTGAAGTATGAGGTGCAGGTCGTCGGAGAGGCGGCATCGCAGGTCAGCCGTGAAACGCGTGAAGCGAACCCTGAGATCTTATGGTCGGATGTCATCGGCATGCGACAGCATCTGGTGCATGGTTACACCCAGGTCAATCTGGAGATCGTGTGGAACGCCGCGCGGAGACACCTCCCGCCCCTGATTGCCCAGCTTGAGCGCATCGCGCCGCCCGACGAGGGGTAGCCTGCGCTCATGCCAGGCCCGCTCGACGGAATCCGCGTGCTCGAACTCGCCCAGATCATCGCCGGGCCCTACTGCGGCGTCGCGCTCGCCGACCTCGGCGCAGACGTGGTCAAACTTGAGCCGCCCGAGGGCGAGGGCGCGCGCCGCATCGCCCAGTTCGCGCCCGGCGAGAGCAAGCCCTTCCACGCGCTCAGCCGCGGCAAGCGCGGCATCGTCGTGGACTTGCAGACCGAGCGCGGGCGCGAGGTCGTGCATCGCCTGATCCCCAAATTCGATGTCTTCCTCACCAACGTCCGCCCCGGCGTGCCGGAGCGCATCGGCGTGGACTATGAGACCCTCCGCCGCTTCCGGCCCGATCTCATTTACCTACACAACACCGCTTTCGGCAAGCCCGAGGAGGTCGCTCCCGGCGCGCTCGATCCGGCCGCAGCCGAGCGCATCACCCGCCGCGCCGGCTCCGACATCATCGTGCAGGCCTACTCGGGGCTGATGGCCGGCGACGAAAAGGTCGACGAACGCGGCGCGCCGCAGCACATCACCGCGACCGCGCCTGCCGACTACGTCGCCGCCGTCGCCGGCGCGATGGGCGTCTGCGCCGCGCTCTACCACCGCCAACGGAGCGGCGAGGGGCAGTACCTAAGCACCTCGCTGCTGGCCGCCGCCTTCACCCTGCAGGCGACCTGGATTTCCGACATGCCGGTCTCCGACGCCATTCTGCTGCAACCGCTGCTGGACCGGATCGCCGAGCTGCGCGCGCAGGGCGCGAGCTACGCCGAGATCATCCAGGCCCGCCGCGACCAGCCGCGCCAGACCAAGGCCTTCCGCCTCTACTACGGCGGCTACCCCGTGCGGGACGGCGCGATCATCCTCGGCGCGCTCACCCCCGCCAACCGCGAGCAGATCCGCCGCGCGCTCGGCATCACCGACGATCCCACCGACGGCGACGATTTCAACGCGCTCGCGCCCGAGTCGGAGGCGGTGGTGGGGCGCCTGCGCGAGCAGATCAGCGCCACCCTGATGACAGGCACGATGGAGGAGTGGATGGAGCGCCTCGACGCCGAGGGCGCGCCCGCCTCCCGCGTCAGCCTGCCGGAAGAGATCAACCGCGACCCGGAGATCGAGGCGCTCGGCCTGCTCCAGGCGATTGAGCACCCGCTCACCGGCCCCGAGCGTCACGTCGGCCCGCTGGTGCGGATGTCCGCCACACCCACCGGCAGCGAGCGCTCCGCGCCGCCGCTCGACGCCGACACCGACGCCATCCTCCGCGAGCACGGCTTCTCCGAGCAGGAGATTGCCTCTCTCCGCGCCGCCGGCGCAATCGGCGTGGCGCGCTAGTCGGACGCTGCGCTGTAGACCTGCGCGATCGTCTGCACCAGATAACACAGCGCCTCGCCGTAACGAGAGTCACGCACTGTGATGTGCAGCTCATCGTGGCCGACTTCAATCTCCGCCCGTCGCTGCGCAGCGGCGATCGCGTCCTTCCGTCGATCTTTCCCCGGCTCGTACTCGTCCATGTCGATGCCGTGCTCGAAAGACACCCGCATCATCGTGTGCCCCTCGTCCGAGAAGACCCAACTCCCGTCTACGCACTTGAGCACAATCACGAAGCAGTCGCCGTCGTCGAACATGAACGGCGTGGCGACCTGGTAGCGCTCGAAACCGTCGGGCTCGAGGAAGATCTCCGTCGAGATGCTCTGCTGAAAGCCGTGCTCAGTCGATGTGGTCGTCATCGTCTCTCCCAGTTCATCATAGGGCGATCGGTTGACCCGACGGTGGATCAACGTGCGTGTCCGAGAAGAGACAGCGAATCGCACCATCGAGATCCGAGTAGCGCTCTGTCGGCTGCGCGAAGCCATCTTCGCGGTAGCCGCGTCGCTGGTACCGCTCGGTCGCGGTATGGATGTGAAAGTCGCGGAACTGGTCGCCCTCAATCGCGTTCCTGTGTCGGTGGCTCCGCCCATCGCAGCGCTGCAAGATGAACAACCGCTCCAACGCCGGCGTACGGACGCCGAGGATCGCGGAAAAGTCGGATGGATCGCGCTCACTGCGCCTGATGATCAGTGAGAACGGGCTTGAGTCGCCCCCTGCAACGTCCAGACGATGCTCGATCTGCCCACGCTTTTCCCGCAGCGTCATTCGCGCCTGCCAGTCGTCGCTCAGCGGCTTGCGCTCGCGGAGCAGGACCGCAATCTCTGCGTCTGAGTACAGAAGAGCCACAATCCGCTCGCCCCACAATCCGCTCGCCCCAAAGCCGCGTCCACGCCGCGGAGGCGATTCTATGCCTGCGCTCTGAACTCCTTGCCTATGTGCGCCGCGCAAAAGCTCGCTAGCCTGTAGGGGCAACGAACGGAGAGCCACCATGCCCGGCGCGCTTGATGGAATCAAGGTCCTCGAAGTCTCCCAGATCATCGCGGGGCCGATGTGCGGCGTGTTCCTCTCCGATATGGGAGCGGATGTCGTGAAAGTCGAGTCCGCCGCCGGCGACGGCATGCGCCTGCTGGGGCAGATCGCGCCTGGCGAGAGCAAAGGCTTTCACGTCTTCAACCGCGGCAAGCGCGGCATCGTGCTCAACCTCGCTTCCGACGACGGGCAGGCCGTCGTCCGCCGTCTCATCCGCGACTTCGATGTCTTCCTGATCAACGCCCGTCCGGGTGTGCCGGAGCGTTTGGGGCTGGACTACGAGACGCTGCGCGCGGAGCGTCCGGATCTGATCTACCTGGACAACACGGCGTACGGGCCCGAGGGCCCGAGCGCGCATCGCGCGGGGGCGGACATCATCGCGCAGGCCTACTCGGGGTTGATGGCGGGCGACGAGAAGTTCGACGAGCACGGCGGGCCGGATCTGATCACGGCGACGACGCCGGCGGACTTTTCGGCGGCGTACACCAGCGCCATCGCCGTCTGCGCGGCGCTCTTCCACCGCGAGCGCACGGGCGAGGGGCAGCGCATCCAGACCTCGCTGCTGGCCGGCGCCCTCACCCTCCAGAACGCCTTCGTGGCGCGGATGCCGGTCTCCGATGCGGTGCTGCTGGATCCGATGCTGGCGGCGATCGCGGAGGCGCGCGGGCGGGGCGCGAGCTGGCGCGAGTTGCAGGCGTCGCGGGGCGGCCTCCGCGCTCTTGTCGGCGGCGCGTTCCTGCTCTACTACGGCGGCTACCAGACCAGCGACGGAGCGATCATGCTGGGCTGCGTGACACCGCACAACCAACAGCAGGTGCGCGACGCGCTGGAGCTGGGGCACGACCCGACGACGGACGCGGACTTCAATCCACTGGATCCGGAGTCGGCGGCGATCGTGGACGGCGTGCGGCAGCGGATCAGCCAGCTCTTCCGCGGCAACACGACCGAGTACTGGATCGCGCGGCTCGACCAGGCCGGCGCGCCGGCCTCGCAGGTCAACCTGCCGGAGGACATGACCAACGATCCACAGGTCGAAGCGCTTGGCCTGATGGTCGAACTCGAGCACGCGCTGACCGGACCGGAGACGATGGTGGGGCCGTCGTGGTCGATGTCGGCGACGCCGCTGGAGGCGCAGGGCGCGTCTCCGGCCTTGGATGCGGACACCGACGCAGTGCTCGCGGAGCACGGTTACAGCGCGGAGGAGATTGCCGGGTTGCGGGCCGCGGGCGCGATCGGCGCGCCGCCGGCCGACGGGTAACAGCGAGCGTCAATCCTCCGCTGGGTAGGGATCGGTCTCGCTGATCTGCCGCTGGGTTTCGCGGATCGAGAGCCCGTCCTGCGTCTTGTCGGCCCACAGAGTCTTGACGTATTCCAGCACGGCGATGATCTGCTGCGGCGTCAACGTTTCGCCGAATGACGGCATATTGCTGCTGGCGCCTCCACCTGCGCCGAAGTCGCTCCCTCCGTCGCGGACGATTCGGTACAGCACGCCGTCCGCGTGGTGCCAGGTATGGCCGTCGCCGTTGAGCGGCGGCGGCGGCAGGCGGCCGTCCTCGTCGCGAGTCTTCCAGTTCGCCGCGCCCTGACCTTGCGCGCCGTGGCACGCAGCGCAACGCGCGGCGAATAGCTGCGCTCCGCCCAGCGGCTCCGTGCCGCTCGCCGCCTCGCCCGCGCCGTCCCCGGCGGGCTCCGGCTGACTACAGCCGGCAGTGGAGAGCGCGAGGGCGGCGGTCAGCGCGAGCAGGGCGAGGAATCGGCGCACGGATCGCTCCGTGTTTGGGGCAACGGCGCTAGCGCCGCAGCGGTTGGATGCGTCGGTAGGTGGCGACGCGCCACACCCACTCGAACGGCCCGAAGCGGAAGCGACTCAGCCAGGCCGGCGACCAGAGCAGCTGCAAGGCCCAGACGGCGAGCACGAATCCGAGGATCGCGATGCGGGTCAGGTCGGCGTCGTCCAGCAGCACCTGGAGAACGAGCACACCGATGATCGTCTGTGTCAGGTAGTTCGTTAGCGCCATCCGCCCCGTCGCCTGGAGCGCGCGGTGGATGCGGCGCTCGGGGCGCATGTTCCAGAGGATGATCAGAGCGATGAAGCCGAGCGCGGCCGGGATCGTGCCCACCGTGTTGGGAATCGCGGCGAGCAGCGCGATCTTCGGTTCGAAGTCGTGGAGCGCCGCGATTCCCACGCCGAGCGCGGCCAGCGGCAGCCCCACGCCCAATCCGAACGCGGCCATCCGACGGTAGAACTCGGGCGGCTTCTCTCCGCTCAGCACGCCCATGCGGAAGAGCGCCACGCCAATCAGCATCATGCCCAGCGCGCGCACGAAGAAGTCGAAGAACACGTACACCCCGATGCCGTCGGAGACATCGCCGCCGCTCAGCCACAACTCGCCGAGTTGGCGTCCGTCGGGATCGACCGCCGACTGGGCCGCAACGGCGGCGAAGGGGATGATCAGGATCAGCGCGGCGCCGGCGATCAACAGCGCGCGCGCCGGCGCGTTCCGCGCGAGGATCAGAATCGGCGCGGCGATCGCATACATCACCAGCACATCGCCGTCCCACAGCAGCGTGTGCAGCGCGCCGATGCCGAGCAGCAACAAGTTGCGCCACAGCGACAGCCAGTTCGCGCGGACGCCCTTGGCGGCGGCGCGGTCGGCGAACAGCACAATCCCCGCCCCGAACAGAATCGAGAAGATGCCCATGAACTTCTGGTCGACGAAGACCTCGCCGAAGACGCCGATCGTCCAGTCCAGCCAGGTCTCGGTCCCCTCGGCGCTGAGATTGAAGTAGGCTGCCGGCGGCAGGCCGTAGGAGACGGCGTTCATCAGCAGGATGCCGAGCACGGCGACGCCGCGCAGCATGTCGAGATGGGTGATCCGCGCCGACCCCGTCACGGGTCCTGCATTGGTCTCGCTCGGCGCGTCGGCTCGCTCTGGCATTGCCCCACAGGCTAGCGGTACCCTCGTTGCGCAGCGGCTGGCTGCGCGACGTGGAGGTACGACCATGATCGAGCCGGTGGCGGCCGTTGGGCGGATGGGCACGGAGACCGCGTTCGAGGTGCTGGCGCGCGCCAACCAGCTGGCGGCGGAGGGGCGCAGCATCATCAACCTCGGCATCGGGCAGCCCGACTTCGAAACGCCGCCGCACATCGTCGAAGCCGGGCGCGAAGCACTGAGCGACGGACGCCACGGCTACACCCCCGCTGCCGGCATCCCCGAACTGCGCGAGGCGGTCGTCCGCGATCTGGAACGCCGCCATGGCGAGCGGGTGGATGCGGGGGCGGTGCTGATCACGCCGGGCGCGAAGCCGGTGATGTTCTGCACGATCCTGCTGATGGGGGAACCCGGCGCGGAGATTCTTTATCCCAATCCGGGCTTTCCCATCTACGAGTCGCTGATCCGCTACTCCGGCGCGACGCCGGTGCCGATTGAGTTGCGCGAGGAAGACGGTTTCACGTTCGATCCCGAGCAAGTGTTGAGCCAGATCAACGAACGCACGCGGTTGATCATCGTGAACAGTCCGGCCAATCCGACGGGCGGGGCGGCGACGCCCGCGCAGCTGGATCGGCTGGCGGCGGGACTGGCGAACTGGCCGGAGGTCGTGGTGCTGAGCGACGAGATTTACTCGAACATCCTCTACGGCGGACGCGAGCACGTGACGATGCTGCGCTACCCCGATCTGCGCGATCGGTTGGTGCTGCTCGACGGCTGGAGCAAGACCTACGCGATGACCGGCTGGCGGCTCGGCTACGGCGTCTTCCCGCCCGCCCTCTTCGCTCACGCCGAGCGCATCGCGATCAACGCTTGGTCCTGCCCCAACGCGGCGACGCAGTACGCGGCGGTCGCGGCGTTGGAGGGCGATCAGTCGCCGGTGGCGCGGATGGTGGAGGCCTTCGACGAACGCCGGCAGGTGATCGTGTCGGAGCTGAACGAGGTTCCGGGCGTGAGCTGCGTGGATCCGGCCGGCGCATTCTATGCCTTTCCCAACATTGCGGAGACGGGCATCGACGCGCGCACGCTACAGCGTCGGCTGCTCGACGAGGCGGGCCTGGCGGTGATCGCAGGGACATCGTTCGGGCATCTGGGCGAGGGCTATCTGCGGTTCTCGTACGCGGCCGGCCTGGAGGAGATCCGCGAGGGCGTCAGCCGCATGCGGCGCCTGTTGTCGGGGTAGCCTGCGAGGGCAAGAGAGGATCCCAATGATGAGTGACAGTTTCGAGTACATCTCGCGCAACCGGCTGGTGCTCAAGGATGGAATGCGGCACGCGACGCTGGGCGATGTCCCGGAGCCGGTCGTCTACGGCGTGCAGGGCGCGTTGAAGGAGTACTACGGCGCGCCGGCCGACGCGCCGCCCGTGGCCGCCACGCTGGATCACATCGTGGCCGCGGTCGGCGGTTGAATGTACGGCACTCTCGCGCGGGCGTTGCACGCGCGCAAAGTCCAGTTCGACGCCGACGCCTACAGCGCCGATGTGCTCGGCACGATCCGCGGCGAGCGCAAGGAAACCATTCGCATCACCGGCATCCACGTCGTCTTCCACATCCCCGGCGTGAGCGAGGAGCAGCGCGCCGCCGCCGAGCGCGCGGTGCAGTTCCACGCCGCCGGCTGCCCCGCCCATGAAAGCGTCAAGGACGCCATCGAAATCACCTGGGAAGCCGACTGGCAAGCGAGCGGCGCGTCCACCCCGGCTTCCTGATGGACGCGCCGGAGGAGTTGCGCTACTCCGACGACGATCTGTGGGTGGAGTCGGAGGGCGCGCTGCGCCGCGTCGGCGTGACCGACTACGCGCAGGATCAGCTGGGCGAGGTCGTCTATCTCGAGCTGCCGGGGCCGGGCGCGCCGATCGCGACGGGCGAAGCGTTCGGCGTGATCGAGTCGGCCAAGGCGGTGATCGACCTGATCAGCCCTCTGACGGGCGTCGTCCGCGAGCGCAACGAGGCGGCGCTGGCGCAGCCGACATTGGTCAACGAGCAGCCCTACGGGGATGGTTGGCTGGTCAGCGTCGAACTGTCGGAGCCGCTCGGCGCGGGCTTAATGCAGGCGGAGACCTACCGGGTGCTGCGAGCGGAGTAGGCGAGGCTCCAAACTCCCGTCTGCGTGGAGCGGCCTAAAGCGGCCGCCGCGACGCCCACACAACCTGCTTGGGCTGCCCCGGCGGCTGCGGCTCCGCCGTCGCCGGCTCGCGATCGGCCAGCTCGCCCATCGTTGACGTAATGAACTCATCCAGCGGCAGCGGCTTGCCGACAATCGTGAAGCGCGCCTCCGGTCCGATCAGCGGATCGCGCTCGTCCGCCTCATCCTCCGGCTCATCGTCAATGTGTTCGTCGTTGGCCATGCCCGCAACCTAGCATGTGCGCGTGATCGACTACACCGCGCTGGAGTTCCCCGAGCCGCCGCCCGATCGCCCCTACACGGCGATCAACATGGTCATGTCCGCCGACGGCCACACCACCGTCGAAGGCTCCGAGCGCGGCCTCGGCTCGCCGACCGACCAGCGCCTGATGCGCGAGCTGCGCGTCCACTTCGACGTCGTGCTCAACGGCGCGGCCACGTTCCGCGCCTCCGGCACATCGGCCCGCCTCAACCGCCCCGAGCTTGAGCAGTGGCGGGTGGAGCGGGGGATGACTCCGTCGCCGATTGCGGCGGTGCTGACGCGCTCCGGCGAGCTGCCGGCGGAGCGGCGCTTCTTCACCGACGACGGCTTTGAGGCGGTGATCTATCTCTCGTCCGCCGCGCCGCCGGGCGCGCGCGCGCGTCTGGAGGCGCTGGGCCGGCCGGTCGTGGAGGTCCCCGAAGGCGACGAGGCGCGCGCGGCGTTCCGCCACATGCAGGAGCTGCTCGGCGCTCGGCGGGTGCTGGTGGAGGGCGGCGCAGCGCTGAATGGCGCAATCATCCAGGCGGGGCTATGCGACGAGTTCTTTCTCACCTTGGCCCCAAAGATCGTCGGCGGTCCGGAGCGGCTCCCCGCCGTCCGCTGGACCGACGCCGTCGGACGTAACACCCTGCAAACGCTCGCTCTGGTGCATCAACACGCCGACGCCGAGTCCGGCGAACTGTTTCTGCGTTACAGCCTCAAGGCGTAGTTCGTGTCCGTCGCTCGGAGCCAGCCTTTGTCCCGCAGCGTGCTGATCGCGATGCGTATCTGCCGCTCTGTGAACCGCCGTTTGTGCCTGCCCCACATGTAGACGTGCTCGATGATTCCGTCGTCGTCCGCCGACGGACGCTGTCGGGCAACCCAATGCACGGTCGCCAGCAGTTCCAACCCCGTCGCGGATTCGAAGCCTTCGACGAGCGCGTCAACGCGCTCAAAACGCGCGCGAGTGTCAGCGTGCTCAGCGAGGAAACGCTGAGCATCTTCGATGGCTCCGGGGACAAGCTCGATCTGCTTGCCCGGGTCGTCGCCGCCGTCGCGGTAGCCGGTGATGTAGTGATGCTCGATGCGTCGCATGAGATGGCGCAGATTGGTCGCGTAGGGGCCATGAGATTCCTTGACGAAATCGAGCTTGAGCGGTTCGCCGGCCTCTTGCATGAAGTACATGAGCTTATGCACTTCGAGCAGAGTGACGAACGGATCGAGCAGCCCTCGCAGGTAGCGGTCGATCAAGCCGATCAGCACGGCGCTCCCCGGGGTTATCGCCGGCGCGGACCTGGAGGGATTGCGCCGCCCGTCGGCTGGGACGCTGCCGGGCTCGAACACGGTGATGCGAACGTCATCGAGATTGCCCAGCGCAGTTTCGATTTCCTGCCGGACTGTGCTCCATTCGAGGCCGCCGAGGTCGCTTGCGAGAGCGGGCAGGGAGATCGAGCGGATCCGCCGCTGCCTGATCTCATCCGCCAGCGCCTCGAGGCCGGCGATGACGTCTGCGAGTTTACTCTTGCTGCGCCAGTGCCGTTTCGTCGGGAAGTTGACGACGTAGCGCGGGTTGCCCAAGCCGGTGCGCTCGAAGACGAACATCCGCCCGGGCCGCACCTCACCGCGCTCGCAGGCAGCGCGATAGGCCGCGTAGTTTTCAGGGAATGCGCTCTTGAACTGGCGGGCGATGCCGCGCCCCATGACGCCGACGCAGTTGACGCTGTTGACCAGCGCTTCGGCGCTCTCGTCGAAGATGTCGCCGCTCTTGTATTCGAGCACCCGTTCTACTCCCTCTAATCAGGATAGTACCAGCTCGGCTGCACATCAACGGGCAGTTGACCGGCAGTTGGCATAAGCAGATCGATCACCTCGCGCTGGATGGGCGGGGAGTGACAGCCAATCCGCTCGACCAAACCCCATGGGAAACCGCCTTCGATCAGGAACTCCGCCTGTTTGGCCTCCTGCACACCGGTCCAGTAGCGGGCCTCAACCGCTGACCAGTCAACCTGGTCGAGCCGTGCTAGGTCGGCGTAGTCCACAAAAAAGGACGATCCCGCGTTCGATGTGGTGAACGCCCACCGGGACCTGGCTTGATCAGCCCACGCCACCGTGGCGTGCAGGTCCGCTTCGAGATGCACGATGGGAACTTGTCCGTCGCGGTAGGGAAGGTCCGGATGATTTCGCTGCGCGATGATGAAGAGCATCACGCTGCGCGGGCAGAAGTAGAACGGCACGCAGTCACCGACACGCAGGTCAGGGTGACTACGGAGCGTCATTGTGCGTCGCCGTTTCTTGATGCGAGGCATCCCGATCGTGGTGCCCGCATCGGCTGCGTCAGCCATCGCGGAGTCAGGCAGCAGTCCGCCGCTTTGGATGATCGCAGGCAGCCGATCGATGTGGACGATGTGGTAAATCTTCGGCTGCGCCGGGACGAGAAGGCTCATGAGTGCGCAGGGTCAGCGTTCGCGCACCAGCTTTTTGAGGGAGTGGAGTTCTTTGCCGAGGGCTTTGCCGCGGATGGTGTTGCAGACCTCGCCGACGTAGACATCGCCGCTGGAGTCGACGGCGATGCCGTGCGGGGCGATGAACTTGCCCGCCTCTTCGCCCTCGTCGGGGTCGCCGAGGACTGCGAGGCGCTCTCCGTCGCGCGAGTAGATGCTGACGCGGTGCCCGAGGCCGGGCGCGTCGGCCATGCCGCCCATCTCGTTGAGCTCGCCGATGTAGATGTTGCCGTCGGGCGCGAGCGTGAGGCCGTCGGGGCGGTGGATGTTGTTCCACATCGTGACGAACTGGCCGGATTCGGAGAAGATCTGCACCCGGTGACACTCGCGGTCGGCGATGTAGAGCAGCCCGTCCTCGTCGATCGCGATGTTGTGCGGGCGGATGAACTGCCCCGCGTCGATGCCGGGCGTGCCCCAAGTTTGCTTGTGAACGCCGTCGGCGTCGAAGCGGTGGACGCAGGAGTTGCCGTAGCCGTCGGTCACGAAGATGTCGCCCGTGCGCGGCGAGACAGCGGCGTGGGTGGGGCGGTTGAAGGGCTTGCCGGCCCAGGCCGGCGCGGGGTTGTAGGGGTCGCCGAGCGTTTGCAGCAGCTCGCCGTCGGGCGACCAGCGGGTGATCGTGTGGGTGCCGTCGTCCGCGCCCCAGACATCGCCCTCGGGGCCGATCCAGATGCCGTGCGAGCGGTCGGTGAAGTTGCCCTGGCCCCAGGAGCCGCGCCAGGCGCCGTCGGCGTCGAAGACCATCACGGGATGCTCGACATTGCGGGTGAGCACGTAGACGGTGTCGTCAGCCGCCACCGCTACGCCCGGCGACTCGACCAGCGTCACTCCGTCGGGCAGCTGCTCCCAGAGGTCGAGCGCCGTGTAGCTGAAGTCGCCGTCGCTGAGCCGTGCCGTCATTTGCGCACCCCGATCGTGTCCACTTGCCGCCGTTGGCGCATACCCTACCCAATACAGGGCGCAACGCGGGAGGCGAGCCATGCCGAGCGACGAACTGCACGAACGGATCGACGCGGTCCCGCCGCTGGGCTCGGCGGTGCAGCCCAGTTCGCCGGAGTTTCGGGCGAACGCGGAGTGGATGCGCGGCCTGGTGACCGAGCTGCGCGAGCGTGAGGCGGCGGCGCGAGCGGCCGGCGGCGAACGGGCGGTGGAGCGGCACCACGCGCGCGGCAAGCTGCTGGCGCGGGAGCGGATCGAGCGCCTGCTCGATCCGGCCTCGCCGTTCCTCGAGCTCAGCCCGCTGGCAGCCACGGGGATGTACGGCGACGAAGCGCCCGGCGCGGGGATCGTGACGGGCATCGGACGGGTGGCGGGCCGCGAGGCGGCGATCGTGGCCAACGACGCGACGGTGAAAGGCGGCTCGTATTACCCGATCACGGTGAAGAAGCACCTGCGGGCGCAGGAGATCGCCGAGCAAAACCGCCTGCCCTGCATCTACCTGGTCGACTCCGGCGGCGCGTTTCTGCCCATGCAGGCCGAGGTGTTTCCCGATCGGGATCATTTTGGGCGCATCTTCTTCAACCAGGCGCGGATGTCGGCGCAGGGGATTCCGCAGATTGCGGCGGTGATGGGTTCCTGCACGGCGGGCGGGGCGTACGTGCCGGCGATGAGCGACGAGGCGGTGATCGTGGACGGCACAGGGACGATCTTCTTGGGCGGCCCGCCACTGGTGCGGGCGGCGACGGGCGAGGAGATTTCGGCGGAGGACCTGGGCGGCGGTGTGGTGCATAGCCAAGTGTCGGGGGTGGCGGATCATCTGGCGAGCGACGACGAGCACGCGCTGGAGCTGGTGCGGGCGGCGGTCGACTCGCTCGGCGCGGAACGGCCGGCGGCGCCCTGGACGCGGGCGGCGATCGAGCCGCCGCTGCACGATCCGGAGGAGCTGTACGGAGTGGTGCCGCAGTCGACGCGGCACTCCTACGATGTGCGCGAGGTGATCACCCGGCTCGTCGACGGCTCGCGCCTGCACGAGTTCAAGCCCTCCTGGGGCGCGACGCTGGTCTGCGGCTTCGCGCGGGTGCTGGGCTATCCGGTCGGCATCGTGGCCAACAACGGCATTCTGTTTTCCGAGAGCGCGCTGAAGGGGGCGCACTTCATCCAGCTCTGCGCCCGCCGCAAGATCCCGATCGTTTTCCTCCAGAACATCACCGGCTTCATGGTCGGCCGCCGCTACGAGCACGAGGGCATCGCCAAGCACGGCGCGAAGATGGTCACCGCCGTCGCCTGCGCCCAGGTGCCCAAGTTTTCCGTCGTGCTGGGCGGTTCGTTCGGCGCGGGCAACTACGCGATGTGCGGGCGGGCCTACAGCCCGCGGCTGCTCTGGGGCTGGCCCAACGCGCGCGTCTCGGTGATGGGCGGCGAGCAGGCGGCGAACGTGCTGCTGACGATTCGGCTGGACAATCTGCGTGCGCGGGGCGACGACATGACGGCGGAAGAGCAGGCGGAGTTCATGGCTCCGACGCTCGAGAAGTACGAAGAAGAGGGCGCGGCCTGGTACAGCACCGCCCGTATCTGGGACGACGGCATCCTCGACCCGCTTGACACCCGCACCGCGCTCGGCGTCGGCATCGCCGCCTCGCTCAACGCTCCGATCCCGGACTCGCAGTTCGGCGTCTTCCGGATGTAGCCGCCGTGTTGGATGCAGCCCCCGTGCCCGAGCCGTCCAACGCCCGCATGCCCTACCTGCCGGCGCTCGACGGCATCCGCGCCCTCGCCGTACTCGCTGTCGTAGTCTTCCATGCCAACGAATCCTGGCTGACGGGCGGCTTCCTCGGCGTTGATGTGTTCTTCGTCGTCAGCGGCTTTCTGATTACCGCGCTGCTGGTCGGCGAGCGCGAGCGCAGCGGTCGTGTGGACCTGCGCGCCTTCTGGGCCCGCCGCGCGCGCCGGCTGCTACCCGCGCTGGCGCTGGTGCTCGCCGTCACCACCATTTACGCCGTCGCCGTGCTCGGCGACCAGCTCCTCACCCACCTCCGTGAAGTGCTCGCCGCCGTCGCCTACGTCACCAACTGGGACCTGATCCTGCGCGACATCTCCTACTTCGAGGCCTTCGAACGCCCCTCGCAGCTGCGCCATCTCTGGTCCCTCGCCGTCGAGGAGCAGTTTTACCTGCTCTGGCCGCTGCTCTTCGCTGCGCTCTCCCGCTTCGTCTCCCGCCGCGCGCTGCTGGCCATCGTGCTCGCGCTGGCGACCGCCTCGCTGATTTGGATGACGCAGCTCTACCAACCCGGCGAGGATCCCTCGCGCGTCTACTTCGGCAGCGATCCGCGCGCCTTCACCATCCTGCTCGGCGTCGCGCTCGGACTGGTCTGGCGTCCCTGGCGCTGGGAGTGGCCCGACGCGCGTCCCAGGCTGGGAAGACTGCTCGACGCGCTGGGCGTCCTCGGCCTCGCTGCCGTGGTCCTGATCATGCAGCAGGGCCACTGGCGCGAAGCGTGGCTCTACCCGTGGGGGTTGCTCGCCGCCTCGGCCGGCGCGGCGGTTCTGATCGCCGCCGTCGCATGCCGCCGTTCCGAGGCCGGGCGCGCGCTCAGTCTGCCGCCCCTGCGCTGGCTCGGCACCCGCTCCTACGGTGTCTACCTCTGGCACTGGCCCGTGCTGCTCGCGCTCAGCTACGAACTTTCCCTCAGCGGCTGGCAGCTGTTCGCCGCCGGTGCCGCCCTCAGCGCCGCGCTCGCCGAGCTCAGCTACCGTTTCGTCGAAACGCCGATCCGACGCCGCGAGTTCTGGCAAACCCTGCGCCGCGAGCCGCCTCGCATCCCGCGCCGCGCCTGGTACGCCGCCGCCGCATCCGTCTTCGCCGCCGCCGCCCTCGGCCTCTTCCTGATCAACGCCGAAGACTCCGCCGCCTTCCCCGAGACCGAGCAGCAAACCGCCGCCTCATTCGTCCCCGCCGCCGCGCCGCAGGAAGATGACACCGACGACATCAGCGCGCCGGCCCGATCCGCAGCGACTCGCGATGCGGACGCCGAATCCGACGCTGAATCTGATGCGCCCCAATCGCCGCTGATCATCTCCGGCGCCAACGCCTCCGCCGAGCAGGAGCGCCCCACCGAGATCGTTGTCTCCCGTCCCCGCGCCGATACGCCGCCCGCCGCCGCCAACGCTCCGGCGCTCCGCCCTGCCGTCGCCGAGCCGATTCTCAATCCGCCGCCGCCCCACCGGCCCGCCGCCTTCGCCTACATCGTCCAGCTCGGCGACTCCCCGCGCGCCGTCGCCAACACCTTCGGTATCGAGCTCGCGGAGCTCGTCGAACTCAATGGCGAGCAGATTCTCGAAGTCGTCCACGTCGACGATGTCCTGCACATCCCCTGTCCCGGCGGCGCGCCCTGCGCCGTGGTCGAGATCGCCATGCGCGGTGCGGGCTGCGTCCGCTGGAGCAGCGCCCTCGGCGAAGCGCGCGCCTGCCGCGGCGTCCGCGCTCTTGTCGGTCTGCCCGCCGCCTTCGCCGCCGAAAGCGGCTTGCTCGCCTCCTCCACCGTCTGGGAGTGGGGCGACGCGCACGTCGCATCCGAAACGTTCGTGATCACCGAGACCAACCTCGCCGCCGGCGGCGACCCCGCCTTCGCCCGGCTCATCGCCCGCTTTGGCGTCGCGCCCCTCGCAATCGGCGACTCCGTCATGAAGCACGCCGTGCGCATGCTCAGCGAGCGCGGCCTCGACGTCGACGCCGTCGGTGGGCGCACCGCGTACCAGAGTATGAAGGCCCTGGAGGAACATCTGGCGGCCGGCCCGCGCGAGGTGGTGGTCTTTCACGGCGTCGGCTACTACTTCGTCGATACCGAAGATTTCGACCGCCTGATGCGCATCGTCGAGGAGGTCGACCACCTGATCATCTTGACGCGGCAGTTCCCCCCGCGCGATCCGTGGATTCGGCTGGAGCGCGAGGGCAACGAGCTGATCCGCCGCGAATCGGCGAAGTACGACAAGGTCACGATGATCGACTGGAACCAGATCACCGACGGACGCGAGGATGAGCTGACCACCGACGGGACACATCTGCGGCCCGGTGGGCTGGCGCTCTACGTGCAGATGATCGTCGACGCGATCGAGGCGGGACCAGCGGGGGGTGCGGAATAGGGAGCGCAGCGGCCGCTAACCCTCGTAGCCGGTGACGTTCACCACATCGCGGCGCTTGAAGCGCCACTCCCCCTCGTGCCGCACGATCACGTCCTCGTAGCCCAGCAGCATCGAGATCACGCCATCGGGCGACGGCACCTTGAAGTCGAGGAAGCACTTGTGGCGCACCTCCTCGCCGACGATCTCGAAGAGGTGGTTGTCGGTGAAGTGCATGCCGCCGGGGAACTGCTCGGCGAGGCCATGCGCGAACGCGATCAGCTGATCGCGCCCTTCGGCGTGTCCGGCCGGGCCGCTGAACACGCCGTCGGGCGTGAAGGTGTCCGCCCAGCCGGGGCCGTCGGCCTGGTCAACGGTGTAGTTGTAGACCGAGCAGAGATCGATGATCGCGAAGCGGTCTTCGAGCGAGATGGTGGACATTTTGGGCTCCGTTCGGCCAGTCGGCTGGTCAGTCGAGCACGGCGATCGCTTCGACCTCGATCAGCAGGTCGGGCAGGGCCAGCGCCTGCACGCCGATCAGGGTGCTGGCCGGCGCCGGCCCCTCGCCGAACACCGCGCGGCGCGCGGCGCCCAGATCGCGCCCCACGCTCGGGTCGTAGTTGACGATGTAGACGTTCGTCTTGGCCACATCGGCGATTGTCGCGCCGGCTGCGTCCAGCGCCACGGCCAGGTTCTCGTAGGCCTTCCTGGCCTGTGCGGCGAAATCGCCCTGTCCGACGATGCCGCCTTCGGCGTCCCATGCCACCTGGCCGGAGATGTAGACGGTGCGCCGCCCCTCGGCGACCACGACCTGCGAGAACGTGGGGGCGTTGACCAGCCCCTCCACCTTGAGATGTTCGAGCGCCACGCGCACCTCCTTCGCTGTCCTGCGTCTGATCCGTGTCGTGCTGCGGCTCAAGATAGCGCCCCGTCGCGCCGGCGGCCGCGCGGTATCGTGCCGTCACCCCCAAGACACAGCAGGCAACGCGGCAGACAATGCAGCAGGCAAGGAGCGGACCATGGCAACCCCCGAACGGTTGGAGATGACGTTGGCCGAGGCGATCTACTCAATGCGCGCCATCCGCCGGGTGCGCCCCGACCCGATCGCCGACGCGGACATCGAGCTGATCCTCGACGCCGCGCGCCAGGCGCCCAACGGCGGCAATGCTCAGCCGTGGCACTTCCTCGTCGTGCAGAACGCCGACCAAATCCGCCGCTTCGCCCCGCTCTACCGTGAGGCCTGGTGGGCCAAGCGCGCCGACGCGGGGATTACGGACCCCGACGACGAGCGCCTACAGACCCCGGTGATGCGCTCGGCGCGGCGGTTGGCCGACGAGATCGGCGACGCTCCGCTGCTGATCTTCCTCTGCGCCACCGCACAGGGTGAAGCCGCCGCCGCCTCGGTCATCCCCTCCGTCCAAAACCTGCTGCTCGCCGCCCGCGCTCTCGGCATCGGCGGCAACATCACCACCCTGCACCCCTCGGTTGATGGCCGCGTCAAAGCGCTCTTCAACATCCCCGAGCAGGCTCAGGTCGCGTCTACTGCGTCCCCATGGGCTACCCCAAGGGCCGCTTCGGGCCGCTCAACCGCAAGCCACTGGCGGAGATCGTCTCCCAGGATCGCTGGGGCGAGCCTCCGGCCTGGGCGTAGAGGATGGCAACTTGGTACGCGGCCCTGTCTGAGTGAAACTCATCACGAGAGCTTTCGGACACGATCACGCCGCCCTTGAGGGCGGCGCTCTCGCGATAGCGACACTCCGCTATCCACATGGCGACTATAGACATCGCGGTCTGCCTGCGTATGTCTGCCGCGAGCGGATCTTCACCGAACACTAAAAGCGCCGGCTACCGCAAGGGCGCCGGCGCCGATAGCGACACTCCGCTATCCACTGCCGCCAAGCTACGCCGTTGTGCGAGGGCTGTCAAGGCGGGTGGCCGTGACGACACCTACGGAATCAGCATCGAGCGGGAGACGCTTGTCTCCCGCTCGTGCCACTCGCTGTCCTCGAAGGCCTGGTTGACCTCGGCCAGCGGGTAGGTGTGGGAGACGATTTTGTCGTAGGGGATGCCCCGCCGGTTCTTCTGCAGCATGTCCATCATCAGCGGCAGCAGGTGCGGGCGGTACATCACCGAGCCCATGATCTTCTTGCCGCTGAGCAGCAGCGTGGGGTCGATCTCGACCGTGTTGCCGCGCACGATGTCGCCGATCTCCACGAAGGTCCCGCCGTTGGCCAGGTACTCAATGCCCTCGGCGAGCAGTTCGGAGCGGCCGACCAGCTCCATCACGATGTTCGCGCCGCGACCCTCGGTGAGCTCCCAGACGGCTTGGCGGCGGGTGGAGCGGGTGTTGAACTCCTCGATGTTGATCGTGTGGTCCGCACCGAACTCCTCGGCCAGCGCCAGCCGTTGCGGCAGGCGGTCGAGCACGATCACCTTGTGCGCGCCCATGTCCTTGGCCATCGCCGTCGCGTTGAGGCCCAGCCCGCCCGCGCCCTGGATTACGACGAAGTCGTTCTCCTTGCAGCCGGCTCGCATCAGGCCCTCGGTCACGGTGCCCATCGCGCAGTTGACGAAGCCGAGGATCTCATCCGGCAGGTCGTCGGGCACTTTGAAGACGGGGTGATTGGGGCGCAGGTAGTAGTAGTCGGCGTAGGTGCCGGTGAAGTAGGGCGGCAGGCCGGCCTCGCGCGACCAGGCGCTGCGGTCCGAGCACCAGTTGGGCTCGCCGCGCGAGCACTGGTAACAGCGCCCGCAGGGCGTGATCGCCGAATACATCACCCGGTCGCCCACGGCCAGCGGCTTGCCCAGCGAGTCGGAGTCGACGCCCTCGCCCAGAGCGTGGATAACGCCCGTGCCCTCGTGCCCCATCACGCGCCCGCCCGGCGGCAGCGGCGTGGCGGCCATGTCGCCGCGCCAGGTGTGCAGATCCGAGCCGCAGACCCCGGCCTGGGTGATTCGCAGCACGATCGCGCCCGCTTCCGGCTCGGGCACCGGATACTCCTCGATCACGAACGGCTCGCGGTATTCCTTGACCACCACGACGCGCCCCGTAGCCATGCTGCGCTCCCTTCTCCGCTGAACGGCCTTCGTCGCAGACTAGGGATTCGAGAGCGCATCCGCAGACGGGCAGGGCGCGGTATCGTTCAGGGTGCGGCGCCGGACCGTTCGCCGCGCAAAGAATGGCCCGTTCGATGCCGCTCGACGATCCTGTTGACCAGTTCTACAGTGACGCAGGCACGCTGCTCACACTGTGGGCGCGGGCCGCGCCCGACGGCAAGGCGCCTCTGCTCGGCGACCGGCTGCGGCTGATGAAGTTGGCATTCCTGTTCGATCACGCGCTGGCGGCGAAGCAGATCGACGCGCTCGGGCTGACCTTCACCCGCTGGAAGCTGGGGCCGGTCTGCAACGCAGTCTTCGATCTCTGGGAGATGTTGCAACGGGGCGGGATGGTGATCGAAGAGGAGGCATTCTTCCTCACGCCCGACGGGCGAGACCTGGCGGCCAGTTGGTACGACGAAGTGCTGTCGCTCGAGGAGAACGCCCCCACGCGGCGCGTCTTTGACGACACTGCGGCGCGCTGGCGGAACGAACCGTCCACCCGCGCAATCGTCGCCGCTGCGAACGAGATCGCAGGCCCGCCCGCCAATGGGCAGCCGAGTATTCCCGGTTTAGAGTCGGGCCTCGGCGAAGCCGTGGTCGGGCCCGTGTTGGGCAGACCGACATCGCGCTTCCGGGTCGGTGCTGCGTGGCTCGAAACAATCGCGATCATGCTCAATCCGGCCGCGATGGCCGGTATTCGCGCAGCAGAGGACGACTTTCGGGCCGGGCGATATGTCGAAGCCTGACCACTCGGCTTTCCGCGTGCGCTGGGCCTTGCAGCTGAGCGCGCAGCTACAGGAACTGCACTCTGCGCAGCTGATCGCGCGAGTTCGCAGGGTTGCGGAGATGTTGGGCGTTGATCCGTATCGCGCCGCGCGGGCGGAGCGTCTCACCGCGGACCTTGGCGGTCTGCGCAGCGCCCGGATCGATCGCCGCCTGCGGCTGCTTTACCGGATCTGCGGTGAATGCCGCACAATGGGCGACCAAGAGCGGCGCGCCCTTCAATGCTGTAGCAGCGGCCGGACCACGGACGCCACGGTCAACTTGCTGTATGTCGTCGACTACCACCCCAAAGGCCTCAGCGACGTTCCGTTGGAGTTCGATTTCGAGGACGACTGAGGGCGGCTAGCGGCCCTCGTAGGTTTTGAAGAAGCGGTTTTTGACCGCCTTCTGGTTTTCGTAGATTGAGCCTTGGCGGGGGGCGGGCGGGAGCGGGAGGTAGGCGGGCACGTCGGTCTGGCGGGGCTGCTCGACGTCCTCGCCGGCGCACATCAGGCCCTGGTAGTAGTCGAGGCTCATCTTGCCGAGGCCCTGGATCGGCCAGGCGTCGGCGGCGGCGTAGCCGAAGAGCAGCAGGCGGCGCGCGTTCTCGGAGCGGTTGAGCGCCGAGCCGTGCATCAGCCGCACGTGATGGAACGAGACGGAGCCGGCCGGGCCTTCCAGCGGGACCACGTCGCGCTCCATGTCCCAGTCGAACTCGGACGGCTCGACCGCGCCGGTGAAGTAGCGGCCCTCGGGGTGGTGGTGGTCGTAGATGGCGCGCTTGTGCGAGCCGGGCACGACCAGCAGCGGGCCGTTGGCCTCGTAGCAGTCGTCGAGCAGGATGCCGGCGGCGAGTAGGTCGTCGTTGGTGTGGGGGTAGAAGGGCCAGTCCTGGTGCCACTCGACCGGCGCGCCATATTCGGCCTCTTTCATGTTCAGCTTGTCGTTCTGCAGCCGCACGTTGGGGCCGATCAGCGCGGTGACGACCTCCATCAGCACGGGATGCTGGGCGAGCTCGCGGAAGAACGGCCAGTGGGCGTGGGGCGACTTGAGCCGGCGCACGCGGGGATTGTCCGGCGTGTGCGAGTCCTCAAGGTCGTAGCGCGCGTCGTGCTCGGTCAGCCCGGCCGCCTCGGCGACGATGCGGTCGGTCTCGTCGCGCAGCGCCTGGAGCGTGTCGTCGGGCAGCAGGTTGGGGATCAGCAGGTACCCGTTCTCGTGGTAGAACTCGACTTGCTCAGGGGTCACCAGCGGCTTCACGGCGGTCGTGGTCATCTCGGGCTCCCTCGCGGCTCCTGCGGCTTCTTGCGCCTCTTCACGTCGGCATCGCAGCGCACGGGCATTGTAGGCGATGCTCCGGCCGGTCTGGCTAGACTGCGCGGGTGACCGATCACTCGACCAGCCCGTCGACCAACCCGGCCTTCGCACACGACATCCGCTGGGAGTCGCGCCGCTCGCCGGTGCTCTCCACGCGCGGCGCGGTGGCGTCGAGTCAGCCGCTGGCGACGCTGGCCGGCGTGCGGATGCTCCAGGCGGGCGGCAACGCGGCCGACGCAGCCGTGGCGGCGGCGGCGGCGCTGGCTGTGGTGGAGCCCAACTCGACGGGCATCGGCGGCGACTGCTTCTGCCTCTTCTACCGCGCGTCGGACGGCGCGGTGGAGGCGGTCAACGGCAGCGGACGCAGCCCTCAAGCGCTGACGCTGGAGCTGGCCGGCGGCGGCGACGGCTTCGAGCGGCAGGGCCCGCACGCGGTGACCGTGCCCGGCACGATCGCCGGCTGGGCGGACACGCTCAGCCGCTTCGGGCGGATGCAGCTCGGCGATGTTCTTGTGCCCGCCATCGAGCTGGCCGAGGACGGCTTTCCCGTCACCCCGGTGATCGGCCGCGGCTGGCGCAGCCAGGAAGCGCTGCTGCGCGAGAAAGGACCGGCCGGCCGCGATCTGCTGCTCGGCGAGGACGGACCGCGCCCCGGCGAGGTCTGGCGCAACCCGAAGATCGCCGGCGTGATGCGCGCCGTCGCCGAAGGCGGGCCGGACGCTTTCTATCGCGGCACGCCTGCGCAGGCGATCGTCGACGCGCTCGAACTGCACGGCGGCTGCATGACGCCGGACGACCTCAGCGCGCATTGCTCCACGTTCGAGCCGCCCGTCTCGACGACCTATCGCGGACACACCGTCTACGAATGTCCGCCCAACGGACAGGGCATCACCGCGCTGATGGCGCTGAACATTCTGGAGGGGTTCGATCTCGCGGCGAGCGAGCCGCGTTCGGTCGAGGCGCTGCACCGCACGATCGAGGCGATCCGCCTGGCGTTCGCCGACGCCCGCGCCTACGTGGCCGATCCGTCCCGCGCCGAGGTCCCTGTTGAGGCGATGCTGAGCAAGGCCTACGCCGCGCAGCGCCGCGAACTGATCCAGACCGACGCGGCCATCGAACTGGCGGCGGCCGGTGAGCTGCCCGGCGCCTCGGACACCGTCTACCTGTGCGCGGTGGACGGCGAGGGCAACGCCTGCTCGTTCATCAACAGCAACTACGAAGGTTTCGGCAGCTGCATCGTGCCGCGCGATTGCGGCTTCAGCCTGCAGAACCGCGGCGCAGGCTTCGCGCTCGAGCCGGGCCACCCCAACGCACTGGAGGGGGGCAAGCGCCCCTATCACACGATCATGCCGGCGATGCTGACGCGGCCCGACGGCTCGCTCTTCGCCGCCTTCGGCGTGATGGGCGGCTGGAACCAGCCGCAGGGCCACACGCAGGTCGTGATCAACCTGATCGATCGGGGGATGGATCCACAGGCCGCCATCGACGAGCCGCGCTTCTCGATGATCGCCGACCCGCCCAACGGCGATATCTGGGTGGAGGACGGCGTCTCGGTGGAGACGATCAGCGCGCTGGCGCAGCTGGGGCATCCGGTGCGGCCAGCCTCGGGCGCGCTGCGCAGCGGCGCGGTGGGGAAGGGGCAGATCATCGCCCGCGACCCGCAGACAGGCGTCCTCTGGGCCGGCTCCGACCCGCGCGCCGACGGCTGCGCGATCGGGCTGTAGAAGGAGTGGCAAGGTGGCGGACAGAAGCGAGCGCATCCGCAGGGTCTGGCCCGATGAGGCAGGTGACTTCACGCCCTGGCTCGCCCAGAACCTGCAGGTGCTGAACAAAGTCCTCGATCTCCAACTCGAACGCCCGCGATGCGAGGTTCCGGCCGGGCCTTACTCGCTGGATATCTTCGCCGTTGACGCTGGGAGCGGGGATGCCGTGGTGATCGAGAATCAGATCAAGGAGTCTGACCACAGCCACCTGGGTCAACTTCTCACCTACGCCGCAGGGCTTGGCGCGCGAAAATTGATCTGGATCGCATCGGAGTTCGCGCCTGAGCATCTGCTCGTCGTTGACAGCTTTAACCGGGCTGCCGACGACAGCGAAGCTTTCGCTGTGGCGCTCGATGTTCCCCCGCGCGCCACACAGAAAAAGCCGGCAGCGAAATTCGCTGTCGTCGCCGCTCCGCGCTCGAAAGAGTCCCTGCTCGGTAAGGCGCCACCGCGCCGTCGCGAGAGCAAGTACGACCGCTTCACCCGCCAGCTCACGCCGCAACTGGGATCTCAGGGGTTCACGCCTGCCAACTCCACGCGCGTTCCCGCCAAGGCTGGCCCCTCGGAGCGGTTTTTCTTCGGCGGCTATCGCGATGAAGCCTTCTCCTACAACCTGGCGGTTATGTCTGGGGAGATTCGCGCCTACCTCTTTCACCACGACTACCGCGGCGGACAAGAGTCAGAGCGACGCGAGCTTCATGCCCATTTCAAGCGCAACGCGCCACGCATCAAGGAGGAACTGGCCCGTGCAGGGCAGCCGAACGGATTCCGGATCAAACCCGTTACCCCGCCAGGCATTTTCCGATGGCTCGTTGGGGTCAGCGTCCCAGGCTCGATCGATGATCCCGCGGATGCGGAAGCAGCGCGCGACTGGCTGAGCTGTTCGATTCCCACTTTGCAGCGGGTCCTGGAACCGCGGGTGCGGGAGTTCCTCGAGCGCGGCAGTGCCTGATCTCGGGTGCGCTGCGCAGCGGCGCGGTGGGGAAGGGGCAGATCATCGCCCGCGACCCGCAGACGGGCGTCCTCTGGGCGGGCTCGGACCCGCGCGCCGACGGCTGCGCCATCGGGCTGTAGGCTGGCCTCGCTGAGAGGGCGCAACGATGAAACGCACGTTTACGGCGAGTGTCTGGCAGGAGGGCGAGTGGTACGTGGCGCAGGCCTTGGAAGTCGATGTGGCGAGCCAGGGCAAATCGGCGGATGAGGCGCTGGCGAATCTCCGAGAGGCGATCGAGCTCTACTTTGAGCAGCCGGATGTAGAGGTGGTCGCCGGTTAGGGCCTGTTCACGCTCCGTCATTCCCGCGCACGCGGAGCCTGCTCCGGCTCTGACGAGGGAGTGGTGAGGTGCGGCGATGGTGCTGGTCACGTCGAGATACCCCCGTTCAAGCCGGGGGCAGGCTCCGCGGCAAGCGCGGGTATGACGGAGCGTGTCAGCGGGAATGACGGAAGGGGTGAGCATGCCATGGGCCGCCATCTTTTCGATTGGACGCGCTTCGATCTTTCAATCAGACGATGATTAAGTTTTCAATTGGACGCAGCGCAACCTTTCAATTGGACGGCCGCCGACTTACAATCAGACGGTGACTGAAGCTGCGCTCTACCCCCGCTACGCCGAGCTGCGCCTGGCCGAGGCGCTGGAAGACTCGCCGGTTGTGCTGATTCAGGGGCCGCGCCAGTGCGGCAAGACGACGCTGGCGCAGATCGTCGGTGCGCCGGGCGGGTTGAGCGGCGCAGGCGGGCCGTATTCTTACGTCACCTTCGACGACGATGTGGCGCGCGGCGCGGCGGAGGCCGATCCGATGGGATTCGTCGCCGGCCTGCCCGAACGCGCGGCGCTGGACGAGGTGCAGCGCGTCCCGGCCATCTTCACCGCGCTCAAGCTCGCTGTCGATCGCAACCGCACGCCCGGCCGCTTCCTGCTGACCGGCTCGACCAACGTGCTCCAGACGCCCAATCTCGCGGACTCGCTGGCGGGGCGGATGGAGACCGTGCGTCTCCATCCGCTGGCGCAGTGCGAGCTTGTCGACCAACCCGCCGCGCGGGGCGAGGACGGCCGGTTCGTCGGCTTCTTCGACGCGCTGTTTGAGGGTGGGTTCGAGACGCGGCCCGCCGAGCGGCTGGGCGCGGAGCTGCACCAGAGGATCGTCGACGGCGGCTATCCGGCGGCGCTGGCGCGCCGCTCCGGTCGGCGCCGCGCGGCCTGGTACCGCGACTACGTGGAGGCGCAGGTGCAGCGCGATGTGCGCGACATCTCGCGGATTCGGACGCTGGAGGCGCTGCCCCGTCTGATGCGTCTGGCGGCCGTACAGACGGCGACGCTGCTCAACGTGTCCGATCTGGCGCGCTCGTTCGAGCTCAGCCTGCCGACGATCCGCAGTTACCTCGAGCTGCTGGAGCGCGTCTTTCTGCTGGAGCGGCTGCCGCCCTGGCACAGCAACCGGCTGAGCCGGCTGGTCAAGACGCCCAAACTGCACATCGGCGACACCGGCGTGGCCTGCGCGTTGATGGGGCTGGACGCCGCGGGGTTGGAACGCGATCCGCAGCGGCTCGGGGCGTTGCTGGAGACCTTCGTGTTCCAGGAGTTGCGCCGGCAGGCCGGCTGGCACGACGCGCCGCTGGATTTCTTCCACTACCGCGACAAGGACCAGGCGGAGGTGGACATCGTGCTCGAGCGTGGCGGTTTGCAGGTCGCCGGGGTAGAGGTGAAGGCGGCGGGCACGGTCTCGGAGCGTGATTTCCGCGGTCTGCGCCGGCTGCGCGACGCGAGCGGGGCGCGCTTCGCGGCCGGCGTGGTGCTCCACGACGGGGAGATCAGCGCCAGCTTCGGCGATGGCCTCTACGCCGTCCCAATCCGCATGCTGTGGGAGCCGGCGCAGCCCCTCAGCTAGCCGCCGCGCCCGCGAACCGCAGAATGTCCCCGGAAGCGCGTTCACAGAACTCACTGAGCCCGGGATATTGCGTATCTGCGTTCGCCGTCAGCAGCCAGGCATCGCGGCGACTCAGCTCGTCGATGTCTTCGTGTACGACGAGACTGATGAACGACACGCCGGCCTTTTGAAATTCCAGCAGGGCGATTGTCACGTTCTTCGCCTTGTCGTTGCCCCGCACGCCGAAGAGAAAGAACTGTCGGTTGTTGTGCGTGAGTTGCCAGTCGACGCTGAGCGGATACCCGGGCAGCGGCGCGATGTCCGGCGTCGGGGCGAACCGGCTGAGATCGGTTTTGATGTAGCTGCCCAAGTCCTCGTAGAACACGCTGCGGACCGTCTCCCTGTTCCAGTAGCTCATGCTCGATACCCGTTGGACGCAGCCGGCGAACTGGAGAATGCCCTCGTAGAGCGAGTTGAGCGGGGCGTCGAGATAGAGATTTCCTTCATCGTTCTGCACACCGCTGTTGATCAGGATGCTCTCCAGGATGCTCTGCCTCGCCGACGTGTTGATCTCGAAGTTGTACGAGAGGCGCATCAGCGCCATCCCGAAGTCGCAGATACGGACTTGCCCGTCGCCTCGCGGACTTTCCTGCAGATAGATGTCCACCATGTCGCCGTCCTCGTGGGAGATCGGCGCAATGACCTGGAGATTGCCGGGTCGGCGTTCGTAGACATCGAAGCCGCCGTTGAGCGACGCGCCGAGCGCCGCCTTGATTGTTTCATTGTCCATTGAACATCTGCCCTTGCATCAATTCCTGAAAGAACTCTTCGGTCTGCGAGTCGGCGATGTCGCCCGGGTGTCGTAGCCCAAGACATGTGCGCACGTGAGCTGGGGCGGACGCCGCCGGGGGTGGTGCGCGCGGGTTTGATGCTTAGGAACCGAACGCCCAAGACGGAGGGCGGCGCACGGGTCGGCGAAGGTGAGGTGGTGGAGCTGGGGGGACTCGAACCCCCGGCCTTTTGACTGCCAGTCAAACGCTCTCCCAACTGAGCTACAGCCCCACGAGGTCGGCGGCCTACGCCAGCGTAGGCCGCGCGGGCGGCTCGCGCCACCGCTCGCTCAGTTTACGCCTGCGTCACATAAAACGCACACCTGCGGCTGTGTCTCGCTATTCTGACGGCGTTGATCTGCTGCGGCGGGCAAGGCCGACCGCAGGCGAAGGCGGCGACCATGAAGGCACTCCAGGAACTCTGGCGGGACAATCCCTACACGGTTGCGGCGGCGGTGATTGCGCCGATCGTCTTCGGCCTCGTCTTCGCCGTGGCCTGGGTGCTCTCGAACGGCGGCGGCGACGACAGCCCTCCCGCCGTCGCGCAGGTCGAGCAGACGCAGTCCGACACGCCCGCCGTCGCACAGGCGCAGAGCGGCGCGGCGCAATCCACGCCCGCCGCGCCGGCGCAGAGCGGACAGAGCGACGGTGCGTCCAGCGATGGATCGCCGCCGCAGGCCGCGACCGATGACCAGAACGCCCCGGCGCCCGAGCAGCAATCGTCGGTGTCGACCGCGAATCAGCAGGACCAGCCGTCGGAACCGGAGCCGCTGCCGCCGCTTGAGAATGTGTTGAACACGCCTCTGGCCGAGGTGACGTTCCGCTATGGGCTTGAGGAAGAGCGCGGCGCGATTCTGCCGATCGACAACGGCATCGTGCCGTCCTCCGGTCCGCGCCACGCAACCTCGTGGGAGCTGCTGCTGCCGACCGCGCGGATCCGGGCCGACATCGTGTCGCTCGGGCGCACACCGGCCGGTGCGCTCGGCGCGCCCGACAACCCCTTTGTGGTCGGCTGGTTCGACCTCAGCGCCGAACCCGGCGAGGTCGGGAACACGATCCTCGGCGGCCACCGCGATTACGAGGACATTGACGGCAACATCGGCGTCGGCGTTTGCTGGGAGCTGGACCGCGTGCGCATCGGCGACCAGATGGTGATCCGCGACGCCGAGCGAAACCTCGCCTGGGTCTACGAAGTGACGGAGTCGACCGTGGTCGATCCCGATGACCCGTCCTCGCTGCGCTATCTGATGCACTCCGATGTGCCGATCATCACGCTGATCACCTGCACCGGGTCGTTCAATCCCACGACGCACCTCTACTCGCACCGACTCGTCGTGGTCGCGACGCTGCAAGCCACCGCGTCGTCGACATAAGCCCCGCCGCCCTGCCAGCCAGCTCTACCAGTACTGGCGACGCTTGCCACGCTTGCCGTCGCGCCGCCATTCCTGCGCACCGGCGGCGCGCTCCACGGACACGGCGCAGACCTTGTATTCGGGGATGCGGGCTTCGGCGTCGTAGACGTTGTTGGTCAGCCAGTTGGCGGCGCTCTCCTGCAAGCGCACGAACGGCACGAAGATCGAGCCCGCGGCGACATCGTCGGTGACGAAAGCGACGCCCTCCAGCCGCCCGCGGCGCGAGGCGACCTGCACCGCCTCGCCGTCCCGCACCTCGATCCGCGCGGCGTCCTGGGGGTGGATGGCCACCCGCAGCTCCGGCCAGCTGTCGACCAGGCCCTCCACGCGGCGGGTGATCGTGCCGCCGTGCCAGTGATAGAGTACGCGGCCGGTGTTGAGCACGAAGGGGTAGCGCTCGTCGGGCGCCTCCTCGCTGGGCGCGGTCTGGCGCACAGGGATGAACTTGCCCTTGCCGCGCGGGAATTCTTCGCCGTACAGCCGCGGCGTGCCGGGATGGTCGGCGTCGGGGCAGGGCCACTGAATGCCGCCTTCAGCGTCAAGCCGCGCGTGCGAGAGGCCGCCGAGCATCGGCGTGAGCGCCGCCATTTCATCGAAGACGGAGGCGGCGCTCGCGTGGTGGAAGCCGGCGGGGGACAGCGAGAGCCGATCGGCCGTGCGGCGCGCCAGCTGCTGCACGATCTCCCAGTCGGGGCGTGATTCGCCAACCGGATCGATCACCTGGCGCACGCGCTGCACGCGCCGCTCCGAGTTGGTGAAGGTGCCCTCTTTTTCCGCAAACGAAGCCGCCGGCAGCACGATGTCGGCGAGCTCAGCGGTCTCGTGCAGGAAGATGTCCTGCACGACGAGGAAGTCCAGCCGCTCCAGCGCTTCGCGGGCGTGCGCCAGATTCGGCTCGGTCAGCAGTGGATTCTCGCCCACGATGTACATGCAGCGGATGCCGCCGTGCAGGATCGATTCGACCATGTCGGTCGCGCGCAGCCCCTCGTCGGCGGGCAACGCGGCGCCCCAGGCTGCGCCGAAGCGATCCAGCACATCGGGGACGAAGCGCTGGTAGCCCGGCAGCGCGTCGGGAATGCAGCCGGCGTCGCCCGCTCCCTGCACATTGTTCTGCCCGCGCAGCGGCGAGACGCCGTTGCCGACGCGCCCGACCTGCCCGGTCAGCAGCGCCAGATTGAGCAGCGCGGTTGCGTTGGCCGTCCCGTTGGTGTGCTGCGTGACGCCCATTCCCCAGATCAGACAGGAGCCGCCGCCGATGTCTCCTAGAGGCCGCGCATAGACGCGCGCCGCGCGGCGCAGCAGCTCGGCCGGCACGCCCGACAGCTGCTCAACCCGCTCGGGCGTGTACTCATTCAGTTCGGCGAGCCACTCGTCATAGCCCTCGGTGCGGGCGACGATGAACGCCTCGTCCGCCAGCCCCTCGTCGAGAATCACCCGCGCCATCCCGTTGAGCACCGCCACATCGGTGCCGGGATACTGGCGCAGCCAGAGGTCGGTGTGGTCGCAGAGCTCGATCCGCTTGGGGTTGAGCACGATCAGCGCTGCGCCTCGCTCGTCGATCGCGCGCCGCATTCGACTCGCCGCCACCGGATGGTTCGAGGACGGATCCGCGCCGACCACGAACAAGCAGTCGGCGGCTTCGTAATCGCTGTAGGAGTTGGAGGTCGCGCCGCTGCCCAGCTGAGCGAGCATGGCCTCCACGGAAGGCGAGTGGCAGAGCCGCGTGCAGTGGTCGATGTTGTTGGTCGCCATCACCGCGCGCACCAGCTTTTGCAGCATGTAGTTGTCTTCGTTGGTCGCCTTGGCGCTGGAGAACGCGCCGAACGCGCCGCGATGCTCGGCGAACTTTTCGGCCGCCAGGTCCAGTGCTTCCTCCCAAGAGGCCGGCTCCAGCCGTCCCGACGGACGGCGGATCAGCGGCCGGGTCAGCCGGTCCGAGTGGTTCACGAAGGCGGTGCCGAAACGTCCCTTGACGCACAACAGCCCCAGCGACGAGCGGTTCTGCGGATCATCGTCCACATGCACCAGCCGGCCGTGCTCGGCGGTGACGCGGATGCCGCAGCCGACGCCGCAGTAGGGGCAGACGGTGGAGACCGTGCGCGCGCCGGCCGCGCCGCGCTTGGGCGTCAGCGCCTCCGTCGGGCAGGCCGCTACGCAGGAGCCGCAGGAGGTGCAGGTCGATTCGCCCAGCGGCTCATCGTTGAACGCCGCGATTCGCGCCGATTTGCCCGCCCCGGCGATGCCGATCGCGCCGATGTGCTGTCGGTCCGTGCAGGCCGAGACGCAGCGTCCGCAGAGGATGCAGTCGGTCGCGTCGAAGCGGTAGAACGGGTTCGACTCGTCCAGGTGCTCGTGGACGCGCGGCGTCCAGCGCGTCGGGCTGGCCTGATGCGCCGCTGCGTGGCGGTTGAGCTCAGTCTGCGCGTCGGCGCGCTCGTCCGGGGCGTCGCGCATTGCCAGGGTCAGTTCGAGGATGCCCTTCCGCGCCGCCGCCGCCGTCTCCGAGTTGGTGCGAATGAACTGTCCGTCAGCCACCGGCGTATGGCAGGCCGCGGGCAGTCCGCGCACGCCGTCGATCTCGACCAGACAGGTGCGGCACGCACCCAGCGCGGGGCCGTCGTCGTCCTTGCAGAGGTGGGGGAGGTCGATCCCGGCCGACAGTACGGCGTCGAGCGCCGAGCATCCGGCCGGCGCTTCGACGGGGCTGCCGTCAATGGTGATCGAGACGGTGTCCGCAGCCATCGTCGCCCTCCGCGAATCAGATGGTATCCCAGCCCGCAAGAACTCCGTCATACCCGCGCTTGCCGCGGGTATCTCGCCGGGTTCTGCACGGAGCTCCGCGTGTGGCTCCGTCGTTCCTGTCCAGTCCCCCGCGTCGCACAACATCCCGCCCCAGATGTCCTGCGGCGCTCGGATGGCGCTTGCGCGAGGGTGGCGAGTGAGGGTTGAGAGGCGGGAACGGTGCTTGGCGCTCACCGCGGCGAGATACCCGCGGCAAGCGCGGGTATGACGGATCTGGGGCGCGGGTATGGCAGATCTAGGGCGCGGGTATGGCGGCTTTCGGGTGCGGATGTGGTGGAGTGTTGGGTGAGGGTGCGTCAGGCGAGCGAGCCGCCGAACTGGTGGCGGGCGCTAGTGATTGGGTTCGGCGCCATTTGGCCGAGGCCGCAGAGCGAGCCGGCGGCGATCAACGGGATCAACTCCTCGACATCCGCCCAATTGCCGCTCGCCAGCGCCGCCGCCATGCGGCCCGAACCCTCGCGACAGGGGGTGCATTTGCCGCAGGATTCGTTGGCGTTGTATTCCGTCCAGACCGCCAATGCGCGCTCGACGCCGAACGACTGCGGGATGCCGATGATCCCGCCTGCGCCCAGCACCGCGCCGTGGCCGTCCATCGAGCCGGGCGCAATCGGCGTGTCGAAGTGCTGCGGCGCGAGGAAGCCGCCCGAGGGCCCGCCCATCGTGACCCCGGCCAGCGTCTCGCTAGGCTCTGCGAGCTCGATGATCTCGGAGACCGGCGTGCCGAGCGGGAGTTCGATCACGCCGCGATTGCGAAACGCGCCGCTCAGCTGGATTAATTTCGTGCCCGGCGCGCGTTCCGTCCCCATTTCGCGGAACCAGTCGCTGCCGAATTCGAAGATGTCGGGCAGATTGGCCAGCGTCTCCACGCTGTTGATCGCCGTCGGACGGCCCCACAGCCCGCGCTCCGTCGGATAGGGCGGCTTGAGCCGGGGCACCGCGCGGCGACCTTCGATCGACTCCAGAATCACCGACTCCTCGCCGCAGACATAACCTCCCGCGCCACGTCGAATCTCAACGGTCACGCCGTCCAGCAGCCCAGCCGACCGGGCTGAGGCAATCGCCGCCGCCGCCGCTGTTGCGGATCTGTCGGCCAGACCGTTGATGTACCAATAAGTCTGCGACGCGCCCAGCACATGGCAGGCGATCCGGAGGCCCTCCAGAATCCGCTGCGAATCCGACTCCATCAGCCAGCGATCCTTGAACGTGCCCGGCTCGCCCTCCTCGCCGTTGGCGACGAGCAGCGGCTCGCCGTTCCGCGCCGCAGCCCCGATCGCGCCGTTCCACTTGGCATGCACGGGGAAGTATGCGCCGCCGCGCCCCTGCAGTCCGGATTGCTCCAGCCGCTCCAGCGCCTCTGCGGGGCTGAGTTGCGAGGCGGCCTCCCAGCCGCGCCAGCGCGGCGGGTCGGCTGTGCGCGGCGCGGTGACTCGGGCAACTCCGCCCTCCAGTTTGCGCCGCGCGGCGGCGTGCGTAGCGCCGCCGATCGCGTCTTCGAGCGGTCCGGCCCCTTCGGCGGTGAGCGGCGCATCCTGCGCGGCGGCGCAGAGGAACATGCACTCGTGCTCCTCCACCTCGCGGCCGGCGGCGCGGAGCTGCGCGGCGGTCTGCTCGCCGCCTGCGATCCGGCAGGTCAGGCCGCGGCAGACGCGCACCGCGTCGGCGGGCGCCGGCGCGAAGCGGAACTCGGTGTAGGAGGTGGCGACCGCGTACAGCTCTGATCTGGGCACGTGCAGCCGGCGCGCGGCGCGCTCCATCGCCTCGGCGGACAGGTAGCCCTCGAGCTCGTGCAGGATGTGGAGGGCCGGCAGCGTCTGCGTCCGCTCGCGCGGCAGCGCGGCTAGCGCCGCATCCAGTGCCTGCTCCGGCGAGTTCACGCTCTGATCAGCCACATTGCCCCCGCTTTCCGCCGTATCATTCTAGGTGCGGAAGGGGGTTCGACCGATGCCGAACAGCGATGCCGGCCCTCCGAACTCCTACGAGGAAGCGCACGTTCGGGCGCAGCCGCTCAACCGCTACGCCCCGTCGAACACCTTTCTCGGCGTGCCGCGCGCATCGCTTGACGACGCGGAGAGCTGGGACGGCGCGCAGGCGGTGATCCTCGGCGCGCCGTTCGACGCCGGCACCACCTGGCGTCCCGGCGCGCGCTTCGGGCCGCGCGCCATTCGCTCCACCGACTACCTCCCGCATACGGGCTACCGCCCGCATCTGGGGCTGGGCATCGATCCGTTGCACACGCTGGGCGTGGTCGACGTCGGCGACATCTACATGCCGCAGTTGGACAGCGAGGGCGGGCTGCAACGGCTGATGGACGCCTGCCAACAGGTCGCCGCGGGCGGCGCGATCCCCGTCGTGCTCGGCGGCGATCACACGATCACCTACGCCACCGCCTCGGGCGTCGCCCGTCATTACGGACTGGGCCGCGTCGCGCTGATCCACTTCGACGCCCATGCCGATACGGGTGACTCGGAGGGCGGCCTGTGGGGCCACGGGACGCCGATGCGGCGGCTGATCGTCTCCGGCGCGGTGCGCGGCGACCGCTTCTTCCAGATCGGCCTGCGCGGCTACTGGCCGGATCCGCCGATCCTGGAATGGATGGCCGAACAGCGGATGCGCTGGTATGAGATGACCGAGGTGGTCCAGCGCGGCCTCGATGTCTGCATCGGCGAGGCGCTGGAGCGAGCCGGCGACGACTGCGACGGCGTCTTCCTCTCGGTGGATGTGGATGTCGTCGATCCCGGCATGGCGCCCGGCACCGGCACACCCGAATCGGGCGGACTGACCTCGCGGCAGCTGCTTGACGCGGTGCGCCGGATCGCGATCGAGGCGCCGCTGCTGGGCGTGGATGTGGTGGAAGTCGCGCCCGGCTACGACCACGCCGATGTCACGGCGCTGCTCGGCAACCGCATCGTGCTCGAAGCGCTGAGCGGGATCGCCGTGCGGCGGCGCGGCGCGTCGGTGTAGCGGCGGCTAGGCTACGAGCGTGACTGAGCTCAACGGCCGACCGCCGCTCAAGTACGGCGTGCTCCAGTTCTTCTCCTGGCCGGGGCGGCGCGTGCCGCTGCCGACCGTCTACGAGCGCGCCCTCCAGCGGATCGACGTGATGGACGAGACGGGCTACGACTGCGTCTGGCTGGCCGAGCACCATTTCAACACCTACAGCGTCTGCCCCTCCGTGCATCTGATGGGGATGCATGTAGCGGGGCGCACCAAGAACATCCGGATCGGCACCGCCGTTACGCTGGCCTCGTTCTACCATCCGCTGCGGATCGCCGAGGAGGTCGCGCTGCTTGATGTGCTCTCCGGCGGGCGCGTCAACTGGGGCGCGGGGCGCGGCTTCGACCAGACCGAGTTCCGCGCCTTCGATGTGCCCGTTGAGGAGTCCTACCCGCGCTTCCGCGAGAGCGTCCAGATCGTGCTCGAAGCCTGGCGCAACGAGCGGATCACCTGGCACGGCGACTACTACGACTTTGACGAGATCGAGGTGCTGCCCAAGCCGCAGCAGCAGCCCACGCCGCCCTTCTGGGTCGCCGCCGGCTCCGACGACGCGCTCGACTGGGCCGGCGAGCAGGGCTACTCGATCCTGATGGATCCGCACGCCGCCCACGCAGAGATCGGCGAGAAGCGGGGGCGCTACATCCGCGCGCTGGAGCGCAGCGGGCACTCGCTTGAGGGCCGCACGCTGCCGATGGCGCGGCTGATCGCTGTCGCCGAGACCGACCGGGAGGCGGAGGAGATCGCCCGCAACGGCGCACAGTGGACCGTCGGCTCCTACGGCGCGGGCAGCAAGGTGCGGAAAGTCGGCGTCGCCCCGCGCGACGACGCTGGGCGCGGCGACGATCCGGTCGAGCGCTACGTCAACAACGTCGTGGTCCACGGCTCGCCGAGCAAAGTGGCCGACACGATCGCCGAGCTGCGCGAGACGATCGCGCTCGATTACCTGATCGCCGCGCCCTTCTCGCACGACTCGTTCGTGCGCTTCACCAACGATGTGTTGCCGAGAGTGACCTGACGCCGCCCGCATGCAGCCGGCATATGGCCGGAAGGCACCGAGAACGGAGACCTGGATGAACTACGAACAGATCACGCTGGAGCGCAAGGGCAAGCTGGACGGCATCGCCTGGCTCGAGTTCAACCGCCCGGAGAAGCTCAACGCGCTGACCTTCCCGCTGCTGGAGGAGATGCACGACGCGCTGGCGCGGCTGCGGATGGATCGCACCGCCCGCGTGCTGGTGATCACCGGCAAGGGCCGCGGCTTCTGCGCGGGGATGGATCACGCCGGCGCTGGGCGCGGTCAGACCGACTTCTGGGAGCGCAACCCCGACCCGCTGGTCGGCTCGCCCGCGCCTGAGGGGCATGTCGACAACGAGGGCGGGCGGCTCAACTTCCGCTACGAAACGAAGACCTTCGCCGAGCTGCGGCGGCTCGATATTCCGGTGATCGCCGGGATCAACGGCGCGTGCGTCGGCGCAGGCTTCGACATGGCGTGCCTTGCCGACCTCGCCGTCGCTTCGACCAACGCCCGCTATCAGGTCGCCTATGTCAAGCGCGGCCTCTACGCGGACCTCGGCGGCTTCTGGGCGATCCCCAAGATCATCGGCTGGCGCAAGGCGATGGAGATGATGTTCACCGGCCGCTTCATGAGCGCCGAAGAGGGGCACGCGGCCGGTGTCAGCAACTACCTCGTGCCGGCTGAGGACTTCGACCAGAAGCTGCTCGAATTCGCTGAAGAGGTTGAGGCAGGGCCGCCGATTGGGCAGAAGGTGGGCAAGCTGATGGCCTACCGTACGGCCAACCTGGACTACGAGAGCGCGCTGGAGATTTCCGGCGCGGTGCTGCCGCTCGTGCAGGAGTCGTTCGACCGGATCGAGGGCGTGCAGAGCTTCGTGGAGCGCCGCGAGGCCAAATTCAGCGGCTTCTAGGCCGCGGCGCGGGAAGCAGCCGGCGAATGTGCCGCAGCATCAAGCGCCTGCGCACCCGCGAGGGCGAGACGTCGCCGCAAGAGGTGGAGGATGCTGCGCTCCAATTCGTGCGCAAGGTCTCCGGCATGCGCCATCCGTCGCAGCGCAACGCCGAAGCCTTCGACGAGGCGGTCAGCGAGATCGCCCAGGCGACGGAGCGTCTGCTGGAGCGCCTGCCGCCGTTGCAAGCGCGTCCAGATGATCCGCCAGCCTGACGGCGATCGGCGGCGAACGATGGCCCGATGAACGAGCTCTATCCGGCGCAGGAAGAGGCGGATCGCCTGTTGCAAGCGCCCAAGCGCTTCATGCATCCAGCCCGGCTGCCGCTGCCATCCCCGGGCATTCGGCGCATGTTCACTCTTGAGTTGGAGGAAAGCGGATCGGGCGACGAGGAATTTTTGCTTGACGTGAACTACACCGCTCTCCGCTTCTCAAAGTGGACGCATCAGCTTCGCGTGCGGCGCAGGATCATCCTGGCCCGACTCGACGTTGGGGGCGCGCCGCACGCCAATCCGGACGGGCGAAAGCTCTCCGGAACGCATCTGCACCTCTATCGAGAGGGAGCGAACGATGCTTGGGCGCGTTCAGTCCCGCTCAATGAGTTCCCACACCTCACCGACCCACACGAAACGCTGCTGGACTTTCTGGTATTCTGTGGGATCAGAGGCGAAGGACAGGACCGATGACAGGCCCAGCGGACAAGCCAACAGACAAGGTTGAGGCAGTGGTCGCCCGCTACCGAGACTGGCTGAGCGAGCAGGTGGCTTGGCGCGATCTGGACGGCTTCCTCGAGGTCACCACTGCCTTCCTGGATCGCCACAACGACCACCTCCAAATGTACGTGCGACGCGAAGGCGACACGCTGCTCGCTACCGACTACGGATACACTGTCAACGATCTCGAGATGTCCGGCATGTCTCTGAGCGATCCGGGACAGCGGAAGCTGCTCAGCGTGATCCTGTCGGGATACCGAGTGCGTTACGAGGAAGAGGCGAACGATGCGCTGACCGTTAGAAGCGGCAGCGAAGAGTTCCCCATGCGCTTGCACCAGCTCTTGAGCGCAATGTTGGCTGTCGACAGCCTCGGATACGCAGGGCACCTCGACGCGGAGCGCGGTCTCGGCGAACAGAGCAAGCAGATCAGCGCGAAAGAATTCCGCGACGATGTGCGGGGGTGGCTGAACGAGCGCGCAATTTCGCACAAGAGCCAAGTAGAGTACACCGGCAAGGGCGGCGTGCGGCACAGGTTCAACTTCCTGATCCATGGCAACGGATCCGGTCATCCGAAGATCGTCACGGCGATTAACACTCCCGCGCGCGATCAGGCCAATCGCTGCGCATTCGCCTGGATCGATACCGCAGATTCTCGTTCGGGCGATGCGCAGGGATATGCGCTCTTGAACGATGCCAACGTAACTGGAGAGATCGACGCAGTCGTCTGGGACACGTTGGAGCGACACAACGTGCATCCGCTTTGTCGCAGTGACGCCAAGGCCATGGAAGAGGCGTTCGTCCACTGACTTGCGCCGCCGCGCAATCGCGCTGTTCGTAGCCAGCCGCTATGCTTGCACCCACGACGCACTCATGAATGGAGTTCGCATGCCTACCTTCGCCCTCTCAGAAGCGGACCGGATGGTGCAGCAGACGGCGCACGAGTTCGCCGCCAAAGAGGTGCGGCCCGTCGCGCAGGAGTACGACGAGCGCAACGAGTTCGCCTGGGATGTGGCGGCTAAAGCCGCGGAGATCGGCCTGACCGGCGGCGCGCTGGGCGGCCAGGCCGCGATCCCCGGCATCACCTCGATGATCACCGCCGAGGAGATGGCCTGGGGCTGCGCGGGGATCGCGGTGGGCACGCAGGTCAGCGGCCTGGCGGCCACCGCAATCTCGGTGATCGGCACCGAGGAGCAGTGCGAGCGCTTCCTGCCGCTGTGTACGAGCGACGACGGCAAGCTGCGGCTCGGCGCGCTGGCGCTGACCGAGCCGGACTCCGGCTCCGACGCCGGCTCGATCCAAACCCGCGCCGTACGCGACGGCGACGAGTACGTGATCAACGGCACGAAGCGCTTCATCACCGGCGGCGGCATCGCGGACCTCACCGTCGTCTTCGCGCGCGAGGGCGAGGGCAGCGGCTGGAACGATGTCTCGGCCTTCGTGGTGCCCAACGACGCGCCGGGCTTCTCGCAGATCAAGGTCTGGGACAAGATGGGCATTCGCGCCAGCCACACCGCCGATCTGGCGTTCGACGAGGTGCGCATCCCCGTCGATCACCGGCTGGGCGTCTCTGATCCCGAATTCCGCAGCGGCGGCAAAGGCGCGCTGGGCACGCTCGCCGCCACGCGCCCTTGGATCGGCGCGTTCGCCGTCGGCCTGGCGCGCGCCGCCTTCGAGTACGCCGCCGACTACGCCCGCGAGCGCAAGACGTTCAACAGGCCGCTGATCGAGCATCAGGGCGTGGGTTTTATGTTGGCTGACATGGACATCGCGATCGACGCCGCCCGCCTGCTCACCTGGCGCGCCGGCGAGCAGGCATCGTCCGGCCAGCCGTTCGCGCTGGAGGAGGCGAGCAAGGCCAAGACGTTCGCCTCCGACACCGCGATGAAAGTCACGACGGATGCCGTGCAGGTCTGCGGCGGTGTCGGCTTCATGCGAGAGATGCCGCTGGAGAAGTGGATGCGCGACGCGAAGATCTTCCAGATCTTCGAGGGCGCAAACCAGATCCAGCGGATGGTGATCGCCCGCAACATCCAGGGCCGCTACTTCAGCTAGGGCCTGTTCACACTTCCGTCGTTCCCGCCCCTTTCTCTACTCCGTCATACCCGCGGCAAGCGCGGGTATGACGGAGGAGGGAGAGATGCGCGGGTGTGACGGGGTGGGGGTGGCGTTGGTGTGGCGGGGTAGAGAGAAGAGCGGGCATGATGGAGTGGGCGTGGGGAGACGGAGGGGCGGCGCGGGAGACGGGAGTGTGAACACGCCCTAGCGGCTGCGCACTCCTCCACCTCTGCTGCGCGTCAAACAGCGATTGCCTGTGATCGACTCAGATCAACCGCGGCTGCCGCGTTCCCAACGGCGTCGGCAGCTCCGGCCGACGCCCCGCGAACCAGGCCCCGATCGACCACAGCGGGTTCTCTAGTCCCGCTCGCCGATCCGCACCCTCCCGGCTCGCGCAGCACCGTCAGGTTGTCGCCGTAGAAGAGCGTGCCGTGGAGCTCGTCCGGAGTCATTATCGTCTTCTGACCAGCGTAGCCCGCGCTGCCCGCCGCCGCGCCTACAGCGCTCCCGCCCACTCCAGTACCATCCACACCAGCATGCCCGCGAAACCGGCACCCAGCGCCAGCTGGAACAGAATCAGCAGCTCGGTCGGCCCGCGCTTCGGCATGTCGCACAGCATAGAGGCTGGCCGATGCTGACGCTCGACGAATGGCGCGACATTGGGCTGATCGCGATCGCCGTCGGCTTCGGCCTGCTCGCCCTTGTCTGGCTGTTCGTCGTGCTCTTCGCCGGGCGGCTCGGCCTCCGCATCCTCCGCGCCCTCCGGCGCGCCCACGACGAGCGGCTGCTGGGCGGCCTCGAGAGCGCGGCCCAACGCCAGCAGCGCTGGCGCGATGAGGGCGCGCTCGAGCTGGAGAACATCCCTGAGCTCCTCCGCAGCCTCGCCGCCCTGCGCCCGCGCCGCAAACCCAAGCCCAAGCGTCGGCTCTGGGGGCTCCTGCCCCCCGCCCGCTGAGCGCGTCTGTTTGCCTTGCCGCGCGCTGTAGCCTAGCCTGCGCGCGAACAGTAGCCGCCCGCACGGGCGGCGCGCATCCTGGAAGGGACACTCCGATGAAGGCGGCAATCTTCGACCCCGAGAATCAGGCCAAGGACGGCGACCGCTCCGTGCTGGAAGTGCATGACATCGATGTGCGCGATCCTGAGCCCTCCGAGGTGCTGGTCCGCACCACCACCAGCGGCGTCTGCCACAGCGACCTGCACTTCGTCGACGGCAAGTGGGCCGCCGCCTTCGGCGGCCTGCCCGCCGTGCTCGGACACGAGGCCGCCGGCGTCGTCGAAAAGGTCGGCGACGACGTGACCTACGTCCAGCCCGGCGACAACGTCATCATGTCCTTCCGCCCCTTCTGCGGCGATTGCTACTGGTGTCTGCGCGGCGAGCCCAACCTCTGCCCCGCGCCCAACGACGCCGCGCTCGCCCGCAACCGCCTCACCTGGGACGGACGCCCCGTCGTGCAGATGGCCTCCGTCGGCTCCTTCGGCGAGTACATGCTCACCACCCAGGCCGGCGTGCTCAAAATCCCTGAGGACATCCCGCCCGCCGAGGCCGCCCTGGTCGGCTGCGGCGTCATGACCGGCGTCGGCGCCGCCCTCTACACCGCCCAGGTGCCCGGCGGCGCGATCGTCGCCGTGATCGGCTGCGGCGGTGTCGGCCTCAACGTCATCCAGGGCTGCAAGATCGCCGGCGCCAGCCAGATCATCGCCGTCGACATCCTCGACAACAAGCTCGACATGGCTACCAACTTCGGCGCCACCACCACCATCAACGCCTCCAACGTCGACGCGGTGGAGGCGGTCAAGGAGCTGACCGGCGGCGACGGTGTGGAAATCGCCTTCGAAGCGATCGGCAACGTCAACGCCGCCCGCCAGGCATGGGACATGGTCCGCGCCGGCGGCACCGCCTGCATCGTCGGCATGATGCCGCTCGGCTCCGAGGTCAGCCTGCCCGGCCCCGAGTTCCTCCAGGAGAAGAAGGCGATCGGCTGCATGTATGGCAGCACCCGCTTCCGCGAGCACATGCCCAAGCTGCTCGACCTCTACCGCCAGGACAAGCTCGACCTCACCGGCCTGGTCAGCAAGCGCTTCGAGCTCGGCCAGATCAACGAAGCCTTCGCCGCCATGCAGAACGGGGAGGTCGCCCGCGGCGTGCTCGACATCTCCCAGCCCTAGCCGCCGCCCACCCGGCCAGTCCGCAGACGCGCCGCCCGTCCCCACGACGGGCGGCGCGCCCGCGCACCGGCGTATCGTGAGCACAGTGAAACCTGGCGGCTTCCGTGGAACTGAACATCCAGAAGGAAGAGATGTCGCTCGCCTACATTCACGCTGTGGCGGCTCGCGCTGGCTACGACTACTCCGGCCGAGTGAGGCGCGATGCTGCGAGCGCCGACGGCGAGATCAGCTCTGACGAAGGCCTCTTTCCTTCGTTCAAGTATCAGGCGAAGTCAACCAGCGCCAGTCTCGTGGAGGGCGACGAGGTCGTCTACGACCTTGAGGTGAAGAACTACAACGACCTGTGCGTTGAGTCGCGCGAGGCGAGGCTGCTGATCCTGGTGGAGATTCCTGAGGACGTCTCGGCTTGGACGACCGTGAGCATCGAGACTCTGTGCATTCATTGCACGGGCTACTGGCACTCGTTGCGCGGCCGCGATCATTCATCCAATGCGAGCACTCAACGAATTCGCTTCCCTGAGAGCCAACGGTTCGATCCGGACCAACTCACGGTGCTGATGAGCCGCGTTGAAGATGGGGAACTGTGATGCGCGCCCGCGTCGACGACGAGCGCCTGTTGCTCTCCATCTCGTCGGTGGCACTGTCCGCGTACCTTGAACAGCACGAGTGGACGCTGAAGGGTCGCATTCCGGGCCGCTCCGCGGTCTACTCACGCGAAGAGGGCGGTAAGCGCTGGGGCATTCAGGTGCCGGAGCGCGATACGTTTCCCGATCACGCTGAGAGCATCGCACGCTCAATCGAGACCATCGCGGAGGTGGAACAACGCACCGAACTGGAAATCTACCGCGCGCTTGCCGGAACAGGCGCCGACACGATCAACATTACCGCACTGCACGCGCCCGACGCGGCCCACTTGTCCTTTCACGACGCAGGGCACTTGCTCAACGACAGCTACCGACTCGTCGCTGCAGCGGCGCGAGCGGCGGAACGTCCCCGCCCGGCGTTTCGCGGCCGGGCTTCGGCAGCAGTGACGACCTTCTTGAATTCGATCTCGCCGGCGCCGCTTGTCTTCGATGCATTCGCGCTTACGCTCTTTTCCCCGGTTCCGCTGTCGTATGGCCAAGCGCGCTTGCCGAACAACGGCGGAGGCTTGCAGTCTGCCCCCGTGCCGTTCTCGAGGCGCGCAGTTGCCGGTCTCGCAAGCGGCCTGGGCGCGACGGCGCAGGCGATCGTGGACGTGAGGACCCAAGACGATCTTGCGCCGTTCGACGATGCAGTGCATTCTGGCGTCAGTGCGAATCTATGTAGTGCGCTCCTCGGCCTCATGAAGCTGAGCGGAGAGTTCGGCGGCGGCATAACGGTCGATGTGCGGTGGGCTGCGACGCGACCGCGTAACGGCAAGCAGACCGCATCGATTCCGTTCAGTGCGCATGAGGTTGAGATCGTCCAAGCAGCGGGTAACCGCCTCCGTGCCGGTGCCTTCTATCCCGACGAGCAAGTCCTCGCCGATGTCGTTGGGCTTGAGCGCGAGCCCGAGGACTTTGACGGCCGCGCGCAATTGCTCGCCGAGATCGACGACCACTCGCGGCGTCTCAGCGTGACTTTCGATCCGACCGACTTCCACACCGTGATCACGGCATTCCAGGAACACCGCCAAATCGAACTCGACGGCGACCTCCACCCCGCCGGCCGCGGCTACGAACTCCGCAACCCCCACAACGTCCGACTGCTCGAAGACCCCGCCGAATGACCAACTTCGACTCCCACCTCCCCCCGCGCTCCAGCCCCCGCAAAGCCCGCCTCGTTTCCCCCGAACAGGCCCTCCGCCAAATCCCCGACCGCGCTCGCATCGTCGTCCCCGCCCTCTCCGGCACACCCGTCGGACTGCTCGCCGCGCTCGACGACCTCCGCGCCGGCTGGACCGAGCTCGAGCTCGCCTGCGGCAACCTCCTCACCCACATCGCCCCGCTCGACCACCCCGGCGCACCCTTCCGCTTCTCCACCTACCAGACCGGCGGCCCCCTGCGCGCCGCAGAGCAGGCCGGGCAACTCGAGCACATCCCCGCCACCTACGCCCAGGTACCCACCCTCTTCGCCCAGGACGGACCGCTGCCCGCCGACGCCGTGCTCGTGCAAGTCTCCCCGCCCGGACCCGACGGACGCCATTCGCTCGGCACATCCGTCGGCGGCATCGTCGACGTCATTCGCACCGCCCCGCTCGCCATCGCCCAGATCAACGCCAACGTCCCTTACACCTTCGGCGCAGCCGAGCTCGCAGCCGACGAGTTTGACTGGTTGGTCGAACTCGACTCCGACATCCCCCAACTGCGCCGTACCGAACCCGGCGAAGTCGAACTGCAAATCGCCCGGCACGTCGTCTCCCTCGTCCCCGATGGCGCGACTCTCCAGTTCGGTCTCGGCGGCGTCCCCGAAGCGATCATGGGACTGCTCGGCGAGCGCAGGGACCTCGGCGTCCACTCCGGACTGATCAGCGACGGCATCATCGGCCTACATAACAGCGGTGCGCTGACCGGTACCCGCAAGACCACCGCTCCCGGCCTGATCATCACCACCGAAGCCGCCGGCGGCGCGGACTTCTACCGCTGGCTGCACCGCAACGACGCAGTCCGCCTCGCACCTGCCTCCTACACCCACTCGCTGCTCATCCTCGCCCAACAGCGCAACTTCGTCGCCATTAACTCGGCCGTGCAGGTCGCGCTCGACGGCTCGGTCAACGCCGAATCAGTCGGCGGACGCCAAATCTCCGGCCCGGGCGGCCAACCCGATTTCGCCGCCGCCGCCCAACTCAATGGCGGACTCAGCGTGATCGCCATGCCCGCCACCGCCGCCCGCGGCCGCGTCTCGCGCATCATCCGGCGGCTCGACGCCGATGCCGTCGTCACCACCCCGCGCTACCTCGCCGACATCGTGGTCACCGAGTACGGCATCGCCCGCCTGCGCGGACGCACCCTCGCCCAGCGCGCCGACGCACTGCGCGCGATCGCTGCCCCGCAATTCCAGCCTGAGCTTGGAGCCGGCGGCGCAGACGGCGGCTGAATGCGCACTCAGCAGCGCAAATTCCGACGCCTGCGCAACATCGCACCGCGCCCCGTTACACAACGCCCTGCACGAGTCGCCGCTTGCCCATATCCTGCGCGTGGACGCTCCGTTCCGCAGCGTGGAGAACATCATGCCCGAAGCCATCGAAGACATGCTGGCCAACACCGACCTGTTCGCCCGCGTCGACCGCGAACACCTCGGCGCCATCTCGGCCTGGGTGCAACTCCAGAACTTCAACGAAGGCCAAGCCATCGAGCGCGAAGGCGACCTCGGTACCGCCCTCCACGTGATCCGCTCCGGCGGCGTCGACGTCTACCAGGGCTACGGCACCGACAACCAGCAGCACCTCGCCTCATTCGACGAGGGCGAGTTCTTCGGCGAAATGGCCCTCCTGCTCGGACGCCCCCGCAGCGCCACCATCATCGCCAACCAGCCCACCGAGTGCATGGTCATCCTCCGCTCCACCTTCGAGGACGAAGCCACCCGCGAAGTCCTCTGGGCCATGCTCCAGCACGTCGCCGAGCGCCTCTCCTCCGCCGACGAACAACTCGGCGAGCTCGCCTCCCACTAGCCCCGTCCCTCCGAAATCGCCCCCGACGCAGGGGGGCTGTCCGCGTAGCGGACTGGGGGGTCGGCCGCCCTACCCCCCAATCCTCGTCGCCCCCAACGCCTCAACCACCCGCGCCAACGCCTGCGTCCCGTCGCCGTCCGCTCCCTCCGCCTGCAACTGGTAGTAGAGCTGATGCACCAGCGACGTATTCGGCAGCGGCTGCCGTACATCGTCGCCCGCCTCCAGCGCCAGCCGCAAATCCTTCTGCATCAGTCGAATCATGAAGCCCGGCGCGAAATCACGCGCCGCAATTCGCGGCCCCAGATTCGACAGCTGCCACGACCCCGCCGCGCCCGCGCTGATCGCCTCCAGCATCCGTTCCGCGTCCACCCCCGACTTCTGCGCCAGCGCCAGCGCCTCGCACACCCCCAGCAGCGCCCCCGCAATCGCCACCTGATTGCACAGCTTCACCGTCTGCCCCGCCCCGCTCGGACCGCAGTGCGTGATCGTCGCCCCCATCGCCTCCAAAATCGGACGGCAGCGCTCCAGCGCCGCCGCCTCGCCCCCGACCATGATCGAAAGCGTCCCCGCCTTCGCCCCCGTGTCCCCGCCCGAAACCGGCGCATCCAGCAGCTCCACCCCGCGCGCCGCCAGACGCTCCCCAATCTCCCGCGTCACGACCGGGCTGATCGTGCTCATATCGATCACCACCGACCCGGCCGCAAGCCCCCCGATCGCCGCCCGCTCCGCCTCGCCGCCCGGCCCGTCGATCAGCACTTCCCGCACATCGTCGCTGTCCGTCACGATCGTGATCAACACATCCGACGCCTCGGCCACCGCCCGCGGCGACTCCCCGGCCGCCGCCCCCAGCGCAACGCAGGCATCCACCCCCGGCTGGCTGCGATTCCACACCGTCGGCGTGTAGCCCGCCCCGATCAGATTCGCCGCCATCGGGACGCCCATAATCCCCAGCCCGATGAACCCCACCCGCTCGCCGTTCGCTGCCATCATTCGCCTCCTCAAGCACTGCTGCGCCGGCTATCGCCGCCGACGCTCGGCTACGCCCGCCTGTGTCCACCTATGCTAGAAGCGCATGCCGCTCTACCTCGCCGCCGCAAGCCGAATCGATCCACCCACCGACCGCGCGCCCCTGGCCGACACGCTCGCAGCCCTGGACCAGTCCGCGCGCATGACCGGCGGACGCCTGGTCGAAGCTCTGCTGATCGACGCCGACGATCTCGCCCTGATCATCGAGACCCCCGACGCTCCGTCGCTGGCCCGAATCCAGCTCGAAGCGCAGGAGCTCGGCATCCGAATCCGCGCCCGTCCCGCGCTCCCCCGCAACGAAGCCGAAGCCCTCGACCGCGCCCACCGCCAACGCCGCGCCGACGCCGAACCCACTCCGGAGCAGTAAACAAGGAGCCCCGCATGACCGCCGAAGCAGCTGCCCCAACCGACACCGAAGCCCGCTGCGCCGAAATGCGCGCCGAGCGCGAACAACTCAACGAACTCGCCGACACCCTCCCCGGCCGCCTCCCTCCCGAACCCGGCCAGTCCGTCGGCCCCGGCAACCCTGAACTTCGCCGCATCTACGACCGCATCAACGACCTCCGCAAAGAACTCCTCGCCCTCGGCTGCGACCCCTAGCGCGCCGCGCGCCCTATCCCGTCGCACCCGCGCTCGACTCTGGCGTGCCCGCGCTTGGCGAGGAGCCTGCCCCCGGCCCGAACGAGGGTATCTCGCCGTGAGCGGCACAGCCGCCGCTCCCGGCTCCCAGACCTCACGCCAAATCGCCGTAGAGGTTCCGCCACTCAGGGTTGAACTGGTCGATCAACCCACGCTGCTGCGCCTTGCTCCAGCGCTTGATCTGCTTCTATCGAGCAATCGCTTGGTCCATCGTCTCGTGAAGGCGGAGCCTTCACGCGCTTGTGCTGCCAGACGCGGCGCGGGAGGTCGGAGGTGGTGCCGGTGTAGATCGCTCCGTGTGGTCGGCTGGCCAGGATGTAGACGCAGGGCTCGCGGCATGGTTGGCAGGCTAGCGGGGTTGGGTGCTGGCCACGTCGAGATACCCGCGGCAAGCGCGGGTATGACGGAGTAGGGAGCGCGGGTATGGCGGAGTAGGGGGCGTGGGTGTGGCGGAGTAGGGAGCGTGGGTGTGGCGGAGTAGGGGGCGTGGGTGTGGCGGAGTGGAGAGGGGGCGGGTATGACGGTGGGGGCGGTGTGGGCATGACGGAAGTGTGAACACGCCCTAGCGCGCCGCGCGCCCTACCTCATCGCACCCGCGCTCGACTCTGGCGTGCCCGCGCTTGTGGCTAACGCCGAAAAGTTGTCCACAGCGTGACAACCCTTGCCTAACCTGATACCTTATGGACACAACTGAATAGCTGGGCCGAATCCCCAACGGCTGCCGCCCGCGGGGAACGGGGGACCCAACCTGCCGACCAAACCGCAGCGCGGAGCGGACGGCAAAGGGGCGAACGGGGCGCAAGCCCCGCGGCGCACTCTCTCGCGCCGAGCCCGTCAGCTAACCCCGTAGGCGACCGAGGGAGTATCGCGCGCCACCGGTCGCTGGCTGTCTTTCGCACGGCCGGCGAAGTTCGTGGACGCGCCCCACGCGCAGCACTGCGCGTCGCCCCGTCGCCGCGGCCCCTCCCAACGAGGGAATCGCGCCGGGCTCCGCCCGGCGAGATCGCCACAGGACGGGGTTTCTCGCTCGCCCCGTTCTGCCTCCTGGGCCGACCCGGGGCTTCCTGCGCCCCGGGTTCGGTCTTTCTTGCCCAATTCCCCCCGGCCTCTCCCCCGTCGCAGGGGCTCACCTTCCAGCCTCTCCCCCCGTCGCGGGGTTCCCCTTCCGGCCTCTCCCCCCGTCGCGGGGGGAGATTGAGAGGGGGGCGCCCCCCTACGCAGGTGGCTGTCCGCTCTGGAATCGCCCCCCTACGCAGGTGGCTGTCCGCTCTGGAATCGCCCCCCTATGCAGGGGGGCTGTCCGCGCAGCGGACTGGGGGGTCGGCCGCCCCAACTCCCCAGCCCCAACCCACGTCACCGCCCCACAAACACCGGCTGCCGCTTCTCCAAAAACGCCCGCGCCGCCTCCTTGTTGTCCTCCCCCGTGAACGACAGCGCCACATGCGCCCCCTCTTGGTAGAGCGAATCCGACAGGTTCGCGTTCGCCCCGAAATTCAGCGTCCACTTCATCATCGCCAACACCGCCGTCGGGCCCTGCGCGATCTCCCGGCAGAACTCCAGCCCCCGCGGAATCAGCTCATCGTGCGGCACCACCTCCGTCACGATGTTCAGCCCCGCCGCCTCCTCCGCGTCGATCCGACGATCCAGCATCAGCAGCTCCCGCGCCTTCGTGATCCCCACCATCCGCTGGAGAAACCACGCGCAGCCGTAGTCGCCCGACACCCCGATGTTGCGGAACGCCGTCACAAACCGCGCCCGATCCGACGCGATCCGGAAATCCGTCGCCAGCGCCAGCCCCAAACCCCCGCCCGCCGCCGGGCCGTTCACCAGCGCCACCGTCGGCGTGCCCATCTCGTGCAGCATCCCCGATGTCTGCACCTGGTTGCGGTGTCCGATCCGGTTGCCCACACCGGGACCCGTCCGCCGCCCCCCGCCGCCGCTCATGTTGTTGATGTCCGCGCCCGCCGAAAAGCCGCGCCCCGCCCCCGTCAGCGCCACGCAGCGCACATCCGGATCGTTCTCGCAGTCCTCCAGCGACTCCACCAGCCGCGGAATCAGGTCCTCGCCGAACGCATTCAGCCGCTCCGGCCGATTGAGCGTAATCAGCGCCACCCCGTCGTCGCGCTTGTCCAACATCACGGTCGTCATGGTGCAATCATCCCTTCGCGCAGTGCCGCGCAGCTTCGCAGTGCCCCTCATCCTAACCGCAGGCGGACGCGCGATACACTGCCCCACACCGAGGCTGGGCCGAGGCCGATCTGTCCCGAGGCCGATATGTGCGGACGTTTCACCCTCACCGTCGACACGCTGGACGACCTCGCCCAGTTGCAACAGCTCGATCCGCGCATCTTCGCCGCCGTCCGATTCCAGCCCCGCTTCAATATCGCCCCCACCAACCGCCACCCCGTCATCCGCTTCGAGCGCGAAGATTTCATCGCCGAAACCGCTCACTGGGGCCTGATCAACCACTGGGCCAAAGACGCAAAGCGCGCCGCTCGCCAGATCAACGCCCGCCGCGAAAACCTCGCCTCCTCGCGCGTCTGGACGCCCGCCTTCCAGCGCCGCCGCTGCGCCGTCCCCGCCGACGGCTGGTTCGAGTGGACCGGCCCCAAGCACAACCGCCAACCCCACTGGATCCACCGCCTCGACCGCGAACCCTTCCTCTTCGCCGGCCTCTACGAGCGCTGGACCCCGCCCACCAACGAGGCAAGCGCCGAAAACGGCAACCCACCAACGCCGATCACCACCTTCACCATCATCACCGCCCCCGCCAACGACCAGCTCGCCGCCATCCACGACCGCATGCCCGTCGTCCTCCCCAACGAGCGGCTCGACGACTGGCTCGATCCGCATCAGCAGAACCTCGACCGCCTCAGCTCCCTACTGATCGCCGCCCCCGACGACGCCTTCACCAGCCGCCCCGTCTCACCCCGCGTCAACGCCGTCCGCAACGACGACCCCGACCTGCTCACACCCCGCGAACAGCACGAACAGCTCACGTTCTAGACCCGGGAGCCGCCCCATGTTCACCGAAATCGACGTCTTCCTCCGCTACTTCCGCTCCGTCAACGGACGCGCCGTCCGCGACATCGCCGCCCTCCCCCCCGAAGCCGACGGCTGGACTCCCCAAGCTGCTGGTATGGGCGGCGAGGGCGAAAACGCCTGGTCCATCAACAAACTGATCGGCCACATGTGCGGCTCCCGACTCTACTTCGCCAGCGCCTACCGCCTCGAAGGTTGGATCTCACCCGAACCGCCCGACGTCAGCCGCTCCGAACTCTGGGCGCCCGCGCTCAACGACAGCTTCCAACGCTTCTCCCAACTCGTCTCCGAGGTCGGCCCAGCCGGCCTCACACGCCAGGTCCCCATGATCGACACCCCCGACGGCTCGCTCGCCGGCTGGCGCGTCCTGATGATGATGCTCGAACACGACATCCACCACCGCAGCCAGATCGACACCTACGCCGGCCTCAACGGCTGGGACCCGCCCGACATCTACTTCCGCAGCGCCGAAACCATCGAAAGCCTGCAAGACGCCCAGCGCGCCAAGTACCGAGAGACGGACCCCGCATGACCGACGCGCTCACTCCTCCCACGCTCGACGATGTCCGCCGCGCCGCCGAGATCATTCGCCCGCATCTACAGTTGCCCACCCCGCTGGTCCACAGCGTCGCCCTCTCCGAGCGCTGGAACGCGCATGTCTCGCTCAAGCTCGAATGCGTCACCCCCACCAGCGCCTTCAAAGTGCGCGGTGGACTCCACCTCGTCAGCCGCCTCACGCCCGACGAACTCGCCCGCGGCCTCGTCACCGCCTCCACCGGCAACCACGGTCAGTCGCTCGCCTTCGCCGCCGCCTCAGCCGGCGCGACCGCCACCATCTTCATGCCCGCCGACGCCAACACCGACAAAGTAGCCGCCATCAAGCGTCTCGGCGGAGCCGTCGAACTGGTCGGCGAACGCTTCGACGAATCCCGCGCCCAGGCCGAAGAATTCGCCGCCGAGCGCGGCGCGCGCTACGTCGAACCCGTCGATGAACCCCTCCTCATCGCCGGCGTCGCCACCGCCGCCCTTGAAGTGCTCGAAGAGCAGCAGCCCGACACCGACCTCGTCATCCTTCCCCTGGGCGGCGGCACCGGCGCCTCCGGTTGGGTCACCGTCCGCGACGGCCTCGCCCACCCCGCCGAAATCTGGGCCGCCCAGTCCGCCCAGTCACCCGCCGCCCACGACGCCTGGCGCTCCGGCAATGTCGAGCCCCGCCCCAACGCTAGCCTCGCCGAAGGCGTCGCCACCGCCGTCCCCTTCCCCTTCGCCCTCGGCATCCTCCGCGCCTCCCTCAACGACTTCCTGCTCGTCGACGATGCCCAAATCATCGAAGCAATCGGTCTCCTCTGGGACGCCCAACACATCATGGCCGAGCCCGCCGGCGCAGTAGCCGTCGCCGCCGCCGAACAGACCCAAGACCGCCTGAAGGACCGTCGCATCACCATAGTGATCACCGGCGCAAACGCCACCCGCGCCCAACTCCGCCACTGGCTCTAACACACCTCTCTCAGTCTCCCCCCAGGATGGGGGGAGACTGAGAGAGGGGCTGCCCTCTCCGGAAATCGCCCCCCTATGCAGGGGGGCTGTCGCGCAGCGACTGGGGGGTCGGCCGCCCCCGCCAAATCCCCCGTTACTCCCGCCCCCAGGACCCGTCGTTCCCCCGCACGCGGGAACGACGGAAGTGTGAACACGCCCCGGGAGATCGGCCGTCCCCGTCCCGTCACCCGCCTGCAAGCTCCCCAATCCGCCCCGCCAACACAAAATCGAAGTCCGTCACGCCCCCCGCGTCGTGCGTGTTCAGCGCGACCTCCACCGTGTTGTACACATTCGACCAGTTCGGGTGGTGATCCAGCTTCTCCGCCGCCAGCGCCACCGACGACATAAACCCGAACGCCGCCACGAAATCGTCGAACTCGAACGTCCGCCGCAGCGCCCCCTCCGCGTGCGACCAGCCGGGAATCTCGCCCAACCGCCCCTCGATCTCCGCCTCGCTCAGCTTCCTGCGCTCCGGCATCGGCCGACTCCCTCCCCTGTCCTGTTGCCGACAGGATACCGTTCCCCCACAGCCCCCCGCAGCCCCCACAGCTCATGAGCATCTGCGATACTGGACCCGTCGCGCAACGCCAAAGGGAGCAGCATCATGGCCCTGATCGAACTCGACACCGAAAACACCGACGAAATGTCCGAGCGGCTCGCACAGGCGCTCAACCGCGACGCCGGGCTCGACATCGACCCCCTCACCGTCAACCCCATCGACACCTACGTCCTCCAGCACCCCGGCGCCCCTTGGTGCTTCTCCGACGACGCCGGCAAAGCCGCCCTCGAACACCGCAAAACCTACCTCGACCGCGACATCCTCCCCGAGCCCGTGCTCGACATCCTCGACGAAATGGTGCGCAAACTCTGGGACGACCCCCGCTGCCAGGAAATGCGCGAAAAGTCCGACTACTGGAAAATCTTCGGCGGCGACCCCGGCCGCCCCAGCTGGTAAACCCCTCGCGTGCCCCAGTCGCCTCGATCGCCCCAGCCGTCGCTCGACGACGTCCGCCGCCTGCTCGAAGCCGGCCGCAGCGCACACCTCGCCACCGCCTCCGCCGACGCAGATCCCCACCTGATGCCCGTCGTCTACGCCCTCCACGACGACGCCATCTGGATCGCCATCGATGAAAAACCCAAGCAGACCCTTCGCCTCCGACGCCTCCGCAACATCGAAGAAAACGCCCGCGCCGCCCTCCTGCTCGACCACTACGACGACGACTGGTCTCAGCTCTGGTGGCTGCTCCTCCGCGGCCCCGCCGAGGTCTGGTGGCCGCAGACCTGGGACACCGAGCAGGCAGCCGCAGCCATCGCCGCCCTCCGCGCCCGCTACCCCCAATACAAGACAATGACCCTCGAAGAACGCCCCCTCCTCCGCATCGCCCCCGACCGCATCACCCATTGGTCCCCCAATCCAACCTCTCCCCCCATCGTGGGGGGAGACTGAGAGGGGGGCGCTCCGGAAATCGCCCCCCTACGCAGGGGGGCTGTCGCGCAGCGACTGGGGGGTCGGCCGCCCCCCAACCCCTCCCCGCTCCGACCAATCGGATGCAGCGCGTCCCACCTCGCCCGCTGCTCCGCAACCTGCGCCTCCTCCAACCAGCCCTGCCCCGTCGCGATCCCGCCCGGGCACACGCAGTTGATCCGAATCCCGCTCGACGCCCACTCTCCCGCCGCCGCCTGCGTCATCGCGATCACCGCACCCTTCGACGCGCAATACGCCCCCATCCCCGCCAGCCCGATCTTCCCCGCCACCGACGCCGTCGAAATGATCGAACCCCCGCCCGCCGCCTCCAGATGCGGAATCCCGTACTTCATCCCCAGCCACACCCCCCGAATGTTCACGTCGCTCACCAGGTCGTACAGCTTCTCCGGGCAGTCCCGCACATTGTCCTCCGGCGGCCCCACGCCGGCGTTGTTGTAGATCACGTCGATCTGCCCCCAGCGCTCCGCCGCCGCCAGGAACATCGCCTGCACATCCTCCCCGCGCCGCACATCGGTCTCCACGAACAGCGCCCGCTCGCCGATCTCCGACGCCACCCACGGCCCGCGGCTCGCGTTCCGATCCGCAATCAACACATTCGCCCCCTCCGACGCGAACAGCCGCGCCGTCGCCTCCCCAATCCCCGACGCCGCGCCGGTAACCACCGCCGTCTTGCCCCGCAGCCGCTCAGCCATCAGCCGCCTCCTACTCGAACCTGCGCCCCGTCAGCTCCGGAAAGCGCGCGTCGACGCCCGTCCAGCCGCCGTCCACCACGATCGCCTGCCCCGTCACGAAACTCGACTCGTCCGACGCCAACCACAACGCCGCATCGGCGATGTCGCGCCCCTCACCGCTCCGCCCCAGCGGTGTAATCCGCGCCCCCGTCGTGCGCCGACGCTCCAGCTGCGCCGCGTCCTGCGGCCCCTGACTGTCGTCGCCGATCCGCGTCGCGATCACCCCCGGGCAAATGCAGTTGATCCGAATCCCGCTCGACGCCCACTCCCCCGCCGCCGCCCGCGTCAGCGCGATCACCCCGCCCTTCGACGCGCAGTACGCCGCAATCCCAGCCAGACCCGAAAGCCCCGCCACCGACGCCGTCGAGATGATCGAGCCGCCCCCCGCCGCCTCAAGATGCGGAATCCCGTACTTCATCCCCAGCCACACCCCCCGCAGATTGATCGCCATGATCTCGTCGAAGACATCCTCCGGGCAGTCCCGCACATTCTCCTCGCGCCCCCCGATCCCCGCGTTGTTGTAGATCACGTCGATCCGCCCCCAGCGCTCCGCCGCCGCCGAGAACATCGCCTGCACATCCTCCCCCTGCGCCACATCCCCCACAAATGCCGCCGCCCGCCCGCCGGCCCCCGCCGCCTGCTCGCTAATCCCCGCGGCCACCCGCTCCGCTCGCTCCTCCCACCGATCCACCACGAGCACATTCGCCCCCTCCGCCGCAAACAACTCCGCCGTCGCCTGCCCCATCCCCGAGCCCGCCCCCGTGATCACCGCCGTCTTGCCTGCAAGTCGCTCACCCATTGGACGCTCCGTTCGTTTCGCGCAAAGGGTAGAGCGCCGACGCGCCCGCTGTCACACCGCGCCCCAGCATTATCTGGCTGTCGTCCCCAGAAACGCCGCCGCGTCCGCCAAAAACTTCTCCGGCTCGCTGACCAGCGGCGCGTGCCCGCTCCGCTCAAACGGATGAAACGCCGCACCCGGAATGGCAGCCGCCATCGCCTCCGCCGCCGCGAACGGCGCGATCGGATCGTTTCGCCCGTGGAAAATCGCCGTCGGTATCCGAATCTGCGGCAGAAACCACTCCAGATCGCACGACGCCCGCGACGCCTGCGAACCCTCCCAGCACGCCTCCGTGATCGGTCCGAATGTCGCCGCCCAGCGGTGCGGCTCCGGCGTCCGCTCGCGGTTGGGCGGCTGCAGCGGCTGCCCGCCGAAGCGCGGCGAGGGTGGGCCGCCCACCGTGATCAGCGATCGCGCCCGCGCCTGTCCGTGACGCTGCCCATGCCGCTGTAAGTAGCTCAGCGCCGTCCGCACTCCCAGCGACCAGCCGACCAAACTGAAGCTGTCCAGCCCGCGCTGCGCCGCAAACGCCGCCAGATCATCCGCAAAAATCTCGATGCCGTACGCGCCCGGATCCTCCGGCGCGTCCGACGGCGCGCGCCCCCGGTGATTGAGCGCGACGCAATGAAATCGATCGCTCAGCCTGTCGATCACGTCCGCCCACAGCGACGCGTTCCCCTGCGTCCCATGCACGAACAGCACCGTCGGCAAACTCGCGTCGCCCTGCTCGTGAAAGAACAGCCGCAGCCTGTTGATCTCCGCGAATGGCATGGCGCGCTCCAATCCTCTGCGCACCCTATCCTCACGCAATGATGGATGATCCGTCCGGCCTGCCCGTCGAAGCGCTCGACACTCCAGCCCTACTCGTGGACCTCGACGCCTTCGAGCACAATGCCCGCCGCATGGCCGACGCCTGCGCCCGCGCCGGCATCGCCTGGCGGCCCCACACCAAAGCCTGCAAAACGCCCGAGCTCGCCCACATCCTGCTCGACGCCGGCGCCGTCGGCGTCACCTGCGCCAAAGTCTCCGAAGCGCAGGCCATGGCCGACGGCGGCATCGACGACATCCTGATCGCCAACGAGGTCGTCGGCGCAGAAAAAGTCGCCCGCCTGATCGGGCTCGCTCGCAACGCAACCCTCTGCGTCGCCGTGGACGACGAAGCCAACCTCACGATGATCGCCGCGCGGGCCGTCGCTGCGAATGTCACGATCGACATCCTCGTCGACGTCGACGTCAACCTCCACCGCTGCGGCGTCGCGCCCGACGACGCAGCCGCCCTCTGCCTGCGCGCCGTCGAACTCGACGGCGTCCGCCTGCGCGGACTGATGGGCTACGAGGGTCACGTGATGGGTCTGCCGCCGGCCGAAAAAGAGCGCGAGACCCGCATCTCCGGCGAGCTGCTGCAACAGGCGCGTCAGGGCGCGGAAGCAGTCGGCCTCGAAATCAGCCTGCTCAGCGGCGGCGGCAGCGGCAACTACCGCTTCGTCCTCCAGCAGAGATTCCTCACCGAACTCCAGGCCGGCGGCGCAACCCTGATGGACCTCACCTACGAGCAGATGGGCGTCGCAGGCCACCGCCGCGCCTTCTCGCTTTCCGCCCAAGTCGTCAGCGCCGCCGACGAGCGCGCCGCCGCCGATGCCGGCTGGAAAGCCACCGGACGCCACACTGGCCTGCCCGAAGTAGTCGCCCCGCCCGGTGTCCGCTGCGTCGGCCTCTCCGCCGAGCACACTCACCTCGCCCTCGACGACGGCGCAGCCGTCCGCCCCGGCGATCGCATCCGCCTGATCCCGCACTACTCCGATTCCACGATGCTTCTCCACCGCACTCTCTACGCCCACCGCGAAGGCGTCGTCGAGGCCGCCTGGCCCATCACCGCCGCAGGAGCGCTCCAGTAGCGCCGCAGTCCGAGACTCAGTCGATCAGATCGCCCAGCCGCCTCACAAACTCCTCAACCGCGTTCAGTCCCGCAGCCACCGACTCCGCAGGCATCAAACCCTCGTAGAAGCTCTGCTGCAATGCGCTCGCCGAGTGGAACAAGCGCCAGACCTTCCTGTCCCCCAGCTCGTCCACAACGCGCCCGACCGTCTGGTGGAGGTGGCCGGGTGCCGTACGCGCCCACCAGCCTCTTCAGCCACCGCCTCAACCATTCGCGCCGCCGCATCCCAACCGGCCCCCGACGCCTGCGCCACATCGCCAGCGGCGAGATACGCACGCGCCCGGACCAGAAACGCGGCGGCCGTCTCTGCCTGGTACGTCGCGCGAGCACTCATCACGAGTTCGACGCTACCACTCGCACCACCCGCCGCCGCCGCGCTAGGATCGCCCCACGGAGGAACGCACCCCCATGCTCAGCCCCTACCGAGTCCTCGACCTGAGCAACGAGCGCGGCCTGCTTGCCGGCCAAATTCTCGCCGACCTCGGCGCAGACACGATCCTCGTTGAGCCGCCCGGCGGCAGCCCCGCCCGCAACCTCGCTCCCTTCGCCGCCGACCAACCCGGACCCGGCCGCTCCCTCTACTGGTGGGCCTACGCCCGCAACCGACGCGGCATCACCTGCGACCTTGACAGCGCCGAAGGCCAGGACCTGATCCGCCGCCTCGCCGCCAACGCCGACTTCGTGATCGAGTCCGACCAGCCCGGCGCAATGACCTCCCGCGGACTCGGCTACGACGACCTCCGCGCGCTCAACGAAAACCTGATCTACGTCTCAATCAGCGCCTTCGGCCAGGACGGACCCAAAGCCGCCTACGAAGCCACCGACCTCATCCTGATGGCCGCCGGCGGCCCCCTCATCCTGGCCGGCGACGCCGGACAGCAGCCCGTCCGCGTCTCCGTTCCCCAGGCCTGGCACCATGCCTCCGGCGAAGCCGCCTCCGCCGCCCTCGTCGCCCTGCGCGCGCGCCGACAGATCGGACGCGGACAGCACGTCGACGTCTCCGCCCAGCAATCCGTCGCCGCCGCCACGATGTCCACCATCGTCTCGCACGGCATCGGCGCGGTCGAAACCCAGCGCGTCGCCGGCGGCATGGTCGTCGGTCCCTTCCGCGGCAAGCTGATCTGGCGCGCCGCCGACGGGCACATCTCGCTCACCTTCCTCTTCGGCAGCGGCATCGGACCCTTCAGTCAGCGCCTGATGAACTGGATCTTTGAGTGCGGCGAGTGCGAGCAGGCCGACCGCGACCTCGACTGGATCGGCCTCGGCGCGCTCTTCATCAGCGGCCAAATGCCGCTCAGCGAGTGGGACCGCCTGCTCGGCGTCGTCGGCGCCTTCATCGAAAAGCGCACCCGCGCCGAACTCTTCGACGAAGCACGCTCCCGCGGCCTGCTGATCGTCCCCGTCACTACTGTCGACGAAGTCGCCGAGAGCGAGCAGTTCGAGGCGCGCAATTTCTGGCAGACCCACCAAATGCCCGGCCACGAGCGGCCCGTCCGCTTCCCCGGACCCTTCGTGCGCATGACCGCCTCGCCCATCGCTTACCGACGCCGCGCCCCCACCCTCGGCGAACACAACGCCGAAATCTACGCCGAACTCGACCTCGACTCCGAGCGCCTCGCCGCGCTCGCCGCCCAGGGAGTGATCTGATGACCGCTCACGACTCCTCGCCCGACTCGCCTGGCGAATCGCCAGGCGACGCTCCAGGCGCGCTCGACGGCGTCAAAGTGCTCGACCTCATGTGGGTCGTCGCCGGCCCCACCGCCACCCGCTTGCTCGCCGACTTCGGCGCAACCGTCGTCCGCGTCGAGAGCGCCAACCGCGTCGAAACCGCACGCGGCATCGGTCCTTTCCACAACAACGAACAGGGCGTCGACCACTCCGGCCTCTTCGGCAACATGAACGTCAACAAGCTCGGCCTCTCCCTCAACCTCGCCACCGAAGAAGCCCGCGAGGTGCTGCTCGACCTCGTCCGCTGGTGCGACATCCTCTGCGAATCCTTCTCGCCCCGCGCCATGCGCGGCTGGGGCATGGATTACGACGCCCTCCGCCAAATCAAGCCCGACCTGATCATGCTCAGCACCTGTCTCTTCGGGCAGGACGGCCCGCTCTCCAGCGTCGCCGGCTTCGGCACCATGGGCGCCGCCATCGGCGGCTTTATCGCCCTCGCCGGCTCCCCCGGCGGCGACCCCGTCGGCCCCTATTCCGCCTACACCGACTACCTCAGCCCCCGCTTCTCCGTCCCCGCGCTGCTCGCCGCGCTTGATCACCGCGACCGCACCGGCGAGGGCTGCTACATCGACCAGGCCCAGGCCGAATCCTCGCTCCACTTCATGAGCACCGCGCTGCTCGATTACACCGTCAACGGCCGCGTCCCTGCACTGGTCGCCAACGACGACCTGCAAATGTCCCCCCACGGCGTCTTCCCCGCGGCCGGCGACGACGAATGGGTCGCCGTCGCCGTCCGCGATGAGACCGACTGGCGCAGCCTCAGCCTGGCAATCGGCCGCCCCGAATGGGCCGACGACGCGAGCTACGCGGACGCCGCCGCCCGCCGCGCAGCGAACGACGAGATCACCGCCGCGATCACGCAGTGGACCCAACAACGCTCCGCCTTCGAGACCGAGCGCATCCTCCAATCCGTCAATATCCCCGCCCATGCCGTCCAGACCAGCGAAATGGCCTTCGCCGACCCCCAACTCCAGCACCGCAACCACTTCATCACCCTCGATCACCCCGTCCACGGCCAGACCGTGATCGAAGCCGCCAAGGGCTACCTCTCCGAAACCCCGCCCGCCTACCGCACCGCCGCCCCCACCTTCGGCCGCGACAACGACCACATCCTCCGCCAAATCCTCAACTACGACGACGAGCGCATCGCCCAACTAGCCATCGCCGACGCCCTCACCTAGCGCCTGTTCGTACTTCCGCTACTCCCGCCGCCGCCCTACCACCGTCATACCTGCGTCCCCCCCACCGTCATACCCGCGCTTGCCGCGGGTATCTCGCCGAGAACAGCACCAATGCTGCTCCCCGCCTCCACTGCCGCTTCGGCTGTCCATCTTCCGCTGCACCCACCTCCACTGTCACACCCGCCCCTCCTTTTCGTCGGCCCAGACTTGATCTGGGGCCCAAACCCAGCCCCGTTCGCAGCACGAGAGATCGGCCTACCCGCCAACCTTCGTTCGCAGCGTTTCCCGGCACATCGCGCCGCCGACAGCCGCCGTATGGATTCCCGCTCGAGGGCGGGAATGACGGGAAAAGGTCGGCGGGAATGACGGGAAAAGGGGGAGCGGGGAATGACGGAGCTACCACAGCGACCGTGCAACGACCCTAGGCGGCTGGTAGACCGGCCGCGTCATCGGGCGCGTGCGCAGCTCCCCGTTCCATGCCGCTTGGAGGCGCTCAACCCCGATCCGGTGGTAATCGGCATCCAGCTCCGCCCCTACTGCCCGCCGGCCGTGCCGAATCGCGCCGATTGCGGTTGACGCCACGCCCATATAGGGATCCAGCACCAGATCTCCCGGCTCCGTCATCGAGAGCACCAGCCGCTCCACCAGTTCCACCGGAAACTGGCACGGATGCTCCGTCTTCTCGACGTGATTATGCTTCACATTCGGAAAAATCCAGACATCGCCCGGATTCTTGCCCAGCGGGTTGCCCGACAGCTGCCCCGCGCGCGGCCCTTTGAAGTGGCGCTTGTTCGGGTACTTCTGCGGCACCCGAATTGGGTCCACGTTGAAGAAGTAGTCGTCCGACTTGCTGAACCACGAGATCGTCTCGTACCTGCCCGAGAAGCGTTTCGTGCAGTGCAGCCCATGCTCGAAGTGCCACACGATCCGGTTGCGCATCCGCAGACCGAGGCCGCGAAAGATCGGGAAGAGCAGCGCGTCCAGCGGCACGATCTCGCCGCGCCGCACATAGTTGCCCGTCTGCCAGCAGAGCGAGCCGTCGTCCGCCAGCACCCGAGCGCACTCCGCGATCACCTCAGCCTGCGAGTCGACGTACTCCTCCAGCGTGCGGCTGCGCTCGTAGGCCTTGCCGATGTTGTAGGGCGGCGAGGTCGCCACCAGCCGCGCCGCCCCGTCGGGCATCGCCGCCAGCAGCTCCAGGCAATCGCCCCGCAGAAACGAGACTTCGGCAGCCGGATCCCAGCACGGCGCGAGGCGGGGCGTCGCTGTTGCGGTGGTCACTGCGCTCACGCTCCCCGCTGCCGGCGCACCCCTACTCCTCCGGCTCATCCTCCGCGCCCGCGCGGAAGACATGGTGGTAGAGCACCGCTGCGATGATCGCACCGACCGTCGGCCCCAGCACGTAGACCCAGTAGGAGTCGAAGGCGTTTGAGAGCAGCGCCGGCGCGAACGTCCGCGCCGGGTGCGCCGACGCGCCCGTCATCGGGATGAAGATCAGGTGGAACAGCATCACCGTCAGCCCGATCGCCAGCGGCGCCGCCACGCCTGCGCCCCGCCGCGAGACCGCCACCGAGAAAATCACCGAGACCAGCACCACGCCGGTGATGATCTCCGCCAGGAACGCTCCGCCCTCGCCCACCACATCGGTGTTGATCGCGTGCGCGCCGAAATTGGTGATGTTCCCGATCTCGTCGTTGACGATCGCGTACAGCAGCGCGGTGCCCAAAATCGCCCCGCCGAACTGCACCAAGATGTAGATCGCTCCAGGGCCGATTTTGATGTGCCGGGTCAGCATCAGCGCCACCGTCACGATCGGGTTCACGTGCCCGCCCGAGATGTTGTGCGTGGCGTAGACCACCACCGCGATGCCCAGCCCGTGCGCGACCGCGATCGCGACCAGGCCGGCGGTGCTGAGGCCTTGGTCCGGAACAATCCCGCCGGCGGTGGCGGAGACAGCGATCGCCGTGCCCGTGCCGAGCACCACGAACAACATCGTCCCGATCATCTCCGCCAGATAAGCGCGCAGATTGGCCGGTGAGCTGATTTCGTCGAGTCCGAGTTGGAAGCCGTTCATCAGAGACATTCCCCCGTTCGAGCACCGCTGGGTTCTGCCAGAGGATATTAGCTGTCCACCTCCAGCGGCAGCGACGCATCCGCCGCCCACTCCGACATCGAGGCGTCATAAACAGCCACGTTCTCGTAGCCCAGCAGCGAGAGCGCGAAGGCGTCGTTGCTGGCCGCGATCCCGCCCCCGCAGTAGGTGATCACCCGCTGGTCCCGCTCCGCGCCCACTTCCGCGAACCGCGCCGCCAGCGTCTCCGCATCCAGATACGCCTGCGTCTCCGGATCGATCAGCTCCATCGCCGGCACGTTCGCGCTGCCGGGGATGTGCCCGGCTCGACCGTAGGTGCGCCCACCGTCCGCCCCGCTGTGCTGATCGCGTCCCAGCGCGTTGATCACGCACGCCCCGCCGTCCAGCGTCGCCACCATCTCCTCCCGATCGGCGAAGCGCGCCGCGTCGAAACGCACGCTGAACGCCGCCGGCGCGTAGGCAGCCGGCTCGGTCGAGACCGCGCGCCCCTCCGCCAGCCACTTTGTCCAGCCGCCGTCCAACACCGCCGCCCGCTCCGCGCCCATCGCCCGGAACATCCACCACAGCCGCGCCGCCCACATGCTGCCCAGCCGGTCGTAGAGCACGATCCGGTCCGTCTCCGCGATCCCGTGCCGCCCCGCTGCCTCGGCGAACGCCGTCTCGCCCGGCATCATGAACCGCAGCCGCTGCTCGTTGTCCGAAAAGTCCCCCTGTAGATCGAGGAACCCCGAGCCCGGAATGTGCCCCGCCTCCCACTCCGCCAGCCCGCCTTCCACGCGGTACCCGCCGCCCTCGCGCGGCCGCAGAAACACGGTGCATTCAAACACCCGCAGGTCCGGGTCGTCGAGGTGTTCGGCCAGCCAGTCGGTGGAGACGAGCAGGTCGGGGTTGGCGAAGGTCATCAGGCACTCCTTATGCGGCGAATGCGCAGATTCTAGCTCCTGCGCAACGGACGCCCACAGCGGTCCTCAAGCTGGGCAGGCTGCCCTCTCTTCCCGTCATTCAGTCGCCGGGATTCGTCGTTCCAGCGCACGCTGGAACCCAAACCCAACTCCCGTGCGCCGGGCATCCCGGTCGCCGCGCCGCTCGCCGCCGTCGTATGGATCCTCCGCCCGGTCCGGTGGGGCCTCTGCGTGTTCGGGTTTGTTCGGGATGTTCGGGGTGGGCGTGGGCTTTGTCCTATCTGGTCGGGTTGGTTCTGCGTGGTCGTGGTTGTTCGGGTTTGTTCAGGTTTGTTCGGGTTTGGCAGGAGGTTGCTCGGGGCCGATTCCCGCTCGGGGGCGGGAATGACGGGAGAAGGTGGGCGGGAATGACGGGAGAGGGTGGGCGGTTCTGGGTGGTCGGGGATGTTCGGGTTTGTTCGGGGTCGGCGGGAGGTTGTTCGGGGCTGATTCCCGCTCGGGGGCGGGAATGACGGGAGAAGGTGGGCGGGAATGACGGGAGAGGGTGGGTGGTTCTGGGTGGTCGGGGATGTTCGGGTTTGTTCGGGGTCGGCGGGAGGTTGTTCGGGGCCGATTCCCGCTCGGGGGCGGGAATGACGGGAGAAGGTGGGCGGGAATGACGGGAGAAGGTGGGCGGGAATGACGGGAGAGGGTGGGAATGGCGGGAGAGGGCGGGAATGGCGGGAGAGGGTGAGTGGAGCCGGGCATCGTTCGATCCCTTGTTCTGTTGTGGAGGAGCGACGGTATCACGGCGCAGGAGGGACGAGGGCGTCTCGGTGCGACCAGCGGCAACCCCGCCCACCTCGAAACCGGCTGTCGGCTATCGTTAGCCCGCCGGCGCGCCCGCTCCGGCTTCCCGCGTTCCAAGGCTCGGACCGACCATGTACCTCAACACGTTTGCGCCGACCACCGACGCCGTCGACATGACCCAAACCGACGAGTTCGCCAGCCTGCTCGAGAGCGCCGCCGACCTCGGCATCCCTCACGCTCCCGACCTCCGCTATGTCTCCCGCAATGTCGTGATCAACCACCTCCGCCTCCACCTGCTCGAGTGGGGCGACCCGCGCAATCCGCCGCTGCTCTTCCTGCACGGCGGCAACCAGTCCGCCCACTCCTGGGACCTCGTTTCTCTCAGCCTCGCCGACCGCTACCGCATCTACGCCCTCGACCAGCGCGGCCACGGCGACAGCGAGTGGGCCCGCGACGCTGAATACGGCCCCGAGCCGATGGCCCGCGACGCCCTCGCACTGATCGCACAGGAGCAAATCGACGCCCCCATCGTCGTCGGACACTCCATGGGCGGCATGGTCACGATGCGCCTCACCGCGCTCGAACCCGCCCTGCCCCGCGCCGTCGGCCTCGTCGACGTCGGCCCCGAGGTCTCCCAGCGGGGCGCGGAGACGATCCGCAACTTCGTTGTCCGCAACACCGAGTTCGACCAACTCGACCAGTTCATCGACCGCGTCGTCGCCTACGACCCCTTCCGCTCCCGCGAGCACATTGAGCGCACCGCCCGCTACAACCTCGTCCAACGTTCCGACGGACGCCACGTCAGCAAGTCCGATCGCCTCTTGCACGACCCCGAGTTCCGCCAACGCTCGCGCCCCGACTCCGAGCGCAGCGACGCAGCCCGCGGCTTCCACGCCTTCCGGGGCCCCACCCTGTTGATCCGCGGCGAGCGCTCCAACATCCTCGAAGCCGACGCCGCGCGGCGCTTCGTCGCCGGCCTGCCCAACGCCCGCCTCGTCGAAGTGCCCGACTGCGGACACAATGTTCACTCCCAGAACACCCCCGGTTTCCTCGACGTTCTCGCCCCCTGGCTGGCCGCCGCCGGCTGAGCCCGCGCACCTCCCGCCACCCTGCCAGCTACACTGCGCACATGCCTCACCAGTACGTCGCAACCGACAAACGCACCGGCTTTGAAGTCGCCGTCACCGGGGAGTTCCCCGAGCACCCCGACGACCGCATGCGGATCGCCCGTACCACCACCCTCTTCACCCGCCTCATGTCCACCCTGCTCGAAAAAGAAGAGACCCAGCGCCGCCTCGGCTTCCGCGCCATCGAGACCCAACTCGAACTCGCCGACGCCTTGATCCGCCAGGACCACGCCGAAGTCCAGCGCCTCGTCCGCGAGACGCTCACCTCGATGGGCGTCAACGAGGACCAACTGCGCGAGCTGGCCGAGCGCCTCGCTACCGCCGGCGGACTGGACCCCGCCGTCGCCCGCGAACTCGCCCGCGCCTTCGGCCTCGACTCCGACGAGCAGGACGCCCCCGTCCTGGAAGACATCCCCGACCTTGAACAGGTCCTCGATCCCAAAGTGATGGACGCGCTCAGAGACGCGCTCGACGCCTCCGACGACGCGATCGAGGCCGAAAGCGAAGACGCTGAAGACACCGGAGGCGTCGGGGACGCACCCGACGCATCCGACACGCCACAGTCACCGGAGGACGACGCCAAGCCGTCGCAGTGAGCGGCAGCGCGGCCCACGATTGGAGCAAACCATGAGCGGCACAGTCGGCTACATCAAGGACATGCTCAGCTTCATCCAGGGCGGCTTCCGCGACGCCCGCGAAGGCCAGACCTCCGAACAACTCCACTACGTGCCCGACGGCGAAAGCCACTCCGTCGCCTGGGTGCTCTGGCACGCCGCCCGCATCGAAGACCTGCTCGTCAACGGCGCCTGGCAGGGCAAGCCCGAAATCTGGCGCGAGGGCGGCTGGGCCGAAAAGACAGGCCTGCCCGAAAAAGGCTTCGGTACCGGTCAGTCCACCGAGACGCCTCAGCCGTCCGCATCGCCGACCTCGACGCCTTCTGGCAGTATCAAGACGCCGTCAACGCCAACACCCAGTCCTTCCTCGACGGCCTCAGCGACAACGATCTGACACGCAAAGTGCAGCTCGGCGAGCGCGAAGAGACGCTCGGTGAATCGATCACCCTGCACCTCTGCACCCACCTCAACGGACACCGCGGAGAGATTAACCTGATCCGCGGCATGCACGGCCTGCCGCCCGTCCGTCCCAACATGGGCGGCTAGGACCGCGCCGGAAGGAGCCGCCGATATGCAGGTTGTTGTCACCGGCGCAAGCGGTCTCGTCGGCTCGGCCTTGATCGACGAGCTGCGCAAACGCTCGACCACCATCACCGCCGTCTCGCGCGACCCCGGCAGCCGCCCGCAGACCGCCGGCGTCACCTGGATCGGCTGGGACGGCCTGACCGACGCCGTCGCCGGCGCCGCCGGCGTCGTCCACCTCGCCGGCGCGGGCATCGTCGACAAACGCTGGAGCGCGAGCCGCAAGGCCGAGCTCCGCTCCAGCCGCGTCGAGCGCACCCGCCAGGTAGTTGAAGCCATCAACGAGTCGGGCGAAAAGCCCGCCGCGCTCGTCACCGCCTCCGCAATCGGCTACTACGGCGACACCGGCGAGCGCGTCGTGACCGAAAACACCGCTCCGGGCAACGACTTCCTCGCTCGCCTCTGCCAGGACTGGGAAGGCGCGGCCGCCGACGCCGAGGTGCGCACCGTCAACCTCCGTTTCGGCATCGTGCTCTCCACCGCCGGCGGCGCGCTCGCCCGCCTGCTGCTCCCCTTCCGCTTCGGCCTCGGCGGCCCCATCGGCCGCGGTCGCAACTTCTGGTCCTGGGTCCACATCGACGATGTCGTGGGCCTGATCATGCACGCGCTCACCACCACCGACCTCTCCGGCGCGGTCAACGCCACCGCGCCCGCGCCCGTCCGCAACGCCGACTTCTCCCGCGCCCTCGGTGCGGCGCTCAGCCGCCCCGCGCTGCTGCCCGTCCCGCCCCCCGCCCTCCAAATGCTGCTCGGCGAAGCCGCGACCGTGCTCACCTGCAGCCAGCGCGTGATGCCCGACCGCGCCCTCGCCTCCGGCTACCAGTTCGAGCACTCCGAACTGGAGCCCGCCCTGCGCAACCTCGTCGCCTAGGCGCGCCCGTGCCGCACCCTCTGCGCTACGGTCTCAACCCCCACCAGACCCCCGCCTCTTGGGAAGCCGTCGCCGGCACCCTCCCCTTCCGCGTCCTCAACGGACAGCCCGGCTACATCAACCTGCTTGACGCGCTCAGCGCCTGGCAGCTCGTCCGTGAGCTGCGCGCCGCGCTCGACCTGCCCGCCGCCGCTTCGTTCAAACACGTCAGCCCCGCCGGCGCAGCCGTCGGCTTGCCCCTCTCCGACGCGCTCCGCGCCGCCTATCTCGTCGGCGGCACCGAACTCTCGCCCGTCGCCGCCGCCTACGTCCGCGCCCGCGGCGGCGACCTCACCTCCGCCTACGGCGACTTCGCCGCCGTCAGCGACACTGTCGACCGCTCGCTCGCCGCAATTCTGCGCCGTGAAGTCTCCGACGGCATCATCGCCCCCGCCTACGATCCCGACGCACTCGAGCTGCTCAAGACCAAAAAAGGCGGGCGCTACCTGATCCTCGAAGCCGCCCCCGAGTTCGAGCCGCCCCCAACCGAGCGCCGCGAACTCTTCGGCGTCCGCCTCGAACAGCCCGCCGACACCCGCCCGATCGACGACTCCCTCTTCGAGAACATCGTCACCCAACAGCGCGAATTCCCCCCCGACGCCCGCCGCGACCTGCTTATCGCCACCGTCGCCCTCCGTTACACCCAGTCCAACTCCGTCTGCGTCGCCGCCGACGGACAGGTCATCGGCCTGGGCGCCGGCCAGCAGTCCCGCATCCACTGCACCCGCCTCGCTTGCGGTAAGGCCGACCGCTGGATGCTCCAGCAGCACCCCCGCGTGCTCGAGCTGCCCTTGCGCGGCGGCCTGCGCCGCGCCGACATCATCAACGCCCGCGAGCAATACATCCACTGGAGCGAGCTCTCCGAGCCGGAGCGCGGCCAGCTGGCGACCGTGATCGACCCGCTGCCCGCGCCGCTCAGCCAGGCCGAGCGCGCCGACTGGGTCGCCGGCTTCCATAACGTCCTCAGCCACGACGCTTTCGTCCCTTTCCGCGACAACATCGACCGCGCCCAGGCGAGCGCCGTCCGACACATCCTCCAGCCCGGCGGCAGTATCGCCGACGCCGAAGTGATCGCCGCCGCCGACCACTACGGCATCGCCATGGCCCTCACCAACCACCGCCTCTTCCGCCACTAAGCTGCCCGCAGGAGCCCGCCGTGCCCGCGCAGCCGACCATGACCGTTGACGAGTTCGTGGACAAGTGGTCCAACGCCGCGCTGCGCGAGAGCGCCAACGCGCAAACCCACTTCAACGATCTCTGCGCAATGCTCGGCGTCGAAACGCCCCTTGAGGGCGATCCGAGCGGCGAGACCTACACATTCGAGAAGCGCGTCGACCTGCACGACGGCTCCGGCGGCGAAGCCGATGTCTGGAAGCAGGACCACTTCGGCTGGGAGTACAAGTCCGGCGGCAAAAGCCTGGTCGACGCCTACGAGCAGCTGAACGGCTACCGCGAGGGTCTGGGCAACCCGCCCCTGCTCGTCGTCAGCGACATGAGCCGCTTCGAAATCCACACCAACTTCACCAACACCGCGCCCCGCGTGATCGCGTTCAGCCACCGCGACCTGCGCGAAAACCCCGCCCACTACAGCCGCATCCTGCGCGAGGTCTTCACCGCGCCCGAAAACCTCCACCCCAACAACGACCCGCGCTACATCACCGAGACCGCCGCCGCAAAATTCGGCGAAGTCGCCGCCGCCCTGCGCGACCGCGACGGCCGAGACGCCGCAGTCGTCGCCCGCTTCCTCAACCGCATCATCTTCTGCCTGTTCGCCGAGAGCGTCGGCCTGTTCGCCGATCCGGGCGGCCGCGTCACCCAGCCCATGCGCCACGCGCTCGAGAACCTGGTCGAGTGGCCCGAGCTCACCGTCGAAATGCTCCAGCCGCTCTTCACCGCCATGGCCGAGCAGTCCGTGCATCTCTTCGGCCCCTACACCATCCGCTGGTTCGACGGCAGCCTCTTCGACGAGCGCTCGGCCGAGGATGTGATGCCGCTCACCACCGACCTGGTCGAAATCCTGCTCGAGACCTCCGCGCTCAACTGGTCGCGGATCGACCCGGCGATCTTCGGCACGCTCTTCGAGCGCGGCCTCGATCCGCGCCGCCGCTCGCAACTCGGCGCGCACTACACCGATCCCGAAAACATCATGCGCGTCGTTGAGCCGGTCATGCTCCGCCCCCTGCGCGCCGAGTTCAACGAGCTCAAAGAAGACCTCGCCCCGCCGGGCGTCGAAGAACCGCCCGCCGACTACGCCGCCAACGGCGAACTCGCGCTCGCCGTCCCGCCCGACTCGCCGCGCGGCAAGGTCCGCGCCTTTCTCACTCGCCTGGCCGATGTCCGCGTGCTCGATCCGGCCTGCGGCTCGGGCAACTTCCTCTACGTCGCGATGCGCGCCCTCAAAGACCTCGAACACGAGGTGATCGAGTGGGCGCAGGACGCGCTGGGCGACAGCGGCCTGCGCCGACGCGTCGGCCCCGACAACATGGCCGGGATCGACATCGATCCGCTCGCCGTCGAACTCACCCGCATGTCCCTCTGGATCGGCATCATCCAGTGGAACCTCGATCACGACTTCCGCGACCTGCGCGACCCCGTGCTCGGTCGCACCGAGCAAATCGAGTGCCGCGACGCAATCCTCGCCGAAGATGAAGCGGGCGAACCCATCACCGCCGAATGGCCCGCTGCCGATTACATCATCGGCAACCCCCCCTTCCTCGGCAACCGGCGCAAACGCGAGCAACTCGGAGACGACTATGTCGATCTGCTGCGAGCCGCCTGGGCGGACGCCGTCGGCGGCCAGGCGGATCTCTGCACTCACTGGCATGAGCTCGCTCGCCGGCAGATCGAGCGCGGCGCCGCCGGCTCCGCCGGCCTGTTGGCGACCAGCAGCATCACCGGTTCCGAGAGCCGCCGCGTGCTCCGGCGGATCGCCGAATCCGGCGCGATCTTCTTCGCCTACCGCAACGAGCCGTGGGTCGAAAACGGCAGCGCCGTCCGGATCGCCGTCGTCGGGCAGAGCGGCGCCCACGCCGGCTTCTACGAGCTCGATGGCCGCTCCGTGCCCAATATCAACCCCGACCTCACAACCGGTCCGGATATCTCCAGCGCCGCCTCGCTGCCTGAGAACGCCGGCGTCGCGTTCCGCGGCGAGCAACGAACGGGACCATTCGACATCACCCGCGAAGAAGGGGAGCGGATGCTTGCCCAGCCGATCAACGTCAACAGCCGACCGAACGACGATGTGCTCTTCCCGTTCGTGATCGCCCGAGATCTGGTGCAACGCTCCCGCGGCCGTTACATCATCGATTTCGGTCCGGACATGCCCCGTGAGGATGCCGCCTACTACGAAGAGCCGTATGAGTATCTCAAACGCTACGTCCAGTCCGAGCGCTCCAGGAACGCCGATCAACGCCTCCGCGAGCGCTGGTGGCTGCACGAAGAATGGCGGCCCAGCCTGCGCGCCGCCATCCGCGAACTGGATCGCTATCTCGCCACCCCGATCACGGCCAAACACCGCGTCTACGTCTGGCTGGAAGCGAACGTCGTTCCCGACGCCACGATCGTCGCCTTTGCCCGCGATGACGACTACCTCTTCGGCATCTTGCATTCCCGCATCCACGAGCTCTGGGCGCTGGCGCAGGCCTCGCGCCTGGGCGTCGGCGACGACCCTCGCTACGTACACACCCAGTGCTTCAACACCTTCCCCTTCCCCTGGCCGCTGAACACGCCCGACTCGGAGCTCGACGCCGAGCAACTCGAACACCGCGACAACATCGCCGCCGCCAGCAAAGCGCTCCACGATCGGCGCGAGCAATGGCTCAACCCACAGGGCGTCAACCCGATCCTCCTGGATGAGCGGACCATGACAAACCTCTACAACGAACCGCCGGGTTGGCTGACGGACCGCCGCCGCGACCTCGACGCCGCCGTCGCCGCCGCCTACGGCTGGCCCGCCGACATCGCCAACGATGACATCCTCGCGGGCCTGCTCGAGCTCAACCGCCAGCGCGCCCCATAGGCGCGCGGGCGTGTACGCTGCCGCCATGACTGAGCGACGTTCATCGGTTGTTTGCCCGGGGGGACCCGCCGCCGCGATCTTCGCGGCGGTTGGCATTGGCGCCTGAACGCCGACTCCCCCGCACGATCCCACAACCGCTTGGACGATCCCCATGACCGCTTCCGACGCCCCTGCTGCCGCCCCCGCCCCCGACCGTGCCTCCGACCATCTAAGCCCGCGCGTCGCGCTCTACGACACCCTCCTGCGCGACGGCTCGCAGATGGAAGGCATCGCCTTCTCGCTGGCCGACAAAATCGCCGTCGCGCGCCGCCTCGACCAACTCGGCATCCACTACGTTGAGGGCGGCTTCCCCGGCAGCAACGAGAAAGACCGCGCCTTCTTCGAGCGGATGCGCGAGCAGCCCCTCGCCCGCGCCAAACTCGTCGCCTTCGGCGGCACCCGCAAGCCCAACGCGCAGACCGAGACCGATTTCAACGTCGTCGCCCTGCGCGACGCCGAGACGCCCGTCGTCACCTTCGTCGGCAAGGCCATCGCCTCCCAGGTCGAGTCGGTGCTCAACACCTCGCGCGAGGAAAACCTGGCGATGGTGCGCGAGTCCGTCGCCTACATGGCAGCGTTGGGGCGCGAGGTGCATTTCGACGCCGAGCACTTCTTCGACGGCTACGCCGAAGACGCCGACTACGCGCTCCAGGTGCTCCGCACCGCCCACCGCGCCGGCGCGCGCTACCTGATCCTCTGCGACACCAACGGCGGCGCGCTGACGCCCGAGATCACGAGCGCCATTGAGCATGTCCACACCGAACTGCCCGATGCCCGCCTCGGCATCCATGTCCACAACGACTGCGACCTCGCGGTCGCCAACTCGCTCGCCGCCGTCGCTGCCGGCGTCGAGCAGGTGCAGGGTTGCCTCAACGGCTACGGTGAGCGCTGCGGCAACGCCAACCTCTCCAGCATCATCCCCAACCTCCAGCTGAAGATGGGCATTGCGGTGATCAGCGACGAGCAGCTGCGCGAGGTCACGGCCGCCTCCCGCTTCGTCGCCGAACTCGCTAACCGCCCCCTCTCCGGACAGTCCCCCTATGTCGGGGCCAGCGCCTTTGCCCACAAGGCCGGCTACCATGTCGCCGCAATCGTCAAGGATCCGACCACCTACCAGCACATTGAGCCGGCCGTCGTCGGCAACGACCGCCGGGTGCTCGTCTCCGAGCTTTCCGGCAAGCGCAACATCGCCTACAAGCTGGCCGAACAGGGCCACGACCTGCCGCTCAGCACCGAGGAATCGTCCGCCCTGCTCGAGCGCGTCAAGCACATGGAGAGCCGCGGCTTCCAATACGAGGGCGCCGAAGCCTCCTTCGAGCTGCTCGCGCTGCACTCCCGGCCCGACTACGCGCCGCCCTTCGAGCTTGAGGACTTCCTCGTCGTCGAGCGCCGCCGCCCGACCGCCGAGACGCCCCCCAACGGCGCGGGCGAGCAGAGCATGATGCTCGCCGAAGCGGTCACCAAAATCCGCGTCGGCGACGCCCACTACCACACCACCGCCGACGGCAACGGCCCCGTCAACGCGCTCGACCAGGCCGCCCGCAAGGGCCTGATGGAGGCCTACCCTGAACTCGGCGCAGTTTCCCTGCTCGACTACAAGGTGCGCATCCTCGACACCGACGCCGGCACCGAAGCCCAGGTCCGCGCGCTGATCGAATCGACCGACGGCGTGCGCACCTGGAACACCGTCGGCTCCTCCACCGACGTGATCGAAGCCTCCTGGCTGGCCCTCGCCGACGCCTACGAATACTTCCTCCACCGCCGCGTCGAGTGGCAGAGCGAGGACGCCGTCTCGGAACGCTGATGCAGCGCCTTCTCCGTCGCGCTATGCCATCTGCGCCGCCGATCGCTATGCTGGTGAGGCGGGGCGGGCGACGGAACGACGCTGTGGATGCCGACGAGCGCGCGCCCCTGGAAGCAGAGGTGGGGAATGGCTGACGAACCGACGCCGACGATGGGCTGGCCGCGCTGTACCGCCTGCGATAGCGGCGTGCTCGTCCCGCTCTCCGACTTCGGCGGGCAAGGCGCCGCTGTCCACTACAAGGCCTGGGTCTGCACCGACCACCGCTGCCTGTGGAACATCAAAATCCGCAACGGCGATGTCTACGTCAACGAACCCATCTACGACGGCCAGGACGACCGCCGCTAGTCTGCGCTCCCGGCTGTCGCACGCCACAGCCTGCGGTCCTTCTCCGTTATTCCCGCCCCAGGATCCGTCATTCCCGCGTGCGCGGAAATGACAGGGAGGGGGAGCGGGAGTGACGAAACGGCAGCGCAGCTGCGACACTCCGACTCCCCGGAGAGCCGCCCATGAAGATCACGACCATCGAGACCTTCCCGATCATGGTCGATCGCCCCCACCTGTTCGTCGTCGTCGCCACCGACGACGGACTCGTCGGCGTCGGCGAGTCCGGCCTCACCTGGCAGGAGCGCGCCGTGGCCGCCTCGGTTGAGCAGTTTGCCGAATTGCTCGTCGGCCAGGACGCCCTCCGCAGCGAGCGCCTCTGGCAGCTGATGGCCCGCGCCGGCTTCTTCCCCGCCGACCTCGTCGCCTCCGCCGCGATCTCCGCCATTGACCTCGCGCTCTGGGACATCAAGGGCAAAGCGCTCGGCCAGCCCGTCTACAACCTGCTCGGCGGCCTCACCCGCGAGCGGATCGCCTGCTACCCGCACAACGTGGGCGAAGACGACCCCGCCGCGCTGGTCGACGATGTGCGCCGCACCGTCGCCGATGGTTGGCGCTTCGCCCGCTGGGGGCTGCCCTTGGGCGGCGAGCATTTCGAGCCGGCTGAAGCCGTGCGCGCCGGCATCCGCGCCCTTGAAGCCGTGCGCGCCGAGTTCGGCGACGCGCTCGAACTCTGCGTCGATGTCCACACCCGGCTCGACCCGCCCGACGCGCTGCGCTTCTGCCGCGCCGCCGAAGATGTCGCGCCGTTCTTCATCGAAGACGCGCTCCGCGCCGAGCGCCCGCAGGCCTACCGCCGCCTGCGCGAGCGCACCGCCGTCCCGCTCGCCGCCGGCGAGCAGTGGCACGGCAAGTGGGGCTTCCAGGCCGCGATCGAAGAAGAGCTGATCAACTATGCGCGGATCGACCTCTGCCTGGTCGGCGGGCTAACGGAGGCGCTGAAGATCGCGCGCTGGGCCGAGACGCACTGGATCCAGCTCGCACCGCACAACCCGCTCGGACCCGTCTCCTCGGCTGCCGGCGCGCACCTGTCGCTCGCTTCCACCAACGCCGGCGTGCTCGAAATGGCCGCCCCGCCCGGCTCCGCGCTGACCGATGTGTTCCCGCTGCAAACACCGTTCGCTCACGGTCACGCGCTGCCCACCGACGCGCCCGGCTGGGGCATTGAGTTCGACGCAGACGCCGCCCGCCGCTATCCCGAACCGCCGGCCGGCTTCGCCCCCATCCTCTGCCGCCGCGACGGAGCCTTCACCAACTGGTAGCCCGCCGGTAGGCCGCTGATTGGCCAATCCGTCGGGCGGGCGACAAAGCGGAACAGGGCGGATTGGTCGGGAACGCGCGACGGCGATACAATCGCAGAGTCCCAAGCGTCGGGGAGTGGCGCAGCCTGGCAGCGCGCTTCGTTCGGGACGAAGAGGTCGGAGGTTCAAATCCTCTCTCCCCGACCACCCACCACCCGGGCTCGTTCAGCGCGCTTCTCAACTCCAGTCCACCACTCCGCGAGCCTGTGTCCCACAACTCCCGCCTGCCACATCGATCGCCCCCTCACCGTCTCCCGTCGCCACGCAGCAGCGGCCATTGCCCAAGTGGAATATGATACCGCCGACTGGCGTCTGGCTAGCATCGCCGTCAGGGGGGCGGAGACTCCGGATGTTGCGTCTTGCCGCGCTCGCGCTGGTTGCGCTGTTGATCTGGGTTGGGGCCGCCTCGGCGGCGCAGCCCGCCGAACCGCTGACTTTGGAGATCGAGCACTCGCGGCCCCGCTGCACATCGGGCACGCTGGCGGAGGTCTCCTGGAGCATTCGCGGCGGCGTTCCGCCCTACGCGCTGAGCATCAACGGCGAGGCAGTGGATCCGGACGCGCCATCGGCCCGCATACCGTGCGGCTCGGCGGTCGACGACGCGCTGGAGTGGCTGCTGGGCATCGGCGACGAGCGCTACATCACCGCTACGGCGACCGACGCGGCGGGCCGCAGCAGCCGGGCTCGGGCTCGACTCATGCTCGTCAGCGCGCTGGCGCCGCCTACGCAAGTCGAGTCGCGCAGCTATCTGCTGCGAAACATTCGCCCGTTGTTCCGGACCCAATCAGGCGACGACGAGCCGGAGGTCGTTACCCGATCGCATTCGGACGCCGAGCGGCGCGCCGCTGCTCGCTATGTGCTGCTGCGCTGGCGCGAGCTGGGCGCCGACGGCTGGACGTATGAGTCGTTGTTTCTCGTCGAGCGGGCGGATGCAGAGCAGGAGCTTGAGTGGCGTCCGGCTGCGTCGTTGATTGGACGCACCATCGAGATTCAGCTGGCCTACCTGCGCCGCGCCATCGAGCGCGAATCACCGGATGCGCTCGCCTGGTCGCCGGGTGAGGCGGCGACGGTCGCAGCCGAGCCGCGCGATCTGGTCGCCAAAGCGACGCACGACTCGCTTGCGCTCGTCTGGGGTCCCGACGCACCCGGGTCGCACTACGTCGCTGAGCTGTCGCTCGGCGAACGGTCGCATTCGTCTTGGACAGTCGATGTCGCCCCAACCTACCCGTATGTCGCGCGGTTTGACGGCCTGGCACCCGATACGTGGTACCGCGTTGAAATCAAATTCGCCGAGGGCTACGACCGTCGGCCCTGGTCGATCGATCTGCGCACCGAGCCGGCCCCGCCGGGCTGGTCCGAGGATCTGCGGCTGCCGCGAAATGTGGACGCGCAGTCCGTCGAAGAAGGATTGCTGGTCACGTGGTCGCCGCCGCTGGCGGGTCCTGAGTTGGGCTACCGGGTCTGCGCGGCGCGCGAGGACATGCCGATCCTATCTTATACCTGCCCCACTGTAGCAGTCGGCGTGCGGCAGTACATCTTGCCGCTACCGTCGCCAGCGTCGGGCTCGTGGCGAATTTTCCTCAGCCACATGTCGGTTCCTGCTGCGGTCGCTGAACGCTCCATCTACGTCCAGCATCTTGCCGACAGCGGGACTGTCACCGCACCGCCCGCGCCGCGACCGGATGTGCGGCACATCGACTGGCCGGGATGCTCCATCCGGGCACACTCGCAGCCATTCGTTTACCAGGGCCTGGCGCAGTTTTCCCTGACGTGGGATGACACAATTTATGCCGAGATCGCCGAGCTCGAGTGGTCCGCGCACGGCAGGACGAGGCGAACAGCGATACCGTCCGCGAATCGGCATCGACTTCTGTGGATCGACACGTCGGAACCAGTCACGTTTCGCATTCGTTATCTGGCAAATGAAGTCTGGACGCATTGGTCGGACGCCGTCCGGATACCGTTGATGCCGGCCCAACCATGCTCTGTGCAGATTGATGAGCAAGGCGGCAGCTTGATCGTGAGCTGGCGCAGACCATGGCATCCGCACGCGGTCGACGGCTACCGCGTGTACATCTGCTGTTCGGACTCGGATGAAGTGGTCGTCGATGCCGGAGCGGCGACGTCGATTTTGTATCCGACCAACCGCGACCGCACGGAGTATACAGTATCCGTCGCCGCTTACAGCGATGAAGGCGGCGAAGGGCGTCGGTCTTTCTCGCGCACGTACCGCACCGACGAGCCGTTGCGCATCATGTTCGGGCATAGCGCGAATCAAGGCGGCCTCTGCCTGGCGCAGCCGGGAGTCAACGGGCGTGTCTGGTGGGAAATCACCGGCGGCGTCGCGCCGTTCCTGATCACGATCGGTGACGACGCAGCGTTCGAGACGACCGAGCGACGCGGCGCCGCCTACGTCGAATGCCGAGCCGATCACGCTTCGGGCGCGGCCGAGAAACACATAGTGACAGCGCAGGTGACGGACTACCACGGCCGCGCTGCCTCTGCCGTCGCAGCGATCGGTTATGCGCCCGCCCCTGATCTGTCGATCGAGTGGCGGCAGCGCAGTGTGCATGACACGTACGTCTGGCTCAGTTGGGAGGTCGAACCGTACGGAGAATCGTGGCATAGCCGCTACATGCTCCGCTGGCGCGTCGACGGCGAAGCCGAATGGCGCTACCTGGCGGGCGATGAGTTCCTGGTCGTGCAAGGGCACGACCAGGCGCGCCGCGCGCGCTGGTCGGGCCTCGATCCGTCCACTCGCTACGAATTCCAGCTCGCGCCTTACGACCACTCGGCACAGCTAGAGGCGCCCGAGTCCTTCAGGTGGACGCCGAGCGAGTTCGTGACGACTCTGGGACCGCCGAGCGATGTCCGCCTCGATGCTGACGAGGAGGACATCGTCGTGTCCTGGGAACCGCAGCCCGATGCGTGGGCGTACCAGGTCGTCCTGAGCGCCGCCGGGGTCTCGTGGTGGGCATGGCATGAGCCGCAGGGGGATACGCGGGAGCGTGTGGTCTTCGCGGGACTGGACGAGGACGCTGATTACGAGCTCGAGATCTTCAGCCCACCGCTTGCCAACGGCGAACAGGCGCTCCCCCGCCACTTTGAGGATGCGGGCCCGTTCGGTGAGTGACAGCGCAGTCTCAGCAAAAGAGTCGCTACCATGCGCACAACATCACGGAGGGTCCGGATGCTGCGTCTTGCTGCGCTTGTGCTGGTTGCGCTGTTGGCCTGGGTCGGGGCCGCCTCGGCGGCGCAGCCCGCCGAACCGCTGACTTTGGAGATCGAGCACTCGCGGCCCCGCTGCACATCGGGCACGCTGACGGAGGTCTCCTGGAGCATCAGCGGCGGCGTCCCGCCTTACGCGTTGAGCATCAATGGCGAGGCGGTGGATCCGGGCGCGTCGTCAGCCCGCGTACCGTGCGGCTCGGCGGTCGACGACGCCCTGGAGTGGCTGCTGGGCATCGGCAGCGAACGCTACATCACCGCCACGACGACTGAAGCGGCAGGCGCGACGGCGACTGCGCATGCGCAGGTCGTGTTGGTTGCCGGGCGTCAGCCGCCCGTGGATATTCGCCTTGCGAGCGAATTCAGCCTTCGCGACACTCGGCGGGTGACTGCGGAGTGGCGCTCCGGGCATCGCGAGCCATGGCGTAGCCGATCGTACCTGGTGCGCTGGCGAGTGCAGGGGACAATGACATGGGCCTACGAGAACGTAAGCTTCACGTCGTCTCTCAGGGATCGTGAAGCCAAGTGGACACTGGAGGCGTCGTACACGGCGCAGATACTCGAGTACCAATTCTCGGAACTACGGCACCCACTGGAGCTCGAGACTCCCGAAGCGTTAATCTGGTCTACACCGCAAACGGTGACAATTGCACCGCGTGCGGCGCCGCCGCGCAACCTGACGGCGACGGCGACGCACGACTCCATCTCGCTCTCCTGGGGCCCCGACGTGCCCGGGCTCCCATACACGGCCGGGCTGTCGTACGACAATGATCGGTTGACCGTCGTGAGCGACGGCGCGTTGCCGTACGCGGCTCATTTCGACGACCTGCTGCCGAACACCTGGTACACCGTGGGTGTAGGTCTGGGCGGTGGATATGGGTTGGGGTTTGAGGTCCGAACGGAGCCCGCACCGCCCGGCTGGTCCCGCCGCTTGCGCGAGCCCCGCAATCTCGAAGCTCGACTGGTAGACGGCGGCCTACAGGTCACGTGGGAGGCGCCGCTTGAAGGCGCCGAACGCGATTATCGGGTCTGCCTGGAAACTGTCGGCTTGATGGAGCATGGAACGACGATTGACAGCCGCTGCGGCTCGACTCCGGCGGGAGAACGTCGCTACACGTTCTCCGACGCCTCAACAGGCGGAACATATCGACTTCGCGTCACTCACGCTTCGATCCCCGAGGTGGTCGTTGAGCGCACTGTCTATGTGAGTTATCCGGCCGCCGACATCCCAACCGGTGCGCAGCAAGCCCCTGAACCACTCGTGTCCCACCGTGGCTGGGCGCATGCGTACGATGCATGGTGGTCCTGGGGCGGCCCCGATTCGTCGGTGTTCCTCATTCCGTGGCCGACGGATATCGCGGCGGATCTCGCTGAGATCGAATGGGAGATCGAGGGCGAAAAGCTCTTTCGGCAAACGCCGGATCGCGAAACGACGCTGTACATCGACGCGTCGGACTCCATCCCATTCCGCATCCGCTATCTACAAGATGGTGTGTGGATGCGATGGTCTGAGGCCGTGCTGCCGTCGCTTATTCCCAGCCGGCCGCCGTATGTTCACCTGGACGAGCATGCGGGCAATCTCATGATTCGCTGGCGAGAGTCGATCCGCTCTGACGTGCTCGCGGGCTACCGCGTGTACGTGAGCCGCGACAACGGCGAAGAGGATGTGCTCGACGTCGGGCGCGCACTCTCGGCGGCCTACCCGATCGATCCGGAGGGGACGGAGTACTCGGTGAGCGTCGCCGCCTACAATGAACACGGCGAAGAGAGCCGGCGCAGGGAAGTGGCAAGTCCCTATCAACCGGGCGCGTCGCTCACCGCGCAGTTCTCGTTTGGGGACGACAGATGCGTCCGGGGCGCAGGCGGCGAAGTCGAAGTCGAGTGGAGCATCAGGGGCGGCGCGGGACCGTTCCTCGTCGCGATCGACGACACGCCGCCGTTCGAGGCGGACACCAGAGTCGGAACTGCGCGGATCCCGTGCCAAGAAGGAGACGGCGGCGGCGAAGCCGAGACGTCGGAGCAGGTCGTCAGCCTGCGCGTCACCGACTACTACGCCCAAACAGCGTCCGATTCGCAGATGGTGCGCTACGCCGAACACGAACTGCATCATGCGGCGGTGCAACGCGCGCCGTATCCGGGCAGTGTGCATGACACGTACGTGTGGCTCGCTTGGCGCTGTCGCGATTGGTGGTTCTGGGAGCCTGACTTGGAAGATACGCTCGTACGGCCGCTGCCCGACACGGCCGCAGTGCGTTGGCGCAGCGCGCCGGGCGGGACCTGGCGATACACGGCAGGCGACGACTTCCCGCAGCAGTCCTACCCCGACAGCCAGTGCCGAGGTCGTCTGGAAGGACTCGAACCGTCAACGCGCTACGAGTTTCAGATTGCGCGGTACGAACGTTCGGGCCAGCTGAGCTCTCCCGAGTTGCTCGCTTGGACGGAAAGCGCGACTGCGACGACGACCGGGCCGGCCACCGGCGTTCGAGTCGCGCTGCATCCCGAAGGGCTCGAGATTTCGTGGCGCCCGCAGCCGGATGCCTGGGCCTACCAAGTCGTCGCCCGCGCAGGCTATAGATCGTGGTGGACCTTTCAGGAGCGGAGCGGTGAGCTGATCGAACGGGCGATTCTACGCGGTGCGACGGCGAGCGCGGATCTCGTCGTGGAGGTGATTACGCCGCCGCAGACTGAGGGCGGAGACAGGCTCCAGCCGTTCTTCATCATGGTTGACTGGCCTTCTAGCGAGTGACCTCGACCTACAGCCGGCGCGAATCGCTAGACTGTGCGGTACCGGAACTGGAGATGAACAATGACTGCATTCGGACTGACCCTCTCAAATCGCGGCATCGTGACCGGCTCGAGCACCATCGAGGACATGCTCACTCTCGCCCGCCAGGCCGACGCCGACCAGCGCTGGGACAGCATCTGGGTCGGCGATTCCCTGCTCGCCAAGCCCCGGCTCGACGCGCTCGGCCTCATGTCCGCGCTCGCTGTCCAAACCGACCGCGTGCGCATCGGCCCCGCCTGCTTCGCCAGCACCCCGCTGCGGCCCGCCCTGCTGCTCGCCTACCAGTGGGCCTCGCTCGACCTGCTCAGCAACGGGCGCTCCATCTTCGTCGCCTGCATGGGCGCGCCTGGCGCGGGCGGCGGCGACATGTCCGCCGAGTTCGACGCCTTCTGCATCCCCACCGAGTCGCGCATGCGGCGCATGGAGGAAGCTATCGAGGTCATGCGCCTGCTCACCAGCCGGGACGACGTCTCCTACCACGGCGAGCACAACGACTTCGAGCACGTCACTATCGAGCCGCGCTCCGTCCAGCGGCCCGTGCCGATCTGGGTCACCTCCAACCCTGCGCCGCACCTCGCCCGCAACCGCCGCAACGGCCTCAGCCGCGTCGCCCGCCTCGGCGACGGCTGGATGACCACCTTCCAGCCCCCGCAGATCGTGCGCGAGTACATGGCCGACATCCGCAGCCACGCCGCCGATGCCGGCCGCGATCTGCCCGACGACTTCGAGGTCGCCGTCTACTACAACATCAACGTCAACGAAGACCGCGCAGCCGCGCTCGCCGAGGCGAAAAAATACCTCGACGCCTACTACACCACCGACTACAGCGAAGCCCAGCTTAACCTCTGGGTCGCCATGGGCGGCCCTGAGCAGTGCGCCGCCGACATCCGCGCTTACATCGACGCCGGCGCGACCACCGTTACCCTCCGCCTCTGCAGCTACGACCAGCAGCATCAGTACCGCCGCGTCACCGAGGAGGTTCTGCCTCTCCTCGCCTGATCCGGTGCGACTGTGGAACCTTCCGCGCCGCTTCGTCGTCTTGCTCTCAGACGGTTCGACATGCCGATGTGGAGGCGGAGCATGGCTGGCAAACTCGCACTCGCAGCGCTGGTCGCGCTGCTTGCAGCCCTCGCCGCAGGCTGGCTCAGCGCCCGCGCCGGCGATCCCGACAGCGGCGAACCCGCGCCGCTCACGCTGCATCTGGAGTCAGACAGCCCGGTCTGCACCGCCGGATCGTTCACGGAGGTGCGCTGGGAGATCAGCGGCGGAGCCGAGCCGTACACAGCGACGCTCAACGGCCAGCCTGTCGACGCTCCGTCGGGCGTCGCGACGATCGCCTGCGGCGAGACGCTCAACATCCCCGACTGGCTGCGCGGCATTATTCCGCCCTCGCCGATCGATGTGGCGGTCGCCGTCGTGGATGTGAGCGAAGCAGAAGCCCGCGAGTCACTGCGACTGAATCGCGCCCCCCCGCTGCCGGCGCCTCTTGCGAGCGCGGGGCCGGATCCTCAATGGACCTACCTGACGACCATCACCGCATCTGCGCGCGGCGTCGGTATCGACATCGAGCATGTGCGCCGCTATCTCGTACGCTGGCGTGCGGATCAGGCCGCACAGTGGAACTATCACACAGACGCTGCATCGCGCCCGGGAGGATACGACCAGGTGCTGGATTACTACGAGACAGGCCTGATTGGGGTGCGCGTTGCTGTCGAGGTTGCACAGGTGCGCTCGTTTGCCGAGCAAGAGAAGCCCGATCTGCTCAATTGGAGCGAGACGGTGTATGCGACGACTGCCTCACCGCCAACGGACCTGACTGCCCACGCGACGCACGACACCATTACCGTTTCGTGGAAGCCTGCTGTCGACGGGCTGGCCTGGATGACGACCGTGGGATCCGTGGGCGGCCGCGAGCGCGACTGGCGCTGGTTGGGCGATGACCGGTCGACGTGGACGAAGAAGACTGTCGGACCTGTGTCACCTTACGAAGTGCGCTACGACGAGTTGCTGCCCGACACTCTCTACCACATCCGCGTCATGCTCGATGACAACTGCGACAATTACGGCTGGAATCATGAATTGTGTACTCCGACGCGGTTCCTGTCGGTGCGCACCGCGCCGGCGCCGCCGGGCTGGTCGAGGGAACCTCGCCAACCTCAAAACGTCCGAGCGATCGCGCGTGCTGGCGGGGGCGGAATTCTGGTGACTTGGGACCCGCCTCTTGAAGGCGAAGAACGGGCATATGCGGTGATCGCGCATGAATACGGCACGCCGCGCTCTGACCCGGTCACACCGGTGGGAGGTATTGGCGGCAGGAGTTTTGTGCTAAGGTTGCCGTTGGACACCACCTATCAGGTGATCGTGCAGCATCTCGGGATCGAAGACGAGGAGGCGCGCGTGATTTGGGAACCGCGGCTGGCGCAGGAGCGGGCGGATACCATAATGCCGCCCGCCTGGTACGTCGATTACCAAGAACCGACCCACAGCGAGCGTGAGCCAGGTTACGAGTTTGCCGTGCTCTGGGACACGCAAGACGACGACGCGCTCGTGCAAGTTCGATGGCTGAAGGACGGCTACGCAATGACACAGTCGGCCGAGAATCCGCCGATCATAATTCGGACCACAGAGCCTGGCCCGCATCCGTTTCAGCTGCGCATCCGACGACATGGTTACTGGTCGCAATGGTCGTCGATCCAGCGCGCCTCCGCCAAGCCGCCCACTCCTCAATCTGTCGAAGTGCGCGAGCGAAACGGCAAGTTGGAGGCGCGCTGGACACCGCCCGAGACGTGGCGCTCCTTTCGCAGCTGGTGGGACCCTACTCATGATCTCACAGATCAGATCGACGGATTTCGAGTGTATCTGTACCGCGCCGGCGAACCGGAGCGAGTGCTCGACGTTGGCTTGTCGACCAGTGCGACGTTTTCGATTCCTGCCGACGGCGGTGAGTATGAAGTTCATGTCGCTGCGTACAGTGAAACACTTGGCGAGGGCCGTGCAGCCGTCCAGACATTCTCGCGGGCCGACGGCCCGACACTGAACCTGTCGGATTACGAGACGAGAGTCTGGCGGTCGAGCCACTGCATGCCGTACTTGGAGAAGCCGAAGCTCATCCGCTGGCAAGTCGAGGGAGGTGCGGTGCCGTACACGATCAAGATCGGAGAGAACTCGGCGTTCGAGACCACGGATCACGAGGGTTATGCGCAGCTGCATTGCGATCCCGAAGACACTCGCGATGAAGCGACGCTGGAAGCGACAGTGGTCGACGCCCGCGGGCGTACAGGTAAGGCGACACATACATACCAGATCGCCCACCCAAGCGACGACGACGTTGCGCCGGAGAGTGCGGCGGCCTACTGGCGTGACACGGTAGAGGGGCTCGCGCTCGGCCGCATCTACGTGGAGACGGATTCGTTCGTGCTCCGCTGGAACCGGTTTGTCGGCTCGGCGGCGGCTTATTCGACGAGTCCAAGCCTCCCATTGTTCGTCGTCCGATGGCGGGAGATCGGCCAAGACGCCTGGCGTTACCGCCATGCCGCTGGCGCAGGCTCAAACAATTGCCGGTCCGACTCGATGGCATGGACGCTGGAGGGACTCAGACCGGATACGGAGTACGAGGTCCAGATTGCCCTTGACCCAACCTCCATCGGCATCATCGACGACAGCCTTTTGGACTGGGGTGAGCGGCGGGATGACGGTTCGCTGGACTGGAGCGAATCGCGGTTCGCGCGAACACTGCCGGCGACGATCGAACCGAGCATCCGACGGGAAGGAACGGATGTGATCGTCTCGTGGGAGGCAGTTCCCGAGGCGCAGGTATACGTCGTGCGGCTGGAAGCTGACGGCGTTCGCTGGGCAAAACGGTATGAGCCAAAGGGCGGTGCGACAGAACATGCCGTTTTCGCAGGCGCCGTTGCTGCTGCGGGCGAGCTGCGAGCCGAAGTGACGATCACCAGCGGCATCAGCGCCGACCCGGGCGGCGCGGAGATCGAAGACTACGCCTACTGCGATTGATTGAGCCTGCTAGCCTGTGCGCACACGCGCCGCACGAGGGGCGCCACGCTAGGAGCACAGCCATGGCCAGCCAATACGTCGAGAGCAACGGCATTCGCCTGCATGTGACCACCGCCGGGCCGCGCGGGGGCGACCCCGTGCTGCTGATCCACGGCTTCCCCGAGACCGGCTACGAGTGGCGGCACCAAATTCCCGCCCTGGTCGACGCCGGCTACCGCGTCATCGTGCCCGACACGCGCGGCTTCGGCAAGTCGGACAAGCCCCACGGGCGCTACTCCCGCAAGCTGCTCGCCGACGACATGCTCGGCCTGCTCGACCACTTCGACATCGAGCAGGCCGCCGTCGTGGGCCACGACTGGGGGGGCATCATCGGCTTCAAGCTGATCATCGACAACCCCGAGCGCGTCTCCCGAGCCGCGCTCATGGACACCCTCTGCACCGTCTGGCTGCCGCAGGCGATCCACGGCTTCTGGTTCAAGGCGCGCCCGCTGCCGGAGGAGTTCTTCGCGCGCTACCACAAGCAGTTCATAGCACAGATCTTCGGAGGCGACGTGGATCTCGAGCTGCCGGGCCCGCCGCAGTCGCCCTGGGGCTACGCCGCCGGCCGGCTCGCGCCCAATCGCTGGGCGACCGACGCCGACATCAGAACATACCAGCGATCATTCCGCGACCCCGACACCCAGCGCGCCGCCATCTCCTACTACCGCCACGCGCTGCCGTTTCACCGCATCATCCCCGACAAACGCCGGCGCGGCGGCGCCCGCTTCGAGCGCCTCGCCGCCACTGAGGTCGGCAAAATCTGGCGGGCCGGGCTGCAAAATCACCCGCACGGACGCGAATATATGGACTACGGCCCCGAAGACCGCGGCAAGCAGTTCCCCGGCCCCGCGCTCTGGATGTACGGCGATCCGCTCAAACGATCGAAACGCGGCGCGATGCCGTCGGGCAACCCCTTCTTCGACCAGTTCCCCATGTACTTCCCCGACCTGCGCGCCGAACCCGCGCCCGGCTCCGGCCACTTCTTCCCCGAAGAAGATCCGACTCGCACCAACCGCGTGCTGCTCAAATTCCTCGCCGACACGCCCGCTGAACGGAGGATCGAATGACAAACCCCGCAACTCCCGCAACGACGCACCGCGAGAGCGACGAACTCGCCCTGCAACTGCTGCGACAGCTCACCGAGACCGTCGAAACACTGCTGGGCATGGCCGACGACGACCTCGCCTTTCCCACCACGCACGGCTGCGCCATGAACGGCGGCATCCGGCGCCTGCTCATTCACAACGCCGAGCACGACCGCATGCACACCGGCGCCATCTCCACCGCCCGCTTCACCGCGAAACAGATGCAGGAGTCGGAACTCGGACGCCTCACCCGCGAACTGATCCGCGAGCGCGCCGAACTGGTCGGCCAACTGCTTCAGATGCCCGACGAGCTGCTCGACGCCAAAGCGCCCAACGACGACTGGTCGATCCGCGAACACGTCGAACATACTCTCTACTGGGAGCGAAACTCGATGCAGCAGGCATCGAGCGAACTCGCCGGCGACGCCACATGACGGATATCACGCCCGACGATCCGAGGCTGCGCAGCGCCGCCCAGGCGCTGCTCCAGCGGCACGACGACAACACGTCGGAAGCCGACATCCGCGGCGCAGTGCGCGACTTCCTGATCCGCTCGCGGCTCGCCCGCCGCGCCGACATCCAGATGGAAAGCCAGGCCGGCGGCGGGCGCATCGACCTCGAATCCGACGACCTCGTGATCGAGGTCAAACGCCGCATCGGCACCCGCCTCAACGCCTCCGACGCCAACAAACGCCAACTGGAGGAGTACCTCGCCACGCTCGCCGGCGAGGGACGCCCGCCCCGACTCGGCATCCTCACTGACGGCAAGTACTGGCTGCTGCGCCGGCCCGGCGGCGACTGGAGCGCCGCAAGCCCCTACGCCTTTACGCTCGACGACGCCGAACACGGCTATCACCTCTACGAATGGCTGCGCGACGAGTCGCAGGCGCTCGAACGGCGCGGCGTCGTACCGACCGACGACGAGGTGCGCGCCCGGCTCGGCCCCGGCCCGCGCTTCGAGCAGCACCTCGACGCGCTGCGCGAACTCTACGACCAACACCGCGACGAGCCGACCATCGCCATCAAGCGCCGCCTCTGGCGGCAACTGCTCGCCGCCGCGCTGGGCGAAGTGATCGAGGAGGAGCAAAACCTCGACGACCTCTTCCTTCGCCACACCTATCTCTCTGCCGTCGTCGCGCTGGCGCTGCAATCGGCCTTCGGTATCGATATCGTTCTGCACGCGCAACGCCGGCCTGCACAACTGCTCGGCGGGCAGCTGTTTGTCGAGGCAACCGGCGTACGCGGCGTCGTCGAATCCGACTTCTTCACCTGGCCGGCCGAGGTCGAAGGCGGCGCATGGCTCAACGGACTCGCCCGCCGCATCGCCCGCTTCGACTGGACGAAAGCGGAATCCGATATCGCCCGCATCCTCTACGAAACCGTCATCCCCGCCGGCGACCGACGACGCCTCGGCGAGTACTACACGCCCGACTGGCTGGCCCGCGAAATCGTCGACGCCGTTGTGACCGATCCGCTCAACCAGCGCGTGCTCGATCCTGCCTGCGGCTCCGGCTCCTTCATCTTCGCCGCCGTCCGCAAGTACCTCACAGCCGCCAAACGCGCGCGCCGCAAGCCCGCGAATGTCCTCGGCGGCCTGCTCACCCATGTCATCGGCATCGACGTACACCCCGCCGCCGTCCACCTCGCCCGCGCCACCTGGACTTTCGCCGCCCGCGAAGCCCTTGAAGCCGCCCGCGGAACCGGCGTTGACGTGAACGTGCCGATCTATTTGGGCGACTCGCTCCAGTTGCGCACCGAATCGCAAGACCTGCTGGCGCGTAAGATCGTCACAATTCCGATCGATGATGATCCGGAGAGCGGCTTGGAGCGCAACCTTTCGCTCGAGTTCCCGCGAGCGTTGGTTGAACAGGCCGACTGGTTCGACGGACTGATGACGCGGCTCGCAGCGGCTATCGAGGCGGACGATGATCCGTCGCTGGCGCTGCACGATACGCAAATCCCGGAGTCGGGTGGGGAACGGGAGGTGCTGGATCGCACGATCGCGACGTTGCAACGCTTGCACGCTGAAGGTCGCGATCACATCTGGGCCTACTACACACGGAATCTCGTCCGTCCGCTCGCACTGTCGCATGGCAAAGTGGACGTGATCGTCGGCAACCCGCCCTGGCTCACCTACAACCGTTCAAGTTCCGTCGTGCGCTCCGAGCTCGAGCGGCAGAGCAAGGAGCGTTACGTCATCTGGGCCGGCGGGCGACATGCACCGAACCAGGACATCGCAGGCTTCTTCTTCGCTCGATGCGCGGCCCTGTACCTGGCCGCCGGCGGCGTTGCCGCGATGGTCTTACCTCACAGCGCGTTGCAGACAGGCGCCTACACGAAGTGGCGAAGCGGCAAGTGGGGTCGCGTCGCCGTTGATCTCGCGGTTCGCATTCCGTGGGACCTGGAGTCGCTCGAGCCCAACGATTTCTTCCCGGTCCCCGCTTCTGTTGCGTTCGCTTCACGACTCGGTGACGGCGCGTCTCCGAAGCCGTTCCCCGGCCGCGCAAGTCAGTGGCTGGGTTCGCCGGGTGGACGGGTGACGCGCCAAGATGTCGACCTGGTCGACACGTCGTCCGGCTTCGCCTCGCCATACGGCAATCGCGCGAGGAAAGGGGCCGACATCTACCCGCGCGTGCTGTTCTATGTGAACGTGGAGGAATCGCGGGCAGTCGTCCGAGCGACAAACACGATCACCGTTTCGCCGCGCCGCTCCGCTCAGGAGAAGGCGCCGTGGAAGGCGCTGGAGATTCCTGAGATCGCCGGACGACCGATCGAAGCGGAGCACGTGTGGGATGTTCACCTGGGTGAGACCGTCGTGCCGTACGCACTCCTGGAGCCAAGAAAGGCGGCGCTCCCGCTCTCAGTCCCGGAAGGCGAGCTCGTGAAGACCGATGAGGGTTTGCACGGCCTGAGTCCGACTTCGCTGCTGCCGTTGATGCGTCGTCGCTGGCAGATCATCAACGCGGCCTGGGAGCGAAACAAGAAGACCGACAGCAAACGCGCCTTGGTGGACAATCTCGACTACTTGGGCAAACTGAGTGCGCAGCGCAATGCTGCACTGCGCAAATTGTACACGGTGCTCTACGCCAGCGCAGGTCGTCCGACAGCGGCGATTCTGACGGACGAGGGCGCGCTCATCGACTACAAGCTCTTCTGGATCCCTTGCGAGACACGGGAAGAGGCACAATACCTCGTGACGGTCATCAACAGTCGCATATTGGAAGAAGCCGTAGGGCCACTGATGCCGAAAGGCCAATTCGGCGCGAGGGATGTTGTGAAGCATATCTGGCGGCTCCCGATTCCCGAATACGACAAGGAGAACGCACTCCACCGCGAAATCGCCCAAGCCGGAGCCATCGCCGCCGAAGGCGCAGCCGCAGTGCTCCGCGATCTGCGCGCCGCCCGCGCCGAGCGAGGCCAGACAACGACAGTCACCGTCGCCCGCCGCGAAATCCGCAAGTGGCTAGCCGAGAGCGACGAAGGGCGAGAGGTCGAGCGCCTTGTTGCTCAGCTGCTTCGCTGAGCCGATCAACGCCTGCCGTAGGTGTCTTTTTCGCGGCGCAGGACCTCCGTGACGATTACCGACAGTTCCGCGTCGCGGATCTCGTAGAAGATGCGCCAGGGGCCGACGCGAAATCGCCACGACTCCCGACCGAGCTTGATCGCCCCACGCGGTCGCGGCTCGTCGGCCAGAGCGGAAATGCGCCGCGTGATTCGACCCAGGTCTGCCGTGCGGACGCCACCAAGCTGCCGCTCGGCGTGGGTCGTGAAGCTGACGCGATAGGGGCCGCGCGGTGTCGAGGTCACTCGCCGCCTGCCGGCAGGTTGGCGAGGAGCTCCTCGATCGGAATGGTGTTTTCCGCGCCGTCTGCGTCAAGCTCGCGGCGCAGCTCAGCCGCCCGCTCACGATCGGCCGCTTCCTCCTCGGGCGTGAGCTGATCAAGCCGTTCGAGAAAACCGCGCCGGCACAGACCGACGACCGCGACGGCGATGGACACCGCGTCGCGCGCTTCGTCCAATGTGTTGGGTACCCCGGCCCCGCCACCGTGCCGATGTTGCGACCGCCACACCTCATCAAGCATGGCGGTCAGCGCTTCGACAGTTTCAGCGCCGCGAAAGCGAGTATCCCACTTCTCCGACTTGACTCGGAGATCGCGAATGATTGTGCCCAAGGTCAGCCTGGTATTCTTTGGTGCTACGATCGGGGCCAGTGCGCCCTCGATCGCCTTCACAGCGGCTGCGTACGCCTCAACGGCCGATGGTTCTTCGCGCCGCCACGCGGCGTTCCAGGCCGTGTTGATGTCGGCTGCGATCTGATCATCGCCTTGCGCAGCGAGCTCGACGGCTGTGCTCTCGACCTCGAGCGTTCGTTCGATCAGGCTCTTGCCATCGGGCGCAACCCGCCAGGCGGAGCCGCCTTCGTCAAGCATCTGCTCGAGGCGCTCGGCGCGGGAACGTTCGTAGTCGGAGAACTCGATGGTTTGCAGTAGCCAGTCTGCCATGTTGAGCAGCGCGTTGGGGTTCCTGCTTGTGAAGTCCTTCAGCTCCGACTCTGATCTCTCAGCCAGTCTCAGCGCGACGCACATACGGTCGCCGCGCGAGTTGAGCACGTAAGAGTACGTGCCCGACGCCTTGGAGACGAGATATGGACGACACCAATCCCAGAGACGGTCCTTCAGGTGCGGCTCAACATCTCGGGAGCGGACACTGTAGTCGCGCTCGTCCATTCCATGGCGAGCGAGCAACGGGGTGAAGGGTCGGTTTTCGGAGCTCACGTGCGCACTCCCGTTCACTGTTGCGCCCCGCCATTTTAGCACACCCGCGCCCGGTTCGCAGGGAGCCAGAGGGCCGTTAGGCGGACCGCCTCGCCGCTTATCCGTTCAACGACGCCTCCTCCAGCACCACCGAGGGCGGGTGATAGCTGAGCCACAGGTCGAAATGCTGGAGCACATCGCGCCCGAGGAGGTTGGGCATTGACGAGTTGCCCATGCCAGCGGATCGGCCTGAGCTCGGCCGGGCACTGGTGAGCACTACGCGCTTCTCGATCGTTCCTCCGTCTGTGGTGTAGAACGTCAGGACCGCGTCGTGGATGGTTGCGGTGGCTCCGTCCCCGCCGACTCCGCTGAGAGGTATGTTGGGGTACCGATCTGCGAAAGTCGGATGCTCGTAGCCGTTGCCGAACACCGCCCTCGACGACTCGGGCCCCAGAGTCGTGACGTCTGCCCCGGTATCGATGAGGAATTTGGCTGACGTGGCGCCCTCGGCGAGTTCCACGTCGACATCAACGTACAGAGCGTCTACCGAAAGCAGTCGCGGGTTGCCCGGGTCGCCATGCGATTTCCACTCTGTGACGACTTGGCGTGTCACAGAATCCACACGCCGACGCGACGTCGCTCGATGATCGAGCCTCCGCGCTGGACTTCGCTCAAGGTGTTTCGCTCGTCAATGAGCTTGGCGAGGTCGTCGAACGGGGCCACTTCACCGCCGCTGTGGATGAGCAGCCACTGGTCGGGGTAACGCTCAAACAGCTCTTGGGCGTGCTCGTTGAAGTAGTCGTGGTTGCGCCGAGCTTCTTGCATTCGAGCGTCACGCGCGCGCGTGTTTGCGGGGATGCTTGCAGTGACCGTCATGGTGCCGGCTCCGTGATGTTCTCCAGTGGGGCTGCGACGCGTTCGTTGTTGGGTTGTCCCCGAAACGGAGCCGAGCATTGGGGTCAACCGCTGCTCGGCGGCGCGCTACAGCGTGGTGGCCTCCTTGGTGAGGCGATGGGCTCGGCTGCCTAATGGGCTGCTCTGGTTCGAGCCCATCGCGTCAGAGGATGCACGCGCGAGTTTTGCGTCGTTGGGGCATTGCGACACCTCCTCCTGTGTCTGATGGGCAATGTACCCCCACCGCGGCTGTAAGGCAACGCGACTGTCACGCCCTGGCCCTCACGTGTGTCGCGTCAGCCAGGGTTAACCGGGCCGAGTAGGTGGTGAGACCGGAGGCGCACTAGACTGCTCTCATGCCGCACTACGACGCAGCCGTCATCGGACTTGGCGCGATGGGTTCCGCCGCCGCCTGGATGCTCGCCCGGCGCGGCCTCAGCGTCGTCGGCTTCGACCAATTCCGCCCGCCCCACAACCTCGGCTCCTCGCATGGCGACACCCGCGTCATCCGCGAGGCCTACTACGAAGACCCCTCCTACGTGCCGCTGGTCCAGCGCGCCTACGAACTGTGGGACGAGCTCGGCGCGGCTACGGGCGGCGAGCTGCTGCGCACCACCGGCGCGCTGATGGTCAGCGAGGACGACGGCCTGCTCGTGCCCGGCGCGCTCGCCAGCGCCCGCCGGCACGGCATCCCCCACGAACCGCTGACCGCCGCCGAGATCCGCCGCCGTTTCCCGGTGATGACGCCGCACGACAATCTGGTCGGTCTGTTCGAGCAGCGCGCCGGCGCGCTCGACATCGAGCGCTGCATTTCCGCCCAGCTCGAGCTGGCCGCCCGCGCGGGCGCGGAGCTGCGCTTCGACACGCCCATCGGACGCTGGACGCCCACCGATCTGGACGACCTGGAGTCGCCGATCGCGATCGAGACGCCCGACGGCGCTATCACCGCCGATCGTCTGATCCTCACCGCCGGCGCCTGGACCGCCTCACTGCTCGGCAAGCTCAACCTGCCGCTGCTCGTCTCGCGCCAAGTGATGTTCTGGCTGCGCCCCAAAGGCGACGCCGACCGTTTCGCCGCCGGCAATCTGCCGATCTGGATGTGGGAGCGCGGGCCGCAGGACTTCGGCTACGGCCTGCCCGACTTCGGCCACGGCGTCAAGGTTGGGCACCACTTCCCCGACGAGCGCGTCGATCCGTCCAGCTACGACCGCACCATTCGCCCCTCGGACGAAGCCACCATCCGCGGCTGGCTGGAGCCCACGCTGCCCGATGTCTCCGGCGAAATTCTGCGCGCCGAGACCTGCCTCTACACCAACACGCCCGACGCCCATTTCCTGCTCGACATCCACCCCAAGCGCCCCAACATCGTCGCCGCCTGCCCCTGCTCCGGGCACGGCTTCAAGTTTGCGCCGGCGATCGGCGAGGTCATTGCCGACCTCGCCATCGAGCGCCGCTCGCGGCACGATCTGCATCTCTTCAGCTTCGAGCGGCTGGTCGGCGACTCCGCCGCCGACGCGGCGTCGGCCGCGGGAAACTGAGCCCCATGCCCGCTCAGCGCGTGGCGGTGGTCGGCGCGGGCGCGGTGGGCGGCTACTACGGCATGCGCCTGGCCGAGGCCGGCTGCGATGTCCGCTTCCTGCTGCGTCGCGACTACGACGCAGCCGCCGCCGGCGGCCTGCGCCTCTCCAGCCAGCTCGGGGACCTCCACCTGCCGTCGCCCGCGATCGCCCGCACGCCCGACGAGCTCGCCGCGCATGGTCCCGTCGACTGGCTGCTGATCGGCCTCAAGGCGACCGGCCTCGATGCTCTGCCCGCGCTCGCCGGCCCGCTGCTCGCGCCCCACACCCGCGTGATCGCGCTGATGAACGGGTTGACCATCGAGCGCGAGATCGCCGCCCTGCTGCCCGGCCGCGAGGTGTTCGGCGGTATGGCGTTCATTGGCGTGCATCGCGGCGATCCCGGCCAAATCCTGCATTTGGAGTTCGGCGCGCTCAACCTCGGGCACCACGGCGACGATCCAGCCCAGCTCGCCGACGCCGTCGCGCTCTGGGACGGCTCCAAAGTCGAAATCCGCCCCGAACCCTCGCTGCTTAAGGCGCGCTGGGAGAAGCTCGGCTGGAACATCCCCTTCAACGGCATGTGCGTGATCGCCGGCGGCGCATCGACCGAGACGATCATGTCCGCGCCGCCGCTGCGCGACACCGCCCACCGCGCAATGCGCGAGGTCGTCGCCGCCGGCAACGCCGACCTCGCCGCCGACGGCCAAACGGCGCGCATCGACGGCGACGACCTCTGCCACCGCTACCTCACGATGACCGCCGGCATGGGGCCCTACCGCCCCAGCACGGTGCTCGATTTCATCGAGGGCCGCGCGATGGAGGTAGAGGCCATGTTCGAGACGCCCGTCCGCCGCGCGGCGGAGCTGGGCGTCGAAACGCCGACAATGGCGATGCTCGCGTCGTTGGTCCGCGAGCTGGATCACCGCGCATGACGCGCCTCCGCGCAGCTGTCGCCGTTGTGGAGTCGAACTTGCGGACCGGGCTCGCGCTGGCCGAATCCAGGCTGGCGCTCATCTCGGCGGTGCTGCTGATTGGCGCGCTCGTCGTTGTGTCGGTCTGGTGGGGATCGCTGGACGAGGTCCGAAACCTGATTCTCATCCTGGCCGCCGTCATCGGTTTGCCATTCCTCACCTGGCGAGCGCGCGTCGCCGATCGGCAGGCGGCAACCGGGGAGAAGACATTGATCGACACGCGCTTCGACCGCGCCGTAGAGATGCTCGCCAGCCCGCTGGAGGCTGTGCGCGAAGCGGGACGGCTGCGCATCGCCGAGCTGGCCGGTCTGTATCCTGACGACTACGGCGAACTGGCAACCGTGCTGCTCCGCGACGAGGTTGGAGAAATGCCGAACGACGGCAACGGAGGCGCGCGATGACGACTGATGAGCGGGTCGGCGAACTGGTCTCGCGGCGCTGGATGTCGCCCGGCGACATCCGCGTCATCAAGTTCCTCACCGATTCCCGGTTCGCCCACTACGACTGGTGGACGCCGCTCGACTGGCGCGGCCGCCGCCTGATCGGTATCGAGGCCGAGGGCGGCTACTTCGCCGGCGCGCGCCTTTGGAAAACCGACCTCTCCCACGGGCGCATGAACGACGCCGACTTCACCGACGCCGACCTCGCCGGCGGCAGCCTGCGTAAGTCCAAGCTCGCCCGCACCACCTTCCATAACGCCGTGCTCGCCGCCGTCGACCTGCGCGGCGCCGACCTCACCGGCGCCGACCTGACCAACGCCGACCTCGCGCACGCCCGGCTCCAGCGCGCCGACCTCAGCGGCGCAATCCTCGACAACGCCGACCTCAGCGGCGCAATCTTCGCCGACGATGACGGCGCCGCCGCCGGTCTCACCCAGGCCCAACTCGATCGCGCCCGCGCCGAACCCGACGAGCCGCCCATCCTCGCACCCCCGCTCACCTGGAAGAGCGCATAGCAGTGCCCGGCATCGCCTCCCGCGACGCCGAGACCTACGGGTAACCCGCTGATGAATGAGCACGCCGCCGCCGTCCGCGACTACCTCAAGGCGATCGCCGCCGCCCAACACGCCGGCACCCCCGAACTCTCCCACTACACCGCCCTCGACAACCTCTTCGACGCCGTCGGCGCGCAACTCAAACCGCCCGTTCGCGCCATCGTCCACCACCGCGAAGCCGGCGGTAAGCAGCCCGACCTCGGCCTCTTCTCCCAGAACGCCGCCGACTCGCCCGACCGCGGCGTCGTCGAAGTCAAGGCGATCGCCGCCGACCTCGACGAACTGATCGCCTCCCAACAGGTCGCGGACTACTGGCGCGAACACCAACTCGTACTCGCCACCAACCTCCGCCAGTTCGCCCTCGTCGGCCAGGATCGCAGCGGCCGACAGGCCGAGCTCGAACGCTATTCGCTCGCCGACAGCGCCGACGAATTCGCCGAGCTCCTGGCCCACCCACAGGCCGCCGCCAACCGCCGCGCCGTCTCCTTCGCCGAATACCTCGCCCGCGTGATGGAGCATCTCAGCACCATCGCCGAACCGCGCGACCTCGCGCGTTTGCTCGCCTCCTACGCCCGCGACGCCCTCGCCCGCGTCGCCGACGCCCAGGCCGAAACCTCGCTCAAACCCATCCGCGACGCACTCCAACAGGCGCTCGGCATGCAGTTTGAAGGCGACGACGGTAACAGCTTCTTCCGCTCCACCCTCGTCCAAACCCTTTTCTACGGCGTCTTCGCCGCCTGGGTGCTCTGGGCCCGCAGCGGACGCGCCGACCGCTTCCGCTGGCGCGATACCGTCGAATACCTGCAAGTGCCCGTGCTCGGCGTCCTCTTCCACCAACTCACCGACCGCGGCACGCTCCGCCGACTCAATCTGATCGACGTGCTCGACTGGACCGAAGCCGCGCTCGAGCGCGTCGATCCCGACACATTCCTCGCCCGCTTCGAGCAGGGCGAAGCCGTCCAGTACTTCTACGAACCCTTCCTAGAAGCCTTCGACCCCGAACTGCGCAAACAACTCGGCGTCTGGTACACCCCGCGCGAGATCGTGCAGTACATGGTGGCCCGCGTCGACCGCGCGCTGCGCGACGACCTCAGCATCGACCGCGGACTCGCCGATGAGCGCGTCTTCGTGCTCGACCCCTGCTGCGGCACCGGCGCGTTCCTTGTCGAAACCCTGCGCCGCATCCACGAATCATCGCAGGGTCTCGGCGCAGCCGCCGGCGAAGCCCTGCGCAAGGCCGCCCGCGAGCGCGTCTTCGGCTTCGAAATCATGCCCGCGCCGCTCGTCGTCGCCCATCTCCAAATCGGCCTCGCGCTCGAACAACTCGGCGCGCCCCTCCGCGACGAGCAGCAGGCCGGCGTCTTTCTCACCAACGCCCTCACCGGTTGGGAGGAAACGGTGACCGAAGCGCTTGCCTTCCCCGAACTGCAAGCCGAGCGCGAGCGCGCCAACGAGGTCAAACGCGACCGCCCCATCCTCGTCGTGCTCGGCAACCCGCCCTACAACGGCTTCGCCGGCGTCGCCGTCGACGAAGAGCGCGAACTGACCGACGCCTACCGCGAGGTGCGCGGCGCGGATGTGCCGTCGCCGGAGGGGCAGGGCCTCAACGACCTCTACGTGCGCTTCTACCGGATCGCCGAACGCCGCATCACCGAGCGCACCGGCCGGGGCGTGGTCTGCTTCATTTCCAACTACTCCTGGCTCGACGGCCGTTCCTCCCCCGGTATGCGCGAACGCTACCTCGACGTCTTCGATACCGTGCGCATCGACAACCTGCACGGCGATCGGATCATCTCCGAATACGCGCCCGACGGCCGCACTAGCGAGACGGTCTTTGCGGTCAAAGGAGAGTCGCCAGGAATTCGAATCGGCACGGCCATCGCCACCTTGTCGAAGACTGGTGACGATCGAGAAGCTCGCGTGCTTTACCGGGACTTTGATCAGGCGCGAGCCGAGGAGCGGCGCTCTGTCTTGCTCGATAGCATTGGCGGTACTGGGGCGACCCCAGAGTACGTTGACCTACCGCACCATGTTCGACTCGGGCTGCCATTCAAGCCGGCCGCCGTCAGCGACGACTGGTTCGAGTGGCCGTCGTTGGTCGACTTGTTCCCGACCTACTTCCCGGGCGTGAAGACAGGCAACGATGCGTTGTTCGTAAGTCACGATCTCATGACGCTATCGGAGCGCGTCGACGGCTATCTCGCCGAAACCCGCGGCACGCCGCCGGACGACGCACAGATCGTTCGGTACGCATATCGCCCGTTCGATTTCCGTTGGGTCTGGTGGTCGGCGACCAAAAGGCTGCTCGATCGTCCGCGCCCGGAGTACAAACCGCACGTGTTCGAGGGCAACCTGTGGTTCTCGGCGGCCCAACACATCCGCAAGGGCGCGTCGGAACCGCAAGCGGCGGTGACGCGGCAACTCGGCGCATCGCACGTGATCGAGCGCGGCGCGAGTTGGTTCCCCGTCTACGTGCTGGACGACCAGTTCGGCGAACTGGCGGACGGCGTGAGGCGCACCCCGAACCTGAGCGAACTCGCGCTGCGTTACATCGAGTCGCACGACGCCACCTCGTCCGACCTCTTCCACCACGCGCTCGCCACGCTGCACGACCCCGCCTACCGCGCGGCCAACGCCGGCGGCCTGCGGATGGGCTGGCCGCGCATCCCTCTGCCCGACGACCGCCAAACCCTGCTCGCCTCAGCCGAGCGCGGACGCACCCTCGCCCGCCTGCTCGACACCGAAGCCGATGCAGCCGACCTCCTCGACGAGTCAATCGCCGTCGCCACCAAAACCGACGGCTCCCAGATGGAGGACGACGATTTCAACATCACCGCCGGTTGGGGCCGCCACGGCGCAAACAAAGCCGTCATGCCCGGCCAGGGCAAGCTCACCGAGCACCCCGATACGGTGGATGTCTACCTCAACGATCGCGCCTACTGGCGAAACATCCCCCACGCAGTCTGGCAATACCGCCTCGGCGGCTACCAGGTCCTAAAAAAGTGGCTCTCCTACCGCGAGCATAAGGTGCTGGGCCGCCCGCTCAGCTTGGAGGAGCTCAACCACTTCTCAGAGGTCGCCCGCCGCATCGCCGCGATCCTCAACACCGTCTAGGGTGTGTTCACACTTCCGTCTCCCGCGCCGCCCCTCCGTCTCCCGCACCACTCCTAACTCCGTCATACCCGCGCTTGCCGCGGGTATCTCGCCGAGCCCAGGCACAGAGCACCTTACGGCCGCTACGGGTCAGTCAGCTTGCTCGGCAAGTTTCAGCCGAGCAAGTTCTCTCGTTCGGGCGATCATTGCGACGACACGGGCGACGTTGCCCGCTAGTTGCCGCAACTGGGTGGCCGCCCGATCTCGAGCTCCCATGAACGAGCTCTCAACATCTGGCAGCTCGCTGATTGCGGTCGCGACAGTGTTAGTCGTCTCATGCAAGGTGACGACCTGCTGCTCAACCGTGTCGAGAGTACCCAAGAGGTCTTGGATATCGCTTGGGTCATCTTGGCTCGCAGCAAGCATGGCTTCGAGCGCAGGTCGGCTTCGGTCAACAGCGTCACTGTACTCGCTGTTCGCTGTGGACAGAAAGTCCGCGTAGCCGTCCATTTCCTGGGCGAGACCTCGGATGAGCTTCAGTCGCTGTTGAGTCTGGCGAGAGCCGCGAACGCCTTGAGTGGCGCTAAGCTCAACTGCGAGTCTCTGCATGCTCTCGTTGACCTGAGCGGTCTTGGCGGCGATCTCCTCAGTCGAATCCTGGATCGTTTCGAAGCCCTCCTCCATTGCCGCTTGGTGATCAAGAAATCCGAGCGGTTCGCTTTTGCTAGTCTGCTGTTGTTCGTGGCGTTGCTCAACCTCGGCGGAACCCTCGGCTGAGCATGACGGAATGATCTTCTTGCCGACGTGGTCAGAGTAGGGATTGCCAAAGGCTGTTTTGCCACCGAGCACACCCGCTGCGACTTCGGCGAGGGCCTGCTGAGCCTCGCCCATCGCGACGAAGTCTCGATCGTAGGGAATGACCTGGTATCCACTGATGTCGAAAGGCAGGTCATCTACGTCTTGAGCGAGGTGGATGACAGGCTTGTGGAGAGCGTGGGCCAGCCCCAGCTCGTAGTAGACATTCGCGTTCTTGCCAGTCAGGTCAGCGACGACAATGCAGCTCTCCTCGATGCCGCGAATGATGTTCGCCATGATGCTGGCGGAGCTTATCGCCTCATCGGCTCGCGTGACTGTGAATCCGACTTCTGAGAGGACTGCGACGATGAACTCCTTGTAGAGCTCGTCAAAGGCATCGCCGTAGGGCATGATGACGAACGCCGTGTAGTGGCCCTCTGCGGAGCTAGTCATATGTCCTCTCCGTTCACCCGCGTTCCAAGCGGTGACCTTAGCTTACCAGATGGCGAGGGTGGGCGCTGGTGACAGGTCTCTTGGTCTGTCGTCGCGCCTGCCCCAAGGCACGTACGGCCTGCATCCGCAGCCACATCTCCGCCGTCTCCGGCGCGCGGCATTCGCAGATCGCGGTAAGGTCCTGCTCGTCAACCGGAGATGCCGATGCCGCTCATTCGCTGGATCAACGACCGCAGCAAGCGCGCCGCGCTGCTCGCCGAGGCTGGCATGGCGCCTCTGGCCATCCTTGCGTTGGCCGCCGTGATCGTTCTCTCCGTCTTTTTCTGGGACGAGACGGAAGACATTCGCAACATCGGCCTGGTCGTCGCCGCGATTGTCGCGCTGCCCGTCGCGATCTGGCGCAGCAGAGTCGCCGAGCAGCAAGCCGAGACCGCCCATCGCGATCTGCTCGACGGCAGGTTTCAGCACGCCGTGCAGATGCTCGGCAGCTCCGTGCCGGCGATCCGCGTCACCGGCATGAATGCCCTGCGCCGACTCGCAGTCGAGTATCCTGACGCTTACGGCGACCGCGTCGAGGAGCTCTTTGATGTGCTCCACCGGCACCCGATCGAGGGCGACGATGACCACGATTGAGCGCTCCATGTACGAGCCCGACACGCCGCCTCGACTGCCGCCCGATCGGCAGGGCATGATCGCCTTTCGGACGGATCCCAAGCTGGCGGCGACGCGCAAAGTGCGGCGCATCGACTGGCGCGGCGCGCGGATGCGCGGACTCGAGGCGATTGAGGGGCATCTGGTTGACGCGCGGCTCTCCCATGCCGATCTCTCGGAGGGTTGGTTGGGCAAGGCCAACCTCTCGCGGGCCCGGCTCGTGGGCGCCAATCTGTCGCGGACGAACCTGGTTGACGCGAACCTCCAGGGAGCGGTGCTGCGCGAGGCGGTTCTGATCGAGGCCGATCTGACGTACGCGAAGCTGCAAGACGCGAATCTGACGGATGCGAACCTGATACGCGCGAATCTCTCGGGAGCCGACTTTGTGAGTGGGGGCGTGCAATCCGCGTCTTGCGGTCTGACGCAGCGCCAGCTCGACCTGGCCTGCGCCGACCCGGATTGCCCGCCGCTGATCGAGGGCCTCGTTGATGCCGAAACGGGCAAGCTACTCGTCTGGCGCGGCCAAGACTGCAATCGCCCTCAGTGACGCGCGGGCGCTGACCGACGCAATTGTGGGCGCGCTACGCCGCCCGCTCAATCCGCTTGATCGGCGGTCCGTCGGCCTGCTGCCGCGCCTGCCCCAGGTCGTGCGCCGCTTGCATCCGCAGCCACATTTCAGCCGTGGAGCCGAAAGCCTGCGCGAAGCGGATCGCCATCTCCGCCGTGACCGGCACGCGGCACTCACAGATCGCGGCGAGGTCCTGCTCGTCAACCCGGAGATGCGCCGCGGCTTCCGCGATTGTCAGGCCCAATGCCTCAATACAGTTCTCAAGCAGCGTCTCGCCGGGGTGGTGCGGGATGCGAGAAGACATCGCTCAGGCCGCTCGCTCGATCCGCTTGATGTCCGCGTGGGCGCCGCTGGCTCGCGCTTGGGCGAGATCATAGGCGGCCTGCATTCGCACCCAGGCGTCAGCCGTGGAGCCGAAGGCTTGCTCAAAGCGAATGGCCATGTCGGCGGTGATCGGCGCGCGGCATTCGCAGATCGCGGTCAGGTCCTCAACCTCTACGCGGATATGCGCCGCGGCTTCCGCGATCGTCAGATCCAGCGCCTCAATGCAATCGCGGCGGATGATGCGCCCGGGGTGCGAGGGGTTGGCCATCGGCATGTGCGCAGTCCTCGGCGGCGAATCCTGATGATCACTGATCGAGTGTAGCCCGATTGAGCACCGACAGCGCCTCGCACCACTCGGCGAGCGCCGCTGCGCGCGACTCCGGCGTGTTCCAGTGCAGCGGGCGCGGACTTGTGCTCGGCAACGCGACGGTCGCCGTCTCCAGACCGCCGAAATGCCGCCGCCACTCACGCTCGCGCCGCCCGTTCAGCAGAATCGGAAACGGGCCCCGGTTATGCAGCAGCAGGTCCACCCGGTTCGCCGTCTCGTCCTGAATCCGATCATCGCCCGAACCCTCGCGCCGCACCTCGCCGTAGAGGTCCCACACGCCCAGGCCGATTCGCCGCAGGCGCCGCACGCGCTCCGCGTACGCCGCTCCCGCATCCTCGATTGCGCCGCAGTGCTCCAGCACGCGCCAGAACCAGTTCTGCGGGTGCGCGTAATACTGCCTCGCCTCCAGCGACGCGACGCTCGGAAACGAGCCCAGCACCAGCGCCCGCATCTGTCCCTCGGGTAGGATCGGCGGCAGCCCCCGCAGCAGCGGCGCGTTGGCCTCGTTCGGCAGGTTCGCCTCGTCCGACAGGGCGCTACTCCCCATCCTCGCCGCCGCCGAGCCGGTCCGACGCCTCGACCAGGTCGCGCAGGGCGTCGGCATTGTCGGCCGCGCGCGCCGCGCCGCTGTTGATCACGAACGGCACCGCCTTGAGGATCGAGGTGCCCGTCACGAAGCGCTCCGGCACATGGAACTCCTGCACCATTTGCAGCGCCGCCGTGATCAGATAGCCCTGCGCGGGGCCGAGGTCGTTGGTCAGGAAGGCCAGGTGGTCGTTGCGCAGGTCCAATGGCAGCCGCGAGATGTCGGGGTGGCCGCCGATCGAGCCCACGATCGGTCGGTAATCCAGCTCGCCGCGCAGCCGGCTCAGCGCTTCCATCACCGCCAGCGTCGTGTCCACGTTGAGCGCCAGAATGCCCGCCGGCGCGCCCTCGCCGCGCAGCAGGTCGATCGCGAACTGCGTTGTCTGTTCGCGGTCGTAGTCGTCGGGGATGTGCAGCGGCCGCACGGCGCCGCCCGCGTAGGTTTCCGCCAGGCCGTCGCAGCGCTCGTCGAGCCCGGTGTTCACGTCCTCGTGGATTAGGCAGACGATCTCCCCATCGACCTCCGCAGCGTTGAAGCGCTCGCCCGCCAGCCGCCCCGTGGCGTGGTCGTCGATCGAGATGTGCAGCTCCGAGCCCGCCTCGTGCGCGAATTCCGCGCCCGAGTTGAAGGTGATGATCCGCGCGCCGGCTTCATCGGCCTCTTGCAGCGCCGGCGTCACCGCCTGCGGGTCGGCCAGCGTCGCCGCGATCACCGTCGCGCCGTCGGCGCTGCAGGCCCGAATCGCCGCGGCCTGTTCCGCGCCGTGCAGATGCGTCTCCCAGCGCAGGTTGATCCCCAGCTCGCGCCCCGCGCGCTGCGAGTAGCTCTGCGCGATCGCCCAGAAATAGTCGTCCGCGTGCCCGTGCCCAATCACGCAGTGCAGCGGCTTCGCGGCGACCGATGCAACCGCCGGCGCGGCCGCCGACGAACCCAGCGCCGAGCTGCTCAGCCAGCGGTTGGCCGGCGCGTCGGACGGCACGAAGCGCCGCTCGGGCAGCTGCCGCTCGCCCCATGCGCCGTCCGCGCCGCGCTGCTGCACGGCGACTTCCACCCGCCCGTCCTCCAGCGCGCGCGCCTGCACGCGGAGTTCCGGCGCGGCGTCGGCATCCGGCTGCGCCGATGCGCCGCCCAGATCCAAACCGAACTGCGCCGCCAGAATCCCGCCCGCGAACGCCGCCGCGACCACCGCCGCCAGCACCAGTTTGTGAACGCGCATGCTCGTACCCGCCTCTCCGTCGGCAACTGCCCGACGGAGAGAGCGTATCGCGCGCGGCGGCGGAGGTTCGCCGGCTCTACTTGGCCGCGATCACCGGTGCGCCGCCGATGATCCCCGCCGCTTCCAGTTCCTGCATGTCGCGCGAGCCCAGGCCGAGATCGTCGCTCAGCACGTCTACCGTGTGCTCGCCGAGCAGCGGCGCGCGCTTCAGCGGCACCTCGCTGGCCGACATCCGCGGCGCCCAGCCGAGCAGCCGGATTGGGCCGTAGTCGGGGTGCTCCAGCTCGTGGACGAAGCCGCGCTCCTCGAAGTGCGGATTGTGGAACAGGTCGTAGGTGTCCAGCACCGCCGACGCCGGCACGCCCGCTGCGCCCAGCTCCTCCATCGCTTCCCACTTTGTCCGCTGCCGCGTCCACTGCGCGATCTCCGCGTGCAGCGCCTTGCCGTTCTCGTTGCGCTTCCACATGTCCTCAAAGCGGGGGTCCACGATCAGGTCCGGGCGTTCGATCGCCGCGCACAGCGTGTCCCACATGCGCGAGGTGACGACCATCACGTAGACGTAGTCGTTCGCTCCGTCGCCACCGTGCGCCGGCTTGCAGGGGTAGAGGTCCGTGGGCGCACCCGCCGAGTTCCCCCGCCGCGGCGCGACCTTCTCGCCCCACTCGGAGTACGCGATGCGGGTGCGCATGAAGTAGGTCATCGCCTCCTGCATCGTGATCTCGATGAACTGCCCCTCGCCGGTGCGCTGCTTCTGCACATAAGCGGCCGTGATCGCCAGGGCCAGCTCCACGCCCGTGCCCGAGTCGCCGACCGTCGCGCCGGGCAGCATCGGCGGCCCGTCCTCCTCGCCGGTCACCGAGAACGCGCCGGCCGCGGCCTGCGCGATCATGTCGAAGCACTTATAGTCCTTCCATGGCCCCGACAGCCCGAAGCCCTTCAGCCGCGCGTAGATGATTGCGGGGTTGACCTCCCGCATCACCTCGTAGCCCAGGTCGAGGTTCTCGATCACGCCCGGCCCGTAGTTTTCCACGAACACGTCGTACTGCGGCAGCATCTCGAGCAGCAGCTCGCGCCCGCGCGGCTCGCGCAGGTTGAGCGTCACGCTGCGCTTGTTGCTGTTCCAGTTGACGAAGTAGGGCGAGTTGAGCGCCCCCGTCCGCACCCCGCGCCCGGGATCGCCCACGCCGGGCTGCTCGATCTTCACCACATCCGCGCCCAGCCAGGCCAGCGCCTGCGTGCAGGAGGTCCCCGCCTCGTATTGCGTCATGTCGAGGATGCGCATTCCGTCAAGTGCGGGCATCGTTCGTCCTCCGGTTCCTCGGTCAGCGTGGTCGCATCGCTGAGTGTATTGCGCTCATCATACGGTCCCCACGACGCCTTCGCGCCTGAGCGCGTCCAGATCCTCCGCACAGACGCCGAGGTCGTCGGCCAGCACCTCCGCCGTGTGCTGCCCCAGCAGCGGCGCAGCCTGCATCGGCACCGCCGAGCGCGACAATCGCGGCGCCCAGCCCAGCTGCCGGATGCCGCCCCACTGCGGATGCTCCAGCTCCTGGATGAACCCCCGCGCCTCGAAGTGCGGATTGTGGAACAGGTCGTAGGTGTCGTGCGTCGCCGAGCAGGGCACGCCGGCCTTGCCCAGAATCTCCATCGCCTCCCACTTGGTGTGCTGGAGCGTCCAGCTGCGGATCTCGTGGCGCAGCTCCTCCACGTGCTGCACGCGATCCGCCTCTTCGGCAAAGCGTGGGTCCGTGAGCAGGTCCAGGCGCTCCATCGCTGCGCACATCGTGTCCCACATCCGCGAGGTCATCACGATGATGTAGACGTAGTCGTTCGCGCCGTCCGAGCCCTTCACCGGCTTGCAGGGGTAGAGATCCGTCGGACCGTTGCCGAAGCCGTTGCCCGTGCGCGGCACGACCGACTCGCCCCAGTCGTCCGTCTGCGCCACGTAGGTGCGCATGTAGTAGGTCATCGCCTCCTGCATCGAGATCTCGATTTCCTGTCCCTCCCCGGTGCGCAGCTTCTGCACGTAGGCCGCCGTGATCGCGAACGCCAGCTGCATCCCCGTGCCGGAGTCGCCCACCGCCGCGCCCGGCAGCGTCGGCGGCCCGTCCGCCGTGCCGGTGGTGGAGAACGCTCCCGCCGCGTTCTGCGCAATCGGGTCGAAGCATTTGTACTCCGCGAACGGCCCCGACAGCCCGAAGCCCTTCAGCCGCGCGTAGATCATCGCCGGATTCACCGCCTGGAACACCTCGTAGGTCAGCCCCAGCCGCTCCATCACGCCGGGGCCGTAGTTCTCCACGAACACGTCGTAGTGCGGCGCCATTTCCAGCAGCAGCTCACGCCCCCGCTCCGACTGCAGATCCAGCGCCACCGAGCGCTTGTTGGAGTTCCACGCGATGAAATAGGGCGAGTCGAACTCCGTCCCCCGCACCCCGCGCCCGGGATCGCCGCGCCCCGGCTGCTCAACCTTCACCACATCCGCGCCCAGCCAGGCCAACGCCTGCGTGCAGGAGGTGCCCGCCTCGTACTGCGTCATATCCAGCACCCGCATTCCGTCCAACGCCGGCATGGCGATCTCCCCTCTGTGCATCGTGCTTTGCATTGTGGGCGCGCCTCCCCGCTCGGAGCGCGCGCCGGCTTCGCTTGGGCGCATCCTAGCCAAGATCGGACCTCGCTCGCCTACCATCTCGCTTACCATCAGGGGCAGCGAACAAGACCGCAAGGGAGACGCTCCATGACCACCGCCGCCGTCGGCGTCGCGCCCGACGCCCCGCCTGAGCCCGACAGCTACGACTGGCCGCAGATCGTCGCCGACCTCGCCCGCCTCTTGCGCCTCACCCCCACCCCCGTCGGCATGAAGCTGTTCGAGACCGTCGACGAGATGCAGGCCGTCCCCCGCGTCCGCCGCCCGCAGACCAAATTCGCGCTCGACCAGATCGTCGCCCAGGCGCGCTGGCTCAACTTCACCCTCGGCATCACCATGGACGACCTGATCGGCGCGCAGTGCGGCGCGCCCGTCGGTCTGCACCCCAACGAAGACGACGGCGAGTGGCGCCTGCGCACCACCATGACCAATGTCTGGTTCGCCTCCGACGAGGACTCCATCGCTCATCAGCAGGCCATGGACGTCCTACCCAGCGGAGGCTACGCCGCCCTCGCCGTCTCGCCGCTCGCCACCGGACGCCTCGACCCGCCCGACCTCGTCCTGCTCTACGGCACCCCCGGCCAGATGATCATCCTGATCAACGGCCTCCAGTTCAGCGGCTACAAAAAGTTCGAATTCAGCGTCGTCGGCGAATCCGCCTGCGCCGACAGCTGGGGCCGTGCCCTGCGCACCGGCGAACCCTCCCTCTCGATCCCCTGCTACGCCGAGCGCCGCTTCGGCGGCGTGCAGGACGACGAGCTGCTGATGGCGCTGCCGCCGCGCTACCTGCCCAAGCTGATCGCAGGCCTGGAGGCGCTCTCGCGCAACGGGCTGCGCTACCCCATCCCGCCGCTCGGCATCCAGGCCGACCCCTCCGAATCGCTTGCCCGCTCCTACCAGGACCGCTTCTGAGGTCGCCCGCCCGCTCCGCCTGATTGCTCTGCCCGCCGCTTGCCCGCCGCCCGCCGGCGACGCGCCGCCGGGCCGTCTCTGGGTCGCCTCCGACGGCCCGGGTTGACGCAGCGCCTCTCATCTGTCTAAGATTGCCTCTTGCACCCCCCAGCCCAGCTGCGCGGGGCGCGCCTTGACAAGGGACAGGTTGCGAAAGCGTCCACAGCGCTCCCTGCAGCGACGCAGGGAGACGCGGGGGAAGCCTCCGCCGCCAGCTGCGCGCCGCCGCCCGCACGGGCTGCAGCGCCGAGGCCGGCGCGTCCGGAGGCGAGCGTGTGGTTCATGCGCATGCGCAGCGTGTAGCGCAGATCAAGCGACACAGGCGCACGGTGGATGCCTTGGCACTTCGAGCCGATGAAGGGCGTGGTGTGACTGCGATAAGCCACGGGGAGCCGTCAAGCAGGCTGATCCGTGGATTCCCGAATGGGGCAACCCGACGGCGGTGATACGCCGTCACCGCGGACTGAACACATAGGTCCGATGGAGGCAACCGGGGGAAATGAAACATCTAAGTACCCCGAGGAAAAGAAACCATTCCCGTAGTAGCGGCGAGCGAACCGGGAACAGCCCAAACCCTATGCACCTAATGGGTCGCCGCCCTCTGTGCATTCGGTGTTGTAGGGCGTTGCGACCGCAAACGGCGACGAGCGGCGGCAGTCAAAAACTGCGCGGGTAGGCGAAGGCCCCTGGAACGGGCCGCCAGAGCGGGTGAGAGCCCCGTAGCCGACATCCGACGCAGCTGCCGGCAGCGTCCCTGAGTACCACGCGGCACGGTGAAAGCGCGTGGGAAACCGGGAGGCCCACCTCCCAAGGCTAAATACTCGAAGTGACCGATAGCGGACCAGTACCGTGAGGGAAAGGTGAAAAGCACCCCGGGAGGGGAGTGAAATAGTTCCTGAAACCGTGTGCTCGCAAGCAGTCGAAGGCCCCAGCGGGGCTGACGGCGTGCCTATTGAAGAATGAACCGGTGAGTTACGTTTCGTGGCGAGGCTAAGCCAGTCTCTGGCGCAGCCGCAGCGAAAGCGAGTCTGAACAGGGCGACGGGAGTCGCGAGACGTAGACCCGAAACCAGGTGAGCTACCCATGGGCAGGGTGAAGCGGGAGTAAAGCCCCGTGGAGGCCCGAACCTTCTTCAGTTGCAAATGGATTGGATGACCTGTGGGTAGAGGTGAAATGCCAAGCGAACCTGGCGATAGCTGGTTCTCCCCGAAATGCCTTTAGGGGCAGCGTTGAAGCAAACGACCGTGGAGGTAGGGCTCTGACTGGGTACGGGGGCGAAAAGCCTACCAACCCCTATCAAACCGCGAATGCCACGGCCGACGCTTCGGCAGTGAGACAGTGGGGGATAAGCTCCATTGTCGAAAGGGAAACAGCCCAGACCGCCGGCTAAGGTCCCGAAATCTCCGCTCAGTGGGAAAGGAAGTTCGGTCGCAGAGACAACCAGGAGGTTGGCTTAGAAGCAGCCATCCTTGAAAGAGTGCGTAATAGCTCACTGGTCGAGTGGCCGAGCGCCGACAATTCAACGGGGCTCAAGCGGAGTACCGAAGCCGCGGGATCCGCCGCGAGGCGGATCGGTAGGGGAGCGTTCCGTTCAGCTGTGAAGGCGGACCCGCGAGGGCCGTTGGAGCGGACGGAAGTGAGAATGCCGGTATGAGTAGCGCAAGGCATGTGAGAACCATGCCCACCGAATACCTCAGGGTTCCTACGGAAGGGCAATCCGCGTAGGGTTAGGCGGGCCTAAGCCGAGGCCGAAAGGCGTAGGCGATGGACAGACGGTTCATATTCCGTCCCCGTTGGGCGCGTGTTTGAGCGGCAAGGGGCGACCCGGGTTGGCAGCCCGAGCGGGCCTACTGGACATGGTCCGTCGCGCCTCCGTAGGCGTCAGGTGGGGTTCAAAGACCGCCTGGTTAAGCGGAGGGGGGCGCGGAAGCAGCGACGTCAGTCAAAGCGACTCCGGCGATCCTGTCCCGGCAAGAAAAACCTCGGCCGCGAATGCGCTCAGCGCCCGTACCGCAATCCGACACAGGTAGGTGAGGGTAAGCACCTCAAGGTGGACGAGTGATTCCTCGCTAAGGAACTCGGCAAAATCGCTCCGTAACTTCGGGAGAAGGAGCGCCTCCGCCGTCCCGTCGGCTCGCCCGGCGGCGGCGGCGCAGGCCGCAGCGAGCAGGCCCAGGCGACTGTTTAACAAAAACACAGGTCTCTGCCAACGCGAAAGCGGACGTATAGGGGCTGACGCCTGCCCAGTGCTGGAAGGTTAAGGGGAGGGCTTCACGGCTCGAACCGAAGCCCCAGTGAACGGCGGCCGTAACTATAACGGTCCTAAGGTAGCGAAATTCCTTGTCGGGTAAGTTCCGACCCGCACGAATGGCGTAACGATCTGGGCACTGTCTCGGCGAGGAGCTCGGCGAAATTGAAGTGGCCGTGAAGATGCGGCCTCCCCGCAGATGGACAAAAAGACCCCGTGGAGCTTTACTGCAACTTGACACTGAAGGTCGCTATACGATGCGTAGCATAGGTGGGAGCCTGTGAAACGGCGCTTCCGGGCGCCGTGGAGGCATCGGTGAAATACCACTCTTCCTATCGTGGCCTTCTAACGCGCGAGCAAGCGCGCGGACCCTGTCTGGTGGGCAGTTTGACTGGGGCGGTCGCCTCCTAAATCGTAACGGAGGCGCGCAACGGTCCCCTTAGGGTGGATGGAAATCACCCGTCACGTGCATTGGCATAAGGGGGCTTGACTGCGAGACAGACACGTCGAGCAGGGACGAAAGTCGGCCAAAGTGATCCTACGGTTCCGAGTGGTAGGGCCGTGGCTTATCGGATAAAAGTTACCCCGGGGATAACAGGCTTATCTTGCCCGAGAGTTCACATCGCCGGCAAGGTTTGGCACCTCGATGTCGGCTCGTCGCATCCTGGGGCTGGAGTCGGTCCCAAGGGTTGGGCTGTTCGCCCATTAAAGCGGCACGCGAGCTGGGTTCAGAACGTCGTGAGACAGTTCGGTCTCTATCCTCTGCGGGCGCTGGAGCGTTGCGGGGAACTGCCCCTAGTACGAGAGGACCGGGGTGGACGGACCGCTGGTGTGCCGGTTGGGGGGCCGACCCCCACCGCCGGGTAGCCATGTCCGGACAGGAGAAGCGCTGAAAGCATCTAAGCGCGAAACCAACCTCAAGATGAGCGCTCCCACCGCCTTTGAGCGGGTAAGGCCACCGGAAGACGACCGGTTTGATAGGCGACAGGTGGAAGCCCGGTAACGGGTGCAGCTGAGTCGTACTAATGGCCGAGGGCTTGATCTGCACTGCACTCTGCGCAGCGCAGCGCCACGCGCGCCCCCATGAACGCCTTCGCAACCTGACCCAACGGTGCGGGATGGAGCAGCGGTAGCTCGTCGGGCTCATAACCCGAAGGTCGTGGGTTCGAATCCCACTCCCGCTACCACGCACCCCACGCGGCCGGCCTCGAAAGAGGCCGGCCTGCGTCATTTCAGCCCCGTTTCTGCGTCATTCCCGCTCCCGCCGCGGAGGCCGGCCTCCGGCTTGCACAGGACGCCCCTACCCCCGCCCCAGCGGACGCCCCAAATCCTCGTCCGTCGCCGCATACACCAGCAGATCCCCGCGCCGAATCTCCTGCGAAAGCACGGGCGACAACTGCACTTCCTCGCCCCGCACCACTGCCAGCAGCCGCCGGCTCGGCGCCGTCTCGTCCGCCGACGCCGCCTCCAGCCGACGCCCCACCCACACCCGCGGCGCCTCGAAAATCGCCACTCCGTAGCCCTGCGTCAGCGGCAGAAAATCCCGCGCCTGGCTCACCTGCAGCATGTGTGCGAACCGCTCCGCGCCGTCGCGCTCCGGCTGCATAATCCGGTCCACTCCAAGCCGCTCCAGGATCAGCGCGTGCCGCTCGCTCCGCGCCTTCGCGAACACCAGCGGCACCTCCAGCGTCTGGCAGTTCATGCTCGCCAGCACGCTTGCGTCCAACTCCGCCGTCGATACCACCGCCACATCCACATCCCCCACCGCCATTTCCCGCAGCGCGTCCACATCCGTGATGTCGGCAATCATCGCCCGCGCCACCGCATCGGCCAGACGATTCACCACTCCTGCGTCCATGTCCACGGCCAGCACATCATGCCCCTGCTCCTGGAGCATCCGCGCCAAGTGGTCGCCGAACCGGCCCAGCCCGAGCACCGCCACCTGCATGCGCCATCCTCCTCAGCGCGGCTCCCGCGCCCTCACGATATCCCAGCCTCAGCCAATCCGAACCGGCGCGCTCGGATAGCGGTAGCGATCATGCGGCCGATCCGGAATCGCCAGCGCCACCAGCATCGGCCCCAGACGCCCCACGAACATCATCGCCATCAGCAGATACGCGCCCCAGGCCGACGCCGCGCCCGCGGCGCCCTGACTCCAGCCCACGTTCGCCAGCGCCGACATCGCGTCGAACGCCACCGCCAAGGGGGCAAGCTCGCTCTCGATCGCCATCAACGCCGCCGCGCCCGCTCCGTAGGCGGTCAGCCCCAGCATCACCACCGCGAACGCGCGAATGACCACCGCGGCCGGCACCTCGCGCCCCAGCGCCACCACGCTCTCGCGCCCCCGCAGCGCCGAAAGCACCGCAAAGACCGAAATCATGAACGCCCCGATCTTGATCCCGCTCGCCGTCGAGGTCGACGCCCCGCCGACCAGCATCAGCGGGAGCAGCCCTGCCGTCGTCCCGTCGCCCAGCTGCTCTATCGGCATCGTCGACATTCCTGTGGTCCGGTTCACTGCCAGGAAGAATCCGTTCACCACCCGCGACCCCGCGCTCTGCCCGCTCATCACCCCCTGCCACTCCGCCAGAATGAAGACCAGCATCCCCAGCGCCAGCAGCCCGCCCATCCCCCACAGCACCACGCGCGTATCCAGTGTCCAGCGCCGCCGCCCGCGCGGCAGATCGAACACCGTCAGGAACGACAGGCTGCCCACCAGCGCCGCAATCCCCATCACCACGACCGGATAGCCATCCGCCGCCTGCCCCGCGAAGCCGCGCCCGCCGCCCATCAGATCAAAGCCCGCGTTGTTGAAGGCCGACACCGCGTGATAGAGCGCCAGCCAGACCGAGCGCCCGCCGCCGAACTCGATCACGAACCACGGCAGCAGGAGCAGAAAGGTCGTGAGCTCCGCGGCCGCCGTGTAGATCATCACCCGCCGCAGCAGCCGCGGCGCGCCCGCCACCTCGGTCCCGCTGCCCGCTAGCTCCATCCCGAAGAACTGCCGCCCGCGCATCCCCAGCCGCCGCCCCGCGATCAGAATCAGCACCCCCGCGTACATCGTCACTCCCAGCCCGCCCAGCTGGAACAGCGCCAGCGTCACCGCCTCGCCGAACCAGGAGAAGCTGTCCGCCGTGTCGAAGCGTGTCAACCCCGTCACACTCACCGCCGAGACAGCCGTAAACAGGCCGTCGAGGAAGCCCACCTCCACTCCGTCCTCGGCCGCGAGCTCCAGACTCAACAGTCCGCCGCCGCCCGCCATCACCGCCGCAAACGCCACTACCACCATCCAGGAGCGCGGCGCGATGCGCCGCCGCCGCCGCACCCGCACCCGCACCACCTCGGGCTCGAGCCGCGCCCGGCGCAGCACGACATTCCCCGGGCGCCGCCGATAGACCGGGCGCGACTCCTGCATCTGACCTCCACGACTCACTCTACGACCGCCCAACCGTAGTACGCTCTGAGTGCGGGGCCCCATCGTCTAGAGGCCTAGGACGCCAGCCTTTCAAGCTGGTAGCACGGGTTCGAATCCCGTTGGGGCCACCACCGCCGCCTTGTTCGTTGCGCGGACGGATCCATCGGTCAGGCTAGAATCGCTCCAACGTGCAGGCTGCGGTTGGAGGGCGCTCGTCCCATGGTGACGCAGGAGATCGACCATCGGGGCCGAATCGCGTCCGCGGCGACGCCCGACGAGGTGATTGATGCGCTGCGGGCGTTCGGGCTGGAATCGACAGCCAAGCGGCTCGCGTACCTGCTCGGCTTGAGCATTGACGATCCTGAAGAACCGCCGCTGAACTTTGAGTCCCTGCTGGCGCTTGCGGATCTGCTCGTGTGCAACGACCGGGCGCTGGAGCCGGTGATCTCGACGGACCCCGACGGTCTGCTGCTGGCCGAATGGCGGGTGCTGTCGGAAGGGTTGATGGCGTTCGAGTTTCTGCCGGACGGGCGCATTCGGTTCGCGGCGATCGCCGCGCCTGCGGCCCGCGACGCAGAACGGACCAGCGTGTACGGCACGTTGCCCAAAGATGAGGCGTTGGCGGCGGTCGCGCCCTTTCTTCTGGAGATTGAGCGCTCGTGACCGGTGATCCGCTCTCCGACGCCGATCATGTGGCACGGTACTGTCGGCCAGCGACGGTCGCCCAAGGCATGCCGACGACAGGTGCATTCGCCCTGCGGACTGGAGAAGACTACCTGTCGGTAAACTGGCTGGAGTACTTCGGCGATGTCCGCCGACGGGGCGCATCGGACGAGGATCGCGGTCGAGTTGGTCGCGTTGATTTCGTCCGAAGACGTGTTTCCGGCTGTCGGCTGACTTCGTCGCCGGAGGCGCGGCGTTGGGACGCCAGCCTTTCAAGCTGGTAGCACAGGTTCGAATCCCGTTGGGGCTACCACCCGCATCCGCCGCCCGACTGCTGCCCGCTACGGCTGCATGTGTCGCAGCAGAAACTCGAGTTTCGCCCGCTCGTAGTCCTCTGCGCCCTCGCTCAGCGCCAGCAGATGCCAGCCCTTCTCCACCCGGTGCAGCTCCGCGCCCGGAATCTCCCGCGCCGAGCGCTCACCGTGCGCAAACGGCACATCTCCGTCGTGCGTCCCGTGCATCACCAGCGTTGGACATCGAATCTTCCCCAGCGGCAGCCGCTCAATCGCCCCAAACTGCTTCAGATCGTTGTCGAACCCCGCGCGCAGCAGACCGATCGGCGGCCCGCCCGCCACCAGCCCCTGGACGAGCCCCAGCATCTCGGGACTCGCCAGAATCTCATCCGTTGCCCGCGCGCGATCCGCCGCGTCCAGCGAGCTCTCAACTTGCAGCATCTGCCCCACCATCATCCGCGGAAACCGCCGCATCAGCTCGCCCTGCAGCTCGCTCACCAACGGATTTGTAAACAGCGCCAGCATCAGCCGCGAGCCCGGCGGCTCGAACCGCTGCGAGATCGCCGCCTCCAGAATCAGCACCCGCACACAGTCCGGATGCCGTGCCGCAAACTCAATCCCGCTCGGTCCACCGCCCGACACCGCGTACACCGCCACCGTCTCGACCGCCAACGCATCCAGCAGCGCCGCCATCGCGTCCGCCTGCTCCGCCGGCGTCCGTCCCGTCGCCAACGGCGTTCGCAGATAGCCCGGCCGCGACGGTGTGATCGTCCCCAACCCCGCCGCCTCAAACGGCGCGCCCATCGCGCTCGCGTGGTGGCCCTGCGGCGTGCCATGCACGATCAGCACATACGGCGCGTTGCCCCGCCGCGCGAACTCCACCCGCCCCTGCGCCGTCTCCACCACCTCCGAAGCCGCGTTCAGCTCCTCGACAATCCGCGCGCGTCGCTGCCCAAACAGCATCAGTTTCTCCTCAGCCGTGCGTGCTCAGCCCTGGATTGTCGGCGACCAGCCGTAGATGCGTTGCAGGCTGCCGCCCATCAGCGCCGCCCGCTCCGCGTCGCTCAGGCTGTCCGTCAGCCGGAACGCCTCCACGCCCTGCTCATAGGTCAGCAGGTTCACTGCCCGCGTCCAGTCCGTCCCCCACATGCAGCGCTCGAAGCCGTAGGCCTCGAAAATCCGCCCCAGCGGTCCCCAGATGTCCGCATACGGAAACGCCTCTTTCGAGAGCGTGCAGGCCCCCGAAATCTTGATCGCCACATGCTCCAGCTCGGCCAGCGACAGCACATTCTCCAGGTCCGCCCACGGCTCCTCCGGCGCCGGCGGATGAAACGGCTGCGACAGCCCCACATGGTCGATCACCAGCTGCGTGTTCGGGTGCCGCCGCGCCAGCGCTCGAAACTCCGGCAGCTTCCCCGCGCACAGCATGTTCACGGGAATCTCCGCCGCCGCGCCCGCTTCCAGAATGCGCCCGAACCCCGGATGGTCGATGTCCAGGTCGTGGAACGCCAGCACCACCCGCGCTCCCACCACACCCGGTGCTGCCGCCCACTCGGCCACCTCGTCTGCAACCGACTCCGAAGTCGGATCGAACGGCTTGATCAGCCCGAAGCGGCCGGGATGCCGCCTATACACCTCCTGCACATAACTCGCGTCGTAGCCGTACATTGTGAACGGCGAGATCAACAGCGCTCCGTCCACCCCCACCGCATCCATCGCCGCCGCTATGTCGTCGCCCGTCACCTCCGCCGGACCCGCCAGCACCGCCCGCCAGGGACGCTCCGGCCGGTCGCGCTCGTAGGCATGCACCTGGCAGTCGATCGTCGGCGTCGCCTCAGGCATGGAACCCACCTTCCATAAGCAGCCCGCTCTAGCTCGTTCCCCCAGCATAAAACCCCCACGAGGCCTCCCACTCCCCGCCCGCGCCTCAAGTCCGTCGTTCCCGCCCCTCTTCTGCTATTCCAGCGCACGCTGGAATCCATATCCAACGCCGTTCACGGCGCAAGATTCCCGGGTCCATCTCCAATGTCCGTTCGCAGGCCATCTCGATACGCCGCGGCGCCGACGGCCGCCGTATGGATTCCAGCTTTCGCTGGAATGACGGAGAAGAGCACAGGAATGACGGAGAAGAGCACAGGAATGACGGAGAAAAGCACAGGAATGACGGAGCAGAGCACAGGAATGACGAAGCAGAGCGCAGGAACGACGGAGCAGAGGGTGGGTATGCAGGAAGAGAGGGGCGAGAATAACGGAGGGACGGGGGGAATCTGCCTGCCAACCTCCAACGCTCTCACACCCCCTACACCTCCGGGTGCCACATAAAGTCCGTCGCCCGCTCGTAGGCGTATCCCGCTCGGCACAACACGGCCTCGCCGCCCGGCGCGCCCACCAGCTGCAGCGCGATCGGCAGCCCCTGCTCGCTCCACCCGTTCGGCAGCGTCAGCGACGGCGCGCGATTCATGTCCCACGGCGCAGTGAACTGCATCCGCGTCGCGTCGAAATCGCCCGGCGTGTCCTCGTACATCAGCTCCTCCGTCACCCGGTGCGGCAGCGTTCCCTGCGCCGGACACGCCAGCATGTCGATCCCCGCAAACGACCGCGCCAGCCGCCCCGTCAGCTCCACTCGCGCATTGCACGCCTCCGCATACTCCACCGCGCTCGTCCCCGCTCCCCGCTCCAGCCACGCGCGAAACCACGGTCCGTATTCCGCAGCCCGTGCCGGATAATGCTCCGCGTGCGCCGTCAGCGCCTCCACCGAGCAGAGCGCCGGCCACGCCGACATGTACGGACGCGGATCCGGCAGCTCCACCGCCACAATCTCCGCACCTAGCGACGCCAATGTCTCCACCGACGCCGCCACCGCTTCCGCAATCGGTGGAATCACATCCTCCCTGGCGTACCGCTCGTCATAACCAATCCGCAGCCCCTCAACCCCGTCCCCGATCCGCTCCAGAATCGCTGGCGCCGGTTCCGCAATCGTCGTCGGATCGTCCGCATCGTCGCCCGCGATCACCTCCAGCACCGCCGCCGCGTCCCATGTCGAGCGCGTCATCGGCCCCACATGATCCAGCGACTCCGCCAGCGCCAGCACCCCGTACCGACTCACCCGCCCCCATGTCGGCTTCAGCCCCACAATCCCGCACGACGCCGAAGGCGACCGAATCGAGCCCCCCGTATCGCTCCCCAGCGAGGCGTAGCACAGCCCCGCCGCCGTCGCCGCGCCGGAGCCGCTCGACGACACTCCCGTCCAGCGATCCGCCGCCCACGGATTGACCGGCACCTGCCGCGCCCGGTTGTACCCCGCCATCGCCCCCTCGGTCAGATTGAGCTTGCCCAGCAGCACCGCCCCCGCCGCGCGCAGCCGCGCCACCACCGTCGAATCGAAGTCGGGCCGAAAATCCTCCAGCACCTTCGTCCCGCCCATCGTCGGAGCGTCCGCCGTGAAGCACAGATCCTTCACTGCGACCGGCACCCCATGCAGCGGCCCGCGATACTCGCCCCCGGCAATCTCCGCCTCTGCCCGTCGCGCCTCTGCCAGCGCCGACTCCGCCATCACCGTCGCATAGCTCTTCAGCCGCCCATCCAGCGTCGCAATCCGCCCCAGCTGCGCCTCAGCCAGCTCCACCGGCGAAACCTCCCCCCGCGCAATCCGCGGCGCAAGCTCCTCGATCGTCGCGTAAGCCAACTCACCGTTCGTCATCGGGCAGCTCCGTCCCCTGCCGTTCGTGCCAAGTGCAACGTACAGCCTGCGAACCGAGCGTGTAAGACGCTATCCTGCGCTGGCTGACAGCCCGATCGAGACGCGAGGACCCCAATGGGCGCCTACCACTCCCCCGAAGACGCCTACCGCGCCTTCTTCGAGCGCTTCACCGCCAAAGACGCCCACGGCTGGGCCGCCTGCATGAGCTACCCCCATGTCCGCGTCTCCCCGCCCCGCGAGGGAGCCGCCGCCCGCACCGCCTCGCGCTTCTACCCCACCCCCGACGACTACGCCGCCGCCGCCGACTGGTCCCCCTTCGAAGCCGCCGGCTGGGTCCGCACCGAAGGCGTCGAACCCACCCGCCTGCACGAATCCGACGACATGGTCCACCTGCTCGGCGGCTGGAGCCGCTTCAACGTTCAGGGCGAGCCCTACCTCAGCAACCGCGTCGCTTACATCCTCACCAAGCTCGAAACCGGCTGGGGCATCCAGGCCCGCTTCGGCATTGACAGCTGGGATCCCGACGCCGACCGCTCCGTCGAGGAAGCCGCCGCCGTCGCCGTCCTCCAAACCGCGCTCGACGCCGGCATGGCGCGCGACTGGGAAGCCCACGCCGACACCTGCCACTTCCCCCTCACCGTCGTCGCGCCCGGCCACGTGCTCCAAATCCCCAGCCGCGAAGAGCTGATGCAGTTCGAGTCGTCCCGCGTTGAAGCCGCCGGCGACGCCACGCCCAACGTTGAAGCCGACATCCGCGCCGTCCAGTCCGGCGCAGCTGCCGTTAATGTCGCCGTCCAAATGCGCATCGGCGGCGCGACCACCAACGAACTCGCCCTCGTCACCCGTCGCGACGGTAAGTGGGCCATCGCCGCCGCCTCCGCAATGCAAACCAGCGCCCAGTAGCCCTGACCAGCTAGCCCGGCCAAACAGCCCGAAAGGACGCCCGCCATGAGCAAGCTCTCTGAAGACCGCCGCATCGACCCGCGCATCAAGGCCATGTTCGGCGCGATGGAAACCGTGCCACAGCCCACCGCCGCCTCCCGCGACGAACTGCTCGCCATCATGAACTCCCCCGAAGCCCAAGCCGGCAACGCCGCCCTGCTCGAGTTCCTCGCCAGCGCCGACAACGAAGACATCGCCCCCTCCACCGGCCTCGACATCAGCACCGTCACTTTCGAGTCCGAACCCGACGGCAACACCGTCAACGTCCAGCTGATCCGCCCCCAATCTGACGAGCCGCTGCCCTGCGTCTACTACATCCACGGCGGCGGCATGATGATCATGTCCTGCTACGACGGCAACTACAAAGCCTGGGGACGAATCATCGCCCAGCAGGGCGTGGCCGTCGCCATGGTCGACTTCCGCAACTGCGTCACCCCCTCCTCCGCGCCCGAAGTCGCGCCCTACCCCGCCGGCCTCAACGACTGCGTCTCCGGCCTCCGCTGGGTCTCCCAAAACGCCGCCGAGCTCGGCATCGACCCCAACCGCATCATCGTCGCCGGCGAAAGCGGCGGCGGCAATCTCACCCTCGCCGTCGGACTCCGCCTCGTCCGCGAGCGCGCAACCGACCTCATCCAGGGCCTCTACGCGCTCTGCCCCTACATCGCCGGCAGCTGGCCCCGCGACGACCTCCCCTCCTCCACCGAAAACAACGGCATCCTGCTCGACCTCTGGAGCAACACCGGCGCGATGGCCTACGGCATCGAAGAATTCGACAACCAGAACCCCCTCGCCTGGCCCGGCTTCGCCAATGAAGAGGACGTCCGCGGCATGCCGCCCACCGTCATCTCCGTCAACGAGTGCGACCCCCTCCGCGACGAAGGCATCGAGTTCTACCGCCTCCTGCTCCGCGCCGGCCAACCCGCCCGCTGCCGCCAAGTCATGGGCACCATCCACGGCACCGAAGTCTTCCCCATGACCTGCCCCGACATCTCCCGGGACACCGCCCGCGACCTCGCCGCCTTCTGCCGCGGCGACTAACGCCCACCCCCTCGCAGGGTCGCAGGGCTTATCTTCCGGAATCGCCCCCTACGCAGGGAGGCTGTCCGCGCAAGCGGACTGGGGGGTGGCCACCCCAAACCTCACACCAACCCCAACCCCCCCGAATCGCCCTCCAACGCTACAATTCCCCCACAAACGCAGAACCAACGCCCCGCGAGCCAAACAAGAGCCAACAGTGAACAAGCCACTTCGCATTCTCCTGCTCGCGGCCCTCCCCTTCGTCGTCGCAACCGCGTGCAGCGGCGACGACCAACAGCCGCAGGCAACCCCCACTGAACCGCCGCCGCAGCCCCAACAGACCGAGATCATTGACAACGAACAGCAACAGGCCCAACCCGATCACGCCGCCGCCGGCAGCCGAGCCCCCGAACCCCAGCGCGAAGCGCTGACCGTACCAATCACCGTGGGCGAAGCGCACGCCTGTGTCCTGCTCGACTCCGGCGCCGTCGAGTGCTGGGGCGGTAACTGGTTTGGTCAGACCGACGCGCCGCCCGGAACGTTTACCGCAGCGATCGCAGGATACTGGCACACCTGCGGCCTGCGCGAGAGCGGTGCCGTGGAATGTTGGGGCAGCAACAATCGGGGACAAGCCGACGCACCTACCGGTGCATTCAACGCCGCCAGCGCAGGCGGAGAACATACCTGCGGCCTGCGCGAGACTGGGACCGTAGAGTGTTGGGGTGAGAACAGTCGGGGACAAGCCGACGCTCCTGCTGGCGCGTTCGCCGCGCTGAGCGCAGGCGGGAAACACACCTGCGGTCTGCGCGAGACCGGGACCGTGGAGTGCTGGGGCAGCAACAATCGAGGACAGGCTGATGCCCCCGCTGGCGCATTCAATGCAGTCAGCGCAGGCGAGGAGCACACCTGCGGTCTGCGCGAGACCGGAACCGTGGAATGCTGGGGCGACAGCCAATGGGGCCAGGCTGATGCGCCCACGGGGACATTCGTCGCAGTGACCGCAGGTGAATTCCACACTTGCGGCCTGTGCGAGGGTGGCGCGCTGGAGTGCTGGGGCGACAACCAATGGAGTCAAGCCGATGCGCCGAGCGGCGCGTTCGCCGCCGTCAGCGCCGGTGGCGAGTACAGCTGCGCACTGCGCGAAACCGGGGCCGTGGAGTGTTGGGGAGGCCACGACTTCGGCCAAATCGACGCCCCGTCCGGAACGTTCGGCGCAGTGACCGCCGGATATTGGCACACCTGCGGCCTACGCGAGAGCGGCGCGGTTGAGTGTTGGGGCGACAGCGACCACCGCCAAACCGATGCACTCTCCGGCACGTTTACCGCGCTGAGCGCTGGCCTCTGGCACACCTGCGCACTGCGCGAAAACGGCGTAATGGAGTGCTGGGGCGATAACGAGTATCAACAACGAGAGGTACCTGGCGGCGTGTGGCTGGCGGTGGCTTCAGGCTCAACATTCACTTGCGGCCTGCGCCAGGACGGCTCGGCCGTCTGCTGGGGGCAAAGCTACGTCGGGGTCGTCACTCCGCCCGACGGCGCATTCGCTGCGTTAAGTGCGGGCACAGAGCACGTATGCGGCTTGCTCGCGAGTGGCGAAGCCGAATGCTGGGGCGACTACGAGTTCAGCGAAACGAACGCCCCGGCCGGCGCATTCAGCGCCGTGAGCGCCGGAGCTTGGCATAACTGCGGCCTGCGCGAGGACGGAACGCTGGAATGCTGGGGTAACAATCAATTCGGCCAGACGCACGCGCCGCCAGGCGAGTTCGCCGCCGTGAGCGCAGGCGCCGGGTTCAGCTGCGGCGTCCGCGCAAGCGGCGCCGTCGAGTGCTGGGGCTACTCCTTCGACGGCCAACCCCAACCGCCGCCTGGCAACCACGTCGCCGTGAGCGCCGGAGTATCCCATACCTGCGCCCTGAGCGACACCGGAACCGCCGCCTGCTGGATGATCTCCAACGGCGCAGCCGACGTCCCCGCCTGGCTGCGCCAACCCGGCGCCGCAACCCAGTAACATCCACAGAACAGGCTCAGCCCGCGAACAGGAGACAGCAGTGGTCAAGATCCTTCACATCCTCTTGCTCGCCGCTCTGGCCCTCGCCGTCGCGACCGCGTGCAGAAGCGATGATCAACAGCCGCAAACGATCGTCGAACGGCAGGATGAGCAGACGCCGGTTGTTGGAGGCGAGAATGAGCGGCAGCCAGATGCCACCCTGCCGGCCAAGGGCGACTCCGATCAGCCTGAGGATCAAGCATCGCCGATCTCAGTAGGGGCTGACCACGCCTGCGTCCTGCTCGCCTCAGGCGTCGTCGAATGTTGGGGCGGCAACCTCCTGGGCCAGGCAGATGCGCCGGACCTCTCATTCAGTGCCGTAACCGCCGGCTCTGAGCACACCTGCGGTCTGCGCGAAAACGGCGCCGTTGAGTGTTGGGGCAGTAACGAGCTGAGCCAGGCGGCCGCGCCTTCCGGCGCATTCGTCGCAGTCAGCGCCGGCGGATGGCACACCTGCGGCCTCCGCACAGGTGGCGATGTCGAGTGTTGGGGCGACAATCGCTGGGACCAAAGCAACGCGCCGGGCGGCGTGTTTCGCTCCGTCAGCGCCGGCGTGGAGCACACTTGCGGACTGCGCGAAAACGGCAGCGCGGAGTGTTGGGGCATCAACCGCCACGGACAAACCGACGCGCCGAATAGCGTCTTTCTTTCCGTCAGCGCGGGCGACGACCATAGCTGTGGCCTGCTCGAGAACGGGACCGTGGAATGCTGGGGCGACAACAGTCTGGGCCAAATGGATGCGCCCGGTGGCGTGTTCCGCGCGGTCAGCGCTGGCGCATGGCACGCTTGCGGTCTACGCGCGAGTGGTGCAGTTGATTGCTGGGGGCACGACGGCTACGACCAGGCGCGCGCCCCGCAAGACAAGTTCGTCGCTGTGAGCGCAGGCGCATACTACAGTTGCGGACTGCTCGAGAACGGGGCTGTCGAATGTTGGGGAGGCTACGTTCGCGGCCAGGCAGACGCGCCGGCCGGTGCGTTCACATCCGTCGCCGCGGGTATGGAGCATAGCTGTGGCCTGCGCGAAAGCGGCAGCGTGGAGTGCTGGGGCGATAACGGGGTCCGCCAAACCGACGCGCCCTCCGGAACGTTTACGACGCTGAGCGTCGGCCCCTGGCACAACTGCGCGCTGCGTGAGAACGGCGAAGCGGAGTGCTGGGGGGCGAACGATCTTGACCAACTGGCTGTGCCGGGCGGCGTCTGGACAGCTGTCGCCGCGGGCGGAAATCAGAGCTGTGGCCTCCGCGAAAGCGGCGCTGTCGTGTGTTGGGGACAGGGCCCTGTCGGTTTCGCGAACCCGCCCGACGAGACATTTCGTTCGCTTGATGCGGGCGCGTTCCATGTATGCGGCCTGCTCGATAGCCGAGAGGCGCAGTGCTGGGGCGATGTCTTGTCGGGAGATGAGGGAGCGGCGCCGTCCGGCGTGTTCGCCGCAGTGAGCGTGGGTCTGTTCCACACCTGCGGCTTGCGTGAGGATGGCGCAGTCGAGTGTTGGGGCGACGACCCATGGAGCGCAGACAACCCGCCCGGCGGCGCGTTCACTACAGTCAGCGCCGGCGGCTGGCACACCTGCGGCCTGCGTGCAGGTGGGGAAATCGAGTGCTGGGGTTACTCGTTCGAGGGACAAACGCAGCCGCCCTCCGGAAATTTCGTCGCCGTGAGCGCTGGCATCTACCACGCCTGCGCGCTGAGCGAAGCGGGAACCGTCGCCTGCTGGATGATCTTCAACGGCGCAGCCGACATCCCCACCTGGCTGCGCCAGCCCAACGCCCTCCACGAAAATTGAGTGCACCCTATACCATCCCATGTCTCCCTCCGTCATACCCGCCCTCTCCTCCGCCGTACCCGCGCTCCCCTCCGTCATACCCGCGCTTGCCGCGGGTATCTCGCCGCCGCCACACCAACCGCGCGCTATCATCAGCACCGCGGATCCACCACCCCCCCCAGCGAACAGGAGCGCCCCATGAACAAAATCGCCGAAGACCCCCGCATCGATCCTCGCCTCAAAGCCATATTCGGCGACCTTCCGGCCATCTCCCAGCCCGACGTCTCGAGCCGCGACGAACTGATTGAGCGGATGAACAGGCCGGAGGCGATCCGCGCCCGCGAAGCCGCCCTCGCCGCCCTCAACACCCCCGAACTCGAACAGCTCGCCCCCTCCGACGGCCTCGACATCAGCACCGAAACCATCACCTCCCAGCCCGACGGCAACGCGATCAAAATCCTGCTGATCCGCCCCCAATCCGACGCCCCGCTGCCCGCCGTCTACTACATCCACGGCGGCGGCATGCAATCCGGCTCTTGCTACGACCCGCGCACCAGCGCCTGGGGCCGCCTCATCGCCCGCCACGGCGTCGCCGTCGCAATGGTCGACTTCCGCAACTCCCTCATACCCTCCTCCACGCCCGACCTCGCGCCTTACCCCGGCGGCCTCAACGACTGCGTCTCCGGCCTGCGCTGGGTCGCCGACAACGCCCTGCGACTCGGCGTCGATTCGTCCCGCATCGTCGTCGCCGGAGCCAGCGGCGGCGGCAACCTCACCCTCGCCCTCGGACTCCGTCTCACCCGTGAGCGCCGCACCGACCTGATCAGCGGCCTCTACGCACTCTGCCCCTACATCGCCGGCTCCTGGCCCCGCGACGACCTCCCGTCCTCCATCGAAAACAACGGACTCCTGCTCGACCTGCACGACAACACCCACGCCCACGCCTACGGCCTTGACGCCTTCGAAGCGCAGGACCCCGAAGCCTGGCCGCTCTTCGCCGCCGAAGAACACGTGCAGGGCTTCCCGTCCACCGTCATCTCCGTCAACGAGTGCGACCCGCTGCGCGACGAAGGCATCGAGTTCTACCGTCTCCTCCTCCGCGCCGGCCAACCCGCTCGCTGCCGCCAGGTCATGGGCACCATCCACGGCGGCGATGTCTTCGTCGTCCCCTGTCCCGACATCTCCCGCGACACCGCCCGCGACCTCGCCGCCTTCTGCAAAGGCGAGTAACGCAGCTAGCGGGTGCGAGTGCGCGCCCGCCGCGACATCGGCTGCCGCGGATTGCGCTGCGCCTCCACCTCCGCGATCTGCTCGGCATTATAGCTGAGCTCCGCCATAATCTCCGCCGTATGCTCGCCCAGCTGCGAGAACCACGACTTCGCGCTCGCCGGCGTCCGGCTGAACTGCAGCGGCTGCCCCGCCATCTTCCGACGCCCCACGCCCGGCACGTCCTTCTCCACCACGTACCCGTTCTCCAGCGCCTGCGGATCCGCCATCACGTCCTCGTAATCGAAGACCCGCTGGTACATGATCTCCTCGCGCCGCGCGTCGAAAAACGCCTCCCATTCGGCCGTCGTGCGCGAACGCATCGCCCGCGCAAAGTGCGGCCGCAGCTCGTTCGCCCGCTCCGTCCACTGGAAATCCTGAATCGGCGAGCGCTTCTCGAACGAATCCCAGCGCGGATCATCCGCCAGCTCGGGAATGCCGCCGAACGCGCAGAACTCCCGCCACGCCCCGTCGCCCGTCACGCCCACGCAAAACGCCCCGCCGTCCGCCGTCTCGTAGATGCCCACAATCCCCGGCGTGTTCGGATGGTACGCCCCGCCCTGACCCAACAGCGTGCCTGTAACCGAGGAGTGATTCAGCTCCCAGCCCTGCATCCACACCATCACCCCGTACGACGAGCTGCGCACTCGCTGCCCCACGCCGTGCAGCTCGCGCGCCGCCAGCGCCGTCATAATCCCCAGCGCCAGCCCCATCGCGCCGCCGGTGTCGCCGATCACCGCGCCCGGAATGTGCGGCGCATCGCCCGCCGCCCCGTTCACCCGCGCTATCCCGCTGCGCGACTGCGCGTACTGATCCGTCATCCGCTTGTCCCGATCCGGCCCCTCGTGCCCGAAGCCGTTGGCTACCGCGTAGATCAGCCGCTCATTCCGTCGCGACAGCTCGTCGTAGCCGAACCCCAACCGGTTGAGCGAGTCCTCCCGGAAATTGCTCAGGAAGATGTCCGCCTCATCCACCAGCCGGTACAGCACCTCCCGCGCAATCTCCGTGTGAATGTCCAGCGCAATCGAGCGCTTCCCGTGCGACACCGACAGAAACTGCGCGCCCGGCGTCTCCGGCCCATGCGGCCAGCTCACCCCCGTATGCCAGCGGTTCGGGTCGCCCCCCGGCGGTTCCACCTTGATCACGTCCGCCCCCATGTCCGCCAGAAACCCGCCCGCCAGCGGCCCCTGAATCGCAATCGCGAACTCCACCACGCGCACACCCTCAAGCGGTTCCATCACGACTCCTCTCGACCATCGGCCGCATCCAACAGCGCCCGAACGTCGCTCCGCAGTCTAGGCAATTCGTCACGCACGTACTGCCACACGAGGCCGTGTTCAACCCTGTCGTACCGGTGGATGAGCAACGTGCGGAAGCCGATAATCTGGCGGTAGCGGTCGATCCCTTGCACAACTTCCGCATCGTCGCGAGCGAGCGACCTGACCGGCTCGCAAATCCGCACCAGCTGCCACAGCACCGCGGACCGCAGCAACGAGTCGCTTAGATAGTCGGCTTCGGCTTTGCCTTGCGTGAAGCTCGCGATCTGCTGAATCGCCGCGTCGATCTCGTGCAGCCGCCCAGCCGACTTAGTCCTCATAGACCGTCGTGCGAGTGGCGTCGATCCACTCTCGATGCGTCGAATAGTAGGGCGATCCCGTTGCGATCAGATCGATTCGCAGGCCGTAGAGCTCCCTCAGCCGCTCCAGCAGCCCGGAGAACTCTGCCATCCAGGGTTGGCGTGCCTCGGGCAGGAACTCGACGACGAATTCGGGCTCGCCGCCGCTCGGATCGAAGTCGCCGCTGGTTGCATCCCCGACCAGCTCCAGCCGCTTCACCCCAATCTCGCGGCAAATCTCGGCGACCTCCGCAATGCGCAGGTCGAACACCGGCTGAGTGACCATGACCGCCTCCTCTCTCCGCAAGCATAGATCGCTTCGCCGCGCATCATCGGCGCGTAAGGCTGCTCTCAGGTCAGTCGTCCGTCGCTTCCAACAGCGCCCGAATGTCGTCCCGCAGTCCGGGCAAGTCGTCCTGCACGTAGCGCCACACGAGCTCAAACCTGATCTGGTGATAGCGGTGAATCAGCCGCGTCCGGAATCCTATGATGTCCCGATAGCCGTTGATCCGTTGAGCGACGTCGAGGTCGTCGCGAGCAAGCAACCTGACCGGCTCGCAGATCCGCACAAGCTGCCACAGCACCGCCGACCGCAGTATCGAGTCGCTCATGAAGTCCGACGCCGTCTTGTCGGCTGTGAAGATGCCGATCTCGGTGATTGCCTCGTCGATTGCCTCCAGGCGCGTTCGGGTATCAGGCCTCATAGATCGGCGTGCGCGTCTCATCAACCTGGCGGCGGAGCTCCGGATGCCGGATGTTCTCGTCGTGGTAGAGGTCCACCGGGTGCCCGTACAGGCCGGCAAGTCGCTCCGTCAGGTCCGAGTACTCCGCGCCCCACGATCGATGCGCCTCCGGCAGGAACGCGACAATGAATGTGATCTCGTTCGTCTCAGCCATGACCTCGCCTGTCGCGGCGCAGCCGAAGAGTTCGAGCCGCTTCACCCCAATCTCGCGGCAAATCTCGGCGACCTCCGCAATGCGCAGGTCGAACACCGGCTGAGTGACCATGACCGCCTCCTCTCCCCTTAAGCATAGATCGGTCCGTCGCCTTCGACTGCCGGCGCAGCCGCTACCGCGCGCTGCCGCGCTGCGCGACTCTCGGTCAGTCGCCCGCCGCTGCTAGCAGCGCCTCAACATCCTCGCGCGGCGTGGGCAGATCGGCCTGGACATATTGCCAAACCTGCTCGTGCTCGACGATGTGAAACTCGTGAATGAGCAGGTTGCGCAGGCCGATAATCTGACGAAACTCCGTGATCCGCGAAGCCACGGCCAAATCATCGCGCGCCAACTCTCTGGCCGCCTCGCCGATCCGCACCAACTGCCACAGCACCACCGAGCGCAGCATCGAGTCGCGGAGATAGTCCGCCTGCGTCCGACCGACCGTAAACCGCTCAATCTCCCCAATCGCGAGCGCAATCGCGCCGAGCCGCCTGGTGGTCTCGGTGTCAGGGTGCGGCGTCATAGACCGGCGTGCGCGTCGCGTTGATCCACTCGGCGTATCCGGGGTTTCCCGGGTGCTCAGGATCTTGAAGCACGCGCTCGGTGGTCAGCGACACATCGCCCATGCATCGGCCATAGAGCTGGGTGAGCCGCTCCAGCAGCTCCGAATACTCGCCCATCCAGGGCTGCTTAGAGCCCGGCAGAAACTCCACCAGGAAGTCGATGCCCTGGACTGTAGGATCGAAGTCGATCCCTTCAGCCGCCCTGCCGACCAGCTCCAGCCGTTTCACGCCGATCTCACGGCAGATCACCGCCACCTCTTCGGCGCGCACATCGAACGATGTTCGGGTAACCATCTCGCATCCCCTCAGCTCGGCGCTCCACCCCAGCCTAGAACGGCTTGTCCCCCTTGATCGTCACCCGAATCCCGCTCCGCGACTCCGGGAAATAGTCCCAGATCGCCATGTGCTGCGTGCAGCGGTTGTCCCACAGCGCCACCGAGTGATCCGCCCACTGGAAACGGCACTGAAAGTTCACGTCCTTCACGTGGTCCGCCAGAAAACCGAGAATCGCCGCGCTCTCGTCCCGTGACAGCTCCACGATCCGCCTCGTGAACACCTCGTTCACGAACAGTGCCTTCTTCCCCGTCACCGGATGCGTCCGCACCACCGGATGCACCGCGCTCGGAAACTCCCGCTGCGGCTTGTGCTCCCCGTATTGCCCAGTGTAGTCCGAGGCGTGCCGCGCCGTCAGCGGCTCCAGCAACTCCTGCATCGCTGGCGACAGCGCCTCGTACGCCGCGTACATGTTCGACCAGCAGGTGTCCCCGCCGCTCGGCGGCACATGGTGGATGTGCAGAATGCTCGCCATCGGCGGCTCCACATCCGCCGACACATCCGAGTGCCACCGCTCCCCGTTGTTGCGGAACGAATCCTTGTCCGTGTGAATCACCATCAGCTCCGGGTTGCCCTCCGCGTAGGGCGCCGCCGGGTGAATGTGCAGCTCGCCGAAGCGCCGACCGAACGCCAGGTGCTGCTCCGAGCTCATCGCTTGATCGCGGAAGAACAGCACCAGATGCTCCATCCACGCCTGGTGAATCTCCTCGAACACATCGTCGCTCAGCGGCTGCGTCAGATCGACGCCGCTCACCGTCGCGCCGATCTTCGGCGTCAGCGGCTCCACCTCGATGTGTCGGTAAGTCATTGCAGCGCCTCTCTCAGTCTGCTCTCGATCCCCTGGTCGGATCCCCCGTCGGGGAAACGTAGCGCCTCTTCCGTGCGCTGTTGGCCCGCGCGGCAGCGCCCGTCCGAGCCGACGCAGTGCAGCGTCGCCTCCGAGCGCGCCAGTACCCCGCGCGCCAGACCGCTGTGCGCGATCGTCTGCGCGACCTGGTTGGTCAGCCGCTCCTGAATGGTAAGCCGATGCGCATAGGCGCTCACCAACCGCGGCAGGCTCGCCTCCGCGATGCCGTCCGCCCGCCCGTCGCCCGACACGCAACCCCAGGCAATGTCGAACGCCCCGTAGAACGGCTGCAAATGACGCTCGCAGGTCGAGTCGAACGCAATCCCCCGTACCACTCGCACATCTCCACCCCCGTTGTGTGGTTCCGCGTGCTCCCTCAGCAGCCGCGCCACCGCCTCCATGTCCTCTTCGTGCCACTCGTAGCCTGCGAACCGCGCTTGCCAGCCATGCACCACCCGCTCCGGCGTCTTCCGCAAGCCGTCGCGGTTCGGATCGTCGCCGATCTGCTGAATCAACCGCGTCACCGTGTCGTGCGCGTCGTGCTCCAGCGTGTCCTCCTCCCACGGGAAGACCAGCCACTCCTCAAACGGCGCCGCGAAGCGGTCGAACAGCGCGATCGTCTCCAGCCCGAACTGATTCTTGATCCGCGCCGCCGTCCGCCCCGAGTCGATGATGTCGTCCACCGCCAAATCCGCCTCGTGGGGGGTAAACGCGATCTGCGCTCCCAGCCCCGCCATCACCGCCGCCACATACGTCCCCCCGCGCGGAATCCCCCACAGCCGCGGCTCCGGCCCGCAGTGCTCATACAGCCGCCGCGCCCGCCGCGACACTTCCTCCCACGTCAGCCGCCGCTCCTGCCGCATCTACGCCCTTCCTCTCGCTCACCGGCCTGCGCCTGACGGTCAGGCTATTGCGTGGTCGACGACTCCAACAGCCCCCGCACCTCTTCTACAAGAATCGGCAGCTTGGAGGTGACGATGCTCCAGACATTCTCGTAGTCCACGTCGTCATAACCATGCACGAGGACATTGCGGAACCCGATCACCTGATCGTGCTCCGTGATCTGCGCCGCGATCTCCGGAGCGTGTCGGTCCAGCGCGGCAATCGCCTCACCAACCGTGATCATCTCCCGCTCAACCGCCGAGCGCAGCATCCGATCACCGAGGAAATCCTCGAGTGACCTTCCCTCGGTGAACTGCGTCACCGCCGCGGCTGCTTCCTGGATGTCCCACAGGTACTTGGTCGTCCTGGTCGGCATAGAGCGGCGTTCGGCTTTCTTCGACCGCATCCCGGAAGTAGGGATTGCGAAACTCGTGGTCCGACACCAGATCCACCGGCCGGCCGAGCAGCTCTTCCAGAGCCTGACGTAAGTCGAAGTACTCGCCCATCCACCCGCGGCGCACCCCCTTATGGAACGTCACCAGAAAGTCCACATCGCTCCTCTCCGGGTCGAACTCCCCCGTCGCCGCCGACCCGAACAAATCCAGCCGCTTCACCCCGTGCGCGCGGCAAATCTCCCGAATCTCCTCCGCGCGCTCGGCTACTACAGGCGCAATCGACATCACGCGCTCCCCCAGCCTATCCGCCGGCGAACGCCCTCCACAGGCCCCTTCCGCAGGGACGTCGGCCGCTCACCTCCATCATAGAGGCGGCCACCCCCTCCCGCGACAGGCGGCATCGCCCTACCCGTTGCTCTCGCGCCCTGCCTCCTCCGCCGAGAGCGCATCGAGCAGCGCCTGTGCCTCCTCCGCCAGGCGCGGCACGTAGTCCTGGATCTTCCTCCAGACGATGCGGTTGTTGACGCGATCGTAGTCATGCACCAGAACGTTGCGGAACGCGATGATCTGCCTGAATTCGCTGATGCGTTCCGCAAGATCGGGAAAATCACGCGCAAGTCGCCCCGTGGCCTCCCCGACGATCCCGAGCTGGCGTTCAACGGCGGATCGCAGCAGTTCGTCGCGCTCATAGTCGTCGAACGTCTTGCCGGCCGTGAAGCCGGCAACGCGCTCGGCGGCGCGTTGCATGTCGAAGAGGTGCATCCGCGGATCACGCTTCATACAGCGGCGTCCTGTCCTCCTCGACCGAGCGGCGGAAGTACGGATTGCTGATCGCCGTCTCCATGACCAGGTCGACATCCTGATCAAAGAGCTGTTCAAGCGCCTGGAGGAGCTCAAAGTAAGGCGGAGCCCCCGGGTAACCGGGGCCTGAGTGGAAATCAACGAGAAAATCCACATCGCTCGCCGACTCGAAATCGTCCCGCGCCGCCGACCCGAACAGATCCAGCCGCTTCACCCCATGACGGCGGCAAATCTCCCGAATCTCCTCCGCGCGCTCGGCCACCACAGGAGCGATCGGCATGACGCGCGCCTTCCACGAGCGTTGGCCGGCGGCCCAGCCGCTCAGCCCTTCCGCCAGTACCCGCCCTCCGACGGAATCACCGGCGTCGTCCGCGTGATCTCCACCGGCCCCTCCAGCGTATCCGCCACCGCCGCCCACGCCGCATAGTGCGGTGCTTGCCGATGCGCCTCCAGCGCCGCCTCGTCCTCGTACACCTCATAGAAGTAGTACGTCAGGTCGTCCTCCGCATCCTGCAGCACGTTGAAGCGGAGGCAGCCGGGCTCGTCTCGCTCCGAGCCCAGCGCATCCGTCTCAATCCCTTGTAGAAAGCGCTCGCGCCCCTCCGCGCGCACGCGCACCCGCACCCAGATCGCGATCATCCGCGAGCCCCCTTTCTGCGGACCGGTCCTGCGGCCCAGCCCCGCGGCTGTGCTCCGAGGCCCAACCCCGCGGCGCGCCCCCGCCGCCTAGCCGAACTGATCCTGCCCCACCGCGATCATCGGCCCGATCTGCTCCGGCTTCGACACCTGCTCGCGGAACGGGTACGGGTGCTCGTAGCCCAGAATCTTGTTCAGCTCCGGGTAGCGCTCCAGACGCTCCGGCGACACCGCGCCCTCGTTCCACATGTTGATCATCTTCATGTATGGGCGCAGCCACACCAGCACCATCGTCACCCGCAGACCCTCCGTCAGCCGGTTGTAGGCCCCGTGCCACATGTTCCCGCCCCAGATGCCCAGCGAGCCGGCCTTCGCCGTCATCGGCACCGGCTCCACCGGTGCGCCGTCGTGCCAGAACATCGACTCGTGCGCCGTCGGCAGCCGACCCCAGCGGTGCGAACCCGGCACGAACACCGTCGGCCCGTCCTCCCGACCGTCGTAGTCCGTCAGAATCCAGCTCGTGTTCACCAGGTGCGGGTAGGCCGCCTGCGGCGGCGGCACCCCGTGCGTGTCGTTGTGCAGCGGCAGCCAGTTGTCCTCCGCCGGCGGCTTGATGATCGACGACGTCCCGCCCAGCACCGCGCTCTGCCCGCAGTGCCAGCGAGCCATCGCCAGACAGACCGGATTCAGCACCGCCTCCGTGATCACGTCGCTCTCGTCGATCAGCTGCCACGCCAGATCGTTCGCCACCGGCAGCTCGTTCACCCCCAGGTGGTCGTCGAACTCCACCCCGTGGCGTCGCTTGTAGACCCCCAGAATCGCCTCCCGCAGATCATCCGCGAAGCCCGGCGGCGTGCCCAGCTTCTCCGGCGGAATCACCGTGAAGCCGTAGGCGTCCAGCTCCACGATGTGTCGCGCCAGGTCGTACTCCATGATCGTGTTCACCAGCGAATCCGCGTTCGGCGAACTCTCGAGCGCTGCGATATCCATCTTCGTTCCTCCAGTCGCCGCGCTCCCCGCGCAGCCGTGTCGCCGCACAGTCTAGCCATTTTCCCAACCGCCCCGTCGACCACCTCCCACGACCGGAGAATCCCCCTCCGACCTCTCCCCCCGTCGCGGGGGGAGATTGAGAGGGGGGACTCCCGCACAATCCACTGTCCCTCCGAAATCGCCCCCCTACGCAGGGGGGCTGTCGCGCAGCGACTGGGGGGTCGGCCTCCCCACTCCCACGCCGAGATCAGCTACCATCCCCACAACACCAAACCTGAACAGCAGGGGAGCTCATCATGGCACTGGGTGGATTCGCCAACCGCGTCGCACGCATCAACCTCACCAACCGCACCGTCGCCTACGAAGAAGTCAACCAGGACGACGCCCGCAAATACATCGGCGCACGCGGCCTCGGCGTCAAATACCTGCTCGACAACGGGCCCGGCGTCGACCCGCTCAGCCCCGACAACATGCTCGCCCTCGTCAACGGCCCGCTCACCGGCACCGAAGTCACCATGAGCGGACGCCTCGCCTTCGTCACCAAGTCGCCCCTCACCGGCACCGTCACCGACTCCCACATGGGCGGCTGGAGCGCCGCCCGCCTCCGCTGGGCCGGCTTCGACGCCCTGCTCATCACCGGCAAGGCCGACTCGCCCGTCTACCTCCATGTCGAAGACAACGCCGTCGAAATCCGCGACGCCGCCGACATCTGGGGCCTCGGCGTCCACGACACCGTCGAGCACTTCGGCTCCGCCAGCGGCAACTCCACCGACACCTCCGTCATGGCCATCGGCCAGGCCGGCGAAAACGGCGTCCTCTTCGCCTCCTTCATGAACGAAGATGACCGCGCCGCCGGACGCGGCGGCACCGGCGCCGTCGCCGGCTCCAAAAACCTCAAGTGCGTCGTCGTCAAGGGCACCAACGCCGGACGCTGGCGGCCCCAGCAGGGCGAAGAGCGCGACAAATTCCGCGAAGCCCAGCGCACCCACCTCGGCCTCATCCTCGAATCGCCCGTCACGGCCCCCTCCTCAGTCAACGACGACGGCTCCCTCAAAGAAGGCTCTGGCGGCCTCTCCGCCTTCGGCACCAACGTCCTCATGAACGTCGTCAACTCGATCGGCGGCCTCGGCACCAAAAACTCGCAGAAAACCCAGTTCGAGGGCGCCGAAGCCGTCTCCGGCGAGACCATGCGCGACAACTTCCTCACCTCCGAACCCACCTGCCACGCCTGCCCCGTCGCCTGCAAAAAGGAAGTCGAAATCACCGAAGGGCCCCACGCCGGACTCAAAATGGAGTCCTTCGAATACGAGCCCGCCTGGTCCCTCGGCGCAAACTGCGGCAACGACGACCCCGCCGTCGTCGCCAAGGTCATCGACCAGTGCAACGACTACGGCATGGACGCCATCGAAATCGGCAACGTCATCTCCATGTACATGGAAGCCTCCCAGCGCGGCTACATCGACACCCCGCTCGACTGGGGCGACGGCGCGGGCATGGTCCGCGTCGCCGAGCAAATGGCCCACCGCGACGGAACCATCGCCAACGCCCTCGCCGACGGCGCAGCCAAAGCCGCCGCCGCCTGGGGGCACCCCGAACTCTCCATGTCCGTCAAGGGCCAGGCCATCCCCGCCTACGACCCCCGCGTGCTCAAGGGCGAGGGCCTCGGCTACGCCACCAGCAACCGCGGCGCCTGCCACCTGCGCGGCTACACCCCCGCCTCCGAACTGCTCGGCATCCCCGTCAAAACCGACCCGCTCGACTGGGACGGCAAGGGCCCGCTGCTCAAAATCTTCCAGGACCTCCACGCCTTCAGCGACTCCCTCGACCTCTGCAAATTCTCCGCCTTCGCCGTCGGCGCGCCGGAGTACGCAGCCCTCTACGAGTCCGTCGTCGGCCTCCCCATGTCCGAGGAAGACGTCATGGTCGCCGGCGAGCGCATCTACAACCTCGAGCGCTACTTCAACAACCAGGCCGGCTTCGGCGGCGCCGACGACTCGCTTCCCCGGCGCTTCCTTGAAGAACCCGGCACCGGCCCCGCCGAAGGCCAAATCTGCGAGCTCGACCAAATGAAGGAGCAGTACTACGACGCCCGCGGCTGGCAGGACGGCGTGGTCCCCGAGGCCAAGCTCCGCGAGCTCGAAATCATCGCCTGACCGAGCCGCACAACCGGCGCGACACCGACTGCGGGCGCAGCGTGGAAATCCGCTTCTATGCCACCCTGCGCCCGTTAGTCGGCGGCCGCACTGTCCAACTCGACGACCCCCCGCCCACCGTCGGCGCAGTCATCCACCGCCTGATCGAGCAATACCCCGCCCTCAACGACAGACTGCTCGACGAATCCGGCGCAGTCCGCCGCTTCGTCGCCGTCATGCTCAACGGACGCGACATCCGCCACCTCGACGGCCTCGAAACCCCGGTCCCCCCCAACGCCGACATGGACATCTTCCCCCCCGTAGCCGGCGGCGCACCTTTCTTACCCACGCCGCACCCGCGCACCCCTCCTCCGCCATGCCCGCACCTCCTCCTCCGTCATACCCGCGCTTGCCGCGGGTATCTCGCCGCAACCAGCACCGGGCCGGTACTGCCTCCAGCCGTGTTCCCGCCCCTCACATCCACCTCTGTCCCTCTGTCGTTCCCGCCGGCAACGCGGGGCGGCAAGGCGAGGTGGTATGCTGACGCCATGCTGGAAACGCGAGAGCCGCATTTCGTCGTTGAACCGGGCAGCGCTCACGCTGACGAAGTTCGTCACGCCTCCTTGTTCCGTGCCAATGCCGCTTACCTCTTGGCGGAGTGGCCGCGACTGCTCAAAGAGCATCGGGACGAGTGGGTCGCTGTTTACGGAGATTCGGTGCTGATCGTCAGCGACACGCTAGAGTCGGTTTGGAACGAGGTTCCAAAAGAGGCTCGGCGAGACGCCATCGTGAAACATGTGGTGGATCCACAGATCGAGGCGGTCCATCAATGTGGGTGACAGGTCTCTTTGAGTCAGTCGGTCCATCGGGCGAACATGAACCCATTCGTACCCCTAGGCCGTTCGTGCCCTTCAACGTTCGAATGAGGACCCCTATCACCGAACGTGACATCGATCAAGAGATACTGTTCCTCGTTGACACGGGCGCAGACTCCACTCTGATCGAACCCGCTGATGCTTACAAGCTGTTCGGAGACGAGCTGTTTTCGATCAACTTTGACCGACGTTACGACACCCGCGTCAGTGTCGGCGTCGGCGGACATGCGCGATCGGTGATCGAGTATGCGCATCTGTCAACGATCAGCGACGATGGCGATTACGTCGGCGTCGTCTTGCCGATCTGCATATCCGAACCGGTGCCGCGCTATCCGGCGAAATCGGGGTTCAGCAACTGGGATGCCCCTAGTCTGCTCGGTCGCGACGTCCTCAGTTTCTTTGAGGTCCATCTCGACTATTACCCTCGTCCCGTGATCGCACTGAAGTACGACTATGAGGCATATCGCCGTTGGTGGGATCGCTGAGTCGATTCCACGCCATCGGGAAGCGCATATGCCCAACCTCCACACCCCCTGGCGCTACGACCTCATTCGCCAGTCCACCGTCGTCTTCACCGCCGTCGCCGCCTTCACCACCCTCATCATCCTCTTCGCCTTCGTGATCACCATCGGCTCAACCCCGCTCAATGAAGTCGGCGGCGACCCTGTCCAGCGCACCCGCACCTACGCCGCGCGCTACGGCATCGAGCAGGCGCAGGAAGACGCCCGCCTCCTCGCCGAGAGCGACCTGCCGCAGCTGGCCGCAACCGCGACATACGACGATGGCTACCGCCTCACCTACGACACCGCTTGGAACGACGCCCTCACCGAGGCGATCAGCCTCGTCCCGCGCCAGTGGTACGGCGAACACCCCGGCACGCAGTGGGTCGAGCTGCGCCGATGAGCGCCCCGCAGTCGCCCGGCATACGCGGTTGGGGACGCCATGGCCGCCACTTCACCGACTGGCGGCGCGAGCGCAGCTGGCTCGGACGCCACACCCTGCTCGCCGCACTCGCCGGTCTCGCCCTCCCCATCATCATCGCCGCTCTCGCCGGCGCGTTCGACGCTACGCCGCCTCAAGCCGCGCGCGCCCCTGCCGAGGGCGATGTCTACGCCGAGGCCCCCGAAATCTGGGACGCCGCCTATGAGGAAACCTTCCCACTCGCCTACGACGCCGCTCTCACGGAACTGGTCGTCGAACGCGGCCGTGGCAGGGCTTCCGACTGGGCGCAAGGCGTCCGCAACGGCTGGGCCGACGGCTGGAACCAGGCGATCGCTGCCATGCGCCGCGCCGCCGAAGACGCCGACCTCCCTCCCAGCTATGTCGAATGGCGCGTACTCGACGACATGCCGCCCCGCCCCGCAGATCAACCGCCCGATCTAAATTGAACACCATGACCCGCCTCCGCACACTCTGGCGCTACGACCTCATCCGCCAGTCCACAATCGCCTTCAGCGCAGGCTTCCTCGTGATCGGCATCATGATGATCATCATCATCGCCGCCACCCCCGCTTTCCGCGGCGGCGTCTCGATGGTCACATCCGAACAGGCCGAACTCAGCGGCGAAAGCCGTGGACGCTACTTCGCCGAGCAGCGCGCCCGCCGCGACGCCCGACTCATCGCCGACGACCTCGCCGCCCAGGACCTCCCCGCCCTCCTGCAAAACGGCGCACGCAACGACGGCTACCACCTCGCCTACCAGTACGCCTGGAACGACGCCGTCCGCACCACGGCCCGCCGCCTCCCACGCCAACTGCTCGAGCGCGAACCCGGCACCCAGTGGATCGAGCTGCTGCGATGAGTGAACAGCGCGAGCGCCCCTTGCAAGGCTGGGGCCGAACCGACCCCCATCGCGGCACCTGGCGCCGCAACCGCGACTGGATCGGACGCCACACCATCGCCGCCGCCATCCTCGGCGGCGCGCTCGCCGCCCTGATCGGCTACGCCGCCGTCACCTTCATCGACCCCCTCAGCGCCACTCCCCAGGGCGACATCGAGGCCATCGAAAACGAGGCAATGCAGCGCTCCTACGCCGCAGCCTGGGAAGACGCGCTCGCCGTCGCCACCGCCGACGCCCGCACCGAAGCGCTCGCCGCCCTGATCATCGAGGGCGGCCAAAGCGACCAGACCGCCGACGCCCCCTGGGCCCTCGGCTTCCGCGAAGGCTGGGCCGCCGGCTGGAACGAAGCGCTCGAAGCAATGCGCAACGCTTCGGAAGAAGCCGGCTACTCCGAACGCGCCCCCGAGTTCTACATCCTCGAAAGCGCCCAACGCCGATGATCGCCAATCGGCTCACCCGAATCGCCGCCCTCTGGCGCTACGACCTCCCCCGCCAGGCCGCCCTCACCTTCCTCGCCGCCTTCGCCGTCACCGCCGCCATCGGCTACCTGATCTCCGCCCTCGACCAGATCGAGGTCGAGCAGATCGCCGGCGCAGAAGTCCGCGGCGATCGCGAGGGCGCGTTCGACGGTTGGACCGAAGGCCGCGCCGCCGGCCAGGCCGCCGGCGCAGAGCAGGCCGCACTCGAGCTGCCCGCGCTGCTCACCGACGGCGACCCCGCCGAAGCCCACCGCACCGCCCGCTGGCGCGCTTGGAACCTCGCCGTCGAAATCGCCCTCGAACGTGCCCGACGCCAGAAACTCGAACTCGAAGACTCCTTCGACGAGTGGGAGCAACTACTCGAATGAGCGGGCCCGAACGCACGCAGCTGAGCGGCTGGGACCGCGCAGAGGATGCCCGCCCCTGGTGGCAGCGCGGACGCGACCCCATCGGCCGCCACACCCTGATCGCCGCCGTCCTCGGCGTCCTCGCCGCCGCACTGATCGGCGCGCTGTTCGACCCGCTCTCGCTCAACACCGCCGACGACCTCGCCGCCGCCGAACAGCGCTCCTGGCAAACCGCCTACGACCGCGTCTACGACGACGCATTCAACGACGGCATCCCCGAAGGCCGCGCCGACTGGATCGCCGCCCAACTGGCCGACAACGCCGCAGACTCCGCCTGGGCGGAGTCCTTCCTCGCCGGCTGGAGCGAAGGTTGGACCGACGCCATCACCGCCATGCGCGCCGCCGCCCAGGACGCCGGACTGCCCCCCGGCCACACCGAATACCGCGTCCTCGACGCGCTCCCCCCTACACCCCCCTGAGCCGCGGATCCAGCACATCCCGCAGCGCGTCCCCCAGCAGATTGAAGCCCATCACGATCAGCGTGATCGCCGCCCCCGCGAACACCGTCAACCACGGATGCAGATCCAGCGACGCCCGCCCCGCCTGCACCATCTTCCCCCAACTCGGCACCCCCTGCGCTCCCGCGCCCAGGAACGAGAGCGACGCCTCCGCCAGAATGTACGCCCCGATCCCGATCGAGAACGCGATGATCAGCACCGCCCCCACATTCGGCAGCACGTGCCGAATCATGATCCGCAAATCCGACGCCCCCACTACCCGCGCCGCCGTCACGAACTCGCTCTCCCGCACCCCCAGCACCGCCGACCGAATCAGCCGCGTCGTGATCGCAAACCCCGCCACCCCCAGCCAGATCACCATATTCGTCACCGACGCCTCCGTGATCTGCGTGAACGCGAAGACCAGAATCAGGAACGGAATCGCCTGCAGCATGTCGATCAGCCGCTGAATGAACAGATCCACCGCCCCCGAGTAGTACGCCGAGAGCATCCCGATGATCAGCCCGCCCACCACCGCAATCACCGACGCACCCAGCCCCACGATCAGCGACAACCGCGAGCCGTGAATCACCTGCGCGTAGATGTCGCGCCCGAATTTGTCCGTGCCGAACCAGTGCTTCCCGCTCGGCTCCAGGAACTGATCCACCAGCACCGGCGAGCCGATCCCCGGATCCCGCGCCAACTCCAGCGTCGTCGGATTCGCCTTGTAATCCGGATTCGGGCTCTCGAAAATCTCATCCGGATCGTGCCGCCCAATCACATCCGCCAGAACCGCCAGCACGCAGAACAGCACCACGATGAACAGCCCCACCGAGCCGAGCGGCTTCCGCCGGATGAAGTTGCCCAGCCAGCGCGCGCCGCCGCCCACGCGCGACCACGCCGAGGGCTCCTCAATCGGCGCGGCGACCTGCTCGACAGTGCGGCTCATGTTGCGTGCTCCGGTCGTCGCTCAGCTGAAGCGGATGCGCGGGTCGATGATGCCGTAGAGAATGTCCACGACGAAGTTCGTCACCACCACGAACACCGCGATCAGCAGCACCACCGCCTGCACGACCGGGTAATCGCGGCCGAAAAAGGCCGAGATGATCTTGTTGCCGATCCCGGGAATGTTGAACATGTTCTCCAGAATCACCTGCGAGCCGATGATCGTCGCCAGCGTCACCCCCATCACCGTCAGCACCGGCACCAGCGCGTTGCGCAGCGCGTGACGCATGATCACCATGCTCTCCCGCAGCCCCTTCGCCCGCGCCGTCCGCACGTAGTCCTGCCGCAGCACCTCCAGCATCTGCGAGCGCAGCAGCCGCATCGTCGCCGCCGTCCCCGCGAAGCCCCCCGCCAGCATCGGAATCAGGTACCAGGTCAGCGCCGCCCCCGGATCCTCCCAGAAATGCGGCTGCGCGATCACATCGATCGTGAACAGCTCCCACTGCAGCACCGCCAGCGTCGCAATCGCCGCCGTCCAGAAGACCGGCGCCGCCAACGCCAGAATCGCCAGCGTCCGCAGCACGTAGTCCACCCAGCGATCCTGGAAAATCGCGCTCAGCAGCCCGATCGGGATCGCCACGCTGAAGCCCACGATCAGGATCAGCACGCTCAGCTCGATCGAGTACGGCAGCGATCGCCCGATCTCATACCAGACGGTCACCCCCTCCTTCGAGAATGGCCGCCCCAGATCCAGTCGCACCGTATCCCACAGCCAGTTGAAGTACTGCGTGTGCAGCGGCTTGTCCAGCCCCAGCTTCGCGTTCCGCTGCTCCAGCGCCTCCGGCGAAATCGACCCCGCGTCCAGACCCAGCGACGCCGCCGCCGGATCGCCCGGCAGCAGCCGCAGCATGAAGAAGATGAACGTGCCCGTCAGGAAGATGACGAAGATCGCGCCGATCAACCTGCGGATGATGTACTGCTGCATCGCCTCGGTCGCCTAGATCGCCTTGCCGTCGCCGATTGCAGCCCGCCGCCGACCGGCGGCGGGCTGCTCGCCGCCGCTGCCGATCAGAGCGGCACCGGCGACGGCGCGTTGCGGCCCGCGATCGACGGATCCTCCGCATCGATCCACTGCTCGTGCGCCTGCAGACTCGTGTCCAGGAAGTTCCAGCCTTCCTCGGGGCTGAAGAGCTGCGGGTGGTTGTAGTTGTAGCGGATCGCCGGGAAGATGTAGTTGTAGCAGATCGAGCGCCCGTACTGCCCCCGCTCCATCACGTAGTCCTGCACATCCCGGATCATCTGGAACGCCGTCTCGTAGTCCAGCTCCTGCTTCGCCGCGAGCAGCGTCTCGTCGATGTACGGATCCGAGATGTCCCAGTAGTTCGAGCCCGCGCCCGTCGTGAACGCCCCGATCATGTCCGCCCGCGCGTCCGGGATCTCGATGTTCGGGATCCAGCTGAAGAACGGGTCGAAATCGTGCGCCAGCCAGCTCGGGATGATCTCCAGGTACGGCTTCGTGATCCCGTTGAACTGATCCGTGTCGAACGCCCGGTTGAACATCTCCGCGATGATCCCCGGCGTCGCCGACCACGCCGCGCGCGCCGCCCACAACTCCGAGGTCACCCAGTCGATCTGGCCGATGTCGGGGCCGCCCGCCGCGTTCCACAGCGCGCGCGCCTCCTCGATGTCCGCGTCCTTGTCGATCCGGTAGCCCGGAATCGTCTCCAGATCCTCCTGCGAAATCGCCCAGGCGTCCTGCATCCACGAGACCGGCCCGGAAACCTTCCCGAACCCGTTGTGCAGCTGCTGAATCAGCTGCCGGCGATTCACCGCCAGATCAATCGCCCGCGTCAGCCGCAGGTCGTTCCACGGCGGCTTGTTCGACGGCGTGAAAATCGCCACCGTGTTCGCCACCCCTTGGAACGTCAGGTACGTCTCGTCCTGCCGGTCGTCGTGAATCGCCAGGATCGTGTTCGGATCCGGGTCGGTCATCGAGTCGACCTGCTTCTGCTCGAACGCGATCCGGTAGGCGTTCGGGTCTTGGAAGGTCTGCACCCAGACGTAGGAGTCCAGGTACGGGCGCTCCGGCGACCCGAAGAAGTCCGGGTTGCGCACGCACGAAATCCCCTCGCCCGGATCCCAGCGCGTCAGGATGAACGGCCCGGTGCCGATCACCCGCGACGGGTCGATCTCCGTGTGCCGATCCTCGTTCGCCGAGACCAGCTCCGGCTGGTTGAACAGGTTGAACTCGTTCGCCAGCCCCTGCACGTAGGTCGCATCCGGCTCCGACAGATTCAGCGTCACGCTGCCGTCGCCCTGGTCGATCGTGTCCAGACCGCCCCAGTACGCGCTGCGCCCGAAGTCGCCCGTCTCCGCCCCGTCGGCCAGCGTCTTGTTCCGCTGCCGGTCGATGTTCCAGACGATGTCCTCGGTCGTCAGCGCGCGCCCCGCCGCCGCGGCCGGGTTGCTCGCGCCCGGGCCGTAGTTGTGCCAGGCCGCTCCGGAGCGCAGGTTCAGCACGATCGTCGTCGCGTCCGGCGTCTCCCACGTCTCCGCCAGGTCGCCGCTCAGCTCTCCGCTGTTCGGGTTCTCGAAGCGCAGCAGCTTCGACTGAATTCGCGCCAGCACCTGCAACACCGGGCTGGCCACGGTGCGTTGCGGGTCCCATGTCTCGTAGACGTTCGCCGACTGCTCGATGATCGAGCCGCCGTACTGCTTCTCGCTGACCATCGCCTGCTGTTGCATGGCCTGCTGCTGGGCGTCCTGCTGCATCGCCTGCTGCTGGTCCTGCTGTTGCATGGCCTGCTGCTGCGCCGCCTGCTGCTCCTGCTGCTCAACGACCTGCGCCTGCTGCTGCGCCGCCTGCTGTTGCTGCATCGCTTGCTGCTGCTGCGCCTGCGCGACCGCCGCCGGCGCGTCGTCATCGTCGTCGTCGCCGCAGCCCACCAGCGCCAGCCCGGCCGCGCCCACCCCGGCCCGCGCGCTCGCCGACAGCAGCCCCCGACGGCTCAGCCGCCGCCTGCGCGTCCGCTCCCAGTAGGTTCGCTCGCTCATGTCGCTCCCCCTCGTTCGCTGCACCGTCTGTGCAGTGCGCCACAGTCTAGGCATTACATAGTTTGAACGTGCGAAACTAACGAATCGCCGAAACAAAGCTCCCTCTGCAAACCTCCCCACCCCAATCGCCCCCCTACGCAGGGGGGCTGTCCGCTTCTAGCGGACTGGGGGGTCGGCCGCCACAACCTACAAAGCCCCCCTCACCTCCCGCCGCCTTCAGCCCGCCGCGCAATCGCCCGCGGCAGATTGCGGAAGATCGGCGCGTGAACCGGGCGCAGCGCGTGCCAGTAGAGCAGCCCCCACACGCCGGCGGGGTGGAAATGCGCCTGCAAAACAACCCGCGCCCCATCTCCCGCCGGCTCCACCGACAGCTCCAGCACCGCCGACCCCGGCAGCTTCATCTCCGCCACCAGCGTCAGCCGCCGCCCCGGTTCCACCGCCGCTACCCGCCAGAAATCCAGCGGATCGCCCACCCGCAGCTCCGTCGGATGCCGCCGCCCGCGCCGCATCCCCACCCCGCCCAGCGCCCGGTCGATCGCCCCTCGCAGCCGCCACAGCGCGTCGGCGTAGTACCAGCCGTTGCGCCCGCCCAGCGCGCTGATCTGCCGCCAGACCGCCTCGGCGTCCGCCTCGCTCCGCGCTTCCGAGCGCACCGACTTGTCGTAAAACGCGATGTCGTGCCGCTGCTGCCGATAGCGGAACGCGCCCTCCGTCCAGCGGATCGGCAGATCGTCGCGCCCCTCCGCCGCCAGCGCGCTGCGCACCGCTTCCCGATAGCTCTGCCGCGCGCGCGGGATCAGCTCCGCCAGCGCATCCGGCTGATCCGAGATCAGGTCGTGCTTGAGTCCGTCGATCAGCGGCCGCGCGACGCCGGCCGGCACCGCCGTGACCAAATCGAGCCAGTACGACGACAGCCGCGGCGTGAGCACCGGCAGCGAGACGATCCGCAGCGGGCGCTCAACCACTTCCGCGAACTCGCTCAGCAGCTCGGCGTAGGAAAGCGTCTCGGGCCCGACCGCGTCGTAGATCGCCCCAGGAGCCGGCCGATCCGCCAACTCAACCAGATAATGCAGCAGATCGTCCAACGCGATCGGCTGGCTGCGCGAGCGAATCCAGCGCGGCGCAACCATCACCGGCAGGTGGTAGACGAGATCGCGGATCACCTCGAACGCCGCCGAGCCTGGCCCGACGATGATGCCTGCCCGCAGCTCCGTCACGGGCACTGCGCCGGCCCGCAGCCGCTCGCCCGTCTCGCGTCGCGACGCCAGGTGCGGCGAGGCGTCGCCCTGCGGCTGAAGGCCGCCGAGATAGACGATCCGCCCCACGCCCGCCCGCTCGGCCGCCTCGCGGAAATTGTCGGCCGCCCGCCGATCCAGCGCCCCAAAGTCCTTGCCGGCCGCCATCGAGTGGACGAGATAGTAGGCGGTGTCGACATCCTCCAATGCCGCCGCCAATGACTCGCGATCGAACACATCGGCCGCGCACAGCTCAATTCCCCGCCAGCCGCGCGCCTCAAGCACATCCAACCGCCGCGCCGCCGCCCGCACCCGATGCCCGCGCGCCGCCAACAGTGGAGCCAGATGGCTTCCGATGTACCCACTCGCGCCGACGACGAGGATGTGAGACATGCACGGTTAGCGTACGTCGGAGGTTGCGAGGTGAGCGATGGCCGAACACAGACTTGCTGTGCGCGAGGTGACATTGCGCGGGGTCCCGATCTGGCGGCTGCGCGAGTATCTCGAAGACATGGGCGCAGCCGCCGTCGAACACCACGCGCCCGGCGCGGCCGATCCCGACGGCGTGGTTCGCCCCGACGGGGCGATGCGCGGCGACGGCTGGCAGGTCGTCTGGCGCACCGAGCGCCGTCCGTTCCACCGCCGGCTCTCCACGATGATCGACGAGCATTTCTTCACCTTCTCCGCCGCCGACCGGCGCACGGTAGACGCCGTCTTCGACCGCTTCATGCTCAAAGCCCAACGCGGCGGCGGCTGAGTTGGCTATGTTGAGCGCATCCGAACGGAGGGAGACCGCAATGGCAGCCGGACCGCTCGACGGCGTGCGCGTCTTCGACATGACCCTCTGGTTGGTCGGCCCCTGGGCCTCAATGCAGCTCGGCGCGCTCGGCGCCGACGTCATCCACATCGAACAGCCCGGCCTCGATCCCGGCATCCTCGGAGGCGGCGCTCCCCCGACGCTCGACGGTACCTCAGTCGGCTACATCACCTGGAACATGAACAAGCGCGGCCTCTTCCTCGACCTCAAGTCCGACGCAGATCGCGAGACGGCCTATCGCCTGCTGGAAACCTGCGATGTGCTGCTGGTCAACATGCGCCACGGCGCAGCCGAGCGACTGGGCATGGGCTACGAACAGGTCCGCGCCGCCAACCCCCGCGTCGTCTACACCACCGTCAGCGGCTGGGGCGAGCACGGCCCCATGCGCGACAAGCCCGGCGCCGACATCCAATGCCAGTATTTCACCGGCTTCTGGTCCGTCAACGGCGCGCGCGGCGGACGCCCCGAGGTCTACCGCCACTTTACCCAGCTGGACGCCACCACCGGCAACGTCGCCGCCCAGGCCGTGCTGATGGGCCTGCTCGCGCGTCATCGCACCGGCCAAGGCCAGCGAATCCACGTCAGCATGCTGCGCGCCGGGATGGCCCTGCAAAGCGCCCGCATTGCCGAACACCTCACCGGCGGCGAACTCCACGCGCCGCTCGGCTCGGCCGGCTTCGCCGCCGCACCCGACCAGGCCTTCCGCTGCCGCGACGACCGCTGGCTCGGCGTCTCGGCGACCAGCGAGCAGGAATGGCGGCGCTTAACCCAGGTGCTCGAAGCATCGGAGGCCGAAGGGCTGCCGCCGCTCGCCCACGACCCAAGCTTCGCAACCAACCGCGACCGCGTCCGCCACCGCGACGACTTGGCCGCGCTCCTGCAGGACGCCTTCGCCCAGTTCCCCCGCGACTATTGGATGCTGCGCCTCGGCGCAGCCCGCGTCCCCTGCGGCTTCCCTCTCACTTGGGATGTGCTGCGCGATCACGCGCAGGTGCTGGAAAACAACTACATCCACGAGGTGCAAACCTCCGGCTGGGGCCGCCTGCGCACCGGCGGCCCGCCCTGGACGCTCGAGCGCACCCCCGCCCGCTGGTTCGGCACGGCAATGCCCGGCGAGCACACCGGCGAGATCCTCGACGAGCTGGCCTCGCGCACGCCGGCGTCGCCCGCCGCGGCGGATTGAGGTCCCCGATGTCGTCATCGGCGGGCCCGCTGGACGGCTACCGCGTGGTCGAGATCGCCGAGGGCGTCGCCGGCCCCTACACCGCGATGTCGCTCGGCGACGCGGGCGCGGATGTGATCAAGATCGAGCCGCCCGGTGGCGACCGCTCGCGCGGCTGGGCCCCGGCGCTGGACGACGATTCCGCCGCCTGGCGCGCGCTCAACCGCAGCAAGCGCGGCATCGTCCTCGACTTCGCCGACCCCGCCGATCTCGAAATCGCGCGCCGACTCCTGCGCCGCGCCGATGTCGCGGTCGTCGACAAAGTCGGCCTCCCGCCCGAGCTCGCCTGGGACGCGCTCGAAGCCGATCAGCTCGTCTATTGCGCGCTCTCCGGCTGGGGCCCGCGCGGACCATGGGCCGACCGCGAAGCCTCCGAGCTCGCCGCCCAACTCGCCGCCGAGACCGTCCTCTCGCTCGGCCGGACCGGCGATCCGCCCGTCCGCCTGGGCGTCGACGCCGGTTCCATGTACGCCGCCAACTACGCCATCCAGGGCATCTGCGCCGCGCTCTACGCCCGCGATGTCGTCGGGCGCGGCGGCCAGCGCCTTGAGGTCTCGCTCTTCGGCAGCCTGCTCGCCATGCGCTCCACGCTCTGGGTCGCGCTCTCCAAACACGACGAATGGTGGGGCTTCACCCTCGACTCCTACCTGAAGCCGCCCGACCACGGCTACCAGTGCGCCGACCTGCCCATCTACTTCTCGCTGGCCTGGATGGGCGTCGACGACGTCGAGCGACTGATCGATGATCTCCAAATGGGCTGGGTGCGTGAAGATCCTCAGTTCGAGCTCCTGCTCCGCGACGGCGCAGGCGGCGCAGGCCGCCACGCTCACCAGCTGAAACATCTCTGGGAGCGCGGCTTCGCGCGATGGCCAGCCGCCGCGGTCATCGAAAAAGTCGAGCGCGCCGGCGGTTGGGCCTTCCCCATGCACGACTACCAACGCCTCGCCGCCGACCCGCAGGTCGCAGCAGTCGGCGCGCTCGTCGACGTAGGCGGCGTACAGCAAGTCGCCCCGCCCTGGGACTTCGAGGCCACCCCGGCCGCAATTCGCCGCTCCGCGCCCGAGCTGGGGGAGCATACGGCGGAGGTGCTCACGGAACTGTCCGCATCGTGAGGCGATATTCTGGAACGGCGATGAACCGCACGCAAGGAGCAGTCCCATGGCGGCATCAAATCAGTCCGACAAGAAGTCCGATGGCCGCGGCGACGCTGACGCGAAGTCACAGTCGAAAGGCCGGCCGCTGCCGCGCACGATCGAGCGGCGTGGACTCTAGGCGTCGCCATTCAGGCGGCGCGCTCAATGATCAACGCGATGAGGGCGAGCGCCTGCGCTCCGAGCGAGTGGACGGCGAACGAAAGCCATCTCGCCTTTGCGGCGATCACTGCGAGGTTCTGCTCAAAGTCGAGCGTGAGCGACTCGAGCGATGCGTCTTTCAGATCACGCACAGACGCGCCGCGGTAGTGCAGTCGAAAGATTGCGATGTTCACGCCCGATCCGACCTTGCCCTCGCGGTAGGCAAGCCAGGCGAATATCCACGTGAGCAAGGTGAACGCGAACTCAAGCGCGGCCAGTATCCCTGCGATAGTGAACGAAATGCGGAGGTCGCCCACCAGTCCGCTCGCCGAGAGCAGCACCACGCTCAGGGCGAACACGGTGGCGGTCTTCACGTCTTGCGTTGAGATGTAGGCCAGCTGCTCTTGCACTCGCTTGCGGGCTTCCGTTAGCAGATAGTCGCGGGATTCGGAGGAGAAGTCTCGCGCGGGCCAACCCTGTTCGATGTCAGGCGGCGCCGGCTGATTGTCGCTCCGATGGCCGGGCGAATGTCGCATAACGGTACCGGGCTATGCGCTCTGGAACGGCTGGAAGAGGGGGAGGGTGATGGCGTCGGCGGCTTTGTGGAAGATGGCTTCTACCTGGAGGTCGCAGCGGATTTCCTCGGGCTCGATGTTGACGAGGTTGGAGTAGAGGTAGGGGCCTTCTTCGAGTTGGATGAGGGCGATGGTGATGGGGTATTCCTCGGGCTGCCAGCCGGGGAAGTAGCGCTGGTGCATCTGGATCCAGGACCAGACGGTTCCGTGGCCGCTGACAGGGCGCCATTCCCAGTCGTCCTGTAGGCAGATGGGGCAGTTGTCGGCGGGCGGGAACCAGGGGCGGTCGCAGATGTTGCAGAACTGGAGGCGGAGTTCGCCCTCGCGGCAGCCGTCCCAGAAGGGTTTGGTGAGGCGGGTGACGGGCGGGAGCGGTTTCCGGGGGATGGAGTCGGTCATCGTCATGCGCCGTCCCGTTTGAGGATGTGGGCGGTGGCGAGCGGTGCGGCGCAGGCGTAGAGGCCGTATTGGGCGTCGGCGACCTGGCGCTCGCCGCATTCGCCGCGGAGTTGGCGGACGGCTTCGACATGGAGGGCCCAGCCCTGCATGTAGGACTCGCTGGTGTGTCCGCCGCCGGTGTTGAGGGGGAGTTGGCCGCGCAAGCCGATGCGTTCGGGGGTGATCCAGTCGCCGCCCTCGCCGGGCTCGCAGAAGCCCATGCCTTCGAGGGTGAAGAGCATGGTGGGGGTGAAGTTGTCGTAGAGCTGGGCGAAGGCGAGGTCTTCGCGCTGGGCGTCGGAGGTTGCGAAGAGGTCGTCGGCGATGCGGGACATGGGCTCGCGCCAGAAGTCGTCGGCGACGTAGACGGGTGTGATGTCGGCGGCCTGCGCGGTGGCGTGGATCAGGACGGGTGGATTGGGGAGGTCGCAGGCGCGCTCGGCGGAGGTGACGATGAAGCAGACGCCGCCGTCGTTGATCAGGCAGTAGTCGAGCAGCCGGAGGGGTTCGGCGATGTAGCGGCTGTTGAGGTAGTCGTCGAGGTCGATGGGCTGCTGCATGACGGCGTTGGGGTTGAGCGCGGCGTTGGCGCGGTTGCTGATTGCCAGATGTCCCAGCGCTTCCACCGGCGTGCCGTAGCGGTACTGGTGGCGGCGGAACATGAGGGAGGTGACGGCGCCGGGGGAGGTCATGCCGAACGGGGCTTCAAACATTGATTGGGTAGTGGGGGCCTGCGTCGACGCTCCGCGGTCTTCGCCGCCGTAGCGCGCGCCGGTGGAGCGTCCGTTGTTGCCGTAGATGCAGGCGACCGCGTCGGCGAGTCCGTTGGCGACGGCGAGCGCGGCGTATTGGAGTGCGATGCCGGACTGTCGGCCTTCGCCGGGCAGGACATTGACGAAGCGCGGGTAGCGGAGGCCGAGGATTTCGCACATGCGGCCGTAGTGGGGGAGGCGTGAGACGATGACGCCGTCGATGTCGGACTTTTTGAGTCCGGAGTCTCGGAGCGCGTCGAGGAAGGCGATGCGGCCGAGGTCGTAGGCGGAGCGTTCGGGGTCGAGGTCGCGGTAGATGGCGGCGAATTCGGTTGCGCCGACGCCGACGATGGCGGTTTTGTCCTGGAGGGCGCGGAGTTGTTGGGGGTTGGTCATTGGGGTGATTGTAGGGTGCGGCCGCTCTGCGGCTCGAACGGGGGAGTCGATGCGGTGGTTGTCAGCGCGCGCGGGGCGCTGGGGGGGCTGTGGGTGGGGGTTGAGGGGTGGGACCTCTACGGCGATTTGGCGTGAGGTCTGGGAGGTCGAATGCGGCGTTGGTGCTGCTCACGTCGAGATACCCGCGGCAAGCGCGGGTATGACGGAGTAGAGAGAGGCGCGGGAATGGCGGAAGGATGGGGCGGTAGGTCCTGCGCGCGGGAGTTGGGGGGTGATTCGGGGCGGCGGCGCTGCGAAGGGGGTTGGGTTTGGGCCCCAGATCAAGTCTGGGGCGACGGATCCTGGGGGCGAGGATTATGGGCGGGGCTAGACGGCCTGGCGTTGTTTGCGGGCCTGTCGTTGGGCGCGGCGGCGTTGGGCGCGGTTTTGAGGGGCGGCGGGTTGGTGTTCGGGTGCGGTTTCCGGGATCGGGGCTGCGGCGGGGTTCGGCTGGGGGTATGTATCTGGTCGAGGCGGTTGGGGGTGTTCGGAATTGGTCGGTTCTGTCCGGTTCTGTTCGGTCTGGTCGGGCGTCTGGAGGCCGCCGGCGAGGTTGAGGAGCTGTTGCGGGGAGAGCCGGGGGAGCTGCGGCGGGGCGGTGGCGGGGAGCGCTTCGGGGGCGGTGAGGGGGAGCAGGTCGAGGTTGAGGGGGAGCATGGGCGGACGGGCGCTCTGGCGGAGTTCGCGGAGGGCGAGGCGCTGTTCGCGGAAGAGGGCGACGACGGTGGAGCGGTACTGCCGGTGGATGTCCTGGAGGCGGTCGGGGGGGATGGGCGGCGCGTCGTCGGTCTGGTCGCCGAGGTCGTTGGCGGGGCCGAGCGGGCCGTGGGCGAGGAGTTGTTCGAGGAAGGCGTTGAGGGAGAGGGCGTGGTTGACGGCGAGGGTTTGGGCAAGGGAGCGGGCGAGGTCGGGGTAGTGGTCGTCGAAGTGTTGGAGGTCGTCGTGGACGGTGGAATGGGAGACGTTGAGTTGTTCGGCGATTTGGCGGAGGGAGTTGCCCTGGTGGTGGAGCAGTTGGGCGTGGATGATGCGCGCGCGGCGCTGCGCGGAGAGTTGCATGGGGGCGCTCCTGTTGTTTGATGTGTACAGGTGTTCTGTTGAGGGTAGCACGGGTGGGGTGTGGGCGTGCGAGGCGGCGCTGTGAAGTGGGGGGTTGGGTTTGGGCCCCCTGTTCAGGCCAGGGGCAGGCCCAGATCAAGTCTGGGGCGACGGATCTTGGGGGCGGGATGGCGAGGGATGCGTCGGGAGGTCCTGCGCGCGGTGGTTGGGGGATAGTTCGGGGCGGTGGTGCTGCGAAGTGGGTTGGGTTTGGGCCCCAGATCAAGTCTGGGGCGACGGAATAGGGAGGCGACGGAAGGGGAATGGAGAGTGGGGTTGGTGCTGTTCACGTCGAGATACCCGCGGCAAGCGCGGGTATGACGGAAGTGGGAGTGCGGGTATGGCGGGAAGAGAGGGGCGAGACGTTCTGCACGCGGTGGTTGGGGGATGGTTCGGGACGGCGGCGCTGTGAAGTGGGTTGGGTTTGGGCCCCCTGTTCAGGCCAGGGGCAGGCCCAGATCAAGTCTGGGGCGACGGATCCTGGGGGCGGTGGTGGGTTGTTAGGGGAGGGTGAGGAGGGTGAGGAGGGTGCGGGTGTTGGCAGCGAGGATTTGTTCGAGTTCGGTTTCGGTGAGGGGGGTGCGGAGGAGTTGGTGGATTTGGGGGCGTTGGTCGTGGCCTGGGGCGTCGGAGCCGAAGAGGACACGCTCGGGGCCGATTTGGCGGATGATGCGTGCGGCGTCTTCGAGTGCGCAGGCGCGGTAGCCGTCGCGGGCGCGGAACTGGGCTTCGCTGAAGCCGCCGGCGGTGTCGAAGAGGACCTGGGGATGGTCGCGGGCGATGCGGAGGCGCTGGTCCCAGTAGGCGCTGGGCATGTGGGCCATGATGAAGCGGAGGCGGGGGAAGCGCTCGAAGACGGATCGGAAGTGGTCGGGCATGCCGTAGACGTCGTCGCCGGGGCCGCCGCGGAGGGAGCCGGTGTCGCTGAGGATGGGGAGCTCCGCTTCTTCGAGGCGGGCGTAGAGGGGGAACATTCGCTGGTCGGCGGGGAAGTAGCGGCCGAGGCCGGGGTGCATTTTGACGCCCATTGCGCCGAGGGCGATGCAGCGCTCGATCTCTTCCATCAGTGTGTCGGTGTCGCGCCAGGTTCCGATGTCGCAGCAGACGAAGGGGATGACGCGGGGGTCTCGGCGGTGGAGGTCGAGGATCCAGGTGTTGAAGTCGCGTGCGCGGTCTCGGAGATCGTCCCAGATTTCCGCGTCGGGCGTTTCGGGGCTGCGCCGGCGGCGCTGGTCGTACATGTCGGGGAGGACCATGTAGTTGACGGCGACGAGTGCTTCGATGGGTTCGTTGTCGAGGTGGTCGGCGACGCGTTCTTCGTTGGCCCAGCGCCAGTCATCGGGGTAGTCGGGGCGAGGGAAGACGACGCGCTCGTGGGCGACGGAGCGGGTGAGGTGGACATGGACGTCGATGATGGGGGGCAGCATTTTGGGGGCCTTAGAGGAGCGGTTGCTGGTTGGGGGTGCAGAGGACGTAGAAGTCGTACTCGCTGATGATGCGGAGGGTGCCGTCTTGCCGGGCGATGCGGCAGGCGGTTTGAGCGGCGCGGGTTGGTTTTTCGCCGATTTTGCCGCCGGCGATGACGAAGAGGGTGGTGCGCGCGGTGACGCGGTCGGCGACGCGGGCGCCGAGTTCGGCGGCTCTGGCGGCGAGCATGCGTTGTTTGATTCGCTGGTTGAGCTCGGTGAATTTGCCGCTGAAGACGACGACATGACCGTTGAGCGGACCGTTGACGGGAGCGGCGGGGAGGATTGCGCCGTTGGGGCCGCGAGGGGTGAGGTTGAGTTTGTGTTGCAGGTCGTTGAAGTTTGATGCGCCCTGTAGGCGTATGGCCTTGAGGATCACCTGGCCGGCGGCTCTGGCGTCGTCGAGCGCGTGGTGGTGGCGGAGGGGGATGCCGAGGCGGCGGCTGAGGTGTTTGAGGCCGTAGCCGCCGTTGGCGGCGAAGTGGGGCCAAGCGCGGCGGGCGGCTTCGATGGAGTCGAACCATTGCCAGGCGGGGGGCTCGATCCGCCAGTGCTCGGCGGCTTGTTGGACAGCGCCGGAGTCGAAGGTGGAGTGTTGGACGACGGGCGCGTCGCCGATGAATTTGCGGAGGTCATCGAGCACGTTGGGGAAGCGCGGGGCGTCGCGGACCTGGTCGGCGCAGAGGCCGTGGATGTGGGTGTTGGCGGGGTTGAAGGTCTCGCAGGGGTTGATCAGGGTGTAGTACTCGTCGGCGATGGCGTTGTGTTCGAAGCGGACGCAGCCGACGGAGCAGATGGAGCGTCGGTGGGCGTTGGCGGTTTCCACATCGAGCGCGACGAACTGGTCGAGCATCGGTCGAACTCCCGGTTGCAGGATGTCCGACTTATGGTAACCGAGCGGCCAGATATTCGGCGTAGTGGAGGGTGCGGTGGGGCATTCGGCTGGCTTCGGCGCCGGCGCGGAGGTGGAGGACACAGCCGGGGTTGTTGGTGACCAAGGTGTCGGCTTTTGACTGGTCGACGCAGTCCAGTTTGCGCCGGAGGATGCCTGCGCCGACTTCGGGGGCGGTGATGGAGGTGAGGCCGCCGAAGCCGCAGCAGGTGGCGGCCTCGTCGAGGGGCTGCGGCTCGGCGTTTGTCAGGCGGGCGACGAGCCGCTCAACGCGGTCGTCCCAGCCCATGAGGTTGGTTCCCTGGCAGAAGCGGTGGACGACATAATCGGCGTCGTCATCCGTTGGTTCGGTCAGGCATCCGTCGGGCAGGCGGGCGGTGGTTTCGAGGTATTCGGCGAGGTCGTGGGTGCGGCGGGCGACGGCTTCGGCGCGTCCGCGCCAGGGCGGGTTGGCGGCGAACAGCTGGGGCCAGTGGCGCTGCATGGCGATCTGGCAGCTGGCGGCGGGGGTGACGATGTCGCGCCCGGGATGCTCCTCCAGCGTCACAATCGTCTGACGGGCCATCCGCCGCGCTGTGTTCCAGTCGCCGGCGTCGAAGGCGGGGAGTCCGCAGCAGTGCTGGTTGGGCGGCAGGTGGATGCGCGCGCCGGCGGCTTCCAACAGCCGGGCTGTTGCGTCGCCGGCGTTGGGCAGCATTGCGTCGGTCAGGCACTGGAGGAAGAGCGAGATGTTGCGTCCGCTCGCGTCGGTCGCGGCGATCGCCTGCTGCGGGCGTCGGCCCGCGATTCTGCGGCGGGCGTTGCGCCAAGGGATCGGCGGCGGTTTCCGCCAGCGGTGGCGCGGCGGCAGCGGCATCCGGCGCAACAGGGGCGAGGCGAGCGCGGCCAGGCGCATTGTTGCGCGGAACCAGGGTCGGCGGGACCAGAGGCGGAGGGCGAGGCGCTCCCAGAGCGGCGCGTGCGTCTGGCGGCTGCGGAGCTCGAGGATCTGCTGCGGCAGCGGGATTTCGACGGGGCAGACCTGCGCGCATGCGCCGCAGGAGACGCAGAGGCTTTGCGGTCCGGCGGCGTGCTCGGGGCCGTGGTGGAAGGGGGTGTTCACGAGGCCGATTGCGCCGGTGTAGATGTGGCCGAAGGCGTGCCCGCCGACGATTTGGTAGGGCGGGCAGACGTTGGCGCAGGCGCCGCAGCGGATGCAGCGGAGGGCGGCGGCGATTTGGGGGTCGGCGGCCATTGCGCGGCGTCCGTTGTCGAGCAGGATGATGTGCATTTCCTTGCCGGGCTGGGCGCCAGTGATGCAGGTGGTGTAGGTGCTGAGCTGCTGGGCGGTGGCGGAGCGGGGCAGGAGTTGGAGTTGGCGCTGGGCGTCGGCCCAGGTGGGGACCAGTTTTTCGATGCCGGCGGTGACAAAGTGGACGCCCGGCAGGGAGGTGGCGAGGCGGGCGTTGCCCTCGTTGGTGACGAGCATGATGCTGCCGGTCTCGGCGATCAGCGCGTTGGCTCCGGTGAGGCCTGCGCCTGCGCCGAGGAAGTGGTTGCGGAGACCGCCGCGTGCGCTGGCGACCATGGCTGGGATGTCGTCGGGATCGAACTCCTGCTCCAGTTCGTCGCCCAGCAGCGCGGCGACGCGCTCGCGGCGCTGGTGGATGGCGGGCATGACGAGGTGGCTGGGGCGTTCGCCGGCGAGTTGGAGGAGCCATTCGCCGAGGTCGGTTTCGATGGCGCGGATGCCCTGCGCTTCGAGGTGGTGGTTGAGTTCGATCTCCTCGGAGACCATCGACTTGCTTTTGACCAGCAGCTCGATGCCGCGTTCGCGGCAGATGTCGGTGATGTAGTTGAGCGCGTCCTGTGCTGTCTCGACTTCCACGACGGTCGCGCCCGCGGCTTCGGCGTGGGCGCGGAACTCGGCGATGTGGTCGTCGATTCGAGCGAGCGTGTCGTCCTTGGTTTGGGCGAATTCGCGGCGCAGGTCGTTGAAGCTGGCTTCGGTGCGGCGCTCCAGCCGCGCCATTTGTTCGTCGCGGGAGACGCGCCAGGAGCGCTGGAAGTCGAGCAGGCCGCGGCGGAGGTGGGGGTCGGCGGCGGCGCGTCGGTAGCGGGTTTTGAAGCTGGTCACGGTTGTTTGTCCGTCAGGATGGCGGCGGTGAGGCGGCTGGGGCCCTGGACGCCGATGGTGAGGGAGCGCTCGATGTCAGCAGTGCGTGAGGGGCCGGTGACGAATGTGGCGTAGGCGGCGGCGCGGGGCTGGGCGGCGAGCCAGGCGAAGGCGTCGTCGAGGGTGGGGAGGATGTCATCTTCGCGCAGGGCGACGATCAGGTGGCGGGTGAGCAGGGAGATGCAGCGGTCGGTGGGGTCGGGTTCGACGAGCAGGAGGGAGCCGGTTTCGGCGACGCCGAGGGCGGCCTGGGTGAGGCCGACGGGGCGGTCGGCGATTGCTGCGATGCTGCGCGGCGCTTCGATCCCGCTGAGGGGGAGTCCGCGTCGGGCGATGGGTTGCGGGTCGAGGTTGCGGGCGAAGTCGGCGAGGGCTGTCCAGGAGTTGAAGTGGTGCGTTTCGCCCTGGGCGGCCTGGAGGGCGGCGGCGAAGTCGGTGGTGAGGTTGGGGGGCATGGGGGCAGGGTAGTGGGAGGTGGGCGGCCGGCCCCCCTCTGTATCTCCCCCCAGGATGGGGGGAGAGGTCGGAAGGGGACTCACCCCGCGATGGTGGGAGAGGTCGGAAGAGGACTCCCCCCGAGATGGTGGGAGAGGTCGTAAGGGATCCTCCCGCGACGGGGGGAGAGGTCGGAAAGGAGGGCGGAACTAGTCTGCGGCGACCTCGGCGGCGTGGACGGGCAGGCTGTTGAGCGTCTCGCGGGCAAGCGACATAAGGGCGGAGTTGGGCGCCCAACCGCGGTCGACTTCGGCGGCGACGAGGGAGAGGCGCGCCATGCGTTCACGCAACACGCGGTCGATGTCGTCGTCGCTGTGGCGCTCCATCTCGAAGCTGTAGATGTCGTCGGCGCTGCGCTGACCGCGCAGGTAAGCTGTCAGCAGCGTGCGCAGTTCTGCCGCGGTCTCTTCGCTCGGCGTCATGGGGGCCTCGCTTGCCTAAACGTCCGAGTCTGAGGATACCGGAATACGAACTCGATGATCTGTTCGCGGCACTCGGGGTCTTCGCGGGTGTCGTGGAGGGCCGCTTCAGCGAGACGCTGGAGCCGGGCACGACAGGACCAGCGTACCGGTGCAGTTGGGGCGGCGTGTCGTACTACACGCGAGTATGGGACATCGAGGGGCAGCCACTCGCCCGGATTCATTACGTCGAATGTGGATTCGGCCACACGATCGGGGTCTGGCCGGAGGCGCTGTTCTTCCCGACGCCCACTCTCTTTCGTCTGGGGCATCAGCGGCGGCCGAGCGGTGGCGGCTGATGGGGGCGGTGCGTGGGGGTAGGCTGGCGCGTGGGGTGTTTGTCTGGGACAGTTGAGCGGGGCGCCTGGTAGGATCGTAGAACGAATGGGCGAGGGGTGGGATGGCGATTCCGAACAGCGCGGCGGAGGCGGCTGAGGTGTTGGGCGTGGCGCCGGGCGCGGATGCTGAGGCGGTGAGGAAGCGCTACCGCGAGCTGGCGATGCGGCATCACCCCGATCTGAATCCCGACGATCCGCAGGCGGATCAGCGGATGGCGGAGCTGAATCGAGCCCGCGATCTGCTCGCCGCCGGCGTGCCGCTGGACGCTCGGCGGCAGGTGGAGACGCCGTCGCCGCCGCCTCAGCCGCAGTCGCCCGCCGAACGCGCCGAGACGCACCGCGCTTTCCGCGACGAGATGGAACGGGCGCGGCGGGCCGATGCGGAGCGTGCGCAACGCCGCCGCGCCGCGCGGCGCCGGGCGCGTCACGAAGCCGAGCAACGGGCGCAGCGGGAAGCAGAGGAGTCTCGCCGGCCGCCGCCGGAGGCGCGCGGCGGCGAACGCGAGGATCGCCGCCGCGCAACCGGCGCGAATTCGGGGCGTTCGGCGCGCCGGCGCTCTGCCGACGTGCGGCGGCAGCGGACCAAGCCGCGGCACGCGCCCGCGTCAAGCTCGGCTCCGCCGATTGATCGCATCGCTGCGGCGTTGGAGGCGCGCGGCTGGGCGGATGCGGCGGCCGCGATCCGCGAGCGCTATCGCGGCAACGGCGGCATCGCGCCGGCGAGCGTTGAGCTTGTTCTCTCGGTGATGCTGGACGGCGCTCGGTTTGATGCTGCGCTGGTGGTGGCGGCACCGGGGATGGCGTTGGCTGCGCCGCTGCTGGATCAGGCGATGCAACGGGCGCTGGAGGAAGAGGTTCCTTTCGCGTTTGCGATGAACGAGCGGATGTTCAGGCAGGTGAATGTGCGGCAGCGAACGCGGACGAATCCGACGACGATGGCGAGGTTCCCGAGCCCCGACGAGTTGCGCGAGGCGCTCTCGGAGCATTTTGCTGATTCGGAAGCTGATGGCGTGGAGTCGGGAGGGAGTGGACGGGATCGGGGGGCGGCTAATTTCGGCCGTCTCTTCCGGTGAGGGGATCGTCGGCGGGGGCAAGCCAGGGCGTGTTCACGCTTCCGTCGTTTTCGCCCTTTCCTCCGTCATTCCCGCCCCCGAGCAGGGAACCATGCGGCGGCTGTCGGCAGTGCAGCGCATGGGAATGTCCTGTGGACGAGTGTTGGCGGGTGGTTCGGGCCTCTGGCGCTGCAAAGGGGGTTGGGTTTGGGCCCCAGATCAAGTCTGGGGCGACGGATCCTGGGCACGGGCGTGGGAGGCTGCTCGGGGCCGATTACCGCCTATCCATACGGCGGCTGGCGCGGGGTATGGGATGGTCTGCGGACGGGCGTTGGTGGGTTGTTGGTGGGGTCGGCGCTGCGAAGGTAGTTGGGTTTGGGCCCCCAGATCAAGTCTGGGGGCGACGGGTCCTGGGCACGAGGGTGGGAGGCTGCTCGGGGCCGATTCCCGCTCGGGGGCGGGAATGACGGGAGAAGAGGGCGAGAATGACGGGGAGAGGGCGGGAATGATGGGGAGATAGGGCGGGATGACGAGGAGAGGGGGGCGGGAGTGATGGCAGTGGGGCGGTAGTGCAGTGGAAGCGTGAACGGGTACTAGGCTGAGGCGGGGAGGGACGATGGTGATTGAGCTCAGCGAGGCGCAGGAGTTGGTGCGGCGGACGGTGCGGGATTTCGCGGAGGCGGAGATTGAGCCGATCGCGGATGAGATGGATCGCGACGACATGTGGCCGGGGCATTTGTGGCCGAGGCTGGGGGAGTTGGGGCTGCTGGGGGTGACGATTGAGGAGCGCTACGGCGGCTCCGAGGCCGGGCTGCTGGCGGGGGTGATCGCGACGGAGGAGTTGGCGCGGGTATCGGCGTCGGTGGCGCTGTCGTACGGGGCGCACGCGAATTTGTGCGCGAACAACATCGCGGCGAACGGGAACGAGGGGCAGAAGGAGCGCTATCTGCCGGGGCTGTGCAGCGGCGCGGAGGTGGGGGCGCTGGCGCTGACGGAGCCGGAGGCGGGATCGGACGCGGTGGGGATTCGGACGACGGCGGTGCGAGAGGGGGATGTCTATCGGCTGAATGGGACGAAGATGTTCATCACGAACGGTTCGGTGGCGGACACGCTGGTGCTGTATGCGAAGACGGATGCGGAGGCCGGCTCGCGGGGGGTGACGGCGTTCATTGTGGAGTCATCGTTTGAGGGCTTTTCGGTCGGTCAGCAGCTGGACAAGGTGGGGCACCGGGGCTCGCCGACGGCGGAGCTGTTGTTGGAGGACTGTCTGGTGCCGGCGGGGAACGTGCTGGGACACGAGGGCGGCGGGGCGTCGGTGATGATGCAGGGTCTGGCGGTGGAGCGGGCGTTTCTGGCGGGCGAGCCGCTGGGGATTGCGCAGGCGGCGCTGGAGGCGGCGATCGGGTATGCGCGGGAGCGGCGGCAGTTCGGGCAGCGGATCGGCGATTTTCAGCTGATTCAGGCGATGCTGGCGGATATGTACACGGAGTTGGAGGCGGCGCGCTGGCTGGTCTACCGCACGGCGTCGGTGGTGGAGCAGCGGGCGTCGCAGGGCGAGCGGGCGAACAAGGAGGCGGCTGCGGCGATTCTGTATTCGGCGGAGATGTCGAGTCGGGTGGCGGACAAGGCGGTGCAGATTCACGGGGGCTACGGCTACATGAGCGAGAGTCGGGTGGCGCGGTATGTGCGGGACGCGAAGTTGCTGGAGATCGGGGCGGGGACGAGCGAGATTCGGCGTCTGCTGATTGGTCGGGAGTTGGTGGGGCCGGAGTGAGGGTGGGTCGACAGCTTGACATCGCTGGGGTGTCAGGTGCATCATTGGCGGTGAGGGCCGGTGCCTGCGTAGCGGAACCCGGTCCCGCCGACGGCGTCGCCAGGCCCCCGGTGAGGCGCTGTCAATGGCTGTAGGGGGTCGGAGAGCCGGCTTCTGCGTAGCGGGGGCCGGCCTCACTTCTTCTTGTGGAGCATTCTTGACATTAGGTCGGATACTTGACAACCTACCCTGAGCGTGCATAATTGGGGTGAGGGCCGGTGCCTGCGTAGCGGAACCCGGTCCCACCGACGGCGTCGCCAGACCCCCGGTTGCGCTGTCAATGGTTGTTGGGGGCGCGAAGGCCGGCCTCTGCCACTGCGGGCGCCGGCCTTCATCCTTGCTTGGGAAAGATCGTCACCGCCGAGTCCGCGTCGCCGTGGAGCTTCTCCTGAACGATGTGCCAATCTGCTTGATCCGGGCGTCCGGAGATGTGCCGGCCGATCGGCGTCACGACGAGGTCGGCAAGCTCGAGGACGACAAGCCGATCGAGCTTCGTGTGCAGCGTCAAGGATGCGATCCGACGGCGGATCGTGGCAGCGCTTGTGGTGGCGGTTCCGTCCCGGCACAGTTCTTCCCAACTGCGCTCAACCGCCTGGTCCATATCCGGGCGACGCCGCTCGGCGCGCATCCGGCCGCCGTTGCGATGATCGCCGATGATCTCGCAAAATTGGTTCGTCAACGACCTCAGCGCCAAGCGGTACAGATCGCGATCAAGAGTCTGTGATCCCGGCGCGTAGCGATCCTTGCGAACAGCACAGGCGATGACGCTGAATTCGAGGCTGCGGACCAGATCGTTGAGTTGTTCGTAGAACTCTTGCCGAAAGCCCGGCTGTCGCAAGCGAGAAAAGACCCTGCGGCTCCGCATGATTTCAGCGGTGTGGAGGACAAAGTCATCGCGGCCAAACAGTTCGCGCTTGAACTCGTTGACCGCTTCGGTTGCTGCGGGGATGTAGTCGTTCTCAAGAATGACGCCGCCCACGACGAAGATCGGATAGGCGGGGTCGATGCGGACGAGGTTGTCGTCGCCGGACTCGTCGAGGCCAAGGGTTTTCATGTGTCGTTTCCGGGCAGCAGGATGCGGGTTCCCTGGTCGTAGGCGGAGGCGGCGCGGGCGGTGAGTTCTGCGGTGTCGGCGCTGCCGATGGGGTGGTCGACGAGGGCGAAGGGGAAGTCGGGCAGGCTGAGGGTGCGGGCGATCATTTTGCTGGTCGGCTCGAAGGGGTGGGTGCAGATGGCGAGGGCGGGCTTGCCGAGCTGCTCGAAGGTGACGGCGTCATGCACACTGCATGTGGAGCAGGAGCCTCAATCGCCGACAGCGGTGATCAGGAAGTCGACGTCGTGGCTGAGGTCGCGGAGCACCTGCGGGTCGGCGATGCGGGAGGCGTTGGGCTTGGCCGTCTCGCAGACGATCGAGCAGCCGTGGCGCTCGACGAAGCGCTCGGCGGTGAGGCGGAGGAGTCGGTCGGCGTTGACCTTGCCGTTGGAGAGCAGGCCGATGCGCAGGCCGTCGAGGGACGGCAGGCGCGGGGCGGCGGCGTAGCCGGTTTCGGGCGTTTGGCCGGTGGGGTCGAGCAGTTCGAGAGACATCATCGCGCGCCTTTGCTGGTTGGGTGCTGGTTGGGCGTCAGCAGTCGAGGCAGACGCCGATCGGTTTGGTTTGGTAGATGGAGTTGCGGCCGCGGCTCCAGGAGGGGAGGAAGGCGGAGTGCCCGCCGGCTTCGCCGCCTGCGACGACGATCAGGATGTCGTCGGGTTCGCGTCCGCGGTGGAATGCGTCGCCGTGCTGGGGCGCGTCGGGCGCGAGGCCGTCGGCGGTGCGGTCGGCGGGCCACTTGCCGTGGGCGAGCAGTTGGGCGGCGGGGCGTTGGGCGCGCTCGAAGAGGCGGCGTTGGACATCGTGGCGGGTGTAGCCGGCGGAGGCGGCGATCTGGGCGTGTTCAGGGGACATGACGACCAACGATTGGCCGTCGGTCAGCGCGCCGAGCGCGGCCATCGTGTCGGCGAAGGTGTCGAGCAGGGCGTCGGGGTCGGCGGTGTAGTGGTTCTCGATGTTGTAGAAGCCGGAGGCGGCGAAGGCGGTGACGGTGCTGACTTCGGGCGGGAAGCCGAGGCTGACGTGCAGGGGTTCCCAGGGGCTGTGGGCGGCGTTTTCGCCGATGCAGCAGCTGTACTTGCCGGGCCAGCCGGTGGTGGAGCGGTCGGCGATGCCGGGGGTCATGCGGAAGATGTTGAGGATGACGAGGCGGATGGCGCGTCCGATGGTGGCGTTGGCGCGGGCGCCGGGTCCGAAGACATTGACGCCGACATTGAGGCCGATTTCGTCCTGGATGTCGCCGGAGACGATCAGGACGGGGGCGGAACCGCCAGTGGAGGCGGTGGAGCCGTGGAAGTTGTAGGCGTCCTCGTTGAGCGCTTCGAGGGCGGCGAGGACGGTGGGGAAGTACTGCGGGAGGCAGCCGGCCATGACGGCGTTGACGGCGGCGTCCTGGACGCTGCATTGGCGGCCGGTGGCGGGGTGCTGCGCGACGACCTCTTCGGGCGGGCGTCCGGCGGCGGCGAGGAAGCGCTCGACGCGCTCGCGGACGGGAGGGACGACGGGGAGTCCGTCGGTCCAGCCCTGCTCGTAGCACCAGTCGATGGCGGAGAGTTCGTCGTGGAGGTGGTGTGTGGTGGTCATGGGATGATTGTAGGGGTGGGTTGTTGCGTGGGGCGTACCGGATGCTCTGCGTGCGGGGGTTTGGGGATGGCTCGGGGGCTTTGTGCTGCACAGGGTGTTGGGTTTGGGCCCCAGATCAAGTCTGGGGCGACTGATCTTGGAGACGGGGTTTTGGGGGTGCTCACGTCGAGATACCCGCGGCAAGCGCGGGTATGACGAGGAGGGGCGGCGGGGATGACGGAGGAAGTGTGAACAGGCCCTAGTGGGGGGTGAAGTTGATGTGGGCGGGGTGGGTGTGGGCGAGGCGTTGGGCGGTGATTTGGGCGGCTTCGGGGTTGTTGTCGATCAGCAGGTAGGGGCGTTGGTGGCGGGCGGCGGCCTCGCCGGTTGTGCCGGAGCCGGCGAAGCAGTCGAGGACGAGGTCGCCGGGGTTGGAGTGGACCTTGACGATGCGCTCGAGGATGGCGAGCGGCTTCTGGGTGGGGTAGCCGGTGCGTTCGCGGCTGTTGGTGGGGACGATGGTCTGCCACCAGACATCGGTAGGGGTTTTGCCGCGCTCGGCCTTCTCTTTGCCGACGAGGTCGGGCGCGAGGTAGGGGATGCGGTCGATGGCGTCGTAGTTGAAGGTGTAGTTCGCGGGGTCGGCGGCGTACCAGAGGATGGCGTCGTGCTTGGCGGGCCACCTGCGTTTGGAGCGTCCGCCGAAGTCGTAGGCCCAGATGATCTCGTTGAGGAAGCAGTCGCGCCCGAAGATCGCGTCGAGCAGCACCTTGCAGTAGTGGGTCTCGCGGTAGTCGATGTGGAGGAAGAAGGAGCCGTCGGGCGCGAGGATGCGGCGCAGCTCGAGCAGGCGGGGTTCGAGGAAGGCGAGGAAGTCGTCGAAGAGGTCGTCGAAGGCGTGGGAGCCGAGAGTGGTGGTGCGATAGCGGCGCCCGCCGAAGCCGACGCGGTCACCGGCGGCGGCGTCGCGCTCGGTGCGGATGCGGGTGCGGCGCTGCTCGCGGCCGGTGTTGAAGGGCGGGTCGATGTAAATCAGGGGGACGGAGCCGCTCTCGAGGTCGGGCAGGATGTCGAGGTTGTCGGCCAGGATGATTCGGTTGTTCGTTGCGGCGTCCGTCATGTGAGGCAGTTTAGGCAGGGGCGGAGTCTGTGCTGTGTTTGGGGCGCTGGGCCGACCCCCAGTCCGCTTGCGCGGACCGCCCCCTGCGTAGGGGGGCGATTACGGAGCGGATGCCCCCCTCTCAGTCTCCCCCCAGGATGGGGGGAGGGGTTGGAGGGCGTAGGATCAGGCTGATGCGACGCTTCATTCACCTCGTCGGCTGGGAGCGATGAGCGCTGCGCGCGCGGGCGGCGCGCAGGCGGACGACCGACCGCTTGTGAGCGGGCCCAACCTGGGGCCGATTCCCTATCGCTGGGTGGCTGCGGGGATTGTCTGCATCGGGATTTTTCTGGGGGTGTTGGACAACTCGATCACGAATGTGGCGCTGCCGACTCTGGTGGACGAGTTCGGGCGGCCGGAAGAGGACGTGATCTGGGTGGCGCTGGCGTTCATCGTCGTCAGCACGGGGCTGTCGCTGACAATGGGGCGGCTAGGCGACCTCTACGGGCGGAAGACGCTCTACACGGCCGGGTTTGCGATCTTCACGCTGGCGACGGCGCTTTCGGCAGTCTCGGGATCGCTGGAGGAGCTGATCGGGACGCGGGTGTTGCAGGCGATCGGCTCGGCGATGACGATGGCCAACGGAGCGGCGATCATCACGGCGTCGTTCCCGCCTTCGAAGCGCGGGGCGGGGTTGGGGATCATGGTCTCGACGGTGGGGGCGGGCTTCGCGGCGGGGCCGGTACTGGGCGGAGTGCTGGTGGACTGGTTCGACTGGCGGGCGATTTTCTGGACGCGCGCGCCCTTTGGACTGGTCGGCGCGTTTCTGGCCTGGCGGCTGCTGGTCGACGCGCCGGCGGAATCGCGCCCCAAGGGGCTGGATGTGCCGGGCGCGTTTCTGTTGTTCGGGGTGCTGGGGACGCTGACGCTGGGAATCAACCGGGGGCGCGATCTGGGCTGGGAGAGCGCGATGATTCTGGGGCTGTTCGCGGCCTGCGCGATCTGCCTCGCGGCGTTCATCGTCGTTGAGCGGCGCGTGGCCAGCCCGGTGGTGGACCTCGGCCTGTTCAAGGGGCGCGGGTTCTCCGCGGGGGTATCGGCGGCGATTTTGCAGTTTATGGGGATGTCGGCGGCGATCTCGCTGGGGCCGTTCTTCCTGATCGACGGGCGGGGTTTCACGACGCTGGAGGCAGGGCTGATGATTCTGCCGATGCCGCTGGCGATGCTGCTGATTTCGCCGTTATCGGGGATGGCGTCGGACCGGCTGGGCTCGCGTCCGCTGACGACGCTGGGCCTGATCCTCGTGTGCGGCGCGCTGCTCTCGCTGGCCACGCTGGACGGGGATGCCCAGCCGATCGATTTCATGTGGCGGATGCTGGTGCTGGGGATTGGGACCTCGATCTTCAGCTCGCCGAATACGTCGGTGATCATGTCGGCGGTGCCGCCGGATCGGCTGGGCACGGCGTCGGCGTCGCAGACGACGGCGCGGACGATCGGGACGGCGATTGGATACGCGATCTGGTTTGCGCTGTACTCGAACGCGGCGATCGCGTTCGGCCTGGACAACGGCGTGGATCGGGAAGCGCCGGCGGCGATTATCAGCGGCTATCGCGTGGCGCTGCTGGTCGCGGGACTGGTAACGATTCCGGCGATCGGCCTGGCGTTGATCGGCGGTCAGCGGGGCGTGCGGCGCGCGGCGGCGACGGTGCAGCGGTTGGTCGGCGCGCCGATCCTGATCGCCGCGCCGCGCCCGCAGAAGACGCCCGTTGCGCTAGACGAAGGAGCGTTCGACTGATGGCAGACAAAGTGATCGTGGCGGGGGCGGGCAACGCGGCGCTGTGCGCGGCGCTCAGCGCGCGGGAGCACGGCGCGGAGGTGGTGGTGCTCGAAAAAGCGCCGCAGGAAGAGCGCGGCGGTAACACCTATTTCACGGGCGGCGGCTTCCGCTTTCCGTATGACGGGATGGCCGATATTCAGCGGCTGATCCCGGATCTGAGCGAGGCGGAGATCGCGCGGGTGGATCTGGGGTCGTATCCGGCGGCGCAGTTCCGCGACGATCTGGCGCGGGTGACGGAGGGGCTGATCGACGACGGTCTGGCGACGGCGCTGGTGCGGGAGGCCCAGCCGACGATGCGCTGGCTGGCCGAGCGGGGAGTGCGGTTCACGCTGATGACGGGGCGGCAGGCGAACGAAGTGGACGGGGTGTTGGTGTTCTACGGGGGGCTGACGGTGGAGGCAGTGGGCGCGGGCAAGGGGTTGTCGGACCAGGAGTTCGCGGCGGCGGAGCGGGCTGGGGTGGAGCTGCGTTACGGGGCGAAGGTGGTGGGCCTGCTGCACGACGCGGGGCGAGTGCGCGGGGTGCGGGTCTGGACCGAGGGCGGGGAGGAGCAGATCGCGGCGGATGCGGTGGTGCTGGCGGCGGGCGGCTTTGAGGCGAACGCGGAGATGCGGACGCGGTACCTGGGGCAGGGCTGGGACCTGGCGAAGGTGCGAGGCAGCCGCTTCAATACCGGAGATGCGATTCGGGCGGCGCTGGAGATCGGCGCGCAGCCGTTCGGCCACTGGTCGGGCGCGCACGCGGTGGCCTGGGATCTGAACGCGCCGCCGACGGGGAATCGGGTTGTCGCAGATCTGTATCAGAAGCACTCGTACCCGTACGGGATCATCGTGAATCTCGACGGGGAGCGGTTTGTGGATGAGGGGGCGGATCTGCGCAACTACACGTATGCGAAATACGGGCGGGAGATTCTGCGGCAGCCGGGCCGGGCGGCGTTTCAGTTGTTCGACCAGCAGACGGCGGGGCTGCTGCGGGACGAGTATCGGGTGCGGCAGGCGACGATGGCGGAGGCGGAGACGATCGGCGGTCTGGCGGATGCGCTGGGCGTGGACCGGGCCGGGCTAGAGCGGACGGTGGCGGCGTTCAACGCGGCGTGCGCGGGCGGGGCGTTTCATCCGTCGGAATTGGACGGGCTGCGGACGGAAGGGGTTACGCCGCCGAAGTCGAACTGGGCGCTGCCGCTGACGGAGCCGCCGTTTCTGGGCTACGCGGTGACCTGCGGGATCACGTTTACGTTCGGGGGGTTGCGGATTGATCCGCGCACGGCGCAGGTGTTGGATACGGAGGAGCGGCCGATTGACGGGCTGTACGCGGCGGGGGAGCTGATCGGGGGGTTGTTCTACGACAACTATGCGGGCGGATCGGGGTTGATGGCGGGGTCGGTGTTCGGGCGGATCGCGGGGCGTTCGGCGGCGCTGGTTTCGGCGGTCGGTGCTTCGTAGTTTCCGCATCCGAATCCATGCAGGGGTTGTGAGTGGTGGGAGTGCGGGTCGGAGGGTGGCTCGTGGGTGTTGTGCTGCGAACGGGGTTGGGTTTGGGCCCCAGATCAAGTCTGGGGCGACGGAGGGGTGGCGGCGGGTGTTGGCGGGGGAGGTGGGGTCGATTCCCGCTCGGGGGCGGGAATGACGGGGGAGAGGGAGGGCGGGAATCCATATGGCGGCGGTCGGCGGCGCGGTGTGTCGGGATGACCTGGGCACGGGCGTTGAGGGATGTTTCGGGTGTGTTGTGCTGCGAACGGAGTTGGGTTTGGGCCCCAGATCAAGTCTGGGGCGACGGAGGGGTGGCGGCGGGTGTTGGCGGGGGGGGGTGGGGCCGATTCCCGCTCGGGGGCGGGAATGACGGGGAAAGGGGGCGGGAATGACGGGGAAAGGGGGCGGGAATGGCGGAGGAGATGGAGGGCGGGAATGTGATGGGGGGTTGGTGCGGCGTTGGTGCTGGCAGCGTCGAGATACCCGCGGCAAGCGCGGGTATGACGAGGAGGGGGAGGCGGGCATGACGAGGGACAGGGGAGGGGGTGTGATGGGGGTGGCGGGCGGGGGGTTAGGGGCGGTAGAGGTTGAGTTCGGCTCTTTGGAGTTCGTCGCCTACTACGGTGAGGATTTTTTCGAGTTGTTCGAGGTCCCATTCGCCGACGAAGCTGACGGCGCTGCCGGATTTGCCGGCGCGGCCGGTGCGTCCGACGCGGTGGACGTAGTCTTCGGCGGTTTGGGGGAGGTCGTAGTTGACGACGTGGTTGACGTTGGGGATGTCGAGGCCGCGAGCGGCGACGTCGGTGGCGATGAGGAATTGGATGTCGCCGGCGCGGAATTGACCCATGACGCTGTCGCGCTTGCGCTGGTCGCGGTCGCCGTGGATGGCGTCGGCGTTGAGGCCGGAGCGACGGAGGCGGTCGACGAGGCGGTCGACGGTGACTTTCATGTTGCAGAAGACGAGGGTGCGTCCGTCGAGTTCGGGGAGCAGTTCTTCGACGGCGCGGAGTTTGTCGCGGTTGGCGACTTCGTAGTAGCGCTGGTTGATGCCGTCGGCGGTGGCGGCTTCGGGGGCGATGTGGATTTCTTGCGGTTCGCGCATGTAGCGCCAGATCAGGGTTTTGATGGGGGTGGGGATGGTGGCGGAGAAGAGCGCGGTCTGGCGGTCGTCGGGGCAGCGGCGGAGGATGCGGCGCATGTCGGGTTCGAAGCCGATGTCGAGCATGCGGTCGGCTTCGTCGAGGACGGCGAGTTTGACCCAGCTGAGGTTGAGGGTGCGGCGTTCGAGGTGGTCGATGATGCGTCCGGGGGTGCCGACGACGATTTGGGGGCCGCGTTCGAGGTTGGCGAAGTCGTCGTTGAGGCGTCGTCCGCCCATGAGGACGGTGGCTTCGAGTCCGGCGGCGCGGGCGAAGTATTCGAGCACGGTGCCGACCTGGGCGGCGAGTTCGCGGGTGGGGACGAGGACGATGGCCTGGGCTTCGCCCATGGCGGGGTCGCAGAGTTCGACGGCGGGGATGCCGAAGGCGACGGTTTTGCCGGTGCCGGTCTGGGCCTGGCCGACGACGTCTCGGCCGTCGAGGAGGAGGGGGATGGACTGCTGCTGGATGGGAGTGGGTTCCTCGAAGCGGAGGGCGGCGAGGACGGAGAGCATGCGGTGGGAGATGCCGAGTTCGCGGAAGGGTGGCGGCCAGTCGTCCTGGGAGATGTCGTCGACGGCGGCGAGGTCGGGGAGGTCGTAGCCGCCGGAGAGGAGGGCTTTTTGGGTGGCGGTCATGGCAGCGCCGGCGGCGCTGCGCTTGCGCGGGTTGTTGCGGGGGGCGCCGCGGCGCTCACTGCGGCGTTGTTGGGGTCGGCGCGCAGTCGGGGTGGGCGTCGGCGAGGCTGCGGGGGCCGGGTTGGGGTTGGCGGGGCGTTTCTTGCGCTGGCGGCGTTTGCGTCGCGGGGGCGCGTCGTCGGTCGGGGTCGCCTGTTGCGTCGCCGGGCTATGCGGCGAGTTGGGCGGCGCTGTGGGCGGCGATGCGGCGGCGTTGTTGCGGCCGAAGATGCGGTTCAGGAGACTCAAGTGCGACCTCTCGCGGTGAGGGTATCAGGGTGGGTGGTTTTGGGGGTGGTTCCCGGTCGATGGCGAGGGTTTGGGGTGTGTTGGGGTTGGAGGAGGTGCGTGGCTGATTCCCGCTCGGGGGCGGGAATGACGGGAGAAAGGGGGCGGGAATGACGGGAGAAAGGGGGCGGGAATGACGGGAGAAGGGGGGCGGGAATGACGGGAGAAGGGGGCGGGAATGACGGGGAAAAGGGGGCGGGAATCCATATGGCGGCGGGTGGCGGCGCGGTGTGTCGGGATGACCTGGGCGCGGGCGTTGGGGGATATTTCGGGTTTCCTGCGCTGCGAACGGGGTTGGGTTTGGGCCCCAGATCAAGTCTGGGGCGACGGATCTGATGGGTGAGTCATTGGCGGGGTGACGGATCTGGCGGGGTGAGTCGTTGGCGAGGGGCGACGGATCTGGTGGGGTGAGTCATTGGCGGTGGCGACGGATTTGGCAGGGTAGGTCATTGGCGGGGGGTGAGGGCGATGACGGGGATGGGGCGGCCGGCCTTTTGCTGGTAGGCGGCGAAGTGGGAGAAGAGGTTGCACATGTTGGCGAAGGTTTGGTCGCGGTCTTCGCCTTCGAGTTCGGCGGCGTCGTATTCGCGGGCGGGGCGGCCGCCGCGCTCGACGAGGGCTCGGGGGGTTGCGCGGAGGTTGTTGCACCAGTCGGGGTCGGTGGGCGCGCCGCCGGCAGAGGCGATGACGATCAGGCGGGCGCCTTCGTCGAGGTAGAGGAGCAGTGCGCGGCGGGACAGGCCGCTGTTGCGGCCTGTCGTGGTGAGGCGGAGGGTGGGCGGCCCCATGAAGCGCCCGCGGAAGAGGGAGAACTGAACGTTCTGGATGCGGGTGACGGCGCGCATCAGTCGGTAGTTCATCGTCGCTCCTGTTCTCGGAGTGGAGTTACGTCGGCGCGCAACATTGCCGAAACATAGCGACATCAGAGCGACACGTGGGCGTAAATCGCCCGAAACCGCGGCTGCGCGGGCGCTGCATAGGTTAGCGACTGACAACCGGAACCCGGGAAATGGAGGAATGATGATTCAGCCCGGAATTGGCAGGCTCCCATTGGGGGCGAGGCTCCCGAGGGGGGCGAAACGGGCGGGCATCGGCCTGACGGCCGGGCTGCTCACTGCGTTGCTGGCGACGCTGGGGATCGTGGCGGCGCAGGAAGCCGAGGCGGTCGCCGACCTGATCCTCGCCGTCGACACGATCTGGTTCGTGATCGCCGGTATCCTCGTCTTCTTCATGCAGGCCGGCTTCGGCATGCTCGAAGCAGGCTTCGTGCGGGTCAAGAACACGACCAACATCCTGATGAAGAACGTGCTCGACGCCTCCATCGGCGGCGTCGTCTGGTGGGCAGTCGGCTTCGGCTTCGCCTTCGGCGCCAGCCAGGGCGGCTTTATCGGCGGCCACTCGTTCTTCCCCGCGCTCGGCGGCCTCACCGAAACCGACGGCGTCTCCGAAGCCGCCGTCTTCTTCTTCCAGTGGGCCTTCGCGGCGACGGCGGCGACGATCGTTTCCGGCGCGCTGGCCGAGCGCACCAAGTTCTCCGCCTACCTCTTCTACACCGTCTTCATCACCGGCCTCATCTACCCCATCGTCGTCAACTGGACCTGGGGCGGCGGCTGGCTGGCCGGCCTCGGCGAGACCGGCTTCATGGACTACGCCGGCTCGACGATCGTCCACAGCGTCGGCGCCTGGGCCGGACTCGCAGGCGCGTTCCTGCTCGGACCCCGCATCGGCAAGTACGCCTCCGACGGCACCGTCACCGCCATCCCCGGGCACAACATGGGTATGGCCGCGCTCGGCATGTTCATCCTCTGGTTCGGCTGGTACGGCTTCAACGGCGGTTCCACCCTCGGCCTCACCGGGGGATTTGCCACCGAAGCCGCCTGGGTCGCCATCAACACCACCCTCTCCGCCGGCGCCGGCGCCGTCGTCGCCATGACCGTCGCCAAACTCCGCTACGGCAAAGCCGACCTCGGCCTGACGATGAACGGCGCACTCGCCGGACTCGTCTCGATCACCGCCGGCTGCGGCTTCGTCGAACCGTGGGCCGCGCTCATCATCGGCGCAATCGGCGGCGTCCTCGTCGTCCTCTCCGTCGCCTTCTTCGATCGCATCAAGATCGACGACCCCGTCGGCGCGATCTCCGTCCACGGCATCTGCGGCGTCTGGGGCACCCTCGCCGTCGGCCTCTTCGCGATCAAGGCCGGTGCGCACTTCTGGAGCGGTACCGACATTCCGCTCGAAGAGTGGGGCGGCCCCTACGGCCTCCTCATGGGCGGCGGACTCGGCGTCCTCTGGGTGCAGATCGTCGGCATCCTGGCCGTCCTCGGCTGGACTCTGGCGACCGCCGGCCTGCTGTTCTTCGTGATCAAGAAGACGATCGGCCTGCGCGTCAGCGAAGCCGAGGAGCTGGCCGGGCTCGATGTGCAGGAGCACGGCATCGGGGCGTACCCCGAGTTCCCGACGGTCGCGCCGGGCACCGCGGTGGAGGTCTCCGCCATCGAGGAAGCGCCCGCTCCCTCACCCGCCGGCGGCGGCGACTAGCCTCGCCCACAACCAGCCGGCGGCAACCCCAGCGCGGGGGCGGCCCCGAAGGCCGCCCCCGCAACCCAGGCCGAGCGCAACCGCTCGGCAGACTGAAAGGTTCACCCCATGAAGATGGTCATCGCCATCATCCGGCCCGAGCGCCTCGCTATCGTGCGCCACGCGCTCGAACAGATCGGCATCGTCAGCATGACGATCACCGAAGTCCGCGGCCGCGGCGCGCAGCGCGGCGTCGTCCAGGAGTACCGCGGGCAGCAGGTGCAGGTCGACTACCTGCCCAAAATCCGCATCGAGATCGTGATCAACACGACGCCGTTGGATGACGTGATCGACGCGATCGTCGATAATGCCGGCACGGGGCAGATCGGGGACGGGAAGATCTTCGTGCTGCCCGTCGAGGACGCCGTCCGCGTCCGCACCCGCGAACGGGGCCCGGCCGCCGTCTAACGGCGACGGCCAAGCCCCCTCCGTGGGGACCGGTTGGGGCGGGGGCGCCAATGGCATGCGAGTGCCGGCGCCCCCGCTTCACGCCTTTCATGTCTGTTGCGGCGACGGTTGAGGGCGTGGGTAGACTGAGGGCATGCCCCTCACGATTGAGCGCTGCGCGGATCTCGCTACGGCCGAGCGGCGGCTGGGCGAGGCGATCGGCGGCTACCGCGCCGACCAGTCGCTCGCCCGCGTCAATATCCTCGTCGCCTCCGGACTCCAGCGCCTCTACCACCAGCGCCGCCTGGCTCGCCAACTCGGACCGCTCGCCGCCCTCTACTTTTTTACGCCCGCCGACCTTGCGCGCGAAATCGCCGACCGCGCCGACACGCCCAAGCGCGACCCGCTCCCGCCCGGCGCGGCGCCGCTGCTGCTCGACGACCTGCTCCACAAAATCGCCGCCGGCGGCGGTCTGCGCGAACTGCGCGCCGACTCCCCGGGCCTCGCCGACGCGCTTGCCGTCACCTTCACCGACCTCCGCGAAGGCGGCGTCGCCGCCCACGAGTTCGCCAGCTTCGCCAATGCGCGCCCCGCCAGCACCGACGACCGCGGCATCACCGCCGACCTCGCCGGCCTCTACAGCGCCTGGTGCGACAGCGCAGCAAAGCTGCGCGATCGCCCCTCGCTCTACGAAGACGCGCTCTCCGCGCGGGTGCGCGACGACGACATTGCCGCGGCGCTCGGCGACGGTCCGCTGATCGTCGCCGGCATGTACGACTTCACCCGCGTCCAGCGCCAACTGCTCGCGCGCTGCGCCGAATCCGTCGAGGTGCGGGTGCTCTTCCCGTCGCCGCCGGGCGACGAACACGCCCGCCGCCTGGCTGACATCCTGGCCAAAGAAACCAACGCCCGGCAGCAAGACGCCCCCGCCGCGCAGCCCAGCGACGCCGACGTTGACGGCTTCTCCACTTCCGATCCCCGCGCCGAAGCGGCCGAAACCGCCCGCCGCGTGATCGACGCCGCGGCGCAGGATGTCCGATTCCACGAAATGGCCGTGCTCCACCGCGGCGGCGCGGCCGCCGACGCGCGGCTCGCCGACGCGCTCAAACGCGCCGGCGCGCCCGTCTTCATCGCCGGCGGGCAGCCGGTGCTCCACACCAACGCCGGGCGCGCCGCGCTACGCCTGATCGAACTGCTCTGCGAGACCCCGCAGCGCGCCAAGCTGCTCGAATTTCTCGGTAATCCCGCCCTCTGCCGCCGCCTGCCCGGCGGCGCCCCGCCCAAGCCGCTCCAGTGGGAGCGCGTCTCCCGCAACGCCGGACTGACCAGCGACTGGGCTGAATTCCACTCCCACCTCGAACGCCGCATCGAAACGCTCGAGCGCGACGACTCAGATCGCGCCTACGAGCAGCAACCCGCCCGCGAACTGCTCCAGATCTGCGACGACCTGCACGCTCGCGCCCAAACGATCGCCGCAGCGGGCGACTGGTCCGAAGCCGTTGAAGCCATCCTCGAAGCTGTCGACGCCTACATCGACGACGGCAGCGGCGCGACAGACGAGCGCAACGCGGACGAGCGCGACCAGAATGAACGCGACGGGCACCGCCGCCTGATCGACGCCATCCGCGCCGCCGTCTCCGCCCTTAGCGGTATCCAGCGCATCGGCGCTCACTACAGCGCCGACCGACTCCGCCGCGCCGCGCTCAGCGGACTCGGTAAAGCCCGCCTCCGCCCGCGCAAATCGTTCCAGGGCGTGCTGATCGGCAACGCGGCGGGCGCAATCCGCACGCTCCGCTTCGACGCCGTGTTCGTGCCCGGCATGGCCGAGCGCAGCTTTCCCGCCGCGCCGCGCCAGGATCCCCTGCTGACCGACGGCGTCCGCCGCGACCTCAACCGCCAACTCGGCGCGGAGGCGCTGCGGCTCGGGCAGAGCCGCACCCCGCAGGACCGCCTCGCCTTCGCCCTGATCGCGCAGGCCGCCCGCCGACGCCTTACCCTCTCCTACGCGCGCCGCGCCGCCGCCGTCGGCGGTCCCGCGCACCCCTCGGTGCTGCTGATGCAGGCGCTCGACCCCGCCGCGCCGCTGCTCAACGAACAGTCGCTCAACGAGAACGACCGCTTCCGCCGCATCCCCGCCGCCGTTTCTGAAGCCGCCCCCGGCCCCGACGACGCCGGCCTGCCCCAGTGGGGCCCCGAACAGCGCGCCATCGACTGCTCCGACCTCCGCCTCGCCCTGCTCGCGGCGCCCGGCGTTCACGGCCCCGACCTCCTCCGCGCCATCGGCAGCGAAACCGCACTCCGCGCCGATCGCGCCCGGCTCGGACGCAACAACGGCGGCTTCAGTGCATTCGACGGCGTGATTCAACCGCCAGGCGACCGCTGGAACCCCTACGACGGCGAAACCGTTCTCTCCGCTACCGCGCTCGAACGCTACGCCGCCTGCCCCTACCGCTTCTTCCTTGCCAACATTCTCCGCCTCCGCGCCGTCGAAGAGCCCGAAGAAGGCGGCGAACTCTCCGCCCTCGATCGCGGCAGCCTGATGCACGACATCCTCGAACAGTGGGTGAAGCTCTGGCTGCGCGAACACCCCCAACCCTGGCCGGAGTATGTGAACGATCCCCAACCGCTCCTCGATGTCGCTCAACAACGCCTGCAAGAAGCGCAGGACGATCGCAAACTGGGCGGCCCCGGCATCCGCGACGGACTCCGCCGCCAGGTGCTCGACGACCTCGAACAGGCCCGCCAGGCTGAAGCCGCGCGCGCCGCCCGCGAACCCGACTGGTGGCCGCGCGCCGTCGAAAGCAAATTCGAGGATGTCGAGCTCAACATGGGTGGTGGGCGAACCATCAAAGTCGCCGGTCGCATCGACCGCATCGATGAAGCTCCCGGCGATCGCCGACGCGCCATCGACTACAAAACCGGCAAACAGCGCCGCAACGCCGCTGACGCCTTCCGCGCCGGGGCTACCCTCCAGCTCCCCCTTTACCTCTACGCCCTCCAGCAACAGGACGGCGGATCGCTCGCCGAATCCAGCTCCGAACTCTTCTACATCACGCGCAAGGGCGGCTTCGCCCGCGAGCCGCTTCACGGCGCGGACCTGACCGCGCGCGGCGCGCCCGACGCGCCTGCCCCCGCCGACGAACTCGCCAACGTCCTCGCCGTCATCGCCGAGGGCATTGCCGGCGGACGCTTCTTCCCCTTCCCTTTCAAAACCGCCCGCAAAGACCTGCGCGACACCCACTGCAAGTGGTGTCAGTTCGAGACCGCCTGCAACCCCGATGTCGGCCGGCGCTACCTCCACAAGCATGTCCGCCAGCCCGCCCTCACCGCCGACTTCGAGACGCTCGTCGCGCAGCGGAGCATCTGATGAGCCAGTCGACCAGACAGCCGATGGGCCAGCCGATGAGCCAACCTGCCAACGCGCTCCGTCCCGCCGCCGACCAGGCCGTCCGCGACCGCGTCATCCACGAACTCGACACCTCCTTCTTCCTCGAGGCCAGCGCAGGCGCAGGCAAAACCCGCGTGATGGTCGAGCGCATCATCCAGACCGTCCGGCAGGGCACGGCCGAACTGCGCGAAATCGTGGCGATCACGTTCACCGAAAAGGCCGCCGGCGAACTCCGCGCCCGCGTCCGCCAGGGCCTCGCCGAAGCCCTTGCCGCCCAGCCCGCCGCAGACGAGCGCGAACGGCTGATCAACGCGCAGGAGCAGGTCGATGTCGCCCACATCGAGACCATCCACGCCTTCGCCTCCAGCCTCCTGCACGAGCGTCCCTTCGAGGCCGGCCTCGATCCCTACTTCGGCGTGCTCGACCAACTCGCGCAAACCCTCGACTTCGAAGATGCCTGGAACGAATGGCTCTGGTCCGAGCGCGACCCCGCCCACGCCGCCTCGCTCGAAGAAATGCTCAGCCATGGACTCGATGTCTCCCATATTCGCGCCGCCGCCGACCAGGTCAGCCGTTACCGCGACCTCAGTCCGCCCGCCGGCGCAGCAAAGCTTCCCGACGCCGTCGAAACACTGGGCCGGTGGATCGCCGAAGCCGAGCGCGTCGCCGACGACTACGCGCTGGTTGAGCACAGCCCCGAAGCCCAAACCCGAATCGACGACCTCATCCGCGGCCTTTTCGCGCTCCGCAACAGCGATAACGGCGACGACAACAATGCGCTCGCGCTCCGCATGGCCCAATTCGCCGCCGACCCCGCGATCAAGCCGCCCCGCAAGTACAAGCGCAACGCCGAGGCGCGCGAGCGCTGGGATGCCGCCACCGAAGCGCGCAATGAGTTCGCCGACACCGTCCGCCGCAACGCGCTCGATCGTTTGCTCGGCGCGCTCGACGACTTCGTCCGTTGGCACGCTGACCGCCGACGCCGCGCCGGCAAGCTCTCTTTCGACGATCTGCTGCTCTACGCGCGCAACCTGATCCGCGAGCACCCCCGCGCCAGGCAGCACTTCCGCGACCGCTTCAAAACCCTGCTGATCGACGAATTCCAGGACACCGATCCGCTTCAGGCCGAACTCGTCCTGCTGCTCGCCGCCGCCGAGGACACCGACGACTGGCGCGAAGCCCGCCCCGCGCCGGGCAAACTCTTCGTCGTCGGCGACCCCAAACAGTCGATCTACCGCTTCCGGCGCGCCGACATCCGCATCTATCAGCGCGTCCGCGAACTCTTCCGGCAAACCGCCGACGACAATGAAGAGGCAGCCGCCGTTGAGCGGCTCGGCGTCAACTTCCGCTCCCGGCCCGACCTCGTCGGCTGGGCCAACGACGCTTTCCCGCTGGTGCTTCAGGTCGACCCTGATCAGCTCGGCGCGCAGGCCGAGTACGGCGACCCCATCGCCGCCCACCGCGAAGGCCGCGGCCCCGGCGTCGTCGCCGTGCGCAGCCCCGAACGCTTCGACCGCGCCCGCCTCGCGCGCGAGGCCGAGGCCGATCTGCTTGCCCGTCTCATCCACGCCCTCGCCGAAGACCGCGCCGGCTTCGGATATCTGCCCTGCGGCCAGTGCGCCGCCTGCGACGGCGAAGACGCCTGCCCAACCCCGCGCCCTCCGGCAATGCGCGATATCGCCGTGCTCGTCCGCAGCCGTACCGAAATCGAGCTCTACACCGAGGCCCTCGAACAGCACGGCATCCCGTATCACCTCGACAGCGGACGCGGCTTCTTCACCCGACCGGAAGTCCGCGACCTCACCAACATCCTGATGGCCGTCGACGACCCGACCGACGAAGTCGCGGTCATGTCCGCGCTCAAAACACCGATCGCCTCCGCTTCCGATCAGGAGCTCTTCGACTACGTCTACTCCCGCACGGACCGCAAACTAGCCCGTTTCACGCTCGATGCGCGCGCCGTCCCCGATGAGTACGACGGCCCGCTGCGCGACGGCTTCGAGCGTCTCCGCGAACTCCGCGGCGGCCTGCGCGATCGCTCGTTGCCCCAATTCGTCGAATTCGTCCTCCGCGAATCCCGCCTGCTCGACGCGCAGTTCGCGCACAGACTGCACGGCGACGACCGCGCCGCCAATCTGCTCATGCTCGTCCATCGCGCCGCCGACTTCGTCGAAGCGGCCGATGATTCTCTGCGCCCCTTTGTCCAGTGGCTCGCCCAGCGCCGTGACCAGGACCTCTCCGAAGCCGAATCCGCCACTTCCGAACACGTCGGCGATGTCGTCCGCATCCTCACCATCCACCAGGCAAAGGGGCTCGAATTCCCGATCGTGATCGTCCCCAAGCTCGGCGACCAACCGCCCGACGCCACCCAGGTCATGGTTGATCGCGAAAACAACTCCTTCGAAATCCAGGTCGGGCCCAAAGCGGCCGGCTTCCGCAGCGCCGGCTTCGACCAGGAGCTCGAATCCGCGCACGCCGACGCCGAACTGCGCCGCCTCCTCTACGTCGCCGCCACCCGCGCCGAAGACTGGCTGATCCTGCCTCACTTCCTCGCGCGCACCACCCGCAGCTCCAGCTTCGCCGCTTTCCTCGACGAGCCGCTCCAAACCGCATCGCCCGACCACCTGCTCGAAATCGAGCCCGACCAGTTTGACGCCTTCCAGCCGGCCAGTTCAACGCCCGCAACCGTCGACCACGAGCGGCTCACCGAGGCCTGGCAGGCCCGCCGCGCCGCCGCGCTCGCTGCCGGCGCAGTCAATGTCGTCACCGTCGCACCCTCCCAGGCCGCCCACGACGGTGAACCCGACGGACACGATGCAGAACACGACGCAGAACACGACGCAGAACACGACGCAGAAAAGGCCGCCCGCGAGTCGGGCGCCGAACAGTACGAAGACGACGATGACTCGCCCGCCGACCGCAGCGATTACATCCCTCCCGCCTCCGCGCGCGCCGCTGCCGTCACCCGCGGCGTCGCACTCCACCGCGCGCTCGCGCTCGCCGATCTCTCCGCCCCCGACCGCTCAGCTGCAATCGCCGGCCGCGTCGCCGACGAGTACAGCCTGGACCAGGCGGACTTCACCGCCGAAGTCCGCCGCGCGCTCGATACCGACCTGATGCGCCGCGCCGCCCGCGCCGACCAGCGGCACTTTGAACTCCCGCTTGTCCGCGCCGCCAACGGCGCAGCCGCCGATAACGCCGATCCTGCGCAGGTCGTCATCACCGAAGGTCTTGCCGACCTCGCCTTCCGCGAGCCGCGCGGCTGGGTCGTCGTCGACTTCAAAAGCGACCGCTCGCTCAACGCCGAGCGCCGCCGGCAGTACCAGCAACAAGTCACAACCTACGCCCAGATGCTCGCCGCAACGGGCGAACCCGTCGCCGAAGCCTGGCTGCTCTTCACCCACACCGGCAACGCCGAACCTGTCGAACTCCCCTCACCGATGCAGCTGGAGAAGACGTAATGACCGACGCCGTCCGCACACCCCAACAGATCCGCGACGACCTCCACGCCCGCCGCGCGCGCATCGTCGAGCAGATGGGCTCCGACGACCGAATCGCCCGTCAGCACGACCGTGGACGCCTCACCATCCGCGAGCGCCTGGATCGCCTGTTTGATCCCGGCTCGTTCCGCGAGATTGGGACGTTTGCGGTGTCGGAGCATCCGGATGTGCGCGAACGCACGCCAGGCGACGGCAAGATCGGAGGCTGGGGGACGATTGAGGGGCGCCCGGCGGCGGCCTGCGGGGACGACATTACGGTGCTGCATGGGTCGTCTTCGGTGGTGGGCGGAAAGCGGATGAAGCGCATCTACGAGCAGGCGCTGACGCAGGGCGTGCCCTATGTCTATTTCGGGGAGACGGGCGGCGCGCGGCTGCCGGATGCGCTGGGATCAGAGGGCTTCAGCAAGATTCCGCCGGGGCTGGAGATGGGGCGTCGGCGGCGGCGAATCCCGCTGGCCACGGCGATTCTGGGCGAGTCGTTCGGCGGCTCGTCGTTTCACGGAGCGTTTTCCGATTTCGTCGTGCAGGTGCGCGGCTCGTCGATGGCGGTCTCGAGCCCGCGGGTGATCGAGATCGCGACGGGCGAGCGGATTTCGCTGGAGGATCTGGGCGGGGTGGATGTGCATCTCGATCGCACGGGGCAGATCGACCAGGTGGCGGCGGACGAGGACGAGGCGATTGGGCTGATCAAGGAGTTTTTGTCGTACATGCCGGACAACTGCTGGGAGCCGCCGCCGGTGGTCGATGGTTACGATCGGGCGGAGGCCGATTCGCGGCTGGCGGAGTTGGTGCCGACGCGACGGCAGCGGGCGTACGACATGCATCGGGTGATCGCGCGGATCGTGGACGAGGGGGCGATGTTGGAGTTGAAGCCGCGTTTCGGACGGTCGCTGATTACGGCGCTGGCGCGGATCGGCGGGCGGACGGTGGGGATTGCGGCGAGCAATCCGATGTTTAACGCCGGGGCGCTGACGCCGGAGACGTGCGACAAGGCGACGCAGTTTCTGTGTCTGTGCGAGGCGTTCAACATTCCGCTGGTGTTTCTGCAGGACGTGCCGGGCTTCATCGTGGGCAGCCAGCCGGAACATAACCGTCTGCTGCACAAGGCGATCATGTTCCTGGAGGCGCTGGCGCTGACGACGGTACCGCGCTTTACGGTGGTGCTGCGCAAGGCGTTCGGTCTGGCATACTTCTCGCTGTCGGGGAACAGTTTGGACAACGCGCTGGTGACGGCGTGGCCGGGGGCGGAGATTTCGTTCATGGATCCGGGGGTGGGGGTGAATGTGGTGCATGCGCGGGATCTGGAACGGGCGGCGGATCCGGAGGCGGAGCGGCAGCGTCTGATCGACGACTGGACGCTGGGGCACGAACCCTACGGCGCAGCCGGCATCATGAATTTGGACGAGATCATCGATCCGGCGGAGACGCGGGGCTGGCTGCTGGAGGCGGTGCGGCGCTTCCCGGCGGTTCCGCCGCCGCGGGGCGAGACGAAGACGTTGGCCTCGTGGCCGACGTGCGTGTAGGAGGTCTGCGATGAGCGCAATCGGGCGGCGGATTTTGTTCGCGGCGACGGCGATGCTGGTCTGCGCGCTGCTGGCGATCGTCGTGGTCGGCGGCGCGGCGGCGATGCTGATGTTGCTGAGCGCCGCGATGGTGGTTGGGCCGCTGGTGATTCTGGTGAAGGGGCCAGGACCGCTAGGGGAGCGGGTGCGCTTTCGTCGTCGGCGCGGCGACGATCAGGTGATCGATGTGTGATCCGCAGCCGGGCGGGGGAGCGGCTATTCTTGGCGGGGAACGCGGTGATGCCTCTGCCTTCCTTTCGCGCGGGTTTGGCGTTTCGCCCACCGCCTGTCTTCCCTACTTTCGCATCTTCAAAGGCGGCTGATGTTTCTCCTGTACGGCGACTAGGCAGGATCGGCGAACAAGAGGCATCTTGTGATCGGGGGCATCGCCGTGCATGAGCAGAATGCACGGCCGCTCGCCGCGGCAGCTGAAGAATTTTCGCAGGGGTTGGCGTGGGGATGACGAGAGGGGGACGACTGCCCCTACTGCGATGGCCGCGACGGTGGGGAGCTTTGACCGAGTTGGTCGGAGCCCCAGCAGGCCGGCTGTTCGCGGCGCTGAGGCGGGACCCTCTATCCTGCGCTGAACGGACGGAGGGCGCGCATGGGACGGTTGGATGAGCGGGTGGCGGTGGTGACCGGCGGCGGGCGCGGGATTGGGCGGGCGATCGCGCTGGAGATGGCGCGCGACGGGGCGCGGGTTGTGGTGTCCTCGCGGACGCGGGAGCAGCTGGACTCGGTGGTGGCTGAGGCTGAGGATGTCGGCTCGTCGGGGCTGGCCGTCGTCGCCGACGCGCTGGATCGGGAGGAGGCCAAGGTTCCGGTGCGGGAGGCGTTTGCGGCGTTCGGGCGGGTGGACATTCTGGTCAACAATGTGGGCGGCGGCGCGCCGCTGCGGGGCAGCCAGAATCCGTTCACGCACGACGACGACGTGTTCGAGGCCAATCTGGCGCTCAATCTGACCTCGGCCTACTGGACGACGCGGGAGGCGCTGCCGCTGATGCGCGACGCGGGCTACGGTCGGATCATCAACATCGGCTCGGGCTACTCAAAGCGGAGCGGCGGGGCGCTGGCCTACACATGCGCGAAGCACGGCCTGATCGGCTTCACGCGGGCGCTGGCGCATGACACGGCGGCGCACGGGATTACGGTCAACTGCCTCTGCCCGGGCTGGACGAACACGGCGCTGGTGGACTGGGAGGGGATGGGCAAGGCGATGGGGATGTCGGCGGACGAGGCGCACGCGCTGCGGGCGGCGGAGAATTTGCAGGATCGGGTGCTCGAACCGGAGGAGTTGGGGCCGATGGCCTCGCTGCTCGCGGCTCCGGAGTCGGCGGGGATCACCGGGCAGGTGATCAGCGTCGACGGCGGCTACAAGGTCTAAGGACATCAGCACACATAAGGAGAGGACGCGACGATGGACTACGAGCAGGTGACGCTGGAGCGGCTGGACGGCGCAGCGGAAGGCGTGGCGCTGGCGACGCTGCGCCGCCCGGAGAAGATGAACGCGGTGGGCGGGCGGCTCGTCCACGAGCTGCTCGACGTGGTGGAATCGACGCGGCACGACGACTCGGTGAAGGTGCTGGTGATCACCGGGGAGGGCCGCGGCTTCTGCGCGGGCGCGGATGTGGGCGAGGACGAGCAGGCGCGGGCGGAGGGCAAGGCGTTTGTGGAGTCGGCCTATCGGCGGCACACGACGGCGCCGATCGGGCACTGGGGCTCGCTGTTCAGCGCGATCAAGGCGTACCCGAAACCGACGATCGCGGCGGTCAACGGCGCGGCGGCGGGCGCGGGGATGTCGCTGGCGCTGGTCTGCGACATTCGGATCGCGTCGAGCAACGCGCGCTTCGTGTCGGCGTTCGTGCATCGGGCGATTTCGCCGGATACGGGCTCGACGTATCACCTGCCGCGGCTGATCGGCACGGGGCGGGCGCTGGAGATGATGTTCACGGGCGAGAGCGTGGGCGCGTCGCAGGCGGCGGAGTGGGGGATCGTGAACCGGGTGGTGGATCCGGAGCAGCTGATGGCGGAGAGCCTGGGGCTGGCGGAGCGGATCGCGCGCGGGCCGAGCCTGGCGGTGGAGCTGACGAAGCGTCTCGTGCAGCAGAGCGCGGACATCGATTTCGACGGCCAGCTGGAGCGCGAGGCATGGGCGCTGAGCATCAGCTCGAACAGCGAAGATCGCGAAGAAGGCATCCGCTCGTTCCTGGAGAAGCGGGAGCCGCAGTTCCACGGGCGGTAGAGAGGGAGGCGGGCGATGCCGACCTGCGCGATGTGCCGGCAGCATGTGGGCTTTTTCGAGAGCGCGTCGTTTCTGCGCTGGGAACATAAGGCGTGCAAAGGGGAGCGTGAGGCGGAGGAACGCCGCGAGCGCGAGGCGCTGGCGCGGCTGACGCAGCAGGCGCGCGATGCGGTGCTGGACGCGGGGCTGCTGGAGGAGTTGGGCGCATCGCTGGATGCGGCGTCGCTGGTCGGCGCGGCGCGGGACCGGCTGCTGGTCGGCGCGTTTGAGCATTCGGTGGATGTGGCGCTGGACGACGGCATCCTGAGCCGCGAGGAGGAGCACGCCGTGGGCAGTTTCCGCGCCCACTTTGAGCTCGGCGAGGAGGATCTGGATCGGAGCGGGCTGTGGACGAAGACAGTGGAGGCCGCGGTGTTGCGCGATGTGATGGAGGGGAAGTTGCCGGATGAGCCGCGCTTCGGAGGGCACGTGCCGTTCAATCTGATGAAGTCGGAGGATCTGGTCTGGGTGATTCCGGACGCGGCGTATTACCAGACGAAGACGGTACGGGAGTTTCGGGGCAGTTCGCACGGGGTGAGCATCCGCGTGGCGAAGGGGCTGTACTACCGTCCGAGCGCGTTCAAAGGGCGGAGCGTGTCGCGGGAGGAGACGGTGCTGGCCGATCGCGGGTTGCTGGGGGTGACGACGAAGCACATCTACTTCCACGGGGAGCGTGAGCGGTTTCGGGTGCGCTACGACCGGATCGTGTCGTTCGAGCCGTTCTCCGACGGGCTGGGGATCATGCGCGATAATCAGCGGGCGAAGCCGGAGTCGTTCGTGACGGGCGACGGCTGGTTTATCTACAACCTCGTCACCAATCTGTCGCAGCTGTGACGGCGGTTCAAGCTGTTGCAGCTGCGCGCGAAGGAGCGTTCTGATGCAGATCACGAAGGTTCGGGTGGAGTCGTTTGGCTGGGAGGTGGAGCCGTGGCGGGTTGGCTCGGGGATGCGGTTCGGAGGGAAGCGGGAGTTGGGGGTGGTGACGGTGGAGACCGACGCCGGCATTTCCGGCAACGCCTTTCTGAGTCGGCCGGAGCATCACGGGCAGTCGCTGATCGATGTGGCGGCGCCGCGGGTGATTGGGCGCAACCCGCAGGACATCGGGGCGATCTGGGCGGATCTGTGGAAGCAGAATCGGGCGATTCACACGTCGGTGATCGGGGCGATCGATATCTGCCTGTGGGACATCAACGGCAAGCTCGCGGGGCAGCCGATTCACCGTCTGCTGGGCACGTGCAAGGAGTCGGCGCCGGTCTATTCCAGCACGGCGTGGTGGGAGACGCCGCAGGAGTACGCGGAAGAGGCGCTGCGTTTCCAGGCGGACGGCTGGAGCGCGCACAAGATTCACCCGCACTCCGATCCGAAGGCGGACATCGAGATCTGCCGCGCGGTGCGCGAGGCGGTGGGCGGCGAGCTGATCCTGATGCTGGACTCAATGTGGGCGTACTGCTACGAGGACGCGGTGCGGGTGGGGCGGGCGATCGAGGAGCTGGACTACTACTGGTACGAGGATCCGCTGGTGGAGGAGGACATCTACAGCTACGTGAAGCTGTGCCGCAAGCTGGACATTCCGATCATGTCCACGGAGTTCGCGCCCGGCCGCTACTACGGGATGGCGTCATGGATCACACAGTACGCGACCGACATCCTGCGCGGCGATGTGGCGGTGACGGGCGGGATCACGCCGCTGGTACGGCTCTGCCATCTGGCGGAGGGCTTCAAGATGAAGTGCGAGATTCACCACGGCGGCAACTCGCTGAACAACGTGGCCAATCTGCACGTGACGATGGCCGTCCCGAACTGCGAGTTCTTCGAATACTTCCCCAGCACCGGCTCGAACATGTTCGGTCTGGTGGAGGACATCGATATGAGCGGCGGCGTGGTGCATGCGCCGACGGGCGCGGGCCTGGGGTATGAGATCGACTGGGACCTGCTGCGTCGGGATGAGCAGGGGGTGCTGGAGGTTGGGGGCGGTTAGGGGCTGTTCACGCTTCCATCGTTTCCGCCGCCGTCCTTCCGTCATTCCCGCCCCGTCCCTTCGTCATTCCCGCCTTGCGCGGGAATCCATGCGGCGGCTGCCAGCGGCGCCGGCGTCTCGAGATGACCTACGAACGGGCGTTGGGAGGCGAGACTGGGCCTCGTGCTGCGAACGGAGTTGGGTTTGGGCCCCCGATCAAGTCGGGGGCGACGGAGGGGGTCGGGGCGACGAAGAAACGGGGGCGAGAACGTGACGGAGGAGTGGTGCGGGGTTGGTGCTGTTCACGTCGAGATACCCGCGGCGAGCGCGGGAGTGACGGAGGTGGGGGCGCGGGAATGACGGAGGGCGGGTGCGCCGCGGCCGGGGTCAGTCGAAGACGATGACGCCGCGGCCGTCTTTGCCCTGCTCGAGGTCCTGGAAGGCCTCGTTGATTTCGTCGAGCGGGTAGCGGCGCTGGACGATGTGGTCGATTTCGATGCGGCCGGTGACGTACATGTCGACGAGCGTCTGGAAGGTGCGATGGGGGCTGGCGGAGCCGTAGTAGCTGCCGACCAGCGTCTTCTGCTTGCGCACCATGTCCACCAGATCGACCGAGCCGCGGTCTTCCATCGGCGCGATCCCCACTACGACGGCCGTGCCGCCCTTGCCGGCGGAGTCGAGCGCCTGGTTGGCGGTTTCGGAGGAGCCGAAGGTGTCGAAGGCGAAATCGACGCCGCCGTTGGAGAGCTCGCGCACTGCCGCCGCGGCGTCCACGTTGCGCGCGTTGACGGTGTCGGTTGCGCCGAAGCGGCGGGCGAACTCCAGCTTGTGGTCGTGGATGTCGACGGCGATGATCCGCGAGGCATTGAGCATTCTCGCGCCCTGGATGGCGTTGAGGCCGACGCCGCCCGCGCCGATCACGGCGACGGTCATGCCGGCGTGGGCGGTGGGCTGGTTGATCACGGCGCCGACGCCGGTGGTGACGGAGCAGCCGATCAGGGCGGCGACATCCATCGGCACTTCGTCGGGGATGGGGAAGCAGGCCTGTTGCGCGGTGACGACATGCTCGCCGAAGACGCCGAGCTTGCCCATCTGGAAGACCTCGCCGCCGTTCCGGTCGTGCAGTCGGACGGTGCCGTCGAGCAGCCGCGAGCCGGTCGCCTGGTGCGCGTCGCAGAGTTGCGGCTGCCCCTTGCGGCAGGTGGGGCACTGTCCGCAGGGGGTGACGAAGGAGAGGATGCAGCGGTCGCCGGGTTTGAGTTCGCGGACGCCGGGGCCGACGGCTTCGATCGTGCCCGCGCCTTCGTGTCCGAGCACGGAGGGCAGGGGGAAGGCGGCGGTGCCCTCGATGATGTGGTGGTCGGAGGCGCAGATGCCGGCGGCGCCCATGCGGACGCGGACTTCGCCGTGTTGGGGCTCGTCCTGGACGAGGTCTTTGATTTTGAGCGGGGTGTTGGGTGCGTCGAGGACGGCTGCGCGCATGGTGGGGCTCCCTTTCCAGGACAGTTTGCGTCCCCTCGATGGTAGCGCCTGCTCTCTACAGGTCGTCGTCCTGCACCAGCGTCCACACCTGTTTGAGCGGGATCTCGGCGCGGATGTCGCCCGGCAACTTCTCATAGTTGCGGCAGACGGCATCCAGCACGTCTCTGGCTTTCCACAGCCGCATCGTGAAGAAGTTTCGCCGAGCTTCGCTCTCCGCCGCCGATGTGTAGCCGCTCCAACTGACGAAGAGCGACTGGTCGGCGCCGAACTGCGTCATCGCTCCGTGCAGCTGTTGGACAGTAGGCGCATCGATCGGCGACGCAGTGTTCTTCACCTGGACGCAGATTCTGGGAGGATCGAAGCCCATCGGCCCGTGGCCGGCGAGCACATCCACTCCTTGATCAGGGCGCGACGGCGGCGTCTGCAACGTCACGTAGCCCTCAGCCTCCAACACAGCGGCGACCAATCGTTCCAGCTTCTCGTCGCGGAACCGACTGTGTATGCGCTCTGCGATCTCTTCCTGTGCGATTAGCTGAAGAGGAACGCCACTCGCGAGACCGTCATCCTCTGGTGCGTCGACGGCAGTCTGCGGATCGCCTGTGCTTTCGCTGGCCAGGAGCATCCGAATCCGGTCGCGAGCCTCCGGGTTGCGGATGGGGCGCAGGGTACTCCTTGGATCGAAGAACGGCTTCAGATGCTCCCCGAAGCTCTTCTTCGACATCGATTCGACTATCCAGTCAACCTCTCGCCTGTGAACTGGTTCTCCGAATGCCGCTGAGACAGGCGCTGGGCTACCGGCGCTGTCAACCTCCTGTGCGTGAGCCGGCTCCACGTCTTGTGGATCGACGCTCTCGTACTGGTAGCCGCCGACGATCCGCCCGACCGCCATCTTCCCCAGAGAATTGTGCAGCGGGACGACGACTCCATCACCCACCTTCATGTCGCACTTGAACATCTGCAGCTGGATCTTGGTGGACCGACGGCCGCCTTTCTTGTCGACCATTTCGGCGATCTGCTCCTTCGACATCCCTGTCATGTCCTCAGACTCTGGTTGAAAGCCGAGAGCCACAGCGCGGTGCTCCAGCCCCACGCTCTCGAACTGCCCGTCACGGCCGAGCTTGATCAGCCAGATGGTCGGCGCATCGTCTTGTCGTTCTGCCATCTCATCGCCTCCTTAGCGCAGAGCCACTTCGGGGTCGCTGGGACGGGGTAGGTTGTACCAGGCTTGATCGCAGAACTCCAGGTCCTCTGCCGTTAGCTCGAAGGTGTCGTAATCGAGCGAGTCTTCGATTTGTTCGGCGCGGGAGGCGCCGACGATGGCGGAGGTGACGCCTTCCTGGGCGAGCACCCAGGCGATGGCGGCGTGGGTGATCGAGCGTCCGCGGAAGTGCTGCTGGAGTGAGGAGACCTGGGCGAAGTGGGCTTCGTCCCAGTAGCGCTTGCGGTAGCGCGGGCCGGCGTTGCCGAGCGTGAAGCGGGTGTTGTGCTGGAGGTCTTCGGTATCGGCGTATTTGCCGGTGAGGAAGCCGCCGGCGAGCGGGTTGTAGGCGATGATGCCGACGCCCTGGTCGCGGCAGAGCGGCAGCAGGTCGGCCTCGATATCGCGCCAGAGGATGTTATAGCGCGGCTGGTCGCAGTCGAAGCGGGTGAGGCCGGCCTTATCGGAGGCGGCGAGCGCCAGCCCCAGCTGCCAGGCGCGGTAGTTGGATGCGCCGGCGTAGCGGATTTTGCCCCAGCGGCGCAGGTCGTCGAGCGCCTGCATCGTCTCTTCGATCGGCGTGTGGCGGTCGGGCCCGTGCAGCTGGTAGAGGTCGATGTAGTCGGTTTGCAAGCGGCGCAGCGACTCGTCGACGGCGGAGAGGATGTGCTGGCGCGACGCTCCGCGCTGGTTGGGGTCGTCGCCCATCGGCGCGAAGCATTTGGTGGCGAGCACGACGCGGTCGCGCGGCTGGGTTTGGAGCCAGCGCCCGACGATCTCTTCGGTGGTTCCGACGGCGTTTGCGCCGATGGGGTAGACATCGGCGGTGTCGACGAAGTTGACGCCGCGCTCGGCGGCGGCGGACATGATCCGCTGCGCCTCCGGCTCTTCGGTCTGGAAGCCGAAGGTCATGGTGCCGAGGCAGATTTCGGAGACGCGGAGGCCGGTGCGTCCCATGCGTCGGTAGTTCATTGCGGTTCCTCTCCGTGTTGCTCCTGCTCGCGCCCGCGCATCTTATCTCGCCACGCCGCTACAGCAGCGGCGAAGAACTGAGTGATGGGAGCCTTAGCTTTTTGCAGCGTCTCCGGCAAGTCGATCACCAACGCTGAACCCCAAGGTTGCCCTTGGTTAATGCTAACGCCCAAGGCCTGCATCTGTCCCATAAGCGTTTTGTGTTCGGCAGAACATGCGTCGACTGCCGCAGGCCGAACGTAGATGTTGACTTGCCCTTTTTCCTCCGTCCGCACATAGACGCCGCCCCAGGCCGGATATCGCTGGATCTTGCGATCGTCCGTCGGCGGGAGTGTGAAGTTGACGCCATTGCGGAAAGTGTGGACGCGACACGGCGTCTCATCAAAGCAGGACGCGACCATCTGATACACGTCCAAGTAAAGCTGCTGCGCATCGAACTCCGCCGCACGCGCGACCGGATCCGGCTGGGGCGGACGCCCTCCTGACTGGGGACGCGACTGGACGTCAGTCGCTACCTCGACCTGCCTCGCCAGGAGTGTCCGGTCGGAGAGCTCGAATGCGTGAAACGTCAGTGCTTCGATGTCGACGCCTTTGTCCCGCAGCCAGCGAGCCATGCGTTCCGCGTGTGATTCAATGCCCAAACCAACCAGGACAATGCGAGTCGGACGCATGCCAGCGAGCTGGTCCTCTGTGAAGGTCTCGACGTACCAGTCTCCGAACACGTCGAATCCACGGGCAATTCCAGCCGGTCTGTGGTCGGACAGCCGGCGCGACAATTCGTCGAAGCTCAGGGAGTCGAGCCAAGAGGCATAGTCGACCGCTTGCGTGATGGCGTCTCGCGGTGTGTCGCCACGCTTCAGCTCGAAGACCGTAAGCCGCCCATCATCGTCCACGCCGAGTAGGTCTAGCGGCCCAGTCACGGTCTGGAGCTGACGGGCGACGAGCGTGAGCTCGGGCATCAGCATCTCGGGATGCGCGATCAACGTCTCCTCCAAGTTGTGCTCATAATCAACCTGCGCGACGCGCTCAACTCGCACCACACTCCCGTCCTCATCTCGCGCCCAGATGTTGATCTCGTCCACAGCTTTGGTGTCCTCTCAGTGCCCCGTGGCTAGTCGGGGTACTTGCGCTCGAGCTCCTCAAGCGTGATCCAGCGGCCTTGTCGGATCTGCTCTTCGCCTCGCTCGAATGCAGCCAGATCTTCGGCGTCCTCTTCCGGAGTGGATTCGAGGTCCGGCGGAATGGCGTGCAGGATCGCGTCAAGCTCCTCCTGCGTCAGGTCGCGATCCAGCCACTTTCGGGTGGCCATCGTGCGCCTCCTTTCCGTGCTCGTAGTCTAGCACCTCGGCACCCGCGGGGAACGTGCCAGCGATGTCGGCCTCGGGCAGACTAGCGTCCAAAGTCGCCTGCCAGCCCATCTCACGGCGGCAGCGCGCCGCTTAGATAGCCGCGTTGATGTCGGCTGCGAGCTTGACGAAATCCCTCTGATGCCGCTCCCAGTAGTCGAGGGACGGAATGAGGAAGAGCGTGTGAACCGCGTGGTGCTCGCTGTCACCAGGGTAGTAGATGCGCCCGTCCCGCCACTGATGAGTGCAGTGCAGCTGATGAACGCGTTGCTCACCAACTCGCGCAACGGCGTACTTGAACACGGCGATCCCAACACACCCGGGAAATTCGCGCGCTACGTCTACACCGAGGTAGTTCGTGCTCAGGTCGCCGGCATCGCTGACGTGCCAGATTCCCAGCATGAACCGTCTGGCCGTTAGGCGTGGCAACTCATCGCCGATCGCCTTTGACACTGTCTCGAACAGATCCGTGACACCAAAATACGTCGTCCACACATTGAGCGAGCGACCCTTGGGCCAGTCAGCCCGTTGGCGAGCCTTGGCGAGCCGATTCTCCGGCAAGGGAGTGCGTTCGTTCGCTTCGTGACAGGACATCGCAGACACCTTTCCGACTGATGCTTGGTCAAGCTAGCCTAAGGAGGGCATCCTGTCAAGGCCGCAGGAAAGGAACGAACCAATGACCGACATACAGCGAACCGACAAGCAGTGGATCGCGGAAGCGATTCGGATCACGTACCCCACCGGAACTCCCACAGAACTGTGGCGCGGCGAACGCCTCGGTTCAGTGTGGACAGCCTTCGGCTTTCCTATGGGTGATCAATTCGCTCGTGTACAGCGCCCTGAACTGGAGCCACACGGCATCTACGAGACAGGGCAACGGGGCGTATATCTCGCTCTCAACCGCAACGACCAGAGAGCGTTCACTGCTGTCTACATCGGCCAGAGCGCCGGCGGACTCAAGGATCGTCTCTGGTACCAGCGTGGCAAGGCCAGCGACGTGATCGCATTCTCCACTCTGCACGAGCGGGTGAGCAGGGAGATCACGGAGTACCTTGAAGGCCGTCTCGTCGAGATCGTGACGCAAGCCGAGGTCGTTGAGGTGACGACCAAGCAGTCACGCATCCCGCAGCTGCAACCGTTCGAGCAGCGCTTCGCCGAGGAATCGCTCGCCGAGCTGCTCATCTACCTCAGTCTTCCGCCAGGAGGCACGAGCATCGTTTGAGCAGCGTTCGTTGGCGGCGTCACTTGAACTGCGCGATCACCTCGGCGTTGAGGCGTTGGAAGTATTCGGGGTCGTTGTCGCCGCGGCGGCCGAACATGATCTCGTCGATGCCGAAGTCCTGGAATTCGGCGATGCGCTGGATGATCTTGTCGGCGGGGCCGCCGAGCGTGCCGGGGCCGATTTGTTGCTCCCATTGTTGCGCCGCCTGCTCGTCGTCGGTCAGCATGCAGGGCATCAGGGCGGTGATTTTGATTTCGGCCGGGTCGCGGCCGACGTCTTCGCAGTGTTGGTGGAGGATGTCGACCTTCTCCTTGAGCAGTTCGACTGACATCCCGCGCCCGGCCCAGCCGTCGAGGTTCATGATGTCACCGTACATGGCGAGCGTGCGCAGCGTGCGTTTGGGACCGGTACCGCCGACCAGAATTGGGATCGGCGCGTCGTATGCGCCGGGCGAGAGCGGGGCTTCGTCGAGCGAGTAGTACTCGCCGTCGAACGTGACCAGTTCGTTAGCGGCGTGAAAGATGGTACGCAGCATTTTGCAGGCTTCCTCGAAGCGGTCCTGGCGCTCGCGCATACCGGGGAATTTCCAGCCGTAGGCGTCGTGCTCGCGGCGGAACCAGGAGGCGCCGATGCCGAGCGTGAAGCGTCCGTGCGAGATGTGGTCGATGCTGCCGGCGATTTTGGCCGCCAGGGCCGGGTTGCGGTAGGTGTTGCCGAGCACGAGGTGTCCGATGCGGAGCCGCTCGGTGCAGGCGGCGACGGCGGCGGCCAGCGCGAAGGCTTCGTAGGCCTCGCGGCCCTCGACCGCCTTGCCGCGGTTGGGCGGCACGAAGTGGTCGGCGAACCAGATCGAGTCGTAGTTGCCGGCGTCCATCGCCCGGGCGACGGCGCGGATGTCGTCCCACGAGGTGAGGTAGGCGCTGACCTGGGCTCCGAACTGCATGGGGGCTCCTCTCGGCTGGCTGGGGACAGGATAGCGGCGGGGCGATCGGGTAGGCTGTGCGGCGAAGGGGGGAGGCCATGGTGTCGCAAGTGATGGAGTGGCGAAATCGCCTGGTCGCAAAGGGTCTCCCCGAGGAGATCGCGGACGAGCTCGTGGTGGGCTTGCCGAAGCAGCTCGCCAGCGCCGACGATGTGCGCCGTCTTGACGGTCGCCTCGATCGTGTGGAAGCGGAACTCGTCAGCCTGCGGGGAGACGTGATCCGGATCGACAATCGGCTGACGAATGTCGAGCAGGGGCTGACCGATCTGCGCGAAGAGCTTCGCGGAGAGCTGCGCGAGATGCGCCGGGAGTTCGGCGTGGAGCTGCAGGAGACGCGCAAAGAGTTCGGCGCGGAGCTGCGGGAGGTGCGCCGGGAGTTCGGCGAGGAGTTGCGGGAGACGCGCCAGGAATCCGGAAGAGAACAGCGGGCGATGCGTGGGGCATTCGACGCGGCACAGCGGGCGCAGACGCGGATATTGGTCGCCGCGTTCACGATCGCCTTCGGCGCCAACATCGGCATCACCACCGCCCTAATCACGCTGCTGGACTGAATCGGGAGGAGCAACAATGCGCGTGCTGGTGATGCCGGGGCTGACGCTGCCGGAGGTGTCGGACGACGATTTGGCGCGGATTCGCGCGGCGGCGGGGAGCGACGCCGAGGTGGTCGTGGCGCACAACCGCGAGGATGCGATGGAGCAGATCGCGGAGGCGGAGGTGCTGCTGGGTTACCTCACGCCCGAGCTGTTCGCCGAAGCCTCGGAACTCAAGTGGGTGCATGCCACGGCGTCGGGGGTGGACGGCTACCTTTTCGAGGCGTTCCGCGAGGCTGACATCCCGCTGACGGGCGAGAAGGGGCTGGTGGGGCCGCATCTGGCCGATCACGGCTTCGCGCTGCTGCTGGCGCTGGCGCGCTCGCTGGGGCCGGCGCTGCGGCTGCGCGGCGAGGCCTGGGGCGAGCGGGTGGCGATGCGGCGCGCGGCGTTCGAGCTCGAAGGGCTGACGATGGGCATCGTCGGTTTCGGCGGCACGGGGCGGGCCATCGCGCAGCGGGCGCGCGGCTTCGGCATGGAGGTGCGCGCGGTCGACGCGATGCCGGTGCCGGCGACGGCGGAGGTGCGGATGGTGCTGGGGATGGACAAGCTGGACGAGATGCTGGCGCGCTGCGATGTGGTAGCGGTCTGCACGCCGCTGACGGAGGAAACGCGGCATCTGTTCAACCGCGAGCGGTTCGGCAAAATGAAGCCGGGCGCGGTGATCATGAACGTGACGCGCGGCGAGATTATCGAGCTGGAGGCGCTGATCGAGGCGATCGAGAGCGGACAGCTGCGCGGGGCGGCGCTGGACGTGGTCGAGGGCGAGCCGCTGCCCGCCGACCATCCGGTGTTTGCGCTCGATAACGTCGTCATGACGCCGCATACCGCCGGCGCGAGCCAGCTGCGGGCGGGGCGCAACCTGGAGCGCTTCTGCGAAAATCTGCGGCGCTACCGCGGCGGGCGCGAGCTGGTCGGCCTGGTCGACAAACAGGCCGGTTTCTGAGTCGCGCGAGTGAGTGTTACCGAATCCGATTTCGCGGAGGAGTTGGCTGCCGCCAAAGCGGCGGCGCAGGACGCGGGCGCGCTGCTGCTGCGCTACGGCGAGAAGGGTGCGCGCTACGGCTGGAAGCCGGGCGACCGCTGGGGCGCGGAGCTGGTCTCGGAAGCGGATATCGCGGTGGACGACTCGCTGCGCCGCGCGCTGCTGGGCGCGTTTCCCGACGACGGCTGGCTGAGCGAAGAGCAAACGGACGACGGCGCGCGGCTGTCGCGCGAGCGGGTCTGGATCGTGGATCCGCTCGACGGCACGCGGGAGTTTCTGCAGGGCGTGCCGGAGTACGCGGTATCGATCGGGCTGGCGGTCGGCGGCGCGGCGACTGTGGGCGTCGTCTATAACCCGGCGCAGGGCGAGCTGTTCGCCGCAGTAGTTGGAGTGGAGAACGGCGCGCTCGAACTGGATAGCGCGCTCTCGCTGGGCGACGGCTACATGCTGGCCGGCCGCGGCGAGTGGCGCTTCGGCGATCTGCCGCCGGTGCCCGAGGGGACGAAGCTGCTGCCGATCGGCTCGATCGCGTACCGAATGGCGCTGCTGGCGAGTGGGACGGGCTGTCTGATGTTTACGGTGGGGCGTCGGCATGAGTGGGATGTGGCCGGCGGGGCGGCGTTGCTCGCCGCGGCGGGCGCGCAGGTGACGGATGTGGAGGGCAGGGAGTTGCGCTTCAATCAGCGCGAGCCGTCGGTGCGGGGGTTGATTGCGGGGCGGCCGCTGATTCACGCGGAGGCGCGGGAGTTGTGGCGGCGCTCGGGCTGGCGGCTGGTGTGATGCTCCAACTTCACGTTGAGCTGATATACTAACTGCACTGCGCTCGAGACGAGGCGCATGCCACCAGCATCAGGCGATTGCCCGTTGCGATGCTGCGGAGGAGAATCCAAATGTTCGACCTTGGCACGATCTACGAGATTCAGGTGACGGCAATCATCGGCGAACATCGAACGGTGAAGCCTGCGTCGTTGCGGCCCGGGCAAACGGACATGCCTGTCGTTGCTGTGAACAGGTTCTACTGTAGCGTCGATGGCGACGGCAGTTATCTCGGCGAGGTCATCAACGAGATCCTCACAGTCGGCGATATCAGGCAGGCAGAATACAGAGCCGATGGCATCTTCCACGTCGTGCAACCTGAGCGCACCGAACCCTAGAACCGCAGCTCTCTCAACGCCTTTGATCAGCGCCTGCACCCCTGCGCCCTGTATCCCTGCCAAGCTCGATCGGGGAGTCTGCGAGCGGGAGGGCGGCGAGCTCGCGGGGTTCGATTTTGTGCAGGCCGCCGCCGTAGGTGCGGCCGGCGGCGATCATCGTCTGTGGGTCGATGTCGTTCAGGTGGCGCCAGATGGCGCGTAGCAGGTCGGGATCGCGGGCAATGGCATCGCTGAGCGGCGGGCGCGGGTACATGGTGAGGTAGACGTTCGGCGCAACCGCCTGCGAGTGATTGAGCACGAAACGGAACGGGCTGCGCCCGTTCGCGCCGCTGCGGCCCATGTAGGTGCAGAGCAGCGGCGCAGGCGGGCGGTCTTCCTGGCGGTACCACGGGGTGCGGTGTCGGCAGAGGTAGCGCGCGCCGACGGTTTCCTCGCCCTCTTGTAGGTAACGCCAAAGGTTGGGGAATCGCCTTTGTACCTCTTCGGGCGGCAGGTCGCAGTTGATCAGAAAACGCGGCTCGGCGACGAGCGGCAGGCCATGTTGACCGGCGCGGACCTCGCTCTCGGCGAGGTCGCGCGGGCCGGGCAGCATTGGAGTGAGGAAACGCTTGGGCAGGCGGCGCGTGCGGACGGTTTCGGCGTTGACAACGAAAAACGAGTTGCCGCCGGTAACGATGCCGCGCTTGATCGTGAACAGGTCGCCGAGCGTGGGGAGCGCTCGTCCGTTGGGGCTGATCCGGCGCGTCGGCAAGCTGGTCCATTTCGGTGTTCGGCGCACCTCGTCGCGGCTCACCATTCGCGTCTCACGGGGCGAATCGAGCGGACCGCCGAGCGACATCTCGATCCGGTCGTCCTCCGATGGAACGGTGTTTGAGAGGATGATGACGGCAGAAGACACGAGCGCGTCGGCGAACTGCACATCCTCGGAGTCGTAACGGTGGATGCGTTGCAGCGAGACGGAGTTGAGCAAGTATTGTTTGAGCTGTTCGCCGTAGTTCACGTCGAGGAATTCGCTGGGCACGAGCCAGAGGCCGAGCGCGGCGGGGCGCATCCAGGCGTGCGAGAGCAGCATGAAGTGGCAGTACAGTCCGGCGAGCCCCGACAAACGCACGCCCGTAGCGGCCTGCGAGGCATCGCGCAGTCTCGCTTTGGTTTCGCGCGACAGGTGATGATGGCGGACGTAGGGTGGGTTGCTGATGATCAGGTCGAAGCGGTTGCGGTCGGAAGCGGGCGGCTGCGCGGCGGTGAAATCTGCGTCGTAGACGCTCAGGCCGTGGTCGTTCCAGAGCGAGTTGGCGTGATTCACGTGCGTTGGGTCGATCTCGAAGCCGACGGCGCGGCTGATGCGCTCGGTTCCGAGTTGGTCCAGGGTTGCAGCGTAGAACGCGCCGGTGCCGATCGCGGGTTCAAGGAAGGAGATCGGGGTGCGTTCGAGGCGGCGCGCTGCCTCTGCCGCGATCTGCCGGGCGAGCGCGGGCGGCGTGGCGAACTGGCCGCGGGCGTTGCGTTCGGCCGGCGGACGCGCGCCGTCCAGCGCAGCCTGGATCCGCCGGCGTTCGCTTTCGAGATCAGTGAGGGCGGCCATATGGTTCATCTTAGTACATGCGAGCGACGAGACTGAAGGCAGGTGACGAGAGGGCCCAGGCCGAGTGGACGTGAGGTGGCGGGAGATGCAACAGGTTGTCGGCGACAGGGAGCACGGTGACGGATGTGGCGGGCTAGGAAGTTGCGTTTCAATCGGCGCGAGCCGTCGGTGCGCAGCCTCATCGCCGCCCGCCTGCTGATTCACGCGGAGGCACGGGAGTTGTGGCGGCGCTCAGGCTGGCGGTTGGTGTGAGAGGTTTGCTCGCGCTATGCTGCCAAGCTGGCGCGGGCGAACAGCGACGGGGAGTGCGTCGTGGCAGCAGGCGAGATTCGAGCGGGATGTCGCATCTACTGGGGGTCGATGAAGCTCAGGGGCTCTGTGATGAGCGTCGATCGCGGGATCGCTACCGTCGTGCTGGACAACGGCGACCAGCATCAAGTCAGCCTCGGCGCCGGCGCGATTGACCCCGATCCGTTCAGCGTCGGCGACCGCGTGGTGAACAGCATCGGCGACCGCGGCTTGGTCGTGGCGCAGACAGCCAGCGACAGCTTTCCGACTTGGCGTGTTGACTGGGCAGACGGTCGCACAACCAACGAGATCGAGTTCCAGCTGCGACGAGCCGAGTTGCTGGACCCGCTTGAGCGGATGGAGGCCGGCGAGTTGGACGCAGCCCGCTTGTTCAATCTGCGTTCTGTCGTGGCCGATCTGTGGGCTCGCAATCAGAGCGCCGAACTTGTGTCGCTTGCCCACGCGCGTGTGGACTTGAAGCCGCACCAGGTCTCTGTGGCTCACCGTGTCGTGTCCGAGTTTCCGCACCGATTCTTGCTCTGTGACGAGGTCGGACTGGGCAAGACGATCGAGGCGGCCATGGTGATCAAGGAATTGCGCGCGCGAGGCGACGCACGTCGCGTGCTGATCCTTGTGCCGCCCGGCTTGCAAATCCAATGGCTCACCGAGCTGAAGGTGAAGTTCGGCGAGAACTTCGCACTGTTCAACCGGGAGAAGCTCGCGTCGAAACGCGCGCTAAACGTCCATAACCCGTGGGCCGACGACCTGTCGATCATCACGTCGCACGCCTTTGCGTCAAACAGCGACGAGCGCATCCGGGAGATCGCGTCGGTTCCGTGGGATTTGATCATCGTTGACGAGGCGCATCACGCGCGCCGTCAGAGGCAGGGGACGCGCCAGCGCGCCACGCGCCTCTATCGGTTGGTCAGCGAGCTCACCGCGCGCCCGGAATTCGGCCAGCGAGCGGTGCTGTTCTTGACGGCGACACCAATGCAGCTTCAACGGCACGAGCTGTTCTCGCTGGTCGAGATGCTGAATCACACGCTGTTCGCTTCGGAGAGCGATTTCGAGCGACATCTCGAGGCGAGGCGGGGAGTGAGCCGGGCGGCCGAAGAACTCGACAGCGCAATGTCGGCAAGCGGCGCCCCACTCATTGAGGCGCTGCCGAGTGACTGGCTCGATCGCGCGTCGCAGGTTCTTTCATCAAGCACCACTGAGCTGGTGGATCGACTAGGCGATCCGTCCGGCGTTTTGGACGACATCCGCAGCCGCCATCGCCTGAGCGAGGTTTTGCTTCGGAATCGACGCGCTGTGGTGAAAGGCTTCATGCCGCGCCGTGCATACCGATGGGAGTTGGAGCTTTCCGATCAAGAGGCGCAGATCCAGAGCGCGATGGAGGAAGTGATTCGCGAAGGCCTCGCGAATGCGGCAGAGCAGCGCCGGAACGCTGTGGGTTTCTTGATGGTGATCTGGCAGAAGCTGCTCGTCAGCTCGTCGCGTGCTCTGCGCAACTCTCTAGAGAGGCGCTGCGAGCGACTGGCGGCGCGTGAAGCGACCGAAGACGATCGCCAACAACAGTTGCACGACGACGGCGATGACCCAATGCCGGAAGAGGTCGAGGGGAATGCCCGTGAGGCGATCGATGATGAGATTGGGCGATTGCGCGGCATCATTCGGCAGTTGGAGGCGATTCAGCTCGATGGCAAGGCGCATGTCCTGCTGGACAAACTGCGCGCTCTGTTCGCACAAGATCCCAGTGCGAAGATATTGCTGTTCACGCAGTTCCGCGACACATAGGACATGCTCGGCGTTCTGCTTAGCGCCCAAGGCTGGAACACGCATGCGTTCCATGGCGGGCTGAGCGCGGAGCAGAAGGACCGCACTGTAGCCGACTTTCGGCTCGGTCATGGTCCGCAGGTGCTGATCTCCACTGAGGCGGGCGGTGAAGGCCGAAATCTCCAATTCGCCCACCATCTCGTGAACTACGATCTACCGTGGAATCCGATGCGGCTGGAGCAGCGCATCGGGCGCCTTGATCGCTTTGGACAAGAGCACCCGGTGTCCGTCTACAACTTCCACGTGCGGGGCTCGATCGAGAGCCGCATCCTGGAGGTGCTGGAAGAGCGCATCCAGTTGTTCGAAGATTCGATCGGCGGATTGGAGCCGATCCTGGGGCATGTCGAAGAGGACATACGCAACGCGATGAGGCTCGCGGCCGCAGATCGGGACCGCGCACTCGACGAGCTTGGCCGACGGAGCGAGAGGCTAGTCAAGCAGGGCCGCTTGGCCGAAACCCAACTCCAGGACTTTGTCCTGGACGGCCGCAGCTACTCGGCGGGCATCGTCGAGTTGGTGCATTCTCAGCCGGCAACAACGGTTGACCAGAAGGAGTTCGAGAGGATGCTCGGTGAGCTCCTTGCGTCTGTCAACACCTACGTCGGCCCTTCTGATGAGTTCGAACAGCGCGAGATCCAGTTCCACCCGCCGTTCACTGAGGAAGAGCGCGAGCTGCTGGGCGGACGAGAGCGACTCCGAGTGTGCTTCAACCCTCGTGTCTCGGTTGACAGCGTCTCTGTCGATTATCTCGGCTTCGGGCATCCGATCGTGGACATGCTGGTGAAGCGGGCGACTGAGAAGACTGTCGATGGGGCCGCCGCCGTGCGGTCCGTCTCGCCATTGGCCGTTCCTCATGTCCGCGAGGGCTGGCAGTTTAACTGGCTCCTGAAGGCGGGCGGTGTGAGACCGACCGAGTCAGTCGTGCCCGTCTTTGTGGACGACGACGGCACCTGCGACCTCGAACTCGGCCGACAGTTGCTGCTCCAGTCGCGGGTGTTCGACCGCACTGAAGGACGCGGCACCCGGTCCATGGAGGCGCCGATCCACACGCTCAGGCCCGCATTCATGGAAGCTGAGAAGGTCATTGCCGGCGACCGAGATCAGTTGGTCTTCGAGCGCAGCGTGGAAGCGATGGAGCGTCGCGCAACCGACACAGATCGCATTGAGCGCCTGTATGCGAACCGTGCTGAAGCTGCGCGACGCCGGCACGCCAACGACCAACGAACGTTGGATCGGATGCGAGCCTCCAGCGACCCGAACGACATGCGCGTCATCCCCATCTGGGAGGAAAACGTCCGTCGCTCGCAAGCCGCGGTCGAGCAGGTCGACACCGACAAGCAGCGCGAGCTCCAAGAGTTGAACGCGAGACTCAACCCTGAGGTCAGCTATTCCCTGCTCAACGTGGCTCGGATCGTGCCGGCTGTCTGAAGTTCGCCTATGCGGTAGCCTGCGCTTGCGCGCCTGATGGGGGGTGCGCCCGACCGTGCAAACCGGCGCGCCTGCGGCGCGCTCGAAGAGGAGTGAACCATGGCTGAGCTTTCGGGGGCGCAGATTGTCGCCAAGTCGTTGAAGACGCAGGGCGTGCAGGAGATGTTCGGGCTGGTCGGCGTGCCCGTCGTGCCGATCTCCATCGCCTGGATGCAGGAGGGGATGCCGTTCGTGGGGGTGCGCCACGAACAGGCGGCGGGCTACGCGGCGCAGGCGGCGTCCTACATGCGCGGGCACATCTCGGCGGCGCTGGTCGTCTCCGGGCCGGGCATGACCAACGCGGTCTCGGCGCTGGGCAACGCGGAGGCCAACTGCTGGCCGATGATTCTGATCGGCGGCGCGGCCAACGTTTCCCTCTCGCAGCGCGGCGACTTCCAGGACGCGCCGCAGGTGGCGGCGGCGCAGCCGTTCGTCAAGTGGGCGGACCAGGCGCGCGACGCGCGGCTGATCCCGCGGCTGATCGCGCAGGCTGTGCGCGCGGCGATCAACGGGCGGCCGGGGCCGGTCTACCTCGATCTGCCGGGCGACATCATCGACGCGCGGGTGGACGAGGACGAGGTGATGTGGGAGCCGGCGGTGCCGGAGCCGACCCGCCCGCTGGTGTCGTCGGAGTCGGTCTCGGCGGCGATTGAGGCGCTGAAGACGGCCTCCAACCCGCTGGTGATCGTGGGCAAGGGCATGGCCTGGTCGAAGGCCGAGCAGGAGGTGCGGGAGTTCGTCGACAAGACGGGCGTTCCCTGGCTGGCGACGCCGATGGGCGCGGGCGTGATTCCGGCGGACGCGCCGGGCAACGCGGCGGCGGCGCGCACCCACGTGCTGCGCAACGCCGACCTGGTGGTGCTGCTGGGCGCGCGCTTCAACTGGATTCTGCACTTCGGCCTGCCGCCCCGCTTCCGCGAGGACCTGCGGGTGATCCAGCTCGACATCGAGCCGGAGGAGATCGGCACCAACGTGCCTACCGAGGTGGCGCTGGTCGGCGACGGCAAGGCGGTGATGGGGCAGCTCAACGAGTACCTCGATGAGAACCCCTGGCAGTTCGAGGACACGACCGAGTGGGTTGCCTCGATCAACGCCGAGGTGGAGCGCAAGGCGCAGGAGCAGGGTGAGTGGATGGCGGCGGACGACTCGCCGATGAACTACTACCGCCCGTTGAAGGAGATCAGCGACCGCCTGCCGCGCGACGCGGTGTTCGTGACGGAGGGCGAGAACACGATGGCGATCGCCCGCCAGGTGATCCAGTCCTACGAGCCGCGCTCGCGGCTCGACGCGGGCACCTGGGGCACGATGGGCGTCGGCCCCGGCTTCGCGCTGGCGGCGCAGGTCGTCAACCCCGGCAAGCGCGTGATCGCGCTGGAGGGCGACGCCGCCTTCGGCTTCGGGCCGACCGAGGTCGAGACGGCGGTGCGGCACAAGTTGCCGATCACCTGGATCATCTTCAACAACAACGGGATCGGCGGCGGCCCCGACGAGCTGCCCGACGGCGGCACGGGCGAGATGCCGCCCAACGCGCTGGTGCCGCGCGCGCACTACGAGATGATCATGGAGGCGTTCGGCGGCAAGGGCTACTACTGCAAGAGCCCCGAAGAGCTGCAGGCCGCGCTCGACGACTCGTTCGAGCAGGAGGGCTCGACGCTGATCAACGTGGAGATCAGCACGCAGGCGCAGCGCCGCAAGCAGCAGTTCGGCTGGCTCCAGCGCTAGCTCCGGCGGTTTCTAGACCGCTCGGGAATGCCGCAATGTTCGAGCTGCCGGCGTTGCGACTGCCGCCGGAGATCGAGCTGACGGACGATCTGCTACTCAGGTTGAGCCCGGTCAACGACGGGTGGCGCCTGGAGCGGACCGCAGAGGGAGAGTTATCGCTGGCGCTGCCGGACGGGCAGCGGAGCGCCGGGGCGCATTTCGAGATCTGCACTCAGCTGGGGGTGTGGATCATTGGGGGCGGCGACGGGCGCGGATTCGAGTCGGCGATCGGCTGCCGTCTGCTCGACGGCTCGGTGCGGGAACCGGACGGTTGCTGGATCGATGACGAGCACGCTGCGCGGCAGTTGGAGGACGGCTTCATCGTGGGCGCGCCGGCATTCGTGCTAGAGGTGCGATCGCGGCATGACTCGGTGGAGCGTCAGCAGGAGAAGATGGAGCGCTGGATGGCGAACGGGACGCGGCTGGGCTGGCTGGTGGATCCGTTCGACGAGGTCGTCTGGGTGTATCGGCAGGGCGAAGAACAGCCGGAGGAGCTGGCGCGTCCGATGCGGGTGAGCGGGGAGTCGGTGCTGAAGGGGTTTACGGCGGAGTTTGAGCGGATCTGGCGCTAGGGTGTGTTCGCAAATCCGTCTCCCGCGCCGCTACTCCGCCTCCCCGCGCCTCTCTCTACTCCGTCATACCCGCGCTTGCCGCGGGTATCTCGGCGTGTGCGGCACCAATGCCCCGCCCGCCTCCCAGACCTCACGCCGAATCGCCGTAGAGGTCCCGCCACTCAGGATTGAACTGATCAACCAACCCGCGCCGGCGCGCCTTGCTCCAGCCGCTTGATCTGCCAGATGCGACGCGAGAGGTCGGAGGTGACGCCGGTGTAGATCGCTCCCTGCGATCGGCTGGCGAGGATGTAGACGCAGGGTTCGCGCGGCATGGTTGGCGGGCTAGCGGGGCTCCGTGCTGTTCACGTCGAGATACCCGCGGCAAGCGCGGGTATGACGGAAGTGAGGGCGCGGGTTTGACGGAGTGGGGGCGGCGTGGGCGTGGCGGGGCGGGCATGACGGAGCGTGCGCTGGAATGACGGAGATGCGGGCGCGGGGGTGTTGCCGGGGGGGTGGGCGGTCAGGGGGTTTGGAGCCAGGTTTCGGGCTGGGCGAGGTGAAGCCAGAGGGTTGCGCCGGCGGGGATGGTTTCGAGGTCGTTGACGATGGGAGGCGCGCCGGGCGTCCAGCGGAGGTAGCGCTGGCGGGCGTTGTCCCAGAGGAAGGCGCTGGTGAGGCTGTTGAGCGCGGCGAAGGCGTCGGCGGTCGGGGTGTCGTGGCCGTGCCAGGAGACGAGGTTCCAGCCTTCGCCGAGGCGCAGGGCGGGCGGTGTGGGCGAGTGGAGGATGCGCGGCAGCCAGACGGCGGCGTCGCGCACTGCGCCGAGCACGGCGTCGCCCGGGGAGAGGCTGATGCGCCCTGCGTTTCCGCCGCCGGGGAGGTTGGGCGAGTAGGTCAGCCAGCGCTGGCGGAAGCGGTCCCAGTAGTAGAGAGCGGAGAGAGTGGAGCCGCGTTTGCTCCAGACGGCGGCGAGCGAGGCGGGGCGGTCGACGGCGATGGCGCGCCAGCCGCCGATCACGGGCTGCGTCGCAGCGCCGTGGATGGCGCTGGCGGCTGCGTCTCCGCCGTGGTCGTGATCGTGGCTGTGGTTCTCCGACGCGGTCTGGTTCGCGCTTGGCGAGGTTTCGTGGTTCACATTTGCGTCCGCCGCGCTATCGCCGCCGCTGTTGGCGTTGGACGGGTAGTTCGCGGCGTCGTCTTCGCCGTGGTCGTGACCGTGGTCGTCGTCGGCTGCGTCGGGGTCGTCGGCGGGGCTGACGCGGGTGAGGGCGGGGGCCTGCCAGTCGGGGCGGTTGGTGGAGGTGAATTCGACGCCGGCGTGGAGGTTGAAGGCGTCGCCGTTGCGCAGTTCGATGTCTTCGATCGCGTATGCGCCGACGAAGGGCACGGTCTCGCCGAGGTAGCCGCCGCCGCGCGAGTGGTGGACGGCGTAGTGGATGTGGGCAAGGCCGCCGTTGTTGCCGTAGCCGTCGGGCCAGACGCTGCCGATGTATTGGCCGATCTGCACCTGGGAGCCGCGGCGCAGGCCGTCAACGGGCTGGATGTGGCAGAGCAGGTGCTCCATGCCGGCGTCGTCGCGGATCGAGAGGCAATCGGAGGCGATGTAGCTCAGGGCGCCGCTCGCGGGGGCGAGCACGGCGCTGCCGGCGGTGTCGGCGTCGAGCCGCACGATGTCGATGGCGTGGGGGTCTTGCTGGTCGTTCCAGTTGTGGGTGCCGGTGTTGTAACCGGCGACGATTTCCCAGCGGCTGCCGGCTTCGGTGGGCAGCGGCACGCCGCCGGCGGCGCGGGCGTCGAGCAGGCTGAGGTAGGCCGCGGCGAGCGCGGCGAGTGCGACGAGCGCGGTGATCAGCAGGCCGGGCGCGCGGCGCGCGTGGGGGATGTCGTTCATCTTGATGATCCATCTTGCCTGATTTGGGGCGAGGATGCGTCCCTGTAGCGGCACAGGGTCGTAAAATCAGGGTTGCAAGATCAGTTGTACGATCGGGCGGCCGGATCGCGGCACAGGGAAGGATGGGGCTGTGGAATATCGACGCCTGGGGAACTCGGGCTTGCAGGTCTCGCTGGCGGGGCTGGGGACGAACAACTTCGGGATGCGGCTGGACTACGAGCAGTCGGCGGCGGTCGTCGAGGCGGCGCTGGAGGCGGGGATTAATTTCTTCGACACGGCGGACATCTACGGGGGCGGTCGCTCGGAGGAGTATCTGGGGCGGGCGCTCGGTTCGCGGCGCGAGGATGTGCTGATTGCGACCAAGTTCGCGATGCCGGTGGGCGAGGGGCCGTTCACGCGGGGCGGCTCGCGGCACTACATCGAGCGGGCGGTGGCGGCGTCGCTGACGAGGCTGGGCACGGACTACATCGATGTCTACCAGATGCATCAGCCGGATCCGGACACGCCGATCGAAGAGACGCTGGAGGCGCTGACGGATTTGGTGCATCGGGGCGTGGTGCGCTACATCGGGCACTCGAATTTCAGCGGCTGGCAGATTGCGAACGCGGACTGGGCGTCGCGCACGCGCGGGCTGGCGCGGTTCGTCTCGGCGCAGAACGAGTGGAGCCTGCTGCAGCGCGGCGTCGAGGCGGAGGTGATGCCGGCCTGCCGCGAGTTTGGGCTGGGGCAGCTGCCGTTCTTTCCGCTGGCGAGCGGCTTTCTGACGGGCAAGTATCGGCGGGGCGAGCCGCTGCCGGAGGGCACGCGGCTGGCGGCCTGGCAGCAGGCGATGCCGGGGCGGATTGCGGCGCTGACGGCGGAGGGCAAATTCGACACGCTGGAGGCGTTGGAGGCCTACGCGGGCGAGCGGGGGCGCAGCATCCTCGATCTGGCGCTGTCCTGGTTGGCGAGCGATCCGGCGGTGTCGTCGGTGATCGCGGGGGCGACGAAAGCGGAGCAGATCGAGGCGAACGTGGCGTCGACATTGGCCTGGCGGTTGACGACGGAGGAGTTCGCCGAGGTGGACGCGATTCTGTCGGGCGAGTAGGCGCGCGTGGGGAGCCGGGCGCGGGCGATCGCAGGGGGCGCTGCGCTGTTCGCTGCACGATCCGCCGCACTGGCCGCCGCATTGGGCGGCGGGCTGACGGCGTATGCGTGGTGGGAGTCGACGCAGGCGGCGGCGTCGCACCGTCGCGTGGCGGTGCGCGATCTGCCTGCGGGCCTCGTGGGGCTGCGGGTGCTGCACATCAGCGACACGCACTTTCCGGCGGACGGGGCGTCGCTGGAGCGCTTCGCGGAGCTGGTGGCGGGGCTGGAGTACGACATCGTGCTGGCGACGGGCGACTACGTGGAGACCGCCGCAGGCTGGGATGCGGCGGTGGAGGCGTTTGCGCTGCTGCACGCGCCGTTCGGGGTGTATGCCTCGCTGGGGGCGCACGACTATCTGTCGCCGGTGCGGACGGTGGGCGAGTGGACGGCGGCGGCGCGGAGTCGGATGTTCGGCAGACGGCGGGCGCTGGTGGATCCGGCGTCGTTTGTGGAGCGTCTGGAGGCGCTGGGCGTGCGGGTGCTGCGCAACGAGTGGACGCAGGTCGAGGTCGGCGGCGAGGTGCTGCGGATTGCCGGGGCGGGCGACGATTCGGTGGGGATGGCGCGGCTGGATCGGGCGCTGCCGGCGGATGAGGATGGGGCGGGTCTGACGGTGCTGCTGACGCACAGTCCGGACGCGGTGCTGCGCCTGGAGCGTCCGCCGCCGCTGGTCTTCTGCGGGCACACGCACGGTGGGCAGATTCGAGCGCCGTGGTACGGGGCGCCGGTGCGCCACTCGCGGCTGGTGGATCGTCGGCGGACGGCGGGGGTGTTCGAGCGCGGCGGTGCGCGGGTGGTTGTGAGTCAGGGCTTTGGGACAGCGGTGGTTCCGCTGCGGTTTCTGTGCCGCCCGGAGGTGGGGCTGGTGGAGCTGCGCGCGGAGTGAGGCGCTGGTTGGAGCGGCGCGGGGCGCCGAGTCGTCCTGCGAGCGGGCGTTGGGGGGCGGTTCGGTACCTCGGCGCTGCGAGGGGGTTGGGTTTGGGCCCCAGATCAAGTCTGGGGCGACGGGAGGGGCGCTGGAGTGACGGGGAAAGGGGGCGGGAACGATGGAGGGTGGTGGGGTAGGGCGTTGGGTGCTGTTCGCGTCGAGATACCCGCGGCAAGCGCGGGTATGACGGAGAGAAGAGCGGCGGGTATGACGGAAGTGGAGAGAGGCGGGTGTGGCGGAGAGGGGGGCGGGAATGACGAAGGGAGGAGTGGGCGGGGGTGACGAGGAGAGGGGCGGGAATGACGGATCCTGGGGGCGGGCGCGGCGGGGGGTTGTGGGCGATGCTAGAGTAGATATGTCGCGTGGATGCGCGCTGAAGGGGGCCTTGTGATGTCGACTGCCGAGCTGCCCGTCCTCTCCGTTGAGGACTTCTCCTCTGATCGCTACCAGGCGATCAACCTGCACAACTTCGAGAAACTGCCGCAGATTCAGGCGCTGCCCGATGAGCTGATCCACGACATCCACGTGGTCGGTCGGGTGCTGCCGTTCAAGTCCAACCGCTACGTGGTGGATCACCTGATCAACTGGGAAGACGCGGCGACGGACGGGATGTTCCGGCTGACCTTCCCGCAGCGCGACATGCTGGCGCCGGCGGATTTCGACCGGATGGCGGCGGCGCTCGACAGCGGCAAGGATGCGCGCGAACTGAAGGTGCTGGCGGACGAGATCCGGATGACGCTCAATCCGCACCCGGCGGGGCAGATGGAGCACAACATGCCGCAGTTGGACGGCGCGCCGCTGGAGGGGATGCAGCACAAGTACCGCGAGACGGCGCTGTTCTTCCCCTCGCAGGGGCAGACCTGCCACGCCTACTGCACGTTCTGCTTCCGCTGGCCGCAGTTCGTCGGGCTGGAAGGCAAGAAGTTCGCGATGCGCGAGGGCGAGCGGCTGGCCGGCTACCTCTCGCAGCACCACGAAGTCTCCGATGTGCTCTTCACCGGCGGCGACCCGCTGATCATGAAGACGGCGACGCTGCGCGACTACGTGGAGCCGCTGATTCGGGAGGGCGCAGACCACGGTCTGCGCACGGTGCGGATCGGCTCGAAGGCGATCGCCTACTGGCCGCACCGCTTCATCTACGACGACGACGCGGAGGATCTGCTGGCGCTGTTCCAGGAGGTGACCGACGCCGGGTTGCAGCTGGCGCTGATGGCGCATTTCAACCATCCGGCCGAGCTGCGCACCGAGGTGGCGCTGGAGGCGGTGCGCCGCATCCGCGCGACGGGCGCGCAGATTCGCACGCAGACGCCGCTGCTCAAGCACATCAACAACGACTCGGACCTGCTGGCCGACATGTGGGCGGAGCAGGCGCAGGCGGGCTGCGTGCCCTACTACCTGTTCGTGGCGCGCGACACGGGGGCGAAGCGCTACTTTGAGCTGCCGCTGGTGGAGTGCCAGGAGTTGTTCCGCAAGGCCTACGCGCAGGTCAGCGGGGTGGCGCGCACGGTGCGCGGGCCGAGCATGTCGGCCGGCCCGGGCAAGGTGCAGGTGCTGGGCGTGGTGGAGCACGCCGGCGAGAAGATGATCGTGCTGCGCTTCCTGCAGGGGCGCGACCCGGACTGGGTGGGGCGCCCGTTCTTCGCGGCCTACGACGACAAGGCGTCGTGGCTGGACGAGCTGCGCCCGGCGGCGGGCGAGTCGGAGTTCTTCTACGAGCCGCGGCTGCGCGAGCTGCTGGCCGAGGAAGGCAGCCCGTGGGGCCGCGCGGAGGAGCTGCACCTGATGGAGGGCGCGGCGGCGGGCAGTTGAGCGCCGCCGCGCGCCGCCCGATTGAGCGACTGGTCGAGCGTCTGAGCGCCGCCGCCGAGGCGTTCGCGCCGGGCGCGTCGGCGCGGCTGGTCTTGCCGGGCGATGCGTCGTTCGTCTGTCTGGCCGACGAGTGCGGTGCGCTCTGCTGTCGCGCGCCCTATCGGGCGGATCTGGACGAGGCGGAGGCCGCGCGGCTGATTCCGCTGACGCAGATCGAGGAGCACGGCGCGGTCGCGCTGCTGGCGCAGGACGCGGACGGCGCGTGCGGGCTGCTGACGGCGGAGTTGCGCTGCGGGGCGTATGAGGCGCGTCCGCGGGGCTGCCGGCAGTATCCGTATATGCTGCATTTCGAGGGCGCGATGCCGCTGCTGATGCGGGATCCGGCCTGCCCGGGCTTCGTAGGGCCGCCGCTCTCGCCGGCGGAGTGGGGCGCGCTCGTCTGGTCAATCTGGCAACTGGCGGAGGCAGGACATGAGTGATCGTCGTTTGATCGGCCTCGACCTGGCGTGGAAAGAGGGCAACGGGACGGGCTGTGTGGAGCTGGAGTGGGACTGTGGCGAACTTGTAGTCTCGCCACGAATCGACTTGCTCTATTCGGTCGACGAGATCATCGCGTGGATTCGACCCACATGGGGCGAATGGATCGCTGCGGTTGACGCGCCGTTGGTGGTAACCAATCAGAAGGGCCGCCGCCAGGCCGAAGACGATGTCTCGAAGCTGTATCACCGATTCGAGGCAGGCGCGTATCCGACGAGTCTTGGTCGGCTGGGTGAAGATCACAGCGGAGGCCGAATCTTGCGCAGTCTTGAGCGGCAAGGCGGGCGCCTTGCGGAGCGGCCACAGGACACACAAGGCGGGTCGGTCGTGTTCGAGACCTATCCGCATCCGTCCATGATCGAGTTGTTCGGGCTTCCCCGAACGATCAAATACAAGAAAACGGGCACCATTGCCGCGACGCAACAGGCACAGGGGGAGTTGACGGACGCAATTCGGGTCAACTTCATCGAGCGCCCGGTTGGACCACGACTGCGGCTCAACGAAGCCCTCGCCGAGCTGCTGGATGCGCCGGACCGACAACTCACCGGTGGCGAACTTAAGGACCGCGAAGACAAGCTCGATGCCTTGGTTTGCGCCTACGTGGCAGCTTGGGCGGATTCAGGCGCGCCTCTGCGGGCGCTCGGCGAATTTGGCCATGGTGTGATGTTGCTGCCATGGCTGCGTCAACTGCGGATCCCCATTCGGATATCCTGAGGTCAACAGAAGGAGGCGCGGGATGCTGGACGGCGAGACGATTGCAGCGCTGCGGCGCGAACGTGAGAAGTGGGACGCGCGGGTGGAGTCGGAGGGGCGCGAACGGCCCGGGCCGTTCATGACCGTCTCCTCGCGGCCCGTCGAGCGGCTCTACGACGCGACCACGCTGGCCGACGACGGCTGGGACGCGCAGCGCGACCTGGGGCTGCCCGGCGAGTACCCCTACACGCGCGGCGTGCATCCGACCGGCTACCGCGGGCGGCCCTGGACGATCCGCATGTTCGCCGGCTTCGGCAGCGCGGAGGAGACCAACGCGCGCTTCCGCCGGCTGCTCGACGACGGCCAGACCGGGCTCAGCATCGCCTTCGACATGCCCACGCTGATGGGCTACGACCACGACGACCCGCTGGCGGCGGGCGAGTTCGGCAAGTGCGGCGTGGCGGTCTCCTCGCTGGCCGATATGGAGCTGCTGCTCGCCGAGCTGCCGCTGGATCAGATCACGACCTCGATGACGATCAACTCGCCGGCGCCGCTGATTTGGGGGATGTACATCGCGGCGGCGGAGAAGCGCGGCATCGACCGCGCCAAGCTGGGCGGCACGCTGCAGAACGACATCCTCAAGGAGTACATCGCGCAGAACGAGTACGTCTTCCCGCCGCGCCCCTCGATGCGACTGGTCACCGATACCGTCGAATTCGCCAGCGAGTGGATGCCGCGCTGGAACAGCATCTCCGTTTCCGGCTATCACATCCGCGAGGCGGGCTCGACCGCCGCGCAGGAGCTGGCCTTCACGCTGGCCGACGGCATCGAATACGTGCGCTGGGCGCTGGAGCGGGGCATGTCGATCGACGAATTCGCGCCGCGGCTCTCGTTCTTCTTCAACAGCCACAACGATTTCTTCGAGGAGATCGCCAAGTTCCGCGCGGCGCGGCGCATCTGGGCGCGCGAGATGCGCGAAACCTACGGCGCGGAGAATCCGCGCTCCTGGTGGATGCGCTTCCACACCCAGACGGCGGGCGTCTCGCTGACCGATGTGCAGCCGGAGGTGAATCTGCTGCGGGTGACGATCCAGGCGCTGGCGGCCGTGCTGGGCGGCACGCAGTCGCTGCACACCGACGCGATGGACGAGGCGCTGGCGCTGCCCAGCGAAAAGGCGGCGCGGCTGGCGGTGCGCACCCAGCAGGTGATCATGCACGAGTCGGGCGCGGTCAATACCGTCGATCCGCTCGGCGGCTCCTACTTCGTGGAGCAGCTGACCAACGAGATCGAGCGCGACGTGTACCAGTACTTCGAGCAGATCGAGGCGCTGGGCGGCGTGATCGCGGCGATCGAAACGGGTTACTTCCAGAAGGAGATCGCGGATGCGTCGGCGCGCTTCCAGCGCGAGATCGAGCGCGGCGAGCGGACGATCGTGGGCGTCAACGACTTCCAGCTGGAGGAGCCGCTGGAAATTCCGATTCTGGAGATGGATCCGCAGGGCGAGGCGCGGCATCTGGAGCGGCTGCGCCGCACCCGAGCGGAGCGCGACCCCGACGCGGCGGCGGCGGCGCTCAGCGCGCTCGGCAACGCCTGCCGCGACCCGCGTCGCAACACGATGCCGTACATCCTCGACGCCGTCCACGCCTACTGCACGCTGGGCGAGATGATGGACGCGATGCGCGAGGTGTTCGGCGAGCACCGCGAACAGATTGTGCTCTGATCATGCCCCATACAACCACGACAACCACGCCCGATCCGATGATGCCCGACGCGCTGCCGGCGCTGGACGGTATCCGCGTGCTCGAAAGCTCCACCTGGGGCTTCGGGCCGATCGGCGGGATGATGCTCGGCGATCTGGGCGCCGATGTGATCAAGATTGAGTCGCCCACGCGGCCCGATGCGGCGCGGTTCGTGGCCAGCGTGGCCGGCATTCCCAATCTGATGCCCGACGGGCATTCGGCGCTGTTCGAGGCGGTCAATCGTAACAAACGTTCGCTGGCGCTGGACCTCAAGACGGAGCGCGGGCGCGAGATTTTCCGCGCACTGATCGCGGAAACCGACGTGTTCATCGAGAACTACCGCCCGGGCGCGCTGGAGCGGCTCGGGCTGGGTTACGACTCGCTCGCGGAGATCAATCCCGGTCTCATTCACGCCGCTACGGCGGGCTACGGGTTTAAGGGCGCGGAGGCGCATCTGCCGGCGCTCGATGCGGTGGGGCAGGCGCGGGCGGGCTTCATGTACTCGATGGGCGCGCCGGGCGACCCGCCCAACTGGAACACGCTCGGCGTGGCCGACGTGATGGGCGCGACCTGCCTGGCCTACGGCATTCTGGCGGCGCTGGCCGCGCGCGAGCGCAACGGCGGGCGCGGGCAGCGCGTCGAAGTATCGCACATTATGGCCACGATGTGGCTTTCCTACTGGGGCGTCAGCGTGGCGATGCTGACCGGGCTCAACGAATGGCCGCGCTTCGACCGCAGCGCGGCGGCCAATCCGCTCTGGAATCTGTATCAGTGCGGCGACGGCGAATGGCTGATACTGGGCATTCTGGAGGCGGAGCGCGACTGGGCGGCGTTCTGCCGCGCGGCGGGGCTGGAGCGGCTGACCGACGATCCGCGTTTCACGACGCTGGCGGCGATGGGCGAACACTGCGGGGCGCTGATCGCGATTCTGGAGGAGCGGTTCGCGTCGGCGCCGCGCGCGGAGTGGGAGCGGCGGCTGGCGCAGGAGCCGAACCTGATTTTCACGCGGGTGCAGAAGATCGGCGATTTGCCCTCGGATCCGGCGGTGATCGCCAACGGCTATCTGGCCGAGCACGAGCATCGGCGTTACGGTCCGACGCCCACGCTGCGGCACCCCGCGGACCTGCTGGCCACGCCGGCCGAAATCCGCCGCGACGCCCCCGAGCTGGGCGAGCACAGCGCCGAGCTGCTGGCGGAGCGTCTGGGCTTCAGCGAGGAGCAGATCGCCGCCCTCGCCGCCGCCGGTGTGATTGGCTAAGCGCGGCGCATCGGCTAGAGTCGTCCAATGCCTGCAACGTTCGGCGACGTCTACGAGCAGCTCTGCACCGACTACGAGGACCCGTTTGAGCGCGGGCGCCAATTCGAGCCGCTTGTGGCGGAAGTCCTGCGCACCAATCGCAGTCCGCTCGGCGAATTCACGAAGGTGTGGCGCTGGAGCGATTGGCCGGGCGACGACAGCGGCGATGTGGTCGGCGTGGACATCGTGGCCGAGCGTCCCGACGGCAGCCTCGTCGCCATCCAGTGCAAGTGCTACGCGCCCGGCTCAAAGCTCTACCAGAGCCACCTCCGGTCGTTCTTGTCCAACACGAATGCCGCCTTCGACGAGCGCGTCGTCATCACCACCACATCGGAGTGGAGCCGCAACCTCGTCAAGCTGATCGATAATCAGCGTCCGCCGGTGCAGCGCGTCGATCTCTTCGGAGCAGACGCGACGACCATCGACTGGGATGCCTATCTCCACGACTCGGCCGCGGATCTGGTCGAAAAGCCGCGCAAAGAATTGCGTCCTCACCAGCGAGCGGCCTTGGATGATGTCTACGCGGGTTTTGAGCGGCACGACCGCGGCAAGCTGATCATGGCCTGCGGCACGGGCAAGACATTCACCGCGCTGCGCGCCGCCGAGCAGCTCGCCGGCGAGGGCGGGCGCGTGCTCTTCGCCGCGCCCTCAATCTCGCTGGTCAACCAGTCGCTGCGCGAGTGGGCCGCCGAATCGCGCATCCCGATCCGCGCCTTCGCCGTCTGCTCCGACCCGAAAGTGGGGCAGCGCGACGGCGACAGCGCGCGCACCTACGACCTGCCGATCCCGGCCACGACCGACGCCGAGCGGCTGGCGCGGGCCGCGTCCGTTGACGCGCCCAACCGCCTCACAGTCGTGTTCAGCACCTACCAGTCGATGCAGCGAATCGCGCAGGCGCAGGAGGCGGGAATGCCCGCGTTTGACCTCGTGATCTGCGACGAGGCGCACCGCACCACCGGCGCGACGCTCAAGGACGAGGAGCGCTCCAACTTCCTGCTGGTCCACGACGCCGAGCGGATCCGCGCGAAAAAGCGGCTCTACATGACGGCCACGCCGCGCCTCTATGCGGCGGCGGCGAAGAAGAAGGCCGAAGCGAACGATGTCGTGCTGGCCTCGATGGACGACGAAAGCGTCTACGGACCGGAGTTTCATCGATTGGGCTTCGCGCAGGCCGTCAACGAGCAGCTGCTGAGCGACTACAAGGTAGCGATCCTGGTGATCAGCGAAGATCAGATCAACCTCGAGTACTCCGAGGAGTTGGGCGACTCGGTCAACGTGGGCGATGTGGGGCGAGTGATCGGCTGCCTGAACGGGCTGGCCAAGCACGACCCGGAGGGGCGTGAATTCAAGGACGATCCGCAGCCGATGCGGCGAGCGGTGGCGTTTTCCAACACGATCGCCAACTCCAAGCACTTTGTGAATCTGGTAGGGCAGCTGCAGGACGACGCGGGCCGCTCGCAGCGGCATCTTCAGGCCGAGGCGCAGCACGTGGACGGCACAACCGGCGTGCTGGAGCGCGCCGGCAAGCTGCGCTGGCTGGGCGGCGAAACAATGATGATGGATCAGCAGTGCCACATCCTCTCCAACGCCCGCTGCCTGACCGAGGGGATCGACGTGCCCTCGCTCGACGCCGTGCTCTTCCTCCAGCCGCGCAAGTCGCAGATCGACGTCGTGCAGGCCGTGGGTCGGGTGATGCGTCGCACGGAAGACAAGCAGTGGGGCTACATAATCCTGCCTGTAGTCGTGCCGGCGGACGAGGACCCGTCGCGGGCGCTGGACAAGAACGACGCCTACGCCCATGTCTGGGAGGTGCTCCAGGCGCTGCGCTCGCACGATGACCGGCTCGACGCCTGGGTGAACAAGCTTGATCTGAACGAGGGGCGCGAAGGCCCGATCTGCGTGATCGGGGTGGGACCGGGCGGCGGCGATGGCGAAGAGACGGAGGGCGAGGGCGATCCGGTTGCAGAGGGCCGACAGCTGATTCTGGAGGGGATCGACGAGCAGCTGGCGCAGTGGCGCGACGCGATCTACGCGCAGATCGTGATCCGCTGCGGCGAGCGCCGCTACTGGAAGCACTGGGCGGCGTCGGTCGCCGATATCGCGAGCCGGCTGCATAGCCGCATTCGCTTCCTGATCTCGGGCTCCGACACGCTGGGCAAGCGCTTCGACGACTTCGTCGCGTCGCTGCGGCGCAACCTCAACGATTCGATTACGGAGGACGACGCGGCGGCAATGCTGGCGCAGCACCTGATTACCAAGCCCGTCTTCGACGCGCTGTTCGGCGGCTCCGATTTCACCGAGAGCAACCCGGTCTCGCGGGCGATGCAGCGAATGATCGACGCGCTCGCGGGCGAGGGGCTCGACGCGGAAACGGCGCGGCTGAGCGGCTTCTACGAGAACGTGCGGCGGCGGGTGGAGGGGATCGACAACGCCGAGGGCCGCCGGCGAGTCGCCAACGAGCTCTACGAGAACTTCTTCCGTGAAGCGTTCCCCAAGGACGCCGAGCGGCTGGGCATCGTCTACACGCCGCTGGAGATCGTCGACTTCATCATCCGCGCGGTGGCGGACCTGCTGCAACGCGAGTTCGGCGCGTCGCTCGGCGACAAGGGCGTGCATATCCTCGATCCGTTCACCGGCACCAGCACGTTCATCGCGCAACTGCTCCAGAGCGGCCTGATCGGCGTGGAAGACCTGCGGCGCAAGTACCGCAACGAAATCCACGCCAACGAGATCATGCTGCTCGCCTACTATATCGCGGCGGTCAACATCGAGAACGCCTACCGCGACGCAATGGCGGCGCACAAGCTCGACGCGGGCTACGAGCCGTTTACGGGGGGCGTGTTGACCGACACGTTCCAGATGACGGAGCCGGGCGAGCGACAGGGTACGGGGCTGTTCGCCAACAACAGCGAGCAGATCGAGCGGCAGCTGGGGCTGGATATCCGCGTGATCATCGGCAATCCGCCATGGTCGGGTGGGCAGAAGAAGCACGATGATCAGAATCCCAATCGCTCGTACCCGCACCTTGACGGCAGGGGCGCAGGCGTTGCGGCCTCTGCTTCGTCAATTACCGGGGCCTATGCCGCGAACTCTGAGGCAACCAATCGGGTTGCGCTGTACGATCACTATGTGCGTGCGATCCGCTGGGCCTCTAATCGCGTACTTGCGTCGTCAAATGGAGGCGTCGTCGCGTACGTGACCAACAGCGGCTTCGTCGACGGAACCGCATTCGATGCGTTTCGCAAATCGCTGGCTGACGAGTTCCACGCAATCTACGTCTACGACTTTCGAGGCAACCTGCGAACGGTCGGTCGGCAAGCTGAGGCGGAGGGTGAGTCCGCATTCAGCTCTGGCACGCGAACTGGTGTCGCAGTGCTGCTGTTGGTCCGGCGTCCCGGATCAGTGCCGACATCTGGGGCAGAAATCCGGTATCGCGACATCGGTGATGGTCTCTCCACCAAAGAAAAGCAGGGCATCATCGCTGGTTCGAGTGTCCATGATGACAAGTGGCGCACGGTCACGCCGAACAAGCACGGCGACTGGATCAACCAGCGCAGCGAACACTTTGCCATCCTCCGCCCGTTGGCAAACAGCGGCAACCAGACTGATGGCAGTCCGCCGCTGTTCGGGTTGGCGTCCAACGGGCTGGAGACGAAGCGAGACGCTTGGGTGTTCAGCACATCGGATCGCAAACTACGCAGTCGTGTGAGCGCGCAGGTCGCGTTTTACAACGATCAGGCCAGGAAGGACCACAAAGGGCAGGGCTGGCCGGAGCGCATCCCAACGCAATTCAAGTGGGAAGCTAAGGCCGAACGCGCTGCGAAAAACGGCAAGTTGATCGAGGTCAACGAGGCAGGTTTCGGCTCATCGCTTTACCGGCCGTTCTTCCGACAGCATCTCTACTTGGACAGGGCTCTGAACAACAGCACCCACCGAATCCTCGACATTTTCCCATCCGCAGCACACCAAGTGCCTCAGATCGTCATCGAGTACAAGCTTAGGGTCGCCGGTAGGGTGCCAGGGATCCTCGCGACTGACGCAGTCCCGGACGTTGCGTGCGCGGGCGGTGCGACCGGACAGGCGACGTTCACATTCCCCCGGTACGTCTACGACTCAACTCCCGAAAAGCAGGCCCGCCAATATTCGTTCTCGCAGGACACGATGATCACAGATCATCACGAGACTGCGCCCCACGACAACATCACAGACCAAGCTCTGGCTGTCTACCAGTCGCGCTACGGCGGAGATGTCACCAAGGACGGAATCTTCGCCTACGTCTACGGCATCCTGCACTCGTCGGACTATCGCGAGCGCTACGCAGCGGACCTCTCGCGGATGCTGCCGCGCATTCCGGAGGTGACTACGGCGGCGTCGTTCTACGCCTTTGCGGAGGCGGGGCAGGCGCTGCTCAACCTGCACATCGGTTACGAGCAGGTGGAGCCGTATGCGCTGGAGGAGGTCTGGAGCGACGGGGCGCCCGACGACGATGCACGCTGGTACGTGCGGAAGCTGAAGTGGGCGGGCACGCCCAAGCAGAAGGATCGCTCGGCGATCGTGGTCAACGACTGGCTGACGCTGCGGGGGATTCCCGAAGGGGCGCATCGCTACGTGGTGGGCCCGCGCTCGGCGCTGGAATGGCTGCTCGACCGCTATCAGGTGCGGACGGACAAGGCGAGCGGGATCGTGAACGATCCGAACGACTGGGGCCTGGAGTTGGAGCCGCCGCAGCCGGATTACATCCCGCAGCTGGTGAAGCGGATCGTGACGGTGAGCGTGGAGACGATGCGGATTGTGGATGCTCTGCCGGCGCTGGAGGAGGCGGACTGAGCGGGGATTGGGGGCGTGCGGGGAGATTCCCGCTCGGGGGCGGGAATGACGGGGCGGGCGGCGGGAATGACGGGGAGGGCGGCGGGAATGACGGGGCGGGCGCCCCCGGGCGGGAGCGGAGGGGCTACTATCGCGGTGGAGGGGGCGCGATGGCGACTGCGACGGCGACGCGGGATGCGGAATTGGGCGGGGCGGCGGTTGCGTCGGCGGGGGCGCCGGAGCTGCCGGCGTTGCCGACGCTGCGCTTTCCGGCGGAGTGCCCGCTGACGGACGATCTGCTGCTGCGCATTTCGTCGTTGAACGACGGTCTGCGCTTCGAGCGCGACGCGGAAGGGGCGTTGGTGATGAATTGGCCTGCGGGCGGCGAGAGCAGCGAGATAGAGAGCGAATTCAACCGTCTGCTGGGCAATTGGCGGCGTGGGCACCGCGACGGGCGGGCCTACAGCTCGAGCGCGGGCATCCGCCGTCCCGACGGCAGCGTGCGGCAGCCGGACGCGGCCTGGATCAGCGATGAGCGGCTGGGCGACATGAGCCGCGCGGAGCGTCGGGGCATCGTCGCGGCGATTCCCGATTTCGTGGTGGAGGTGCGCTCGCCGAGCGACCAGCTGGCGGCGCAGCAGGAGAAGATGGCGGAGTGGATCGGCTTCGGCGTGCGGCTGGGCGTGCTGGTGGACCCCGATGATCGGCTGGTCTTCGTCTACCGGCCGGGGCGCGAGGTCGAGCGGCTGGAGCGTCCGTCGGAGCTGTCGGCGGAACCGGAGTTGCCGGGCTTCACGATTGATTTCGAGGAGGTCTGGGCGCTGATTGGAGAGGATGACTGATGACGACGCAGCATGACGTAACGGCGGCAGACTGGCCCGAGGCGCCGCGTCCGATGGCGGACGGGGAGTGGCAGGTCACGCTGTGGGAGGTGACGGAGGAGGGGGTGCTGGCGATCACGCTGAATCGTCCGGAGCGGCTGAATGCGCTGAGCTTTCGGCTGCTGCACGAGTTGCAGCGGCTGATCGATTTTGCGGCGCGGCGTCCGGATGTGCGGGTAGTGACGCTGCGCGGGGCGGGCACGCAGGCGTTCTGCTCGGGGGATGATCTGTACGGGATGGAGCCGGTCCATCCGATTGACAGCAGCGTGACGGTGCATCACCCATTCCTGCTGAGTTTGCGGGCGCTGCGCAAGCCGGTGGTGGCGCTGGTGACGGGCTGGGCGCTGGGGCACGGCTGGGAGATCGCGTCGGCCTGCGACATGCGGCTCTGCGCGGACAACATCGAGGTGGGCGACCACCGGGTGCAGCGGGCGATCGGGATGAACGGGGGCACGACGTGGTTTGTGCCGCGGATCGTGGGGCGCGGGCGGGCGCTGGAGCTGCTGGTGACGGGTCGGCATCTGGAGGCGGAAGAGGCGCTGGCCTGGGGCTGGGCGAATCGGGTCTGGCCGCTGGAGGATTTCGACGCGGAGGCGGCGCGCTTCGTGTCGGATCTGGCGGCGCTGCCGACGCTGAACGCGGCGACGTTCAAGGAGATGATCGACTACGGGTCGGAGCATTCGCTGCGCGACACGCTGTCGCACGAGGTGGAGGTGTCGGATCGGGTGCGTCGGACGTACGACGCGGAGGAGGGTCGGCAGAGTTGGCGGGAGAAGCGCGCGCCGGTCTTCCGCGGGTACTGACGGGGCTACTGAGGGAGTGGCGCGGCTGCTACTCTCCGCACACGCACCGAATTCAGATGAGAGGGCGATCATGAGCACTGCGGTCTACATCCTCGGCGGATACCAGACGGATTTTGCGCGCAACTGGCGCAAGGAGGAAGCGAATCTGCGGGAGATCATGGGCGAGGCGGTGCAGGGCGCGCTGGAGGCGACGGGCCTGGAGGCGCACGACATCGACACAGCGCATGTGGGCAACTTCGCGGGCGAGCTGTACGCCAAGCAGGGGCAGCTGGGCGGCTTTTTCGCGGAGATCGATCCGGATTTCGGCGGGCTGCCGACCTCGCGGCACGAGGCGGCCTGCGCGTCGGGCTCGATTTCGATCCTGATGGGCGCGGCGGAGATCGAGGCGGGGCGCTACGAGACGGCGCTGGTGCTGGGTGTGGAGCAGATGAAGACGGTCAGCCCGGTTGAGGGCGGCGACTTCCTCGGCACGGCGGGCTGGTATGAGCTGGAGGCGGCGGGGGTGGATTTGCCGTTCCCGAAGCTGTTCGGGCGGCTGGGCGATGTCTATGAGGAGCGCTACGGGCTGGACGCGGCGCATCTGACGCGGCTGGCGGAGCTGAACTACGCCAACGCGCAGCGCAACCCCAAGGCGCAGACGCGGGCCTGGCTGGGCGATCTCGAGGAGCTGCAGGGCGGCAAATACGCCGCGCAGGTGACGGGTCGGCTGGCGGTGCGCGACTGCTCGCAGATCACCGACGGCGCGGTCAGCCTGGTGCTGGCGTCGGAGGCGAAGGCGGCCGAGTGGGCGGAGCGCAACGGCGTCGAGCTGGCCGATGTGCCGCGCATCGAGGGCTGGGGCCACCGCACGGCGGCGCTGACCTTCGACAGCAAGATCTCGCAGGCCGCGGGCGACCCGTACATCCTGCCGCACACGCGGCGGGCGATCGTGGACGCTTTCGAGCGGGCCGGCGTCGAGGATGCCCGGCAGCTGGACGCGATCGAGACGCACGACTGCTTCACGACCTCGCACTACATGGCGATCGACCACTTCGGGCTGACGGAGCCGGGCCGCTCGTTTGAGGCGATCGAGGACGGGGTGATCGATTTCGAGGGCGCGCTGCCGATGAATCCGTCGGGCGGGCTGATCGGCGGCGGCCACCCGGTCGGCGCGACAGGCGTGCGCCAGGCGCTGGACGCCCACCGGCAGGTGACGGGCGCGGCGGGCGACTACCAGGTGCCGGACGCGAAGCGAGTGGCGACGCTGAACATCGGCGGTTCGGGCACGACGTCGGTGTCGTTGGTGATCGGGCGGGGGTAGGGGGGCGGGAGTGACGAAGAGGGGGGTGGGACGGAGCGCCGGAGTTTCTGTGAACGGCGTTGGGAGGCTGTTCGGGGGCTTGGTGCTGCGTGAGGGAGTTGGGTTTGGGCCCCAGATCAAGTCTGGGGCGACGGGTCTTGGGGATGGGGGTTGGGTGCTGCTCACGTCGAGATACCCGCGGCAAGCGCGGGTATGACGGATTCTTCGGCGCGGGTATGACGGGAGAAGGGGGCGGGAGTGACGGAGAGGGGGGTGGGGCGGAGCGCCGGAGTTTCTGTGAACGGCGTTGGGAGGCTGTTCGGGGGCTTGGTGCTGCGTGAGGGGGTTGGGTTTGGGTCCCAGATCAAGTCTGGGGCGACGGGTCTTGGGGATGGGGGTTGGGTGCTGCTCACGTCGAGATACCCGCGGCAAGCGCGGGTATGACGGATTCTTCGGCGCGGGTATGACGGGAGAAGGGGGCGGGAGTGACGGAGAGGGGGGTGGGGCGGAGCGCCGGAGTTTCTGTGAACGGCGTTGGGAGGCTGTTCGGGGGCTTGGTGCTGCGTGAGGGGGTTGGGTTTGGGTCCCAGATCAAGTCTGGGGCGACGGGTCTTGGGGATGGGGGGGTGCCGCTCACGTCGAGATACCCGCGGCAAGCGCGGGTATGACGGATTCTTCGGCGCGGGTATGACGGGGAGAGGAGCGGCGGGAATGACGAGGAAAGGGGGCGGTGTGTTGCGTGGGCGTAAAGTTGGCGGGCGCAAGGGGTGGTGGGGCGCGTAGGCTAGGCAGGTAGCCGACGGGATGGAGTCGGCGGAAGGGCCGACCGGATGGAGTCGGCGGGAAGGCGAGCAGCGGTGAACAGCTTTGCGGCGCCGTCGCGGATGCTGGGTCGGGCGCTGGGCCTCGGGCTGGGCGCGGGGCTGCGGGTTGGCTTCGGGTCGGGCGCGGGGTCTGGGGCTGCGCTTGGGTTGCTGGCGGCGCTTGTCGCGGCGCTCGCCTGGGCCGCCGTTGCGCCGCAGTCTGCGCAGGCGCAGCAGGGCATTTTCCGCGCCGAGCTGCGGATTGCGCTCGACGACTCCGACGCCATTGTTCCCGTCGGCACGACCGACCTGGGCCTGCGAGTGGTGCTGCGCGTTGAGCTGAATGAGGAAATCGAAGCGGACGCCATCACGGCGGTTTCGGCCAGCGGCATCCGGCTGCGGAGCACGGGCGGCATCGAACTGACCGCCGGAACGGCCGAAACGACGGACGCAGAGCGCGAGGCGACCTGTGGGCTGGCGTCGGACGAGACGCTGATCTGGGAATGCACGGTCGCCACCTACACCGCCGACTTCTTCGGCCTGCCCGCCGGCGAGGTCACTCTTTCGGCCGACCCCGACGTGGAGTACTCGCTGACGATTACGGGCGCGAACAACGACGAGCCGTTCACGGGGACGCTGGCTGCGGCGCTCCAGACGGTGACGCTGGTGGAGGATGTGGTGGAGATCGCGTCGGTGACGCTGGAGTTGGCTGAGGGGCAGCCGACGACGCGCCCGGCCGGCGGCGACGGGTTCGAGCTGGTGCTGAAGATTCTCAACACGAACGACGCGGCGGCGGATCCGTCGGCCATCACCTCGATCTTCGTCACCGCCGCGCCGCTGATGCTCGACTCCTCAGCGCCGGGCGCGGACTGCTCGGCGGCGTCCTGCAGCTGGAGGACGGACAGCGTGCGGGAGCTGGGCGTGAGCGGCGCGGGCGCGATCGCGTTGATCGTGAGCAGCGACACGGCGGGGTCGAGCGAAGTGAACGCGCAGGTGATCTCCGACGGCGTTCTCTATTCGGCCAAATCGCCGCGCTTGACCTTTTCGGGGCCGGCCAGCCGGCTGGCGCTGGGCGAGCCTTCGGGCGCGCTGCTCAACGAGCAGATCGAGGGCGCCCGCGACCAGATTACTATTCCGGTGACGGCGACGGACGCGAGGGGCAACGACGCGGTCGTCCCGGCGCGGCTGATACTGACGGTGCAGGACCCCGAGGGCCGCCCGGTCGCGCAGACGGCGATCAGCCGCGAGCGGCGGGCGGGCGCGGACGGCGGGGCCTCGATCCTGCTGCGGACGCTGGCGGCCGCGGGCCGCCCGCTGCCGGCGGGCGAATACACGCTGCGCGTCTCGCACGGCGGCGCGCAGAGCGAGCGCACGTTCCGGGTGGCGGGCAAGGCGGCGGCGGTCGCGCTGAGCGAACTGCCGATCGTCTGGTCCGGCGGCGTGGGGCTGATGCGGGTGATCGCCGACGTGACCGACGCGCAGGGCCAGCCGGTGGTCGACGGCACGCCGGTGGTGTTCTCGACGCAGCCGGTCACGGCGCAGTTGGTCTCGCGCGGCGCTTTGACGGTGAACACCGTGGGCGGGCGGGCGAGCCTGGAGTTCCTGGTGGTGCAAGCGGGCACGGCGGCGGTGACGGCGACGGCGGACGGCCAGCAGGCGACGGATGTAGTGACGGCGACGCCGCCCGGCGCTGCGGGCGCGACGGGCACGCCGGATGCAACGGGCGCGACGGGTGATGGGGGCGATGGGAGCGGCGCGACCACGACCGGCTCGGATGCGACGGGCGATGCGGCTGGGGCGGCTGGGGCGGCTGGAGCGGTTGGGTTGGACGGGTTGGGCTCGGCGCGGCTGGGGAGCTTCACGACCTGGCTGGACAGCACGCCGACGACGGCGGGTGTGCTCTATGATCTGCTTATTCCGCACGGCGCGACCGCGCTGTGGAGCTGGCGAGCCGACGCGCAGCGTTGGATCCCCTACAGTGAGTTGACCGACGGCCGGCCGGTGCCGGGCACGGTTGATTTCACCATAACGAGAGGCGATATCCTCTGGCTGAGCGGCTAGAGGCGCAAACAGGTTGTCCGAAACGCCGTGAGCGTGGATACTTACGGCGACGAGGCACAGAAAGGGATGGACCGAATGTCGAAGATTCCACGAATGATGGCTGCGTTGGGGGCGGCGCTCGCGGCGCTGCTGATCGCCGGCGCGGCGCTGGCCCAACCGACGCCGCCGCACAGCTTCTGGGGAGGTGTTGGCCCCTACGTTGTGACGATCGACGGCAACACGGCCCCGGCGGGGACCGAGATCGTCGCCATGGCCGACGGCGAAGAGGTCGGTCGCTCCACGATCGGCGCGGAAGGCTGGCAGATCGATGTGCCGGCCGGCACGAGCGATGTGTCGTTCAGCGTCAACGGCATGATGGTGGATGTGTCCTACCCGGTGCGTTCGGCCGGGAACCAGCCCATCAATCTCGCAGCTGTGACGCCTCCGCCGCCGGCGGAAGAGGAAGAGCCGGCGACCGACGAGCTGGGCACCGAGGACGAGGGCTCCGGCGACGGCATGGACAGCATGGACTCCGGCGACAGCATGGACTCCGGCGACAGCATGGACTCCGGCGACAGCATGGACTCCGGCGACAGCATGGACTCCGGCGACAGCATGGACTCCGGCGACAGCATGGACTCCGGCGACAGCATGGACTCCGGCGACAGCATGGACTCCGGCGACAGCATGGATGACGGCGACAGCATGGATGACGGCGACGATTCCATGGGCACCGACGGTGGTTCCATGGAGGTCGTTGACGAAGACCCGCCGACTGACGGGGACGGGGACATGAGCGGCGACGGCGCCATGGACGATGACAGCACCATGGGCATGGACGACGACAGCGCCATGGGCATGGACGACGACAGCGCCATGGACGGCGAGGCTCCTGAGAGCACCACCGGCGGCCTCACCGGCCTCGGCGCCACGGGCACGGGCGGCCTGGCCGACCGCGGCTCCTCGGCGGCGCTGTGGGGCGGCATCGGCGGCGCGCTGGCGCTGACGGCGCTGCTGCTGGGCGGCGGCCTGGCGGTTCGCCGCCGGCGAGCGCAGAGCTAGCCGCTGCGGCGACCGGCTCGCGCTCGACGCGCACCGCTTCGGGCAACCTGCGAGGGCGGGGCCTTCGGACCCCGCCCTCTGCGTGTCTGCCGCCGGCAGCGGCTTTTCGCGGCTGGCGCTCAGCGCTGGCGCTTTCACCCCCTGCTCCGTCATACCCGCGCTTGCCGCGGAACCTGCCCCCGGCTCGAACGGAGGTATCTCGACGAGCACAGCACCCAATCCTCGCCCCAGGGTCCGTCGCCCCAGACTTGATCTGGGGCCTATGCGGCGGTGGTTGGCGGGGTGGAGTCCCGGAGTTTCCGCGCACGCTCGTTGGGGGATGGCTCGGGACTCCGGCGCTGCGTACGGCGTTGGGTATGGCCCCCAGATCAAGTCTGGGGCGACGGATGGGGGCGGCGGAAAGGGGGGCGGAGGCGGGCTCGTGGCAGATTCCCGCTCGGGGGCAGGAATGGCGAAAAGGAAGGGCGGGAATGGCTGGGTGGTTTGGGGCTCCGGTGCTGCGAAGGGGGTTGGGTTTGGGTTCCAGATCAAGTCTGGAACGACGGAGGGTGGCGGGGCGCACGGCGTTGAGGAGTAGCTCGGGACTCCGTGCCGCTCACGTCGAGATACCCCCGTTCGAGCCGGGGGCAGGTTCCGCGGCAAGCGCGGGTATGACGGAGCAGGGGGCGGGGATGGCGGAGGAGAGGGCGCAGGTATGGCGGAGGTGGGGGCGGGAATGTCGTCGCCACGGCAATGTGGCGCTCGGAGTGAGCGCCGAGAACGAGGAGCGACCCAATGAGCGCCAATAGCCATGTGCAGGTCGACAGCGAGGTGGGCTCGCTCTACGTGCGCCTGAACCAGTCCGCCGTGCATCGGACGCGCACGTTCGGGGACTTCCGGATGGTCGACTACGACGCCGCCGGCGGCATCGTCGGAGTGGAGTTTCTCCAGATCAACGGCGGCATCGACCTGGACGGCCTGCCGGAGCATCGGCGCCTGCACACCGTGCTTGCCGCGCATGGGCTGGGCGAGCGGCTCAGCGTGGTTGATCCCGCCGACTGATCGCAGCGGTCTGCGCTGTCGCCTCCGTCGCCCCGCGTCCACTCCGTCACCCGCGCCTTTCTCTCCCCGCCACACCCGCCCCCACTTCCGTCATACCCGCGCCACTTCTTTTCCCGTCATACCCGCGCTTGCCGCGGGTATCTCGACGTGAGCGGCACCCAACCCCTCGGCTTCAGGATCCGTCGCCCCAGACTTGATCTGGGGCCCTAACCCAATGTCGTGCGCAGCGTCGGAGTCTCGAGCCGTCCGCCAACGAGCGTGCGCGGAAACTCCGGGGCTCCGTGCCGCCAACGACCGCCGTATGGGCCCCAGATCAAGTCTGGGGCGACGGAGGGGGCGGTGGGAATGGGGGAGAGGTGGTGGGATGCAGCGGTGGTGCTGTTCGCGTCGAGATACCCCCGTTCGAGCCGGGGGCAGGCTCCGCGGCAAGCGCGGGTATGACGGAGAAGGGGGGCGGGTATGGCGGGAGCGGGGGTAGGGGTGGCGGGGTGGTTTGATGCTCCGGTGCTGCGCAGGTGGTTGGGTTTGGGCCCCAGATCAAGTCTGGGGCGACGGGAGCTTTGGGATGGGGGTTGGGTGCTGTTCAAGTCGAGATACCCGCGGCAAGCGCGGGTATGACGGAGAGGGGTGGTGGGTATGACGGAGGCGGTGGCGGGTGTGGCGGAGTGGGCGCGGGTATGACGGCAAGGGGGACGGGAGTGGCGGGGGGAGGGGCGGCGAACGTGAACGGGGGGTAAAGGGGGGCTGAGGGGGGTTGGGCGGCGGGCGTAGACTGAGCGGCGCAGGGAGTGCGGAATGGCGGCTTCGATGTTCCGTGGCGCGATGCCCGTTCTCGGTGCCCTCGGCCGGCGTCGCGCCGCGCCGGTGTTGCGCTATGGCGGGCTGGTGTTGCGCGGGCCGGTGCTGCGCTGTGCTGTGGTTGCGGTGCTGGCGGCGCTCTGCGCCTTGCTGCCGGCTGTGGCTGGCGCACAGGGCGCACAGGGCGCTTTTGGGGGAGCGCCGGGCGGCGGCCTCCGGGCGCAGGCCGCGGCGCAGAGTGGGCAGCTGACTGTGTCAGTGGATCGCAGCAGCGTGCCGGCCGAGGGCGGCAGCGTGCGGGTGACGGTGCGGGTCGCGCCGGGCGCTGCGCTGGGTACTGCATTGGGCGTTGCGGCGGAGGCGCCGATGGTGACGTTGACGACCGATCTGGGCTCGTTCGGCGCGGACTCCGGGCCGTCGCGTGTGGTGCTGCGTCCGATGAGCGGCGCGGACGGCGGCGCGCCGTCGGCGTCGGTGCGGCTGGTGGGCGACGGGCAGCCGGGTCTGGCGGTGATTACGGCGCGGGCCGGCTCGGCGGTCGACGCGGTCACGGTGGCCTTCATCGGCGCGCCGGCGGAGATCGTGATCCTGCGCCCCGCGCGGGAGCGTCCGCTCGATGCGTCGCGTGCGCATGTGGTGCAGCTCGAGGTGCGCGATCGGCTGGGTCAGCCGGTGCCGGGGGCGCCGCTGCGGCTGGAGGCGACGGCGGACGCTGCGCCGACGCTGCGCTCGGCGTTGGGCGAGCGGGGGCCGCTGCTGGCGCTGCGGACGTTGGACAACGGGCGGGCGACGGCAACGCTGAGCGCGGCGCCGGGCGAAACGCGGCTGCGCGCGGTGAGCGTCGAAGCCGAGGCCGAGCTCGCGCTGGTCTTCCACGGCGCGCCGGCGCGGCTGCGGCTCTGGGCGCTCAACTCGGTGCTGGAGCGCGGCTCCGAGACGGCGGTCGCAATCGTGCTGGCGCGGATCGTCGACGACGGCGGGCGGGCCGTACCGGAGCGCCGGATTTCGTTCAACGTGCATGGCGAATCGGGCGAATCGGACATTCTGCTGACGGTGGAAGGGGAGCGGGGCGAGCCGATCACGGACGCCGGAGGCAGCGTGCTGACGCGGGCGCGGGCGCAGGCGGCGCAGACAGGCAGCCACTGGCTGCGCGCGGAGGCGGGCGGCGGGCTGTCGGATGTGGTCGAGCTGACCGTGGTGGGGAAGCCGGAGACGCTGTACGTCACGGCGACGCAGATCGACATGCTGGAGCGCGCGGGAGGCGAGTTCGACGAGTATCTGCTGCGCGCGGAGGTCGTGGATCCGGCCGGCCGAGCGGTCGCGCCGGGCTACGCGGTGCGCTGGCGCGTGCTGCTGGACGGCGGCGAGAGCGCGCTTTCGTCGGAGACGTCGGCGGTGCGCGACGGCGTGGCGACGGCGCGGCTGCGGCTCGAGAATGCGGTCGGCGAGCCGGTCCTGCAGGCGCTGCTGATCGAAGCCCCGCAGGTGAACACGGAGGGGCGTCTGACGGATCTGGCGGCGCCCGGCCTGGCGCTGCGGCCCGGCCTGAACGTCGTGACCTGGATGGGCGGCGAGACGACGGTGGACGCGGCGATCGCGCCGATCGCGCATCTGCGGACGACGGTCTGGCGGGAGCATCCGGAGGGCGCGGGCTGGCTGAGCTACACGACGGGCGGCGATGCATCGGAGGATGCGCCGCAGGACGACCCGCAAGCGGCGTCGCAGGCTGCGTCGCAGGCTGCATTTTTGAGCGAGCCGTTCGCCATTGACGACGGAGTGCGGCTGCACATTCGCGTCGAGGCGGCGGCGCGGTTGCCGGGGGTGGCGCGCTGATTCGGCCGGCGGCGGCGCTCTGCGTGTTGGTGATCGGCGCGTTGGCGCTCTGGGGCGGCGGGGCGTCGTCGCAGGAGCGCATGCCGGCCAATGTCTGGGTGGTGACAACGGCGGACGATCCGGGTCCCGACGCCTGCGGCGAGGTGTGCAGCCTGCGCGCGGCGATCAACGCGGCGAACGAGTCGGCCGGCGGCGGCGAGATTCGCTTCGCGATCGTCGGCGCGGCGGTGATTGCGCCGAGCGCGCCGCTGCCGGCGCTGCGCGGGGCGGCGATCACGCTCGACGCGCGCACGCAGCCGGGCTGGAGCGCGGCTGCGCCGCCGCCGGTCTACCTCGACGGGCGCGGGGCGGGCGACGCGGCCGGAATCGTGATCTACGGAGCCAACGCGGCGGTGCGCGGGCTGGCGATCGGCGGCTTTCAGCGCTACGGCATCGGGGTGATCGGCGCGGGCGCGCGCAACGCGGCGCTGGAGGCCAACTGGCTGGGGATGACGGCCGACGGGCGCGGCGCGGCGGCCAATCGCTTGAGCGGCATCGCCGTGCTGGGCGGCGCGCAGGACGCGCGCATCACGGGCAACCGGATCGCCGGCAATCATGTCGGCAACAGCACGGGCGGGCGGACGGGCCACGGCGTGGTGATCGGCGGCGCGGGCGTGCGCGGCGTTGAGGTGGCGGAGAACATCATCGGCTTGGACGCCGGCGGCCTGCCGCTGGCCAACGACGACGGCGTGCTGGTGGTCGACGGCGCGCAGGCGGTCGTGCGGGGCAACGTCATCTGCGCCAGCGTCGTGGCGGGCGTGGAGTTCCGCGACACGCGCGCCGGCGGGGCGATCGACGGCAATCGGATTGGAGTCACGGGCGACGGCCGGGCGGTCGGCAACGATGTGGGCGTCTTTCTCGGTGGCGGCGTCGCCGACGTCTCGGTCGGCGCGCGCGAAGGCAACATCATCGCGGCCAACCGGGTGGGCGTCGCGGTCGAGCAGGGCGCACGCGCGGTGCTGTTGCGGGACAACTGGATCGGCTTGTTCCCCGCGCCCGACTCCGACGCGCCGGCCAACGCGCTCGTCGACGCGCTGCCGGCGCCTAACGGGGAGCGCGGCATCTCGATCATCGCCGGCGCGTCGCAGGTGCGCGTCGTCGCCAATCTGGTGCTGGCCGGCGAGCGCGGGATCGTGATCGCCGGCGAGCGGACGTCGCAGGTCAGTTTGCAGCGCAACATGATCGGCGCGGCGGTCGGCGCGGCAGTCGGCGCGGCCGGCCCGGCCGCGGCGGGGATTGAGGCGCGCGAGGCGTCGGATGTGCGGATCGGGGGTGATCGCGGGTTGGGCAACGCGGTGCAGGGCGCGGCCAGCGCGATTCTGCTGGCCGGCATCGCGGAGGTTGAGGTTTCGTACAACCGGATCGGCGCGGATTTCGCGGCGCTCGCTTTTGACTCGGTGGCGGAGACGGGCGCGGGGATCGCGCTGGTCGAGGGCGCGCGCGCGGCGCGGATTAGCGAGAACCGAATCGGCGGCGTCGCCGAGGCGGCGGTCGAGCTGCGCGGCGCGGAGACGCGCGACAACCTGATCACGCGCAACGTGTTCGGGGATGTCGGCGGCGCGGCGATTGCGATCGGCGCGGCGGTCTCGGCGCCTGCGCCGCCGACGCTGCTCAGCTACGCGGTGGAGCGTCGCAGCCCAACCCAGCTGCGCAGCACGATTCGCGGCCGCGGCGAGCCGGGCACGGCGGTCGAGGTCTATCTGCTGGGTTCGGAGGCGATCGGCTATCTCGCGCGGGGGCAGGTTGGCGACGACGGCATGTTCGAGGCGGCCTCGCTGCTGTTGCCGCAGGGCGAAATCCGCGCGGTCGCGATCGGGCGGCGCGGCACGGGCCAGACCTCGGAGTTCTCGGCCTCGATGTCGACGCCGGATCGCCAGACGCTTGATCGCCTGACATCGGCCGCCGGCGGGTTGCAGTGGATCGCGATTGAGGGCGCGGAGCGTCCTGTGGACGAGGCGCTGGCGTCGCTGGGCGTGAGCCTTGAGTCGGCCTGGCGCTGGGAGCTGGGCGCGCGCCGCTGGCTGGCCTGGTCGCCGCATGCGCCGGCCGCGCTGAGCACGCTGCGTACGGTGCGCGGCGGTGATGTGCTGGCGATCCGGCTGGCCGCGGGCGCGCCGGGCGAGTACATCTCCGGCGAGAGCGCGGGCGGCGGCCCGGCGGCCGTCGCGCTGCGCGCGGGCCAAAACCTGGTCAGCTGGAGCGGCCCGTGGGTCGCGGCGGTCGCCGCGCTGGAGCGTCTCGACGCCGCGCAGCCCGGGCTGCTGAGCGTCGTGGAGCAGTGGGATGGGCGGCGCTGGCAGGTGATCTGGCCGCGTCTCAGCACGGCCTGGGATCCCGGCCGCTGGGGCGCGCCGGCGCTGCGCGTCCGCGCTACCCGCGACGCCCTCTGGGTGCAGGGGGGTTAGCGCCCGCCCTTCCGTCATTCCCGCGCTTTTTCTGTCGCCCCAGACTTGATCTGGGGCCCATACGGCGGTCGTTTGCGGCACGGAGTACCGGGCGGTCCTGCGCACGGGCGTTGGGGGGCGGTTCGGTGCGCTTGTGCTGCGAAGGGGGTTGGGTTTGGGCCCCAGATCAATCTGGGGCGACGGATCTCCGACCAGTGCATGTTGTGTGGCGCACGGCGCATTGGGCGGTGGACTGCGGTTGTGTTCGTACAGGTGTTCGAGTAGCATTCCGTATGGCCGATTCGGAGCAGGCGCAGACGACGGACGACGGCGTGCTGGCGGGCATCCGCGGGATCGCCGGCGACGCCGCCGCGCCGCCGGCGACGCGCCTGCGCGCGCTGGAGCTGCTGGCCAAGATGCGCGGCATGTTCCGCGAGCGGCAGGGGCCGCAGTACGTGACGATCGTTCGCCACACTCCGCCGCTGCGCCTGCCCGCCGAGTCGGACGCGCCCGCCAATCAGCCCGAAGGTCGGGAGCCTGAGGAAGTTGAGGAGGACCGCGATGCAGTCGACGACTGAACCGACGACCGACCGGACTGAGCTGCCGGACTTTCTGCCCACGGCGCGCCAGCTCGAGGTCTGGAAGCTGCTCGAATCGCGCGAGCCCGACGAGGGCGCGGCGATCGTGGGCTACGGCGGCGCGATGGGCGGCGGCAAAACCCGCACGCTGGCCGAACTCGCGCTCGAAACCGCGCTGACCTACCCCGGCACCCGCATCCTGGTCGCGCGGCTGCGCTACACCGACCTGCGCACGACGACGATGAGCGAGTTCTTCCGCTGCTGCCCGCAGGAGCTGATCGTCGCGCATCGGCAAGTTCCGCCGGAGGCGGTGGCGCTGCGCAGCGCGCGGCGCGGCAACCGGGCGCCCTCAACGATTCAGTTCCGCCATCTGAGCGACTGGCGGGGGCTGGGTTCGGAGCAATACGGCGCGGTCTTCATCGACGAGGCGGGCGAGGTCTCGGAAGAGGCGGCGCGGATGCTGCTCACCCGGCTGCGCCACCCGGCCCAGCCGTTCCGCTACTTCGTCGCGGCCAGCAACCCCTGGCCGGGCTGGTTCGAGCGCTGGTTTGTGCGCCGCCAGCTGCCCGCCGAGCAGCTCGGCCGGGCCGAAGTGCGTGTCGGCTTCATTCCCGCCCGCATCCGCGACAACCCGCACCTGCCGCCCCATTATGAGGAGATGCAGCGCGTGCTGCTGCCCGAAGACTGGGTGGAGCGCTTCATCGACGGCAGCTTCGATTCGTTTCTGGGGCAGGTCTACTCCGAGTTCGACCGCATGCGGCACCGCTGGGACGACGCGCTGCCGCCGTTCACGCGCTATGTGGGCGGCATCGATTTCGGCGGCTTGGCCGAGCATCACCATTTCACCGCCGCGGTGGTCGCGGGCCTGACCTCGGCGGCCGCGCCCTGCGGCGCCGGCGTGCTGATTCGGCTGGGCGAGTTCGAAGAGCGCGGAGCGAATGTGATGGCGCGGCTGGCCGACTGGATGCGCTTCTGGCAGCGGCGCGTGCGCGCGCCGGTGCGCTGGCGCGCCGATCGCAGCCAATCGGCCTGGATTGGGCAGATGCGGCGCGATGGGCTGCGCGTCGCCAGCTCGAACGGCGGTCCGTATTCCGTGATCGCCGGGGTGAATCTGGTGCAGCGGCGGCTGCGCGGGGGCCAGAGCGGCGGGGGCGGCGGGCCGCGCTCCTACTACACGCCCGACATGCGCAGCTTCCCGGAGCGGATGTTCGCCTACCGCTGGCTCTCCGCTTCGGAAACCGAAGGGCGCGTGCCTCAGCCCAAGAAGCAGGACGACGACCTGATGGACGCGGATCGCTACATGCACGAGGAGGCCGACCAGCCCGAGCGTCCGAGGGCGAGCGCGGTGCCGATCCAGGTGCGGCGCTGAATCACCCCCAGCTCACCATAAGGAGGAACGGACATGAGCCACTTTCCGCCCCCGCAGCCGAGCATCCGGGCGACTTGCCCCAACTGCGGTCGCTTCCTGGGCCGCATCGCCGGCCCGGTCGAGTTCCCGCCCTGCCACAACTGCGGCTGGCAGACGACGATGTCGCCGCCCGTCCGCCGCTGAGGCTGGGCTTTTCCCCCGTCATTCCCGCCCTTCTTTTTCGTCGCCCCAGACTTGATCTGGGGCTTTAAACCCAACCCCCTTTGCAGCGCCGGCCGCCCGAACAGCCCCGCCGTCATACCCGCGCCACTCCCACTCCGTCATACCCGCGCCACTCCCACTCCGTCATACCCGCGCTTGCCGCGGGTATCTCGACGTGAGCGGCACTGCGCCTCTCTCCACCGCCATACCCGCGCCTCTCTCCTCCGTCATACCCGCACCTCTCTCCTCCGTCATACCCGCCACACCCACTCCGTCATTCCCGCCCCCGAGCGGGAATCGGCCCCGCTTCACCCCCAACCCCCGTCACACGTACTCCCTTTCCGTCGCCCCAGACTTGATCTGGGGTCTAAGCCCAACGTTGTGCGCAGGACAGAGGCCCCGAGCAGCCCGCCAACGCTCGTGCGCAGGCACTCCGAGGCTTGGTCCCGCCAACGACCGCCGTATGGGCCCCAGATCAAGTCTGGGGCGACGAGGAGGAGGCGTGGGGCGACGGAGGAGGAGGCGTGGGGCGACGGGGGGGCGGCTCGGGGCCGATTCCCGCTCGGGGGCGGGAATGACGAGAAAAGGAAGAGGGGGGCGGGGGAAGGGCGGGTGTGGCGGTGGGGGTGGCGTGGGTGCTGCTCACGTTGAGATACCCGCGGCAAGCGCGGGTATGACGGAGGGGGGCGGCGGGTATGACGGAGTAGGGGGTGGGGGTGGCGGGCGGCAGGCCCGGAGGTGCTGCGAACGGGGGTTGGCGGGCTGTTCGGGCGGCCGGTGCTGTGAACACGTTGGGTTTGGGCCCCAGATCAAGTCTGGGGCGACGGATCTTGGCGCGGGCGTTGGAGGCGGCGCGGGGCCGATTCCCGCTCGGGGGCGGGAATGACGAGGAAAGGGGGGCGGGAATGACGAGGAAAGGGGGGCGGGAATGACGAGGAAAGGGGGCGGGAATGACGAGGAAAGGGGGGCGGGAATGACGGGAAGAATGAGGGCGGGAATGGCGGGAGGTGGCGGGGCGCGGCGTTGGTGCCGCTCGCGTCGAGATACCCCCGTTCGAGCCGGGGGCAGGCTCCGCGGCAAGCGCGGGTATGACGGAATAGGGAGGGGCGGGTTGTCGCGTGTAGGGGCTGGGCGTCATAATCTGCGCATGGGTACGGGCACAGGAGACGGAGTGCGGCGGATGATCGATCGGATGACGACGCGCATCACGGATATCACGCGCGGGGCGCGGATTACGCGGGGGGGGCGCTGGGTTGCTGCGCTGGCGGCTTTGGGGGCGCTGATTGCGGGGCTTTCGGGGGCGCTGGCGGAGCATCCTTCGGACCTCAAGCTCACGCTGAAGGTGCATGACAACGCGGCGGCGGTTGCGCCGGAAGGCTCGACGATCATCATCGACGGCGAGTTCGCCTACACCGGCGCCTACGACGAACTCTCGCTCACGGCCGGCGAGCTGCGGGTCGGCGGCGGCACCTCGCTGGAGTGGGAAGAGCGGGACGCGCGCACGCGGCTCACGCTGCCCGCGCAGCGCTCCGGCGTCAACGGCGCGCTGACCGGCGCCGCCGTCGCCGTGCAGGAGCGCACCGATGCCAACGGCGGCGACATCGTCGTCGTCGGCGCGCCCAAGGATTGGGTCGGCCAGAACGCCCGCGCAGGCTCCGTCGATGTCTACGTCAACGGCGCGTTCGCCACCCGGCTCACGGCCGAGGGCAACGCGGCGGCCGGCGCGCAGTTCGGCTATTCGGTCGATGTCGCGGGCGAGGTGATCGTGGTCGGCGCGCCCTTCGAGGGCGGCATCCTCGATCACACCAAGAACAGCGACGAAGCGATCGACGGCGACGACGACGAGCGCCCGGAGGGCGCGGTCTACGTCTTCACCTGGAACAGCACCGACAGCGTCTGGGAGCGCGCGGCGCGGCTGACGCCGGTGAACTTCCCGGCCGAGGATACTGATTCAGATCCGGCTACGCCGGACGAGTTCCATCAGACGCGGCCGATTGCGAAGTTCGGCCACGCGGTGGCGATCGACGACGCGGGCGACAACATCGCGGTAGCGCACGAGCCGGGGGAGGTGGCGGCGGCGGCGATGGAGGGCGATCGCAACCGCTGGCAGGCGCTGGGGCATGTGTTCAGCAAGCCGTCGGGCGACGACGGCTGGGCTAATCAGACCATCGTCAAGGACGGCATGGAGCCGGAAGTCGCCTATCTCAACGCGCCGTCGGGCGTCGGTCTGGGGCAGGGCGACATCGACATTTCGGGCGACGGCGAGGTGATCGCGCTGGGCGTGCCGGATCGCGATGTGGACACCGACGGGGATACGAATACGGCGGACAAGGCCAACTTCGGCGGCGTGCTGATCTACCTCAAGCCCACAGGCACGATGGCCGACTGGAACAACGCGAACGACCAAACGACGACCGGCCGCCGCGACAGCGCCGCGATGCTGGATGTGAGCGGCGGGACCTACGACAATTTTGACTGCGTGCTGATGGGCGCGAGCGTGGCGCTGTCCGAGGACGGCGGTCTGCTGGTCGTGGGAGCGCCGGGGAGCTACACCACGCCCTGCGGCGGCGGAACGGGAACGGCGACCAAGAACACCTGGAAGGGCGCGGCGTTCGTCTTCGCCAAGCCGGGCACCGGTTGGGCGAACGCGACAGAAGCGACCGCAGCGCTGACCGAGCCGGCCGTGGGCGGCGATCCGGTCCCGGCGACCGACGGCAAGGCGGGCGAGCTGTTCGGCCAGGCGGTGGCGATCAACGACGCCGGCACGCTGATCATCGTGGGCAACGCGGCCGATCCGACCGACAGCCACGCCAAGGGCTATGCGCATGTCTACAAGCAGCCCCATGACGGGACCGACTTCACGGCTTGGATGAACGACGCGGATGCGGATGTGAAGCTGGAGTCGCCGCCGACGACGCCGGCGACGACAAAGCTGGCGTTCGGCGCGGGCGTGGCGCTCGACGGGACCGTTACGGCGGTGGTCGGCCAGACCGAGGCGCTGGAGCACCTCAGCCAGATTGCGGAGCAGGAGAACATCATCAGCGGCCACGGGCGGGCCTACAGCTTCGACCTGACGGAACCGGCCCCGGACCCGATGGACCCCCCCGATGTCGCCGCGGTATGGCAGGGCACGGCCGCGCTGCTCGGTCCGCTGACCATGCCCTGCGCCACGAGCGGCTCGGGCGACTCGCGCAAGTGGAACTGCGATCTGTCGACGACCGGCGTCGATGCGCGGATCGTGATCGTCACGGGCACGGCCGACGGCACGAAGTTCACGATCAACCAGCACGGCATGATGGTCAACGAGCACGAGCCGAACGCCGACACGCTGACCGTCACGGTCGGGCGGCTGGCGCCGGTCGACCGCCTGCGGTTCGATCCGAAGTCGGGTCAGTCGAGGTCGGTGGAAGCCGGCTCGACCGTGAATCTGGTGGCGTCGATTCAGGCAGAGGGCAAGGCGGCCTCGCCGCAGGTGATTCAGAGCGTGATCATCACCGCGGCGGGCGGGCGGCTGTCGTCGCCGGCCGGCGTGGAGGGCGGCGGCTGCTCCGGCGTGAGTTGCCAGCTGGATATCTCGAAGCTGCACAGCACGGGCAGCGGGATCCAGACGAACTCGATTCCGGTCACCTGGGTTGCGCCGTCGCAGACGGGCGCCCGGACGCTGACGCTGACGGTGACGCACGCCGCGGGCGTGACCAACCCGCCGTCGCTGTCGCCGCGCACGGTGCGGATCACGGTGACCGGCGCGGCCACGGAGCTCTCGATCGGCGCGCCGAACAGGCCGCTCTTCCACCGCCCGACATCCGACGACGACCGCGATGTCGCGCGGTTCCGGGTGGCCGCGAAGGACAGCGAGGATCGGGTGGTCGTGCCGCCGGACACGCTCAGCTCCTGGAGCGTCGTGCTCAGCGGCACTGAGCGTTCGTTCAAGAGCAAGTTCGAGCTGACGCGCGTTCCGGCGACGGGCCAGAGCAGCGGCCAGGTGCATCTGGAGTTGCGGGTGAAGGAAACGGATCTGTCGCCGGGTTCCTACCAGTTGCGGGTCAAGCTGGGCAACCGCGCGGAGGGCCGGCGCACCTTCACGGTGGTTGGCGGGCCGGCTCGGGTGCGGCTGCAGGACAGCGGCCAGCGGACGATCGGCGGGCGGCTGACCTACGAGGCGCGGGTGCTGGACAGCAACGGCAACGCCGTGGCCGACGGCACGGAGGTGACGTTTGAGTTGGTGAGAGCGCCGGGCAGTGTGGCGGTGCTGGCTCCGAGCACCAAGCGGACGCTCACGACCAGCGGCGGCCGCGTGAGCTCGACCTACGTCGTCGTCACCACGGGCACTGCGGTGATGAAGGTCTGCGACGCCGAAACCGGCAACAGATGCGATGTGAAGAACTTCAGCGTGGGCGGCTTCATCCCGCCGGTCGGGGGCGGCGGAGGTGGCGGCGGCGGAGGTGGTGGCGGCGGGTTCGTGCCCCCGGTCCTGCCGCCGACCACGCCGACCGTGACGACGCCTCCGCCCCCGCCGCCACCCGCGGCGTCGTTCCTGACCAGCCGGTCGCCGGGCACCCAGGCGGTCTGGGAGGGCACGGGCAGCGCGCGCGCGTCGGAGCTGCTGGCGGATCTGCTGTCGATCGGCGGGCTGTTCATGTGGAACAGCGAGCGCTGGCTGCCCTACGGGCGCGTTGGCACGCTGATCATCCCCGGCTCGGTCGATTTCGTGGCCTTCAACGGCGCGGTCATCTGGCTCGCCCCGCTGGGCCGCCCGGCTCAGTATGTGACCACGGAGTCGTCGGAATCGGGCGCCGCCGGCGGCGAGGACAGTTCCGGCTCCGGCGGCGACGACGGCTCCGGCGATGAGGAGGACACGGGCGACGGGTCGTCGTAGGGCGCAGGCGCGCGCCCACTCCGTCATACCGCGTCTCTTTTCTTCGTCATTCCCGCCTCCGAGCGGGAATCGGCACCGCGCCGCCTCCGCAGCCCCGCGTCTCCGTCGCCCCAGACGCCCCCTTCCGTCGCTCCAGACGCCCCCTTCCGTCGCCCCAGACTTGATCTGGGGCCCAAACCCAACGTTGTGCGCGGTGCGAGGTCCTGAGCGGTCCTACCAATGTCGTTCGCAGGATTGCTCGGTGGCTTGGCGCTGCAAAGAGGGTTGGGTTTGGGTTCCAGCTTTCGCTGGAACGACGGAAAAAGGCGCTGGGACAACGGAAAAAGGCGCTGGGACAACGGGGAAAGGCGCTGGGACGACGGGCGGAAGGGGCTACACGCCATCCTCTGTCGCCCCCGCGCTGCCTCGTCAGCCCGCCAGCGCCCCCTTTTTCGTCGCCCCAGACTTGATCTGGGGCCCAAACCCAACGTTGTGCGCGACGCTGAGGTCCCGAGCTACCCGCGAACGGCGTCAGCGGATGGCTCGGGGCCTCGCGCTGCGAAGGGAATTGGGTTTAGGCCCCAGATCAAGTCTGAGGCGACGGAGGGAGGCGAGGCGAGTATGTGGAGGAGGTTTCGTGGCTGATTCCCGCTCGGGGCGGGAATGACGAGAAAAAGAGGGCGGGAATGACGGGGGATGAGAGCGGCAAGCGCGGGTGTGGCGGGGTGAGGGTGGCGTGGGTGCTGTTCACGTCGAGATACCCGCGGCAAGCGCGGGTATGACGGAATTTTGGGCGGGAATGACAGCGGTGGCGGCGGGGATGGCGGAAGGACGAGGGCAACGTTGCCCGCTGCGCCTACACTCCGCGTATGACGGCCGCGCTCGACGGCATCCGCGTGTTGGACCTTGGCGAGGGCATCGCCGGGGCTTACGCGACCAAGCTGTTCGCCGACTTTGGGGCGGAGGTAGTGAAGGTTGAGCCGCCGGGCGGCGAGGCGCTGCGGCGGCAGGGACCGTTCAAGGATGGCGTGCCCGGATCCGAGCGCTCCGGCACGTTCTTCTGGTTCAACACCAACAAGCGCGGCGTCGTGCTGGACCTGGCGTCGGACGGCGCGGGTGAGGTGTTCGACCGGCTGGTGGACTGGTGCGATGTGGCGGTGGAGACGGGGCCGCCCGGGCGGCTGGATGCGCTGGGGCTGGGCTGGGAGCGGATTCACGCGCGCAAGCCGGCGGTGTCGCTGATCTCGATCACGCCGTTTGGGTTGGAGAGTCCGTATCGGGACTATGCGCTGTCGGATTTGACGCTGTACGGCTTTGCGGGCGAGATGTACACGATCGGGACACAGGATCGCGCGCCGGTGAAGATGTACGGCACGGCGGCGCTGGTGGAGTGCGGCGCGGCGGCGGCGACGGCGTTGCTGGCGGCTGTCACGGTCTCGGAGTTGCAAGGCATCGGTCAGCGGGTTGATTTTGCGCTGGCCGACGCGCAGTTCAATGGCGTCGACCGCCGCCACGCGACGACGATCGGCTGGGAGTTCGCGCAACGGCAATCGCTGCGCGCGCCGGGGCCGGCGGCGGGTATTCTGGCGGGCGTCTATCCCTGCGCCGACGGCTATGTGGAGTTTTCGGGCGCCGCGCTGCGCTGGGATCGTCTGGTGGCGATGCTGGACGGCGCGGAATGGGCGCAGGACGCCAAGTGGCGCGACCCGCGCGCGGCGCTGCAACCGGAGCTGGTCGAGGAGTTCAACGCCCAGATGCTGCCCTGGCTGTTGGCGCGCGGCAAGCGGGAGGTCTGGGAGGCGGCGCGGCGGGCGAAGGTGCTCTGCGCGCCGCTGCTGACGGTGGATGAGCTGTTCGCCGACGAGCATTTCCGCGAGCGCGGCTTCTGGCAGCGCGCGGAGCACGCCGAGCAGGGCGAGCACGTCGAGCTGGGCGCGTTCGAGCTGCCCGGGCGTCCGTTCACGATGCCGGCTTCGCCGTGGTTGCTGCGGCGGGGCGCGCCGCGTCTGGGCGAGCACACCGACGAAGTGCTGGGCGAATGCGGATACGGCGCGTCGGAGATCGCCGCGCTGCGCGAGGCGGGAGTGGTCTCATGAGTCCGGTCAAGCCGTTGGACGGCGTGCGGGTGATCGACCTGACGGTCGTCTGGGCCGGCACGTTCGCGGCCACGCTGCTCGCGGATCTGGGCGCGGAGGTGATCAAGGTCGAGAACATCCATGTCTGGCAGCCGATGACGCGGGGCGCCGTGGCGCGTCCGCCGGCCGCCGCGATTGCGGCCGGCGCGGGCTGGGCGACCGGTTACCCCTACGGTGTGCCGGGCGAGCGTCCCTGGAACTACCCGCCGACCTTTGTGCAGATGTTTCGTAACAAGTATTCAGTCACGATCGATCTGCTCAGTGAGGCGGGGCGCGAGGCGTTTGGGCGGCTGGTCGAACGTTCCGACGCGCTGGTCGAAAACAACGCCGCGGGCACGCTGGAAAAGCTCGGGATCGGCCCCGATTTCCTGCGCGCGCGCCGCCCCGACCTGATCGCGCTGCGCATGCCGGCCTACGGGCAGAGCGGGCCCTACCGCGAGGCGCGCGCGCTGGGCGTACATCTCGAAAGCGTGATGGGGCACACGATGCTGCGCGGCTATCCGGATCTGGATCCCTCCCACATCACGGCGATCTTTTCCGGCGATTACGTGGCGGGCGCGCACGGCGCGTTTGCAATCATGGCGGCGCTGCGGCATCGACGGCGGACGGGCGAGGGCCAGTTCATCGAGATGGCGCAGGCCGAATGCGCCGGCGGGATGCTGGCGCAGGCGTTCATGGATTACGCGCTGAACGGCGTCGTGCAGGAGCGGCGCGGCAATGCGTCGCTGGACGGCGATGTCCCGCACGGCGTCTATCCGGCGCGTTCGGGGGGCGACGCAAGCGACGGCGGCGACCGCTGGATCTCGATCACGGTGCTCAACGACGCGCAGTGGCGCGGCCTGCGCGCGGCGATGGGCGATCCGCTGTGGGCGTCGGCGGCGGAGCTGGAGACGGCGGAGGGTCGGCGCGCGGCGCAGGAACTGATCGATCGCGAGCTGAGCGCGTGGACGGCGGAGCGCGACGACTACGAGCTGTTCCACCTCTTGCAGTCGCACGGCGTACCCGCCGCGCCGGTGTTGGCCGCGCCGCGCGTGCTCGACGATCCGCATGTGCAGGCGCGCGGCCTCAATCACGTGCGCACGCTGGCCGACGGCGTCGGCCCGTTCCGCTTCAACGGCCCGTTCTACCGCTTCGAGCGCACGCCCGTCGACCTGTTCAAGCCGCCGGCTGCGCTGGGCGAGGACAACGAGTACGTCTACGGCGAGGTGCTGGGCTACTCGGCGGAGGAAATCGCGGCGATGGAGTCGGCGGGGCAGATTGGGCGGGACTACGATCCGGATATTCCGTGAGCGGCGGGAGATTACGCGAACTTCACGATCTGCCAACACGCGGCGTGTACGCCTCTTACACGGCGGGCGCACTCTGTTGATGCGGGCGGTGGAGAGCCGCCCGGCAGCAGAAGGAGCACGATCATGACCGGCTTGCGAAACCGACTTTCGGGGAAGGGACGCTGGCTCTGGCCGGCGATCACTGCGGTCGCCGTGGCGATCGCGGTGATGAGCATCGTCGCCGCGCGTCCCGGCGGCGGCGATCGGGACGGCGACGGACGGCGCGGGCACGACGACGACTGCGCGCGGATGGCGGAGTTGGTCGGCGCGGCCGACTGCGCGGCGCTCGAGACAGCGATGGCCGACGGCCAATCGCTCGCCGATGTCGCCGAGTCCAACGGCATTGCGCGGCAGACGGTGATCGACGGGATCGTTTCGGCAATCAGCGCGGAGCTTGACGAAGCCGTCGAGGCCGGCGAGCTGACTGCGGCGCAGGCCGACCGCTACCGCGAGGGCATCGCGGACAGGGCGGCGGGCTGGGTCGATCGCAGTGTGAACGAGCGGCGCTTCAGCGGCGACTACGACCACGGACGACGCGGACACGGCGGTCCGGACTTCGACGACTGCGCGCGGATGGCGGAGTTGGTCGGCGCGGCCGACTGCGCGGCGCTCGAGACGGCGATGGCTGACGGCCAATCGCTCGCCGATGTCGCCGAGGCCAACGGCGTTGCGCGGCAGACGGTGATCGACGGGATCGTCGCGGCGGTCAACGCGGAGATCGACGCCGCGGTCGAGGCCGGCAAGCTGACTGCGGCGCAGGCCGATCGTTACCGCGACGGCATCGCGGACAAGGCGGCGGGCTGGGTCGATCACAGCATGGACGAGCGCCGCTTCGGCGGCGATCGCGGCATGCGCGGACAGGCCGGGCTGGATGCCCAGGACTGCGACGGCATGGCGGAGCTGGTCGGCGCGGCTGACTGCCAAACGCTGATGGAGTCGCTGGCCTCCGGCGACACTCTGGCCGAAATCGCGGAAGCCAACGGTGTCGCGCCGCAGACCGTAATCGACACGCTGGTCGCGCGGATGGACGAGGAGCTGGACGCCAAAGTGGCGTCGGGCGACCTGACCGAGGCCAAGGCGGCGGCGATCCGCGCGATGCTCAGCGAGCAGATCGCGGGCTTCGTCAACGATGGTTTCGGGGGCGGCGGTTTCGAGGGCGCGGAGCGCGGCCACGGCAAGCGCGGCGGCGGCTGGGCCTGGTAAGCCCGCGCCGGCGCGACGCGAACACGGGAGGAGCTCGCGATGGAAACGATCCTGATCGCCGACGATGAGGAACCCATCCGCGAGCTCCTCACGCTCTACCTGGAGCGTGAGGGCTTTCGCGTGATCACGGCAGGCGACGGCGAGCAGGCGCTCGCCGCCGCCCGCGCGCAGTCTCCCGACCTGATCGTGCTCGACCTGATGATGCCCAAGCGCTCCGGCTACGAAGTTTGCCGCGAGCTGCGGCGTGACTCCGACATTCCGATCCTGATGCTCACGGCGCGCGGCGAGGATGTGGACCGGATCGTGGGGCTGGAGTTGGGCGCCGACGATTACCTCGGCAAGCCCTTCCACCCGCGCGAACTGACCGCGCGGGTGAAGGCGATCCTGCGGCGCGCCGGCGGCGCGCCCGCCCGCGAACGAGCGGGCGTGGTCGTTGGTCCGCTCAAGATCGACTGGCAGCGGCACGAGGCGACGCTCGACGGCGAGCCGCTGCAGCTGCGCAACAAGGAGTTCGACCTGCTGCGCCGCCTGGCCGAGCACGAGGGCATCGTGCTCAGCCGCGAGCAGCTGCTGGAGACCGTCTGGGGCTACGACTACTTCGGCGAGACGCGCACCGTGGATGTGCATGTCAACCAGCTGCGGCGCAAGCTGACCTCCGACGCGATCGCCATCGAGACTGTGCGCGGCGTGGGCTACAAGCTCGTGCAGACGCAGCCCGGCGGCTGAGCAGGGCGCGGCGTCGTGTTGGGACGGCTCGCCGACCGCGTGCGGGGCGCAGGCTTCGGCCTGCGCCTCTTCCTCGGTTTTCTGCTCGTCGTCATCCTCACCCTCGGCGTCGGCGCGACCGTCTTCGCCGGACTGCTCGGCGGCTACCGTGAGTCCGTTGACCGCCAGGAACTGCGCTCCGTCGCCACCGCCATCGCCGTCGACATCAGCCGCGGCGTCGAGCGCGGCCTGCCGTCCGACGAACTCGCCGAGCGCATCCGCAACCACGCCGAAGACACCGAAACAACTGTCCTGCTGCTCAACGCCGTCGGGCGCGTGCTCGAAGGCTTCGACGCCGGCGGCAACGTGCGCGGCCTGATCTTCCCCGTGACCTGGAAAGAGATCGTCGAGAACGGCGAGCGCGACGGCTGGTACCGCTCCGAACTCGGCATCGGCGAGCACCGCCAGGATGTGATGAGCCGTGTGCTCGCGGTCTACACCGACAGAAGAGGCAAGGAACAGGCCGTGCTGCTCGCCGTGACCTTCGCCGAGGACCGCGTCTCCGCCGCCGACGCCGACCTGGTCGCGCGTCTGCTGCTCTCCGCGTTGGCCGGCATCATGGCCGCGTCGCTGCTGGCGATCGTGCTCTCCCGCTCGCTGATGCGCCCGCTGCGCGATCTGATGGGCGTGGTCGCGCAGTTCGGGCCCGGTGGCTACGAAGCGCGCGCCACCGAGCGCGGCCCTCGCCAGGTGCGCGAGCTGGCCGCCGCCTTCAACCGCATGGCGCAGCGCGTCGCCGACAACGAGCGCGCGATGCGCGGCTTCATCGCCGACGTCAGCCACGAGCTGCGCACCCCGCTCACCTCGATCCGCGGTTTCGCCGGCGCGCTCCAGGAAGGCGCGGTCGCCTCGCCCGAGCGCCAACAGCATGCGCTGGGCGTGATCCAGCAGGAGACGCGGCGGATGCTGCGGATGGTCGAGCAGATGCTCGACCTCTCGCGGCTCGAATCCGGCCAGGAGCGGCTCGAACTCTCCGATGTCGCGCCCGCCGAGCTGCTGCACCACGTGGAGGAGTTGTTCGAGCCGCGCGCCGAAGACAAGGGCTTGCGTCTGCGCAGCGTCGTCGCGCCCGACGCGCCCGCCATCCACGCCGACCACGACCGCCTGGTGCAGGTGCTCTCCAATCTGGTCGACAACGCGCTGCGCCACACCGAGGCCGGGCTGATCGAGCTGCGCGCCCGCCGCGACAGTGACGCGCTCCTGCTGGAGGTTGAAGACAGCGGCGAGGGCATCGCCGCCGAGCGGCTGCCGCATCTCTTCGACCGCTTCTATCAGTCGCCCGACCGCAGCGGTCCGGGCGCGGGGTTGGGGCTGGCGATCAGCCGCGAGATCGTCCGCGCGCACGGCGGCGAAATCAGCGCCCAAAGCCGCCTCGGCGAGGGCGCGACGATCCGCATCCGCCTGCCGCTCGGCTAGCGCCTGTTCCCCCATCCGTCATTCCGCACCCCATCCGTCATTCCAGCGCACGCTGGAATGACGGATGGGAGGGCAGGCGCCGACGGCAGGCGAGCTTGCGTGAACCTGCCCGGCGACGCGACGCCTGCGGTACCTACTTTCGGGCGATGAGGGCGATTTGGATGAACATGAAGAGGGCTTCGGGGTGCTGGGACCAGGTTTGCCAGGCGATGGAGAGGGCATCGAGGTCAGTTTGGGTTGCGAGGTTGTATTCGAGCGCTTGCGTAGCGACGGCGGAGTGGAGGATGCGCTGGGACCATGCTTCGCCCCAGATGCGGGCTTCTTCCGCTTCGAGCAGGACGACGTTGGGGTGGGTTTCGAGCTCGGTGAAGCCGGCGGCGCGGGCCCAGGACGGGAGTTTGCGGCCGGCGTCGGGCTCGGCGTTGTTGGCGTAGGCGACCTGGTGATAGAGCGCGTTCCAGCGCTCGAATTCGGAAAATTTGGGGTGCGGCTGCATGGTGGCGTAGTCGGCGTCGCGGACGGCGAGCAGCCCGCCGGGGCGGAGGACGCGGCGCATTTCGCGCAGGGCGGCGACGGGATCGGAGAGGTGCTGGAGGAGCTGGTTGGCGTAGACGATGTCGAACGTGTCGTCGGGGTAGTTGAGCGCGTAGACATTGCCCTCGACGAATTCGAGGTTGTCCGGTCCCGTCTCGGCGGCGTGTTGGCGGGCGGTGGCGAGCACGTCGGGGGCGGCGTCGAGGCCGGTGACGAGGCCGGGCGCGACGGCGCGGGCGAGTCCGGTCGTGACGGTGCCGGGGCCGCAGCCGACATCGAGCAGGCGTTGGCCGCTTTGGAGGCGGGGGAGGAGAAACCAGGCTTCAACTTCGGCGCGGCGTCGGGCGTGCTGGGCGACGACGGAGGGGTGGTGTCCGTGGGTGTAGCGCTCGCGGGGTTCAGGCATCGGCGTCAGCCTGCGCGCGCTCTTGTACGAAGTCAGGGAGGATGCCGGCGAGGGCTCGGCGGGCGTCGTTGCTGAGCTCCATTTCGCGCAGCGCCTGTTGGGCGGCGGGGCTCATTTTGCGCCAGGTGCGCCCGACGACGCGGCGCTGCTGGCGCTCGTCGAGGTCGGGCATGGTGGACTCGAGTTGGGTTTGGAAGAAGACGAGGGAGAGCGCGTCTTCGAGGGTTTGGGCTTCTTCGTCGCCCTGTTGGAGGAGGGGTTCTTTGGCGATCAGCGCGTAAACGCGCTCAACCTCCGCGTGGCGGTAGCCGTGCTGTTCGAGGATGGCGGCGGCGAGTTCGGCGTGGACATGGTGCAGCGCGCGCCGCCAGCGGAGGTAGGCGCTGCGTCCGGCGGGAAAGGCGTCGCGGGGGATCATCCAGCGGCGCAGGTGGTGGGCGCGGGCGGCGAGCAGCAGGGTTTCGGAGGCGTCGGGGCGAAGGCGCAGCACCCAGTCGGTCATCATTTCGGCGTGGGTCTGCTCTTTGGGGCGCGGTGCGTCGTTGACGAGCAGGGTGGCCGGGTCGTCGGCGTTGGCGGCGTCGATGGCGTCGATGGCGGCGGTGTAGCGATCGGAGTGGGGCACTGTGAGCGCTTTCGGGTTTGTTGGGCAGCATACGGGGCGTCGGCGGTTGTTCCGGGCGGGGGTGAGTTTTGGCGCGTTGGGGAGGTCGTGGCTTAGGCGTGTTTACGCAAACCCAACTCCATTCGCAGCGCCGAAGGCCCAGGTCTGCTCGCCAGCGCCTGTTCGCAGGTCAGCTCAATGCGCCGTGCTGCCGACGGCCGCCGTGTGGATTCCCGCTCGGGGGCGGGAATGACGGGAAGAGTGGTGGCGGGTATGACGGAAGGGTGGTGGTATGGGGTGTTGGCGCCGGTGGCGGCGAGATACCCGCGGCAAGCGCGGGTATGACGGAGAGGGGAGGCAGGTATGACGGAGGGGGGCGCGGGTATGACGGAGATAGGAAGGCGGGGATGGCGGAGGTTGGGGGCGGGAATAGTGGGAGTGGGGGTGGGCGCTAGGGGTGTTGGGCGGCGAAGTGGTTGATGAGGTGGTCGGCGCGGTGGAAGGCGGTGTTGGGGTGGCGCTGGATGTGGTCGAGGAGGCGGTCGAGCATTTTGAGGCGGCCGGGGCGTCCGATGATGTAGGGGTGCATGGTGAGGGTGAAGACGCCGCCGCGGGCGTAGAGCTCGTCGAAGGCGTCGCGCCAGGCGGCGTAGACGTGTTCGGGGGCGGCCATCAGGCGGCGTCCGTCGGCGGGGGCGAAGACGAAGTAGGGGTAGTCGTCGAGCGCCCAGTGGATGGGGAGTTCGGCGAGGCCGGGGGCAGCCCAATAGGGGGCGTCGCCGCCCATCAGGCTGGAGTCGTAGCGGAAGCCGCGCTCGCGCAGGAGGTTGAGCGAGTGGTCGCTCAGTTCCCAGGACGGGGAGCGGTAGCCGACGGGGGCTTCGCCGGTGATGCCTTGCAGGATTTCGGAGCCGCGGTCAAGCACCTCGGCTTCCTGCTCGGCGGAGAGGGTGGCAGGGGGCTCGTGGAGGTAGCCGTGGTGTCCGATTTCGTGTCCGTGGGCGGCGATTTGTTCGACGGTGCGCGGGTTGCGCTCGGCGATCCAGCCGGGCACGTAGAACGACGCGGGGATACCGCGCTCTTTGAGCAGGGCGAGGATGTGGGGCACGGCGACCGCAGGGCCGTAGTCGCCGAACGAGCGGGCGGAGGGGCGCTGCTCGATGGCGGGGTCGCGGTTGATCATCCCTGATGCGCCGTCGACATCAAAGGAGATGACGACGGCGCACCGGTTCGCGTCGCGTGCGGGCTGCAACGCCGCGCCGCAGCCCGCGCAGTAGCGCTCCTCGCTTGTCCGGCCGCAGTGCGGGCAGGGCATCTCCTTAGGAGAAGTCCGTGATCGTCGTGAAGCCCATCGTTTGGAAGGTGGTCATGGAGTCGACCACCGCCGGGACGTCGTTGATGCTGATGCGCTCGCCGATGATCGTCTCCGGGTGGAGCTTGCCGGAGGCGACCATGTTGAGCATGGCGGGGTAGTTCTGGTTGGGCAGGCCGAGCGAGCCGCGGAACTCGATTTCGCTCATCGTGATCAGGTCGATGGGCAGTCCGACCTCGCCGGCTTCGGCAGCGGAGGTGATGCCGATCTGCACGTGAACGCCGCCCTTGCGGAGGGAGTTGACGGAGTTGAGCATCGTGGCTTCGATGCCGAGCGCGTCGACGGAGACCTGCGCGCCGCCGCCGGTGATCTCTTTGACCTGCTCGGGCACATCGCCGTCGGTAGCGTTGATCGTCTCGAGCGCACCCTCGCTGCGGGCTTTGGAGAGCTTGGTCTCGTCGAGGTCGACGGCGACGACCTGCGCGCCGAGGGCGGCGGCGACCTGGATGGCGGAGAGGCCGATGCCGCCGCAGCCGTTGACGACGACCCAATCGCCGCCGCGCACGCCGCCGCGGTCGGCGACGCCGTGGTAGCTGGTCATGAAGCGGCAGCCCATCGCGGCGCCGGCCTCGAAGGAGATGCTGTCGGGCAGGGGGATGGCGTTGAAGTCGGCGTTGGAGATGACGGCTTTCTGGGCGAAGCCGCCGGCGAAGGCGGCGTTGTTGTCGCAGATGTTGGGGAAGCCGCGGCGGCAGAGGTCGCAGTTGCCGCAGCCGTTGTGGAAGGGGGTGAGCACGCGCATGCCGGGGCGGATGTGCTGGACTTCGGCGCCGACCTGCTCGACGGTGCCGGCCCATTCGTGTCCGAGCACGGCGGGCATGGGGATCTGGAAGCCGACCCAGGAGAGGTCGCCCTGCCAGAGGTGCCAGTCGCTGCGGCAGACACCGCAGGCTTCGACGCGCACGAGCGCGTCGCGGGGACCGCATTGGGGTTCGTCGAATTCGCGCACCACCAGCGGTTCGCGGAGGGCTTCCATCACTACGGCTTTCACGGCGTCGTCCTTTCCAGCGCCTCATCTGGAGGCGTGTGTGGCTTGCCGCAAGTGTAGCGATTTCAACGCGGCGCCGTCGCGGAGCGATAGCATGGCAAGCGAAGGCGAGGTTGTGCGTGGAACGTGAGCTGCTGATCGGGATAGCTGGGCCGGGCGTTGAAGCTTCGCGGTTTCCCCTCGGCGATTTGTTCGGCATTTTCAAGCCGATCGAGGTGGCGGTGCGCGCGCTCATTGCCGGCGAAGCAGACGATTGCGATGCCGGCTTCAACTGGATCATCGGCGGGGGCGGCAGTGAACGGCGCGAGGCGCGAATGACGCTCTTCCCGCCGGGCTGGCCGCAGCGCGACGGTCTCGCCGGCGGACCCGATCCGCTGCAATGCCTGGTCGACGGGGTGGGCGGCGATCCGACCGATCTGCCGGCGGCAGCAGTCGCTGCCCTGCGCGAGGTCGCCGCCGCGATCCCGACGGACGACGATGTGGTGCGAATGCGCTACGACTGGACGATCGCGTCGTTCGGGCGTCAACTGGCGCGGACGCCAGATGAGGGACCGCGGAGCGAGCTGCACGGCTGGCTTTGGAGGGTGGATTGCGAGCGGCGGACAGCGCGGCTGCAAGTGCCGAAGAAGAACGGACAAGCGCCGTTCGCCGCGATTCTCGAATTCGACGGCGCGCTGTCGGAGGTCGCGGAGCGTCTGGAGCGGAGCAGCGTTTGCGCGTCCGTCTTTGAGTGCGACGAGCCGCTGGGGACGCTGCCTCGCTTTCAGGTGCGCGAGCTTGAGCCGCATCCGTGCCGACACATCCCGCCGGGCACGAAGCTGTTCCGCTGGCCAACGAAGGACGAGGCGCTCGCCGCCGACGGGGTTGACGAATTTCTCGACGAGACGTACGCGGCGCGAAGAGGCGAGGACTAACGTTGCCGCCGGATGTCAGCTACACGGCCGACACAAACGCCGTTTCGTACATCATCACGAGACACCCGCTGGCGGCTCGTTACGCGCATCTGTTTGAGGGTGACGCGACGATCGGGATTTCGTTTCAGGCGCTGGCGGAGCTGCGGGTCGGGTTGCGAATGCTGAACTGGGATCGACGACGTTTCGATGCGGTGATGTCGCACTTTGTGGAGGTACCGCTCAGCTCCTTGGCGGAGCAGATCTGGGTGGATGTGCGCGCCGACTCGATCGCCCGGCATCGCAACAGGGGCGGCCGCGCGATATCGGCTGCCGACGCCTGGATCGCAGCGACGGCGATGGCGATCCCATGCCCGCTGATCACGCACAACATGCGCGATTTCCGCGGGATTCGCGGACTCGCACTCGCGCCCGGGACGGACGCGAGCGGGCGGGTATGACGGAGTGGGGGCGGTGTTGGTGCTGGTCACGGCGAGATACCCGCGGCAAGCGCGGGTATGACGGATTCTTCAGCGCGGGTATGACGGGGTGAGCGCGGGGAGACGGATGGGAGGGAGGGCGCCGACGGCAGGCGAACTTATGTGATCAGGCGCTAGCCGTGGAAGTTGGGGTCGCGCTTTTCGAGGAAGGCGGCGAGGCCCTCGACGGCTTCGGGGCGGCGGGCGGCGTCGGTGATGGCGCGGGTTTCCTGCTCCATCTGGGATTCGAGGGTGTCGTTGAAGGATGCGTGGTAGAGGCGCTTGGCCGCGCCGATGGTGTCGGTGGGGCCGGCGGCCAGCTGTGCGCCCAGCGCCGCCGCGGCACTTTGCAGCTCGTCGTCGGGGACGACGCGGTTGAGCATGCCCCAGTCGAGCGCTTCCTGGGCGGAGAGCATGCGGTTGGTCATCGAGAGTTCGAGCGAGCGACGCAGGCCGACCATGCGGGGCAGGAAGTAGGTGGAGGAGCCGTCGGGCGTGAGGGCGATGCGGGAGTAGGCCATCGTGAAGCGGGCGGACTCGGCGGCGATGGCGAGGTCGCCGATCAGGGCGAGGCTGAAGCCCGCGCCGGCGGCGGTGCCGTTGATCGCGCAGATCAGCGGCGCGTTCATCCGCGCGAAGCGGGAGACGGCGGCGTGCAGGTAGGTGGTGAGCAGCTTGATCTCGGTGGCCATTTCCGGGCCGGCGGGCGGGAAGGCCTTGAGGTCGGCGCCGGCGCAGAACATGCGGCCCGTGCCGGTTAGCACGACGGCGCGCACATCGGGGTCGTCGTCGCAGCGGATCGAGGCGTCCATCAGCTCTTCGCCCATCCGCATGGTGAGGGCGTTGGCGGCTTCGGGGCGATTGAAGGCGATCGTGGCGACGCCGTCGGTCAGGTCCCAGGCGAGCGTTTCGTATGCGGGCATTCGTCGTTCCTCCGTTGCGTGCTGCGCGCGCGGTTGGTGGGCGGGAACAGTCTATCGCGCGCCCGTATGATCGCTGCGAGGGGAGGCGATTCCAATGCCGCAGATCAGAGATGTGGACGTGCCGGTTTCGGACGGGGAGATGCGGGCCGCGCTGGCGCTGCCGGACGATCGGGGCAAGGGAGCTCCGGGGCTGCTGGTGCTGCACGAGTTGGGTGGGCTGAACGAGGACATCCGTCGGATCGCGCTGCGCTTCGCGGAGCACGGCTATACGGCGCTTGCGCCGGATCTGTATTCGGTGGGCCCACCCAAGCCGATCTGCATCAGGCGCACGATGCGCTCGCTGGAGAGCGGCACGGGGCGGGTGTTCGCGGATCTTGAGGCGGCGCAGCGCTATCTGGCGGGGCTGGAGGGCGTGGATTCGGCCCGGCTGGGGGTGGCGGGCTTCTGTATGGGCGGATCGTTCGCGATCCTGCACGCGGTGCGCGCGCCGGTCGGCGCGGCTGCGGTCTTCTACGGGCGGGTGCCGCGTAGGGCGGAGGAGATTGACGGGATCTGCCCCGTCGTAGCCGGCTACGGCGGACGCGATCGGATGTTTGCGGAGCAGCCCGGGCGCCTGCGCGAGCACCTTGAGGCGCTCAATGTGTCGCACGACATCGAGGTCTATCCCGACGCCGGGCACTCCTACATGAACCAGCTGGGCGGGCCGCGCCCGCTGCGGGCGCTGATGCGGCGCGGGCGGCTGGCGCTGGGCTACCACCGCGAGTCGGCGGAGGACAGCTGGCGGCGGATGTTGGCGTTTTTCGCGGAGCATCTGGGCGCGGCGGAAGGGGAACACTCCGGGGCTGAGCGGCGTTAGTACGCTGTAGCGCACGACGCGAGCAGCAACGCAGAAGGAGGCCAAGATGATTACTCGCAGGACCACCCGCATGATCGGCGGCGCCGCGCTGGCGGCGCTCACTGCCCTGAGCACCGCAGTGATCATCGCGCTGCTCACGCTGGGCGGCGCGCAGGCCGACGGGCATGCCGATGGGCACTCCGACGATGAGGCCGTCGCGACGACCATCTCCGTCACGGGCGCGGCGTCGCGCTCGCTGACGACCGACCAAACAACGATCGATTTCACGGTCAGCGCGCTCGCCGATAGCGCGCAGGTCTCTGTGCAGCGCGCGGAACTCGCGCTCGCCGCGATCACCACCCGGCTCGGCTGGATGGGCGGCGTCGACGCCGACATGATCTTCACCCGCAACGTTTCGCTGCGTGAGGAGTTCGACTGGACGGAGAACGGCCGCGTCTCGCGCGGCTTCCGCTACAGCCATCTGCTCACGCTGCGCGTCGAGGGCACCGACTCGGCGGGCAGCGTGATCGATGCGATCGTGAGCGCCGGCGAGGGCGCGGTCGAGATCAACAACGTGTCCTTCTCCACCTCCAACCGCGCTGCGGTTGAGCGCGAGGTGCTGCTGGCCGCGATCCGCGACGCCCGCGCCACGGCCGACGCCATCGCCGCCGAGCTGGGCAAGATGGTCATCGACACGCTCGAGATCTCGATCGCCAACCCGCTCAGCCCGATCGAGGCGGAAGAGCAGGCTGAAGCAGCCGGCGATGCCGCCGAGAGCTTCACCGTGGCCCCGCAGATTCGCGGCGGCCAGGAGTCCGTCAGCGTGACGGTGCGCGCGACATTCTCCGCGCGCTAGGCGGCGGTTCACGCTTCCGTCATTCCCGCTCGGGGGCGGGAATGACGGGGAAGAGGGGCGGGAATGACGGGGAAGAGGGGTGGGGATGGCGGTGCCGGGGGTGGGAAGCGCCGTCAGCTTTTCAGGGCGGCGGGGGAAATGCCTACCGGCTCGGCGTCCTCCTCTAGATCGAAGGGGCCGGTGAGGCCCAGCTCTTCGCCCATTTCGCGGACGGCGGGCAGCACCTCCTCGCCCATCAGGCGGAGGGAGCGCATCGTGTCCTCGTGCGACATTGAGCCGTCGCCGTCCCAGAAAGTGATGCTGCCGGGGCGCAGGTACTCGAGCACGTGGCGGATTTTCGGCAGCACGGTTTTGGGCGTGCCGGAGATGATGCTGTAGGCCTCGGTCAGGCCCTGGTAGGTGTCGTCGACGGGCTCGAAGGTGGTAGCCGAGTCGAGGGTGAGCGGTCGGTATTCGTCGGGGTTGACGGTGCCGCGCGATTCCTCCACATGGCGCACGCCGGCGGTGGGGAGCAGGCGCTTGCGGTCGATGATGCCGGGCAGATTCTGGATGTGCCGCTTCACGTCGCCGCGGCTGCCTTCGAGGAAGATGTTGCCCGGGCCGGTCAGGTATTTGCGGCCGACTTCTTCGGCGAGTTCTTCGGTTTCGTCCACATGCACCTTCCAGAGATAGCCGCGGTGCTGCGGTCCGGCTTCGTAGCCGAACTCGCGGGCGACCTGGTCGTAGTAGGCGAACGAGTCGCGCGTCGGCGCGAGCCGCGTCGCCAGCATGATGTAGGGGTAGCGGCGCTCCGCCGCCCAGGCGACGGTGCGCTGGCTGACCGCGCCGGGAATCCAGATCGGCGGATGCGGACGCTGGAGCGGACGCGACCATGGATTGACGTAGCGGTACTGGTAGTGCTCGCCCTCCCAGCGGAACGGCCCCGCCTCGGTCCAGGCCTTGACCACGAAGTCGTGCGCCTCCTGATAGCGCTCCCAGTTGTACGGGGAGGGCGAGTTGTGGGCGAGGCTCTCGCGCCCGGTGCCGCGCACCCAGCCGGTGATCAGCCGCCCGCCGGAGATCATGTCGATCTGCGCCAGCGTCTCCGCCAGCCAGAGCGGATCGTCCCAGATCGGCAGAATGTTGCCCAGCAGACAGATTTTGGCCCGCTCGGTGATGCGGGCGAGGATGGCGGCTTCGACATTGATGACCGAGCCCATGCAGAACGGCGTCGAGTGGTGCTCGTTGAGCACGATGCCGTCGAAGCCGGCGCGCTCGGCGGCGACCGCCTCATCGAGGTAGCGGTGATAGAGGTCCGCGCCCAGCCGCGGATCGTATTCTTCGTTCGAGGAGTCGAGGTCCGTGAGGCGGCGCCCGGTGCGCCCCCACCAGCTGGCCTGCGGGTCCTGATACGGGCGTTCGGTGAACCACGAGATAAACATCGGAACCTCCGTCGGCCTCGGGCCGCGCCGCCGGCGCGGCGCGGTTGAGTCGGCGCAATGGCACGCCCGGAGGGAGTCGAACCCCCGACCGCCAGGTCCGAAGCCTGGTGCTCTGTCCGCTGAGCTACGGGCGCCTACCCCTAATGTACAGCCCGCCCTCCGTCGTCCCAAATTCCGTCGCCCCCTTTATCCGTCATTCCCGCCCCCCCTTTCCCTGTCATTCCCGCCCCCCCTTTCCCTGTCATTCCCGCCCCCCCTTTCCCTGTCATTCCCGCCCCCGAGCGGGAATCTCCCCGCTCGCAGCGCAACAGCCCCGAGCCGCCTCTCGACGCCCCTTCCGCCCCCCTTCCGTCGCCCCAGACTTGATCTGGGGCCCAAACCCAACGTGGCGCGCGGCGCGGGGGTCCCGAGCAGCCGGCCGATGCCGTTCGCAGGAACTCCGGGGCTTGGTCTCGCTCACGAACGCCGTATGGGCCCCAGATCAAGTCTGGGGCGACGGATCCTGGGGACGCGGGGGTTGGAGGGTGCGCGGGGAGATACCCGCGGCAAGCGCGGGTATGACGGAGGTGGGCGCGGGTATGACGGAGGTGGGCGCGGGTATGACGGAGGTGGGCGCGGGAATGACGGAGGAGTGAACACGTGAAACGCCCCTCCGAACGACCCGACGCCGCCGGCGTCTGGGATGCGGTCGCCCGCGTCGACGCGGGCGACCTCGAAGCGGCCGCGCAGCGCCTCCGCCTGCTCCACCCCGCCGACCAGGCCGATGTGCTCGCCGCGCTCTCCACCGACGAACGACGACGCCTGCTCGACCACATCGATAGCTCCTCGCTCTCCCTGATCCTCGAGTTCCTCACGCCCGACGAACTCGAACAGGTCGCGCCCGATGTCGAGCTCGACCGGCTCGCCGAAGCGCTCGACGAAACCCCCGCCCACCGCGCCGCTGATGTGCTCCAGGCGATCCCCGAAGCAGCCGCCAGCGCCGTGCTCGACCAGCTGCCCAGCGCCGAACTGGTCGAGCCGCTGCTGGAGCACGACGACGACTCCGCCGGCGGCATCATGGCCCCCGAAATTATTACGCTCGGACCGCACGACAGCGCCCAGCAGGCCATCGACCACCTGCGCGCCACCGCCGCCGCCGCGCCCACCGTCCGCGACCTCATCTACGTCGTCGACTCCGCCGCCCAACTGCTCGGCAGCGTCCACCTCCACGACCTGATCACCGCCCGCCCCCACACCCACCTGCGCGAGCTGATGACCGAAGCCGGCCCCAGCGTCGCCACCGACACCCATCAGGAAGAAGCCCTGCAAATCCTGCAACGCTACGGACTCCACGCGCTGCCCGTGGTCGACCGGGACGGACGCCTGGTCGGCGTCACCACGGCCGACGATCTGCTCCAGATCGCGCAAGAGGAAGCCACCTCCGACATGTTCCGGCTGGTCGGTCTGGTCGACGACGAAGCGCTGACCGCGCCGATCGACACGGCCGTGCGCCGGCGCCTGCCCTGGCTGCTGCTCAACCTCGCCACCGCTTTCGCCGCCGCCGCCGTCGTAGCCGCCTTCGAGGACACGCTCGCCCGCGTCGCCGCGCTGGCGATCTTCCTGCCGATCATCGCCGGTCAGGGCGGCAACGCCGGCATGCAGGTCACCACGCTGACCGTCCGCGCGATGGCGCTGGGCGAGTTCGACCGCCGCTTCCACCGCACCGTGCTGCCGCGCGAAATCGCGATCGGAATCGTCACCGGCATCGCGCTCGGCCTGCTCGTCGGCGCGGTCGGCTGGGTCTGGCAGAGCAACCCCTGGCTGGGCGTCGCGGTGGGGGTGGCGATGCTCGCCACGATGATCATCTCCGGCCTGGCCGGGCTGCTGATCCCCGTGCTGCTGCGCCGCACCGGCGCCGACCCCGCGCTCGCCGCCGGCATCCTGGTCACCACCGTCACCGACGTGCTCGGCTTCCTCTTCTTCCTGGGCCTCGCCAACCTGCTCATCGACCGCATCGCCTGACCGGCCTCCGCGTCACTCTCGCCTCTCTTCCTCTCGTCCCCCAGGATCCGTCGCCCCAGACTTGATCTGGGGCCCATACCCAACGTTGCGCGCAGGACCGACGCCCCGAACCACCCGCCAACACCGTTCGCAGGACGACTCGACGCCCCATCCCGCGCCACTTCCCGCGCCCCACCCCGCGCCCCATCCCGCGCCCCACCTCCGTCATTCCCGCCCCTTCTCCCGTCATTCCCGCCCCCGAGCGGGAATCTGCCACGAGCGGCCTCCGACCGTCGCTTCCGCCCCCATTCCGTCGCCCCCAGGATCCGTCGCCCCAGACTTGATCTGGGGCCCATACCCAACGTTGCGCGCAGGACCGACGCCCCGAACCACCCGCCAACACCGTTCGCAGGCACTCCGGGGCCTGATCTCTCTCGCGTCGAGATACCCCCGTTCGGGCCGGGGGCAGGCTCCGCGGCAAGCGCGGGTATGACGGAATAGAGAGAGGAGCGGGAATGACGGGAAAGAGATGCGCGAACGGCGTCGGGGGAACCTCGGGGCTTGGTCTCGCTCGCGGACGCCGTATGGGCCCCAGATCAAGTCTGGGGCGACGGAATTGCGTCTGGGGCGACGGGGAGGCGCAAAACCCGCTGCCGGTGATACCATCGCCTCTGCGCGGTGGGCGTCGCCTAGAGGCCTAAGGCGCCAGGTTGTGGCCCTGGTATTCGCGGGTTCGAATCCCGCCGTCCACCCCACCGGAAACCGACACGCCCATGCTCCGCATCGCACTGCTGCCCATCCTGCTCGCCGCCCTGCTCGGCCTCGTCGGAGCTGTTGCCGCCGCCTGCGACAACTCCGACGACGCCGAGCGCCTCGCCGCCCAACGCCTCTTCCGCAACTACCTGATCCAGAGCGACCGCACCGCCGCCGCCGACGTCCGCATCCAGGGCGCCGTCGACCAACTCCCGCCCAACTTCCCCCAGCGCGACTCGCTCGACCTGCTCGGCTCCGCCTTCACCGACACCGAGACCACCCGCCGCCTGATCTTCGGCTGGCAGAGCAGCGCCGAGCACGCCGACGACCTCTACGCCTGGTTCCGCTCCCAACTCGACGCCGCGCCCTGGTCCGTCACTTCCGACCCGCGCCGCGTGGGCATCGACTTCATCAACTTCCGCGACGCCGACAACCCCACCTTCCGCGGCGAACTGCGCATCGCCCAGGAAGGCCAACAGGCCATCGTGATCCTGATCGCCACCGAACTGCTCAACCAACCCGACGGCGCCTGACAAGATCCGCCACCCCCGCCCCCCTTTTCTCGTCATTCCCGCCTCCCTTTCCCCGCCATCCCCGCCTCCCTTTCCCCGCCATCCCCGCCTCCCTTTCCCCGTCATTCCCGCCCCCTTTCCTCCGCCATCCCCGCCTCCCTTTCCCCGTCATTCCCGCCCCCTCCTCCTCCGCCATCTCCGCCCCCCTTTCCCCGTCATTCCCGCCCCCGAGCGGAGCCTGCCCCCGGCCCGAACGGGGGAATCTGCCCCATCCCGCCTCCGCCCCCCATTCCGCCCCCCATTCCGTCCCTCAGGATCCGTCGCCCCAGACTTGATCTGGGGCCCATACGGCGGTCGTTGGCGGCACGGGGCGCCGAGTAGCCCGCGAACGGCGTCAGCGGATGGCTCGAGCCCTCGCGCTGCGAGCGGGGCTTGGGTTTGGGCCCCAGATCAAGTCTGGGGCGACGGATCCCGGGCGACGGAAACGGAAACCGCGCCCCCAACCCGCTAGACTGTGCGCATGGTCACCCAGCCGACGCTGTTCGATGTGCTGATCGAGGCGGGTTTCGAGGCGCCGATCGCCCGTCGCGCGGCGGAGGTGATCGAGCGGGACCTGGCCGGCGTGGCGCAGCAGCCCGACATCGACCGCCGTTTCGACGACGTGGACCGCCGCTTTGACGGCGTGGACCGTCGTTTCGACCGCATCGAAGTCCGGCTCGACGTCATGGAGGGGCGCTTCGCGCTGATCGACGGACGCTTCGAGCAGCTCGAGGAGCGCTTGCTGGCGCAGGATCGGCTGGTCGAAGCCCGTTTCGAGACCGTCGACAAAGAGTTCCAAACGGTTCACCAGCGGATCGACGATCTCAAGGAGAGCATCGAGCGCGAGTTCAGAGCCGTTCACCAGCGGATCGACGATCTCAAAGAGAGCATCGAGCGCACCTTCGCCGAACGCAAAGAGAGCAACGATCGCCGGTTCAACATGTTGACCTGGGCAGTCGCTCTGGCCTTCGCGCTGATGATCGGCGGCTTCGGCGCCATCATCGCGCTGCTGATCTCCATCCTTGAGCGCCTGCCCTAGTTGTCTCCCCCCGCCACACCCACACCCTCCCCACTTCCGCCACCCGCGCCCCGTTCCCCGTCATTCCCGCCCCCGAGCGGGAATCTGCCGCGAGCGACCTCCGACCCCCTCACCTCGCCCCCATTCCGTCGCCCCGGGGTCCGTCGCCCCAGACTTGATCTGGGGCCCATACGGCGGTCGTTGGCGGCACGGGGCGCCGAGTAGCCCGCGAACGGCGTCAGCGGATGGCTCGGGACCCCGCGCTGCGAACAAAGTTGGGCTTGGGCCCCAGATCAAGTCTGGGGCGACGGAAGGGGGCGACGGAAGGGGGCGACGGAAGGGGGCGACGGACCCTCCCCTCCGCCGCCCCGTCCCCGCCCGTGTGGACCGCCGGTGGAATCTGGTGGACCCATCGGGTGTAAAGCGTGGGTAACCTTTTGTCTGGGGGGTGCGTTGATGGGGGGTCATCGTGTAGATTGCGTGGTGGAGAGAGCAGTGCGCGTTCGTCGGGACGGTCGCGCGAGGACTCGAAAAGGAGAGGCATGTGAACGCACTTCAGACCCTGGCGGGGCGTCGGCCTGCGCGGTCCGCGCGGCTGTTGGCGCTGGCCGCGTTGGCGGCGCTGCTGGCGCTGGCCGCGGCGCTGGCGCTGAGCGCCCTGCAGCCGGCCGGCGCGCAGACCACGAACAACAGCATGCAGACGGGCGCCAACGACGACCGCACCAACTTCCGGCTGGAGTTGAGCCTGATCGACGATTCGGACGACACCGTGCCGGCCGGTTCGTCGGCGCGGATCAAGGCCGTGATCAAGTTCGACGTGCCGAGCGGCAAGACGGGCGAAGGCGCGCCCTCGCTGTACAACGCGGGCGACCACGGCACCTTCGGCGACGCGTTCTACCTGCAGGACGGCGGCACGCTGCGGATCGCGGGTCCCTACGAGTGGGAGAACGCGGGCGGGCGCACCCTGCGGCTGGACCCGGAGCGTCTGGGCCGGGCCGACGTCGACCCGGGGACCTACACGGACGACTGCAAGGTCGGCAAGATGTCAACCGGCGCAGATGTTGACGACTTCAGCGCCAGCTACGGCTTCGTGCTGTACCAGGCCACCGGCCAAACGGACGGCGGCGGTCACGGTAACGACTGCCAGGGCGACTACCCGATCACCAGCGAGCCGGACCTGGACAACGACTGGAAGGCCCTTTACAGCGGGCACGGCATTCTCGGCGACTCCTTCCGCAGCGGCGACACCCTCGCCAGCGCTGCGGACCTCGCCAACAGTCTGGACTACCTGACCAGCCGCGACAACGCGTCGGGCGTGCAGGGTCCCTGCACGGCGAGTACTGCGGACGACGTGACCACCTGGACCTGCGAGATTCCGGTGGTCGACGCTCAGTTCGGCTGGGCGGGCAACAACACCTACGCCACGCACAACGGCGACTACGACACGATGGCGGCAGCGGTTGACGAGAACTTCCTGGTGCCGAAGCGGCGCATTCTGAACGCGCAGGACGGCTCGATCACCATTCCGCGCGGCACGCCGGACGGCTCCTTCACGGTGTCGGCCAGCATCCAGCTGCACAGCGCCGAGGGCCTGGGCGCGACCGCGCAGACCGCCAACACCGGCGAAATGACGCTGACGGACAGCCTGACGATCAACATCGGCACGGTGGCCGAGGCGCAGACGGCGACGCTGGACTTCGCGACGCAGGGCGCGACCGATGCGGCGCAGGCGACGGTGGGCGGCGCGGCGGGCCAGCCGTGGCCGGCGATCATCGCGGCCTCGGACACCAAGGGCACGCAGCTCTCGCTGAGCATTCTGAACGAGAACGGCAAGCCCTCGGCCTCGGGCAGCGTGAGCACGATCCTGCTCAACACCAACATGGGGCGGCTGGCCTCGGTCACGCCCAGCGTGGGCGAGTGCGTGGGCGCGCAGGACGGTCTGGCCTGCCAGATCATGGTGAGCCAGCTGAACACGAGCAACACGGGCGACATTCGCTTCCGGGTGCTGCCGCCCTCGCCGGCCAAAGCGGGCGTGGCGATGGTGCGCGGCACCGTGCTGAACGCGAGCGGCACCTCGTTCTCGCTGGGTCCGATCGAGATCACCTTCACGGGCACGGCCAGCGCGATGACGCTGACCGAGCCGGCCTCGAGCATCCTGAACAAGGACACCGCGGGCGACGACAACCGCGACCGGCTGCGGCTCTCGGTCAGCGCGGCGGACGCGAGCGGCAACCGGGCGACGGTGCCGACCAGCGGTCGGCGGACGATCATCAAGGATCCGGACGACAAGACGGTCAACCAGACGGCGACGGGCATCCAGGCGACCTGGCCGCTGCAGGACGGCGCGGACACGCCGGCGGATCTGCGCGACGCGGACGGCCGCCTGCAGGTGGAGATCAACGTGGGTTCGGCGACGGCGCTGAAGACGGGCGTGTACACCATTGAGGTGCGCGCGGGCAGTCTGAAGCAGACGCAGAGCTTCACGGTGGCGGGCGAGGCGGCCGCGATTACGGTGGCGGTGAGCGAGAGCGATTTCGCGCCGAACGCGCGCTTCACCTTGACCGCGACGGTGAGCAACTCGGACGGCAGCGCGGTGCCGGACGGCACGCCGGTGGTCTGGGCGGATCCGCAGCCGGCCGCGAAGCTGGTCGCGATCAGCAAGCAGGCGGCGACGAAGGACGGTCAGGCCGCGGCGCAGTACGTGGTGATCGGCGAAGGTCGGGCCTGGGTCACGCTGACCTCGGGCGCGGGCACGGGCTTCTGGAGCGAGAACGTCGGCACGCCGGCGGCCCCGCCGGAGCCGACCAACCCGGCGGACAGCCTGAGCGGTCGGGCGGGCTTCGCGTCCTACCTGGGCGAGACGCCGACGAGCGCCTCGGCGCTGCTGGCCGGCCTGGGCAACGTGACGGCGATTCGGATCTGGCAGCCGTCGCTGCAGGCCTGGACGCTGTACGCGGTGGTGGACGGCGTGTCGCCGCCGGGTTCGGAGGACTTCGCGGTGAGCCGCGGCGCGGTGCTCTGGATCGGCGGCTAGCCCGCTCCATCGGAGCCGGACCCAATCCGCAGGGCGGGGGCTTGCGCCCCCGCCCTGCGGCGCGTTAACGCGCCCGCGCGGCTTGCGCCGCGTCATACCCCGCGCTTGCCGCGGAGCCCGCCCCCGGCTCGAACGGGGGTATCTCGACGCGAGCGGCGCCGAGGTACCGAGCCGCCGGCTGATGCCGTTGGCGCCCCCTTTCCGTCGTTCCAGACTTGATCTGGGGCCCAAACCCAACCCGCTGCGCAGGACAGAGGCCCCGAGCAGCCGGCCGACGCCGTTCGCGGGAACTCCGTGGCCTGGTCTCGCTCACGGACGCCGTATGGGCCCCAGATCAAGTCTGGGGCGACGGAGGGGAGGGCGCGACAGAGGGGCGGGGCGGCTGCGCCGCGTCATACCCGCGCCGCCCATACCCCGCCCATACCCGCGCCCCTCCTCCCCCGCCACACCCGCGCCCCACTCCGTCATACCCGCACCCCCTCCCCGTCGCCCCAGACTTGATCTGGGGCCCAAACCCAACCCGCTGCGCAGGACAGAGGCCCCGAGCAGCCGGCCGACGCCGTTCGCGGGAACTCCGTGGCCTGGTCTCGCTCACGAACGCCGTATGGGCCCCAGATCAAGTCTGGGGCGACGGAGGGGAGGGCGCGACAGAGGGGCGGGGCTCTCCGCCGTCATTCTCGCGCCTACCCCGTCACCCCGCGCCCACTCCGTCACCCCGCGCCCACCCCGTCACCCCGCGTCCACTCCGTCACCCCGCCCCCTCCCCGTCGCCCCAGACTTGATCTGGGGCCCAAACCCAAGCCACTGCGCAGGACAGAGGCCCCGAGCAGCCGGCCGACGCCGTTCGCGGGAACTCCGTGGCCTGGTCTCGCTCACGGACGCCGCATAGGCCCCAGATCAAGTCTGGGGCGACGGAAGAGGGGGGAGGCGCGACGGAGGGGCGGGGCGGGAAGCGGCGTTGGTGCTGCACTCGTCGAGATACCCCCGTTCGAGCCGGGGGCAGGCTCCGCGGCGGGGCGCGGGTATGACGGAGGAGGGGACGGTGGCGGGCCTGCTGACGGCGTTGGTCGGTTGCTCGGGGCGTCGGTGCTGCGCAGGGGCTTGGGCTTGGGTTCCAGATCAAGTCTGGAACGACGGAAAGAGGAGGACGGCGCGACGGAGGGGCGGGGCGAGAGCGGCGGGCGCGTCCACGGGTGGGGCGCTATGATTGCGGGAGCCACGCAGGGTGTGGCGGACTTGATGAGGGGGGCTGCGTGACTGAACGCGCTGCGACGGTTGGGCAACTGCGGGAGTCGGGCTATCGCCCGCGCTCGGTGCGCGAGGAAATCCGCGATAATCTGCTCGCGCGGCTGGCGGGCGATGAGCCGCTGTTTCCCGGCATTATGGGCTACGAGGACACCGTGGAGCCGGCGCTGGTTAATGCGCTGCTGGCGGGGCAGGACGTGATCTTCCTGGGCGAGCGCGGGCAGGCGAAGAGTCGGATGATTCGGCAGCTGGTCAGCCTGCTCGATGAGGAAATCCCCGTGCTGGCGGAGGTGGAGATTCATGAGGACCCGCTGGGCCCGATCTCGCTGGAGGGGCGGGCGAAGCTGGAGGAGCTGGGCGACGACGCGCCGATCCGCTGGCTGCCGCGCGACGCGCGCTACGCGGAGAAGCTGGCCACGCCCGACATCACGATCGCGGACCTGATCGGCGAGGTGGATCCAATCAAGGTGGCCGAGGGGCGCTATCTCTCGGACGAGTTGACCATCCACTTCGGGCTGGTGCCGCGCACCAACCGCGGTATCTTCTGCATCAACGAGCTGCCGGACCTGGCGGAGCGCATTCAGGTCGGGCTGCTCAACGTCATGGAAGAGCGCGATGTGCAGATTCGCGGTTTCCAGGTGCGGCTGCCGCTCGATGTGTTGGTCGTGGCTTCGGCCAACCCGGAGGATTACACCAACCGCGGGCGGATCATCACGCCGCTCAAAGACCGCTACGGCGCGCAGATTCGCACGCACTACCCCGAGGAGCTCGAAACCGAGCTGGCGATTGCGCGGCAGGAAGCGCAGCCGCTTGAGGCGCCCGGCTGCGCGGTCAGCTGCCCCGCCTACATGGAGGAGATCATCGCGGAGGTGACGCGCTTCGCGCGGCGCAGCCCCGATGTCAGCCAGCGTTCCGGCGTCTCGGTACGCGCCACCATCTCCTGCTACGAAACGCTGCTGGCCAACGCGGTGCGCCGCGCCGTCGCGGCCGGCGAGCCGCAGACCGCGCCGCGCATCTGCGATCTGTATCACATTGCGCCGGCGCTCCAGGGCAAGCTCGAACTCGAATCGGTCGAGGACGGCGCGGACGATCTGATCGTCGAAAAGCTGATTCACGCCGCGATCGCCGCCGTCTTCGGGCGCTACTTCAACATCGCCGAGCTCGACGCGGTGGTCGAGCAGTTCCGCAGCGGTCTTGCGGTGGAGGTCGGCGAGCAGTTGGCCAACGGCGACTACGCAGGGGTGGTGCAGCGGATCGAGGGCGCGGAGGATGCGCTGTCGGCGCTGGAGCTCGGCGAGGACGCCGCCGCGCTCGCCTCTGCCGTCGAGTTCCTGCTCGAGGGCCTGCACCTCAACAAGCGGCTGAACAAGGACACGATCGGGCGCGCGGCCTTCTACCGCGCCTGATTCGCACGTACTCGCCCGCCCGCCGCAGCCAGGGAGTCGCCCCATGCCGAACCCGATTCACTCCCAGCAGTATCGCTATCGCCAGTGGGACGGCTCGCAGGAGCTCGCCGAGCTCGACGCCGACGATGTGCTGAAGTCGCTCTCCGACGATCTACTGAATTTCGGCGATCTCCAGCAGGCGCTGCGCAGCATGATGCAGCGCGGTGTGCGCTCGCCCGACGGGGAGCGTTCGGACGGTCTGCGCGACCTGTTGCAGCGGCTCCGCCAGCAGCGCCGCGAGGCGCTGGATCGCTTCGATCTCTCGTCGGTCTTCGAGGACATTCAGCGTCAGCTGGACGAAATTCTGGATCTGGAGCGGGGCACGTTGGACGATCGTCTGGACGAGGTCGGCCCGCGTCCGCAGCCGCCGTCGGCGCAGGAGGGCGAGCAGGGCGAGTTGGGCCAGCCGCAACAGCAGCAGGCGGCCCCGCAACAGGCCGAGCCGCAGCAGCGCGGCGAGGACGGGCTGACGGAAGAGGAAAAGGAGCGCCTGATCGAGGCGCTGCGCCAGCGGCTGGAACGCAAGACGGAGCAGCTGGAGGGGCTGCCGGAGGACGCGCCCGGCCAGATGTCGGGCCTGCGCGAGTATGAGTTCGAGAACAGCGAGGCCAAAGAGCGTTACGAACAGCTGCTTGAGCAGTTGAAGCAGGCGATGATGAACCGCTTCTTCAACGACCTCTCGCAGTCGTTGCAGGATATGTCCGAGCAGGACATGGACCGCACGCGGCAGATGATCCAGGACCTCAACGAGATGCTGGAGCAGCGCGCGCGCGGCGAAGAGCCGGATTTCGACGGCTTCATGGACAAGTACGGCGACATGTTCGGCGATAACCCGCCGCAATCGCTGGACGAGTTGATCGAGCAGTTGCAGCAGCAGGCCGCGCAGATGCAGAACATGCTCGATTCGCTGCCGTCGGAGATGCGCCAGCAGCTCAACGAGCTGATGCAGCAGCGGATGGGCGAAATGGGGATGGACTCGGAGTTGATGCGGCTGGCGCAGAACCTCGAATCGCTCTACCCGATGCGCGACATGCGCAACCAGTACCCGTTCCGCGGCGACGAGGACCTGAACCTCGAATCAGGGATGAACCTGATGGACTACATGCAGCAGCTCGACCAGATGGAGCGGGCGCTGGAGCAGGTGCAGTACGGCGGGGATCTCAATAACATCGATCCGGATCAGCTCGAGGAATTGCTGGGCGACGAGGCGCGCGAAACGCTGGACCAGCTCAAGAATCTGCTCGAACTGCTCGAGGAAGCCGGCTACATCCGCAAGAACGGCAACACCTGGGAGCTCACCCCGCGCGGCACCCGCAAGATCGGCGAAAAAGCGCTCGCCGAAATCTACGCCAACCTCAAGCGCCAGTCGTTCGGCAAGCACAACGTGCCCGAAACCGGACGCTACGGCGACCGCGCGGACGATACCAAACTCTACGAGTTCGGCGACCCGTTCCACCTGCATCTCAAGGAGACGATCGGCAACGCGATCTTCCGCGGCGGCCCGAGCGTCCCCGTGCAGCTGCAACCGGACGATTTCGAGGTCTACCGGGCCGAAACGCTGACGCAGACGGCGACGGTGGTGATGCTCGATCTCTCCTGGTCGATGGCGCTGCGCGGCTCGTTCCAGGCGGCGAAAAAGGTGGCGATGGCGCTCAATAACCTGATTCGGATGCAGTATCCGCGCGACAGTCTCTACCTGGTCGGCTTCAGCGCCTACGCGCGCGAGCTCAAAGCGCCGGAACTGCCCTACGTGCGCTGGGACGAAACGGTGCTCGGCACCAACATGCACCACGCGCTGCTGATCGCCCAACAGTTGCTGGCCAAGCACAAGGTCGGCACGCGCCAGATCATCATGATCACCGACGGCGAACCCACCGCGCACCTCGAGCAGGGCCGCTCCTACTTCGCCTACCCGCCCAGCCCGATCACGATCCGCGAGACGCTCAAGCAGGTGCGGCAATGCACCAAAAAGGACATCGTGATCAACATCTTCATGCTCGACCGCTCCTACTACCTCAAGGAGTTTGTCGGGCAGGTGGCGCGGATCAACCAGGGGCGGGTGTTCTATACGACGCCCGACGAGCTGGGCGAGTACCTGTTGGTCGACTTCGTCACCCATCGCCGTAAATCGCTCTCGCGCGTCTGAGGCCGCTGTGCGCCGCCTCCCGCTGCGCATCGTCCTGCGTGTCGCCCGGTTGCTGCGCGCCGTGCCGTGGCTGGGACTGTTTCTCAGCCGCACCTTAATCGGGTTCGCCGCCGTCGCGCCGCCGGCCGGCTTCCGCCGGCTGCTCTGGGCGACCGCGCTGCTGATGCTGATCACCATCGTGGGGGTGGTCGGGTACCGCCTGATCAGCGATTTCAGCTGGTTCGACTCGCTCTACCAGGTCATGCTGACGCTGACCACCGTCGGCTTTAGCGAGGTGCATCCGCTCGACGGCGCAGGCCGCGCCTTCACCATCGTGCTCGCGGTGATCGGCGTCACGACGGGGTTGTATCTGATGGGCGCGATCGCCGCCGCGCTGCTGGAGGGCGACTTGTATGGTGAACTGCGGAGTTGGCGGATGAGGCGCGACCTGGCGGCGCTGGAAGACCATGTGATCGTCGCCGGCGCGGGCCGCGTCGGGCGCGGCGTGGTCGCCGAACTGATCCGCCGCGGGCGGCCGTTCGCGATCATCGACGTCGATCCTGCTGAAATCGAGCTGCACCGCCGCGCCGCGCAACTTGCGATCCACGGCGACGCCAGCCGGCGCGACGCGCTGCTCGAAGCGCGGTTGCCCGATGCGCGCGCGCTGATCGTCGCCACCGGCAACGATGCGCAGAACACCTTCATCACGCTCACCGCGCTGGGCATCGACCCGGAGTGCTACGTCGTGGCCCGCGCCAACGAGCCGGACGCGGCCGAGCCGCTGCGCCAGGCGGGCGCGGCTCGCGTGTTCACGCCGACCGAGATCGCCGGCCGCCAGCTCGCCGCCGCCTCGCTCTACCCCGGCGTCGCCGAGGCCGCCGAAAACGTGCTCGAGCTGCCTGGCGCGCCCGACGTGCTGTTGCGCCTTGATGTCGGCGCAGACTCGGCCGCGCAGGGCCGCAGCGCCGCCGACGCGCTGGCCGGCGCGGCCGCCGTTCAATTGCTCGGCGTGCGCGGCGCCGACGGCGGTTTTACCGCCGGCGCGGCTCCCGGCCACCGCCTGCGCAGCGGCGACGCCGTGCTCGTCCTCACCACCCGCGCCGCCGCCGAAGCCCTGGAAGAACGCTGGTCGCAACCCTCCTGACGATCGTGTAGGATTTTGACATGACCACTTTCGACCGCCCCCGCATTCGCGGCATCTTTGCCGCTGCCAACTTGGAGATCGGTGACGACCTCACCGACGCGCTCGAGGATGGCGTGCAGGAACTTGCAACCAAGGCGGACGTCGAGTCGCTACGCGAGGACACGCGAGGAATGTTCGCCGCGTTCGAGGCGCGGATGAACGACAAGCTGGCGGCCTTTGAGGCGCGGATGCGGGCGGAGATGGCGGCGCTTGAGGCGCGGCAGGCTCGCACCACGCTCGCCCTCGCCGCGCTCTTCATCGCCACGCACGGCATCACCACCGGGATCATCATCGCCGTTCTGGGCTGACCATCCCCCGCTTCGACGCGAACTCCGACCACCGCCGCGCGAACAGATTGAGCCCACTCCGATAGGCCGGCGTCTGCGCCAGCACGTTGCCGAAGAACGTGCCCGCGAAATAGCCGCCCAGCACCAGCGTCATGATCGCGAAAATCTTCGTCCAGTCCGGCAGCACCACCATCAGCAGCACCGAGAGCCCCGTCATCAGCAGGATGCCCGTCCAGGTGAAGCCGTGGACGAACCACGCCTCCCGCTTCCGTTTCGCCACGTAGATCTGCGCCAATTCCCGATCGATCTTGTCCAGCGGCGCGGTGCGCGAGGCCGACTCGCCGCAGACTTCGCACGCCGACGCCCGCCCCAACGGCGCGCAGCAGTAGCCGCAAAACCGCCCGATGTTCGGCGCCTCGCCCGCCCGAATCTCGTGAATCAGCTCATCCAGCTCACGCGAAAAGGGCACCTCGCGCGACGGCACGAACTCGCCGTCCTCAAACCTCGGCTTGGCCGCCTCTGGCGCCGCCGCCGCCGCCATCATTCCGGCCAATCCGCCGGACGCCGCCCCGGCAGCCACTCGTAGAACTGCAGCAGCACCCCGCCGGCGTCGCGCGGATGCACGAAAAACTGCTTCCACTCATAGTCCTCGAACGGCTCGGCGAGCGGCTCAATCCCCATCTCGTCGCGCACATGCGCCAGCGCCTGCTCGATGTCCTCCACCTCAATCGTGAGGTGATGCACGCCCGGCCCGCGCTCGCTCAGAAAGCGCTGCACGAACGAGTGCTCGTCGTAGGGGCCGATCAGCTCAATCCCCGTCTGCCGCTTCGGCAGGTGCAGCATCGAGACCCGAAAGCCCTGCTCCGGCGACACCGTGAAGTGGTCCAGCTCCCCACCCAGCAGCTTGCCCCAGAACGCCGCCGCCGCCTTCGGATCCTCCGTCGCGATCGAGACATGATCCAACCGCTTCCAGCCCAGCGCCATACGCCCTCCTCCGCCGCAATCCTACACCCGCCCGCCCCCCGAAATCATCCGCCCCGTATCCTGCCTCGCATGGCCGCGCCCGGACTGCCCTCCGCCGAAATCCCCCGCGGCGCCGTCGTGTTCGTCGTCAACCCCCGCGCCCGCCACGCCCTGCCCGCCGCCGCCCTCGCCGACATCTTCACCGAGGCCTGCCACCCCTTCGGCCTGCGCGCCCATGTCGTCGAAACCCACAGCGCCGAACAGGCCCGCTGGCTGGCCGCCGAAGCACACCGCGTCGAGGCCATGGCGATCTTCGCCTACGGCGGCGACGGCGCGCTGCACACCACCATGCAGGGCATCCCGCCCGGCTCCCCGCTCCCGCTCGGCTGCATCCCCGCCGGCACCGCCAACGTCTGGGCCGCCGAAGCCGCCATCCCCTCCACCCCCCTCGCCGCCGTCCGCGCCCAACTCGACGCGCTCTTTCAGCCCCCCACCTGGATCGACGCCGGCCTGGCCCGCTCGCTCGCCGACGAGCGCCGCTTCCTGCTGATGGCCGGCTACGGACTCGACGCCGTCGCCGTCCGCCGCGTCGCGCCCCGCGCCAAGCGACTGCTCGGCAAAGCCGCCTACGGAATCGCCGGCGCCCAGGTCGCCCTCGCCCAGCGACCGCTTAAGCTGCGCCTCCAATTCGACGACGCCCCGCCCATCGCCGCCGACGTCGGACTGCTCACCATCGGCAACACCCGCATGTTCGGCAGCGTCGCCGAATTCACCCACCGCGCCTCCGCCGTCGACGGACAGCTCGACGCCGTCCTCTTCCGTGGCTCACCCTTCCGCGTGCTCGCCACCGCCCCGCTCTCCCTCCGACGCCTCCACCAGCACGCCCCCGGCGTCACCTACCACCGCTTCCGCCGCCTCCGCGTTGCGCAGCAAGCCCCCAACGCCCCTCCGCTGGAAACCCAGATGGACGGCGAAGTCGGGCTGCAAAACGCCACCGAAATCCTGATCCAGCCCAACGCCCTCAGAGTCCTCGCCCCCAACCCCCGCCGCCCCATCTTCCAACCTCCCCAGCCGGTGGACTGAGCGGCGAGCGCCCAACAGCCTCAGATGGGCAGCATGAGCCGGGCAGCATGAGCCGGGCAGCTTCAGCCGGGCAGCTTCAGACGGGGATGCGGCGGCGCACCTTCAGCTGGGCGCGACGGCGGCGGCGCGCGGCGCGGCGCTCGGCCTGGCGCTGCTTTTCGCGGTTCGAGATGAAGCGGCGGCGGCGGCGCGACTCCTGTAGCACGCCGTCTCGCTGCACCATCTTGTTGAAGCGCCGAATCAGCGCCTCCGGGCTTTCATGCTCTTTGCGCGTCACGAGCAGCATCCAGCGACATCTCCTCCACCGATTGCGAGTACGCGACGATCCTATCACTCGCGCGCCGTCAGAGACGCGGCGTCCGGCGGGAGACAGCGCTGGGGATAGGATGTGGGCATGGACGCACGGCGGCAGCTGACCTGGATCGGCGCGCATCTGGCGGCGGAGGCGCTGCGCGAGGCGCACGGCATTGAGCTCAGCGTGACGCCGCCCGAGGCGGGCGCGGCGCAGGCGGTCTGTCGCGCGAACGGGCTGGAGGGCGCGATTGCGGTTGCGCCGCTCTATCCGCTGGAGGCCGACGGGGAGACGCAGCGTCGCAAGGCGGCGCTGGAGGAGCGGCTGCACGCCTACGGCGTGCGGGATGCGGCGGTGTGGACGCCGCCGCACGCGCGGCTGCCGGACGACGCCGGCGACGCGGATGTGGCGGCGGCGCGGATCGCGGAGGCGGTCGGGGAGCTGGGCGAGGGCGAGCGCGGCGAGGCGGCGTTTCCGATTGAGCTAGGCGTGCGCAAGACGGGCGCGGAAGGCTCCTACATGAGTGTGCTGGGCGGTCTCTCGCAGCACTGGGCGCGGTTTACCGGGCAAGTCATGGGCGAATACCAGCTGGACAGCAGCCAGCTGCACCGGCTGCCCACGGATCCGGAGCGGGTGACGCAGCTGGTCGATTTTCTGGTGTTGGTGGCGAACGGTCTGCGCAAGGAAGGGGCGGCGACGACGGTGGCGGGCGAGGATGTCTGGCGGATCCAGCGCGTCCCGGGCCTGGAAGAGCCGATTGTACTGGCGTCGTCGCCGGAGGCGGCGCTCGACGGCCGGGCGGTGCGGCGGGCGATGCGTCGGGGGCTGCGTGAGGGCGCGGCGCAGGTCGGCGCGGATGCGGAGCTGCGGATCGCGTCGCTGGTCGGTCTGGTGGCGCAGCTGGAGACGGAGACGGCGACGATTGCGCTGCGGGGGATGGACGCTTCGCTGGTGGGGATGTGGGACTACATCGGGCTGGCGGCGGACGGCCAGGCGCGCGGCTTGCTGGGGCCGGCTGCGCCGCTGGTGTAAGGCGCGGTTGGGTCTGGTCGGGAGTGTCTTGGCGCTCCCCTGTTTCTGTTGTTCCCGCCCCCCTTCCGTCATACCCGCGCTTGCCGCGGAGCCTGCCCCCGGCCTGAACGGGGGTATCTCGCCGTGAGCAGCACCCAACGCCGTACCCCACCACCCTCCGCCATTCCCGCCCTGTCTCCCGTCATTCCCGCCCTGTCTCCCGTCATTCCCGCCCTGTCTCCCGTCATTCCCGCCCCGAGCGGGAATCTGTCACGAGCCTGCCTCCGCCCCTCGTTCCGGCCTCTTTTTCCGTCGCCCCAGACTTGATCTGGGGCCCAAACCCAACGTTGTGCGCAGCGCCGGAGTCCTCGAGCCGTCCGCTGACATCGTTCGCGGGCCCTTTCCGTCGTTCCAGACTTGATCTGGAACCCAAACCCAACGTCGTGCGCAGCGCCGGAGTCCCCGAGTAGTCCTGCCAACGAGCGTGCGCGGGCCGCTCTAGGCTTGGTCCCGCCGCCGACCGCCGTATGGGCCCCAGATCAAGTCTGGGGCGACGGATCCTGGGGATGCGAGGGTGGAGGGTGCGCGGGGAGACTCCCGCTCGGGGGCGGGAATGGCGGGCGGAAGGGTCAGGGGAGGGTGCGGATTTGGCCGGTGGAGCCGTCGACTTCGATGAGGTCGCCGGTTTGGAGGGCGGCGGTGACTCGGGGGACGTTGACGACGGCGGGGATGCCGTATTCGCGGGCGACGACGGCGCCGTGGGAGAGCATGCCGCCGATTTCGGTGACGACGGCGGCGGCGAGGGGGAAGATGGGCGTCCAGCCGGGGTCGGTGAAGCGTGCGACGAGGATTTCGCCGGCGATGAGCTGTCGGCCTTCTTCGGGAGAGGCGGCGACGCGGGCGCGGCCGCGGGCGCGGCCGGCGGAGGCGGCGATGCCGCGCAAGACGAGGGCTTCGCGCTCGGGCTGAGTGTGCTGGGCTGCCGCCTCGGTCTCGGATTGAGGCTGCGGGGTTGGTTCTGCGGTCGGGCCGGGTTGGGCGGCGGGCGCGGCTGGTAGTGGGCCTGCGGGGTCTTCGATGGGCTGGCCGTGGCGGTCGCGGAGCGGCGGGGGCGGTTGCGCGGTCCACTGGTCGTACTGACGGCGGCGGCGTCGGACACGGCTGCGGATGCGGGCGCGGAGCGCGGGTTCGGGCGATTTGCGTGCGAGCGCTTGGGCTTCGTCGCCGAGCAGCCAGAAAACATCGTTGGGCGCGTCGAGCGCGCCGTTGCGCGTCCAGCGCTCGCCGAGCTGTAGGTAGAGGCGGCGCTGTTCGAGGGTGATTTGCATGAGGACGTATTTGGGGTTTTCGCGCAGCGGCTGGAGGGCCTGGGCATCGTGGACGACGAGGCGGTAGAAGAGCCAGCGCGCCGGCAGGAGGCGTTCAAGGGGGCGGACGGTGAGAGCGTCGCGGGCTTCGTTCTGGGCGGCGCGGCGGTCGGCGATTTGGCGCTCGCGCAGGCGTTCGGGGCTGGTCTGTTGGGGGTGGAGGACGTACTCGCGGAAGATGGCGAGCAGCGGCGCGGGTTGTTCGACCCAGCGGGGGGTGGAGAGTTCGAGTTCGGCGGTGGTGCGGTGGCCGTGGTCGGCGAGGAATTCGTTGAGGGCGTCGGCGAGCCAGGCGGTTTCGGCGTGGTCGGCGAGGGTGTCGAGCAGTTGGTCGGGCCGGGTTTCGGCGACGCGGGCGGCGGCGGCGGGGTGGGCGGCGGCGCGTTGGGCGAGTCGCCAGAGTTCGATGTTGCTTTGGGCGGTGAGCACGTTGGGCAGTCCCTGGAGTAGGCGGAGGGCGAATGAGCGGTCGCCGAGCCAGGCTTCGGAGAGCCAGAGGAGGAACTGGATTTGTCCGAAAGCGGCGCTCTGGCACTGCATGAGGAATTCGACGAAGCGTGCGGAGAATTCACCGGAGTCGAGCAGCGCGCGCATGATCCGGCGGTCGGATGCGGCGCCGGGGTCGATCGCGCGGAGGGCGTCGCGGCGCCGGAGGGCGTGCTTGCGCTCGGTGCGCCAGCGGATGGGGAGCCAGCGCTGGACGGCGGCGCGCCAGGTGAGGAAGGGCAGGCTGAGCAGCAGGCGTCGGTAGCTGGGGCGGTCGGGTTCCGAGGGAAGGGTGGGGTCGCGCTGCGCGGCTTCGGGGCCGCCGACGGTGAGCAGGAAGTCGCCGGTGCGCATGCCGAGCGTGTCGTGCAGCAGTTCGATGATGAGGCCGAAGTTGAAGTAGATGTAGCCGTCGAAGAGGGCGACGAAGCGTCGGCCGGCGGCCATTCGCCCCCAGGGAGCGGCGAAGCCGCGGTCGAGCGCGGCGCCGGTCAGAGACCAGGTGAGCGGCGTCATGACGCCGGGGAAGACTTCGCCGGCGTTGCCGCGGGACCAGCGGTCGGCGCGGTGCGGGCGGTGGCCCTCCCAGCCCCACTGCCTGTGGCCGTAGGGTTCCATGCGCTGCCAGGGGAGCGGCTCGTCGATGGGGCGGATGTCGTCGGCGCTGAGCGCGCTGCGCTCGTCGATTCGCCAGCGCAGACGGGCGGGTTCGCCGAGTTGGCGCTCGGCGGCGAGCACACGGTCGCGGAGCTCGGTGAGGGTGCGCGATTCGAGCTCGCGGCGCGCGCGGACGGGGCCGGCGCGTCCGAGCAGCAGTTGCGGGCCGTCGTCGATGTCGACGCGGACTTGGGCCAGCGAGCGGCCTGCGGGGTCTTCGGACCAAGCGGTTCCGGCGGCAGTTTCGGCGGCGGTTTCCGAGGTGGTCATTATGAGGGTAAGTGTACGCCTGCGGGTTGAGGGTGGCGGCTTGCTGGCAAGCTGCGCCCTTTTCCGTCGCCCCAGACTTTGATCTGGGGCCTATACGGCGGCCGTTCGTGGTACAGCGCACCGAGCAGCCCCGCGAACGGCGTTGGCGGGACGGCTCGGGATCTCGCGCTGCGCACAGCGTTGGGTTTGGCCCCCAGATCAAGTCTGGGGCGACGGAGGGGGCGAAAGTGACGAGGGCAACTGTGATGGGGTGGCGCGGTGCAACGATGGTGCTGTTCTCGTCGAGATACCCGCGGCAAGCGCGGGTATGACGGTGTAGGGGAGAGAGGCGCGGGCATGGCGGGGGGAAGGTGGTGGGAGCGGTGGTATGTGGAGGCGGCGGTTAGAAGGCGATTTCGATGAGGGGGCTGGCGGTGACCCACTCTTCGACGTTTTGCTCGTTGATGTAGTCGGCGAGCTTGGGGGCATTGAGGAAGACGCGGCGTTTTTCGTCGGCGTCGGTGATGGGATGGGCGGTGGCCGGGAGATCGGCCTGGGCTGATTCCTTGAGGTGGAAGGTGATCTCGGGGTTGGCGAGGACGTTGGCGTACCAGGAGCGAGGTCCGGGGCGTCCGGTGATGTAGTAGCGGCCGTCGACTACGTGGTACCAGATTTCGATTCGGCGGGGCTGTCCGCTGGCGCGGCCGGCGGTGGTGATATCGATCACGAGGTCGTTGGCCAGGGCCTGAGCGATGTTTGGGGCGATCTCGGGGTTGGTGAGGCTGCTCATGCTGTGGTCTCCTGCCTGGTTGCCCGTTTGGTCGCCCGCCCGACGACTTGCCCGGTGTGGGCGCGTTCGTGGTCGAGGAACCATTGTTTGCGGTCGAGTCCGCCGCCGTAGCCGCCGAGCGAGCCGTCGGAGCGGACCACGCGGTGGCAGGGGACGGCGATGCCGGCGGGGTTGCGCCCGGTGGCGGTGCCGACGGCGCGGACGGCGGCGGGGCGTCCGACGGCGCGGGCGATGTCGCGGTAGGAGGCGGTGCGCCCGGCGGGGATTTCGCGGATGGCCTGCCAGACGGCGCGCTGGAAGGGGGTGCCGCGCAGTTCGAGCGCGATGCCGTCGAGCGCGCTGATCTCGCCCTCGAAGTAGCGCCGCAGCGCGTCGCGGATATCGCGGGCGGCGCGGGAGAGTTGGGGCGTGTCGTCGGCCTCGCCGTCGAGCGTCTCGCGCCGCCAGACATCGACGAAGCCGGCTTCTTGCAGGACGCCGTGTTCGGTCTGGAAGTAGAGGACGCCGAGCGGGGTATCGATCCAGCCGTGTTCGGTGCTCAGTTCGGTGCTCATTGCCTCGGCCTTTCGTGCAGGCGGCATCGCGCAGGTCGCGTCGAGCGGATCGTACAGGCGTGCGGGCTGCGATGCCAGCGGGTGAGCGGCGGGTTAGCGGTCGGGGATGATTAGTCCGCCGGCGGTGCGGCGCATGCCTTCGGGGGTGGCGGCGGCTTCGCGGGCGCGTCCGGCGGCCTGGGCGATGGGGTCGGGCGCGCTCGGCTCGGGGTGGCGGTGCGCGGGCTGCTGCTGCGGCGGGGGACGCCAGCCGCTGAGCGAGCCGGGCTGGGGCTGGGGCGGATTGAGCCGGGCGCGGCTGGGGCGGGCCTGGATCAGGCCGATGTATTGCGCCAGCTCGATCGGATCGACGATGCCGGCGACGGGGTATTCGTCGTCGATCACGGCGGTGGGCAGCGCGGCGACGCCGGCGCGCTGGGCGGCGGCGGCGTGTTCTTCGACGGCGAAGACATCGGTCTGAAGTTTGGGCGAGAGCAGGGAGGTGGCCCAGCAGGCGAGGGCGGCCTGTCCGCTGTTGGGGTCGGCGGCGGCGGCGAAGAGGCTGAGGCGGCTGGGGCGGCGCAGTTTGCCGAGCGCGCGCTTCAGCTGGGCGGCGGGCTTGCCGGCGCGGGTGGAAGCGAGCACGAGGGCGCGGACGAAGGCGACGAAGACATGTCCGTTGGGCACGCCGTACATGCGCAGCGGGCGGTTGAGTTCGCCGCGCACGACGGCGCAGGGCGGCTCCTGCGCGCCGCGCTTTTCGGCGAGCGCGGGTTCGTCTTCGTGCTCGTAGACGTTGAGCGTGATCTTGTCTGAGAGTTCGGCGATTTCGGTGTAGAGCTCGAGGGCGAGTTCGCAGGTGGGGCGCGGCGGTCGGCTGGGCACGAGCACCTGGCGCTTGCTCTGGTGGAAGTAGTCGATTTTGATCGGTCCGGCAACGGCTTCGAGCTGCTGGCGGAGTTGCGCGCGTTCGGCGCGTGCGAGGGGCATGCGGGGGGTCCTCTCTGAGGGGATGGTAGCGGGGAGGGGGATTGTGGAGGGCGGCGGGGTTAGTTAGTTTGGGCGCGCCAGAGGGCCAGGGCTTCGTCGATGTCCTGGGTGAGTTCGGCTTCGGTGGCGGCGCCTTCGTAGGCGGTGTAGATGCGGGACTGGTGATCGATTACGAACATCCACGGCTCGCTGGGGAGGTTCCACTCGATGAAGGCGGGGGCTTCGCGGAGTTGGTCGGGTTGATGGGGGTTCTCGAAGACCTCGATGTGGAGGGCGATGAGCTCGGCGGCGCGGGCGCGCCAGACGGTTTTGACGACCTCGAGCATGGGCGCGCAGGCGCGGGAGTGGCAGAAGGCCGGGGTGGCGAAGACGAGCAGCAGCGGGCGGCGCAGGGCGAGCGCGTCGGCCAGGCTGAGCTGGTAGAGGGCGGGTTCGGGGTTGGGGTCGGAGCTGAGTTGGGCGAGCGGCGCATCGGCCAGGCTGCGGGTAGCTGAGGCGGGCGCGGGGTCGCCCTTGGCGGGCGCGGCGGGGCGCTCGCGGACGCTGAAGCGGAAGCGCAGCTGCGCGCGCTGCTCGCCGTCGTCGATATCGAAGGCGATGCCCCACTCGCCGGGGCGCGGCAGACGGACGGGCACGATGTAGACGCCGCGCCCGACGGCGGGCAGCTCGTCGGAGACGCTGAAGCCGCCCTCGTGGCCGTGGGGCTGGAACGGCGTCGATTGGGCGGCGCTGCTGTCGCTTGAGACGAATTCGACGAAGCGGGCGTACTGGGAGGCGACGGGGCGTTCGCGGTCGGCGGCGAGGTCGTAGAGGTCGGCGCGGACGCGCGGCGGCGGGGCGTCCTGGTCGCCGCCTTCAAGGGTGAAAGCGACGCGGGCGACGCCGACGGCGAGGTCGCGGGTGGCGAGCACGGGCAGCCAGGCGGCGTCGGCGGGCGCGCCGGCAAGCCAGGGATCGGCGTTCCCGTTGGCGCTTGGATCGGCGCGTTGGTCGGCGTCTTGGGCCGGCTGCGCGCAGGCGGCGAACATAAGCAGCGCGAGCGCTGCGAGGGATGCCATAACGGGGATGGCGCGGGTCCGGCGGTATGTTGACACCTTTGCAGCCGGCGGGCTACATTGACGATCAATTGGCGTAGGCGCGTGATCAATTTCCGCGCCGGGGAGATCGATCATGGTGTACTCACGGGTCAACGCGCGCGGGCAACGCTACTACCTGCACAGCCGAGAGGTGGAGCTGCGCAATCACCGCACGCAGCGCATTTTCTTCTTCGCCAAGAAGGTCAAAGAGGGCGCGCTCAACGCGCTGCCGGCCGGCTACGAGGTGGTGGAGAACAAGAAGACGGGGCTGCCGGTGCTGCGCAAGCGCGCGCCGGTCACGGCCAACGGAAGCTAGCGGCAGCGACGGCCGGGCGTTGTTGTCGCGGCGCGCACGCGGGCTGGGGCGCGACGCCCTGAGCGATGTCCGGAGCCGTGTCCGGGGCGGCGGATTCGGCGGATTTCTCATCTGGTAGCGGGGCCTGCGGGCGCGTCGTTCAGGCTGTGGTCCACGGCGTGATTCAGGGCTTGGAGTGCGGCGTTGTGGAGGCTGCGGGTGGCGGCGGCGAGCACGCGATCGCCGTTATGCAGCGAGAGCGGCGCGCCGCTCCAATCGCTGATCAGGCCGCCGGCGCCGGCGACGATGGGGACGAGCGGCAGGCAGTCCCAGGGCTTGAGCGAGGCCTCGGCGACGAGGTCGACATAACCGGCGGCGAGCAGCCCGTAGGCGTAGCAATCGACGCCGTAGCGCACCCGCGCGAGGCGCGAATTGAGGCGATTCCAGGCCGTTTCGTCGTCCCCCAGGAACTGTTGGGGAGAGGTGGCGAAACCGATGGCGTGGTGGAGATCTGTGGTGGAAGAGGTGTGGATAACTTGTGAATTTAGTGCAGCAGTGGATTTGAGGCCCGGCCAGGCGAGGCCGATCCAGCGCTCCTCGGCGATGGGTTGGTTGAGGATTCCGAGCACCGGGCGGCCCTCGCGGAGCAGTCCGATCAGGGTGCCGAAGGTGGGCAGACCGGCAATGAACGCGCCGGTGCCGTCGATGGGATCGACGACCCAGACCCACTCGGCGTCGGCGCGCTCGGCGCCGAATTCCTCGCCGACGATGCCGTGGCCAGGGAAGCGTTGGGCGATCAGCGCGCGGATGGCGTCTTCGGCGTCGCGGTCGGCGCGGGTCACGGGCGAGCCGTCGCTTTTGGCGTCGACGGCGAGGCGGGCGCGGAAGTGGGGACGGATGGCGTCGGCTGCGGCGTCGGCCAGTTGGTGCGCGAATTCGGCGTAGACGTTGGCGACGACATCGGTGGGGTCGGGCATGCGAGCAGCCTATCGCGCGTCCGGCGTGCGCTCTGCGACTGCGACGCCTCCCCCGCTGGCGCTGCACCCGCCTTTGCGTCGTTCCCGCGCCCCCTCCGTCGTTCCCACGCCCCTCTTCCGTCATACCCGCACCCCATCACACCACCTCCGTCATACCCGTGCTTGCCACGAGTATCTCGCCGAGTGTGGCGCCGACGTCTGTGCCTGGCTCGGCGAGATACCCCCGTTCGAGCCGGAGGCAGGTTTCGCGGCAAGCGCGGGTATGACGGGGGAGGTGTGGCGGGCGTTTGGGGTGGGTTCGGGGCCGATTCCCGCTCGGAGGCGGGAATGACGGAAGAGGGCGCGCCAGCGGCTCTGTGGCCGGCCCTTCCGTGAAGGGGCGCGGCTGGTATCCTGCGATACTCGCAGGGGAGTTTTCAGGCAGGGACGCTCGGGAGTTCGGCTGCGAGCTTCCCGCGCGGCCGGATGCTGCGCTGTGAGCGAGAGACACAGGCGAGCGATACAGACGAGAGGTTGGGCGGGATGGGCAAGATCAACGTGGCGATCATCGGCGTGGGCAACTGCGCGTCGTCGCTGGTGCAGGGCGTCGAGCTGTACCGCGAGGCGTCGGCGGGGGAGGACATCCCCGGCATCATGCATCCGGTGCTGGGCGGCTATCACATTGCCGACATCAATTTCGTGGCGGCCTTCGATGTCGACGCGGCCAAGGTGGGCAAGGATCTGTCGGAGGCGATTTTCGCGGAGCCGAACAACACCTACCGCTTCACCGAGGTGGGACCGCTGGGCGTGCCGGTCGAGCGGGGCATGACGCACGACGGGCTGGGCAAGTACCTCTCGGCGGTGATCGAGAAGGCGCCCGGCTCGACGGTGGATGTGGCGCAGATCCTGCGGGATCGCGATGTGGATGTGGTGATCAGCTACCTGCCCGTCGGCTCGGAAGAGGCGACCAAGTGGTACGTGGAGCAGGTGCTCGAAGCCGGCTGCGCGTTCGTCAACTGCGTGCCGGTCTTCATCGCGCGCGAGGAGTACTGGGCGAACCGCTTCCGGCGGGCGGGCGTGCCGATCGTCGGCGACGACATCAAGAGCCAGGTCGGCGCGACCATCGTCCATCGCGTGCTCTCGCGGCTGTTCCGCGACCGCGGCGTCCGCATCGACCGCACCTATCAGCTCAATTTCGGGGGCAACACCGACTTCCTCAACATGCTCGAGCGCGAGCGGCTGGAGTCCAAGAAGATCTCCAAAACCAACGCGGTGACCTCACAGATCGACTACGAGATGCTGCCCAGCGAGGTGCATGTGGGGCCGTCGGATCACGTGCCCTGGCTTGAAGACCGCAAGTGGTGCCACATCCGAATCGAGGGCACCACCTTCGGCAACGTGCCGCTCAACCTCGAACTCAAGCTGGAGGTGTGGGACAGCCCGAACTCGGCGGGCGTCGTGATCGACGCGGTGCGCTGCGCGAAGCTGGGGCTGGATCGGGGCGAGGCGGGGCCGCTGCTGGCGCCCTCGGCCTATTTCATGAAGTCGCCGCCGGAGCAGTGGACGGATGACCGGGCGCGGGACGCGGTGGAGGCGTTCGCGGCGGGCGAGTAGGGGCGCTGTGAGCGGCTCGGCCGGCTTCACCGGCCCGGCGCTCTGGCTGGGCTACGAATCGCTGGGGCGGGCGGCGCGGGCGCTGCCGCGCGCGCGAGCCTACGCGGCGGCGCGGCGGTTGATGGACGCGCTCTGGCCGGCCTGGCCGCAGGGCCGCGCGGCGACGCTCGCCAACGCCGAGGCGCTGCTGCCGCATGTGCGCTGGGAGGGCGATGCGGCGTCGCTGGCGCGCGCGCAGTGGCGCGCCTACGGCGAGTATCTGGTCGATGCGGTGCGCCTGAGCGAGCTGACGCCGGCGGCCTGCCTCGCGGCGTTGGAGGGCGCGGCGGCGGACTGGGCGCGGCTGCGGGCGTCCTACGGCGCGCGGCCTACGCTGTTCGCGGTGATGCACATGGGCAACTGGGATGTGCTGGGCGGCGCATATACGCAGGTCTGCGGACGCTCGCAGGTGATCGTCGATCCGCTGGGGCACCGGCGGCTGGATGCGGCGGTGCAGCGTCCGCGTGAGCGCCTGGGGATGACGCCGCAGACGGGCGCGGCGGGGGTGCGGCGGGCGGTCGCGGCGCTGCGCGCGGGCGGCACGGCGGCGGTGCTGTTCGACCGCCCGCCGGCGGGCCGCGACTCGGGGGTAGAAGTGGAGCTGTTCGGGCGGCAGGCGCGGCTGTCGAGCGTGCTGGAGCGGATGGCTGCGGCGTCGGATGCGTGGGTGATCCCGCTGGCGACGGTGCGGGAGCGTCCGGGCGTGTTTCGCTTTCGGGCGCTGATTGATCTGGATGCGGGGATCGAGCCCTCGCAGGCGTCGCAGGGTGCGGCAGCGGCGTTTGAGCCGCGCCTGGCGGCGCATCCCGAGCAGTGGTACCAGTTCGGCCGCTTTTTCGAGTAGCGCGCCCCGCCCCTCTCTGTCATACCAGCCCCCTTTCGCGGTCCCCGCGCCCCTTCCGTCGTTCCGCGCCCCCTTCCGTCGCCCTAGCCCCCCTTCCGTCGCTTCCTGCGCCCTCTTCCATCGTTCAGCGCCCCCTTCCGTCGCCCTAGCGCCCCCTTCCGTCGCCCCAGACTTGATCTGGGGCCCAAACCCAACCCCCTTCGCAGCGGCGAGGTACCGAGCCGCCCACTGCCGCCCGTTCGCAGGACGGCTCGGTACGCCATACCGCCAACGACCGCCGCATGCCTCGCCGTTCGAGCCGGAGGCAGGTTCCAGCGTGCGCTGGAATGACGGAGAGAAGGAACGGCAACGACGGAAAGAAGGGCCGCTGTCCGCAAACTGTTCACAGTTGGCGGGGGCGGATTGTCGTGTTGTCCATGTGCGCGTGGCGTGAGGCGACATAAGGTCTGCCGCGCCGAGCAGCCTTCGCCCCGGAGTCGGACGATCGCACAGCGTTCCTCCCAACTGAGCTGGCAGTAAACCCGTCCCATGAGCTCACCTCCAACTGCTGTCCCACTTCGTCGCACCCCACATTGTGATACCGTCGCTCCTCCGCACAGAACAAGAGACCTACCAATGCCCGCCCTCACCCACCTCGCTGGCGCGACACACCCCGACCAACCCTGACCAAACCTGACCACGCAGGATGGCCTCGACCAGATAGAGCGCAGCCCGAAACCGGCCCCGAACACCCCGAACACCCCGAACAACCCCGAACAAACCTGAACAAACCGACCACGCAGGATGGCCTCACTCCGTCATTTCCGCCCCCTTTTCCTCGTCATTCCCGCCCCCGAGCGGGAACCCACACGACGGTTGTCGGCGGCGCGGCGTACCGGGATGGCCTGCGGACAGGCGTTGGGGAGAAGTTCGGGCCTCTGGCGCTGCGAACGGGCGTTGGGTTTGGCCCCAGATCAAGTCTGGGGCGACGGATCCTGGGCACGGGCGTGGGAGGCCGCTCGCGGCCGATTCCCGCTCGGGGGCGGGGATGACGAAAAAAGGGGGCGGGAATGACGGAGAGAACGGGTGGCGATGATGTGGAGAAGGGCGGAAGTGATGGGGGATGGCAGGTGGGCGGTGGGGGTGGGTGTGGGAGGCGCGGGTAGGCTCGTGGGGATGGGTACTGCTGCGCTGCTGCGCGCGATTGAGTTGTTGGCCGGGGTGCTGCCGGAGGATGCGCTGTATGCGCTGGCCGAGCGCGCGGCGGGGGCTGCGCCGTTGTTGGCCGAGCGGCGGCGACTGCGGGTGCGCAACAATTTGCAACGGCTGCATCCGGAGTGGGAGCTGGCGCGGCTCAATCTGGCGGTGCGACGGGTGTTCGAGGAGACGGCGCGCTACTACGTGGATATGGCGCTGCTGCCGTCGCTGCAGGCGGAGCAGATTTTCCACGAGCGGCTGTCGCTGCGCGGTCTGGAGCATTTGCAGCGCGAGTTGGAGGCGGGGCGCGGGGTGGTGGCGACCTCGGCGCATCTCTCGAATCCGGAGGCGGTGGTGCGGGCGGTAGGGGCGATCGGCGCACGGGCGACGGCGCTGGTGGAGCCGCTGGCGGATCCGCGCCTTCACGCGGCAGCGGCGCGGCGGCGGGCCGGCGCGGGAGAGGGGGCGGGGGTGGAGTTCGTCGAAGCTGATCGGGCGGGGATCGCGCGCTGCATCGAGCGGCTGCGCGGCGGCGGGCTGGTCGCGGTGCTGTGGGATCGCGATATTCAGGGCGGCGGGCCGTGCGTGCCGTTTTTCCAGCGCCAGGCGCGCTTCCCGGTGGGCGCGGTGGACCTGGCGATTCGCACGGAGTCGGCGCTGCTGCCGATTTGGCAGCGTCGGACGCGCGGGCTGCGCTTCGAGGTGGAGTGTCTGCCCCCGATGGAGCTGCTGCTGTCGGGCAATCGGGCGCTGGATGTGCGCACCGGGCTGGCGGACCTGGCGGCGCTGTTCGAGCCGATTCTCTATGAGCACTGCGAGCAGTGGCGGATGTTCGAGTCGCCCTGGGCGCCGTGCCGCGATACGCCGTGGGATGATCCGCGTGTGCAGCGTCGGCAGAACGGACGCAGCGACCGTAGCGGTGGGGATGCGGCATGAGCGGCATGAGCGATGTGGGCGCGGCGGAAGGCGGCTGGTCGGCGGCCGACTTGCAAGTGCATACCCGGGCGTCGGACGGAATGGACGGAGCGGAGCGGGTGCTGGAGGCGGCGGTCGTCGCGGGGCTGGATTGCATCGCCATCACCGAGCACGACGACGTGACCGGCGCGCAGCGGGCGCGAGAGATCGCGCTGGAGCGCGAGCTGCCGATCGAGGTGATCATCGGCAGCGAGGTGACCTCGCGGCAGGGCCACATCCTGGCGCTCTGGATCGAAGAGCCGATTGCGGCGTTTCGCTCGGCGGCGGCGACGGTGGAGGCGATCTGGCGGGCGGGCGGCGCGGCGAGCATCGCGCATCCGGCCGCGATCATGCCGCCCAGCCTCGGCCTGGACGAGATTGATCGGCTGACGCAGGACCTGGCGGCGTCGCGCGCGGACGATCCGTCGCTGGCGCTGGCGATCGAGCTGGCCAACCCGTCGCTGTTGGCGCGTCGCCGCGTCGGGCGGGTCCGGCGGCGCAACGCCGAGCACTGGCGGCTGCCGGAAACGGGCGGGAGTGATGCGCACTTCGCCGCGCACGTCGGCGCAGCCGTGACGCGCTACGCAGGGACTGGCGGTGCGGCACTGCGGGTCGCGCTGGAGCGCGGTGAGACGCGCGCGGAGGAGCGCGAGCATCCGTCCCTGCTACGGGTGGGGCCGCGCCTGCTGCTCCAGCCGGCGCTGGGCATCTCGGCCACCCCGCGGGCGCTCGCCCGGCGCGCGCTTCAGCGGCGCGCAGGTAAGGCGCGGCGGGCGCGATGATGCGGATCGCGCTGGTAATGCCCTACGACCTGGCCTACCCGGGCGGCGTTCGCACCCACACCCTCGCGCTGGCGTCGTGGCTGCGGAAACACGGCTGCGACGCGCAGGTGATCGCGCCGAGCTCCGACATAAGCGCAGTGGGCGCGGCGGACGAGGCCTGGATTCACGGTGTGGGAAGCCCGATCCTCGTCCCGATCGGCGGCAGCGTCGGCAATGTGATGCTCAGTCCGCGCGGGCTGCAACGGCTGCGCCGGCTGTTGAGCGAAGACTGGGACATCGTTCACATTCAGGAGCCGGCAGTGCCGCTGCTCGGTCCGCTCGCGCTGCGCGCAGCGCCGCAGCAGGTGGCAACGGTGCTGACTTTCCACAGCGCAGAGCAGACCGGCGCCAGGCTGTACCGCGCCGCTGCGCCGCTGCTGCGCGGCTGGTTGACGCGCGCGGATGCCTTCATCGCCGTTTCAACGGCGGCGCTGGCGACGGCGCAGCCGATTCTCGGCGGACCGGCGCGGCTCATCCCGCCCTGCATCGAGACCGTCGAGCCAGCCTCGCCAGCCGCCGCCGAGCCCGCGGCGATTCTGTTCGTGGGGCGCGACGAGCCGCGCAAAGGGCTGCCCACACTGCTCCGGGCGTTCGCGCGGCTTGCAACGGAAGGGGCGACGCTGAGCGTCGCCGGTCCCGTGCGGACCGAGAGCCGCCGTCTGGCGCAGCGGCTGGGCATCGCGGGGCGCGTGCGATTTCTCGGCGCGACGGACGCCGCAGGCGTGCGCCGATTGCTCGCACAGTCGGTGCTGCTGTGCGCGCCGGCGTTAGGCGGCGAAGCGCTGGGCCTGGTGCTGATCGAAGCGATGGCGGCCGACGTGCCGGTGGCCGCGTCAGACATCGACGGCTACCGCATCGCAGCGCGCCGCGGGCGAGCGGCGCTGCTCGCGCCGCCGGGCGATCCGGCCGCGCTGGCATCGGCGATCGACCGCGTGCTGTCCGATACGGCGCTGCGCGAGCGGTTGGTCGCGGCCGGCCGTGCTTCAGCGCGGCGCTTCGACGTTTCGACGGTGGGGGCGGAACATTTGCGGCTGTATCGGCGTCTGGCCTGATGCGGCGTCCGGCGCTGTGTAACGGGAGCGTGTGTTATCCGAACGTGATTGACGCTGCGATGACGAGAAACGGAGGCGGGCATGGGTAATGTGGCGTCATCGCCTCGTGGCGGCGGGGCTTCTCCCACACATACAGCGGTGTCGCTACTACCCCACACGCTGTCGCAATCGATTTCGGAGCGCGTCGGACGCGCGGTCTCCCGCACGGGTCTGACGCCGAACGCGCTGACCCTGATCGGTTTGTTCGGGATGGGCGGCGCGGGCTACCTCGCGTCGATCGGCTGGTTCTGGCAGGCCGGAGTGGTGATGCTGGCGGCGGGCGCATTCGACCTGTTCGACGGCGCGGTGGCGCGGTACACGGGGCAGGCGAGCGACTGGGGGGCGATTTTCGACGCGGTGAGCGATCGACTGGCGGATTTCGCAATCCTCTTCGGCTTGCTGTTCTGGTTCATCGGCGAAGAACGGTTCGACCGCACGGCGATCGTTCTGATCGCGCTCAGCCTGAGCGGCTCAATGCTGGTCTCCTACACGCGCTCGAAGGCGGCGGAGTTCGGCATTCAGATCCGCTCCGGTCTGGGCACACGGCTGGAGCGGATTCTGATTCTGGTGATCGGGCTGCTGTCAGGCCAGGTGGTCGCGGTGCTCTGGCTGCTAGCCGCGCTCTCCAACCTCACCGCGCTACAGCGCTGGGTGATGACTTGGCTCGCCGCCCGCCAGCTCGAGCGCGAAGACGCGGAGCTGGGTGTGGAAGCTGCGGCCCAGGAAAGCCCGTTCGACCGCGAGCTGTGACGATCAGGACGCAGGCCACCACACATCGCTGAAGTCCACGACGAGCCCCGGCAGCACATCTTCACCGGAGAGCGTGTCGGGGCGTTCCAGCTGCTCAGGCTCCCGGCCGGGGCGGTAGATGTAGGTGATCTCGTCGAACGGGTCGATCAGCCAGCCCAGGCGCGCGCCGCTGTCGATCCAAAACTGCATCTTGTCGAGTTGGTCGGGCAGTCTGTCGGAGATCGAGCGCACCTCGATCACGAAATCGGGGCAGAGGCGCAGCATGCGCTCGCGATCGTCTCTGGCTTGCGGCAGGCGTTCGGCGGAGATCCAAGCGACGTCGGGCGCGCGCAGCACCCGACCGCGAATGCGGTAGAAGCCGTCGGCGCCGCTGACGCGACCATGTCCGATGGCTGCGATCCACATGAGGATTTGTGCGCCGAGGTTGAGCGATCGAAAGCTGCTCTCGAAACCCGGGCTGCCCATGAGCACCAGCCTTCCGTGTTCATCAACCTCGAAGCGCCACTCGGGGTTCAGCTCGCAGAGTTGCTCGAAGGCGTCGTCGGTAAGCTCCCACGCCGGCGGCGTGCAGAGACGCAGGGGCTCAACGCCCGCGACGGCGGGCGCGGAAGGCGTTGTTGCGGTCACCATGGCGAGACCAGCGGATCGGGCGGGGCGGCGGCGCCGCTAGGCGTTGGACTGGACGAGGTCGATCAGCTCGTCGACCGTGGCGTCGCGCCAGGAGGCCCACTCGTCGGACGACTGGAGGTCGCGGTAGGCGTTGCGGATGCGGGCGCGCATCTCGTCTTCGGACTCGCCGTCCTGGCGGGAGAAGAGCTTCTGCATTTTGGCCATGTGCTCATTGGCCACGGCGGGGCGCTCGATCCAGTGGCCGATGTACTCGTGGTCGAGGGTGTAGAGCACGGCGGTGGGGATGGATTCGTGCTGGCCGTCCTTGAGGAACTCGGCCATGATATCGCTGTGCTCGTCGCGCGGGAAGATGCGCAGTTCCCAGCCGGCGTTGGCCGCGATTTCGGCCAGCACGGGCAGGCCGCGGTAGACGTCGGGGCACCAGTCCTCGCCCAGCACCAGCATCTTCAGGCGGGGGAGGGACTGGAGGGTATCGCGGGCGTCGTCGGAGATTTGCCAGGCGGACATGTTGCGAACGAAGCGCTCGACGTTGGCGTCGCCGCGGGGCGCGCCGCCGGGGGTGGGTCGCTGCTGGCTCTCCTCGGAGGTGATGTAGGCGAGGTACTGGTTCCAGGTCATGCCGGACTTGAAGCGTTCGGGGGTGACGACGGATTCGCGGACGGCGGTGGTCATGTGGGGTTCCTTTCGCGGCGTGCGCGTTCGTTGAGACGGCGTCGGCCGTTGGGCGCAGGGTAGCACCGCGCCTGCCGCTTCGTCCGGCGCTTTGCCGTTCGGCTACTGGTGCTCCTGGTGGCAGGGGCACGAGCACTCGTCGAGCGAGTAGCGCATGACCTCCATGTAGGTCGACTCGGCGAGATGCTCGGCGAGCGCCTCGGGCAGCTTTTGGCCGCTCGCATCGCCCGCCTTGCGGATCGCGTCGTAGGCGTAGACGGCCATCGCCGCCGACCGATTGATCACGTCTGCGATGTCGCTGCGGATCACTCCCTCTTCGCCGGCGTGTCGTTCGTCCACCACCATGGCGACCTCCCGCCGGCCTGCATTATGCGGCGTGGTGCGGCGCGCTGGACCGCTCTGCGCTCGGCCGGCGGTCCTAGAATACACAGGCCGCCGCCCGCTCAACCGCTCGCGCGCGGCGCACCTGCAAGACAGATCCGTAGGAGAGGACACCGCCATGCCGCCAATGGAGTTCGGCGCTCAGATTCCCGCCTGGCACTGGCACTGGGATGTGTCGGAGGTGCGCGACTGGGCGCAGGGCGTGGAGGCGATCGGCCTCGATCTGATTTCGATGGCGGACCACGTGACCTACGCCTACGAGCTGCCGGATCGGCTCAACGACGGGCCGTATCAGGACGATGTGCATCAGCACGAGGTGCTGATCACGCTGGCCTGGCTGGCGGCGCAGACGAGCCGCGTCGCGCTCCAGACCAACGTGCTGGTGCTGCCGCAGCGCGAGCCGGTGCTGGTGGCCAAGCAGGCGGCCGAAATCGACATCCTCTCGGGCGGGCGCTTTCGGCTGGGCATCGGCGTGGGTTGGCAGGTGCCGGAGTTCGAGTCGCTGGGCGCGTCGTTCCGCCAGCGTTCGTCGCGGATGGAGGAGGCGATCCATGTGCTGCGGGCGTGCTGGACGGAGGAGCCGATCAACTTCGAGGGGCGCTACACGAAGATGCGCGAGATGAGCATGCTGCCCAAGCCGGTCACGCCGGGCGGGCCGCCGATTCTGTTCGGCGGCTTCTCGGATCCGGCGCTGGACCGCGCGGCGCGGCTGGGCGACGGCTGGATCGCGCCGGTGCAGTCGGACATCGACCACCTGATCGGCTTCACGGAGAAGATTCGGGCGGCGCTGGAGCGTCACGGGCGGGAGGCGGAGGAGTTTCCGATCCAGTGGCTGCCGCCGCTGGACACGGACATCGCGGCGACGCGGCGCACGCTGGTCGCAGCGCGCGAGGCGGGAATCACGCGCCTGGGCATCGGGATGCCCAACTACGACCGCGAGGCCGCCGTGCCGGTGGATGAGTATCTGCGGCACATCGAGACGGTCTGGCGGGAGGTTTGGCCGGAGCTGCGGGGCTGAGGGGCGCCTCAGGCCGCCAGCCTCCCCCGCTCGAGTCAGCTTGATCGGCTAGAATGGGCGCATGGCTATTCCGTCACTCAAGTGGTACAACAGCCTGATCGAGGCTGGCTTCACTGAGAAGCAGGCGCTCGCCATCGTGGATGTCGCGCGGGATGTGTATCTGGCGCGCGTCAACGAAGCGCGCAGAATCGCCGGTCTGCAACCCGTCAAGGTTTACCCACGCGACAAGGACGACTGATGAGCCTGGACACCCTCAAGACCAACCAGGATCTGCTCGACTGCGAGTTCACTCCCGAACAGGCGCAGGTCGTCACCAAACTGCTCGTCGATCGCGATGAGGATCTCGCGACCAAAGAGGACATCGCGCACCACTCGGCGACGACGACTCACAAGATCGATCAGATCCAACACGACGTTGACCAGGTTCAGGGCAACGTTGACCAACTCCGCAAGGATGTGGAGCGCGAATTCGGCCAGGTCCGCACAGAGATGGAGACCGGCTTCGCGCAGGCCCGCGGCGATCTGGAGCGTGAGATCGGTCAGGTTCGTACGGAGATGGAGTCTGGCTTCGCGCAGGCCCGTGGCGATCTGGAGCGTGAGATCGGTCAGGTTCGTACAGAGATGGAGTCTGGCTTCGCGCAGGTGCGCGCTGATATGGAGCGTGATCTCGACCAGCTCCGCACGGAAATGGAGACAGGCTTTGCCCATATGGGCGAGCGCTTTGGTCGCGAGCTCGCGCATCTGAGCGAGCTTTTCAGTCGCGAACTGGCGCATGCCATCACCGAAGCGAACCGGCACACGGATGCCAGGTTCGACGAATCTCGACTGCTCACTGAGCGCGTTGAGCGCAGGGTGCTGCTGGCGGCCGTGGGGATCGGCGGCGTGATCATCGCCGCCGTGGGGCTGATCTCAGCGTTGACCTAGCTTTGCTATGGCTCGCTAGATCGCGTCGGGGCCGGGCCAGATCTGGATGGCGATGTCGGCCAGCCGCTCGCTGCGGGCGAGGATCGTCGCCTCGTCCCACACATCGCCCGCGTGCTTGATGAGATCGTGATTGATCGGTGTGGGGCTGTACTTCTGAATCTCCGGGCGTTTTTCAGACCACGGATCGTCGGAGATGGCCGAATTGAGGGATTGTGTGACCAACGTGAGGTTGCCGATCGTGTGGACCAGACGATCGCGTGCTGCCTCCGCCGTTTCACCGGCATGCGCGAATTCCTCTGCCGGCGCATCCCATTTCTCGCCCCGCCATTTCTGCGGCATGACGTGCTCGATGCTCAGCGCCGAATAGTCGAATCGATCGAACTTTGGCGTCTGGTAGCTCAGAGCGAGCGCTTCGAGGACCATCGCCAGTTTGCGCCGGGCCAAGCCGCCGTACAGCGGCCGCTCGAGCAGGGCTTTCTCCAGCACGCTGTCGGACGGCCAGGCCCGGCGCTCGACTGTTTGACTTCGCAGGTGGTCGATCACGACGGCATCGGCGGCGGCGGGATCGGCCTCATTCAGGCGCTTCAGGATTTCCTGCATCACGCGGTTCAGTCCCATGCTGGTGCGTCCGCACAGCGCGCGTCGCACGAGGTAGCTCTCCAGCGCTCGGACAGCCCTGACGGTCGTTTCACGGGATTCTGCGGGCACGTTCGCCATGAGCCAGAGCAGCACCGGCGTCACAACGCCGACGTCCAAGATGTCGAAACGGGCGAGTTGGGTTGAGATGTCGGATTCTGCCGACGGGTCTGCGAGTTGGACGTAGAAATCCGAGACGGAATTCATGTCGTCCACAACGTCGCCGATCTTGCCATCATGCCCCTCGGCGTATTCGCGGAATGTGCGGAACACGTCGCCAGCCAGCACCTCGTCGGCAACCCGCATGGTGAGCCAGTAGTTCAAGAACTGCTCGACGCGCTGGCGGCGAATGCGCCCCTGCTGGACCTCGGTGGTCCACCAGTCGTCGAGGTAGCGCGCCAGCTGTTTATCCGCGAAGACCTCGGCGTCGTGCCCCTCACGCTGAGCGGCGTGGATGATGTAGTTCTTGACCAGATCTGACTGCAAGAGTGGCGTGCCACGAGCGTTGAGCGTCTCGAAGATCACCTGTGGATCGACGTCGTGCTCGAGATCGATGACGACCAAGAGCAGGCGATTGCGAAGAACGGCGTACAGAGCCTTCGTTCGCTCACCGTCCACCCGATCACCATCACCACGGATCCACTCGTGGACCTTATGGCGGAAGAAGTTGTGGGCTTCCACTAGTGGAGAGTCATCGTACCCACTGCTGGAGAGGTCGTTGTGCATGGCGAGCCGAAATGCATCTTGATCGGCTCGGGTCGGCCAAACTTTCAGATGCTCATGTTCCGACTCGACGAAATCAGGGCCATTCGCTACGAGCTGGTTCAGGCGGCGCGACAGGCCGATCCCGGCTTGCTCGTACTCTTCCTGAGCGGCATCGAGCAGAAGTTGGAGCGTAGTCAGGCGCTGTTGGCCGTCGATCACCAGTCGGACATCGATGTCGCCGGTCGGCTGCGAATCTTGCTGCAACACGACTGCACCGAGAAAGTGGTTGGCGCGACCGGTTGCTTGGACGACGGATGCTCGTGTCGCATCAAGATGTCGCTCCGCGAGATCGCTCACGTCATTCCACAGTGGATCCCATTGGTCGTCCTCGTTCCACACGTACCGCCGCTGGAACGGAGGGACGACGTATCGGATCGGCACCTGGAACAGGTCCGCCGCATCGCGCACGTTGACCTTGATGGAGGCGTCCTTTGTCATGGGCCTTACTCCACTGAGCTCAGAGTGGACGACTTGCGGAGGGCGTTGGCGGCGCGCTCGAAGCTGGGGAAGGTGGGGATGCTCTCCGCCTGGAGGCGTTGGCGGGCTTCGAGGGCTTCCGGCTCTACGTGGCTGGGGTGGAGCGCGGCGAGGAACGGTTTTTCGGACTTGGCGGTGAAGCGCTGGATGGAGGCGATCAGGCGATCGAACTCCTCCGGCTTGTCGCGCCAGCGGCGGGCCATGAACGTCGCCGACAGCTCCATCGCCACCGCGTCGATGTTTGGGTCGGCGTCGAGGATGTCGAAGATGGTATCGAGGTGTTCGGGGGCCTGGCCGATGGTGCCGGCGGCGTCGAGCGGGTTTCGATACGAGCCGCCGATGATGTTGAAGAACTCGGCGAGTTGCGCGTATGAGTTGTCGGAGAGCGTGGGCACTTTCCAGCCGGCTTTTTCGAAGGCGTCGGTCAGTACGACCGACTGACCGCCGGTCATCGCGATCAGGCCGAGCCGATTGCCGCTGGGGCGGCGGGTGAGCAGCGTCGCTTTGACGACGTCGATCATCTCGTCGAGGTTATGCACGGCAACGGCGCCGACCTGGCGGATCACGGCTTCCCAGACGGCCTGGTCGCTGGCGAGCGAGGCGGTGTGCGAGCGGATCGCGCGTCCGCCGCCCTCGGTCTGGCCGCCCTTCCAGATGATGACGGGCTTGCGCGCCGCGGCGGCCTTGAGCGATTCGAAGAGGCGGCGTCCGTCGCGCGCGCCCTCGATGTACATCCCGATCACGCGGGTGCGGTCGTCGTCGGCGAGGTAATCGAGGTAGTCGGCCGCTTCGAGGATGATGCCGTTGCCGAACGAGACGAGCGACGAGCAGTACAGCCCGTTGGCCGCGCCGGTCAGCGAGAAGTTCATCCCGTGGGTGCCGCTCTGGGAGATGAAGCCGATCTCGCCCTCAACGTCGTGGGGCTGGTCGCGGTTGAAGCGGACGCCGAGGCGGGGGATGTGGACGCCCATGCAGTTGGGGCCGATCAGCGCGAGGCCGGAGGGCGCGGCGACTTCGTGGATTTTGTCCTGGAGTTCGACGCCGAGCTCCTCGCCGGTCTCGGCGAAGCCGCTGGTGAAGAGGGTGACGCCGCCGACCTCGGCGTCGACGCAGCCCTGCACGATGAACGGCGCGACCTGGCGGGGCACGGCGCAGACGGCGAAGTCGACGCGCTCGGGGATGTCGGCCAGGCTCTGGTAGTTTTCGACGCCGAGCTCCTCGATACCGGGGATCTCGTTGGGATCGACCTGTACCGAATAGAGCTTGCCGGTGAAGGTTTGCAGCGAGCGGAGCCAGGTGTAGCCGCTGGCTTTTTTGTCGCCGATCACGGCGACGACTTCGGGGTTGAGGGTGCGGTGCAGGCGTTCGCGGGTGACGGGCATGGGGTTCGCCGTTCGCTGTGTGGCTGGCTGTCGGGCGGTGATCGGTCAGGCGCTCGCGGGAGCGAGCACGATGCGGGCGTCGACGGCGATTGCGCCGTCGGGCCGGGCGAAGACGGGGTTGAGGTCGAGTTCGGCGACGTCGGGGTGGGCCTGGGCGAAGTCGGAGAGTTGGAGCAGCATCGCCTCGATGGCGGAGAGGTCGGCGGGTTCGGCGCCGCGGAAGCCTTCGAGCACGGCGAAGCCCTGAATTTCGCGGATCATTTCGGCGGCGTCGCGCGGTTCGAGCGGCACGACGCGGAAGGCGACGTCCTTGAGCACTTCGACGAACACGCCGCCGAGGCCGAACATGAGGACCGGGCCGAACTGTTGATCCTGGGTGATGCCGAGGATCACCTCGGTGCCGGGCGCGGCCATGGGCTGGACGGAGAGGCTGGCGGCGGCGCCCGGCGCAGCGGCGGAGACCGCCTCGTGGATGCGCTGCGCGGCGGCGCGCAGCTGGTCGGCGTCGGCGATGCCGAGCTCGACGCCGCCGACATCGGTTTTGTGGGTGATCTCGTCGGCGACGACCTTGAGCGCGACGGGGTAGCCGAGCTGATCGGCGATGGCGACGGCGTCGTCGACGGAGGCGGCGAGGCGGGTGTCGGTGACGGGGACGCCGTGTTGAGCGAGCATCGCCTTGGCTTCAACCTCGCTGAGCAGGGTGCGCCCTTCGGCGCGCGCCTGCTCGATGATTCCGGTCGCTTCCGCTGTGGTCATCGCGCTCCTCCGTCCGATCCGGCCGAATCCAGGTTGCCGCAGCGAGGATATAGGACGCCCACCGCTCGACGGCCATGAGCCGGGCGGCAGCGGGCTGCGCGGGCGTTCCGCAAAGAGTGATCGTTCTGTATAGTCGCTTGTGCAGTTCCGGCGCGGGCCGGGCGCGCGGTGAGAGTGGCGCAGCGCGATGACGACGCCCGGCGACCCCTTCGATGGCTGGTCCGACCTGGTGGAGGCGGCACGGGAGTTGGGGATTCACCCGCAGAGTCTGCGGCGGCTGATCAAGCAGGGGCGGATGCCGGCGAGCCTGTTCGGGGGGAAGTACATGATCGCGCGGGAGCAGCTGGAGATGTTCAAAACCAACTACGACCGGCGTCCGGGTCGGAAGCGTTCGGCGCGGCTGGTGACGGCGGACGCGGGCCCGGCGCCACGGGCGGAGCCAGGCCGCCCCAGCTTCGGCGAGTGGTTCGACATCGTGGAGGCCGCGCGCGAACTCGGCATCCACCCCCAAAGCCTGCGCCGCCTGATCAAGCAGGGCCGCATCGGCGCGCGAGTGTTCGGCGGCAAGTACCTCATCGCCCGCGAGCAGTTGGAGATGTTCAAGACCAACTACGACCCCCGCCCCGGTCGCAAGCGCTCCGGCCGCCTGCTGTAGGGGTGCGCCAGCGCACCGTCGATCGATCCACGATTGCCGGGGTACAGTTGAGGAATGGATCAGCCCAAGCCGAAGCGCCAGCACTACGTCCCGCAGTGGCACCTGCGCCGCTTCCGCGACCCATCGGCCAAAGCTGGGCAGGACTACGTCGTGGCCTACGACCGCAGGAGCAACACGCAGCACCAGCGAATCGCAGTCACGAATGTCGCAGTCGAGGCGGACCTCTACACACTTGAAAATCCTGGCCAAGCCGATGCCTATGCCATCGAGAACCAACTCGCGGAGATTGACGAGCGCGAGAACAAGCTGGTGGACCGTATCCTTGCGCGTCGCTCTATATCCAGCAAGGACATTCCGGCTGTCCGGGCAATGCTTGAGTCACTGCATGCACGAACCCGCGACCTCCACCAACGCATAAAGCACGCATTTCGCGGCCCAATCCCACGCCAGCTGGCTGAACAGATGGAGGAAGAAGGACCGCAACCGGACTGGCCAGACGCAATTCGCGCTCGGCCTTCTGAGTACATTGAGGCCCTGAAGCGAGGCGAGTGGAACACGAGAAAGACCATCTACTCGCACTGCAATTCCGGCAAGATTCGGCATTCCGAAAGGAGATTGCCGAGTTTTATGGCTTCACCCTCGTCTGGCTCCCTAACGCTGCGTTTGTCACGTCGGACAACCCAATCGTCGCGCGACGGCGCGTGTACCCGCAGTGGGGCCCAATCATGGACATTGGGCTGGCCAACGCCTTCGAACTCTGGTTCCCGCTCGATCCCCATCATGCCCTCCTCGTGACGCGCAACGCCGTTGCTTGCCCGACGCTGGTTAGCCTGCCTGTGTCGCAGGTCCGAGACATCAACAACGCGCTCATGCGCGCCAGCGACCGCTGGACGATCTGGCAACCCGGTTCGCCGGCCGACCAGTTTCTCGACTTGCCCAAGACGAGGACGGTGCGCGGGCGACGCCACTGATCGCGTGAGCGCGCAGGATTGCCGCCGCGTCAGACAGATCGGAGCCACCGCGTCTCTTTAAGCGCCTGTCCTGATGATCTGTTCAATAGATGATCTGATCTGGTGGAGGCGACGGGAGGCGAGCTGACGGCTTCCACGCGGCAGGGGAACCTTTGCGCCACCCACGGTCTCTTTACTGTCACAGCCGGATGGCGAGGAGGTGTCGGATGCGTGCTCGTGCAAGAGTGCGGGGCACGAGACGCTGCGCAGTCGACGACGCCCGTATGAGTTCCCGCGCAAGGCGAGAACGACGAAATCTGATGCGCGCCAGTTGGCAGGCGACTTGTGTAAACACGTACTAATCGCTGTCTAGTCGGTCCGTCAGCCGATTCAAGCGGGAGTGCTCGGTTCGCCGGGTCTGCGGCCGTCGCGGACCATGCGGTTGATGAGTTCCTGGCCGGAGCGCGTGAGGATGTTGTGTGGGTCGCCGATTTCCTGTTCGAGGTAGGCGATGATTTCGTTGCCGCGCTCGACGTCGCAGAGGCCGCGCCTGACCCAGATGTCGCGGACCCACTCCCAGGTGAACCAGTCGGCGCGCAGTGCTTCTTCCTGGGGCATGGGGCGGCTCCGGTCGCGCGGCTCAGTCGATCACGACGATCACGATGCTGATGACGGCGGTGGCGATAGTGATGGCGCCGATGATCAGGCCGATGCCGATGGTGATGTGGTTGTGGATCTGGCGGTCGCGCTCGGCGGCCCGCTCGGCGTCTTCGCGGGCGCGTTGCTCGCTCTCGCGGGCTTGCCTTGCGGCTTCCTGCGCCATCTCGCGCCGCAGGCCCTCGATCGAGGCGAGGACTCGATTCTCCGACGCCTCATGGGCGTCGTGGGTCACGAAGTTGTCTGAGGCGCCGGCCAACTCGTCTCTGACATTGGCGAACTCATCATCCATCGCTTCGACGAATTCATCGGCGGGCTCCTCGCGGGCGATTTCGCCGCGCACGAGGATGTTGCGCATTCGCGGGGTGTTGATGATGGCCATCGCGTCCGCCTCTCGGGGTCAGGGTAGCGCGGCGCCGCTGGCTCAGTCGATCACGACGATGACGATGCTGATGACGGCGGTAGCGATGGTGATGGCGCCGATGACCAGGCCGATGCCGATCGTGATGTGGTTGTGGATTTGGCGGTCGCGCTCGGCGGCCTCGCGAGCGCGCTGCTCGCTCTCGCGGGCTTCTTCGGCGTCGCGCTCAGCGATGTAGCGGCCGAGGTCGGCGATTGCAGCGACGACGCGATTTTCCGATGTCTCCGGGCTACCTGCGCTGATGACGCTTTCCCGTAGCGCGGTGAACTCGTCGTTCATGGCGTCCGCCTCTCGGGGTCAGGGTAGCGCGGCGCCGCTGGCTCAGTCGATCACGACGATCACGATGCTGATCACGGCGGTGGCGATGGTGATGGCGCCGATGATCAGGCCGATGCCGATGGTGATGTGATTGTGGATCTGGCGGTCGCGCTCGGCGGCCTCGCGGGCTTGTTCTGCGTCGCGTTCGGCGATGCGACGGCCAAGGTCGGAGATCGCAGCGAGGACGCGGTTTTCGGATGCCTTCTGGCTGTCCGCGCTGACGGTGCCCTCCTTCAGCGCGGCGAACTCGTCGTCCATCGCCTCGACAAACTCGTCGGCGGGTTCTTCGCGCGCGATTTCGCCGCGCACGAGGATGTTGCGCATTCGCAGGGTGTTGATGATCGCCATCGCGTCAGCCCGTCTCGTTCGGCTTGTCCGTTTAGCGTAGCGCGTCAGCCGGCCCTCAGTGCGCGTCCGACGCGCCCTCAATGATCGCTTCCACGACCTGCGGCTCGGCCAGCGTCGTCACGTCGCCCACGTCGTCGGGGTTGCCCTCGGCGACCTTGCGCAGGATGCGGCGCATGATTTTGCCGGAGCGGGTTTTGGGCAGGCCGCCGACGAATTGCAGTTTGTCGGGCGTAGCGATCGGGCTGATCTCCGCTCGCACAGCGCGCTTCAGTTCGACAGCCAGGTCGGGGCCGGGATCGAAACCGTCCTTGAGCAGTACGAAGGCGTAGATGCCCTCGCCCTTGATCTCGTGCGGGTAACCGACGACGGCGGCTTCGGCGCAGCCGGAATGGCCGACCAGCGCGCCCTCGATCTCGGCCGTGCCGAGTCGGTGGCCGCTGACGTTGAGTACGTCGTCCACCCGCCCCGTCAGCCAGTAGTAGCCGTCCTGATCGCGGTACGACCCGTCGCCCGTGAAGTACTTGCCCGGGTACTGGACAAAGTAGGTGTTAATGAAGCGCTCGTGGTCGCCGTAGACGGTGCGCATCATCCCCGGCCAGGAGCGCGCCATGCAGAGCAGTCCGGACTGACTGTCGCCTTCGAGCTCGTTGCCGTCGGGATCGACCAGTACCGGTTCGACGCCGAAGAACGGCAGTGACGCCGAACCCGGCTTCATCTCGTTCGCGCCGGCCAGACCGGTCAGCATGTGGCCGCCGGTCTCCGTCTGCCAGTAGGTATCGACGATTGAGCAGCGCCCCTCGCCGACGACATCGAAGTACCAGCGCCAGGCCTCCGGATTGATCGGCTCGCCGACCGTCCCCAGCACGCGCAGCGAGCCGCGGTCGTAGGACTTGACCCACTCGTCGCCCTCGCGCATCAGGGCGCGGATGGCGGTTGGCGCGGTGTAGAGGATGTTGATGCCGAGCCGGTCGATCATGTCCCAGTAGCGCCCGGCGTCGGGGTAGGTGGGGATCGACTCGAACATCACGGAGGTCGCGCCGTTGCCGAGCGGGCCGTAGACGATGTACGAGTGCCCCGTAATCCAGCCCACATCCGCCGCGCAGCAGTAGATTTCGCCCTCGCGGTAGTCGAACACGTAGCGGTGCGAGAGCATCGTGAAGAGCAGGTAGCCGGCCTGGGTGTGCAGCACGCCTTTGGGTTTACCGGTGGAGCCGGAGGTGTAGAGGATGAAGAGCGGGTCTTCGGCGTCCATCACCTCCGGTTCGGCCTCGGCGGGCTGGCGGCTGACGGTTTCGTGCCACCAGATGTCGCGCCCGTCCTGCATCGTCACGTCGCCGCCCGTGTGCTGGTGGACGAGAACGAATTCGACGCAGTCGACGTGTTCGAGGGCGGCGTCGACGTTGGCCTTGAGCGGCACGGTGCGTCCGCCGCGCCGACCCTCGTCCTGGGTGATGATCGCCTTGCAGGTGGAGTCGGTGACGCGGTCGGCGATGGCGGAGGCGCTGAAGCCGCCGAAAATGACGGAGTGGATGGCGCCGATGCGGGCGCAGGCGAGCATCGCGGCGACGACTTCGGGGGTCATGCCCATGTAGATGGCGACGCGGTCGCCCTTGCCGACGCCGCGGGCGCGCAGCTCATTGGCGACGCGGCAGACCTCGGCGTGGAGGTCGGCGTAAGTCCAGGCCTGGTTCTCGCCGGGTTCGTCGCCTTCCCAGAGGATGGCGGTCTGCTCGGCGCGGGCTTCGAGGTGTCGGTCGAGGCAGTTGACGCTGACGTTGAGCTTGCCGCCCAGAAACCAGCCGATTTTGCCGGCGGCGAGGTCTTCCTCGACCAGGGTGTGCCAGGGCGCGTCCCACTCGAGCAGCGCGTCGGACATCTCGCGCCAGAAAGCGTCGGGTTCGTCGAGGCTGCGCCGCCAGAGGCGCTCGTACTCCTCGCGGCTGCGCACCAGCGCGCCGTCGCGCACGCGGGCGGGCGGCTCGTAGCGTTCGTCGGTCGGGAGGGCGGCGTCGGTCGAAGCCATGGATCACGTTCCTGTCGCTGCTCAGCGGTCCGCTGGCGGAATGATACGATCCACGCATCCGCCCGACACGCCGCAACCGATTCGAGGAGCGCGCCGCGATGCCAGACAGCACAGCCAACGACGCCGAACCCTTCCAGCGCATCTCCGTAGAGGACGCCGACGCGAAGCGCCGCGCCGATGTGCCGATCGTCGATGTGCGCGAGCTGGACGAGTACCAGGACGGGCATGTGGTCGACGCGCCGCTGATGCCCTACATGAGCCTGATGACGCGGGGCGAGGAGCTGGAGCGGATTGCGGGGGCGAAGGATGCGCCGCTGATGTTCATCTGCGCGAAGGGGCAGCGCAGCGCGGTGGCCTGCGAGTTCGCGGCGGCGCTGGGCTTCACGGACCTCTACAACATCGAGGGCGGCACGGAGGCCTGGGTCGCCGCCGGGCTGCCGACTGAGTAGCGGCCCGGGCAGCGCCGCAGCGGCCGCGCGATGACCATCCGGGGCTTCCGCATTTCCGGCACGACGGGCTACGCGCTCTTCGTGGCCCTCGTCGTGGTCGTCGTGCTGGTCTACCTCTTTCTCTCCGGCTTCTTCGAGAGCGGCGACGACGAACCGGAGGAGGCGGCTGCGCCGACGCCCGTCGTGGTCGGCGCGGCCGATGCGCCGGGCGCGGTGGTCTTCGAGCAGTCCGCGCGCGTCGGCCCGCTCGACATCGCCATTGAGCGCGTCGAGTGGACGACCGAATTGCTTTCCGACGGGCGCACCCGCCAGGCCGCCCAGCGCTTCGCCGTCGTCCGCCTCAACGTCGTCAACCGCGGCTCCGCCCCGTACCGCCTCAACTCCGATCAGGTTGAAATGACCGCGGCCGGCGGGCGCAGCTACGCGCTCGATGCCCCACTCGCCGCCGGCGCGGCCGTCTACGAGGACAACCCCACGCTCGCCCTGCCCGCCACCTTCCAGCCCGACCTCCCCGTCGCCTTGCTGCTCGTCTTCCGCCTGCCCAACGACGCCGGCGGCCTGGCCCTCCGCATCCACGGCCACTACGTCGATTTCGCGCTGTCGGAGGAACGATGACAGACGCGCAATCGAGTGCCCAGTCTGGCTCGTCGATGCCCCGCTGGCTGCTTGCGCTGCTGGCCTTCGCGTCGTTGTGTGTGATCGCGGCGACGGTGGCGGTGATTGCGGCACTGGCGATCTTCGCGCCGCGCATCGCGGAGGAGGCGGAAGAGCTGGCGGACACGGCGATCGAGGACATCGCGGACGAGGCGGAGGCGGCGATCGCGGAGGGTCTGGAGCCGACGCAGCAGACGCTGGAAGAAATGGAGCAGGCGCTGATCGACGAGTTGGGGCCGATTCGCGCGTCGCTGGAGCGGGTGGACGAGCTGCTGGCGGCGATAGAGCAGGCAATCGCGGAGATCAACGCGCGGGACGCAGAGTTGGCGGAGTTGCAGCGCCGCGCAGTGGAGCCGTCGCAGTGACGGCGGCGCAGGCGATTCTGCTGTTCGACATCGACGGCACGCTGGCGCTGACGCAGGGCGCAGGCACGCGCGCGATGGGGCGCGTCTTCCGCGAAGTGTTCGGCATCGAAAATGCTCTCGCCGACGTCGACTTCGCCGGCCGCAGCGACAGCTGGATCGCCGCCACCGCCTTCCGCAACGCCGGACGCGAACCAACGCCGCAAACCGTCGCCCGGTTCCAGGACGCCTACGTCCCCGTGCTCAGCGAAGAGCTGGAGGTCGGCTCGCGACTCCTGCCCGGCGTTGTCGAGCTGCTCGACGCGCTCGCCGAGCAACCCGTCGTGCTCGGCCTCGGCACGGGCAACTTCCGCCGCGCCGCTGAGGCCAAGCTCGCCTATCTCGGCATCTGGGAGCGCTTCGCCGACGGCGGTTTCGGCGACGACGCGGCCAACCGCACCGCGCTGCTCGCCGCCGCGCTCCCGCGCCTGCGCCCACTGGCTGCGCCGGACGCCGGGATCATTGTGATCGGCGATACGCGGCACGATATCGAGGCGGCGCGGGGGATCGGGGCGCGGGTGCTGGCGGTGCAGACGGGGTTTGCGCGGCCCGGGGATTTAATCGGGGCGGATTGGCTGGTCGCGGATCTGACGGATACGCGGGCAGTCGTGGAGCTGCTGACGGCTGGCGTCTGACGGTCGGGGCGGGTTGGGGTGTTTGAGCGAGGACGGACGCGCGGGTAAGGTGCGGTGATGATGCGAGCGAGGCGCCGTGCGGTTGGGTGGGGTGCCGCCGTGTTGTTGGCGGCGCTGGCGCTCGCCGTAGTGTCGCCGACGGCTGGGCTGCGGGCGCAGGCGGCCGGCGATGTAATCACGACGACGCTTGGGCCGGGTGACAATCTGGTCGGCTGGATGGCTGAGAGCGCGTCGGTTGAGGATCTGTTCGAGGCGATTCCGGCGGCTGAGGCGGTGTATGCATGGGATGCGGAGGCAGGCGAGTGGCTGATGGCGTCGCCGAGCGCGCCGGCGGCGCTCAATTCGCTGGCGGAGCTGTCGCCCGGTATGGGGCTGCGGATTCGGATCGGCGGCGGCGAGCCTGTGGACTGGACGCGCTCGGCGACGCCGGCCGGCGGGATTGTGCGGCTGAGCGCGGGTTTCAATCTGGTCGGGTGGTTGGGACCCGACGACTCGCCGATTTCGTATCTGGCGCTCGGTATCGGTACGTCGTTTCGCGCCGCGCATAGCTGGGACGCGGCGAGCGGGGAGTATCTGCGGCACGATGACGGGTCGCCTGCGGGAGACGCTGCGTTTCCGCGTGCGAATCGGGGCGATGCGATCTGGATCGAGGTTGAGCAGGAGGTGAACTGGCTGCAACCGACGGGGGTATCGCCGCGGGTCGAGTATCCGACGGGCGAGCCGCAGCTGGGTGTTACGCCGAAAATTGAGGAGGCGCTGGCGGACACGCTGGAGTTTTTCGGTACGACGTATGGGATTCAGGCGGAGCCCGGGCAGTTGACGATCTACGTGGCGAAGAACGTCGGGGCGCTGATCCAGGCGCTTGAGATCACGGATTACGATGAGCGGCGACGGATCGAGCGTTTGTGGGACCGGAGCGGCGGTTGGGCGTCTCGACGCGGCGGCAGGACGTATTTCGTGCTGAAGCAGGAGCACTGGGGCGCGTTTGCGCACGTGCAGACGACGATCTGGGCGAAGTGCAACGTGCTGTTTCACGAGTACTTTCACGTCGTGCAGTATCAGCTGAGAGGGTACTACCGCAGTTCGCCGGACTGGCTCGTGGAAGGCACAGCGGAGCGGATGGAGACGCTGGTTGGGCAGTCGAGCGGGTGCGGGCATTACAGCGGGGTCTACAACCGCGAGTATGCGAAGTTGGGGACGAATTCGCCGCCGCTGCGGAGTCTGGAGCACGACTGGCCGAACACGGGGACGTGGGAGTACACGCTGGGCTTTCTCGCGGCTGATCGGCTGGCCGAGCGGGCGGGCGATGCGGCGATTGTGGAGTATTGGCGGCTGCTCGCGTCGGCGATGGACGGCGGGGAGGTGAGGGCGCAGCCGGAATGGCACGATACGTTCGGGCGGGCGTTCGGTCTGACGCCGGATGAGTTCTATGCGGAGTTCCACGAGTGGCGGGGTGATCGGGCGAATCAAGACGGGGGCTGAGTCGGCGGCGACGGTGGACGCGGCGCGGCGCTGGCCGGTAGCCTCCGCTTCACGGCGTGATGCGGCGGAGGGGCCATGTGGAACAGGACGAGACGGCCTGGGAGAAGCTGCTCAAGGGCTGGCAGATCGCCTCGCTCATCGTCGGCGTGGTGGTCGGCTTCTTTATGACTGCCCCGGACGGCATCCCCGACTGGTTGTTCAGCGCGATCGTGATTCTCGTCGTCAGCCTGACGCCGTACGCCATCTACCGCGTCCTCTTCGCGCCTGTGCCGACGATTGAGGAGCGCGACCGCACGCCGCCGGCAGACCATCGGCGCTGGCTGCGGTAGCCTCAGGTCATGTCTACCACGCTGCTGGTCGGAATCATCATCGTCGTGCTCGTCGTCGGCGTGCCGATTGCGCAGGCCCTCATCCAGCGCGTGCAGCATCGACGCTCACTGCGGATCGCCCAGGATCTGGCGGCGGCGGCGATCCGCGGCGACGACTTGCCGGGCGGCTTTCGGTTGGCCGAGCTGCGGGCGATGTCTTCGGAAGCGATCGCCTGGAGCGCCCGGGACCCGGCCGACGCGATGCGCGACCTGAATGAGGCAGGGCACGTAGTCTCGTTCCGCCAGCAGTTCCGCGATCCGCGCACGTTCGGGGAGTTGATCGATGTGCTGCTCACCAACACGCTGCGGCGGAGCGCTCCGCAGCGGCGGATTGGGCTGACGCTGAGCCGCTACGCGGGCGAGGAGCAGGCGGAGGCGGCGCTTGGGCGTCAGCCGGAACTGGCGGAACTGGACGCGGGCGTGCGAGTGGAGGATGTGACGCGCAACGGCGACGCGATGCGCGCGCGGGAGTGGACGCGGCTGGAGAACGAGCAGCCGATTCAGCGGATGCTCCAGCTGCGCTGGCGCTCGGGCGATGTGGTGGCGGAACTGGAGGGCGACGCGGAGCCGCCCGGCGCGCTGGACGACGAGGTGCTGCGCGGGGTGGCGCAGACGATCCGCGGGCGGCTGCGGACGTAGCGATGGGCAATTCGGAGCACATGGACCTGCTGGCTGAATACCGCCGCGCAGCGGCGGTATTCGCGGAGACGGCGCGCGGCGCCCCCGAAGCGGCGCTCGATGCGCCGACGGAAGAAGGTGAAGACGGCGTGTGGTCGGTACGGGCGCATGTGCATCACGCGGCGGATGTGTCGCTGATGGGCGCGCTGCGCATTCGCCTCGCGCTGGCGGGCGCGACGCTGGAGTACTGGCGCTACGACCAGGCGGCCTACCAGCAGGCGAATCGGTATGAGCGGGGCGTGGAGTCGTCGCTGGCGCTGATGACGGCGACGGCGGAGTCGACCGCGGACCTCCTCGAAGCTCTTCCCGCCGAGCAGTGGGTCGCACCGTTCGCGCTGCCGGACGGGAGAACGTTCACGGCCGCCGATTGGGTGCGCAATGCAACGCGCCACTTGGAGGAGCACGCCGGGGTGATTGAGCGCGCGACCGGGTGAGCGGCGGCGGGCATCGCTGCCGCTCGGCTATGATCGAGGTGTGGAGGCGCTCCGATGGTGATGCTCGACAAGCTCCGCATTCGCAATGTGTTCGTCAGGAACGGCGTGGCGACGGAGGAATCCGCCGAAGAGATCGCCGAGGTGCTCGACGAGAGCTTCCGCGACGCCGCTGCAGATTTCGTGACGGCCGATCAGCTCAATACATCGGAGGAGCGCTTTACCGCCGCGATCGCCGGGATGGAGCGCCGCTTCGCCGAGCACCTTGCGCAGCTGGCGGCCCGCGATGCACAACTGGCGCGCGAGCAGGCGGAGCGCGACCGTCACCTGCGTAACGAGATGCTGATCCTTACCGGTTTGGTCATCGCCACGCTCGGCATCTGCACTGGCATCCTGATCGCGGTGCTCCTCTGAGTCGGTATCCTGCGGGCGCGCGCGGATGCGCGGCGACGGGAGGTTGGCGATGCCGGAGTACACGCAGGACGATGTGGCCGCGCTGACGGCGAAAATGGCGAAAGAGCGAGGGAAGCTGATCGCCGCCGCCGAGGGGCTGCGCGGCGACGACGCGGACCAGGTGCCGGTGGACGCGGTGGGCGAAGAGCAGTGGACGGCGAAGGAGCAGCTGGCGCATCTCTGGGAGATGGAGAAGTCCTACGTCGCCTGGTGCCGCGCGGCGTTGGAAGTAGACGGCGTCGATGTCAGCAGCGTGCGCGGCGATCCGGTGGACATCCCGATCGAGGACGCGGCGGGCCACTCGGTGCGCGAGCTGCTTGACGCGCTGATCGCGGAGCGCGCGGCGACCAACGAATTCATCGCCGGGCTGTCGCTCGAGCAATTTCATCGCACCGCGTCGAACCCCGCCTTCGGGCAACTGACCGTGATGCAGTGGCTGCGCTCGTTCTACCGCCACGACCGCCAGCACACAGCGCAGATCGAGGGCCGCCAGTCCGACTACCAGCCCAATTTCCAGAGCGGCGCCGAGCCGAATCAGCGCCGCATGCGGATCGAACAGGTCGCCGCGCGCGCTGCAAAATCCGACTGACGCGGTGCTCCGCAGGCTGCCCTCTATCCTCCGGACGTCGGTCAAAGCGACGGCCAAATCGACGATCAGCGCGACAGCCCGGAGGAGCCGCTTATGCCCCGCGTCTTCGTCACCCGCGAACTGCCGGGCGAGCGGTTCGCCGCGCTCCGCGACGCCCCCGATTTCGAGCTCGATATCTGGCCCGGCGACTTCCCGCCGCCGCGCGAGGAGCTGCTCGCGCACGCGCGCGGTGTGGACGGGATCGTCTGCCTGATCACGGACCGAATCGATGCAGAGGTGCTGGACGCCGCCGGCCCGCAGCTGCGCGTCGTGTCGCAGATGGCAGTCGGCGTCGACAATGTGGATGTGGCGGCCTGTACCGAGCGCGGCATCCCCGTGGGCAACACGCCGGGCGTGCTCACGGAGACCACCGCCGACATCGCCTGGGCGCTGATTCTGGCGACGGCGCGGCGCGTGGTGGAGTCGGCCGAGTTCGTCAAGCGCGGCGACTGGCAAACCTGGGGCCCGCTGCTGATGGCGGGCGTCGACGTCCACGACCGCACGCTGGGCATCGTGGGCTTCGGCGCGATCGGCCAGGCGGTCGCCCGCCGCGCCCAGGGCTTCGGGATGCGCACGCTCTACTGGAATCGCACGCCGCGCCCCGAGCGGGCGGCCGAGCTCGGCGCGCAGCTGCGCAGCCTGGATCAGCTGCTCGCTGAGTCCGATTTCGTCTCGCTCAATGTCGCCTTGACGCAGGACACACACCACCTAATCGACGCCGAGGCGCTGGCCAAAATGCAGCCCAACGCGATCCTGATCAACACAGCGCGCGGCCCCGTCGTGGACGAGGCGGCGCTCACCGACGCCCTCCGCGCCGGCCAAATCGCCGCAGCCGGACTCGACGTCACGGAGGTCGAGCCGATCGATCCGACCAGCCCGCTGCTGACGATGGACAACGTGATCGTGCTCCCGCACATCGGCTCGGCGAGCCTGTCGACGCGGGCCAAAATGGCCGATATCGCAGTGGCCAACCTGCGCGCGGCGCTGGCCGGCGTACCGCTGCCGCACCGGGTCAACTGAGCAAGACAAGACGAGGTAGGCGGCGTAGATGAGCGATTCGCAACCGCACCGCCCGGCCTGGACGCCCCAGCAGCCCGAACCGGGCAACCTCTGGCTGGCCCACGCGCTGTGGGACTCGGGCGCCGTCTCGTTCGGACGCTTCGACATCGGCGCCACGCGCGACTCGCCCGTCTACATCAACGTGCGGAGATTAATCGGCAACCCCTGGGCGCTGCGCCGCATCGGCGAGCTGCTAACCGACGAAACGCGCACCCTCGGCGGGATGCTGCGCCCGCACATCGCACCGTTCGAGCTGATCGCCGGCGTGCCGATGGGCGGATTGCACCTCGCCACGGCGTTTTCGCTGGCCGCCAACCTGCCGCTGATCTACGCCCACCCCCACAGCCAGGCGCGTCACATCGAGGATGAGGAGATCGAAGGCTCCTACGTGCCCGGCCAGACGGTGCTGCTGGTCGACGACCTGATGACCGGCGGCGCGAGCCTGCGCGACGCGGCGGAGCAGATGCGCGAGGCCGGTCTGCTGGTGCGCGACGCCTTCGTGCTGATCGACCGCGGCGCGGGCGGCGCGCAGTCGCTGCGCCGCGAGGGCGTCAATGTCCACAGCCTGCTCACGCTCGACCGCTTGCTCAACTACCTGCTCAGCCGCAAGCTGATCACCGAGGCCGATTACGCTCGCTGCCTGACCTGGCTGGAGGCTCGCAGCAGAGAGGACGAGCAATGACGATGACCCGGCGAACGCAACTCTGGGCGCTGACGGCCGCCGCCGCAGGGACGACCGCCGTTGCCGTGCTGTTCCTGCGCCGCCGCTCGGGCGACGAGGCTGCCTGGAAATCTCATATGGAGGAGCGGATTCGCGAACTGAGCGATCAGGATGCGGAACGCCGGCGGCAGCTCTCCGAACTGTCTCAGAGCGCCGCCGACCTACGGCGGGATATGCGGGGCATCGTGGAGCGCGAGGAACCGATCCAACCGCAGATCAAGGCGCTGCAAGCCGCTGAATCCAGACTCCGATCCGACCTTGAGGATCTGAGCGCCAGCTGGGTCCAGGCGGATGACCGCGCGAAGCGCTCGGAAGAGCAACGCCAGGAGCTTGAGCGCCGAATCGACGATCTGGCGGCGCTCGGAACACGGCTCGATGGGCAGGTGGCGGATCTGAGCGAGCGCGAGTTCGCGCAGCGGTCCGAGGAAGAAGCGCTCGAAGAACAGCTCAAGCGAGCAAACACCGACAAGGTCAAGCTCAAGCAACGAGTGTCGGCTCTCGAAGACGAGGCACAGCGCTTGACGACCGAGCGAGACAAAGCGGTCGAAAAGAGCGAGCGCCTGTCTAAGGAAGCGGAGACGCTGCAAGAGCAGCTCGACCGAGCCCAGGCGAAGGTGCAATCGGCTGAGGCCGAGCGCCTGATCGCCCAACAGAATCTGGAAGCGCAGTCCAACGAGTTTCTCACCCACTTTAGCGGGAAAATCAATGCCGAATCGGACGGTTCGACCAAGGCCCCGGACACCGTTGAGACGTTCGCGGCGCTGGTTGAGGCGGCGCGCGAACATCTTGACCACATCGAATTGCCGGCGTCGGCGGAGCGCGAGCTCGACGCGCTCGACCAGGCACTGGAGGCTGGATTCTGGGCGCAGGACGCTTGGCTGGGGCTGCGCGCGCTCGACGAGTATGCGCGCAACGTGGGCGATTTCTCCGGCGGCTTCTGGCAGTGGTGCAATCACGGCGATGCGCAGCATCGCTGGCCCGCCTCCCAGAAGAAGCTGGCCCTGAAAGAGTCGGACGCCGTGAAGCATTCGCGCGATCTCAGCCGCACTCGCGAGTTTGAAGTCTCGACCGAGCTCCAGAGCAGCGGCCGACTGGTGATGCACGCCCATCTCAAAGTCGCCGAAGGCGGTGGACAGAACATCCCGCGCATCTACTTCTACGACGACGCCAAAGGCGACACGGGCAAAGTCCACATCGGCTTCATCGGCCCGCATCGACTGGTGCCCAACACGAAGACATCCTGACGCGCCGGCTTGCCGCCGGGCCTACGTCTCTGCGTTTCGAAGCTGTTCCAGACGGCTCAGCACGCGCCGCGTACCCTGCTCGAGTCGGCACTCCCACACGGTATAGACGCGCCAGCCGTCCTTGCGGAGCTTCCGGCGGTTGGCCGCATCCCGCGCAACATTGCGATCGAGCTTCGGGTCCCAAAAGTCCCGGTTCGTCGCGGGGCGCCGACCTTTTCGGCACGAGTGGTTGTGCCAGAAGCAGCCGTTGACGAACACGACCATCCGGTAGCGCGGGAGGACGATGTCGGGCTTGCCGGGCAAGCGCTTGACATTCAGGCGGTAGCGGAAACCCGCTCGCCAGATGGCGGAGCAGACGGCCCGTTCGGGCGCGCTGCCGCTCGTGCGCACGCGCGACATCAGCGCTGATCGTGCAGGTGTGGTGATCATTCGTCGCCGTCGGTACTGACAGCTTCCGGATTTACCATCGTCGCGATCGTCTGAGCGATAGACATCACGACTGTGGCGCTCGCACGAGCGCTCAGCCGTCGGATCTCGTCCAAGACGTCGACAAGGCGCTCCTTTTCCTCGTCGTCCTCTAGTCGAGCGAAAGCGTCCTCTATGCCCATCATCGAGACGAGCATTCCCAGCTGGTACTGCGTCGTGATGATCCGTCGCTCGCTCTCGGTTCGGGCTCGTTGCAGGAACGACTGGAAATGCGCGTTGTCGTAGTTGATTTGGTAGACCTTGCCGTCCTCACCGAAGTCCTCAACGACGCCACCGTCCTGTTCTCCATATCCAGTAGGCCATCGGATCGTTTCCACGCCGTCCATGATGTCCCGTCCGTCTTCGGTGAGCCACTTGGTTGGCGGAATGCCCAATGTGTCCTGTTCGGCGTCTCCTTGACTGTCGGTGTCGGTCTTCTTCGGCGTGCGAGTGCCGGGCGGCTTAGCTGGCCGAGACTCCACTACGTTGAGCGTAATCTCACACTCAACAGGAACCGGCATCTCCTCGTCGTTCATCGAAACGACTGCCTCGATGTGCGTCCCCGGATGGAGGCGCGACGGCGTAAGCGTAAGTCCGAGCGTGACTCGGCCATCGCGGATGCTGGACGAGTATTCGACATGCTCGATGCCCTCGCCACGGATCGTGATTCGTCCCGGATTCTCGTCACGAGCTAGCCAGCCGTTCTCGACGTCCGTTTCGAGCTGAACGCGACGCTTCGTCTCCGCAGCGAGGTCGATGCCCATGGCTTGGAGCTGTCGGCTGGGTAGGCGCAAGAATGTGGGCGAGCGCTTGCCCTTCCACTCGGTCTGTTCGCCGCCCCGCATGCGCCGTCCGCGGCGTCGAACGAGAGTGCCCTTAGGCAGCAGTTGGGCGAGGTTCTGGTCGTTCTCGATCAGCGACTCGAATAGACTCTGCTGAGTGGCCGACTCTTCGGCGTCGATCTGCTCCGCTGCGAACTCCTGCTGCAAAGCCTTCAAGAATTCGGAGTCGGCGATGGTCTGGCGGACCGTCTCGAGGTAGATCTGGCCGATAGAAGTTTCCCGAACGTGCTCGCGGTCGCTCTTCCAGACGAGATTGTGCGCAGCCGTGGTCATCTTGGTCGCGTCTACGATCAGGACGATTCGGTCCATCAGACCGGGGAATCGGCAGCGCTGCGACAGATAGCCTCGCGTTTGCGTGTGCTGGACCTGACCGTTCACGGAGTGAAATATGCGACCGATGTTAGACCGGAGCCAGCTGGGGCGCTCTCGTGGCAGCACGATGGCTGTAATTGTGATTTCCCCGAGTTCAGGGTGCTTCACAGTGTCGACATGGTGCCGCTCGTGCGCACGGTGTCCCTGTGTACGCTGTGTCCCTCCGTCGGTTCCGCCGCGAGCATCGCGCCGCAGCTGAGACTCCATTCCGTTTAACGGGCGCTCGTCGACGCCCATTGCACGGCGACCCGTTCGGGTCTGTGAAGGAGTCGCGCGGTAGTTGTACAGCCGAAAAGGTAGGACCGTCGAAACGAGCCCAGCATTCAGCGCCTCGCGGATTCCGTCGAACGATGTGCTGGCGCGAGACTCCAGCGTGTAGTCGTAGAGCTTGATGATCGTGCCGCTGGACCGACTCAGCTGCTCATCCACTTCGCCGGAGCGAAGAGTCGCAGGGAAGACGCGATCGTACTCGAAACTTGGAATGCTGCCCTCGATTGTCAGGTACTCTGCGACGGGCAGATCTGCACCAGGCCGTTGGCGAACTAGTGTCCATCCCCAAGGCCCGGAGCGGTCGTATCGCCGTGAGACGATCAGCTTGTACCAGTGCAGTCCGCAGTAGCCCAGGACGCCAGACCCGCCCATGTTCCATTTTCCCTGGACAAAAGGAATGTCGGACTTGTTCCGGGTGCTTAGGGACAGAAATGTGCGCTCGAAATCTTTAGGGTGTTGTCCTTCGCCATTGTCGGCGAACGTGAAGCAAATTGCCTCACCTTTGCGAGAACCGCCTGTGACGCCGATCACGAGATTCTCGGCGGCGAACTGGCGCAGAGCTTCGTCGTCGTCGATCTCGGCGAGAACACCTGTCCGGTCACCTGTGAAACCGATGAGTATGCGGACTGCGTCGGTGACGCTCTGTGGCGCGTCGGGCCCCGTGAGGTCACTAATCCCGTGCTCGTAGGCACGCTTCATGAGGACGGCGTCGACCATGTTCGTGCAAAGCTCCGTAAGTGCCTTGCTGCCGGTCGACGCCTGGTTGTTGATCGTGTTCGAGTTCGTGTCGCGTTGATCGATCTCACGCCACGCAGTACCGGCGAAGAGCGGCAACTCGCTCTCGATGATCTGCGTGACGGCCGCCTCGGACTCGGCGCGGAGAAACGCGAAGCAGAGGTCGGCGCTATCCACGATTCGCCGCCTTGCGCTTCGGCAACGACTGCCAGGTGGAGACCAGATGATCAGCCATGTGCGCCGCCAGCTTCGGCGGCACCGCATTGCCGATCATCTTCGCATTGGCGTCGATCCCGCTGCCGTAGAACCGGTACTCCGGCGGGAACGACTGGAGCGTCGCCCCCTCGCGGACCGAGATGCCGCGAACCTGCTTCCGGTCGAAGTGCCCGAAGCGGCCGTTCGAGACGCTCACGAAGCGCGTCGTGATGGTCGGCGACGGTCTGTCTGGGCGCATCCGCGTGTAGACGTCGCCGAAGCCGCGCTTGCCTGTTCCCTCCAGGCGGCGGTGACAGGCGAGCGACAGATCGCCCGCCGGAGCATTGGCAAGCCTGAAATTGGGTTCGCCCGGCTTGAGGTACTCAAGCCGGCGACGGTTGGTGTCGCTCAGGTTGCGGCAGACGTGATTCCGATCGTCGCCATTCGCCTCGCCGGCTTCGAGCTCCGGCAAGTCGCCGATCGCTTCCTTGACCGAGATCAGCTTCCCGTCGCCTCCGCTCGTGGGCACAGTCACAGGAGTGGTCAGCACGGGTGACGGCATCCTCAGCCCCATCAGGAACGAGCGTCGCCGGTACTGCGGTACGCCGAAGTTCGACGCGCAGACATCGGCGTCGTCAACGGCGTAGCTGCGAACGCGCAGGCTCTCCCTAAAGCCCTCCCAGATCGCCAACGATCCGACGCGGCGAATGCCCATGACGTTTTCGCACAGGATGAGCTCAGGCTGGAACTCGTCTACGAAGCTGAGCGTCTGCGAGAGCAGATCGCGATCGCGCATCCGCGACTCCTTCCGCGTGGGCGTCAGGTGACGCTGCGCGAACTTGGTGAACGCCTGGCACGGCGCGCAGATGGCGAACATCAGAGGGACATCGGCAGCCATCGCTCGATGCTGCGGGATGAGCGCGCGTAGCTTCTCGAAGACCTGTTCCTGCTGTCCGGCGGGGTAGTCGGGCGATTCCGGGAACATGTCATAGCCGAGGAACGTAGGGCCGCGCTTGTCGAGCGTGCCGTTGACGTTGTTCTCCTCATAGGTCTTGCGGCAGGACACGTCGTTGTCGACGCCCGCGATCACGTAGCCGCCGGCATCGAGCAGGCCGCGCGTGGTGCCGCCGGCTCCGCAATAGAAGTCGACAGCCAAGAACCTCGGCTTCGTTTCCGTGCCCATAGTGATCAGGAGTGTACACCATTACACACTACCGGGCGCTCACCGACGCGGCGTGAACTGGGCGCAGGCCGGCATGTCGGCGGGCGGGGCGAGGACGCCGGAGGCGGGGTGGATGCAGCGCCCGCGGGCGGCCAACGCCTCCGGCAGACCGCCGGCCGGCGCGACCCACTCAACGCAGTTGCCGCACTCGCGGGCGAGCGGCGGGGGCGCGGGCGGCTCCGACAGCTCAGGCGGCGGATGGCTCAGCAACCGCTCCAGCTCGCGCTGATTGCGCCGCGCTTCGCGGCGGCTTTCGGGGTGGAAGAGGCGCGGGCGCTGGCCGGGGCGGCGGCCCTTGCGGTTGCGGCGCGGCATTGCTCAGCCTGCCTGCCGCAGGCGCGCGCGCAGGCGTCCGCGCCAGCCCTCGCGCTCCTCGCGCGGGCGGCGATCAGTCGCGTAGCGATCCGCCGAGAGCAGCATCCCCAGCCCCGACAGCCAGCGGTCGCGCACGGCGGCATAGTCGCGCCGCGTGCGGCGTCCGCGCCGATAGGGGTTGCGCGCGCCGTAGGCCGCGCCGGCCCGCCAGCCGCGCGCGTTGATGTAGTAGTCGCGCCGCAGCGTGCGATCAGCCTGCGGCGCCCAGCGGACGCGCATCCGGGCGCTGTGGCGGCCTCCGCGCTCGTCCTCCCACTCCACGATCATGTCGCGCCCCTGCGCACCGCGCACGCTGCGGATTTCGCGGGTGGGCACCTCCAGCAGCGGGCGTCCGTCTTCGGCGTAGAAGGTGAGCCCGTCGATGCCCAGCGCCAGGTCGCCGATGCGCGACATAAAGGGCCCCGCGCGCACCCAGGTGGCGGCGTCGCGGCTGGGCAGCGCGATCGGCAGCGTCTCCGCGACATCCGCGCCGCAGTGGTGGCAGGCGGCGCGGCCGTCAAACGTCTCGCGGTGGCACGAGCGGCAGATTTTCATCGTGCATCGTCGCGATCTGCGCGCAACATCGCGGCCATCTCGCAGCTGGGCCGCGGCTAAGCCGTGACCGGCTCAAGCCCGAAGCGCTCGAAAATCTCCTCCGCCACCGAGGCCATCGATTCGACCACCTCGGTGGCCGGCCGGATCGCCTTGATCAGCCCCGCGCCGTTGCCGGCCGGCCCGCCGATCAGCTCCTCGATGTGCGCCTCGCGCGCCCCGCGCAGCGCCTCGCCGACCAGCAGCCCCTGGAGCGGCATCGGCAGCGTCGCCGGCGCTTCGGGGCGCTCCCAGGCCTCCGTCCAGGCGTTGTACATGTGGCGCATCGTCTTGCCCGAGTACATCCGCCCGATCCGCGTGTCCTCATCCACCGCGGCGACCAGCTTGTCGTGCTGCACCTTGCGCGTCCAGGCGTCGGTCTCGCCGCGCTCCTCCGCGTCCTGATAGGCCTCGGGCGTCGCCAGGAACGCCGTGCCGCACCAGATCGCCTCCGCGCCCAGCGCCAGCGCCGCGACCAGCCCCCGCCCGTCCACGATCCCGCCGGCCGCGATGGTCTTCGTCGGCGCGATCGCGTCCGCCACCTGCGGCACCAGCGCCAGCGTGCCGATCCGCCCCGTGTGCCCGCCCGCCTCGGTGCCCTGCGCCACCACCGCGTCCACGTTCGCCGCCGCCACCCGCCGCGCATTGCGCGTGTTGCCCACCAACCCGATCACCTTCATCCCCTGCGCGTGCGCGTCGGGCACCATCCAGCCCGGATTGCCCAGCCCCGAAGCGAAGACGGGCACGTTCTCGTCGAGAATCACCTCGACCTGCTTGCGGAAGTAGTCCTGCGTCAGCGGCGGACGGTCGGGCAGCGCCGAGGGCTCGGGAATCTCGAACTCGCGCTTGAGATTGTCCACGTACATCCGATGCTCAGCGGTGATCTCGATCTCCAGATCCTCGCGGTTGCCGGAGTCGGCGATCGAGGAAGGCAGCAGCAGGTCCACGCCGAACGGCTTGTCGGTCAGCGAGCGGACCTTGGCGATCATCTCGGCGAGTTCGTCGGGCGTGTAGCCGGTCGCGCCGACCACGCCCAGCCCGCCGGCTTCGGAGACGGCGGCGGCCAGCGTCGGCCCGGCCGCGCCGCCCATCCCGGCCAGCATGATCGGCAGCTCGATGCCGAGCATGTCGCACAGTTCGGTTTTCAGCGGAGAGGTCATGGAAGTTCCCTTCAGCAGGCGCGTCGTCGTCGTTCGCGCATTCTACAGCCGTCCCGCCTACACTGGGCGCATTGTGGTCACCGCAGCCGAACCGAAGCATCCCGTCGCGTCCGTCGCCCGCCAAACGTCGCTCAGGGTGCCGCTCGAACTCTGCCTGCCGCCGGAGTGGGTCGTGTCCGACGCCGCGTTCGACGCGCTCTTCGACCTCAACCCCGAGCTGCGCTTCGAGCTGGACGAAACGGGAAGGCTGATCGTCATGGGATTCCCCGGCTGGATGAGCAGCAGGCGCTCAACGTCGATCGGGATACAGGTCGGCGTCTGGGCGCAGCACATCGGCGGCGAGGTGGTCGTGGCCGATGCCGAGGTTCGGGTGGGCGATGTGGGCCGCCGCTTGCCGGATGTCGCGTGGCTGTCGCCGGAGCGAGCCGCCGCTCTGCCGCCGGATTACGAAGGCCCGCTGCCCTTCGCCCCCGATTTCGTGGTGGAAGTCGTCTCACAATCGGATCGGCGCAGCCAACAGGAAGCAAAGATGCGAATGTGGATAGCCAACGGCGTGCGCCTCGCCTGGCTCATCGACCCGTTCGAGGCCGTCGCCGACATCTACCGCGAAGACGGCTCGCACGAGCAGCTGCCGCGCCCCGCCACCCTCTCCGGCGAAGATGTGCTCCCCGGCCTGGTCGTAGACCTCTCCGAAATCTGGCGCGCCGAAGGCGCATAGCCGCCTACACTGGGCGCATTGTGGTCACCGCAGCCGAACCGAAGCACCCCGCCGCGTCCGTCGAGCGCCAAACGTCGCTCGAAGCGCCGCTCGAAATCTGCCTGCCGCCGGAGTGGATCGTGTCCGACGCCGCGTTCGACGCGCTTTTCGACCTCAACCCCGAGCTGCGCTTCGAGCTGGACGAAACGGGAAGGCTGATCGTCATGGGCAGCGGCGGACTCTTCAGCAGCGCGCGCGCCGTTCGCATCATCGGCCAGCTCTACGCCTGGGTGCAGGCCGTCGGCGGCGGCATCGTCAGCGGCGAGGGCGGGTTCTTCGACATCAGGGGCCTCGGCCGCCGTGCGCCGGACGCCGCCTGGCTCTCGCCCGAACGGGCCGCGCTGATCGAACCCGGAAATGAAGGCCGGGGCCGCGTGCCCCCCGATTTCGTGGTGGAGGTCGTCTCACAATCGGATCGGCGCAGCCAACAGGAAGCAAAGGTGCAGATCTGGATGGCCAACGGTGTGCGCCTCGCCTGGCTCATCGACCCATTCGAGGCCGTCGCCGACATCTACCGCGAAGACGGCTCGCACGAGCAGCTGGCGCGCCCCGCCACCCTCTCCGGCGAAGACGTGCTCCCCGGCCTGGTCGTAGACCTCTCCGAAATCTGGCGCGCCGACGGCGCATAGCCTTGCTTGACCCAACCGCCGCCCTGTGCCTAGCATCGCAACCCATGGCGAACCGAGCCGACCGCGCTGGTCGGCTCTCGAAACGGAGCGCTCCGCATGTTTAGAACGCTAGTTCAGGTACGGGGGGGGGGGGGGGTAAAACCCTTGTTCTAACGCTGGCAGCCGTCCTGCTCACGGCACTGGCGTGGGGGCTGACGGGACAAGTCGCCGACGCGCAATCGAGCGGCTGCGCGGAACGCCAGCTGCAAGTCAGCCAGAGCGGGATTACGCGCAGCGGCTCGTGGAGCCGTAGCGACTGCGCTCCGAACCGAATCGGACGCACACTGTGGGCCGATCACTACACCTTCCGTCTCGATCGGGAATCGCGGGTTGAGATCGAACTGAGTTCGGCGGATCGCACGCCGCTGCTGATCCTCGCCCGGGCCGACGGCAGCGCCCGCATCGCCACCGCGGTCGGCATCAAGGGCGCACAATCGGCGGCCATGAGCCGCACACTGCCCGCGGGTGCTTACCGTATTGAGGCGACCAAATCCGACTCTGGCACCGGCGACTACCAGCTCTGGCTCGCTGCCTCACCAACGGCGGCTAGCATCACGGTGCCAGCGGACCTCAACGTCGTGCGTGCGCGGCTCGCCCGCGCCCTGTTCGGCCCCGGCAAGCCGACCTACCACGACTACAACTCCTACGGCGCACAGGTACCGGGCTGGGCGGGCGGCTGCCGCGGCTACGACGGCGGACACTCCGGCTGGGACGCGCAAACGCAGTCGGTTGCGGGCGCGGTGCCAACTCGAGACGAACCATTCTTCTCGCTGACCACCGGCGTCGTTATCCGGGCCGGCGGCGGCTCGAACAACACCATCGCCGTCTACGACGCAACCGAGCGCGTCACGACCCTCTACGCCCACGCGCGCCGTGTGGATGTCCGAGTCAATCAGACCGTCCGAGTGGGTACTCAACTGGGCATCCAGGGCAACGCCGGCCTGAGCAGCGACCCGACAGACCGCGAACACGTCCATGTCGAGGTGCGCCGCGGGCGCGTTCCATGGTTGGCCTGCGGCGCGACTGGCGCAATCTACCCGTTCAACTACCTCTACCGCTCCGTCGTGGCAGGCAGCTGAGTCCGCGCGACGCACCAGCCTCGTAGTCGCCGCACAGGACCTCGCCCCGCCGACACCGAGAGGAACACCCAATGCCGAACGCCGCCCGCCGGATGATCGCCCTAGCCGCCCTAGCCGCCACGATCATCGCTGGCGCAGTCGCGCTAGACCTAGCGCCCGTCGCCGCGCAGCGACTCGCCGACGGCCGAACCGAGTTTGGTTGGCAGCCCACCGGCGGCGCGCGAGTCTTGCCGACCGCCCGCTACTTCCCCGCCGGCTCAGAGGTAGGTCGCTGGCTGCACAGCACCCCGGTAGAGGTAGAGGGAGAAGCGATCGGCCGGATCAACGCGCGACTGCTGGACGACGGCCGGATCGAATTCGCCTTCACACCGACCGACAGCGAGCGCATCCTGACCGACGCCCGCTACTTCCCGGTCGACGCCCGCCCCAACCGCTGGCTGCGCAGCACCGAGATCACGATCCGCGCCGCGTCTGGTGCCGGGTTTGTCGCCATCAGCGCTGGTGGACCGCACACTTGCGCGATCCACGCAACGAGCAGAGAGATATCGTGCTGGGGATTGCACAGCGATGGGCAGCTTGACGCCCCGACCGGCCCATTTAGCGCCGTCAGCGCCGGCAGTTCGCACACCTGCGCCATCCGTGAGTCGGGGGAGATCGCATGCTGGGGAGCGAACGACCACACCAGGTGGAACTTGGACACGCACGAGGAGGAGATCGTTTACACAGGCCAAAGCACTCCGCCCGTCGGCCGTTTCCGCGCCGTCAGCGCCCGCAGCCGCTACGCCTGCGGCGTGCGCGAGAACGGCGCGATCGAATGCTGGGGGGGCGACCAAGAGTACATGCGTGTAGAGGGGAAATGGGCGATCACCCGCACGGGGAAGCTCAATGCTCCGGAGGGCCGTTTTAGCGCTGTCAGCGCCGGCTTCAGCCACGCCTGCGCGATCGGCGAGAACGGCGAGATCACATGCTGGGGATGGAACAGCGACGGGCAGACAGACGCCCCGGAGGGCCGTTTTAGCGCCGTCAGCGCCGGCAGTTCGCACACCTGCGCCATCCGTGAGTCGGGGGAGATCGCGTGCTGGGGAGCGAACGACCACACCAGATGGAACCCGGGCACGCAAGAGGAGGAGATCGTTTACACAGGCCTAAGCACCCCGCCCGCCGGCCGTTTCCGCTCCGTCAGCGCCGGATGGGACCGCGCCTGCGCGATTCGCGCAGGGAGCGGGGGGATCGAGTGCTGGGGAGCAACAGCAACGGGGAACAACGGGGTGACCGACGCTCCGCCCGGCCGCTTTACTGCCATCAGTGGCACCTGCGCGATCCACGAGAGCGGCACGATCGAGTGCTGGGGTCGCGAAAGCGAGGCAACCCTGGCTCCGCTCCCGCACGACCCTCTTATCGCCGTCAGCACAGGCAGAGGGCATACTTGCGCATTGCGCGAGTCGGGGGAGATCACGTGCTGGGGAGCGAACCACTACGGGCAGACAGACGCCCCGGCCGGCCGCTTTAGCGCGGTCGACGCCTATGAGTCTCACGCTTGCGGATTGCGCGAAAGCGGCACGATCGAGTGCTGGGGAAACAACACCTATGGGGAGCCCGGCATGGAAGAGCCAGTTCATATAGGGCATCTCGACGCCCCGGCTGGCCGCTTTACCGCCGTCAGCACTGGCCACTTCACCACTTGTGGTCTGCGTGAGTCGGGGGAAATCGAGTGCTGGGGTGGCTTCCCCGAATGGGGGAACGACAACATCCCCCCCGCCGGCCGCTTCCGCGCTGTCAGCGCCGGCGGATTTGACCCTTGCGGCCTGCGCGAGGACGGAGAGATCACGTGTTGGCGACGCTATGACGACGCCCCGGCTGGCCCGTTTATCGCCGTTAACACCGGCTCTCACTACGTCTGCGGTCTGCGGGAGACGGGGGAGATCGCATGCTGGGGAGGAGGGAGCGACGACGGAGATATTGATGCCCCTGCCGGCCGCTTCCGCGCCATCAGCGTTGGCAATTTCCACGCCTGCGCCATCCGCGAGTCGGGAGAGATCGTGTGCTGGAGCGACTCCGGGGACTTCAACGGAAAGGTAATCAACAGTATGCCCGCTGGCCGCTTCCGCACCATCAGCGCCGGTGCCCAGCGCACCTGCGCAATCCGGGAGACGGGGGAAATCGCGTGCTGGGAATGGAACTAGCAAGAGTGGATCGCTGCCCTGGCCCCGTAGCCGCCGCCTAGGTCCCGATCCCGCAGCTGCCGTCGCCAACACTGAGAGGACCCCAATGCCGAACCCCACCCTCGCGCTTGCCATTCTAGCTGCCGCGCTCATCGCCGCCGCCGCCGCGCTTGACTTGCCGAGCGCCAGCGCCCAGAGCGAAGAGCAGAGTGGGCGCATCGTTGCGCGACGGCTTGATGATGGCCGAACCGAGTTTGGCTGGCAGCCGACTGGTGCCGCCCGCGTGCTGCCGACCAACCGCTACTTCCCCGCCGACGTTGACCACCAACGCTGGCTGAACAGCAGCCCGGTCGAGGTAGGCGACGCGGAGATTGGCCGGATCAACGCGCGGCGAACGGATGACGGCCGGATCGAGTTCGCATTCACGCCGACAGATGGAGAGCGCATCCTGACTGACGCCCGCTACTTCCCGTCCAGGGCCCGCGCGAACCGCTGGCTGCGCAGCACCGCGATCACGATCGGTCCACCGCCTCCCCGCTACATCGCCGTCAGTGCCGGCAACGGCTACACTTGCGGCCTGCCCGAGTCAGGGGAGATCGAGTGCTGGGGATGGAACCACGCGGGGCAGATCGACGCCCCTGAGGGCAGCTTTATCGCGCTTGACGCTGCCATCAACAACGGGTGGTACGCCTGCGCGATCGCTGAGACGTTTGAGGCCGTCGTGCAGAACACCAACACATCAGGGGAAATCGAATGTTGGGGAAGCAACTCCGGTGGGCAGATCTCACCTCCAGCCGGCCGCTTTATCGCCGTCAGCGCCGGCGGAGCGCACGCCTGCGCGATCCGTGCAACGAATGACGGCACGATCGAATACGCGTTCGGTGAAATCGAGTGCTGGGGAAACAACTTCCACCTACAGGTCGATCCCCCGACCGGCCGCTTTATCGCTGTCAGCGCTGGCGGGAACCACACTTGCGCGCTCCGCGAGTCGAGGGAGATCGAGTGTTGGGGATCCCTCGACGGCTACTGGCGTTACACAAACGACGCACCCAGCGGACGCTTTACTGCCGTCAGCACCGGCGTAGGTCACACCTGCGCGATCCGCGAGTCGGGGGAGATCGCGTGCTGGGGGGACAACGGAAGCGGGCAGAGCGATGCCCCGGCCGGCCGCTTCACAGCTGTTAGCGCTGATGGCTGGTACACCTGCGGTCTGCGCACGAACGGGGAGATCGCGTGCTGGGGAGACAACAGAAACGGACAGAGCGATGCCCCGGCCGGCCCGTTTGCCACCGTCAGCGTCGGCTCCTTTCACGCCTGTGGCCTGCGCGCGAGCGGTGTGATCGCGTGCTGGGGAGACAACGAATGGAGGCAGCTCGACGTCCCCACCCCGTAGCCGCCCCCCAAGCCTGCGGTTCCGCTTTGCGCCGACGACCGTCGTATAGATTCCCGCTCGGGGGCGGGAATGACGCAAGGGCGATCTGCGGCTTTAGGTCCCCGCAGGACCGACGATGGTGATCTCCTGCCCCAGCGCCGACAGCCCCAGCGAATGCCGCAACTCCTCCGTCTTCCACGCCATCACGATCCCGCCCGTCAGATCCCGATACAGCCGGTCGATGTCGCTGCCGCGCACGTATCCGTGGGCGCCCGCCACCGAAATCGCGCCCTGGGCGATCTCCTCCGCCATCCGCCGCAGGTGATACGTCGTTCGCACCTGGAAGCGCACGAAGCTCTGCCGGTCGGGGAAGGGCTGCTCGACCTGGCGCAGCGCGTCGTAAAGCAGCGAGCGCCCGGTGCCCAGCCAGTGCTCCATATTGCCCAGCGCCATTTGCGCCCAAGGCTGCTCCGAACGCAGGCCGGTCGGCGCGCCGACCGCGCCGTCGGCGGCGAGGTAGCCGTAGCGCTGCCGCACGTAGGCGATCACCTCGTCGAAGAGCGCCTGCGCGTTGCCCAGCCAGATGGCGAGAATGCCCAGCGCCGGATAGGCGCGCCGCTGCCACTGCTGCTGCGTCTGCATCTGCTCGGCGGCGCGCAGCAGCGCGAGCGGCACAATCAGCGCGTCGCCGCGCGGCATCCGCAGGTTCTCCAGCGAGATGTCGTGCGAAGCGGTGGCGCGCAGCCCCATCCCGTCCCAGTTGCCGTGGTTGGTGAGGCCCTCGGCGTCCAAGTCCGCGACCGTGATCGCCACATCCGGATCGCGCTCCTCGCCGCGGTCGATCCGCCCGCCGAGCAGAGCGAAGCGCGCGGCGTCGCTCATCGAGGCGAACCCGGCGCGCCCGTTCCAGACCAGCTCCGCGCCGTCTTCCACCGCCTCGTAGCCGGCCGTGCGGTTGTCCAGTTCGCGCAGCGGGATCGAGCCGGGCGCGCAGCACCAGGCGCCCTCTTCGGCGACGGCCTTGAGTGCCACGTTGCGCCGCTCAAAGGGCGGGACCACGTTGAGCAGTGCGGTGACCAGCAGGTGCATATTCACCGCGACGGCGGTCGAGGGGTCGCCCCAGGCGAGCTCCTCGATCATCCGCACCATCGCTGCGCCGCCCGCGCCCAGCCCGCCTGAGGATTCCGGCAGCAGCATCCCCGGCACGCCGAGCTCGCGCAGCGCGTCGGCGTTGGCCTGGCAGAACTGCCCCGAGGCGTCGCCTTCGGGCGCGCGCTCACGAAACGGCCCGCGCGCCAGCTCGCGCACCTGCGCCAGCAACTCGCGCTCCGCATCGGTCATCTCAGCGGTCAGGTCTAGCGTCATCGTCGGCCTCCTCAGTGCGACGCTAGCGCGGCGCGGCGTTGCGCGCCCGCAGGCGCTAGCATTCGCGCCACAGATCGACATTGTGGCGGCATCTGGCCGCCGTCGCTGCGAGGAGCGCATCATGGCCGTCATCAACACCCTGCGCGGGCCGCTGGACACGAGCGACTTGGGGCGCACGCTGATCCACGAGCACATCGGCATCCGCTCGCCGGGCATCGCCGAAAACTGGCCGGAGCTGTGGGACGAGACGGCCTGCGTGCAGACGGCGGAGGAGAAGCTGACCGCGCTGGCGCAGCGCGGCGTCGGTACCGTGGTCGACCTCTCGACCGCCGACCTCGGGCGCGACATTGGCTACCTGCAGAAGGTGGCCGATGTGACCAGCATCAACATCATCCTCTGCACCGGCATCTACTGGATTCGCTCGATGTACTGGCGCGGGCGTCCGCAGGAGGAGCTGACGCGGGTGTTCGTCAAGGACATCACCGAAGGCATCGCCGGCACCGAGATCAAGTCGGGGATCATCAAACTCGCCTCCGACGAGCAGGGCGGCGGCGTCGACTCCTATAACGAAAAGTGCCTGCGGGCCGGCGCGCGCGCGCACCGCGAGACGGGCGTGCCGATCGCCACCCACAACGGCCCGCCCACGCTCGGCGCGGAGCAGCAGCGCGTCTTCCGCGAGGAGGGCTGCGACCTCAACCGCATCGTGATCGGTCACGTCGGCGATACCGACGATACCGATTACCTCAAGTCGCTGATGGACGCCGGCTCCTACATCGGTATGGACCGCTTCGGCCTGGACACGATTCTGCCCTTCGAGAAGCGGGTGGGCACCGTCGCGTCGCTCTGCAAGGACGGCTACGCCGAGCGCATCCTGCTCGCCCACGACGCCAGCTGCTGCCTCGACTGGATTCCCGACATGCAGCTCATGCAGGAGCAGGTGCCCAACTGGCACTTCAACCACATCCCCGACGACGTGGTCCCCGCGCTGCAAGAGCAGGGCGTCACGGACGCCCAGATCGAAACAATGCTGGTCGGCAACCCGCGCACCCTCTTCGAGCACACGGAGGCGTACTAGGGAGCGGCAGGGTTGCTTACCCGGCCAATGTCGCCTGATCCAGCCGGCGATGCATCGCGCTGATGAATGCAAGCCACTCTAGCGCTTCGGCAGGGCTGATCTCCGCGCCCGTTGGGTCGTGCGTCAGCGCGTTGCGTAACGCCTGCGTCATACCGAGAGCGAGCAAGCGGTAGCCGTTGTGCTCGTCCCGCTCTGTCGCCGTCGCCAGTGTATTGAACACGACGACAGGACCGCCTCGCGCAGTCGGCTCGGCGAACAGGCGGCCGACGAGCCGGCTGCCGTCTTCGCCTTGCACATCTGGTCGCTCGGACTCTTCCGCAAGTTGCTTCAGGCGCACGAGAAACTGCTCGGACGCCTCTCGAATCGCGTTGCGATAGTGGCCGTCGCGGATCAGATCGTGCGCGCACTGCGTCTCCGGATGGAGTTCGCTGACCGCGAGCAGCAATGCCGGGCGTGGACGCGGCGTCGGCATCAATCGATGAGGGAAGCGGCGAGCGCTCGCGCCGCTTCAATCCCGATCACGCGAAGCCGAACGAGTCGATTCCGTGAGCTCGACTTGCCCCGCACAGACAGCTCTTGCACATTGGTGAGCGCATCAGCGAAGTCGGTATCACACCGGTTGTGGTCTTCGGCTGCCTGGCGGATGTCCGCCGACCCTGTCTCAGTTCCGAGAGCGGTGCGCGCGGCGCAGACGAGCAGGGCGATCACCCGAACCGCCTCAACTGAGTCATTCGGTAGTTTCTCTGCCGGCAGTGTCAGGCGCGGCATCGGCTCCGCCAGGTTGAACAGGTCCAGCGCATCTCCCGGATCGAGATGAAGGAAACGTCCGACCGCCTCGGCCCGCTGCTGCTCCGTCGCATACGACGAGTCGAGCGGCCCGGCTTGGTCGGACATCGCTGTCTGCGCGGCGGCGTCGCTTTGCCCGTTGCGGGGCTGTGACGCACTGTCCGCAAGCAAGAAATGAAGCAATTGTTCAAAGGCAGCCTGCCGGATGCCTGGTTCGCACTCGCCCAGGCCAGCCGTGGCAGCCCACGCATCGTCCACGATCGCCTTGAGCTCCTCCGCGCGCGTCGTCATGATCGCCCTCCACATCCAAGTCTAGCTGGTTTCGCACGCCCGATCGCGCCGCCGTCGCCTTGGTTGATCGCATGTGCGGATCCCGGACGATCAGGAACTGAGATCGACCGGCTTGTCCTCCGCGACGAGACGCTCTTCCTCCTGCTCCGGCGCGAGGCTGAGACGACCGAGTGCGTTGAGCATCTGTTGCGCCCCGCTCAACGAGGTTGACGAGACGTAGCCGCTCCCCTCCTGACGCACGGTGCCCAGCGCCAGCAGCAGCGCGAACGCCTGCTCGATCTCTTCGATACTGATATTTTCGCTGACGTCCCTCAGCATCAGGCCGAACAGCGTTTCCGGCGTGGCCAGCACCAGATCAGGCTTGAGCCGATTGTAATCGCCGATGGTATGCAGAATGCGCTCGATCAGACGCATCCGTCGGGTGCGCCGCTCTGCGGCAGCGTCGACCACTTCCAGCGCGGCGCGCGCCAGCGGTGAGGCGGCGAACAGCGGACGCAGCTCCGTCAAAGAGACAGGCGTCTCCGCCTGCCGGCGCACCAGCTCGGCAAGCTCGTTGGTCGTGAGCAGACAGACGCTGAAATCCGTCGCGCGGTCGCGTAGCTGGCCGGACGAAAAGTCGGGACCGACCACCACAACGAAGTCGGCCCCATTTGCCTCACGGTGATCTCGCAGCGAAACCCAGTTGATCTGGTGTTCCGAAACCCTCCCGCCCGACGTTGACTTGGCGTCCACGACCATCGTGTAGCGATCAATGCCGAGCGGCGCGATGGCCAGCACATCCGTGTTACTGGATCCGCCGATGACCTCGGTTTCGAATCCCAGCAGCGCCAGCGCCGCCGCGACGCTCTGCTCCAGCCGGCCGGGACGCGCGGAATCGGTGCCCGCCTCCAGCAACTCGACCGCACTCCGCTCGAAGTCGTTGGGCACGATGGCGACGACTGGCGGCACGGGCGGCGCCAGATCCGTCTCGTCGATTCCATCCAGCGGTTCCGGAACCTCGGGCGGAGTGCCCTCAACCGCGGCCGCTGCGCCTTTCGGCGTCAGCTTCCACACGCCTCGCTCGGAACTGTCAATGTGGCCGCTGATCAGGAATTCTTGGCGAACCCACGCGATACGATTCTCGAGTTTGCTCCCTCGGCCGCTGGCCTGCGGCTCGGTCAGCTCCTGATCGGTGATCTGCGGAAACTCGGCGACGACAGCTGGCACCGCGTCGCGCCGGCGCGCTTGCCCGCCGAGCCTGTGCAGGACCCGCAGCAAGACAGGACGAATCTCGGCGCGGCTGGGCATCGTCATGCGGCGATGATAGCAGCCTCAGTTGAATAGGTTCATCGTCTCCTCAGGCTCATGCGTGAGCAGATGTACCGCCGCCTCCGCGGCGCGCTGCTCCGCGGGATGCAGGATCTCGCGCTCTGCGCGGCTTGGATCCGCAAGCAAATGCGCCGCCACATCCTCCGGATCGTGCGACGCCCGGCCATCCGCCATCGGCCGCCCTACGCCGATCCGCACTCGCGGAAACTCCAGTGCGCCGATCACTTCTCGAATCGAGCGCATTCCGCGCTGGCCGGCGTCGGAACCGCTCGGACGCATGCGGATGCGGCCGGGCGGGAGGTCGAGTTCGTCGACCAACAGGATCAGTTGCTGGGGTTGCGCCCGATACAGTGTCAGCAACGCCTGCACCGCTCGCCCGCTCTCATTCATCCAGGTGCGCGGCAGCGCAACCGCGACCGGCCCGTACTCCGTTTCGCCCTGCGCGATCCGAAACAGGCGCTCGCGCTGCGGCTGCGGCAAGCCCAGCATTGCGCGGGCGTGCTCGGCGGCGCGCAGGCCGGCGTTATGGCGGTGCTGCGCGTACTCCGGGCCGGGGTTGCCCAACCCGACGATCAGGCGCGCATCGCGCAGCGGCGCAAAGCCGCGGTTGCGCAGTTTGGGAAGCTTGATTCGCCGCGCCATCTGTTACGAATCCTGCGCGAACGCCAGCGCGCGCGCGCGCAGCGCCGACATGATGAAATGCTGCGCGTTGTCGCAGCGCAGACCGGGCCGGTGCAGCGCGCTGCGCAGCGCGCCGATCTGCTCGTCGCCGCCGATAAACGGCGCGTCCGACGCCTCAACGGTCAGCTGCAACAGGAATCGCATCGCCCCGAGCAGCGACGCGCGGTAACGCGCCTCCCGTTCCGCATCGCCCACCCGCTGCGCCAGCGCCAGCGCCGAGGCGATCCCTTCGGCGTAGGCCGCCGTGCCGATCCCTGGCGTGTTCTGAAACGCGCCGGGCCAGAGCGGGTGCGGATGATCCGCGCCGTGCTGCGACTCCAGCGCCCAATCGGCCATCGCAAAGCCGTACTCGACGGACTCGTCGCCGCCGTCCAGCTGATGCCACACATCGCAGGCTTGCAGCATCCAGGTCGTGAACGACAGATCGCGCTCCTCCTCGTCGGCCCAGCGAGCGTGGTAGTGGTCAATTGCGTTGGCGATGGCGCGGGCGTAGCGATCGCGCCGCCGCGCGCCGTGCAGCCGCGCCAGCGCGAGGACCACCTGCCCCGCGTAATACGTTTCCGAACCCTCCAGCTCCAGCCCGCGCGCCGTAACGCCGAGTTTGCCCGACGGCTCCTGGATCGCCAGCAGCGTGGCGGCGAGCCGCTCGACCGTTTCGCGCGTCGCGCCGTCCGACGGCGGCGCTTCGAGCATCGCCAACAGCAGCAGCGGAATTGCCCCCAGCCGCGGCGGCTCGCCCGCGGCGGCGAGATAGTACAGCCGCCCCGGTCCGTCGCGCCGCAGCGTCGTTCGTAGCAGACCGTCGATCGCCGCCCCGGCGGCGCGGGACACCGCGCGATCGCGCCGCGCCCGACCGACCGAGGCGATCGCCCAGGCGCAGCCCGCCTGCCGCACAATCGAGTCCACCGCCGACCAACTCTGCGTCTGCGGCGAGAATTCATACGCGAACAGTCCGTCGGCGCGCTGGTGGCGCAACAGCCAGGCCGCCGCTTGCAGCGCCGCGCCCGTCAGGCGATCCGGCAGCACCTCCTCCGCCTGCACCACGCGAAAGCCGCCGCAGCGGGGGGCGATGTAGGCGTCATCCTGCGGCTCAACCGGCCCAGCTGCCTCAACGGTGGCGAAGCGGGCGACCGAGGTGGACGCCGCCAGCCGCGCCCCCGGGGGGCGCGCCTTACGGTTGAGTCGCTTCACCCAGCCCGCGCGCCGCCCCTCGGCGCGCAGCGCGTCGAAGGGCCAGCCCCGCGCCTCCCGATCGCCGTCGCGCAGCAGCAGCCCTGAACCGTCCGGCTCCAGCGCCAGTAGCCCGCCCAGCCCCTCAACCTCCAGCGCCTGCTCGTCCGTCGCCGCCTCAGCGAAGAGCGATGCCCCCTCCCGATCTGCGTCGCGCAGCGCAGCGGCGGCGACTCGCACCGCCGACGCCGCATCGTCTGCTGAGGCTTCCGCTTCGGCGAGCCGTTGTCCGCCGCGCCAGAGCGAGACGCGCGCCGCACAGTCGCCGCCGGCGACGGATGGCGTTGCGCTCTCAGAGAGACCGTCGCGGGCGGCGTCGAGCAGCTCGGCGGGCGTGATCATGTTGCGAGCGTAAACCAGACATCGGCGCTTCCGCATACACTCAGCGGTACACCCATGGTGAACGAGTCGCTGCTTGCGCCGCTGCTGCCGGCGGTCGCCGCTCAGATGCCCCCGCCCGGCGAGGCCGGGACGCTCGGCGTGCCCGACGCGGCGAAGCCCGCCGTGATTGCGGCGCTGGCGGCCGGCTGCGAGGCGGCGGTGGTGGCGCTCGCGGCGAGCCCGCGGCAGGCCGCCGAACTGTTGGAGGCGCTGCCACTCTGGCTGCCGCCGCGCCATGCGCGGCGCATTACGCAGCTGCCGGCGCGAGAGACCGCGCCGTACGAACGGCAGCCGCGCGATGCGGATGTGGTGGAGGCGCGGCTGGCGGCGCTCGACGCACTGGCCCATGGCGTGTTGGCGTACGGCGCGCCGATCCTGATTACCGACGCCGACGCCGTAACGCAGGCGACGCTGCCGGCGGCGGCCGCCGCGACGCAGATTGCGCCCGGACAGCGGTTCGGCCGCGAGCGGCTGATCGCAGCGCTCGAAATGACGGGCTACGAGCGCCGAACGCTGGTCGTGCAGCCGGCCGATTACGCAGTGCGCGGGGGGATCGTCGATCTGTGGCCGCCCGGCGACGACGCGCCGGTGCGGATCGAACTGTTCGGGGAGGAGATCGAGAGTCTGCGGCGGTTTGATCCGGCGACGCAGCGCTCGTATGGGGCGCTCGAAGGGCTGCGCCTGAGCCAGGCGCTGGAGACGACCGGCGAGTCGTGCGCGTTGGCCGCGGCGCTCGCGCCGACGCTGACCTGCGGCGATCCGGAGAGCGAAGCAGGTGAGCTGCTGGCGGCGCTGGATGAGATTGCGGCCGGCGGTCATCCGTCGCGCGGCGATTTCTGGACGCCGTTCATCGCGGCGGGCGACTTCTTCGAGCATCTCCCGGAGGATGCGCTGCTGATCGTGGATGAGCGGGCCGATCTGCTGGAGCGTGGCGTTCAGCGCGAGGAGCGCGCGGAGGCGGCGCGAGTGGAGCTGGGGCGCGCCGGACGGATTCCGCGCGGCCTGCCGCTGCCCTGGCGCAGCGCCGAGCAGCTGGAGCGGGCGCTCGATGCGGCGCCGCGCTGCGTCGAACTGTCGCGGCTCGCTTCGCCGCCGCAGCATGTGCGGCTGCCGTTCCGCCCCGTCGATCGCTTCGCCGGCAAGCTGGCGCAGCTGTTCGACAGGCTCGACGGCGGCGCATCGAGCACATCGCGCGCGGCCGGCCGGCGGTTCGTCGTGAGCTTGCAGGAGGCGCGGCTGGCGGAGTTGATGATCGAGCGCGGCCTGTCGATTGCGACGCTGCGCCCGGGCGATGCGCTGCCGGAGGACGAGCGGGTGATCAACGTGGGGCACGCAGCGCTGCCCGAAGGCTGGCAGCTGCGCGACGCCGCGACGGACGCGCCGCTGCTCACATTGATATCCGATACGGAGATTTTCGGCTTCGCCAAGCAACGGCCGAGTCGGCTGCCCCGCCGCGCGGCGGCTGAAGCGCAGGATGCGCATCTGCTCGATCGCATCTCGCCGGGCGATTACGTCGTGCATATCGAGCACGGCATCGCGCGGTTCCACGGCGTGGTGCGCGAGCGGGTCGGCGACCGCGAGGGGGAATATCTGGATCTGCGTTATGCGCAGGACGATCGCTTGTTGGTGCCGACTGATCATCTGGAGCGGGTGCAGCCCTACATCGGCGCGTCGGACCGACGCCCGGCGCTGACGCGGTTGGGCACGCAGCAGTGGAGTCGGGCGCGGGGGCGGGCGCAGCGCGCGGTGCGGGAGATCGCCGAGCAGTTGTTGGCGCTCCAGGCTGAGCGCGACGCGCTGCCGGGGATCGCGATGGGGCCGGATACGCCGTGGCAGATCGAGTTGGAGGCGAGCTTTCCCTATCTCGAGACCCCGGAGCAGCACGCGGCGATCGAGCAGGTGCGGCGCGATCAGGAATCGGCCAGTCCGATGGATCGGATCGTGATCGGCGATGTGGGTTACGGCAAGACGGAGGTGGCGGTGCGAGCCGCGTTCAAGGCGGTGACCAATGGCTATCAGGCGGCGGTGCTGGCGCCGACGACGGTGCTGGCGCAGCAGCACGCGGAGACGTTCGCCGAGCGGCTGGCGGCGATGCCGGTGACGATCGAGGCGCTTTCGCGGCTGCGCAGCGGGGCGGAGCAGCGGAACGTGGTGGGGCGGCTCAAGTCGGGCCAGATCGATATCGTGATCGGCACTCATCGGCTGCTCCAGGAAGATGTGAACTTTCGCAATCTGGGGCTGGTGGTGATCGATGAAGAGCAACGCTTCGGAGTGGAGCACAAGGAGCGGCTCAAGTCGCTGCGCCGCGAAGTGGATGTGCTGACCCTCTCCGCCACGCCGATTCCGCGCAGCCTGCACCAGGCGCTGACCGGTATCCGCGATATGTCCTCAATCACCACGCCGCCGGAGGAACGGCTGCCGATCACCACGCATTTGCTGGAGCGCGACGACAGCGTGATCCGCGAAGCGATCCTGCGCGAGTTGGAGCGCGAAGGGCAGGTGTATTTCCTGCATAACGAGGTGCGCAGCATTGAGCGCGAGACGGCGGAGCTGCGCGCGCTGGTCCCGGAGGCCCGCTTCCTCTTCGCCCACGGCCAGATGCCCGCCGCCGTGCTGGCCGACACGATGCGGCGCTTCGTCGCGCACGAAGCCGATGTGCTGGTCTGTAGCACGATCATCGAGTCGGGTTTGGATATTCCGCGTGTCAACACGATCATCATCAACCGTGCGGATCGTCTGGGACTGGCGCAGTTGTATCAGCTGCGGGGGCGGGTGGGGCGTGCGTCGGTCCGCGCCTTCGCCTACCTGCTCTACGACCCCTGGCGGAGTCTCTCGGAGGTGGCGCAGAGGCGGCTCTCGACGATTTTGGATGCGACGGATCTGGGCGCCGGCTTCCAGGTGGCGATGCGCGATCTGGAGATTCGCGGAGCGGGGAATCTGCTGGGCGCGGAGCAGAGCGGGCAGATCGGCGCAGTGGGCTTCACGCTGTTCACACAGCTGCTCGCGTCGGCGGTGCGGCAGGTGAAGGCGGAGCAGAGCGGCGAGCGTCCGCCGCCGCCGCGGCGCGGACCGGTGGTGAGCGTCGATCTGCCGATTGCGCGGCTGATTCCCAACAGCTATATCGAGGATCTGGCCGCCCGCGTGGGCGTGTACCAACGCCTCGCGCAGGCGGAAGAGGTTTCCGAGGTGGAAGCAATCGCAGCTGAGCTGCGCGATCGCTTCGGCGAAGTTCCGCCGCCCGCCCGGCAGCTGCTCGACAGCGTGCGGCTGCGCTGCCTGGCGGCGCGGATCGGCGCAGTTTCGGTGCAGCATGAGGGCGAGGCGATCGTGGTGCGGCTGGCCGACGGGTTGGAGTTCAGCGCGGCGCAGCGCGGCATTGCCGCCGGTTCCGGCGTTGAAATTGGCCGCCGACTGCTGCGTTACCGCCCTGCGCGCGCCCAACCGCTCGCGGCGGCGCTGCGCCAGCCCAACTGGAGCGCGCCGCTGGCGGCGGCGCTGGACAGCCTCGCCGCGCAGGCAGGCGGCGATGCGTAGTACCGTTACGGCGGGAGGAACAGGCGAAATGACGATTCGAGCGGCGCAGCCGCAGACGACGCCCGGCCCCGCCGAGGGCCTCCGCGCCCTGGTTGCGGAAGCCTGGGCGGTCACCGAGGTGGTCGCCGATCAGGTGGATCCGTCGACGCGCGAAGCGGCGTTCTAGCTGGTCCTCGAAGCGATGCTGCGCGACGGCGGCCCGACTTCGCCGTTCGGTGAAGTCGAAGTCGCCGGTGCTGGCGTTGATGATCTGGAGACGGAACCGATCGAAGTCGACGATGTCGATGTGCAGGAGCGCGAGCCTGAGCCGGACTCGATCGACGTTTCGCTGGCGACGCCGGAGCAGCGAGACTGGGCCATCGCCGACTACCTCAAGATCGACGTTGAACAGACGTTGTCTCTCTACGACGTGACGTGTTCGGCGCCGGTGCTGCACGCCCCGGGCGGCAGGCTGGCGGCCGAGCGCACGAAAGCGACGCGCGAGTTGGCGCTGCTGGTTATCGCGGGTCGATCGGCCGTCGCGGTAGCCACCGGCGCCGAGGATCTGCGCTGTGCGGCGTCCACGTATGACGCTCTGGACGGCTGCGACATTGTTTCCGCGCTTGACGAGAGCGATGAGGTTGTGGTGCGGGGCGACCCCGACAGCGCCAACCGTCTGGTCCGACTGCGCGGCATCGGAGTGGAAGCGGCGCGCGTGGTCGCGGCGCGAGTCGCCGGCGTCTGACGGTTGCACAATGTCGATCACCGTCCAAATTGACGTATCGAGACTGGATGAGCCACCGAGAGACTGTGGCGCGACGGCTACTTGGGCGAAGCGGTCCGCTGCGAGGCGGAGCTGCTGCTGATTCGGAGCGTTGAACTGGCTGGTCTGCCCGATCTCTACGGTCAGACGTTGATCGCGCGAGTCTTGAACGAGCGCACTCCGGCACTCTCGATCACGCCGCGCTCAACGCGCACCGAGCGCGACCGCCACGCCGCTGCGTTCTTCCTGGCTCTGGCGATTGTGCGAGGCGCGCGGAATGTCTACACGCACGATGTCCTCACGCCGATCGATCCCAAAGAGGCGGCGATGTGGCTGGCCGCGCTCCAACACATGAACGAGCAGCTGGATCAGGCGGATAGCGCCGCAGACGCCAAGTCGGCCAACGATCGCGTCGGAGAGCAAGAAGCGCAATCGGAATGACGAGGCGCGCTCGTTAGGGCGTCCCTGTGCAGGCTGCGCTGTGTACGGCGAGATACCCGCGACAAGCGCGGGTATGACGGAACGGGAAGGATCCCGGGCGCTCGCTCAACGCTCGCTCGAACGCCGCCGCACGGCGCACCTGCTCGACGGTGATGCCGTACTGCCGCGCGATCTCCGCATCGCTCACACCGGCTGTGCGGTTGTCGGCGACGACCCACGTGTTGAGTCTGCGCCCGCGAAGTGTCGGCAGGCCGTCCTGCACGGCGGGATCCATATCGATCCACTCCGCAAAGCGGCAGAGCTTGCCCAGCGCGCCCTCGCGCTCAAGCGCTGTGCGCAACTCGTCCCATGTCATCGGCCCCGGCAGGGCGGCGTCGAGCGCTGCCGCTGCGCGCTGGCGATGGTGCTTCCCGATCGGCTCGTCGCGCCTCGCAGTGTGCGGCAGCTCATGCCAGTTGAGGCAGGCGTCGTCGAGCCTGGCCAGCGTCGCCGCCGCTTCCGACGACGACAGGCCCCGATCAAGCAGCGCCGCCGCGGAGCGGACGCGCGTGTAGTCGTCCCAGCCGTACAGCGCTGCCGATGCGTCGCCGCCCGTGTCGGCCGTCGCCGGCGCGACGCCGGACACGCGCCATGCGGCGAGCTGCTCCGCATCGATCCCGGTCAACGCCGCGACGAGCGCCGCCGGCAAGCCGCCACGGTCGATCTGCTCGCGGAAGTGGGCGTCCGATGCCATGCCACGCTCCAATGCCCGAACCGTACCACCGCCGGCCGGCCCGCGACCGTTAGCCCCCGCCCGCCTACGCTGCCACCAATGAAGCTTCGCTCCGCCTGGACCCTGATCGTGCTTGCCGCCGCCATCGGCGTGCCTGCGCTGGTCTTCCGGCTGGCCGGCATCCACGTCGTCACCGGCCTCGAAGTCGCGATCTTCGGGATGGGCATCCTCTCCGCCGCCTTCCTGATCTCCACCGGCGCCGAAGCGGCGCAACACGACATCCCCGCCGCGCTCTCCGTCGCCGTCGTCGCTTTTATCGCCGTGCTGCCCGAATACGCGGTTGATCTCCTGCTCGCCTTCGAAGCAGCCGACGACATCCCCGGCGTGAATTGCGGCCCGAGCGTCGGCGAGGCCTGCAAGAGCGGCCTGGCGCTGGCCAACATGACCGGCGCCAACCGCCTGCTGCTCGGCGTCGGCTGGGCGACCGTGATCTTCCTCTTCGCCTGGAAGGCCGGCGGACCGCGCCGCCTCGTGACCACCGCCGTGCGCAGCGCCTGGCGCGGCCTGCGCCGCCAGTCCCCCGATCCCGACGAGCCCGAGCTCAACCTGCCCGGCGGCGTCGGCCTCGAAATCGGCATCCTCGCCGTCGCCACCCTCTACTCCTTCCTGATCGTCGTCAAAGGCCGCATCGCGATCGAGGACACGATCATCCTCGGCCTGCTCTTCCTCTGGTACGTGATCCGACTCACCCGCTCGCCCGTCCACGAGCCGGAGCTGGAGGGTCCGGCCGCGAAGATCGGCGCGCTACCGACAGCGCAGCGGCGCGTCGTGGTCGGATTCTTGATCGCCTACTCCGCGATCGTGATCGGCCTCTCCGCCGAGCCGTTCGTGCATGGCCTGGAGCAGGTCGGGCGCGACATCGGCATCGGCGAGTTCTTCGTGATCCAGTGGATCGCCCCGCTCGCCTCGGAATCGCCCGAATTCCTCGCCGCCCTTTACCTGGTCTGGCGCGGCTCCGCCGGACTCGGCGTGAACATGCTGATCTCCAGCAAGGTCAACCAGTGGACCCTGCTGATCGGCTCGATTCCCGTCGCCTACATCGCCGGCGGCGGCGCGCTCAGCGGCATCGTCTCCGACGATGTGCAGCAGGCCGAAGTCTTCATCACCGCCGCCCAGTCCGCCTTCGGCGTGATGCTGATCATCGACCGCCGGCTCACCGCCCGGGCCGGCTTCGCGCTGCTCGGGCTGTTCCTCGCCCAGCTGCTCACCCAGTTCTTCTTCCAGGAGGACAACACACCCCGGATTGTGTTCGGGGTGATCTACCTCGCGCTGACGGCGTTGATGCTGGCGCAGCACTGGCGTAGCATCCCGCCTGTACTGCGCGAGGCGTTCCGATTTCGCGAGCCGCCCGCGAACGCGCCCAGCGCAGCTGGAAACGACCACGCCTCATGACCACAACGACGACTGACTGGGCCGATCTGGCCGACCAGCTTGAGCGCGCGCTCGGCCTGGCCAACGCGCCGCTGGCGATCTCGTTCGCCGACAGTGCGCCGACCGATGTGCCCGCGTTCGACGATCCGATGCCCGCGCCGGCCGACGACGGGCGCACCGGGCGCGTGCCGGCCGGCTGCGTGTTCTGGGTCAAGTCGGCCAACCGCACCTTCTCCACCGTCGCCGCCGACCACGCCAATTGCAGCGTCGGCAGCGTCACGCACGGCTTCCTCGAGTTGGGCGACGTGCTGGAGAACGGCGATGTCGGCGCGCTGCTCGAATCCGGCTGGGTCGACGCCGAAACCGCAATGCAGATCCCGGTCGTCAGCGAGACGCCCGCCGCGGTCGTCTACGGCCCCCTGTCGGAGACGCCGGGCGACCCCGACGTGATCCTCCTCCGCATCACCGGTCGCCAGCTGATGGTGCTGCACGACGCCTTCCCCGGCCTCCGCATCGAGGGCAAGCCGCAGTGCCACATCGTCGCCATCGCCAAGGAGCAGGGCGAGATGGCCGCCTCGGTTGGCTGCCAGCTGAGCCGCGTCCGCACCGGCATGCCCAACGCCGAGATGACCTGTGCGATCCCTGCCGGCCAACTGCCCGACCTGCTCGATCGCCTCGCCGCAACCGCCGCCGCCGACAACGCCGTCGCCCGCTACGCGGCCGACGACATGGCGCGCTTCGAGTAGCCGGCGAGACCGGAGAGCGGCGCCATGCCCGGCAAGTACTTCGAGGAGCTGGAAGTCGGCGCGGTGTTCACCCACCAGCCGTCGCGCACGGTGACCGAGACCGACAACCTGCTCTTCACCACGCTCACCCACAACACCCAGCCGCTGCATCTCGACGCTGAGTTCGCGGCCAGCACACAACACGGCCGGATCATCGTCAACAGCCTCTACACGCTCGCGCTGGTCGTCGGCCTGTCGGTCTCCGACACCACGCTGGGCACCACCATCGGCAACCTCGGCTTTGACGAGACGGTCTTCCCCGCGCCCGTCTTCGTGGGCGACACGCTGACGGCGGAGACGGAGGTTGTCGCCGCGCGGGCGAGCAAGTCGCGCCCCGATCGCGGCATCATCACCTTCGAGCACCGCGCCCACAATCAACGCGGCGAGCTGGTCTGCCGCGCCCGCCGTCCCGCGCTGATGTTGCGGCGACCGTCTGGTGCGTAGACCGTTTCAGAGGCCGCCACGGGTGAGCAGCGCGATCAACAGCCCGATGATCGTCGCGCCCAACGCGCCCATCACGGTGATCACCACGAGCGTTGCGCGCCAGATCTGCTCGCGAATGCGAGCTTCCGCCGCGGCGTGCTCGTGCTTGGTCACGAGGTTGTCGGATGCGTCCGCGACGACATTGGCGAGCTCCTCGGTGGCCTCGCTCAACGCGCCCAGCGCATGCACGAGGATGTTGTGGAAGCGAAGTCTGTTCAGCACCATGAGCGCAAGCTACATCGCCGCCAGGCGCGGTGATACCCTGTATGTTGCCTCCCGATGACTCTGGGGGCGTCGGAGCGTGGCGCAGCTTGGTAGCGCACTTGACTGGGGGTCAAGAGGTCGCCGGTTCAAATCCGGCCGCTCCGACCATTCTCCGCCATCCGACGGGCGATGCAGATGCGACTCTCCCAACCGCGCATCCCTCCGCTGCGGGACGATGAGGCGAGCGAGGAGCAGCGCGAGCTGCTCGCCGCCGCCGCCCGCGGGCGGCCGCCGCTCAACGTCCAGCGCACCATCGCGCAGCACCCCGACCTCGCCCGCGCCCGTCAGTCCTTCACCCGCCACATCATGGGCGAATCGAGCCTGCCGCCGCGCGAGCGCGAGTTGCTGATCCTGCGCACCGGCTGGAACTGCCGCTCCGAGTACGAGTTCGCCCAACACAGCCGCTTCGGACGCTCCGTGGGCCTCAGCGACGCGGAAATCCGCCGCGTCGCCGCCGGTCCCGACGCCGAAGGCTGGGACCCATTCGACGCTGCCCTGCTCCGCGCCGCCGACGAACTGCACGACGACGCCTTCATCTCCGACGACACTTGGGCGGCGCTGGCCGAGCGCTATTCCACGCAGCAGCTGATGGACGCCGTCTTCACCGTCGGCCAGTACCACATCGTCTCGATGGCGCTGAACAGCTTCGGCGTCCAGTTCGAGCCCGAAACCACCGACCGCTTCCCCGCCTGACTCACCGCCGACCAGTCCCGGAGGAACCACGATGACCACCGCAACCGCTCCCGCCACCGTCGCTCTTGTGCATGGCGCATGGCATGGGCCGTGGTGCTTCGACCGCGTCGTCGAAGGACTGGAGGCGCGCGGCGTGCCCGTCGTCGCCGTCGACCGCCGCCGCCCCAGCGGGCCCAACGGCGAACTGCGCGGCGTGGTCGATTCAGCGGAGAATGAGCGGATCGTGCGCGCGGCGCTGGACGAAATCGAGGGGCCGATCGTGCTGCTCGGCCACTCCTTCGGCGGCACGGTGATCACCACCGCGCCGCTCGGCAACGACAGCGTGAAGCACCTCGTCTACCTCACCGCGATGATGCCCGACACCGATGGGGCCGTGCCCGACAACTTCGTCAACCCCGACCTGGCGGGCGCCGTCCAGGCCGGCGACGACGGCTCGACCACGGTGCAGGCCGACCTGATCCGGCAAGCTTTCTACCACCAGTGCTCCGACGCGGATGTGGAGCGGGCGATGGGCGAGCTGGTGCGCGACGAGGCGCCAGTCCCCTTCGACGCCCCGCGCGAGGCGGCCTGGCGCACAATCGCCACGACCTACGTCGTCTGCACCGAAGACCAGGCGCTGCTCGCCCCCGGCCAGCGTGAACTCGCCCGCCGCGCCGACCGCGTCGCCGAGTGGCCCACCGACCACTCCCCATTCTTCAGCAACCCCCAGCTGCTGATCGACCTACTCGACAACCTCGCGCGCGAATACGCCGGCTAGGGCCTGCTCACACTTCCGTCATACCTGCCCCTCTCTCCACTCCGTCATACCCGCGCTACCCTCACTCCGTCATACCCGCGCTTGCCGCGGAGCCTGCCCCCGGCCCGAACGGGGGTATCTCGACGTGAGCAGCACCAAGCCCACGCGCGCGCACCCCGGCCAGAAACCATCCGTCGCGCCCGACCGCAACCTGCGCCCACTCCGCCTTTCCCTCTCCTGTCCCTCCGTCGTTCCCGCCTTATCTTTCCGTCATTCCAGCGCACGCTGGAATCCAAACCCATTTCTCTCCGCAGCGCGAAGGTCCCGAGTCTGCCCCTCAACGCTCGTTCGCAGTCAGCCCGGGGCCTCGTGCTGCGAACAGCGTTGGGTTTGCCCCCCAGATCAAGTCTGGGGCAGCCCCCGATCAAGTCGGGGGCGACGGGAAAGCGCGCCGGAACGGCGAAAGTACGAACAGACCCTAGGGGCGGATGATGCGTTTGGGGCGTTGGGCGAGGCGCTTGAGCATGGGTTGGGCGGCTTCGATGAAGCGGAAGGCGATGCGGCGGGTTTCGCGGGGGTCGATCAGGTCGATCACGTCGAAGTTGTGGGCGGCTTTCATGGGGGAGCGGAGGCGCAGCAGGCGATTTTCGATCATTTCGCGGTGCGCTTCGGGGTTATCGGCGTTTTCGATTTCGCGTTTGTAGGCGGCGGCGACGCCGCCCTCGATGGGGATACCGCCCCACTCGCCGGCGGGCCAGCCGAAGCGCATGTTGACGCCGAAGGGTTCGCCCATGCTGTTGGGGGCGTCGGCGGCGACGCCGTAGGATTTGCGGATGTTGAATTCGACCTTGGGCACCTCGGCTTCGTAGGCGGCGATCAGGGCGCGGGTACCGCGCCGCATCGTGGCCTGTTTCTCGGCCTGGGAGCCGAGCATGAAGCCGGGCATGTCGAGGAAGATGACCATCGGCAGGTTGAAGCCGTCGCAGAGGTCAACGAAGTGGGTGAATTTGTCGGCGGCGTCGCCGTTCATCGCGCCGGCCATAACGAGCGGGTCGCTGGCGACGACGCCGACACTGTAGCCACCGATGCGGGCGAAGCCGGTGATGATCGCGCCGCCCCAGTGGCGGCGCATCTCGAAGAATTCGCCGTTATCGACGACGAGCCGCACGAGCTTGCGGGGGTCGTAGGCGCGTTTGCGGTTTTCGGGGATGATGCGGAGCAGCTCCTCGACGCGACGGTTGGGATCGTCGCCGGTCTCGATGCGTTCGGGCACTTCGTTGGTGGTGTTGGGCAGATAGGAGAGGAACTGCTTGATCTGGTTGAAGGCGTCCTCTTCGGATTCGGCTTCGTTGTCGACCTGGCCGCTCTGGTGGACATGGACAGCGGAGCCGCCGAGCTCCTCCTTGTTGAAGGTTTCGCCGATGGCGCGTCGGACGACGGGCGGGCCGGAGGGGAAGATTTGGGACTGTCCCTTGATCATCACGGTGAAGTGGGAGAGGAGGGCGAACGCGGCGGGCGCGCCGGCGACGGAGCCCATGATGCCGGCGGCGACGGGGACGCTCTTGAGCAAGGCGATGTGACGCCACCAGGTTGTGCCGCCGGGCAGGGCCATGCGGCCTTCCTCCTCGTCGCGCTTGGCGCTGTGGCCGACGCCCTCGATCAGCTGGACATATGGCAGGCCGTATTGCACGGCGAACGGGGTGGCGAATTGTGATGATCCCTTGGAGACGTTGTGGGGGCTGCCGCCGGAGATGGTGAAGTCGTCGCCGCCGATCACGATGTTGCGTCCGTCGATCGTGCCCATGCCCATCACGAACGCGCCGGGGGTGAAGTCGCGCAGATTCCCCTCGCCGTCGTATTCGTAGGCGCCGACGAGCGGGCCGGCCTCAAAGAAGGAGTCGGGGTCGAGGAAGCGGTCGATGCGCTCGCGGATGGTGTAGCGCCCGCCGGCGTGCTGGCGGGCGATGCGGTCGGGGCCGCCCATTTCGCGGGCGAGCTCTTTGATGTATTCGATCTCGTCGACTGCGCCCTGCCAGTCCTGGCCGGGCTTCCAGGATTCGCGCGTTTGGTCAGCGGGCATGGCGGGGGTCTCCTCGTCGCGGGCTGTTGGGGTTCCTGCGCAGTCTACGACGGGCGGGCGGGGGTTCAGGTGACGGCGATCACGATGCCGAGGATGGTGACGCCGATTGCGACGGCGCCGATGGTGATCGCGACGACCTGCGTCATGCGGTCGTGGACATGGGTAATCGCCTGATGGACCTCCGCGATGGAGGCGGCGTGTTCGGCTTTGGTGTCCGAGATCATCGCGTGCGTCTCGGCAAATTGCGTCTGGATCTCAGCGAACTGCGTCTGGATCTGGGCGAACTGCGTCTGCATTTCGGTCCGGAACTCGGCGAGAGTAGTGCGCATTTCGGTTCGGAACTCGGCGAGAGTGGTGCGCATTTCGGCCTGGGATTCGGTGATGGCGGTGCGCATCTCGGTCTGTGATTGGTTGATGTCGGTGCGCATCTCGGCGATCTCTGTCCGCATCTGAGCCTGAGTCTCGGCTAGCTCTGCCCGCATCTCGGTCCGGGATTCGGCGATGTCGGTGCGCATCTCGGCGATCTCTGTCCGCATTTCAGCCAGGGCTTCTGCGACAGTTGCGCGCATCTCTGCGGCGGTCCGAGCATTCAGCGCTTCAACCTGTTCGAGGAACCGGGTCAGGTCGTCCTCGCGGACGACGCCGTTCTGCGATGCCTCGATCTGGTCCACCAGAGCGTCCACAACCTCAGCGGCGGCCGGCTCGTCGGCGAGGCCTCTGCGGACCAGCACCTCGCGCAGCTTCGGTCGATCAAACGTCGCCATCGGGGCCTCCGCAGCCATTGTAGAGGATCACCGCCATGCGATGTCCGCATCCGCCTCAAGCAATGCGGCGGCGGTCGCGTTCGCAGTGGCGGTGTCGGGGGCGGCGAGCAGCCAGGCAGTGCTGAGGTGGTCGAGCACGCGGATTGCGCCGTGAGGGGCGTCCCAGCCAATCACCCGCCCGCCATCAAGCCCCCAGGCCTCGCCCTCGGACAACGCAATCAACCACTCCCGCAGCCCGGCGACGCCCTCTGCATGCTCCTCGGCGTCGTCAAACGCAATCGCCCACACTACAAGCGCGCCGCCATCGTCGCGCTCGAAGATGTGTAGACGGTCGCCGCCCCAGCCGGCGGCTGCGACGCTCGCCTCTGACTCGCGGCCTGTGGAGGCGAAGATCAGCAGCCCCAGATACAACTCGCCGAGCGTGTCCTGATCGCGTCCGTCGACCAGCAACGGCGCGCCAGGGCGCGTCCACTCGTCGCTGACCGCAGCGTCGATCAGCGGTTGCAGCGGCGACAAATCAAGCGGCTGCTCGTCGCCGTCGTACTTCTCGACATGTAACAACTGCTCGGTCGAATCCGGCAAATCCCGCAGCATCCGATCGATCACGCCCGGATCACCCCACGACATCAACCGCTCGACGAATTCCTCGGCGCGGCGGTACGGACCGTAAAACGGCTCAGACCATTCGAGCGGCAGGCGGCCGAATAGATCCACGGCTTCGGCGGGAGACGCCCCGCCGTCGCCCAGCAACGTAACCGCCGCCTGGAACGCCGTACTGCCTGTAGCCGACCCTGTAGCCGACATTGCCAGCGTTGCGTCGGCTTCGATCAGCCAGTGCAGCACTGCGCGACGATCGTGGGTACCATGCGGCGGCCATGCGTCGGCGTCACCGCCTCCGATCAGCTGATATTGAAGATGATGGACCATTTCGTGGGCCAGCACCGACACCGTTTGCGCATTCGGCGGCGTCGGCCCCAGCAGCGTAATCCGCCCGCCCGCACCTCGCGCCTGACGCGCCCGACGTGACCGCTGCGGCTCATAACGCCCCAACTCCTGAACCGATCCCAGGTACCCCAGCAGCGTCGGTCCCCAACCGGCGTCGTTGATGCCAAAGGCGGTCAGCAAACGCCAGCGCGGCGACGGCTGTTCGGGCCTGCCGCCATCGAGCGCGCCCACGACGGCACGACAGAGCTCGGCGCGTTGCCACTCCGGCGATGTGAGCCAGACCGCAGGCATTGTTTCCAGCGCGATGCCGCGTTCCTCTGCCATCGCTTCCGCGACCAGCGCGATCCACGGATGGTCGTCGGCTGCCAGTAGCGTCGGCCCCGCCAGCGGCACGGATTCGCCGTCCTCGTTCGGCTCCGACCAGTGTCCGCCGTCGTTCGCCCAGCCGCGCTCAACCGATGCGCGGCACCATTCGATCTCGCGATCGATCTCCGCCTGCAACGCAGCGTTATCTTCTGCCACCCGCCGCAGCGGCCGCCACGCATTGCTCGGCCAATTCGGGGCGAGTACCGCCGGCTCGTCCGGTGATGCCTGCTGTTCCGCATCCGGCGCCGCCGCCTGGGCGTTGTCCGGATCCGCAACCGCGGGTTTCGCCTGCTGCCGGGCGTTCTCAACTGCGGCGCCGGCGGAATCCTCGACTGTTTGTTCAGCGGCCTGTTGTTGCCGCTGCTGTTGGGCGGGAGACGAATCGCCAGAGCACGCCGTAACTGCGGCAAGCGCGATCAACCCCAGAGCTGCGCAGATCAGCCGTCGCATGGCCCTAGCTTACTACCCCTCGTCCGGATCGGGCGGCGACCAGCGCTCTTCCAGATCGAAGATGCGCGCTGTGACGAGATCGGCGGTGCGCCTCTCCTCCGCAGCGATGATCCAGGCCAGCCCGGCGTGGTTGACCACGCGGATCGCCCCGGCCGGCCCCTCCCAGCCCGTCGCCCGCTGGTTACGCCCTTCGACCGCTTCCCCACCCGACGCGGCGACGAGCCACTCGCGCAGGCCCTGGACGCCCTCGGCGTGCTCGTTCTGGTCGTCGAACGCGATCTGCCAGATCACGATCGTGTTCGGCTCGCCATTGAATTCCCGCACCAGCGTAATCGCATCCGTCGCCCATCCTCGCGCCGCCGCTCGGGCGCGGGTGGCATTCACCGTCGAGAAACCGATCAGATCGGCGAGTATGCCTTCGCCCAGCGTGTCGACCGCGACAGAGGCCGTATCGGCGGGCTCAAGGACTTGATCGCGCAGCCGCAGCAGCGGTTCGATCGGCGCCGGTTGCTCATCCGCAGTGAACTTTCGGCGATGCAGAATTTGCTCATATGATCCGGGGGGATCATACAGCAGATCGCGCACGGCTTCGTCTCCCAGTTCCCGCTGTACGCGTTGGACGAACTGCCGGCCTTTGTCATACGGCGCGATGACTGAGGAGCCGCTCATTCCCATAGAGCCGATCAGAACATCCGGCCCTGCGAGCGGTTGCTCTCGGCCCCAGCTGTGCGACGAAACGATCCGCTGTAAGAACGGATTGCCGTCATACAACGACCAAATCGTCGCTTCTGCGTGGCCTTCTACGACCGCGTAGACCGCAAAGAACTGATCAGTAGTGCGGTTGTCGTACAGTGCGTCCAAGCCGCCGTCGAGCAACCGGTCCTGTAGCGCATGGACGACCTCGTGGGCGAACGTTTCGACCGTTCGCTCCGGGAGCGGCATGTCGCTGACCAAAGTGATCAATCCGTTGCGTTCGGACGAGCTGTAGAAGGCGGCGGTATAGGATCCATTGAGGTGCGTTTGCATTGCCGGCGTCCAGTCGGGATCGAGATATCCGAGCAGTCGTCCGAACTCCCAGATTGGCGGCGGCGGTTCCAGCCTCTCGGATCGCAGCATTGTCCAACACCCCAGCCGTCGCCAGGTGTCAGGGCTGAAGATGCGCACATCGGGGGCGGCGTCGAGTGTCACGCCCTGTAGGCGTTCCAGTTCAGCGACGATCTGGGCCATCCATTCGCGCGTCTCGGCTAGCAACGGCTGCTCGAGATGCGCCAACGATGCCGCATTATTGGTCGCGAAGACGGTTTCCGGCGCGATCCGATCGGGCAAGGCGATGTGATTCTCCAGACACCATTCGCGCTCCCGCCGGATCGCCTTCGACATCTCAACGTTTCGCTCCGCGATCCACTCGTAGTCGCGCCATCCCCATTGACCTTCCCAACGCCATGGAGCGGGATCGTCGCTCCAGTCAATCGGTCCGTCATCGCCGCCGCAGAGCGCCGCCGCCAGCCCGGCGCAGACGCCGAGGATCAATACGACGATTGCCAGCCGCCGTCTGGCGCTTGCGCGCCCGGGAACCGCCGCATCGTCGTACAGCAGCTGTCGCATGACGCTACATTAGCGCACGCTCCACAGGGTCGGCGTCTCGGCATTGAGCAGGCGCACGGCCGTCGCGTCGGCGGATTGGGCGTCGGGGGCGGCGAGCAGCCAGGCGACCGTACCGCCGTCCACCAGGCGGATAGCGCTGTCTGGTCCGTCCCAGCCGAGCAGCTGTTCGCCGTCGAGCGCCCGCGCCCGGCCGTTGGAATAGGCGATCAGCCACTCGCGGAGGCCGGCGATGCCTTCGGCGTGCTCGCGGGCGTCGTCGAAGGCGATTGCCCAGAGCGCGAAGGGGCCCGTTCCGTCCTGCTGTTGGTAGACATGCAGGCGGTCTCCGCCCCAGCCGGCGGCTGCGGCCGCGGCTTCAGCGTCGCGGCCGGTAGAGGCGGCGATCAGTGTTCGGAGGTAGTACTCGCCGAGGCGGTTCAAGCTGGGCGCGGCGCCCAGGGCGCGCGGGCCGAGCGGCGTCCAGAGTTCGCTCGGCAGGATCGATTCGAGCAGTGGGTCGAGCGCCGACAGATCCAGCGCGGGCTCGCGCGATTCGTACTTGTCCACGTGGAACAGTTGCTCCATCGTGTCGGGCGGGTTGCGCAGCCGTTCGTTTACAGCGTCGGGGCCGGCTTCGCGCAGCAGGCGCCGGATCATTTCGGGGCCGCCGCGGACGGGCGACGCGAGCCAATCGGAGACCTCGGCGGGGAGGTCGGCGTAGCGGGCGCGCTGCTCGGTGAAGCCGCCATCGGCCGGCGCCTCGATCTGTTCGCTAGCTTCGATGATCGCCGGGTGACCAGCGTCGAGCGCCGTATATGCCTCGTCCGCGTCGACCAACCAGTACAGCGCGAGCGCGTGGTCGAATCCGACAAGGTCGAAGCGGCGCTTGAATTCCTCGCCGTCGAGCAGGTCACGTTGCAGATGCCGCACTGCCAGTCCTGAAAGCGCCTGCGCCAGCTCCGATGTGGAACGCGGCGCAATCAGTGTGATCGAGCCTCTCACACCACGGTCGTAGACGATCCAGCCGGGTGCGTCGGAACCGATCATTTGATTGAGCAGAGGCGGCGTCCAGCTCGGCCTGATCAGGCCCAGGCTCACATGCCACCACCAGCGCGGATCGAATAGCGTTGGGTCGCGGTCGCCGTAGCGTCGGTACCACCAGTCGCACGACTCTGCTTCGACCAATTGCCGCGAGCTGACCTGGATGGACGGGGGCTGATCGAGGGCGAGGCCGCGCGCTTCGGCCGTTGCGTCTATCACCGAGTCGATCCAGGGCTGCACACCGCGATCGAGGATGATGGGGCCGGGCAACTCCCGCCACGGCCCGCTCACCGCGGCCGCCCCCCAGCGCGCGCCGCCGTCGGGTCCGGAGAGGCGCACCGACTCTGCGCACCAGGCCAAGTCGCGGTCGATCAGCGGCTGCAGCTCGGCGTTTGCCTGGGCAACCTGGGCGAGGGGCCGCCAGGCGTCGGTGGGCCATTGCGGGGCGAGCAGGGCCGGTTGCGCCTGCGGCTCTCGCTCTCGCTGCCCGGGTGAATCAGGCGCGGCTGGTTGTTCGGCAACTTGCTGTTGCCGCTGCTGCTGTTGGGCGGGAGACGAATCGCCCGAGCACGCCGCAACTGCGGCAAGCAAAATTACCCCCAGCGCCGCGCAGATCAGCCGTCGCATAACCCCATGCTATCGCACCCCCCACAAAGTCGGCGTCTCTGCATCGCGCAGCAGCGCGGCCGTCGCGTCGGCGGTTTCGCCGTCCGGCGCGGCGATCAGCCAGGCGACCGTACCGCCGTCCACCACCCGGATCGCGCTGTCGGGCCCGTCCCAGCCCACGATGCGCCCGTCCCGCTCGCCCCAGGCGAAACCGTTTGAGTATGCGATCAGCCACTCGCGCAGACCCGCCGCGCCTTCGCTGTGCTCCTCTGCGTCATCGAACGCAATCGCCCACAGCGCCAGCGTCTCCCGCTCGCTCCCGCTCACGCGGTGGAAAAGGTGCAGGCGATCACCGCCCCAGCCTGCCGCCGCGGCGTCGGCCTCTGCGATCCGCCCCGTCGACGCCCGTAGCAGCGTGCGCAGCCCCAGTTCGCCGTAAGTGTCGCGGTATCCCTCTTCGCCCAACGCGCGATCGCGGAAGCGTGACCACTCTCCGATCGGAACCGCGGAATCGATGACCGCTTGCAGCGGCGCAAGATCAAGCGCCGGCTCGCGCACGTCGTACTTGTCCGGGTGCAGCAACTGTTCGGTGGTATCGGGCAGCTCCCGCAGGCGCTGATCGACCGCGTCGGCGCCGACCTCCAGGAGCAGCCGGACGATAAACTGCGGACCTTCGCTGCGGGCCGTGGTCCACCAGTAAAACAGTTCGTCCGGCAGCGAAGCCGGCGGCAAACTCAGGTCGAGCGCCGCGTTGCCGTATGCGCCTAGCTGTTCCGCAGCCGCATTCAGCGCCGGATGGTCGGATGCGAGCGTCGCATGGGCCGCGTCTGCTTCCAGCAGCCAGGACATCGCCTGCCAGCGGTCGGACTCCACCGCCCACGGCTGGCGTCGGCTGTATTCGCTATCGAGCACTTGCTGTTGCAGGTGTGTGACCAGCAGGTTCGAGAGCGCTTGCGCCATATCGCGTTCCGACGCGGAGGAGATCAGCGTGATCGCTCCCCTCGCTCCGGAACCTGTTGCGTACCACCCGTTGAAGTCGAGCACAGCCAGGTGACTGAGCATTTCGGGCGTCCAGTGCGGCGGAACGAGTCCCAGCGCGCGCTGCCAGATGCGCAGTGCGGAGAGCCGCGCGTACTGGAAATCGTCGCGGCCGTCGCCCCAGTATTGACAGGTGTTGGCCCGCTCCCATTGCGGCGAAATGATCTGGATCGACGGCATCTCGCCCAGCGGAATGCCCCGCCTGTCGGCGGTCGCCTGCGCGACCGCGGCGACCCACGACTGCGCGTCCTGATCAATGAGCGTTGGGCCGTCCAACCGCCGCCACTCGCCGTCGATCTCCGGCGCGCCCCAGAACGTAAAGTTGTCCTTGACCGCGCGCCGCCTCGATTCCGCGCACCACTCCAGTCCCAGATCAATCGCGAATTGCAGCTGCGCGTTGGCGGCGGCCACTTCCACCAGCGGCCGCCAATGATCGCTCGGCCAGCGCGGGCTGAGCAGCGTGCGCTGCGCCCCCGCTTGCGTCGCCTGCCGACCACCCTCACCCTGCCCAGCCGCAGCGGACGGCTCGGGCGTCCCCGGCTGTTCCTCCTCGGCCTGCGCAACGGCTGGCGGTTGCAGCTCTTCCGGCGGCGAATCGTCGGAACACGCTGCGAGCGCCGACACGACGATCGCCAGCGCCGCAGCGATGGCCCAATACACCGCGCGGCTTGCTGTGATCCGCCGTCTCGCCGGTCCAACTGACTCGTGGGACATGGCTCTCACCTCGCATCCTGCCCGGCAATGTTACCTCCCCCTACCGCGCAAGTCTAGGCCCTGGCCCTCACTCGCGCGGACCGGTCGCAGCCCCGGTCCACCAGCCGGGATCCGCATCGAGACGGAGGATACGGGCGGTAACCCGATCTGCCGTCCGACGATCCGTCGAAACGACTAACCACGCCGTATCCGCGCTATCCACCACTCGAATCGCCCCCGCCGGACCGTCGTATGCCAACGCCCGCCCCGTCGGATCCGCGACCGCGCTGAATTCCGACCAGGCGATCAGCCACTCGCGCAAACCGGTAACGCCCTCCCGATGCTCAATCGCATCGTCGAACGCAATCGCCCAAATTGCCACCGTATCGCGCCGCCCGTCCACCATCGACCAAACCGCCAACTCGTCGCCGCCCCAGCCCGCCGCGGCCTCCGCCGACAACTGCGGCGACTGCGTCGCCAGACCGATCAAATTCGCCAGATACTGCTCGCCCATCGTCGTCGCCGACGGCTCCTCCCGCGGATCGAAAACCTGCCGACGCAGCGCCGCCAGACGCTCCGCCTCAATCGGCGGCTCGCGCGACGTCAGCTTTTCCGGGTGCAGCACCTGCTCCGACGATCGCGGCGGATCGCTCAGCAGCTCGTTGATGCGCTGCCAACCCCCGTCGGCCTTTTGGCTGCGCACGTATGCCGCGCCGTCGGTGTATTGCGCGTCGAACGCCGCGCCGGCCAGCGGCGCAAGGTAAGGCGAGAGTCCGTTCAGATCGCTGACCCAGGTACCGCCGAAGCCCCACTGGTAGGTATCGGCGAGCGCGGCGGCTGCGGGCGATGAGGCCGCCGTCTGCGCAGTGACGGCGTCGCCTTCGATCAGCCAGGAGATCGCGGTGGACCTGTCGCTGGTAGCGTCTTCGTAGAGGCCGCCGATGCCGGTATCGAGGTACTGGTCTTGCATCGCATGGACGAGCTCGTGCGCCATGAGGTCGAAGGCAAAGCGGGCGAGTGGCAGGTCGCCCACGAGCGTTATGGTCTCGGTTTCGTATGAGTACCACCCGCCGATGCCGTAGAGCCAGAACGCGCCCTGCACGCTCGGCGTCCAGTCGCGGTGGTTAATGCCGAGTATGCGTTCGAACTGCCAGAGGTCGCCGGCGCCGCCTATCTGATCTTCGTGCAGCAGCGCGTGGCAGGCGACGGTGCGCAGGTTTTCGTGGGAGATGATCCGAACTTGGGGCGGCGGATCGAGCGTCAGTTCGCGCTCTTTCGCCACGATCTCGGCCAACTCGCCGATCCAGGCGGTTTCGGCGGGCCCCAGTGGGTCGAAGAATCGCTCCAGGTCCTGCGCTGCGGCGTCCTGGCTGATGATGGCCAGCGGCGCGCCGGTCGGTAGTTGTCCGGCGTTGGAGCGGCACCAGCGCCGCTCGCGCAACACCGACTCATGCTGCTCGTCCAGCCAGTCCGCCAGACCCGCCGCCGGAATAAATTCCCGCAGCGGCCATTCCCCCTCCACCGGCCCCCCGCCCCATTCCATGGCGGGCGCGGAGCACGCAACCCCCAGCAGCGCGAGCAGCGCGGCGGCGAGCGCAAGCCAGGTTGTCGTTCGGGTGTTCATGGCTGCGATGTTAGCGGTTGGATGCGCTAGGATGGCTCGACGGGGGCTGGAGCGCGCGATGGCGGACGAGCGAGGAGCGCCGCTGGCGATTTCGGAGAGCGATAAGCGCCCAATCGAGCGCAGCGGCTTCAGCGTGGAGGGGCGTTCCTACGTCGCCGCTCCGCCGCTCCGTTTCGATGTGGCGTTCAATCGCGGCAACCGACTCTACGAGCTCGCAGGCGAGTTCGGCATTGTGCTGGCGAGCGCCACGCGCGCCGAGCTGGAAGAGCTGCTCGACGACACGCTGCGCATGCTTTGGCTGGAGTACGCGGAAGAGGACCCGGCGGCGCTGTCGCCCAAGGCGCTCGAACTGCGGCGTTCGCTTCGGGGCCGCCTCACACCGGCGTGCGGCGCCGCTTAGTCAACGTACTGTCGCGCATTTCTCCGTCAAATCCCGTGCTTGCTGAGGTTCACTCCTCCCACCAGGGCAGGGTTGCGGTGATTTCGAGCGCGGAGAGGGCGACGCGGTCGGCGAAGGCGGGGTTATCGGCGACGATGAGCCAGAGCGTGCGGGCGTGGTCGAGCACGCGGATCGCGGCGGGGTCTCCGTTCCAGGCGATGACAGGGACGCCGACGGCGGCGCGGGCCCAGCCGTCGGAACGGGCGATCAACCAGTTGCGCATCTCCGCCGCCGCCTCATCGTGTTCCGCCTGATTGGCAAAGACGATCTGCCAGAGCACGAGGTCGCCTTCAGTTTCGCTTTCGATGACGCGGATCAAATCCCCGCGCCAGCCGTCCGCCGCCTCCGCCGCTGCCCGGCGATCCTCAGTCGTTTCGGCGAGGAACGTGCGCAGAAACGCCTCGCCGAGCCGATCGCTCTGCGGATAGGCGTCGCAGGGGAGGTCCTGGAGCGCTGCGGGGGTCAGTGCGCAGATTGCGCTGCGCCCGATCGGTTGGATACCCGCGGCCAGTACTTCGGGATGCAGCATCTGCATTGTCGACTGCGGAGGGTTCGACAGCAATCGATTCACACCGGCGTAACCCTCTTGCGCATACACCTGTTCGATTGCTGCGCTGCCGAGACGGTACGCTTCAAGTCCGAGATCGTAGCGCGACGGAAACGCGTCGAACAACGTCACTGGCGGCGGCGCAAACCCTGGAGCGGTGTTCCACTCGACCTCTGAAAGCGCTTCGAGGTCTTGCAACTCTTCGCGGTTTGACGGGCTGAACGACGCATCGCCTTCGTAGACCCAGGCGAACGCCGACGCCGCATCGCTGCTGCCGACATCCTCCGGATCGATATTCGTAAGCCCGAAGTGGGCATCCTGCAGTGCATGTACGATCTCGTGTGCGAAGATGCCCACAGACCAGCGCGGCAAGGGGCGGTCGCTGCCCAGGATCACGTATCCACCGCGATCGTGGTCGACTGGCAGGTACCATCCCCCGATGAGCATGGCCCCGAGGTACGCAAACACCGCTGGAGTCCATGACGGATCGATGTTTTGGAGTAACCGATCCAGATGCCAGAGCGGATCGGGTCCCTCGCTGTCGGGATTGAGCAGCAGCGGGCAGAGCATCGCACGGAACGCATCCCGCGAGATCAGGTAGATCGGCGGCATTTCGCCCAGCGCGAGACCGCGCTGGGCGGCTGTCGCCTGCGCGACTGCCGTCATCCAAACCAAGTCCTCTTCGTTGGCCGGCTGAGCCCATTCCAGCACTCCGTCATACGGGTCGAATTCCGGCACGGCATCGGGATCGTCAAACTGCGCCGCGCACCAGTCGCGCTCCTGTTCAACCAGCGGCGTGACCCGCGCGACCCGATGCCGCTGCGACTCGGCGAGCGGCGGAGTAGTTGAGTACGGTGAGTCCAGCGGCGCGCGCTCCAGTTCGAGGCGCTGCGTATAGCGCTGCGGCGCTTCGGTGATCGGGTCTGCGCAGGCAACGGCGAGCAGCGCTGCGCAGACCGACAGGAGGGTCAGAAGCGCCAAGAGTGTCGGGAGCGTTGGGCGGCGAGGGTGAGACATGGCGCGATTGTACTCCGCAGCGTTGTTAGTCCGGGAATGCCGGAATCACTTCCTCGGACCAGGCCTGGAGGGCGTCCCAGTCGAGCGGGGGGCGGAGGGCGATGTTGATGCGGTCGACGCCGGCTGCGGCGTAGGGGGCGAGCGCGTCGATTGCTTCGGGCGGGGTACCGGTGACGGCCCCGCGGGTGCGGAAGGCGTCGCCAGCCGCGCCGAAGACTTCGGCGAAGTGGGCGTCGGCGCGGGCGCGGTGCGACTCGCTCGCGGCGAGGTGGAAGGAGAGGTTGACGTCGCGTTGTATCTGCGACGGATCGCGCCTCACATCCTCGCAATGCCGGTCCAGCACGCCCGAGAGCCGCATCCACTGCTCGGCGGTGACGTAAGGGGAGTTCCAGCCGTCGGCGTACTGGGCGACCAGGCGCAGGGTGCGGCGCTCGCCGTTGCCGCCGATCCAGATCGGCACGCGCGGCTGGAGCGGCTTGGGTTCGCAGAGCGCGTCCCGCAGCTGGAAGAAGCGCCCGTCGAAGTTGGCGCGCCGCGCGGTGAAGAGCAGGCGGACGACCTGCAAGCCCTCTTCGAGCACGCCGAGCCGGCGACCGATCGGCTCGAAGGGGATGCCGTAGGCGGCGTATTCCTGTCGGTTCCAGCCGGCGCCGAGGCCGACTTCAAGGCGGCCGTTGGAGAGTTGGTCAATGGCGGCGAGCGCGTTGGCGAGCACTGCCGGATGCCGATAATCCATCGCCAGGACGACCGTGCCGATGCGCATTCGCTCGGTGTCGCAGGCGAGGGCGGCGAGGCAGGCGAGGCATTCGAGGTAGGGGCCCTGCTTTTCGGTCATCGGCGACTCGTAGAAATGGTCGGAGACGTCGAACCAGTCGAAGCCGGCGTTGTCGGCCCAGCGCCATAGGCGGCGGCATTCTGCGATCACGATGTTCTGCTGGATAAGGTGGATGCCGAATTGCATGAGTAGTCTCCGTCGCGTTGCGGTTAGGATGATCATCGCGTCGCCCGCGGCGGGCGTCCACAGCGCAAGGGAGCCATCGCATGGCATCGCCCACCGGCCGCACCCTGCTCGAGGGGGAGTTTGACCCGCGCGTCCAGCGCTATGTGCGCTGGCTGGTCTCGCTGATTCTGATGATCACGGTGGTCGGGATTCCGTTGATCCCGTTCTGGCTGTTGTTCAGCCTCAGCTACGCGCCGCGGGCGCTGGATCGACTTTCGGCGACGCTGACGGAGCGGGCGCTGGAGGTGGAGTCGGGCGTGTATTTCCGCAAGGAGAGCACGATTCCGCTGGATCGGATTACGGACATCCGGCTGCACGACGATCCGCTGATGCGCTGGTGCGGGCTGCGCGGTCTGCGGGTGGAGACGGCGGGGCAGGCGGGTTCGAGCGCGTCGGCGGAGGGCAATCTGGTGGGGATTGTGGACGCGGAGGCGTTTCGCAACGCGATTCTGACGCAGCGGGAGGCGCTGGCGGCTGCGCCCGCGGGCGGGGCGGTTGCGCCTGTTGCGGCGCCGGTGGGGGATGCGGCGCTGCTGACGGAGATTCGGGATTTGCTGCGGAGCATTGACGAGAAGACGTAGAGGGTGTGCGGGTTTGGGGGGCGGCCGACCCCCCAGTCCGCTTATGCGGACAGCCCCCCTGCATAGGGGGGCGATTTTTCGGGAGTGGGGCGGCTCAGCGGGGGTTGATGCCGGCCAGGCGGTCGAGGAGGGCGAGGGTTTGCCGCTCGCGTTTGCGCCACCACTCGCCGATGTGGGTGCGAGAGGCTTCCAGCTCGGCGCGGAGGGCCTGTAGCTCGGCGGCGATGTCGGGGTCCGGTGAATCGGTTTGCTGCGGCGTCGGCGCGCTGCGCTCAAGGAGTTGAGCAAGCATCCCCTGCAGCTGGTCCGTCGGCAGACTGCGGCTCTCGATCGCCCACTGCAACTGATCGAGCCGTTCGGTCAGCGCGTGCAGCGGCGCGTCCGACTCACCCTCATCATGCATCATGTCCCGAATCGCGTCTGCGGCGTGGGGATCGAAGAGGTCCAGCACGGTCGCGCAGTCTTCAGCCGCGCCGCCGACCTCCGCCTTGCGCAGGTCGCGCAACGGCGGGTGGGCCCAGATGTTGCGCAGCTTGTAGACGTTCGCGATCCGGCGGGTCATTTCCCAGCCGATGAGTTCGTGCCCGAACAGGTCACGGCGGGATTTCACGGCTTCGAGGAACATCGGGATGTCGATCAGGAATTCGTCCTCCTCGTCTTTGGAGATCAGGACTTCGCCCCCCGCGCGTCGCAGCGCCAGCGTCGTCCGCGTCGTGCGGATTTCCTCCTGCTGATGCTCGGTGAGATACGAGAACAGTTCCTGGAACCAGGCATCGCCGTATGTGGCGCGCCATTGGGCGGCGATGTGGCGGCGCATGGCGCTGCGGTAGATGTTGAGCACGCGGGTGAGGCGTTCGTGCTGGGGGAATTGGCTGGCGGCCACGGCTCACTCCAATCCCAGCTGCTCGGCCAGTGTTTGGGCGAGGCCGATGCGCTGCACCTTGCCGGTCGCGCCTTTGGGGATTTCGTCGAGGATCACGATCCGGCGCGGCGTCTTGAAGTCCGCCAGTCGTTCCCCCACGAAGCGGCGGAGTTCGCGCTCTTCGGCGCCCGAGCCGTCGCGCAGGACGACAGCGGCGGCAACTTCCTCGCCGAGCCGTTCGTGGGGCATGGCGAAGGTGACGGCCTGGCCCACGGCGGGGTGCTGGAGCAGGGCTTCGTCGACCTCGCGGGGGGAGATTTTTTCGCCGCCGCGGTTGATGATTTCCTTGAGGCGTCCGGTGATGGTGAGGTAGCCGTCGGCGTCGAGTTCGCCCTGGTCGCCGGTGCGGAACCAGCCGCGGGTGTAGGCCTCGGCGTTGGCCTGCGGGTTGTTGCGGTAGCCGTCGGCGACGTTGGGGCCGCGGATGACGACTTCGCCGCGCGCGCCGAGCGCCTGGAGCGCGCCGGCGGCGTCCATGATCGCGATTTCGGGCCCGGCGGGCAGGCCGACGCTGCCGGGCTTGCGCGCTTGCGGCGGCATCGGATTCGAGGTCATCTGGTGGGCGGCTTCGGTCATGCCGTAGGACTCGATCACGGGGGCGTTGAAGGTCGACTCGAGTTCGGCCATCACGGTGGGCGGGAGCGAGGAGGAGGAGGAGCGGATCAGGCGCAGTTGCGCCTCGGCGAGGATGTCGGCGTTGCGGGCGGCGCGGGTGAGGATCAGTTGGTGCATGGTGGGCACGGCGGTGTACCAGGAGGGGCGCGCTTCGCGCAGCCAGGCGAAGGCCTGCATGGCATTGAAGCCGGGCGAGCACCAGGTGCAGCCGCCCGCGCCCACGCTGGCGAGCACGCCGGCGATCAAGCCGTGGATGTGGAAGAGCGGCATGATGTTCATGCAGCGGTCGTCGGGCGTGAGCGAGAGCGTTTGGCGGATGTGGCGGGCGGAGGCGGCGATGTTGCGCTGGCTGAGGGGGACGATTTTGGGGCGCGAGGTGGTGCCGGAGGTGTGCAGGACGAGGGCGGTGTCGTCGGGGTCCGCCGCGCCCGGGGCGTCTGCCGCGCCGCGCAGGTCCGACTCCAGCGAGAAGCGGCCGGCGGGGGCGTCGCTGAGCGGGGCGAGCTCGATGATCGGCACGCCTTCGGCGGCGGCCGCGGCGCGGGCGGGGGTGTCGTCGCCCTGCTGGACGATCATGGCGCGGGCTTCGAGGTCGGAGAGGTAGAAGCTGAATTCGTCGGCGCGGTAGCCGGGATTGAGCGGCGCGGCGGTGGCGGCCGAGGCGACGGCGAGGAAGGCGGCGGCCATTTCGGGGCCGTTGGGCAGGACGATGGCGATGGGGTCGCCGCGTCCGACGCCGAAGCCGTTGAGCGCCGCCGTGGTGCGCTCGATCTGCTCGCGGAGGCCGGCGAAGGTGAGCGGTTCGCGCGCGGGCGCGCCCAGCGCGGGGCCTGCTCCGTCGTGGGCGGCGAGCAGCGCGGCGATGGTGGATGCGGCGGGCGATGCGGTCACGGTCGGCCTCCTGTGCCTCCTGCGCCTCTTGGCGTCCTAGCCTCCTGGCTTCCTGTAAAGCTCTACGCTAAACCCGCGCGGGCGCTCTGTCAGTCCGATTCATCTGTAGAATGGGCGGTGGAGAGGTGTCCGAGTGGCCGAAGGAGCCGATCTCGAAAATCGGTAGGTGCAGCGATGTGCCTCGTGGGTTCGAATCCCACCCTCTCCGCCAGAATCATCATGAAGCCGACGTTGCGGAGCCTTCGGAGAGGTGCTGGAGTGGCCGATCAGGCACGCCTGGAAAGCGTGTAGGGGCGCAAGTCCCTCGTGGGTTCGAATCCCACCCTCTCCGCCACACCCCGGCGCCCGCACACCCGCCGCTGCCCTACCCCCGCTTGCCGCTGATCCGGTACCTTGCCCGACAAGTCCAAAGAGGGGTGCCGTGACGACCGACGAGGCCAGCCGTGAAAGTGAGCGCGCCGACGCTGTGCTGCGGGCAGTGGTAGACGCCGCCGAGCGCGACGCACGGGCAGCGCTGATGGACGCTCGCAAGGTCCGCGCGGACCTGAAAGACGGCTCCGCAAAGCCGAGCGCCGAAGCCCGCATCCGCACCCGGCTCGCGCCTGTTCGCGCCCGTCAGCTGCGAGTGCTTGCGGTGCCCGATCGGGCTGATTCGGGCAGGAGCGTTCCACTGTCGACGTAGCCGCTTGACCATAGTCGACTACACGTTCTGTGATGCCGGCGGAGAGGCTCAATACAGCGTTCGCAGAGGTAAGTTGTTTAACTGAGATTCGCGAGCGGCGATCTTCTGGAGTATGTCGCGGCTGAGAGTGATCCGGTAATTCCAGCGGTAATGTCAGGCACCCTTGCGTATATCCATTGGGATATGCGCACACGAGAAACCATGCAAGAGATGACATGCGACTCGCAGAGTGCTCATTGCCGCAGATCGAGCGCATCGATGATCGGAGGGTTCACAATCGTCGCTGCTGCCTCTTCGTCAAAGCCAGAGAGAATGAAGTCTGTCAGATCGCGCGGGAAGAATCGATACGCCTGCCAGAACTCAGACTCCAAGCTGTCGCTCGGTTGGTAGTTGACTACCTGAATGCGGCTGACGCGCCCTACGCGCGCCGCAGGTGTGCGGAGTGCGTGCTCGTAGCCGCTGACGAGATTGTAGAGCATCTGGCGGCTGTATCGATCTGCCGGTGGGATCGAATAGCCGACGATGATCACACCTCCGACACGCTCGGAGCCATGTCCGAGGCCTCGCCACAGAAAGCGTAACGGATCGCCGTACAACAGTTTCGCGCGTGACGGTGCCAGAATTAACGGAGGGTGTTCTGTTGCGAACCTTGACTCGCTGTAGTACTCGTCCAAGCTTTCGATGACGCGAATAGAGCTTGTAAGATCGCCACCGTGGCCGTCCACCAACGGATGTTGGGTAATCGTCGCTTGACTGCCAAACGCAATGTCGCTTCGGCAAATGTGCTTGGCAACATCGAGTTGTCCGTCGTCGATCCAGTCAGCGATCATGTTCTTGTACGGGCGCTCATCCACCCAGTCGATCGAGCCGTGCAGTTTAAGGAGCACGACTTCGCTGTAATCGAGAGACGACCCCAAGTCGTCCGCAGTGGTTTGGAACGAATCAGGACGAAATGGAAACCTGCGGTATGGGATACCGACATACTCGAGCGATCGCTCGAGCAATAGATCGTAGTTGAACGTCACAACGAGGTCCATCGGCCGAAGGCCTGCGGCGAAACGAAGATACGCCGAGGGGATTGCAGGACCTTGAGGGGTCTGCTCATACAGCGCACCACCGATTCCCCAACGCAGAAGCAACTGGTCGCGATTGCCTTGTTCGGACCAGGTGTCGCTTCCCAGCATCCCGAGGTAATGGCGATTGTCCAGATACTCAGCGAACGCTTCGACGTCGACAGGATCCGATTCGTCGCCCTCAGTATCGGCTAGATACTGGCGATACTCGGTGAGAGCCCACTCCAAGTGGTTCTCGCTGCTAAAGAACCGAGCGACGTAGCGTCGCGCACGTTCCAGCAGATCGGCTCCGAGAGGAAGGCCGGCTGGCTGAGAGAATCCAGCGCCCAAGACGAAGACGCGTTCTGGGTCGAGATGGTGGGTCATGGTCGTGCCCTTGGTTCTATCTTACCACGTCTCGCACCAGCAACTTGGCGCGCCCGGGCCAGCGGAGGAGTAGGACCTCTTCGTTGAGCTCCGAGCGCGTCGCTGTCGCCGCGCGGGTGCGGAAGAGGTCTTTGCCCACCACCTCGTAGCCCAGCCTCGACGCGATATCCGCCAGCAGATCGGCGGTGCGGATCATGATGCGGAGGTAGGAGGCCTGGTCGCCGACTACGTAGGCGAGTTGGGCGCCGGGCTTCAGCGCGACTCGGAGGGAGGCGAGGTGGCGGGCCATGCCGCCGAAGTAGAGGCGGGCGACGCGGTGGTACATGCGCTCGAAGCCGGAGGTTTTGCCCTGCTCGATGCGGGTTTGCTCGATCTCGTCGGCAAGAGCCTGGATTTCGGGGTGGGCGACGATCCAGGCGTCGTCGTCATCGTCCTTGTAGACCCCGCGGCTGTTCGAGCGCAACAGCGTTTGCTTGGCCCCGCGCAGATCATGCCGATCGGAGAGCAGCCCCAAAATGACCGACTCCAGACGGACCGCCCGCGTGTAATCCTTCTCGTTCGGATACGGCGGCGAGGTGATCACGCAGTCCACCGAGCGCGCCGACAGCAGCGCCGCTGCGTCGCGCGAATCGCCCCGCACCACCGAAGCCGGCGCATCGCCGGTGTCGCGCAGATCGTCAAGGTCCAGTGCGAAGGTCTCCACACGCCGCCGCCAGGCACCGACGGCGTCGACGGCGTCGACATCTTCTTTCCGCTCGCCGAGGCCGACTTCCGGGCCGAAGCGGAGGTTGCCGATGGTAGTGGGCAGCTCCCGGGCGAGGGCGAGGCGGAGGTGATCGGCGTGCTGCGAACGGGCGGCGTCGATTGCGTCGCGCAGGATCAGCGCCTTGTGCAACGGCAGCGGCGAGATGGAGTCGCGCAGCAGCAGCCGTTGTTGTTCCGCGGGCAGCGTGCGCAGCGGCGCAGCCGCCCGTTCGAGCGTCGCGCCCGCCTGCGCCGCGATCGCGTTGGCGTCGCGGCGCAGGGCGCTGCCGTTGGGCGACCAGTCGAGCTTGGTTGTGGCGGCGAAGGCGGACATAGGGAGCGCCTCGATGCCGACGGAGGCGAAGCCCAGTTTCTTGGCTTCGACGAGCGTCGTGCCCGTGCCGCAGAACGGATCGAGGATGGTGGCCTCTTCGCTCAGGCCGAAGCGCTCAACGTAGTCGCGCACGAGGTGCGGCGGGAAGGAGAGGACGAAGCGGTACCAGTCATGCACCGGACGGTCGTCGGCGAGCAGCCGGTTGCGCTCGCGTTGCGCGGGCATCGCTTAGCCGTCGTCGGGCGGGTCGTCGGGCAGGCGGCCCTCGCGGCGGGCGGCGGCGTGGCGGGCGCGCAGCTCCGCTTCGCGCTGCGCGGCGACGGTTTCGGCCTCGCTGCGGGCAGCCTGCCACTGCTCCTCGCGATCGTCGGCGGAGAGGATGCGCCCGATGAGGGCGGCCAGCACGCCGAGCAGGAAGCCGATTTTCAGGCCGCGGCGCATTGCTTACCTAACCGTCTCTGCGGCCGAGCATGCGCAGGGCGCGCTGGATGCCGGCAGCCGCGCCGTAGAGCCGGATCACCGGACCGGCGGCGGACTCACCGAGGAAGTCGGCGGTGCCCTTGACCGACTGCACGGTTTCGCGGGCCTGTTCGAGGATCGGCGGGACGCCCTCGCCGAACGTCTTACGGGTGACGCGCAGCAGGCGGAAGGTCATCCAGCCGAGCACGATGGTGAAGAGCAGGAAGACGGCGGCGGAGACGACGCCGATCAGACCCATGACGATGATCACGATGTCGCGGATGTCGGTGATGGTGCTGAGCGGCATGATGTGAGCAGCCTATCGCACGCCGTCAGGTTGTTCGCTGCATTGTTCGCTGTACCGTGCCGCCGCCGAGCACGCGGTCGCCGTCGTAGCAGACGGCGGCCTGCCCCGGGGCGACGGCGCGGGCAGGCTGGTCAAGGCGCAGCACGGCTGCGCCGTCGTCGGTCTGCTCGATGCCGCCGGCGAGGGGCGCGGAGCGGTAGCGGAGCTGGGCTTCGACGCGCAGGGGGCGTTCGGGCGGTTCGGTGAGCCAGCGGCAATCGGTGAGTTCGATGCGGCGGACGAGCAGCGCATCTTCGGGCGCGACGGTGACCGTGGCGGTGGCGGCGTCGATTGCTGCGACGTAACGCCGCTCGCCGCCAGTGCCGAGATCGCCGCCCAACGCGCCGCCCAGCCCGCGGCGCTGGCCAATCGTGAAGCGCTGGACGCCGTCGTGTTGGCCGATCACCGCGCCTTCGGCGTCGACGATGTTGCCGGGCCGCCCGGTCATGCGCTGCTCAACGAAGGCGCGGTAGTCGCCGTCGGGCACGAAGCAGATGTCGGCGCTGTCGGGTTTGTCGGCGACGGCGAGTCCGTGCCGCTGGGCGATGGCGCGCACCTCGCGCTTTTGCAGGCCGCCGACGGGGAAGCGGGTCATCGCCAGCGCGGCGTCGCTCAGGGTGTAGAGGAAGTAGGACTGATCCTTGTCGGGGTCGAGGCCGCGCAGCAGGGCGGGCCGGCCGCCGCGCTGTTCGATGCGGGCGTAGTGGCCGGTGGCGAGCCAGTCGGCGTCGAGCGCGCGGGCCTGCTCGAGGAAGCGGTCGAACTTGATGTAGGTGTTGCAGTTGAGGCAGGGGTTGGGGGTGCGCCCGCTCGCGTATTCGGCGACGAACGGCTCGACCACGTGTTCGAGGAAGGGGCGCTCGAGGTTGAGGGTGTAATGGGGGATGCCGAGCCGGTGGGCGGCGCGGCGGGCGTCTTCGACATCCTCGATGCCGCAGCACTGGGTGCGGCCGGAGAGGCCGGGCGGGCGGGCCTCGGTCCAGAGGCGCATGGTGACGCCGATCACCTCGAAGCCCTGCTCGACCAGCAGGGCGGCGGCGACCGAGGAGTCGACCCCGCCGCTCATCCCCACAACCACTCGTTCAGCCATGTCGCTCCCCCGCCGGCTCGCTTGTCTGCTCGCCTGTCTGCTCGGTTGCCTGTGCGCCCGTCTGTCTGCCGGCGCGCCTCATTGCTAGACTACGCCGCGTGCAGACCGACATCGCGCCCCCAGCCGTCTCGTTGGAACCGGAGCGTCTGGCGCGGAGCATCGTGGAGCAGCTGTCGGAGCGGCAAGCCGAGCAGATCGTGCTGCTGCACGTGGCCGACCTGACCGATCTGGCGGACCACTTTGTGATCGCGACGGCCTCGTCGCGGCGGCATTTCGGCGCGCTGGAGGACACGCTGCGCAAGATCGCCGACGCGCCGCGGGCGCGGCGCGAGGGCGCGGCCGACGGCGGCTGGCAACTGTTCGACTTCGGCGCAGTGGTGGTGCATGTCTTCGACCGCGAGACGCGCGAGTACTACGACCTGGACGGCCTCTGGTCCGACGCGCCGACGCTGCTGCGCGTGGAGTAGGCCGCCAACTCGCCCACCTGCTCCCCTGACCTGCTCCCGGCACTACTCCCGGCACTGCTCCCGGAACTACTCATAAATCCAGCGTTCGGTGTCGCGCGTCCAGGCGACGAGCTCGCGCCGCTCGAAGAAGAGGGCCGCCTCGCGCTCGCCCGATTCCGGCGAGTCGGAGCCGTGAATCACGTTGCGCCCCAGGTCGACGCCGAAGTCGCCGCGAATGGACCCGGGCGCGGCGTCGAGCGGGTGCGTGGCGCCCATCGCGTTGCGCGTGAGCTGCACGGCGTTGACGCCCTCAAAGACGGCGGCGACCAGCGGGCCGGAAGTGATGAAATCGCGCAGCCCGGGGAAGAAGGGCTTTTCGACATGCTCGGCGTAGTGCCGCCGGGCCAGCGCGTCGTCCATCTGCAGCAGCTTGAGGCCGATCAGCTTGAGGCCGCGCTGCTCCAGCCTGCCCAGCACGGCGCCGACCAGGCCGCGCTGCACGCCGTCGGGTTTGACCAGGACCAACGTCCGCTCCGTCGCCATCGCGTCCCTCCTCGCTCATCAAGCCGGCAATCCATTATCCCAGCCCGCAGGCTTACGCGGATTTGTCACCCCGCGCCGCCCACTCACCCGTCATCCCCGCCCACATTCCCACCCCCCTCCGTCATCCCCGCCCTCCCTTTCCGTCATTCCCGCCCCTCCCTTTTCGTCATTTCCGCCTCCTCCCTTCGTCATTCCCGCCTCCGAGCGGGAATCGGCCCCATCCCGCCTCAGACACCCGCCTACCACCGCCGCCCACCGACCCGTCATTCCCCCCTCCCCTTCCGTCATTCCCGCCCCCTCCCCTTCCGTCATTCCCGCCCCCGAGCGGGAATCGACCCCATCCCGCCTCAGACACCAGACCACCACCACCGCCCACCACTCCGTCGCCCCAGACTCACATTCCGTCGCCCCAGACTCACACTCCGTCGCCCCAGACTTGATCTGGGGCCCAAACCCAACCTCCATCCACAGCGCCGAACACCCCGAACCCCCCCAATGCCGTTCGCAGAACATCCCGCTACGCCGTCCCGCCGACAACCACCGTATGGATTCGCTACGTTCGGCGGCGGGAATGACGAAAGCGTGAACACGTCCTGGTCGGTGGGCGGCTCGCCGATCTGGCGTCAGTCCGACGGACCGCGCGCTGCGCCATCGTTGTGCAGGCGAGCGGGCCTCGCCCTGCCGCCGTCGGGCGGCAGCGGCTCGGCGTCAAACTCGGACCAGAGCAGCCCGGGGCTGGGCACCTGATAGTGATCGGCGGCGGATTTACTCTTGCCTGCTCCCATACCGGGCTGCGCCTGTTGGCCCTGGAAGCGCCCGATTGCGCCGTCGCAGTACTCGCGCTCCAGCTCGATGCAGTGCCAGCGGCGATCGAGCCGCTCGCAGACCTCGCCCGTGACGCAGCTGCCCGCGAACGGGTCGATCACCAGATCGCCGGGATCGGTCAACATCCGAACAAAGTATTCGGGCAGACGGGCGGGGAAGCGCGCAGGATGCGGAGTGAGATCGTTTTCCTTGCAGTACCGCTGATACGCACCGTTGCTCTCCGTGTTCGGCAGCGCGATCAGGTTCGGCGGGATCGCCGCGCCGTTGTCGGCGGAGAATTTGTCGCTGATGTCGTGCCCCGACGGGCGGCGCATCGGCTTGTAGCCGTCCGCAAGCAGCGTTTGCATGCTATCGCTGTAGGGCTGCAACACGCGCCGGTTGCTCGCTTTCGGCCAGGGCGTTTTGGAAAGCCACCAGACGGTGTTGATCGCGTCCTTGACGCGGATGCGCCTAACGGTGACCCACTCCGCCGGGCTGGGCAGCTTCGACGGGTTCCACCAGTACATCTCCTGCGCGAGGTGAAAGCCGAACTGCTCGCAGAGCATCACGACCAGCTTGAAGTGATAGAGCGAGCGCGTCGGCGTGCCGCGGTTCCACGAACCGCCGATGTCGATCACCAGACTGCCGCTGTCCTTGAGCACGCGATGGAATTCGGTGGCGAACAGCGCGAACCATTCGAGGTACTCGTCGGCGTCGACGTTCCCGTACTCCTTCTTACGCACCAGCCCGAACGGCGGACTCGTCATAATGCAGTCCACCGAAGCATCGGCGTAGCCGGCCAGCACCTCCAGCGAATCGCCGCAGGTGATCTCGCCCAGCTTCGTCTTCAGCACGCTCACGGAATCGCGCTCGCCGGTCATCGGAAACCGCCGTCCGGTTGCAGCCGCCCGATCGATGTCGCGCCGCTGGACCTCAGTCTAGCGATGCCGCTTCGGGCAGCGCATCGGGTTCAGCGCCGCCGAACATCTCCATTTGGCGGCTGTCGACCGCGGCGCGGACGCGGTCGTCGTCGATGATGATGTTGTGCGCGCCGACGCGCTCCTCGCGCAGGCGCCGCTCGGCGTAGGCGCAGTATTCGGGGTGCAGGTCGATGCCGATCCAGCGGCGGCCCGTCGCCTTGGCGGCGAGCGTCGTCGCCCCGGAGCCGTTGAACATATCGAGCACGATGTCGCCCGCGAAGCCGGCCTCGGGCGCCGCCTGGAAGGTGTACATCATGATCAACCGCTGCGGCAGCACGGTCGGAAACGGCGCAGGATGCCCGCCCGCGCGCTTCACATCCTGCGGATAGATCGGCCAGATCTGCTTCGACAGATCGAGCCACTCCGCCTGCGACAGTTTGCTCGGCTCTTTCGCTGCCTTCGAGATACGCGGCGGCGCCCCATCTTTGACGTAGACGTTAATGAACTCGATCGTGTTGTCCTCGTAGATGTTCGGCGGAAACGGGTAGCTGCCGAACATTTTGGTCGTCGTCTGCTTCTTCCAGACGAACAGGCTGAAGCGGTGCAGCCCGGGCACATCGCGCAGAATCGAGGCCTCAATGTCCGCCGCGATGTTCTTGAGGTGCCGCGTGTGCTGATCGTCGATTTCCGACTTGGGAATCGGCATTACCGGCGCCACAATCGCCAGCTTGCCGTTGGGAATCAGCACCCGCGCCGTCTCGCGCCAGACCTCGACGAGCTCGTCGATATAGCGCTCATACGACGTATGCCCAATCTGCCCCTCAACCCCGTAGTCGACGACGTTCCAGTAAGGCGGGCTGGTCACCGCCAGCGCCACGCACTCATCAGGCAACTCCCCCAGCCGCTCCAGGCAGTCCCCCTGCACAATGCGATCGACATGTTCAGCCGGCCAGTTGCCCGGATCGGGGATACGGTACTCCATCGCTACGCCTCCTCTACGGCGAAGGCGTGCCGCCGAAACTTGAGGTGCTCGTCGTCGTCGTCGCTTGCACGGCCACGGGGGGCTCCCATCTAGCTCAAGCATCTTGACCTCCATGGCGCTCTTTGCCTCTCGCCTGAGAGCATCGACCCGCACGGCGGAGTTTGCGTCGATCTGCGCAAGGTCGCTCCAGTCAGCATCATCATACAGACGTTCGAGATGCGCATCAACGACCGGACCAACGACGCATCCGACGCCGAATGCGCCGCCACGCCGAGTCGCGCGGTGCGGTGTCGGTACAGGGTTCACTGGGTGTGTCCTCAACCGGCGAGTCCGGCGGCGCATCGGCTTGCCGGGCTGCGGCACTCCGCGCCTCACGAGCTTGTCCATCATCTCGCATCCGAGGCGTTTTGGCCTTGACGGCACGCTGACCAGCAGAGCAAAGCCCACGTACGCCGCATTCATTGCACTTCTCAGCGCTCGGATCCGCGACCATTTCACCGCGGCGGATCGTGTCAACTGCGCTTTGCACAGTCGTTGTCAGCTGCTCGACGAAGTCGCGGTCAACCATTCGCCTCTGGGGGGAGCGGCCCTCAAGATCGTAGATCTCGACGAAGTCGGGCTGTCGTCCGGTAAGCTCCCGGTATCCCAGCGTGTAAGTGTGCAGCTGCTGTTCGCTGATCTCTTCGCTTTGGCTGCGACGGCTCGACTTCAGGTCGATGATGGTCGTCTCGCCGGTATCCCGCTGTTCTACCAGGTCGATGCGACCGCGGATCACGATGCCGTCGCTGAGATTCACTTCTACGTCCTTCTCGATGAACTGGATGTGCTGGAACTGACCGGATCGGTCTTGGACGTAATTTGCGATAGTTCGCCGCGCCGCGGCCATGAGCGTCTCTCGCATCTTCTCGCTGGCGAAGGGGAGGCGCATGTGGAGATCGACCAGGTCGTGAATGTCGGCAGATGTGATGACCGCGCCTGCACCGGCGCGCATGTGAATGTCGGCAAGCGCATTGTGCAGGCCAGCGCCGTATCCGGTGGCGATGTCATTCGGCTCTTCGAAGCCGTACAGGACGCGCAGCTTGAACTCGTAAGGGCAGCGTAGAAAGTTCCGCAGGTTGGAAAAGGAGAGTTCGATGGTTTCGGCGCTCGACGTCGATTTGACTGGAGCATTTGGCCGATCAGCGTAGTTCGGTCTTGCGTGTTGGACCTTGTTCGATGCCCGAATTTCCACCCAGAACTCGGACGGCCGATAGTAGAGGCCTTTCTCGCCGATCGGTGCCCAAGTCATGTGCAGGAACTTCTGACTGCGGGTCATTGCGACGTAGAAGAGCCGCCGTTCGTCGCTGTCGCCGCCCTGGTACCGATTCGCGTTCGCGACTGCCTCCGGCGGGATAAGATCCCAAACGCTCGCGCCACCCCGGGCAGCGCTGGGGAAGCGATTCTGTAGCAAGGCGGGGAGGAATACGACCGGCCACTGCATTCCCTTGGCTTGGTGGACAGTCATCACTTGCACCGCGTCGGGTATCGCGCGAGCGTTATCCTCTGAGCCTTCCTGGTATGCGCCATCCGCTTGGTAGTAGAGGAACTTCACGAAGCCCTCGAACAGTTCGCGAGGCTCGGAGTGGAAGTGGATCGCCTCGTAATCGGAGATCAGCTGGGAGAACTTTCCGAAGTTGAACATCGCATCTTCCCGACGTCCCTCGGGCATGCTGTCCTCACGAACGCCGATGTCTGCCAGAAAAGCGAGCAGAACAGCCTGAAGCGATCGCCCGTGACGGCTGCCATCACCCACCGCGATCCGCAGTGCATCTAAGCTCCTGACAGCTCGCTTGAGGTCCGAGCGTTGCACGTCGAGCTCGGCATTCAGCCAGGCATTCGATATGTCGATGTCGTTGGGTGTGGGGTGGTAGGTGTCCGATAAGGAAATCTCGATCGCGGCGACATAGTGATACGTGAGCCTGAGTGCTTGGGCTTCTGGTGTTTTGAACAGGTTCGCTGTTCCTTTCACGACGAACGGAATGTCGTGTCGACGCAGCGCATCAACGATCGGATCGCCGTTCCTGCGCACGCTTCGCAACAGGATGGCCATGTCGGACCACGACAAGCCGCGCCGCTCGCCGTCGTTGAATTCTTTGCCGAGCAGGTCGCGGCAGGTTTGGGCGATCCAGTCCGCCTCGTCGTCCGGCGAATCGAATTCGAGGGCGGAGACATCGCCATCGTCATACGGCTGACTGGCGGCAGGCTGCATCTGTTTTGGCAGTCGGTCTGGGTTCTGCGCGATGAATTCGCTCGCGATCTGCACGACGGCGTCGCTCGATCGAAAGTTCTCTTGGAGGCGCACTTGCGCAACATCTGGATATCGACTGCTGAAGCCGATGATGTTCGTGGCGGTGGAGCCGCGCCACTGGTAGATCGCCTGATCATCGTCCCCAACCACACAGAGTTTCGCACCGAGATCGTGTAGACGCGCGATGATCCGTTCCTGCACGGGGTTAACGTCTTGATACTCATCAACGATGACGTACGCGATGTGCCTGTCCGACTCCGCGCGGAGTTCTGTGCTTCGCCACAGCAGGTGCTCGGCGGTCTCGAGCATGGCTGAGTAGTCGAAGTGTCCTTCGGTCATCAGCAGTTCTCTGTAGCCGTCCAGCTTGGCGGCGACGTGACAGTCCGACAACTCCCTCCAGTCGACGTCGTCTTCGCGCAGAATGTTCAGTGCTTGGCGGTACCGATCAGTGTCTGTGAACCGCTTCAGTGGTCGCCCTCTCTTGATTGTGAACGACTCAGCGAGGCCACTTTTCCTGCTGTATCGATCGATGAACAGCGCTTGCTGCACGTCGTTCAGGACTCCGAACTTGCGGAATTCAGGGGCGTGGTTTTGCAGCAGCTGTAGGCAGAAGCCGTGGATCGTGCCGACGAACAGTTCACTCATCCCGGTGAGGTCGCCGAGTTCCGACCGGACGCGGGTTGTGATTCGGCGGCGCAGCTCGCTAGCGGCTTTCTCCGTGAACGTGAAGGCGACGATGTTCTGGGGCTGAAGGCGGTGTGGGCCTTGAGAGTCGAGCAGGCGTGCGACGCGCCGTGCGACAACCTCCGTTTTGCCGGACCCTGCGCAGGCGATGATTTGCAGGTTGCCGCCTGCGTGCTCTATCGCCTGCCGTTGCGTCGGTGTGGGCACGTAGTGGTCGGGTGCCATCGGTCGCTCAGACATCAGGCGTTCGTCCGGCAGCGATTGGTGTACGCCATCTCCCTACCCCTCCCCATCCAGCAGCGCGTCCAGCACCCGCGTCGGCGACGCCGGCAGACGCCGCATCCGGATCCCCGTCGCATCATGGATCGCATTCGCGATCGCCGCCAGCGGCGGCACAATCGGCACCTCGCCCACCCCCCGCACCCCGTAGGGGTGCGACGGATTCGGCACCTCTACCAGAATCGTCTCGATGTCCGGCAGATCCAGCGCCGTCGGCATCCGGTAGTCGAGCAGGCTCGCGTTCTGCATCCGACCGTCGTCGTCGTAGAGGTACTCCTCGGTCAGCGCCATGCCCGCGCCCTGCGCCGCGCCGCCCTGCACCTGGCCCTCCACGTAGGACGGGTGAATCGCGGTGCCTACATCCTGCACCGCGGTGTAGCGCAGAATGTCCACCTTGCCCGTGTCCTTGTCCACCGCCACATCGACGATGTGGCAGCCGTAGGCCGGCCCGGGGCGGTTGGGCAGCACATCGGCCTGCCCCTGGATCATCCCGCCGCTGCCCTGCATCTTGCCGCACAGCTTGGTGAACGTGATCTCCTTGCCGTCCGGGCCGCGGATCACGCCGTCGTCGCCGTAGCTCACCTGCTCGGCGTCGGTCTCCCAGATCAGCGCCGCGCGCGCTTCCATCTGACGGCGGATATCGAGCGCCGCCTCATACACCGCGATGCCGGTCGCGTAGGAGACGCGGCTGCCGCCCGTCACGTGCGTGTAGCCGATCGAGTCGGTGTCCACCACCTGCGGGCGCACCTGTTCGTAGTTGATACCCAGCGTCTCGGCGAACTGCATCGCCAGCCCGGCGCGCTGCCCGCCGATATCGACGGAGCCGACGGAGAGATTGATGCTGCCGTCGGAGTTCAGCGAGGCGTAGGCCGCCGATTCCATCCCCGCGTTGCCCCAGTAGCCCATCGAGACGCCGCGCCCGACGTATTCGCCCTCCAGCTCGGAGCGGTAGTGCGGGCTGTCGACCGCCGCCTGCATCGTCTCCTGCGCGCCGATCTGCGGCAGCACCACGCCGTCGGCGCGGCGCGTGCCCTCGCGCGCCGCGTTCTGCGCGCGCAACTCCATCGGGTCGCGCCCCAGCCGCTCGGCCAGCTCGTCCATCAGGCTTTCGACCGCAAACGTGCCCTGCGGCGAGCCGGGCGCGCGGTAGGCCTGGCACTTGGGCTTGTTGGTCACCACATCGAGCGCATTGGTGTAGAGGTTGGGGATGTCGTAGGAGGAGAACATGCAGGTCGCGCCCGCCCCCACCGGCGAGCCGGGGTAGGCGCCCGCTTCGTAGGCCAGCGTCGCCTCCGCCGCCACCAGTGTGCCGTCCGCCTTCGCGCCCAGCTTGCAGCGCACGTAGGTCGAGGAGGTCGGCCCGGTGCCGATCAGCACCTCCTCGCGGTTCATGTACATCTTCACCGGGCGGCCCGTGATCCGCGACATCAGCGCCGCAACCGGCTCCATGTAGGCCGGCAGCTTGCCGCCGAAGCCGCCGCCGATCTCCATCGGCACCACTTTGACCTGCGAAAGCGGGATATCCAGCATCCGCGCCAGCGTCGCGCGCGCCACGAACGGCCCCTGCGTCGACACCCAGACGGTCAGCGTGCCGTCGGCGTTCCACTGCGCCGCGCCGTTCTGCGGCTCGATGTAGCCCTGGTGCGCGGCGGCGGTCTCGAACTCGCCCTCGACGATGATCTCCGCGTCCTCGAACGCGGCGCCCGGATCGCCCTGCTCAAACTCGAGCTGGCTGGCGATGTTGGTGAAGCGCTCGCCACGCCCCTCGCCGGGCACGAAGCGCGCCACCATCTCAACCGTCCGCATGCCCTCGTGCAGCAGCGGCGCGGCCTCCGCCATCGCGTCGTGGACGTTCAGCACCGGCGGCAGCGGCTCATACTCCACCTCGATCAGCTCCAGCGCGTCCTCCGCGATGTGCGGATCCGTCGCGCAGACCGCCGCCACCGCGTGCCCCTGGTAGAGCGCCTTGTCGGAGGCCAGCGTGTTGTCGAGCACCCACTTGTAGGGCGCGACGGTCTCGCCCAGATCGACGATCGCGTCCACCGCGCCGGGCAGGTCGTTGTGCGTCACCACGCAGCGCACGCCGGGCAGCGCATCCGCTTTCGAGGTGTCGATGCTCACGATCCGCGCGTGCGCGTGCGGGCTGCGCTTGATCCTCCCGTAGAGCATCCCGGGCAGGTAGATGTCCGCGCCGTAGCGCGCCCGTCCCGTCACCTTGTCCACCCCGTCGGGCCGAATCGGCCGCGTGCCCACCACCGAGTACTCGCGGTCCGTCTGCCCTGTCTGCGTAGTCGTCGCTTCAGTCGTCATCGTTCGCTCCTTGCTCCCCCGCTCATCGCGGGCAGGATGTGTACCTCCGCGCCGGCCGGCACGTTGGCCAGCAGGCCCAGCGGCTGTTGCTCGCTGTTCACCGCGACCCAGAGCCCGGGCCGCAGTCGATCGTCCTCGATCAGCGTGTCGTGGAATCCGGGCCAACGGGTTTCGAGATCGTCAACGACCTGACGCACCGTGCGCCCGGCCGCGCAGACGGAGCGCGCCCCGGCGCAGAGGCTGCGCATCGCCGGTGGGATGAACACCGTCACATCCGCCGTTGCAGCCGCCGCGTCGTTGGGCATCCGCCCGCCTCCTCGCCGCTATCGCAGGCGGCATTGCGCCCCGCTCAGAGCGCAATGCTGCCCTCCGCGACGACCGCGACCACGCCGTCCTCCTTCTCTACCCAGCAGAACAGGTCGCGCCGGCTCGGATCCTCCGCGTTCGCGCCCTGCAGCACGCCGCGCACCCGCACCGTCTCGTTCGGCCAGACGATGTTGGCGAACTTCACCAGCAGCTTGCCGCTCGAGGCCCAGGCCGCGCCGAAGCGCTGATCCAGCAGCTCGCCCAGCAGCGACATCGTCATCTTGCCGCCCACCACCACATCGGTGAAGCCCAGCTCCGCCGAGGCCTGCTTGTCGGTGTGGTAGTTGCGGTTGCCGTGGAAGAACGCGCCGCACATCTCCAGCGTGATCTCCCGCTCCAGCGGCCCGAACTCCTCGCCTGCCGGCACATCGAACTTCCGCGCGCCCTCCTTCTTCGCCGGATCCCGCAGCGTCACCTCGCCCTCGCTCTGGTCGAGCACGAACGACTGATGGTGCCGCTGCACGACAACGACATCGCCGGCGGGGTCGCGCAGCTCGGTCTCGGTCAGGATCACCGTGCGGTCGCGCCGCTCGTAGATGTCGAGCGATTTGGCGCTGGCCACGTAGCGCCCGCCCGCCGTGAGCGGCGCCCGGAAATCCCACTCCTGCCGCAGCCACAGGTTGCCGAAATCGTTGGCGAAATGCATCCGAGTTGAGAGGTCCGCGTTGGCCGCCACCATCGAGGGCACGCTCGCGTCACTGGGGCGCTCCAGATCCAGCCCCTCGTAGTAGTCGTTGAGCGCCGTCTCATCGATCACGATCTCGGCGTCGCCCAGGTCCATGCCCGCCTGGGGCTCGTCGTACTTGGTGATCTGCGTCATCTCGGTCCTCCGGTTTCGCTGTCGCCGTTCGCTCTCGAATGATACGGGCATCGCGCAGCCTCACGGCCCGCCCAGCGGCTGCGGCCAGACGATCGGCGCCTCCGACTCGACAAAGAGCCACACCACGCTGCCTGGCTCGAGCCGCAGCAGGGTATTCAGCGAGGACGGCGCCTCGCTCGAGAAGCCCAGCCATTCCTGGCGCTCCGCGTCCCACGCGAAGGCCCGCCCCACCTGCTCGCGAATCGGCGCCAGCGCGGCGGTGATCCGCGTCGGCGGACCGAGCCAGGTAACGGTGTTCCAGCCGCGCTCAAGCGTCACGCGGCGCAGCTCGTCGTAGGCGAAGGCGTCGCGCAGCGTGGCGAGGCGTCCGTCGGAGCGCAGCACGGTCAGGTCGGTGGGGCCGCGCCAGTTCGCCGCCGGCGACTCGACGATCAGGCGTTCGTTGTCGGCGGAGCGCAGCGTCGCCTCCGCCCCGCCGATGAAGACGCGCGGCAGCTGATCGTCGACGCGAAAACGCTCGCCGCTGATCGTGATCGACTCGCCGCCGGCGTAGCCGCCGATCGTCGGCGCAACAGCGGTGATCGCGGGCGGCGCGGCGGCGGACCAGCCTGGGCTGGCCGCGAGCGCGCCGCCCGCCGAGTCGTGGGCGACGACCCAAAAGCGGTCGGCGTCGCCGAGATCGAACCGGGCGAAGCGGAATGCGCCGCCGATGACGATCGCGCCGGCCAGATAGTGGGGCGGCCGCGCGCCGCGCGCGGCGTAAAGGTCCACGGACGCCGCGCCGGGGGCCAGGCCGCGCAGCGTGGCTGCGCCGCGGCTGAAGCTCACCTCGGTGATGCGCGGCGTCCCGGTTGCGCCGTCACGGCCAATCCAGCCGCCCCGATTGGACCAGATCAGATTGGCGCGGACGGCGGCCGTTGCGCCCTGGTCGGCGGCCACGGCGGGGCCGAGGTTGTGGGCGATGCGGTTGCCGCCGGCCGGCGCGGGCGTAGCGCGAATCTCGGAGAGGCGAATCAGAACGTAAGAGGCGGCGTCCGCCTCGAATTCGATTCGCGCGGCGGCGGGCGCGCCCTGAACCGAAAAGCGGATCAACGAGCCCGGGCCGGCGACGGCGGCTTGGAATCGGCCGGCCTCGCCGACCGTCGCGCTGCCGGCCGGCCGCCGGTCGAGCCAGAGATCGACAGCCGCGCCGCTCGGGGCGGGCAGGCCGTCGATCAGCAGCACGCCGTGCATGAGATGCTGACCGCCCGAGCGGGCTGCCAGCGCGGGCAGATAGAGCGGTGCGATCGGCGGCGGAGCCTCATGCGTTGCACCGGGGCGCGTGGACAGCGTGGGCGGCGTTGCGCCGATCCGCCAGCCGCCGGAATCGGCCTGCACCAGCACCCCGGGGCCGCCGTTGCCGTTCGGCGAGTCGTCGCGCTCGACGCCGATGCGGCTGGCGCTGAGCTGTCCCGAGCTGCCCGCTTCGGCGACGACGCCCGCCCCGCGATTGCCGACCGCGACGATCCCCTCCAGCGAGGCCCGCGCGCCGGCGACCGCGATGCCGCGTCCGTTGCGCGCCGCGCGCACGCCGATCACTCGAGCGTCTGCGCCGCTCAGCGCGATGCCGGCGTCGGCTGCGCCGAGCACTTCCAGACCGGCGAGCGTGGCGTCGTCCGCGGCGATGCTCAGACCGACAGCGACATTACGGGCGTCGATCCGCCAGCCGGAGCCGTCGATCACCGCGCCCGCGCGCTCGAGCGCGGGCAGCGGCGATTCGAGCGTGATGACGCGCTGTTCGACCCGCCCGTCGAAGGCGATGTAATCAGCCTCGCCGGCGTTGACGGCGGCAATGGCGTCGCGCAGCGAGCCTGCGCCGTGATCGTCTGCGGATGAGACGCGGACCACGCGGCGCCGGGCGGCGTCGAGCGCGGCTTCGGCGTCGAGGCGTCCCGCGCCGGCCCGCGCGTCCGGACCGTCGGGGCCGATGTCGATCGCGGTGTCGAGCAGCAGGTCGCGCAGCAGGCGGCGTTCGAGCGCGGGAGCGCCGCCGTCGGCGGCCAGCAGCGCCGGTTGCGCGGCGAGCAACAGGGCGGCGACCGCGGCGACATGCGGCGCGGCGGCGGAGGTGCCGAAGAAGCGGGCGCCGAATTCGGTGACGCCGGAAATGCGCACGCCGTCGACGGCGGCGATATCGGGCTTGGCCGCGCCGTTGTTGGTCGGGCCGCGGCTGCTGTACGGAGCAGTGCGATCAAGCCCGTTCTGATCGTGGGCGATGGCGGCGACGGTGATCACGCCGCCGCCCGCGTCGGCCTGGGCCAGCAGACTGCTCCGGGCGGTTGCGAATTCGAGCGTCTCGCTGGCCTCACCAGCCTCGCTCGTGCGCGGCAGGGCGAACAGCTCCAGTTCGAGCGCCGCCGCCGCGCCGCGCCGGTACTGCGCCACCAGCCCGAAATCGGCGTCGCCGCCGAGGTTCGTGTAGGCCAGCACTTCGCGCGGGTCGGGAGTGTCGATCGCCTGGCGGCGCTCGCTTGCGGCCACGACGATGCCGCGCTCGTTGAGCAGGTAGAGGTCGAAATCGTGCTCGGCGCGCCCCCACGGTTCGTCCCAGTAGAGCGCGGCGACGACGCCCGCGCCCTGTGACAGGTGGATCCGGTTGATCGGCTCGCCCGGGTTCCACTCGTGCAGCGGTCCCGGGTTGCGCAGACCGAGCGACGCGCCGTCGGCGCCGGCGGCGAAAGGCCCGCTCCAGTGAGTCCGCGCCCAGTTGCCGGCCGCGGTGACGTAGGCGCGCAGTGGCCATTCGGGGTGAGCCAATGCCGCGGCGGTGTTGCGCGAGACATCGCTCTGCTGGTCATCGGGGTAGGGGAAGCCCACATCGTCGACGATCACGTCGACGCGCTGCGCGAAATAGCGAACGGCGGCGATCATGTCGAGGTCCGTGAGCACCGCGCCGAACGAGAGCTCGGCCCCGGGCGCGAGGTCGTGGACCAGCTCGAGCATCGCCGTGCCCTCCGCGCCGCGCTCCAGCCGGCCCGCGCCGAAGGCGAGCGCCTCGGCCAACGGAGGCGCGTCGCCCCGCTCCTGCGCCGCCGCCAGCCCGCGGATGCCGTCCGAGATGATCGCAACGCGAACGCCCGCGCCGTCGACGCCGAAGCGTTCACGGGCGGCCGCCGCGCCGAGCGCGTGGTCGCCTTCGGAGACGGCCGAGCCGCGGGCGTAAAGCGCGTAGCTCGGCGCGGCGGCGTTGAGCACGCCGCGCGCCCCCCGCAGCGCATCGAGCCGCTCGGCGGCGATCCAGCCCTGCGCGCGGGCCAGATCGGGGATGACCAACTCAAGCTCGAAGCCCAGCTCGGTCAGGTGCGAGAGATCGATCTCGCTGTCGGCCAGGCGGAGCTCGATGTGCAAGCGCTCGTCGTCCGCCGCCGGCCCCTGCGCGACGGCGGCGCTCGCGCCACAGGTCAGCGAGAGCAGAGCGATAGCCGCGGCCATCCACCGCACGCGAAGCCGGAGCCGTGTTCGCATGGCGCTCACGGTATCCAACCCGCTCACCGGCCTGCCTGCCCTCAGGATCCGTCGCCCCAGACTTGATCTGGGGCCCAAACCCAACCTTCTTCGCAGCGCCGGAGGCCCGAGCTACCCGCCAACGCCCGTCCGCAGGTCATCCCCATACGCTGCCGCCGCCAGCCGCCGGATGGATTCCCGGCGAAGGCGGGAATGACGGGAATGACGGAAGTGCGCGCGCGTGCCCTACGCTGGAGCGCGTGCCCTACCCCCGTCCCTTTCGCGGATTCCCGTGGTGGCTGCCCCTGGCGACCGCCGCCCTCGCCGCCCTGCTCACCGCCCTCGTCGTCGGCTCCGCCGACGCAGTCTGGGCCGCCGAGTCCCGCGTCTGGATTCGCGACGACCAACTCGCGATGAAAGATGTCGAATCGCTCTTCATGGACCCGATGGTGCTCGACACGACCCTCCAATGGAGCGGCTCCGACCTCAGCGCCGCAGAGCTCGCAGACGCCGTCGAGCTGGTCCGCGATCAGCGGCTGTTCATGATCCGCGTCGCCGCCGACAGCCCCGGCGAGGCCGAAGAATTGGCCGATGTGTTGGCCACCGTGGTCGTTGACGAGTGCCACATGCGCAACCCCGGACCGAGCTACGCCGAGGCGCTCGGAACCTCCTGGCCCGGCGCACGCCGGATCGCCCCGCGAACCGCGCCGCCCGCTTCGCTCGCCGGCCTCGGCGGACTGCTCGGCGGAATCGCCCTCGCCGCCGTCCTCACCCGTCGCGCTCAGCCGCAATCCCCCTCCCCGCTCGCCCTGCTCGGACGCCGCGGCTGGCGGCCGCTCGCCCTGATTCCCCGGCGTGAGAACGCCGCCGACGGCGAACCGCCCGCCTCCGCCGTACAACTGGCCGACGCGATCGGCGCGTCGCTGGAGCGCGGGCGGACGACGGCCTTCGCGCCGCTCCACGACGACGCCGACGCGGCGCTGCCGGCGTTGCAGGCGGCGCGCGCGCTGGCCGGGCGCGGCCTCTCCGTGCTCTGGCTCGATGCGCGCAGCGAGCGCCCGGTAATGCTCGCCCTGCCCGCCAATCTGCCCGGCAACCCACTCTCCGAGCCGACCACACCGGTTGCGCCCGTCGATCTCGATGACGCGCCGCTGCCGGACTGGTTGGCGGGAACGCCCGTCCCACCCTGGAGCGAGCGGCTGCGCCGGCTGGTCGCCGCCAACAGCGCGCGCTTTGAGGCGATCGTGCTGGTGATCGACTCGCCGGCCGGCAACGCGCGCGGCCGGGCGGCGCTATCGGCGGCGGATCGGGTAGCGCTGACGGCGCGGGACGATTTCGACGCCGCGGGCGCCGCGTCGGCGCTGCCGGACTCGGCCCCGCCGGTGCTCGGCGTCGCCCTGACCCACGCCCCCGAGCGCCGCGCCGCAGACTTCCAGAGCGCCCGCGAGGCCGCCCGCGAGGAGGCAGACCGCGATCGCGCAAGAAAGTGAGCGACGAATGAATTTCGCACTGCCCGACGACCTCGACGAGCTGCAACGGGCGCTGCTGGCGTTCGCGGCGGAACAGCTCGATCCGCTCACGCGCGGCGTTGATCCGGAGGATCCGCCGGCCGATCTGCGACGCGCGATCGCGCGTCGCAGCGAGCAGGCCGGCTTCTATCGGCTGTCGGTTCCGGCAAACGACGGCGGGTTGGGCGCGGGTCCGCTGCGGATTACGGCGGTGCGCGAGGCGCTGGCGTTGTCCGGCAATCCCTTCGCCCACCTCGCGCTCGCCCGCGGCCCCGGCATCATGCGCCTCGCCGACAACGACGCCCAGCGCGACGAACTCTACGCCCCTGTTCTGGCCGGCCAACGCAGCGCCGCCTTCGGCTTCACCGAAGCCCCGGGCGCCCAGCGCACCCAGGCCGTCCCCGCCGCGCTGCCCGACGGCCACCCCGGCTTCTTGCTAACGGGCAAGAAAGCGTTTGTTACCGGTGGCGATCGTGCCGACTGGATCGTGGTCGTCGCCAACGTGCCGGCCGAGAGCCATCCCGACGCGCCGCAAGGCGGCACCGCGCTGCTGGTCGTCGACCGCGACGCGCCCGGAGCCGAGCAGGGACCGGTCGGCGCAAGCATCGACGGCGCGACCCACTGCTCGTTCACCTTCAGCGAAACGCCCGTGCCGGAGTCGCGGCTGCTCGGCAAAATCGGCGATGGCCTGCCCCGCGCCCTGGCCAACATCGACCACATGCGCCTCCGCGTCGCCGCCGAAGCCGTCGGTATGGCCCGCTGGGCAAACCGGCTAACGCTGGAGCGAATTGAGGGCCCGCATCGCTCCGGAACACCGCTCGCCGAGCGCGAGCAGGTGCAGGCCATCTTCGCCGACGCCGTATCGGAGACCTACCAGGCCCGCACAACGCTCTACCGCGCCGCCGCCGCGCTGGAGGCGGACGCGCCGCACGCCGCAACGGAAGTGGCGATTGCCAAGTCCACGGCGACTGAGACGCTCGGCCGGGTCGTGGACCGCGCCATCCAGCTGCACGGCGCGCAAGCCCTCCTGCGCGGCCACCCTCTGGAGCGCGCCCTCCGCATCGCCCGCTCCCTGCGCATCGCCGAAGGCCCCACCGAACTACTCCGCCTCACCGTGGCCCGCCAAACCCGCGCCGCCGGCCCCAACGCGCTCTAAGGCACGCTCACCACCCTTCCGCCGTTCCCACGCCGCCCCACCGTCATACCCGCCCCTCTCTCCACTCCGTTGCACCCGCGCCACCCCACGCCGTCATACCCGCCCCTCTCTCCACTCCGTCATACCCGCCCCTCTCTCCACTCCGTTGCACCCGCGCCACCCCACGCCGTCATACCCGCGCCCATCTCCCTTCCGCCGTTCCCACGCCGCCCCACCGTCATACCCGCCCCTCTCTCCACTCCGTTGCACCCGCGCCACCCCCACTCCGTCATACCCGCCCCTCTCTCCACTCCGTTGCACCCGCGCCACCCCCACTCCGTCATACCCGCCCCTCTCTCCACTCCGTCACACCCGCGCCACCCCCACTCCGTCATACCCGCGCCCAGATCCGTCATACCCGCGCTTGCCGCGGGTATCTCGACTGACCAGCACCGACGCCCGCTAGCCCGTCAGCCGGCCGCACGGAGCGATCTACACCGCCGCCACCTCCGACCTCCCACGCCCCTTCCGTCGCCCCAGACTTGATCTGGGGCCTAAACCCAACGCCGTTCGCAGTGATGGGCCCCAGGATGCCCACTCAACGCCGTCGGCAGGACGCCTTGACGTTTGGTCCCCCCCTTTTCCCGTCATTCCCGCCGCCCGTCTTTCCGTCATTCCCGCCGCCCCTTTTCCGTCATTCCCGCCGCCCGTCTTTCCGTCATTCCCGCCGCCCCCTTTTCCCGTCATTCCCGCCGCCCCCTTTTCCGTCATTCCCGCCCCCGAGCGGGAATCGGCCGCGAACCACCTCCGCTTGCAGCGCAAGCCCACGAATTCACCCGCCAAAGAACATCCCGAGACCGCGCCGCGCCGACAACCGCCGGCTGGATTCCAGCTGCGCTGGAATGACGGAAAGACGGGCGGCGGGAACGACAGGAACAAAAGGAAGGCCGACTCACGACTTCGGCGGTGGTTCGGGCGGATGGGGCAGGAACCACCACTGGGCGCGGCCCGCCCCGCGAGGGGCGGTGAAACAGGCGCGGACGGAGCCTTCCTCATGCGGGTCCGTGAGCACCACGACCAGGTCGTTGGCCGCGAGCGTGACCGGGCCGCGCGGGATCACGACCTCGCCGCGCCGGTGGATGGCGGTGACGATCGCCGCCTCCGGCAGCGGCAGATTGGAGACCGCCGCGCCGTCCGCAGTAGAGCCGGGCTCAACATTGGTCTCGATCTGCACTGCGCCGCTGAGCCGGCGCACAGGCGCAGTGGAGGCCGCCCCGCGCTGGTCGGCGCTGCGCTCATCGGGCGTCGCGATCTCGCGCAGGATGTCGCGCTGGGTCAGCATCCCCAGCAACCGCGAGGGATCGTCGCGGGCCACGACGGGCAGCTGGCGCACGTCGTGCTCGACAAGCAGACTGAGCGCGTGGCGCAGGGTGTCGTCGGGGTGGACGGTGATCGGGGCGACGACGGCGAGATCGCGGGCCGTGCGCCCCACCTCGTTGCGCTCCACGGCCGACGCCACATCGGTCGCCGAAATCAGGCCCAGGAAGCGGTTGCGGTGGTCGGCCACGGCGACGACGTTGCCGCGCGACTGGCTCATCGCGTTGGCCAGCACCTGGATCGAGGCGGTGCGATCGACGATCGGCGTGTCGGTCCGCATCGTGGCCGCCACTCGCAGGTCGTCGAGCTGCGAGCGCTGCGGCTCCTCGTAGACGCCGAGCCCGGCGCGCCGCAGACGCACGTTGTAGATCGTGTCGCGCGTGATCAGCTGCGCCACCGTGGTGGCCAGCGCCACAGCCGCCATCAGCGGCAGGAAGCCGTCGTAGCCGGTCAGCTCGAAGACGATGAAGAGCGCGGTCATCGGCGCGCGCGCCGCGGCGGCGAAGACAGCCGCCATGCCGACGACGGCGTATGCGCCGAGCGGCCCGGTGTTGCCCGGCAGCGTGTTCTCAAAAGCCAGGCCGAGCAGCGCGCCGCCGGCCGCGCCGATGAACAGCAGCGGCGCGAACGCCCCGCCCGATGCGCCGGAACCGATCGTGACCGAGGAGGCGAACAGCTTGAGCACCATCAGCACGCCGAGCGAGGCAGCCGTGAAATCGCCCGCCGCGAAGGTCTGAATCTGGTTCAGCCCGGAACCGAGGATGCGATCGTCGATCAGCGCGAGCGCGCCCACAGCGACCAACGCCAGCACAGGGCGGGCCAGCATCGGCAGCGCCATGAAATCGAACAGGTCCTCGGCGAAGAAGCGCGAGCGGACGAAGAAGACGCCGAGCAGCGCCGCGCCGAGTCCGACCAGCGCGAGCAACGAGACTTCGAGCCAGCTCTCGACCAGATAGGGCGGCAGCTCGAGTTCCGTGTTGTCGCCGTAGAAAAGGATGGCGATGAAGTTGGCGACGACGGCGGAGACGACGACGATGGTGAAGTTGCGGACATTGAAGCGCCGCAGCACAACTTCGAGAGCGAAGAAGGTGCCGGCGATGGGGGTGTTGAAAGTCGCGGCGATGCCGCCCGCCGCGCCCGCCGCGACCATCAGCACCAGCATGTCCGAGGGCTGGCGGCTGATCCGCCCGATCGTCGAGGAGAGCGAGGCGGCGATCAGCACGATCGGCCCCTCGCGTCCGGCCGAGCCGCCGCCGCCGATCGTGAAAGCGGTCGCGATCAGCTTGGCCGGAGCGACGATCGGGCGCACGAAGCCGCCGGTCGTCTCGACCGCAATCATCGTGTAAGGCACCCCCGCGCCGCGTGATTCGGCGGAGACGCGGCTGACGATCAGGGCGACCGGCACGGAGGCGATGGCGAGCACGAGGATCAGCGTCCAGCCGCCCGCGAGGTCGTCGAGGAATGTGCGCAGGTCGTTAAAGAGGATGGTCAGGCGGTCCACCGCGCCCTCGAGCGCAACCGCGCCGAGGCCGGCGGCGACGCCGACCGCGACGGCCAACAGCAGCGGCACCAGGTTGCGCGGCAGCCGCAGCGAGCCGAGCCGTCCCGGCAGCCAGGGGATGCGGTTGGGTCGAGCGCCGAAGCGGCGGGCGGGTCGGTAAACGAGGGACATAGGTGCAAAGCAGTATCGCGCGGCCCCGGCCTACAGGCGCGAGCCGCAGCCCACGTCCCACCCTCCCGTCATACCCGCCCCCACTCCGCCATACTCGCGCCGAAGAATCCGTCATACCCGCGCTTGCCGCGGAGCCTGCCCCCGGCCCGAACGGGGGTATCTCGACGAGAGCACCCCCAACCCCCGCCCCCAAGATCCGTCGCCCCGCGCCCTCTCCGTCGCCCGCGCCCTCTCCGTCGCCCCGCGCCCTCTCCGTCGCCCCGCGCCCTCTCCGTCGCCCCGCGCCCTCTCCGTCGCCCCAGACTTGATCTGGGGCCCAAACCCAACCCCCATCCGCAGCACAAGCCCCCGAACCGCCTCTCCCCGCCATTCCCGCCCCAAAATTCCGTCATTCCAGCGCACGCTGGTATGACAAGAAAAGAGCGTAACGACGGAAACAGCGCGCGCCCCCGCTCAGTTCGAACGAGGAATCCGAGAAACCTCAGCCAGCGCGCCGGACTGCACCGAGAGCGTGAAGGTATACGCCTCCCCGTCCTCGGGAGCGACGCCGCCGATCACCAGATCAAGCACGCCGTCAGCGGTGCCGTCCACAATCTGGACGCTGTCCACATCGTTGATCCGGGCGTCCGCGCCGGTGACGACGACGTAGCCGTCGCCCACGCCGCGCAGCACGTAGAAGGCGTTTTGGCAGACGCCGTCGGAGCAGGAAACCTCGCGGAAGCTGATATCGCGGATGCCGTCGCCGGTCAGATCCAGGTCGCCGAGCACTTGCAGGCCCTGCACCTCGCGCCCATAGGCCAGCCGGTGGTCGTATCCAATCCGGTAGCGGTCCGCCCGACCGGGGATCGGATCGTAGACGACCAGATTCGAGAAGGGCACGGCCGCGCCGAAGGAGTTGGGGTCCGTGAAGACGATGGCCGCCGAGAAGAAACCGTTGCCGTTGGTGTCGACCAGATTGAGCCGGTTGTGGCCGTCGAGCAGCGGGGGCATCGGCCAGGCGTTGAAAACGGGCAGGATCTCGTCGATAGTGGTGCGCCCGTGCATCCAGGGCAGCAGGTCCGCGCCGTACTGGATGAAGCTGGCCGGCGGATCGGGCAGGTTGGTCACGGTCGCGTCCGACCCGGGCTGTGGAAATTGCGATGCCGAGGTGCTGGTCGGTGTGGCGAGCGCGACAGCCGTATTGGGCAGCGTGACGGTGGGCGTGTCCACCGATTCCTCCGCTTGTTCGCCGCCGGGCTCAGGCGCTGCCGCAGTGTCGGACTCCTCGGCTTCGGCGATGGTCGTTGCAGGCTCGTCGCCGGGGATGATCAGCCGCTGCCCGACGCTGAGCACGTTGGGATTCTGAATGTTGTTCACGCGGATCAGGTCGTCCAGCCGCACATCATGGTCGGCGGCGATGTTGGCGAGCGTGTCGCCGGGTTGCACGATGTACTCGCTGGCGGCCGCCGGGGGCTCCGCCGCCGCTTCCTGCTGCGGTTCTTCGGCGGCGGGCTGTTGCTGCTGGGCGGTCTGAGACTGCTGAGTGGTGTTGACCGGCTGAGGCTGCGTGGGCTGCTGTTGAGCGGGGGCCGGCTGCTGGGCGGCGGGCTGTTGCGTCGGCTGCGGGTCGTCGGAGGCCGGCGGCGGCGCAGGCGCTGCGGCCGGTGCGTCGTCGCCGTTGAAGAGACCGCAAGCCGAGAGCGTGAGCGCTGCGGCGACCAGTGTGAGGATGAACGCGCGTAGCGGCGAGCGACCGCCGAGGCGCCGAATGGAGCGGATCATAAGGGCGTGCCGGAACCCCGCCGATCTCACTGTAGCGCGGATCGCGCGACAGGGGGAAGCAACTCAAAGGCGGGCCAGCTGCTGCCCCGCCCAGACCGCAACCAGACCAGCCGCCGGCGTCACGATCGCATACGCAAGCGCGATCGGCCAACGCCCATCGTTGAGCAGCTGCAACACCTCCAGCTGAATCGTGGAGAACGTCGTGTACCCCCCAAGCAGCCCGACGGTGATCCCGAGCCGCAGCGCTTCGGATGCGTCGCTGCGCTCGAGCAGAAACGTGGCGGCCAGCCCCAGCAGCAGCGCCCCGCTGACATTGACGATCAGCGTCCCCACCGGAAAGACCCCCGCCCGCCCGATGGCGTCGGAGAGCAGGTAGCGGAGCAGCGCGCCCGCTGCGCCCCCAAGAGCGATCGCAACGAGCGTCACGCTCAGCGCCCCGTGGAGCCGAAGCCGCCCGCGCCGCGCGCGGTGGCGTCCAACTGGTCGAGCTCGACCACCTCACATAACGCGACGGGCGCAACCACCAACTGCGCGATCCGCTCGCCGTGGCGGATGCGCCGCTCGCGCCCGACCGGACCGCGCAGCGCCAGACCGACCCACAGCTCGCCCCGGTAGTCGGCGTCGATCGTGCCGAACGACGTCTCGATCCCCCGCCCCGAAAAGCTGGAGCGCGGGCGAATCTGAGCCTCCATACCCGGCGGCGGCTGGATCGCGATGCCGGTGGGAATCAGCGCAACGGCGGGGCCGAGCAGCATCGACTCGCCCGCGCCGCCCAGATCCGCGTAGAGGTCCAAGCCGGAGGCCAGCTCCGACCCGCGCGTCGGCAGCGCGGCGCTCGGCCGCAGCCGCTGCACAAGCAGCGGTTGAGCCTGCGGCGCGTCGGCGCGAAGCCAGCGGAAGGGCGGGAATGCCTCGTCGGGCGTCGCCGCCAGCTGCTCCGGGCTGCGCCCGGCCGCCTCGCTGAGCAGCCGCGCTGCGTCGCCGATCGCCGCCGCTACGTCGACGCCCGCGTACGCCGGCGCATAGGGCGCGAGTCGCTCAATGCCGCCGGCCAGCTTGATCTGGAGACCTTTCGGGTTGCCCTTGCCGCGCCAGTGGTGCAGCCCGGCCGCGAGCAGGATGAGGCCCTGCCAGAAGCCGCGGATCGGCCGCTCCTCCTCCTGCCAGATGTCCTCCCAGGTCTCGTGCGCGTCGAAGAATTCGCGCGCGTCCCACTGCGCCGCGCCCTGGGCGAGCAGCGCCCGGTGCCGCGCCGGAATGCTCGGCTCCAGCGCCAGCTGCTCCGCTCGCGTGGGGATGATCCGCACACGCGCCATGTGCCCGCCCTCCGCGCACCGTTACCGTGCCCGCAGGCTATCCGAGCGCACAAACTGACGGAGCGGGCGGTATGTCGGAGATCAAGCAGCCGCAGATCGAACTGGCCGACGTGCTGGGCGAGCTGCGCGCCAACTTCGAGGCGCTGGGCGCGCTGCTCGACCAGCTCGCCGAGGACGATCTCGCGCGCCGGCTCGCCCCGCAGGAGTGGTCGGTGGCCGAAATCCTGCTGCATCTCGTTCACGCCGAGCGCTGGCTCCAGCCGCAGCTGCTCGAGCTGCGTCGCGCCGTCGCGCCGGCGTCGGCCGTGCCGAGCATCGGCGGCGTCACCCTGCCGGATACCGAGTCCAAACTGAGCGTCGCCGAGCTGCGCTGGGCCGGCGCCACGGTGCGCGAGGACACCGTGCGGCTGATCGACGGCCTGGAGCGCCGCCAATTGCGCGAGCCAGCCAACATCTCGCTCGACGGATCAACCGACGGAGAGGTGATCGACCTGTCGCTGCGCACGATGGCCCTGACCATCACCGACCATCAACTCTTCCACCTGCGCCAGATCGAACGGACGCTTGGGCGTCCAGCCGCTAGGCTATAGCGACCGGCCATCCCGTAGATCGCGCACGACGCGGAGGGAGCAGAGCATGAGCGCCCAGACGACCAACGCCTACCCGGCGCGGCTTGAGGTGGACTACCCCGACAGCCTCGACCGACTGAGCACCCTGCTGCGGCTGATCTTCGCGATCCCGATCCTGCTGCTGGTCTCGCTGATGAGCTACGCGCAGAGCAACATGGTTGTGCTGCCGACGCTGGTCATGATCCTGGTCCGCCAGAAGTACCCGCGCTGGTGGTTCGACTTCAACCTGGAATACTCCCGCTTTATGGGCCGGATCAACGCCTACCTCGCCCTGCTGACCGACCGCTACCCCTCGACCGACGAGGAGCAGTCGGTTCACATCGAGGTCGACTACCCCAACGCGGCGCAGCTGAACCGCTTCCTGCCGCTGGTCAAGTGGCTGCTCGCGTTGCCGCACTACATCGTGCTGGCCGTGCTCGTGATCCTCTCGACCATCGCCGAGATCATCGCCTGGGTCGCCATCGTGGCGACGGGCGCCTACCCGCGCCCGCTCTTCAACTTCGTGGTCGGCGTGCAGCGCTACAGCCTGCGCGTCAGCGCCTACGCCTTCCTGATGGCGACCGACCGCTACCCCCCGTTCAGCCTGAGCGCATAAGGGGATCAGGCCGCTAGGCGCAGCGCCCCGTGCAACTCAATCCGCCGCAGGAAGTACAGGAACGCCGTCAGGTTGAGCGCAAAAAGCCCGACCAGCGCCCCCAACTGAATGCCCACGGTGCGCCAGTCGATCAGGAACTCCAGCGGCGGCACCACATCGCGGCCTTCGGGGGTCAGTGAGAAGAAGTCGAGCAGCACCGGCCCGGCCTGCGTGCCGACGATCAGCCCCGCGCCCAGACCGACGATGATCACCGCGATCTGCTCGATCCCGATCAGCCCCAAAACCTGCCGGGCGCTCATCCCGATGCTCTGGCAGACGGCGAACTCCACTCGCCGCGCCTGCGCGGTGACCGACATCAGCACGACCAGTCCAAAGGACGCCGCAACCGCGACGGCGGCGAGCGCGCCGATAAAAACCCCGTTCCAGGCCGCGACAAGCAGCGGATCGGCCTCAATGCCGGAGCGGGCGGCGTCGGCGCTGATGATCCCGTCGGCGTCGAGCGGAATCTCCTCGGCCTCGAGCAGCGGCGCGATGCTCGCCAGCGGAGCGTCGAGCCACAGCTCGTCAAGCACCGCCAGCGAGGTGCCGGCGGCAGCGCTGGAAAAGAGGCGGTCGAACAGCGCGGCCCGATCGACGATCAGCAAGGGCGGATCAACGCCCGGGTCCCAGGTGGGGAAGTGGTCGAAGACGCCGGCGATGCGGAACAGCATCGGCATCGCGCCGACGCGGATGCGGATCTCGTCCCCGATCTCGGAGCGCCCCTGTTCCAGCGCGTCGCGGCTCATCAGCATCGGCAGCGGCTCCTGTGGTGAGGCGTAGCGGATACCGCGCAGCGAAGCGAATTCTGACGTCCAGCTGAAACGGACCGCGTCATCTTCGGGTAGGGGAACGAGGTAGTCGACCGCATCTTCGCCGACGGCGAGCGGCGTGGGCTGCCAGGAATGTACGCCCTCGAAGTCCTCGATGATCCGCTTGCGGCCGCCCTCGCTGTAGCTGATCTCGCCGATCTCGACGCCGCCTCTGCCCCGCGCGCCGCCGATGTCGATCGAGATCAGGGTCAGCGGCGCGTCGGGGCGGACATAGACCGGCGTGCCGAAGCGGCTGCGTTGCTGGACCGGCTGGATGCCCTCGGGCGCGAGCAGGAAGGTCGGGTTGCGTTCCAGCTGGGCGCTGATTTCCTGCCACTCCTCGAGCTCTTCGTCGTGCGCGATGGCGAAGTCCTGTCCGTCGCGCAGGACCGTGGCTACCGAGAAGCTTGCCGGGTCCCCTTCCGGGCCGACCGAACCCAGCACGTATCCCCAGTAGCGGCCGTTGGCGTCCTGGAAGCGGACGGAGAACCAGACGCGCCCGCGGAATTCGTCAACGGTGAAGTCGCGGATGCGGAGCGTGAATTTGCCGGTCAGCCGCTCGATCACGGCGCGGTCAATGTCGGCGGGCGGGGGCGCGAGCGCGCGGAGCGTATCGGGCTCGGCGGCCCAACCCGCGCCGCCGGCATCAAGCTGGTCGGCGACGGTTCCGGCGTCGAGCGCGACCAGGCTGAGCGGGCCGGAGTCCTCGTCGCCGTCGAAGACCGCGCCGATCCGGCTGACCTGCGCCGCGGGCGAACCGCTCGCCGCCTCGACACGCTCCTTGACGATCTGCTCGGAGACTGGTTCGAGCAGCCGCAGGTTGGCGCCCGCCGCGTGCAGCGCCCGCTGGTTATAGGACGACTCGAGCGTGCCGCGGAAGGAGCCGGCGAAGACGGCCAGCGCGCCGGCGATCGCCAGCAACAGCACGGTGCGCGCGTAGTGCGTAGGCGTGCGTCCCAGATACCACGCGCCGAGCAGCGGCGTCAGCCAGCGCCAGGCGGTCGCCAGCCGCGCCGCCAACCGCATTAACGCGGGGAAGAGCCGCAGCACGATCAACCCGACCACCGCCATCAGCACCGTCGGCGTGATCACCGCCAGCCACTCGATCCGCGTCTCGCCGACCAGCGGCGTATCCACAGGGCCGCCCGCGAACTGCAGCTCGAAGATCAACAGCGCCCCGAGCGCCACGATGGCCACATCGACGAGCGCCCGCTGCCGCCACGACTCGGGCGGGCGCCCCCGCGCGCGGCGCGTGGTGACGATCGTCTGCCCCGTCGCCCGGTAGGCGGGGATCGCCTGCGCCAGCAGCGCCAGCGCGCCCGCGCCGAGCGCGACGTACCAGGCCAGCGCGGGCAGGCGCACCGGCAGCAGCCCGCCGCCCAACGCCTCGTCAAACGGCGGCACGAGCCCGAGCAGCGAGACCAACCCCATCCCGATCAGCGGCCCCAGCACCACGGCCGGCGCGGTCAGCAGCGACGCCTCGACGATGTGCAGCAGCGCGATGTCGCGCCGCCGCGCGCCGCGGCTGCGCAGCCAGGCCGTGTCCTCCGTGCGCTGCTCGGCCAGCATCGCCGCCGCGATCACGGAATAGACCAGCACCGCGCCGACCAACTGCAGGACGACCATCATCAGCGTGCCCTGCGCGAAGCGGAAGCGCTCGCGGAAGCGGGTCAGCAGCTCGGTGAGTTCCGAGGTCTGGCCGACGCCGGGCAACTGCTGGGCGAGCCTGGTTTCCATAATCTCCAGCCGCCCGCCGGCCGCTTCGGCGGTCCTCGAGACGAGCCCGGAGACATCCAGCCGGAAGCGCTGGAGCAGCGCCACGCGCAGCGTGGGCGACTGCTCGGCCAGCCGCCCGAGCAGGTCCTCCTGCGTCGTCCAGAAGCGCAACTCGGTCTCCCGCGCGGAGATCGGCAGGAAGCCGACATCAAGCGTGGACCAGTCACGGGCGTTGTCGGGCGGCTCGAAGAGGCCGACGATCACGGCGCGGCTCTCGGCCGGCGCGCCGAGCCAGAAGGGCTGCGCGATCAGCTCGTCGCCGACAGTCAGCCCGAACGCCGCCGCCTGGCCGCGTTCCAGCGCGATTTCGATGACGCCTCCGGTGCTGCTAGCGCCGGCCGGCTGCGGCAGGCGGCCGTCGCTGAGCGCAACGCGCTCCGCCAGATCGCTCTGCGCGGCGAATGTTCCGTTGAGCGTCTCCGCGTCGTCGGGCTGATCCGCCGTGCGCACGATGTAGCCGCCGGTGCGCAGCGCGAACGTGTCGCCCACGATCAGCTCGCTCGCGGCCTCGGTCGCCTCGCTCGCCAGCACCTCGCGCACATCCTCGATCGCCGTGCGGTCGGCGGCCAGCCCGTTCTGCAGGAAGCGCAGGTCGAGTTCCGCTGGTTCGGCGTCGCGCAGGATCTGGCGTAGGCCGAGGTCGCGCACCGCTTCGATGAAGATCGGCGCGGAGGCCGCCAGCGCCACGGCGAGCAGCGAGCCGATCAACAGCACGGCGGAGAGGCGCGGCGCGGAGGCGACGCGGCGCAGACCGAGCCGCATGATCTCGCCGGTCAGCCCGCCGCCCAGCCCGCTGTTTAGCCCGCGATCAGGTCGGAAGCGCATCTCAGTCCTCCCCTTCGCGCAGCAGCGCTGCCGCGTCGCGGGCGGCGATCCAGCGGGCGACCAGCGCCACGCCGGCGAGGGCGCAGGCGGTCAGCGCGGCGATGCCCAGCGCCGCCACCAGCCAGTCAACCGAGATAGAGGTCGGCGGCGCGGCGCGGACGCCCTCGGCGGTGACTTCGAGGAAGCCGAGCAGCGCGCCCGCCACGGCCCGTCCCAGCCCCAGCCCGACGCCGATCCCGATCAGCAGGATCAGCAGCACTTCGACGGCGGCCTGCAAGCGCATCGCGGCGCGTCCGTAGCCGATGGTTTGCAGCAGCGCGAACTCGCGCGCGCGTTCCTGCCCCTCGGCGGCCAGCGTCAGGAAAAGCGTGGTCGCGCCCATGATGAGCAGGCCGAGGAAGCCCACCACGAACAGCGCCGCGATGCCGCCCGAGCGGAACGGATCGGTCTGCGCGTCGTTGAGCAGCAGCCGAGCGTCAAGCACTACGCTGGAGAGGTAGACCTCATCCATCAACTCGCCGGCGACGGCGCGGGCGTCATCGTTGTCCGTGGCGGCCCAAATTTCGGTAATCGGCAGCACCGCGCGGCTGGCCGCGACCAGCGCGGCGGCGCGCAGCGCCGCGAGGTCCGCGATCAGGAAACCGCCCTGCGCCGGATTGAGCGTGGGGAAGTAGTCGGCGACGGCCGCGATGCGCACAGGGATCGCCGCGCCGCCCACGACGATCGGTGTGACATCGCCGAGTGCCAGCCCGGCCGCTTCGAGCGATTCGCGGTCAATCGCAGCGCGCACCGGCAGGTTGGGCGATTCGCGGACGATGATCAGCTCGTCGTTCGCGCGCAGCCCGGACCACGAGTAGCGGAGCGCCGCTTCGCCCTCAACCGCGCCTGCGGCGTCGAATTCGACGCGGTCCCCGCCGGCGACGCCGAGCGCGGAACGCCAGGGCGCGTCGCGCTCAAAGCCCTCGATCGGCGTCGCTCCGTCGGGCGTTTCGGCCCGCAGGTCGTCCAGCCAGATCGCGCCGGTCGGCGCGCGGACCACGCGGGCTCTGGGCCGCACGATGATCGCCGCGAGCCGCAGCGGGCGGCTGAGCGTCCGCCCCGGCGTGGAGGTCAGCGAAGCCCGCAGCACGCTCCAGTCGCCGCCCGGATCGTCGCGGAATTTACGCTCGACGACCTGCCTGAAGCGATCGGTCACACGGGCGAACATCTCAAGGTTGGCGTTGGCCGGGTCCGTACGCACACGGATCAACAGCGCTTCGGCGTCATCGGGCAGCGGCGCGCCGGGCCTGCCGGGCTCGCGGGCGATCGCCGCCAGCAGGTCCGCAGCGGACATTCCCAGCTCATCGGCGTCGAGCGAGACCAGCTCGTCAACGCGCTCGCTCTGCACGCCGAGCAGAATCACGCGGCTACCCGTCTGGTCGCCCCCGATGTTGCCGATCCCCCGGTAGGCGGCGGAGGCGGCATCGACGCCTGCCCGCGAGTCGAGCGGCTCGATCACGCGCGATGTCGTGGAATTGGCCAAATTGGAGCCGATCGAGACGCCCCGCACTTCAGGGCCGACGACGTAACGGATGCGTTCCTCCTCGGTGTCGCGGATCGTGGCCGCGTAGGTGGCGGAGATCAGGCCGACGGCGGTGATGAAGGCGACCAGCGCGATCAACGACATCGCGGCGGCCGGCCGCCGCGCAGCGGTTTGCAGCGCCAGCAGCGACCAGGTCGGCGCGCCGGTGCGGGCGAGCGCGGCGGCGATCGCGTTGATGATCCGCGGCGCGATCCGAATCAGCACCAGCGCCGCGCCGAGCAGCAGCAGTCCGGGGCTGATCATCAGCACCGGATTGATCCCGCCGTCCTCAAAGGCCGCCAGCGCGCCGCCCGTCGCCTGCGCGCGGAACTGCAGGAAGAGCACGGCCGCGAGCACCAGCAGCGCGACATCCAGCCAGGCCCGCTGGATCAGACTCTGCCGCTGCGGGCGTCCCCGCTCGCGCAGATCGACGCGCCGCCGCGCCTCGAGCCAGGCCGGCGCGGCGAAAGCCAGCCAGGCGGCCAGCGCCCCGCCCAGCGCCAGTAGCCAGGCCTCGCCGGTCAGCCGCGTGTCGAGCGGCTGGCCGCCGCTGAAGCGGGCGATCGCCTCCAGCCGCCCGGCGTGGTGCAGCGCAAAGGCGGCCAGCGGCGCGCCCAGCACCGCCGCGGGCGCCGCAATCCAGAGCCCGAGCATCGCCTGCGCCGCCGCCTGCTGCCAGGCGCGCGCCCCCCGCGCGGCCAGCCGCTCACGGTCCGCAGCGGTGCGCGCCGCCACGCGCCGTCCGATCAACGCCACTGCGAAGAGCGCCACGGCCACCAGCTGCAGACCGGCCAGCAGCGACTGCCCGCCGCTAAACGAAGCCTGGCGCTGGTAGTCGGTCAGCACCCGCAGCAGGAACGCCGAGGCCGAGCCGCCCTCGAGCCGCTGCAGCTGCTGGACGTAGGCCTCAAAGCCCTCCACGACGGCGTCGACATCGTCGCTGGTCAGCACATCGGGGTGCAGGCGCGTGCGCCACCGGTGAGTGAGCGTGACGCCGGAGAGCCCCATCCCCCTCACAAGCGCGTGGATCAGCACATCCTCTTCGATGAACACAGCGAAGTAGGGCAGCTCCTCGCCCCCCGGGCCGATGTTGTATTGCAGCTCAAACCAGGTGTCGGTGTAGTGGAAGACATGTAGGTTGTCGGCGAGCGGCTCGATGATGCCGACGACTTCGGATTCGAGCCCGAAGATCCACTCCTCTTCCTCAGAGTCGTACCGTCCGAACCAGCCGATCACGGAACCCACGCCGAGGCCCATCTGATCGGCCAACTTCGCGCCGATCACGGTGGGGATCGGCTTGTCGAAACCGACCTCGGATGCGTCCTGCGCAGGCCAGCGGCCCTCGACGAGCCGCGCGTGTTCACGCAGCTGCTCCGCGGTTTGGAAGTAGGCGGGCAGGGCTTCAAAGAGCTGGTTGTCGGTGCGGGTCCAGCGGACCGGGCTTTGCGGCGTCTCCGTCATGCGGCGGGTTTCGCTGACGAGTCCTTCGAACCGGGCGAGGTGCCGGTCGCGGGCTTGCTGCGCGGACTGGTCGACGGTGTCGATATCGGAGCGGAGCGGAGGCCGGTCGGTGCGCGCGTGATCCGCGAAGAGCACCGCGTCCGGACTTTGCTCGATCAGCTCATGCAGCGCCAGGTCGGCGCTGGTGGCGTTGTAGACCAGCGGCAGCGCCGTCAGCGCGGACGCGAACGTCAGCACCGCCGCGGCGACCAGCAGCAGCCGCCAGCCGCCGCGCAACTCCCGCAAGGCCGCCAGTCTGACCAGTCCGAGCATCAGAACGCTCCCCGGCCGTCTACTGCGTGACGCGCCCGGTCCCGGCCCGGCGTGCGCAAGCTATGCTACGTGCGAACGATTCGAGCAAGGGAAAGCGCTTCGCGTGACGACACAAACCGAAACCCACTCCGAAACCACCGTGCAGGTCGCCGGCGGCAATGTCCGCGTGCTGCAGGACGGACAGGGCGAGCCTGTCGTGGTGCTGCACCACTCCACCGGCAACCCCGGCTGGATCCCGTTCTACGAGCAGCTGGCGGCGACGCACGCCGTGAGCGTGCCCGACATGCCCGGCTACGGGCAGTCGGAGCGCCCCGAGTGGGCCCGCTCGGCCCGCGACATGGCGATCCTCGCGCGCCGCACGATCGAGGCGCTCGGCCTCGGCTCCGTGCATCTGGTCGGCCTGGGCTTCGGCGGCTGGGTCGCCGCCGAGCTGGCCAGCATGAGCGACCACGACCTCTCCTCGCTCACGCTGATCGGCGCGGCCGGCATCCAGCCCGAGGAAGGCGAGATCGCCGACGTGATCTTCTACGAGTTCGAGGAGTACGTGAAGCTCGGCTTCTCCTCGGACGACGCCTACGCCGAGGTCTTCGGCGACGAAGCCGCGCCCGAACTGAAGGAGCTCTGGGATTTCAGCCGCGAGATGACCGCGCGGCTGACCTGGAAGCCCTGGATGTTCAACCGCCAGCTGCCGCACCTGCTCAGCGAGACGCGGGTGCGCACCCTGCTGCTCTGGGGCGAGGACGACCGCGTCACGCCGATCGGCGTGGGCCGGGCCTACGAAGCGGCCCTGTCCAACGCCTCGCTCCAGGTGCTGCCCGGCCTCGGCCACTTGGTCGAACTGGAGGACGCCGAGGGCGCGGCGGCGGCGGTCGCCGCCCACATCGCCGCCGGCTGAAACACGGAAGCTCCGCGCGCGTCCGCCGTGGGCGCTATCCTGCGCGAGTAACGCCCCGCGCCAACGCGGGGCAGGGAAGAGGAACCCGAATGTTCATTGGCTACTTCACCGAGCGTCCCTACCAGGACTTCGAGTCCGGCTGGGTCGGCGCGACCGGCCGCGAGATCGAAGACCTCGGCATGACCAACGCCGACTACGACCCCAGGATCGGGGCCGACCTCTACAACCGCTACCTCGACGAGAAGGTCTACGCCGAGGAGATGGGCTTCGACGGGCTGATGCTCAACGAGCACCACTCCACGCCGTTTTGCATGGGCGGCGTGATGAACGTCGAGGCCGCGATCCTGGCGCGAATCACCAAGCGCGCCAAGATCGTGCTGCTCGGCAACGTGCTGCCGATCTGGGAAGACCCCCTCTGGCTCGCCGAAGAGCTGGCCGAGATCGACATGATCTCGCGCGGGCGGCTGGTCACCGGCTGGGTGCGCGGCACCGGCCGCGAAAGCGTCGCCCACAACTCGCAGGCGCCCTTCAACTGGGAGCGCTTCCAGGAAGCCCACGACTTCGTGGTCAAGGCCTGGAGCACCCCGGGCCCGTTCCGCTGGGAGGGCGAGCACTACCAGTACCGCTACGTCAACCCCTGGGCCCGCCCCTACCAGGAGCCGCACCCCCAAATCTGGATCCCCGGCGTGATGAGCCGCAACACCGTCGCTTGGTGCGCCAAGCAGCGCTACCCCTACATCATGCTCGCCACCGAACTCGAGCCGACCAAGAAGTCGTTCGACTACTACGACGAGGTCGCGCAGGAGCAGGGCTACGAAGCCGGCACCCAGCACCACGGCTACCTGTTCAAGGTGCATGTCGACGAGACCGAAGAGCTGGCCGAAGAGGCCGGCCGCAAGTACATCGCCGGCCCGGCCAACCCCTTCCTCGAGGGCAATCAGGGCCAGGTGCGCGCCAACCTCCAAAACCTGCCCGGCCTGACCAGCCGCACCTCGCTGCTGCCCACCGTCTCGACCTTCGCCGCCGCCTCCCGCGGCCGCCAGCAGGAGGACGCCCCCGCCACGGCTTCCGCGCCCAGCGCCGACTCCCAGGACCAGGCCGACTTCCTCGGCACCTACGAGGAGCAGGTCAACAAGTACTCGATCATCTCCGGCACGCCCAAGACTGTGCTGCCGAAGATCAAGCACGTGCTGGAGACGCTCCGCCCCGGCTCGATCTTCTTCTGGGACGGCGACGGCGCGATGAACCACGAGGACTCGATGCGCTCGCTGCGCCTCTTCGGCGAAGAGGTCATCCCCGCCGTCCGCGAGATGGGCAAAGAGCTTGACCTCAAAGGCCCGTTCGAGGTGGACACCAAAACCAACGAGGCCCTCTAAGCCCTCGCCGGCCCGGCCACTTCGAGAAGGGCAGTCCGAGCGGGCGCGCTCCCGGAGCGCGCCCGCCGCGCATAAAGGCCTTGGCCAATGGTGGTCGCCACGAATGAACTGCGAGTCCGCGCCCGCCGGTTCTCTCGCGAGTGGAAGGACGCGGTCTACGAGAAGGGCGAAACGCAAGCGTTCTACGAAGCGTTCTTCCGCATCTTCGATGTCGAACGCCGCGCCGTCGCCCGCTACGAAGAGCGGGTCACGCTGCTCGACAACACGCGTGGCTACATCGATCTCCACTGGCCGGGAACGCTGTTGGTCGAGCAGAAGAGCGCGGGCCGCAGTCTGACGGTCGCGCGGGAGCAAGCGCTGCGGTACTTCGACGGGCTCGATAATGCGGCCCGGCCCCGCTATCTGCTGCTGTGCAACTTCCAGGAATTCGAGCTGGAAGACCTGGACGAGCGCGAAGCCACGCGCTTCCGACTCGCCGATTTGTCGAAGCACATCCACAAATTCGCGTTCATCATGGGCGTTCAGCAGCCGCGATTCACTGACCAGGATCCCGTCAATATCCGCGCGTCCGAGCTGGTGGGGGCGATTCACGACGCGCTGCTGTCATCCGGCTACGGTGGCGAGTCGTTGCAGCGGCTCATGGTCCGGCTCGTTTTCTGCTTCTTCGCGGAAGACTCCGGCATCTTTCCGCAGGATGCGTTCCTGAACTTGATCGAGCAGCGCACTACGACTGATGGCGCGACGCTCGGCCAGTGGCTGACCAACCTGTTCGAAGTGCTGGACACGCCGGAAGAGGATCGGCAGACCTATCTGGACGAGGATCTCAATGCGTTTCCGTACGTGAACGGGGACCTGTTCGAAGGCGCCCTGCCGATGCCGTCGTTCACTTCCGAGTTGCGGGAGTCGGTGCTCGACGCCGCCTGGTTCAACTGGGACGGCATCTCGCCCGCAATCTTCGGTTCGCTCTTCCAGTCGATCATGGACCCGGGCGAACGTCGTGCCTCCGGCGCCCACTACACGTCGGAGCAGGCGATTCTCAAAGTGATTGAGCCGCTGTTCCTCGACGATCTGCGGGCGGAGTTCGATCGGGCCCGCCGGAGACGCTCGCCCGCCGTGCGCGAGGCGGCGCTGCGCGATCTCCAGAAGAAGCTCGGCTCCCTCAAGTTGCTCGACCCGGCCTGCGGTTGCGGCAATTTCCTGATCGTCGCCTATCGGGAGCTGCGCGAACTGGAGATCGCGATCCTCAAGCGCCTGCACCCGAGCGGGGCGAGCACTGGTGCCCTGGATGTCTCCCAGCTCTCAATGATCGATGTCGACCAGTTCTACGGGATCGAGCTGAACGATTTCGCCTGCCTCATCGCAGAGGCGGCGCTGTGGATGATGGACCACATCATGAACCGGCGAATGAGCGAAGAGCTCGGCCGCACCTTCGCCCGGATCCCACTGGCGGCCGCACCGCACATTCACCCTGAAGACGCGCTTGAACTCGACTGGAACGAAGTGCTGCCGGCAGACGAGTGCTCCTACGTGTTCGGCAATCCGCCGTTTGTGGGCTCGCAGCTGAGGTCCGCGACACAAGGCCGGCAGCTTCGGCGCATCGCCGAACTGAACGGCGGCACCGGCCATTTGGACTACGTGACCGCATGGTTCTTCCAGGCCGGCAAATACGTCCAGGCGGAGAATGCGAAGATCGCGTTCGTTGCGACGAACTCGATCACCCAGGGCGAACAGGTCGCGACCCTGTGGCCGGTGCTGTTGGAGCGGTACGGCTTGGAGATCATGTTCGCGCACCGCACGTTCGAATGGTCGTCGGAAGCGCGCGGCAAAGCCCATGTGCATGTCGTCGTCATCGGCCTCGCGCCCCGCACGGTTGCGCCGAGCCGGCGCGCACTCTACTCCTACGATGATCTGCGCGGACCGCCGGAGCAGACGGAGCACACGGTGCTCGCTCCGTATCTGCTCGACGGAGAAGCGCTTGCGGATCCGAACATCGCGGTACGAAAATCCAGAGTACCGCTGAACGGCCTTCCACCGCTCACCTATGGCACGCAGCCGATCGACGGCGGGCATTTCATCCTCGACCGCGAGGAACGAGGGGCGTTGCTGACGGAATGCCCGGCGGCGACCCCGTTCGTTCGCCCGTATGTCGGTGCGCGCGAATTCATCAACCGCGAGGAGCGCTGGATACTGCACCTTCGGAACGCGGGCCCGTCGCTGCTGGCGGATTGCGAACCGTTGCGCAGGATCATTCAGGAAGTCCGAGCGTTCAGGAGTGCGAGCCGAAGTCCCGAGGCCCGCGAACTCTCGAAGCGCCCAAACGAATTCGCCCAGACCTGCACGCCGGATGAGCCGTTCTTGGTGATTCCGGAAACAAGCTCCTCCCGGCGGACCTACGTGCCGATTGGCTGGCTTGAGCCGCCGGCAGTGCCGAGCAACGCGCTGCGCGTCATCGAAGGCGCGTCGAAGCCCGTGTTCGCCCTGCTCTGCTCGGCGATGCACAATGCCTGGCTCGCCCAGATCGGCGGCCGGCTGAAGAGTGACTACCGGTTTTCGACCAGCCTCGTCTACAACACGTTTCCGGTGCCGGAACTGAGCGAGGACCGACTCCAGGCGCTGTCGGCCGCTGCTGATGCAGTGCTCGACGCCCGCGCCCGCTTTCCGAATGAAAGCCTCGCGAATCTGTACGACCCCGATCTGATGCCTGCCGACCTCCGCGACGCCCACCGCCAACTCGATCGCGCCGTCGACCGCCTCTACCGTCGCAGGCGTTTCGCCTCGGACCGCGAGCGGGCCGAGCACCTCTTGGGCATGTACGAAGCGATGATCGCGCCGCTGCCCGCGAACGGCCCGCAACGGGCCCGGCGCAGATGATGACCGCCCCGATCGTCGTGTTGGGCGGCGGGCCGGCGGGCTCCACGACGGCGACGCTGCTCGCGCGGCAGGGCTGGCAGGTGACGCTGCTCGAACGCGAGCGGTTTCCCCGCGAGCACGTGGGCGAGTCGCTGCTGCCGGCCTCGATCCCGATCCTCGAAACACTGGGCGTGCTTGAGCAGGTCAAGGCCGCCGGCTTCACGCCGAAATACGGCGCGACGATGGTCTGGGGCCGCGACGCTGCGCCCTGGTCATGGCACTTCCGCGAGACCAACGAGCGCTACCCCCACGCCTACCAGGTGCGCCGCCCGCAATTCGACCAAATGCTGCTGGAGAACAGCAAGCGGGCCGGCGTCAATGTGCGCGAGGGCTGGCGGGCGCTGGATGTGCGCTTCAAGGGCGAGCGCGCCGCGGCGGTCGTCTGCCGCCCCGAAGACGCGAATGCGGCGGGCGGCGCGGAGCAAACGATCGAGGCATCCTGGGTGGTGGACGCAACGGGCCGGGCGGGCTTAATCGGGCGGCGGCTGGCGCTGCGCGAGACGGACGAGTTCTTCCGCAATCTGGCGGTCTACTCCTACTTCCGCGGCGCGCGGCGGCTCGACGGCATCGACGCGGGCAATATCTTCATCGAGGCGTTCGAGCACGGCTGGTCCTGGGCGATTCCGCTGCCCGACGACGTGATGTCCGTCGGCGTGGTGGTCGACGCGGCTTGGGGCGCAGAGCGCTTGTCCGAGCAGTCTGCCGAGGCGTTTCTGGAGGGACAGCTGGCGGCCACTGGGCACACGAGCCGAATGCTGGCGGCGTCCGAGCGGGTGGACGAAGCGCGAATCGTGCGCGACTGGTCATACGTCTCGCGCCAACTGGTGGGCGACGGCTACATCCTGGTGGGCGACGCAGCCTGCTTCATCGACCCGCTCTTCTCGTCGGGCGTACACCTCGCGCTGTCCTCGGCCGTGCTGGCCTCCGCCTACGTGACCAGCGCGCTGCGCACCCCGGAACTGCGCGGGCCGGCGGCGGAGGTCTACACCCAGCTCTACATGCAGCAGTACCACCAGTTCCGCGAGATGGCCGCGCTCTTCTACGCCAGCAACCGCACCGCCGATTCGTACTTCTGGGAAGCAAGGCGGCTGCTCGGCAAGGAGGGCGGCGACGGCGCGGCGACGGCGCGCGAGGCCTTCATCGCCGCTGTAGCCGGCCAGCCGCCGCAGGGCTACGAGCGGGTCGTGCTGGAGCGCGGCGAAGCGCCCCCCGATTTCGTGCAGGGCGTGGCCGCGGTGGAGCAGGAACGCGCCGAACGCGAGCAAGCGGCGGGCGCGCTCATCGATCGCCAGTGGCCCGACCGCAGCCCGCTGCTCGACCGCATCCCCGTGCTGGCCGACGGCGTCGAACTGGAGCGCAAGCCCGTAGTCGGCGAGGGCGAGTTCGAGTGGGGCGCCGTAGTCAGCTCACCGAGCCGCCCCCAGGGCGCGCCGATTTCGCTGGTAGTCGCCCGCCTGGTCCAGGGCATCGACGGTCGCCAAACAGCCCGCGAAGTGATCAACACAATGCTGGAGGGCGTCGAAGACGCCCAACGCGCCCAACTCCTCCCCGGCCTCCTCACAGCCCTGCGAGTGCTCTACATAGACGGCATAATCGCCGAGTTCCACGCGCCATAAAGGACGCCAGCCTCCCCTCCTCCTCTCCGTCATACCCGCTCTCCCGCCTCCTCCGTCCTACCCACGCTCTGCCCTCCTCCGTCATACCCGCGCTCTGGCCTCCTCCGTCATACCCGCGCTTGCCGCGGAGCCTGCCCCCGGCCCGAACGGGGGTATCTCGACGTCAACAGCACCAACGCCGCACACATCACCACCCTCCCCTATTCCCGCCGCCCCCCTTTCCCGTCATTCCCGCCCTCCTTTCCCGTCATTCCCGCCCTCCTTTTCCCGTCATTCCCGCCCTCCTTTTCCCGTCATTCCCACCCCCTTTTCCCGTCATTCCCACCCCCTTTCCCGTCATTCCCGCCCCCGAGCGGGAATCGGCCCCGAGCCGCCTCCGCCCTCCCGGCCGCCACCCTCCGTCGCCCCCGCCCCTGTCCGTCGCCCCAGACTCACCCTCCGTCGCCCCAGACTTGATCTGGGGCCCAAACCAAACCCCCTTCGCAGTACAAAAGCCCCGAGCCACCGCCAACGCCCCTCCGCAAGCCATCCCGACACCCCGAACAAACCTGAACATGGCCGAACAACCCCGAACAACCCCGAACAACCCCAAAACGCAACCCAGACCACACAACCCATTACCACATCGCACACCAGTTCGGCTACAATCACCCCCATGCCCGCTCTCGTCGACCACCAGCGACAATTCGCCCGCGACGCCTACAGCGAATTCTGCGTCCAAAACCTCCAGCGCCTCGGCACCGCCGACTCCGAATACGTCCGCCTCAACGCCCTCAAACAACTCGCACGCATCGTCGGCATCGTCAGCCTCCTGCCCCAAATCCACGACCTCGCCGCCAACACCCGCTCCGAGTGGATCAGCTTCCAAGCCACCATCATCATCGCCAACTACCTCCAACTGTTCAGCGACGCCGCCGCCGACAACCGACCCGAACCGCTCAACCTCGACCTCGCCGAACAACTCGCCGTCCAACAGCAACTCGAAGCAGAACGCGCCAACCTCCCCCCCGTCGACCCCAACGACCTCGCCTACTACCGCAGCGCCCTCTCCGACCCGCCCCAACCCACCCAACAACTCCCCGCCGACGCCGCCTCGGACGACGAGACCGACGAGACCGACGACGCCCCGGACGAAGCGGCCGACGCCGACCAACCCGCCGCAGACGCCGGCGACGACACCCTCGAAGGCGAACAGCCCGAACAGCCCGAACAGCCCGAACAGCCCGCCGCCGCCGCCAGCGACACCGACGACACCGACCAATCCGCCGCCGCCGAGCAGCCCGACGACCCCACCGACCAACCGGAGCCGCCGGCGCCCAACCTCGACCAGCCCGGAGCAATCGAACGCCTCTTCCAACAAGCCGAGCAACTCGCCGACCGCCTCGCCTCCCAGCCCGACCCCGACCCCGATCCCCCCACCTGACCTCGCGCCGCTCCCGTCATCCCCACCCCTTCTCTCGTCATTCCCACCCCTTCTCTCGTCATTCCCGCCCCTTCCCTCGTCATTCCCGCCCCTTCTCTCGTCATTCCCGCCCCCGAGCGGGAATCGGCCCCGAGCCGCCTCCGCCATCCCTGCCGCCACCCTCCGTCGCCCCAGACTTGATCTGGAGCCTGCCCCAGACTTGATCTGGAGCCTGCCCCAGACTTGATCTGGGGCCCCCAAACCCAACCCCCTTCGCAACACAAAGCCCCGAACCCATCTCAACGCCCCTCCGCAGGCCATCCCGTCGTTCCGAACAAACCTGAACAAAGCCGAACACCCCCGAACAACCCCGAACACCCCGACCAAACCCGGTAACCGCCGACCCATATAAACACGCCCTACACTGCCTGCGCAGGTGAGGAGCGCGCGATGGAAGCGGCTGAAGGACGAATCGAGCAGCTCAGCGTCTCGGCGGGCGGGGTGCCCAAGCGCGCCGCACCCGAGGCGGTGGTCAACGCCTTCGGACTGACGCGCGATCGCCAGCGCGACCGCCGGCATCACGGCGGGCGCGAGCGCGCCGTCTGCCTCTGGTCGGCGGAAGTGATCGACAGCCTGCGCGCGGCGGGCAACGAGATTCGGGCGGGCTCCGCTGGCGAGAACGTCACCGTGCGCGGGCTCGACTGGCGGCGGGTGGTGCCGGGCGCGCGGCTGCGGCTCGGCGACCAGGTGATCGTCGAGATCACCTCCTACGCCTCGCCCTGCAAAACGATCGCCCACTGCTTCCGCGACGGCGACTTCAACGCGATCAACCAGCAGGTTGCGCCGGGCCGCAGCCGCGTCTACGCCCGCGTCGCCCGCGAAGGGATCATGCGCCCGGGCGACCGGGTGCTGCTGGAAGCCGACGACGCCGGCGATCGCGCAGCCCGTGTACAGCCGCGCACACTGCGCTGGAAGCCGCCCGCTTCGGATTAGGGGGAGGAGGGGCTGCGCACTGCGCGGGTGGTGCTACGATCGGCGCATCAGCCCCGCCGGCTGATGGCGGATCGAGAGCACGCAGAACACCACAGAAGTGGAGAGTCGCATGGCCATCGACGCACGCGCGCGACAGGCGCAGATGATCGCCCGCTACTACCCGCACGCCGCGACGCTGCGCGGAGGCAAAGAGATCGAGGTGCGGCTGATGTCGGCCGCCGACAAGCCGCGCTTCCTCGCCTTCGCCCGCGGCCTCTCGCACGACGACCTGATGTATCTGCCCTGGGACATCACCGACGAGGGCGTGGTCGACCGCTGGCTGGAGAACATCGCGGCGCACCGCACCACGACCGTGCTGGCGGTGGACGGCGATCACGTGTTGGGTGAAGCCTCGCTGGTACACAACGAGGCGGGCTGGTCGGAGCACATCGGCGAAATTCGGGTCACGGTCAGCAGCCGCGTGCGCGGGCAGGGCCTGGGCCGCTTCCTTGCCGAGGAAATCTACAAGATCGCCGACCGCCTGGGCCTGGAGCGGCTCTCGGCGCGAATGGCCTTCGACCAGCACGGCGCGCAGGCCGTCTTCGGCAGCCTCGGCTTTCACATCGTCGCCACGCTGCCGGGCTGGGTGATCGATCGCGACGGGCACATGCGCGACCTGATCATCATGGCCTACGACCTGCGCTCGCGCGGCGCGCCCGCCCCGGCCCAGCGCTGACCCCAACGCTGAGGCAACGCGGCGCCGACACCGAGCAGCGCCACGCACACGCTCGCATCGCCCTATCCTGTCTGAACGGCGCGCGCTGGGGAGCGCGTACCGTCGCACGACAGGATGGCTTCGATGACGACGCTGACCGAAGAGCAGATCGCGCTGCACGAGCGCAGCCTTGAGCACCTCTGGATTCCCACCCAGTCGTTCGCCGACCTGGCGGCCGACGACGGCCTGCTGGTGATCCGCAAGGGCAACGGCATCTTCCTGGAGGACGACCAGGGGCGTGAGTACATCGACGCGATGTCGGGGCTGTGGCTGGTCGCCGTCGGGCACGGGCGGGAGGAGCTGGCCGACATCGCGCATCGCCAGATGTCCGAACTCGCCTACCAGAACACCTTCGCCTACGCCAACGAACCAGCCGTGGAGCTGGCGACAAAGCTGGCGGAGCTGACCCCCTCGCGGCTGCGCAAGGCGGTCTTCGTCAACGGCGGCTCGGAGGCCGTCGACACCGCGCTGCGCATCGCCAAGCACTACCAGTTCCTCAAGGGCAACAAGAAGAAGTTCAAGACGATCTCGCGGATCGGCTCCTACCACGGGATGACGGCCGGCGCGCTGAGCGTGAACGCCTCCTACTACGCCAACCGGGTGCCCTACGAGCCGCTCGTGCCCGGCGCGCTGCACGTGCCCAACGTCAACTGCGACCGCTGCCCCTACGAGAAGACCTACCCCGAGTGCGATGTCTTCTGCGCGCGCACGATCGAGGACCAGATCCGCTCGCAGGGGCCGGACACGATCGCCGCGATGATCGCCGAGCCGATCTCGACCGCCAACGGTTCCTACGTGCCCCCGGCGGGCTACTGGCGGACGCTGCGCGAACTCTGCGACAAGTACGACATCGTCCTGATCGCCGACGAGGTGATCAACGGCTTCGGGCGCACCGGCAAGTGGTTCGGCATGAACCACTTCGATGTGGAGCCCGACATCATGACCTTCGCCAAGCAGCTGTCCTCGGGCTACTCGCCGATCGCCGCGACGATGGTCTCGGACGAAATCGCGCGGACCTTCGAGGAGGCGGGCCCGGACGGCACAATCGGCGGCATCACCTGGGGCGCGAATCCGGTCGCCTGCGCGGTGGCGCTGGGCAATCTGGAGATCATTGAGCGCGAGGAGCTGGTCGAAAACAGCGCGCGGATCGGCGAGCACGTGCGCAGCCGCCTCGTCGCGCTGCGCGAGGAGCACCGCACGATCGACAAGACGCGCGGCACCGGCCTGATGCAAGTGATCGAGCTGAAGAAGGACCCGGCCACCGGCGAGGACTTCGAGGAGTCCGATCAGGTCGCGCAGCGCGTCACCCAATACCTGCGCGACGAGGGCGTGCTCGCCCGCGGCGGCGCAAGCATCCCCTACGCCCCCCCGCTGACCATCAACCTCGAAGAAGCCGACGAGCTGGTCAACCGCATTTCCCGCGCAATCGCCCGCCTGGAATCCGAAATGGGCTTGTAAGCCCCCCGTCATGCCCGCGCTTGCCGCGGGTATCTCGCCGTGATCAGCGCTGCCCTCTACCACCCACCGTCGCCCCTTCGTCATTCCCGCTGCCCCTCTTTTCCGTCATTCCCGCCCCCGAGCGGGAACCACACAGCGGTTGTCAAGGGCGCAACATCCCGGGATGCCCTGCAAACGCTCGTTGCTGGGCAACAACGCAGCCTGCGGATGCTTCAGCGCGCGTTGTGAATGGACGTAGCGGCAGCGGCGCCGAACACCCCATCGCCGTCGCGGAGCAGCGCCTGCGCGACGGCCACGCCGTCGGTCGCGTGCCGGCTGACGACGCTGAGGCAAAACCATTCGCCCTGCGGCTCGCGCTGCAACTGGAGCGTGATATCGGCGTTGACGTAGGCGGAGCGCCCATCGCCCATGTTGGCGAAGGGGCTGACAAAATCAGCGATTGAAGCGGCGCGCTCAGCGGGCGTCGGCTCAACGCCATTGAGTACCGGCGCGTCGGCGCGAATCCAGACTTCGGGCGGCTCGCCGCCGGCGGGCGCACGGTGGAAGCGCATGTCGAGCGTGCCCGGGTAGGAAACCCAGGGATTGCCGCGCCGGTCGAGTTTGTCTTTCGGCAACGTCCGGTGCGGCGGCGGCGCGAGCAGCGGATCGTGCCGCGGCCCGTCGCCCTCGGCTGGCGCGTCGCGCCGCAGGCAGAGCGCGGTCGCATAGGTCAGCGGTGTACCGTCGGTGTCGATGACCAGCCGGTAGAGCGCCACGCGGCGGCCTTCGCGCGCCGGCTCGACGGATACGGCGAGCGGCGCGTAGGGGACCGGTCGGCAGAGATCGACGGTAAGGCGAGCGAGATGCAGATCGGGCGGGCGATGTTGCTCAACGACATGCGCGAGCAGCGCGGCGACGGGCGAGCCGTGCAGCGCGTCGAGCGTCCAGGGCCCGCGCGAGCGGTCGGTTGGGTGGTAACGGCCGGCGTCATCGCGCCGAAAGAGCGCGTCGCTCATCATGCGCCTGTTGTGCGCTCGCTGTCGGCGCGTTGCCCGCGCTTACTGGCCTGCGCCTTACTGGATAGGCGAGCGCGGCGTGGCGTTGAGCCGCGTGACGGTGATGCCCTCGCGGTTCATCATCGGCCCCAGCGCGGGCGTGATCTCGTCGCGCCAGTAGTCGCTGTTATAGACCGCGTCGTAGAGCTGCTCGCGCTCCTCTTCGGAGCGGAAGCGGCGAATCCAGACGTAGGTCTGGTCGTCCTCTTCGGCGATGAAGGAACCGAGGATCACCATGCCCTGGGAGACCTGGAAGGGGATGACCTTTTCCTCCATCACCTGGACGAACTGCTCGCGCATGCCCGGGTTGATGGTGTAGCGGCGGAGTTCAAACAGCATTCTCGGCTCCTTCAGATGCAGCGCAGCTGTCGCCGGCGGGCGGCAGCGCGAGGCTGCGTGGTTGCGGCGGGAACGGTGCTAGGCGGCAGGCTGCCGGCCGCGCGGGCGCATCCGGCGCCAGCGGTTTTTGCCCACGTTTTTGACCGTGCCGCGCTCCTGGAGACGGTTGAGCGTCGACTGGAGCACGTTGCGCGCGTTACCGCCGGGCGTGTTGCCGGAATCCTCGAGGTGCGCCAACACTTCCGAGGCATGGACGGAGTTGGGGTGCTTGGTGTCGAGGAAGTCCTCGACCGCGGCGCTGATCGTGCCCGGGCGGCTCTTGGTCGCGCGGCGGCGGCGTCCGTTGGCCGGCGCGGCCTTCGCGGCGGCCGGCGCTTCGGCCGCCGGGGCGGCGGCTGCGGCCGCCGCCTTGCGCGCGCGACCGCGGCGGCGGCGTCCGTTGGCGGGCTTGGGCTTGGCCGGTGCGGGTGCCGCTTCGGCCGCAGCCGCTTCGTCGCTGCCGGCGGTCATGCTGGGCAGACCCGACAGCGCGGAAAGCGCCGCGTCGATCTGCGAGACCTCGCCCTGCAACGCCTCAATCTGCGCCTGCTTGTCGTTGCGCGCCGCTTCGAGATCCGCGCGCACCTGATCTACTGCTCCGCCGTTTGCCATTGGGGCTCCCCTTCGTGTTACGACACCGGTGGGAAGCATAGCGCATTGCTAGCTTCCGTCTGCGCCCAAGCGTACGCGACCGCGATCGCTATGCGCCAGTCCGTCCCGAATCAACGCCGACAACGCTGCTTCGATCTGTTCGATCGGGTGCCCGCTTTGGGCTGCAATGTGCGCGGTGAGCGCGGCCTGTTCTATCTGGTAGCCGCCCTCGCGCAGGGCGCGCATCAGCATCCCGCGCAGTTGTCGTTGCGAGCCCGCAAAGGCGGGTTGCGCCCGCATCGGTTCTGCGCGTTCGCCGCTGGCGAAACGCGGTTGGGCGCGGCAGAGGCGCGCGAGCGGACACTCGGAACAGCGCGGGCGCGGCGCGCAGACCGCAGCCCCGAAGTCCATTACCGCGGGATTCCAGCGCAGCGCTTCGCCGCGCGGCGTCAATCGTTCGGCGATCCGTTGTATCTCCGCGGCGCTTGATTCGCGGGCCGGTTGCAGGTCGCCCAGTACCAGCCGACCGAGCAATCGAACGACGTTGGTGTCGACTGCCGTGGAGTCGATACCGAATCCGAACGCCAGTACTATCGCGGCGCTAAACGGACCGACGCCGGGCAGTTGCAACAGCTCGGTTTCGCTGTCCGGTACGGTGCCTCCGTGGCTGGTCAGACACTGCTGCGCGGCGCGGTGCAGATAGAGCGCGCGTTTCGGGTAGCCGCCGCGCCCCCAGACGCGGAGCGCATCGGCCTCCGAGGCCTGCGCGGCGTCGACGAGCGTCGGAAAGTGTTCCATCCAGCGCGCGTAGAGCTGCAGCACGCGCGACATCTGCGTCTGCTGCGCGCAGACGGCGGCGACCAGCGCGGCCCAGGGATCGTTGCCGGTGCGCCAGGGGAACGGCTGCTGGTGCTCGTCGTACCAGCGCAGCAGACGGCGGCGGATCGCGCCTACGCGCTGCGGCGTCAGCTCGGCGGACACGCTCGGCTCCGCATCAGGTCAGCGCGCACATGTCGTCGTAGTAATCGCGGCCCACGGGGGTGACATAAACGCGAAAGAGGCCCTCGCCGGCGCGGGTCATGTCGACCAGCCCGTGCTGCGCGAGCGTGGCGAGCACATCGGGGTGATAGCCGCGATGCCGCAGCGGCGGCTGAAAAGCGAGCCCCTGCTCACCCACGGCGTCCGCCACCAACACGCGCGGCTGCGCCGGATCGTCCTGCAGGTGCAGCAGGTCGCTGAGCATCGCGCAGTGGTACTCGTTGAGCCGGGCGTGGCGGAACTGGATCATTGAGGTTCGCCCTCTTCGGCGAGTTGAGCTAAGCGGCGCAGCACGAATTCGCGCACATCGCGGGCGATCTCCAGCGCGCGCCCGGAGTCCACATCGTCGTAGACGTCGTGCGGCACGCCGCCCGGCAGGGCCGAGGGATAGCGCGCGCCGAGAAAGTGTTTGTCGAGCAGCAGGGCGACCGATTTGATCACGTCAAACGTCGGATCGAGCGCCATCGCGTCTTCGCAGAGATCGGCGAGCGCGTTGCCCCAAACGCGCTCCGCGCCCCTTGCGATCAGGTAACTGGCGACGGACTTCTCCGCGGCCTGCTGGGCGAGGAAGCAGGCGTGGGCGTGATAGCCGCCGCCCTGCGCGTGCTGCGCCGCATCGAGGTCGTGCTGCGCCTGGCGCAGCCAACGCCGCGCGTCGGCCTCGGCGGCCGGGTTCGGCGTGGGTGCGTCAGACATGGATCGCGTCGCCCAGCGCTGTCGCGCGGCGGATGTGCGGGTCGCGATCGGCGCAGCGCTCGAATTCGTCGGGCGTATAGATCAGGAAGCGGGTACCGACGCGCGGCCGCAGGTGGGTGCTGAAGAAGTCGGCGCGGCGATGGTAAGGCGCGTCCATTTCCTTGATGATCACGAGTTCGAGTTCCGATTCGGCGCTGACGGTCTCGGCGGCGAGGTCGCCGCTCAGCCAGAAGCGCTCCGCGCCGAGCAGCGGCAGTTCGCCGGCGATCCGCAGGAACTCGGCCTCCAGCAGCTGCCGGCGGTGGGCGGCGAAACCGAAGACCATCGGCATGAGCGCGCTCAGCCGCTCGCCGCTAGGTCGTCATCAGCGTCGGCGCGGCCGGCTCGGGCATGATTTCGTCCTCGCGCAGCGGGTAAGCCTCCTTCTCGAAGACCTGCACGCGGTGCGAGCCGAAATCGCAGATATAGAGCTTGCCGTCCTCGACGCGCAGCCCCTGCGGGTGGCGCAGCTCCTTGACCGGGTCGATCGAGGTCATCTCGCGCAGCCGCAGCGTTTTCTGGTTGGCCAGGATGTAGGTGCGGCCCATCTTCGAGAGCGTCGCCTGACCGGTGAACTGCTGCACGTAGCGGCCCGTCTTGTCGAACAGCAGCACCCGGTTGCGATCGCGGTCGGCGACGTAGATATCGCCGTGCTCGTCAACGCTGACGCCGGTCGGGCGCGAAAACTCCACGCCCACCGTCGTCGCACCGTCGATCGTCAGCAGGTGTTCGCCGTCGGGGCTGAGCTTCTGGATGCGGTCGTTGCGCCAGTCGGAGACGTAGAGATCGCCGTGGACATCGATTGCCACGCCCCAGGGCATATCGAACTGGCCGGGGCCGCTCCCTTCCTCGCCGAAACCGCTGAGGTACTCGCCGTCGCGCGTGAAGCGCTGGAGCCGGTTGTTCATCGTGTCGACAATCCAGAGGTTGCCGTCGGCGTCGAACTCCATCCCGGCCGGGCGGTTGAGTTGGCCGGGTTCCTCGCCGTGCTCGCCCCACTGCTGCAGCTGCTCGCCCTCGGCGGAGTAGACGGTGACCTTGTGGGTAGCCTCGTCGAGCGTCCAGAGGTCGCCGTTGTCGGGATCGCGCAGCAGCGCGACGGGCCAGACGAGCCCGGTATCGGCCATCGTGCCCAGGTCTTCGTCGTCGAACGAGACCATCCGGATGTTGCCGCCGACGCCGAGCTCGGAACGCCCGATGGTGTAGATGCGGTCGTCGCCGACGGCGATATCGACGGGGTAGGTGGTCACGCGTCGCATTCCGAGGACGCGGACGTAGGGGTAACCGGCGCGCAGCAGCGCGTGCGGGAACGGCATCGCTCGAACCTCCTTCGTGTGTGCCGATCTGCTCGGCTGGTCGGCGCTAGTTGGCGGCCAGTGTCTTGGTGAACGGGCGCACCTGCTCGAAATCGCCCACCACGATCTCGTGCGGATCCTCGCCCATCCACTGCTCGATCATCGTGCCGTAGACACCGCGGAAGTCGATGGTGTGCTTCAGGTCCTCGCCGTTCAGCCAGTCGCTCGGCGCGACCGAGGGGTACTCGGCGTAGAGGCCGCCCTCGACGTTCTCGCCGATGATGAAGGCGCCGCCGCCCGAGCCGTGGTCTGTGCCCGAGCCGTTGTCCTTCATCCGCCGCCCGAACTCGGTGAAGACGAGGATCGCGACCTCCTCGGCCGCGTCGTGCTCGCGCAGGTCGGTCATGAAGTCGGCCAGCGCGCTGGTCACGTCGCGCAGCAGCGTGGGGTGCTGCTGCGGCTGGTGCGAGTGCGTATCCCAGCCGATGTGGTTGGTGTAGAAGATGCGCGTGCCCACGCTGGCGGTGTGAATGCGCGCCACATCGCGCAGCGCCTTGGCGATCGGGTTGGAGCCGTACTCAACCGAGGACTCATATATCCCCGGCACGGTGGCGAGGATGTCGGCGCCGGCTAGCGAGTCGGTGCCGGTCTGGCGCAGATAGTCCATCACCAGGCCCGCGCCCACGGCCGGGGTGTACATCCGCTTGAAGACGTCGAGGTCGCGGTTGCGCTCCTCTTCCTTCTCAATGTCGGTCATCAGCCCATAGGTGTCGAGATCGCCCACGGAGGTGGCAGTGACGCCGGGCGCGACCATCGCGCGCGGCAGGCCGCGGCCGATGTTGACCGCCGTCAGCGGCTGCTCGCCGTTGGGATCGAGCCGCTGAGTGAGTTTGGCGACCCAGCCCTCGGTCGAGATGCGGTCCGGCTCGCAGGTGTGCAGGATGTCCATGCCGCGGAAGTGCGAGCGCGACGAGTTGGGGTAGCCGACGCCCTGGATCACGGCCACATCGCCGTTGTCGTAGAGCTCCTTCAGCCGGCTGCCGTTGGGATTGAAGCCGAGCGTGTCCGAAATCGGCAGCACCTCGTCTTGGGGGATGTTCACCAGCGGGCGCGCGTCGTAGTAGTGCCCCTCGGTGTACGGGACGAGCGTGTTCATGAAGTCGTTGCCGCCCGAAAGCTGCACCACGACCAGGACCGGGTCTTTGCCGTTGTTGCCGTTGCCGCTCATTGTCGATGTCCTTCCGCTGTTTCGGTCTCTGTTGTGTTCTGCTCGGTTAGCCCGCGTTAGGCGAACTGGTACTCCGGTGAGGCGATTACCAGGCGCAGGGTCTGGGCGACGCGCTGCGCGCTCTCGCCGCGCGCCTCCTCGCTGTCGAAGGCGAGATCCCCGTCGGCCCGCGCGGCGTCGAGCAGCGCGTCCTTGGTGGCCTCGCTGACCGCCAGCGGCCCGGCGAAGTCGAGCGCGGCGTCGACCAGGTCCGCCGGCGAGGCCGTCTCGCCGCTGCCGGCGAGACGCTCGGTCAGCGCCTGCACGCCAGGCGCGTTGGGATCGGAGACCAGCCTGGAGGCGAAGTTGATCCGCTCCATCAGCGTGCCGCCGTCGATCCACTCTTTGCCGGTGTGCCAGCCCTCGACGCTGGGCGGGTCCATCAGCGACTGCCCCATCGCGCCCATCTGCATGTGCAGGCTCCACATCTCCGGCTCGGGCAGACCGAGCGTGCCGGAGAGTCGGTAAGCGCCGGCGACCCATTCGGCCGGGCACTTGACCCGCTCGTAGCGCGCCGCCTTGAAGAAGTCGGAGTTGAACAGCTCGCGCATCACCGCGGTCAGGTCGCCGTCGGACTCCATGAACATGCTCTGGAGCCGGCCGACCGCTTCGGGGTCGCGCGGCTCCTGCACGCTCCAGGCCGAGACGCCCGGTTCGTCGGCGACGAAGAAGTTGTAGAGGTGGCGCCCGATGAACCAGCCGGTCGCGGGCTGCTGGACGATGATGTCGATGATGTCCTCGCCGTTGAAGCGCCCGGTGTGCCCGAGGAAGGTCTTCTCGGAGTCGTCGTGCAGGTCGTCGCGGTAGATGAAGCGAGAGCGGTAGCCGCCGTGCGGGTAGAGCGGCAGCGGCTGCTCGAAGGTCCAGCCGGTGAAGGAGTAGGCCGCCGCCTTGATGTCGTCCTCGGTGTAGTTGCCGACGCCCATCGAGAACAGCTCGAGCAGCTCGCGCCCGTAGTTCTCATTGGGCCGGTCGCTCAGGTTCTCGCAGTTGTCCAGCCAGTGGATCATCGCGGGATCGCGCGAGAGCTCGAGCAGCAGGTCGCGCATGTTGCCCAGCCCGCGGCGGCGGAACATCTCGATCTGCATCGGCATCGAGGGGCCGTGCTCCGACTTGAAGTAGGCCGTCGCGAAGATGTGGTGCCAGAAGAGCGCCATCTTCTCGCGCAGCGGGTTTTGGCTGTTCACCATCCAGTAGATCCAGCGCGCGCTCCAGGGCCAGACGGTGTCGGAGTTGGCCAGCGCGGGGAAATAGCGGAAGACGATGTCGTCGTCCGCCTCAGGCGCGTCGCCGGGCTGGATCAGCTCTTCGACCAGCTCTTCGTAGGGGCGCTCGGCGAGCTGGTCGAGCTCGCCGGGCGTCACGCCGACGCCGGCCCGGCGCATCAGGTGCGCCGCCAGACTTCGTTGTTCTTCGGTCGCCATCTGTCTCACCTCCGGCTGCGCAGCCGGCCGTGCGGCTGCGCGTCGTTCGCCTATGGCGCGAATATACGACATGCGCGAACAATTTTACAGGGGTAGGGCAGGGGCGGCGCAGGGGCGGCGCAGGGGCGGCGTCGCTATACTGCCGCAAGCAAGCTTGAACAAGGCCGCCGCCGCCCATCCCGACGGGCGGACACTAGGGCGGCAAGGCTCGGCGGAGGAGCGACGATGGCTGCCACGGCGACGATGGACCGCGAGACGGCTGCGATCTACGACCGCTACCGCGAGACGGTGGTGGGGCGCGACAACGGCGCGGCCACGGAGATCGCGTTCGACCTGATGAAGCGGGGACGCGGCTCGACGGAGATCCTCTCGGAGACGATCCGCGCCCACGCGCCCTACACCCACGTGCCCTACCACCAGCGGATCGACGCGGGCGTCGTGCGATTCGTCAACAACGACCACTGCCTGCTCAGCTCGCGGGCCACGCTGCACCTGCAAAACCTGGTCGACGAGGACCTGCGGCGGCTGCCGCTGACCCAGACGGTCTGGTACGTGCCGACCGGCCTGGACATCTGGAATCAGCTGCTGGGCAAGATGCCGGGCCATTACTCCCGGCGCACCTACGACCCGACCAGGTACCCCGACGGCCCCGCGCCGCCCGTCGCGCACTGGGCGCAGCAGGAGCCGGCCGAGTGGGGCGGCACGTTTGAAGAAGGGCTGAACGAGTGGCTCACGCTGGTGCAGCGCGGGCTGGTGGACGAGGAGTACGCGCTCTTCCTGGGCCTGTGGCAGAACCGCGAGCGCCGCTCGGAGCTGCTCGCGCAGCTGATCTTCGCCGGACTGATCGATGTGCAGGACAGGATGTTCTGGAACCGCTCCTACACGACTGGACATAAGTCGTTCCGCGCGCGGGCCACGATCGAGCTCGGCCGGGCGATTGGCTGGGAAGACGCCGATCACGTGCTCTACGCCGGCGTGCCCGACATCGCGGTGGGGCCGCGCTGGTACTCGCTCTACGAGTCGGCCTGCCAGCTGATGATGTACCACCTCGAGGAGAAAGCGCCCGACTCGTCGCTGGCCGCAACCACGGTCAGCGGGCGCGACGCCGAACTGTTCGCCAACGAAATCCCGCTCTCCGAGCCGGAGTCGGAGGCGCTGATCCGCGCGATCATCCGCGACCCGGAGGAGTCCTACATCGAGGACCTGGTCACGCTGCTCAAAGCGGGCCGCTCGCCCAAGTCGATCCTGGACTCGATCCAGATCGCGGCGGCGCGGGTGGTGCTGGAGTGCGGCGAGCCGGCCAACTTCTCGATGCCCCAGCACGGCTACGAGTACTGCAACACGCTCGGTTGGTTCTACAAGAACTTCGAGCACCCGCACCGCACCAAGCTGCTCTTCGTGGCCGCCAACTTCATCAACCAGTGCGCGCACTGGGTGACCAACTCCAAGGGCAACCGCACGCGCGGCGCGGCCACCTACATGGCTGGCTACGCCCGCGTCGAAGAGGCCGAAGCGCTGCCGCAGGCGCGGCTGCTCGAGAACCTCTCCGAGGCGATGATCCAGCTCGACACGGAGCAAAGCGTCGCCTGGACGCAGCGTTACCTCGACCAGGGCTACGACCGCGCGCCGCTGGTCGAGACGCTGGCCGGCGGAATCGCCAAGCAGGGCAACGATCCGCACAACCAGGAAATCGGCCTCTGCATGCTCGAGGACTACGCCCGCACCGGCGCGAGCCAGCGCGACACACTGCTGCTCTCCGCCGCGCACCACACCGCGGGCCACATGAAGTACGGCGACCAGTACGTGCCCTACCGCCGCTACGCCGAGGCCTTCGGCATGCGCGTCGAGGACGGCGCGCTGGGCGAGGCGGACATCGCCGAGTCGCTGGCCGACGACCTTGAAGCCGAGCTGCTGGTCGACGAGCCGAGCAAGGTGTAATCCGCGCAGCGCAGCCCCGCCCCCTTTCCCGTCATTCCCGCCCTCTTTCCCGTCATTCCCGCCCCCGAGCGGGAATCACCCCGAGAAACCCCGGTGGTGCTCAAACACCTCCAACCGCACCCCAGGATCCGTCATTCCCGAGCACGCCGGAACGACGAGAGTGTGCGCATTGGCCGCCATCGCGGTACCGTGAACTTCTGATGAACGCCGACTCCGCGCCGAGCGATCCCCTCCCGCGCACGATGCGTCTGGCCGACGGGCGCGCGTTGGCCTGGGCGGAGTACGGCGACCCCCACGGCGCGCCGCTGATCTTTCACCACGGCATCCCCTCGTCTCGTGAGGCGGCGGCGGTGCTGGCCGGCGCGGCGGGCCGCAACGCCGTGCGCCTGATCGCGCCCGATCGCCCCGGCTTCGGCTACTCCGATCCGCTGCCGGAACGCACTATTCTCGACTGGCCCCGCGATCTGGAGCAGCTCGCCGACCATCTCGGCTTGGAGACCTTCTCCGTCGCTAGCATCTCGGCGGGCTTGCCCTATGTGCTGGCGGCTGGCCTCCACATCCCGGAGCGACTGGAGAAGATCGCGCTGATCTCCGGGCTGGGGCGGATCGACACGGCGGAGACGCTGGAGGGGATGAGCTACGAGTGGCGGCTGATCTACTCGCTCTTCCTCAAGTCGCGGCGACTGGCCAGCCTCTGGATGCGCGGCTACGGCCGCGCCGCGCTGCGCCGCCCCGAGCGCGTGGTCGCGCAGCAGATCAAGCGCATGCATGCGATCGACAGCGAGGTGCTGGCGCGCCCCGATGTCTCGGCCAACCGCATCGCGGATCTACGGCAGGCGTTCCGCCAGGGCCCGGCGGCGGCGGGCGAAGAAGCGCGCATGCATCTCGAGCCGTGGGGTTTCGAGATTTCCGACGTGCAGAGCGAGGTCTATCTCTGGCAGGGCACGCTCGACGAGAGCCACCCCATCCATATGGGCCGGACCATCGCGGCCGAGCTGCCCCGCTGTCGCGCCGTCTTCGCCGAGGGCGCCGGCGCGCTGGGCTTCGTGCTCTACGGCGACGCGATCTTCGCCGACCTCTGGCCCGAGCGCGCCGCCCCCAGCGCCGCCGTCGCAGCCGACGCCGTGCGGGTGGCAGAAGAAGCCCCGGTCGCCGCATCGCTGGGCGAGGTACCGCAGCGCGATCCGGCCTAACCGCCCGCCCATCCCCCGCCACCCCTGCCCCCATCTCCCGTCATTCCCGCCCCCGAGCGGGAATCGGCCCCATTCCACCTCCAGCACCCACCAACCCCCTCCCGTCATACCCGCGCCGTCCCACTCCGTCATACCCGCGCTTGCCGCGGGTATCTCGACGTGACCAGCACCAACACCCCGCTAGCCTGCCAGCCTTGCCCCGCGAGCCCTGCGTCTACATCCTGGCCAGCCGACCGCACGGAGCGATCTACACCGGCGTCACCTCCGACCTCCCGCGCCGCGTTGGCAGCACAAGCGCGGTGAAGGCGCGCCGGCGTGGGTTGATCGATCAGTTCAATCCTGAGTGGCAGGATCTCTACGGCGATTTGGCGTGAGGTCTGGGAGGTCGGGTGCGGCGTTGGTGCTGCTCACGTCGAGATACCCGCGGCAAGCGCGGGTATGACGGATCTTGGGGCGGATATGACGGAGTGGGCGCGGGAGACGGAAGCGGAAACACGCCCTAGCGCGCCGCAACCTGGTAGATGCTGCTTTGGCGGATGCGGGTGAGCACCTGTCCGTCTTCGGCGAAGACGGCGACATCGTTGATCGCGTACTCGTGGCCCTTGCGCTGGTAGGCGCCCGCAAGCGAGCCGGCGACGGTGAGCGTCTGGCCGGCACGGGCAGGAGCGAGCTGCTGGATGCGGCTGGCGGCGTGGATCGCGGCGCGGTAGTTCCAGGTGTGGCGCAGCAGGCGGGTGGGGCGTCCGGCCAGCCAGCCGGTGTGGATGCGGGCATCTGCGCCGCGCCAGCGCGGATGCGGGTCGCGCGCTAGCTCATCGGCGTAGGCCGCGGCGTCCTCGACGGAGAGCGGCACGGCCATCGGCGGCAGGTCCTCGTGCAGCGGCAGGTTTTCGGGCGTGAGCAGCGTGGTCGGGTCGGCGGCGGGCACCGGATCGCGGCGCTGCGGCATCGTCAGCTCGTCGAGCCAGTCGGCGTCGCCCAGGCCGAGCGTGCCGGTGATGCAGACTTCGCCCGTCTCTTTGGCCATCGCGAACTCGTAGCCGTCGTCGTCGGTGCGGCTGACGCGGGTGGTGATTTCGTCGCCGGGGTAGACGGGGCGGCGCAGGCGGAAGTCGGACCAGCCGTGGTCGAGCCACTGCTCGCCCAGCGCGTCGACGATGGCGGGGGCGGCCCAGGCGTAGACGGTCACGCCGCCGACCAGCGGGCCGCTGTAGCCGAACTGCGCCGCGCCGGCGGTGGAGTGGATGATGTTGTCGATTTCGAGCGAGTCCTCGCCGTCGAGGAAGGCGAGGATGCTGCGTTCGGCGAGCTGGGTGGTCATCGGATGCTCCTGTTCTGTCGGTGTGGCCTCATGACGCGGCGATCATGAGTGGCGCTCAGATCACGCCTTCGGCGGCGAGGTCGGCGAGGTCGTCGTCGGAGAGGCCGAGCAGGCCGCCGTAGACCTCGCGGTTATGTTCGCCCAGCGTGGGCGCGCGGTGTTTGACCGCGCCGGGGGTGGCCGAGAGGCGCGGCACGATGCCGGGCTGGGGCAGCGCGCCGTGCTGCTCGCTGGGCACCTCAACGATCTGTTCGCGCGCGGCGTAGTGGGGGTCCGCCAGGATGTCGCTGGTGGCGTAGACCTTGCTGGCGGGCACGCCGTGCTCATCAAGCAGCGCCTGCACATCGGCCAGCGTGAATTGGCGCACCCACTCGCCCACGATGGCGTGCAGCGGCTCGTAGTTGGCGCGGCGCTCGCCGTGCTCGGCGAAGCGGGCGTCGGTCAGCAGGTCGGGGCGCTGCATGGCCGCGCAGAGCCGCTCAAACGTGCCCTGGGTGGTGGCGTTGATGATCAGGAAGTGGCCGTCGGAGGTGGGGAACTGCTCGGCGGGGACGACGCCGGGGAAGTAGTTGCCGGAGCGCTCGCGGTTTTGGCCCGAGCGCTGGTAGTTGGCCGCGTGCGCGCCGGACTGCTTCCAGATCGCCTCGTAGAGCGCGACATCGACATCCTGTCCGAGACCGTTGAGTTCGCGCGCCCGCAGCGCGGCCAGCGCGCCGAAAGCGGCGACGAGGCCGGCCGAATAGTCGGCGACCATGTAGCCGGGGCGCACGGGCGGGCCGTCGGGCATGCCGGTGGTGTAGGTCATCCCGGCGAAGCCGAGCGCGACGCGGTCGAAGCCCGCCCGCTCGCGGTAGGGGCCGGTCTGCCCGTAGCCGCTGACGCGGACGACGACCAGCCCCGGATTGCGCTCGCGCAGTTGGTCGGGGCCAATCTCCAGCTTTTCCAACGTGCCCGGCCGAAAGTTCTCAATCAGCACATCGGCGCGCGCGCAGAGGTCGCGGAAGAGCTGCTGCCCGCGCGGATGCCGCAGGTTGCAGGTCACCCCGCGCTGCGAGCGGTTTTCCTGCACGTAGGAGACGGAGCCGTGGTTGGGTTCGCCCGTGTCGGGGCGTTCGAGTTTGATCACATCGGCGCCGAACTCGGCGAGCATCGTGGCGCAGAAGGGCGCGGCGAGGATCTGACCGGCGTTAATCACCAGCACCCCATCCAGCGGCAGTCGAAGCTCCTCAGCCATGCCCACAGGATAAGGGATACCGCTTTCTCCCCCGCCCCGCCTGCGCCCCCACACCGCTCCACCCCCACCCCCACCCCCACCTCCGCCACACTCGTGCCCCACACCGTCACACCCGCGCCCCTCTCCGTCACACCCGCGCCTGCCGCGGGTATCTCGACGAGAGCAGCATCACCGCTGCATCCCACCCTCCCGCCACATCCGCGCCCCCATCCCCATCCCCGTCACACCCGTGCCCCCCTCTCCGTCATACCCGCGCTTGCCGCGGGTACCTCGACGCCACCAGCACCACCGCTGCATCCCACCCTCCCGCCACACCCGCGCCCCCATCCTCGTCACACCCACGCCCCCATCCCCGTCATACCCGCGCTTGCCGCGGGTATCTCCACGAGAGCAGCACCAACCGCCCCGCACCACCTCCTCCCGCCTTCCCGCCCTCTCATCTCCGTCATTCCCGCCCCCTTTTTTCCGTCATTCCCGCCCCCTTTTTCCGTCATTCCCGTCCCCTTTTTCCGTCATTCCCGCCCCCGAGCGGGAATCTGCCCCGAGCCGCCTCCGACCCCCGCCCCCAGGATCCGTCGCCCCAGACTTGATCTGGGGCCCAAACCCAACCCTGAGCACAGCACCACCGTCGCATCCGCCCCCCTCACGCCGCTCCCGCCCGCCGCCCCCCGACTAGCGCCCACCCCACCCCCTGCTAACCTCCCCCAATACTCGCCGTTCGCGCATCGTTGCTGGCCGTGTTCGCCCTCATCGGCTGCGCGCTGGCCATCGATCTGGCGCGCGCCCAGAGCCCGACCGCGGAGACGGGAACGACGCTGCACCCCGGCGTCAACCTCGTCGGCTGGGTCGCCGAACCCACACCCGTCTCCCAACTCTTCCGCGAAATCCCCCAACTCGAATCAATCTGGGCCTGGGACGCCGAACTCCGCGACTGGATCGTCGCCAGCCGCGGCGCGCCCGAGTGGCTGGGCGGCTTGAGGTTCGTGTGGACCGGCATGGGGCTGCGGCTCGTGCTCGGCGGCGAGGAGCCGTTCGTCTGGCAACGCTCCACCGAACCAATCCGCGGCCTGGTCAAACTCCACACCGGCTGGAACCTCGTCGCCTGGAGCGGCGCAGATCAAACACCAATCGACGACGCCCTCAAAGGCATCGGCTGGTCCCTCCGCGCCGTCCACCGCTGGAATCCCACAACGCAGCAATGGACCACCTGGACCTCCCCAGAGCGCACCGCACAACTCATCGCCGCCGCCAGCGCTGATCAGGAAGCCGGCGACGAGAGTGAAATGCCCGCCATCCGCCGCGGCGAAGCCCTCTGGATCAACGTCGCCTGCGCCGTCAACTGGCTCCAACCCACCGACATCTTCCCCCGCCTCGTCTTCCCCGGCGGCGCATCGGACGAGCTGCAAGCCGTCGCCCGCGAGAAGTTGGAAACAACGCTCGCCTTCTTCCGCGACGAGTATGGCATCCAGGCAGAACCTTCGCTCGCGATTTACGTGGCGAGTGACGTCGACGCATTGATTCAAGCACTCGAATACAACGGGGCAAAGGTCAACGACGCCGAGATGCGTACCCAATGGCGCAGCGTGGGCAGCGGTGGTTGGGCCAATGCATGGCGGAACCAGATCGTGCTGAAGTCAAGGGGGATTCCCCTCAGCATTAATGTCACCCTGACTAAGGATACTCTAACGCATGAGTACTTCCACATCCTACAGGCGTCAGGGTCAATTGGTTATGTGGCTGGACATCGGCCTCCCAACTGGCTCATCGAAGGCACGGCCACTTGGGCGCCAATTGAGCAGCACGCCGTAGATGGGCGTCTCCCGATCCATGTCACGCCGGCGTCATACTTCGGCTCGCCCCCCCTTCACGACGACACTACAGCAGTGTACTCTCTCGGTGCGGCTGCGGCTGGGTACCTTGTGGAGCTTGTCGGCGCGGGATCACATGTCGAATTCTTTCGGCGTATGGAGTCGGCAAAGCGCGACAGTGGCCCGCTCCCTGGATGGCGCGCCGTTTTTCTGGATGTCTTCGGCTTGTCGGTTGAAGACTTCTATGCCGACTTTGAAGAATGGCGGGGAAATCAGCCGCAGCCACGGATCACAGGCCGCTTCTGGACCTCAGATGATCGACTGATCGCAGGTAAGACCATCTGGGCTGGTGTCTATGCGAATTATATCGAGCATGACGGCTCATTTGCAATCCCCGTCAACCCCGACGGCCGCTACAGCATCAGACTGTCTCTAGGAGGGTGCCAGGTGTTCGTGGATGGCGGCGGCGTCACGGCGAACTGGGAAGAGCGCGTCCCCGTGCGCGTTGACGCGCACGATGTGGATCTCGGCCTGCTCGAAATTCCCAGCGACGTGTGCGCGCATCGAATCTCGAGTCGGATTATCGACTCGGGCGGCGCACCACTATCTGAAAAGCGGCTTGACGCCCGTGGGCCTCATATATACAACACCAGCAGCGTTCGGACAGACGCGGACGGCCGCTTCGAGATTCGTGTGCCGTCCAACGGTGCGTACACCTTCGGCGTCCAACTCCGAAGTCAGCCGTATTGCTGGCGCAATCTCGCCGGGCGAGCACTCGGCAGCCCCAACAACCCGGTGTACGTCAGCAGCGCCGACGCCACCGACATCGTGCTGCGGCTCCCAAGGACGATTGAGGAGTTGTGCAGGTAGGGCAAGTTCATGGGCGCCCGGCTTGGTGCTGGGCATAGCGAGATACTCGCGGCAAGCGCGAAAACGACGAATCCCGAAGGTCGGCCGCTACCCCGGCGGACCATGCGTATGCACACGCAGCGCCGCCATCTCCCGCTCCAGCGCCTCCAGCCGCTGCTCCGCCGTGCGCGGCGCGAGACGCTTCGCAATCGCCGCCAGCAGCTCATCCCACGGAAACGCCGAGCCGGGATCCCCCTTGGTCGTGCAGAGCTCGCTGTGGCCCAGGTGATGCTCCCGATCCAGCGGAATCCCATACTTGCGGCATTGAAACGCCGACCACGCCGCCACCGCGCGGAACTGGCGCGAGCCGGGCCTGAAGCTGCGCCCAATCTCGCGGGCGCGCCCCTCGATCTCGATCGAGAGCATGCAGGTGTTGTAGGAAACCAGCTCGGCCCGCCACCAGGCGGGACGAGGCAGGCGCGTGTTCGGCCGCGTGCGCGTGCGCGTGCCCTGCGCCCAGGCAAAATCCGCGTCGCGCACCATCTGGTACAGATCGCCGTCGGAATCGGCGTAGTAACCGGTCGAGGCGTTGGCAGCCGGATCCTGAAACCAGGCCGGGGTAGTTTCGATCTCGTCGGGCTGCTCCTCCGGCGTGTGGTAGCAGATCGCGATCTGCCGCCGCCGCGCCCCGCCGTAGGGACGGTCCGCGGCGGTGTAGTAGTTGGAGCGGTGGGCCGGCGCCCAGATCGTCCGCGCCCCCGCCGGCAGACCGATCAAGCCGGTGAGGTCGGGCGCGGGTTGGTGCGGTGCGGTAGTACTCATCGGGAAGCTCCGTTCGTGTTGCGCGTGCGGAAGAAGCCGTAGGCGGCGGCGACGGCGAGCGCCATCGTGCGGACCGATTCCCCGGCCTGGCCGGGGCCGATCGCCCCGGTTTCGAGCAGCGCCCAGACGCCGATCACGCTGAGCGCGATCACGGCGCGGACGCTGCCGCGCGGCAGCCAGAGCGGCTCGCGCGGATCGGGCAGTTGAGGCGGCGTCATCGAGTCATCCTTTCCGGGTGTTGTGGTGGGGCAGATGCGGTGGGCGGGCGTGGTGGCGCGCGGGCGCGGCGCGGCGGGCTCAAGCGCCGCGCGCGATGAAGCCGGCCGCGAGACCGATCGCGGCCAGCAGCACAGTGCCGCCGCCGACCGCGATGTACAGCCGGTCGATCCGCGCCTCGACATGCTGCACGCCCCGATCGAGCCGCTCGAGAAACTGCCAGATCGGGTCCTCCTCCGAGCGGCCGCAGGGCGGCGTGGAGCCGTCCCGCCGCCCGGCGGCGGGGCACATTCGGGTCGGCGTTGCGCTGGTCATGAGCGTCTCCTCTCGCGCCGTAGGCGGCGCTGATACGGGCAGTTACAGGGAATCAGAGAAAGAAGCTGGCGCGGAGCGTGGCCGTCGCGTCCGTGGCGATGAAGCGCGCCCGCTGCACCTGATCGCGGTGCTCCAGCTCCAGCGAGCCGCCGTCCGCCAGCTCGTGCCCGACGGTCGCCGTGGGTTCGACCCCGTCGAGCCGATAGCGGACGCCGCCGCCCTCGACGGTCAGCCAGGCGCGGTTGGCCCGACCGGCCCGCTGCGCCGACAGCCCCTCGGCCGACGCGCCGAGCGTCAGCGTTTCGAAATCGATCGCGACGCCCAAAGTCACGACGCGCCTCCCCCCGACGCGCCCGCCGGCCTGGTCTGGAACGCGGCGTCGAGCGTCTCCGCCAGCTCCTGGTACTCCGGCGGCAGCTCGTCGACCCGCTCCGCCTCGCGCCACTCGAGCGAGCGGTGCTTGAGGTACTTGGCGGCGTGGACGGGGAGCCAGCCGCCCGCATCGCCGATGCCGTCCTCCTCCGTCTCCGGAACCGGCGGGCGGAACATCAGGATGTCGTAGTCCGCCGGCGAGTCGCCCGCGGCGCGGACGGCGCGCAGGTGCCGGTGAAAGAGCAGCAGCGGGCGCTGCCCGGGTTCCAGCGGCGCGGGGTAGTTGATCCGGGGCTGCGTTGCGGTCATGGAACGGTCCTTTCCTGGCTCACCGGTGAGCCTCTGTGCGTGTCTCTGTACTTGTTTGTGTCGGTGCGTCGGTCAGCCGGGCCCGAAGCCGGCGTTGATCTCGGTCTTCAGCCAGTGGCGGGCCTCGAGCTCGACCGCGTCGTGCTCCAGCCCGAGCTCCTCGGCGGCGTCGAGCAGCAGGCGCTCCGCCTCGCGGCTGTCGTGGAAGCCCTGCCCCAGCAGGTGCTGATCGCGCCCCTGGTAGACGCGCCCGTGCCGGTCGGTCTTCGTCACGCGCAGATTCGCGCGGACGGCGCGAACGCCGGTGTTGATCGCCGGCGGCCCGTAACGCCGTGAGCGCTGTGAGCGCCGCGAGCGCAGCTGGCTGCGCCGGTCGGTGGGATTGACATCGCTCATCGCTACGCTCCGTCCGCCGTGATCTGGCAGCCGTGGTGCGGATAGCCCGCGATGCCCGTGTCGTAATCCGCCAGCGAGCGCAGAATCACGCCCGGCCAGGTCGCCTCCGAGAACACCTGGAGCGTCCAGTCCATCGAGCACGCCCAGGCCAGCGCCTCGCGCCCGAACATCGAGCAGATGTAGTCGCCCGAACCGTCCTGCGTCATGTAGCCGTCCACGAAAACCGACGCCCCCATCAGCGGGATTTCGCTGATCATGAAGCGCCGGATCAGCTGCTCCGAAAGCCCCTGCGGGATCCAGGGGCTGGCGCCGGCGGCGACGCCCCGCGCGCCGAGGTCGGTCACCACGTCCTCAGCGGGAATCGGGGCCAACACCGCGACGATGTCGCCGCGCGGCGGCCCGCCGTTCGCGCGCGTCACCGACTGCAGCGTGCGCCGCGCCGTCCGCAGCGTCGCGATCGTCAAATCCGTGTTGCTCGTGCCCAGATCGTTGTCGCTGCTCCAGTTGCCGAACTCGCCGGTCAAGTCGGTGTCGATGTCCTGTCCCTGCGAGAGCGCAATCTCGCTCGAAATCAGCCGCACCAAATCCTCGCGCGAGTAGTTCTGCGCGCGAATATGGACCCGCACCTGAATCGCGCGGAAGCTCGGCGTGATCGTCGTGCTCGACAGCGTGAAGCGCGAGTAGCTGCTCAGCTCCGTGCCCTCGGCCGGCGTCTGCACCGTGCTCACGCTCGAGATGCGCGGAATCTTCGCCTCGTGGTGTCCCTTCGGGATGATCACCTTCCGCGCTAGCGAGAGCATCGGCGCCGACTGCGGCATCTGCGCAATCGTGCGCTCGACGATCTCCGAATACGAGGCCTCGACGTTGTTCGAGAGGGTGTCTGCCATGCTGCGTTCCTTTCCTTATCCGGCCGCTCGGAGCGGCGACCGTGATCTGCTCTGTAACCGGTCCTGTGGGCGGGCTGTTGTGTGTGTGGGGGGGGGAGTGCGGACGCCGCTCAGGCGTCGGGATGCTGCGCGAGCCAGGCGGCGAAGCGACCGCGCCGCTGCGCCGCGTCGGGCTCCGCCTGCGCGTCGCGGATATAGGATGTCCACTCCGCGACCGAGGCCGGTTCGCGCGGCGGCGCCCCGCCCTCCAGACCGCGCGTCGGATTCACCCGACTGCGCCGCGCCTCATCGCGTCGCGCCTGCTCCCGCAAATCCAGCTCATCCAACACGCTCTCGATCAGCTCCGACTGCCGCTCGCGCACGGCCTGGTCCGCGATCAGCTCGCGCCAGACGCGCACCGTCTCTTCCGGCGCGTCGGCGGCGACCAGCCGCTCGCGCTCCTCATCGCTCAACGTGCCAATCGCGTCGAGCATCGCGTCGCGCAGCGGCGCCGACGCGGGATCATCCGCAGCGGGCGGAGCTTCAACAGTCTGCGGTGCGTCGGTGGTCTCGGTCTGCATTGCGCCTCCGGAAACGGAAAGCGCCGAAAGGGAAATCTCCCGTTCGGCGCTCGGAGGCGCGCTCGGCGCGGCTGTGGAATGCGAACAAACGTACCCACCCGCAACGGGCGGCGCAAGCCGCCCAACCGCATCCCTTGTCGCGTGGACTACAAAACCCGCGCCGCCCCGCCCATCATTCCCACTCCCACCCTTCCGTCATTCCCGCCCCTCCTTTCCCCGTCATTCCCGCCCCTCCTTTCCCCGTCATTCCCGCCCCTCCTTTCCCCGTCATTCCCGCCCCTCCTTTCCCCGTCATTCCCGCCCCTCCTTTCCCCGTCATTCCCGCCCCTCCTTTCCCCGTCATTCCCGCCCCTCCTTTCCCCGTCATTCCCGCCCCTCCTTTCCCCGTCATTCCCGCCCCTCCTTTCCCCGTCATTCCCGCCCCTCCTTTCCCCGTCATTCCCGCCCCTCCTTTCCCCGTCATTCCCGCCCCTCCTTTCCCCGTCATTCCCGCCCCTCCTTTCCCCGTCATTCCCGCCCCCGAGCGGGAATCTCCCCGCGCAGCCTCCGAGGCCCATACCCCCTGGCAACCTCCGACCACCGCTTGCCCCCATCACAGCTGCTACGTCGCCCCCACACCTCCTCGAATGACGGGGGCGGCGGGAATGCCGGAAGCGCGATCAGCTCCCTACGGCGCCGCAGCCGCGCACAGCCAGACCACCTCGCCCGGCAGGATCGGGAAGTCCGCCGAACCTCCTACGAGCAGCCCGCCCAACTCCCCGTAGCGCACCCAGCGACCGTTCTTCCACGCGCTGATCTCGCTGATCCCCTCGAGCTCCGGCAGCAGCGCCGAAACCATGATCGGCGCGGCGCCGAGCCAGACCGAATACGCATTGCTCGCCGTGCTGGTCAGCAGCTCCGCCGCCGGAATGCGCGGCGGCACGACGCTGAACAGATCGACATTGCTCACGCCGTCGGCCGTGGCCTGCACATAGGCGCTGCCCGCCCCGACCGTCTGTAGCGTGACCGCGGCCCGGCCGCCCTCCGTCTGCTGCATCGTCGGCGAGAGCAGCACCATCACCGCGCCGGCGCCGGTCGACTGCTCCGCGAACGTGATCGGCGTGCCGTCGGGTACCGCCGCGCCCGACGCATCGGTCACCGTCGCCGTGACGGTGAGCCGTCCGCCCTGCTCGATCGCGCCGCCGGGCTCCGTGCTCAGCGCGATCTCCGCCGCGCCGCCCGTGATCGTGAACTTCCGCGTCGCCTTGAGCGCGCCGGCGCGCAGCTCCAGCGTGTACTCCCCGTCGGCTAGCACTGCCGACTGTTCGGCGATGATCGTCACGCGCGCCTGCGGATTACCGTCCTGCTCGACCAGCCGGATGAGGTTTCTGACCAGCGGCCACTCGACCCGAATCTTCGCTGGTAGTGGTGTTGGATCGGTGGGCAGCGGCGGCGGAATCACCCAGTTGACCAACCGGTCAACCGGGACCGATCGGCCGTCGGGGCCCGTGACGGTCACCCGATAGAAGGATCGCCCCCGCCCGATGGACGGCGACCGCGGCACTTCCGCCCGGGTGCCGTCCTTGTCGGTTGCCGAGACGACCAGCGTCGCCTGGTGCCGCCGATCGCTCGCCCCCGCATCCGGGTCGTAGCCCAGCAGCGCCGCCGACGGCGCGCTGATCGCCAGCGTCGTCGGCGCGCCGCTAAACGTCACGTTGCGACTCTCGCTGGTGAACGATTTGCCCGACGTGCTCACGACCGCCGCCCAGACCCGCGCCGTGCCCGTGCGGTCCCGGCCCGGGTGCGCCAGCTGCACCGTGATGTTGTCCGAGTTCGCCGCGTTCAGCGCCGATATCGGAATCGCGCAGACGCGCCCCCCGCTCTGCTCGCAGCCGCCGCCGAGCGTGGTGCTCAGCGTGCCCTGCGTCGCAATCACCCGCACAGCCGCCGCCGCGCCGCTCGCCGACGCCAAACCGCCCTCGTTGAGCAGACGCAAACGGAACGTCGTCGTCTCCCCGAACGCGATCGCGTCCGGATACGGCGCGTCGTCGCTGGTCGAAACCGTCCCCTTGCCGTCCGTGGCGAAATCAAACTCCACCTGCGCCAGCTCGTCCACCCGACCGATTGTCGCCACCAGCGCGTCCGCGTAGGTTTGCTCGTTGATCGTCGCCGTGCCGGAGATCGTGAATGTGCCCTCCGTCAGCCCCGCCGGAATCACGATCGTCGAGTCCGGCAGCAGCAGCTCGCACACGACCGTGTCGTCGTCCGTGCGCGGCGCGTCGTCCTCGCCCCGATGAACTACGCACACGCCGCCGTTGGCGGTGTTCGGAATCACCCGCAGGTCGCCGTCGAACAGCCAGAGGCTGTCCGCGCCGCCGCCGATCGCCAGCCGGTCACCGGCGCCCGCGTAGGTCGCATATCCGAAGCCGCTCACGCTCGACGGCGTCGGCGCGCCGATCCCCCGCGCGTCCGATGTGTCGGCGCTCTGCCAGGCCCCCGATGTGCCGGAGAAAATCCAGGCCGCCCCGCCCGCGCTCGCCCCCCCGCTCGTCCGACCGTAGTGCTCGTGCGTCACCGCCAGACGCTGCCCGTCCGCGCGGAACGCCACCCCGTAGCCGCCGAACTGCTCATTGCCGTTCGCTCGACTCACCGTCCCCGCCATCCGCAGCGTCGCGCCCGGCGCATTCGTCAGCCCGCTCTGCGGCCACTCCGCCCCTGAACGGTTGAAGACGTACACTCTGCCGTCCCGCGTCGGCTCCCTCTTCGTGTACGCATCGATCTGCGCACCGATCTGCGCATCGCCCCGGTCCGCTCCCGGCGCCGACACCGCCACGCTCTTCCCGTCGTTCGACACTGCAATCCGCGCCCCGAAATTCTGCACGCCCGGCCCCAGGCCGTAGCCCTGTGCGTTCAGTCGGTGGGCGTTCGTGCCCGTGTCCACCGCCAGCATCGAGGCGCTGCTCTTCCAGCGCGGCCCCGCGCTCGCCGCCAACTGGAACACATACGCCTCCCCGTTGCGGAAATGACCCTCCCAAGTCTCGTCCCACATTCGCGTGCCCAGGTCGTAACCCACACGCTTGCCGGGCGTGAACGTGCCGTCGTGCATCTTCGATTGCGCGCCCACCACCACCACCGAACCGTCCGCCGACAGCGCCACCGCGTCCTTGCCGAACTCCGTGTAGGCGAACGACCACACCCTCTGGCACGGCGCCGTGCAATCGTTCATCAGCTCGTGATTCAGCGAGTCCGGCACCCCCATGCCCGCCGTCGTCATCTTCGTATCGCCGTCGCCGTCCCAGTCCGGCACCTCGATCGGAGTTAACTTCGTGCCCGAATTCTGGGTCAAATCCCCCCAGTCCGCCCAGTCGCCCCCCGTGTCCGTCGTCGTCCCGCTCGGCCCGTGCGTCGGCGTCCGCAGCCCCGGCCGCTCATACACGTACACCGCTCCGATCTCGTTGATCTCACGCGCCGTCACCGCCAGCGTCGTCCCGTCCGCAGAGACCGCCACGCCCGCCCCGAAAAACGCCGCCGCCTTCCCGTTCGCGTCGTCCGCCACCGAGTAATCGTTCAGATAGTCATTCTCCTGCGGCTCGATGTTCCGCTCCAGCGTGATCGTCGGCGGATCCTGCGAGTAATCCACCTTGTAGATGTACAGCCGCCCAATCGATGCGTGCGTGTTCACGTTGTCCTCGGGCGAGCCCACGAACAGCCACGCCGTGTCCGCATCCTCCTGCCACACATCGAACGCCCGCCCCCAGTTGCCCTGCAGCGGCCGCGCGGCCGCTGTCGCCGACGCCGGATAGTCCCCGCCCGGCCACGTGCCCGTCGTCGTGTCCCGGGTGTTGTTGATCTCCGCAATCGTCGGACGGGTGAAATCCCCCACCTTCTCCTGCGTCTCCAGGTCGATCACCTCGATCTTGTCGGCTCCCAGCGCAATCAGCGTGCGCCCATCGAAACGCACGAACTTGCCGTCCACGTCGTAGCCCCCGCCGCGTACCGCCTGTTCCGCCACTGCCAGCCGCGCCCGCCCCGCGCTCTCCCACTCCAGATCCACGTTCAGCCGCAGCGCCCCGCTGCTCAGCGAGAGCGACTCGTCGACGTAGCTCGTCGCGTTCAGCGTCGCTCGCACCGCCACGCTCCCGCCCGGCGGCACGATGTTGTCGGAATCCTCAACCAGCGACAGCTCCAGCGAGAGCCCCGGCGATTGCGCCCCAACTGGCCCCAGCGCCAACCCCGCGCCCAGCGCCGCAATCACCGCCAGCACCAACAACCCGACCCGTCGAACCACCGCCAGGCTCATCGACATCATCCGAGCTCCTCATCCCATACGGGCACTATGTCAACCAGAATAGGGCACAGCCCACACCCCCACCCTCCCCTCCTTTCACCGTCATACCCGCCCCGACGCCGTCATACCCGCGCTTGCCGCGGGTATCTCGACGAGCACAGCACCCAAGCCCCGAGCAGCCGGCCAACGCCCGTTCCCACACCGCCTCAGCCCCCTGCAATCCCTCCCAACACCGTCCCACGATCCGCCCTCCCCGCCTCCCTTTCCACCGTCATCCCCGCCCCCGAGCGGCCTCCATCCCGCCGTCACACCCCGCCCCGCCTCAGTTCCGAAAAATCGCCGACGAAATCGGCGCCGACGCCGGACCCGCCGCCACCAAACACGTCCGCGCCCCCTCAATCGGGTTCGGCGAGTCACCCCGAAGCTGTCGCACCGCCTCCACCGCCAGGTTGAACCCGTGCGTGTACGCCTCGGCCAGATTGCCGCCCGACGTGTTGATCGGAAACGCCCCCGCGTGCGGCGCGCCGACCTCCGCCACATCGGCGTGCTCCAGCCGCCCGCCCTCTACGAACGGCCCGCCCTCGCCACGCGCGCAGAACTTGTGATCCTCAATCGTCGTCAGCACCTGACCCGTGAAATTCTCGTACAACTGCGCGCAGTCGATCTCCTCCGGCCCCATCCCCGCCGCCGCGTACAGCCGATCCACCATCGTCCCGTAATTCGAGCCGAGGAAATCGTCGTGCCAAAAGCCGTCCACCACATTCCCCTGCCGATGCCCCGAACCCTGCACCGAGCCGGCGAGATAAACCGGCCGGTGCGGAAAGTCGCGCGCGACCTCCGCCGGCGCGACAATCATCGCCGCCGCCCCGTCCGTCTCCAGGCAGCAGTCGTAGAGCCGATACGGATCCGCGATCATCCGCGAATTCTGATGGTCTTCCAGCGTGATTGGGCGACCGTTCATCACCGCCCGCGGATTGCGCTGCGCGTGCTTGTTCGCCGCGACCGCAATCTGCCCCAGCTGCTCCGAAGTTGTGCCGTACTCATGCATGTGCCGACGAAAACGCATCGCCAGAAACTGCGCCGGCGACATCAGTCCCTGCGGCACGTTGAACGCATACGCGCCGCGTAGCCGCCCCGAACGACGACTCAGCCCGAAGCGTCCGAACTCGCCCTGCGCCAGCGCGCGGTAGACCACCACAAACCGCGCGTACCCCGCGTGAATGCCCGCCGCCGCGTTCCCGATCGCCGCGCAGACGCCCCCGCCGCCCCCGCCGTACACCATGCTCGCAAACCCGTAGTGCGGCAGATCCAGCGCCGTCGAGAGCCGATTCGGGTCGTTGCGATCGGCCGAGTACGAGGAAAATCCGTCGATCTGTCGCGGATCCAGCCCCGCGTCCGCGCAGGCCGCCAGAATCGCCTCCAACGCCAGCCGAAACTCCGGACGCCCAATCCGCCCGTGCTTCGTGTACTCCGTCTCGCCCACCCCGATCACGCACACCCGATCCCGAATACCCCGGTCCGTTTCGTGGTTGCTCATCTCGCCCTCCCCATACACGGTCATGCGCGGTCCGCAGGGTACCGCCTGCACCACACCGCGATCCGCTTGTTGCGCTGCGTCTATCCTGTCTACGCGCAAACCAGCCGGAGAGGAACCACCCCATGCCTGATTTCGCCGGATTGCCCGTCGCCAGCCCCGAGGAGGTCGGCTTCGACTCCGCGCGGCTCGCGCGAATCGACTCCACCATGGCAGCCGCCGTCGACAACGCCGCCGTGCCCGGCGTGGTTACCGTCGTCGCGCGGCACGGCAAGATCGCCCACACCGGCGTCCACGGACACCTCGACATCGAGCGCCGCAACCCGCTGCCGATGGACGCGCTCTTCCGCATGTACTCGCAGACCAAGCCGGTCGTCGCGGCGCTGACGATGGCGCTGCAGGAGGACGGCCTGTTCTTCCTCGACCATCCGATCACCAACTGGCTGCCGGAGTTCGAGGGGCGCGAGGTGCTCGCACCGCTCGCGTCCATGCAGCAGGTGCGCGGCCAGCCGCTCGCGCTCGGCGCGACCCAGCCGATGACGCGGCAAATCACGATCCGCGACCTGATGACGATGACCTCCGGGCTGCCCTCAATGGGCAACATGCCGGCGACCCTCGCGCCGCTGCTCAACCTGGTCTGGGACGGCTCCGGCTTCTCCGCCAACGACCTGGGCGAAGCCGACCCGAATCGCGTCCACGAGGACATGGTGCTGGCCGCCGCCGTGCTGCCCAACGCGCGCCAGCCCGGCGCGGGCTGGGAGTACGGCTTCGACTTCGACGTGCTCACGGTGCTGCTCGAGCGCGCGACGGGGCAATCGCTCGACACGCTGCTGCAGGAGCGCATCTTCGCGCCGCTCGGCGTGGAGGACTGCGGCTTCTACTGCCCGCCCTCGCAGGCCGAGCGGCTGGTCACCAACCACCACTGGGGGCAGGAGGGCGAGCTGATCCCGCGCGAGCGCCCCGAGGACAGCGAGAAGGTGCGCGAGTCGCTGGGCAAGCAGGTCTCCGGCAACGGCCTCTTCGGCGGCGTGCTGATGACGCCGGCGGCCTACACCCGCTTCGCCCAGATGCTGCTCAACGGTGGCGAACTGGACGGCGCGCGCATTTTGGGCCGCAAGACGATCGAGCTGATGACCGCCAACCACATCGGCGACTGGGACATCGACCTCGCGGTCGGCCCCGGCTACGGCTTCGGCCTCGGCTACTGCACGCTGAAGACGATCGGCACCGGCGCGCTGCCCGGCTCGCCGGGCACCTACGGCTGGGGCGGCGCGGCCGGCACCTGGTTCTTCGTGGATCCGGTGGAGGACCTGATCGGCCTCTTCTTCACCCACGTCTTCATGTACCAGTTCAACCCCATGGCCGACCTCGCCGAGCGCTTCCAAAAACACACCTACGAAGCCCTCACCTAAGCGCACCCTCTACCCCGCCGCATCAGCGCTTACCGCACCCTCGTCATACCCGCGCGTACCCCACTCCCGTCATACCCGCACGTGCTGCACTCCGCCATACCCGCACGTGCTGCACTCCGCCATACCCGCATGTGCTGCACTCCGCCATACCCGCCACAAAATCCGTCATTCCCCCATCCCCCGTCATTCCCGCCACACAAAATCTGTCATTCCCGCCCCCGAGCGGGAATCGGCCCCGAGCCGCCCCCAAATCCCGCCCTTCCCGCCCCCGCGCCCCTTCCGCCGCCCCGGTGCCCCCTCCGTCGCCCCAGACTTGATCTGGGGCCCAAACCCAACTCCGTTCACAGCACCAGGGACCCGAGCCATCCCCCAACGCCCGTACGCAGGTCATCCCGATACGCCCGCCGTATGGATTCCCGCGCAAGACGGGAATGACGAATTTAACCAGCTCCGCCCGCAACGGGAGTTTCACATCGCCCCCTTCCGCCGCCCCGGTGCCCCCTCCGTCGCCCCAGACTTGATCTGGGGCCCAAACCCAACTCCGTTCACAGCACCAGGGACCCGAGCCATCCCCCAACGCCCGTACGCAGGTCATCCCGATACGCCCGCCGTATGGATTCCCGCGCAAGGCGGGAATGACGAATTTAACCAGCTCCGCCGGCAACAGGAGTTTCCCACCGCCCCCTATGCCGGCGGCCCGCCCACCTCCCGCACCGGCAGCGAGCGCCACAGCGCAAACCCCAGCACCGGGATCGCAACCCACGATCCATACGCCCCCGGCGGCGGCTTCTCCACCTGTAGCGGCTTCGCCCGCCCCACCGCGATTCGCCCGATGCTGTCCAGCAGGTTGACCAGCAGCACCAGCGGAATCAGCCCGCGATAGCGCGCCAGCGCCAGCCACGCGATCCCCGCCAGCAACAACTGCTCCAGCCCCCACTGCGCGAACATCGACACGATGTTCCGCCCGCCCTCCACCTCCAGATCGATCCCCGCGATGCTCGCCGCCCCGCCGTCGTCCCGAAACACATGCACCAGGCTCCGCCCCGTCACGACGACCGACACGAACACCGCAAACCACGTCACCCACCCATCCCCCCGATACCGCGTCGCATCCTCCGGCAACAGCCCGCTCAGATCCCGCATCAGCTCGCCCTCCTTTGTCGTAGGCTCATGCTGCGTCCTCGTCCACCGAGTCCTCGTCGTCCTGCAAAATCTCGCGCTCGATGTAGCGCTGAAGCTCCGCAACCGACGTAAAGCACCTGAAGCCCGCGGCGCTTGCCGCCTTCAGCACTTCGGGCGGTTCGTTCAGCAGCAAGGCGACCTTCTCCGACTTGCCGTGCTGGAGGCCATCAGGCCACGCCAGATCAAGCGTGGTGTCCGCGTCGTCGCCCAGCTCGAAGCCCAAGACTCCGCGCGACAGGCCATGCGCCGCCGCCCAGTCGTCGGCTTCTGTGAGCTCCGCTCCATCGTCGTCGGCGACGGATACCGCGCCGACCGATCCAGACGGCAAGGCGGCTGATGTCGAGGAACCGAAACGCAGATCAGAAAGCGCGCTGTTGGCTGCATCCGCCAGTAGCTGCCGTCGCTGTTCCAGAAATTCGGGATAGCGGTCCAGCGTCCACGGTGTTTCGCTCTCCGGGATCCACTGCGACGCGAGCACGCCGGGGAACTCCCCTTCGTACTTCGGGAAGTAGTTCTCGGGCTTCTGAGCGCCAATCTCCTTGTTGCACGCGGCTGTCAGGAAGCAGAAGTTGGCCAGCGCGTTGATCTGCTGCTTGCTGTAGCCGTACTCGCGCAGCTGGGCTTTGGGGAAGATGTGATGCACCTCGAGCGAGGAACCCTTGCCGAACAGAGTCTTCTTCAGCTCGATGCCGTCGCAGAAGTTCCGGGCGGTGCCCATCCGCGTCAGCATGTACAGCACGGGATAGAAGCGGGAGTTCGATGTCGCCGAGTCGAAGTGATCCGGCAACACAGTGTCGCTCCCGACGGCGAGATGGAGTTGATCGATCAGCCGATCCATGCCACCCTCCGCTCCTTTGAGCGCGCTGAGCTGTAGGTTCATCACAGTCTCGACGGAGCCGGAGAACAGGCCGCGCATCGCTCCGAACACGTACCAGTAGAGCATCTGCCCTTGCTCAGCCGCGCTGAGCTTCTTGTTGCGCCGATCGATGAGGTACGCCATCACCGGGAACGCCTGCCGACCGAACAGCACTCGACCGTGGTCAAGTCCGAGCTTTCCACTTACCAGGTTGAGCGCGTAATCGAGCGCGGCGGCGGCTCGCTTCAGCGCGTCCTGCACCTCTTCTGGTGAACGGCCTTGCAGGTGCGAGAACTGCGCCTCCCCGGTGAGCACGGTGTTCACGGACCGCAGCAGCCAGTCCATATCCAGGCCGTCGAACCCCGCCTGTGCCCAGCGAGCGAGGTGTGCTTTCATCTCGTCGCGCGCTTCGTGCCATTCCGCGCAGATTCTCGCCAAGGCCAGATCTCCGCTCGACAGCTTCGTGCCGCCGGTGTTGATGTCGTTGAAGATGTCGACGACTACATCGACGGTGAATTCCTTGCCGGCGATAGTCTCGCCGAGCAGTGTCCGTTCCTTGACGGCGAGCAATCGACTCAGCCGTCCTGCGTATTGTCCGGACTGCGCCCCGATGCGCTCAAGAATCGTGTCCATGCCATCGAAGCCGCCCTTCAAAACCTCGGTGACATCGACCCAAAGCGGATCGCCGTCCATCTTCGAGGGTTGGTGGAACTCGAAAGACTCATCCGCCAGATTGAAGTAGAGTCCGGTGAACGCCTTCTTGTCGCCGTCGAAGAACTCAGGCGGTTTGCCGCGAATCACACCGTACAAAGACGTCACGCGCTGTTGGCCATCAAGCAGCATCGTCACCTCGTTCACCGACGCAGAGAGATCGCCTTTCGCCGGAGCGCCGGCAGCCGGCGTTTTCCAGTACAGGAGGCTGCCCACAGGGTGCTTGCGATAGAGTCGCACGAACAGTTGTCGCACCTGCTTGCGGTTCCAGACGTACCCACGCTGAAACACGGGCAACGCGATGGAGCCCATGTCGATCTGACTCAGGATGGTGTTGACGTCCATGTCGTTGCTCCTTGGTGCGATTTCAGCACGGGTTCGGGACCAAAACTCTACTCCCCGATCACCCGCTGGGGGAAGTCCGCCGCCGGGTGTGCCGCCAGCGCGTCCTCGTCGAGGTCGATGCCCAGTCCGGGCGTCGTCGGTACCTGCACGTAGCCGTCCTCGACCTCTATCGGCGGCGACGCGACCTGCTTGCCCCACTGCTCGAAGTTGACGAAATACTCCGTGATCAGGAAGTTGGGCATCGTCGCCGCCGCGTGCAGCGTCGACGCCAGCGCGACCGTCGTGCTGTTGTAGTTGTGCGGCGCGACCGCGACGAAATAGACCTCCGCCATCGCCGCGATCTCCGAGAGCTCGCGGATGCCGCCGACGTTCGCCACATCGGGATTGATGATGTCCACCGCACCCTGCTCGAACACTTCGCGGAACTCGAACTTGGTATAGAGCTCCTCGCCCGTCACCGTCGGGATCTCGATCTGCCGCGTCGCCTGCGCCAGCGCCGTCACGTTCTCCGCCCAGACCGGCTCCTCGAACCAGAACGGGCGGTACTGCTCCACCGCGCGCGCCAGCCGCACCGCGTGCATCGGCGCGAGCCGACGGTGAATTTCGAGCAGCACATCCACATCCGGCCCCACCGCCTCGCGCACCACGCGCACGCGCTCGACCGCCAACTCCTCCTGCTCGCGGGTGATCCAGCTGCGCCAGCGGCCCGGCACCGGGTCGAACTTCATCGCGGTGAAACCGCGCGCGACCATCGCGCGGGCGCGCGCCGCCAGCTCGTCGAGCGAGTCCATTTTCGCCCAGCCGTTGGCGTAGACGCGCAGCCGCTCGCGCAGCGCGCCGCCCAGCAGCTCGTGGACGGGCGCGCCCGCCCGTTTGCCGGCCAGGTCCCAGAGCGCCTGCTCGATTCCGCTCACCGCGCTGTAGAGGTCCATCGCGCCGCGCCGATTGCCGAAATCGTTGTAGATCGCGTCGGTGAACGGCTTGATCTTGCGCGCGTCCCAGCCGATCACGTAGCGCCGCAACTGGTCGAGATGCGCCGCGATCTGCAGATCGCGGTCCGACTGCGTGTAGCACTCGCCCCAGCCGTGCAGGCCGTCTTCCGTCTCCAGCCGCACGAACAGCAGGTTCTTCCCCGCGATGTAGCGATCCGGCTGCCCCGTCTCCGGCGGCGTGGGGTGGACGATGTGGTACCGCAGATCAACAACTCGCATGACTGCCTCCAATCAGCTCTGCGCTCTTTCCGTAGTGCGGCATCGTGATCACCTAACGGCTGTAGCCGCTCTCGGCGTTCGCCGGCAGGCCGTCGAGCAGGTGCGCGAGCAGAAAGCGGAGATCGCGGTAGGCTTCCAGTGAACCGAGCTCGGATTCGAGCCCGCCGAGCGCATCGTTGAGCCGCGCCAGCTCGGTCCGCACAGCGCCGCTCGCCTCATCGTCGAGCGACTGCAAGCTGCTGTAGCGATCGGCCGCGAGCGCGACGACGGCGCCCAACTGCAACCGCGCGCCGCGATCAGCCCCTGCGCCGTCCGTGATGCGCGCCGTCTGATTGTTTGGCTCGCCGCTCCCGGGCGTCAGCCAGCGCAGCTCAACCTCGCCCAGGTTGATCGCTCTTTCGGTTGGACGCGCCGCTCCCGCCAGCTCCAGCTCATAGAACGCCGTCACCGACAGGCCGCCAGGGATCTCGGCGAACTCGTTTCGATCTTCCGTGAACGACTCGTCCGACGTGATGCGATTCTCGTAGCCGACCAGCCGCCAGCGCTTGACCACGCCGCTGTCCCAGCGGACCTGCGCGCGCGTCTGGTCCGCAAACGGGCGGGAGAGCGCCAGCCAGTTCTCGCGTCCGAACGTCGCCCGTGCCTGCGCCGGCGTGTCGAGATAGCGGTACCAGCCGTTGCCGTGCTGCGCCAACTGCTCCAGCAGATAGTCGTTGTAGTTCGCGATCCCCACGCCGACGGTGATCAGCCGCAGCGGATTGGCCGGATCACGATCACCGGTCGCGTCCAGAATCGCGAACGGATCGGTCGCGTCGACGTTAGCCACGCCGTCGGACATCAGGATCACGTAGTTGATCGCGTCGGGCCGCTCCGCGCGGACGCTCGCCGCCAGCTGTAGGCCGAGATTGAGGCCGGCCTGCACGTTGGTGCTGAAGTTCGGGCGGAGATTCGCAAGCGATCGGGCGACCTGCACATCCTCCGGCTGCGTCGGACGCACTGTGTAGTCCTCCAGGACGCCCGAACTGAATTGCACGACGGCGATGCGGTCGGTGGAGCGCAGGCCGCTGCGGATGCTCTCCGCCGCCGCGCGCGCGATTTCCACGCGATTCCCGCCGCCCATTGAGGCAGACGCATCCAACACCAGCGTCACGTTCAGCGGGCGATCATCAGTCGCCTCGGGCGCGCGGAACCCGATCCGCGCCAGGTGCAGACCGTCGGCCGTCGGGTGCTCGAGCAGCGCCGTCGTGATCGCAAACCGATCATCCTCATCCGGCGGGTCATAGCCGAAGTCGAAGGCGTTGATCCATTCCTCGGCCCGCACCGAAGCCGGATCGATCGGGTGACCGGCGTTCGCCCAATTGAGCGCCAGGAAGTACGACGTGCGATCCACATCCAGGCTGAACGTGGAGACCGCGTCCTCGGCGGCAGCGACGAACCCCGTGCGCGGATTGTCGACGAATGTCGTATCGCGCGGCGGCTGCGGAAATCCGCCGCCACCACCGCCCCCCATCATCCCGTCGCCGGCGTCCATACTGTCGTCGCCGTCCATCCCCAACGCCCTGGCATCGTTGACGTCGATCGTGAAGCGCAACTCGTCCTCATCGCCGTCGGCGTCCCGCACTCGATACACCATCGAGTAGCTGCCGGTCCTGATCGGCGTGCCGGACAGCCGCCGCAGTTGCGGGTCGAACGTCAACCCGGGCACTACGGGCGTCAGGCTGTAGCTCAGCTCGCCGTCGCCGCCCTCGGCCTGCGGAAACGTCGGCACGCCGCTCGCCGCTCCCAGGTACAGCTCATAACCCGGAACCCCCTGTCCGCCAAAGCTCGGTACCAGATCCCGCGCGACAGCGAAGCGAATCTCCGAGCTGCGCAGCCAGCGGCCATCCGATCCAGTGGGCAGAAACCGCCGCGCGGGCCACAGCGTTTCGCCGCCCTCCACGCTGAAACCGAACTCGATTCGCCCGTTCTCCGCACGCCGCGCAACGACCCGCCCCAGCGTCTCATCCTCCTGCACCACGTCCGACGAGGCTCGCAACTGCCTGTCCAACTCCGCGCTGGGCAGAATCCGCGAACTCGGCAGAATGCGCTCGCCGCCCGTTGGCCGGAAGCCAACCTCGATTCGACCGTCGGCCAGCTGTCGCGCGACGATCGCCCCCGCGACCTCAATCGACGGGCCGGTCGCGTCCACCGGCGACTGCGCCGACACGCTCTGGCCGGCGGCCAACGCAGCCGCGCAGAGGCACAGCACAAGCAGCATGCGCATCGGCAGCGCGCCGCTGCGGCTTCCGCGAGCCCAAGCCCCGAGGGTAACCAGTTGATGCATGGCGTCCTCCCGAGAGAAGCAGCGCGGGCAGAGTAGCAGCCCCTGCCCGTGCTGCGTGGCGTGGCGGCCGTGGCCGCTTAGCGGCTGTAGCCGCTGCCGCCGCCCGAATCGGGCAGCGCCTCGCGCAGGTGATCGAGCAGGAAGCGGAAATCCCGCCAGGCGTCAAGCTCGCCCAGCTGATCGGCGCGCCATTCCAGCTCCTCCGCCGCGATGTCCAGCTCGCGGCGCACCAGCGCCGCGTCGGCGCCGACCAGCCCCGAAAGCCGGCTGTAACGATCGGCGCTCAGTGCCACCAGCGCGCCCAGATCAAACAGCGCGAGCTCCTCCTCGGCCCAGCGCTGGTCGCCGCCGATGTGCAGCTCCGCCAGCTGGCTGCGAGCCTCGCCCTCAAGCGGCGTGCGCCAGCGCAGCTCCACGCTCCCCGCCGGCGTTGTCCGCTCCGGCAGATCACGGCTGGTCAGCTCCAGCTCGTAGAACACCGTCGTCGCCGCGCCGACCGGAATTTCCGCAAACTCGCGGCGATCCTCGTCAAACGCCGCATCGGGCGCCGCGCGATTCTCGTAGCCGATCATCCGCCAGGCGTAGACCGCGTTCGGATCCCACACAACCTGCGCGCGCGTCGCGTCGGCGAACGGGCGCGAGAGCGCCAGCCAGTTCTCGCGGCTGAACACCGCCCGCGCCTCCGCCGGCGTGCTCAGGTAGCGGTACCAACCGTTGCCGTACTGCGCCAGCTGCTCGAGCAGATAGTCGTTGTAGTTCGCGATCCCCACACCCACCGTAATCAGCCGCAGCGGGTTGCGGTCGTCGCCGTCGCCGACCCGGTTGAGAATCGCGAACGGATCGGTCGCGTCCACGTTCGCCACGCCGTCCGACATCAGAATCACGTAGTTGTAGGCGTCCGGCCGCTCGCGTCGCATCTCGTCGGCGAACTGCACGCCCAGGTCGAGCCCGGCCTGCACGTTGGTCGCGTTGAGCGGGTAGAGCGCCTCGATCGAGCGCCGCACATCGCGATCGCCCGGGCGCGCCGGCTCGACCACGAGTTCCCAAACCACATCGTCGGTGAACTGCACCACCGCGATCCGATCCTCATCGCGCAGACCGCGGCGGATGCTGTCCGCCGCCGCGCGGGCGATCGCCACCCGGTCGCCCTCCGCCATCGAACCTGACGCATCGAGCACCAGCGTCACGTTGAGCGGCGTGTCGTCGGGCGGCTCCGGAGCCTGAAATGCGATGCGGTAGAGCACCAGATCGTCGTCGAACGGATGCTGCATCCAGTCGCTCGACACCGCGAAGAAGCGCTCGCCCGACGGACGCTCGTAGCGGTAGTCGAAGGCGTTAACCCACTCCTCCGCCCGCACCGAGTCGGGATCGATCTCGTAGCCCTCGCGCGCCCAGTTCAACGCCAGCCGGTAACTGGTGCGATCCACGTCCAGCGAAAACGTCGCCGTGTCGTCTTCGCTGGTCAGCGCAAAGCCCGACTGCTCGTAGTCGCGGAATGTCGTGTCGCGCGGCGGCTGCCGCTGCTCGGCCGAACTCTGCGACGACGTCGGGGACGACCGGCGCGGTGCCGGCGCCGCCGACTGCTCCTCAGCTTCCTCGGCGTACTCCGCCACCGCCTGCTGCTCGTCGTACTGCGCCGCAGCCTGCTGATCGGCCTGCTGCTGTTCAACGTACTGCTGCGCCGCATCCTGCTCTTCGCTATCCGCCTGCGTTCGCGCAGGACGCCGAGTCGGTGCGGCCGTCTGCTCCTGCTGCGCCTCTTGTTGTTCCGCCGCCGCGGCGGCCTGCGCCCCGTCCGGCCGCTCGCCGGGCGGTGCCTCATCGTCCGCGCAGGCGGCGACGCCGATCAGCAGCGCCGCGGCCGCCAGCAGCGGAATCAACGCCTGCACGCGCCGCTTCCAGCGCTTCCAGCGGAATATCGTGATCATCGTGGTCATCGCTCTGCCTCCTGCCGGGCGCCTGCGCCGCCCGCTCCTGTTCGGGCGTGCGCGGCCCCGTTGAGGGCATGACGACGCAGCGCGCGCAAAGGTTCCACTATCATCCGCGCAGAGCACGCCAACCCGAAGGAGCTGATCATGGCTGCACCCGCACCGACCCGCGTTCACGTCGTCACCGGCGGCTTCCCGCCCGGCTCCCACGGCGGACACGACATGGACTACGCGCGGCTCAAGCTGCTCGACCTGCTCTACGACGACGGCAACATCCGCGCCACCACCGGCAACGACTTCACCGACATGTGGAAGTGGCTCCAGGTCACCGATGTGCTGATCACCTACACCGCCGGTCCCGTCGCCGACGACGAGCAGAACGAGATCCTCAAGGACTGGATCGACAACGGCGGGCACTGGCTGGGCCTGCACGGCACCTCCGGCGGCAAAGCCGCGCGGATCGGCGACGGCAAGCGCCAGATGGTCAAGATGAACCACCACCTCACGCTCGGCGGATTCTTCATCAACCACCCGCCGATCAAGCGCTTCACCGTCGACGTCAAGCAGGTCGACTCGCCGATCCTCGAAGGCCTGCCCGACCAGTTTGACGTGATCGACGAGCCCTACATGATCGAGGTCACCGACCGGCCCAACACCGACATCCTGCTGACCGCCCCGATCGGCCCCGATACCTACCCCGACTTCGGCTTCGACTACGAGGAGGACACGGCGATCGAAGAGGACGGCGTGACCCGCGTGTTCGGCTTCACGCGCGGCATCGGCGAGGGCGGCGTCTGCTACATCGCGCTCGGCCACTGCCACTCCCCGATGACCAACTCCCAGCCGTTCGTCGAGGAGAACGCCCGCGAAAACGGCGAAATGCCGCGCACGCTTCGCTTCACCTGGGAAACGGAGGAATACCGCCGCCTGCTCGCCAACTCCCTCAACTGGGCCCGCGGCTAACGCCCGACCCCGCGCACCCGCGCCTGCCCAGGCGGGAAAGAGCATTCGCTCCTTCCCGCCTGATGCAGGCCGTCGCAAAACTACCCACCTCGCTCGCCACTCCCGCCCCCGCCATTCCCGCCCTCCCCTTCCCCGCCATTCCCGCCCTCCCCTTCCCCGTCATACCCGCCCTCCCCTTCCCGTCATTCCCGCCCCCGAGCGGGAATGTGGGTTCAGTCTGCAAGCTGGACAGTTGGGCCTGGAGCAGTTCGGCTGGGGTTTGGAAGTCGAGGCATTTGCGGGGGGTGTTGTTGAAGCGGGCGAGCGTCCGGTTGAGCGCGCGGCGGGAGCGCGCGGCGAGGTCGGTGGAGCGGGGCAGCGGGCCGCGCAGCCGGCCGATCGCGTTTTCCACGCCGCCCTTCTGCCAGGGCGCGTGGGGGTCGCAGCAGAACGTGTCGACGCCGAGCGCGTGCAGTTCGTAATGGCGCACGAACTCGGAGCCGTTGTCGAAGCAGACGCTGCGGCGCAGGCTCGGCGGCAGGGCGGCGAGCAGCCGGCGCAGGGCGCGGATCAGCGGGTCGGCGGCTTTGCTCGGCAGGGCCGCGGCGAGCAGCGCGCGGGTGCAGCGGTCCTGCAGCACGAGCAGCGCGGGACCGCCGCGGCCGAACTGCACCAGGTCCGCCTCCCAGTGGCCGGGCTCACTGCGCGCGGCGGCCTCGGCGGGGCGCTCGGCGAGCGGGCGGCGCAGCTTGATGTAGTCGGCCGAGCTGCGCCGGGCCCGCGCGCCGCGGCGCCGCCGGCGGCTGCGCCCCTGCGGCAACAGCCGCCGCCAGCGGTAGTCCTTGGTGCGTTTGATCTGGGCGTAGCTGAACTCGTAGATCGCTTCGTGGGAGATCACCGTGCGGCCCGCTTCGCGGCGCAGCCGGCCCGCGACCTGCTGCGGCGAGAGCTCCTGGTCGAGCAGCTCCAGCACCCGCTCGCGCAGCGCGTCGTCGCGCTCCAGCTTCAGGCCGCGCTTGCGCCGCGCCCGGCTGCGGGACTGGGCCGCGTCCGGGTCGTAGCCGCCGTCCGCCCCCGCGTTGCGCTTCAACTCCGCCGCGATCGTCGACGGCGAGCGAGCCAGAGCCGCTGCGATCTGCCGCGCCGAGCAGCCTTCGCCCCGGAGTCGGGCGATCGCGCAGCGCTCCTCCCAACTGAGCTGGCCGTACACCCGTCCCATGACCGCACCTCCAACTGCTGTCCCAGTTCGCCCCTGAACTTAGCGAATCGGCCCCGAGCGGTCTCCCCTCGTCGTCGTCGCGCACTTTCCGTCGCCCCAGACTTGATCTGGGGCCCAAACCCAACCCCCTTCACAGCGCACGGGTCCCGAGCAATCCGCCAACGCCCGTCTGCAGGCCAGCACGACACACCGCGCCGCCGACCGCCCCTATCCCTCCGCCATTCCCGCCCCCATCCCCTCCGCCATTTCCACTCCCATCCCCCTCGTTATTCCCGCCCTCCCCTTTCCCGTCATTCCCGCCCCCGAGCGAGAATCGCCCCCGAGCCGCCTCCGACGCCCCACCCCGCCCACGCCGTGATACCGTCGCTCCCCCGCAGCAGAACAACGGACCTACCAATGCCCGTCCTCGCTCACCTCGTCGTAGCGACACACCCTGACCAACCCCGAACAAATCCGAACAACCCTGACCACGCCAACCCCCCCGACCAGCTAGAGCGCAGCCCATGCCCCACCCCGAACACCCCGACCAAACCCGAACAACCCTGACCACGCCGAACCCCCCCGACCAGCTAGAGCACAACCCACGCCCCACCCCGAACACCCCAACCAAACCCGACCTGCGGCAACGACACCGTCCCGACAACAGCCGCGTTGACCCTCAGTCGTCGCGCGTGTAGCCTCCCTACACCACACAGAGTGGGGCGCGCGGCGGGGAACCCGGTGCAAATCCGGGGCTGTCGCGCAACGGTGATCCGCAGCTCGGCTGCGGTCAGCCCGAATACCAACGCGCGCCCACGCCAGCACGCCGACTTCGCGTCAGGGTCGGGGCGTCCCAAACGGCCCTTCGAGGCCGTTTTCCGTTCTCCTCCACCGGCGCGAAGCGGTCCGCGAAAGGCCGCATCGTGCGCATCCTCTCCCCCGCCCTCGTTTTGATCCTCCTCCTGCTCGCCGCCTGTGGCAGCGACGATCCGCCCCCCCAGCCCGCGCCGGGGGTGTCCGAGCAGACGCGGCAACAAACCGTTGTCGAAGCCCAATCGGCCCAGCAGCAGCAAGAAACCCAGCCGGAGGCCGAGCAGGCTGCCGCCCAACCCGCGCAGGCTGAGCAGGAGCAGCAGACACAGGTGCCCGCTGCAGAAGACGAGGTAACCGAGCAACAGGTCGTCGAAGCTCAGGCCGCTCCGCCGCCGCTCACAATCCACGACGCCGTCAACTTCAGCGTTGCCTACATCGATGACATAAAGATCGTCCAGGTCTTTGAGACCACGCCGGGCAGCGACTCTGCCGCCTACCTGCTCGTGCCGCGCGGCGCAGAGGAACCGGATGGCGGCTGGACGCTCTGGGCGGCCAATCACACACTCGCGCCGCCGACAGTCGTCGAAATCCCCATCCGCTCCCTCTTCACCTCCTCCACCACCCAACTCCCCGCGCTCGACATTCTCGGCGTCGTCGACCACCTCACCGGCGTCGCGCAGGGCGAGTTTGTCAGCAGCGAGGCGGTGCGCGCCATGCTCGACGCCGATCAGCTTGTCGTCTTTGCCCCCACCTACACCGTCGACGCCGAAACCGTCGTCGCTGCCCGGCCCGACGTGCTGATGACCTCCGGCTTCTGGGACGACGCCTACGACATCATCCAAAGCGCCGGCACAGCGATCGTCCACAACGCCGACTGGGTCGAAAGCTCTCCGCTGGGCCGCGCCGAATGGGTCAAATTCATCAGCCTCTTCTTCAACCGCGAGGCCGAAGCCGAAGCTTGGTACGCGGGAGTGCGCGCCGACTACGAGGCCGCCCGCGCACTCGCAGCCGATGTCGAACTCCGCCCCACCGTGCATACCGGCCAGGTCTGGGGCGGTATCTGGTACGCCTCCGGCGGCCGCTCCTACGTCGCCCAACTGCTCGCCGACGCCGGCGCCGACTACGTCTGGGCCGACGACGACTCCACCGGCTCGATGGAGCACGACATCGAAACCCAGCTCGCCCAGGCCAACGCCGCCGAGTTCTGGCTGCACGCCGCCAGCTGGTGGGCCAGCGCCGCCGCCGCGCTCGCCGAAGACTCCCGCTACGGCGAGTTCGCCTCGCTGCAGAACGGCAACGTCTGGAATCCCACGCTGGCCGTCAACGAACAGGGCGGTAACGACTTCTTCGAACGCGGCGCGGTCCGCCCCGACCTCGTGCTGCGCGACCTGATCGCCATCCTCCACCCCGACCTCCTGCCCGACCACGCATTCGTCTACTACCAGCAGTTGGCGGCCGAATGAGCACGCTTGAAGCGGCCCGCCCCCGCGCGCAAGAGGCGCACTCCGACGCGGCGGCGCTCGCCTCCCTGGGGCGCGTCCGCACGCGCACCGTCGCCGCTTTCGCCGGCCTGATCATCACCGCGTTCGCCCTCGCCCTGCTCGGCGTCGCCGTCGGCTCGATCTCGATTCCGTTCAACGCCACACTCGACACCCTTGTCGGCATCTTCTCTGCATCCGACCCCGCAAGCACCGATCAGTCCGTCTGGTCCACCGTGATCCATCAGATCCGCATCCCGCGCACCCTCACCGCGCTGTTGGCCGGCGCGGCGCTGGGCGTCGCCGGTCTGCAAATGCAGACGCTCTTCCGCAACCCGCTGGCTGACCCTTTCGTGCTCGGCGTCAGCGCCGGCGCATCCTTCGGCGTCGCCGCCGTCGTGCTCGTCGCCGGCGCAGGCATCACCGTCTTCACCGCCGGCCTCGGCTGGCTCGGCGACCTCGGCCTCGCCGGCGCAGCCGTCGTCGGCGCCGCTCTGGTCATGGCGCTCGTGCTCGCGCTCTCGCTCCGCGTCCGCAGCATCGTCACCGTCCTGATCGTCGGCCTGCTCGTCGGACAACTCGTCGGCGCGCTGATCACCATCCTGATCGCCGCCTCCGAAGAGCAATACGTCGACCAGTTCGTCCGTTGGGGCTTCGGCTCCTTCCGCGGCGTCACCTGGTCCGAACTGAGCATCCTTGCCCCCGCCATCGCCGTCGGCATCGTCATCGCGCTGCTCAGCGTCAAACAACTCAACGCCCTGCTCCTGGGCGAGACCTACGCGCGCAGCCTCGGCGTCCATGTCCGTCGCACCCAACTCGTCGCAATGCTCGGCGCAGCCCTGCTCGCCGGCGCCGTCACCGCCTTTGCCGGCCCCATCGCCTTCCTCGGCGTCGCCATCCCCCATCTCGCGCGCGGACTCTTCCGCACCTCCGACCACCGCATCCTCGCCCCCGCCGTAATCCTCTGCGGCGGCATCATCGCCCTCGCCGCCGAAATCGTCGCCCAGCTGCCCGGCCTCAGCAGCGTCCTCCCGCTCAACGCCGTCACCGCGCTCATCGGCGCGCCCGTCGTGCTCAGCGTCCTGCTCCGTCGCCGCCGCCTCAGCGCCGTATGATGGGCGCGGAACGGAGCCGCCATGGTCAGCGCCCCCGAACAAACCGCCGTCGTTGAAGCTCCCCCCGCCGAGCGCGAAGCCGGCGAGCTGCCGATTGTGCAGTTCCCGTCGGAGTGCCCGCTGACCGACGATCTGCTCGCCCAGCTCAGCTCGCTGAACAGCCCCTGGCACTTCGAACGCACGCCGGAAGGAGCACTTCAGATCATGGCCCCGGCATCACCCGACGCCGACGACATCGCCGTGGACTTCGTCACCGATATCAAGCTCTGGGAGCGAGCGCTGGCCGGCGGCAGGACCTACGGCTCGTCCCCCGGCTTCACGATGCCCGATGGTTCCGTGCGCGAACCCGACGCGGCCTGGATCAGCGACGAGCGGCTCGCAACTCTCCCCCCGCGCGGGCAGCGCCCCGCCTTCCCCGCAGTGGTGCCCGACCTCGTCATCGAGGTCTGCTCGCCCTCGGACCGCTTACCGCAGCAGCAGCGCAAGATGGAGGAGTGGATCGCCTACGGCGCGCGCCTTGGCTGGCTGATCGACCCTGGAGAGAGCCGCATCTACGTCTACCGCCCCGGCGCCGAACCCGAGATCCTCGACCGCCCCGACACGATCAGCGGCGAACCTGAATTGCCCGGCCTGGAAGTCGACTGCGCCGACATCTGGTGGTAGCTCAGTCGCCGCCTCGGCACCCTATGATGGGCGCAGAACGGAGCCGCCATGGTCAGCGCCCCCGAACGAACCGCCGTCGTCGTTGAAGCACCCCCCGCCGACGCTGAAGCCAGCGATCTGCCGATTGTGCAGTTCCCGTCGGAATGCCCGCTAACTGACGATCTGCTCGCCCAGCTCAGCTCGCTCAACAGCCCCTGGCACTTCGAGCGAACCCCGGAAGGAGCGCTCCAGGTCATGCCGCCTGCTTCTATGGACGCCGACTACGTCGGCGTGGATTTCGGCAGCCAGATCAAAGCGTGGGAGCGAGAGGCGGCGGGCGGCGAGACCTACGGCTCCTCGCCCGGCTTCACGATGCCCGATGGCGCTGTCCGTGTGCCAGACGCTGCCTGGATTTCCGAGGAGCGCTTGGCGGCGCTCCCGCCGCGCGGACAACGCCCGGCCTTCCCACAGGTCGTGCCCGATTTCGTGATCGAAGTCCGCTCATCAAGCGACCGCCTCTCGCAGCAGCAGCGCAAGATGGAGGAGTGGATCGCCTACGGCGCGCGCCTCGGCTGGCTGATCGACCCCGAAGAGAGCCGCATCTACGTCTACCGGCCTGATGCCGAACCCGAAATCCTCGAACGCCCCGACACGATCAGCGGCGAACCAGAGCTGCTCGGTCTGGAAGTCGACTGCGCCGACATCTGGTGGTAGCTCGTTCGCCGAGCGCCCGTCGTATGATGGGCGCGGAACGGAGCCGCCATGGTCAGCGCCCCCGAACGAACCGCCGTCGTTGAAGCTCCCCCCGCCGAGCGTGAAGCCGGCGATCTGCCGATTGTGCAGTTCCCGTCGGAGTGCCCGCTGACCGACGATCTGCTCGCCCAGCTCAGCTCGCTCAACAGCCCCTGGCATTTCGAACGCACGCCGGAAGGAGCACTTCAGATCATGGCCCCCGCATCACCCGACGCAGACGACGTAGCAGCCGAGTTCACTCGACAGGTCGGCAACTGGGCGCATGTCATCCATTTCGGCAGGACCTACGGCTCGTCCCCCGGCTTCACGATGCCCGATGGTTCCGTGCGCGAACCCGACGCCGCCTGGATCAGCGATGAGCGGCTCGCCGCTCTCCCCCCGCGCGGGCAACGCCCCGCCTTCCCCGCGGTGGTACCCGACCTCGTCATCGAGGTCCGCTCGCCATCGGACCGCTTACCGCAGCAGCAGCGTAAGATGGAGGAGTGGATCGCCTACGGCGCGCGCCTCGGCTGGCTGATCGACCCCGAAGAGAGCCGCATCTACGTCTACCGGCCTGATGCCGAGCCGGAGGTGCTTGAACGCCCCGACACGATCAGCGGCGAACCCGAGCTGCCCGGCCTGGAAGTCAACTGCGCCGACATCTGGTGGTAGCTTAGTCGCCCGCGCCGCCCGGCGCGACCGTCCGCAGCAGCAGCGTTGCGCTCACCAGCAGCACCACGCCCGCCACCGCCACAATCACGTACTCCCACGGGAAGCCTCCGGAGATGTCGAATGTCGGCCCGGCGCGCCGTTCCGACTGCCGCCGCTGAATTTCCGCTGTGCGTTCGGCGATCTCCGCCTCGCTGCGCTGATTCACCGCTTCCGCGCGCTGCTCCGCCTCTTGCATCGACTCCTGGTCGGAGCTCGCGGCGGCCTGCTGTGTTTGCTCCGACGCCTCGCCCGACTCTTCTGTCGCTGAGGACTCCTCCGCCTCCGCCACCTCGGGCCCCGCGATCACCTCGTCCTCGATCACCGTGGAGCGATCTTCGCCGCGCTCGCGCGGCGGCAGACCGACCGATGCCCGCCAGGCGTCGTCCAGACCGTCACGCCCGAAGCCGTAAACCGTCTGTAAGGCACTCTCAATCGTGGACCCCGACTTCATCTCTGCGAACAGCGCCGCGAACTGATCGGCGCCGTAGCTGTCGATCAGGAACGTCACGATCGCCGCCGACTGACCGTAGAAAATGTCCACCTGCCCCGGAATGTTGCTGTTCGAGACCATACCGCGCACCGGCAGCACCGTGTCGTTGTCGATCGCCCGTTGCAGCGCCCCGCCGCGACGCCGCAGCCAGTCGCCCTCGGAGATCGTCGCCACGCCCTCGTCCAGCCACGACGGCAGATCGCCGAACGCGCTCTCCCCCGCGATCTTCGTCAGCACGTGCGTCAGCTCGTGCCGAATCACCCACGCATCCGGCTCGTAGATATGCACCAGATCGGCCAGCACCCGCACCCCGCCCGTGATCACCTGCTCGTCGAAGCCCTCGCTGCGAACCCGCTGCACGCCCTGCGCGTCTTCCTCGCTGCGCCAGACGTACACCTTCAGCGGGAAATCCACCTCAATGCCCAGCAGCGCCGCCATCTCCTCCACCGCGTCCACCCCTTCGTCCGCCAGCGCCGCAGCCACCCCCTCGCTGTCGTAATACCGGACCACCACATCGCCGCGCGTCAACTCCCGCCACTCGTAACGCGGATCTTCGTAGCGCCACAGCTGCGGCGCCGTCGCCTGCACCGAGCCGTCGCTCGACGTCAGCTCCCAGTACCATTCGAGATCCGCGCCGACCGGAATGTAGGTGTCCGCGCCGAGCGTCTCGACGACCGCCGAGACGCGCGTCACATCGCCGCGCTGAATCTCCGCCGGCTGCCGCGTCAGCGCCCCCTCCGGCAGAATTGTGTAGAAAAACACCGCCTCCGCCGCCTGCTCACCCTCCGACACCAGCGCCGTAAACGACACCGAATTCGGAAAATCGTCGATCTGGATCGACGTGTCCTGCACCTGCGGTGACTGCGCCGCGGCCCAGCTGCCGCCGACCAACACCCCCGCGGCGACCAACACGATCAGCAGCGCTCGCAACGGCATCACGCCTCCTCCTCCACGCCGATCCGCGTTTGCAGCCAGGCCCGCAGCAGCGGCTCGATCTCGCCGTCCAACACCCCGTCGGTGTCCGATGTCTCGTAGCCGCTGCGCAAATCCTTCACCATCCGATACGGCTGAAGCACGTAGCTGCGAATCTGGTTGCCCCAGCCCGCATCGAGCTGCTCGCCCCGCATCTTGCGCCGCGCCGCCTCCTGCTGCTCCAACTCGATCTGCAGCAGCCGCGACTTCAACACCATCATCGCGCTCTCGCGGTTGCGCCGCAGCGACCGCTCGTTCTGGCACGAGACCACCATATTCGTCGGCAAATGCGTAATCCGCACCGCCGTCGCGTTCTTCTGCACGTTCTGCCCGCCGTGGCCCGACGCCCGGTACACATCGATCTTCAGCTCGTCCTCATCCAGCTCGATATCGTCCACCAGCTCCACCTCCGGCAGCACATCCACCTTGGCGAACGACGTATGCCGCGCGTGCTGTTGGTCGAACGGCGAAATCCGCACCAGCCGATGCACCCCGTGCTCCGACCGCAGCCAGCCGTAGGCCGATTCGCCCTTCACCTCCAGCGTCGCCGACTTAATCCCCGCCTCCTCGCCTTCGACCCGGCTGACCAGCGCCGCATCGAACTCCGAACGCTCCGCCCAGCGCAGATACATCCGCTCCAGCATCTCCGCCCAGTCCTGTGAGTCCACCCCGCCCACTCCGGGGAAAATCTCCACGATCGCATTCCGCTCGTCGTACGGACCCGACAGCGCCAGCTGGAACGACTGCTCCTCGATTAGCGCCGCGATCGCCCGCGCCTCGCCCGCCAGCTCCGCCGCCATCGTCGCGTCGTCGTCGGCCGCCGCCAACTCGACCAGCTCGATCGCCTCGTCCACGCGCCGATCCAGCCCGCCCCAGACCGCCAGCATCCGCTGCCGCGACGCCAGCCGCCTCATCTTCGCCCGCGCCCGCTCGGAATCGTCCCAGAAGCCCGGCGCAGCCGACTCCCGCTCCAGCGCCGCGGCCTCGCGCTCCACCGACGCCAGGTCAAAGACGCTCCAGCGTGTCGCTCAGCCGCGCCCGCAACTCGCTCAGTTCGCTCTGTAGATCATCCATCGTCGGCAAGCTCCTCCACCACCGCTACGCTATCAGCGACCCGTCGCCTGCGACATGGCCGCCTGCGACATCCGCGCCGCCCGCGTCACATTGTTCAGCAGCATCGCCACCGTCATCGGGCCCACCCCGCCCGGCACCGGCGTGATGAACCCCGCGCGCTCCCGCACGCTCTCGAAATCCACATCCCCCACCAGCCGATAGCCCCGCTTGCGCGACGCATCCTCCACCCGATTCACCCCCACATCGATCACCACCGCGCCCGGACGCACCATCTCCCCCGTCACCACGCCCGGACGCCCCGCCGCCGCCACCAGAATGTCCGCCTCGCGCGTGTGCGCGGCCAGGTCCGCCGTCCCCGTATGACAGACCGTCACCGTCGCGTTCGCCCCCGTCCGCTTCTGCGCCAGCATCGCCGCCAGCGGCATCCCCACCAATCGCGAGCGCCCCACGATCACCACATGCTTGCCCGCCGGATCGTTCCCGCTGCGCACCAGCAACTGCTGCACCCCGTGCGGCGTCGCCGGCAGAAACCGCTCCCGACCCTGCAAAATCCGCCCCGCATTCTCCGGATGCAGCGCGTCCACATCCTTCAGCGGCGAAACCCGCCCCAGCAGCCCGTCCGCATGCACCCCCTCCGGCAGCGGCAACTGCAAAATGATCCCATGCACATCCGGGTTGGCGTTGAGCGCATCGATCTCCTCCCCAATCCGCGCCTCAATCTCCGCCGCCCCACCCTTGCCTGCACTCTGACCTGCGCCCGCCGCCCTACCCGCGCCCAGACCCTGACCTGCGCCCGCCGCCCTACCCGCGCCCACCGCCGCAATCCGCACGATCCGCACCCCAATCCCCGTCTCCGCCCCCGCCCGCTCCTTGCCCCGCACATACGACGCCGACGCCGGGTCATCGCCCACCAGCAGCACCCCCAGCTGCGGCAGCACCCCATCCAGCAGCATCCGCTGCGTCTGCTCCGCCAGCGACGCCCGAATCCCCGCCGCAATCTCCGCCCCATCGATGATCTCAGCCACCATACCCCCAGCCTACGCCCCCTCAGCCATACCCGCCCCCTCTCCCCACTTCCGCCATACCCGCGCCGCTCTCCCCACTTCCGTCATACCCGCGCCGCTCTCCCCTCCGTCACCCCGCGCCTCTTTTCCCCGTCATACCCGCGCTTGCCGCGGGTATCTCGACGAGCACAGCACCATCGTTGCATCCCGCCTCCCCCACCTCCCCGCGCACTCCCATTCCGCCACACCCGCCTCTCCCCCCACCTCCGTCATACCCGCGCTTGCCGCGGGTATCTCGCCGTGAACAGCACCAACGCCGCATCCCGCCTCCCCGGCTGTTCCCGCCTCCCCCTTTCCGTCGCCCCAGACTTGATCTGGGGCCCATACCCAATGTCGTTCGCAGGGCGGAGGTCCCGAGCCGTCCGCCAACGCCGTTCGCAGGCCGCTCGGGACTCCGTGCCGCACACGTCGAGATACCCGCGGCAAGCGCGGGTATGACGAATGGGGAGCGGGCGCAGCCGCGCGGGGCGCCCGGATGGGCGCCCCGCGCGCCTACTCCACCCAGTAGATGTCGCCGGGCTGAATCTCGTGATTGACCGAGCCGTAGCGCAGCACCCCGTCGTCGACCGCGTAGGTCACCCAGCGCGAGGGCAGGCTGCGCAGCGTGTGGATCGCGTCCACGCCCTCCACGCCGGCGACCAGGTCGGCGGCCTGGACCGACGCGCGCCCCAGCCAGATGCCGAAGCCCGGGCCCGCTCCGTTGCTCATCGACTCGACCAGCGAGACCTGCGGCGCGGCGAATGTCAGCGGGTGCAACTGCTGCTGCGCGCCCGCCTTGACCGATACGAAGGCGCCGCCCGGACTGGCGGCCAGCCAGGTCGAGGAAGCTTCCCCGCCCGTCGTGGTCAGTTCCGCGCCCACCCGTACCAGCGTCGCGCTCCCGCCGGCGACTGCGCTCCATTCGACCGGCGTGCCGTCGGGCACCGCGCCGCCGTCCGCGTCGACGATGCTCGCCGTCAGCGTGAAGCGCTCGTTGAGCGCCGGCGTCGTCTCGGGCCCGCTCACCGTGATCGCGGCCGGCGCGCCCGCCAACCGGAAAGTAGTCGAGGTCCAGGGCAGAGCAGCCTGCCGCACCTCCAGCGTGTACTCGCCCGAAGCCAGCGGCGCGCTCGCCGCCGCGTTCACGTCCAATCGGATTTGCGGCTGGCCGTTGTCCAGACCGCTCCGCGTCAGTGCGCCTTCGGCCAACCACAGGATCGCGCCTTGCTCGATCGTGAAGTCCGCGTCGCCCGCCCCGGGCTCGTAGGGACGCCAGTGGCGCCGGTCCGTGTCCCACAAGCAGAGCGCGTCGTCTGCGTTTGCGGAGGAGAGCTCGGCATTGCCCGCGCCGATCGCGGCGAGCAGCGCCGACGCGGTCGTCGGAGCCGTTCCCAGATATGCGGAGAACCCGCCACCGCGACCGGTGCTCACCACCGCCGGCTGATCGCCGGTGCTCCCCGGTACCGTCGCGCAGGTGATGGGTATCGGCCATTGCACGGCGATCTTCGAGGCCGCCACCCGCTTGTCGTCGGGACCGGTAATCCGGTACGAGTAACTGCGATCGGCCGCCCGCACCGGGCTGCCCAGACGATCCGTCGCCGTGACGGTCAGCGTGACCACGTCGCGGTCGTCCTTGTCCGCGCCGCTGTCGGGCGTATCGATGTTCAGCAGCGCGACGCTCGGCTCGGAGACGCCCAGCGCGCGCGGGGCGCCGGCCAGCACGACTTCGCGCCGCTCCGACTCGTGGCTCGAGCCGTCGGTCGCGATCACCAGTACGCTGATCCGCGCCGTACCCTCGCGGCCCGGATGGGTCAGCGTGATCGGGATGTTATCGGCGTTGGAGGCGCTCACGGCCGAGGCGTCGAGCCGGCAGGTGGCGCCGCCGCCGCCCACCGCGCAGCCGCTCCCGAACTCCGTGCTCAGCGTGCCCGCCGTGGCGGTGACGATTACCGACGCGACGCTGCCGGCCGCCGAGGCCTTTTCGAGTTCGTTCAGAATTTGCAGGCGCAGCACCGTACTCGAACCGCGCAGGCTCAAGGCGCTCGGTTGCGGGCGATCATCCGTAACATCGTTCGGCGTGCCCCGATCGTCGTTGGCGAAGTCCAGCCGCACATGCGCGACCTCCTGCACCGTACCGATCCGCAACTCCAGGTCCGCCGTGCGCTGCACGCTCAGCGGTTGGCCGTCGGCGTCCTCGCCGTAGACCAGCGTTACGGCGCCGCTGATCGTGAACGGCCCTTCCGGCGTGCCCTTCGGTATCACCACCGTCGTATCGCCCAGATCCACCGCGCAGACCGAGGTGCGCGTGGTGCCGTCCGCGTCGGTGCGCTCGCTGATCGGGCACTCGAGCGGGACGTCCAGCGTCCAGAGCCGACCGGGGCCGACAGCGGCGCCGCCGCCCACCACGTTGGTGGACTCGCCGGCCCCCACGGCCAGCGCGCGGGGGCCGGTGGTCAAATTCCAGGCCAGGCTCCGTCCGTAGCGCTCGTTATTTCTCTGGTAGTTCGTCGGCGGCAGCAGCGCCTCGGCCTCGCCCGCAGCCGCGCTGTCCCAGCTGCCGTCGCCCGCCCGGTCGAAGAGCAGCACCCGCCCCTGGCCGCTGTCGTACGTCGGGTCGCCCAGCGCGAGGCGGTCGCCGTCGACGTTAAAGCCGAAGCCGCCCCAGCGGCCGCCGTCCTCCACACCCGTCAGCGTCGCGCGCGGCGTGCTCGGACCCGCGGCCCAGCCGCTCGGCGAGTCCACTTGGAAGATCTGCACCGCGTTGTTGTGCCGGTCGCTCGCCGCCAGCGTCGTGCCGTCCTGCGAGAGCGCCAGCCGCTCGCCCAGGTAATGGTTCTGGGCGTCGTTCCAGTCGAACGAGAATGTCCAGTCCGCCCCATGCACCCGCTTGTCCGGGCCCACATTGTGATGCGATGACTGGCTGAAGCTCGACGCGTCGTCGTCCCATCCGAGTTCGGTCCGGCCCGTCTTGTAGTTGGGTACCGAGCTCCAGCCGCCGGACGGCTCGAGGAAGACCAGCAGCTCGCCCTGGCGGGGCAAGCTGTTACCGCCGCGGAACCGGCCCGGGCCGGCCGTCCTGTCTGAGGCGAAGCGTTTCGACGGCGCCGACACCGCCAGCACGCTCCCGTCCGCTGAGAGCGCCACGTAGTAGCCGAAATCGGCGTGCGCGACCGTGGACCCGTGGTCGACATCGCCGACGTAGGAGCTGACCGACCGGCAGTAGGCGTCGCACTCGGTCGCCCCGTCGCCGTCGGTTGTCGACTGCGGCTCGAACGGCCGCCGGTTGGCTTGGTTGGCGGGTCCGCCCTGGTCGGTGGGGTGGCCGCCCCAGGCCGGGATCACCACCGGGCTGACCCGCACCCCGTCGTTCCAACCGAGCGACGCGCCCCAGCCGCCCGCCGGGCGCGTGTAGACGTAGACCGCGCCCACATCGTGCATCCGCCGCGCGCCCACCGCCAGCGTGCTGCCGTCGGCCGAAATCGCCACCGACGAGCCGTAGTGGGCCATAGCCGAAGCTCCCCCGGCGATGGTGAAGGTCGCCTTGGAGAACACATAGTCGAGCGTCGACGGCATATAGATGCGGCGCCGATGGCTGATCGTGGCCGGATCAGTGCTGTAGTCGATCTCGTAGATGTGCATCGTGCCCACATCCTGAAATTGGTAGCCGTCCCACCACACGCCGGTACCGGCCGATCGGTAGGTGAGGCGGTTCATGCTCACGAACAGCCAGGCCGTGTCCGCGTCCTCATGCCAGACCGCGACTGTGCTGCCGGTGTTGTCGTCGTTCGCTCGCCCCCAGCTCCATCCCTGGTTAGCGTCGATCACGCAGCTGCTGCTAGGGCCGGGGAGCCAGATCGCGCATGAGTTTCCGTTTGAGTGCCAGCGATGATTTTGGATGCCCCCCACCTGCTCGCCCGTCGAGGCGCTGAATATGTAGATGGTGTTGTCGTCCCCGCCGCCCGGGTTCCCCGGCCCTGAGCGCCCGATGACGGTGTCGCCGTCCCAGGCCAGCACCCGCAGCATTTCGTTGTCGCTCAGCGGATTCCCCGCCACTGGCTGTACTTCGTAGGCGGTAATTTCGCCGCTCTGCTCCAGCGACGCGAGCAGGTTTTGGTCGCTCAGGCCGAGCCGCGCGCGATCGTTCGTTTCCCAAGACTGGTCCGCCGACAGCCGCAGCGCGCCGGCGCTGATACTCAACTCCTCGGGCCCCGCCTCCAGCCGCACCTGCCCCCGCACGGTGATTGTCGAACCCGCCTGCACCACATTATCCGAGTCGTCAACCAGCGAAAGCGTCAGTTCCAGCCCCGCGGGAACGCCCGGCTGTTGCGCGTTTGTGGGGGGGGGGGGTAAGGATTCCGGCCGCGAGCGCGATCAGCGCGCCCAGCGCCAGCAGGGAGCCGAGTCGAGCAGCCGAGCGGCCGCGCAGGCCCAAGATGGTCAACATAGCCGGTCCCTTTCGTCCGTCGGTCTGTCCCGGAGGGAGCCGCCCCCCGCATGCCGCGGAGAGCCGCACCCAGATTATGCCAGCCGCAGCCTAGCACCACCCCCGCTCCCCCCGCCATCCAAGCGGTCCACCGCGGTCCACCGCCCCGCGCCCAGCCCCGCCCCTCCCACCCCGTCATTCCCGCGCCCCTCCCTTTCCGTCATTCCCGCGCCCCTCCTCGTCATTCCCGCCCCCCTCCCTTTCCGTCATTCCCGCCCCCGAGCGGGAATCGGCCCCGAGCCCGCCGCCACCCCTCGTTCCGGCGCCTTTCCGTCCGTCGCCCCAGACTTGATCTGGGGCCCAAACCCAACGCCGTGCGCAGCACCGAGGTCCCGAGCAGCCCGCCCACGCCGCTCGCAGGACCGTTCGGGACTCCGTGCCGCCAACGACCGCCGCATAGGCCCCAGATCAAGTCTGGGGCGACGGACAGGGGGAGCGGGTGTGACGACGGCCGGCGATGCCGTCGCCTGCGCAGGCAGACACCCCCCGCTGCTACCCTCCCACCCATGCCCCCCGACCTCACCTGCGGCGTCGACCTGCTCCTCATCGATCGCTTCAAGCGCGTCCTCGAACGACACCGCGAACGCTTCCTCCAACGCATCTACACCGAGCGCGAAATCGACTACTGCCGCGACCGCATCCCCGAACTCGCCGCCCGCTTCGCCGGCAAAGAAGCCGTCATGAAAGCGCTTGGCACCGGCGTCCGCGGCGTCCGCTGGCGCGAAATCGAAATCCTCGCCAACGCCCGCGGCAAACCCGTCGTCATCCTCCACGGAAACGCCCAAAAACGCTCCCACGACATCGGACTCGAACGCATCGAAATCAGCCTCACCCACGAGCGCACCATCGTCTGCGCCTTCGCCGTCGGCCAACCCGCCGCCCAATCCACAGCCTGATCCGCTACCTGAGGACCGCAATGAAACTGCTCACCTCCACCGAAATGCGCGACCTCGAACAGCGCGCCGCAGCCGCCGGCACACCCACCGACGAGCTCATGGAGCAGGCCGGCCTCGCCGTCGCCCAGGAAGTCTGGATGCAACTCGGCTCGCTCGAAGACCGACGCATCGTCGCCCTCGTCGGCCCCGGCGCAAACGGCGGCGACGCCCTCGTCGCCGCCCGACACCTCGCCGAATGGGGCGCGCAGGTCCGCTGCTACGCGCTCCGACCGCGCGACGACGACCGCTGGCGCGCCGCCCTCGACGCCGGCGCAGTCGGCGGCGACGTCGAGCAGGACGACAACTTCGAAGCGCTCGACGCTCTCATGCACGGCGCGGAAACCGTGATCGACGGACTGCTCGGCACCGGCCGTGCCCGCCCCATCGAGGGCGACCTCGCCCAAATCATGCAGCGCCTCGCCGCCGCCCGCTCCCGCGCCGTCCCCCCCAAACTGATCGCCGTCGACCTGCCCACCGGCGTCGACGCCGACTCCGGACGCGCCGATCCCCTCACCGTCGCTGCCGATGAAACCGTCACCTTCCACGCCCCCAAAGTCGGCCTCTACCTCCAGCCCGGCGCAGCCTTCGCCGGCTCCGTCCAAACCGTCGAAATCGGCATCCCCGCCGGGCTCGACGACCACCTCGGCACCGAACTGCTCGAGCGCCGCGCCGCCAAAGCCCTGCTCCCCCAGCGCGCGCCCGACGCCCATAAAGGCACCCACGGAACCCTGCTGATCGTCGCCGGCTCCGCCCGCTACCCCGGCGCAGCCATCCTCGCCGCCAACGCCGCCTACCGCGCCGGCGCGGGACTGGTCACCGTCGCCGCCCCCGCCTCGCTCTACCAGGCCATGATCGCCGCCGCCCCCGAAGCCACCTGGCTGCCCCTGCCCGACGCTGACCACCCCGGCGCAATCGGCCCCGCCGCCCTGCCCCTGCTCCGCGAAGCCGCCCAAACCGCCACCGCCCTCGCCGTCGGCTGCGGCCTCGGCCTGCACGAAGCAACGGGCGAACTCGTCCACCAACTGCTGGCCGACAAAGCGTTAGCCCACCTCCCCGGCATCGTCGTCGACGCTGACGCCCTCAACCACCTCGCCGCCGACGCCAACTGGGATTGGAGCGCCGCCGCACCGCTGATCCTCACCCCTCACCCCGGCGAAATGGCACGCCTCACCAACCGCGCCAACGACGACGTGCAAAGCGCCCGCCTCGACCTCGCCCGCAACTCCGCCGCCCAGTGGAGCGCCACCGTCGTGCTCAAGGGCGCGAACACCATCATCGCCGCACCCGACGGACGCGCCCGCGTCTCCGAAATCGCCCAGCCCGCCCTCGCCACCGCCGGCACGGGAGACGTACTCACCGGCGCAATCGGAGCCCTCATAGCCCAGGGCCTCCCCCCCTACGACGCCGCCACGCTGGCCGTCTACCTCCACGCCGAAGCCGGCAACAAAGCCGCCCGCGCCCGCGGCACAATCAGCACCACCGCAGGAGACACCGCCGAGCACCTGGCAACAGCCACCCGCAGCCTGGCCGGCGAAGACCCCATCGAAACCCCCGCCCTGGGCGCCGGCCTAGGGATGCCCGGCGCCTTCGGCAGCGACATGGAGCAAGGAATGGGCGGCGGCCTGGAATCCCTCTTCGGCGGCGCGGTGCCCCAATAGCGGCGACTCGCTCACCCATCCCGCCCAATCGCCCGGATGCGCCGCACGCGGCTTTCGGTCGACGGGTGAGTCGAGAACAGCCCGGCCAGACGCCCGCGGACCGGGTTGAAGATATACAGGTGGTTCGCCGCCTTGTTCGACGACAGCTCGGCAACCGCCGGCGCGAGCCCCGGCGACGCGCTCGTCAGCTGGATTTTGACCAGCGCCGACGCCAGCGCGTCGGGATCCCCCGACATTCGGCTTGCCGTCTCATCGGCCGCGTACTCCCGCTGGCGCGACGCCGCCATCTGAAGCAACGTCACAATCAGGTCAACGAGCTTGTACAGCAGCCACATCGCCGCGAACACGCACCAGCCGCACAACCGCAAGACGACCGCCAGCAGCAGGCCGAACAACCCTCTACCCTTCTCCTCTTCGCGCGCAACCAGCATGACCTCGCCGCTGTCCGCATCTTCGACCAGGTAGGTCACTTCCTCCGTCTCTTTCGCCGTAAGTAAATTCAGTACTGCCCGCGTCGCTTTGCCCAACAGCAGGAACGGCAGCATCATGAGCATCACGGCGGAGCACGCAATGGCGATCATCGCGCCCCACAGCGTGTCGCGGTTCGCAATGTGCGCCAGCTCATGCGCCAGCACCGCGGCGAGCTCGCGCTCGTCCAGCGCAGCGACAAGACCGGTGGTCACAATCACCGCCGCTCGCCGCGGGCTCCGCCCTGTAGCGAACGCATTGGGAACCGGCGTCGCGACCGCGTAGACCCTCGGTTTCGGCACCCCCGCATCCCGCGCCGCGTGCTCCACGAGCAGGTGAAGCTCCGGAGCCTGGTCGAACCCAACCTCCTCCGCGCCCGTCGCCCGCCGCACCAGCCGATCGGAGAACCAGTACGAGAAGAGATTCCCCGCGACGGCAACCCCGCCGAACACCAGCACCCCCGACCCCCCAAACAGCCCATACCCAACCAGCGCGAACAGCCCCACCAGCCCCACCAGCGCCGCAAGCAACAACAGCGTCCGAACTGTGTACTGGCTCATTGCGACTGGCTCCGTCCCTCTAGCCACACCCTAGTAGTGGTGGTGAGGAGTTCAGCCTTTAGTCGAACCGAGGGTCGTACGACGCCGTCCAATCAGGGCCGTCAGGCCAGAGGTCGCATTCGGCCTGGCGCAAGTGACTGATCATGTGCTCGCCCCATCCGGGAACTCGGTGCTCGACTTCTCTCCACGTCAAGTAGAGCCAGTGCTTGCTAGGGCCTGTGCTGTTGAACCAGTAGACCCTCCATGTGTTGGAGCCGCAGCGGGCGTACCCCCCTGACGGGTATGGCAGCGATGTAGCATCGCCACCGGCGCTGCCGATCGTCAGTGACACGCCTCGAGGTGGTTCACCTCCGTCGTCGTCAACGACCACGACGAAACTCGCGGTGGCCGACCTCCCGTCCGGGTCCGTAGCGGTCACAGTGATCGTCGCCCTGCCGCCGCTTCCGTCACCTGCGGTCAGGATCAGCGAGTCGCCGGAGACGGCAGCACCCACGATGTCGTTGTCGCTGGACGCGGCGGTGAACATGAGATCATCGTCGTCCGCGTCGGTGCAATAGCCGCCGAGAGCCACGGTCCTATTGGGATCGTCCGGCCCCGTCAGCGCAACATCGCCTATGTCGTTGCACTCGAGCGACCCGTTGCCGGAGCGCAGCTCAAAGGCGACTGCGAGCAGGGCTATGATTGCGATGAGCGCTATTGGTGCCAGCACATAAAACCGCTCCCGAGTGAGGCCGAAACCACCTCCAGTGCGGCGTGCAGGCGGACCACCATCCTGCTCTGCCAGGTTCGCCGCGTCTTCGGAAGCGAGGTCGTTGAGCCGGTTCTGTAGCTTCTCGATCTCGTTGACTGCGCGATCGTCCTTTATGGCCTCCAAGATGACCTTGCAGCTGGAGAGAGCCCTTTCCGCGTCCCGCAGTGTGAGTTCTTGTCTCCCTGCTGGATGCGATATGTCGTCCCTGTACCGCTTGATTATCTTCATGTCCTCGGAGAGTTTGCGGAGTCCCCGCGGAAACACGAACTCATGGCCGTTCTTGCAGTTCAAGACATCGGGCTCGGGATAATCCTTGGCCTCGAGCGCATCTCCCGGACTCCTCTCATTTGCCCTTATGAGTTCGCCCTCGTGTCTGTACGAACGAGTCCTGTAGCGAGGTTCTCCCGTCTTCTTGTCGTCCTCTACTCTGAAGAGCCGATCGAACCAATCGGGCCCGTACGCTCCTTCGAGGCGGTCGGTAAAGTACGGCTTCATCGCGGGCTCATACACCTTGACGATGGCAGGACTAATGATGTCGTACGCCTGATGCCAGATTTCAGCCATAGGTCGCTCCGTTCACGGACGACGCGCTTGGCCTCATTTGGGACTGTTCGCGTGAATGCCGACAGAGCGCAGTCTGCTCGCCACGATGTCGCGAATGGCCAGAATCAGAAGGAGACGCCGTACCCCAAGCCCCCAGTCCCGCGACGCGGATGTCTAAAGCGCCGTCGATCATCTGCTGGGGATCCAGCATCCTGGCAGCTCCTCACCAGCCTGATTTTACTCTCCGGTGGCCTGCTCAGTCTAGAGCTTGTTCGAGCCCGGCGTGCGGTGCCGCGACCCAATGCCCTTAGGCAAGCCTCGACCAGATACCTCTGCGCTGTGTTGCCCTGTGCCGACGGGGGCGGCGCGGGCGGGTTTCTGCGCGTTCGCACGGCGCGGCTACACTAGGAGAACACGCCCGCAAAGCTCGGACCCCCAGCGGAGGCCCCATGACCGACGACCAGCGCATCGTGGTGACCGGCCTCGGCGTCGTCTCCGCACTCGGACACAACCTCGCCGACACCTGGAACGGCCTCATCGCCGGACGCTCCGGCGTCGAAACCATCCACCTCTTCGACCCTCACCGCCTCGATGTCCGCATCGCCGCCCAGGTGCCCGATTGGGAACCCGCCCAATACATGCCCAAAAAAGAAGCCCGGCGCATGGACCGCTACAGCCAGTTCGCCGTCGCCGCCGCCCACGAAGCCGTCCAGCACGCCGGCCTCTCCCACTTCGAGGGCTCCGAGCGCGCCGGCGTGATGGTCGGCACCGGCATCGGCGGCATCATCACCACCGAAGCCCAGTTCCGCGTCCTCGACCGCCGCGGGCCCGACCGCGTCTCACCCTTCGTCGTGCCCATGATGCTGCCCAACATGGCCAGCGGACAGGTCAGCATCGCACTCGGCGCGCGCGGCCCCAACCTCGCCCCCATCTCCGCCTGCTCCAGCGCCGCCGACGCGCTCGGCCTCGCCGCCGAAACCATCCGCCGCGGCGACGCCGACATCATGCTCGCCGGCGGCGCCGAAGCCCCCATCTGCGAAATGGCCGTCGCCGGCTTCACCGCCGCGCGCGCCCTCTCCGCCCGCAATGAGCCTCCCCAGGCCGCCTCGCGCCCCTTCGACGCCGAGCGCGACGGCTTCGTCATGGGCGAGGGCGCAGGCATCCTCGTGCTCGAACGCGCCGACCGCGCCCGCGAGCGCAACGCCGACATCCTCGCCGAACTCTGCGGCTACGCCACCTTCGGCGACGCCTACCACATCACCCAGCCCGCCGAGGGCGGCGACGGCGGCGTCCGCGCCATGAGCGGCGCACTCCAGCAGGCCAAAATCGACCCCGCCGACGTCGACTACATCAACGCCCACGGCACCTCCACCCCGCTCAACGACCGCTTCGAGACGATGGCCGTCAAAACCGTCTTCGGCGAAGCTGCCTGGGACATCTCCATCTCCTCCACCAAATCGATGACCGCCCACCTGCTCGGCGCGGCCGGCGCAATCGAAGCCGTCGCCACCATCCAGGCCATCCGCGAAAGCGCCATCCCCCCCACCATCAACCTCGAACACCCCGACCCCGAGTGCGACCTCGACTACACCCCCAACGAAGCCCGCCAGCGCGAGGTCCGCGTCGCCATCAGCAACTCCATGGGCTTCGGCGGACATAACGCCTGCCTCGTCTTCCGCCGCTGGGAGGGCTAGCCCCCGTGCCCCCGCTTGAGCGCCGCGACGGCCTCAGCGGCCGCCTCTGGCGCATCGCCGGACCCGAGGACGCGCCCGCCATCCCCGACCTCGACGCTCCCCCTTTCGTCGGACGCCTGCTCCGCCGCCGCGGCGTCGCCAACGCCGCCGAAGCTGAGCTCTTCTTGAACCCCGATCAGGCAACCCAGGCAGCGCCCCTGCCCGCCGTCGAACGCGCCGTCGAACGCATCCTCCGCGCCCGCGACCACGGCGAAGCCGTCGCTGTCTACGGCGACTACGATGTCGACGGCATCACCGCCACCACCATCCTCCACGAAGCGCTGCTCCAGCTCGGCATCGACAGCCGCTGGTTCATCCCCCACCGCAGCGCCGACGGCTACGGACTGCACGGCGCCCAACTCGAGCGCCTCGCCGCCGAAGGCGCGAGCCTGGTCATCACCGCCGATTGCGGCATCACCGCGCTCGACACCCTGCGCAGCGCCGAAGACCGCCTCGGCCTCGAATTCATCGTCGTCGACCACCACGCGCCCGGCCCCGCCCTGCCTCAGGTCGCCGCCCTGATCGCCCCCCACACCGAGCAGACCGCCGGGCGCGCCCCGCATCCGCTCGCCGAACTCTCCACCGGCGGACTCGCTTGGCGCCTCGCCCACGCCCTGATGGCCGCCGCCGCCATCGAAACGCCCGCCGAGCGCTGGCTTGACTTGGCCGCGCTCAGCGCCATCGCCGACGTCGTCCCTCTGCGCGGCGAAAACCGCCGCATCGTCCAGGCTGGCCTCCGCGCCATCGCCGCCCGCCAGCGCCCCGGCCTCGCCGCGCTGGCCGCGCTCGGACGCATCACCCGCTTCGACGCCGAAGCCGTCTCCTTCCAAATCGCCCCGCGCCTCAACGCCGCCGGACGCCTCGACGACGCCTCCCTCGCCGTCCAACTGCTCTTGTCGGAGACGGCCGGCGACGCCCAGCGCCTGGCCGCCGAACTCGACGACCTCAACAAGCGCCGCCGTACACTCTCCGACCAGGCCTTCGCCCGCGCCCTCCAACAGGTCGAAGCGCTGTCCGCCGACGGCGAACCGCCGCTCGTCCTCTTCGCCGGCGACGACCAAACTCACCCCGGCGTCGTCGGCATCATCGCCGGACGACTCATCGACCGCTTCGAGCGCCCCGCCTTCGCCTACAGCATCGACAACAGCGTCGAAGGGGGCCTCGCCCGCGCCTCCGGACGCAGCCCCGCCCCCTTCGACCTCGCCCGCATGCTCGCCGACTGCGACGACCTCCTCCTCCGCCACGGCGGACACGCCCGCGCCGCCGCCTTCACCGCCGAAACCCGCCGCCTCCCCCAGCTGCTCCAACGCCTCAACCAGGCCGCCGAAGCCCACCTCAACGATTCCGCCGCGCCCGCTCCCCAGCCCACCCTCGAAATCGATGGCAAAGTCCAGCTCGAAGCCGTCGCCCCCGAACACATCCACTGGATCGAGCGCCTCGAACCCTTCGGCGCAGCCAACCCCGCCCCCCTCTTCCTCTCCACCAACGTCGAAATCGCCTCCGCCCGCGCCATGGGCAAAGATAAAACCCACCTCCGCCTCCAACTCGCCCCCCGCCACCCCCACTGGCGCTCCCGCGAGTGGCCCGCCGTCGCCTGGCGCATGGCCCACACCGCCCAGCCCCACGCCCAACCCAGCGACCGCATCGACATCATCTGGACCCCCCGCCGCGACCGTCGCGGTGCCCCCGAACTCGAAATCCAGGATCTCGCAGTCCCCAGCTGAGCGCCGTTCCTCCCCACCCCGTCGCCCACTCGTCGCCCCAGCCGTCCACTCCGTCGTCCCAGTGCCCACTCCGCCACACCCACACCCACTCCGTCGCCCAGCGCCCACTCCGCCACACCCGTGCCGAAGGGACCCCCGTCATACCCGCGCTTGCCGCGGGTATCTCGACGTGAGCAGCACCAACGCCGCGCTAGCCTGCCGGCCATGCCGCCTCTGACGCCACTTCCCGCCGCTCCCTTTCTTTGTCATTCCGCCTCCCTTCCGTCGCCCCAGATCAAGTCTGGGGCCTAAACCCAACATTGTGCGCAGGCCGGAGCCCCCGAGCGGGTCCTACCAATGCCGTTCGCGGGCCACTCGGGACGTCGCGCTGCGAAGAGGGTGAGGTATAGGTTCCAGCTTTCGCTGGAACGACGGAGAAGGAAGACGGCGAGAATAATGGAAGAGGGTGTGCGAGAGGAGAGGCTAACTAACGAGATGGACGACGGTTACACCGTCGCCGCCTTCGTGCTTGGCGGCTGTCTCGTAACTGCTGATGAGTGGGTGGTCGCGAAGCTGGGCGCGGACGGCCTGGCGCAGCGCGCCCGTGCCCTTGCCGTGGACGATTTCCAGCCGCTGCCGGCCCGCGCGGTAGGCGCGGTCGAGAAAGCCCTCGACCGTAGGTACCGCGTCGTCGGTCGTTCGCCCGCGCACATCGCAGCGGGCGCCCGGATCGGGCGGCGGCGGCGGGCGCTTGCCCCGCGCCTGCGGCTCGACCGCCGCCGCTTCAGCCGTGCGGCCGACGCGCTCGATCTGCTCCGGCCGCACCCGCGTGCGCAGCGAGCCGAGCCGCACCTCGAGCGTCTCGCCGCTCAGACCGCTGATCAGCTCGGCCGGCTCCGTCACGCCGCGCAGATAAACAACATCGCCGGGCGCGAGCCGCTCCGGGTTGGGTGGGGCTGCGGCGGGATTGGCGCGTGGGCGGGCGCGCCGCCGCCGTCGTCGGACGCGCTCAAGGCGCTCCCGCGCCTCGTCGCCGCGGCTTTCGGCGCGTTCGACGCGCCGCCGCTCGCGCTCGGGCCGATCGGAGGTGCGGGAGAGTTCGCGGTTGGCCGCGCGCAGCGATCGCCGCAGCTGCGCCAGCTCGTCCTCCATCGCCCGCTCGGCGCGGGCCAGCACCTGATCGCGCTCCAGCTCGAGCTGCTCGCGCCGCTCCGACAGCTCGCCCCGAATCGCCTCCGCCTCCTCGCGGGCGGCCCGCTCGGCGCGTTGATCCGCCTCCAGCTGATCGCGTTGGCGCTGGAGGTCGGCGAGCAGCGACTCGATGTCGGCCGTCTCGGGGCCGGTGTGCGCCGACGCGCGTTCCAGAATCGGCTCCGGCATCCCCAGTCGGCGGGCAATCGCGATCGCGTTGGAGCGCCCCGGCGCGCCCATCAGCAGGCGGTAGGTGGGCTGAAGCGTCTCCGCGTCGAACTCCGCCGAAGCGTTGACGACGCCCGGCGTGGAGTGCGCAAAGACCTTCAGCGCGCCGTGGTGCGTCGTTGCCACCACCGCCGCTTCCAGCTCCAGCAGGTGTTCGAGCAGCGCCCGCGCCAACGCCGCGCCCTCGCCCGGATCGGTGCCCGCGCCCAATTCATCGAGCAGCACCAGCGTGCGCGGCCCGGCCGCCGCCAGAATGCGGATGATGTTGGTGACATGCGCCGAGAAGGTCGAAAGCGACTGCTCGATGCTCTGCTCGTCCCCGATATCCGCGAAGATGTCGGCGAACACCGCGATCTGCGAGCCGGCCTCGGCCGGGATCGGCAGCCCCGCCTGCGCCATCAGGGTCAGCAGACCGACGGTCTTCAGCGCAACCGTCTTGCCGCCGGTGTTGGGGCCGGTGACCAGCACGCAGCGGTCGTCGAGGTCCAAGCTGATCGAGATCGGCACCACCTCCCCGCTCAGCAGCGGATGCCGCGCCGAGCGCAGCCGCAGCTCGGCAGGGCTGTCGCGCAGCCAGCGCAACTCGTCCTGCTCGGCCGGCAGCGGCGCGTCAAGTTCGCGCGCCAGCCGCGCCTTGGCCTGCGCCAGATCGATCTGCGCGATGCACTGCGCGGCGGCGCGAATTGCGCCGACCTCCTGCGCGATCTCATCCACCAGCGCGCGCAGAATGCGCTCGATCTCGCGCCGCTCCGCCCGCCGCGCCTCGCGCAGCCGGTTGCCCAACTCGACCACCGCCAGCGGCTCCACGAACAACGTCGCGCCGCTGGCGGAGACATCATGTACGACCGACGGCAGCTGGCGTCGCAGCTCGGCCTTGATCGGGATGACATAACGCCCGTCGCGCTCGGTGATCAGGTCTTCCTGCGCGATGCCGTCGGCGACCGCGCGGCGCAGAATCGCCTCCAGCGCGCGCTCCAGACGCTCGCGCATTTGCTCCGCTTCGCGGCGCGCCTGCGCCAGCTCGGGGCTGGCGCGATCGAGCACCTCGCCCCGTTCGTCGAGCGCGTGCTCGATCTGCGCCAGCAGCGGGCCGAAGTCGCCAATCCGCGCCGCGATCCGGCTCAGCAGCGGCAGCTCGCGTCCCAGCGGCGCAAGCTGGTTGCGCAGCGCCCGCGCCGTTCGCAGCGCCGCACCCACTTCCAGAATGTCGCCCGCCGGCAGCGCCGCCCGCCGCGACGCGGCCATCAGATGCGCGTCGATGGCGGGCAGATGTCCGATGCTGAAATTGGGCTTGAGGCGATGCAGCCGCAGCGCCTCGGAGGTGTGCGTGTGGCGGCGGCGGATCTCTTCGAGGTCGTCGCTGGGCGACAGATCGTCGGCCAGCGCGCGCCCCTGCGGCGTGTGGCAGAGCCGACTCAACCGCTCGATGATTTTCGGGAACTCGAGCGCTGCGATCGTTCGTTCGTCGAGCATCAGATCGCCGCTTCAATCTCGATCAACGCGGTCGTGTACGCGACGCCCCACGGCGCTTCAGCGGCGAGCCCGCGCACGCGCACATCCCGGCCGTGCAATACGCCGATCAGCACCGCCGTGGGCGACACGACCGACTCGTCGATCTCGCGGCGCAGATCCTCATCGAAGCCCAGAAGCGTCTCCGTGTCCCATGCCCGTAGTGCCGCGTCAAAGGTGCGCTGGAACGGCGCGGCCCGCGGGTGAAAGCCCTGCGGGCTTTCGCTGGTCAGCGTATGCGCTCCGTCGCCCGACGCGATCACCGCCGTGCGCCCGCCCACGTCGTCCAGCGCCGCGGCGAGGCTGTGGCCGAATTCGCGGTGGTCCCGCGCCGAGCGAAACGAGACGCTCACGACGGTCGTCGGCGTGTTGCTGATTGCATCAGCCAACAGCGTCAGCGGAACGATCACCGAGTGATCGTGCGGCTCCCAGTGCTCCACCGCGGCGAGCGGCTGGCCGCGCGCCTCCGCCGACGCCAGGACGGCCTCCGCCAGCAGCGGATCGCGCGGCTGCGCAATCCGGCACTGACCCGCGCCGAACGGTTCGAGATCGCCCGTCAACGGTGCGGTGAGCAAGTGGAAGCGCCGCAGCGTCACGATGCCGTGCGTAGAAATCAGCAGCAGCCGGTCCGGCGGATCATCGCGCAGCGCGCGGGCGATGGCGGCGTACGCATCCAGCGTCGCCTGCGCCGCCGCCTCCCGCCCGCAGCCGATCTCCGGCAGCAGAATCGGCGGATGCGGCGTCACGGCGGCGAGCGAGATCGTCATAGCGAACGCAGCGCTTCCAGCAGCGCCGGCTCCTGCTCGGGCGGCACCGTGCGCGGATCCAACTGCACGCCGCCGTCGACCACGCGGGCGACAATCGGCGGATCGTTGCGGCGCAGCTGCGCCGCAAGTCCGGCATTCGGCAGCCTGAGGACGAACGTCGGGCGCGTCTCGCCCGGCAGCGAGCCGCCCCCGATCAGCGACTGCGCGGCAACCACCTCGCCGACGCCCAACTCTGCCCGCCACGACTCCGCCCGTTCGCGCAGCTCATCCGCTTCCGCCGCGATCATCCGCCAGACCGGAATTTCCCCCTCCGCCTCCCCGCGCAGGTAGTGCCCAAGCGTCGCGCCCAGCGCGGCGATCGTCGTCTTGTCCGGCCGCAGCGCGCGCATCAGCGGGTGCGAGCGCAGCGGCGCGACGGCGGCCTCGCGCCCCACGATGATCCCCGCCTGCGGACCGCCCAGCAGCTTGTCGCCGGAGAACATCACCAGGTCCGCGCCCGCGGCGATGCTCTCCTGCGGCGTCGGTTCGTGCGTCAGCCCGTACTCGCGCGTCTCCAGCAGGCAGCCGCTGCCGATGTCGTCGATCAGCAACACACTGCGCTCCCGTGCGATCGACGCCATCTCCGCCAGCGGCGTCTCCTCGGTGAAGCCCACGATTTGGAAGTTGCTGCTATGCACGCGCAGCAGCGCGGCGGTCCGCTCCGTAATCGCCTCCGCGTAGTCCGCCGCCCGCGTGCGGTTCGTCGCGCCCACCTCAACCAGCGTCGCGCCTGACTGCCGCAGCACATCGGGGATGCGGAAACCGCCGCCGATCTCGACCGCCTGCCCGCGGCTCACGATCACCTCGCGCTCCCGTGCGTGCGCCGCCAGCGTGAGATAGAGCGCCGCCGCGTTGTTGTTGACCACCAGCGCCGCCTCCGCGCCGGTCAGCGCGCGCAGCGGCGCATCGAGATGGTGCGCGCGGCTGCCGCGTGCGCCCTCTTCAAGGTCGAATTCGAGGTTCGAGTAGCGCGCCGCCTCCCGCATCGCCGCGATCGCCGCGTCGCTCAACGGCGCGCGCCCCAGATTGGTATGAATCACCACGCCCGTCGCGTTGATCACCGGCCGCAGACTCGCCGCGAAGCGCTCGCTGAGCCACTCGGCGACCGACTCCGCGACACGCTCAGGCGACGGCGCAGGCGCATCGCCCTCGGCGGCGAGCAGCTCGACGCGGCGCCGCTGAAGCTCCTCGCGCACCGCGTCCGCGATCAACTCCGCGGGCAGCGCCAGCGCCGCGATTGCTGGCTGCGAGAGCACGCGGTCGACGCTGGGCAGGGAGCGAAGCGGATGCGGCATATGAGGTCCGTCGACTGTGTGTTGGCGGTGTGTCGCTCGTGATTGTGAGCAGTCGGATCGCTCGATATCGTCAGTGCTGCGGCTGCGCCCGCGCGCCGTTACAGCGTAGGGCGCAGCGTCCCCCGGCGCGCCAACCCGACCATCTTGAGAGGCGACCTACATGGCCAACCTGCGCATCCCCGGACCGACCCCCTGCCCGCCCGACGTGCTGGCCGCCGCGGCCGGCGAGATGATCAACCATCGCGGCCCGGAGTTCGCCGCGCTGCTTGAGCGCGTCAGCAGCGGTATTCAGCCCTTCTTCGGTACCGACCAGGAAATCCTGCTGATCTCCGCCAGCGGCACCGGCGCGATGGAAGCCGCAATCACCAGCACGCTCTCCGTCGGCGACGACGTGCTCGCCGTCTCCGTCGGCTCCTTCGGCGACCGTTTCGCCGCGATCGCCGAAACCTACGGCGCAGAGGTCACCCGCCTCCCGATCGAGTGGGGCGACGCTGCCACGCCCGAACTGGTCGCCCAGGCAGCCGCGGAAGACGACTACAAGGCGCTGTTGATCACGCACAACGAGACCTCGACCGGCGTGACCAACCCGATCGGCGAGATCGCCGCTGCCGTGCGCGAAGTCGCGGATCCGCTGCTGCTCGTCGACTGCGTTTCCTCACTCGGTTCGATCCCGATGGAGATGGACGAGTGGGGCCTCGACGCGGTTGTCACCGCCTCGCAGAAGGGCTGGCTCTCGCCGCCCGGCATCGCCATGGCCGCGCTCAGCGACCGCGGCTGGGCCGCGACCGAGAGCTCGACGATGCCCAGCTTCTACTTCGACCTTGGCAAGCACCACGAGTACGCCTCGCGCGGCCAGCCGCCCTGGACGCCGACGCTGCCCGTGCTCTACGCGATGGACGCCGCGCTGCCGCTCATGGCCGCCGAGGGCGCCGAAGCGATCTACGCCAAACATCGCCGCTTCGCCGGCTGGACCCGCAATGTGGTGCGCGCGATGGGGCTGGAGCTGCTCGCCGAGGAGCGCTACGCATCCGACACCGTCACCGCCGTGCGCGTGCCCGACGGGATCGATGTGCGCGAACTTTCGCGCACTCTGCGCGAGGAACACGATGTCGTGATCGCCGCCGGGCAGGGCAAGCTGGCGACCGACATCTTCCGCATTGGGCATCTCGGGTGGCTGGACGAGGCGGAGATGGCGGCCTGCTTCGCCGCGCTCAAAGCCGCGTTCACCGCACTCGGCTTCGCGTCTGCGGCCGATGCCGACATTCCCACAATCGGGCCGAACTGAGCACCGGGCAGCGGGCTCAACAGGGGGACGGAGGCGCGCCATGGTCCAGCGAGTGTTAGTCACCGAGCCGATCGCCGAGGAGGGCCTCGAAGCGCTGCGGCGCGGCGCAGAGGTGGATGTCCGACTCGGCATCTCCCACGACGACCTGCTGGCCGCGATCAGCGGCTACGAAGGATTGGTCGTGCGCAGTGGTACCCAGGTCGACGCCGAAGTGATCGCCGCCGCCGAACAGCTGCGTGTGATCGGGCGCGCCGGCGCCGGCGTCGACAACATCGACATCGACGCCGCGACCGAGCACGGCGTGCTCGTGCTCAACGCGCCCGGCGGCAATACCGTCTCCGCCGCCGAGCTCGCAGTCGGGATGCTGCTCGCAGTGAGCCGCCACATCGCCCCCGCCTATACCAGCCTGCAGGGCGGCGCATGGGAGCGCCAGCGCTTCGTCGGCTCCGAACTGCAAGGCAAGACGATCGGCATCGTCGGACTCGGTCAGGTCGGCTCCTCCGTCGCGCGCCGCCTGCAAGCCTTCGAAACGCGGCTCGTCGCCCACGACCCGTTCGTCCCCGCCGAGCGCGCCGCCTCGATGCACGTCGAACTGATGGAGCTGGACGACGTCCTCCGGCAGAGCGACGTAGTCACCCTGCACACTCGCCCCACACCCGGCGCCGGGCCGCTGATCGGCCCCGAACAGCTGGGGCGAATGAAGCGTGGTGCGCTGCTGGTCAATATGGCGCGCGGCAGCCTCGTCGACGAAGCGGCGCTCTGGGACGCGCTCGAAGCCGGTTCAATCGGCGGCGCGGCGCTCGATGTCTTCTCTGAAGAGCCGGCCGTCGGCAACCGCTTGATCGACCACCCCAACGTGCTCGCCACGCCCCACCTCGGCGCTTCCACCCGCGAGGCGCAGGAGCGCGTCGCGCTCGACCTCGCCGTCGAAATGCTGCGCGTGCTGCGCGGTGAACCGGCCTCCAACGCCGTCAACGCACCGTTCATCGACCCTCAGACGCTCGAAGCCGTCGGCCCCTATCTCGAAGCCGCCACCATGTGCGGGCGGATCTGCACCCAACTCGCCCACGGCCAGTGGCGCGATGTCCACATCGCCTACCGCGGCGAAATCGCCAACCACGATGTCACCCCGCTCAAGGCCGCCGTCGTCGCCGGCCTGCTCGAACCGATCTCCGATGAGCACGTCAACCTCGTCTCCGTCAACAACGTGATCGCCCACCGCGGCTGGCGCGTCTCCGAAGAAAAACTGCCCGACGCCGAGCCCTACCAGTCCTCGATCACCGTCCAGCTCAACACCTCCGCCGAGCGCCTCACCCTGACCGGCACCATCGAGCACGGACGCGCCGCCGTCGTCGAGCTCGACGGCTTCCACGTCTACATCGCCAGCCGCCGCCGCTCCGTCCACGAATGCCTGCTGGTGATCCGCAACCAGGATCGCCCCGGCCGCGTTGGCCTGGTCGGCACCCAACTCGGCGAGTGGAACGTCAACATCCACGCCATGGAACTCGGCCACGACGAGAACGACCCCACCGCCGACGCGCTGATGGCGCTCACCCTCAACCGCCTGCTCACCCCCGAAGAAATCAACGCCCTCCTCGCCATCGACGGCATCGACCAGGTCATGCAAGCCACCCTCTAACCCCCGCACCACACCCCCAGACCCCCCCACGATCCATCCGTTCCCGCCCCCTTTTCCCGTCATTCCCGCATCCTTCCTCCCCCGCCATTCCCGCCCCCGAGCGGGAACCCGCCCCGCCTCCTTCCTCCCCCGCCATTCCCGTCCCCCCTTTTCCCGTCATTCCCGCCCCCGAGCGGGAATCAGCCCCGCGCCGCCTCATACGCCCGCCTCCTTCTGTTCGTCGCCCCCGACTTGATCGGGGGCCCAAACCCAACGTCGTTCGCAGCGCCAGCGGCCCCGAATTGCCCGTCGCCGTCCGTTCACTCGACATCCCGGTACGCCGCCCCGCCTCATACGCCCGCGTCCTCCTGTCCGTCGCCCCCAACTTGATCGGGGCCCAAACCCAACGTCGTTCGCAGCGCCAGCGGCCCCGAATTGTCCGTCGCCGTCCGTTCACTCGACATCCCGATACGCCGCCCCGCCTCATACGCCCGCGTCCTCCTGTCCGTCGCCCCCGACTTGATCGGGGGGCCCAAACCCAACGTCGTTCGCAGCGCCAGTGGCTCCCAATTACCCGCCAACGTCCGTTCGCAGGACATCCCGGTACGCCGCGACGACCCCAACCGTATAAAATCAAACCCAACAGGCCTCCAGCTCGACGAAGGGAGCAACCATGAAAGCCCCCTCCCTCGAGCGCCTGCGCCCCGCCCCCGAAGGACGCGCCGGCCTCTCCAACATCTTCCTCGTCTGGGGCGCAGTCGCCGCCGGCGCGGCCTGGCTCACCAGCATCCTCGCCGTCTTCATCTACCCCGTCGGCCTGCTCGCCATTGCCTACGGCTTCATCCTGCGCCCCACGCGCCGCCGACTCTTGGCGACGCTGCTCGCCCTGGCAGTCGCCCACTGGATCGCCCTCTACGCCCTCATCCAGTTCCTCCGCGACGCCCCCTGACACGCGAGTGCTGCTAGAGAGACTGAAGCGCCAGCGGCCATAGCATCAGCACACCGCCGACGGTTCCCAGCAGGACTCGGCGGCGCGTGCGGTAGATGCACAGGCTGACGACGATCCCCAACCAGGCCGGGGGAATCACGAATGTCCAGACGAGCAGCAGGTAGGCCGCATTGCCGACAAACAGGCTGCAACCCAGCATCCAGGCCGAGAACACCCGCCCATTGTATGGAGTGCCCGCCGCGTTGGAGGGAGCATTGCCGCCGCGCCTCACGCGCTGCTGAAGATCGCCTCGCAGTCGCATCACCTGCTCAGCGTACGCCCGCAAGTCCGGCGCGCCGTCAGTCCGCCCTGACCGATTGTGCCTGCGCCGCCGGCTCGGCGCGCCGCCGCAGCTGCGCCATCGGCTGCCGAATCCGCGACGCGATCAGAAAAATCACGCACGACGCCCCCGCGCAGCCCGCGTACAGCAGCAGCGCGTAGTCGTACGAACCCGTGTTGTCGAAAATCTCCCCCGCCACGATCGGCGACGCGAAAATCCCCACCGTCTCGAACATGAACGCCGTCCCCATGATCGTCGCAAAGTTGCGCAGCCCGAACGCGCGCGAGAACAGCAGCGCCTCGATCGGCGGCCCCGCCGCGTAGCCCAGCACGTAGAGCGGAATGTGCGCCGCCACGCCCCCGATCGAGCCGCCCGTCAGCCACAGCGCCAGCATCGAGAGCATTAGCAGCGCCGTGCAGAACACCGCCGCCAACTCCGGCCGCCGCACCCGCTCCAGCTGCGAACCCGCCGCCAGCAGCCAGACTGCCGCCCCGCCCGCCGTGATCGAGACCAGCGTCGCCGACCAACCCACCGAGTAATCCACCGAGCGGTAGTACGGCACCGCCTGCGACAGCCAGCCGAACAGCACGAAGAAGAACAGCATCAACCCCACCACGATGCACCAGAACAGCGGATGCCGCAGCGCCTCCCGCGCGCTCACCCCGGCCGCGACCGGCACGGCGCTCGGCTGCGGCTCATCCGCCTCATCCGTCTTGTCCGGGCTGTCCAGTTCGGGGTGGCCGGCCGGCGGCGCGTCGCGCACCAGCAGAAACGCCACTGCGTAGGCCGCCAGCACCATGATCCCGGAGTAGAGAAAGGCGTCGCGCCAGCCCCACGCGCTGATGATCGACTGCACCACCGGCAGCATCGCCAGCTGCCCCAGCCACAGCGACGCCCCAATCACGCTCACCGCCGCCGCGCGGTGCCGGTTGAACCAGCGCACCGCCAGCGCCTGCGCCGGCATGTAGGCCACGCAGCCCAGCGCAATCGCGTTGAGCGAAATCCACGCATACCACTGCCACAACTCGGTCATGAACGCCAGCAGTGTGAAGCTCACCGCGCACAGCGGCGCGCCGATCAGCATCAGCCGCCGCGGTCCCACATGGTCGATCAGCCAGCCGATGATCGGCGCGCAGATGCCCACCGTGCCCACCGTTACCGAGAAGCCCAGCGAGACCTGCGTGCGGCTCCACCCAAAGCGCTCCTCCAGCGGCTCCACATACGCCCCGAACGCCCCGAACGTCACCCCCTCCGCCACAATCAGCGCGACGACCATCCCCACCAGCACCCACCACCCGTAGTAGGGCCGTCGGATGCGGAGCAGCGGGCGGACAGCAGTGGTCGCAGACACAAAAGAAAGCGTAATCGGCAGCGCCGCCTCCCGCCCCTCCCCCGCCCATTCCCACTCTCCCCTTCCGTCCTCCCAGCGCACGCGGGAACGACAGCGAGGCGCCCATTCCATCTCACGCCGTGATACCGTGCCTCGTCCACAACAGAACAACTGACCTGGCAATGCTCGCCTCAACCCACCGCGCCGCAGTCGCACACCCTGATCACCCCTCACCAACCCCGAACAACCCGAACAACCCGAACAACCCCGAACAACCCCGAACACGTGAAATCGCCCCGACCAGATAGAGCGCAGCCCGAAACCGGCCCCACTACCCCGGATAAACCCGAACAAACCTGGCCGCGTGAAATCACCCCGACCAGATAAAGCGCAGCCCGAAACCGCCCCCGACCACCCCGAACAAACCCGAACAAACCTGACCACGCCTGACCAACATGGAGGGAGGCAGAGATGACCAGATCAGCTTCGCAGCGCCGCCCCGTCGGACCTGCGCGACAGCCATTAGCCTCATCCGTGTACCAGCGTGTACCGGGAGGCGAACCGATGACGGTCGAACAATTCGAAGTGCTGGAGCGCAAGCCCTATGCCGAAGGCCGCGCATTCGGCGATGTCGGCGCGTATGAGCTGATCCGGGGGCGGCTGCACTACGCCGTCGATCCCGACGCCCCGCACAACGCCGAGATCGTCGACCTCGGCCTCGCGCCGCGAGACAAGGACGGCTGCGTGCGCTTCTCCGGAGATGTGGTGTTGGCGCAGCCAGCCGACGCCGCGCGCGGCAACGGTGCGCTGCTGATCGACGTGCCCAATCGCGGGCGTCCCCTCGCGCCCGGCTTCTTCAACCGCTCTCCGCGCGAAGCGTCGCTGACCGACCCGCTGCACCCCGGCGACGGCTTCCTCTACGAGCGCGGTTTCGCCGTCGCCGCCGTCGCCTGGCAGTGGAACACGCCCGACCTGCCGACGTTGCTCCAATTCGACGCCCCCGATGCGGCCGCCGGCAGCGCCGCGCCGCTCGAGGGTCATGCCTACGCCGACCTGCGCCCCAACCGCGACGCCGCCTCATGGCCGATCAGCCACCTCGGCCAGCCCGGCTATCCGGCCGCGGACACCGACGACCCAACCGCGCGGCTCTACGTGCGCGAGTACGAGGACGCCGAGCCGACCGAAATCTCCCGCGAGCGCTGGCGCTTCGCGGCGGTGGACCAGCACGGCGCGGAGCGCCCCAGCGCACACGATGTGACGCTGGACGGCGGCTTCGTCGCGGGCAAAATCTACGAAGTCGTCTACCGCGCCGCCAACGCGCCGGTCGTGGGCGCGGGGCTGCTCGCCTTCCGCGACGCCGCCCGCTGCCTGCGCGGCTGGGAGCAGCCGCGCGAGCGCGTCATCGCCTACGGCGCGTCGCAGAGCGGGCGCTTCCTGCGCCACCTGCTCTACCTGGGACTGAACCGCGACCCGGAGAGCGGCCGGCGCGTCTTCGACGGCATGCACATTCACATCGCGGGCGGCATTCGCGGCGAGTTCAACCACCGCTACGCCCAGCCCTCCCAGCTGTTCAGCGCCTCCTTCGCGCACCTCTTCCCCTTCGCCGACGCCATCCTCGACGATCCGTTCACGGGGCGGCGCGACGGTCTGCTGAAGCGCAGCGACGAACAGGACGCGACGCCGCGGATCGTCGCCACCAACACCTCCTGGGAGTACTGGCGCGGCGACGCCTCCCTGCTGCACATCGATCCGAACGCCGAGGGCGGCGCGCGCGACCTGCCCCCACATCCGCTAATGCGCCACTATCACCTCGCGGGCACCCAGCACGGCTCCGGCGAGCTGCCGCAGACCGACACGTTCGAGCTGAGCGGCGACCGCGCCGCGCTGGGCTTCAACCTGGTCGATTACACGCCGCTGACCCGCGCCGCGCTCGTCCACCTCGACCGCTGGATCGCGGAAGGCGTCGAACCGCCGCCCTCGGCGCACCCGCGGATCGGCGAGGGCAGCGCCGTGAGCCGCGCCGATGTGCTGCGCCGCTTCGCCGAGCGCGGCCTGGCGACATTGGATCCGGAGCGGCTCTCGCGCATCCGCACCATCGACCTCGGTCCAACCGCCGACGCCGGCGTGGGCGAATACCCGTCGCGCGAGGGCGCTGAGTACGCCGGCTTCGTCTCCGACGTGAACGACGACTGGAACGAGACGGCAGGCATCCGTCTGCCCGATCTGACCTCACCGGTCGCCTCGCACAGCGGCTGGAACCCGCGCCACCCCGACAACGGCGCGCCCGACGTGATGGCCCACTTCGTGGGCTTCACCACCTTCTGGCCGCGCGACGACATCCAGCGCCGCTACGGCGGCCGTGAGGCTTACCAACGCCGCGTCGAGGCCGACGCCGACGCGCTCGCCGCCGAGCGCCGCATCCTGCCCGAGGACCAGGACCTCGTCGTGGAAAACGCCCTCGCCCGCTACGACGCCGCAATGGCGCGCGAGTAGTCCGCGTGCCGCGCTCGCTATCCTGCAAGAGACACGGGGAATGGAGAACGACCCAATGGTGACCAAGACCGAGACCCAAACCGAGTCGGTGATTCTTTCGCGGGAGCGACAGCGCGAGTGGGGCGAGACGGAGATCGCTTGGCCGCCCCAGCGCGAGCTGCCGGAGATCACCCGCCCGCTGCCGGCGGGCACCCGCGTGATCTCCGCCGACAGCCACTGGCTGGAGCCGGACCGCTTCGTCGATTTGATGCCGGCCCGCTACCGCGACCGCGCCCCGCGCGGCACGTTCACCGAGCGCGGCTACCACTTCGAGATCGACGGCGAGAGCACCGACAATCCGGCGCTGCCCAGCCTGATGACCGAGGGCCGCGCCGGAATGTGGGACCCGCACATCCGCGCTGAGGAGATCACCCGCGAGGGCGTGGACCAGGAAATCCTCTTCCCGCAGCGCATGCTCGGCGTGATCCGCCACAAGGACTTCGACTACATCCAGGCCTGCATGGACGCCTACAACCAGCTGATCGCCGACTTCTGCGCCCAAGAGCCGGGCCGCTTCCACGGGCTGGCGCTGCTCAACTACTGGAACCCCGAAGCGACCAGGGACGAGCTGGACAAAATCAAGGCGATGGGCTTCAAGGGCGTGCTGATGCCTTCGCTGCCGCCGCCCCACGCGCGCACCTACTACAACGCCCGCGCGCTCGAGCCCATGTGGGCCGCCATCGCCGAATCCGGCCTGCCGCTCTCCTTCCATGTCGGCGAGACGTTCGACGCGCGCGGCCAGGGCGGTCTGGCCACCACGATCGTGGTCGCCTTCGAGCCGTTCCGACGCCTCTTCGCGCTGCTCACCTTCGCCGGCATCTTCGAGCGCAACCCCGGCCTCCAGGTCGTGTTCACAGAAGGCGGCATCGCCTGGGTGCCCTCGGCGCTGTTCGACTCGGATCGCGTCTACGCCTCCTTCGAGTCGGAGATGACGCCCAAGCTGGCCAACCCGCCCAGCTACTACTGGCATCAGAACTGCTACGCCACCTTCATCGAGGACCCCTCCGGCCTGCGCCAGCTGGACCTGATCGGCCACGACCGCGTGCTCTGGGGCAGCGACTACCCGCACCCCGAAAGCTCCGTCGGCTACACCCAGCGCACCCTCTGGGACATCGTCGACGCCTGCGAGACGGTCGATCAGGCCCAGGCCATCATCGGCGGCAACGCCGCCCGCCTCTGGGACCTGGACTGACAAAGGCTGGGGGAGGACGGAGATGGACGACTCGCTGCTGCCCGACGAGCGCGACGAATTCTGCTATCCCGATGGGGTGATCGACGACGATGTGATGTCGTTTGACTTCATCAACGGAAAGAACCGCGTCTGGTTCGGGCGGCTGTGCTCGGCGGAGATCGGCGAGAACGACCGCTCGCAGGTAGTGTTGCACGACTTCGACGGCGAAACACACTCGTTCGAAGTCCCCGCATACCGCGTTGACGAGGTGCGCAACGCTCTGGGGCGGCCGATCCAGGCCGCCTGCTGGGAGTTCGAGGACGACGACGGCAACACGAAGGTGGTGCTCTACTACATGCGCCGCCTCTCGCCGCTCGAGGTCGGCCCGCGCAAGCCGCAGAAGAGTTTGCGGGAGCGCGGCATCAAACCAATGACGCTCGACGAACTTACGCCGCTGTTGCAGGACCTCTTTCCGACACCGGAGGACGCGGTGCGTTTCGGCAAGGAACTCGAAAGGCTGCGCGGGCGCCAGATCTATGACTGAGATCTCGCTCGACGCCAGCGTGTTCCGTCTGCTGGTCTATGGGCCGCTCGCAGGACCGGACTACGCGCCGCTGCTGCGCGACGCCGATCTGTTCGTCACCTGGTTCGCTGATGCGGAGCTGCTCGCGACCGAGTGGCGGGCGCAGGATGTCGCAGCCCTGCGCGCGCTGAGATCTCTGTCGGTGGTCCTGGGATCGCCGGATGACCAGACGAAGCATCGCTTCGTTGAGGCTCGACGAATGTTTGATCTGTTGGGCTTCTCGCGCTCGCAGCGCAACCACACCGACCTGTGGATCATCGCTCAAACGGCGCAGGAAGGGTTGGCCCTGGCCTCGCACGACCGCTCGATGATCCGCGTGGCGGCGGACGCCGTCGGCCTCGATACCATCACCCTGCTGCCCGACATCGAGGCTCAACTCGCGGAGGATCGCCGCCGGCGACGCTCAAGGGGCCAACCGCGCTAAACCACCCCGGCCGCCGCCAACTCCTCCACCTCCGCAGCCGACAAGCCCAACTCCGCCGCCAGCACCTCCTGCGTGTGCTCTCCCAGCAGCGGCGCCCGTTGATGCACCGCCGGCGACTCCGACAGCCGAATCGGGCAGCCCAGCAGCGTCATCGGCCCCCGCTGCGGATGCTCAATCTCCACCAGCATCCCCCGCTCGCGCAGATGCTCGTTGCCGTAAATCTCCCCGCTGTCCAGCACGGGCCCCGTCGGCACCCCCACCTTGCCCAACACCTCCATCACCTCGAACTTTGTCCGCTCCCGCGTCCATGCCTCGATCACCTCGCGCAACTCCTCGCCCGCGTTGCGCGTGATCCCCTGTGGGTCGTGCCCGTCGAGCAGATCCTCGCGCCCGATCGCCTCCAGCAGCGAGCGCCACATCCTGCCGTTCGCCACCACGATCCAGACCCAGTCCGAGCGCCCGCCCGGCTTGCACGGGAACAGCCCCGTCGGCGCCGTCTGCCCATCGCCGTAGGGCGGCGCCGGATCGCCCGCCGCATAGCGCCGCGTCATCGGTACCCGCGTGTAGTTCGTCATCGCCTCCTGCATCGACAGCTCCACCTTCTGCCCCACCCCGTCGCGCTGCCGCTGCCAGAGCGCCGCCAGCATCCCAATCGCCGCTTGCACCCCCGTGCCCGTGTCGCCGATCGTCGGCCCCGGCTTCAGCGGAATCGTCTCCTCCGTGCCCGTCAGCGCCATCGCCCCGCCCGTCGCCTGCGCCACCATGTCGAACGACTTCGTGTGCGCCCACGGCCCGCTCGCCCCGAACCCCTTCACCGTGCAGTAGATCAACTGCGGGTGAAGCTCCCGCAGCGTCTCGTAGCCCAGCCCCAGACGCTCCATCGTGCCCAGCGTGAAATTCTCCACCACAATGTCGAAGTTCGGCACCAGCCGCAGGAACACCTCGCGCCCCCGCTCCGACTTGAGATCCAGGCTCAGCGACTTCTTGTTGTTGTTCAGCGTGATGAAGTAGACGGAGTCCGCTCCGTCGCCGCCGCCCAGCCGCCGCCCCGGCTCGCCCCGTCCCGGTGGCTCCACCTTCACGATGTCCGCCCCAGCCAGCCCAGCGCCTGCGTCGACGACGTTCCTGCCTCGTACTGCGTCAGATCCAGAATCCGAACATCCGCCAGCGCGCGTTCCATGTGCCACCTCCAGCCCAGAGGGTAGCGCCGTCAGCCGCCGACGCGCGCTTTATCCTACCTCCGCCAGTGAGAACGAGAGCGCCCCGCCGCGCTCCTTCACGTGCTCAACCGTGATCGCGCACAGCCGCCCCTCGGCGTCGAACTCAACCAGCGTGCCCTCATCCAGATCGCGCGTCTCCGTGATCGGCGCGTCGCTGAGCTCGATGTACAGCGTGTCCGTTTCTGCAAAGTAGGTGATGGTCATCGAGTGTGCCTTCCTAGCCCTCTTCGGTCAAGAGGCCGGCCTCCTTCAGCAGCTTCACTGCCGCTTTGTTGTCGCCATGCACCGACGGCTCGGCGCACCACAGCCTTGCCAGGTCCGACACGACTTCCAGCGCTTCGTCGGGCCAACCCAACATCCGCACAACCGCGGCATCGATCTTCTTCCGATTGTCGTCGGCGTGGGCTTGATTCGCCGGGCGCAACGTCAAAGCTTGGAGCTCGCTGATCTCGCCCTCGACGAACTCGAGCGCGTCATCGTTGAGCTCGTCCAGCTTGGGGCAAGGGATCTTCTTCAAGGCACCCACTTGGGTTCGTGATCGCCCAGCGTGCGTGCGCTGTCCTTGCGTCCAATGCGCGATCAAGCCGAGCGTTGAGTTGGCCCACAGCGCGAACGCAGCCCTCACCGCTGGTTTGCTATGGGAAAGGGATGTCCAAGCGCTCCCACCCATGACACGTTGTCTCGTCGTCGCAGCAAGTAGCTTCTGCGATGTCCAGCGCATGTTCCTCGCGTAGAACAGCGTGCTGCGTTTGCGCCGCATGTCCTTGCGTTCGTCGTCCGAGCCGATGCCTTTCGGTGCAGCTCCCCTATGAGTCGGTTGTGTGAGGATCGTCGTTTGAGTGTTGCTGCTTGCGCTCCACAGCGCCCGATCCCTGCCCGTTTGCCCAGCCGCCTTGCCGAGCGCGCTGAACTCGAACGCGCCGATCGGCTCCTTGCCCTTGACATGCCCGATCAGGTGGTGCGTCGGTCCGACGTCGAACAGGTCCCCAACGGTCGTCATCTCGACCGGGACGTCGTATCGCTCGTCGTCGAGACCGCGCAGGCGGCCGCGGCTGAGCTCGTGCGCGAGCGTGGCGATGCTGTCGTGCGTCACCCCCACCGCCGACCACGGGCAGCCCGCTCCATCGACTTCCAGCGCGATGATCTGGCCTATCTCGTCGTTGCCGATGTGGATGGGAAGGGTTGTACCGGGCTGATCGACGGCCTCCGCAACGCTGATGATCGCGCGTGCGATCTCGCCCGCTTCGCCCATCCTCGTGGGCGCGTCGTACAGCGTTGCGCAGCGGATCAGCGCTGGCGCTGCCGTTCCCGCCTTGTTGTGGTTCTCCGCGCTCCGTGTACGCAGGCGGGCGACTAGGAGCATCTCTTCCATGCCCGTGTCAGCGGACAAGGCGTCGTCGTTCAGTGCTTTGCCGGCGGCGACAGCGACCACGATCACATCGGTGAAATCCTGTTCGATGACCTGCCGCGTCTTCGTCCAGACATCCCCCAGCGCGGCGGTGAGCGGCAGGACGAAGCCGATGCGCCCGTTCAGCTTGAGCTTCTTGTGGGCGAGCTCGATGAACGACGCGCCCATTCCGGCCTTTCGGTTGGTGTAGTGCGAATTGGTTAGTCGGGCCCAGCGCTTCTGACATGCGAGTCGCTCGTTCTCCGTGAGGCCGGCGATGTCGAACGCCTTTTGACCGCCGCGAGTCTTGGAGTAAGGCGGATTCATCAGAATCCAGTCGATCTTGTGGTCCTGCACGCCGATCGCGTGTCCGTTGTCCCCAGTGCCGGTAGACCGGCCAGAGACGATGTCGAAAAGGTCGGTGATGTCGTTGGCGTTGAGGTATTCGAGTGCGCCCGTACGGTCGGGCCCTCCAACGGCAACCCAACCGATCTGTGTGTCGCCGTACGGCTCGCCGTATCCGACGGCAGCAAGCGAAGACGAAGTGAGATGCGCGGCGATCGCGCTGACATCGGTGCCGATCAGCCCCGACTCCATCGCGCCCTGGTGAAGGACGGCGGCCTCGGCGAGAGTCCCGCCGGCTTCCTCATGCAATGCCGCGATGCGCCGGAAGCCGGCGCGGAGCAGCGTCCCCGTACCGCAGGCCAGATCAGCGAGCTTGAATCGCCTGAACAAGTCGGCGGAGCGCCATTCGAGATCGGACACATCTCCGCGCGAGATAGTCAGACCTGCAAGCAGCTCCGCTGTCGCGGGCTGCGTGTAGAAGGCGGCAGCCTGCTTCCGATCATCGCTCAGCTTCGGGAACAACTCGGCGCCGACGTTGATGTGCAGGCCGAGCCGATTGACCTCAACTACTTCAACCGCGGATGCGATGATGCGCAGCGCGTCGCTGGTCGCAGCCGGATCGTGCCTCGCGACGAGCTCGAGGACACGGACGGCGGGTTCGAAGATCGAGTTCCAGTTGTCTTCGAGAATGGTTCTCCAGGTGCCGGCGAGCTCCGAAGCGCGGATCGGCCTGGTCGAAGCGACGTCGACTCCGGGGATGCCCTTCGCGCCTTGCTGCGAGAGGCGCTGCTGCGTGAGCATCGCGTTGAGCCACAGGACCATGGTGGTCCGCAGTCCCTTGAGCGGCGTCCGCTGCTGGATCAAGGCTGCGATCTCGCGCTGTTGGTTTACGGACAATGCGTTTTCCAGGACGGTTGCGGCCCGATCGATCAGTTGCGCTACGTCATCAGCGACAGCCTCGATCGTCTCCTTTGGGAGAGAAGCTGCGGGCAACAGACGAGACAGGTCGTAGATGGTGCCCTTAATGAAGCCGGACGTCGGCCATCGACGGTTGCCGTTGCCTGATCCTGAGTTCGGAATGCGCTGGTAGACGGCATATGACATCTCGTCGCCCGAGAGCAGAGCCTTCACAATCGCGTCACGATCGAGTCGTCGGAATTTGTCGTCGACCGAGACTGAGATTGCGGTACGGATCGGTTCTGTCGCGCAGATTGCGTGTTCGCCAAGCCGAGCCTGCGCGTCCTTGTCGGCATCAGCGTCGCTGAATGAGGTCTCGATGACGATCGGCGGCGAGAGCGGGTCGCAGATGAGGAGATCGGGCTGTTTCGCGGCTGAGCCGGGATCCGACAGGACCTGCGTCTCTTCGACGTAGAACGTGACCTGCGTTGCCTGCCAGCGCGCAGACGCCCGTTTGAGGGCGTCGCCGAGCGCAGAGTTGAACGTGAACTCGATGGTGGTCATGGCGTTACCTTAGCTGCCCCGCAGCTCACGCGGGTTGCGCATCAGCCGCGTGTAGCCCTCAAGCTCAAAGTCGCGATCAGCGGTGAGCACCTCCGTGATGTCGAGCTCGTCCATCACGACCATCGAGATGCAGTCCACCAGGCTGTAGGTGAAGACGCGCCTCATCCGCCGTCGCCGATCTCGGCGAAATAGTCGTCGTGCCGTTCCGCAAGGTCGCGCGGTAACGAAGCCCACACTTCGTCGGAGACATCGGCGAATGCACGCTCGATCATTTCCGAGAGCGTCGGGGCGTTGGGATCAGGTGTGAAGAGGTCCAGGTCGAGGAGATCGACCTGCTCAACCTCGTGAGCGCAGAGCAACTCGCCAGTGATGCGGTAGTGCCCGTTGCCTCGCATGCGCACCAGGGTCGCATCGCGATCGTGCAGCGCGGCTGCGATCTGCCCCTGCTGTCCGACAGTCAGCTTCGCGTTGACGTATTCCGTCGGCCCGAGCCAGACCCGGAATGCGTCGCGACGGACATCGTTCGCGTGAATCTGCCCAACGAGGTAGACGATGCCCTCGCGGGTGTCCGGCCCGAGCTCGTGGGATTCGCGACATGGCCTGTGGCTGCCGTCGGTCGCAGCGGCGACGGGACGCTCCTCGTCGTCCACGGCGTGATCAGCGATCAGATCCGACTCGTCCGTCATTGGTCGCGCCCTTCCAGTTCCGCCAGAGTAGCTTGCTCATCCACACCCGGCGCGGAGTGCGAGAAGACGCCCCGCCCCATCAGCCGGCCTGGAGCATCAGCGCCGTGAAGCCCTCCTGCTCAAAGTGCCGGTCGCTGGTCAGCGCCTCGCCGATGCCGCGCTCCCGCATCACGCTCATCGAAATGCAGTCAACCAGGCTGTAGTCGCGGTCGGGCCGGCTCTCGTAGAGGTCAAGCCCGGCGAGGAACGCCTGGTGGGTCTGCTCGACGACAATGACGTTCGGGTTGGTGAGGATGTCGCGGACATAGCGGGCGGCCGGCCGACGGAAACGGCGGAGCGAGCCTCGCCGGATCGCAATCCAGGCCAGAAATTCCGTCAGCACCTCGTCGGTGGTGACGATGGTCGCACCGGCTGGCAGCGCATCACGCGCCCGCGCCGCCACTGCCGCCCACTTGTCGTCGGGAAAGAAGAGGGCGATCCAGTAGGCGGTGTCGGCGAAGATCTCGTTCACGGCTTCTTCGGCCAGCCGTAGATGTAGTGGTCGTGCTGGTAGCTGGCGTCATCCGGGATCTCGTCCCAGACTTCTTGCGGGATGCTGGCGACGATCGCGCGGGTCTGCTCTTCGAAGGTCATCGTCGCCCAGATTTCAGGTGGGATCTCCTCATAGGCGAAGCGCTCAACGGGGGGCTCGAGCTCGGCCGCCGCCAAAGCCTCCCCCTCCCGCTCGTACTCAGGCGTGCCCGGCTCCGGCCGCTTGGGTGTTCCGTAGATGTAGTGGTCGTGCTGGTAGCTGAGGTCGTCCGGGACTTCATCCCAGGCCTCCTGCGGCACATCGGCGAAGATGGCGCGAGCTCGTTCGCTGAGCGTCATCGCCGCCCAGACCTCAGGCTGGCTCTTGAGCCTGCGGTAGGTGTCCCCTTCGCCAGCCGCCGCTGCGGCGTCGGCGCCCTCGTCGTCCACGGCAGGTTCAGCGATCAGCTCCGGCTCGTCCATCATGAGTCGCGCCCTCCCAGCTCCGCCAGAATAGCCTGCTCGTCCGCACCCGGCACGGAGGCGGGAGCGCCGGGGATGGCGGGCGTGCGCGACAGGATCGGGCTGGGGCCGGTGGTGCGGATCTGCCCGCGACCCTCGTGCTCGCGCGTGATCGAAAGCCCGCGCGCCACGGCGTAGTCCGACTGCATCGCGTCTTCGGTGGAAGCCACGGCGGCCGCGCCGATGCCTGCGCCGCGCAGATGCTCCAGCCAGTGCGCCAGTGGCCGCGCGCGGATGCGCCACTCCAGCTCCGCTTCAAGGCGATCACCGGATGCCGCGACGCCCGACAGCCCGGGCGTCCCGTCGAGCGCCGCGATCTGATCGTCGGCTGCGCCCAGGAAGAGCCAGCCGTCGGCGGCCTCGTACAGCCGCTGGAGCGGGCCTTCGCCCAGCGCGTTTTGGCCGCGCGGCTCGTCCCAGCGCTTGCCCTCGTAGCCGTGCAGAAACGCCGATTGCAGCGTGCCGGCGGTGCGCGCCAGCGCGGTATAGATTTCTTGCCCCTCGCCAGTGCGCTCGCGGTGGTACAGCGCCAGCCCGACGCCGAACGCGCCCATGATCCCGGTGCCGTAGTCGTTGATCGCGAACGGCTGGAGTGTCGGCGGACCGTCGCCGCCGTAGCGCGTCTGCATCCCCGTCGCCGCCTGCGCCAGCTGCTCCCAGCCCGCGCGCTCCGCCCAGGGCCCGACCTCGCCGAACGCATTAAGCGTCGCGTAGACCAACCCCGGCTTCCGCACGGCAAGCGACTCGTCGTCAATGCCCAACCGCCGCATCGCGCCCAGCCGGTAGTTCTGCACCACCACGTCGGCGCTATCGACCAGCTCGTGGAACGTGTTACGGCCGTCGTCCGATTTGAGATCGAGGAAGATGCTGCGCTTGCCGCGGTTCACATCCTCGTGGAACATCACGTCGCCCTCGCGGTTGGGATTATCGATCTTGATCACGTCCGCGCCGTATTCGGCGAGGGTTCGTCCGCAGGTCGGCCCGGCGAGGATGATGCAGAGGTCGAGCGCGCGGATGCCCTCAAGCGCCCGCGACAGCCGCGGCGCACCCGCCCACGGCGCCGCCGGCGCGGCCTCGGCGAGGCCGGTCAGGACTGCCTCGCGGTCCGCGTCAGGCGCGCGCTGCGCGTGTCCCACCGCGCCCGGTGTAGCCGACATCCGCACCTGCACGCCGGGTTGTAGCATCGGACCCAGCGCAGGATCGTCAAGCTGCACCACCGCCTCCGACGCGCGGGCGTGCTCCTCCTCAAGCCACTCGCGGCTGTCGAGGCAGCGCACCGTGGGCGGCCCCGCAGTGTTGATCAGTTCTTCCCACTCGAGCGCCGGGCGCGTCTTGAAGATCTCCGTCAGCCGCCGCCGCGCTTCCCCGGCGAGTTCGGCGTCCGTCGCCACGCGCGGCCCGTTCGACCACGGCTCATCCAACCACTCCGGCACACCCGCCGCCTCGCAGAACTGGCGGATGAAGTGGGAAAACGCGGCGTGGAAGAAGATCCAGCGCTCGTCGGCGCATTCATACGCCCCGACCCACGGCACGAAGCGCTGTGCCGGCTCAACGTTGTGGTAACGCAACCCACGCAGGCCGACGGCCTGGTAGAGCGCGTCGTGCAGCGGCGATTCGATCCGCTGCCCCAGCCTGTCGCGTTCGCGCGCGACCAGCGCCATTGCCGTCGCGGCGGCGCCAACGAACGCACCGTAGACGGAGGCGATCGGCACCGCGGTATAGACGGGCTGCGGCGTCTCGCCGCCCATCAGCCGCGTGGAGTAGGTACCGACGCCGGCCGAAACGACGCCTTCCCATGCGGCGATATCGCGGCGCTCGTCCGTCGCGCCGAAGCCGGGCAGCGAGAGGTAGATCAGCCGGTCGTCGCGCGCCGTCATCTGCTCCGCGCCGAGGCCGAGTCGATCCATCACGCCCGGGCGAAAGTTCTCGATCACCACATCCGCGGAGGCAATCAGCTCCTCCGCCGTGCGGCGGTCGGCGCTCTGCTTCAGGTCCAGCGCAATCCGCTGTTTGCCGCGGTTCCAGACCGCGTTGGCTGGCGTGTCCCAGCGCGGCCCGTCGCGCGGGTCCACGCGGATCACCTCCGCGCCCTGGTCGGCGAGCAGCATCGCCGCCAGCGGACCGGCGATCCACTGCCCGAAATCGATTACGCGAAGTCCGTCAAGCGCGCCCATGGCAGCCTCCCTGGTTGGCGTGAGTTCTAGGCGCAGGGTAGGCGCTGGCGCTTAGCGGCGGAGCAGCGCGGCCGCCGCGTCGTCGACGGTGCGCAGAAATTCCTCGCTGGAGCCGTCGTTGTGCAGCACGAGGTCCGCCTGCGGCGCGCGCTCTCGCCAGGGCGTAGCCGACGCCCAGCGCTGCTCGGCTTCGGCGCGCGACAGATCGTTGCGCGCCATCAGCCGCCGCAGCGCCGTCTCTTCCTCGCAGGCGACCAGCCAGCCGGCGTCGCAGATTTGCATGTACGGCCCCTCGAAGAGCCGCACCGCCTCGAAGACCGCCAACGGCTGCGGTGCGCTCCGCAACTCCGTCAACAGCTGCATGAATTCGCCCTCGATATCGCCGATCGCCGTGCGCAGCGCCGCCAGCCGTTCGTCGTTGCCGAACACCAGCGCGCCGAGCGCCTTGCGATCAATCGAGCCGTCAGCGGCGACAACCTGCGCACCGAACTCGGCGACGATCCGCGCGTGCGCATCGGTACCGGCCTGGTACATGGCGTGAACATGCTTGTCGGCGTCGAGGTGCGACGCCTCCCAACGCTCCACCAGCCGCCGGCAAAGCAGCGATTTACCTGCCGCAATCGCTCCGGTCACGCCGAGCACAATAGCCATGCCGCACCCTTTCCCGTGCGGAGCATACGATAGCCTCGGCAATGAAACCGAAAGCGCGCGAACGAGAGGCCGTGCGGTGAGCGAGCGCGATCCGATCGAGGAAACGCCGCCGGGCGCGCAGGTAGTGCTGCCGATCGCCCAAGAGCACTTGATCGTCAATCTGAACTCAATCGACGCTGTCGACTCGAGAGCCATGTCCCTCATGGCGTTCAACCTCGCAGCGATTGGCAGCTACGTGGGCGCTGTCGTAGCGTTGGGTTGGAGCGCCGAGTGCGTCGCAGCGCCGGCCGCTTTCTTCGTCGCGGCGATGATCGTTGGAATGTGGGGGCTCCACCGGCGAAAAGTTCCGCAGTTTCCGTCGCCGGTAGCCAGTCTCAACCTGCTCCGCGAGCGCCTGCAAGACAACGAGCTGGCTTGGATATATCTGATCGCAATGGCGGAGGCGAGCGTCGAGGTTGATGCAATCTTGGAGCGGAAGGCCAGACTCACGTTCGCGCTGTTCCTTGCCACGATTGGCCATATGGCGGCGATTGTGGCGAGCGCCGCGATTTGTAGCGGCTAGAGTCCCTTGATCGTCCAGCCCGGCTTGATCCGCGGCAGTGGCCGGCGACGCTCTACCTCGCCCGAATCGTCACGCGCACCCTCCGCGCCCGCATCGGTCCGCCGCGCGTCGCTTGCCTGCTCCGCCATCGCTCAACTCCCCACTCTTACGGCTCAGGCTAGCACCGCCGCCGACTGCGCGTCGCGTAGCCTGCCGACATGACCCAATTCGAGCCCAACGCCGAGCACGCGGGCGGCATGGCCTCCCTGCAAGTCGCCGAGGCGCACCTCACCACCCTGCTCAACCTGAGCAGCAGCCTCGACGGCAAAGCGATGTTCATCGTTGGCGCAGACCTCGCCCTGTTCGGCGTCTTCGTCGGCGCAATCGCCGCCTTGGACGCATCATGGCTCGCGATCATCCCAGCGGCCGTGATCATGGCCGCCATCGCCGCGTTCGGCTGGCGCACCGTGCGGCCCCGAGATGTGGTGCATTTCCCCGTTGCGGCTATCGCGCTGGCGCTTCGAGGCAGTGGACAGTCCAACGATGAGTTGGCCTGGCTCTATGTCGAGGCGATCGGCGAGGCCGCAGTTCGTGCCACTCGTGAGATCGAGGGCAGCGTAAGAGCGTTGATCTGGCTTGCGATCGCGTCCGCCCTGCACATCGTCGCGATGGGCGTTGCCCTGGCTATCGCGCTGAATGTGTGAGCGGCGCCGTGCTCATAGCCCGGCGATGTAGCGCCCCGGCGGCGGCGGCGAGGGGCCGTTGACACGCGGCCTCATCATCCGCTCCATCCGCTCCATCGACTCCTGCGGCAGCGGCACCGGCTTCCAGATGCTGCTGAACGCCGCCCACGCGCCCTTCAGCAGACGCAGCCAGCGGCGCGGCTCTTTGCGCCAGGCATTGCGCTTCGCCTCCTCCTGACGCCACCAGTACTGCTGAATGCGCGCCGCGTGTTCCTCCTCGGTTTCCTCGCGGTAGATTATCTGCGCCGATGCCGGCTCGTCGGTCGTCGTCATGCCGCCCTCGTCTCGCGGTTCGCGATCCTGAAAGGAGTCTACCGTGCCACGCTCCGCATCGTCTCAGATAGTGCGCTGTCCCTGGGCCGGCGACGACGGCCCGATGGCCGCCTACCACGACGAGGAGTGGGGCGTGCCCGTGGTCGACGAGACGGACCTGTTCGCCAAGCTGATCCTCGACTCCGCGCAGGCCGGCCTCTCGTGGAGCACGATCCTCGCCCGCCGCGACGGCTACCGCGCGGCCTTCTGGGAGTGGGACCTGGAGCGCATCGCCGCGGCCTCGGAGCAGGATCGGGAATCCCTGCTCACCGACGCCCGCATCATCCGCAACCGACGGAAGATCGACGCCACGATCGCCAACGCGGCAGCCGTGCTGGCCCTGCACGCCGAAGGCCGCTCGCTGACGCAGATCGTCTGGGCCTACGCCGAACCCTCGTCGCGCCGCGCGGCGCCGGCCGATGTGCCGGCCCAGACCGACGCCTCCCGCGCGCTCAGCCGCGAACTCAAGCGCCTCGGCTTCCGCTTCGTCGGACCCACGATCTGCTACGCCTTCATGCAGGCCTGCGGCATCGTCAACGACCACCTGTTTGCCTGCCCGCGCCACGATCCGGTGGAGGCGCTGCGCAGAGAAGCGATGCTCTACCCGCAATCCGGATAGCGCACTACAATCGAACTGTTCACGCGCGCGAACGAAAGGAGCAGCCATGCCGTATCAGCACTTGCGCATTGAGATCGCCGACCGGATCGCGACGGTCACGTTGGACCGCCCCGAGAAGCTCAACGCCCTCTCGCGCGACCTGCACAACGAAATGGTCGCCGCCGCCAACGAGCTGCGCGCCGACGACGATGTGCGCGTGCTGATCGTCACCGGCGCGGGGCGCGGCTTTTGCTCCGGCGCAGACCTCACCGCGCGCCCCGCGCAGAACGGCGTGTCCGACAGCCAGGGCGCCCGGCTCGACGAATTCGGCTGGGTCGGCGCGCAGGCCCTCGCCTTCGGAGCAATCGACAAGCCCACCATCGCCGCCGTCAACGGCGTCGCCGCCGGTGCCGGCATGAGCCTCGCACTCGCCTGCGACATCCGCGTCGGCTCGGAGAAGTCGCGCTTCAAAACCGTCTTCCTCGAGCGCTCGCTCTCACCCGATGCCGGCATGACCTGGTTCCTGCCACGCATCATCGGCTACGCCCGCGCCGCCGAACTCGTCCTCACCAGCCGCTTCGTCGAGTCCGATGAAGCGCTCGACATCGGCCTGCTCAACCGCCGCGTCCCCCACGACGAGCTGATGGCCGCCGCGCGCGAAACCGCCGCCCAGATCGCCTTCTGGCCGCCCATGGCCGCACGCTCCGCCAAGCGCGTGCTCCAGCGCAACCTCAACGCCACCCTCGAAGAGGGCCTGCGCAACGAGATCACCGCCATCTCCCACGCCACCCAGGCCCCGCACGACGTCGCCGAAGCCCAGGCCTCCTTCGTCGAGCGTCGCGCGCCGCAGTTCACGGGCCGGTAAGCCCAACCATGAGCCGAACAGTGAGCGCAATCCGGGTTCGAGAGGCGACCCCCGACGACGCGCCCCACATCCTGCGCTTCATCCGCGGGCTGGCCGAGTTTGAGGGCGAACCGCCGGAGACCGTGCGCACCACCGAGCAGGACATCCGCGCACACGGCTTCGGCGAGGCGCATCACTTCGAGACGCTGATCGCCGAGCACGACGGCGTGCCGATCGGCATGGCGCTCTTCTTCCCCCACTACTCCACCTGGGAAGGCCGCCCCGCCCTCTATCTGGAGGACCTCTACGTCGAGCCCGAACATCGCGGTACCGGCGCGGGCTTCGCCCTGATGCAGCGACTCGCCGAAATCGCTCACCAGCGCGGCTGGACGCGCCTCGACCTCTCCGTGCTCGACTGGAATCCGGCCCGCCGCTTCTACGAGCGCCTCGGCATGGCGCATCAGTCCGAGTGGCTCACCTACCGCATGGAGCGCGATCAGATCGCAGCGCTGAGCCGCCTTGAGGAAAGTCCGCCGGAATGAGCATGGAGAAGCCGCTCATTTACGCTGCGTTTACGAAACGTTCGTGGGGGGGGGGGGGTAAACGTGCCCCGGCTCGCGCTGCTCGCGGCTGGGAGCGCCATGCTCGCCCTCGCGGTCGCCGCCGTTGCGCTGCTGGCGGGGTGGTCAGGTGGGCGTATAGCGGCGCAGACCAACGACATCTCCGTCGAAATGAGCCGTGTCGCCGTGCTCACGCGCGGCGTCAACGAACCGATTGAGGTTTCCCCCCGCTCGCTGCCCAACGAGGCGACGATCAGCGGTCCCGTCACGGTCCGCGTCCTGTTCGGCATCCAGATCACCGCGCCCACCCTCTCCTCGTTCAGCGCGACCAACGCCACCCTGTCGAATCTGCGCACCAGCACTTGGTCCGCCGACCCGCCCAACCGCGGCTGGATGTTCGATCTGACGCCCACCGCCGACGGCGCGGTCACCGTCAGCATCGCCGCGGGCACGGTCAGCCCACTCCTTCCCGGCGTCAACCGCAGCAACGAAGCCGCCTCGTTTGCGCTGACCGCCGCGCTCGGCGCGCCCAAACCAATCTGGATGGGCTTCAGCTCGCCCGTCACCCGCACGCTCGGTCCCTACTATGAGGAGACCGAGGTCGATCTCACGGTCACCTTCAACGAGCACGTGACCGTCGTCGGCTCTCCCACCATCGCGCTGCGGCTCGGCGCCAGCGCGGCGACAGCGACCTACGAGAGCGGTAGTGGCAGCGCCGTCCTGCGCTTCCGCTTCACTGTGCCCAGCGGTTGGTCGGGCAGCCTGACCGGCGAACCGCGCGTCGACACCGACTCGATCACCTTGCCCTCGGGTGCCTCCATTCAGGACGGCGGCGGGACGAACACGACCCTCACACTACCGCCCCGAATCACCAGAATCGAAAGTCGCAGCCGCGCGCGGCTGGTCGGTGAGCCCGCCCCCACTTGGGGCTCCGGCAGCCGGTTGTCCTACAAAGTCTTCTTCAGCGAGGCCGTCACCGTGACCTTGCCGACCGGCGGCTCTACCGCCTACATACAGTTGCGCGGCCGCCGCGACGGCGGCGGCAATGTCGACGTTCGCGCCGTCTATGCGAGCGGCAGCGGCAGCGACGAACTGACCTTCACCTACACCTGGAGCGCCTCAGATTCGCTCGCCGCGAATTCGTCGCTCTTCATGCGAGAGATCCACCTGTTCGTGCCCGACGGCGTCGGCATCCGCAACGCCGCCGGCATTGACATTGCGACGCAGCGCCCCGGCGTCACCAGCATCCGCGTCGCTACCGAAGGTACGCAGGTCCAGGCCGGTCCCAGGCTGAGCAGCGGCCCGTCGGCCGACCTCAGACTGTCGCTCTCCAGCAACGATGCCGCACGCGCCTCATTGAACCCAACGTCATTCCGCTTCCGTTGCGTCACAGCCCAATGCGTCGACGTCGACGGCAACACCTACAGCAACAGCGACACGGAGGACTGGCAGCGCTCCCGCACTCTGACCATCACACTCGAGCAGGACGCCGACCTCGATGACAACCGCGTCGATCTCAGCTACACCTATAACGCATATCCCAGCGGACTGATGGGGCGCTGGGACGGCGCGACCGGTACCTGGATGCGGCTGTTGATCGAGGATGACGATCCCGAGATCGACGCCATCACCGCCGCCGCATCGATCACCGAAGGGCAGAACGCAGAATTCACCGTTACCTCAACCGCGCCGCCGGCCGTCGAAGACCGCGCCGTGCGGGCGACGATCAGCCAAACCGGCAATTGCCTCGCGTCGAGCGTCACGGACGTTGATACGGGCGCGGACGGAATTCAGGTGGATATCGAGCTGCAAACCTCGGGCTCCACCGGCTCCGGCACGCTGTCCCTACCCACTGTGGACGACTCGACTGACGAGTTGAACTGCGTGCTCACCGTCACGCTCACGCCGCCCGCCGCGACAGACACGCGCTTCTTCGCCATCGCTGGCGGCGCAGCCTCGCTCAGCCGGTCGATCACCGTGCAGGACAACGACGACACCCAACCAATCACCATCGATCAGCCCGAGCCGCCGGAGGGGCAACTGCCGCAGACGCCCGTCGTGAACCCGCCCGGTGTTGATGATCCGCCGGTGGAACCGCCGCAGACGCGCTACCCGCCGGAGCTCGAAGCGCAGACCATCGTCGAAGGACAGTCCGTGTCCGGTGAGATTAACATAACCAAAAGCGACAGACCGCAGGCCGATGTCGAATTCAACCATCGATTCGTCCCGGCCGGCGTCGTCGACGGTACGCCCGATCCCGTCACATTCGTCGAGCACCGCTGGTGGGAGCGCAAATCCTGGACGCTCGCAGCCCGGCACGACGCCGACAGCGACGACGAGCGCGTGCGCTGGCACCTCAGCCCGCAGAGCGACGACCTCGCATGGCGCAATATCTACGTCCATTACGCATACGTCACCGTGCGCGACGACGACCCGCAGGTCAGCGCGCTGGATGCGCTGCAAGAATCTGTCACGGAGGGGCAGACAGCGACGTTCCGCCTGACCCTGGCGAAGCCGCCACTCGACGGCGCACGCTCCGTGCGCGTCACGCTGACAACCGACGGCGATATGCTCGCCGACGGCCTGACCGACGCCGACGAGAACACTCCCGGTCTCCAACTGGACCTGTCGTTGGCGCGCACACTCGAAGGCGAATCGACTGTACTGCTCCGGCTCGCCACCGACGATGACGATCAGGACGAGCCCGATGGTGCGTTGATCGTCACGGTCTCGCAACCGTCGAATCACACGGCGGACAACTACTTCACGCTCGCAGGTGACGCAACGCAATTCACAGCCGCAATTTCCGTGCTCGATAACGACGAGCCGGAAGCACCCGTGGGGGAAGAAGCCGAAACGCTGTCGGAGATAGACGATCCGTCGGAGGGCGAGGAGCAGCCGGAAGAGGAAGACACACCGCCAACCGACGATCCGTCGAAGGGCGAAGAGCAGCCGGAAGAGGAAGACACACCGCCAACCGACGATCCGTCGGAGGGCGAGGAGCAGCCGGGTGAGGACGACGCGCCGCCAGTCGACGATCCGTCGGAGGGCGAGGAGCAACCGGGCGAGGACGACGCGCCGCAAACCGACGATCCGTCGGAGGGCGAGGAGCAACCGGGCGAGGACGACGCGCCGCCAGTCGACGATCCGTCGGAGGGCGAGGAGCAGCCGGGTGAGGACGACGCGCCGCCAGTCGACGATCCGTCGGAGGGCGAGGAGCAACCGGGCGAGGACGACGCGCCGCCGGACGGCGATCCATCGAAGGGCGAGGAGCAGCCGGGTGAGGAAGACACACCGTCAACCGACGATCCGTCGGAGGGCCAGGAACTGCCGGGCGAGGAAGACGCGCCGCAGGACGGCAATCCGTCGGAGGGTGCGGAGCAGCCGGGTGAGGACGACGCGCCGCCAACCGACGATCCGTCGGAGGGTGAAGAGCAGCCGGGTGAGGACGACACGCCGCCAGTCGACGATCCGTCGGAGGGCGAAGAGCCCACAGACAGCACGCCGGCATCAGGTGCAGACGAGCCTGGATCCGATGAGGACCCCCCGCTGAACGACAATGGCGACGATCCCCTCGAAATCGATGACCCGGCAGAAAGCGACGACCCGCCGAAAGACGACCCCGTCGAAGAGGGCGGAGCGCTGGTCGCCTTCCCCAACACAGGCAGCGGCGGACTGGCGTCACCACCCGTCATTCCCGCCCCCTTTCCCGTCATTCCCGCCCCCTTTCCCGTCATTCCCGCCCCCTTTCCCGCGATTCCCGCCCCCTTTCCCGCGATTCCCGCCCCCTTTCCCGTCATTCCCGCCCCCGAGCGGGAATCGGTCCCGCTGTCGTTCCCGACCCCCTTGTATGTTGCGGCGGCCCTTCCCGTCATTCCAGCGCAAGCTGGAATCCAAACCCAACCCCGTTCGCAGCGCGAGAGCCCCGAACCATCCCCCAACACCCGTTTGCAGGGCATCCCGGTGCGTTGTGCCGTTGACAAGCGCTGTTTGACTTCCAGCTTTCGCTGGAATGACGGATCGTAGGGCGAGGGTCGGTGGTGGCGAGGAAGCTTTGAGGTTTTGCGTGGGGCTGATTCCCGCTCTGGGATGGGAATGACGGAGATGAGCGGGCGGGCGCCAGCGACAGGCGCACTTGTGTGAACACGCGCTAAAGATCGCGCCCGGCGTGCAGCGGCACCGAACCCTGGAAGACATTGTGGATCCAACGCCCGTCCAGCCGACGCGCCGCGTCGATCAGCGCCGGAGCCATCCCCTCGGCCGCCTCGTAGAGATCGTCCACCTCCGCGAACGAGCCCACATTGCGCGCCTGTAGGCCGGGCCGCCAGACCACCGTGGGCACCCGCTTGGCGATGTGGGTGAGTTCGTAGCGCGTGCGCTGCTCCACCGCGATGTCCATCGAGCGCGTCAGCACATCGATGATCCCGCGCGGCCGCCGCGGCGGCGGCGGCGCGCCCAGATCCACCGCCAGAATCTCCGTCGCCCCTTGATCGATCGCTGTCTGCAGATCCAGACCTGTCACCACGCCCGCATCGACGAACCACTCGTCGTCGATCCGCATCGGCGGAAACAACCCCGGCACCGCGCTGGAGGCCAGAATTGCGTCGATCACCGAGCCGCTGGTGAAGACATGCTTCGTGCCGCGGTTGAGCGACGCGGCGGAGATGAACAGTGGGATTTCGGCCGCCTGGATGTCGTCCACATACACCAGCGGCTCAATCAGCTCGCGCAAAAACTGGTTGCTGTACAGACTCATCCGTCGCCGCAGCAGGTTGCGGCCGATGTTGAGGATGTTGCGATCCCACATCTTGCGATCGCGCAGTGCTCGCCAGACCTCCGGCAGCCGGTGAATGCCGTCCGGGTGAAAGGCCAGATACGCCCCGTTTAGCGCCCCCACGCTGGTGCCCACGATCAGATCCGGGCGCACGCCGATATCCATCAGGCGCTGCATGAACGGCACCTGACAGATACCCGCGTTGCCGCCGCCGCTCAGCACCAGGGCCAGCCGCCGCTCCGCCACGGCGCGCGTTCCTCTCCGTCTATCGGCCGGCGCGTCGGTCCGGCACGATCTCCGTCAGAATGCCATCCGCCGTCTTCGGATGGAAGAACGACGCCGTAATTTCTTCGATCGGGCCGCCGAAATCGATGTAGCGCAGCCCCCGCTCGATGAACAGCTTCGTGTCGCCCACCACATCGTCGCTCGCGTAGCCCAAGTGGTGCAGCCCCGGCCCGTTGCGCTCCAGATAGCGGCCGATCCCGCTCTGATTGTCGTCCGGCAGCAGGATCTCGATCCGCGTCTCGCCCAGGTTCACCTTCACGAAGAAGATCTTCGTCCGCTCCGGTGCAAAATAGCCGCCCTTCGGCATCGGCGTCCGCTCCGTGTCCCAGTCCAGCCCCAGCCTGTCCACCAGCACATCGCCGGCCTGCTCCAGCGAGTGCGACACGATCCCGATGTGGTCCAGGTGAGTGATCATCTCGTCCTCCTCTGCGCCGCGCTGCTGTCGGCTGCGCCTGTAGGGTAGTGCGGGCGGTCAGCCGCCGTAGACCCAGCCGGTGTAGAGCGAGGTCAGCGGCCGGCCGCCGTGCGACTGCACCGCGCCGTCCGTCACCCGCGCCAGCGCCAGCACATGGCCGCCCACCGGCACAAACTGCTGCGCCTCCGCCGCTACCCAGGCCAGCGCGTCGCTCAGCACCGGCGCGCCGCTCTCCAGAATCTCGTGCGGCACGCCGCGCAGCTTGTCCGGCCGCGGCGCGTTCGGATTCCGCCCCTTGATCTTCGATGGATCGGACGGCTGCAGAAAGCCGGACACCAGATCCATCCCTGCTTCCGGCAGCACATTGACCGTCAGCTGCCGCGTCGCGCGCGCGTTCTTCAGCGAAGTCGCGTCGCGCTCGAACGCCACGCAGACCACCCGCGGCTCGAACGACACCTGCATCACCCAGTCCGCCACCATCACGTTCGGTCGCCCGTCCGCCCCCACGCTGCCCACGACATACACGCCGTAGGGCAGCGAGTGCAGCGCCTCCTTCACCCGCGTCTCGCGCCGCCGCTCCGAGCGGGTCAACGCGCGCCCGCCGTTCGTGGCGATGATCGGCTCCACCGCCGGCGCATCGTCCGCCAGCAGCAGCTCCATCGCCGCGTTGATCTCCAGCATCCGCTCTCCGGCCGCCTCGTCGTCCGGATTCTGGTCCGGGTGATACACCCGCGCCAGCCGCCGATAGCGGTCGCGGATCATCGCATCGTCCGCGTCAATGCCCACGCCGAGCAACTCGGCGGCCTCAACCATCGTGGTGGGAATCGTCATCGCCCGTATCCGTTCGTCCGGCGTCAGCTGCCGCGCCGCAAATGCAGGTCGAAATACTCGACCAGCTTACGTTCCTGGTATTCCAGCCCCGCCGCGTCGCGCGGCATGTGCCGCTCCTGCGGGAAGAGCAGCAGGTCGTAGTCCCGGCCCGCCCCGGTCAGCGCCGTGATCAGCCGCGCCGTGTGGCGGAAATGCACGTTCTCATCGATCCCCCCATGCACCAGCAGCAGCTTGCCCGCCAGCCGCTCCGCGTGCGTCAGCAGCGACGCCTCGCGGTAGCCCTCCGCATTCGACTGCGGCGTCCCCATGTAGCGCTCCGTGTAGCCAGTGTCGTAGCCGTCCCAGTCGGAGACCGGCGCGCCCGCCACGCCCACGCGGAACAGCTCCGGGTGCCGCAGCATCGACATCACCGTCATGTAGCCGCCGTAGGACCAGCCGTAGATGCCCACCCGCGCCGCGTCCGCCTCGCCGCCCGCCGCCAGCTGCTCCACCGCGGCGGCCTGGTCGTCCACCTCGATCGTCCCCATCCGCTTGTGCAGCTGCCCCTCAAACGCCAGTCCGCGCCCCGCCATCCCGCGGTTGTCCAACTTCAGCACCAGATAGCCCTGCTGCGCCAGATATTGCGCGCGCAGATCTACCGTCAGCGCCCACGCATCCAACACCGTCTGCGCATGCGGGCCGCCGTAGACCGCGACCAACAGCGGCGGCGGCTCGTCTCCGGCGCTGCTCGGCGGCCGGTAGAGCGCTCCGTACAGTTCCGCGCCGTCCACCGCCCGGAATGTCCGCAGCTGCGGCGGCTGGAGGTCAAGCGCGTCGGGGCTGATTTCGGGTTGCTCGAAGAGGATGCGAGGTTCGGAATCGCCGTCCGTGGGCTGAACGGCGATCCACGGGGCGCGTTCCAGAGCCGATCCCATCGTCGCCAGCCACGCGCCGTCGCGTGAAAGCGCGCCGCCCTGCACGCCGCCCGCCTCGGTCAGCGCCTCCGGTTCGCCGCCCTCCAGCGAGACGCGCCAGATGCGCCGCTGCAACGCTGAGCCGCGCGTCGCCGAGAAATACGCCAGCCGCCGCTCCTCGTCCACGCCGATCACGTCCGAGACCAGCCAGTCCCCGCCTGTCAACTGACGAATCAGCGAACCGCCCGCGTCGCGCAGCGAGAGATGCCGCCAGCCCGTCGACTCGTCCGCCCACAGAAACGTCCCATCCTCAAGCCCCCGCGCCTCGTCCCCCACATTGATCCACGGCTGCTGCCGCTCGTCAATCAGCGTCTCCCTCGCGCCGTCGGCATTCCAGGCGAACAGTCGCAGCCGATCCTGCTTGCGATTCAGCCACTGCGCGACAAGTCGCCCCTCCGCGCGATCCGGCTGCGGCCACCAGGCGACGCGCACCAGATAGCCATCCTCATCGGGCAGCTCGAGCCATCGGATCGGGCCGCCGTTCGCATCCACCACCCCGAGCCGCACCTCCGCGTTCGCTTCGCCCGCAAACGGATAGCGGTGCCGCTCCACCTGGGGTTGATTCAGCCCCTGGTGGACAATCGGATACTCCGACACGCCCCGCGCATCAACCCGCGCCAGCGCAATTCGACGGCTGTCGCGGCTCCACCAGTGGCCCCGCATCTGCCCGAACTCCTCCTGCGCGATGTAATCCGCCTGCCCGAACGTGAGGCCGTCCTCGGCTTCTTCCGTCAAACGAATCAGCGCGCCGCTTTCGCGCTCCAGCACATAAAGATCGCCGTCGCGCGCGAACGAGATACGCGCCCCGTCCGGGCTCAACGTCGGCTCGACCGCGCCCTCGCTGCCCGCCAACTCCTGCGCCTCCCCGTCGCCGACAATCACCCGCAGCCTCGGGCCAGGGATCAACAGCACCGACGGGTCCGCATCGCGCGCCCAGCTGTACGACGTCACCCCCAGCTCGCGCGTGCGCGTTCGCTCTCGCCGCAATTCCTCTTCCCGCGAGAGCTCGCCCGACGCCTCATCCGGGCCGATCAGCACGCGCCGCTCGTCCGACTCCAATTCCACCCGCCACAGCGAGCGCACCAGCCCACCCGCCGCACTCCACAGCCAAGTCAGCGCGCCGCTGTCCGGCGTGAAACCGATCGCCGCCGGGCCCGCCATGCCCGGCCGCGGGTAGGATGCGACCTGAGCAAGGGTCAGTTGCTGCGCGCGCTCAGTGCTGACTTGCTGGTCGCTCACGTCGTCAGTGCCTCGCGCCGCATCGCTTCGATCTCGCCCGCATCGCTCGGCAGCGCCGCGCTCAGCACCTCGCAGCCCCCCTCCGTCACCAGCACGTCGTCCTCAATCCGGATACCTCCGAAGTCGTGCATCTGATCCACACGATCCCAGTCCATAACCTTGCGGTAGCGCTCGCGCCGCGCCGGATCAGTCAGCAACGCCGGAATGAAGTACACCCCCGGCTCGATCGTCACCACGTAGCCCGGTTGCAGCGGCAAGTCGGTGCGCAGATACGCCAGCCCGAAGCGATCCTCCGGTACCCGCCCCTCCAGATAACCGCCGCAGTCATGCGTCGACAGCCCCAGCATGTGCCCCAACCCGTGCGGGAAGAACAGCGCGTGCGCGTCCTGCGCCACCAGATCGTCCGGAGCGCCGCGCAGGATGCCCGCGTCCACCAAGCCCTGCGCAATCGTCGCCGACGCCCGCAGATGCAGCTGCTTGTACTCCACGCCCGGCCGCACCGCCTCAATCGCCTCTCGCTGCGCGGCCAGCACCACCTCGTACAGATGACGTTGCAACGGCGTGAAGGATGCCGAGACCGGAAAGGTGCGCGTAACGTCGCTAGCGTAGCCCTCGATCTCTGGCCCGGCGTCGATCAGCACCAGCTCGCCCTCGCGCAGCGTCCTACCGCCCGGTGTGCCGTGCAGCACCGCCGAGTTCGGCCCGCTGCCCACAATCGAGCTATAGGCCGTGCGATCCCCGCCGAAACGGAAGAACTCTGCCTCCATCTCGATCTGTACATCGCGCTCCGTCAGTCCCGCCCGCGCCGTGCGCCAGGCGCGCAGATGCCCCGCGATCGCCGCGTCCACCGCTTGGCGCAAGTGCCGCAACTCGAGCGTGTCCTTGCTGCGCCGCCGCCCCGCCAGCGCCTTGCCCACCCGCTCCGTCGCTTCCTCGTCCACCACGATCTCCAGCGCTGCCCAGTTCTCCGCGCCGTACTCGCCAGCTCGCCGCTCAATATCGCGGTTGCCCAGCAGCGCCAGCGGCCGCCCGCGCCGCGCCGCTAGCCAGTCGGCGAGCGCCGAAAAGTCATCCGTCTCAGCCCCGCTGCGCGCCGCCTGCGCCTCCGGCGACGGCGGCTCGCTCATCCAGACCCGATCCTCAATCGACAGCGACGGCGTGAAGAGCCGCCAACCGTCGCCGGGCTCCCAGACGAGCGTCGCCCCCGGCTCGGCAACGCCGCTGAGGTACTGAAATTCGGGATGCGCGTGGAAGTCGTGGAACTGGTCGGTGCCCTCAATCGGAATCGGCAGCCCCGCCGGCACAACGACCGGAATCGTCTCGCCGCCCCAGGCGTCGGCGACCCGCTCGCGTCGGCCGCGCAGAATCTCGGCGTCGCCGCGCTGGTTGGCAGTCATACGGTCAGTGTACCGACGGCCTACGTTTCGTCGGCGGCGAGCTCAACCAACAGCTCGCCCTCCTCGACCGTCGCGCCCGCCGTGCAGCGGACGGCGCTCACCCGCCCGCCCACCGGCGCGGGTAGCAGATGCTCCATTTTCATCGCTTCCAGCACCACCAGCGCCTGGCCCGCCTCCACCGCATCGCCCTCGCCGACCAGCACGGCAGCGATCGTGCCGGGCATCGGCGCGTGAATCGCGTTCGCTCCGCCCGAGCGGCGCCGCCCGCCTGCGCTGCGATCCCGCTTCGACGCCGCCAGCGCCCATTCGCCCCCGTTGCCGGCCACGCGAACTCCGCCCCGCGACCGACGGATGCTCCAGCGTCGCCGCACTCCGTCGCGCGTGATCTCCACCCCTTCGGTTGTGCGCCGCGCCTCAACCCGCCCAAGCTCCGCGTCATCGACGCAGACCCGCCAACCCGACGCCGCGCCGATCTCTCGTTGCGCAGTCACCTCGTGCTCGACACCCTGGAACGCAAGCCGGACTACGGTCTCGCCCGACGACCGCCAGCCGCCGATCTCGCCCTCGGCGTGGGGCAGCGCGGCGTCCAGCGCCGCTGCCAGCAGCGCCTCGGTGGGTGCTTTCGGCGTATCAAATTCCGTGCGTTCCAGCCAGTTGATGTCCACCCCGCCCGCGCGAAATTCATCGGAGCGCAGCACGCTCAACAGCTGCGCCGCGTTGGTGCGCAAACCGCCGACGCCCAACCCATCGAGCGTCGCCGCCGACCGTTCGAGCGCCTCGGCCCGCGTCGGCGCGTGCGCGATCAGCTTGCCCAACAGCGGGTCGTAATGCGGTGTGACCGCATCGCCCTGCGCGACCCCCAGATCCAGACGCAGCCCGTCGAGCGCGGGCGGCTCGAACCAGCCCAGCCGCCCGGTGGAGGGCGCATACCCCCGCGACGGGTCCTCCGCGTAGACGCGCAGCTCCACCGCGTGACCGCTCCAGGCGATGTTGTTTTGCGCAATCGGCAGCGGCTCGCCCATCGCGATCCGCAGCTGGAGCTCCACCAGATCCAGCCCCGTCAGCGCCTCGGTCACCGGATGCTCAACCTGGAGGCGCGTGTTCACCTCGAGAAACACAAACTCCCCGTTCGGCAGCAGCAGAAACTCCACCGTCCCCGCGTTGCGGTAGCCCGCCGCCCGGGCAATTGCCAGCGCCGCGTCGCCCAGCCGCTCGCGCAGTTCCGGATCGATGCCGGGCGCGGGCGCCTCCTCGATCACCTTCTGCCGCCGCCGCTGCACCGAGCAGTCGCGCTCACCCAGCTGCACCGCGTGGCCGTGCGCGTCGGCCAAAATCTGCACCTCCACGTGCCGTCCGTCCGGAATCGCGCGTTCCGCCAGCAGCCGACCGTCGCCGAACGCCGATTCCGCCTCCCGCCGCGCCGACGCGATCTCTCCGAGCAGGTCGCCCGGTCGCTCGCGCAGCAGCCGCATCCCGCGTCCGCCCCCACCCGCCGCCGCCTTCAGCATCACCGGATAACCCAAATCGCCGATCGCCTCAGCCAGCGCCGCGTCGCCGTCGTCCCGTTCTACCCCCTCCGCGACGGGTACGCCCGCCTCAATCGCCAGCCGCCGCGCCCGTGCCTTGTCGCCCAGCGCCGACATCACCTCCGCCGACGGCCCAATCCAGACCAGGCCTGCCTCCGCGCACGCCCGCGCAAACTCCGCGTTCTCCGAGAGAAACCCGTAGCCGGGGTGCACCGCCTCCGCCCCGCTTGCCGCAGCTGCTTCCAGCAGCGCGGCGATGTTCAGATAGCTCTCCGCCGCCGGCGCAGGCCCAATCGCCACGGCCTCGTCCGCCTCCCGCACATGCAGCGCGTCGCGGTCCGCGTCGGAGTACACTGCGACTGAGCGCACCCCCAGCCGCCGACAGGTGCGCGCGATCCGCGCCGCGATCTCGCCGCGGTTCGCAATCAACACCGATCTGGGCAGCTGCATCGTTGGCATACAGCGAGTTTAGACTCGTCGCATGTCCGAGCACGCGCGAACCCAGGCCCGACGCAACTTCGACGCCCATCTCGCCGCCAACTCCTATCCCGGCCGCGGCCTCGTGATCGGGCGGCTGGAGAGCGGCGACTGGGCGCAGCTCTACTGGATCATGGGCCGCAGCGCGAACAGCCGAAACCGCCGCTTCGCCGTGGACGGCCCAGAACTGCGCACCGAGCCGCTGGACGCATCGCGGGTGGAAGATCCGACCAACATCATCTACGAGGCGATGCTCGAGCTGGACGGCCGCTTCATCGTCTCCAACGGCGATCAAACGCGCACCATCCACGACGCGCTGTTCGCCGGCGCGCGCTTCGAGGACGCGCTGGCGACGCGCGAGCGTGAGAACGACGCGCCCAACTACACGCCCCGCATCGCCGGCCTGCTCGACACGCGCGACGGCGCGGCGGAAATCAGCCTGGCGATCCTGCGCGCCAACGACGTCGACGCCGCATACACCGACCGCACCGTCTACCTTCCCGCGCTACCCCCGCCGGGGTTGGGCTACGGCCTGACCACCTATGCGACCGACGGCAGCCCGCTGCCACCTTTCCGCGGCGACCCCCTCTGGCTGCCGCTCGACGGCGACTTGGACGAGATTCTGGACTCGTACTGGGCGGCGCTCGACGCGAGCAACCGCATCGCGCTGGCGGCCAAGCTGATCTCCGCCGACGGCGGCCCGTCGCGCATCCTCCTGCGCGGATCCGGATCGGAGCAGAACAATGCCTGAGCGCGACGGCGGCGCATTGGACGGATTGACCGTGGTCAATCTCGGCTCAGATCTGGACTCCGCCTACGCGGCCAAGCTGCTCTCCGACCTCGGCGCGCGCACCATCTGGGTCGAGCCGCCCGAAGGTGCGCCGCCCCGCCGACGCCCTCCCGCCCCCGACGGTGCAGCCCACGGTGCAATCTTCGCCCACCTTGCCTCCGGCGCAGAATCGGTCGCGCCGGCCGATCACGCCGACGCCCGCCGCATCCTCCGCCCGCTGTTGGCCCAGGCCGATGTGCTGCTCACCGACGGCGCGTCCCGCTGGCAGCAGGATCTGCCCACCGCGCCGCAACCCCGCCTGATTACTGCCGACCTCTCCGCCTGGGGCCGCTCCGGCCCCTGCGCCGACTGGAAGGCCAGCGACATCGCCACTTGGGCGATGGGCGGCTACATGTACTTCACCGGCGAGCCAAATCGCGAGCCGCTGCTGATCCCCGGCAGCCAAAGCCAGATCCACGCCGGCGTCCACTGCGCGCTGGCAGCATTGGCGGCGTTGCGCGAGCGCCGCCGTTCGGGGCACGGGCAGAACGTCGAAATCTCCCAGCTTGAGGCGAATCTGTCCGCGCACGCCTGGCTGGTGTCGTCGTGGATCGCCAGCGGCCAACTGCTGCCCCGCGCCGGCCACGACTTTACCAAAACCCGCGACGGCTGGGCGCACTTCATGCAGATGGTCCCTAACCCCAACGTCTTCCTGCTGATTGATCAACCGGAACGGATCGACGAAGTCGATACCAACAACATCGACGCCTGGCGTGAAGCCGTCGCCGGCGTCTACCGCGACGTAGAAACATGGGCGCAGAATTACGACGCTGAAGAAGTGGCGTCGCGCGCCCAGGAACTGCGCGTCGCCTGCACCCCGATGCTCGACGCCGCGGGCTTGGACCGTAACATCCAACTCGCGGCGCGCGAGTGGTGGGAGACGGATACCGACCCGGAATTGGGCGAGCTGCGCTTTCCCGGACCCGCCTACAAGCTCTCGCGCATACCCGCGCGTCGGGCGGGCCCCGCGCCGCGTTTGGGAGAACACACCGACGCGATCCGCACCGAATTCGCCGCTCAACCCGCGCCCGCGTCGCCGAGCGCGGCGCCCACCGACGAACCGCCGCTGGCCGGCCTGCGCGTCGTCGAACTCACCGCCAACTGGGCCGGACCGATCGCCGGCCGCCACCTCGGCGATCTCGGCGCGGACGTGATCAAGGTCGAGTGGGCCGCGCGCCCAGCCACCCGCGCGCTCTTCATGCCCGGCCCTACTCAGGACCCGCAGCGCTACCCCTACGACCGCGCCATGTACTTCAACCTGCTCAACCGCAACAAACGCGATGTCGTGCTCGACCTCGCAGCGGAGGAAGGAAAACAGGTCTTCCGCGAACTGATCGCCGGCGCGGATGTCTTCATCGAAAACAACAGCGCCCGCGTGATGCCTAACCTCGGCTTGGGCTACGACGCAATGCGCGAGGTCAACCCGCGCCTCATCTACGTCTCCATGTCCGGCTTCGGCGCAACCGGCCCCTGGCGCGACTGGAGCGCCTATGGTTCCAACATCGAAGCCTCCTCCGGCCTCGCTTCCGTAACAGGCTACGGACCCGAACAGGTCTACCGCACGCCCATCTTCTACGCCGACCCCGTCGCCGGCAACCACGCAGCCGTCGCCATCCTCGCCGCCCTCGAAGAGCGCGAGCGCTCCGGCCTTGGCCAATTCATCGATGTCGCTCTCAACGAAGCCGGCGCATGCCACTTCCTCGAAATGCTGCTTGATTACCAGGCGACGGGAACCGTGCGCCGCCCGCAGGGCAACCGCGATGCCCGCTTCGCCCCCCAGGGCGCATACCGCTGCGCCGGCGAAGACTGCTGGCTCGCCCTCTCCGTGCAAAGCGACGAGGAATGGCCGCTCCTCGCGCGCGCCATCGGCCGCAATGACCTCGCAGACGACGCCGAATGGTCCACGCTCGCGGCCCGCCGGTCCCGCCACGACGAGCTCGATGTCGCAATTGCCGCCTGGACCTCCCAACACGAACAGTACGAAGCCGCATGGCTGCTGCAACGCGCCGGCATCTCCGCCGCTCCCATTCTGGCCAACTGGCAAATCCTCGCCGACCCGCACCTCTTCCACCGCAACTTCTACATCCCCATCGAACACCTCGTAGTAGGTGTCTACCCCTACCCCTCCTGGCCCTGGCGCCTCTCCCGCACCCCCGCCCGCGTAACCCGCGCCGCTCCAAGATTCGCCGAACACAACCGCCAGGTGCTGGCGGAAATCGGCCTCTCGCAGGAGCAAATCGAGGCGCTCTACAAGTCCGGCGTCACTTCGGACGCCCCAACAGCGCCACTGCTGATCGCGCGGTCCGGAATATCAGCCTCGGACGACTGAGACGGGCCAGCGCGCTATTGAATCAGCCGCGCGTCGTCGCGCAAGCGGTAGATCGGCAAGTTGAGCGGCTTGCGTTCGAGCAGATCCTCGATCGAGTACCCTTGGATAACCGGGTAGTCGGCTGCGTCGTCGCTGAAGATTCGCCTGCTTCGGTTGTTCTCGACAGTGGTCATCTGGTCGGCGAAGCAGACAAAGATGCCGGCGGTTGCGCCGAACTGGTCAACGGTGGCGTAGAGCGCGCGCACCGAGTCGGGCGTCACGTTGCCGCCTTTGACTTGGACGATGGCGATCTCTTTCTGCGGCGCTTGCCCCATACGCAGCGGGTAGAACTCGATCACGCCGTCAACGCCGGCGTCGGCTCCTTTATCGCCGGGATTGTGGTACATCCCGTGCGCCCCGATCTCGCCGCAAACCCACTTCTCAAACTCGAACTTGTCGTTCGCGGCCAATGCGCGAGCTTCCTGGATCGTCGTCGGCACACCGAACACCTCGATGTTTTGGGCGCTCAGGGTCGGCACATTGTCCACGAGCCGTTCACGAACGAGACCGGCAGAGAAGCGGGAGATGTCGATGCCGACCCAGCGGCGCCCGAGCAGCTCCGCGGCGTGTGCGGTGGTGCCGCAGCCGCAGAACGGGTCGAGCACGAGATCGCCAGGCTGGCTGGACGCGCCGATGATCCGCTCGAGCAGATCCAACGGCTTCTGAGTCGGATAGCCCAATCGCTCTCTCGCCATGTTGTTGAGGGACGGAATGTCGGTCCAGACGTCCAGCATTCCCTTTTCCTGCCCTTTGAGGCGGTTGCTGGTAGCCGGAACCGTGGGCTTGTCGAAGAAGTAGCGTTCCGAGTTGGAGTAGAACAGCAGCACATCGTGCTTGCGCGAGAAGGACCGTTTGGAACTTCCGCCGAGGCCGTATGTCCAGGAGATCTCATTGATGAACCGCGCTCGGCCGAAGAGCGCGTCCAGCAACAGCTTGAGATAGTGGCTGGCTGTTGGGTCGCAATGCAGGTAGATGCAGCCCTCGGGTTTCAGGACCCGTCGCATCGGGATCAGGCGCACAGCCATATTCACGAGGTACGCGGCGAGATTCGTCTTGCGACGGCGGCCTTCAACCCGCTGGGCGATCTGTACGATGTCGGCGAGCACTCGAGTGCTCGGTGCCCCGTCAAGCGCGGCCAGATGCGCATCCTCGACCTCGCCCCACATCCACGTGTCCTGGAACGCGGCCACGGCGGCCACATCCCGACCGAGCCGCTTGAACGGCAGGTTGTAGGTGCTGTTCGAGTTGAACGGCGGATCGAGGTAGATCAGGTCCACCGAATCGGAGGGCAGCGCCAGCGGATCGTTCAGCACCTCGAGGTTGTCGTAGGCATAGAGCCGGCGGTTCAGTTCGTCCATGCACACAGCCTACCCGACAATCGAATCAACGCCTGCGGGCAGCTGGCGGCGCCCCGTCGGCGTGTGCAGAATTCGCCGCATGCTCAGATGAGGGGCCAGGGGACGGCGCGGCGGTGGGGGGGCGGCTCGGGGAGGCGGCGCTCTTCGAGGGCGCGATGGGCGCGCAGGTGGAGCATTTCGAGCTCTGATTCCAAGAGCAAGTCCGCGAGCGCTCGCTGCGCCTCGCCGCCCTGCTCAAGCCGCACCGCCAGCGACGCAACATCCGCCAGCAAGTCGTCCGCAATCGCCTCGCCGGCGTAGTCCCAGATCACGGTGCGGAGTTTTTCCTCCTCGTGGAAGGAGAGACCGTTGTCGATGCCCCAGAGGTGTCCGTCTTCGGCCTGGAGGATGTGGCCGCCCTTGCGGTCGGCGTTGTTGGCGAGCCAGTCGAACAGGGCGAACTGGCGCATGCGGTCGGCGTGCTGCTCGCGCAGTTCGAAGAAGGTGCAGCGGTAGTCGGTGGGGATGAAGGCCTGGAGCGAGCCGACGCCGAGTTCGAGGCCGTCCTCGCGCTCGACGGTGGGCGGGATCAGTTCCCAGCCGAGCGCCTTGCTGAGGCGGTAAGCCGCCACTTCGCGGCGGTAGAGGTCCGGCGGGAAGTCCCAGAGCGGGTTTTCGCCGCGCGCGGGTTTGTAGACGGCGTAGCCGGGCTCGGCGTCGTCGAGGTGCCGCAGTTCGAGCAGGAAGACGCCGTTTGAGGCATAGGGGATGCGCGCGCCGTCGGTGACCTCGCCTTCGAGCAGCCGGCGCTCGACATCGCGGTCGAGCGGGTCCCATGAGCGTTCGGGAAAGCGATCCATGCGCTCAGTCTGACACGAGCCGCACGGCGTCGCCGACGGCGACCCGCCCGCCCGCGCGGACATTGGCTTCAACGCCAAAATCGAGGTGTCCGTAGCTGTTCTGGAGGACGCCCATCAGCTCGGTGTCGCGGCCGTCGCCGGCGGGCGATGCGTTGATCGCGTTGCAGCGCTGGAGGCGGGCGGTGATCTCGATTTCGACCTCTTCGCCGACGAGGGCGCGGCTGCCGACCCAATCGAACTCCGACCAGGCAGCTACGTCCTCAATGGCGAAGTTGAGACGGAAGCGGCGGAAGTCGACATCGAGCTCGGCGGCGGCGCTAAGCTCGCCCAGGCTGTCGAGCGCGGCGAGGCTGATCTGGGTGGGGCCGCGGTCGGTGTAGCGGCTGGAGCCGTCGCCGAGCAGGACGAGCGGTTCGCGTTCGGGGCGTCCGCGCAGGGGATTCTCCGCGAAGCTGTGGACGACATCGGCGAGCCAGTCGGCCAGCGTCGTGCGTTGCCGTTGATCGGCGATGTCGGCCGAGCGCTCTTCACCCTCAAACGCCAGGGAGAGCAGCCCGCCGCCGGGATCGAACGCCGCCGAAACGCGCGGCAGGTCGGGCGTGTTGAGCAGCGTGACCGATTGCCGCTTGGAGACCCAGCCGATCTCGCCCACCCGCTCGGCGTTGCCGAAGGCGAAGACGAACGCGCGGTCGCCGAGGGCGGATTGGCCCGGCTCAAGCGTCAGCGATTCGGCGGGCTGCGCCGTCATCCCCTTGACGGGATAGAGGTAGCAGGCGGCGATGCGGGCGGCAGGGGTGAGGGCGGGCATGGGGCACTCAGTCCGGATCGACAGGGAGGTTTTGGCAGGCGCGGGCGCGACGGACCTCGTCGAGCGATTCGCGCAGACTGCGCGCCAGCACCTGGTCGTCCGCGCCCAACGCGCCCAGCAGCGCGTCGGAGCGATTGACGACCTCATCGGTCGGCAGATGGCCGGGGTAGAGCGCACCGAACCAGCGCGTGGCGTACTCCTTGTCGCGTTCGGCGAAGACATCGCGCACCTCGTCGAAAAAACGGCCGACGTAAGGGGCGAGCAGCTCGTCCTGCGGCTTCCACCAGAAGCCGCGCATGGCGGCGCTGAGGATGTGCAGGGAGGAATCGCGGTCCTGGCGGAAGCGAGACCAGGCGGCGGATTTGACCTCGGCGTCGGCGCGGGAGGCGCGGACGGTTTCGGCGGCGCGCTGGCCGCGGTCGCTGCCGTCGCGCTCGAGTTCGGGCGCGAGTCGATCAAGCCCGCCGCCCAGGCTGTAGGCGACCGCCTTGGTCACCAAGCTCCAGCGCATGTCCTGATCGAGCTCGAAGCCGTCGATGCCGCTGCCGTCGTCGGCCAGGGCGAGAATGCGCCGGATGCGGTCGGGTTCCTGCGCTGCGCCGATCAGGACACGGGCCCAGACGATGCGGAAATCCTGCTCGGCGGCCGAGAAGAGGCCGTTCCAGGCGAGGTCGAAGACCTGGTTGGCATGTTGGAGGCGGTACTGGTCGGGGATGTAGCGCCCAACGGCGTAGAGCGCGTTGCCCGCCACGGTTTGAGTGATTTCGAGCGTGTCCTCGCCGCCCAGCTTGTCGGCGGCGAGCGCGACGAACTGGCCGGCGGCGAAGCGCTGGTCGCGGACCATGTCCCAGAGGGCGTGCCAGAAGAGCAGGCGCTCAAAGGGTGTTTGGAAGCGGTCGATCTGTTCGCGCACGAACGCCAGAGAGCGGAAGTCGAGCGCGATCTTGGCGAAGGCGTGGTCGCCGTGGTTGGGGAAGATGGCGGCCGGCGCGTCGATGCCGACCAGTCCCTCGATCACCGTCTCCGCGCCGTCGAGGTCGGCGGGCGCGGCGTCGCGCAGCACGGGGCCGTCGTCGCCGGCGTCGTAGACGGCGATCTCTGTGCGGTGCGGGCGCAGCTCGGGATGCTCCGACGGGGCAGTCTGACGCATCGTGAAGGAGTTGACCTCGCCGTTGGCGACGCTGAAGTCGGCGGCGATGGTGTTGACGCCGGCGCGTTCGAGCCAGAGTTCGGACCAGCGCCCCAGCTCGCGCCCGGAGCCGCGTTCGAGCGCCGCCAGGAAATCGCCCAGCGTGGTGTTGCCCCAAGCGTGCGTGCGGAAGTAGTCGCGCATCCCCTCGCGGAAGCCGTCCGCGCCCAGGAACGCGACCAGCTGCTTGAGCACCGCCGCGCCCTTGCCGTAGGTGATCCCGTCGAAGTTGAGGAACGTGGCGTCGGTGTCCGGCACCTCGCCGGCGATCGGGTGCGTGGTCGGCAGCTGGTCCTGCTCGTAGGCCCAGGCCTTCATCCGCGCGTGGAACGCCGACCAGGCGCTCTCGCCGAAGCGCGTCGCCTGATCCATCGACAGGTAGGCCATGTAAGTAGCGAACGACTCGTTCAGCCAGAGGTCGTTCCACCACTGCATCGTGACCAGATCGCCGAACCACATGTGGGCCATCTCGTGCAGCACCACCTCGGCGCGGTTGAGGCGCTGAATTTCCGTTGGCGGGTCGCGGAAGATCATCCGCTCCGAATAGGTGATGCAGCCGACGTTCTCCATCGCGCCCATGTTGAATTCGGGCACGAAGACCTGGTCGTACTTGCCGAACGGGTAGCGGAAGTCGAAGAAGTCGGAGTAGAACGTCAGCCCCTGCCGCGTCACCTCGAAGAACTCGTCGGCGTCGAAGTATTCGGCCAGCGAGGAGCGGCAGGCGACGCCGAGCGGCGTGTCTTCCCAGCGATCCTCGAAGCGCGTGTAGGGCCCCGCTGCCAGCGCCAGCAGGTAGGTGCTGAAGCGCGGCGTGGTCTCGAAGCGGCGGCGAGTGCGCGCACCCCCCTCGACCAACTCAGTCTCCGCTGCGGGGTAGTTGCCCATCACTTCCCAGGCGGAGGGGGCGGTGACGCTGAGGTCGTAGGAGGCCTTGAGGTCGGGCTGGTCGAAGCAGGGCAGCAGCCGGTGCGCGTCGTACGGCTCGAAGTGGGTGTAGAGATACTCCGCGCCGTCTTCCGGATCGACGAACTGATGCAGCCCGGCCCCGATGTGGTCGTATTCGTTGGTGTAGCGGACCCGCACCTCGTTCTGCGCAGCGAGGTCCGCGCCGTCGAGGTAGAGCCGGTTGCGCTCGTGGCGGACGGGGCGCTCGCTGCCGTTGACCGTGAGCGAGTGGATGTCGCGCCCCGTGAAGTCGAGGAACGCGCCGTCGGCCGGCGAGGCGTGCGAGAAGCGCACCGCCGCCGCCGCGTCGTAGGTCTCCGAGCCGGCCGCGAGGTCGAGCGTGAGGTCGTAGGCGACGTCGCCGATTGCAGCGGCGCGCTGCTCGGCCTCGGCCTGGGTCAACACGTTGGGGCCTGTCGTTTCGGCCATCGCCTGCTCCTCCGTCGGCTCGCCGGGCATGGGGTTTGGGGTGGATCGTATCAGTCTGCCGGCGCTGCCTTTAGGCTGCGCAGCACAGGAAGCGGAGGACGACATGCCGGAGAGCAGCCACGACGAGCACCAGGTGGAGGTCGCCGGCCTGCCGATTCAGCTGCGGCGCGGCGGAGCGGGATCGCGATTGCTGGTCATCCACCACGAGACGGGTAACCCGGGCTGGCTGCCGTTCCACGAGGCGCTGGCCGCCTCGCACGAGGTGATCGCGCCGACGCTGCCCGGTTGGGACGGCACGCCGCGCGGCGACTGGATGCGCAGCCCGCGCGATCTGGCGGCAGTGCTCCAGCTGCTGCTGGACGAGCTGGTGGTGGAGCGCTGCTCGCTGGTCGGCCTCGGCTTCGGCGGCTTCCTCGCAGCCGAGATGGCCGCCGCCAACCAGGCGCGGCTCGACGGCCTGGTGCTGGTCGGCGCGATGGGCCTCCAGCCCGAGGGCGCGGAGATCCGCGACCAGTTCCTCGAAGCCCACGAGGACTACGCGAAGAGCTGCTTCCACGATGTCGCCAACTTCCACGCGCTCTACGGCGAGACGCCGGGCACCGAGCAGCTGGTCGCCTGGGACGCCAACCGCGAAATGACCGCCCGCACCGCCTGGAAACCGTTCCTCTACAGCCAGTCGCTGCCGCATCTGCTGGCGTCGGTGCGCGTCCCCGCGCTGGTCGTGCAGCCCGAGCACGACACGGTGGTGCCGGCATCCTGCGCGGACGCCTACGCGCAGCTGTTGGCCAACGCGCAGCTCGAGACGCTGGCGGGCGCGGGCCACATGGCGGAGGCCGAGCAGCCCGACGCGCTGGCAGCGATGATCGCGGCATTCCTCGGCTAGGGTGAGCTAAGACGCGAGAGGAGCCGCAGCCATGGCGACGGCGACGAAACCGGCGGAAGCCCCGGCTGAACAGATCGAAGATCAGCTCAAGGATCAACTTGAGGATCAGCCCGCGCCGTGGGAAATGCTGACGCTCCGCATGCCGGAGGAACTCAAGCTGACCGACGGCCTGCTTGAGCAGCTGGGCGACCTCAACCCGGAGTGGAAAGTCGAGCGCGGTCACTACGGAGAGTTGGTGCTGACCATGGCATCGGGCGGACCGAGCTGGTGGATCAGCACTGAGCTATGCGTCGACTTGGGCGACTGGGCCGACACCGCAGGCGGCGTGACGGGCGGCGCAGATGCCGGGTTCAACGTGGTCGATCCCGACGGCGGCACGCCGATGCGCAACCCCGATGTCGTCTGGATCAGCCCCGAACAGTACGCGGCGATGGGCAACCTTCCGCCCCTGGAAGGCTTCTGGAATGTCTGCCCGGCGTTCGTCGTGGAGGTGCGCTCGCCGCGCGACTCGCTCGCAGCGCAGCGCCGCCGCATGGCCGACTGGATGCGCTTCGGCGCCCAACTCGGCTGGCTCGTAGACGCCCAGGGCCGCTCAGTCTGGATCTACCGCTCCAACGAGGCCCCGCAGCGCCTCGCCCGCCCCGCCGAGCTCAGCGGCGACCCGGTCCTGCAAGGCTTCGCCTTCAACTTCACCCTCGTCTGGGAAATGCTCGACCAGGCCGCCGATGTGGCCAAGGCGTGATTACGGCCCCGCGGTGCTTCTGGGGTAGGCTGTGTGCATGGACGAACTGAACCGCCGGCTCTATGCCTACGACAACCTCGAGGTGCTGAACGATCCGCTGGCGCTGCCCACTGATTCGGTGGACCTGATCTACCTCGATCCGCCGTTCAACTCGAACAGCACCTACAACCTGCCGTTCAAGCGGCTCGGTCGGGATGTCGCCGCCGTGGCCGCGTTTCAGGACACCTGGATGTGGGGTGCGACGGAGAATGAGCATCTGCGCGAACTGGAGCGCGGGGCAGATACGCGCGTCTTGGCCGATGTCGTCCAAGTCGCGCAGTCGATCGAAGGCCGGCGGGTCAAGCGCAGCTTGGCCGCTTATCTGGTCAACATGGCTGTCCGCCTGATCCCCCTGAAGCGCGTCCTGAAGGACTCAGGGAGCATCTACCTCCACTGCGATCCCACGGCGAGCCACTATCTGAAGCTCTTGATGGACGCGATTTTCGGGCAGGCCAGCTTTCGGAACGAGATCGTCTGGCACTACAGCGGCTGGAACAAAAAGCTCAAATATCACCTAGAGCGGCGCCATGACGCCATCTTGTTCTACGCGCCCTCGCGGGCGAAGCAGCAGTTCGCCTACCCGGCGCGACCGTGGGCTGACCGGGAGGAGTACGTCTCGACACGGAAGCAGAAAGTGCGAGTCGACGACGAGGGGCGAGAGTACGTCCTGTCAGACGCGGGCGGAGGCAGGCGCATCCGGCGCTACCTGGACGAGGCGATGGCATACGGTGTGCCGCTCGACGATGTGTGGGACATTCCGAAGCTGAACAACTCCGACGTTGAGCGCCTCGGATATCCGACGCAAAAACCCCGCGAACTTCTGGAGCGAATCATCGCGTCGTCCTCCCAACCCGGCGACATCGTGTTGGACCCGTTCTGCGGTTGCGGGACGACGATGCATGCAGCCGAGAACCTGGGCCGACGATGGATCGGCATCGACATTTCGCGGTTCTCGACCGGCCTCGTGCGCGAGAGGCTGCTGGACAACATTCCGACCCTGTCTGCCGCGGACTTCGAGATGCTTGGCGTGCCTCGGTACCTGAACGAGGCTCGGGATCTCGCCGCGAATGACAAATTCGAGTTTGAGAAGTGGGTCTGCGGCGAGATCGGCGCGCACGGGATGTATCACAACCCCGGCGACAAAGGGGCTGACGCCGGCGTTGACGGCGTGCTCGAATTCTACCCGTTCCGAATGGGCCAAGAACCGGAGAAGGAACTCGCCATCGTTCAGGTCAAAGGCGGTAACGTGACGCCCGATGCCGTGCGCGCGTTGTACGCGACGGTGAAACGCTTTGAGGCCACCGCGGGAATCCTCGTCTGTTTTGCCGATCAGATGACGACGGTCGAGAACAACCGCAATCTCGACATGTTCTCCGACGACGCAGCCGACTACCCGGTCATCCAGGGCTACTCGATCGAGGACCTGCTCGAGCACAAGCCGCTCAACTTGCCGACTTACCGCCTGCGCGACGATGCGCGGCTGGTGCGCTGACCATGAGTCGCGCTTGTTATTCTTGTTCACCGAATTGTTGGAGCGCTCGAAGCACTTTCATGATTGCGCCACTTCCGAGCTCGTCGCCAGAGTAGCGCACTTGGTACAAGCCAGCGACGTTGGAAGGCAGTTCTGTGCCTTCCTCAACGAGCAAGATCAACCGACGCCGGAAGTGCGCTAGGGCAGCGCCGATCTCGATCAGAACGTTCTGATTGAGGAGGACATGCTCGCCGCCATTGGCGTCCGGGAGCCGCTTTTCGGCACGGACATGAATGATGCCCGCCGAGCAGCTCAGGAGGTCTTCAAGCACCTTTTCGGACAGGGGCTTGGAAGTCGCCTCTTCTTCGATGGCGATCACCGGATCCATGCCGACCACCTCAAGGAGGTCCTTGATCTGACCGGCAACGGTGAGGTCTCTTCCATGCGCGATGAAGACACGGCGATTCGTGGCTCGGATTGGATCGGTGGTCGCTGCCTCGGGCGCGACATCCTCTTCGAATCGCTCGACGTTGTCGCCGGCGAACTCCACGGCCGAGAGCGCGGCTGCTGCACGAGTGTTGGCCACTTCCGACTCTGGTGGTCGGACAGCCGACAGATCGACGCACTCCTTCCCTTTGATCACGGTGATGAGGCCAGCGAACTGTGCGTTCTCTCGAATGATTTCGTACGAACGTTCTACTGCCTTCGACGGCACGCCCCATCCCACGAGAACGTTCTGAGCGATGCGGCCGTCGTCTGGAAGAGGCGAGCCGTTGTAATGCTCTAGAAATCGCCGCTCGACCGCAGGCGTCAGGACGGATTCGACGATCGCAGCCTTATCGTCCCCTTCTTTCGTTGGTTGGACGATTCGGCGCCCCAACACAGTCAGCGAGATTTGGGGTGCTGTAGCTGTGCCGCCAGTTAGGCCGTAGGCGCTTGATGCGCTACACAACGTCGGGAAGTTGCTGGACGTCGGACTCATCTCGAGGGCCGCCGCCAAGTTGAGCGGGCTGATGGGTTGACCGCCGTGCTGATCGGCGATCGCTCGGGCTGGTCGAAGTGCCTGCTCAACGGTGAGTCGTGGGATGTCTGTCTGCCTGAGTTGCGGACGCAATCCCTCCGAGTCCTTGCGCTGGGCACTGCTTGGGTCTGTGTTGCGCTTCCGGGGCATGGCATCCTCCAACGGACTACACGCTGTTCAATCAGAATGATAGACGCCTTGGTGTCGCGAGTCAAGGTGGTCGATGCATGATGCCGTAGAGGATAGAGATCATCTTGCGTCTCGGGGTGATCACTCTTTAGGTGGTCCACAGCACGAGCATGGGAGAGAGGTTGAACGCGCTGGATTGCGTTGCAGGTGTGACGAGTCGCCATGGCGAAGCGAGGGCGGCGCTTTCGGCCTGCCCAGGGATAAGGAGGTGGTACGCCCGCACCTCGTCTAGGCGATCGCAGTGCGTCTGCGCTATTCTGTGGCGGATTGGAGAGACCCCCATGCACCTGATGTACTTCACCGAACAACCCATGTCCGCCTACGACGAGCACGCCGCCCAGGAGGGCGTCACCGCCCTGCTCTTCTCCAACGCCAACTTCGACTCCGAAGCCGGCGCGCAGCTCTACCGCGACCGCCTCACCGAGTACCAGTTCGCCGAAGAGGTCGGCGTCGACGGCATCATGCTCAACGAGCACCACAACGCCCCCTTCTGCATGCAGGCCAAGTGCAACATCTGGGCCTCCGTGCTGGCCGGCGCCACCAAGCGCGTCAAAATCGTGCTGCTCGGCAACCCCCTGCCGCTGGCCGACAACCCGATTCGGCTGGCCGAGGAGCTGGCAATGATCGACATGATCTCGCAGGGCCGCCTCGTCTCCGGCTTCGTGCGCGGCGGCGGCACCGAGCAGCTCGCCACCGGCGTCAACCCCGCCTACAACCGCGAGCGCTTCGAAGAGGCCCACGACCTGATCGTGGAAGCCTGGACGCGCCCCGGCCCCTTTCGCTGGGAGGGCAACCACTACCAGCACCGCGTCGTCAACCCCTGGGCCACGCCGCTCCAGCAGCCCCACCCGCGCGTCTGGATCCCCGGCGTGCTCTCCCGCGAGACCGTGATCTGGGCCGCCAAGCACCGCTACCCCTACATCGCGCTCAACACCACCGTCGAGGCGACCAAGCGCATCTGGCAGACCTACGACGACGCGGCGCACGAGGTCGGCTACGACCCCGGCCCCGAAAACCGCGGCTACCTGCTCCGCGTCCACTGCGCCGACACGACCGAGAAGGCGCTGGAAAACGCCTCGCAGTTCATGTGGATGCAGGGCGAGTTCACCGGCCTCGCCCACCCCGTCTGGAGCAACCCTGCGGGCTACGCCTCGCCGCGCAACCGCGAGGCGTTGGTCGAGGTCATGAACGGCCGCCGCCCGCCGCCCCGCGCCAACACCTTCGAGAACCAGATCGAGAACATGCAGATCATCGCCGGCACGCCCGAAGAGTGCGTCGCCAAGCTGCGCGTCATCCTCGAGGAAACCCGCCCCGGCATCCTCGCCCTCTGGGGCAACGACGGCCGCGTCACGCACGAGGACTCAATGCGCTGCATCGAACTGCTCGGCACCGAGGTGATGCCCGCCGTGCGCGAGATCGGCGCGGAACTCGGCCTCGACGGCCCGTTCGACTCCGAGCCGCCCGTCAGCATCAAGTACGACGAAGCCGCCCAGGCGCGGGCGGCCGCCGGCGCGGCGGCCGGCAGCTAGGAGGAGGAACATGGCCACGATCGACATCTTGCTGCACGGCTACTCGTTCGGCACCGACTCCGGCACGCCCGCGTTCTGCAGCGTGATCCTGGTCGAATCGGAGGGTCGGCGCGTGCTTGTCGACACCGCGCATGTGGGACGCCGCGTGCAGCTGCAGGAGGCGCTGGCCGCGCGCGGCCTCGGCGCGGACGACATCGACATCATCCTGATGACCCACGCCCACTGGGATCACGTGCAGAACTTCGACGCCTTCCCCAACACGCCGATGGCCATCCACCCGCGCGAGCGCAAGTACGCCAGCGCCCCGCACGTCAACGACTGGGCCACTCCGCAGTGGACCGGCGCGGCGATCGAGACGCACCGTCTCCAGGAAGTTTCCGAGGGCGACGAACTCGCCAAGGGCGTGCGCGTGATCGACCTGCCCGGCCATTCGCCCGGCAGCATCGGCCTGCTGGTCGAGACCGAGGCGGGTGTCGCCGGCCTGACCGGCGACGCCATGCACACCGCCGCCGTCGCCCTCGCCGGCCGCAGCCCGCTGGTCTTCTACAACGAGTCGCAGGCCAACGAGAGCATCGGCAAGGTCATCTCCGCCTCCGATTTGCTCTACCCCGGCCACGATCAGCCGTTCCGACTGGTCGGCGGCGCGCCGGACTACATCGAACCGTTCAAGCTGACGCTCTCCGGCGTACAGCCGCAGATGGAGGGCCTCACGTTCGCGCCCCCGCCGGCCGGTCCGATCGAGCCCTGGATCATGCCCGGCATCGAGGACCAGCCCAGCTACGACTGATCGCGTGCGTTTCACGCGGATTGCAGGTCGGCGAGTCGCCTACGCGGAGCACGGCGATCCGCGTGGACGCCCCGTCCTGATCATCCACGGCGCATGGGGCGGACCATCGTCCACGCTGTGGACCGGCCCGCGTCTGCGTTGGTCGGTGCCGACGCACGGTCTGCGCCTGATCTGGTACGACCGCCGCTGCGCCGGCTGGTCCGAATACACGGATGCCGACTTCACCCTCTCGGACCTGGTGCGAGACGCCGTGGATCTGCTGGGTTACCTGCGTATCAAGCGCGCGGCGGTGATCGCCACCTCCGCCGGCGGCCCCATCGGCCTGCGCCTGGCGCTCGACGCCCCCGAGCGAATCTCCGCCCTCGCACTGCTTAACACCGGCGCAGCCCTGATGCACCCCGATCCTCCCGTCGCGCGTAGCGCCGGCGTGCTCGATCGCCTCGCCACGGTGCGCGAGCGTCTGGCGATGCTCGACCTGGCCCAGCGCGCAGGCGTCCGCGTCGCAGTGTTGGCCTACGAAAAGGAGTGGCGAACCCCGCCGCAGGCGGGGTTCGAGCAGGAAGAGGCCGCGCTCGCCGCCGCCCGCCGGCATCGCGCGACCGCCCTCGCCCGCCTCTCGCAAACCGAGCTCATCCGCCTGGCCGCTGGCGCACTGCGCAACATGCGCGCCCAGCGCGGCCTGGATCTGACGCCCGAATTGAGCCGGATCGCAGTCCCCGCGCTGGTAGTCCACGGCGACGCCGACATCACCGTCCCCATCGAGTTCGGCCGGCAACTGGCGGCCTCCATCACGAGCGCGGAGTGGGCCGAGCTTGCAGACAAAGGCCACGGCCTGATCGGGGATGAGGACGCGCAGTCTGTCGTCACGGAGTGGCTGCGAGAGCGATAGACTAGGGGCATGACCACCGAAGCAAAGCCGAACATCCCAACCCCCGTCCGCGTCTGGGGCCACAACGGCGACCACCTGGAGCCGCACCGCTGCACAATTCACAAGCAGGTGCAGTACGGCTTCTTGACGCTGCACTACGACCCGCAGGACTTGCATGTCTGCCTGCACACGGGCGACCAGCGCGAGCTGATCATGCGCCTGCCGTGGCCCAAGCTCGCCCTCGCCCACGAGCTCGACGGTGCCGCAGTGATGGCGCACTTTGACGAGACGACGCTCGACGGGGAAGTAGTGGATCGCACGCTCGTCGCCCTGATCGAGACCGCCCCCGAACATGTCCGCGATCCGGCCGAGGTGCGCCGCGAGCTGGAGGAGTATTGGGAAGAACAAGGCATCAAGCCGATGACAGGCCACGAGTTCGCGAAACGCCTCCGAGAGGTCTTTGACAGCGACGAAGAGCGGCAGGCTTACGCCGACAGCCTGAACGAATCCTTCCCGGCGAATCCCGATGGTGAGTGACCTGAAAGGCATCTCCTACGACACAAACGTCGTCAGCGCGATCGTGGCAAACACACATCTCGGCGACGCCTACCTGGATCTGATGGGTCCGCACCGGGTTGCGATTACTTACTTTGTTCGTGGGGAGCTGCGCGCCGGCAACCGCAGTCGCGCCCGGGGAGTCCGACTCGAAGCATTGCTCGGTGATGCGGAGATCTTGCCCGACCCCGATGAGGAGATGCTGCGCCGCTACGTTGATGCGAATCGGTGCGCCCACGAGTTGGGCCTCGCGAGCGGCGTCGGCGAAGACCTCTGGATGATTGCGCAGACGGTCCAGCACGGCCTTGAGTTCGCCACCCACGATCGCAACGCCGCCCGCGTCGCCAGGGCCGTTGGTCTGACTGTCCACACCCTCCTGCCCGACATCGATGCCGACTATGACCGGGATGACGCGCGGCTGGCGCGGTACCGCGAACGCCGCGGCTGATCGCCCAGTCGGCAGCACCGCGTGCGGCAGGCGTCAGTTGAACGCCTGCAAGGTGCGCGTGCGGACGGCGCGCTCAGCCGTCGAGAGTCACGCTCGACCAGTCGTAGGCGTAGACCTGCGTCACCATTCCGCGCCACCAATGCTCGTCGTCATCCGACAGATCGACGCCTTCGGGCAGGAAACTGCCGCTTGGACGCTTTGTCCGAGCGTTGACCGCAATTGCCACCAACCACGGCCGGTTCTGCGCGCGGCAAATTTCGTCGCGGATGTATCCGAGCGGATAGCGGATGCTGCGGGCGTCCGGTAGTCCAACCTCTTGAGCGAGATCGCCATAGGCGATGGTGCGCATATCGCGTGCGCACCGCTTGAGAACGCGAAGAACTTCATCCGTGTTCTTCGGTGCTTTTGTCATGTTCGTCAACCTTACTTGCCGGCCAGTTCGGCCAGCACCTCGGCGGTGTGTTCACCGAGTAGTGGGGGGCGGCGGGAGATTTGCCAGGGGCTCCTGGTCAGCTGGTAGGGCGCACCGGGATAAGTGATGCTGCGGTTGAGCTCAGGATGCTCCACCTCGACCTGCATCCCGCGCGCGACGAAATGCGGGTCCTCCAGCGCCTCTTCGGGGCTGTGGATGATGCCGACCTGGAAGCCGTAGCCCTGCGCCTTGGTGAAGAACTCGTAGGCGGTCAGGTTGGAGGCGAGCAGGTCGAAGGCGGCGCGCCCCGCGCCGAAGACAGCCTGCGCCTCTTCGTTGTTCATGATGTCGGCCAGCGAGAAGCTCTGCATCTCGCGGCCGACCAGCAGCAGCGGTGCTTCGGGCAGCTGGTCGAGCAGGCCTTCCTCTTCCAGCCAGTCGTGCGCCAGGCCGAACTCGGCGGGGCGGCGCGGTGGGATGCCGGTGTTGACATAGCGGCCGTCCTGGCAGCGAATTTGCGAGGGCATCGAGGGCGAGACCCCCGCGTGACGCCCCGTCTGCCGCTGCACCGTCTGGTGCGCTACCAACCACGAGTACGAGCCGGCCTCGGTCGTCACATTGACGGCGGCGTTGATGTTGACGTCGATGTGCTGACCGAGGCCAGTCGCGTCGCGGTGCAGGAGCGCGGTGAGGATCGACATAAAGGCATAGTGCGAGCCGGTGTGCCAGGCCTGCGGACCGCCGCCTCGCACCGGCGGCAGCGTGTGATCGTCGTAGCCGTTCATCCAGGCGAAGCCGCCGTTGGCTGCAAGCGTCAGGTCGGAGTGCGCCTCGTCGGCGCGCGATGATCCGATTCCGAAGTTGGTGATCGTGGCCCAGATCAGCCCAGGGTTCGGCGCGACGAGCTCATCGAAATCCAGCCCCAGGCGTTCGACGGGCTTGTAGGTGTCGGTATCGAACACGACATCAGCGGAGCGCACGAGTCGGGCGAACGGTTCGCGGTTGGCTTCGTCGTCGAAATCCATCACGACGCTGCGCTTGGAGGTGTTGTAGTACCAGAACCAGAGACTGCGTTCAGGATCGGGCTCGTCGTCCACAAACGGTCCCCAGCCGCGGCTTTCGTCGCCCTCGGGCGGCTCGATCTTGATCACATCCGCGCCCATATCGGCCATCAGCTTGCCGCACCAGGCGCCGCGCTGATCGCCGATCTCAATCACCCGCAGGTCGGACAGCGCGCTCATCAGATCACCCCCTCGGCGTGCAGGCCGGCGATTTCTTCGGCGCTCAGGCCGAGCAGTTCGCCGTACACATAATCGTTGTCCTCGCCCAGCACCGCCGCGCCGCGCCGCATCTCCCAGTCGGTTTCGCTCATGTGGACGGGGATGCCGTCCACGCGCACGCGCCCCATCTCCCGCTGCCGGATCGTCGGCCAGAGGCCGGCTTCCGCCGAGTTGGGGTCCTGGTCGATCCGCTGTTCCGGCGTCTGCACCGCAGTGGCGGGCACGCCGGCGGCCTGGAGCCGTTCGGCGGCTTCGAACGGGTCCTGCGGCAGGCACCAGGCGGCGACCAATCGGTCCAGCTCGTCCTGCTTCGCCATGCGGCCGTCGAGCGTGCGCCAGCGCTCCTCGCGCGCCCAGTCCTCGTCGATCACCCGCGACATCGCCTCCCACTCGTCGTCGTTGCGGCAGGCGATTGCCAGCCAGGCCTCGTCGAATGAGCCGGGGATCGGCGCGGCGGCGTAGATGTTGTGCGGCGCCATCGCGGGGTAGAGGCTGTGATTGGCGTCGGGGTAGCCGTCGCGGCGCAGCGGACGCCCGTTGACCGTGTAGTCGAGCAGCACCGGCCCGTTCAGCGTCAGCGCCGCCTCCGTCGCGGCGACATCGACGTACTGCCCTTCGCCGGTCACGTTGCGATGATGGATCGCCAGCATGATCGCCATCGCCATGAAATACGCGCCGGTGTGATCCATGTAGGAGTAGCCCCAGCCGGCCGGCGGCTGATCGGGGATGGCCGAACTCATCGTCAGCCCCGAGGTCGCCTGCACGATCGGCCCCCAAGTCTTGTACATGCTGTAGGGCCCGGAGTGCCCGAAGCCGCAGTTGGAGACGTAGATGATGTCCTCGCGGATTTCGCGCAGCCGCTCGTAGTCGTAGCCCCAGCGGGCCATCACGCCGGCCGAAAAGTTTTCGCTCACGACATCGGAGATCGCGACCAGCCGCTCAAACAGCTCGCGCCCCTGCTCGGTCTTGATGTTCAGCGAGATGCCCAGCTTCTCCACATTGTGGTTGTTGAACGGCCCGCCCAGCTCGGGGCCGCGCCGCTCGTCAACGTAGGGCGGCATGCCGCGCAGGATGTCCCAGCGCCCGTGGTTGGAGGGGTCTTCGATGCGGATCACCTCCGCGCCGAAGGCCGCCATGAATTTGGTCGCGCCCGCGCCCGCCAGCTGGCCTGTGAAGTCGCAGATGCGCAAGCGCCCCAGCGCGCCGCGCCGCCCCGGTCGCCTCATCGCCGCCTCCTCTCGCGCGCCCGCCGATCGCCCGCAGGGTGCGCACGAACGGCAGTTTAGCGCCACGCGGATATGCTGCCCGCATATCCCGCGCCCGCTCGCGGGCGCCGAACGCGCGCAGAGCAGAGGAGACGGCACGATGGCGAACACGACGGCGAACAAGGTTGCGCTGATTACGGGGGCGAGCCGGGGCATCGGCAAGCAGCTGGCGGTCGATTTCGCGCTGGCCGGCTACGACATCGCGGCAGTGGCGCGCTCCACGGCCGATTCGCCCACGAAACTGCCCGGCACGGTGGACGAGACGGCCGAGCTGGTGCGCGAGGCCGGCCAGCGCTGCGTGACGATCGGCGCGGACCTGCAGGAGGCCGACGCCATCGACCGGATCGTGGACACGACCTACAGTGAGCTCGGGCAGGTCGATGTGCTGATCAACAACGCCGCCGTCGCCCCTCCCGGCAAGGCGCTTGAGGGGTCGCGCAACCGCTGGCGGCTGGCGATGGACATCAACGTCAACGCGCCGTTCTACCTGATGCACGCGATCTGCCCGCGAATGGCCGAGTCGGGCGGCGGCGCGGTGATCAACATCGGCTCCGGCGCAGCCGTCTCGCCGGAGTTCGGTCGCGTCTCCTACACCACCACCAAGCGCGCGCTGGAGGCGATGAGCGAGTCGCTGGCGCACGACCTCGCCGGCACCGGCGTCTCGGTCAACTGCCTGCGGCTCGAGCTGTCCGTCTACTCCGAGGGCTACGCCTTCACGCTGGGCGCGCGCGCCAGGGAGATGGAGTTCGAGGACCCCATCATCATGTCCGACGCCTGCCTCTGGATGGTCGCCCAGGGCCCGGACTGGACCGGGCGGATCGTGACCATCGCCGACCTGCGCAAGTACGGCGCGGTCCGCCCGCGCACCTTGAAGTCGTTCGACTGACGGGCTAAGCTTGGCGACAAGTGGATCGGGCGTCGTGCCCGGTCGGCGCGGGCAAGCTGCCTGGCGCGTCCCGGGGAGGACGCGCCAGGCAGCGGCCTGAGCTTGGGATCGGGGGATGTCCCTGATCGGTGTTGGCCCCCGGCGCGAGCCGGGGTCTTTCGTTTGCTCTCAGGGAAGCACCTTCAGCCCATAGTAGGCAGCGTGAATAGGCTGCCGCGTCCACGGCGTCATCGTGACGCTGTCCATCTCCGCATTTTGCAGATCGCTTGATTAAGGAGTGGCAGAGGCGTAGGCTTGCGCCAGCCGGGAATTCAGCCCGGCGGGCGGCAGTCGCCGAAGCGAGCGCCGCTCAAGACTGCACGATCGCGGTCGGCGTGAGGCCTCGGCGTAGTACGAGGCCTTTCGTTTACTCGGGATATGTCTTCAATCCCCACCCGGCCGTGCCGCCGTCGGGACCTCGCCGCAGTTTCGTCGAGATAGTGTCATATGCCCGGTTCCGCTGGCCGGGATTGACGACGTGACGAGCAATCGGACGAGCAATCAAGTCAGCGAGTTGCAATCCAGCCGAGTTGATCCGCTTCGACGCCAGCACCAGTTCGAGATCCAGAGGGCTGCCCCAATGGTTGTCTCCGCTGGCGATCCCGCGAAATGCCAGCGCGAGCCGGGCGTCGTCGCCGCCCCCGCGCTGCTCCACGACAATGTGCGTGCGGCGCCTGACCTCGCCGACCTCGGTCAGAAATGCCTGCGTGCGTTCCATGCAGAACAGCAGCGCGAGCTCATACGGATCACGGCCACGGCGGCCGTGTCGGCGAACGAGCTTCGCCTTGTCGATGACCGCCGCGACGACAGTGAAGTCCGCGGCCCGCACGATGCGGTCGAGCTCTGCCAGAAACACCGCGCGTCGTGTGGGCTCTTTCAGGAACCGAAAAGGAGTGTGCTGCCGGTAGATTTCGTGCTCATGCAGGATCACCGCATCGTGACCAAAGTGTTCGAATTTGAACCGTTGAATCGCGGGCACAATCTCCGAGGCATAGGCCTCCTTCCGAAAGATGCAGAACACGAGGGCAAACACCGGAAATGCGGGGTCGATCGACTTGAGGCTAGCATTCCCGCTCTCGTCCACGTAGACGATGTAATCGCTGAAGTGGGCCGGATGCATCATTCCGCACCCTCCCCCACTTCCGGCGCTTGCAGCACGCGGACCTCGTTGTCGACCTGATCCGGTTCCCCGATCCGCCGCGACTCCTCCACCGCTCCCAGCTCCTCCATCCGCCGCGCCTGCGGAAGCACGCGCGACTGAAACGAACCGATGCTGTCGTTATACGCCTTCACCGTCGACTCCAGCGACTTCCCCATTCGCGTGATGTGGTCGGTGTAGATCGCCAGCCGGTTGTACAGCTCCCCCGCCTCGTCCGCGATCGCCTGCGCGTTGCGCTGGATGCTCTCCTGCTGCCACGCCACGCCGATCGTCCGCAATAGCGCGATCAGCAGCCCCGGACTGGCGATCAGGACCCGGTGCTGACTCCAGGCGTCCTCCCAGATGCTCGGCTGCGCCGCCATCGCCGCGTCCAAAATCGTCTCCGTCGGCACGAACAACACCACGAACTCAGGCGACTGCCCGCCGATCGCCTCCGCGTAGTTCTTGCCTCCCAGCGAGCGTGCGTGCCCCATCAGCGAGCGCGCATGCTGCTCCAGCGCGACGCGCTGCTCCGTCTCGTCGTTCGCCTCGTGCGCCCGCAGGTACGCCTCCAGCGGCGTCTTCGCATCCACCGGCACCGTCAGCCCTCGCGGCAGCCGAATCACCGCATCGGGCCGCACCGCGCCGTCCTCCGTCGCCGTCTGCGGCTGCCGGTCGTAATCCACATGCTCGCGCATACCGGCTGTCTCCAGCACCCGTTCCAGTGTCAGTTCGCCCCAGCGCCCGCGCTGCTGCGGCGAACTCAGCGCGCTGCGCAGACCGCTCGTCGCCTCTCGCAGCTCCCCCAGCTGGCGGCCGGTCGCCCCGACCAGCTCCTCAACTCGCACGTAGGCCGTCTCGCGCGCCTTCTCGATCTCCCCCACCCGCTTCTGCAACTGCTCCAGCGTCTCGCCGACCGGTTTGACCAGATTGTCTACCGCCTGCCGGCGGGTTTCGTGCTCCGCCTCGGCCAGTTGCGCCTGCCGCTTGAACTGCTCCGCCGCCTGCTCGCGAAACTCCGCATTGCTCGATTTCGCAACCTCCGCCGCGATCCCCTTGAAGCGCGTGTCCAGCTCCGCCCGCGCCTTCTCGATCTCCTCCACCCGCGCCCGCTGCGCCGCCAGCTCCCGCTGCGCCGTCTCCCGCGCATCCCGCGCCTCGTCCCGCTCGCGCTCCGCTGCCGCAAGCCGTTCGTCCCGCTCCGCCAGCTGCGCATCGCGCGCCGCTAGCTCCCGCTGCGCCTCGCCCAGCGCGCCGCGCGCCTCGTCGCGCTCTTCCTCAACGCGGCGCAAACCGGGATCCTGCCCCGCCACGCGACCGTTCAGCCGCCAGGCCGCCAGACCCAGCCCAGCCGCGATCAACGCCACAATGATCAGCGCAATTTCCATCGCACACCCCCGCTCAGGCTATGCGATGATGAGCCCGTTGGAAGGAGACGCCGATGCGCGCGACGATCATCGCCCGGCTGCTCGCAGTGGCGCTGCTGGCGATGGCCTGCGGGTCGTCTGCTCAGCCGGAGGAACAGACCAGCGAAGATGACCGGAGCGGCCCGCTCACCGCGATGACCGGCAACGTCGTCTGGGAGGATGGCCCCGTCGAGCTGTCCGATGGAGCCGTCGTCACCGTCACACTCGCCGACACCAGCCTGGCCGACGCCCCCTGGAAGGTGATCGACCAGCAGGTGATCGAGGATGCCGACGCACTCCCCCTCGCATTCCGCCTGGAGTACGACCCTGCCGCCATCGACGAACGGTTCGAGTACACGCTCTCTGCCAGCATCGAGCTCGGCGAGCGGCTGATCTACATCAACGACACCGTTCACCTCGTGCTCACCGGCGGCTCGCCCGCCGAGAGCGACGTGACCGTCGTCGCCGTCCAATAGCCCGCGCCGTGCGATAATGGCGGCGTTCCGAGGAGGTTCGCCATGGAAGTCCCGCTGCTCGTCAACGATTTTCTGCGCCGCGCGACCAAGCTCTTCACCGACTCCGAAGCCGTCGTCGACGGCGAGCTCCGTCTCACCTGGCGCGAGTTCGGCGAGCGCGTCAACCAACAGGCCAACGCGCTCGCCGCGATGGGCCTCGGCAAGGGCGACCGCGTCGCGATCATCGCCCCCAACAGCCACCAGTTCCTCGAAACCTTCTACGCCACCGCCGCCATCGGTGCCGTGATCGTCCCGATCAACTACCGCCTGATCCCCTCCGACTTCGAATACATCCTCCAACACTCCGAGGCCAAAGTCGTCTTCGTCGACGCCGAGTTCACCCACCTCGTCGACCCGATCCGCGCCTCGATCCCCTCCGTCGAACACTTCGTCGCCATCCCCTACGGCGACGCCCCGATCAATCCCGGCTGGACCGACTACGAAGAGTGGATCGGCGGACACCCAACCTCAGCACCGGCCGATCCCGGCCTCGCCGAGACCGACTTGCTCAGCATCAACTACACCTCCGGCACCACCGCCCGCCCCAAGGGCGTGATGATCACCCACCGCAACGCCTACATCAACGCCTACAACTTCATCGCCCACCTCCGCATCCAGCCCGCCGATGCCGAGCTCTGGACGCTGCCCATGTTCCACGCCAACGGCTGGGGCGGCGTCTACGCGATCACCGCGATGGGCGGCAAGCACGTCGTGCTGCGCGCGCCCGAAGCCGACGACATCTACCGCCTGATCCAGGACGAGCGCTGCACCTTCGCCTGCATGGCCCCCGCCGTGCTCGCCCGCATCCTCGAGTTCGAGCGCAAGGACGAGTTCCAAATCACCACCCGCCCCCGCTTCACCGTCGCCGGCGCGCCTCCGCCCCAGGCCTTTATTGAGCGCCTCGAAAACGAACTCGGCTGGGAGTTCATCCAGATCTACGGCCTCACCGAAACCTCGCCAATCCTCACCCTCGCCCAGCCCAAGCCGCACGTGGAGCCCGGCACGCCCGCCTACTTCCGCAACAAGGTCCGCGCCGGACACGACGTGATCGGCGTCGACGTCAAAGTCGTCGACGAGGACGGCGACGAGGTCGAGTGGGACGACGAGTCGATCGGCGAGATCGTCGCCCGCTCCAACGTCGTCCTACAGGGCTACTGGCGGCAGCAGGAAGAGACCGACAAGGTCATCGTCGACGGCTGGTTCCACACCGGCGACATGGCCACCGTCAACGCCGAGGGCTACATCAACATCGTCGACCGCGCCAAGGACGTGATCATCTCCGGCGGCGAAAACATCTCCTCGATCGAGGTCGAAGATGTGCTCTACCAGCACCCCGCCGTGCTCGAAGCCGCCGTGATCGGCGTCCCCTCCGAGCAGTGGGGCGAAACCCCGCTCGCCCTGATCGTCCCTCGCGAGGGCGTGACGGTCACCACCGAGGAGATCGTCGTCCACTGCCGCGAGCAGATGGCCCACTTCAAAACTCCCCGCCGCATCGAGTTCGTCGAAGAACTCCCCCGCACCGCCACCGGCAAGCTCAAAAAGTTCGAACTCCGCGAGGCCTACTGGCAAGGCGTCGAAAAGCGCGTGAACTAAACCGCGCCGCTCCTTCCCGTCATTCCAACCGCTCCTTCCCGTCATTCCAGCCGCTCCTTCCCGTCATTCCCGCCGCTCCTTTCCGTCATTCCCGCCGCTCCTTTCCGTCATTCCCGCCGCTCCTTTCCGTCATTCCCGCCGCTCCTTCCCGTCATTCCCGCCGCTCCTTTCCGTCATTCCCGCCGCTCCTTTCCGTCATTCCCGCCGCTCCTTTCCGTCATTCCCGCCCCGACCGCCCCGGCGACACCCCGCAGCATTCGGTCATTCCCGCCGCTCCTTTCCGTCATTCCCGCCCCCGAGCGGGAATCCAAGCCCAATCTCCGAAGAAGCACAAGAGGGCCGAGCGACTCGCTGACGCACGTTTGCAGCAGGCCTCGACATCTTGTCGCACGCCCACCGCTGTGTGTTCCCGCTTTCGCGGGAATGACGGAAAGGAGCGGTTGGAATGACGCAAGCGTGAACACGCCCTAGCCTGCGCGAACGCACCGCACCGACATTCGGCCCTGTGGCGGCAACTGGAGGATCAAACCATGTTCGAGCGAATCGCCGGAGCCTTCGTCACCGGCACCGTCGCCACTGGCAAGCACGCCATCGGCATCGCCGCCTTCGCCAGCGACACCGCGATCGGCGTCGTCGCCGTCGCCTTCTGGAACGCGATCGGCGGCGTCGTCTTCGCGCTCGCCAGCGCCCTCGGCATCATCTCCTTGGGCGGCATCAACGCCGTCGGCCTGATCGCCATCGGCGGCATCAACGCAGTGGGCCTCGTCGCCATCGGCGGCGTGAACGCCGTCGGCATCGTCGCCATCGGCGGCGTCAGCTCCTACGGCATCCTCGCCCTCGGCGGCAACCCCCGCAGCGCCCTCCCCATGTGAGGCCGCGCCAAACCCATCAGTGCCGCCGGATGCCGCTCCCTTAAACTGTCGGACAGGGAGCTGCAATGCCGACGGTCCGACTCTCCGTCCAACCCACGCTGATCGACTGGGCCTGCGAGCGGTCCGGCCTCGCTCAGGATGCGCTTGAGCGAAAGTTCGCCGACCTCCCCAAGTGGCGCAGCGGCGAAAAAGACCCCACCGAGCGCCAGCTGCGCGACTTCGCAGCGGCGACATTCACACCGTTCGGGCACTTCTTCGGCGATTCACCGCCGCCCGATGAGTTGCCGATCGGCGACTTCCGCGTACGCGGCGGCAGCGCACCTGCTCGTCCATCCCCGCACTTGCTCGACACCATCTACCTCTGCCAACGCCAGCAGGCCTGGTACACCGATCACCTCACGGCCATGGGCGAGCCCAATCTGGAGTGGGTCGGCTCCGAGCAGGTCGACAATGACCCGTCCGCTGCGGCCCACCGCTTCGCTAGGTTGGCTAACCTCGGCGTCGAAACGCGCGCGGATGCAAGCTCGTGGGAGGAAGCGCTGCGCGATGTACGCGCGCGCGCCGAAGCCGCCGGTGTGCTCGTTATGGTCAACGGCGTCGTCGGCAACAACACGCACCGCAAGCTGAATCACGACGAATTCAGCGGGTTCGCGCTTTCCGATCCGGTGGCGCCACTGGTGTTCGTCAACAATGCGGACTACAAGGCCTCCCAGATGTTCACGTTCGCGCACGAGTTTGGCCACTTGCTGCTCGGTGAGTCTGGCGTCTCCGATGATTCCGTCGGCGTTGAGAACGCGCCTGACAACGAAACGTGGTGCGATCGCTTCGCCGCCGAGCTGTTGGTGCCCGCAGACGACCTGAGGCGCGAGATCGACAACGCCGGCGCAACGCACGAAGGCGACCTCCAACGGCTGGCGCGTCACTACAAGGTGAGCAGCCTGGTCATCCTGAGGCGGCTGCGAACGGCGGACCTGATCAGGTCCGCCGACTATCGACGCCTGTTCGAGCGCGAGCGCGCCGCGTTCGAGTCATGGCGTTCAGCCCAACGCGAGCAATCGTCGAGCGGCGGAAACTTCTACAACACGTTCTTCCAGCGAACCGGACGGAGTTTCGCGTACGCCGTAGTCGCCAGCACGCTTGAGGGGCAAACCGGCTACAAGGAGATGTCGGACCTGCTGGGCATCTCATCGCTCGAAACATTCGACAAAATCGCCGTAGAACTTGGTGTGGCGCGGCCGTGAGCGATCTGATCGACGCGAGCGTCATCATTGATGCGAACGCCCGCTACTACGCCATGGAATTCTGTCCCGGCTTCTGGGATTGGCTGACGGCAGCGCTCACCGATGAGAGCGTGGTGCTTATCCCCGCGGTTCGGGATGAGCTGACGCCGCGTAGTCCGCTTCTGTCGCGCTGGCTGCGCGACGATGCGCGAGTGGGCGCACCCGCGATCCAGACGGCGCTGACAGATGCGCATCGGTTCGTGCGGTCCACCATTCAGCAGATGGATTGCACTTCAGAATCTCGAGAGAAGTTTCTCGCCGGCGCCGACTTCCAGCTCGTCTCATATGCCGTCGCCGGAAACCACCGGGTCGTGACTCGCGAAGTTCCCGAAGATCCCGGGAAAAAGAACAAGCGTCTGAAGATACCCGATCTGTGCGACCGGCTTTCGGTCCCCTGCATCGGGCCGTTCCGGATGCTCCGCGAGCACGGCGTACGGCTGGAATGGGCGAGGCCGTGAGCGCCTCCCTCACCCCAGCACCCCGCTCAGGAAATTGTTCACCCGATTCGTCGCGTCCGTCCCCGCCGGCGTCGGGAAATTGTCGAACCCGTGCGGAGCCTCCGGGAACACGTGCAGCTCCGTCTCGTGACCGGCAGCCTCCCAGCGCGCCGCCATAAACAGACTGTCGTCCAGCAGCGGATCCAGCGTCCCCACCACGAAGATCGCCGGCGGCATGTCGTCCAGACGCGCCAGCAGCGGCGTCACATCCAGATCATCCCGATCCGACGGGTCCACATAATGGTCGATGAACCACTCCATAATCGGGCTGGAGAGGATCAGATTCCGCTCCCCCCACAGCCGCGCCGACGGCGAGTGCCGCAGGTCGAACACCCCGTAGATCAGCGCCGCCCCACGGAAGCCCGTGTAGCCGTGCCGGTCCCGCATCCGCAGCAGCGTCGTCGCCGAGAGATGCCCGCCTGCCGACTCCCCGCCGATCGTGAACACATCCGTCCCGAACTCCGACTGCCCGTGCTGCACCAGCCACGCCGCCGCCGCCTCGCAGTCGTCGTTCGGCGCCGGCCAGCGGTGCTCCGGCGACAGCCGGTAGCCCACCGAGACCACCGCCTGCTGCGTCGCCTGCGCCCGCGCCCAGAGCCGCTCGTCCGCCCCGTCGTGCGAGCCGATTACCCAGCCCCCGCCGTGAATGTGCAGATACACGCCCCGCACCGTCTCGGGCACGAACACCCGAATCGGAATCTCCCCCGCCGGCCCCGGAATCGAGCGCTCCTGCGCCACATCGTCCAGCCGCGCCGGCGGCGGTCCCAGCGGCCCGCCCTGCGCCAGCGCGTCGCGCAACTCCTGCGGCTCCATCTCGTGCCACGGCTTGCCCTGCGCCGACATCGTCTCGATCATCTCGTTCAGCGCCACCGTCTGCGGATCTGCGCGCATGTCCCGCCCTTTCCTACGTCGTGCCTGCGTTGTGCCGACATCGTGTCCTGTGTCGCGCACAGTATAGGCGCGCCGCCGACGCCCCGCGAGCGAACTACCGTGCTACCGTGCGCGTGTAGAGTAGAGCGACCATGCCCGACGACAGCGCAGCCCCCGGCGACCAGACTCTCTACTACGGCGACTGCCTCGACTGGATGCGGCAGTGGCCCGACGAGTGCGTGGATCTCGTCTATCTCGACCCGCCGTTCAACAGCAACGCCGACTACAACATCATCTTCGGCCAGGAGAACGGCACGCCCGCCCAAGTGCGCGGCTTCGAGGACACCTGGCGCTGGGACGAAGCCGCCGCGCAGCGCTCCCGCGACCTCGAATCCGCCGTCGCGCACCCCATGCACCAGGCCGCCACCGCCCTCCGGACGCTGATCGGCCCCTCCGGCATGCTCGCCTACCTCACCTACATCGGCGAGCGGCTCGCGGAAATTCGCCGTCTGCTCAAGTCCACAGGCAGCGTCTACCTCCACTGCGACGACACCGCCGTCCATTACCTCAAGATCGTCATGGACTCCATCTTCGGCGCGCCCAACTTCTGCAACGACATCCATTGGCGCCGTGCCACCGCCCACAGCGACTCGCGCCGCTTCGGGCGCATCAGCGACAACCTGCTCTTCTACGGCAAAAGCGACCAACGCTTCTGGGACGGCGACGCCGTGCGCGAACAGCGCGGCCTTGAGGACATCCGAACCGCTTACCCCTCGGAGGACGAGCGCGGGCGCTACCGCAATGACAATCTCACCGGCCCACGCCACCGCGCCCAGCGCGGCGCGCCCAGCACTCAACCCTGGCGCGGCTACGACGTCTACGAAATGGGCCGCGTCTGGTCCGTCCCGCTGACGGGCGACTACGCCGCCTACATCGAGCGCGAATTCATCCCCGGCTACCGCCAGATCGAGGACATTCACCAACGCCTCGACGCACTCGACGAAGCCGGCCTCATCCACCACCCCGAGAGCGGACGCTGGCCCGGCTTGAGGCGCTACGCCGAAGCGGACCGCGGACGCCTGCCCCAGAACATCATTTGGTCGCCCACCGGCTTCACCAACTTCAGCTCCCGGCGCGGCGAGGCGCTCGGCTACCCCACCCAGAAGCCGCTCTCCCTGCTCGAGCGCCTCATCAAGGTTTCCTCCCGCCCGGGCGACTTCGTGCTCGACCCCTTCTGCGGCTGCGGCACTGCCGTCGTCGCCGCCCACCAGCTCGATCGCCGCTGGGCCGGCATCGACATCTCCTCAATGGCCATCGACATCGTCCAGGAGCGGCGGTTGGAGGCGCTCGGTATTCAGGCAAACGTCCAGGGTATCCCCCAGGATCTCGTCAGCGCCCGACGCCTCGCGTCCGAACGCTGGCTCGATTTCCAGGCCTGGGCCGTGATGCGCATCACCGGCATGGCCGCCAACGAGAGCCCCGGTGCAGACGCCGGCATCGACGGCCGCGGCATGCTCCTGAACCGGCCCGATGATCGCAATTCGCGGCTGGCAATCGCCCAGGTCAAAGGCGGGCGCACCTTCCGTCTCAGCGAACTGCGCGATTTTCTCGGCGTCATCCAGCGCGACAACGCCGCCTGCGGCGTCTTCATCACCGTCGACCGCGTGACCTCCCGCGCGGCTCGCGCCGAAGCCGCAGGACTGGGCGATGTCACCGTCGGCGGCGTCGCTCACCCGCGCGCCCAACTCTGGTCCATCGAGGAGTACTTTCAGGGCGTCCGCCCCAACCTCCCGTCCCTCGCCAACCCCTACACCGGCCGCCCCATCGAACCCACTATCTTCTCCCAGCAGCGCATCGTCTAACCCCAAAGCCGACGAATCGAGCGAACGACCGTGCTACCGTGCGCGTGTAGAGTAGAGCGACCATGCCCGACGACGCCACAGCCCCCGGCGACCAGACCCTCTACTACGGCGACTGCCTCGACTGGATGCGGCAGTGGCCCGACGAGTGCGTGGACCTCGTCTACCTCGATCCACCCTTCAACAGCAACGCCGACTACAACATCATCTTCGGCCAGGAGAACGGCACGCCCGCGCAGGTGCGCGGCTTCCAAGACACCTGGCGCTGGGACGAAGCGGCGATCGAGCGGGTGGCGCGGATCGAGCTCGCTGTGGCCCATCCAATGCACACCGCCACGGTGGCCCTGAAGTCGCTGCTCGGACCGAGCGGCATGCTCGCCTACGTGACCTACATGGGCGAGCGGCTCGCCGAAATCCGCCGCCTGCTCAAGCCCACCGGCAGCATCTACCTGCACTGCGACCCCACGGCTGGCCACTACCTCAAGGTGCTGATGGACTTGCTGTTCGGCAGCAGCAACTTCCGCAACCACATCACCTGGCAACGCACCGAAAGCCACAACACCGCCAACCGCTACGGCAATGTCGCCGACATCCTCCTCTACTACGCCAAGGACGCCGAGACGGAACCGACTTGGAACGGCGGCTTCCACCGCTACGGCTCCGGCAAATACTCCGAGCAGCAGCTCCAGCGCTTCCGATACGTGGACGATGATGGGCGGCGCTACCGGCTCGACGATCTCACCGCGCCCCGCCCCGACAGCGACTCAGGCAAGTTCGAGTGGCGCGGCACGATGCCCGGCCCCACACGCGGCTGGGGCTACCGACTCGAGCAGCTTGAGCAGTGGTGGGCGGAAGGCCGCATCCACACCAGGCGCGACGGCGCGCCGCGAATGGACGGGCTCAAGGTCTACCTCGACGAAGCAGAGGGGCAGGCGTTGCAAAACATCTGGACGGATATCCGGCGGATCGGCAACACATCCCGCGAGCGGCTCGGCTACCCCACCCAGAAGCCGCTCGCGCTGCTGGAGCGGATCATCGAGGTGTCGAGCAATCCCGGCGACTTCGTGCTCGACCCCTTCTGCGGCTGTGGCACCGCCGTCGTCGCCGCCCACCAGCTCGGCCGCCGCTGGGCCGGCATCGACATCTCCTCAATGGCCATCGACATTGTGCAGGAGCGTCGCCTTGAAGCGCTCGGCATCCAGGCTCAAGTTCAGGGCATCCCCCAGGACCTCGTCAGCGCCCGGCGACTGGCGTCCGAGCGCTGGCTCGACTTCCAGGCCTGGGCGGTCATGCGCATCTCCGGTATGGCCGCCAACCAGAAACCCGGCGCCGACGCCGGCATCGACGGGCGCGGCACGCTGCTGGTCCCGCCCGAGGACCGCGCCTCGCGCCTGGCGCTGGCCCAGGTCAAGGGCGGGCGCACCTTCCGACTCAGCGAGTTGCGAGACTTCCTCCGCGTGATCGAACGCGAAGACGCCGCCTGCGGCGTGTTCGTCACGGCCGACCGGGTGCGTTCTGCCGCCGCCCGGACGGAAGCGGCGCAAATGGGCGAGATCGCCGTCGGCGCGAACCGCCACCCCCGCGCCCAACTCTGGTCCATCGAGGAGTATTTTGACGGTGTGCGCCCCAACCTGCCGGCGCTCGCCAACCCCTACACCGGCCGCCCCATCGAACCCACCATCTTCTCCCAACAGCGCCTCACCTAGCCCCAAAGCCGACGAAAGGAACCCAAATGACACTGGTCGAATCCATCGAGGAAACCGTCGACGGCATGATGAGCCGCCTGCTCGCCGCCGTCGACGGCCTCAGCGCCGAACAGCTCGACGCGCGCCCGCTCGACGACGCCAGCTCGCTCTTCATCCTCGCCACCCACGCCATCTCCGCCACCGAGTGGAACTTTGTCGAGGTGCTCGCCGGCCGAAACGTCGACCGCACCCGTCAGGTCGAATTCGACGCCAAAGCCGCCGACTTCGACGACCCCGTCGCGCTGCTGCAGGAGCGCCGAGCCGGCGCGCAGGCCGCCATCCACGACGCGCTCGCCTCGCTCGACGACGGCGAGTGGGACCGCGAACGCCTGCACATCTTCCAGCAGCGCGACATCACCGGCTGGACCGTCGTCGCCTCCGCGCTCGCACACACCGCCGAACATGTCGGCCACGCCGAACTCACCCGCCAGCTGCTCGACGCCCGCTCGACGTAACGCAGCTGCGGGAGCGAGCACACATAATGCGCCTCCGTCTCCGCATCGCACTCACCCTCCTCGCGCTCGGACTCATCGCCTCCGCCGGCGCGGCTTGCCGCTCCGAAGCCGAGTCCCTCACCCTCGAACAGGCCGTCGGCCAAATGCTGCTCGTCGGCTTCCGCGGCCTCGAACTGGACGGCGAAACCCGCGCCCTCCTGCGCGATCTCCAACCCGGCGGCGTCATTCTCTTCGATCGCGACGGACCCAGCAGCGGCGAACTGCCCCGCAACATCGAGTCGCCCGACCAGCTCCGCGCCCTCACCGCGGCCCTCCAGCGCGCCGCCGACATCCCCCTCCTGATCGCCATCGATGCCGAGGGCGGCTATGTCAACCGCCTCAAGGAGAAATACGGCTTCACCGTCTCCGTCCCCACCGCCCTCACCCTGGGCGCCGGTCCCGTCGGCGAAACCGCCGCCATCGCAGCCGACCTCGCCGCCGAAATGGCCGACCTCGGCCTCAACTGGAACCTCGCGCCCGTCGTCGACGTCAACATCGATCCCGAAAGCCCCGCCATTGGACGCTGGGAGCGCTCATTCAGCGACGATCCCGCGCAGGTCGCCGCCCACGCTCGCGCATTTGCCCAATCGCTGAGCGACGCCGGCATCGCCCCCACGCTCAAGCACTTCCCCGGCCACGGCAGCGCGACCGGCGACACCCACCTCGGCGTCACCGATGTCACCGCCACCTGGCAGCGCGAAGCCGAGCTCGCCCCCTACCGCGAGCTGTTCGAGCAGGGCTACGACGGCGCGGTCATGACCGCCCACATCGTCAACCGCCAACTCGACGCCGACGCCCGCCCCGCCACCCTCTCGCCGGCCGTCATGACCGATCTACTGCGCGGCGAGCTCGGTTTTGAGGGCGTCATCGTCTCTGATGACATGCAGATGGGCGCAATCCTCGAGCAGTACACCCTCACCGAAGCCGTCCTCGAAGCAATCCGCGCCGGCGTCGACATCATCCTGGTCGCCAACCAGGCCGGCGACTACTCCCTCGCCCACATCTACCGTGTCCGCGACGCCATCCTCCGGGCCGTCGAATCCGGTGAACTCCCCCGCGAACGCATCTACGAATCCGCCCAACGCATCCTCACCCTGAAGCGCCAACACGGCATCCGCTGACCACCCAATCGCCCACACCGTCATTCCCGTACCCTCTCTCCGTCATACCCGCGCTTGCCGCGGAGCCTGCCCCCGGCTCGAACGGGGGTATCTCGTCGCGTCCGGCTCCGACGTCGCCCACACCACCGGAGCCGACCATCTCCGCCAGCCACTTGCCCGCACCAAAGTGAACGACTACCTCTATCCTTGCAACGCAACAACCACAACCCGAAGGAGTCGCACCATGCCAGTCGATCCCGCCGTGCAGGCGTTGCTGGACCAGCTCGAGGAGGCCGGAGGCCCCGACATCTCCGAGCAGACCCCCGAACAGGCCCGCGAGATGATCCAGGGCTTCGCCCTGATGCAGGCTGGCGCACCCGAGCCGCCCGTCGTCTTTGACCGCACTGTCCCCGGCCCCGGCGGCGACATCCCCGTCCGCGTCTACGCCGCCGACGGCGACAACCTGCCCGTGCTCGTCTACTTCCACGGCGGCGGCTGGGTCGTCGGCGACATCGAGTCCCACGACGGCACCTGCAAGCAGCTGCTCGCCGAACTAGGCGACGCAGTCGTCGTCTCCGTCGACTACCGCCTCGCCCCCGAGCACAAGTACCCCGCCGCGGCCGACGACTGCTACGCCGTCGCCGCCTGGGTCGCCGAAAACGCCGAGCAAATCGGCGGCGACGGCTCGCGCATCGCCGTCTGCGGCGACAGCGCCGGTGGCAACCTCTCCGCCGTCGTCTCCCTGATGGCCCGCGACCGTGGCGGCCCGCAGATCGCCGCGCAGGTGCTCCACGTGCCCGTCACCGACCACAACTACGAGTGGCAGTCCTACACCGACAACGCCGAGGGCTACCTGCTCACCCGCGCTAGCATGGTCTGGTTCTGGGACCACTACCTGCCCAACGCCGCCGCCGGCCAGGAGGCCTACGCCTCTCCCTACCGCGCCGCCGACGTCTCCAACCTGCCCCCCGCGCTGGTGCAGACCGCCGAGTACGACCCGCTGCGCGATGAGGGCGAGGCCTACGGCGAGCGCCTGCGCGAGGCTGGCGTGGAAGTCGACATCCACCGCTACGACGGCAACATCCACGACCCCTTCATGATGTTCGCGGTCAACCCCGCCGGCATCGAGGCGCTCAAAGAGGCCGCCGCCTTCGTCACCGCCCGCTGGTAGAGACTGGGCGCGGGCGCATGCGCAGCGATTGGGACGAGCAATGCCGCTGACCGCAGAGGCGCAGGCCGCGCTCAAGCTGCGCGCGAACGCGCCGCCGCTCCACACCCTCTCCGTCGCGGAGGCCCGCGCCGTCTCCGCCTCCGCCCGCGTCAAGCCCGAGGTGCAGGAGCCGGTCGCGCGGGTTGAGGACTTCGGCATCCCCGGTCCCGCCGGCGACATCCCCGCGCGCTTCTACGCGCCGAACCCCGACGTGCAGCTCCCCACCTTGGTCTACTTCCACGGCGGCGGCTGGGTGCTGGGCGACCTCGACTCCCACGATCCGCTCTGCCGCGCCCTCGCCAACCGCGCCGAAGCCGCCGTCGTCTCCGTTGACTACCGCCTCGCGCCCGAGCACAAGTATCCCGCCGCCGCCGAAGACGCCTACACCGCCGCGCTCTGGCTCGCCGAACACGGAGCCGACTGGGGCGCGGACACAACCCGAATCGCTGTCGCCGGCGACAGCGCCGGCGGCAATCTGGCCGCCGTCGCCGCCCTCATGGCCCGCGATCACGGCAGCCCTGAAATTCGAGCGCAGGCGCTGATCTATCCCGTGACCAACTGCGACTTCGGCGTCGAGTCCTACCGCCTCAACGGCGACGGCTCGGTCGGCCTCTCCGAAGACGCCATGCGCTGGTTCTGGCGCTGCTACACCCGCTCGCCCGCCGAAGCCGCCGAGCCCTACGCCTCGCCGCTCCGCGCCGACACCCTGCTCGGCCTGCCGCCCGCGCTGGTGATCACCGCCGAATACGATCCGCTGCGCGACGAGGGCGAAGCCTACGCCGCCCGCCTCGAACGCTCCGGCGTCCCCGCCGAGCTCGTCCGCTACGACGGCGTGATCCACGGCTTCGTCGGCCAGCTCGCCGCCTTCCCCGAAGGCGACGCCGCCGCCGACCGCATCGCGCAGTTCCTGCGCAAGGCGTTCAGGGTGTCGGTCTGAGCCGGCGCAGCGCGCCTACATCTGTGCCTGGAACGAGGCCAGGTCGAAGTAGTCGCGCCAGCGCGCAATCTTCCCGTCGCGCAGCTCGAATACCCCGCAGACCTGCACCGCGACCTCCTTGTCGCCCATCAGGAAGCGGTCCACGCGCTCGTTGAGCACCACATCGCCGTTCGCCGCCTGGTGCAGAATCTCCCACCCGCGCGACATCATCTGCGACACGCCCTTCAGCGCCTCCGCGACCGCCTCGATGCCCTCGGCCGGCGCCATCGGCATATTGTGGTAGACCGCGTCCTCCGTGAAATACGCGATCAGAGCCTCCGGATCGGGGTGCTCCGCGTCGAACTCCGCCATAAAGGCGGTCACAACATCCTCAGGCGTAGGCATGGCGAATCCTTTCGTGCTGGAAGGGTCCCAGCAAGTCTAGCCTCCCGCAAGCCGCGAAACAGCATCCATCGCCCGCCGCAGCGAATCCGACCGCCCCGCTGCCCGCTCTGGGTCCCAGTCCGACTCGACAAAGTCGCTAAGGAACGAGTTGTACAGGCTTGGGGCGTCCGACGTTCCGCGATCGCCGCCGACGCCAAGCCGAATATCACGGTTGCGCGAGCGTTGTGCGAGCCTGATCATCGTCTGCTTCGGGTGAGGTTCGGAATCCGGTTCGCGGGGCAGCAGCCTCGGCGAGATTTCCATGTGCGCAGCGAGGCCGGGATCGGCCAGCAGCCAAGACTCAACCGAGCGGACGGCTACTCGAAAGCAGAACAAGGCCGGTGGATTTTGCACAGCACTGGCGACGAGCTTTGGGGCGCACTCGTCTTGATCGAGGTCGCATAGAACGAGCCAGCGGTGGAAGCGGGCGGCAGCGGCGTAACCGCGGATGCGGTGGAGGCTGATGAGGTTGGCTCGCCCATCAGCTCGATAGACGTTGACGATCTCCGCGCCTGCGTCGGCCACAAGTCGCCGCACAACTGCGTCGTCAAGTTTGCCTTCGACCGCCGCATTGACGTAGATCACCGGCTTAAGGGAAGGCGAGGCGATTTCGGTCCGACCCAAGGGATCACGGCTTCGCCACGCGGGTGTCCAGCGCCAATCAGGGCGCACAACTGCTCGTCGTCCGAGGCGAACGAAACTGAGGTACCATCGTTTGTGTACTGAAGCAGCGCGATCTCCTTGAGCGAGATCGAATCGTCGCTCAGCAAGGTTGGCGCCTGAGTCGTGACGAACACCTGTCGCCGACGGTATACGGCGACTTCAGCGAACGCACCCGCAAGCGCTCGCACTGCGCCATCGTGGAGCGAGATTTCAGGCTCCTCAACGAGAAGAGGTCCTTTTTGGTCCTCCTGCACCGCCCACAGCAGCTCAATCAACCGCAACGTGCCGTCGGACAGATCATCGACGATCTGCCAAGCGTCTGGATCTCGCCAGTGATCGAACCGTGCCTTAAGGTACGGCGTCCCGAGAGGCTCCTCAATGCCGATTTGTAGGTCAGCGAAGTGAGGGACGATCGTCCGCAACGCTTTGGTGATTCGACGCAGACGTTGATCGCGAATGTCGCGGGGTGCCGCCATCACGAGGTCGGAGAAACCCCGCATTGGGATCTCGCCGGGCAAAGGCCCGGAGGTCATCCGGAACAAGTGCGGCGACGGATCGCAGTGGCCGATGGACGCCAAGAAATCCGCGAGTGGGCGAAACTCGCTGTTGATGCGAGCCTGCCCGACCGCTGTTTGTGTGAGTCTTTGTGGATCGCGGTGGTCGTCTCGGTCGGGACGATCGAGCACAACTCTCCCGGCGCTGATCACGCGCTCACGCTCGACCACCGTTGTGCTTTGGGGGAGTCGTGGATCCAACTCCTGATCGCCTTCGCGCAGCGCCAGATCGTAGGACCAAGTAGGAGGCGCGCCAGGCTCATCAGCGATGTCGACTCGAATCGAAACGTAATCGTCGCCTGGTGGCGCAGTGAGCGATCGGATGCGCGGGAGAAACACACGAGACAGTGATGAGCGATGGCCACGGCCAGCTCGACGCGAACCATCATCCCTCGCGACATCGCTCAGGAAGAGCAGCGCGTACAGCAGGTTGGATTTGCCGGTGGCATTGGCGCCCACGATGAACACGCGCCGCTGGAGCTCGATGTCGATGTCGCGGAAGTTCCGCCAGTTGTGCAGCTTGAGGCGCGTGATGAACATCGTCGGCTCCGCCGCCAGCGTAGCGCGCTCAGGTCAGCGTGATCCGCCCGCCGGGACCTTCCAGCGTCGCAAACAACGCCGCCTCATCGCCCTGCTCCACCCGCAGCTCCACACCCACGGCCGCCAGCCCCGCCTGCACCGACTCCGGATCCGGGTGCTCCGCGTGGAAATCAACCAGCGTGCAGCCCTTGACGGCCGTCTCGCTCGGGTGCAGCGCATCGCCCCAGTCGATCAGAAACGGCACCAGCCCGCCCATCAGCGGCGGCCAGCCGCCGATGCTCAACCGCCAGTCGAGCCGCGTCCCGTCCGCCAGCACCCGCCCCAGCGGCTGCACCGCCCCGAGGTCGTAGCCCGCCTCTCGCGCCGACGCGACCCGCTGCTCGATCTCCGCACCCGCCTTCGCGCACCAGTGCGCCACCTTCGTCTCTTCCGTCAGATGCATCCCGAACGGCAGCGCGCCCTCGTGGCCGGCCTGTTGTGGATCGGGCCCGATGATCTCCAGGTACGCCCCGTCCTGCAGCGCGAGCAGGTGGTTGTAGACGCCGCGCCCCTCGAAACGCCCGCCCAGTTCGGCGCGCACCCCGGTCGCCGCCGCGATCTCCTCCACCGCCGCCTGTACGTCCTGCGCCGCCAACACGATGTGATCCAGCATGGCCTTACCTCCCGTGCGCGGCCTCAAAGGCCGCCTGCGTCCGATCTCGTAGCTCCGCGTCGGTCAACCACTCCAGCGCCGTGAGCGTCATCGCCCGCGCCGCCTCAGCGTCGCCTCATGCGCCTGCTCCGTCGCTGCTGCCGCCGTGAACTGCGGCGTGTGATTGCCCGCCTCCGCTTCAATCGCGTAGATCGGATGCAGACTCGGCACGACATGCGAGACATCGCCCATATCCGTGCTGCCGAAGCCCCCGCGCGGCGGACCGTCCAGGTCCAACGCCCGCACCCCCTCGTACTCCGCCCAGCGCCGCCCGAACACCTCCGCTAGCGCCGCGTTCGACGCCAGATCGCTGTAGCGCGGTCCGTTCCACGACAGCGTCATCGCCGTTTCCGTCGCCTCCGCCGCCCCGCGGAAACAGGCTGCCACCCGCTCGCACATCTCATCCAGCAGACCCTCGCGCGGCGCCCTGACATAAAACTCCGCCGCGACCCGATCCGGGATGATGTTCGGCTTCTCTCCGCCGTGCTGGATCACCCCGTGGATGCGCACCTCCGGGCGCGACTGCTGGCGCAGCAGCCCAATCGCCTGGTACGCCAGCACCAGCGCGTCCAGCGCATTGCGACCCTCCCACGGCGCAGCTGCCGCGTGCGCGTTGCGCCCGGTGAACTCCACCGTGCAGGTGTCGATCGCCAGCACCGGCGGACGCAGCATGTCCGACATCCCAGGATGCACCATCATCGCCGCGCCCACACCCTCGAACGCCCCCTGCTGAATCAGCCGAATCTTCCCCCCGCCGCCCTCTTCCGCTGGCGAGCCGAGCACCCGCACCTGCCCCTCAATGCCCGCTGTCTCTAGCGCCGCCGCTACTCCAACCCCCGCCGCCGCGCCGGCAATCGCGATCAGGTTGTGCCCGCAGGCATGGCCGATCTCCGGCAGCGCGTCGTATTCGCAGAGAATCCCGATGCACGGACCGCCGCCGTTGCCGCGCTCCGCTTGGAATGCTGTCTCGATCCCGTAGGCTGAGCGTTCCACCGCGAAGCCGCGCCCCTCGAAGAACTCGGTCAGCGCCGCGTGCGCATGCCGCTCCTCGTAGTTCTCCTCGGGGTGCGCGTGAATGTCGAGGCTTAGCGCGCGCAGCGCGCCCGACGCCTCGTCAATCGCGCCAATCGCCGCCGCCTCGCCGCTTGCCGCCTGCATCGCGCTCACTCCGTAAACCAGCCGCCGTCGGGGTGGATGATCTCGCCCGTTACATAAGACGACTCGGAGCCGGCGAGCCACAGCGCCGTGTTCGCGATCTCCCGCGGCTGCCCGAAACGACGCATCGGCGTCAGCGACAGCACCCACTGATTGAGCGATTCGTCGCCCGAAATCGCCGCCGTCATCGGCGTCTCGATGAAGCCCGGCCCGATCGCGTTCACCCGGATGCTGTCCTGCACCAACTCCTGCGCCAGCACCTTCGTCAGCATCCACACGCCCGCCTTCGACACGCAGTAGTTCGCCGCTCCCGCCATCGGGAACTTGGCCATGATTGAGGCGATGTTGATGATCGCCCCGCCGTTGCCCAACTCGATCATCCGCCGCGCACACGCCCGATCCGTCAGCATCACCCCGGTCAGATTGACCGCCATCACCTTCTCCCAGTGCTCGATCTCCTGATTCGCGATGTACGATGCCGTGCGATCCTCTCCCACATCCTGCGTCTCCCCGCTCACGTACTCCGCGTTCGAGACGCCGGCCGCCGCCACCACCACATCGAGCCGCCCGAACTCCTCTACCGCCCGATCCGCGATCGCCTCGTTGTCCGCCTCCGCCGACGTGTCGCACCCCATCACCACCGCGCGCCGCCCCAGCGCCTCCACGGCCGCCACCGTCTCCGCCGCCCGATCCGGCAGCAGATCCGCCAGCAGCACATCCGCCCCCTCTTCCGCGAAGCGAATCGCGCACGCCGCCCCAATCCCGCTCGCCCCTCCGGTGATCACCGCCGCCTTGCCCTCCAACTGCTTGCCCGCCAGCTGCTCGGCCATCGTCGCCCGTCCTTCCTCGGTCACGCCCCAGTCGCGCCTTGGTCGCGCCCCGACGGCGCGCTCGCCGCACAGGATACGCGCTCAGCCATGCGCCGTGCGCATCGCCGCGCCGCCCCCCAACTTGACAACCCTCCCCAACCGCCGCATCATCAGAACATGAGTATCACAACCGCTCCGCCCACCCAGTGCCGCCGCATCCCCCGCGCAACGAACATCGCCGAACCTACCCCAACGAAAACCCCCCGAACACAGCCGAACACCACCGAACAAACCCGAACAAAATCGAACGGAACCGAACAAACCCGAACACGATTCCACCCCCAAAATCCGCCCCGACCAGATAGGGCGCCAGGCGAAACCTCCAAGATCGCCACCTCATCAAAGAAAACCCGAACAGCGCCTCTACCGGCCGCCCGAACAGCGACGCGCCCTGCTCATCGCCCCGCTAGCCCACCTGTTAATCGCCTTGTAGCCTGTGCGCCAGCCGCATTCTGCCAGCCGACTGATACGCGGCTGCCGCACCGAAAGGAATCCCTCGATGTCGCCGACTGTCACCTTGAACTGGAAAACGCTCACCCTCTTCGCCTTCGTCCTGCTCGGCACGCTTGCCGGCGCCCTGCTCGGCACGCTCGCCGTCGGCCTGAGCCGCGCGGCGGACCACGAGCAGGCCGGCAGCTCCCAGGTCCGCGTCCTGGCCGAACAGCGCGAAGACGGCCGCATCGCCGTCTCCGTGCAGCAGCAGCGAGTCGACGGTACTTGGGGCCGCATCTATTCGCCTACCCGCCGCCTGATTCCAGCTGATCTGGAGCCGGGCCGCCGCCTGGCGAGCTCCCCAATCGATCTCAACGTCGACGACGGCGCCGAACTCCTGCGTCACGAACAGCAGCAGGCTTGGGCCAACCACGCGCAGTTCGTGGCCGGCCGGCTCAACGCCGCGGGCGGCGGAGCGGTGATCTGCCTCAATCTCGATCCACACCGCGAAGGACTCGAGCGCTACTGCAATCACCTCGAAGCCGCCTACGATGGCGCGGTCATGCGAGTCTCAGGCACTGATCCCGACGCAGTCGAGCGCGACCTCCGCGCCGCCGTGAGCAGCGCAGACTCGCTGGTCGGCATTGCCGTGACCAACTTCGCCGGCGGGGTGGTCGGCAACAGGGTAGTGACCGACCTCGGCGAGCGGATCCCGCTCACCATTCACGGCTCGCTCCTGCCGCGGCTGCTGCCCAACCGCGAGGCCGACTACTGCTTCCTCACCCATGGCTCGCCCGGCTTCTTCTGGGGCTTCGTCAACTCGAGCGCCTCGGTCGCCGCGCTGCACAACGGTATCGGGCTCCGGAACTACCAGATCGCTAATGCAGAGGAGCACAGCGCCGCGATTCGCGAGTGCGTCGCCAACGGTGCGACCGCCTTGACCACCACGCTCGGCGACCCCGAAGGCGTCCGCGAAGCGCTGACCGAAGCCCAGGCCGCCGGCGTCCGCGTCGTCTCCTTCAACTCCGGCGCCAATGCCGCCCCCGACCTGGGATCGGCCGTCCATATCGCCGTGGATGAACAGGCGATCGGCGAAAAGGCCGGTGACGCCTTCAACCGCCACGAGGTGAGCGGCGATGTCCTCTGCGTCATCCACGAATCCGGCAACATCGGACTCAACGAGCGCTGCGAAGGCCTGGAAGCCGCCTACCAGGGCGGCTCGGTCGAGGTCTTCCCGGCCTATGAGGCTGAAAGCCGGGCAGGTGCGGTGCAGCTCCTCGCGCAGCGGCTCGGTGAAGGGGGCGTCGGCGCCGTCTTCACGCTCAGCTCCGACGCGGCGTTCGGCGCAACCCAGGCCATCCGCCTGGCGCAGTCCGACGCCCAACTCGCAACTGTGGGCTTTAGCGGTTCCGTCTACGAGCAGGCGCTGCGGGGCGAGATCATGTTCGTCATCTGGGACATGCCGATCCTGCAGGCCTACCTCTCCGTCGCCTCAATGCTGCTCGCCGACCAACTGCAGATCAGGCCCGCCGAGTGGTTCGGCAGCCCACAGCTGCTGATCGAGCCCCGGCTCTACGAGCCCGCCGACGTCGTCCAACTGCTCGGCCAGCTGATCGACACCTCCCGCTGAGCCGCCCCGCTCAGCTGAGCCCCAGACCCGGGGGGGCGGCCGCCGCGCTGCCCCCCCCGGTCCCGTCGTTCCATCCCTTTCCCCGTCCTTCCCGCCCCTGCTCTCCCGTCATTCCCGCCCCCGAGCGGGAATCGGCCCCGATCCGCCTCCAGCCCTGCGTTTCACCATGCCCGGTTCCACTCCGGTGCCGAACAAAACCGAACACCACCGAACGCGCTTCCGACCCTAAATCCACCCCGACCAGATAGGCCGCCGCCGTACCCTCTAAGCTCACCACCCACTCAAGAATCCCCGAACAACGCCTCTTCCGGCCGGCCTTGGCCAGCACTGCGCCGTGTGCCCTACCTCGTTAACCTCCACATCAACCGCGCTCTGCCAGCCGACCGATGCGCGGCTGCAGGACCGAAAGGAAGCCCCGGATGTCTTCAACGATCACGCTGACCTGGAAGACGGTCGCCCTGTTCGCGTTCGCCTTGCTCGCCGCCGGCGGCCTGCTCGGCACGCTCGCGGTCGGACTGGGCCGCGCCGCCGACCACCACCCGCCCGCCTCGCCCGAAGTGCGCGTCTTCGCCGAGCCCCAGGCCGACGGGCGCATCGCCGTCGGCGTGCAGCAGCGCGGGCTCGATGGCGAATGGGCCCGCGTCTATCAGCCGACGCGCCGATTCGTCCCGGCCGACGCCGACGCCGGACGCCGCCTCTACAGCTCGCCCGTCACGCTCTCCATCGACGACGGACGCGAAGCCGCCAAACTGCGGTTCGCAGCGATGATCTACACGCGCGGGCAGTCCGCCGCCGCATACCTGAACCAGTTCACCGAAGAGACCGTGCTCTGCATCAATCTGGACCTGCGCGACGAAGGCCGCGAACGCTTCTGCGACGGCCTGGAAGATGCGTATCCGGGCACGGTCAATCGACTCAACTGGGACGATGCCGAGACGATCGCCGCCGAAATCCGCGCCCGCATCGAGGCCGGCGACGCGCCCGGCGGCATGGCCGCCACCAGCTATCCCGCGGTCGTCATCGCCGGCCAGGTCCAACTCGAACTCCGCCGCGCGCATCCGCTCACCTACTACGGGCAGCTGATCGAGCCGATCCCGCCCGCCTACGGCCGCTCGACCTACTGCCTGATCCGCCACGGCGGCGGCGACTTCTGGGACCTCGCCGACGAGGCGGCTGGGCGCGCGGGGCTGCACGCCGGCATCGGGATCCAGCTCTACAGAATCTTCAATCCTGAGTCTCACAGCGACGCGATTCGCGAGTGCGTCGCCGGCGGCGCGACCGCCTTGACCACCACGCTCGGCGACCCCGAAGGCGTCCGCGACGCGCTCGCCGAAGCGACCGCCGCCGGCGTCCGCGTCGTCTCCTTCAACTCCGGCGCCAATGCCGCCGCCGACCTCGGCTCCGCCGTGCATATCGCCGTGGACGAACAGGCGATCGGCGAAAAGGCCGGTGAGGCCTTCAACCGCCACGAGGTCAGCGGAGACATCCTCTGCGTCATCCACGAATCCGGCAACATCGGCCTCAGCGAGCGCTGCGACGGCCTGGAGGCCGCCTACCAGGGCGGCTCGGTCGAGGTTTTCCCGATCTATGACGCTGAAGACTGGGAAGGCGCAATTCAGATCCTCGCGCGGCGGCTCAGCGAAGGCGGCGTCGGCGCCGTCTTCACCCTCAGCTCCAATACAGCGTTCGCTGCCGGCGACGCCATCGCTCGAGCGCAGTCCGACGCACGGCTCGCCACCGTGGGCTTTGACGGCGGCGTCTACGAGCAAGCGCTGCGGGGCCAAATCCTGTTCGCCGTCTGGGACCAGCCGATCCTGCAGGCCTACCTCTCCGTCGCCTCGATGCTGCTCGCCGACCAGATGCAGATCAGGCCGGCCGAGTGGTTCGGCAGCCCACGTCTGCTGATCGAGCCCCGGCTCTACGAGCGCGCCGACATCGTCCAACTGCTCGGTCAGCTGATCGACACCTCCCGCTGAGCCGCCCCGCTCAGTCCCAGACCCGCGGGGGCGGCCGCCGCGCCGCCCCCGCCGCCCGACGCAGAGCACGCCGAACACAGCCGAACAAACCTGAACGCGATTCCACCTCCGAATCCGGTCCGACCAGATAGAGAATCAGTCGAAACCTCCGAGAGCGCTGCTCACTCAAAAGAAGCCCCGAACAGCGCCGCGCCCTGCTCATCGCCCCGCTAGCCCACCTGTTTAATCACCTTGTAGCCTGCGCACCAGCCGCACTTTGCCAGCCGACTGATATGCGGCTGCCGCACCGAAAGGAATCTCTCGATGTCGTCGACTATCACCCTGAGCTGGAAGACGCTCACCTTGTTCGCCTTCGCCCTGCTCGCCGCCGGTGCCCTGCTGGGCACGCTCGCGATCGGCCTGGGCCGCGCGGCGGACCACGAGCCGGCCGGCGGCTCCCAGGTCCGCGTGCTGGCCGAACAGCGCGAAGACGGCCGCATCGCCGTCTCCGTGCAGCAGCAGCGAGTCGACGGCAGCTGGGGCCGCATCTACTCACCCACCCGCCGCCTGATCCCGGCCGAGCTGGAGCCGGGCCGCCGCCTGGCAAGCTCCCCGATCGATCTCAACGTCGACGACGGCACCGAACTCCTGCGTCACGAACAGCAGCAGGATTTGGCCGGCCACGCGGAATTCGTGGCCGGACGGCTCAACGCCGCGGGCGACGGAACGGTGATCTGCCTCAATCTCGATCCGCGCGGCGAAGGCCTCGAACGCTACTGCGATTACTTGGACGCCGCCTACGATGGCCCGGTCACGCCGGTCTCAGGCGCTGATCCCGACGCGCTCGAGCGCGACCTCCGCGCCGTTCTGAACAATACGGACGCACTGGCCGGCGCAGCGGTCACCTCCCTTGCCGGCGCAGTGATCGCCACCAGGGTGGCAACCGACCTCGGACTCAGGGACGAGGTCCGGATCTCTGCTCGCGGCACGATCCTGCCGTATCTGATGCCCAACCGCGAGGCCGACTACTGCTTCATCACCCATGGCTCGCCCGGCCTGTTCTGGAACTTCGCTTACACGGGCGCATTCGCCGCTTCGCTGCACGCCGGCCTCGACAACTTCAACCGCATCCTCGAATCCAGCTTCTACGCCGATGCCGAAGAGCACAGCGCGCTGATCCGCCGGTGCATCGAGCAGGGCGCCGTGGGGATCATCACCTCCCTGGCGGACCCCGACGGAGTCCGCGAGGCAATGGCTGAAGCGGACGCCGCGGGAATCGACATCGTCTCCTTCAACTCCGGCGCCGCCGCCGCTGCGGAGCTCGGTTCGGCCCTGCACATCGCCGTCGACGAACCCGCCATCGGACGCAAGGCCGGCGAGGCCTTCACCGCCTCCGGTGTCGAGGGCGACATCCTCTGCATCATCCACGAACCCAACAACGTCGCTCTCGCCGAGCGCTGCGAGGGGCTCGCCGCCGCCTACGACGGCGGCGAAGTCGAGCAGCTCCCGATCTACGCGGCCGATGTTGACGATACCCGCGCGCGTGCGGGTATCGTCGCCGGACGGCTCGCCCGGGGAGGCGTCGGAGCCGTACTCACCCTGGGCGCGGACGCCGCCCTGCCCACGCTCCTGGCGATCCAGGGCACGCGCGCCGATGTGCGCTTCGGCGCCGTCGGCTTCAACGGCACCACCTATGAGTTCAGCGCCCGCGGCGTGATCGACTTCATCATCTGGGACCAGCCGATGGTGCAGGGCTACCTCTCCACCATGGCCCTGATCCTGGCCGAACAACTCCGCATCGACGCCGCTGGCTGGTTCGCCGGCGCACGGCTCACGATCGACCCTCAACTCTTCGGCCGCGAAGACCTCGATCGGATCTTCAACGAGCTGCTCAACTAGCCGCACCGAGCAGCCCAAGCGCCTCGGCATGCGGGGGCGGCCGCCGCGCCGCCCCCGCAAGCCGCGCCGAAGAACACACCGAACAAACCCGAACACCACCGAACGCGGTTCCACCCCTCAAACCCACCTCGACCAGATAAGGAACAGGCCGAAACCCCGAGAACATCGCCAGTCAAAATCAAAATTCCCGAACAGGGCCCCGCTGGTCCCTCTCGCCGACGCAGCGCCTCGGTAGCCGCCCTCTCGGTCACCCTCTCGTCAGTCACGCTGTAGCCTATACGCGAACCGCGCTCTGCCAACGCGGTCGCACACGGCTGCCGGAACGAAAGGGAACCCTCGATGTCGCCAACTGTCACCCTGAGCTGGAAAACACTCACACTGCTTGCATTCGCTCTGCTCGCCGCCGGCGGCCTGCTGGGCACGCTCGCGATCGGCCTGGGCCGCGCGACCGACCACGAGCCGGCCGGCGGTTCCCAGGTCCGCGTGCTGGCCGAGCAGCGCGAGGACGGCCGCATCGCCGTCGCCGTGCAGCAGCAGCGAGTCGACGGCAGCTGGGGCCGCATCTATTCGCCCACTCGCCGCCTGATCCCGGCCGATCTGGAGCCGGGCCGCCGCCTGGCAAGCTCCCCGATTGATCTCGACGTTGACGACGGCACCGAACTGGCGCGTTACGAATGGCGGGCGGGTATGAGAGGCGGCGCGGCGCGCGCGGCCGACACCTTCAACGCCGCGGGCGACGGAACGGTGATCTGCCTCAATCTCGATCCGCGCTCCGAAGGCCTTGAGCGCTACTGCGATTACCTGGAAGCCGCCTACGACGGCGCGGTCGTGCGAGTCTCAGGCACTGATCCCGACGCAGTCGAGCGCGACCTCCGCGCCGCCGCGAGCAGCGCAGACTCGCTGGCCGGCGTTGCCGCGACCAACTTCGCCGGCGGGGTGGTCGGCAACAGGGTAGTGACCGACCTCGACCTCGGCGAGCGATTCCCGTTCACCATTCGCGGCGCGCTCCTGCCGCACCTGATGCCCAACCGCGAGGCCGACTACTGCTTCCTCACCCATGGCTCGCCCGGTCTCTTCTGGAACTTCGTCTACTCCGGCGCTTCGGTCGCCGCACTGCACACCGGCATCGACAACGTGAACTCCAGTTTCTACGCCGATGCCGAAGAGCACAGCGCGCTGATCCGCCAGTGCATCGAGATCGGCGTCGCCGGAATCGCCACTTCCCTGGCGGACCCCGACGGCGTCCGCGAGGCAATGGCTGAAGCGCGCGCCGCGGGAATCGACATCGTCTCCTTCAACTCCGGCGCTGGTGCCGCCTCCGGGCTCGGTTCGGCCCTGCACATCGCCGTCGACGAGCCCGCCATCGGACGCAAGGCCGGCGAGGCCTTCACCGCCTCCGGCGTCGAGGGCGACATCCTCTGCGTCATCCACGAACCAAACAACATCGCCCTCTCTGAGCGCTGCGAAGGGTTGGACGCCGCCTACGACGGCGGCGAAGTCGAGCAGCTCCCGATCTACGCGGCCGCTGTCGACGATACCCGGGGACGCGCCGGAATCGTCGCCGGGCGGCTCGCTCAGGGCGGCGTCGGAGCCGTACTCACCCTGGGCGCGGACGCCGCTCTGCCCACGCTCCTGGCGATCCAGGGCACGCAGGCCGATGTGCGCTTCGGCGCCGTCGGCTTCAACGGCGTCACCTACGAGTTCAGCGCCCGCGGCGTGATCGACTTCATCATCTGGGACCAGCCGATGGTGCAGGGCTACCTCTCCGCCATGGCCCTGATCCTGTCTGAGCACCTCCGCATCGACGCGGCCGGCTGGTTCGCCGGCGCGCGGCTCACGATCGACCCCCAACTCTTCGGCCGCGAAGACCTCGATCGGATCTTCAACGAGCTGCTCAACTAGCCGCACCGAGCAGCCCAAGCGCCTCGGCATGCGGGGGCGGCCGCCGCGCCGCCCCCGCATGCCGCCACGCCCCCGCCCTGCGCCCAACCGCTTGCAGGAGTATGATCAGTTAGCTACGTTCCGCGTGCAGAACGCCGCCGCCAGACGCGGCGCGTGGAGGCCCCCGATGCCTCAGCAGTCGTTCCCGCAGCCCACCGCCGCGCAGATCATCGCCCACAGGAGGTCGGTCGCTCATGTCTGAGTCGTCGTCCGAAATCGCAACCCGGGTCCTCGAACGCGAGCGCGTCACCGTTCGCTTTGCAGGGGACTCGGGCGACGGCATGCAGCTTGCCGGCAACCGCTTCGCCGACGCCACCGCCCTCTTCGGCAACGACTTCAGCACCCTGCCCGATTTCCCCGCCGAAATCCGCGCCCCCGCGGGATCGTTGGCCGGTGTCAGCTCCTTCCAAATCTCCTTCTCCCAGCACCAGATCTTCACCCCCGGCGATGAGCCCGACACGCTCGTCGCCATGAACCCCGCCGCGCTCAAATCCCACCTCAACGCCCTCATGCGCGGCGGACTGCTCGTCGTCAACAAGGACGCCTTTACCAGCGCCAACCTCAAAAAGGCCGGCTACCCCTCCAACCCGCTCGAAGACGGCTCGCTCAGCGGCTACCGCATCATCCAGGCCCCCATCACCACCGCCGCCGTCGCCGCCGTCGGCGAACTCGGCCTCTCCACCCAGCACGCCGAGCGCACCAAAAACTTCTTCGCCCTCGGACTCGTCTACTGGCTCTACGACCGCGACCTCCAGCCCACTCTCGACTGGATCGAAGACCGCTTCGGCCGCGCCCCCAACCTCGCCGAAGCCAACCGCCGCGCGCTCCACGCCGGCCACGCCTACGGCGAAACCACCGAAGTGGCCGACGCCCATGTCCGCGTCCCCCCGGCCCAGCTCCAGCCCGGCGAATACCGCACCATCACCGGCAACCAGGCCCTCGGCCTCGGCCTTGTCGCCGCCGCCGAACTCTCCGGACTCGACCTCTTCTACGGCTCCTACCCCATCACCCCCGCCTCCGACGTGCTCGTCGAGCTCGCCGCACTGCGCAACTTCGGCGTCCGCACCTTCCAGGCCGAAGACGAAATCTCCGCCGTCGGCTCCGCTATCGGCGCCGCCTACGGCGGCGCGCTCGGCGTCACCGGCACCAGCGGCCCCGGCATCGCCCTCAAGTCCGAAGCCATCGGCCTCGCCGTCATGACCGAACTCCCCCTGATCGTGCTCGACATCCAGCGCTCCGGCCCCTCCACCGGCATGCCCACCAAAACCGAACAGACCGACCTGCTCCAGGTCATGTTCGGGCGCAACGGCGAAAGCCCGCTCTGCGTGCTCGCCGCCAAAAGCCCCGGCGACTGCTTCTACATGGCGCTCGAAGCCGTCCGCATCGCCTACCAATTCGTCACCCCCGTCATCCTCATGTCCGACACCTACCTCGCCAACACCGCCGAACCCTGGCCCGTGCCCGACGTCACGATGCTGCCCCGCATCGACACCGGCTTCCACCGCGTCGACCGCGACGACTTCCAGCCCTACAAGCGCGACCCCGAAACCCTCGCCCGCCATTTCCAGCCCCCCGGCGAGCCGGGCATGACCCACCGCATCGGCGGCCTCGAAAAAGCCGACATCAGCGGCGACGTCGTCTACACCCCCGAAAATCACCAGCGCATGACCGACCTCCGCCAGGCCAAGGTCGACCGCATCGCCGACTTCATCCCCGAAATCGAAGTCGACGGCCCGCCCACCGGCGACCTGCTCGTGCTCACCTGGGGCAGCACCTACGGCGCGGCCTTCACCGCCGTCCACGACGCCCGCGCCCAGGGCGCCGATGTCGCCCACGCACACCTCCAGTATCTCAACCCCTTCCCCAAAAACCTCGGCCACATCCTCAGCAACTACCGCCGCATCCTGATCCCCGAATCCAACAACGGGCAGCTCCGCCTGCTCGTCCGCGCCCGCTTCCTCGTCGACGCCCAGGGCTGCAACGAGGTCACCGGCCAACCCTTCTCCGCCCGCACCATCACCGAAGCCATCCTCAGCCCCGCCGCCGGCTAACCCACAAGGGAGCGCACAACATCATGGTCCTCGCCAGCCCCTCCGCCCATTCCGACAACGGCGCGTTCATCCCCATCGCCGAACAGGAGCTCTCCCGCAAGGACTACGCCTCCGACGTCGACACCCGCTGGTGCCCCGGCTGCGGCGATTACTCGATCCTCGCCCAAACCCAGCGTGCCCTCTCCAACCTCAACGTCGCCCCCGAAAAAATGGTCTTCGTCTCCGGCATCGGCTGCTCCTCGCGCTTCCCCTACTACATGGAGACCTACGGGATGCACTCCATCCACGGACGCGCCCCCACCATCGCCACCGGCCTCAAACTCACCCGCCCCGACCTGCTCGTCTTCGTCATCACCGGCGACGGCGACGCCCTCTCCATCGGCGGCAACCACCTGCTCCACGCCCTCCGCCGCAACATGGACCTCAAAATCCTGCTCTTCAACAACCAGATCTACGGCCTCACCAAAGGCCAATACTCCCCCACCTCCGAACTCGGCAAAACCACCAAAACCTCCCCCATGGGCACCACCGAGCGCCCCCTCAACCCGATCAGCATCGCCCTCGCCGCCGAAGCCACCTTCGTCGCCCGCACCTTCGACACCGACCCACAGCACCTCACCGCCACCATCGAAGCCGCCGCCCGCCACGAAGGCTCCGCCTTTGTCGAAGTCCTCCAAAACTGCAACATCTTCAACGACGGCGCATTCCGCGAATTCACCGACCGCGGCGTCCGCGACGAACGCCTCGTCTACCTCGAACACGACAAACCCATGACCTTCGGCAAAGACCACGAGAGCGGCCTCGCACTCACCGCCACCGGCCTCCGCGTCGTCGCCACCGACGGCCCCGACCACCAACTCGTCCTCACCCACGACGCCCACCGCCCCAGCGCCGACATTCAGCAACTCCTCTCGCGCCTCGCCTACCCCGAAATGCCCGTCCCCATGGGCATCATCCGCCAGGTCCAAGCTCCCTCCTACGGCCAAATGCTCGACGAACAACTCGCCCACGCCCGCAACACCCAGGGCGAAGGCGACCTCATGGCCCTCGTCAAAGGCCCCAACACCTGGCTGGTTGAGTAGCCACCGGGACGCCATGGCTGAGTTCAAACAGGCTGTCCGCGACTACCTCAAGGCCATTGCCGCCGTCCGCCATGTCGGCACGCCCGAACTCTCTCACTACACCGCCCTCGACAACCTCTTCGACGCCGTCGGCGCACAACTCAAACCGCGCGTCCGCGCCGTCGTACATCCCAGCGAGCCGGGCTCCGATCAGCCGGACATCGGCTTCTTCTCCGATGCCGGCAAGCAGACGTTGTTCACCGCCGACACCGCGGACCGCGGCGTCGTTGAAGTAAAGAGCGCAGACGCGGACCTGGAACAGGTCATCAAGTCCGATCAGGTCGCCAGGTACTGGCGCGCGCATCGACTCGTGCTCGTCACGAACCTGCGCCAGTTCGCACTGGTCGGCGAAGACGGCGACGGCGCAAAGTCGGTGCTCGAGCGTTATTCGCTCGCCGACAGCGTCGATGAGTTCGAGGAGCAACTGCGCCGCCCGCAGGCGACGGCCAATCGCCACGGTGAGCCGCTCGGCGAGTATCTGGTTCGCATAATGCAGCACACCGCGCCAATTCGCGATCCGCGCGATCTGGCTCGGTTGCTCGCCCTCTGTGCAAGAGACGCGCTGGAACGGGTGGCCGCAGCAAGCGATGAGCGTTCGCTGGAACAGGTCCGCCGCGCCCTGGACCAGGCGCTGGGCATGCGCTTCGACGACAAGCGAGGCGCCCGACTCTTCCGCTCAACGCTCGTGCAGACGCTGTTCTACGGCGTGTTCTCCGCTTGGGTGTTGTGGGTGCGAGAGGGAAACGCGAAACGTTTCCGCTGGAAGGACGCGGTCGACTATCTGCAAATGCCGGTGTTGAGCGTCCTGTTCCACCAACTGACGGATCGCCGCCGCCTGCGTCGCCTCGACCTGGTCGAGGTCCTGGACTGGTCCGACGCGGTCCTGTCGCGCGTCGATCACGAAACGTTCCTCGCCCGCTTCGAGCAGGGCGAGGCCGTCCAGTACTTCTACGAACCCTTCCTCGAAGCCTTCGACCCCGAGCTGCGCAAGCAGCTCGGGGTCTGGTACACGCCGCACGAGGTGGTGCAGTACATGGTGGCGCGCGTCGACCGCGCCCTGCGCGACGACCTCGGCGTCGCTCACGGGCTGGCCGATGAGAATGTCTACGTGCTCGATCCGTGCTGCGGCACCGGCGCATTCCTCGTCGAAACCCTGCGCCGCATCAACGAATCATCGCAGGATTTGGGCGCCGCCGCCGGCGAAGCCCTGCGCGCGGCCGCGCAGGAGCGCGTCTTCGGCTTCGAAATCATGCCCGCCCCGCTCGTCGTCGCGCATCTACAAATCGGCCTCGCGCTTGAGCGAATGGACGCCGGCCTCGGCGAGAACGAACGCGCAGGCGTCTTCCTCACCAACGCCCTCACCGGCTGGGAAGAGACGGTCACCCAGGCGCTCGACTTCCCGGAGTTTGAGGACGAACGCAAACAGGCTGACGAAGTCAAGCGCAAGCGCCGAATTCTGGTCGTGCTCGGCAACCCGCCCTACAACGGGTTCGCCGGTGTTGCGGTTGACGAGGAGCGCGAACTGTCGGACGCCTACCGCGAGGTGCGCGGCGCGGACATCCCGCAACCCCAGGGAGATGGGCTGAATGACCTCTATGTGCGCTTCTTCCGCATGGCCGAGCGCCGCATCACCGAGCGCACCGGCGAAGGCGTCGTCTGTTTCATCTCCAACTACTCTTGGCTCGACGGCCGCTCCTTCCCCGGCATGCGCGAACGCTACCTCGACGCCTTCGATACCGTGCGCATCGACAACCTGCATGGTGATCGGATCATCTCCGAATATGCGCCCGACGGCCGCACCAGCCAGACCGTCTTTGCGGTCAAAGGAGAGTCACCGGGCATTCGCATTGGCGTCGCGATCGCCACGCTGTCCCGGACGCGCGACGCTCGCTCCGGCCGTGTGCTGTACCGGGATTTCACTCATGCGCGGGCGGAAGAACGACGGGGCGCCCTGCTTGAGAGTGTTGACGATGAAGCGGCTGCGCCCGAGTATCTCACGTTGTCGCCGCCTGCCGGTCTCGGACTTCCCTTTAAGCCCGCGGTCGTCAGCGACGACTGGTTTAAATGGCCGTCATTGGTGGACCTCTTCCCTTCTCAGTTCCCCGGCGTGACAACCAGTCGCGATGCCTTCTTGGTCGCCATTGACGCCGATGCGTTGCGACAACGGACTGACGAGTATTTCGACGCTGGCATCAGCGACGAAGAGATCGGGCGTCGCTACCCGAGCGTGATGAAAGAGACTGGCCGATTCAGAGCCAGAACTACGCGCTCTGTACTGCTTCGACGAAGTGGGCCTGTCGACGACGGTGTCGTTCGATACTCCTATCGTCCGTTCGACGATCGCTGGCTCTATTGGGACGGCGACACCAAGCTGCTCGACGAGAAACGAGCAGAGTACAAACCACATGTGTTCGAGGGAAACGTGTGGCTGTGCGCAGCCCAGCATCTGCGCAAAGGCGCATCGGAACCGCAGGCGATGTTCACCACGCGCATGGGCTCTTACCACCTCATCGAGCGCGGCGCCCTGTGGTTCCCGCTCTACCTCCGCGACGACCAGTTTGGCGAGCTGGTTGACGGCGTGAGGCGCACCCCGAACCTGAGCGACCTGGCGCTGCGCTACATCGAGTCGCACGACGCGACGCCGTCCGACCTCTTCCACCACGCGCTCGCCACGCTTCACGACCCCGCCTACCGTGCAGCTAACACTGGCGGTCTCCGCACGGGCTGGCCGCGCATTCCCCTGCCCGACGACCGCCAAACCCTGCTCGCCTCCGCCGAGCGCGGGCGCACCCTCGCCCGCCTGCTCGACACCGAAGCCGACGCAACCGACCTCCTCGACCGCAAAATCGCCGTCGCCGCCAAAACCGACGGCTCCCGGATGGCAGGCGACGATTTCAGCATCACCGCCGGCTGGGGCCATCATGGCGCAGGTAAGGCCGTAATGCCCGGCCAGGGCAAACTCACCGAGCACCCCGACACGGTAGATGTCTACCTCAACGACCGCGCCTACTGGGCCAACATCCCCAAACCCGTCTGGACCTACCGCCTCGGCGGCTACCAGGTCCTCAAAAAGTGGCTCTCCTACCGCGAGCGCAAAGTCCTCGGCCGCGCGCTGACGCTGGATGAGCTAAACTGGTTCTCGGAGGCCGCCCGTCGCATCGCCGCCATCCTGGAGACGACCCGGCGACGCGACTGGAATCTTGACCAAGCTTGATCCGGAGGTACCAATGCCGTTCTTCCGCTGGATCAACGACATCAGCAAGCGCGCCGCATTGCTCGCCGAGGCCGGTATGGCACCTCTGGCCATCCTCGCGTTGGCCGCTGTGATCTTTCTCTCTGTCTGTTTCTGGGACCAAACAGAAGCTATCCGCAACGTCGGCTTGGTCGTCGCAGCCATTGTTGCGTTGCCGATCGCGATCTGGCGGAGTCGGATCGCCGACTGGCGAACCCGGATCGCCGAACGAGATGTCTGGAACGGACAATACAGACAGGGGGCGGAGATGCTCGGGCATTCAACCTTGGCGGTGCGAATCGCCGGGCTGCACACTCTCCGTCGCCTCGTTGAAGAGCACCCCGACGAGTATTACATTCAGATTGTGCGCCTGTGTGCGGCATTCCTGCGCAACCCTCCGCCCGACGAGCACCCGTCGCCCCGTTTGCGGGACGATGTGCAGCAGGCAATGCAGATAATCGGGCAGTGCCGTAAGCGCGAACTCGAGAAGGCTGAGCAGAAAAGGAGCGGCATCCCATTCGTCCCGGCGCTCTTCAATGCACAGCTGGATCGAGGACACTTCCGCGACGCAGATTGGACGGACGCGCGGCTCGGTGGTGCGAGTCTGCGAGGCGCGAATCTGAATGGCATTACGTTGACGGATGCCCATTTCGATGGCGCAGATCTTTCCGGTGCAGACTTCACTGGCGGCAGCAATATGGAACTGAACCCGGGTGACAAGGCGGGTCAAGTGCGTGGCGTGGCGAACAAAGTGCGTGGCCTGACTCAGGCTCAACTTGACGAGGCGTGTGCTGATCCGGACAACCCGCCGAACTTGCAGGGGCTGCGCGACCCCGAAACCAAAGCGCCCTTAAGACCACCACCTCCGTGCCCGCCAAGTTGAGCGTGACGGCAAGGCAGGCCCTACCCCCGTCGCGCGCCGCCGCCCCCACCGTCGATCGTGTGCATCGAGCCGCTGATGTAGCGCGAATCGTCGCTGCACAACCACGTCACCAGCGACGCCACCTCCTCCGGCTCGCCGTAGCGCCCCAGCGGAATCCCCGCCGCGAACATGTCGTGGACGCCCTGCGGGTTGTCCGGGTCGAACTGCCGCTCCAGCGAGCGCATCATCCGCGTCTCAATCGGCCCCGGGCAGACCGCGTTCACCCGAATCTCGGGCGCCAGCTCGACCGACGCCGACTTGGTCATCCCCACCACCGCGTGCTTGCTCGCCCCGTAGGCGATGATCCCCGGCGTTGCTGTCAGCCCCGCAATCGAGGCCGTGTTCACAATCGCCCCGCCGCCGTCGGCCCGCATCGCCGGCGCGACATGCTTCAACCCCAGGAAGACGCCCTTGAGATTGACCGCGATCACCCGGTCGAAGTCGTCCTCGTCCAGCTCCCACAGGTTCGCCCGCACCCCCTCGATGCCGGCGTTGTTGAAGAAGGCGTCGATCCGCCCGAAGCGCTCCACCGCCCGCGCCACGTAGCCGGCGACATCGCCATCCTGCGTCACATCCGCCTCGACGGTCAGGATTTCGCCGCCGGCGTTGGACACCGCCGCCACCGTCTCATCCAGCGCCGAGCCGGCCAGATCCACCGCCACCACCTGCGCTCCGTCCTCCGCGAAGCGCACGCAGGTCGCGCGTCCAATCCCGCCCGCCGCTCCGGTCACCACCGCCACGTTGCCCGCAAATCGGTCGCTCATCATTGCACCGCCTTTCGGCGGCAAGATAGCGGCTGCCGACCCACTGCGGGGTCAGAAGAGCGGATTAGCCCAGCTGGGCGCAGCCCAGAACCACGCACCCGCCGCCGCTGCCACGCCCAGCCCCGCGATTGCGATCTCCGGTAGCCAGCGCGTCCGACCGAGACCGCCCAGCGTCGGCAGCCGCCACAGCGCCAGCCCGCAGAGCACGCCCAGAATCAGCCCGCCGAAATGCCCCCCAATCGAAATCCGCGGAATCAGCAGCGAGAGCACGATGTTGAGCACCAGAAAGACGAAGATGCCCGAATCCTGCCAGCGCACCCCGCCCGCGCGCTCCGCCACCACCAGCACCCCCGCCACCCCGAACACCGCGCCCGACGCCCCCGCGGTCAGCCCGGTCGGCGACGCCAGCAGCGCGCCGAACGCGCCGCCCAGCAGACACACCGCGTAGACCAGCGCAAAGCGCCACGGCCCCAGCACCGGCTCCAGCATCCGCCCCACCCACATCAGAATCAGCATGTTCATCGCCAGGTGAATCAGCCCGTAGTGCAGGAACGCGCTGGTCACGATCCGCCACCACTCGCCGTCCAGATGGATCGACGGCCCCCACAGCGCGAAATCGCGGTGGACGGAGGTCGCGCCGCCGCCCCAGAACGCAAACGAGCCGGTCACAGCCAGCACGATCACGAAGACGACGATGTTGATCGCGATCAGCCCCTGCGTCACCCGCACCGGCTCCGTGCCCAGCACCACCCGCCGCTGCCCGCGCGACGCCTCCCGCACGCACTCCACGCACTGGTAGCCGACCGGCGCCTGCACCATGCAGTCGGCGCAGATCGGCCGCAGGCAGCGCTGGCAGAGCACGCCCGCCCAGCGCTCCTCATGTCGAAAGCAGACAGCCTCGTCAGCCACCCCCGCAGCCTACTCGCACCCCCGCCCCCGGCCGCAACGCGGAACCATCCGCCCTCTCCCGTCGTCTGGCTAGCATCGAAAGCGGAGGAGGGCTGAGCGATGCGTCTGCGGCTTACAACACTGGTCTTGGCGCTGCTCGCCGCCCTGCTCGGCTCGGCGGGCGAGCAGATCCGGGCCGACGCTCCACCGCCCCCGGAGCTTCCCCGCGCGGAACCCTGGCTCACGCTCCCCGCGCCGCCCCCGCGCCTCGCGCTGACGCTGGAGAGCTCGCGCGAGCTCTGCACAGCCGGCACGCTGACCGAAATCTCGTGGCAGATCAGCGGCGGGTCCGCCCCGTATGCCTTGAGCGTGGAGAATTCCGCGGTTGACGTAAGCGCCGACAACGTGCGGGTCAACTGCGGCGCGCTGACCGAGGCGGAGGCGGGCGATGCGGAAGCGGCGCTGGCGGCCAAGACGGTCACGGCCGTCGTCACTGACTCCAGAGGCGTCCGGCGCGAGGCGGCGCTCGATGTCGCAAGAGCCAGAGCGCTGCCTGCGCCCAGCCGCTCGTACGCCACTGCCCAACGCACCCTCATCGCGATGCACTGGTCGGTTAACGATGGGGTGCGTGGGACAGATGGCATTGCTCGATATCTGGTGCGCTCACGCCCAACCGGACAGGCCGTCTGGAACTACGTCCACAATGAGCTCTTGTGGTCGCATGACCGTACTTCCGCCGGAATTCCGGGCCTGAGCGAAGGTATTGCGTATGAAGCGCAAGTCGCGGCAGTGCGCGACCCGCTCGAAGCATTGACCCCGGCTGCGTTGACCTGGAGCGGGACCACGACGGCTACGACAACGAAAGCACCATCCGGCGTTCGGGCGACGGCGACTCACGACACGGTGACCGTCGTTTGGGACGCACAGCCGTCAGTGCGCGACTACCACATCAGGATCGTCGAACGCGGTTCTCAGGGGCCAGGGCGCCTCAAGTGGGTAGATGCCTCGCCGACAGTGTCACGCGAGATCACCTTCCGTGGGCTCGATGCGGCGACGAACTACACGGTAACCGTGTCGGTCGACGGCGACTTCTACTCGCGCGCGGAGACCAATATGGACATCGCAACTGCACAGGCGCCGGCGAACTGGACACCAAGCGAGCGAGCCCCCGTGATCGTCGGCACTCGCGCGACACACAACATGATCGAGGTGTCCTGGGCTGCGCCGCCGACGGATGCTCGACTGATGTACCTCGTTTCCGTTGAGCACCCGGCAAGCCCTTACCCGTACGCGGACTGGGTTGAGGGCGCCACGACGTTTTCCCTCGACCGATTGGAGCCGGAGACTACCTACACCATCCACGTACATCACCACGATCTGCACGGGGGCAAGACCACCATCGAAATCACGACCTTGCCTGCGCCGTCCGCTGAACGGCAACCACTCATTGAGTGGTGGGCGGATGGCAGGCCGACATCGCCGCCGCTTGATCTGACGCTGGAGAGCTCGCGCGAGCTTTGCACGGCCGGCACGCTGACCGAGATCTCGTGGCAGATCAGCGGCGGCTCCGCCCCGTACGTCCTGAGCATCGAGGATTCGGCGGTTGACGTCAGCGCGGAGAACCTGCGGATCAACTGCGGCGCGCTGACCGAGGCGGAGGCCGCGGACGCGCAGGCGGGGCTCGCCGCCAGGCGGATCACCGCCGTCGTGACCGACTCCAGAGGGGTGCGGCGCGAAGCCGCGCTGGATGTCGCAAGGGCCAGGGCGCTGCCCGCGCCGACCGACTTCGACGCTGCGGCCTATCGTACTTACATCCTGTCGGACTGGACGCCGGCAGGCCTCTCCGGACCCGGCGTAGAGCGCAGCTCCGTACTTCGCTGGCGTCCGCAGGGATCGGCGCAATGGACATTCGCACCGAGCTCATTCATGAGCAATGTCTGGACTCCATCGCGGGACGGCGCAACCGTTGACAATCTCAGCGAGGCGACCGTCTACGAACTATCGGTGGCGGACACACGCACCGCGATCGAGAGCGAGACGCCGGAGGCGCTGAACTGGACGCCGGTTCAGGCGGTAACGACGCTGACCGCGGCGACGAACGTGCGGGCAACCGCAACGCACGACACGATCACCGTGCGGTGGGATCCGCAGTCCGCGCCGGATGTGAGCTACTTCGTTTCCGCGCACAGCCTGAAGGGCGGCATCAGTGAGCATGTGTCGCTGTCCTCGGCGGATCCGCACGAATTCACGCTGCGCGGCCTGCCGCCGGACACCGAGCACCGCGTGTTCGTTCGCATGGAAGCCGGGGACCAGTCCCGGATCACCGAGGTGCCGGCGCCGGTCCGCACGCTGCCGGCGCCGCCCGATTGGACGGCACCGCTCCGCGGCGCGCAGAATGTCCGCGCGACAGCGACTCACAACAGCATTACGGTGCGGTGGGATCCGCCGCGCGTCGATGCTACGCCGCTCTACATCGTGTTCCTCTTCCGCGATCATGATTTCATCGAAGGGCAAGAAGTGAAAGTGCGGCACGTCGAAGTATTCGACGCAACGGCCGTCCGCCTTGACGGCCTCGACTCGTCAACGGCCTACCGGGTCGTGATCTCCCATGGCGATACGGTGGTCCGCGATCAGGAGGTCGCCATCTCCACCACGGCGGCGCCGTCGTCTGGCTAGGATTGAGGGGCGAACGGAGGGGCGCGGATGCGGGTGTTGATCGGGCTCGGGCTGCTCGGGCTGGCGGCGCTGTGCGCGGGGCTGCTGGCGGTGGGCGCGCGGGCGCAGGAGGTTCCGCCGGGGCTGGGGGGCTCGCTGCGGCTGGAGGCGCTGAGCGCCTCCGGCCTGACGGTGACCTGGAGCTGGAGCGGGCGGGCGGCCTCCGCCTTCGAGGTCGCCTGGCGGGCGCGCGACGCCGACGACCTCCCCGCCCTGCTCGACGCCCTCGCCGCCTCCGCCTCCGTCCCGGAGTAGGTCCGCAGCGTGTATCCTAGCCACGACCCCCGAACGACAGGAGACGCCGATGAAGTTCCACTGGTTCAACCTGATGCCCTGGCCCCACCTGCCCGACGACTTCCGCGAGACCAACCGCTCCGTTTGGGTCGACGTCGACTCCCGCCTCTACGACCCCGTCGAGGGCCACCGCGTCTACCACGAATACCTCGACCAGCTCGAATACGCCGCCACCCTCGGCTTCGACGGCATCGGCGTCAACGAACACCACCAGAACGCCTACGGCATGATGCCCTCGCCCCAGATCATGGCCGCCACCCTCTCGCGCCGCACCAAAGACGTGACGCTGCTCCTGCTCGGCCAGTCGATCGCCCTCTACAACCCGCCCACCCGCGTCGCCGAGGAGATGGCGATGCTCGACGTGATGTCCGGCGGCCGGCTCGTCGCCGGCTTCCCCGTCGGCACCTCGATGGACGACAACTTCTGCTTCGGCGCAAACCCCGCCACCCTGCGCGACAAATACCAGGAGAACCACGACTTCATCCTGCGCGCCTGGGCCGACCCCGACGTGTTCGCCTGGAACGGCAAATACAACAAGGCGCGCTACGTCAACATCTGGCCCCGCCCGATCCAGAAGCCCCACCCGCCGATCTGGATCCCCGGCGGCGGCTCCGTCGAAACCTGGGACTTCTGCGCCGACAACGCCTACAACTACTCCTACCTCTCCTTCAACGGCTACGTGCGCGGCGAGGCCCTCATGCAGGGCTTCTGGAACCGCCTCGGCGAACTCGGCGTCGAATTCAACCCCTTCCAGGGCGCGTTCGCCCAGCAAATCATCGTCGCCGAGACCGACGACCAGGCCCGGCAGCTCTACGAGGAGCACGTGCAGTACTTCTTCGACAAGTGTCTGCATGTCCACCCCGGCTTCGCCGACGCGCCCGGCTACCGCACCGAGAACACCATCCGCGTCGGCCTCCGCGCAGGCGGCGCGCAGGGCCTCGGCATCGCCCACACCCTCAGCTGGGACGACTGGGTGCGCGAGGGCTACATCGTCGCCGGCTCGCCCGATTCGGTCACCGAGCAGCTCGAAACACTCGCCAACAAGCTCCAGGTCGGCCACCTCGTCTGCCTGCTGCACTGCGGCAACATGCCCGACGACAAGGCGCGGGCCAGCACCAAGCTGATGGCCGAGCAGGTCATCCCGCGCATCCGCCACATCTGGGAGGACTACGAGGACCACTGGTCGCCGCAGCCCATCCCGGCCGGCCGCCAGGCCACGCCGCAGCCCGTGGGAGCCTCCAACTGATGGCCGACCTGCAAAGCATCACCCTCTCGCCGACGGGCCAGACGGCGCACCTCTACGAAGCGGGCGACGGCCCGCCCCTGCTCCTGCTCCACCCCATCACCGGCATCCCCCGCTGGGGCGAACTGCATGAGACGCTCAGCCGACGCTTCCGCCTCATCGCCCCCTATCAGCCCGGCTGGGGACCCGCCAAAGACGACCTGCCCGACGTCGACGACAACCTCGACCTCGTGCTCTTCAACGTCGACCTGCTCCAGACGCTCGGCGTCGAGCGCGCGCATGTCGCCGGCATCAGCATCGGCGCCTGGATCGGCGCCGAACTCGCCGCCATCCGGCCCGATGTCGTGCAGTCGCTTACCCTCGTCAACCCGCTCGGCATCTGGTCCGAGCAGCACCCCGGCGAAGACCCCTTCGCCCAGCATCCCGGCTGGCCCACCGCCGTGCTGTTCAGCGACCCCGAGCACCGCGCCAAGCTGCTCATGGAGGGCCGCGACCAGCTGGACGCCTACGTCGAGGAGCTGCTCGACCTTCGCGCCTCCGCCAAATTCCTCTGGCCGCTGCCCGACACCGGCGTCGAAAAGCGCCTCCAGCGGATCGACTGCCGTACACTCGTCGTCACCAGCCGCAACGACAACGTCGTCAACCTGGCGATGGGCGACATCTGGCGCGCTGGCATCCCCGGTGCCCAGCAGCGCGAACTCGCTGAATCCGGCCACCTCGCCGACCTCGAAGCCCCGTCCGAGCTCGCCGGGCTCATCGCCGACTTCGCCCTCCAGGGCGCCACCGCATAACGACACCGAAAACCACCCCACGAGCGTCTCCAGCCGTTGCCCCCGGGGACGGCCTTCAACGGGTCCCTCCAGCCCGTCGTTCTCCCGTCGTACCCGCTCCCTGTTCCTGTCCTTCCCAGCCCTCGACAGTCCATTGCGAAACCGGCGAGTTTCCGGTGAAGGCGGCGTGTAATCGTCTTCGATGCAGACCTTGTAGGCTGCCAAACTATGGCTGGCGCATTGGACCTGGTTCGAGTGCTCGACCTCGCCGACGACCGCGCGATCTACGCCGGCAAGCTGCTCGGCGACCTCGGCGCGTCGGTGCTGCGCTTGGAGCCGCGCAGCGGCGACCCGCTGCGCGAGCGCGGGCCGTCGCACAACGGCGCGTCGCTCTGGCACGCCTTCTTCGCCGCCAGCCGTCGCATCGCGCGGGTGGAGTTCGACATCGACGCGATCCTCGCCCTGGCCTCCTGCGCTGACATCGTGATCGACTGCGGGCGGCTGCGCTCCGCGGCGATCTCGCACGGTGAGCTGCTCGGCGCGAATCCGGCGCTGGTGATCGTCGACGTCTCTTCGTTCGGGCGCGACGGCCCGTGGGCCGACTACCAGGCGCCCGCGCTGGTCGCCGAGTCACTGGGCGGCGTGGCGGCGACCAGCGGCGACGCCGACACGCCGCCGCTGAAGCTGTTCGGCGACCAGTACGCCTTCATCGCCGGCGTCTACGCCGCCATCGCCGCGCTGGCCGGGCTGCATCACGCGCGAGAGACGCGCGAGGGGCAGGTTGTCGAGTTGGCCGTCCACGAGGCGCTCGCTTCGGTGCTTGAGCACGTGCTGATGTGGGCCTGGTATGACGATCAGCTGCCGTTCGGCGCGGGCGCGGCGAGCGCGTTTCTGCCGCGTCAGGGTTCGCTACACTGGAGTCGGGCGTATCAGGTGATGCAGGCGCGGGGCGGCTCGATCATGATCACGCCCACGCCCGATTTCCAGAAGCAACTCGCCTGGCTGGCCGAAGAGGGCGCGCACGAAGACCTGCTTGATCCGAAATATGCCGAGCCGGAAAACATCGTACTGATGATCGAGCGCAGTATGGAGGTGCTGCGCAACTGGGCTGCGGACAAGGATGTCGAGCCGTTCTTCCACGAGGCGCAGCGTCGCCATCACCCCTACGGCTGGGTGATGCCGATTCCGGAGGTCGCGGCCAACCCGCAGCTCGAGGCGCGCGAATGGTGGACAGAATACCCACTCAACGACGGTAACACCGTGCGCGGACCCGGCGCGCCGTATCAGTTCGCCGAGACGCCGGCGCAGGTCGGCGGCGATCCGAGCGAACCCGCGCCGGCGTCCACCGAGCAGATCCTCGACGAGATCGGCTGGGCCGGCTGATGGCGCGCCCGCTGGACGGCATTCGGGTGTTGGACTTCACGCACGTGCTGGCGGGCCCGTTCTGCACGCGCATCCTCGGCGACCTCGGTGCGGATGTGGTGAAGATCTCCACCGAAAGTCGCCCGTCCACCGGCGGCGGCCCCGAGTCGCCGTACTACGCGATGTGGAATCGCAACAAGCGGTTGTTGCAGCTGAATCTGGCGCGTCCGGAAGCACAGCAGATCGCCCGCGACCTCGCCGCGAAAGCGGACATCATCATCGATAACTTCTCGGTCGGTGTGCTCGACCGCTGGGGGTTGGACTGGGAATCGGTATCGCAAACCAACCCGCGCGTGATCTCGATCGCAATGTCGGGGATGGGCGCCTCCGGACCGTGGCAGTCCTACGTCACCTACGCGCCGACCGTCCATGCGCTGGCCGGGCTGACCTACCTGACCGGCGTGCCTGGGCGCAATGATATCGGCATCGGCTTCTCCTACAACGATCACATGGCGGGGCTGCATGCGGTGGTGGCGCTGCTGGCGGCGCTCGATGCGCGGCGCGGGACGGGGCGCGGGCAGCGGATCGATATGTCGCAGTTCGAGGTGGGCGTGGGCTTCTCCGGCCCGGCGTTGCTCGACTGGTTCGCCAACGGCGTGGCCGCCGAACCCCTGGGCAACGATCCGCCGTGGCGGATCGCCGCGCCGCACAACGTGTATCCCTGCGCCGGCGAGGACCGCTGGATCGCGATCGCGGTCGAGACCAACGCGCAGTGGGCGTCGCTGCGCGCCCTGCTGGGCGAGCCGGCCTGGGCGCGCAACGCAGAGTTCGACTCGGCGGACGGGCGCTGGGCGCGACGCGCCGAGCTGGACGCTCAGTTGTCCAGCTGGACGGCGCGGCAGGACGCCTACGAGCTGATGGAGCGCTGCCAGCAGGCCGGCGTGCCCGCCGGCGTCGTGCAGACGGGTGAGGATCTGACCCGGCGCGACCCGCAGCTGCGGCACAACGATTTCTTCTTCGAGTTCGAGGAGCCGCACCCGCTGCTGGGCGCAATCAAAGGCGACCGCCTGCCGCTGCGCTTCTCCCGCACCGACGCGACGGAGTACCACCGCCCGCAGGTCTTCGGCGAGTCGAACGAGGCCGTGCTGGCAGACTGGCTGGGCATGAGCGCGGAGGATGTACAAAACGCCGCCGCGGACGGTATCGTGGAATAACTATGCGCGCGCCGTGGACTCTCCGGACGCCCTACATCGAATCGCTGCGCGTGCGGAACTACCGCGTGCTGCGAGATGTGCGGCTGCGCGACCTGAGCACGCTCACCGTGCTGATCGGCCACAACGGCGCCGGTAAGTCGACGCTGATCGACGCACTTGCGTTCCTCTCGGAGTGTTTCAACGACGGGCTGCCGGCGGCCTGGGCGCGGCGCGGCGGACTGTCGGAGCTGCGCTCGCGCGGCCAAAGCGGACCCGTCGTGATCGAACTGAAGTACCGCGAGCGTTCCGCCGATCCGCTGATCACTTACCGCCTCGAGCTCGACGAGCAGGACGGCGCGCCCGTCGTCGCCGAGGAGCGGATGGAGTGGCGCAACGGCCGTGCGCGTGGCGGGCCGCTGTGCTTTCTCTGCTACCGCCTCGGCGAGGGCTACGCCGTCGCCGGCGACCAACCGGATGATCTTGAGGCGCGCGCCGAGCGGGCGTTGACATCGCCCGATTTGCTCGCGGCGGATGTGCTCGGCCAGTTGAGCGACTACCCGCGCACCGTCGCGCTGCGCCGCTTCGTAAAGGCGTGGTACTTCCCCGCCTTCACACCCCGGGCGCTCAGCGCCCCTGCCCCACGCGACGAGGGCCGCCGCCTGTCGCGATCCGGCGATAATCTCGCCGCTGTGATTCACGAACTGGAACAAACCGATCCCGCGCTTCTCACCGAAATCATCAAGCGCTTGCAGCGCTTCGTCCCCCAGCTCGAACAGCTGGCGACCTGCGAATCGGCGGATAATCGCGTCCGCCTGCAAATCAAAGACCGCGCCTTCAAGCAGCCGTTTTTCGCGGAGCGCTGGTCCGAGGGGGGGCTGCGCATCCTGGCGCAGCTCGTGCTGTTCCACGATCCCGAGCCGCCGCCGCTGATCGCGATCGACGAGCCGGAAATCGCAATCCACCCGCATCGGCTGCAAGAGCATGGCGAGAGCCTGATGCTGGGCTCCGAACGGTCGCAGCTGATCGCTGCCACCCAGGCGCCGACATTGCTCGATTCGATGCGGCCGCGCGATGTGCAGTTCCTGCGCCGCGATTCCGACGGCTTCACGATTGCCTGCGCGGCGTCGGAACTCAGAGGCGTGCCCGAGTACCTTGAGGTCGGCGGGCAGCTCGGAGACATGTGGCAGTCGCGCATGCTCGAGCCGCCGATGCGCGGTGGGGATGTCGTGTAAGTGCATGCCGCGATCCTCGTCGAAGATAATTCCACCGAGGAGACCGTCGCGATCTTGCTGTCGCGATTGCTGGCAAACCATCCTGAGCATACTGCCGAGATCGTGCCGTTCGGCGGCAAACAGCGGATGTTGGGCCGACTGCGAGAGCGATTCTACATGCTCGCCCGATCGCACTATGCCGATCAGGTGATCGTCGTCATCGATCAAGATACGGACGACTGCGAGGCGCTCAAACGCCGCATTCACGACGACGCGGTGGCGGCCGGCCTGGTGTATCGCAACCAACTGACCTCGGAATCATCGCTGCGCATCCGCATTGCGATGACCGAGCTGGAGTCGTGGTTTATCGGAGATCCCGCAGCGGTGCGCGCCGCGTTTCCACGTCTGACCGAGCGTGATATGCGGCTGCGCCGTGGCCAACATCCGGACGATATGCCAAACGCCTGGGAATGGCTGGAGCGCAGACTCATGCAGAGGGGATACTTCCCCGTCGGCATGCGGAAGGTCGTAGCAGCTGAAGCCATCGCGCCGCACCTCGATCTTCGCCCCGATGCCAACGCCTCGCATAGCTTTCGGCTTTTTCTTCGCACGCTGCGAGAGACTTATGGGTTGGGCTGACGATTGCCGTCCTCGCGCCAGGTGCGGATGTAGTTGCGCTGGGCGGCGGTTTGCGGTGTATCTCGATGATCACTCTTTGGATTGGTGTTCCAGCGGGCGCGGAGGGTTTTGAGCGCTGCGTCTCCCTCGCGGCCGTGGCGGGCGAACCAGCAGCCGACTGTTGTGCCCGTTCTCCCTACGCCGCCCCAGCAGTGGATGTAGGGGATGCCGCCGCGCGCGATCTCCGCGTCGATCGCGTCGAGAATGCGCGACATCTCGCCGGCGCTTCGCGGAACGTCGTTGTCCACAATTGGTGCCGACAATCGCGCCGTCAGCGGCGACAGCTCGCGGAGCACCGGTTCGTACGGCCTCATCCCGTCGCGGATATGAGTGAGATCGACAAACAGCGTCACTCCCGCCGCCAGCAGCGCTCCGACCTTCTCTCGCACCCGCCCATCGTCTGACGGATGGCCCGGGTACTCCCCCGCCAACAGCCGCCCTTCCTCCACCCAATAGCAGTAGAGCGCGTTCGGCAGGCTCACGGCGGAGTCGTCTGCGCGGCTCATTGACCCGAAACGTCGTTCCAGAACGCGATGCTGTCTTCACTGATCAGTTTGATCGTCCGTCGTGCGCCGTAGATCCCGTGCTTTTTGAGCGTCGCGTCATCAAAATGCGTGGTACCTGCGTCCCAGTCGACGCACCTGCGGTGCGGATGTCCGTGGTTCCCGGCCGCCGATGGTTCAAAGCAGGGCGATGCATCCTCCACGATGCCGCGCATGAGTTGGCGACGGTTGCCGGTCGGCGTCAGAACGTGATCGTTCGGTTCGATGCACGCCAGAAACGCTTCGATCTGGTTGACTGCCCCGCCGATCGTGCCCGGATTCGTCTTGTCGGGATTCGCCGCGCAGAACGCCGACTTGATCTCATCGCGATCGCTGAAGTTCGTCAGATCGACGGTCAGGGCGTAGCCGATGCTGATGTAGCCGCCTTCCCTGAACTCGTCGCACAGCGACCCGTTCTTGTCTGCTCGAACCAGCCATACGTGGGCCATGATCGTCCCCTGTCGGAAGACCGAGTGATCGATCTCCTTGTCCGTATCGGACTCCAGTGTAGCGCCCTCGCCTGCTTTCACGAGCTCGGAGTCCCGAACTCGTCGTCGAGGCGGTCGTGGAACGACTGTGGGACATCCATCTTCGCCCAGTGTTCGTGCAGCAGTTCGACCAGCAGCCTGCCGTTGATCAGCGCGATCTGGGGGAAGCCCGGCTCCGTCGCTGTCTCGCGCGCGCCCTTCACGAAGTCGGATGTGGTGACGAACACGCCTCGCCCACCGAACTGAATGCCCGAACGCAGGTCACGCACCGTCTTCTCGGAGATCTTGCTCTCCGGTTTGTAGTGCTTGACCTGGACGAACAACGGAACGGTCGGCATCAGAATGCCTGAGCTTACGGCAGTAATGTCCACCCCGCCATCGGCCCCTGGGCCCGCTACGCGGATGTCCTCACATCCCATCGCCGCGAGAAGCCGCGCGACGAGTTCCTGGCATTCCTTCCAGTCCAGATGGTCTTTTATCGCCTGCAAGCGCCTGAGTGTGTCGACGGTGCTGGTGTTGATGCTCGCCAGAAACGCCTCGGCGCTGTCGTTGACGGGAGCGATGGTGCGGCGATCCTTCAACTTGCCCCGATCGTCTGGTGCGCAGTCGTCACGATAAATATCGTCGCGCGCCCACTCAACCGGCCGCCGGTTTCCGTGGTGGTCGGGATCACCAGGTTTCGGCACGAAGTACGCAGGCCCGCTACCGACGACCCCATGCATCAGCCACTTATGCTCACGCCGAGGCGCGAGCACATGATCGCCAGGCTGGATCTCATTGAGAAACGTGTCGATCTGCCCGACCGTCAGCGTGACAGCCCCTTGCCCCTTTTCCGGATTCGCACGACGGAATGCGGCCTCGATCACGCTTAGATCTGTCACGCCCGACAGATCTTCCGCGATGCTGAAGCCGATGCTGATGTGTTTGTCCGCGCGAAACTCGTCGGCGAGCTTCCCGCCGTCCGCGCGGACCAACCAGACGCTTGCCATGACCGCCCTCCTAGCGGAAGACCGAGTAATCGATCTCCTTGCTGGTGATGAACTCCAGCAGGGCGGGCTGCCCGTTTTCCGTGGCCTGGATGCCGCGCTTGACCGCTTCTTTGATGTCGCCGACCTCCGTCACCCGCTCGCCGTAGCCCCCAAACGCCTTCGCCATGTCGGCGTAGTTGCCCGAGATATCCGTCGCGCGGTACTTCTCCGTCGCCGTCTTCATGATCGGCAGCTCGATCGCCATCGAGAAGTTGTTCAGCAGGATCGAGAGGATCGGAATGTTCTCCCGCACCGCCGTCTCGAAGTCCATCCCGGTCATCCCGATGGCGGCGTCGCCCCAGACATTGAGGCAGGTCTTCTCGGGGCGCGCGATTTTGGCGCCCATCGCGAGGCCGAGGCCGTAGCCGAGCTGGGTGGTCTTGCCCCAGCCGATGTAGCTGAGCGGCGTGGTCGAGTTCCAGAACGGCGACATCTGGTCGCGCGGGCTGCCCGCGTCGTGGGTGGCGACCACGTTGTCGATGCCGACCGTCTCGTCCAGCGTGGCGTGCAGGTCGCGCAGCACGCGGTAGGGATTGAGCGGCGACTCGTCGCAGTCGGTCTTGTGCGCCCAGTCGTTGCGCCAGCCGCCGTTGATCCGCGAGATTTCGGCGGCGACGCCGTCGGCGCGCCCGCGCGGGCCGGCGACGAGCTCCTTGACCTCGGCGATGATCGCGTCCAGCACCAGCGCGGCGTCGCCCACGACGCCCTCGGAGATTTCGACCTCGTTGTTGAAGTCCTCGGGGTCCAGCGTGGCGTGGATGTAGTACGGCCCCTTGGGCATCCGCAGCCCGAAGCCGGTCGCGGCGAACGAGCAGCCGATGCCGAAGACGACGTCGGCGTTCTGGAGGAACTCATGCACGGCCTGGGGGAAGGCGCGCCCGCCGGAGCCCAGCGAGAGCGGGTGCGTTTCGGGGAACGCGCTCTTGCCCTGCAGGCTGGTCGTGACCGGCGCTTCGAGCAGTTCGGCCAGCTCGCGCAGCTGGTCCCAGGCTTTGGCGTAGTGGACGCCCTGCCCGGCGTAGATCACGGGGCGTTCGGCGTTGACCAACGTCTGCGCCGCCTTGCGCGCGTCGGCCGGGTCGGGGCCGGAGCGCACCGAGGAGGTCGGGCGGTAGTTGATCGGCTCTTCCACATCCTCGCCCCACATGTCGCCGGGCACCTCCAGCACCACCGGCCGCTGCCGACCGTTGCGCGCGTGCGTGAACGCCCGCCGCACCGCGTTGGGCAGGTCCTTGGCGACCGTCAGCTGCTCCGTCCACTTGCTGACGTGCTGGAAATTGACCAGCCCGCTGAAGTTGGGGGCGACGTTCGTCTGCGCCCGCGCGTAGCCGCCCGGAATCGCCACCAGCGGCGCCGACTCGCTCCAGGCCTGCGCCAGCCCGCCGAACGAGTTCTCCGCGCCCGGGCCGTTCTGCGTCAGGTAGACGCCGATCTGGTCGCCGGAGTTCATCCGCGCGAAAGCGTCGGCCATGTGGATCGCCGTGCGCTCCTGGCGCACGATGATCGTGCGGATATCGGCCTCCGCCGCGGCCTCGAAGATCGGGTTGACGGGGTAGCCGACGACGAATTCAACCCCCTCGCGCTTGAGCATCTCGGCGATCGCGTTGGCGACTTTCATGTTGAGTCCTCTTCCTGTCAGGCTGGGTAGCGACAGGATAGCGGTGAGGCGCGCTCCGCTCCGGAATCGCCCCCGCGCAGGAGGGCGGCTTCGGGCGTGTTCACACGAGTCGGCCTGCCATTGGCGCTCGCCAAGTTGGTCGGCTTTGGTCAGGTTTGTTCGGCTTTGTTCGGGGTGTTCGGGGCGGTTCTTTGGCTGTGTCTTATCTGGTCGGGGGGCTTCTGGATGGTCGGGTTTGTTCGGGTTTGTTCGGGGTGTTCGGGGTGGTCCTTTGGCTGTGTCTTATCTGGTCGGGAGGGCTTCTGGGTGGTCAGGTTTGTTCGGGTTTGTTCGGGATGAGGCGCGGCCTCCCCTCCGGCGCGCGTTATGCGTCGGAGTGGACGGGCGGGCGGCGGTCGAACCAGGGTTGGGCCTCTTCGAGGGCGGAGCCGAGCCGGATCAGGCGCGCTTCGTCGCCGTAAGGCGCGACGAACTGCACGCCGATCGGCAGCCCCGCGTCGTTCCACCAGAGCGGGACGGAGGCGGCCGGGTTGCCCGATGCGTTGAAGGTCGAGGTGTAGCCGACCGTCTGCTGCACGTCGCGCCCCTGCGCCTGCATGTCGTCGCGGTCCAGGTTGAGATGCCCCAGCGGGAAGGGCGGCGAGGCCATCGTGGGGCTGAGCATCAGGTCGTAGTCCTCGAAGAAGCCGGCGACGATTCGCCCGATGGCATGGACCGCGCGGGTGGCGCGGATGTAGTCGGCGCCGCTGGGCATGTCGCCGCTGATCATCTGCCAGGTGATCGGCTCGACATCTTCGGGGTTCGGCGTGCGCCCCAGCTGCGCGGCGCGCTCCTCGACGGCGACGAGCGTGGCGGGGCGGACGATGTTGAACAGCGGGTTGCTCACCTCGCGCGGGATTTCGAGCGCGGCGTCCTCCACCTCCAGGCCCAGGTCGCGGCAGAGGCCGGCGGCGTGCTCCACCGCCGCCAGACAGTCGGGGTGCGTCTCCACGCCGTTGAAGGCGGTGGTGATCATGCCCACGCGCAGCTTGCCGAGCGGCGCGCCGACCTCGTCGAGCCAGGGCCGCGCGGGCGGCGGCGCGTAGTAGGGCGCGCCGAGATCGGGGCCGGCGGTGGCGTCGAGCAGCGCCGCCGAGTCGCGCACGCTGCGCGAGACGGCGTGAATTGTCGACATCCCCGCCCAGCCTTCGCCCACATCGGGGCCGGAGGGCGTGCGCCCGCGGGTGGGCTTCAGGCCGAACAGCCCACAGCACGACGCCGGAATGCGGATCGAGCCGCCGCCGTCGGAGGCGTTGGCGGCCGGCAGGATGCCCGCCGCGACCGCCGCCGCCGCGCCGCCCGAGGAACCGCCGGCGGTGTGCTCCAGATTCCACGGATTGCGCGTCTTGCCGTGAACCACTGACTCGGTCGTCGAGGTGATGCCGAACTCCGGCGAAGTCGAGCGCCCGAAGATGCTCAGCCCGGCCGCCTTGTAGCGGGTCGTCATCTCGTGGTCGTGGTCGGGCACGTAGTCCTCGTAGATGCGGGAGCCGTTGCTCATGGGCTGGCCGGTGTAGAGCAGGTAGAGGTCCTTGAGCAGGAAGGGGACGCCGTGGAGGGGTCCCTGAGGGAGGCCGGCGAGGGCGCGCTCGCGGGCCATGTCGTAGTAGGGGTAGACGACGGCGTTGATTTGGTCGTTGACGCGCTGGGCGCGGGCGATGGCCTCCTCCAGCAGTTCCGCCGCCGTCGCCTGCCCGCCGGCGACCAGCTCCGCCAGCCCGATCGCGTCATAATCGCTGTAGCCCTGAATCGCCATCGTTGATCCTCCGCATCCGTGCCCGACTAGCGCTCCCCGCAGAATACCCGCTCCCCCGCCATCCCCGCCCCCTCTCCCTGCCATTCCCGCGCCCCCTTCCCCCGTCATTCCCGCCCCCGAGCGGGAATCTCCCCGCGCACCCTCCACCCCCCACAGCCCCAGGATCCGTCGCCCCAGACTTGATCTGGTGCCCAAGCCCAAGGTTGTGCGCAGCGCCGGGGTCCCGCGCTGTCCGCCGACGCCGTGCGCGGGCCGCTCGATGCGCTGTGCTGCGAACGGCCGCCGCATAGGCCCCAGACTTGGTCTGGTGCCCAAGCCCAACGTTGTGCGCGGCGCCGGGGTTCCGAGCCGTCCGCCGACGCCGTGCGCGGGCCGCTCGGTGCGCTGTGCTGCGAACGGCCGCCGCATAGGCCCCAGATCAAGTCTGGGGCGACGGAGGGAAGCGAAGCGAGGGGCGGAGGCGGGCTCGCGACAGATTCCCGCTCGGGGGCGGGAATGACGGAGGAAGGGGGCGGGAATGACGGAGGAAAGGGGCGGGAATGACGGAGGAGAGGGGGCGGGAATTTCCCCGCGCACCTTCCACCCCCCACAGCCCGAGGATTCGTCGCCCCAGACTTGATCTGGTGCCCAAGCCCAACGTTGTGCGCGGCGCCGGGGTCCCGAGCCGTCCGCCGACGCCGTGCGCGGGCCGCTCGATGCGCTGTGCTGCGAACGGCCGCCGCATAGGCCCCAGATCAAGTCTGGGGCGACGGAGGGAAGCGAAGCGAGGGGCGGAGGCGGGCTCGCGACAGATTCCCGCTCGGGGGCGGGAATGACGGAGGAAGGGGGCGGGAATGACGGGGGAAGGGGGCGGGAATGACGGGGGAAGGGGGGGCGGGAATGACGGGGGAAAGGGGCGGGAATGACGAGGAAGGGGGCGGGAATGACGGAGGAAAGGGCGACGGAAAACGGGCCGCCGCCCCCCCTTGACACCCCAACGCCGCCCCTTGACACCCCCACGCCCCCCATGTGCTACCCTCCACGCAGCCCAACCCACCAACCCCGCGCCGCGCGCGGCTAGACTCGGGCGACAATGTGGAATCTCAACCGGACCGCTCCGCGCAAATTCGCGGGGGGGGGGGGGGTAAAACTCGCGTTCCCGCGCTGATCGCACTGGCCGCCCTGATCGCCGCGCTGCTGGCCGGCGCCCTGCTCGCGCTCGCACCCGCCCGCGCCGACGGACACCCCGACGATATCGAACTGGTGATCAGCATCGACGACTCCGACGGCATCGTCGCGCCCGACTCCGAATTCAGCGTCTCCGCCGCCCTGCGCTTCACCGGGCCGCACACCCCCTGGCGGCGGCTCAGCATCGCCGACGCCGCCCTGCGCCTCAGCGGCCCGCTCCGCTGGCGCTCGTCCGACAGCGGCGTGCTCAAGCCCGCCGACCAGTTCGTGATGGGCGGCGCGCTCTACACCCCATACAACGAAAACGACCGGCCCGCCGATGACTGGGCCAAGGTCGTCGCGCTGGCCATGCACGGACGCACCCTGCTGGTGGGCTCCAACGATATGCACGATGATGATAGCATCGGCACCAGGGGTTGTAGTCCCTACGTCTTCGACACCTGGAACAAGCGCCAGGCGGCGCTGATCCTGCATCGCGATCACCTCGACGTGGATTTGGACGCCTGGAGGGATACTACTAATAATTGTTTCGGCCGCGGAGGAGACGGGTGGCGAGGCAGCGCCGTCTGGCAGGAATCCGGCGCGACCTCCTGGCTGTTCGTCAACGCGCGCGGCGACGATATCGACGGCGCCGACAACGTGGGCAGCCTCTACATCTTCAAGCTCGACTGGAGCGACGAAAGCCAGTACAAGCGCGACTACCGCGACGCGCCGCTCAGCGTCACGCTGGTCAAACGCCTGTCCCCGCCGCAGAGCGAGTACGGCAACGCGCGCGGCTCGGTCGAAACCCGCTACAGTTCCGCCGTGAGCATCTCGGCCGACGGCTCGACGCTGGCCGTGGCCGCGCAGCGGATGAACAACATCGGCGCGGTCTACGTCTACAGCCGGCCCGACGGCGCGGGCAGGACTGGGGCGACATCGAATACGCCGACGGGGTGAAGCTGACCGCCGCGCCCGCGCCGGCCTGGGGCGCGAGCGGGACCCGACCGTTCGATCCCGACGACGCCAACGCCTGCGACGCCTACTGCTCGCGCGTCAGCTCGCTGGTTGAAGACGCCGACGCCAGCCTCGGCCAGCAGAAGATCGGTCTGTCGGAGGACGGGCGGGTGCTCTCGGTTGCGGCCTCCTGGAAGCACTACCCGTTCGACACTGCGGGCGGCGCGTTCAGCGGCGGCACGCGGGATGCGGGCGAGGCCTACGTGTTCGTCGCGCCGGAGGGCGGCTGGGCGGCCGCGCCCGAGGCGGGCGGGACGCTGATCGGGGCGGGCGAGGACGCCAGCAGCTTCGATCCGCAGCTGCATCATTCGCCGGGCCCGGCGCGGCGGATCACCGCGCCGACCGCGGTGCTGCTGGCCCGGCCCTGGGCCGACGCGACCGCCGACGGCTGGTTTGGGCACGAAATAGCCGCTTCGGCCGACGGCTCGACGATCGCCGCCAGCGAAGCCGGCATTGACAGCGTGCATATCTTCCAGCGCGCCTCGGCCGACGACTGGACCGGCGTGCTGCTGCCCAGCGCCACGCTCAGCAGCGACGTCAGCGACGAATGGAGCTATGGCGAAAAGGGCGGAATCGAGTTCTTCTACCGCGACGCGAGCGTCCTGTTGATCGCCAACTCTACGTACGATGTCGACGCAGAAACAGAAGATGCGGGGGCGGTCGACGTCTACACCCGGCCCGCCTCCGGCATCTGGGTCGACGCCGACGCGTCGACCGCGGAGCGGCTGCTCGACGCCAACCCGGGCGGGAATGCTGGTTTCGGTCGTACCGTCGTCAAGGATCTCGACTATCAGCGCCTGGCGATCTCGAGGCCCATTACGACTACTCCTCACGACTTTGTTGGCAGTTACTACCGCGGCGATAGCGGGGTGTATCTCAGCGACGGCAACTGCGGCCTCGTGTGGATCACGTTCGATCCTGTTTCGGACCGGATCCTGAACTGCCGGATCGACGACAACGGCAATTGGGTGGGGCACTCGAATCGGCGCGCACAGTATGCCAGCGTTGAGGCTCCCCCAATCGGCGGCACGAGCGTCGAAGGCTGCGCGGTGCGGTTCGAGGACGGGCTGCGCGTCACGACCTGCCCGATCGCCCTGAGCGGGGACCAGAAGCGGGTGGAAATCCTGCCCGACGCGCAGGGGATGCACACGATCTCGGGCCAGGTCGCGCTGAGCGTGAGCGGCGTCGAGGGCGCCATCGTGCTGCACGACTCGATCGAAGTGACGATCGGCGAGCCGCCGCAACTGGCCGAGCTGCGGCTGGGCTTCGCCACCGACACGCGGTTCACGACCAGCACCGCCGACGACGGGCCGTTTCCCTCGCTGCTCGCCGCGGGCGAGACGACCACGCTGCGCTTGCAGCTGCTGGACGAGCGGGGCGCGCCGTGGGACGGGGACGGCACATCTGCGCTGCGGGTGACGACCACGGCGGGCGCGCTGAGCACCAATTTCGGCGACGGCTGCGCGGTCGAGGCGCTGGCCGGGGGGCGCTCCTGCTCGCTCAACACGGCGCTGGCCAGCGACGACGCGGGCGTCATCCTGGTCGACCTGCGCCACGGCGGGCAGGCCGCCGCCGCCCGGGTGCAGGCGACCGTGTTCTCCGCCGAGAGCGGTGCGACGCTCAACAGCGAGCCGCTCACCGTGATCCTGACCGGCCCGCCCGCCGCGCTGGCCGTCGCCCCGCCCGCCGGCGGCCTGCTCAACATCGGCACCCCCGACGAGGGCGCCGACCAGGACGACCGCGACACGCTGACCCTGGCCGTCACCGCGCTGGACGCCGCCGGCAACACGGTGGCGATGCCGCGCGGCGCGCCGTTTGCGATGCTGACCGGCCCCGACGGCGCGCGCGTGACCGACGGCGTCGCATTCGAATGGCCGCTGGGCGGCGCGGACAATCCGACGCTGACCGCCGACGGCCGCCGCCAGGTGCGCATCAACATCAACCGCGCCGCCGCCCGCCCGCTCGCCAACGGCGAATACACCCTCGAAGTCCGCGCCGGCGCGATCACGGCCACGCAGACGCTCCACATCAGCGGCGGCCCGGCCGCGATCTCGCTCAGCCCCGAAACCGTCCAAATCGACCCCAATAGCGAGTTCACGCTGACCGCGACGCTGACCGACGCCGAAGGCGCAGCCGTGCCCAACGGCACAGCCGTCGAGTGGTCGGAGATCGCGCCGCCCGGCGCGGCCGGCGTCGTGCAGTTGCGCCGCGACTCCACCACCACCGACGGGCAAGCCTCGGCCACCTGGCGCGCCGTCATGCCCGGCGCAGTCACGCTGACCGCCGCGTCCGACGGCCTGACCGCCATCGCGCGGGTCACGGTCGCCGCCCCGCCGCCGCCGAGCGCGGCGGAGTCGCTGACCGCGACCAGTGCGGGCGCGTTCGCCGCCTGGACGGGCGCCGAGTCCATCCGCGCGTCGGATCTGCTGCCCGAACTGGAGGGCGTGACCACGCTGAGCATCTGGCGCAACGGCCGCTGGCTGCGCTACGGCGTCGCCGCCGGCCTACTGCTGCCGGACTCCCGCGACTTCACCGTCGCCCACGGCGACACCCTCTGGCTCTCCGCCGAAGGCGCGGGCTGATTCGGGGGGCGCCCCACCTCCGTCGCCCCGCACCACCCCCTCCGTCATACCCGCGCTTGCCGCGGAGCCTGCCCCCGGCTCGAACGGGGGTATCTCGACGAGCGGCCTCCAACCCCTCGCCCCCAGGATCCGTCGCCCCAGACTTGATCTGGGGCCCATACTCAACTTCGTTCGCAGCGCCGAGGTCCCAAGCGGTCCCACCAACCCCGTTCGCAGGACTACTCGGGACTCCGTACCGCCAACCACCGCCGTATAGGCCCCAGATCAAGTCTGGGGCGACGGAAAGGGGCGGGAGCGGCGGGGGAGGCGGGTACAATGATGGTGCCGCACACGTCGAGATACCCGCGGCAAGCGCGGGTATGACGGAGTGGGGAGGGTGCCGGAGCGGCGGCGGCGGTGTGAGGCTTCGGTCTGCAAAGAGGGTTGGGTTTGGGCCCCAGATCAAGTCTGGGGCGACGGAGGTGGCGGTTCGGTGGCGACGGATGGGGGTGGGAATGGCGGGAGTGTGATTAGCCTCTAGAAGTAGTCGGCGTACAGCCCGATGTGATGCCCTCCCACAATCAGCACATGCCCTTCGCCCCACTCGCTCTCCCGCTCCTGACCGGGGAAGTTGGCCATCAAGCGGAAACCCTGCGGGCTTTTCCGCTCGGCCAGCTCCACGATCTCCGCGCCCATCGCGCCCAGCTCCTCCCAGAGCGCCCACTGGCTCGCGCCCGAGCGCGGGACGGCCAGCCGCGCGAACGGCGGCAACTCCCGCCGCGCGCCCGCAAAGCCCATCGAGATCGTCACCTTCCAGATCTCGCCGCGGCCCGCCTCCAGCACCGGCCCGGCGTCGTAGAACAGCGTCGTTTCCGTCTCCTCGACCGGCCCGCCGAAGCGCCGCGCCGCGTCCGGCCACGGCTCGCCCGTCGGCGCGAAGCGGCTCACGTCGAGCTCCCGCCCCGCGTGCACCTGTAGGTGCGCGTGGGGCTGCGTCTGCTCGCCCCACGAGCCGAAATTGCAGAAGACGCGGAAGCCCTGCGGCGCGCGCTCCGTCGCGTTCCGCGCGTCGCGCTCCGCCATCAACTCCAGCGTCCGCGCCCCGTGATCGCGCGCCGCCCGCCCCACATCGCCCAAATCGCGCCACAGCTCCGACTGCTGCATGTAGAAACGCGGCCCCACCGTCGGCGAGTGCGCTTTGGGGATCACCAGCGAGGTCAGGTCGTAGAAGAGGAACTGATTCTCGAAGATGAACACATCGGGCGTCGCCGCGCTCCAGGGCACCGACGGCTCGCCGCGCTGCGAATTGACGAACATCGCTCCGCCCGCCCGCTCACCGGCTCGCTCGCCGTTGTGAAAGAAGAGCGCCGACTCCCGCCCGTCGGCGATGCCGCAGAAGACGCAGCCGCGCACGCTGTTGGGAGCTGCTTCGCCGGGCATGTGCGCAGCGTCGCACCCACGCGCCCGCAGATCAAACTCCCCCCAACACAGCCCCTTTGATACGCTCCCCGCGTGGCTGTCATCCACCCCTTCCCCGCGCTGCGCTACGACTCCGCACGCCTGCCCGACTGGGGCGCCGTGCTCGGGCCGCCCTACGACATCGTCGACGCCGACCAGACCGCGCAGCTGAAGGCCGCCAGCCCGCACCAGATCGCCCACCTCGAGACCGCCGCCGGCGCCGACGAAATCGCCGACGCTGCCCAGCGCCTGAGCGACTGGCGCGACGCTGGCGTGCTCGTCCAGGACGCCCCCGCGCTCTATCTGCACGAGCACAGCTTCACGCTCGACGGCGAGCCGCGCACCCGGCTGGCGCTGTTCGCCGCCGTCAATCTCACTCCCTGGGAGCGCGGCGATGTGCTGCCCCACGAGTGGACGATGCCCGGCCCGCGCGCCACCCGCACCGCGCTGCGCGACGGCGTGGGCGCCGACGTCTCGCCGCTGATGGCGTTCGTCGCCGACCGCGACGGGCGCGTCGCCGCCGCCCTGACCGACGCGATGGGCCTGCTCCCGCTCAGCGAGGGAACCGACCCCGCCGGCGATCACCATGCGCTGCGCCGCATCGACCACCCCGTCGCAATTACCGAGCTGGCGGTGGCGATCGCCGCCCAGCCGATCTACATGGCCGACGGACACCACCGCTACGAATCGGCGCTCGCGGTGCTCGATCGCCGCGCCGCCGAGCCCAATGGTCAGGCGACCGGGGCGGTGGGCCGGGTGCTGATGGGCATCGTGCCCGCCTCGGACCCGGGCCTGGTGGTGGGCGCGACGCACCGCCTGATCCACACCGAGGTCCCGGATGATCTGCCGGCCCGCCTCGCGCCCGACTTCACCGCCCATGCCGAGCCGCCGGCTGAGCCGCACCTCACCCTGATCACGCGCGACGCCCCGCCCGTCCACCTGACGCCCGAAGACGCCGCGCTCGCCGCTCTCCCGCCGCACCTGCCCGATTCCTGGCGCGGACTCGCCCCCGCCGTCCTGCAATACGCCATCCTCGACCGCCGCCTCGGCATCGACGAGGATGTGCTGGCCGCCGGCCGGGCCGTCACCTACGAGCACAGCCGCGAGGCCGCCCGGGCCGCCGTCGCCCGCGGCGACGCGACCGCCGCCTTCCTGATCCCCCCGCCCACGCTCGACCAGGTCTTCGCCGCCGCCGAAGCCGGCGACAGAATGCCCCAAAAAAGCACCTATTTCGTCCCCAAACTCCCCACCGGCCTGGTCCTCCACGCCATCGACTAACGCCCGCTCACATCCCTCGCCCCCACTTCCCGCCCCCGAACGGGCATCGGCCCCGAGCCGCCTCCGTAAGCTACGATCGGCGCGTTGAGCATGGCTGTCGATGCGGCTGTCGACGCGGCTGATCCGAGGAGACGAGGTGTGCGCATGGAGTTCCGATTTTCGGCCGAGGACGAGGCGTTTCGCGGGGAGGTGGTGCGGTTCCTGGAGACCGAGCTGCCGCCGGGCTGGGCGGACATGTCGGAGGGGCCCGCCGAGGAGGGCGCGGCCAACGATGAGCGCTGGGCCTTCACCCGCGCGTTCCAGCGCTCGCTGGCGGAGCGCGGCTGGCTGACGCTCGGCTGGCCGACCGAGCACGGCGGCGCGGGGGCCGGCCCCGTCCGCCAGGCGATGTTCAACGAGGCGATGGCCCACTACCGCGCACCCTCCTACAACCAGGGCGTCGACCGCGTCGGCCCCACCATCATCATGTACGGCAGCGACGCCCACAAAGAATTCTTCCTCCCCGCCATCCGCAACGCCGAGATCACCTGGTGCCAGGGCTTCAGCGAGCCCGGCTCCGGCTCGGACCTCGCCTCGCTCCAGACGCGCGCGGTGCGCGACGGCGACGACTACATCATCAACGGCCAGAAAATCTGGACGTCGGGCGCGCAGCACGCCGACTGGATCTTCTGCCTGGCGCGCACCGACCCCGACGCGCCCAAGCACCGCGGCATCTCGTTCTTCCTGCTCGACATGAAGACGCCCGGCATCACGGTGCGCCCGCTGGTCAACATGGCCGACCGCCACCACTTCAACGAGGTCTTCTTCGAGGATGTGCGCGTGCCCGCCGCCAACATGGTCGGCGAGGAGAACCGCGGCTGGTACGTCGCCACGACCACGCTCGACTTCGAGCGCTCCGGCATCTCCCGCGTCGTCTCCGGTGTGCGGCTGCTCGGCGAGCTGACCGAGCTGGCCGCGCAGCCCGGCCCCGACGGGAGCCGCCCCGATGAGGACATCCGCGTGCGCCACCGCATCGCCGACCTCCAGATCGGCTTCACCGTCGGGCGCTGGCTCGCCTACCGCGTCGCCTGGATGCAGTCGCAGGGGCTGGTGCCCAACCAGGAGGCGTCGATGAGCAAGCTGTTCGGCACGGCGGTCAACCAGCAGCTGGCGGGGATGATCAACATGCTCGGCCTGCACGGCCAGCTCGCCGGCGACGCGGAGCGCGCGCCGCTCAACGGTCGGATGCCCGACGAATACCTCAACGCCGTCCCCCTCACCATCGCCGCCGGCACCAGCGAAATCCAGCGCAACATCATCGCCACTCGCGGCCTCGGCCTCCCCCGCGGCTAGGTCGGCGCGTAGGCCATGCTCTACAATCTGCGGAGGTGGAAGGACGGAGCATGGAAGCCAACGTCGAAAGTGCGGCAACGCTGTTCGCCGATCCTGGCCAGTATGTGATCCCGATCTACCAGCGGCCGTACGTCTGGGACGAGAAGAAGCAGTGGCGGCCGCTGTGGGATGACATTGAGCGCGTCGCGGAAGGCGATCTGCGCAGGCCGGGAAGCGCATCGCAAGGCAGTGCGCCCGACCACTTTCTGGGCGCGCTCGTCTTCCAGGAGCAGCGGCACGGCAACGACGACTTTCGCACTCGTCGGGTCATCGATGGGCAACAGCGGCTAATCACGCTTCAGCTGATCCTCGCGGCTGCCAAGGCAGCCCTTGAAATGGCGCAAGTCGGCGACCATCCCGCAGCAGAGCACTTGGCCTTGCTGATCGAAAATCCACCAAAACATGTCTACGCCGGCAGTCCGCACCTGAAATCCAAGGTCTGGCCGACAGTGGGCGACCAAGAACAGTTCGACAAGGTCATGCAAAAGGCCACGGAGAGAGGCAATGATCCGGTGAGCGCCCCACCGGCCCAACCCCAATCTCTGCGTGCGCATCTCGCGAGGAGACGCGCTGCGGCAGCGAGTGACCCGCAGACGCGGATTGAGCGCGCGTATGACTTCTTTCGCGACTGGTTCGCCCAATGGATCCTGCGTGTTCCTGAGGACCTCGAAGTTCGCGTGGACGCTTTGGCGGCTGCGCTGCGTTTCAAACTCAAGGTGGTCGCGATTGACCTCGGCTTCGCGGACAATCCGAACGTGATCTTCGAGTCGTTGAACGCGCGTGGCACTCCGCTGCTCCAATGGGATCTGGCGAAGAACCATCTCCTACACCAACATCGAGTTAGCGGCGGCGACGACGAGCAGCTGCACTCGCGCTACTTCGAGTCGCTGGAACTCAACCCGTGGTGGCGACAAGACGTCAAGCAGGGACGGCTCACCACTCCTCGGCTCGAAGTCTTTCTTCGTTACTGGCTCACAATGCGAACCCACACTCTGATCGAGGCCGAGGGTACGTTCCAGCCGTTCCGACAGTACATACCCGGGAGAGACACCAATGCTCTCGCGGCCGACCTGGAGCGCGTCGCACGGAAGTATGACGAACTGGAGCATGCAACCGGCGACTCCACGCTGGCGCGTTTCGTCGCTCGCTGGCACGTGACGCAGGCGCATCTGATGACGCCGGTGCTGCTGTGGCTGCTCACCGAAGATGTGCCCGTTCCGGAGTTCGAGCGCTGCCTCACCGCGTTGGAGAGCTTTCTGGTGCGCCGGATGATCTGCCGCTTGGACTCAAAGGGCTTGAACAAGGACATCCCAAGCCTCCTCCGAGCGCTTCAGAACAATCGCGCACCGAAAGCCGCCGACACGATCATCGACGAGATCACGAACCGCAGCAGCGCACATGCTGAGTGGCCTTCCGACGAACGTCTGCTGGAGGTTCTGGTTTGGGACTCGTTGACGAAGGCGCGTCAGCGAATGGTGCTCGCTGCGCTTGAGGCTGGCACCTTGACCGGCGTGCCAAAACTCGGTCCTGGTCCAGCAGTGCAGGGGCAAGATCTCACGCCGCGAGTCGACCTCCCGATCGAGAAGCAGAATATTGAGCACGTTCTGCCCGAAAAATGGCGCGATCTGCGAGAGTGGTCTGAGCCACCGCAAAACGAGTTGGACGAGGACCCAAACGAGCTGCGGGACCAACTGATCGGCACGATCGGCAATCTGGCGCTGCTCCAGCGCGATTTCCGAGTGCCTGTACCAGACTCGTCATGGGCCGCAAAGCGCGCGGCTCTTCAAGACTTCGACGACCACGCGCTCGTCCGCGAGTTGTTGGCGCATGCACCAGCTGACGAAGGCTGGGATGAGCACAAGATTCTCGATCGCAGCGAGCGGCTGGCGAAGATCGCGATCGAAATCTGGCCGCCGCCGGACAAGATCTAGTCGCGGGGCGGCTTAGCGCAGGGCGGCCGCACCCCCTCCGCCGCTGCGCGGCACCTCCCCCAGGATGGGGGAGGATTGGGACCCGGAATCGCGTCGCGCCGGAGGACGTTGGCTGCACGAAGCGGCGACGCTTGCGGTAGGATTAGCTGTGAGGAGTGTCGGCACGGGCGGAGAACGGAGACGCTGCCGTGACTGATTCTCATCCGGCGAACTGGGCCAATCAGACGCTGTGGACGGGCGACAACATCGACGTGATGCGGGGGATGAACTCCGAAACGGTCGACCTGATCTACCTGGATCCGCCATTCAACTCGAATCGCGACTACGTCGCGCCCATCGACTCGGAGGCGGCGGGCGCGGCGTTCAAAGACTCGTGGACGCTGGACGACCTGGACATTGCGTGGCACGGCGAGGTCGCGGAGCGCGAGCCGGCGCTTGCCAGCGTGATCGAGTCGGCCGGCGTCTCTCACGGCAAACGAATGAAGGCGTACCTGATCATGATGGGCGTCCGACTGCTCGAAATGAAGCGCCTGCTGAAGCCGGACGGCAGCATCTACCTGCATTGCGATCAGACGGCGAGTCACTACCTGAAAATGACGATGGACGCGGTGTTCGGGCGCGGCTGCTTCCGCAACGAGGTGGTCTGGCGGCGACAACCCGCCAAGGGGCTGGCCACGCGGAACATGTCGACCAATCACGACGTGCTGCTTCGCTACGCAATGAGCGACCGCGCGGTATATAACGCACAGTTTGCCCCGCACGACGCCGACTACGTTGACCGTCACTACCGACACGTCGAAGAAGGAACAGGACGCCGGTATCAGCTCGACAACCTGACCAACCCGAACAAAAACAGGCCGAATCTGACCTACGAGTTCCTCGGCGTCACGCGAGTCTGGCGCTGGACGCAGGAACGCATGGAGCAGGCGCACGCGGAAGGCCGAATCGTCCAGCGCGCGGCCGGCCGGGTGCCGAGTCTGAAGCGATATCTCGACGAGCAGCGGGGGCGGACAGTCGACGCGCTCTGGACGGATATACCGCCGGTGCAGGGCAGCGCACGGGAGCGCACCGGCTACCCGACCCAGAAACCGATCGCGCTGCTGGAGCGTGTCATTCTCACATCGTCGAACCCTGATGACGTGGTGTTCGATCCGTTCTGCGGCTGCGCCACGGCCTGCGTCGCCGCGGAGAAACTGGAGCGGCAGTGGATCGGAATCGACATTTCGCCCAAAGCGGCGGACCTGGTCAAGGTGCGGATGCAACGCGAATTGGGGCTGTTCTACTCGGGCGTTCACCGCACCGATATTCCACAGCGAACCGACCTCGGCAACTTGCCGCCGTACGCTTCGCCGTCGAACAAACACCTGCTGTACGGGCAGCAAGAGGGACTGTGCAACGGCTGTAGGACGTTCTTCCCGTTCCGCAACCTCACGATCGATCACATCGTGCCGCGCTCCAAAGGCGGCACGGACCACATCGACAACCTCCAGTTGCTCTGCGGCGCGTGCAACTCGACCAAGGGGACGGGTTCGCAGGAGGAGTTGATCGCGAAGCTGATCCGCGACGGGATTCGCAGCGCGTAGGCGGGCGGGCGCTCCCCCTCCGCCGCTGCGCGGCACCTCCCCCAGGATGGGGGAGGATTGGGACCCGGAATCAGGGCTCGCCGGGGCCGCGGCTGTGAAAGGCGGCTGCGGCTGCGATAGGATTGGCTGTGAGGAGCGGCGACAATGGGTCCAGGCGCGGAACGACCGCTGATCGTGCTGAAGTTCAACGGTCCGACATTCGCGGGCGATGCACTGCCCGCCTCGGCGTTGCGCGAACTCGCGCGCTTCCAGGAAGCGTTCGTTCGGGTCGCCGAGGAAATCTGGCGCAGCGGCAATCCGGTGTGGCCCGGCCTCCCGCCCGGATTCGCCGAGGCGGTGGAGCCGCGCATGCGCTCGCTGCGCGCCGGCGCGATTGAGCTCGGCCGTTGCCCAACGCCGAACGGCCAGGACGAACCGGATGGCGCAGCTGCCGCGTTTGCGGCCGCCGGCGATCTGATCCTCGCCGGACTCATGAAAGGGACGGACGGCCATCTGCATTCCGACCTGAGCCTGGCGACGCTCGACAAACTGAGCGGCTTCGGCGCGAGCCTGGGCCCCGATGATTCGATCACGGTGCAATGGGGAGCGCACCCGCCGGCGCAAGTCGATCGGTGGGGGCGCAACGCGCTGCGGCGCGCCGCGCTCGCAGCGTGCGAAGCCGCGGCCGGTGCGCCGCGCGCCACGGTCGGCGACCTCCTCAAGCTGGCCGACCGCACCTTTGGACAGGTGCCGGACGAGGTCTGGGCCGAGTTGCCGGTGCTCGGCCCCGAAGACACCGATGACTACCTCAGGCCACGCCGGTGACGCCTCACGGAGAAAGGCGCGTCGCCGCGGACACCTCGTTTCTCTTCCCCTTCCTCTACGTGAGGCACACGCAGCACGAAGAAGCGCGGCGCCTCGCCGATGAGTTCAGCGACGCCGTCATCGTCACCACCGACGGCGTGCTCTCCGAGCTGCTGTCGCTCATGTCCAGACAGTCGCTGCGCCGGACGGCGCTCGCATTCGTGAACGACGCACTCTCGGAGGCCGGGTCCTACGAGGTGGTTCTACAGACAACGGCATCGCTGCAACGCGGGATCGAGCGGTATGCGAGTCTGACGACGGGATCGCCCAGCCTGGTCGACTGCATGCTGATGGACGCGATGGATGACCAGGGCATTGAAGACCTGCTCGCGTTCGACCGCGATTTTCGGCACGTTGGGCTGTATCGGGTGTATCCGCTGCGGGGGTGAGGGCGCGCTTTTGCGGTGGCCGACCCCCCAGTCCGCAACTACGACACATAGGGGGGCGATTGGATCCCGGAATCTCCGCCTCAGCTTTCGGGCCAGGTGTTGTAGATTTCGTCGCGGCCGGAGATGCTGCTGAGGTAGCGGCCGGTTTCGTGGGTGGGGCGCACCCATTTGGCGAGGAAGTCGACTTTGCCGCGGCGCTCTACGCGCCAGACGGCGCCCTCGGCGCGGTCGATTGCGCCGTGGTGGCCGTGCTCGCCGAGCGCGGCGTCGATCTCGGCAATGGCGACTGGGGTTTCGCTGAGCAGTTGCGGCATGGGGAAGCGGGGGTTGCGGGCGTGGAGCGCCTCGCGGGTGAGGCGCTTTTCGCCGCGCATCACGTCGAACAGCACCCAGGGTTCGTGCGGCAGGTCGTAGCGCGTGCCGTGGGCGAGGATCAGCCATTCGCCGATTGCCCGCTCGCCGTCTTCGAGCAGGTCGAGGAAGGCGTCCTGGCGCTCCATGGCGTAGCCGTGGAAGCGGCGCAGGAAGTCGAACCGCGCGGTGGTCAGCTCGTAGCCGGCGCGGCCGAGCGGCAGGATCAGGCCGTCGACGCGGGCGACCGCGACGCATGCGCCGTCGAGCTTCTCCTCGACGATGATTCGGTCGTGGCGGTCGCGCCGGCGCTCGGTGCAGATGCGGGCCTGGCCGTCGTGGACGGTGTGGTCGCCGGTACCCAGCTTGGAGCCGGGCAGGTGCGGGATCGAGCCGTAGGCCTTGATGCCGAGCGGTTTTTCGGGTTTGCGCGCAGGCGTGTTCGCAGGTTGCACCATGAGGCAACGGTACCCCGTCAGCGGCGAGACGGAGCGTTACGCGGCGGACGAGGGGTTACTCAGCCGCCGCCCGCACCGCCTCGATCACCGCCGACGCCGTCGCATCCACCCGCTCACCGTCCACGAAAATCACCGGCGTCGCCCGCACGCCCAGCGCGAACCCCGCCCGCTGCTGCTCCTCAATCGCCTCAATGTGCCGCCGCTCGTCCAGGCACGCCCCGAACTCCGCCGTGTCCAACCCCAAATCACGCGCCATCGCCACCGCCCCCGACCGCCGATACAGCGACGCATCCCCCGCCGCCATGTAGCGGTCGTGCGCCGCCCAGAACGCATCCTGATCCGCCGCGCACTCCGTCGCCAGCGCCGCAAACTCGCTCTGCCCGTGCAGCGGCATGTGCCGATACTCGAAGCGCGCCAGCCCCGTCCGTACGACCTCTTCGATGATGCGCGGCTCAGCCTGAGCCGCAAACCGCTGGCAGCGCCCTCAAAGGAAGTCGCTGTAGTCCACAATCAGCACCGGCGCGTCGGGCTCCCCCACCACCGCGCGATCCGCGACCAACCCCCGTCGGCGCCCCTCCGCAATCACCGTCCCCTCCGGAGTCGAGTCCCCCTCCGGCGTCGATGCCGACGTTGTCGCCCCTTCCGCCGCCGGCATCCGCGACCGATCAAAATCGCCGATCCACAGCCGATCGCCCGTCTCGATCGTGAAATTCACCGCCCCCGGCGGCAGCGCCCCGCCCACCGCCGGCGCGTACGGCTGCCAACGCCGACCGTCCCACCGCCAGAGCACATCCAGGCCCGGCAGCATCGCCGCCACCTGCGCCGCCGTCGTCCGATACGACGCCTGCCACACCACCGCCGCGTTCGGCTCCATCGCGCTCAAATCCGACACCTGCGGCTCCAGCCCCGGCGCCTGCCCGCCCACCTCAAACCCCACTCCCAGCGCCGCCAGACCCAGCGCCGTTCCCACGATCACCCCCAGCAGCACCGTCCACCGCCAATTCGTCCGTCGCATCGCCCTACTCCGCCGCCGCCAGCGCCGCCTCGATCACCGAGTCCGCGCTCGCCGCCACTCGTTGCCCGTTCACCGTCAGTGTAGGCGTTCCCCGAATCCCCGCCGCCCGCGCCGAACGCTGCGTCGCCTCAATCGTCGGCGTGTGACGCTCCTCGTCGATGCATGTAGTGAACTCCCCCTCGTCCAGCCCCAACTCCGCCGCCAGCCCAATCGCCCCCGACCGCGCATACAGCGACGCCCGTCCGCTCATGTAGGCATCGTGAAACTGCCAGAACGCCCCCTGATCCGCCCCGCACTCCGTCGCCAGCGCCGAAAACTCGCTCTGCGCCCCGAAAACCACGAAATGCCGGTACTCAAACCGCGCGATCCCCGTCCGCACCAGCTCCTCAAATATGCGCGGCTCAGCCTGAGCCGCGAACTGCCGACAGCCCCCTCACTGAAAGTCGCTGTACTCCACAATCAGCACCGGCGCATCCGGATCGCCCACCACGTTCCGCGCCGCCGCCACCCCCGCGCGCCGATCCGCAACCGCCGCGACCGTCTCCTCCGCCTGCTGCTCCACAACCGTCTCCGCCCGCTCCGCCCGCGTCGAACCCGGCGTCGGCTGCGGCTCCCCCGCCTCGCCCCCGCACGACGCCGCCAGCGCCAGCGCCGCAACCGCGCCCAGCAGGAGTGCGAGGCGGCCCATCGCGCCGCTCCCCTCTCAGTTCCGCGAGACGGCGCGCACCGCCACGGTGCCGCCCTCCAGCGGATTCTCACCCAGGCTGATCAGCCCCGGATGCGCCGTCGGCCGGTCGAAATTGATGCTCGCCAGGCGCTCCAGGTAGTCCGCGTATTGCCGCGCCCGCAGCTCGCCCAGACGCTCCACGCCCGCCGCCAGATTCTCCACCCCGCCGCCCATCAGCACCACCAGCGCCTCCCGCTCCGACGTCGACAGACGCATCTCCTGCACCAGCCCCGCCTCCGCCCGGATGAACGAAATCGGCAGCGTCCGCTCCGCCGTCGGCTTGTACCGCGCGTACCACTCCAGGTGACCCAGCCCGTAATCCAGATGCCGCCGCGAGTCCCGCGCCAGATTGGCGAAGATCTCCCGCTCCACCTCCGTCTGCGCCCACTCCGAGGCCGACTCGAACAGCGTCGTCTCGTAGGACTTGTAGATCACGTTCAGCGCGATCAGCATGTCCGTGAAGGTCAGCGCCTGGTACCAGCTGCGGTAAATCTGCCCCAGCGGCGCCTGCCCCAGACCGCCCCCGTTGATCAGCGCACGCTTGCGCAGCACTTCCACCTTCCGGCCCGCGTCGTACGCCTGCGTCGCCAGAAACAGCTTCACCTCGTGGTAGCCGTAGGAAATCTCCTCCAGCCACTTGCCGATGATCTTCTGCTCCACCAGCCCGTTGTTGCTGTACACCGTGCAGATCTGCCCCACCGCCCGCTCCAGCTCCTCCGGCAACTCCGCCAGCCCGCCCTCCCAGTCCAACTCCGTCGCCGGCGTCCACCGATCGCGGATCGCGTCCTCGTACAGATCGACCGCGTTCTCCGACCACACCTCCGCCTTGTCGAAAATGCTGTAGCCCGCCGGAATCAGCTGCCCCGTCGACTCCGTCCCCCGCGGCGCGTCGTTCGGCAACTCCCACTCATCCGGCACCACCCCGTAGGAGCCGATGTTGATGTCCCGCAGCAGCAGCCCGTCCTCGCTCGGCCGCGCCTTCACCCCCGTCTCCGCCGGCGTCCGGAACACGTTCATCGGCGCCTTCGTGAACGGATTGTCCGGATCCCGCTCCAGAAAATCGATCCACTTGTCCACCCGCTCGCCCGGCATCTTCCCGAACGCCAGATTCTCCACCTGCTGATCCGTCGCCGTCGACGCCTCCAGCCGCGCAATCAGCTCGTCCGACCAACCAGCCGCCCGCGCCCGCACCTTCGTGTTCGCCGAAAGTTCCATCAGTCGCCGCTCCTCACGTTGATCCGACGCCCGCCCCGCTGACCTGGGCCGACCTGAGCCGCAGCCGCCGAACGACATGCCCTGTCGCCCGTCGCCCGGCAGCCGTTGCTCGCGAGTCGCGCCCCTACGCCGCGTCCCCCAGCAACTCCAGCACCTCCGGCGCGAACCGCTCCGTCCGATCCAGGCCGATCACCTCCAGCCGGTGCGCGTACTCGATGAACTGCTTGCGGCGCATCAGCATCACCATCTTGTAGCCCTCGTCGAGGTGCTCGATGCCCCCGCCCGACAGAATCGCCAGCGCCTCGCCCGTCAGCGGATTCGTCGTCAGGCTCGTCTGCTGGCTCTGCGTCAGCAGCGCCTCCTGCATGTCCAGAATGTGGTGCAGCTCCTCCTGCCGCCACGGCTCCGTCTCCACCGTGTACTTCAGGTGCGTCACCCCGAACGCCAGATGCCGGCTCTCATCCTGCGCCGACAGACGGAAAATCCGCTTCTCCGCCTCGTTCTGCGCGATCAACTCCCCCATCCGGAACAGCGTCTGCACAAAGCCCTCGCCGACCAGATGCAGCAGCGCCGTCATCTCCGTGAAATCGTCCGAGCTCAGCAGCTGCACCGCACCCAGACCCGCGCCCGACATCCCCCCGCCGTTCACCAGCGAGCGCTTGCGGAACACGTCCAGATGCCGCGCCTCGTCCATCAGCTGCGTCCCCAGGAACAGCTGCGACTCGAAGAACTCCGGGTGAATCTGCTCCAGGAAGCGCCCCGGCACATCGCCCGCGATGAACTCCACCTGCGTCAGGAACGTGCAGAGCGTACACATCGCCCGCTCGATGTCCGGCGGCAGCTCCTCAATCGTGTCCCACGGAATGTCCCGCGCCGACGACCACTGCCGCTGCAGCGCCTCCTCGTAGAGCAGCATCGCGCTCTCCGACCACACATCCGCCTTGTTCATGTGCTGCACCGAGTTCGACGGCGAGCGCGGATCCGCCTGCGAACCCCGCGGCGCCCACTGCCGCTCCCGCGCCTGATCCCGATCGTCCACCCCGTACGTCAGCTGGTTGATCGACGCCAGCGTCAACCCCTTCCGACCCGTCTCGACCTCCAGCCCCTGCTCCGTCTCCACATTCAGCCAGTCCAGGTTGATCCCCGGAACATCCGTCGTCGTCGTGGTCATCGCCAACTCCGTTTCCCGCGCAAGGACCCGTTCCCCGCGCAGCAGCTGCGCACATACTATCAAACCCAACACACAACGCACCCCGTCCGCCCTCTCCCCCTCCGAAACCGCCCCCCTGCGCAGGGGGGCTGTCCGCTCTAGCGGACTGGGGGGTCGGCCGCCCCACCTCCCGCCCCACACCTCCCACCCCCCATACACTCCCCTCGTGCATCTCACCCGCCTCCGCCTCCGCAACTTCCGCTCCTGGCCCCGCCTCGACCTCAAGCTCCAACCCGGACTCACCATCATCAGCGGCCCCAACGCCTCCGGCAAAACCAACCTCATCGAAGCCGCCGCCATGCTCGCCGCGCTCCGCTCCCCGCGCGCCTCCCGCGAGAGCGAACTGATCGCCTGGGACGCCGAACCGCCCGCCGTCGCCCGCATCGAAGGCGAAGCCCAAACCCCCCAGGCCCCCGTCCTCGTCGAAATCGCACTCGCCGCCCGCGGCGGCGCGCCTCATGCCGCCGGCGCGCAAAAACGCATCAAAATCAACGGCGTCGTCCGCTCCGCCAGCCAGGCCCTCGGCGCAATCCGCGCTGTCGCCTTCAGCGGACTCGACACCGACCTGCTCACCGGCGACGCCGCCCGACGCCGCACCTTCCTCGACCTCACCATCAGCCAGGTCCAGCCCGCCCACACCCTCGCCCTCTCCCGCTACCGACAGGCCGTCCAGCAGCGCAACGCGTTGCTCCGCCGCATCGCCGCCCGCCAGGCCGCCCCCGCCGAACTGACCGAGTGGGACGACCTGCTCAGCGCCGAAGCCGGCCGCATCTGGCACGCCCGCGCCCAGGCCGCCGACTACCTCGTCCAACGCGCCGCCGTCCGCCACGCCCAACTGCAAGGCCCAAACACTGCTCAGGACACCGCTCCGGACACGGCCCAAGAGCGACTCGAAATCCGCTACCAGCCCGCCCTGCGCGACAACTCCCGGACCGTCGCCGAGAGCGAATCAGAGCGCGACTGGCAAGAGCGCATGGCCGACGCCCTGGAGCGCGCCCGCCCCGACGACCTCCGCCGCGCCGTCACCACCGTCGGACCCCACCGCGACGACCTCGCCGCCGAACTCAACGGGCGCTCCGCCGCCGCCTACGCCTCCCGCGCCCAGCAGCGCGACGCCGCCCTCGCACTCCGCGTCGCCCAGGCCGACCTCATCGCCCGCCGCAGCCGCGAAGCACCCATCCTCCTGCTCGACGACCTCTTCAGCGAGCTCGACGCCGACCGCCGCGAGCGCGCCGCCCGCTTCCTCGCCGACGCCCCCCAAATCATCCTCACCACCGCACGCCCCGAAACCCTCCCCGCCGCACTCCCCCCTCCCGCCGCCCACCACAAAATCCAAAACCGCACCCTCACCCCCTAACCCCGCCCATCCCCCTAACCCCGCTCATCCCTTTCCCCCCCATCCTGGGGGCCTTCCGGCCTCTCCCCCCATCCTGGGGGGAGATTGAGAGGGGGGGGCTCTGAAATCGCCCCCCTACGCAGGGGGGCTGCCGCGTAGCGGCTGGGGGGTCGGCCGCCCTCACCCCTAACCCCCCGCCAAACGTAACCCAACCCACACCCAACAGAACAAACGTACGCTACAATCCCCTCATGACCGACCCACCCGCCGACCCGCCCGCCTGGAACCACGCCGACATCATCCGGCTGCTGGGCGACCACGACGCCCCCGCGCCGCAGCGCCCCACCGAACCGCCCGAACCGACGCGCACCCGCGCCGAGCAGGGCGACCTGCTCGTCGGACAGCTCAACGCTCTCGGCTACGCCGCCCAAAGCGAACACATCCGCCTCTCCGCGCTCTACTGCCTGGGCTGCGCCTACGGCTACGAATACGTCGGCGACCGCATCCTCGACCTCGCCCAACACGCCCGCTCCGAACACGTCCAACTCTCCGCCCTGCGCGTCGCCGCGCACGGCCTCGGCCTGCTCAAACCGCTCCGCTCGCTGGTTCCGGACGCCGACCCCGACGACTTCGAGCTGCGCGTCGTCCGGCTCTTCGCCAGCAGCATGGAAGAGATCAACGACCTCAACCGCTGCCTGCTGCCCGATCCGCCCGGCCCGCCCTCGCCGCTCGACCTGGAGCGCTACCTCTACAACCTCCAGTACGCCTACTCGCCGCATACCGAGCAGGTGCCCGACATCGAAGAGTTGACCGCCGAGTTGGCCGCCGAATACGCCGCCAAGCACGGCGAAGCGCAAGCCGCCCGGGAAGCCCTCGAGCGCGCCGCGCGCTACGCCGCCGACCCCGACGGCAACTTCCCGCCCAACCCCTACCACCCCGCCTACGCCCAAGCCCGCGCCGCCGCCGACGCCGACATCAACACCGACGCCAGCGCCCAAACCGGCGCCGACATCAGCGCCGACGCCCAAGCCGGCACCGCCGCCGCTCGCGCCCAGACCCAAGCCGCCGCACAGCACCCGCCCAGCCCCCGCAACCCCCTCCCCCGGCTCCCCACCCCCCGACTCCCCCGCCCCATCCGCATCGCAAAAGTCGACACCTCCATCCCACCGGCGCGACCCATCCCCGCGCCGCCGCCCGCCCCGACGCCCAGGAAAACCGCCAACACCAAACCCGTGTCCCCCATCCGCCAAAAAGTCCTCGAAGCCTACGAACAAGCCCGACAAGCCCACCGCCGCCGCCAAAACCAACCCCCCACCGCGGGAGGAGACAATCTCAAGTCTCCCCCCATCCTGGGGGGAGATGTAGAGGGGGGCGCATCCCCCCGCCCCCCGCCCTAGGCCCGCCTTCACATAAGCGCCCCTACCATCCCCCTCCGAATCGCCCCCCTACGCAGGGGGGCTGCCGCGCAGCGGCTGGGGGGTCGGCCCGCCCCCGCAAACACGGCGTCCCCTAAAACAACACGCCCGCCGCCGCCAACTCCCCCAGCTCCGCATCTGTCTTCCCCAGCAAACCCTTCAGCACCGCCTCCGTGTGCTCTCCCCACAGCGGCGCGCGCGACACCGACAGCCGCTCCCCGTCCCACAGAATCGGCTCGTGCTGCACATGCAGCGGCTCCACCTCCGGCGACTCCACTTGGGCGTAGGCGTCGCGCATTGCCGCGTCGCGCCCGAAGAAGTCGGCCAGGCGTTCCACTGGGCTGGCGGGCACACCCGCGTCGGTCAGCGCCTTCGCGCCCTCCCACTGATCCCGCTCGCTCGTCCACGCCGCCACCGCCGACTCCACCTCATCCACCGCCGCCAGCCGCCCCGCGACCGTCGCCAGATCCGCCCGCACCGCCAGATCGCCGCGACCGATCACTCCGCACAGCGCCCGCCAGTCCGCGTCGTCGCGGCAGGCGACCGCCAGCCAGCGATCCTCTTCGCTGGTCGGGAACACCCCGTGCGGGGCCTGCCAGGGCGAGCGGTTGCCCAGCCGCGCCCGCGCCGGCGCGCCGTTCAGCGCTTCGATCAGCTCCGTGTCCAGCAGCTGCGTCGCCGTCTCGTACTGCGCCAGCTCCAGATAGCGCCCCTCCCCCGTGCGGTTGCGCGCGTCCAGCGCCGACATCACCGACATCGCCAGGTAGTAGGGCACCGTGAAATCCGTGTGCAGCGCGCCGAAGCAGATCGGCGGGCGCTCCGCGAAGCCGCTGCTCAGCGACAGCCCGCACATCGCCACAATCCCGTTCCCGTACGACCGCCACTCCGCCCGCGGACCCTCAATCCCCATCACCGCCACGTTGCAGACGATGATGTCCGGGCGAACCTGGCGCAAATCCTCGTAGCCCACGCCCCAGCGATCCAGCCGATACGGCGTGTAGTTCGAGGTCACCACATCCGCCGACGCCGCCAGCTCGCGGATCGTCTCCACTCCCTCCGGCACGCTCAGATTCACCGTCACCGCCCGTTTGCCCGCGCTGCAATCGTTGAACACCCCGTTGGTGTTGATCGAAAACTGATCCGCCGGCTGCACGCCGATGTAGCGGATCGGATCCAGCCGGTGCTGCGACTCGATCTTCAGCACCTCCGCGCCCAGGTCCGCCAGCAGCCGCGTGCCCAACGAGCCCGCAATCGCCCAGCAGAAGTCGAGCACCCGCACGCCCTCCAGCGGCTTGCGCGGCGGCGCGGGCTCGTAATCGACGTAACGGATTTGCGGCTTCGGCGGCGCGGGAACGACCGCCCGCTCCGGACTCGGCCCGACCAGCGCCCCGCGCCGCCGCGCCTCCTCAACCTGCGTCTCGCTCCAGCCCGCCAACTCCCGCACAATCTGCTCGCTGTGCTCGCCCAGCGACGGCGCGCGCCGCGCCTGCGGCTGGTGCCCCTGCCAGCGGATCGCCGACCGCGCCAGCGTCAGCTCACGCCCCAACTGCGGGTGCGCCACCCGCTGGAAAAAGCCGCGCGCCCGCAGATGCTCGTCCTCCGCCACTTCCTGCGGCGTGTTGAACGGCAGCACCAACAGCCCCAGCCGCTGCCCCTCGCTCGTCAGCTCATCCAGCGTCAGCGTCGCGCATAGACGCTCCACCCAGGGCCGAATCTCCTCCGCAAAATGCAGCCCGCGGTACTCCTCGTCGTCGAAGCGCGGCTCCCGCAGCGCCGCCGCGCCCAGCACCCGATCCGCCCAGTCCACGAAGCGCGGCCAGTGCGGCGGATGAATCGTAAACGACAACCAGTGCCCATCGGCGCTCATATACGTCGCGCCCGAGCCGATCGGCGTGTGCCGATCGGGCGAGTGATCATGCCAGTGGTGATAGTTGCCGTTCGCCGTCTGCAGCGTCGTGAACGCCACCGCCTCCTGCATCGAGACGACCACCTCGCCGGCCGGCCCGCCCCGCCGCTGCTGAAAGATCAGCGCCACCGCCGCTTCGGCCGCCGCCAACGACGCCTGCTTGTAGGCCAGATTGCCCGCCGGCCAGATCGGCGGATCCTCCGGAAAGCCGTTCAGCGTCAGATGCCCGCCCGCCGCGATCGCCGTGATGTCGCTGACCGGCTCCTCCGTGCCCCGCCGAAAGACGGTCTCCACCAGCGGAACCCGCCGCGGCCAGCCATCCCGCCCGGCCAGCCAGCCCGCCGGCGCACCATTCGCCGACAGCGGCGCGATCACCGCGTCGCACTGCTCCACGAGCGGCGTCAGCGCCGCCCAGACCGACGCATCCTCCGTATCCACCGCCAGACTCCGCTTGCCCGCGTTGTACAGCAGGTGCGCCCAGCCGCGCTCGAGATCGCCCTCCGCATCGTCCACAAACGGCGGACGACGCCGTAGCGCGTCGCCCCCCGCATCCTCCACCCGGATCACGTCCGCGCCCAGCTCCGTCAGCAGCCGCCCGGCCTGCGCCAGCGGCTCGTCGCTCAGATCGAGGATGCGCGTCCCGTCCAACATGCCCTCGGCCATGCGCAGATGCTAATGCGCCCCACGCCTACGCTGCCCAGACGCTGTCCATACGCCTCATTGAGGGAGCCGCCGATGTCCGAGGAGCGAAGCCCGCGCGAGACCGGCGAATACCGCGAGATGCTGCGCCACGGCACGATGTCGCTCGGCATCTACACCCCGCGCCAACTCGACCGCCAGCAGCCCCACACCCAGGACGAGGTCTACATCGTCGCCAACGGCCGCGGTGCGTTCGTGCTCGGCGACCGCCGCATGGACTGCGGCCCCGGCGACACCTTCTTCGTCGGCGCGGGCGTCCCCCACCGCTTCGAAGACTTCGACGACAACCTCGCCGTCTGGGTCGTCTTCTACGGCCCCGAAGGCGGAGAGCACGCCGCCGGCGCCGGCTGAGCGGCCACCCATGACCCCGCAAGAACCGCCCGATCAGCCCGAAACCGGCGCCCAGGCGCAGCTCCGCCTCGCTTTCGATCTCGCCCTCTGGCGCCAACAGGAGCAGGTCGAGCGCGCCCGCGCGCTCGACGGCAAACTCGGCCAAACCATCAGCCTCAGCGCCGCCATGATCGCCGTCTTCGGCTCCGCCGTCCTGCTCGCCGCAAGCGCCGATCTGTCCGCGATCAGCGGCATCGTGCCGGTTGCCGCTGGCCTCTTCATCGCGAATGTCCTCGTTTCCACTCTCGCATTCGCCTTTGGACGTTGGACAATCGCCCCGAACCTTGACGAGCTCATCTCGTATGCAGGGGCGTCCGATCAGGACGCGCTGCTTCGCTGGGCGATTGAAACCCTCGTGCGCGCCGCCAAAATGAACGAACGGGTGCTGCGGGTCAAAGAGGCGCTGGTCGTGTCAGCGATCGCATTGACCGCCGCAACCGCCGTCACTCTAGCGGTGGCGGCGATTCGCGTCGCTCTTTGATGATCGCTTTCACATCCCGCCAGAGCTGACGCAGTGGCGGAATGCCGCCGATGTAGATCACGTCCAGCTTGCCCGGCGGCAGCTCGCCCGACCGCTTGCCGCGCTCCGCCTGATCGGACCCCATGACCCGCTCTTCGCGGTTCGCCAGCTCCGCCATCGTTCCCGCCTCTCGACGCTCGCTGCCCCATTCTATCCCGTCTACCCTCCCGCGCCGCGATTCCGCGGGTTGCATCGTCACCATCCCACCCTTGCGCCAGATCTGCCAAACCGGCGGAATGCCGCCGATGTAGATCACGTCCAGCTTGCCCGGCGGCAACTCGCCCGGCCGCTTGTCTCGCTCCGCCTGATCCAGCCCTCGTCGCGATTCAGGTGCCGGGATGGTCATCATCCCCTTCTTCCAGATCTTCCAGAACGGCGGAAAGCCGCTCGTGTAGATCACGTCAAGCTCACCAGGCGGCAGCCGTCGGATGCGCCGCCCCTTCGGGTTGGCCTGATCTTCCTCCCTCACGTAGGTCGCTTCGTTCGCCAACTCCGACATCGCTCGCCTCCCCACCTTGGGGTCGCGCACGCATGCTACGCCCCGCCCCTCAATTCAGCCAGCGGCGCCAGACATACAGCGTCACCCCGAACACGAATGCCAGCGCCATCAGCGCGTAGTAGACCAGCCGCACCGCCGCCAGCAGCGGCTGATTCACGTTCACCCGCACCGTCAGCGGACGGCTCAGCAGCCACTCCGCGCTCTCCCGCTCCGCCCGCGTCAACTCCTCCCGGCTGGGAAAGCGCGACGAACCCCACGACCCGTTCGGGCGATTCACCCGAAAGCCCAGCGACGCCTCCCCGGGGCTGTCGCTGACCGTCGTCACCCGCGCCAGCGGCCCGAAGCCCGGCAACTCCACCGGCTGGCTGTAGGTGTAGCGCTCGCTCAGCGCGAACAGATCCAGCACGCTGTCCGCCGGCACGTGCCAGCGCCCCTCCCCCAGATGATCCGTCGAATAGAGCGCCACCTCGATCCGCCCCTCGCCCGCCCCGCGGTGCGCCACCTGCAGCTGCATGTCCTGATTCGGCTTGACGCTCGAAAACGCCCAAACCCCGCCGCCCACCAGCAGCCCAAGCACCGCCCAGCCGAGCCACCACCGCCAGCTCCGCCCCTGCGCCCATGCCAGCATCGCGGCTCCCTTATGCGCTCGCCTCACGCGCCTCAGGCGCGGCAGGCGGCGATTCTCAGCCTATGCGCCGCGCAGACAAGCGGCTATCGCCGCCGCGTTTGCCGCGCTGCCGCAGCGCGGTCTCGGTCCGTCGGTGGGCGCGGCGCGCGGGTGCTAGCCTGTTCGCGCAGCGTGTGGGAACATCTACAAACAATGACGGCCGCTATTGCCTCACCGTGCGGCTGTGTCGGCCGCGCCGACGCCGTTCGCGCACCGTCGCACCGCCGCTGACGTGACTACCGGCTTGGGCCTGCCCGCGTTGCGTCCGCAGCGAGGGCGCCCCGGTCCCAGCGACGCGATCGCGGCTCCGCACCAGGGAGCAGCATGACGACAGAGCTTTCCCGCCACTCCGGTCTGCACGACCCCGACGCCTTCCACGACGCCTGCGGCACGGGTTTCCTGGCGCGGATTGACGGCGTGCGCACGCACGAACTGGTCCAGCAGGCCGTGGCCGGCGTTGTCAGCCTGACGCACCGCGGCGCCGTCAACGCTGATCCGCAGACCGGCGACGGCGCTGGCGTCACGATCGAAATCCCGTGGGACGCCTACGTCGACGATCTTGAGCGACTCGGCTGCACGCCGGCTGAGGCCGAAGCCGGCCGCTTGGCGCTGGGCCTGGTTTTCCTGCCCACCGAGGGCGCGGACCGCGCCCGCGCGATCATCGATGCCGCGATGCAGCGCACCAATATTGAGGTAGTCGGCTGGCGGACCGTGCCCACCGAGCCATCGGTGCTGGGCGAGGCCGCCCTGCGCGGGCTGCCGCAGATTGAGCAGCTCATCGTCCGCCGCCCGGCGCAGCTCGACGAGGCCGACTTCGAGCGGCTGCTCTACCTCGCCCGCCGCCGCGCCGAAGGGGAGTTCCGCGCACTCGCCGCGCGCGACGTTTTGGACCCAGTCGGCGAGACCTACATCGTTTCCCTCTCCTCGCGCACAGTCGTCTACAAGGGGCTGATGGTCGCGCCGCAGTTGAGCCGCTTCTATCCGGACCTGACCGATCCGCGCACGACTTCCTCGCTGGCGCTCTTCCATCAGCGCTACGCGACCAACACCTTGCCCAACTGGCGGATTGCGCAGCCCTTTCGCGCGATCGCCCACAACGGCGAGATCAACACGCTGCTCGGCAACCGCAACTGGATGTTCGCGCGCGGCCCCTCGCTCCAGTCCGATGTCTGGGGCGAGGCGGTCTCCGAGCTGCACCCGGTGATCAGCGAGGGCGGCTCGGACTCGCTGGCCTTCGACGAAGCGCTCGATCTGTTGGTCGCCTCCGGGCGCGGCGCGCTGCACGCGATGATGATGCTCGTGCCCGAAGCGTGGGAGCAGATGGGCGACATCGATCCGGCGCTGCGGGGCTTCTACGAGTACCACGCCTGCCTGACGGAACCGTGGGACGGCCCGGCCGCGATCGCCTTCACCGACGGTCGCGTGATCGGAGCGACTATGGATCGCAACGGTCTGCGCCCTGCGCGCTACCAGGTCACCCGCGACGGTCTGGTGGTGATGGGTTCCGAGGTCGGCCTGATCGAGCTCGACCAGGCGGAGATCGTGGAATCGGGCAGGCTCGGACCCGGTCAGATGGTCGCCGTCGACGTCGAGCGCCAGGAGCTGCTGCACAACGACGACATCAAACAGCGCATCGCCGGGCAGCGGCCCTACGCCCGCTGGGTGCGGCAGCGCATGGGGCGCATCCGCCGCAGCGTCGTGTTCGACGCTGCGCGCCTGCAGCAGGTCGGCGAGGGCGAGCTGCTGCAGCGCGAGATTCTGCACGGCTACAGCAAGGAAGAGCTGGAGTACGTGCTGAAGCCGATGGCACGCTTCGGCAAGGAGCCGGTCGGCTCGATGGGCGACGACACGCCGCTCTCCGTGCTTTCCGACACGCCGCGGCTGCTCTACACCTACTTCCGGCAGAAGTTCGCGCAGGTCACCAACCCGCCGATCGACTCGATTCGCGAGCGCAACGTGATGTCGCTCGATACCTGGTTGGGCCGCCGCCACTCGCTGCTCGAGGAGGCTCCGGAGGCCGCCCAGCTGGTGCATCTCGACTCGCCGGTGCTGCTGGACGACGATCTGGCGGCAATTCGCGAGTTCCGGTTGCCCGGCTTCTCGACCGCGACGCTCGACGCCACATTCGCCGTGGCCGACGGCCCAGCCGGGCTTGAGGCGGCGCTGAACGCGCTCTGCGATCATGTTGATAACGCCATCGACGACGGCTACAGCGTGTTGATTCTTTCCGACGAGGCGATCAGCCCTGTGCGCGCGCCGATTCCGATGCTGCTGGCCGTCGCCACTGTCCACCACCACCTGATTCAGAACGGTCGGCGGCTCGATGCGAGCATCATCGCCAGCAGCGGCGACGCGCGCGATGTGCATCAGGTCTCCTGTCTGATCGGTTTCGGGGCCAACGCCGTCCACCCCTGGCTCGCTTATCAGAGCCTCGCTGCGCTCCATGCCGAGGGCGAGCTCGACTCGATGACGCTGGATGAGGTGATCGAACAGTACCTCGCCGCGCTCGATGCGGGGGTGCTGAAGATCATGTCCAAGATGGGCATTGCCGCCGTTTCTTCCTATCTGGGCGGCCAGATTTACGAGGCGCTGGGCATCGACCAGGAGGTGGTCGAGCGCTCCTTCCACGGCACCACTTCGCGGATCGGCGGGATCGGCTACGCGGAGATCGCGACCGATGCGCTGGAGCGCCACGCGCACGCCTTCCCGGTTGACGGCCTTGAAGCCGGTGGTTGGTACCGCTACCGCCGCGACGGCGACTATCACGCCAACGAGCCGCCGATCTGGCGCTCGCTGCACAAGGCCGTGCAGGACCACGATCACGGCGAGGCGGCCTACGCCGAGTTCGCCCAGAAGGTCAACGAGCGTCAGCCCACGGCGTTGCGCGATCTGCTCGACTTCCGCTCCGATCGGGCCCCGATCGCGGTTGACCGGGTGGAGTCGAACGAGGCGATCATCAGCCGCTTCACGACCGGCGCGATGTCGCTGGGCGCGCTCAGCCCCGAAACTCACGAAGACATTGCGGTGGCGATGAACACACTCGGCGGGCGTTCGAACACGGGCGAGGGCGGCGAGGATCCGCGCCGCTTCCTGGCCGACGGCGACCGCCACGAGGCTAATTCGCAGATCAAACAGATCGCCTCCGGCCGCTTCGGCGTCACGCCCGCGTACCTGAACAGCGCCAGCGAGATCGAGATCAAGATCGCGCAGGGTTCCAAGCCGGGCGAGGGCGGGCAGCTGCCGGGCCACAAGGTGACCAACTACATCGCCATGCTGCGTCACTCGACGCCGGGCGTGGAGCTGATCTCGCCTCCGCCGCACCACGACATCTACTCGATCGAGGATCTCTCGCAGCTGATCTACGACCTGAAGATCGCCAACCCGGACGCGCTGATCTGCGTGAAGCTGGTGGCCTGCGAGGGCGTGGGCACGATTGCCACGGGCGTGGCCAAGGCCTACGCCGATGTGGTGCATATTTCCGGCGCCGACGGGGGGACGGGCGCATCGCCGCTTTCGTCGGTCAAGTATGCCGGCGCGCCCTGGGAGTTGGGCGTGAAGGAGGCGCACGAAGCGCTGGTCGTCAATGGTCTGCGCGGACGCATCCTGCTGCGCACCGACGGCGGCTTTCACACGGGGCGCGATGTGGTGGTGGCCGCGCTGCTCGGCGCGGAGGGGTACGGCTTCGGCACCTCCGCGCTGGTGGCGCTGGGCTGCAAGATGGCCCGCCAGTGCCACCTCAACACCTGCCCCGTGGGCGTCGCCACGCAGCGCGAGGATCTGCGCTCCAAGTACTTCGGCAAGCCCGAGATGCTGATCGATTTCCTGCTCCATGTGAGCGAGGAGGTGCGGCTGATTCTGGCCGAGCTCGGCTACGAGCGGCTGGAGGAGATCATCGGTCGCACCGATTTGCTGGCGCAGGTTCCGCCGCGCAGCGGCGAGCGGGCGCGGAGCGTCGACCTCGGCAATCTGCTTGCCCCGATCGAGGCCGATCCCGCCTATCCGCGGGTCCGCGTGCAGAAGCGCAACGACCGCCTTGAGGATGTGCGGCTGGACGACCAGATTCTGGAGCAGCTCGCTCCGCACATCGAGTCGGGCGAGTATTTCACCGCACGCTACCCGATCGACAACATTCACCGCACGGTGGGGGCGCGCATCTCGGGCAAGATTGCCCAGCGCTACGGCGACTTCGGCCTGCCGCGCGGCACGTTCGAGCTCTATTTCGACGGCTCGGCCGGCCAGTCGTTCGGCGCGTTCCTGGTGCGCGGGCTGCGGCTCTACCTGCACGGCGAGGCCAACGACTATGTGGGCAAGGGGATGGGCGGCGGGATGATTGCGGTCGCGCCGGCCGACGATGCAGGGTTTGCGGGCAAGGACGCGGTGCTGGTGGGCAACACGGTGCTCTACGGCGCGACCGGCGGGACGCTCTGGGTGGCGGGCCGGGCCGGCGAGCGTTTCGCGGTGCGCAACTCGGGCGCGCGCGCGGTCGTTGAGGGCGTCGGGGACCATGGCTGCGAGTACATGACCGGCGGCACGGTGGTTGTGCTGGGGCCCACCGGTCGCAACTTTGCGGCCGGGATGAGCGGCGGCAGCGCCTTCGTGCTCGATGAGGACGGCTCGTTCGCCAGCCGTGTCAATCACTCGATGGTGGATCTCGAACCGGTCGACAGCCGCCGTGATCAGGCGCAGCTGCATGAGCTGGTCGAGACTCATCAGGAGCGGACCGGCAGTCCGCACGCGGCGGACCTGCTCTCGCGCTGGGATGTGGCGCTGCCGCAGTTCGTCAAAGTGATTCCGCGCGAGTACAAGCGCGTGCTCCGCGAGCGAGCCGAGGCGGAGGCCAAGGCGTTCGCGGGCACCGAGTAGCGCGCGCCGATCGTTCGTCTGCCGGCCGCTGCGCCGGTCAGGAGCGGACATCGGCGTTGCGCACGTAGGCATTACGCACATAGGCATTGCCGAGGGCGCCCCAGGAGGCGACGAGGAAGGGGACGCAGTAGGTGAGCGGGATGCGCCAGGCGAGGTCGAGCGACCACTCGCCGTCGAAGATGATGTGGCCCTGGTTGATGGCGGTGAGGATGGTGCCGACGACGACGCTGGTGAGGATGCTGCGGCGCAGCATGCGTCGGTTGCGGAAGGCGCAGCGCCAGCAGTCGAGGCGGGGCTCGCCGCGCACCTGCATGCGGAAGCGGCGCGCGGGGGGCGCCGCGGGGTGGGGGCAGGCGGGCGGGACGGCTGCGAGGGCGAGCGTGTCGGGCATGGACGCTACCCTACCCGTGTGAAGCGCGGACTGAACATCTTCTTCGACGTGGACGGCTGCCTGGTGTCGTGGAATTTGCATCTGCGGCCGTATGCGCGGGAGGTGCTGGAGCGGCTACAGGGGCGGGGGCATCACGTGTTCATGTGGTCGGGCTACGGGGCGCGGCGGGAGATTGCGGACAAGCACGATCTGTGGCCGCTGCTGGCGGGGGTGATGGGCAAGCCGATCTTCCAGTACCGCGAGCGGCTGCATCTGTTCACGGATGTGGAGCCGGATTTCATTGTGGACGACCACCGCGAGATCGTGGAGGCGCTGGGCGGGGCGGTGATTCGGACGCCGCGAGAGCCGCTGGCGGAGGATCGGGAGATGGTGCGGATTTATCGGCGGATTCTGGAGTTCGAGCGGGAGCGGCGTCGGCGTTGGGAGTGAGCGGCGCTGGGCACGGGGAGTGGGGGTGATGGGGGAGGTTCGGGTCCTTGGTGCTGCGAAGGGGGTTGGGTTTGGATTCCAGCGTGCGCTGGAATGACGGAAAAAGGCGCTGGAATGACGGAATTTTGGGGCTGGAATGACGGGAATTGGAGGCAGCTCGGGGCCGATTCCCGCTCGGGGGCGGGCATGACGGAGGGTGGGGGCTGGCATGACGGAGGATGGGTGGGGGAATGACGGAAGGTGAGGTCTTACTCCTCGCTGTCCGCTGTGTCGGCTGACTGTTGGTTGGATGACTGGTCTTCGGTTGGGTCGTCTTCGCCGGGTTGGGGGAGGGGGCGGAGGTCGGCGGGGTAGGCGGAGGTCTCGCCGGTGTCGAGCCAGCTGGTGGCGAGGTGCTGGGCGGACCAGGCATAGGCGAGGGCGCGGGGGTCGAGGTGGAGCCAGGGTTGGGCGAGGCCGAGTTGGAGGCCGTTGGCGAGGTTGTGGCGCCAGTCGACGGCATCGCCGTTGAGCAGGCGGGTCTGGGCCTGGCGGCAGAGGTCGCGGCGGGCGTCGAGGTCGAAGGTGGTTCGCATTTGCTCGATGAGGCTGTCGATTTCGGGGTCCGCGAAGCCGCCCCAGTTGTCGGCGCCCTGGGAGTGCAACGTGTTGCGCCAGTCGTCGGTGGGATCGGGGCTGCCGGGCGATGCGCCCCAGCCGAGGAAGAGGAAACGCTCGCCGTCGCGGAGTTGATCGAGCGCGTCGGCGAAGGGGCGGTAGCTCAGGTTGAGGGTGAGGCCGGTCGCTTCCTGTAGTTGATCGCGCAGGTAGGAGCCGACGCCGGGGAAGTAGCCCTCGAAGAGGTCGGCGACGACGAACGGGGTTCGGTCGATCGTGTCTGCGCCGCCGGCGGCGGAGATGAGCTGCTGGGCCTCGGCGAGGTCGTCCGCGCGTGCGGCGCGGTAGCCGGGGAAGTCGGCGAGGCGGTCGCCGCTCATGGCCCAGCCGTCGAGGTACCAAGGGAGCGGGCCGGAGGGCCGCCCCTCGCCGCCGTAGAGGCGGTCGATCAGGCGTTGGCGGTCGACGGCGACGGAGAGCGCGCGGATGAGGCGCGGATCGCCGAGCGCTGCGGCGGGGTTGTCGTCGAGCGGTGCGAGCAGTTGAACGGGCGCGTCGAGCGGCTGCTCGAAGGGCGTGTGTTGGGGGTACTGCTCGCGGAGTTGCTCGATGGCGGCGTTGGTCAGGGGGAAGTCGGCGCGGTCGATGGTGGCGTCGTCGTAGCGGTTGAGCAGGTTATCGCTGTTGCCGCCGGCGAGGATGATGGCGTCGGGCCAGACGGGGGGTCCCCACCAGTTGTCGGAGCGGCGCAGGGCGAGGTCGAAGCCGGGGTCGTAGCGGAGCGGGACGTAGGGACCGCTGCCGGAGACCTGGGCGTGGTCGTAGGGCGAGTCGAGCCAGCCGGCGACGGAATCATCGAGTGCTTCGCGGCTGATGATCCAGGCGAAGGGGGAGGCGACGACGGAAGCGAGGAAGGGGGCGTCGGTGGCGTCGGTGGTGAGGGTGAACGCGCCGTCGTCGGCAGGGGCGAAGGCGGCACGGTTCCAGTCGCGGCTGCGGTAGAGGCGCGGGTCCGGCTCGCCTTCGGCGGTCAGCCCGGCCTGCTGGCGCTCGATGTTGCGTTGGATGTCTTCGACGTCGACTGCGCGTCCGTCGGTGGGCGGCTGGTTCCAGAAGCGGGCTTCGGGGTTGAGGGTGAAGACATAAGTGGTTTGGTCGGGCGTTTCGGGCAGCGCGCAGAGGTCGGCGGCGAGTTCGCCGGAGTGCGGGTCGGCGGGCTGCAGGATGCGGCTGTAGACGAAGCTGTGGATGCTCTGGGCGTAGCGGTAGCGGGAGCGGTGGGGGTCCCAGGTGTCGAAGCGTTCGATGGGCATCCAGACGCGCATGACGCCGCCGGGCGCGGGGCCGGTGGGCGCGGCGTCGGCGGGCTCGGGTTCCGCCTGTTGTTCGGCTTGGTCCTGCTGAGCGTCGTCGTCTGCGGTCTGCTGGTCGGTCTGTTGGGCGGTCTGCTGCTGGGCGGATTGTTGGGGCGGGGGCGTGGGGGGTTCGGTCTGCTGTTGGGTCTGCGCGGCGGTTTGCTGTTCGAGCTCGGCTTGCTGTTCGTCGTCGGAGCTGCATCCGACCAGTGCGAGGGCGGTTGCGCCGAGGCCGGCGGCGGCGCTGCGGCGGAGCAATTGGCGGCGGCTGAGGTGTCGGTGGAGCGGTGTGGGCATAGGACTGAGCTTAGACGGGCGGCGGGCGATGGGGTAGCGCGAGAGCGTTTGGGTTGCGATACTGGCGGCGATTGAGTTTGCGCAGCGCAGGGAGGACGCGATGCCGCCGCTGGTTCCGCCGTTCATGATGCCGCAGTGGTTGAAGGATGCGCCGCCGCTGATTCAGATGGCGCTGCTGGCGCCGGGGATGGTGGTGGGTGGGGTGCTGGGGGTGGTGGTGCATGCGATTCTGATCAATCTGGGCGCTGGGAATCAGCACCTGAGCAGCGCGAACGGCGGGTTCGACGCCTGGCTGCTGTGGATCATCATCGCCGCGGGCCTGTTCATCGGCCTGGCTGCTGGGGGCTTCGTCTACATCGGCGTCGGTCTGGGCGCGGATGAGGAGCTGGACGACGAGGAAGAGCACGGCGAGACGGGGATGCTGGAGCTGTAGGGGGCGCGGCGCGCGTTCGGTCGCGCCGGTCTGTTCATCGGCCTGTTCACCGGCTCTGTTGGGGGCTGCGGCCGCGGTCGGCGCGGTCGGGGTGCGTTCAGGCTGCTTTGTGGGCGGCGTTGACGGCTTTGGCGATGATGTCCTTGAACAGGTTGAGCAGGCCCGGGGGGTAGTCGGGGAAGCGTTCGGGGTGCCGGAGGAGGTTGTTGAGGGCGTTGATGTCGGGCGGGTGGGTTTCGAGCAGTTCGGTGAGTTGGGCGTGGGTGAGTCGTTCGGCGGGCGGTCGGGATTGTTCGAGTTTGGTCGGGTTTGTTCGGGGTTGTGCGGGGTGTTTGGGGGCGGGTTGGGGGACGGTCTTATCTGGTCGGGTGGGTGTTGCGCGGTCGGGGATGGTTTGGGTGTGTTCGGGTCTGTTCAGGGTTGTTCGGGGTTGTTCGGGGTTGTTCGGCTGCGCGGGCTGCACGGGTTGGGCGGGCTGGGCGGGGGGTTCTTGGGCGGCGAGTTGGTCGTCGGGGTAGTCGAGGGGGTCTTGTTCGGCGTCGATTTGGATGTCGGCGTGGGCGAGTTGTTGGAGGGCGTAGCGGTATTCGCGCTCGGCGTGGTTGAGGGCGCGCTCGTGGAGGGCGTAGAAGCGGGCGATTTCGCCGGCTGTGGCTTCGGAGGCGCGGGTTTTCTTGCGGCCGAGTTCGTCGGTGATGGGGAAGCGTTGGAGGGGGTGGAGGGGGTCTTGTTGGCGCAGTTTGAGGACGCGGTCGCGGAGTTGGAGGGTGTGTTCGAGCAGGAGGTCGTGGGCGATGGTGTTGGTCAGCTCGTTTCGTTGGGTTTCGAGCAGTTTGAGGTCGTCGGCGATGGTGGAGTGGGCGACGTTGAGGTGTTGGGCGATTTGGCGGAGGGTGTTGCCTTGTTGGCGGAGTTGGTGGGCGCGGCGGATGCGGGTGCGTCGTTGGGGGGAGGTGGGCATGTGGGTGCTCGCTCTCATGTTCTATTGGGAGAGGCGACGGTATCACGGTTGGGTGGGGATTGGGGCTTTTGCGCTGCGGGTGGGGTTGGGTTTGGGCCCCCGTTCGAGCCGGGGGCAGGCTCCAGATCAAGTCTGGGGCGACGGAGGTGGTTTGGGGCCGATTCCCGCTCGGGCGCAGGAATGACGGAGGGGAAGGGGCGCGGGAATGACGGGGGAGAGGGGGCGCGGGAATGACGGGAGGAGGTAGTGCGGGGGGTTGGTGCTGCGAGCGGGGTTGGGTTTGCCCCCCCGTTCGAGCCGGGGGCAGGCTCCAGATCAAGTCTGGGGCGACGGAAGGAGGGCGGCGGATGTTTTGGGCGCGCGTGGGGGTTGGGGGCGGTGTGGGGCCGATTCCCGCTCGGGGGCGGGAATGACGGAGGGGAAGGGGCGCGGGAATGGCGAGGAGGGTGGGGCTGCGGGAACGGCGGCAGGGGAGTGGAGAGTGGGGTTGGTGCTGTTCGCGTCGAGATGCCCCCGTTCAGGCCGGGGGCAGGCTCCGTGGCAAGCGCAGGTAGGACGGAAGTGGGGGTGCGGGTAGGACGGGAGGGAGCGGAGAGTGGGGTTGGTGCTGTTCGCGTCGAGATACCCCCGTTCAGGCCGGGGGCAGGCTCCGCGGCAAGCGCGGGTGTGACGGGAGCGGAGGTGGGGTTAGGGCTGGAGTTCGGCGGCGAAGAATGCTTTTAGTTTTGTCCAGGCGTCGTCGGCGGCCTCCGGGTGGTAGGCGCCGGGGTTGGTGTCGTTGAAGAAGCCGTGCTCGGCGCCTTCGTAGGTGTGGAGTCGGTGGCGGATGTTGTTGTCTTCGAGGGCGGAGCGGATGGAGGCGACGGCGTCGGCGTTGACCCAGTCGTCCTTGCCCGCGAAAAACCCCGTCACCGCACCCTCAATCTGCGACGCTGCGCCCATCCCCTCGCCGGGGATGCCGTAGAAGGGCGCGGCGGCGCGCACGGCGGGGTTGTGCATGGCGAGCAGGAGGGACATGCCGCCGCCGAGGCAGAAGCCGGTCACGCCGATGCTGTCGCTGCGCACATCGTCGCGCGCCTGGAGCGCGGCGACCGCGCCGTTCATGTCGACCAGCGCGCTGGGTTCTTCGAGGCCCATCATGATCTTCTGCGCCTCATCGGGCTCGGCGGTGATTTGGCCGTGGTAGAGGTCGGGCGCGAGCGCGACATAACCCTCGGCGGCGATCCGGTTGGCGATGTCGCAGATGTTGGGGTTGAGGCCCCACCACTCCTGAATCACCACCACGCCGGGGAAGGGACCGCCCTCGGCGGGGCGGGCGAGGTAGCCGTTGGCGTCGCCGCCGTTGGCCGGGAAGTTGATGTACTCGTAGGACAGGATCGCCATCGTCGGACTCCTTTGGTCGGCGTTGTCGGCGTTGGGGGGAGTTAGCTCTTGGGGGCCTGGGCGGGCCAGAGGTTTTTCTGCGCGCCGAGGAACGACTGCGGGGCGACGGCGTCGAGCTGGTCGAGCGTCCAGGACGCGCCCTGGGCGTAGATCGCGGCCTCCACCTTGGGCAGCGAGTACATGCCGATCTCGTTGCCCCAGACGAGGAAGTCGCGCCCGTTGATGTTGGCCGCGGCGTCGGTGCAGAGCCAGACGACGAACGGGGAGACGTTTTCCGGGGCCATCAGCGCCTGGCGGTCCTCGCCGAAGCCGATGTCGCCGGCGTCGCCCGAGGCCAGCCCCGCTTCGCGGGCGCGGCGCTGCGCCTCCGCCAGCTCTTCGGTCAGCGTCAGACGGGTGCCGGCGCGGGGGCGGATCGAGTTGGCGGTGACGCCGTAGCGCCCGAGGTCGCGCGCCAGCGTGCGGGTCAGGCCGATGATGCCCTCCTTGGCCGCGGCGTAGTTGGCCTGCCCCATGTTGCCGAGCCCGGACTCGGAGGAGGTGGTCACGATCCGCCCGGAGCGCTGCTGGCGGAAGACCTGGGCGGCGAATTTGGTGACGGTGAAGTGGCCCTTGAGGTGGACGGCGACGACGACATCCCACTCTTCCTCGCTCATGTTGAAGACCATGCGGTCGCGCAGGATGCCGGCGTTGTTGACCACGATGTCGAGCCGCCCGAACTCGTCCAGCGCCTGCTGCACCATGCGCTCGCCGGCGTCCATGTCGGAGACCGAGTCGTAGTTGGCGGCGGCGTTGCCGCCGGCGTCCTTGATCGCGGCGACGACTTCATCGGCCGGCCCGGCCTCGCCGTCGGCTTCGCCGCCCGCGCCGCCGCCGTAGTCGTTGACGATCACGGACGCGCCTTCTTCGGCGAGCAGCAGGGCGTGGCCGCGGCCGATGCCGCGTCCTGCGCCGGTCACGATTGCCACTTGCCCGGCCAGTCGGTCTGCCATGTTGTTCCGCTCCTGTTCAGTTGCCGCCGGATTACACTTTGGTTGTTGGTCGGCTGTCGGGCAGGATACAGCCAGCAGTTCGTTGGGTGGGGAGGCTCGCTGCGGCGGCGCGTCGGTTCTGGTACATTTGCACTGAACGAACGGAATGCGAGAGCCGCCATGACCGCCCAGCAGCGCCCCGACCAGCAGCGCAGCGACCGCCGCGTCGCCGAACAGGCCCCGACCTACGCCGCCGAGTCGCGTGAGGCGGATGGCCGCGCCCGCAGCGCCGCGCGCCGCCGCGCCCGCAGCGAGTCGCTCGCGGCCGTGATCGAGCGCCGCCGCGCCGTGCTGCTCCGCCTCGCCGACAGCTAGCCGCGCGCACGGCTTCCGCCATGCCGCGGCTTCGCTACCTCGATGACCACGAGGCGCGGCGGATCGTCGCCGAACTGACCCGCCGCGTCTTCCCCGGCTCGCCCGCCTTCCAGCTGCGCGGCGGCGAGGGCGAGGCGATGCTGTCCAGCGCGCTCGCGCAGCCGCGCTGGCCGCATCACCGGACGCTTCCGTGCAAGGCCGCGGTGCTGCACTATCACCTCAACCGCAACCACCCGTTCGTCGACGGCAACAAGCGCTTCGCGCTGACTGCGGCCGAGTACTTTCTCGACATCAACGGCGCGCTGCTGCTGGTCGGCGACGACGAGCTCTACGACTTCAGCATCGCCGTGGCCGACGGCTCGATCGACCGCGATGCCGCGATCGGGTTCTTCACCCGTCGCGCCGTGCGCCTCGCCTGGCTTGCGAACGCGCCGCGTCTCGAGCGCTGGCGAGACGCGCTCAGCACGGCTGATCATGCTGCGATCGGAGACTGGGTCGACGCCGACGGCAACCGCTTCAGTCGCCTGCTCGGTACCCCAACGGAATACACAGGGGACCAGACGGCGTTTCGCGGCTGGGGCACTTGACGGATGGCGGGGTTGTGGTTCACAGTCGAATCGGGCGGCGGGCGCGGGCGAGAGACCATGGTTCAGGCAGTTGGACAGTTGGAGGCGCCGGCGCTGATCGGGGCGGCGGCGGAGCGCGACCGGACGGAGCGGACGCCGCAGCAGCGACGCAAGGCCGACGGCCCGCTGAGCTGCGCGATTCTGACCCCCAGCGGCTCGCTGCTGGCGCGCGGGCGGGTCGCCGATCAGTCAACGGTGCGGGTCGGCGAGGCGTATGCGCTGCGCCTCACCGACGTCGCGCCGCGCGGCGCGCTCGAAGCGCTCTTCCACGCCGACCAGCCCGAGGTCGTGCTGCGCTCTCCGCGCCAGGCCGAACTCGCGCTGCGCATCGACCACATCACGGGTCCGCCGGCCGGGCGCACCTACTGGCTGGAGCCGTTGGCGCGCTGAGCGGCGGTCTTGTCCGAGCATCCGCGCGCGGATAGCCTGCGGGGGCCGCCTGTTTGAGGGCGGTGGACGCCGAGGTTCGCCATGGAGCGGTTTGCCGGTCTGTTGCAGCAGTTGCCGCGCGCGCAGGGCGAGCTGTTGCGCGCGCTGCATCTGGCGCAAGAGCAGCTGGGCTGGATCTCCAAAGACGCGATCCGGCTGATTGCGCGCCACCTGCGCATCTCCGACGCGCAGGTCTACGGCGCGGCTACCTTCTACTCGGAGTTCCGCCACTCGCCGCCGCCCAGGACGCTCGTCACCTGGTGCTCGGGACCGTCCTGCCGGGTGGTGGGCGGCGATCGGGTGCGGCGCATCCTTGAGGCGGAGCTGGACTGCCGGCTGGGCGAGAACGGGGCGGACGACGAGTACGGGATGTGGCTGGGGCAGTGCAACGGCACCTGCGAACGGGCGCCGATGGTCTGGGTCAACGGGCGCGTGGTCGGTCCGCTGACGATGGTGGAGACAGTGAAGCTGGCGCGGCGCATCCGCGCCGGCGAGGATGTTGTCGAGTGGCCGGACCAGCCGATCAAAATCGCTCCCGCTACGTTCGTGGACGCCGAAGTCGTCTACGGCTCCGAACATGCTGACCACCCTGAGGAGACGTCATGAGCGCCGCCTACGACGCCCTGCGCGAGGCCGCCGAACTGGAAGCCGGACCGCGCCGCGCGCCCGAGCGCCCCTTGCTCCGTGTGGACCTCAGCACCTCCTCGGTCGCCGCCGGCGCGGACCTGCTCTGGGAGGCGCTGGAGGCGGCCGTCGCCGCGAGTGGACATAACGTTGAACTCGTCCGCGTCGGCACGCTCGGCCTCTCCTGGCTCCAGCCGGTCGTTGAAGTCGAGCGCGACGGCGCGTCGCTGGTCTACGGACCGGTCGCGCCCGGCGATGCGGCCGCCTGGCTGGCGGCGGCGCTGGGCGACAATCCCGCGGCCGACGCCGCGCCCTGGCTGATCGGCTCGCGCGGCGCGACCGTCGACGGCGCGCCGCGGCTTGAGGACACCCCCTTCTGGTCCCTCCAGGAGCGCCGCCTGATGCGCCGCATGGGCGTGATCGATCCCGAACGGATCGATGAAGCCATCGCCGACGGCGCGTACGCCGCGCTGGACCGCGCGATCACGATGGAGCCGATCGCGATCTGCGACCTCGTCGAGGCGGCGGGCGTGGGCGGACGCGGCGGCGGCGGCTTCCCCGCCGGACGCAAATGGAAATTCCTGCTCGGCGCGCCCGGCCCCACCAAATACCTCGTCTGCAACGCCGACGAGGGCGACCCCGGCGCATTCGTCAACCGCGTGCTGATGGAATCCGATCCGCACCTGGTGGTGGAGGGCATGGCCATCGCCGGACGCGCCACCGGCGCATCGCACGGCTTCATCTACATCCGCGACGAATACCCGCTCGCCATCGAGCGGATGGAACTCGCCCTTCGCCAGGCCCGCGAGCGCGGGCTGCTGGGCGCGGGCGTGCTGGGAACCGACTTCAACTTCGACCTCGAAGTTACTCGCGGCGCCGGCTCCTACGTCTGCGGCGAGGAGACCGGCCTGATCGCCTCCGTCGAAGGACTGCGCGGAATGCCCAAAATCCGCCCACCCTTCCCCGCCCAGCGCGGCGTCTTCGATATGCCCTCCAACGTCAACAACACCGAGACCTACGCCAATGTGCCGCTGATCATCCAGCACGGCGCGGCCTGGTACCGCCAACACGGCACCGAATCCGACCCCGGCACCAAGATGTTCAGCATCTCCGGCGCGCTGCAGCGCCCCGGCATCCTCGAAATCCCCTTCGGCCTGCCCATGGACCGCCTGCTGCTCGAAGCCGGCGGCGGTCCGGAGGACGGCCATACGCCCAAAGGCATCCAGCCCGGCGGACCGCTCGGCGGACTGCTGCCCGCCTCCGACCTCGGCCTGCCGCTCGAACGTCCGCCCTTCACCGAGCGCGGCGTGCTGCTCGGCTCCGGCGGGCTAATCCTCTTCGACGAGCGCGCCTCCGCCGTCGACCTCACGCTCTACTTCTCCGAATTCTGCGAAGACGAATCCTGCGGACGCTGCACCACCTGCCACGGCGGCTCGCAGCGGCTGGTCGAGCTGCTTGAGCGGATCATGCGCGGCGGCGGGCGGCGCGAAGACCTGGAGCGGATCGGCGTGCTGGACCGCACGCTGCAAAACGCCAACTGCCTGCACGGACAGTTCACCCCCTACGCCGTGCGCGGCCTGGTCAACTACTTCCGCGACGAGCTCGACACCCACATCGACCACAAGCGCGACCCGTCGCAGGTTGCGCCGGGGCTGATTCGGTATGTGCTGACGGATCCCGAGGCTGCGGAGTTGGAAGAGGCGGCGGAGTTGTGTCCGACGGACGCGATTGTCGCGCGCGAGGAGGCGGTGGAGGGGGAGGAGTCGGCGAGCGGCTGGCGGATCGACGATGCGAAGTGCATCCGCTGCGATGTGTGTCGGGAGATCGCGCCTGCTGCGGTGCGGGTGGAGGATCGTTTCCTGGCGCTGTTGGAGTCTGTGCCGGTGGTTGGGGAAGCGGGCGCGGCCGGCTGACGGGGTGGGGTTTGCTCGTCTTTGGGCGTGGGGTGGGTTGTTGGTCCGCTGTTTCGGCGCGCGCGGCATAGCGCTGGGGCACTTCGGGCGTCTGCGCTGGGGACGGGGTTGGGTTTGGGCCCCAGATCAAGTCTGGGGCGACGGAGGGGGGCGGTGGGGGCGATGGAAGGGTTTACGGGGTACTGTGCGGGGCTACGGCAGCCGTCCGATGAAGCCGTGAGGCGCTACTTCGCGGCCCTCTACTCGCGGCGGGCTGATGATGTCGACGTCGTAGCGCGCGTCGGGCGAGAGTCCTGCGAAGACGGCCCGTTCGATCTCGTCGCCGCTCGACAGATAGTACTTCCACCAGCTTTCCTCGCCGCTGCGCAGGACGACCTGATAGGCCCAGGCGTGGGGCTGTGCGCGCCAGGTCACGGCGACGCTGTCCGCCGCGCGGTTGACGCGCACATCTTGAGCCTCGCTCAGCGTGGTGACGGTATGGAGCGGCGACCAGCGCAGCCGCTCCGGCGCATCCAATTCTTCCGACCGCAGCAGCGCTGCAAGCTGAAACTCGTACCGCGTCCCGGGCGCAAGGCCTGCCTAGGTCCAGTGGCAGCCGTTGATGATCTTGACGACCAACGGAGTTGCCGTGCCGTTGATATACGTCCACTCCGGCGACACTGCGCTGCGCCAACGCAAAAGGAATGTCGGTGACGGAAGGACCTCTTCCCAGCCGTAGTTGTAGTACTCCCACGGCGGACAATGCCAGCTCAATCGGACTTCGTTGCGGTGTACGCTGATCGAGCACAGCTCGCTGATTTCGGCGGAGCGCGGACGCTGATCGTTGTCATGCTCCCCCATCGGCGCGGCGGGCAGTTCGATGTCGGCGATCGCCCTGCGCCCCAGCGCGTCGGTGACGACGACGGGAATCTGGTGCGCCCCGTCGGTCGGTTGCACCTCGCAGAAAAGGCGCAGCAAGCCGCGGCGCTCGTCGCTTGCGACTGGCTTGCGCCCGCGCACGGCGATGACATAGGGACCGACGCCCCCCGAGATCGCCCACCGAGCGACGGACGGCGCGTTCCGATCGCTGTTGCAGGTTGCGTCCAGAGCGTCGATCTCCACGCTCATCGAGAGGCAGGCCCTCGTGGCGCGGCCGGAATTCCGCTTTGCTTGCCCTTCACCGAACTCGTCGCTGAATGCAGCCACCGATATGCGATGCGGAGCGCACTTGTTCTCGACCGGTATCGTGACGCTGGTACCCTCGCGGACGACGAACATCCGGTCCGGCTCGCCGCCGCGCTCGTAGCGTATTCGGTAGCCGTCGACGGGTGTGAAGCTCGGCTCCGGATCCCACTTCGACTTCAGATCCCACTCGACGCGCAGCGCATCGATTCGCTCATCGACGCGAATCTCGTACGGTTGAGACGGCTTGGTCGTCGCGTGGACCAAGCCCGTCCAGTTCGACCAGGCCTTGTAGCCTCGCAGGTAGAAGCGGGCGCGGAAGGCGTAGCGGCCCGGTTGATCGACGTTGATCACGATCGGCGCGTCGCCGACGCTGCTCATCACGTACCCGTCGCGTTCCCACCGGACCTGGGCGAACTCGACGTTATCGATCCCGTCCCACGTGATCCGGAAGCCGCCGTATCCGTGAGGACGGGTCCACGAATCCCAGTCGACGCGGAGACGCGGGCTGAACCAGTCGCGCCAGATGCGACCCTGGGGCAGGTCGAACGGCGTCTCGATGATTCGCTCGTCGCGCCGCGAGTAGCCGTCTTGGGTCTCCACCAGCACGCGGTACGTCGTGCCGGGTTTGATCTCGGCGAACGTGGCGCCGGCGACGCCGGCGTCGGTGAACTGCTCCAGGTCGCCGCCTGTCGTGCCGTACTCGCGCACGGTGACGACGTGCTCGGTGTCGGGCGCGGCCGCCGGCGGCAGCCAGTCGACGCGCAGCACCCCGTCGTCGACCCGCGCGGCGCTGATCGTCGGCCGGCGCGCGGCGAGTTCGGCGTCGGAAGCCGCGCCTTCGGTGCGCAGATCGAATGCCACGCCGGGCGGCGGGTAGGGCCATATGCGTCTGATCCTGAGGGTGTGGCCGTGGCCGGGCAGCAGGCCGTCGAAGCGCACGGTGTGGAAGCGCGCGTTGGCGACCTCCCGTCTGGCGATCAATGGGTGCCAGCGGCCCTCGACCGTCTGCGGCTGCGCCTCCAGCTCGACGTACCACTCCGTCGCTGCGGCGATCGAGCGCCAGGAGACGCTGATGCTGTCGCGAGTGGCGTGCGCCGTGACATCGAGCGGCGTGCCGATTTCGTCGACGGAGCGGGGCGGCTCGCCGTCCGCTGCCGCGGACGCGCAGATCAGCAGCGCGGCGATCGCCGCCAAGAGTGCCGCCAAGAGTAGGGCGAGGATGCGTGTCGGCGTCATGCAGTCTTGACGATAGGGAGGGCGGGTTGGTTCCGCGTCGTTTAGGGGTTGGTGGGGATGGTGGAAGTGGAGAGAGGGATGGCGGAAGGTGTGTGGGTAGGACGGAGAATGGGGGCGATGTCTCGGAGTGCGCTGCGTAGGCAGGTTGGTGGTTGTTTGGGGCTTCGTGCTGCGAACGGGGTTGGGTTTGGGCCCCCAGATCAAGTCTGGGGCAGGCTCCAGATCAAGTCTGGGGCGACGGAAAGGGGGGTGGCGGGAATGACGGAAGTGGGGGCGCGAGATGGCGGAGATGGAGAGGCAGGGGCGTTGACAGGAGGGGTGTGGGGTGCTGTCTACGGCGAGATACCCCCGTTCGAGCCGGGGGCAGGCTCCGCGGCAAGCGCGGGTATGACGGAAATGAGGGCGCGGGATGGCGGAAGTGTGGGGCGAGGGGTGATGGCGAGGGTAGGGCGGGGGAGTTGGGAGTGGATCGGGTAGCATTGCGGTTGAGAGAATGGATTCCGTCGGTTTCGGGCACGATGCGAGGCCTGGATGCGGCGGCGCGGAGGTGTGGAGCGAGATATGACCACCAGCACTGAGAACGTTCGCAACATTGCCGTCGTTGGGCATCAGGGGGCGGGGAAGACGACGCTGGTGGAGGCGCTGGCCTTCGCCACCGGAGCGGTTTCCCGGATTGGGCGGGTTGAGGACGGGAACACCGTCTCGGACTTTCACCCCGAGGAGCGCGACCGTGGGATGTCGATCAACACGTCGCTCGTCTCGCTGACGCGGGGCGAGCTGCGGGTCAATCTGCTGGACACGCCGGGCTATGCGGATTTCATCGGCGAGGTGGTGGCGGCGGTGGCTGTGGCGGACGGGGCGATTGTGGTGGTGGACGCTTCGTCGGGCGTGCAGGTGGGCACGGAGGCGGCGTGGCGGATGGCGCGTCGGCGGGGCATTCCGCGGGCGGTGGTGATCACGCGGCTGGATCGCGAGAATTCAAGCTGGGACGAGGCGCTGGAGTCGGTGCAGCGGGTGCTGGGCCCGGAATGCCAGCCGCTCTACCTGCCGATTGGGGCGGAGGCGGAGTTCGGCGGCGCGGCTGCGGTGCTGACCGGGCGGGCGTACATGGGCGACGGACGGGACGCTTCGGAGCCGCCGGCGGAGGCTGCGGCGGCGGCGGCGAGCGCGCGCGAGGGGCTGGTGGAGCGGATTGTGGAGGCCGACGAGGAGCTGATGCTGGCTTATCTGGAGGACGAGGAGCTGTCGGACGATGATCTCGCGGCGGGGATTAAGCCGGCGCTGCTGGCGGGCGCGCTGGCGCCGGTGCTGCCGGCCTGCGCGGCGGCCGACATCGGGGCCTGGCCGCTGCTGCGGCTGGTCGAGTCGGCCTTCCCGAATCCGCTCGAAGCGCCGCCGCTGGGCGCGGACACCGCGCCCGACGCCGAGGCCGATCCGGCGGCGTTCGTGTTCAAGACGACCGCCGACGAGTTCGTGGGCAAGCTTTCCTACCTGCGCGTGGCGGCGGGGGTGGTGCGGGGGGACTCGCACCTGTCGAACGCGCGGAGCGGCGACGATGAGCGGCTCTCGGGTCTGGCGCACGCGCAGGGCAAGGAGTTGGAGACGGCGGCGGAGATGGCGGTGGGCGATCTGGGCGTGGTGACGAAATTGTCGGATACGACGACATTCGACACGCTGCGTGCGGCGGGTTCGGAGTTGGTGATTGCGCCGCCGGAGATGCCGGCGCCGATTTTCGCGGCGGCGGTGGAGCCGCGCTCGAAGGCGGATGTGGACAAGCTGGGGCCGAGCCTGTCGCGTTTGGTGGAGGAGGATCCGACGCTGCGGATCGAGCGTGATCGCGATAACGGTGAGATGATTCTGTCGGGTCTGGGCGAATCGCATGTGCAGCTGGCGGCGGATCAGTTGCTGCGCAAGTTTAAGGTGGAGGTGGATATCCGCGATCGGCGGGTGCCGTACCGCGAGACGGTTACGGCGGTTGGGCAGGCGGAGTATCTGCACAAGAAGCAGACGGGCGGTCACGGACAGTATGCGCGCGTGGCGCTGCGGGTGGAGCCGCGCGAGCGGGGCGCGGGCTTCGAGTTCAGCGACGAGATCGTGGGCGGCGCGGTGCCGCGCAACTACATTCCGGCGGTGGAGAAGGGCGTTGTGGAATCGCTGCCGAGCGGCACGATTGCGTCGTATCCGCTGACTGATGTGCGGGTCGTGCTGTATGACGGCAAGCATCACGATGTGGACTCCAGCGAGATGGCGTTTAAGCTGGCGGCCAGCCAGGCGCTGCGGGAGGCGACGGGTTCGGCGCGTCCGATTTTGCTGGAGCCGATTCAGTCCTACCGGATTCTGGTGCCGGATCAGTCGACGGGCGACGTGATCAGCGATCTCAACTCGCGGCGGGCGCGGGTGCTCGGTATGGAGCAGGCGGATGATCCGGCCGGGCACTCGTTCGTGCTGGCGGAGGGGCCGATGGCGGAGTTTCTGCACTACGCCACCGATTTGCGCTCGATGACGGGCGGGCGCGGCACGTTCAGCTGGGAGTTCGTGCGTTACGATCCGGTGCCGGAGCATGTCGCTCAGAAGGTCCGCCAGGATGTGGCGGCGGCGACGTAGGGGTTTCATGCGCCCCCGAATCGCCGTCTCGCTCGCCGTCATTCTGCTCTTTGCGGCAGCCGTACTGCACGAATCTCAACAATCAGCCGCCGCCCAGACTAACGACCTGCTGATCGAAGCCCGCATCACCGCCGAACGGCAAGAAGACAACCGCGTCAAGGTCGCCCTCGAACTGCGCCGCGAGAGCGCCGATTGGACCGAGCGGCTCCAGCCCCAGCGCCGCTACCTGCGCGCCGACGCCCCAATCGACGCCTGGCGCTACAGCGAACCGCTGTCCCCGATCGACGGCGTACCCGGCCGTTTTCGCATCGCCGCTCGCCGTACCCTCTACGGCCACGTTGAGCTCGCCTTACAGCGCGACCTTGGCGACGGCTGGGGCGACCTGCAGCTGCCGCGTGCGCGGCAGCTCGATTCGCCCCGCTACGGACCGAACCGTTTCGCCACCTCATCCATCGATCTCGTTGACCACGGCCCCCAGCGCTGCCGCCTCGGCCTGATCCTCGCCCCGGGCGACTATTGCCGCTTCCCCGACACGCGCGACCTGCTCGTCATTCAAGCTAATGGCGTCGCCCGTTACCCGACCAGTCTCAGTCTCCCCCCAGGCGCCAGGGATGATGGCCGACTGGCGACCGGCGATCCCTACCCATCTGCATACTTCGCAGTGCCGTTTCTTCACGGCTTCCCCCCAGGGACGACCTTGCAGACCGTCGGGATTGACTCTCTGGGCGAGGGTAAGTACATCATCCGCCGCCTCGGACGAGACCGGCTGCGCCCCGTCAACGGCGCCGTCTGCGCCGTCGGGTTGCTGATCCCGTTCGGCCACTACTGCAGCGTGCTCGCCGGTTACGTCTGGTTTGTCGTCTACCCCCAAGGCCCGGCGCATCTCACTGTGCCCAACGACCAGCTGCACTGGATCAGCGACACGGACCTCCACGCCGAAGTGTTGCCGAAGCACATCGATCCGCACACAGTCCACGCCGTCCGCGAAACCGGAGGCTGGCGGATCACAACACTCGATGCTCCTCTTGCTTCTTCACTGCCATTCGCCGCGACAGACGTTGACCCGTGTGCCCTGGGCGCAATCATCGCGCCCGGCGAAAGCTGTAGCGATCCCGCCTCCCCCTCCACGTTCTCGGTCAACGCCGACGGATACTGGCGCTGGGGCAATGGCCCGCGTGGGTCCCCTGCCGACGGAGGATCTGGCATCGGCCTGCAAGGCCACCCTGCCAACTACTCGTTCGGATTTCGTCCACTTGCCGACGGTCGTTGGCTCATCGTTCAGACCGCAGATACGGGAGGAAGCCTCCGACATGTCGCGGAATGCCGCGTCGGTCTCGTGCTCTACCCCGGCGAAACCTGCTCCTCCACCGGTGCCTCGTGGTTCGAGGTGTTCCCGGACGGCTTGGCCGCGTACCACCGCGTCGCCGACCGCAACCGCATACACGTCGAAGATGTTCGGAAGCAATTCAGCGGTGGCGTCATCGCCAGCTACGACTTCACTGCCGAGCGCCAGGACGACGGCGGCTTCCGAATCGTCCACATGAATGAGCGCCTCATACAGCCTGAAACGCAGCCCGAACCCTGAACGCACTACCGACAGACGCACACCTCCTAAACTCTCCCCCAAGACGGGAGAGACATTGAGGAACGACAGAGGGAGACGCCCACCATGACCGAAATCGCCGAAATCGCCGACGCCTACGTCAGCGCCCTCGCCGCACTCCACCCCAACCTCGCCACCGGCCTCGGACTCCCCGGCGCCGAAACGCGCCTCACCGACTTCTCGCCCGACGGACACGACGCCCGCGCCGCACTCCGCGAAGCCACCCGCCGCGATCTGGAGCGGGCGGAGCCGCAGGATGAGCGCGACCGCATCGCCCGCGACGTGATGCTCGAACGCTTCGACGCCGAGCGCGAAAGCGACGACGCCGACGACCACCTCCGCAACCTCAACATCCTCGCCTCGCCCTTCCAAAACACCCGCAGCGTCTTCGACCTCATGCCCCGCGACAATCAGCAACACTGGGCCCACATCGCCGCCCGCATGAGCGCCGTCCCCCAGGCCCTCCGGCAATACCGCGCATCGCTCGCCGCCGGACTCGACGCCGACCTCACCGCCGCCCAACGCCAGGTCCGCGGCCTCATCGAACAGGCCCGCGTCTGGACGAGCGAAGGCGGCTTCTTCGACAGCCTCGCCGCCGAAGGCGCGGAACTACACCCCTCGCTCGAGCGCGACCTGCTCGAAGGCGCGCAACACGCCAACCGCGCCTACACCGAAACCGCCCAATGGCTCGATAACACCTACCTGCCCCGCGCCGCCGAACACGACCCCGTCGGCCCCGAACGCTACCGCCGCGCCGCCCGCGCCTTCAACGGCATCATCCTCGACCTCGAAGAAACCTACCAATGGGGCTGGGACGAACTCTGGCGCATCCAAACCGAAATGCAGCACACCGCCGAGCGCATCCAACCCGGCGCAACCATCGCCGAAGCCATCCAGATCCTCGAAACCGACGACGACCGCGCCATCGAAGACGAAGACGCCTTCCGCCAATGGATGCAGCACACCCAGGACCAAACCATCGAATCGATGCACGGCGTCCACTTCGATATCGCCGAACCCATCCGCCGCATCGAAGCCATGATCGCGCCCCCCGGCGGCGCGCTCGCCATGTACTACACCGGCCCCAGCGAAGACTTCGCGCGCCCCGGCCGCACCTGGTACCCCACCGGCGGCCAAACCCGCTTCCCCCTCTGGCGCGAACTCTCCGTCTGCTACCACGAGGGCGTTCCCGGCCACCACCTCCAAATCGGTACCACCCGCTGGCTCGGCGACGCCCTCAACCGCTACCAACGTCTGCTCGCCGGTACCTCCGGCTACGTCGAAGGCTGGGCCCTCTACGCCGAACGCCTCATGCACGAACTCGGCTACCTCGAAGACCCCGCCTACTACATGGGACTGCTCAGCAGCCAGGCCCTCCGCGCCGCCCGCGTCGTCGTCGACATCGGCATGCACCTCGAGCTCCAAATCCCCCAACAGGAGCCCTACCATAGCGGCGAAACCTGGCGACCCGACCTCGCCCTCCCCTTCCTCCGCGAGCGCTCCCACTTCCCCGAGCAAATGCTCGCCAGCGAAGTCGACCGCTACCTCGGCTGGCCCGCCCAGGCCATCTCCTACAAAGTCGGCGAACGCGAATGGCTCGCCGCCCGAGAGTCGGCCAGACAAGCAGCCGGCCCAACCTTCAACCTCAAAGCATTCCACCAACAAACCCTGGAGCTAGGCCCCATGGGCCTCGCCCAACTCAAACGCGAAACCGCCTACCGGTCGTGATCAACGAACCCCGACAGCGCTAAGGCCGCCACAAGAGGAGCCGACAGCGCGCGCACTCGGCGGGCTCCGAGTGTCGCAGCGATGGTTCCTCTGAAGGCTGCGTGACGCTCGTCTCGCCTATGGCGCCCCTGAGATCGTCGTGCGACCGGCCCCCAGAGCGCCGTTCGGCCTCGCTTCGTCTATCCTTACGTTAAGTCAGTCGCCCCTGTGAGTCCCGGTGCCCTTGCGTGTGCGCTAGACTGACACGAGGGGAGAGGATTTCTGCTGATGGCTAGTCGACGCAGTGCGCCCGGGCTAGACAAGGGTCGTGCTCTCTCTCCAGAGCCGATCAGCCTGCCGGTGCTCCGGCTGGATTCGAACAATCCACGGCTCCAACAGGCCGGTGGTGATGCCGATCAGGATGAGCTGCTCACCATCCTTTGGCGCGAGTACTCGGTTGACGAGGTGGCGATGTCTATCGCCGAGAACGGCTTCTTCCCGCATGAGCCGCTGTTCGTCGCGGAGGAAGACGGCCAGCTGGTGGTCATCGAAGGGAACCGCAGGCTGGCGGCCGTGCGATTGTTGTGCGACGCTGAGCTTCGGAAACGCCTGCGCGTGACGAATCTGCCCCGCATCTCCGCCGACCAGCGGCGCGAACTCGAGTCGCTCCCTGCCATTCGCTGCAATCGAGAGGACGTGTGGCAGTACGTCGGCTTCAAGCACGTGAACGGGCCGCAAGTCTGGAATTCGTTTGCCAAGGCCCAATACATCGCGTGGGTGAGGAACGAGCTGCGAACGGACCTGTCGGATATCGCTCAAACGATCGGCGACAAACACCAGACTGTCGCTCGCCTGTACCGTGCGTACATGGCGCTGACGCAAGCCGAGGCGAGTGGTGTGTATGATCGCGAGTGGCGCTCGCGCAAGCACTTCTCGTTCTCCCACCTCTACACGGGCTTGGACTATCCGGGCATCCGCGACTTCACTGGGATCGCCCCGGTCGATCCGCCGAAAGAGTCGCCCGTTCCGAAAGGGAAGCTGAAGCAGTTCGGGGAACTGTGTGTGTGGCTATGGGGCGACAACACACAGTCTAAATCCCCTGTCGTCAAGAGTCAAAACCCAGACCTGCGTCGCCTCGATGAGGCTTTGCTGTCGCGTCGCGGCCTCGCAGCGTTGAGGGCCAATCTAGACCTTGACGCCGCGGTCGGTATCGCGCGAGGCGACACGGCGCTATTCCGCGAAGCGCTTGTCACTGCGAAAAAGTCATTGCAGGACGCTCGTGGCAAAGTGGTGACTGGATTCCGAGGCGAACCGGATTTGCTGCAAGACGTCAAGCAGATCGTCGAGATTAGCGTGGCTCTCGACGATGACATGTTCAGGATTACGGAAGAGAGACGACGTCGCTCTCGCTCGCGCCGAATATCGGGCGACTCATGATTCTCTTCGACGTGCCTGGGTTCTCTGCTGATGCGACCGACCACGCGGATTGGCTGGAGCTGACTGCGCTCACGTCAGGCGGTGGTGTGAGTTCGATGAGCGATCTGATCTCGGCGGTGACGCGCACTGGTTCTGTTGACGGGGAGACGTCGATCGACGACCTGGACGACGATGAACCGCTGGACGCCACCGTTGGCCGCCAGAACGATAGAGCAGAGGTGCTTGCGAATGACGCATTCGCTCAGCTTGAGTACCGCCAGCACTATTTGGGAACGGCGTACCCGTTTGGGGTCGACGACAGCACGCTGCAAGCGATGCCTCGTGCGCAGCTGTCTCCGTATGCGTTCCTGTTGGCGTTGACTCATGCCCGCGCTAGGACGAAAAATGATGGCCCGTCACTGTTCGAGCGCGTCAGCCGATCCGCTCTCGTCGAGTACCTGGGTGGTCAGCCCAGAGTAGAGTTCTACGACTTTGGCTGGCCTCGGAGGAACGGCCTGCCTGCGTTTCGTGACGCCGTCAAGGATCTGTGCGCGCGCATGAGGGAAGGCCAAGGTGTTGATTCGCGCGTTCGAACGTCGCGGGAAAAGGATGCGAAGCTGGACATCGTGGCTTGGTTGCCGTTTCGCGACGGACGTCCCAACCAACTGGCCGTTTTCGGCCAATGCACGACCTCGAACCGTTGGCGAGACAAAATCAACGAACTACAGCCGCACACCTTTTGCCAGCTCTGGCTAGCTGAGCAACCCGCGATGTCGCCACTCGCGGCCTTTTTCGTGCCCCACCATGTCTCCGATGACGAGTGGCGACAAGCGGCAGTCGGCGACCGACGCCTCTTTTTCGACCGACTCCGCGTCATGCAGTTTCTCGGCGATCTGGACCCCGACTTGGCGGAGCGTTGCGCGCAGTGGACATCGCAGACCCTCGACGAATACGGCTGATGGTAGACTGTGGCAAGACGGACAACGCGTCAGGGGCGATGGGAAGGGATCGAGACATGCGGTTCGCAAGCCCACTCCGCTACCCGGGCGGTAAAGCCTTGATGGCACCGCTGCTGAAGGAGATCATGTCTCTCAACGGCATGGCAATGAGTGCCGTCGCCGAGCCGTTTGCTGGCGGAGCAGGTGCGTCGTTGACACTCCTTCATGGCGGCGACACGGAACGAGTCTTGCTGAACGACCTTGACCCGCGCGTCTATGATTTCTGGTGTGCGGCGATTCGCGACACTGCCGATATGATTGACCTCCTTGACCAGTGCTCGATCTCTGTCGACGAATGGCGGCATTGGCGTGAGGTGTACAGAGGCGGCGACGGCACGCAAGTCGAACGCGGATTCGCGACGCTGTTTCTCAATCGCTGCAATCGGTCGGGCATCATCCGAAACGCTGGCGTGATCGGTGGGCTTACACAGCAGGGACGCTGGAAGATGGACGCGAGGTTCAACAAGAGCGCAATTCGACAGCGCCTGGAGTGGCTAGGACAGCGTCGAGATCAGATCAGAGTGTCAAACCACGACGGCATCGAGTACCTCAAAACAGCTGGTCGCCGACAGGCACTATGGTTTGTCGACCCGCCATATGTGACGAAGGGCCGGACGCTTTATATGAACTCGCTCGACGCCGAGTACCACCAGAAACTGGCGCAGCACCTGCAAGCTGCTGATCGTACTGACTGGGTACTGACGTACGATGACTGTGCCCTAGTGCGAGATCTGTACGACGAGTGGGCGACTGTTCGGCGGTTCCCGCTGCTCTATAGCGCGGCAGGGCGGCGAGTCGGCAATGAGGTACTGATCTCACCACGTGGACTCAAGCTGCCTGAGCGAATAGAGCTCTAGCAGCTTTGCCAGAAGCCTGGTCGTTCAAAGTTGTAAGGGACACTTGATCCCCGGCGTCAGATACGCCTCTCCGCCGTAGTGCCCGTCGTGCCGTGGGCCCGCCGCGCCGCCCAGCCACTCGGCCAGCAGCAGGTGCGCCGGATACAGCTTCAGCTTCGCCGTGCAGCTGCGCGAGTGCGGATTGGGCAGCATCCCCTGATAGGAGAGCATCTCCTCGAACACCTCGCCGCGCGAGCGGTAGCCCGCCGGGTCGCGCTCCAGCGGCGCGCGGCTGACCAGCCGGTAGGACAGCCGCCGCCGATACATCCCGCGGTAGGCGTCCTCGACCGTGCAGAACTCGTACCACAGGCAGGGCAGCCCGTGCTCGCGCTCCAGCCGCTCGCAGCAGGCCGCCGCGAACTCCCACGTGCCCGGATGCTCCGCCGATGTGTTCGCGAAGAGCACCACATCGCCGCGCTCCGGCCGCAGCGCCCCCGCCTCCGCCAGCGCGAAGACCAGCGCCGCCGAGGAGCGCCCGCCCGAGAACTTCACCACATGCGGCAGCTCGGCGTGCCGCGCGTCGCGGTAGGCGATCCCGCCTATCTGGTCAGCGCGCGCATCCGCGATTCGGGGAGGTGAAGTAACACCCATGTTCTGCCTACGAGAGTGCGGCCATCGCGCCAATGATGATCCCGGTCGCTGTGCCCACGATGCCGAACATGCAGGCGACGATCCACCATTGCACGCGCTCCAAGCGGTCGTTGAAGCGTGTTTCCAGGTTCTCAAGGTCCCGCTTCGTCGCGAGCTCGTCCCACTGTCGCTCAAACGCGCGCACCATCGCGCGCGCCTGCGCATCAGGCATCCCCGCGGCCACCAGCTCGTCGTGGATCTGCATCATGCTGAGTACCATGCAGGCATCATACAGCACCCGCACCCGCCAAAGAAGGCCCCATGCCCACGCCCATCAGCCCCGACCAACTCCGCGACCGCATGAGCGCCGACGCCCCCTGGGCCCTCATCGACGTGCGCGACATCGGCGAATACAACGCCAGCCACATCCCGGGCGCATCCCTCATTCCCCGCGCGCGCCTGGAATTCGACCTGCCCGCCGCCGTGCCGCACCGCGACACCCCGCTGATCCTCTGCGACGACGACGCCCGCCGCGTCGTCCGCGCCGCCGCCACCGCCGAAGCGATGGGCTACCGCAACATCGCCTGGCTGCAGGGCGGCGTCAACCGCTGGGCCAGCCTCGACCTGCCCACCGAATGGGGCGTCAACGTACCCTCCAAAGACTTCGGCGAGCGCGTCGAAGTCGTCCACCGCGTGCCCGAAATTACCGCCGACGATCTGCGCGCGCGGATCGATCGCGGCGACGAACTCGTCATACTGGATACCCGCACGCCCGAGGAATACCAACGCTTCTGCATCCCCGGCGGACGCTCCCTGCCCGGCGGCGAACTCGCCCTCCGCATCACCGATACGCTCGCTGCCGCCCCGCCCAACGCAACCGTCGTCGTCAACTGCGCCGGACGCACCCGCAGCATCATCGGAACCCGCGCCCTCCAGCGCATGGCGCTCGACCGCGAAATCGTCGGCCTCAAAAACGGTACATCCGGCTGGCTGCTCGCCGGTTATGAGCTGGAGGAGGGCGCCGACCGCACCGCGATGCCCGAAGTAACCGAACACGGCCGCGCCGCCGCCGAGGCCTACGCCCGCCGCTGCGCCGCCGAAGACGGCGTTCGGCTGATCGATATCGACCAACTCGACGCCCTGCGCGAACGCGCCGAGCGCGAAAGCGTCTACTTCATCGACGTGCGCAGCGCCGCAGAACACTCCGCCGGCCGCATCCCCGGCTTCCGCTGGTTCCCCGGCGGCCAGGCCGTGCAGCGCAGCGACGACGTGGCGGTCGTTCACGGCGCGCCCATCGTTTTCGCCTGCGACCGCATCGCCCGCGCCGCGATCACGGCCTCCTGGTACAAGCAGATGGGGCACGCCGAAATCTACGTCCTCGAAGGCGGTACAACCGCCTGGACCGAGGCTGGACGCGAGCTCACCGACGCACCGGACCCCGAACCCGCACTGCTCACCGCCGCCCGCGATGCCGTAGCGACGATCTCTCCGGACGAACTCACCCGGCAAACGGACGTTACCCTGCTCTACGTCGGCAACAGCCAGGATTTTGCACAGGGACATCCACCAGGCGCGCGCTGGGCGCCCCGCGCCTGGCTCGAATGGCGCATCGAGGAACTGGCTGCCGATCGCGACCAAACCGTAGTAACCATCTGCCGCGACGGAAGCGAGTCCCTGCTCGCCGCCGCAACCCTCCGCAACCTCGGCTACGGCGATGCTCGCGCGCTCGCAGGCGGCGTCGACGCCTGGCGCGCCGCCGGACTGCCTATCGAGCAGGGTCTGAGCGGTGTGCTGAGCGCGCCCAATGATGTACTGGCGTTCGGGCTGGACCGCAACTATGCGGACATGCAGCACTATCTGCGCTGGGAGACTGCGCTTGGTGAGAAGTATGCGACTTAGCTCGCCCTCAGCGCTGTAGCGGCTTAGCGGGAGTGGTGGAGGGAGGGGGTAGGGGGTTGGGTGCTGTTCGCGTCGGATACCCCCGTTCGGGCCGGGGGCAGGCTCCGCGGCAAGCGCGGGTATGACGGAGAAAGGGGCGCGGGTGTGACGTGGAGAGGAGGTTGGGTGTGACGGGGGAGGAGGGGGGGTGTGGCGGAAGTGTGAATGTGCTTTACTCGTTTAGGGCGGCTTGGACGGCGGCGATGATGTTGGCGGGTGTGGGTTCTTCTATCAGTGTGTCGTTGACGAAGATTGAGGGGGTGCCGCGGACGCCGCGATCCCAGGCTTCTCTGTGCGTGCGCTCGACCGTGGGGAGGTGTTCACGGTCGGTCATGCAGGTAGTCAGTGTTTCCACGTCGAGGCCCAGGTCGGCGGCGTATTGCTGGGCGTACTGCCAGTCGAACATTTGGGTGTCGGCAGCGGAGAAGCGGTCGTGGAATTCCCAGAATGCGTTTTGGTCGGCGGCGCATTCGGAGAGCGCGGCGGCGTAGACGCTGCGGCCGCCTTCTTCGAAGACGATGAAGTGGCGGAATTCGACGCGGGCGAGGCCGGGACGGATGACTGCATCGATCAGTTCGGGCATCGCCGCACGGGCGAATTGGTGGCAACCCGGTCACTGGAAGTCACCGTACTCGACGATCAGCACGGGCGCGGCGGGGTCGCCCAGGGCGTTGCGCGCGGTGGGCAGTCCGGCGCGGTGCGCGGCGAGGCCGGCGGCGATTCGCTCGACCAGTTGGTCGTCGAAGGTGATCGTCTGCTGCGACTCGTCTTCTACCTCCGCTTCGACGGCCGGCTGTTCGGAGGGCGCTGCGGCGTCCTGCTGTTGGGCAACCGCCTCGGGCTGCGGGTCCGGCTGCGGATCGGGCTGTTCGGCCGTCTGGGATGCGGTTGACTGCTCGGCTTCGGTCTGCTGTTGTTGGGGCGCGGTTGTCTGCTGCGCCACGGTTTGCTCGCGTTCCGTGCGTTCGGCGCTGGGCGTTCCGCTCGCAGGCGAGGCGTCGCCGCCGCCGCAGGCGGCGAGCAGCAGGGCAGTGATCGGGGCGATGATCAGGGCTAACAGAACGGGCGTTTGACGAATGCGGCGGCGCGTGGCATGCTGGAGCGACGCGGCGGCACGCCGCGCGGCACGCGGCGCGATGCGCCGCATCACATGCAGGCCCGGCGCGCCACAGGGGCTCAGGCGCTGGAGCTGCATCATGCCCCACCTCACTCTCGACGATCTGCAACGCATTCTGGACCAGCTGGGGGCCGGGCGCGGCCCTGCGCGCGGTCCGCTGTCGCGCTTCGACGCGCTGCATCAGCGTATCCGAACGCGCGAGGCGCACCTTTACAACGCGCCGGAGGCGGACCCGCGCTTCGGCGCGCCCTGGGAGGAGGCTCAGCCGTGGCAGTCGGATATTGCGCGGCGGAGCTGGTCGCAGCTGCGTGATCGGCTCACGGAGCATCCGTTCCGGATTCACATTGAAGCTCCCGAAGAGGCGCCCGAGGAAACGCCCGAGGGGCCGGCTGGCGGCGACGCGCGCGCGCGGCGCGCGGCGAACGATCTGGAGCGGGTGCTGGAGCACGGGCTGCAACTGGTGCAGGAGCGCGCGGGGTTCAGTATTCAGAACGATCTGGCCTACGCGCAGGTGTGCCTCTGCTACGGCGTGTTGCACTGGCAGCGGGCGGATGATCGGCTGCCGACGGCGGCTGCGCCGCGCTCCGGCGAGACGCGGCGAGAGCGGCGCGAGCGCGAACGCCGGGCGAGCGCGCGGGCCGGTTTTCCGTGGGAGATCGAGGTGGTGCGTCCGGATCAGTTCGCGTTCATCGAGGATCGCGGTGCGGAGAACGGGCTGGCGCTGGCGGTGGTGGTGCGCGAGACGGCGTTGGGTCTGTACCGCGAGGCGCTGCGGAGTCAGGATGGGCTGAGGGTTGGCGGGGATCCTCACGCTCCGCCGGATCGCCCGCGGCTGCGGATCGGTCCCGAGCGGGAAGCGCCGCAGCCCGATGAGCCGTCGGGCGGCGGCTGGGGTGATCGGGTTCGGGTGGCGTCGGTCTGGACGCGCGAGGAGTACTACGAGTTGGCTGCGCCGGGCAGCGCGGGCGGCATGAGCGGTGGGGGCAGTGGAGGCGGCGAGTGGGCGCTGGTGAAGGCGGCGGAGCACGCTTACGAGATGCCGCCTTTTGCGATTGCCGCGGCGGATGTCAATCACCATCCGGATCCGGTGCGCCGCTGGGAGCCGTCGCTGGAGGGCGTCTATCGGGTGAAGCCGTTGTTCGACCGGGAGCGTTCGCTGGGTCGGTTTCTGGCGGAGCAGGCGGCGATTCCGCTGTTTTGGGTGCAGTTGGCGAGCGGGGCGTGGGAGTTGGACGAGAGCGGGGCGCGGGTGGAGCTTTCGGCGGACGCGGCGGCGGCGCGCACGCTGCCGGAGGGGGCGACGCTGCACAAGGTCGATTTCGAGTTGGAGTCGGCGTTCGTGGAGTTTCTGCGGATGTCGGCGGAGGAGTTGGAGTCGGCGGCGCCGGACACGGGCGCGTTTGCGCCGGGCGAAGTGGGTCCGAACACGCAGCCGCACACGCTGAACATTTTGCTGGGGGCGCGCAACGCGCAGGTGCTGCGTCTGAAGCAGCGGCAGGCGGAGGCGGTGCGCACAATGCTGCGCAATATGGCGCTGGTGATGTCGAAGCCGCTGGAAGAGGGCGGTTTCGGCGAGCCGGTCTGGGTGTTCGCCAAGTCGCGCTCCGGGCGGCTGCTGGAGCGCACGGTGGTGGGGGTGGATCCGGCGGATATTCCCTCGCTGGATATTGAGGTGCGGATCGATCCGTGGTCGCAGAGTCAGCGCGTGGCGATTCAGGAGCACGGGCGGGCGCGGCTGAACGATCCGCTCGATCCGCTGGATCAGCGGACGTATCTCGAGCAGTACATCGGCGATGAGCATCCGGACGCGGCGCTGCGGCGCTACGAGGAGTGGCAGTTGCGCCAGGCGCGTCTGGCGCGTCTGCGCGGGCGGCTGTCCGGCGCGGTGGGCGACAAGACAAGGAGCAAGACGGGGAGCAAGACGGGGAGTGGGCCGCGGCCGCCGGCGTCGCGCGTGCGGCAGCCGCGCGCGGACCTTGCGCCGCTCGAGCCGCTTGGTTCGTCCGCCGATGAGTCGCCGTAGGCCAGTTCCGACCGCTGAGAGGGCGTGCGAGAGATGATTTTCCATCATTCCGAGCGACGTGCGGCGACGACGGTCGCGCGCGAGGTGCGCTGCGGCAACCGGGGCTGTCCGAGCGCGCGGCGCGGCCGGCCGGCGCTGATTTGCATCGTGGATGCGCCCGGGGATGTACCGCTGGTCGTTCGCACGCGCTGTCGGCGGTGTAAATCGTTTCAGCGGATTGAGCTGCCGGCGGGGGGGTTGGGGTAGTTCGGAGCGCTGGCGCTGTGGACGGGGTTGGGTTTGGGCCCCAGATCAAGTCTGGGGCGACGGGGGGCGCCTGGGGCGACGGAAGGGGGTGTTTGGGGCGACGGAAGGGGGTGTTTGGGGCGACGGGAGGAGGGTGTTTAGGGCGACGGGGGAGGTGTGGGGGCGTGGAGGGGTGGGTGTGGGGCCGATTCCCGCTCGGGGGCGGGAATGACGAGAAAAGGAGGGCGGGAATGACGAGGAAGGGAGGCGGGAATGACGGGGAAGAGGGGGTGGGAATGACGGGGAAGGGGGGCGGGAATGACGGGGAAGGGGGGCGGGAATGACGGGGAAGAGGGGGTGGGAATGACGAGGAAGGGAGGCGGGAATGACGAGGAAGGGGGGCGGGAATGACGAGGAAGGGAGGCGGGAATGACGGGGAAGAGGGGGTGGCGGAGGTGGTGTGGGGACGACGGAGGGGAGCGGGGTGGGATGGTGGAGGGGTGGTGTGGGGCTACCAGAGGCGGCGGAGGCGGTCCTGGAGGGTTGGTTTGGGTGGGGGCGGGGGGGCGAGGCCGAGGGTGTGGAGGCGTCGGCGCAGTTGGGCGATTTCGTTCGCGCGCTCGTGTTGCAGGGCGTGGAGGTGTCGACGGAGTTGGGTGATTTCGTTTGCCGGCTCGTGTTGCAGGGCGTGAAGGCGTCGGCGGAGTTGGGTGATTTCGTTTGCCGGCTCGTCTTGCAGGGTGCGCAGGCGTCGGCGGAGTTGGGTGATTTCGTTTGCCGGCTCGTGTTGCAGGGTGCGCAGGCGGCGGCGCAGTCGGGCGGTCGGGTTCGCCGGCGGCGGTGGGGGCGCGTTGCGCAGTTCGAGCCAGCGCAGGGCTGCGCCGACCAGCGCGCCGAGGGCGAGGCCGAAGATGAGCGCGGGTCCGAGCAGTCGGAGTCCGGGCGCGGCCTCCAGCTCGATGTGCGGCAGCCGCGGCGCTCGCGCGGCGGCATTTGCGCCAGGCGCTGGATGGTCCGCAAGCGTCTGAGGTTCCCGCGGCTGGGCGCTCGGCGCGTCGTGGCGGTCCGGCGCGTGGTGCTCTGTGGGCGTCTGGTGTTCCCAGGGTTGGGCGCTCGGTATGTCGTGGCGGTCCGGCTGGGGTGCGGCGGTCTCCGGCTGCGCGGATGCGTTGGCGTGCGGTTCAGCGCCGATGTGCGGCTCAGCCGTTGCGTGCTCGTTGAGGGCGGCTTCGGTCTCGGTGTCCGGCTCGGTGAGGGCTGCGCCGTTGGCGTGCGGTGCGGTACCGACGCCCGGCTCGGCAGCCGCGTAGTCGTTGAGGGCGGTTTCGGTCTCGGTGTCCGGCTCGGCAAGGGCTGCGCCGTTGGTATGCGGCTCCTGGTCGAGACGGCCCCAGCCGTCGAGCGCGAGCACGGAGCTGGTGGCGCGCTCGGCCGCTTCGGCGGCTGCCTGGGTTGCGGGCTCGGCGGCAAGCGGCTCGCCGGCGGCGCTGCGTCCGTTGGTTCCTCGTACAGGGGCGGCCATCTGCGTCCTCGCTGCTCGCGTCCTCGCTATGTCTACTGCACAATGTCACACGGCGGGCGGCTGCGCTAGTCGCCGCCGCGGGCGGGCATCTGGCTGGCCCAGAGGGCGACGGCGCGCATCGTCTCGCGGCCGGTTGGAGTGGGCGCAGCCAGCGCAGGCGCGGCGGCGACGGGCACGGCGGCAACGGGCTGGGCGGCAGCCGGCGTGGGCATCGGCGGCGCGCCGATGGGCGGCGCGCCTGCTTCGCGCGGGGGTCCGCCCGGCGGGGGTCCGCCTGTGCGCTCCCGCATTCGGCGCATATCGGCCAGCATCTCCTCTTGCGTGCGGAAGCGCACTTTGGGCAGCAGCACGGCCACGACGATCGCGGTGAGCATCACGATGCTGGCGTAGAGGAAGACGTCGGTGACCGGCCCGGCCAGCGACTCGCGGGCGGTGGCGATCGCCGCCGCCGCCTGTCCCGGCGCCTGCGCCTCGATCGCCTGCGTCAGCGCCGCCAGGTGCTCCGGTTCGAGCAGCGAGGCCGGCTGCTCCTTGAGCTGCTCGAAGCCCGTGGGAAACGCATTCGTCAGATTGGCGCTGAAGCCGCTGAAGATCAGCGCGCCGAAGATCGCCGTGCCCACCGCCGCGCCGATCTGGCGGAAGAACTGGTTGGCCGCGGTGCCTGCGCCGAGCAGCTGGAAGGAGAGCGAGTTCTGGATTAGCAGCGTGTAGAGCGGCATCAGCGTGCCCATCGACGCGCCCATCAGCAGCATGTAGAGCCGCGTCCAGTTGAGGTCCGTGTCTACGTTGAGCCGCGAGAGCAGGAAGAGCGCGGCGACGGTGCCGATGCCGCCGATCACCGCCAGCGGCTTGTAGCTGCCCGTGCGCGCCATGATCTGGCCGCAGACAATCGAGGCGAACACAATCCCGACGCTGGTCGGCAGCGTGACCAGCCCGGAATTGGTCGCCGAGATGCCCTGCGCGCCCTGCAGGAAGAACGGCAGCGCGAACATCGTGCCCATCATCCCGATGCCGACCGCGAACATCACGATCGTGGCGAGCAGGTAGACGCGGTTGCGGAACATCGGCAGCGGCATGATGCCCTGCACGCCCTTGCGCCGGCCGATCCAGAGGAACAACGCGGTCGCCGCGAAAGCCACGATGAAGCTGGTGATGACCGGCGAGTCGGCCCAGCCGAACTGCGTGCCGCCCAGCGAGAACGCCAGCAGCAGCGCCGTGCCGCCCGCGATCAGCAGCGTCGCGCCGGACCAGTCGATCGGCTCGCGCCGCTGCCCGCGGTACCAGGGCACCAGCAGGATCGTGAGCAGCAGCGCCAGTCCGCCGACCGGCAGGTTGATGTAGAAGACCCAGCGCCAGGACAGCTCGTCGGTCAGTACGCCGCCGACCAGCGGGCCGATGATGCTGGAGAGGGCGAAGACGCCCGCCACGATGCCCGCCCAGCGGGGGCGCTCGGCGGGCGCGAAGTAGTCGCCCATCACGGTGAAGGCGTTGGCCAGAATGAAGGCCGCGCCGAAGCCCTGGAGCAGGCGGAAGCCGATCAGCTCCCACATGCTGCCGGCCAGCCCGCAGAGCAGCGAGGCGGCGATGAAGATCGCAATCCCGGCGATCAGAAACGGCTTACGCCCGAACAGGTCCGAGAGCTTGCCGATGATCGGCACCAGCACGGTCGAGCCGAGCAGGTAGGTGGTCTGCGGCCAGGCGAAGAGGTCGAGCCGCCCCAGGTCGCCCACGGCCTGCGGCGCGGCCACGCTCCAAATGGTTTGATCGAGCGCCGCCAGAAAGAGCGCCACCATCACGCTGAGCATGATGATGATCTTGCGCCGCGTGGGCAGCGTCAGCCCCGGCGGCACTTCCATCATCGGCGGCGGTCCGCCGCCCGGACCACCCGGCGGCCCGCCTCGAGGTGCTGTGGGAGGCGCCGTGGGTGGCGCTGTCGGCGGCGCTGCGCCGTTCGCGGCGGGCGGGCGGCGCTCCATCTACATCACCTCCGGGTCCGGCGGCCACTGCGCCAGCAGACCCTGCCGCTCCCCCTCCCGCACAATCAGCTTGAAGGCCGTGCCGATGCCCTCCAGCTCCTCTTCCGAGAAGCTGCTGAACAGCTTGCGCATGATCAGCCGGTTGCGGCGCGCCTCGATGTCGAGCGTCACTGCCCGCCCGCGCTCGGTGAGATAGACGCGCACGCGCCGCCGGTCGTCCTCGTCGCGGTGCCGCGTGACCAGATCCTGTTTGACCAGCCGATCGACGACGCCGGTTGCCGTGGAGGGGCGCACCTTCAGCGTCTCGGCCACCAGTCCGGCGGGCGCGCCGGGAATGGCGATCAGCATGAACAGCACCCGCAGCTGCGACATCGTCAGCCCCAGCTCTTCCCAAACCTCCAGGCGGTTGGGGTCGAACATGCCCGCCGCGCGGCCGTAGCCGTTGATGATCGTCTCGATCAGCGCGTCCCGATCGGCCTTAATGTCCGTCTTGACGTCGGTGGTCATCGTCAGCCGCTTCCCAGGGATGCCGGAAACGGCACGCCGATCTTTTCGCCCAGGGCGATCAGTTGCTCGATGGTTTCGTCGTCCAGCGGCACGCCGTTGGCGCTGCGGTCCGCGCGGGCCATCGCCTCGGGGTCGCCGGGGATCACCACGCGCGCCACCTCGTCTACGGGCGGCACCGCGCGCACCGCCTCGGCAAGCTTACGCAGCTCCGACTTGAAGTGCGACGGCTCGCAGAACAGGTCGATCCGCCAGGCCGCGAACCACTGCCCCTGCACCAGGTTTTGCCCGCGCGGGACGAACATGCCCGAGCCGTCGCCGGAGAGCACGCCGGTGAAGATGTCGACCATCAGCCCCAGCCCGTAGCCCTTGTGCGAGCTGGTCGCGACCGAGGAGCCGAGCGGCAGCAGCCCGCCGCCCTTGCGCAGGATGAACGGATCATCCGTGTGTACGCCGTCGGCGTTCAACGCCCAGCCCTCGGGCAACGGCTTGCCCTGTCGCCCCGCGATCTCCAGCTTGCCGCCGGCCACGGCGGTGGTCGCCACGTCAAGGCGGAACGGCGTGCCGTCCTCGATCGGCGCGGCCATCGCGATCGGGTTGGTCCCGTAGACCTTCTCGCGCCCGCCCGAGGCGAGGCCGATCGGCGGCGCGTTGCACATCGCCATCCCGATCAGGTCGCGCTCCACCGCCATCTCCGCGTAGTAGCCCGCCGCGCCGAAATGCCGACCGTTGGCGACGGTCACCATTCCGATGCCCGACGCTTCCGCTTTGCGGATCGCCGTCGCCATCGCCTTTTGCGAGACCATCGGGCCGAAGCCGCCGTCGGCGTCCCAGGCCGCCGAGACCGGCGTTTCGCGCAGCGTCTTCACCTCAGGCGTCGGATTGACCGCGCCCGACTCGAAGCCCGGCGCGTAGCCGATGTGCCAGGGCAGATGCGCGATGCCGTGCGAGTCGATCCCGCAGAGGTCGGCGTCGACCAGCACTTCCGCGCCGAGCGCCGCGTCCTCAGCCGGCATTCCGTAGTGCTCGAGCACGGCGGCCGTGAAGCCGCGCAGTTCGTCGTCGCCGAAGCGGTCGCGGGTGTCGGGGCCTTCGCGGCCCGTCCAGGCCACGGCTAGCTGCCCCAGCTCTTCACGAGCCGCACGCCGGCGGCGGAGCCGGCCGCCATGAACTGTCCGTCGGAGCCGGAGGCGATGTAGCGCCAGCCCTCCTCGGCGCGGCGCTTGGCCTCTTCGGGGCCGCTGGTGAAGATGCCCGGTGCGACGCCGTGCGCCTGCGCCGAGCGCAGCACCTCCGCGCAGGCCGCCACGTGATCGGGGTGCGGATTGTCCGGCTTGACCGGGATGCCCATCGACATCGCCAGATCGGCGGGGCCGATCATCGTCGAGTCCACGCCGGGCACCGAGAGGATCTCATCGATCCGCTCAACCGCGCCGATCGTCTCGATCTGGATCGAGCAGACGATCTCCTCGTTGGCGTGCGCCGCGTAGTCCGAGCCGCCGTAGAGCGCCCCGCGGTACGCGCCGAAGCCGCGCATCCCCACCGGCGGATAGCGGCACGCGCTCACCGCCTGCTCCGCCTCTTCGCGGTTGTTCACCCAGGGAATCACCACCCCGTAGGCGCCGCCGTCGAGAATCCGCTTGATCTCCACCGGATCGTTCCAGTGGACGCGCGCCATGGGGATCGTGTCGGTGGTCGAGATCGCCTGGAACATCTGCACCATCGTCAGCAGGTCCACCGGCGAGTGCTCGCCGTCGACCACCAGCCAGTCCCAGCCGGAGTGGGCCATCGACTCCGCCGCAATCGGGCTGGCCGTGCCCAGCCACGCCCCGAACGCGGGCTGATCCTCAGCCCACAGCCGCTTCACTGTATTCGGTCGCATACGCGCTTTGCCTCTCACAACGACGCCGCCCATCCGCGCGGCGTCCCGCAGAGGATACCCGAACCAGCCCCTACGTCCCGCCGCGCGCGGTGGTTTGTGCGACAACCTGTGCGACACTCCATCCATGTCCCCGCAGCCCGTCCTCGTCTCCTGGTCCTCCGGCAAGGACTCCGCCTGGGCTCTCTACACCCTGCGCCAACAGCCCGACCGCTACGACGTGCGCGGCATCTTCACCACCGTGACCCCGCACTTCGACCGCGTCGCCATCCAGGCCACGTCGCGCGCCGTGCTGCGCCTGCAAGCCGAACGCCTCGCGCTGCCGCTCTACGAAATCCCCATCCCCTACCCCTGCCCCAACGAGGCCTACGAAGCCGCCATGTCCGACTTCATCGAGCGCGTCCGCAGTCTGCCGCCCCACCTCACCGCCGACGTATTCGCCTACGGCGACCTCTTCCTCGAAGACATCCGCGCGTACCGCGAGCGCAACCTCGCCGAGACCGGCTTCAGCTCGATCTTCCCCCTCTGGGGCGCCGACACCGCAGCGCTCGCCGAGCAAATGCTCGCCGCCGGCCTCAAGGCCGTCGTCACCGCCGTCAGCCCAACGAGCAAACTCGACCGCAGCTTCGCCGGCCGCTGGTTCGACCGCGCCTTCCTCGACGACCTGCCCGAGGGGACCGACCCGCTTGGCGAAAACGGCGAATTCCATACCTGCGTGCTCGCCGGCCCCATGTTCCCCAGCCCGATCAACGCCTGTCCGGGCCAAATCATCAGCCGCCAGATCCCCGCCAACCACGACAGCACAGGCCCGACGGTCACCGCCTGGTACGCCGACATTGACCTGCTCTAGTGCCGCGGGGCGCTATTCTCAACCTCATCGCAACGGCAAAGGATCGCAGGATGACAACCCGCACCAAGTACCACACGGACACCGCCGCAGAGTTCCTCGTCAAGGCGCGTTTCTACCTCGGCGAGGGGGATCTGTTGCAAGCCTCCGAGAAAGGCTGGGGCGCGACGTCGCGGATGGTGAAGGCGGTCGCCGAGAACCGGGGCTGGCGGCATCGCTCCCACCGCGACCTCTACCAGACGGTTGACCGCATCAGCGAGGAACTGTCCGACGAGCGACTCCAAACGCTGTTCACGTCGGCGAATGCGCTGCATCAGAACTTCTACGAGGGTTGGATGACGGAGGAGGCCGTCGAGCGGGCCCTGTCCGATGTGGAGGAGTTGGCGGAGCGGCTCGCAGCTGTGATTGATTGAGCTCCTTTCCGTCATTCCCGCCTCACCCTCCGTCATTCCCGCCTTGCGCGGGAATCCATACGGCGGTTGTCAGCGACACGGCGTACGGGATGTCCTGCGAACGGTGTTGGCAGGCAGCCCGGACCCTCGGGTTGCGGACTGCGTTGGGTTTGGGTTCCCGCGTGCGCGGGAACGACGGAAGAGTGCGCTCCGCTAACAGTCCTGCGATTCTCGCCGCTTCCGCAGCCCCTCCACGAGCTTCGACAGAGCTTCCTCGTCGAGAATGCCGATCAGGCGCTCGGCGACGCCTGGCCCTAGCTCGCCCAGCGCTTCAAGGCGATCCGCTGCTGCCGCCTCTCGTTCTTCTTCGTCCTGCTCGGCACTCAGTTCACGGTAGTGCTGAGGGCTGCCCGCCATGTCATTGAAGTTCAGCTGGTCTGGCCCGATCAGGCGGACCGACCCATCCCGCTGTAGCACGCCCACGGCGATGAACGGTGCAGAACTGTTGATCTTGAACTCCCCGACTACCCACTCGAAGTCGTACTCGTCCCGTTCCGGACCTACTGGCTGCCATTGACCTTGGGCGCGTGCCGAGGCCGCCTGTTCCTCCAATTCGTCGACGGTTTGGACGATCTCATAGAGATCTAGAGTCCAGCGCTCGACGAGGGCGGCCGAATAGACGGCGTCGCGCGCCCACTCTTCCTCGCTCACGTGCTCCCTCGACGTATGCACCGTGAGGATCATCGCGACCGAGTTCGCGATCGCCAGCGGCCGGAGCTCAATCTCGTTCTCCGATACCGCGCCATAGACCGCCTTCCTACGGTCGTATCCCCACACCTCGTCCAAGTCCTCAACCGCGTCGTCGCCTTCGATCGTGTCGTCGTTGGTGCTCATGTTCGCCTCCGATCCTGGTCGACCTATTGCCCACGCTCCGGATGCACCGTCAACGACACTCGCTCCAGCACCGCTCGGTTCACCACCGAGCGCGGCAGGTACCCCCGCAGCACATCCGCCGCCGCCTCACCGACGCGCTGGAGCAGCAGCGGGGCGGAGGCGTCGGAGTAGTAGGCCGAGTGCGGGGTGGCGATCACGTTGTCGAACTCGAGCAGCGGGTGGTCCTTGTGGACCGGCTCGGGGTCCCAGACATCCACCCCCGCGCCCGCCAGCTGCCCCGCCTTGAGCGCGTCGTAGAGCGCCTGCTCGTCGACCACGCCGCCGCGGCAGGTGGTGATCAGGTAGGCCGTGGGCTTCATCAGCGCCAGCTGCTCTACCCCGACCAGGCCGCGCGTCTCCGGGCTGAGCGGCGGATGCACCGAGACGTAGTCGGCCTGCATGACCTCTTCGAGCGTCGTGAGGCGCACGCCGGCGGCCTCCGCGGCGGCCGGGTCCTGGTAGGGGTCGTAGGCGATCACGTTGAGGCCGAAGGCCTGCGCGCGGATCGCGGCCTGCTGCGCGATGTGGCCGAATGCGACGAGGCCGAGCGTCTCGCCGTAGAGCGGACCGGAGGGGCCGAGCGGGACGCGCTCGCCGGCGCGCGCGGCGTCGTTGTGCGCGACCAGCTTGCGGTTCAGCGCCAACAGCAGCGAGATCGCGTGCGTCGCCACCTCGTTGATGCAGTAGTCGGTGATGTTGCAGACCACGATGTCGTAGTCGACCGCCGTCTGCCAGTCGATGTTGTCGAAGCCGATCCCGTAGCGCACCACCACCTTGAGGTTGGGCGCGGCGTCGAAGACGGGCTTGCCCACCTGCCGGTAGCCGCAGATGATCCCGTCGGCGTCGGCCACGTGCGCGGGGATGTCCTGCTGTTGTTCGAGCGTGAGCGGGATCAGCTCCGCGTCGGCCTTGGCCAGCTGCTCGGCTTCCGCCGTGTGCGGCTGGCGCTCGGGGCGCGAATCCACGTGATAGACCTTGAACTTGGCCATCGGGCTCCTCCTGCCGTAGGGAACGCTGGCGCGAAGATAGATGCAGCGGCCGTTACGCGGGCAGATCGGCCCGTCGCTGCGCCTGCGCAAGGGATATGCTGGGCGGGGCCGCAGCGCGGATTGGAGTGCGCCAGTGGGTGAGATCGTCGTCGAGATCGAGCTGGAGAACGCGGCTGATCGCAGTTTGGCTCGCGCCGGCAAGCTTCGTGAAGCCGATGTGCGCCAAGTCACAATCCCCGCTGCCGCCGACACTCGCGCAACGATCCTCACGCTGCCGGAAGACATCGTTGAGCGGCTCGGCCTCCGGCGGGAAGGCAGCGTCGGCGTCGAGTACGCCGACGGGAGACGCGATGTGTTGCCGATTGCCGGTCCGGTGACCGTGCGGATCGGAGACCGCCACGCGGTCTCCGACTGCATCGTCATGTCGCGGGGCTCCGACGCACAAATCGGTCAGATCGTGACGCGGCAGATGGATCTGATCCCCGATTACGCGAATCAGACGCTCGGTCCGCGACCCGGATCGCCCGATCGTCCGACGACGCGGCTGTAGAGCCGCCGCACCGCCAACCGCAGTCGGTTCGGCCTGCTCCGCCTCTTCGGGACCAAGTATGCTGGGCTGAGCCGCAGCGTGAATCGAGGTGCGCCGATGGGTGAGATCGTCGTTGAGATTGAGCTCGAGAACTCGGGCGATCTTGATCGCGTCGACGCCGGCGAGCTTCGCGAAGCTGATGTGCGCCGTGTCGCGATCCCCGCTGTCGCCGACACCGGCGCAATGATGCTCGCGCTGCCGGAGGATGTGGTTGACCGGCTCGGTATTCGGCGACGCGGCAGCATTGACGCCACGTACGCCGACGGGCGGCGCGATGAGTTGCCGGTAGCCGGCTCACTGATCGTGCAGATCAGCGGTCGTTCCATGTCAGCAGATTGCGTCGTTCTGCCGCGGGGCGCCGACGCGCTGATTGGCCAACTCGTCCTGGAGGGGCTGGATCTGATCGCGGACCCCCTGAACCGCACACTCCACCCGCGACCTGAAGCGCCCGATCGCCCGATGCTGCGGCTATAGAGGCGGGGCGCTCAGAGATAGGTTTGCAGGCTGGAGCGCGGCTGGGCTGGAATGATCCGGCGTAGACGCTTGCCGTCCTCGGTCAGCACGAACGACATCTGCTTGCCCCGCTCCAGTTCCGGGTGCAGTAGCCGCGTCGCCAGGCGCAGCGACTCGAAGCGGATCAGGCTCAGCCGCACCTGCTGCGCGTTGGTCGTGGAGCGCACGGCGAGCACCGCCTCGACCAACTCCTCGAACGACGCCTGCTCCACAAGCAGCAGATGCTGCACGATCAACTGCTCCACCACATCCAGCTCGATCCGGATCGGCTCCGGGCGGATGCGCCGCTTGAGCCGCTGCCAGCCGCCGCGCAGCGTCGCGCCGATGCGGGAGGCCATCGCTCAGCCTCGTCGCTCAGGCATTGAGATAGGCGGCGATGTCCGGTCCGCCCTCGGTCAGCACCACGCCGTCCGCCGCCAGCTCCGCAACCGCCGCCTGATCCAGATCGAGCCACTCGTCCAGCACCGCCACCGTATCCGCGCCGAAGGCCGGGCCGGGCCCGTAGACGCGGCCGGGCGTGCGCGAGAGCTTGAGCGGCGAGGCCGCCATCTTCACCGTGCCGGCAACCGGATGCTCGACCTCCGTGATCATCTCGCGGTGCGCGATCTGCGGCTGCGCGACGGCTTGGCCGATCGTGTTCAGCGGGCCGATCGGGATGCTGTAGACGCTCAGCGTCTCCACCCAGTGCTCGGTCGTCTGACGGCGCGTCGCCTCGAACAGCAGCGGCTCCAGCGCGGCGTGGTTTTCCGTGCGCTTGAGCGAGGTGTCGAAGCGCTCGTCGCCGACCAACTCGGTCAGCCCCAGCTCCGCGCAGAACAGCTCCCACTGCGATTCCACGCCCCAGGCCAGCGCCAGCACCATCCAGCCGTCGGCTGTGGGGAACGCCTGAAACGGCGTGGCCGAGGGATGCCGCGTGCCCAGCCGGCCCGGCTCCTTGCCGGTCGCGTACCAGCGCGCCACCGCGTTTTCGAGGATCGCGATCTGACAGTCCAGCATCGAGACATCGAGCGACTGCCCGCGTCCGCTCACCTCCCGCTCGCGCAGCGCCGCCAGAATTCCCACCGCCGTGTACAGCCCCGCCGTGATGTCGCCGATCGAGGTGCCCGGCCGCGCCGGCGGGCCGTCGGCGTAGCCCGTGATGCTCATCACCCCGCCCATTCCCTGCACGATGATGTCCAGCGCCGGGCGGTCGCGCAGCGGCCCCGTCTGGCCGAAACCGGAGGTGGAGGCGTAGATCAGCCGCGGGTTGCGCGCCAGCAGATCGTCGGCGCCCAGCTCCAGCGCCGCCATCTTGCCGGGCGTGAAGTTCTCCATCACCACATCGGCCTGGTCGGCCAGCCCCAGGAAGAGCTCGCGCCCGCGCTCCGAGCGCAGGTCGATCGAGATGCTGCGCTTGCCGCGGTTGACGCTCTGGAAGTACATGCTCTCGTTGGCGACGAACGGCCCCGTCGTGCGCGCCACATCGCCGTGGGGTGGGCGCTCAACCTTGACCACCTCTGCGCCGAGGTCGCAGAGCAGCATCGCGGCGTAGGGGCCGGCCAGCACCCAGGTCAGATCGAGCACGCGGATGCCGTCGAGCGGTCCGGGCGGCGTGGGCATGGCGGGCTCCTCTGATGGCGGCGGCCGGCGGCGGTCAGACCAGGCCGCGCGTGGCTTCGGAGAGTTCGGTGTCGTCGACGACCCATTGCAGCGGTTTGCCGAGACTGAAGCGAGCGAGGTTGCTGAGGAAGAGTTCGGTGGTGCGGTTGAACGCCGACGGCACATGGCAGGAGTCGTGCGGCGTGACCAGCGTGCGCGGCAGCTCCCAGATCGGCGCGTCGGCCGCCGGCGGCTCGTAGGGCGCGACATCGAGCACCGCGCCCGCGATGCGCTCCGCCTCCAGCGCCTCGCGCAGCGCGTCAATATCCAACACCCGCCCGCGGGCGACGTTGACCAACAGTGCGTGGGGCTGCATTTGCGCCAACTCCGCCGCGCCGATCAGGTCCACCGTCTCGTCGGTCAGCGGGACGCAGAGCACGACATAATCGCTCGCCGCGAGCAGTTCGGGCAGGCGCTCCGGCGTCAGATGCAGGTCGAGGTTCGGATCGTTAGGTGCGCGTCGCTTCGTGGCGATCGTGCGCATCTCGAACGCCCGCGCGCGCTGCGCGATGGCCGCTCCGATCCCGCCGTAGCCGACGATGCCGATGGTTTGCCCGGCCAGCTCGACTGAGGAGATGCCGCGCCAGACCCGCTCGCGCGACTGCGCGGCGTGCTCGGGGATGCGCTTGGCGAAATTGAGGATGTGCGCGAAGACGTATTCGGCGATCGGCCCGGCGTGGACGCCCGGCAGGTTGGTCAGCGTGCAGCCGGCATCGACGATTGAGGTGTAGATCACGTGATCGACGCCCGTGCTGGCGGTCTGCATCCAGCGCGGCGGCGTCTCGCGCAGCACTGCCGCCAGCCCGCGCAGCGCCTGCGGTTGCACGTAAAGGTCTTCGGAGAGGAAGAAGGCGTCGAGCGCCGAGGGGTCGCCCTCCCACGTGCCGTCCGACTGGAGCACGACGAGCTCCGCGCGCGGCGCGGCCTCGAGCAGCCGCGCGCGCCAGTCGTCGGCGATTAGGCGCGTCACGCCCAGGCGGATAGCGGCGTGCTCGTCAGGTGGCATGGTTGCTCCATGGCGTCCATCGCGCGGCTGGTGACGTGATGCTAGGGCAACCGCCGAATTTCCGTCATACCCGCCTCTCCCCTCCGTCATACCCGCGCTTGCCGCGCGTATCTCGCCGCGACCAGCACCTACGTCGTGCTACCCCTCTCGTCGTTCCCGCGCAGGCGGAGCCTGCCCCCGGCTGAACAGGGGAACCCAAACCTAACGCCGTTGGCAGTGCGTGGGCCCGAGCTTCCCGCCAACGCGCGTTCGGTGGGCGGCTCGGGTCGCTGTGCTGCTGGCGGCGGCCGTATGGATTCCCGCTCGGGGGCGGGAATGACGAAAAAAGGGCGCGGAGTGGCGAAATTGTGGGGCTGGGGCTGGCGGAGGCGGAGGAGGTGAGTGAAGCGGCGTTGGTGCGGTTCACGTCGAGATACCCGCGGCAAGCGCGGGTATGACGGAGGAGAAGGGCGGGAGTGACGGAGGTGAGAGGCGGGAATGGCGGGGGGGAGAGGCGGGTATGACGGAGGAGAGGGGCGGGTATGACGGATTTTGGTGCGGGGATGGTGGAGGAGGGCGCAGTGGTAGGTTAGGGACGGCTGATGACGCCTTCTTCGCCGCCAGGTCCTCCGTCTGCGCTGCCTGCGATCTTGCGGGTGCGGCCGTTTTCGCGGCTCTATGCGGGCTGGTGGATGGCGGTGGCGGCCTCGCTGGTGTCGTTTGCGGGGGTGGCGTTTTTCAACCCCGTGCTGGGCGCGCTGGTGCCGGCGCTGCAGGACGAGTTCGGCTGGAGCGTCGCCTCGATCGCGGCGGCGATGACGATCGGCACCGTCGCCGCCGCGCTGATCGCGCCCATCGTCGGCCCGCTGGCCGACCGCTACGGCGCGCGCTGGATGCTGTTCGGCTCGGTCGCGGTGATGATCGCCCTGCTCGCCGCGCTCGCCTTCATCAACGAACTCTGGCAACTCTGGCTGCTCTACGGACTGGGGCGCGCCGTCGGCGTCGGCATCGTCGACCTCGCCGTGGTCGTCGCCATCGCCAACTGGTTCGTGCGCGCGCGCGGGCGGGCGATGGGGCTGACGATGATCGGCACCCGCGCCGGGATGTCGCTGATGCCGCTGATGCTGGCCTGGACGCTCGGCTTCGGCGGGCTGCGCGCGGGCTTCCTCGGCCTCGCCGTGCTGGTTGCAGTGCTCGCGTTGCTGCCGCCGCTGATCATCCGCCGCCGCCCGGAGGATGTGGGGCTGCGCGTCGACCGCGCCGCAGCAAGCACAGCAAGCACAGTGAGCGCCGACGAGCCGTCCGACGCCGACCCGGTCTGGACCGTCCGCCAGGCGCTGCGCACCCGCGCCTTCTGGCTGCTGTTGCTCGGCACCTCGATCCTGATGATCGTGGGCGGCTCGGTGAACTTCACCTTCGTCTCGCATCTCGCCTCCAGCGGGGTGGACGACAGCACCGCCGTGTTCGCGCTCTCGCTCTGGGCGGGGATGGGCATCATCGGCGGCGTGCTCGGCGGCGAGCTGCGCCAGCGGCTCTCGGTGCGCTTCGCGCTGCCCGCCATCATCTGCGTGACCGCCGCCTCGCTGGTCTGGTTTGTGATGGCCGACTCGGTCTGGATGGCGCTGGTCTTCGCGGTCTGGCACGGCCTGAGCTTCGGCGCCCAGCTGCCGCTCAACCGGATTTCGTTCCCCGACTACTTCGGGCGCTACTCGGTGGGAGCGATTCGCGGCGCGACCGCCCCCGTGCAGTTCGCGCTCAACGCCTTCGGCCCCTTAATCGCGGGCTTCGTCTTCGACTGGCAAGGCTCCTACGACCCGCTCTACCTGGCGTTCGTCGCCCTGCTGGCCGCCGCCGCCCTCAGCATCCTGGCCGCCCCGAAGCCGCGCGCGCCGGCGCAGTTGACATCACCGTAGCCGCGCGCGACAATCGCAATGCAGGCGGCGCAGTCGTCAGCGTACACGCGGTCGCTCGCTTCTTTCCGAGGGGCCGGGACAAATGTCCGCCGTCCTGCCTCCCAAACCCCATGTATCTCCTCGACCTCGACGAGTCAGGCTCCGACGACAGCGACTACTTCGTCGTGGGCGGCCTCGCTGTGTATGAGCAGGATGCCTGGCCGCTGGCGCTTGCTGCTTCGCGCCTGTCTGCGGCTCTGCCCGGCGAAGCGCGCGATGCCGAGTTTCACGCTTCACCGATGCGCAGAGGCGGCGGCGTCTGGCGAAATGTGAGTCAAGCTCGGCGCAGACGACTGATCGAAGAAATCGCTCGCCTGTTGACCGACGGCGTTCCGACGCTCGAGCGCCGGCCGGTCTTGTTTGCGACCGCGATTCACCGTGCGTCGTTTCCGCATCTGAGTCCCCAAGAGCGCGCTTACGAGGAGTTCTTCGCCCGCTGCAACGGATTCCTCGGGCGGCTCGCGTCGGCGGGCGATCGCCATCGCTGCATTGCCATCTCAGACAAATCGCATCTGGAGAGCCGGCTCCAACGGCTAATGCCGGCCTGGCGGACGTCTGGAGCGTCATCCGGCGCGCGCATCGGGCCGATGCAGGCATACGCCGAAGTGCCGGTGTTCGTGGACAGTGAAGCGAGCCGCTTGATCCAGCTGGCGGACTTTGTGGCGCACTGGGTGTATCGCGCCTACGAACACGAGGACTGGTCCGTGCTCGAAATCTTGCTGCCCGCCTTTGACCAGAGCGACGGTGTGCGCCACGGGCTGGTTCACCTCACAGAGGGCTACCGTGAATGTGACTGCCCTGCCTGCCGCTCGCGTCGCCCATAGCTTCTTAGTGACAGCCACAGCCTGCGGCGCGACCGCCCCGGTGCAGTTCGCGCTCAACGCCTTCGGCCCCCTCATCGCGGGCTTCGTCTTCGACTGGCAAGGCTCCTACGACCCGCTCTACCTGGCGTTCGTCGCCCTGCTGGCCGCCGCCGCGCTCAGCATCCTGGCCGCCCCGAAGCCGCGGGCGCCGGCCGTTGACAATCGGTAGTGATTCGTGCATCATTGCCTTGCGGGCGGCGCAGCTGCCGCGAGCAGCGCGGCTGTCGCCTTCTTTCGCGTAGGCCGGGCTGAAACGCCGCCGTCCGCCTTTCTCCACCCTCCAGCCATGTATCTGGTCTACTGCGACTGATCGTTAATCAGCAGAGGTCATCTCGACCTTGGACACCATCACGTTGAGGAACTCTTTTGTGATGTCCAGCCACTCCCTAACGTCGTTACGCGACGCCGGCTGGGCGCTCGGGTGGCAGTACTTCGAGATTTGGATCAGGGCAACACCGATACGCATCGCCAGATCTGCGCTGTCGGTAAACCTCTTCCGCATCTCCTGCCTGAGCTCTCGCAGGGTGATTTTGCGTCGTTCTTTACGCGGCGGTGGCGGCGGAGCAACGTCGTACACGAATTGCTTCGACATATCCTCCAGCGTGCCCCGGATCCTGGAGATCGCCTTCTTTAGCCCGCGATGCTCATCGCTGGGTTTGGTCGGCTGTCTCGCGCTCTCTGGCTGTCGAAGGAGTTCCTCCGCTTCGTGAAGTTCGTTGCGCCACCAGTCCTGCGGATCAGCCACAGTTTTCCTCGATCCACTTGACAACGTTCCGGGTGACCTCGACCAGGCGGCCCGGGTCGTTGTCGTATGCGCTGCGTATCGCAGGTACCTGTTCACGATTGCGGTGAAAGAGCGCGTTCGTATGGTCGATCGCGTCGTTGATCCATGCGCCTCCCTTCTCATGCTGCATCACGTGCGGTGCGACCTTGTTCAGATTATCGGGGTCTCCCCAGATGGCCAGAGCCATCAGTTTGCGCGTTGAAAGCCGCTCGTTGTAGACGGCATAGTCCAGCTCGCGCTGGATGTCCGACGGAGACACACCTGCTTTGCGCAGCCGCTGTTCCGCTGCCTTGATGCAGGCTTGCTCTACCGCTTCTCGGCAGTGAACCCCGATGTCCATCCAGCTATTGTCGCTGTTATCTTCGCCTGCCTCCTGGGCCTCGATGCGCGCGTCTTCGAGAGCCCGTATGACTGAATCGAGGGCGACTTCGCACTGGACCACTGAGCCGGCCGATCGAGTGATGTTGATCAGGGTGTGTTCGATGTCGAGGAGCCGCAAGGCTCTTGGCAGCCGCTCGTCGTGCGTGAACACGATGACCTGAAGCTCCTCGGCCGCGTCGCGTAGAACTTCGGCGAGTCCGTCAACGGCGTGCTCGTCCATCACCTGCACGGGATCGTCGATCACGGCGATTCGGGATTCATCAGCGTTGGCAGGAAGACGCTCAAGGCAAGTGAGTGCAATTCGCCTTGACTCAGCGCACCGCGCTCGATGGCGCGGTCGCCGTCGATGGTTAGACCGAGCGAAACGCGGAGATGTAATGCACTTGAGAAGCCATGCCCCGGTCGGCTGTGTTCGTCATCGCTGATTCGGCGCTGTGCTTCAAGGGACAGCACCTCGAATTGCACGTCACTGCTGCGCCGAATCTTCTGCCAGAAGTTTGACACGCGCTTAGAGAACCGTTCGAGGCGGGCGCGGTGAACTTCGTTGAGCAGCATCTCGGCGTAAACCCCGACACGGGGCGCGTACGTGGAGAAAAACCTGTCGGTAAGAGAGTGGGAGTGACGCGCGTCTGCATCGAGATCAGCCAGCAGGCCATCCCTCCTGAAGTAGTCGACGGTGTACTGACGCACGATGGACTGGATCTGGCCTGTAAGTTGCGGCCAGTAGGCAGAAGCGACGTCGAGCGCCTGTTTTCTGACGAACGAATCGAGGTGGCTCGTGGTGTTCTTGTGATCGGTTGTGAGCATCATCCAGTTCCAGTCCACTGGTGAGCGCAACGTGGCGTCCGTGGTCAGATCTCCGACTGCTGCCGAGATACGCTGCGCCCCGTCAGAGGACATTCTGACCGAGGGAGAATTGGCGATGGCAGCAGAGGACAAAGCGGCGATGAGGAACCATGCGGACAGTCCGGAGTAGACGCGATGTCGGTTGTGGCTGGGGCGGCTGCTGATAAAGGCCCAGAGAGCATCAGCCAAGTTGTCCCGGATGTTCGCGCGAGTCCGGATGTGCTGTGCGAACTGAGTTACGTTGCTGCCAGTGTCCTCGAGCGGTACACTCTCCTCGAACAGCGGTCCAAGCTCACCATATCCTAGGACAGGGCGAAACCTGTCGATGGCCTCCGCTACGTCGAAGCCTCCGATCGTCTGGACTGCTCCCCAGAGGGAGTCATCCTTTTCGCTGGCGGCAGCCGCCAAGTCGGCCGCGGTCCAGTCGCGCTGAACTGTGTCGCGTCGAGCGTCTCGATCTTCCACAACGAACTCTGCGGCGATCTGGCCCCGGTCCGGTCTATGTGCGTTTGCCCAAGCACTGCGCCACTCGCGACCGCGCCCTGCGAACCGCGCCGTGCCACCTGTCAGCAGAACTTCAAGCGCTTCGACGAAGGTCGACTTGCCGCTGCCGTTCGCTCCGTAGACGAGAGTGATGCCGCGCTGAGGCTTAAGCGGGAGGTCAGCACGTGGACCAATACCGCGAAAACCTTCGACCGAGATTGACGCGAGATACGCGCGTGGTCGGGGCAGGGTTGAGACTTTTGTGGATGTTGATCTGCTGTCAGAGAGAGGCCGTCCGTGGTTGTGGGAGAGGAGTCCGGTGATGAACCGTGACTCTTCGGCCGAGAGCCGATTGTCTCGCGATACGACGCGACGGATCGTCTCGATGCTGTCGTCTTCTGTGATCGCGTCGGCGATCGATTGCAGCCGGAACGCGACGCGTAGCTCGTCGGACCACGCAGTTGCGATCTTATCTGCTGAGCTGTCGTCTGGTGGCGGAATGGTCACGTGCGCGAGAATCGCGTCGAGCGTGTCAGGGACCGTGGCTCGTGCAAGTACCTCGCGTTGTTGGTCCGTTAGTTCAACGGGCTCCCTGTCGCCAGCCGCGGCCAGCGCTGCGCCGATGACATGTAGGTTGTCGGTATTGTGTGTCATTGGCCGTTCAGGTCCAATCCTGCCGCAGCGTCGTTTCCGCGCTACTCGTTGCTGAGGATCAGCGTGCCGGCGGAGGCGAACATGCCGCCGGGCCCGTGGGCCATGCTGGTGTTGATGCCCTCGACCTGACGCTCGCCGCACTCGCCGCGCAGCTGGCGGACCGACTCGATGATCGCGAACATCCCGTACATGCCGGTGTGGCAGTAGCTGAGGCCGCCGCCGTTGGTGTTCATGGGGAAGTCGCCGCCGGGGCCGGACTTGTAGATGGTCTCGCCGTCGGCGCCTGTCTTGGTTTCGGCGAAGAAGGGGCCGCCCTCGCCCTTGGGCACGAAGCCGAGGTCTTCGGCGGCCATCAGCGGGGTGAAGGTGAAGGCGTCGTAGAACATGCAGTGCTCGATGTCCTGCGGGCCGAGGCCGGCGCTGGTGTAGGCGGCGTCGCCGGAGATGCGGTAGGCGTCGGCGGTGGTGTGGTCGCGCATCTGGGAGACCATCCAGTGGGCGTTGGCCTCGCCGGCGCCGAGCACGTAGACGGGCGGCTTGGGGAAGTCGCGCGCGCGCTCTTCGGAGACGAGCACCAGCGCGCCGCCGCCGTCGGCGACGACGCAGCAGTCGAGCAGGTTGAAGGGGTAGCAGATCATCCGCGAGTTGAGCACATCCTCCGGGGTGATCGGCCCGCCGCCGCGCTCCGGCGTGCGGCGGTGCGAGCCCATCATCGCCATCGGGTTGAGGTTGGCCCAGGCGCGGGTCGCGGCGGCGATGTGGGCGAGGTGCTCCTTGGTGGTGCCGTACTGGTGGAAGTGGCGCAGCACGGGGATCGAGAAGGTGGTGGGCGCGCCGCCGATGGCGAAGGGCGCCTCGTACTGCGCGCCGGGCGACTGGCGCGAGCCGCCGCGCCCCATGTCGACGCCCGAGCGCCCGCTCTCGCCGTGGGTGATCAGGGCGACATCGCAGTAGCCGGCCATGATCGCGGCCACCGCGTGGCGCACATGGATCATGAAGGAGCAGCCGCCGACGGAGGTGCCGTCGATGTAGCGCGGCTGGATGCCGAGGTATTCGGCGACCTCGTTGGGGATCGCGCCGGCGCAGAGCAGGCCGTCAACGTCGGAGAGCTTGAGTCCGGCGTCGTCGAGCGCGTTGCGCGCCGACTGCGCGTGCAGGGCGAGGCGGGACATGCCCGGCAGGTTGCCCAGGTCGTCGGTTTCGGCTGCGCCCACGATGGCGACTTTGTGTCGAATCTGGTCCATTGTTCGTCCCTCTCGTGCGCCCGCTGGTCGGGCTGGTGGTCGGGCTGCCGGTTGAGCCGTCGGCGCCCCGCGCTAGACGAGCCGGAATTTCGGCAGGGTGACCTCGTCGGTCACGTCGTCGAAGACGATTTCGACGGGCGCGTCGACCCAGTTGGAGCCGTGCGTGCGCAGGTCCTTGCCGTCGTAGGGGTCGTCGACGATCAGGTTCGACATCAGGCGGGGGCCTTCGTCGAGCTCGATCACGGCGATCACGTAGGGCGCCTTCTCCTGCATCGGCGGGATCGGCAGGTGGCTGATCACGTAGGTGTGGACCGTGCCCTTGCCGGAGGCCTCCCGCCACTCGATCTCCCAGTTGAAGCAGTTGGGGTCGGGGCAGAAGGGGCGCGGGTAGAAGTGGAAGGCGTCGCAGGGCGGGCAGTAGGGCAGGACGAGCTTGTGCTCCTTGAGTCCGTCCCAGTAGGGCTGCGATTCGGGCGTCGGCTGCGGCAGCGCGCCGGTGTAGTCGGCCATCGGGGCTCTCCTCACGTGGGCGCGCGCGCCGCGCCCGCTGTCTCGTGATGCTAGGCGAGCGGGCCAGCGTGGGCAATGCAGCCCCGTCAGTCGCCGGCGACGGCCTCGATGCCCGGGGCGGGGATGCGGGCAATCTGGAGGTCGCCGGCCCGCTCGCGCGCCTGCGCGAGGTCGTAGCGCGCCTGCATCTTGAGCAGCACCAGCGCGCCGCCGCCGAATGCCATATCGACGCGGATCGCGACATCGGCCGTGAGCGGCGCGCGGCCGTGGCAGATTTCAGCCAGCTCGCGCTCGTCGACGCCCAAGTGGGCCGCAGCCTCCGTGATCGTGAGATCGCACGCCTCAATGCAGTCGTAGCGGATGACTTCGCCGGGGTGGGTCGGATCAAGGAGGGTCATGGTTGCCGCCTGCGCTAATGGTAGTCCACGAGATCGACGTCGACCGTGTCGCGTCCCTCGAAGCGGAAGATGATCCTGAGATTCCCCGAGACTCGAACGGACCAGAAGCCGTCCAGGTCGCCGCGGAGCCGATGCAGCCGGAGGCCGGGCCGGTTCATGTCTTCGGGCCCTTCGGCGTCGTGCAGCTGGTCGAGGATGCGCTTGATGCGCGGGACATGCGCCTGCGGAAGTCCGCTCCGATCATTCTGCTCGTGGAAGCGCCGCAGCCCGCGATGGCGGAAGTGGATGATCACGGGCTCACTGTACGGCGCGCGTCAATCGCCGGCGACGGGTTCGAGGTCGGGCACGGGCACGCGCGTGATCTGGAGGTCGCCGGCGCGCTCGCGCGCCTGAGCGAGGTCGTAGTCGGCTTGCAGGGCGAGCCAGATCTGCGAATCGCCGCCGAAGGCCAGCTCGATGCGGATCGCGAGGTCGGCCGTGAGCGGCGCGCGACAATGGCAGACCTCGGTCAACGCGCGTTCGTCGACGCCCATATGCGCCGCGGCCTCGGCGATGGTCAGGCCGCACTCTTCGATGCAGTCGCAGCGGATCGTCTCGCCGGGGTGGATCGGTTCCAATGCCGACATGTTCGAGCCTCCGTCCTAATGGTAGTCAATCAGGTCGACGTCAACGACGTTGCCGTCCTCGAAGCGAAAGATGATCCTTAGAGTGCGCGAGACGTTGACCGCCCAGAATCCGTCAAGATCGCCCTTGAGCGGATGCAGGCGGTAGCCGGAGATGTCCATCTGTCCGGGATGGCCAGCGCGATCAAGCAGCTGCAAGATGCGGGTGATGCGGCGCACGTGAGCCTGGGGCAGCCGGCTGCGGTCGCCGGTCCGGTAGTAGAGCCGCAGCCCGCGATGGCGGAAGTGGGTGATCACGTGCGCACTGTAGAGCGTTCGCTCGGTTGCGCACGGGTTTTCGCTGAGCAGGAGCCGGCGACTTTCGCTAGCTTGCGGTGGAACGGGGGAATGATGAGGCGATCCGGCGGAGTGCGCGGCGTAGTCGCTTTGGTTCTTGCTGTGGCGCTGGGCGTGGGGGTATTCGCAGGGTGCGGTGGAGAAGCTGAGCCGCCGGGGATCGCGCCGTCGGCGTTGGAGCATCGGGATACGCCGCGCGCGGTGACTGCTGAGGAGGAGCCGCAGCAGGAGGCGGCGGAGCCTGCGTTCAACTTCGCGACGGCGCTGGCGGAGCAGAATCCGCGGCAAACGGTATACACCGTTCTCGACGGCGAGGGCGGGATCCACCAGGTCTTTACCCGGGGTGTTGGCAGTGGATTCACGCTGCTGCGAGTTTCGGCAGACGAGTACCGCTGCTCGATCACAGTGCGGCAGTCCGTGAGCGACGAGGCAGCAGGACATTTCGCTCTGAGGTTTAGCGAGATTGTGGCGACGGGACGTTCAGGTGGGCAGGCCAGGCAAAATGAGTCGTGGTCCCGGGATGTGCAGGTCACAGGGCCGTCTTGGGAAGCGGAGTTTGGGTTGCTGGTCGTTGACGCGGAGAGGTTTCGCAACATCACCGTCCGGGTGAGCTCCGATGCGAGCGATGCGAAGTGGGTCGTCGACTGCAAGCAGGCGAGTTGAGAGTCTGCGCGCTGCCTGCGTGTATCCGACAGTGCGACGGCGCGGCGCTCTTGGCGGGCAGAAACATGCCCTAGTCGCCTGCGACGGGCTCGAGGTCGGGGGTAGGCACACGCGTGATCTGGAGGTCGCCGGCGCGCTCGCGCGCCTGAGCGAGGTCGTAGTTGGCCTGGAGCGCCAGCCACATCTGGGCGCTGCCGCCGAAGGCCAGCTCGACTCGAATCGCCAAATCGGCGGTCATCGGCGCCTCCGACGAGCACACATCGGCCAACTCCTGCTCCGCCACGGCCATGTGCGCCGCGGCCTGCGCGACAGTCAGGCCGCAGTCGTCAAGGCAGAGCATTTGGATCGCTTCGCCGGGGTGCGATGGGTCGGGACGGGTCATTGCGGCTCCTCGACCTAATGGTAATCGATCAAATCGACATCAACGGCGTTGCCGTCGTCGAATCGGAAGACGATGCGCATATTCGCTGAGACGGTGACGGCCCAGAATCCATTCAAGTCGCCGCGGAGTCTGTGAAGTCGGAGGGCGGGAATGTTGAGGTGGGTTGGATCGGGCACGGCGTCCAAGAGGTCAAGGATGATCTTGATGCGGGGGACGTACGCAGCGGGCAAGAAACGCCGATCATTCCGCTCGTGGAAGCGCCGCAGCCCGCGATGGCGGAAGTGGGTGATCACAGGCTCACTGTACGGCGCGTGTCAGTCGCCGGCGACGGGCTCGAGCTCGGGCGCGGGGATGCGGGCGATCTGGAGGTCGCCGGCCTGCTTGCGAGCCTGGGCCAGGTCGTAGCTGGCCTGGAGGGCGAGCCAGATGCGATCGCCGCCGCCGAACGCCAGATCGAGGCGGATCGCGAGGTCGGCTGTGATCGGCGCGCGGGCGTGACACACCTCGGTGAGCTGGCGCTCGTCGACGCCCATGTGCGCCGCGGCCTCGGCGATGGTGAGGTTGCAGGCCGCGATGCAGTCTTCGCGGACCGACTCGCCGGGGTGTGGAGGGTTTTTCATCGGCACTGCGCTGCCTTCCTCGGCCTCAGTCGTAGCCGACCAGGTCGACGTCGTACACATCGCTGCCTTTGAAACGAAAGGTGATGCGGCAGGTGTCCGATACGCGGACGCCCCATTGTCCTTTACGCCTGCCCTTGACGGGATGAAACCCGAAGCCCGCGACATCCATATCTTCCGGCCCTGCGGCGAGGTCGAGATACTCCAGGAGTCGCTCAACCCGCGCCAGGTCGGCGTCGGTGAGATCGTCGATCTGAGGCTTCCGACGGGGCATGATCACGTCGCCAGCTGCAAGCTGTGGGATTACTGGCCAACAGTACCCCGATCGTCGCCGGCCGGCGCTCGCTCTTCGCGCTCGATCCACTCTTGCAGGACCGCTTCTTTGGACGGCGTCCAGGGCGGCTGCTCACTGCGGCATTGGCGGGAGGCTTCGGCGAGCAGGACGGCGGCGGCTACGGAGACGTTGAGGCTTTCCACGAAGCCCAGCATTGGGATGGCTACGCGAGCGTCGGCTGTGGCGAGCATTTCCTCGGAGCAGCCGCGGTGCTCGTTGCCCAGCACGATTGCCGCCGGCTGCGTCCAGTCCACCTCCAGGTAATCGGTCGGCTCGCCGCCGAGTTCGGTGGCGTGGATGCGCAGCTGGCGGGCGCGGAGCGCGGCGACGCATTCCTCTACCGATCTGTAGCGCTCGATCTGTAGCCACTTCTGCACGTTCGCGGCCACGCCGGACGAGATCTTTGGAAATTCCTCGTCGGTGTAGCAGAGCGCGATTGCGCCGACGCCGAAGGCGTCGCAGCTGCGCAGCACCGCCGAGGCGTTGTGCGCGTCGTGGATGTTTTCGAGCACGACGACCAGGTCGTCGCGGCGGCGGGCGAGCACCTCGCGCATGCGCCGTCGGCGGCGCTCCGTGATCATTCGACGCCGGCGGCTAGACGGCGCATTCGCCCTCGCCGCGCTGGAGCACGTAGATGTCCTGGCGGTCCCAGTCGACGAACATCGGCAGCGTTTCGGGCGCGAATTCGACGGGCAGCATCAGGTCTTCAACCGCGTTCTGCACGGGCTGCATGCCGACGCGGTCAACCCAGGCTGCGAACTCCTCGCCGCTGTCGGCGCGGTCGTCCTGGTAGAGGGCGAGCACCCGCTCCACGGCGTCGGGCACGCGCTTGGCGGGGATGCGCACCTTGGGCACCAGCGCGCCCAGCCGGATTTCGTCCTCGCGGTAGTTGCCGCCCACGAACATGTGGTAGGCGGGAATTTGGCGGTTGCCGGCCTTGATCGCGGCGCCGTGGAAGCCCAGATCGGCGATGTGGTGCTGCCCGCAGGAGTTGGGGCAGCCGCTCATGTGGACGCGCATTTTGCGGGTGAGGGGGTCGTCGATGTTGAGCTCCCGCAGGCGCTGCTGCACGGCGCGGTTGAGGCCCATTGAGGAGGTGATGCCGAGCTTGCAGGAGTCGGTGCCCGGGCAGGAAACGACATCCTCGATCTCCTGCGCGTCGGCTGCGCCCAGCCCGAGCTCGCGGAGCGCCTGCCAGACCGCGTAGACGCTCGCGTTGGGGATCCAGCGGAGCACCAAATTCTGCTGTGGGGTGGTGCGGGCGCGGCGGCGTCCGTACGCGCGCAGGATGTCGGCGAGGCCGTAGAACTGCGCGGGCGTCAGGTCGCCCTGTTCGATGCTGACCTCGACGGCGGAGTAGCCGGACTGGCGCTGGGGGACGACATTGGCGGCGGCGAAGCGCTCGAACTCTGCGCGGTCGCCGTTCGGCTCGACGCTGATCGTCGGCGCGGCGGATTCTTCGGACTCCTCGTCGTCGGCGTAGAGCAGGTCTTCGAGGCGCGGGTTGTACTGGTAGTACTGCTCGTCCTGCGCCCAGGGCTTCTGTAGTTCGTCCTGCACCATTACCTGGAAGCCGGCCTCGCCGACGCGGTGGACGAGGAACTTGAGCCGCGCCTTGAGGATGTTCTTGCGCAGCTCGTCTGCGGCGTTGAAGATGCGGATCACCGCCTCCGATGTCCGCAGAAACTCGCTGACCGGCACGAACTCGGTCAGCAGCAGCGCTTCCTTGGCCATAGTCGAGAGGCCGCCGCCGACCATCACGCGGAAGCCGCGCACCTCTTCGCCGTCGATCTCGCGCACCTCGGCGAAGAAGGCCAGGTCGTGGATCGCGGCGATCGCCGAGTCCGTCTTGCGGCCCGTGAAGTAGACCTTGAACTTGCGCGGCAGCAGTTGGGCGATCGCGTTGCGCACCCAGTAGCGCACGAACGCGCCGGCGTAGGGAGTCGGATCGAACACCTCGCCAGGCAGAATGCCGGCCCAGGGGTCGGCGGTCACGTTGCGCACCGTGTTGCCGCAGGCTTCGCGCGACGACAGTCCGGCGCGGCCCAACACGCGCAGCATGTCGGGCATCTGATCGAGTGGGACGAAGTGCAGCTGGATGTTCTGCCGCGTAGTGATGTGACCCTTCTTGAGCGGCGTGAAGGTTTCCGCCACTTCGCCGAAGGCGTCGAGCTGGTCGGCGCTGACGCCGCCCATCGGCAGCTTGACGCGGTTCATGTGTACGTCGGGCTGGCGCTGGCCGTAGACGCCCTGGCGCAGCCGGTAGAGCATGAACTCCACCTCTTCGCGCTGCTGTGCGCGGAACGCCGTCGCCTCTGTGTCGAAGTCGTCCAACTCGTCGCCGAGAATCGGGATCACCACGCCCGGCTCGTCCTGTGCCGTCTGAGAAACCATGCCCGCGCCTCCCGCCTGACCGCTGCCGTGTAGATGGCAGTGTGCGCACAGATTATCAAAGCCTGAGCGACCACTCGATCGTCACCGGCGGCGCACCCTCCGCGCGGAGTTCGCGCAGCCCGGCCGGCAGCGCGGCGATCTGCGCCGTCGCGCGGTCGCGGATCTCCGTGAGCGTGTCCTGCGCGGCCGCTATGCGTGCGCCGTTTGCCATCACTTGCCGCAGCAACGGACGCCAGCCGGTGGGCGGCGCGGCATCGAACGGCTGGATGGCGTCCTCCACGATTTGGCCGTCCGCCTCGCGCCGGTAGACCTGCTTGCGCGAGGGCAGGCTGGGCTTGCCGGGCGAGCGTTTGGCGCGCGGCTCGCCGTCGTACTCAACCAGCTTGTAGACCGTGTCGAGCGACGGCGCATCCTGCGAGACGACTACCGCTGTGCCCGCCGCGTAGGCGCCGATCGGCGCGCCGCCAGCGGCCAGCGCCGCGATGCGGTACTCGTCCAGCCCGCCGCTGGCGATGATCTGTACCTCGCCCAACCCCGCACCGTCCAGCATCGCCCGCGCCCGCGCCGCTTCCTCGGCGAGATCGCCCGAGTCGAGCCGAATCGCGCCGATCCGCCCCGGTCCGAGCTCGTTGGCGACGGCGATCGCGTGCTCAATTCCGACCGCGGTGTCGTAGGTGTCGACCAACAGCGTCGCGTTCGGATAGCGCTCGGCGAAGGCGCGGAACGCTGTGCGCTCATCCTTCGACGCGAGCACGTAGGAGTGTGCCATGGTGCCCACGACGGGGATGCCGAAGCGGCGTCCGGCTTCGACCGACGAGGTGGCGGCGAAGCCGGCGACATAAGCGCTGCGCGCCGCGGTCAGCGCCGCGTCGATTCCGTGCGCGCGCCGCCCGCCGAACTCCAACAGCGGCGCGCCCGCCGCGGCGAGCACCGCCCGCGCCGCCTTGCTCGCGATCAGCGTCGCCGCGCCGATCTGGTTGAGCGCCAGCGTCTCCAGCAGTTGGGCCTGCGGCAGCGGCGCGATCACCTGGAGTAGCGGCTCGTGCGGGAAGACGACCGCGCCCTCCGGCGGCGCCCAGATCTCGCCCGTGAAGCGGAAGCCGCGCAGCCGCTCCAGAAACGCCGCGTCGAACTGCGGCAGCGAGGCGAGGTAGGCGAGGTCGTCCTCGCTGAAACGCAGCGACTCGATGCGTTCGAGTGTCTGCTCCAGGCCCGCCGCCAGTAGGAAGCCCCAGCCGTCGGGCAGGCTGCGCGCCGTCAGCTCGAACACGGCCGGCGCGGTCGTGCCCTGCTCGTAGTAGAGCTGCGTCATGACCAGCTCGTAGAGGTCGGTGAACAGCCCCGAGGTCGGCATCACGCTGCGCCGCCGCGCTCGATCGTTGCGCCCGCCGCCGTGAGCTCGGCCAGCGCTGCCGCGCCGTCGCCCGGCTCCAGATTCACCGCTGCCACCGCTCGCTCTACGACCGTCGTCTCGAAGCCCAGCGCGACCGCGTCCAGCGCTGTCGCCTTCACGCAGTAATCCGTCGCCAACCCCGCCACCACCGCGCGCTCGGCTTCCCGCTCGCGCAGCAACGCGGCCAGCTCGGTCGGATGCTCGTCGCCGTCCGCGTCGCGCATCGTGAAGCCTGAGTAGCCGTCTTCGCCGCCGACGCCCTTGCGCACGATCGGCCCAGCGTCGGCGCGCAGGTCGGGGTGCAGCCGCGCGCCCCAGGTCTCGACCACGCAGTGGACGGGCCAGAGGCCGCCGTCGGTCTCGAAGTGCGGCGTGCGCCGGGGGTGCCAGTCTTGGGTGTAGACGATCAGCGCGCCTGCGCTCCGGGCGGCGGCGATCAGCTCGTTGACGGCGGCGATCACGCGCTCTGCGCCGGGCACGGCGAGCGAGCCGGCGGGGTCGGCGAAGTCGTTCTGCAGATCGACGACGATCAGCGCGGTTCGGGGGTCAAAGCGGGTCACGCGGGCAGAATAGGGGTGAAGGGCTGGAGGCGACGACCGGATTCGAACCGGTGATCAGGGTTTTGCAGACCCGTGCCTTGCCACTTGGCTACGTCGCCGGGAGGGTTGGGTGGAGCGGAAGACGGGATTTGAACCCGCGACCTTCTCCTTGGCAAGGAGACGCGCTACCACTGCGCCACTTCCGCTCGGGAACCCGATGGTGGTGCCGAGGAGGAGACTCGAACTCCTACGCTCGCAATGAGCACAGCGCCCTCAACGCTGCGTGTCTACCAATTCCACCACCTCGGCACGGAGGCTGCCTGTGGCAGGAGTGGAGGGACTCGAACCCCCGACCTACGGTTTTGGAGACCGTTGCTCTGCCAAACTGAGCTACACTCCTCCGCAAGGCAGAGTGTACACCCTCCCGCGCCGACTTGCCCACCCCCGCGGCGCAGCTGCGACGTCAACGCCGAACGTCTGTTCCCAGATCGTGTTAGATCCGCTACACTCACCCGCATGGCGGCTCGCGAAGACACGATCAACATCCAGCTCGGCGAGGTCCTGCAGGAGCTCCGCCCGACCAGCTGGACCGTCCTGCCCGAGCGCCAGCGCACCCTGGAGGGCAGCGCCGGGCGCCCCGATGTGCTGATCGAGGAGCCGTCCGGCTGGCCGGTCGTGATTGAGGCCGAGCGGGAAGACCACGCGAGCGCGGAGCGCGATGCGCTGGCGCGGCTCGGCGAGGTGGTGCTCAACTCCAACCGAATGATTGAGAGCGCCATCGCCCTCGTCTATCCGGCTGACGTTCGTGAACAGGTCGGCGGGCCTGAGGTCCGCTCGGCGCTGCGCGCCACGGACAGCTTGGAGTACGCGCTCTACTCCCGGACCATCGAAGGCGCGCCGCTGCGGCTGCCTACGTCCGGCTGGTTGAAGGGATCCCTCACCGACCTCGCGATGCTGGTCCACCGCGCCGCGATCCCGGAGCCGCGCATTCAGCGCCTCGGGGAAATTCTCGAGCGCGGGATCAGCGGGGCGACGAACGCCTTCACCTATCGGCATCCCTCACGCGCATCAGGCAGTCTTGGGTCGATGATCGCCGATGTGCTCGGCCAATCTGATGATCAGGCGGGCCAGACTCGTCGGATGGCGATGACGGTGCTCGTGAACGCACTGATCTTCCACGCGGCGCTCGAAGAGGCCGATTTCCGTGTTGAGCGGGACGCAAGCGCGCCCGATCCTGCCGGTTCGGGGCGCCGCTTGCGGTCCCTGCGACAGTTTCGGACAGACGACGGAATTTTCGGTGTGTACCAGCTGACCGATGAATGGCAGCGCATCCTCGACGTCAACTACTGGCCCATCTTCGCCACGGCCCGCGAGATACTCATGCTCGTTCCGTGGGCGTCGATACCCGAGGTGCTGGGACCGCTCTGGGAGGCAACGCAGGGCTTGATCCACGGCGGGGTGACCCGCACCCACGATCTGACCGGCATCATCTTTCAGCGATTGATCGCCGACCGCAAGTTCCTCGCGACCTACTACACGCGGCCGGCCGCAGCCGCCTTGCTCGCCGGCCTCGCGATCCCGGACGATCGCGCACCGAGCGGCGTGGAGTGGGGCGACGCGGACACGCTCGGCTCGCTGCGAATCGGCGATTTCGCGTGCGGCACCGGCACGCTGCTGAGCGCGGCGTACCAGCGTTTTTCGCTCCTGCACGAGCTGCACGGCGGCGATCCCCGCGCGATTCACGCCTCGATGATGAAGCAGGGGTTGGTCGGCCTCGATGTGCTGAACATCGCCGTTCACCTGACGGCGGCGATGCTCGCCAGCCGCCACCCCGACGTCCCGTTCGACGGCGATTGCCTGCTCACCATGCCCTACGGCCAGTGGGGCGAAGACCGGCGCGATGTCTCGACAGGCTCGCTCGAGTTGATCGCGCCGCACACGCAGCAGAAGTTGATCGAGCGCGCGGCGGCGGTGACGGCGGGCGGCCGAACCCCCGACGACATCGAGGATGTTGCGACCCGGATCGGCCACGCCCAATTCTCGCTGGTCATTATGAATCCGCCCTTCAGCTCGCCGACCAACCCGGAAGCCCAATCCGACGATGTGAGAATCCCGTCGTTTGCAGCATTCGAGACGACGCCCGCCGAGCAGGAGGCGCTTTCGAGTGCGCTGAGGCGACTCGTCAACCGCTACGACGGCTGCGGCGACGGCAACGCCGGGCTGGCGACCAACTTCATCGACCTGGCGCACGCGAAGCTTCGGCCGGATGGCACTGCCGCGTTCGTTCTGCCGCTGACGGCGATGATCGGACAATCGTGGTCGAAGACCAGAGAGCGGTGGACCCGGCTCTACTCTGATCTCACGGTGGTGACGATTGCCCAGCCCGGCGCCGATGAGCGCGCGTTCTCGAGTGACACGAGAATTGCGGAGTGTCTGGTCGTCGCCCGGCGCAACGGCGCGAGCAGCGAGCAGGCCTACGGCACGTTCGTGATGCTGCGCGAGCAGCCGACGAGCGCGACTGAGGCGATATTGATCGCCGACGAGATCACTCGGCACCTGGGCGCGATGCGGACTGAAGCCCCTCTCGGTGATGGCGCGCGGGCATCGACGCTCTCGTTGGGCGATTCAACCGTCGCCGATCTCGTGCGTGTGCCGCTCGCGGGCGGCGCGCCGTGGCCGATCGCCGGGATTCGCGACCTGTCGCTCGTGCGGCTCGCCATCGACCTGTCGGCGGGTGAGCTCACGTTGCTGGATCGACCGGGGGCTGAGCCGCACCCGATCCCGATCACGCAAATTGGAGCGATCGGAGCGCGCGGCCCCGTGCATCGTGACATCAAGGAGGACATTCGAGGCGGCACGCTGCGCGGCCCGTTCAAGATTATCACGCCTCCCGACGCCGAGTACCCCACCCACCCCGTCTTGTGGGGTCATCGGCACCGCCTTGAACGACGGTTCGTCGTCGAGCCGGATTCGGAAGGTGTGGTCCGGACTGTAAGCGAGGCAGACCAACAGCGGATCGACGAGGATGCGGACGCGATTGTGCAGACCGCATCCCGGGTCCATTTCAATCGCGACTTTCGGTTCAACGCTCAGTCGCACTGTGTCGTCATTACGGAGCGGCCCTGCATCGGCGGCCAGGCGTGGCCGACGATTCGGCTGCACGACGAGGCGCACGAAGCCGCCTTCGTGTTGTGGAGCAACTCCACGTTGGGGCTGTTGATGTACTGGTGGCGGGCAAACAAGCGCCAGAGCGGACGCGGCAATATCGGAGTGTCCAGCATTCCGGATGTCTACACGCTCGATACGCGCCGTCTGACCGCTGTGCAGCACGAGCGCGCCCGCGCTGCCTACGAAGCGCTGCGCAATGAGCGGTTTCTCCCGCTCAATCAGATCGCGGACGATGATGCGCGAGCTGAGCTCGATCGACGCCTGCTTGTCGACGTCCTCGGACTTCCAAGTTCTCTGTGCCAGCCCGGCGGTTTGCTGGATCTGATCCGGCACAAGCTGGCATTGGAACCGCAGATTCACGGCGGCAAGAAGAAGCGGGTGGTTTTCACTGCCGACGGCGAGGTCCAGGAAGACGTCAACCCCGGCTAGAACGCCGCCAGGATGCGCTCCGGGTAATCACCGACAATGCCCGTCAGACCGAGCGCTGCCAGGCGCTCAATCTCCGCCGCCTCATTCGCCGTCCACGCGAACGACGCCAGCCCGTGCGCGCGGCAGGCGGCGACCTGCTCCGGCGTGCAGGCCGTGTAATGCATCGACACGCCCTGCAATCCAAGCTCGGCGCAGCGCTGGTAGATCTCCGGGCCGGGCAGCATGCAGAGGTGCGCGATCCGCGTGCCCGGTCCCACTACGCGCGGCGCTCGCTCCGACAGCGCGGCGACAGCCGCGCTGTCGAACGACCAGAGCCAGCACCAATGCAGCGCGTCAGCCGCTGCGATCTCCCCTAGCGTCGCCTCCGCCAGCGCCGCCGCGTCGTCGTCCGGCGCTGTCTTCAGCTCCACCACCAACAGTGCCCGCTCGTCCACCGCTGCCAGCGCCTCGGCCAGCGTGGGCACGTATTCACCCGCTCCGGCGTCGAGCGCGCGCAGCTGCTCCACCGTCGCCTCGCCGACGGGCCCGGCGCCGTTGGTGGTGCGCTCCAGCAGCTGATCGTGCAGCAGCACGGGGACGCCGTCGGCGCTCAGCCGCACATCGATTTCGACGCCGTCCGCGCCCAATTCGAGCGCGCGGCGCACGCCCAGCAGCGTGTTTTCGGGCGCGTGGCCCATGGCGGTGCGGTGGGCGATGGCCAGCGGGCGGTTCATGCGCGGCTCCGGGGGCGTATCGTGCGCAGGCGCGGCCACGATTCGAGTGCGACGCGAGGATAGGAGACGCGCCCGCGTGCAGGAAGCCGACATCGCCGAAGCCTGGGACGCCGCCGGCGCCGACTATCAGCGGCTCGGCGCCGGCTTTCTGGGCGAATGCGGCAACCAACTGATTGAGCGTCTCGCGCTCGCCCCCGACGCCCGCTTCGTCGACCTCGGCTGCGGCCCCGGCATCCTGATTGCGCTCGCCGAATCCGCAATTCCGAACGGCGAAGCGATTGGCGTCGATCTCTCCCGCGTCCAGCTCGCGCTGGCGCGCGATCGCTTTCGCCGCTCGCCGCTGCGTCCCCGCTTCATTCACGAGAGCGCCGCCGCCACCAGCCTGCGGGATGGCTATGCCGACGCGGTGGGCCTCGGCTTCGTGCTGCCGTATTCCGACGCCCCGCTGCGGCTGCTGCGCGAGGCCGCCCGCATTAGCCGCCCCGGCGCCCGCGTCGCCGCCAGCGTCTGGGGCGCGCCGTTCTTCGGCGCCGCGGGCGAGCGGATGTGGGACCTCACAATGCGGCGGCAAATTCCGCCGGTCGAGGTCGAGGGCCGCTTCGAGCCGCAGGGCCTCGCGCAGCTCGCGCTTCGCGCGTCGCTAGATGAGGTCACGATCGAAGAGTTCGAGCGCGAGGTCTGGTGGGACAGCTTCGACGAGTGGTGGGACACGCTGCGCGTCTTCGCCCTGTTGCCCGGCAGCCGCCGGCAGCGCGTCGCCGCCATGCGCGCGGAGATGTCCGAAGACGCGCGGATCGTCGATCCCGACGGCAAGGTGCGCAGCGCGCTCAAGGTCTGGCTGCTCTCGGCCACCGTCCGCGCGCCGCGCGACGATGAGGAGTGAACTCCAATGCGCCGACTATCCATCAATCTGCCCTGGAATCCCGACCACGTGGAGACGTTTCTCAGCCGCGCGCGGCTGGCGGACGAGATCGGCATCGACACGATCGCGGTGATCGAGGGCTACGGGCACGACGCCTTCTCCGGACTCACCCTGCTCGCCCGTGAGACACGGCGCGTGCGCCTGGCATCGGCCGTGGTGAACGTTTTCTCTCGCACCCCGCCCGCGCTGGCGATGCAGTTCGGCACCATCGATCAGCTCTCCGGCGGGCGCATCGTGGTCGGGCTCGGCGCGAGCGGACCGGGCGCAATCGAGCGCTTTCACGGCGTCCCCTTCGAGCGCCCGTTCGCGCGGCTGCGCGAGACGATGGAGGTGCTGCGCCTGACCTGGAAGCGCGAGCGCTTCGACTACGACGGCGAGTGGACCAAGATCGAGCGCTCGATCGTGACGGGGATGGTTCCCGCGCAGCCGTCGCCGCCCATTCACCTCGCCACCCTGCACCCGAACGCGGTGCGCCTGACCGCCGAGCAGGCCGACGGCTGGATGCCCGCCTGGATTCCCAACGACCGTCTCGCCGTCGAAGTGGCGAAGACGCGCGAGCTGACGGCCGCGGCGGGGCGCGATCCTGGCGAGATCGAAATCCGCTCGCCGGCCACGACCGTGATCGCATCCGATCCTGAGGCGGCCGAGCGCGCCGAACGCGAGCACGCGCAGGGCATGGCCTTCTTCGCCGTCCGCAGCGGCCCGATGTACTGGAACCAGTTCCAGCGCCAGGGTCTCGGCGCGGAGGTTGAGGCGATGCGCGACGCCTGGAACGAAGGCGGCCCAGCCGCGGCGGCGGAGACGGGCGCCGAAACCTCGCTGCGCTTCGGCGTGCGCGGCGGCCTCGAAGACTGCATCGCCCAGCTCGAGCTGCAGACGCAGGCCGGCGTCGACCTGCATCAGGTCGCCTCCGCCGCCTCCGACGACCGCCGCTGGGCCGACGATCTGACGCGGCTCGTCGGCTAACGTGAGCCGCAGGGAGCATCACGATGGCCGACGCACCGACCGACGGCTTCAACGCGATCAACCGCGGCGTCTACATCGCCGACAACTTGGACTTCCTGCGGGCGCTGAACAGCGAGACCGTTGATCTCGTCTACATCGATCCGCCCTTTGCCAAGAACACGACCTGGGAAGCGGACCGGCTGCGCCCGCCGCTGACGCGAGAGGAGCGGGCGATCGAGCGCCGCCTACTGCGCGGCTGGGGCATCACCGGCGAGCGCCGCGCGCGCGACGCCGGCATCGAGTGGCCGGGCGAGGACACGCAGTTCTCGGACATCTGGACCTGGGAGCGGACCGTTCATGAAGAGTGGCTGTTGTCGCTGGAGGAGGGTTATCCAGCCATCAAAGAGTTGATCGAGGCGGCGGAGACCACGCACAGCGAGAGCATGGCGGCCTATCTCTGCTACATGGCGATCCGCCTGCTCGAGCTCCAGCGGGTGCTCAAGCCGACCGGCAGCATCTATCTGCACTGCGATCCGACAGCGAGTCACTACCTCAAGGGTCTGATGGACGCGATCTTCGGGCAGCAGAACTTCCGCAGCGAAATTGTCTGGCGAATCGGCTGGGTGTCCGGCTTCAAGACGCAGCGTCGCGGCTGGATCCGCAACCACGACACGATCCTGTACTACGTCGCGTCCAACGCCGCCGCCGCGCGTTTCAACAAGGAGTACATTCCGTACCCCGAGGGCTACGTCCGGCGCGACGGCAAACCGCCGACCGGCCAGGGCATCCCGATCGAGGATACCTGGAACTGCTCATCGGGCGATGTGCTCGATTCGATCATGATCAAGAGCTTTTCGACCGAGAAAACCGGTTATCCCACGCAGAAACCGGTCGAGCTGTTGGAGCGGATCGTCAAAGCCTCCTCCAACGAGGGCGAGGTGGTGCTGGACTGTTTCGCAGGCTGCGCGACGGCGGCGGTCGCCGCCGAAAAGCTGGGCCGCCGTTGGATCGCCTGCGATTTCAACCTGCGCGCCTGGACCGTCTTCAAGCGTCAATTCGGCAAGCCTGAACTCGCTTTGCGCTGCAACGACGAGACGACGGGCCAGCAGGTGATGGGCACGGAGCCGGTGGTCACCATCCACGGTCCCGGCGAGCTGCCCGTGCGCACCTCGCCGGAGGCGGACGCGCCGCCGCCTGCGGACCTGCCGGAGCGGAAGTTCAAGGTCCCCGCCAGCATCATCCCGGCGGGGGAGATGCTGGAAGTCCTGCTCGAGATGTCGGATTACCAAGCCTGGTGCTGCGGCTTTGCGAACCGTCGGCCGGACGGGAGCATTGTGCGGACGATCAACAACTTCCACCTCGATCACGTGGAGCCGCGCTCGCGCGAAGGCTCGAATCAGATCACGAATTGGGCGCCGCTCTGTCCGACGCACAATGTGCGCAAGGGCGCGCGCCCGATCGGGCTGCGCGAATACCGCGAAGAGATTGCGGCGGCGGGCGAGCTGCTGGTCGACAGCATCGACGACCTGATTCCGCTGCCGCAGGCCTATCAGCGCGCGCTGGACTACTATTCGGAGGCGCGGGCGCGACAGGCCGCGCAAGCATCCGACTGACCGCATCCAGACCGACAGGAGACCCGCATGCCCGACCTTGCCGCCGCCGAAGTGCTGGCCAAATTCACCGACCGCGTGCTGCGCTGGACCGCGCAGGGGATGGAGGACCTGACGCAGGAGGAGGTGCATTTCCGCACCCACCCCGACCAGAACTGCATCGGCTTCGAGGCCTGGCACATCGCCCGCACCGCCGACAATCTGATCCACTTCGCGTTCGAGCGCGAGCAGCCGATCTGGCTCCAGCAGAACATGCACGAGGCTTGGGGGCTGCCCAAGGTGGACCAGGGCACTGGCACCTCCTTCGATGAGGTCGCGGCTTGGGTCTTCCCGGAGGGCAAGGAGATCGCCGGCTACCTCAATCAGGTGGCCGACGTGATCGTGCCCCGCATCCGCGCGATGGACGACGAATACCTCAACTCGATCACCCGCATCGTGCCGCAGGGCGAGCTGCCCAAGTGGGAGATCATCGGCCAGGTGATCATCAATCACAGCAACAACCACCTGGGGCAGATCAATGTAGGCCGCACGATGCAGGGCAAAGAGGGGCTCGGCTTCTAGCAGATGACATCGCTGGCCGCCCCCGTTTCGTTGGCTGAGCAGGCCGCGCGCCTGCGCAGCGGCGAGACCTCGCTGGAAGCGGAGCTCGAGCGCGGCTTTGAGCGGCTGGCGGAGGTCAACCCCCAAATTCGCGCGGTGCTGCCCGATCCGCGCCTGCGCGAGCGACTCGCCACGGAAGCGCGAGCCTTGCGCGAGCGTTGGCCCGATCCCGCCGACCGACCGCCGCTCTTCGGCGCGCTCGCGCTGGTCAAGGACATCTTCAACGTCGACCGGATGCCCACCCGCGCGGGTTCGGCGGTGCCGCCGGAGTCGTTCAGCGGGCGCGAGGCCGATGCCGTGGAGCGGCTGCGCCGCGCCGGCGCGCTGATCTTCGGCAAGACGGTGACGACGGAGTTCGCCTACTTCGCGCCGGGCGCGACGGCCAACCCGCACAACCGCGAGCACACGCCCGGCGGCTCGAGCAGCGGCTCGGCCGCCGCCGTCGCGGCCGGGCTGGGGACGCTGGCGCTGGGTTCGCAGACGGTCGGCTCCGTAATTCGCCCCGCCTCGTTCTGCGGCGTCGTGGGCTACAAGCCCTCCTACGACCGCATCCCCACCGGTGGGATGCTCTACTACTCGCGCTCCGTCGATCACGTCGGCTTCTTCACCGCCGGCGCGTCCGACGCGCTGCTGGCGGCCTCATCGCTGCTGATCGGCTGGCGGGCCGGGGAGGATGCGGAGGCCGGCCGGCCGCGGATCGGCATCCCGCGCGGGCCGTATCTGGAGCAGGCCGACAACACGATGCTGGAAGCGCTTGATCGCGCCGCCGCGCGGCTCGCCGAGCGCGGCTTTGACGTGCAGCTCGCGCCCACGCTGGGCGACATCGCCGAGATCGCCGAGCGGCACCGCCGCCTCACCACCTACGAGTTCGCCGTGGAGCACGAAGAGCGCTACGCGCGCTACGGCGCGATGTTCCGCCACGAGAGCGCGGCGCTCTACGAGCGGGGCCGCAAGATCGACCGCGCCGCCGCCGAACAGGGCCGCGCCGGGCGCATCCAGCTGCGCCAGCGTCTGCACGAGCGGATGGATCGCGCGCAGATCGACGCTTGGCTCTGCCCTGCCGCCGTCGGCCCCGCGCCGCGCGGTCTCTCCTCCACGGGCGATCCGGCGATGAATCTGCCCTGGACGCACGCGGGGATGCCGGTCATCTCGCTGCCGTTCGGCGAGGTGGACGGACTGCCGCTCGGCCTCCAGCTGGTCGGCCGCTTCGGGCGCGACGAGGCGCTGTTGGGGCAGGCCGTGCAGGTTGAGGCCGCGCTCGTGGACTGAGCGGACTACCGGGGGGAGCTGGGGCGATGCCGGAACCGAACTTGGAGATCGTGGAGGGGATTGAGCCGCAGCATGTGGAGGACGCGCTGCGGATCGTCTACGACGCCTTCGACCGCAAGCTGCGCCACGGCTTCCGCGACGCCGACGATCTGGTGCGCCTCTTCCACGACTCCGTCGACCGCGCCAACTGCCACTCCGCCGTCGCCGACGGGCGCTGCCTCGGCCTGCTCACGTTCTCGGTGACCGGGCGCGAGTTCTACCGCATGAGCGCCGTCTCTCTCTTCAGCCGCTTCTCACCCTGGCGCGCGCTGCGCATCATCTTCAACGGCATCCTGCTCTACGGCGCGCCGGGGCCCGACGAGTACTACGTGGAGTCGCTCTCGGTCTCGGCCGAGTCGCGCGGGCTGGGCCTGGGCGCCGCGCTGATGCGGCAGGCCGAAGAGCAGGCCGTAGCGCTGGGCAAGCGCAAGATGTCGTTGGACGTGATCGGGGAGAACGAGGGCGCGATTCGGCTCTACGAGCGGCTCGGCTACCGCATCGTCCGCACCCGGCGCGGCTTCTGGGTGCGCCTCGCCACCGATTCCGAAATCGTCCACCGCATGGAAAAGCCGCTTGTGGCGGACGGCGGTTAGAGGTCGCGTAGGTCGTCGATCGTGGTGGCGAGCCGCGACGCAATGGTCTCGATGTTCGCTGCGGCGTCGGCGTGCTTGATCGCGCAGCCGATGATGCCCCGCCCCTCGATCGGCTCGGCGAACGACTCGTCGGCGAATGCGCTTTCCCATGCGTCCAGTCGCGTTCGCAACTGTTCGTCAACCTCGTAGCGGGTGTACTGCCCCGCAGCGGTCCCGAAGCTGAAATCGCGCGTCACGTACCAGTGCTCAACGTCGGGCTCAACGTACAACCAGGCGAGCGTCAATGGCTGCCGGCTCGGCCACAGGCTGCACGGCACGCGGATGCTCATGCCCTTGACTCCGGGCGTTACCGTCGCGCCGTGGCTGTCGGCGACCTGAAGCAAGCGGGCCGCGGCGGAACGCGCTCGCTCATCGGCGAACGCGTCGAGGAACGATTCGCGCCGTAGATTGACGCGGGCGCGGCCGGTCGTTGTCTTTGGGCCGGCGGCGAGCGCCCCGATCACGCGCGGGACGAGAATCTGGCCGGAATCGCCGCGGAACTGCTTGATTTCGACGGCGAGCACCTCGACGTTGGGCATCTGCTCGTTGAGGAATTCGACCACTCGCGCCAGCTCGTCGGGAATTTCGTCGGCCACGAACAGGAGGCGCAGGCGTTTTGCGGCGAGATGCGTCTCGACATCGGCCCAGAAGCCGTCCTGATCCGGCTCTTCCTCGCCCAAGAGTTCCGCCAGCTGATCCTGCGGCGCGGCGCCATCCTCCTCTGCCTGCTGCTCACCGGCTGCTTCAAAGACGCGGCGCAGCTCATCCGCGGTCCAGGTGCGCGAGGCGTGCGCGGCGTATTCGAGCATTTGCCCAACAACAGTGCGGCGCAGCTCGCGGTTGTCGCCGCGCTTCACCTCCACCAGCGTCGGCACCGCGTTCTGGTCGATCAGCAGGTGATCGACCGCCCAACGCGCATATTCGGCCTCCGACGTATCGGCGATGCCCTTTTCGCGGCGCACGAGGATCCAGCGCGGCGGATCGCGCGGGTCGATCTGCTCGCCGGCCAGCAGTTCGGGGTGCTCGGCGATCAGCTTCTGGAGCGTCGCCTCGGTGTCGAATCGCTCTTCGGTCATCTCGCTCAGGCCGCCCTGGTCGGCCAGCAGGTAGATGCGCTCCGCCATGGTCGTTCTCCGTGTGGATCCACTGGTCCCCCCGGGAGGAATCGAACCTCCGCGCACGGTTTAGGAAACCGCCGCTCTGTCCGCTGAGCTACGGGGGGCGAGGCCAATGTACACGGCCGGCAGCGCGTGGCGGCTTTGCGACTCGCTGATCGCGACGGCGGATAGACGATTCGGCACCTGTTGGCTACTGTGGCGCTGGAAGGCTGGGCGGCATGCCGATTGAACCGATCCCACTGGGCGAGATCATCGCCGAGATGTCGGAAGAAGACCAAGCATGGGTGGAGCGGCAGTCCGCCCAGTGGATCGCCGAGGAACGCGCACGGCGGGTGGGAGTGCGTCGGGCGCGAGTCGCGGGCGGAGACGAGCCGCAGCCCAGTTCCGCCGATTAAGCCGCCCTCTCAGTCTATGGTGTGCATGTGCCGTGGGTCGTGCGACTGGATTCTGCGTTTGCCCGAGAACTTGAGCACCTGCCGGACGCAGTGCAGGATGCCTTGTTCGCGCGCATCGAGCTGCTCAAAGAGTTCGGCCCGGCCCTTGGCCGTCCGGCCGTCGACACCCTCAAGGGATCGCGCTATGTCAACATGAAAGAGCTGCGCTTTGACGCCGATCGCGGCGTCTGGCGCGTTGCGTTCGCGTTTGACCGCCAGCGTCGTGCCATCTTGCTCGCTGCCGGAAACAAAGCGGGCGTCAGCGAGCGGCGGTTTTACGACGCGCTGATTGCGACGGCGGATAGACGATTCGACGCCCATTGATTAACCTGCCGACAGGGAGAGAGTGATGGCTGACCGCACCGTCTCGCCCGATGAGCTGCTGGCCAGGCTGCCTGAGCAGCGGCGGCGGCGCATTGCGCGGCGCGGCGCGCAGCTGATCGCGGAAGAGCGCGCTCGCCGCGTTGCGCGCGGAGAGTCGCCCTACCCCGACCGGCCCGACGAACCTGAAGCACTTGACGGAGCGCAAGGAGCGAACGATGCCGATGTATGAGTACTACTGCCGCACCTGCAACGAGAAGTTCACGCAGCGGCGCCCGATGAGCGCGGCCGCGCAGGACAGCGAGTGCGCGATCGGGCACACGGCGACCAAGGTGCTGACCGCCGCGATGGTCTCGGTCGCGGGCCAATACGACGCCGAGGCGGCGACGGAAGCGGTGCCGAGCGGCGGCGGCTGCCCGTGCGGTCGCGGCTCCTGCGGCTGCGGCGCCGGCGGCCACGGACTCAACTAAGCTCTACCGACCCGCACGCCGACGCATCCGACCGGAGGCGCTCCGATGCTCAACCGCGCTCGTCTCGCCACGCTCAGCGCCGCCGCGCTGGCAGCCGTCCTGGCCGTTGTCCTGATCGCGCTGCTGGCGCTGCCCGGCAACGCGCCCATCACTGCGCAGCCGCCCGACATTTACGACCGCATGGACGATCTTGAAGACGACCTCGCCCGGCTGCGCGCCGATGTCGGCGGCGTGCGCTCCGAACTCGGCCTCGCCCGCGACGACCTGCGCGCCCTGCGCGGCGACATCGCCGTGCTTACCCAGCGGATGGGGCGGCTCGCCGATACCACCCGGCCCGCGCCCGCGGAGGCCGCCGCCTACACCAAGTCCTACGTTGAACGCGCCATCGCCCGCTACCAGCGCGACGGACGCCAGGCCACGGTTGACTACTACAACTTGTCCGAGAGCATCGACGGCCAGTGGTACCTCTTCATCTACGACGAAAACGACGTCAACCTCGCGCACGGCGCGGTGCCCACGCGGCCCGGCACGCCGCTCTCGGAAGTCGCCGGTCCCGACGGATATCCAGTCGGCCCGCTGATCAGCGCGTTGGCCGCGCCGCAGGGCGCCTGGATGGACTACATCTACCCCAACTTTACGCAGGGCGGCACGCAGCTCAAGCACTCCTGGCTGGTGCGCCACGACGGGCTGATCTTCGGCTCCGGCTGGTACGAGGACGGACCATCGCCGGAGATGGATCCCGCCGCCTACACGCAGGCCTTCGTCGCCCGCGCCGTGCAGCTGCACAACGCGCTTGGGCGCGACGCGCTGATCGAGTACTACAACTCCGCCGGCAGCGTTAACGGGCAGTGGTACGTCTACATCATCGAGAACGACCGCCTGGTCGCCCACGCCCCCAATCCCGCCCTGCGCGGTACCCGCTCCAGCGCGATCCGCGACGCCAACGGCTATCCCAGCGGGCTGGTGATCGAAGCGCTGGCGACGGCGGAGGGCGCGTGGGTGGACTACACCTTCGCCAACCCGGCCACACAGACGACGCAACTCAAGCACGCCTGGGTGGTGCGCAGCGGCGGGCTGATCTTCGGCTCCGGCTGGTACGAGGACGGACCGTCGCAGCTCCACGAGCCGGGCCGCTACACGCAATCGTTCGTGAAGCGCGCGGTGCAGCTGCATCGGGCGCTCGGGCGGCAGGCGGCGATCGACTACTACAACGATCAGGACAGCGCGGATGGGGCGTGGTACGTCTTCATTCACGACGCCGACGGCACGCGCTTGGCCAACCCCTTCCGCCCGGACCTGCTCGGCAGCGACGCGCGCGCGGCCACCGACGTGACCGGACGCGACTACGGCGCGGAAATGTTCGCCGCCGATCAGAACGGACGCTGGGTCAGCTACGTCTTCACCAACCCCTCGCAGCAGTTCCGTTACCAGCAGAAGCACACCTGGATGGTGCGCAGCGGCGACCTGCTCTTCGGCTCAGGCTGGTACGACCGCAACTACGACCTCAAAGCCGAGGATCCCCGCGCCTACGCCCGCGCGCTCGTGCTCGACGCGATTCGCCGCTACCAGGCGGACGGACGCGAGGCGGCGCTCGCCTACCACAACTCGCCCGACGCGCTCGACGGTCCGTGGTACGTCTTCATCCTCGACTCCGCCGGCGTCACGCTGGCCAACCCCGCCGCGCCGGAGCAGGTCGGCGCGCCGCGCCCGCCCGGCTCGCGCGTCGACGCGACCGGCTACGACTACGGCCCCGCCTTCCTGGCGGCGACGGAGGACGGCGGCTGGGTGGACTACGTCTTCCGCAACCCCGACGCCGGCTACCAGTATCAGCAGAAGCACACCTGGATCCAGCGCCACGACGATCTGCTCTTCGCCGCCGGCTGGTACGAGACCGACGCCGAGATCCAGTTCGACCCCGACGCTTTCACCCGCGTCGTCGTCGAAGCCGCCGTGCAGCGCTACGACGCCTTCGGGCGCGACGCCACGATCGAGCGCTACAACCGCGCCGACAGCGCCAGCGGGCACTGGGCCGCCTTCATCATCTCCGCCGAGGGCGCAGTCCTCGCAGACATTGCGGAAAACCGCGGCTTCGACCTCGCCGCCGCCGCGCAGGCCGCCGGCGATCACGGCGTATGGCTCGAACTGCCGGCGACCGACGGCGAGGGCGTGCAGCGCGTGCTCGTCGTGCGGCGCGGCGATGTGGTGATCGGCTCAAGCTGGCTCGATACGTCGCGCTAGCAGCTGCCCCAGCACCGCGATCAACGCCGCCGGGATGATGATCGCCGCGCCGATCAACAGCGTCGTGTCGAAGAAGAAGCGCTGCGGGAACAGCTGGATCAACGCGTCGGCGCTGCTCAGCTGCCACAGATCGTTGGTGAAAAACAGCAGGTGAAACTGCCGGAACGCCTCGTCGAAGCCGGCCATCGCCACGACCGCCAGCACGATCACCAGCGCCACCACGATTCCGCCCGCCCAGGATGCTGAGCGCGCCAGCTGGCCAATCCCGCCTCGCCGCCTGCGCCAAATGGCCGCCGCGACCAGCGCGATGATCAGGCCGAACGCGGCCCAGCCCGCGTCCCAGGTGCGCGCCATCAGCCGCTTCACGTCGATCATGTGGACCACCTCGCGCTCGCTGAACACGGGAACCTGGCGCCCGTCGGCCAGCGTGCGCTGCACCGTCAGCCGCTCCGCGTCGTTGCGCAGGTAGTCGCGCACCTCTGCGCCAACCCGCGAGACTTCCTCCGCCGTCATCCCCGTGCGTCGCGGCGCGTCGTAGCGCTCGAAGCCGCGCTCCCACCACCAGGTCGAGGTCGCCGCGAAGCGCACGCTGGCCGCCACCGCCAGCGTGAAGATCGCCAGCGTCAGCGCCGCCGCGGCGGCGATCCGGAAGCCGACGACGGCGGCCTGATTTGTCTGCGCGGTAGTCTGCATGCGTCTGCCAAGCGAGCCTATCCGCAGTTCGAAACGAGAGATAGCGATGCTCGATGCGTACCTCCACGCCGCCGGTATGCGGGAAGAGCCGGCGGTGGTGATCGCCCGCGCCTCGCGGCTCAACGCGCCGCTCGACCCCTGGCGTCCCTGCCTGCTGCTGCTCGACGGGCCGATCGCGCCGACCGCGCTGCGCGGTTACCCGCGAAACCACCCGGTCCAGCTGGTGTTCGACACCGGGGACACTTGGCGCGCCGTCGATGCGACGCCCGAGAGCCTCGATGATCCGCCGCCCGAGGCGCTTGCGGCCGCCTTTCCCGCCGTGCCGCTGCACGATGTGCGCGACCACACCGAGGGCGTGCGGGGCGTGATCGCGCGGCTGCGCAACCCCGACGGCGGCTGTCCCTGGGACAACGCGCAGACGCACGAGAGTTTGCGCCCGCATCTGCTCGAGGAGGCCTACGAGACGCTCGACGCGATCGCCGCCGGCGACCCCGCCGCGCTCTGCGAAGAGCTGGGCGACCTGCTGATGCAGGTCGTGCTGCACGCGCGGCTGGCCGAGCAGCAGGGCTCGTTCGACCTCGGCGATGTCAGCGAGGGCATCCGCGCCAAGCTGATCCGCCGCCACCCGCACATCTTCACCGACGCCGAGGTCGGAGTCGATTCCGCCTTCGCCATGGAGCAGGTCTGGGAACAGCTGAAAGCCCGCGAGCGCCCCACCCGCGAGTCGGTGCTGGACGACATCCCGCGCGAGATGCCGGCGCTGGCGCGCGCGCAGAGCGTGCTTGGGCGCGCCGCCCGCAACGGCCTGCCCCGCGAGTCCTCGCGCGACGCCGCGAATACCTCGATCGGCGAGCGCATCCTGAACCTCGTCGATGCCGCCCGCGAGGCCGAGCTCTCCGCCGAGGATGAGGCGCGCGACGCGCTGGATGCGTTTGAGGATCGCGTCCGCAGCTTCGAGCGCGCCCTCCACGCCGAAGGCGCCCGCCTCGACCAGCTCACCGCCGCCGAACTGCAAACCCGCTGGCCGCCGTCCGCCTGACACGCCTCTCGTCATACCCGCGCTTGTCGCGGAGCCTGCCCCTGGCCCGAACAGGGGTATCTCGCCGCTACCGGCACCTACGCCGCGAGGCGGGTCCGTCACGCACTCCCCCTTTTTCCGTCATGCCCGCCCTTTTTCTCGTCATACTCGCCCCTTTTTCCTCGTCATTCCCGCCTCTGAGCGGGAATCGCCCCGTGCTGCCGCCCCCGTCGTTTCCAGCCCTATCCGTCAGCCCAGCCCTTTTCCGTCGCCCCAGACTTGATCTGGGGCCCAAACCCAACCCCCTTCGCAGCGCGAGGGAGCGGGTTAGGGCCTGTTCATACTTCCGTCATGCCCACGCCGTCCCCACCGCCACACCCGCCCCTGTCTCTACTCCGTCATACCCGCGCCACCCCACCCCGTCATACCCGCGCTTGCCGCGGGTATCTCGACGTGACCAGCACGGCGGCCCGTTAACCTGCCAACCATGCCGCGCGAACCCTGCGTCTACATCCTCGCCAGTCGGCCGCATGGAGCGGTCTACACCGCCGTCACCTCCGACCTCCCGTGCCGCGTTTTGCAGCACAAGCGCTGGAGCAAGGCGCGCCGGCGCGGGTTGATCGACCAGTTCAATCCTGAGTGGCGGGACCGCTACGGCGATTTGGCGTGAGCTGCGGGAGCCGGGAGCGGCGTGGGTGCCGCTCACGTCGAGATACCCGCGGCAAGCGCGGGTATGACGGAGTAGAGAGAGGGGCGACGGAAGTGGGCGCGGGGTGACGGAGTGGCGGCGCGGGAGACGGAAGTGTGAACACGCACTAGGCTGCCAACGCCCGTTGGTAGAGCGTTCCGATACGTCGTACCGCCGACAACCGCCGTTTGGATTCCAGCGTGCGCTGGAGTGACGGACCCTGGAGAGGCTGGAGTGACGGACCCTGGAGAGGCTGGAGTGACGGACCCTGGAGAGGCTGGAATGACGGATCCTTGGGGGGCGGGAATGACGGGAAACGAAGGGCGGGGATGGAGCCGCTACGCCGACGGGACCAGATCGGCCGCGCTGCTCAGACCTTGCTCAGCTGCGCCATTGACGCCGCCAATGTCTTATCGCCTGCCTCGGCGAAGCGCACCGTGATCTCGATGTCGAAGCTCGCCGTACTCACGACGAGCACTACGCCCTCGCCGAACGCGGGGTGATGCACCCGATCGCCCGGACTCAGGTTGATCTGCTCCGGCTCTGGCTGCGCCTCGTCGAAATCCTCCCATGCCGCCCAGCGGTTCGAGGCTGGGCGAACATCCGCGCCGACCGGCGGCGCCGCGCGATCCATGCGCAGCAGCTCGGGGTCGATGTCGTCCAGAAAGCGCGAGGGTGGGTTGTGACCGCTGCGCCCCTGGTAGGCGCGGCGGAAGGCGTAGAGCAGATGCAGCTCCCGCGCCGCGCGGGTGATGCCGACATAACAGAGCCGCCGTTCCTCCTCCAGGCTCGCCGGATCATCGATCGAAAACTGATGCGGCAGCAGATTCTCCTCCACCCCGGCCATAAACACCACCGGAAACTCCAGCCCCTTGGCCTGGTGCAGGGTGATCAGCGTCACCGCGTCGGGCGGTCCGTCGGGCAGGTCGTCCACATCGGAGACCAGCGCCACGTCCTCAAGGAAAGCGTCCAGCGCCGCACCCAGCGCCATCGCCGCGTAGTTTTCCGCCACTGTCAGCAACTCCTGCACGTTCTCCCAGCGCTCCTCGGCATCGTCCTCCGATTGCGCCGTCAGCCAGTCGCGGTAGTTCGTCTCCAGCAGGATCAGCCGCAGCGCATCTGTCAGCGGCTGCGCGGCGGCTGTGGCCCGCGCCCGCGCCACCGTCTGCGCGAAGTGCGCCAGCCCCTTCGCGGCCGCGCGCGACACTCGTGGCGGCTCAATCCCCAGATCCGCAACTCGGCCCGCCGCCGCCGCAGCGTCCATTAGCGATTGCCCATGCATCGCCGCCCAGGCCGTCAACCCCTCCAGCGTCTTTGCGCCCACGCCCCGGCGTGGCGTGTTCACCACCCGCTCGAACGCCGGCCGGTCGTGCGGGTTGCGCGCCAACCGTAGATACGCCACCAGATCCCGCACCTCGCGCCGGTCGTAAAAGCGCGTCGCACCGATCAGCCGATACGGAATCTTCTGGTTGATCAACGCCTCCTCAATCGCCCGCGACTGCGCGTTGGTGCGGTAGAGCACCGCCGTATCGCCGTGACGGATGCGCCCCTTGTGGACGCCCTCCAAGATTGTTAGGGCGATATAGTCCCCCTCTTTGCTCTCGCTGTACGCCTCATGCAGCCGCGGCTTCGCGCCGTCCGCCCGCTCGCTCCGTAGCGTCCGCCGAATCCGCTCCCGCGCCGGCGCAATCACCGCGTTCGCCACATCCAGAATCTGCTGCGTCGAGCGGTAGTTCTGGTTCAACTGCACCTCCGTCGCCTGCGGATGATGCTCGACGAAGCTGCGCAGATTGCGCACATCCGCCGCCCGCCACGAATAAATCGTCTGATCCGGATCGCCCACTACCGTCAGATTGCCGCTGCCCGCCGACCAGGCCCGCGCCAGGTCGTACTGGACCACGCTCGTGTCTTGGAACTCGTCGATCAGCGTGTGGCGAAAACGCTGCTGATATTGCTCGGCGACCTCCTGCACCTCGAACAGCGCGAGCGTGCGACTCAGCAGATCATCGAAATCAAGCGCCTGCGCCTCGCGCATTCCGTCCCGATACAGCTCCCACACCCGCACCACGACCTCATCGAAATAGCTGCCGCTGCTCCCGGCCGCATCAGCGAGCGAAACTCCCTCGCTCTTCTGGCGCGAAATGCGGCTGAGCACCTGCCGCGTGCCGAAGTTGCGCGGATCAAGATTGAGTTCCTTGATCGAGCGTTGCACCAGCCGCATCTGATCGTCGTCGTCGAAAATCGCAAAGCCCGGCGGCACGTCGACATGCTGGCCGTGCGCGCGCAGCATTCGCACGCAGATGCGGTGAAAGGTGCCCAGCCAGAGCTTGCCCGCATCGTCGTCGAGCAGTCCCACCAGCCGCTCGCGCATCTCCCGCGCCGCCTTGTTCGTGAACGTCACCGCCAGGATCTGCCAGGGCGCGATCCCCTGCTCGCGCACTAACCAGGCGATCCGCTGCGTGATCACCCGCGTCTTCCCGCTGCCCGGCCCGGCCACAATCAGCAGCGCGCCGTCGCCGTGCGTCACCGCCTCCCGCTGCGCGGGATTGAGCTGGGAGAGATCGAGGCCGCCGCGTGTAGTCACCGCCCCAGCCTACGACTTGTCGCCGCTTCCCATGCTGCGCCCATGCCGTGCGCGCTGCGCGCAGGGGCGGCTTCGGGCTATAGTGGCGCGGGCGGGGGTTTGAGGCTGGCGATGACGGGACTGGCTGAGCTCGTGGGTCTCTCGTGGCCGGGCGGCAGCCCGGAGAACACGGGGCTGATTATCGCGGTCATCTTCGGCGCGTATTTCGCTGCGCTGTGGCTCGCCGCGGTGGTCTGGACGGGCCGCGATATCCGGCGACGCAGCGACGATCTGGTGACCCAGGTGGTGGCGGTGCTGATCGTGCTGGCCTTCAATTTCCCGGGCTGGGTGCTCTATCGGGTGCTGCGGCCGCCGCACACGCTGGAGCAGCGCCGCGAGCGCGATCTGGAAGAGCGCGCGCTGCTGCACGACCTGCGCGAGATCAGCGTCTGCCCGCGCTGCGGCGGGCGAGTCGGCGACGATTTCCTCGCCTGCCCGCAGTGCGCCGCGATGCTGCGGCACCCCTGCGCGTCGTGCGAACGTCCGCTCGAGGCGAGCTGGAACGCCTGCCCCTGGTGCGCCCAACCGGTCGAACGGAGCGCGCCGACTGCTTCACCGCCGAGCCCGCCGCCCGAGGCCGAGCCGTCGCCGACCCCCGTCGGCGCGGGAGACGGCTAGCATTGCCGCATGGCGATCCACACGCGACGGCTGGCGATCCGCGGCGTGGCCGGGCTGGTCACGGAGATCGGCGACTCGAGCGCCGCCGAAGCCGTCGTCTGTCTGCACGGCGTGCCCGGCTCGGCGCGCGACTTCCAGTGGCTGCTGCCGGCGCTGGGCGAGCTGGGGCGCGCCGTCGCGCTCGATCTGCCCGGTTTCGGGCAGGCCGACAAGCCGCCCGACTTTCCCTACTCCGTTGAGGGCTATCAGACCTGGCTGGAGCCGGCGCTGCGCGAGCTGGGCATCGAGCGCGCCCATCTCGTGCTGCACGATTTCGGCGGCCCGATCGGCCTGCTCTGGGCGGCGATGCATCCGCAGCAGTTCGCCTCGGCGACGCTGATCGCGACCGGGGTGCTGCCGGGCTACCGCTGGCATCTGCTGGGGCGGCTCTGGCGCACCGCCCGCGTCGGCGAGCTGGTCCAGCGCGGTACGGCGGCGCCGCTCTTCCGCCTCTGGATGCGGCGCGGCAACCGCGGCGGCCTCGATCCCGACTGGCTCGATCAGCTGATCCGCGAGGACGACGCGGCGACTCGCCAGGCCACGCTCGCGCTCTACCGCGCCACCGACGATCCGGGCAACCAGACGCTGGGCGAGGCGCTCGCGCCGTACGAGCGCCCGGCGCTGGTGCTCTGGGGGCGGGATGATCCCTACGTCGCGCCGCACTACGCCTCGGCCCAGATCCGCACGTTTCCCACCGCCGACATCCAGGTCTGGCCGAACACCGGCCACTGGCCCCATGTCCAGCATCCGCAGCGCGCCGCGGAAACGATCTCAGGCTTCCTGCGGGAGCAGCCGGGCAAGCCCTAAGCGGGTTCCGTCGCCGACGAATACGGCATGTCATCCTCGCGGACGCTGCGTTGACGCTCGCCACGTTGCGCGCGCCAGAGGATGCAGGCCGGGCAGAAGCAGTGCCGGCGTTCATCGTCGGGAGCGATGTGGACCAGACCGTGCAGCCGTCCTTGGTCTTGGTCAAAGCGCGGCGCGATGCGATCGAACTGGCGCGTGTCGCCGCTTTCGTAGCGGCGGTAGACAGCGTTGGACACGAAATCGGCCAGCTGCAGGAGGCGTGTGTCCTTCGCCGGCGCGAAGAACGGAATGTCGGCCATATTACGCAGCTCGCCCCACCGATGGCCGGATTCCCAGATACGACGGGCGCGTTCTACGATCTGTTGCTGGTAACTTGACTGCGCAACGACGACGAGACCGCGCTGCTGCTCGCCGTGATCGCGATAGAGCCGCTGAAGCATCCTGTCAAAACGACTGACGAGCTGTTCAAAGAACACAGCGTATAGCTCGTCGTTCGGAGCGTCCTTTTTGGCGACTGCTGCGAATGCACGGCTTTTCGATTGGGCGATCACGCCGTAGATGTCATCGCGTAGTTCTGCGCGTTGCTGTCGCGTGAGTGAGTCGAATGGCGCACGCGACACGTTCTGCGCAACGTGAAGGTGGCTCGCATGAAACTCAACAGGCCCGAGCGCTCTTGGGAAATAGACCTCAGCCAATTGATCGAGTTGTCGAGCAAGCCAGTAGGTTTCTCGCTCAAAGACGGCGAGTCCAGCCACAACGAATATCTCGGAGTCAACGTGCGTCCCGGACTCGTCGGCGTAGAGAATGTGCATGGGGCATCCGTGTCTCAGGCCCACCTGCTGACTGCGTGTGACATGCGAGCCGGCGGCCCCCGGAGGGGCCAGCGACCTAACGTTCGAGGCCTTACCGGCTGAGGCCATTATCCACTGAACCCGCGCGGCGCGTCAAGTCGCGCCCCGCGGCGTCAGTCGGAGGCGCCGAGGCGCACGGCCAGATCGGCGGTCTTCTTCATCTGCTCGAAGCGCTGGCGCATCGCGCGCTGCTCCTCGTTTTCGTGCAGCTCGTCCGTGGGGGCGGATTCGACGACCTCGAAGCCGTAAGGCTCGTAGACGCCGATTTCGTCGTCGGAGAGCTCGGCCAGCATCTCGTTGCGCTCGGCTTTGCGCTTGAAGGCCTCCTCGATGTAGGGGGCGAGTTCCTCCTCCTTGCGGGCGACGCGCTCGGCCTCGAACTCCTTGAATTCGGGCATCACGTCGGAGGCGAACAGTTCGAGCGCTTCGCAGATGTGCTCGTGCTTGTTCTTGCCGGCCTGCTGGATGAAGACGGACTGGTCGACGCCGCACTCGGCGAAGGTGCGCAGGTGCTCGCGCAGCTGGTCGGGCGTGCCGATGCCGCCCTCGCCGCCTTGTGACGGCCAGGATTCGCGCACCTGCTCCCAGGCCTTCCAGACGTTGGTGCGGCCGGGCTTGTGCATGCCGGCGGCGTAGTGGTGGCCGAGCGCGTACTGGAAGAAGCGGAAGCCGTCGAAGCCGCGCTTGCGGGCTTCGTCTTCGTCGGGGTGGACGGAGAAGGAGGAGACCATGGCGATGTTGGCGTTGACGGTGTGGCCGATCGGCACACATTCGCGCTTGAGCGTCTCGTAGTAGTCGTTGACCCAGTGGTTGGCTTCGGCGGGGTCGATGAAGGCGAAGGTGAGAGCGCCGATGCCGAGTTGGGCGGCGAGGTGGATCGTGTCGCGGTTGGAGCAGGCGACCCAGAGCGGCGGATGGGGGCGCTGGACGGGCTTGGGCACGATGTTGCGGGTGGGCATCGAGAAGTATTTGCCCTCGTAGCCCGGGTAGGGGTTCATGGCGAGCATGTTGGCGACCTGCTCGACGGTTTCGAGCCACATCGCGCGGCGCTCTTCGGGGTTGACGCGGTAGCCCTCGAGTTCGGCGCGGCTGGCGGACTCGCCGGTGCCGAATTCGACGCGGCCATTGGAGACGAGGTCGAGCGTGGCGATGCGCTCGGCGACGCGGGCGGGGTGGTTGTAGCCGGGCGGCATCAGGACGATGCCGTGTCCGAGGCGGATGTTCTGCGTGCGCTGGGAAGCGGCGGCGAGGAAGACTTCCGGGGCGGAGGAGTGGGAGTACTCCTCGAGGAAGTGGTGCTCGACCTCCCAGGCGTGGTCGATGCCGAGCTTGTCGGCCAGCTCGACTTGGTCGAGGGCGTCCTGGAAGAGCTGTTGCTCGATTCCGTCGTCCCAGGGCTTGGGCAGCTGGTGTTCGTAGAAGATTCCGAATCGCATGGCGGCTCCACATCTCCGCTGCCGTCGGGCAGCGCTCGGGCTCGGACAGCTGCAAGCTAGCAGAATGGCGCGGCTCAGAGGGAGTATTGCTCGAAGGCGGCGGCCTGGGCGGGATCGTCGAGCTGGAAGAGGTCGGGGTTGGTTCCGCGCGCAAGGGCGAGGCGGTAGGTGAACAGCTGGAGCGGAATGACGCTCAGAATCGGCTGCGCTCGCCGTGAGGCGGACGGCAGCCGCAGCAGTTCCGCGCCCGCCGCTGCGAGCGCGGCGTCCGCATCGCCGTGACAGACGGCCCAGACGGACGCGCCGAGGGCGGTCGCGGCGCGGGTCAGATCGGCGGCGCGGCCGCGGTCGGGCGCGTCGGAAGCGATGATTGTCAGCAGCGCGTCCGCGTCGAGTTCGCAGAAGGGGCCGTGCAGGAGCTGCTCGATCTGGAAGCCCTCGCAGTTGGCGCGGCTGGTTTCCTTGATTTTGAGCGCCGCCTCGTAGGCGGCGGCGCGTTCCGCGCCCCAGCCGGCGAATGCAAAGCGGCGGCGCGCGGCGTGCTGCGCAGCGAGCGCCTGGATGTGCGGTTCCAGTGCGAGCGTCTCGCGCGCCAGCTCGGGCAGCCGGTCGAGCGCGTCCGGCTGACCGGCGAGCGCGGCATCCAGCATCGCCAGAGCGGTGAGCGCGGTGGTGTAGCTGACGGTGTAGGCGGCGGAGGTTTCGGGCGGGCAGGTGTGGATCACGGCGTCGGCCGCGTCGAGGTTGCCGCGCGGTTCGGTGGACGCGACGGCGACGGTCAGCGGGCCCCGTTCGCGGGCGAGATTGAGCGCGTCGAACGAAGCCTGCTTGGCGGCCGTGTGGGTGAGCACGATTGCCGCGTCGTCCGCGCCGAGCGGCGGCGTGTCGGTGCAGAACTCGAAGGAGTTGACGGCGAACGCTTCGGGCCCGGAGCGGAGCAACGACGCGCCGACCAGCGCGGCGTGCCAGGAGGTGCCGATGCCGACGACGTAGATGCGCCGTCGGTCGCGCAGCCGCCCGGCGAGGGCGGCGCAGTTGCCGCGCTCGCGCTCCAGCAGCGCGGCGATCGCGTCGGGCTGTGAGCGGATTTGCTCATACATCAGGTAGGGGTGCGCGCTGCGCACCTCGCGCTCAACGGCGGCCATGGGATGCTCCGATTCATGCCCGGCGGGCGCCGGGGGTTCTGAGCGTATCCCGCACGCGCCGCAATGGCGCAGCGGTTCGCCCTACCCATCGCTTCGCTCGCTCGGCGCGCTTGCGAACAAATGTACGCGCGCTATGATCGGCTCGGAGGCAACAGCGTGGCCGAACTCAATGTTCAGAACCGGACGATCTTCACCGGCGACAATCTCGATGTGCTGCGGGGCGTCAACAGCGCGTGCATCGATCTGATCTATCTGGATCCGCCGTTCAACACCGGCAAGCAGTGGCAGGCGCCGCTCGACTCCGACGCGGCGGGCGCTGTCTTCGACGATGTGTGGACGCTCGACGACGTGAAGGCCGAGTGGGCGAACCAGATCGAGGCCTCGGATCCCGCAGTCTGGGCAGTGGTCACGGCAGCCGGCCGCGCCTACGGCGAATCGATGCAGGCCTATCTCAGCTTCATGTGCGTGCGGCTGTTCGAGCTGCACCGCATCCTGAAGCCGACCGGCTCGCTCTATCTGCACTGCGATCCGACAGCGAGCCACTACCTGAAGGCGCTCTGCGACTCGATCTTCGGCGCGCAGTCGTTCCGCAACGAGGTGATCTGGGGTTATCGGGGGATGCCGTCGAAGGCCAGCAAGTGGCAGGCCAAGCACGATGTGCTGCTCTTTTACGCGCGGAGCGACGCGGCGACGTTTAACGTGCTGCGCGGCGACTACACGGAAGGCACGCGGCGCACCTACGAGAGCGCGATGCGACGCGGCTACAACGCGAACCACAAGCGCAACATGGTGACGATCTTCGACGAGCAGAAGTATCGCCAGGCTGTGGCCGATGGCAAGATTCCGGCGGGCATGCGCGAGTCGCACTACTCGGGCGAGGGGCCGCCGCTGCGCGACTGGTGGGACGACATCCGCATTCTCGGCGGGCCGACGAACCGAGAACGGGTCGACTACCCGACGCAGAAGCCGCTGGCGCTGATCGAGCGAGTGATCGCCGCGTCATCGAACGAGGGCGATGTGGTGCTGGATCCGTTCTGCGGCTGCGCGACGGCCTGCATCGCCGCCGAGAAGCTCAACCGCCAGTGGATCGGGATCGACATTTCCGATGTGGCCTGGGAGCTCGTCAATCAGCGGATGACGGAGACGCCGGGCGTCGGCATCTTCCGCGGACACCACCGGCTGGATGTGCCGGAGCGGACCGACCAGGAGCCCGACGAGGTGAGTCCGAACATCCGCGAGGTCCTGTACGCCGCGCAGGAAGGTACCTGCGCGGGCTGCGGTGATCCGATGCGGCTGCGCAATCTGGAGCTCGATCACATCATGCCGCGCTCAAAGGGCGGGCGTCACACCGACGCAAGCCTCCAACTGCTGTGCGGTTGGTGCAACCGCACCAAAGGCAACCGCGACATGAGCTACCTGCGCGTGCGCCTGCGCGAGCTGGGGTGAAGCGCTCCCCTACGGGGGGCGCTTCCAGAAGGGGCGATTCCGGAGGTGGAGGCTTTGGGTTAGCGGACGATAGTGAGTTCGCGGCCCTGGAGGAGGACGGTGGCGGCGGGGTTGATCCGGGCGGGGAAGGGGTCGGGCGGGCCTTCTTGCTGGCTGGGCGGGGTGCCGGCGCGGGCGGCGGCTTCGTCGGTGTACCAGAGCGAAGCGATGCCGTCCCAGCGGCTCTCGCGGTCCCCATCGGCGTGTTGGTTGGCGTGCGAGGTGGTGTACTTGAAGCATGCGCCGTCGGTCTGGGCGATGGAGAGCTTCACGCGCTGCTCACGATCATCACCTCCGACGCGCCCGATCGAGGCCGCGTTGCAGATGTCGCACGCTCAATGCCGATCTTCGGCGTGTCGGTGTGGGTGCTCTGTCACGGAGACGCCGACAGGTTGGCCGGCATAGTGGCCGAGTCGGGTACCGAGTTGCCGCGGCTGTCGCCCGCGCCACGGCGGCTTCAGCCGATTCTGAGCGTGATTCCGTTGCAAATTTTCACTCACCACCTTGCGCTGGCGCGAGGGATCAACCCAGATCTCTATGAGCTTGATGATCCTGGTCAAGCGGCAGCGTTCGAGCAATATTTGCTCTGACCTGGCGCGCGGCCACCAACTGCGCCCCGTCGTCTACAGTGGCACCAAAGGCTCGGCAAAATGATAAGGTGGATGGGTGTTTACTAGTTCGGCGTTCGGGCCCATCAGGTCCGGCCGAGCGCCAGGGCAAAGCGGATGCCACGACACACCAAGCAGACTTGTGGTCGGTGAACTGAGGGAGCAAATGCAGGACGTGACCCCCGTTGAGCAATTCCTGGCTGACGAGAACGTCATCGATTTGACTGCTGAGATCCCAGATCGGCACGTGAAACCGCACCTCATTGAGCCGCTGAAGGACTGGCTACTAGCCCAGGGCATCGCGACAGGCGTGAAGAGCAAAGCGTGGCGTGAGAACCTTGCTGTCGAACTGTCCGAGCGCGGCAAAGAGATGTGCCTGTCATTGCAGATCCGAGCGATCAGGGTCCGCGATCTAGACGAACTCATTCAAGAGCGTCCCGACCTTCTGCTGCGCCTGCTCGACTGGTTGACTCGGGAGATCGCGGAGCAAGCCGCTCTCAAACTCATGGCTGCGAAGAGCCGGGTTACATTGGCCAAGGTGGACACATCCTCGGCGCAACCCTCACCTAGAGAGGTCGAGCACAAGCGGCGGTGGATTGCGCAGCTTGAGAAAGATGTCGCGGAGCTGGAAAAGCAGAAGATTCCGCCAGAGATTCGGCGCCTTGAGCGGCTGCTGAGCCAAGGACGGTCGGGCTGGCGCGCAGAGATTGAGCCGCCCGGGCTAGTCGAGCGCGTTAGTCCCGAGGAGCGAGCGGAGTACGAAGCCGCGAAGGAGCCCGGTGACGTCACCGCTGCGCATCTGCGGGCGGCATGGCAAGCCGCCTGGGGCGTTGACCAGGATGGGCAGAAGGCATTCGATGAGGCAGTCAAGGCACTCGAGGCTGCATTCCGGCCTGTCGCCGCACCGAAAGACGCGGGCGCGACGCTCGGCAAGATCGCCCATTACCTCGACGACAAGCCGGACAAGTGGCGAGTGCGGCTGGCAGACGCTCGCCCTCCATCATCCGGCGGCAAGGGTAACGACGCAGGCGCGCAAGCGTTGGCCTACCTACTTCGCGCCATTCTCGCGGCGAACCGCAGGCACGCCGCGGATGGAACGCGCTCGCAGAACAGTTTGGATGACGGCCGGGACGCTGTCTCTCTTGCTGTCGCATTGGTCGCGATGCAACGGCGAGGGTTTATCCAGCACAAATGAGACCTCGATTTCGCCAGAACTTGAATGAATGACGGTGATCGACGGCACCGCAAAGAGGCCCCGGCGTGGCAGAACTCAATGTCTAGAGCCGGACCATCTTCACAGGTGGCAATCTCGATGTGCTGTGCAGGTTCAACAGCCGTGCATCGATTGATCTGCTTGGATCCGCAGTTCAACACGGGCAAGCAGTGGCAGGCGCCGCTCGGGGGCGGGAATGACGGGGAGGTGGAGTGACGGTGGTGCTGCTCACGTCGAGATACCCGCGGCAAGCGCGGGTATGACGGAGAGGGGGCGCGGGCATGGCGGTGGGGAGCCGGGAGAGCGTCTGTGTTGTGTTCGGGGCACCGCGCCGACCCCCTAGTCCGCTACGCGAACAGCCCTCCTGGGTAGGGGGGCGATTTCGGAGGGAGAGGCTTTGGGTCAGCGGACGATGGTGAGTTCGCGGCCCTGGAGGAGCACGGTGGCGGCGGGGTTGATCAGGGCGGGGAAGGGGTCGGGCGGGCCTTCCTGTTGGCTGGGCGGGGTACCGGCGCGGGCGGCGGCTTCGTCGGTGTACCAGAGCGAGGCGATGCCGTCCCAGCGGCTTTCGCGATTCTGGTTGGCGTGCGAGGTGGTGTATTTGAAGCATGCGCCGTCGGTCTGGGCGATCGAGAGCTTTACGCGCGGGGAGTGTTCGTCGTTCCAGGCGGCGAACAGCTCGTCGCGCGACACGCCGTCCTTTTTCTGCACGAAGGCGACCCACTTGACGTGGTCTTCGGGGACCGGGCCGTCGAGGATCATGTTTTCGGTGGTGAAGAAAGAGTCGGTGATCGGCTCGATCCAGTCGCTGAAGCCGTCGACGTTGTTGAGCGAGCGGGCGCGCTCGGACTCGGTGGCGTCGCGGAAGTGGCCCCAGTCGCGGAACCAGAGTTCGGCCATGCCGTCGTAGACCAGGTCGTGGGCGGCTTCGACGCCGCCGAGCGAGGCGGGGGCGTCGAAGTAGGTGACGCAGTAGCGCTCGGGGCGCATCGCGTTGACGACGTGGGGCGCGTGGACGGCGCGCCAGAACTCGCGGAAGGCGTCGAGGTCGGTTTCGGGGCGGCGGTTGAGGGGGAAGACGGCTTTGAGCATTGGGGCGCTCCTCTGCGTGTTGCGTGTGCTGTCGCGTGTGGGCGAGTCTAGAGATTTGCGGCAACGCTTGACGCGACCTCGCGCCCGCGCGCGGCCTGTTCGCGGGCCATCGCCGCGCAGGCGCCGGTGTAGGCGGCGGGATCGAGCAGGGCGTCCAACTCCTGCGGCGAGACATGTTGGGCGACCTCGGCGTCGGCGAGCAGCAGGTCGCGGAAGGCGATGTTCTCGACGGCGGCCTGCTGGGCGTGCTCGTAGACGATGTCGTGGGCGCGCTGGCGTCCGAGCCGCTCGCCGAGCGCGAGCATGACCCGCTCGCTCATGATCAGGCCGCCGGAGAGGTCGAGGTTTTGCCGCATCCGCGCGGGGAAGACGCGGAGGTCGGCGAAGATCGCTTCCAGTCGGGCGAGGATGTCGCCGACCAGTTCAACGGAGCCGAAGAGGGCGCGCTCGATCATCTGGCTGGTGGAGCCGTCGGCCTCGTGTTCGGTGCGCATGGCGTCGAGCGCGAGCGGGAGCAGCGTCTGGACCTGCGCGGCGGCGGCGCGGATGTCCTGGGCCAGCTTGGGGTTGCGCTTCTGGGGCATCGTGCTGCTGCCGACCGTGCCGGGCGGCACGGGTTCCTCGATTTCGCCGAACTCGGGCTTCATCAGGGTGTAGAGCTCGTCGGCGATCTTGCGCGCGGTCGTGGCGAGCAGCGCGAGCAGTGCGACGTATTCGGCGTTGTGGTCGTGGATGGTGCGTCCGGGCACGGGCATCGAGGCGAGGTTGAGCTCGGCCGCGAGCGCGCGCTGCACCGCGAGCCCGTGCTCGCCAAACGAGGCGGCGGTGCCGGCCGCGCCGCCGAGCATGGCGACGAACACGCGCGGCTCGGACTGGCGCAGACGCTCGACGTGGCGGCAGAGCTCGTCGATCCAGACGGCGACCTTTGCGCCGAAGGTGGCGGGCACGGCGTGCTGTCCGTGGGTGCGTCCGGCGATCGGATCGTCGGCGGTGCGCTCGGCGAGGTCGGCCAGTGCGGTGAGCACGCGGCTCAGCTGGTCCAGGACGACGGCGTGGGCGCAGCGCAGTTGGAGCACATCGCCGGTCTGGGTAATGTTCTGGGTCGTTGCGCCCCAGTGGGCGTAGCCGCCGGCATCGCCGTCGCAGATGCGGTCGAGCTCCCAGATCAGCGGTACCAGCGGATGGCCGGTGACGGCGAGTCCGTCTTCGACGCGGTTGAGGTCGAACAGCTCGAGTCGGCAGTTTTGGGCGATTTCGTCGGCGGCTTCAATGGGGATCATGCCGAGGCCGGCCTCGGCGCGGGCGAGGCTGGCTTCGACATCGAGCCAGGCCTGCCAGCGGGCGTCGCGGGTGAAGAGCGCGCGGATGCCGGGATCGTCCACCCGCGCCGCTGTCGGTCGTTGCTGCATGTCGGCCTCCGCTCGGTTGGGCGCGTCGATTCCGCGCTGCGCCTTTAGGATCGCGCATAGCGCGCTGCAATGCGAACCGGAGCGGCGGCGCGCCCCGGAGGAGATCGAAGGGAGGCTGTGATGGCCGCGCCGTTGGACGGAATCCGCGTGTTGGAGGTGGCGAACTGGTTGGCCGCGCCGTCGTCGGCGGCGCTGATGGCTGATTTGGGCGCGGATGTGGTGAAGGTGGAGCATCCGAGCGGCGACGCCTGGCGGGCGACGCTGATGCGCGGCGCGCAGCCGGACTGGGATCCTGAGACTGGGGTCGACGCGCCGTTCGAGCTGGACAACCGCGGCAAGCGCGGGATCGCGCTGTCGCTGGAGCACGCCGAGGGCGTGGCGGCGGTGCATCGGTTGGTGGAGCAGGCGGACATCTTCATCACCAATCTGACCGCGCCGCGGATCGCGCGGTATGAGCTCTCCGCTGAGCGTTTGCAGGAGCTCAAGCCGGAGCTGATCTACGTGGTGCTGACGGGCTACGGCACGCGCGGGCCGGATGCGGCGATGACGGCGTTCGATTATTCGGCGTTCTGGTCGCGCTCAGGGATTATGAGTCTGATCGGCGAGCCGGACGGACCGCCGATGCCGTGCCGCCCCGGGCAGGGCGATCACGCGACCTCGCTGAATTTGCTGGCGGCAACGCTGGCGGCGCTGCGGCTGCGCGACCGGACGGGCGAGGGGCAGCGGGTGGAGGTGACGTTGCAGCGCACGGGCGCGTGGACGATCGGGGCGGATGTCTCGGCGGCGCTGATCACGCGCCGACAGCCGCAGCGGATCGACCGCGTGCGTCCGGGCAATCCGCTCTTCAACTCCTACGAGACGGCCGACGGGCGTTGGCTGATGCTGGTGATGCCGACCTCGGATCGCTACTGGGCGCCGGCCTGCCGCGCGCTGGGGCGGGAGGAGTGGATTGAGGATCCGCGCTACGCCTCGCTGGAAGCGCGCGCCGAGCAGACGGCCGGGCTGACGGCGGAGATCGCGGCGATCATCCGCTCGCAGCCGCTCGCTGAGTGGCGCGAGCGCTTCAACGCTGAGGCGCTGACCTGGGCGCCGGTGGCGGAGCTGCCGGAGGTGATCGAGGATCCGCAGATGGTCGAGATGGAGGCGTGGGCGACCGTCGAGGGGCCGAAGGGGGCGTTTGAGACGCTGAATACGCCGTTTGCGATTGCGGGCGCGGAGATCGGCCCGCGCTCGGCGGCTCCGGCGACGGGCGAGCATACGCACGAGGTGCTGCGGGAGGCTGGGTTTTCGGATGAGGAGGTGGCCGAGCTGGCGGCGGCGGGCGCGCTGGGCTGAGTTCAGCGCCGAACGGGGAGCTTGCGGAGCGGGCCGGGCCACTCGAGGATCTTGCGGTCGGCGGTGGCCAGTTCGTAGTTCCCGGCGAGCGCGGTGGCGATGATGATGCGGTCGGCGGGATCCCCGTGCAAGTCGGGCAGCAGTCCTGCCTGAGCGGCGATAGGGCCAGTGATCGGCAACTCGATCAAACCATCGTCCAAGAGATTCTGCCGCCACGCTTCGACGTCCTCAATGAAATCCATCTGCCGTTTGCGGATGCGCATGGCGACTTCCCAAAACGAGATGGTGGAGACAAACGCAGCCTGTTCCCCGAGCGCCACTTCAATCCGCGCCCGAAGCGCCGGGCGCAGACGGCGATCGCCCTGATCCATCCAAATCACCGTGTGGGTGTCGAGGAGCATCACAGGTCGTTCATCGGGTCGTCGGCGGATTCATCGAACCACTCGGCCGGCATCGGCGACACGATGTCTTCGTGGACGGTGATTCGCCCTGCGTTAAACCCGAACCAGCCGTCTCGTCGCGTCCGGTAGGGCGAGACGCGCGAGATTGGTCGCCCGTCCTGGGTGATGATCAACTCGTCGCCGGTCTGGACGACTTCGTCGATCAGGCTGAGGCAGCGATCCTCGAACTCGGACGCGCTGACCGTGCGCACATCGGCGTCGGATTGAGATGTCTCCACGGTTTTCTCCCGTCGTGCATCAAGAGTAGACGAGCGAGCCCGGCGCGGTCAGCGGCCGGCGGGGAGACGTCGGAGCGGGCCGCGCCACTCGAGGATTTTCTGGTCGGCGGTGGCCAACTCGTGATTTCCGTGCAGCGCGGTGGCGACGATGATGCGGTCCATCGGATCCCCGTGCAGGTCGGGCAGCAACCCGGCCTGTGTTGCGATCCGGCTGGTCAGCGGCAGCTCCTGGAGTCCGTCCAACGCCAGATCCCGACGCCACTCCTCAACGTCTCGAATGAACGTCAGGCTGCCTTCCCGAACGTGCATGGCGACTTCGAGAAACGTGATCGGGGACACCGCAACCTGCCGCGCCCGGAACGCCTGTTGGATTTGGCGTCGCGCATACGAACGGAGGCGGCGATCGTCGCTGTCGAACCAGACCAACGTGTGTGTGTCGAGGAGCATCACGTTGCCGCATCCTCCGTGTCGTCGGATGCGTCAAGCCAGTCCGGGCGCGTCGGCCCGACGATGTCGCCCTTGATTTCGATCAGGCCTTTCCACAGGCCGGCAGGGCGGCCGCGGGGGCCGTGCGCAGAGACGAGCCGCGCGATGGCGATGCCGTCGCGAGTGATGACCGCTTCGCCCCGGCCGTCGGCAACCCGCTCGATCAGCTCGCGGCATTGCTCCTCAAAATCCGGGATGCTCAGAAAGCTGGCTTCGTAGTCGTCGTCTGCTGCGCCCATGGAGCGCTCCTGTCGTTTGCCGTTGCCCAGCCAGAGTATCGGAAGCTCAAGCGGCGGCGCTCTACCCTCAGGGCATGAACACGCCGGGCGACGCGGAGTTGACACTGGTGCTGGAGGGCGTGCGGCGCTTTGTGCGGCGCGAGCTTTGGCTGTGGGAGAAGCGGCTCGACGCCAATGCGACGCGGCTGCCGGATGAGCTGTTCGCCGAGCTGCGCGCCAGAGTGGATGAGATGGGGCTCGACCATCTGCTCGCGCCCGCGGCGAGCGGGCGCGGGCCGGAGCTGCCCGATGCGGCGCGGGCGCGGATTGCGGAGGAGACGAGCCAGCACCGGGCTGGGGCGATCTCCGCCGCCTACGGGCTGTTCGATCCCGATCCGCCGCCGCAGCTGTATGCGGCGACAGACGCGCAGCGCGCGGCGTTTCTCGAACCGCTGCTGGAGCGGCGGGCGCGCTGCTTTCGCGGTTTCGGCGATCCCGACCTGGATGGGCTGCCGACCGATGGGGTGCGCGTCCGCGCGTTGCGGCGCGACGGTGGGTGGATGCTGGACGGCACGAAGCTCTTCGTCGCGGACGGCTCCGACGCGGATTTCGGGATCGTGTATGCACACACGGAGTACGAACGCGGCGAGCGGGACGGCGTTTCGGCGTTTGTGGTTGAGTCGGATCGCACGGGCTTCCAGCGCTGGCGGGAGTGGCCGACAATCAGCGTCGGGCGCGACACGATCGAGCTGAACCTGTCGGCGGTGAAGCTGCCCGACGCGAATCTGCTGGGCGAGCCGGGCAACGCGCCGGCGCTGGCCAACGACTTGGTGCTGCGGCGGCGCGTCTTTTCGGCGGCGCAGCTGACGGGGGTGGCGTCGGCGGCGCAGGATATGGCACGGGGGCAGGTCTGGGCGCGGCGCGAGCACGGCGTCCCGATTGCGCAGGGCGAGCGGGCGCGGCTGGCGCTGGCGGACAGCGAGATCGCGGTGCGCGCGAGTCGTCAGTTGTATCTCGCGGCGGCGGCGGAGAGCGACGGCGGAGGCGTTACGGCGGAGGCGGCGCTCGCGGCGCTGGCATTTGCGTCGGATGCGGCGCTGGCGGTCGTCGAGCGAACGTTGGAGCTGCACGGACCGCTGGCGGTTTCGGCGGACCTGCCGCTTGAGCGCTGGGCGCGCGACCTGCACAGCCGTCGGCTGGCCGAGGGCGGACCGGCGCAGCAGCGGCTGGCGATCGCGCAGCGATTGACCACGATGTTCAAGAAGTAGGCGGTCAGGCAAGTCGTCAGGCGGGCGGATCATCCAATGCGGCGGCGGCGATCAGTTCGAGGCCGCGCGGTGTGATCGGCGGGTTGTAAAGCGGACCGCGCACTTCGCGGTAGTAACGCTCGAGCGGTTCGCTGCGGTGCAGCGAGATGCCGCCGCCGAGGCGCATGCAGCGATCGACGACATCCACGGCGGTATCGCAGAGGTGCAGCTTGGTCGCGGCGACGCGCGGACCGAGCGGCGCGCGGGCGTCGGCTGCGGCGTCCCAGGCCGCGGCGGTTTCGTGCAGCAGGGCGCGGGCGGCGATTAGGCGCAGGTCGATCTCGCCCACATTGGCGCGGACCGTGGGAATTGAGGCGATCGGCGCGGGCGCGCCGGCCGGCTGGCGGGTGCGGCAGAACTCGACGGTATAATCACGCGCGGCTTCGGCGACGCCGAGCGAGGCGGCGGAGACGAGCAGCGCGAACCAGGCGAAATCGCCGTGCCGCTGCCCGGCGCGCGACGGCTCCTGGCGAATCAGGATGTCGTCGTCGCTCACCGCGACGTTTTCGTACCAGACATCGTGCGAGCCGGTTGAGCGCAGGCCAACCACATCCCAGGTTTCCTCGATGCGCAGACCGGGCGAGTCACGGTGTACGGCGATGCGCGCGAGCTGTCCGCTGCCGTCTTCAACGGCGGCGTAGGTCAGGAACCAGATCAAGGCCGGGGCGAGCGTGGTGAAGGTCTTGTGTCCGTTGAGCCGCCAGCGGCCCGGGCCGTCGGGCGTGAGCACGGTTTGCGGACGCCCGCCGCCCTGCGGCGATCCGAGGTCGGGCTCCGAGGCGACCTGATTGCAGAGCGCGCCGTCCTCAACGACGGAGCGGAAGATGCGCTCGCGCAGTTGCTCCGGCCAGACGCGGTTGGCGCGCTCCGCGCCGACGCTCATCAAGTGCATCCCGACGGCGAACGCCAGTGACATATCCGCTTTGGCGAGCGTGGTCTGGGCTGCGACCAGATCGGCCAACGCGCACTCGTCGCCACCGTACTCACGGGGCACGGGCGCACGCAGCCAGCCGGCGTCGCGCAGGTCGTTCAGCGAGTCGAAGGGGAACGAGGCGTCGCGGTCGTGGATGCGCGCGCGTTCGGCGATGCGCGGCAACGCATCGCCGATGCGCGCGATCAGATCTCGCCCCGCGTCGTTGGCGGGCGGCAGCGGCGGCACGGCGCGAAGGCGGGCGGGCGCCTAGAGAATGTCGCGGAGCGTCTTGAGCGCGCGGACGCGGACCTTGCCGCGCTTTTTGGCCGGCCGCGCGGCGATTTCGATCTCTTCGCCGGTGGCGGGGTTGCGGCCCATCCGCTTGGAGCGAGCCTTCTGCTCGGCGATGTCGATCTTGACCAGTCCGGCGACGGTCACCGCGCCGGCGCGCTTGCTGCGGCCGCGACTCGGCGCGAGGTCGTGGAGGACGATTTCGCCCAGCGCGTCCATGACCCTGGCGACATCTTTGGCGGGCACTTCGCTGACAGCCGCGATGTCCTTGATCATCTGCGCCTTGGTTCGCGGCTTCTCAGCCTTCGGAATATCGGCCATTTCGGTACCCCTTCGCGCGCGGGAACGCTCGTTCCCTACGTTTGGCAGCGTTTAGCATAGGGCGCGCGCGTTCTGGCGCAAGACCTGGAGCGAGACCGGGAGCGAGACCGGGGGCGAGGAAATGGCAAGTCGGACGATTCGCGTCGGCGCTGCGCTGGCCGAATACATCGAGCAGACCTACGCGCGCGAAGACGAGATCTGGCGGCGGCTGCGCGCTGAAACCGCAGCGCTGGACTGGGCCGGGATGGAGATCGGCCCCGATCAGGCGCGGCTGCTGGGCTGGCTGGTGCGGCTGATCGGGGCGCGGCGCTGCCTGGAGATCGGCACGTTCACCGGCGCGTCCTCACTGGCCGTGGCCCGCGCGCTGCCCGACGACGGCCGCATGATCTGCTGCGACGTGAGCGAGGAGTGGACCGCGATCGCCCGTAAATTCTGGGCTGAAGCGGGCGTGGCGCACAAGATCGACCTGCGCCTCGCGCCGGCGCTGGACACGTTGAGCGAGCTGCGCCGCTCGGGCGCGCCGCTATTCGATTTCGCGTTCATCGACGCAGATAAAGAGCCGCTGCCATCGTACTTTGAGGCGGTGCTGGAGTTGGTTCGTCCGGATGGGTTGATCGCGGTCGACAACACGCTGTGGGGCGGCGCGGTTGCGGATCCGGAGCGGGATGACGCGGATACGCGGGCGATTCGGGAGTTCAACGAAACGGTGGCGCGCGATCCGCGCGTGGATGTTGCGCTGCTGACAGTCGGCGACGGGGTGACGCTGGCGCGGAAGCTCGCTTAGTCGCTCGCCGACGTCCAGAGCCAGGACAGGTCCATCGTCAGGCCCTCGGCTACGTCCTCGCCGGACAGGCTGTTGGGGCGCTCGAGCGTCTGCGGTTCCTCTAGGCCGACGCGGTAGATCCAGGCTTGGCTGTCGATTGGGTCGAGCAGCCAGCCGAGGCGGACGCCGTTGGCCATCCACTGCTGCATTTTGTCCTGTTGCTCTTCGAGGCGTTGCGAGCGGGAACGGACTTCGACGACGAAGTCGGGCGCTGCGGGGATCGGCTTGCTGGGTTGGAGATCGAGACCCGCCAGGCGTTCCTCGGATGTCCACGAGGCGTCGGGCACGAGCAGTGAGCCGTCGGGCAGGCTGTGTCCGGCGGTCGCGCCTCTGGCAAGCCCGCGGCGATGGGTGCGCCACCAAAGAGCGAGTTCGCCGCTGAGCTCGAACTCGTGCCCCGATGCTTCGATTCCCGATGGGAAGCTGATGTTCAACGCTCCTTCCCTGGTGCGCCCGAAGCCGAGTGATTCGTTGATCTCGCCGAGGAGGATCACGTACTCGTCGGTCAGCGCCCATTGCGGGGGCAGCCGCAGGGTGAGCGGCGACTGCTCAACGCTTTTGGGTGAAACCGCAGCCGCGATGTGCGCCGCAGGGGGCGGTTTGGTGGGGGCGTGCGCCATCTGCGCCTCCGCTCTAGTCGCTGTCCGCCGGCCAGACGCGCGTCAGATCGACAGTCAGGCCGACCATCACATCCTCTCCCGATAGTGCGGCGGGGCGCTCCAGCAGTTGCGGCTCATCCTGTCCTGCGCGGTAGATCCAAACCTGCGCCTCGAACGGATCGATCAGCCAACCCAGCCGTACACCGTTGGCCATCCACTGCTGCATCTTGTTCTGCTGGTCTTTGATGTCCTGCGAGCGGGAGCGGACCTCGAGCACGAAATCGGGGACGACGGACCAGACGCCCTCGTCGTTGGCGTCGATTTCCGCCAAGCGCTCGTCTGAGATCCACATGGCGTCGGGGACGAGCAGCGAGCCGTCGGGCAGGTGGGCGCCGCCGTCGGCGGGTGTGGCGCGGCCTACGTCGGCTGCGAGTCCCCAGTTCAGGATTTGGGCGTAGATGATGCCGCCGCGCTCGCTGTTGAGGTTGCCCGGTGGGAAGTTGATGGTCAGCGCTCCTTCCGCAGTGCGCTCGAAGCCGAGCGATTCATTGCTTTCGCCGAGGGTGACCATGCATTCGTCGGTGAGGGTCCACTGTTCGGGCAGCCGCAGGGTGAGCGGCGGCTGCTCGTCGGCGGCCGACGGTGGCGAGGGAGCGCTCGGCGGCGCGGGCATCGGTTTGGCTGGGGCGTGCGCCATGTGCGGCCTCCGCTTTAGTCGCTGTCCGCCGGCCAGACGCGCGTGAGATCGACGGTCAGGCCGACCATCACGTCTTCGCCGGAGAGCGCGGCGGGGCGCTCCAGGAACTGCGGCTCAGCCTCGCCCTCGCGGTAGATCCAGACCTGCGCCTCGAACGGGTCGACGAGCCAGCCGAGGCGGACGCCGTTGGCCATCCACTGCTGCATCTTGTCCTGCTGATCGCGCAACTCGTGTGAGGGGGAGAGCACTTCCAACACGAATTCCGGCGCAGCCGGCATTGGACTGTCCGGGCCGATCTTGATTCCCTCTACCCGTTCGTCCGAAATCCACGCCGCATCCGGGATCAGCATCGAGCCGTCAGGCAGGCTGTAGCCGCCGGACGGGCCGGTGGCGTGCCCGCTGAGTTTGTCGAATCTCCATACCGTGATCTGCCCACCGATAGTCAGTTCGTATTCGGAGACGAGGAATCCACTGGGGAAGTTGATTCGAAGCGCCCCTTCCGCGGTGCGCTCGATCCAGAGCATCTCGTTGAGCAGACTCAACTCAACCAGATGCTCATCGTCCACCGCCCATTGTGGAGGCAGCCGCAGCGTGAGTGGCGGCGCGCCCACGAGGTCGGCGCTGAGCGGTGCGGGCGCGGGTTTGACTGGTGCCTGAACCATTGTGCCGGTCTCCGAATCGTTCGGGACCAGTCTAGGCGGCTGAGTCAGAGGCGTTGGTCAGAGCGCGATGCCGGCCGCCGCCACCAGGTCAACCGCAGTTTGCAGCTTGCGGGCGCCGATGAACTGGTCGGCGCCGTAGAGCGGTCCGACGGCGTTGACGACTTCGGGCGTGGTCAACGCAGTGACGATCAGCGCGAAGGACTCACGCTCGGCGCGCTGGGCGACGTAGGGCAGCGTCGGCGCGCCGCCGGCGAGCACCAGGCAGAGCGGCTCGTAGTCGAGCGCGCCCAGCGCGATGTCGACGCGGTCGTGGCGGGAGACGACGGTTTTGTCGGGGTACTTGCGGAAGTAGTCCATGCCCTCGTGGGCGCTGACGGGACCGACGACGAAGTCGCGGGAGGCTTCGTCGAAGAGTTCGTCGTCGCCGCTCAGCTCGCCGTCGATGGCGGCGGCGATGCTGCGCACGGTGGGAGCGGCGAGGTGGCGATCCTGCGGAAGTGTGGCCAGCGCGCGGCCGCCGGCCGCTTCGACGCGGGCGCGGGTGGCCGCCTCGCCGTGTTCGGGCACGGCGTTGATGATCACGCCGTCGGGTTGCAGATCGGCGATCGTGCGGCGCAGGGTGTCGTCGTCGGCTTCACCGGCGCGGACGACCAAGAAGACGCGATCGCCGTCGGCGCGGGCCGCGGTGGTAGTCGCCGGATCGGCTTCGATCAGCAGCGCGTCGGTGTCGTCGGGGAGTTCGGCCAGGGCTGCGGCAGCGCCGGCGGAGCGGACGCCGTTGAGACGCGCGAACTGGGCGGCGTCGCGGGCGGCGCTGTCGCCGTCGTCGGCGCGGGCCAGGCGCACGGTTGCGCCGCTTGCGCGCAGCGCGGCGGCCAGGCCGGCGGCGACGACCGATTTGCCGTCGCCGGGCAATGTGGAAGTGACGAAGGTTCGAGTCACGCGGGGTCCTCTCGCTTCCGTTCTCTGCGCAGGCTAGCCCGCGCATTCGTGATGCGCACGCTCTAGACTGCGCGGCATGTCGGATCCGATCGACCACTGGCCGCCGCCGCCCGCGTCGGAGCAGCGCGCCGAACGACCGCGCCGCCGCTTCCGCCCGCCGGAGCGCCACGCGCACTGGGTGGACCGCGATCACGTGGAAGACGAGCCGCGCGAGGACGCGCCCAATCTGCTCTGGTGGGTGCTGGGGGCGCTGCTGGCGTTCGCGGTGCTCTCGGTGATGATTCGGATGTTCCTCGTCACCTGAGGCGCAGCCCGACGCCCGCCCGACGCGCTCATATGCGGCAGGCTTCGCTATCTTTCGCAGAGGACCGTCGCGGCGCGTTCGGCGGCGCGATTTCGGGAGGCATTCGGATGACCAGCTCCGAAAGCGAGACGCTGCTGCAGGGGATCCGCGTTCTGGACCTGGCCGGTCCGCGCGCCGAGATGGCGGGGCGCGTGCTGGCCGATATGGGCGCGGAGGTGATCAAGGTGGAGCCGCCGGGCGGCGTCGCCAGCCGTCGGCTGCCGCCGTTCTCCGAAGCGGAGCCCGACCGCTCGCTGTATTGGGCGGCGATGGGTTTCGGCAAGCGCAGCGTGGTGCTCGACATCGCCGAGGAAGCGGGCCGCGCGGACCTGCACGCGCTGCTGGCGACGGCCGATGTGCTGATCGAGACCGCCGACCCCGGCGAGATGTCCGCGCTGGGGCTGGGCTACGACGAGCTCAAGGATCGTTACCCGGCGCTGATCTACGTCTCCGTCACGCCGTGGGGTTCGGACGGCCCGTGGGCCGGTCGCCCGGCGACGGATCTGACTATCGAGGCGGCGGGCGGGCTGGTCGGGCTGCAGGGCGACGGTGATCGCCCGCCCCTGCCGGTCGGCTTTCCGCAGGCGGCGATTCACGCGGGCGTGCAGGCGGCGGCGGATACGGCGATTGCGCTGCGGGAGCGCGAGCGCTCGGGGCTGGGGCAGCACCTGGATGTATCGCAGCAGGCGGCGGTGGTCTGGACGCTGATGCATGCGACGGGTTTCCCGCCGAACACGGGCGACGATCCGCCCGGCACCAGCGCCTACCGCGCCGGGGCGGTCAACGCCTTGCAGTTCCCGATTCACCCGTGCCAGGACGGCTACGCGACGTTCTCCGCCGCGCCGGGCGGGCTGGGGTTGCGGCACACGACGGCGTTTCTCCGCTGGATCGCGGAGGAGGGCGAGCTGTCGGGCGAGTTGGCGGGCGATCTGGCGGACATCGATGTGGACGAGTGGTCGGCCAAGCTCGGCGCGCTCGCGATGGAGGACTTGCCGGAGGCGATGCGGCAGATCGGGCTGGCGAACACGGTGATTCACGAGTTCATCGCCGGTCGCACGATGGCCGAGCTGTACGCGCGGGCGGTGTCGGACGGCTTCATGCTCGCGCCGCTCTACACGGTAGAGGACATCGCCAACGACAAGCACCTTGAGGCGCGCGACTACTGGATCGAGGTTGAGGGGCATCGCTACCCCGGCGCGTTCGCCAAGCTGTCGGAGACGCCGCTGCGGCTGGAGCGCGGCGCGCCCGCGCTGGGACAGGATCAGGCGTTGCTGGCCGAGCTGGACCGCGCCGCGCCGCCGCTCACCGTGACGCCGTGGGCGCGACGCGACGGCCCGCGCTCAGACGGCGCGTACTCCGGACTCAAAGTCGCGGACTTCGCCTGGGTCGGCGTGGGACCGCTGATCAGCAAGTCGCTGGCGGACCACGGCGCGACGGTGGTGCATGTGGAGTCGGCCACGCGCCCCGATGTGCTGCGGCTCGCACCGCCGTTCAAGGACAACGTGCCGGGGCTCGACCACGCGCAGTTTATGGCCAACTTCAACGCCTCGAAGCTGGGGCTGGCGCTGCAGCTGAACACGCCCGAGGGTCTGGCGTTCGCCAAAGAACTGGTGGAGTGGGCGGATGTGGTGGTGGAGTCGTTCACGCCGGGCACGCTGGCGCGCTGGGGGCTGGACTACGCGACGCTGAGCAAAGAGCGCCCCGAGCTGATCATGCTCAGCACCTGCCTGCGCGGGCAGTGGGGCCCGGAGTGCAGCTACGCGGGCTTCGGGTTGCAGGGCGCGTGCCTGTCGGGGCTGCACCGGATTACGGGCTGGCCGGATCGCGCGCCCGCGGGCACCTGGGGGGCGTATACGGACTTCATCAACCCGCGCTACGGCTCGGGCGTGATGGCGGCGGCGATCCGCTACCGCGACCTGACCGGGTACGGCCAACACATCGATCTGGCGCAGACGGAGGCGGCGATGCATTTCTCCGCGCCGCTGCTGCTCGACTATTTCGAGAACGGCAAGGTTGCGCACGCGCCGGGCCTCGACTCGATCTACGCCGCTCCGCACGGCGTTTTCGCAGTGCAGGGCGTCGAGCGCTACGTGGCGATCGCGACGGAGACGGGGGAGCAGTGGCGCGCGCTGCGGGACGCGCTGGAGCTCGAGCAGTGGTCGGGCGCGGAGTACGACGCGCTGGAGGCGCGGATCGCTGCCAAGCAGGCGATCGAACAGGAGATCGCCGCGTGGTGCGCGGCGCGCAGTCACAAGGAGGTCGTCGATCAGCTCGCCGCTGCGGGCGTGCCTGTCGCGCTGGTTGAGCGTCCGTCGGATCTATACGTGGATCCGCAGCTGGAGCATCGGGGCTTCTTCGTGACGCTGGAGCACAGCGTGATGGGGCCGACGCCCTATGACGGGCTGGTGACGCGCTTTTCGAGCGACTGCGGCAGCCTGCGCAAGGCCGCGCCCGCGCTGGGCGAGGACACGCACCAGGTGTTGAGTGAGATCCTCAACGCCGATGAGGAGGCGATCGCCGCGGCGGTCGCGGCCGGGGCGCTGCAATAGGTAGCGGCGGCATGCGATAGAATTACGGCGCTGCACGGCGCAGCCGTTGCGACGCGCCGGCAGAAAGGAGCCTCATGATGGGTAAGCGCACGATGCGCGGTGAGACGGCGATCATCGGGGTCGGTGAGACGACCTACTACAAGCGCGGGCGCTCGCCCGACGCGGAGTTCAAGCTGGTCATCGAGGCGATCCTCAACGCCTGCGACGACGCCGGCATCGCTCCCGAGGAGCTCGACGGCTTCGCCTCCTACTCCAACGACCGCAACGACCCCTCGCGCATCGCGGCGGCGCTGAACATCCCCGACCTGCGCTTCTCCAACATGGAGTGGGGCGGCGGCGGCGGCGGCGGATCGGCCGCCTGCGCCCACGCCGCCTCCGCCGTGGCGACCGGCCTGGCCGACACCGTGGTCGTCTTCCGCGGCCTGGCCCAGGGCCAGTTCGGACGTTTCGGGCAGGGCGCGCGCGTCAACCAGATCCGCGGCGACGCCGCCTACACCGCGCCCTACGGGCTGATGTCCCCCGCCCAGTCGTTCGCCATGCGCGTCCACCGCCTCTACCACGACCACGGCATCACCCAGGACACGCTCAAGGCTTGCTCGCTCGCCTCCTATCACCACGCGCAGAACAACCCCCGCGCCGTGATGTACGGCCGCCCGCTCACCCCCGAGGACTACGACAAGTCCCGCTGGATCGTCGAGCCCTTCCACCTCTTCGACTGCTGCCAGGAGAACGACGGCGCAGCCGCCGTGATCTTCGTCTCCGCCGACCGCGCGAAGGACTACAAGCAGCCGCCCGTCTACTTCCTCGGCGGTGCAGTCGGCTCACCCAACCGCGCCGGCTCCGGAGCGCACAACGCCACCGACTACGCCACCTCCAACTTCAAAACCGTCGCCCCGCGCATGTACGAGATGGCCGAGGTCAAGCCCGAAGAGGTCGATGTCGCGCAGGTCTACGAGAACTTCACCGGCGGCGTCGTGATGAGCATCATCGAGCACGGCCTGACCAGCTACGAACAGGCCAACGAGGACATCACCTTCGAGAACCTGATCGCACCCAACGGCAACATGCCGATCAACACCAGCGGCGGCAACCTCGCCGAGTGCTACATGCACGGCCTCGAGCTGCAAATCGAGGCGATCCGCCAGGTGCGCGGCCAGTCCTGCAACCAGGTGCCCGACGTCAACGTCTCGCTGGTCGCCTCCGGCCCGATGGTCACTCCGGTCTCCGACATGATCGTCGGCTCCGAGGCGGTGCTCTAATGGCCGACAGCTACCTGCCCGAGGGCCTGCCCGCCCCCGCCCCCGCCATCGACGGCCTCGACACCGAATACTGGGAAGCCGCCAAGCGGCACGAACTGCTGGTGCAGGAGTGCCAGGACTGCAACCGCCCGCAGTGGGGCCCCGAGTGGGTCTGCCACCGCTGCCACTCCTTCAACCTCGGCTGGCGCACGCTCTCCGGCAAGGGTCGCATCTACTCTTGGGAGCGCGTTTGGCACCCCGTCCATCCCGCCCTCCAGGACGGCTGCCCCTACATCGTCGTGCTGGTCGAAATCCCCGAAGCCGAAAATGTTCGCATGGTCGGCAACCTGATCGGCGACCCCCTCCAAACCGTCGAAATCGGCGCCGACGTCCAGGTCCACTTCGAGGACCGCGAAGGCGAAGAGCCCTACACCCTCGTCCAATGGCGCCGCGTCTAGGGACGCCGTTGCTCGATGTCGCTCCGGAACCCGCCTCATCCCGGCCGCTCCATCCTGCTGTTCTGCATCGAGCCGTGTGGCCTGACGGTAGCCGAAGCCGCGGCGCATATGCAGGTGGACGCCGCTGAACTCGCCGCCGTCTGCGAGGCACGCGCGCCGCTCACCGCCGAGCTGGCCGTGCGGATCGACATGGCGTTCGGCGGCAACCCGCTCGTCTGGCTCCACCTCCAGGCCGACTACGACCTCGCCCAGGCCCAGGCCAGCGCGCAGACCGTGCAGGTCGAGCATCTCGATGCCGCCGAGCCGGAATTGGCCGCCGGCAGCTAGCGCCCGCTTGCCCTTCCGTCACGCCCCACGCACACTCTCCGTCACACCCGCGCTTGCAGAGCCTGCCCCTGGCCCGAACAGGGGTATCTCGTCGCGAACAGCACTTAACACCCCCTTCTCTCGTCATTTCCGCCGCCCCGCCTCCTGTCATTCCTGCCCCCGAGCGTAAATCTGCTCCGAGCGCGACCCCAAACCCACACAACCACCTTTCCGTCGCCCCAGACTTGATCTGGGGCCCAAACCCAACGCCGCTCGCAACGCCAGAAACCCCGAATTGCCCGTCAGCGTCCGTTTACAGCGCATCTCGGCGCACCGCGCCACCGACAGCCGCCCTCAACGCATCGCGCCGTGAGACTCGAGTGTCCCAGACGGGTGGGCTAACCTAGCCGCATGCCCCGTCGCAGTTCCACATTCACCGTCGGAGTAGGCCTCGTGGCCTTGTGCCTGTTGTCGTTTGCGGTGCTCGCCGGCAGCGCTCAGGCCGACGGCGGCGATCTGGCCGAAGTGCGGATCGTCGCTCGCGTCGGCGACGATGGGCGCGTCGAATTCGGCCTGCGAACTCGGAATCCGGACGGCAGCTGGAGCGAGCCGATTCTGCCCAGAGTGCGTCGCTTCCCGGTGAACGCAACAGTGGGCCGGTGGCTTTACAGCAGCGCGGTCAGAGTGCCTGCCAGCGTTGAAAGCGATCTCTCCGTTCGCGTCGTGGATGGCAGCTTCGTGGTCCGCGCCGACGGCCTCAACTACGAGGATGTGTGCGGCTTCGTGTCTCTCCAACGGCGCTCCCGCATCGTCTCGCTGACGACAGAGCATCCGCCCGCTTGCGACGAGTTTGCAAGCCCTGTCACGGTGCTGTCGGTCGCCGACCTTCGCCCTGCATTCGACTCCGCCGATCCGCAACAACATCTCGTCTACGACTGGGAGGCGCATCTCGACCGCATTGCGCTGCCCGCGCACCTCCAGTCTGGCATCAGCCTCGCCGATGCCCGAGCTGTCGTTAGCGCTGTCTACGCCGATCACTTTCGAGGACGCGAACGGCCACCAAGTGTGCGCTTGGTCCGCCCTGGTGCCCTTGGTCCGGCAGCTGGGCGATACAGCTCGCCCGAGCACCTGATCGAGCTCACCACCGATGGTCTCAATCCGGCGACTGTGCTGCATGAGGCAGGACACGCACTCGTGTGGAGCGCGGGGTTGCGCGATGTCAACCACGGCCCAGAGTTCGCAGCACAGATGGTGGCGCTCTGGCAGCGTTATCTTCCCAACTTTGACGCCACAGCCGCGAGAAGCGCGGCTGCGGATCACGGCGTAGCCGTCGATTCGCTGCCTCCTGCGACCGCAACGGGCGGCTTCTTGCAGTTGAACGCCGTGCGGGCCGCGCTCGGCGTGCCGAACGATGCCACGTTGGCGGCTGGCGCTCTGCCTGGCTTGCGCGGAGTCGCGGAATTGCAGGATGACATCGTCATTCGCATTACCGCCCGCCTGCTTGAGGACGGAAGAATCGAGTTCGCCCTACAGCCTCGGGGGGCCGGCGGCGAATGGGGCGGTCGTCTGTATCCGTCTATTCGGTTTCTACCTGCAGATCCGCCGCGCGGCCGATGGCTGAACAGTAGCCCGGTTCTCGTCGCGCCGGAGGCTGCCGCCGCGTCGGTTCGCGTCCGGGATGACGCCTTCGTATTCCGCGTGGGTGGCCAGGATGTCACCGATCCCTGCGGCAACGCCGCCCTGTTGCGTGGCAATCGCGCTGTCTGGCTTCGCTCGCTCGACCAGGAAACTTGCAGCGAATGGGGCGAATGGTCTCTGATTCTGTTCATGGACGATACGGTGGCTGAATCGGATCCTAGGGGTGACCGGTACTGGGACTGGGTGTCCCTTCTGAGACTCAACGACCTCCTTCGCCACCTGAGACTCAACGACCTCCTTCCTGACGTGGAGAGCACTGCGCTGACGTTGGAGGAAGCGGATGCTGTAGCCGACGTGATCTTCGCCGACTACCATCAAGGACGCGTTGCTAATCCGATCGTGTTTTCTCGCACCGCAGACGGTATTCGCGCAGAGTACGATGTCTATAACTGGAGTATCGGGTGGAATCTGGACTCTACTCCAGATGTCGGTGTTGTCCTTCACGTGGTTACCAGCGCGCTGCTCGATAATCACAGTGACGCAGAGTACATCGAGCGGAATGAACGCTACGATTCTCGCTACGTCGCCCAGCTGATCGCGCTTAGAGAACGCTACTTCCCTGAGTTCGATGGAGAGGCTGCCCGTCGCGTCGCACGCATCCATGGCCTACAGTACACCGATCCTACTCCTGTGCCCGCAACCGGCAGCCTCTTTGACCGCGCTGTCGTGCGCACGCTGCTGGGCGTCCGATAGTTGCGGCTGCGATGAGTCGCCGACGGTCCCTGTGGGCGTTGTTCGCTCTGATCGCGCTGCTCGCGGCGCTCTACTGCGGGGCGGCCTGGTACGTGGCGGGGCAGGCGCTCGACGCCGATGTGAAACCCCTGGGCGAGACTCCCACAGCATTCGGCCTGCCCTATGAGGATGTTGAGTTTTCGCCGCGTGGGTGGGAAGAGATCACCCTGCGCGGCTGGTGGATCCCCGCAGCAGAGCCGCGCGCAACCGTCATCCGCATCCACGGCGTCGACAGCAACCGCAACTCCCTGCTCGGCCTCGCCGCCCCGCTGACCAACGCCGGCTACTCCGTCCTCGTCTTCGACCTGCGCGGCCACGGTGAGTCCGACGCCGCCCGCATGGGTGCGGGACTGGACGAGCGCGACGACGTGCTGGGCGCAATCGACTACATAATCCGCGAGCGCGGAGCGTCGCCCGGCGCGATCTTCCTGCACGGCAACTCCTACGGCGGCGCAATCGCTCTGATGACCGGCTGGCGCGAACCCGCAGTCGCCGGCGTCTACGCCGATTCAGCCTTCGCCTCGCTGCCCGACCTGGTCGCGCAGGAGGTAGCCCGCCGCACCGTGCTCCCCGCCTGGGCCGCGTCCGCTCTGCGCCCCGGCATCGGCCTGATCAGCCGCTGGATCTACGGCATCGACCTCAACGACGTACAGCCCTGGCGCGACGCCGCCGAATACCCCTACCCGCTCGGCCTCGCCCATTGCCGCCCCGACGAGCGCATCACGATCGCACACTACGAGCGGATTCGCGCCCACCTGTCCGACACCCGGTTCACAACAGTCTTCGAGAATTGCCCTCACAGCGACGCCTGGCACATCCACCCGCAGCAATACGCCGCCGCCGTGCTCGCCTACCTCAACGCCCGCCTGCCGCGCTAGCCCGTATTCCGCAGCCCTGCCGCGACCCCGTTCACGCTCCGCAGAATCGCCTCCAGCGTCTCCTGACGCGCCGGATCATCCTCACCCATCCCCCGCAAACGCCCCAGCAGCTCCACCTGGAGAAACGACAGCGCGTCGACATACGGATTACGCAGATCGATCGAGCGGCGCAGCACCGGCGACGTTTCGAGCAGACGTTGTTGGTTGCTGATCCGCAGCAGCTCGGCGACGGTGCGGTCATACTCGTCGCGCAGTGTCCCAAACGTGCGCAGGTCGTCGTTGCCGAGCCGGTGGACATAATGCTCCGCGATGCCGAAGTCGGCCTTGGCGCAGACCATTTCGACGTTGGAGAGCAAAGAGGCGAAGAACGGCCAGTCCCGCCGCATCTCCGCCAGCAACCGCTCGCCCGCCTCGCCGTGCCGCAGCCGAAAACGCTCCAGCGCCGAACCCACTCCCAGCCAACCCGTAATCACGTGCCGCGACTGCATCCACGCGAACACCCACGGAATCGCCCGCAGCTCCGCAATCGTCGTCCCGCCGCCCGGCCGGAACGTCGGGCGCGAACCGATCGCCAGATCCGAGAGCACCGCAATCGGCGTCACCCGCTGAAAATAGCCCGGCAACTCAGGATTCTCACTGACCAGCTCGTGATACACATCCTCCGCGTCCGCGGCCAGCTCGTCGGCCGCTTCCTCAAACCGCGCCCGCGTCTCCGCTGCCATCCCTTGCTCCGGCGTCTCCAAGCTTTTCGCCAGCGCCGCCGCCAGCGACTGCTCCAGATTCCACCGCGCAATCGCCGGCAGCCCGTAGGTGAACTGAATCATCTCGCCCTGCTCGGTCAGCTTGATCGCACCCTGCATCGCCCCCGGCGGCAGCGCCAGAATCGCGTCGTGCGACGGCCCACCGCCGCGGCTCACGGTGCCGCCGCGACCGTGGAAGAAGAGCAGCCGCACTCCGGCCGCATCAGCCTCCCGCCGCATCCGATCCTGCGCGCGGTACAGACCCCAGAGCGACGGCAGCACCCCCGCCCCCTTCGCCGAGTCCGAGTAGCCGACCATCACCTCCTGCAAATCCCCGTGCGCCCGCAGATGGCGGCGATAAGCCTCGTGCGCGAACAGCGCGCGCAACACCCCCGGCGCGGCCTCGAGATCCTCCACCCGCTCGAACAGCGGCGCGATTCGCAGCCGCCCGCCCGGCGCGCGCGCCGCGACATCGTTCAGCCCCGCCTGCCGCGCCAGCAGCAGCGGCGCGAGCACATCGGCCGGAGCAGCCGCCATCGAGACCACGCAGGTTTGCATGGCCTGCGGACCGAGCAGGTCGATGATCCGCCGCGCCGTCTCGAAGCGCCGCAGCGTCTCGTCCGCCGCCAGACGCGCCCCGGCGGGGAACCAGTCGCGATCCAACTCCCGCGCCAGCAGCGCCTCGCGCTCCTCCGACGACAACTCGAGATAGTCCCGGCCCTCGGGTGCAATCTCAAGCTCGTCGACTACTGCCGCCGCGGCCTCGTGAAACTTGCCCGCGTGGTCGCGCAGATCCAGCGCCGCGAGGTGGAAACCGAACGCGCGCGCGCGATCCAGCAGCGGCTGTACCGCCACCTCCGCGCTGGCCAGCGCCGCGTGTCCGCGCAGGCTTTCGACGATCGCTTCGAGGTCGGCGATGTACTCCTCGGCGCGTCGGTACGGTGCGCCCGGCGCTTCGCCTGCGCCCCGCGCGGAGGCGATCTCGCCCGCCAGCAGCGGTGCCGCGCGCGCGTCCAGCAACGCCTGATTCTCCGCCAGCGTCGCCCGCAGCCGCGCCTGCATGAAGCGCAGCTTCTGCCGGTACAGCTCCGCTCGCGGGCGGGCGCCCAACACCGCGCTGAGTTCCGGCATCTGCTCCGCGTCGCGCTCCAGTCCCGCCTCCAGCCCGCGTCCGCCTTCCACCCGCCGCCGCGAGTGCGGCAGCAGCGTATCCAGCTCGATCACCGCCTCCAGATGCGCCAGCAGCGCCGTCTCCCGCATCATCAGCGCCGTCTGCCAGGTCAGCTCCGGCGTCACATTCGGATTGCCGTCCGCGTCGCCGCCCATCCAGGAGCCGAGCCGAATCGGCGCGGGCGCGTCGTCGGCCGATGCCCCGCCGGCCTCGCGCAGCGCCGCCGCCACCTCAGGCGCCGCGTCCCACAGCGTCGAACGGAACGTGCGCAGCAGCAGCCGTGACTCCTCCAACACCGTCGGACGGCGATGGCGCAGATGGTCCGCCTGCCAGATGCCCTCAATCTGCATCGCGATCCGCGCGTCGATCCGCCGCCGCTCAACCGGCGTCGCCTCTTCCCGCCGCAGCAACTCCTGATGCACCGACTGGAGCTTCTGCATCAGCGTCAGCCGCTGCGACTCGGTCGGGTGCGCGGTGAACACCGGCCGCAGCTCCAGCTGGCCCGCTGCCCGGCGCAGCTCATCATCCGACACACCGTCCGCGCGCAGCCGTTCCGCGATCGCCTCCAGCGAGCGCGGCGGCGGGCCGTCGCCCTGACTCGCGTGCGCCCGCCGCCGACGCACCCGATGCGTCTCTTCGGCCATGTTGACGAGCAGGAAATAGGCGAGGAAGGCGCGGCCCACGTTAGCGGCGAGGTCAAGCGGCCAGCCTGCCACCAGCGCCGCCATCTCGTCATCGAGGTCGGGCTCCGGCCGGCCGCCCACGCCGCGACGGCGGCGCGCCAGCCCGCGCAGGGCTTCGACTGCGTCGTAGACCTGCTCGCCCTCAAGGGCGCTGATCGTGCGCCCCAGCAGATCGCCGAGCAGTCGCACATCGCGCGCCAGCGGCGCATCCACCTCGCGTCGGTCGGCGGTGGTCATGGCCACAGTCTAGGCGCGTGCCCAACCACATCCGCCCACCCCCTTCTTCCGTCATTCCTGCCCCTTTTCTCGTCATTCCCGCCCCCGAGCGGGAATCTGCCCCGAGCCGCCTCCAACGCCGTGCCTCGCGCCTCATCTCGTCTACATTGTGATACCGTCGCCTCTCCACAACAGAACAACGGACCTACCAATGCCCACTTCAACCCGCCTCGCCGCAGCGACCACCGCCGACCAAACCCGAACAAACCTGAACAAATCCGACCACCCGAAACCGCCCCGACCAGATAGAGCACAGGCCGAAACCGCTCCCGAACATCCCGAACAAACCTGACCAACCCCGACCAACATGGCGGGCGGTAGCGGCGGGCGCGGGCAGGGCGGGTAGGATTGATGGACGCTGGAAAGCGAAGGTGCGCGATGGCTGAGCGTCGGGTTGCGGCGTATGGGGCGTGGGAGTCGCCGGTGGCGACGGAGCTGCTGACGGCTGGCGCGCTGCGCTTTGTCGAGATCGATGCCGACGGCGAAGACATCTACTGGGTCGAATCGCGCCCCGACGAGCGCGGGCGCTACGCGGTGATGCGCCGCACTCCTGACGGCGAAACCTCTGAGGTCACGGGCGCGGAGCACAGCGCGCGGACGCTCGTCCACGAGTACGGCGGCGGTGCGCTGGCAGTGAGCGGCAGCCAGCTCTACTTCTCCAACTTCGCCGACCAGCGGCTCTGGCGGCAGGCCGCCGACGATCCGGCGTCCGCCGCACCGATCACGCCCGAGCTCGATGTGCGCTACGCCGACGCAACGGTGGACGCGGCGCGCGGGCGGCTAATCTGCGTGGCGGAGGATCACCGGCGCGAGGGCGTTGAGGCGGAGAACCTGCTGGTCTCCGTGCCGCTGGAGGGCGGCGAGCCCGAGCCGCTGCATCAGGGCTACGACTTCTACGCCGCGCCGCGGCTCTCGCCCAACGGCGCGCGGCTGGCCTGGATCTGCTGGAATCACCCGCGCATGCCGTGGGACGCCACCGAGCTCTGGCTGGCCGATGTGGCGAGCAACGGCGCGCTGCTCAACCCGCGCCGCATCGCCGGCGACACGCGCGGCGATACGTCGATTTTGCAGCCCGAGTGGGGCCCCGACGGCGCGCTCTACTGCGTCTCCGATGCGTCCGGCTGGTGGAATCTGCATCGCCGGGACGGCGACGCGCTGATCCCCGTGCTGCAGCTGGAGGCCGAGTTCGGCCAGCCCTCGTGGACGTTCAGCGAGTCGACCTACGGCGCGCTGGCGGACGGTCGGCTGGCCGTGACCTGGGGCGAGCAGGGCATCTGGAAGATCGGCGCGCTCGATCCGGCGACGGGGGCGCTGCGCGAGTTCGAGACGCCCTATACGGCGTTCTTCTTCGTGCGCGCGGCGGGCAACCGAATCGTCGCCAACGCGGCCGGACCTGAGAGCAGCAGCGCGATCATCGCGATCGACGCCGACAGCGGCGAGCTCGAAACGCTGCGGCTCGGCTCGAGCGTGGAGCTCGATCCGGCCTACGTCTCCGCGCCCGAACCGATCGCCTACCCCTCCGCCGACGGGCGCACCGCGCACGCCTTCTACTACGCGCCGCGCAACCCCGATTTCGCCGCGCCGCAGGGCGCGAAGCCGCCGCTGCTGACTTTCACCCACGGCGGGCCGACGGGCGCCACCGCCGGCGTGCTGGCGCTGGCGATCCAGTACTGGACGACGCGCGGGTTCGCGGTGGTGGACGTGAACTACGGCGGCTCGACCGGCTACGGCACGGCCTACCGCCGGTTGCTGCACGGCAACTGGGGAATCGTCGACGTCGAGGACTGCTGCGCGGCCGCCGAGTATCTGGTCGCGCGGGGCGATGTGGACGGCGCGCGGCTGGCGATTCGCGGCGGCAGCGCGGGCGGCTACACGACGCTCTGCGCGCTGACCTACCGCGATGTGTTCAACGCCGGCGCGTCGCACTTCGGCGTCTCCGACGCGGCGGCGCTGGCGCGCGACACGCACAAGTTCGAGTCGCGCTACCTCGATTCTTTGATCGGCCCCTATCCGGAGCGCGAGGAGCTGTACCAACAGCGCTCGCCGATCTTCTCCGCCGAGCGGCTCAACTGCCCGGTGATCTTCCTGCAGGGGCTGGAGGACAAGATCGTGCCGCCCGATCAGGCGGAGCGGATGGTGGAGGCGCTGCGTTCCAAGGGCGTGCCCGTCGCCTATCTGGCCTTCGAGGGCGAGCAGCACGGCTTCCGCATGGCCGAAAACATCCAGCGCGCAACCGAGGCCGAACTCGATTTCTACGGGCGCATCTTCGGCTTCACGCCGGCCGGCGGCATCGAGCCGGTCGAGATCGAGAATCTGTAGATGAGTGCGGACGACGTTCACGAGCTGAGCGCCGCCGCGCTGCGCCGCGCCTACGCGGGCAGCGAGCTGTCGCCGCTGGAGGTCGTCGAGCAGCTACTCACGCGGATCGCGGCGCTCGAGCCGTCGCTGCACGTTTTCATCACACTCACGGCCGACGCGGCGCTGGAGCAGGCGCAGTCCGCGACGCAGCGCTGGGCGCAACTGCGCGCGGCGGGCGAGACCGCCGCCGCGCCGCCGCTGCTGGGGATTCCGGTGACCGTCAAAGACCTGGTCGACATGCAAGGAGTCCCGACCACGATGGGCTCGCTGGTCACGGACCGCGCGCCGGCCGCGCGCGACGAGCTGCCGGTTGAGCGTCTGCGCGACGCGGGCGCGATCTTCCTGGGCAAGACCAACACTTCCGAGTTCGGCCTGGCCGCGCAGACGCTCAACCGGCTGGGGCCGACGACCGCGAATCCGCACGACCTCTCGCGCACGGCCGGCGGCTCCAGCGGCGGCGCGGCGGCGGCCTGCGCGGCCGGCTACGGGCCGCTGCACCACGGTACCGACGGCGGCGGCTCGGTGCGGCTGCCCGCCGCCTACTGCGGCGTGGTCGGACTGAAGCCCACGACGCGGCGGATTCCGCGCCGCGCACGCGGCGCGGGGATGGCGCAGATTTCGTCCGACGGCCCGCTCACCCGCAGCGTGGAGGACGCCGCGCTGATGCTCCAGGTGATGGCCGGGCCGCACCCCGACGATCCGGCCGGCCTGCCCGACGCGCCGCCCGATTTCGTGGGCGCAGCCGCGCCCGGCTCGCTGGCCGGCCTGCGCGTCGCCGTCACGACGAATCTGGGCAACGAGACGCCCTGCCAGCCGGCGGTGTCGGCGGCGGTCGAACGCGCCGCTGGCGCGCTGCGCGACGCGGGCGCGGCGGTGACGGATGAATCGCCCGAAATCGTGGATCCGCTTGAGGTCTTCCCTGCGCTGTCGGCGGTCGGCGCGGCGGCCAACTACGACGAGCTCTGCGCGGGGCGCGAGGACGAGCTATCCGATTACACAGTCGGCAGCCTGCGGCGCGGCGCGCGGCTGAGCGGCGTCGAGGTCGCCCGCGCCGAGGCGCTGCGCGACCGCCTGGCGCACGAACTAGCGCGCTTCTTCGGGCGCTATGACGCCCTGCTCACGCCGACCAGCGCCATCACCGCCCACGAGCACGGCGCGCGGATCGACACGATCGCCGGCAGCCCAATTAATCCCTGGACGATCTCGATCCGCTACACGCCCCTCGCCAACCTGATCGGCGCGCCCGCAATCGCGCTGCCGGGCGCAGCGGACGACGACGGCCTGCCCACATCGGTGCAGATCATCGGTCGCCCCCGCGACGAGCCGACGATACTGCGAATCGCGGCGGCGTATGAGGATGCGATCGGCGCAGTCGCCGTCGCTCACCCGAACAGTCCAAACAGAGAGGACGTGTGACATGGATCAGATTGCAGTAGTGCGCGAGGGGCTGGCGTCGATGCACGCGATGCTGGATCGCGCCGTCGAGCAGATGAGCGCGGAACAGTGGAACTTTCGCGGCGCCGACGGCGGCGTGAGCGCATTCTTCTCGCTCTGGCACTACGTCCGCACCGAGGACAATATCGTCAATTTCGTCGCCCAGCGCCGTAACACCGTCTGGCTGCGCGACGGCTGGGACGAGCACTTCGGCTTGCACCGCACCAGCCAGGGCACCGGCATGACCGCGGAACAGGCCAACGCCGTCACACTCTCCGACGTCGACGGCTGGCTGCGTTACCAACAGGACGTCTGGATCGCAACGGAGGAATGGATCGCCACGCTCTCCGTCGATCAGCTCGGCGACGAGATCATCATCAAACCGACGCCGCCGATGACGCTCTGGCAAGCCCTCACCGGCATGCTGCTCTACCACGGCTACCGCCACGTCGGCGAAATCGAACACGCCCGCGGCCTACTGGGTCTGGGCGGCCTCACCATCTAGCCGCTCAGCGGCTCAAGCCGAATTTCGGAGGCAGTATCCCCCGCCGCCAGCGCGCGGTAGTGCCCAAGCACCAGCTCCTTGCTCAGATACCGCCGTGCGCTTTGCGCTCGTTCTTCTCCAGCACGGGGAACTGGTCGAGGACGTAGGCGGTGTCGCCCTCGTCGAGGCCGTAGAGGTGGAAGTAGAGGGCGTCGAGGCGGGCGCGGAGTTGGCGGCGCTCGGCGGGGTCCCAGGGAAACGGGTCGGCGGCATAGCCGAGGTCGCGGGCGAACGGCGCGAGGTCGTGCGCCGTGTAGCTGAGCTTGAGCACGTGCTCCCGCACCAGCTCACGGGCGCTGGAGCCGCCGAACTCGCGCTCGTAGTCGGCGGGCGCGATTACGGGCAGCTGCTCGACGATGTACCAGTTTAGGTGCGTGCCCTGCACCTTGCGCTTGGCGACGAAATCGAGCGCCAGGCTGGAGAGGTTGGCGGCCAGCAGCGCGGCGTCGCCGGCCTCAAGCTCCGGATCGGGCAGCAGCAGCGGCACTTGGTTGCCGAACGCCGCCCAGGGCGAGATCGTCGCAATCATCGTGCGCTCATTGGTCGAGTTGGTGATGTCGCGGAAGGCGATCGCCCACTGCTGCGCCGACGGCAGACGCGCCTCGATCTCGCTCGTAGACACCCAGTACTGAACGTTTGGAAAGAACGCCGCGTCCTGCTTCTCCTCGTCCGAAACCTCGATGCTGAAGTACGGGACGGTTGTACTCTCGGGATTGAAGCCGACGGCGTTGGCGCGGTGGTCGAAGTGGTGGATCATCCGCCCCTGGTAGAGCGGCGCCCACTCCGCGTCGCCGCGCCGCCAGCGGTGCCCCGCCACGCGGTAGCAGCCCTCGGCTTCCAGCTGATCCGCGGTGCGGAAGTGATGCGAGTCGTTGGTCATATGGAACATCGTGTGAAAGCGAACGCGGTAGGGATGCTCTTCATCGTCCACCGCGTGATCGGACAGCACCGGATGGTCCCGATAGATCGCGCGGACCAGCTCGGCGTCGCGCCGGCTGCGCAGCGTCGGCGCGGTACCGGTGTTGGGGTTAATCCGCGCGAAATCGTCGGGCGTGAGCGGGAAAACGCGATCGGGATCGCTCAGATCGGCCTTGCCGTGCAGATAGAAACCGCAACGGGCCTCCTCGAACGCGCGCTCCGCGCCCGCGATGACGGTGGCGCAGAATTTGAATTGCGGATGAACGTCGGAGAACCGCTTGGCTGTTTGAGCGTCGGGGTTGTCGCTGCGGCGGTTCTCGAAGTCGTAGATGCCGGCGATCCGGCCGGTGGTGGAGACGCCGCGAAAGAACTCCGCCGCCGTGTTATCGGCGTAGATGCCGCTGGGCGTGAGCAGCCCGGCGATGCCGTCCGGTTTGAGCAGCGAGAGGGATCGTTCGACGAAGAGGCTGTAGATGTTGATGTCGCCCTTGCCGAGTTGGGGGTAGTCGCCGCTCTTGTGCATCAGCGTGCTGAACCCGGCAGCCTGCGCTGCGGCTTCGTCGTATTCGGCGACGAGCGGATCGGCGGCGGCGCGGAGGGCGGCGATCAACTGTTTTCGGGCGTCGGCGGTGGGAGCTTTGGCCACCTCTTCGTTGCGGGCGGCCCACCACTCCACCTCCTGCAGCTTGATCCGGTCCCATGGCGGGTTGCTGACGACGGCGTCGAAGCCGCCCTGGGGCTGGTCGGCGGACCAGTTGCGCCAGACGAGCGGGAAGGCGATGGGCCAGTGCAGCGGGTCTTCGCGCTCGACCAGGGCGAGCGCAGGGTCGCGAATCTGGCGGTATTCGGGCGTGGTCGGGGTCAGGCCGGGCGTGTTTTCGCCCTCGTAGATGATGCGGCGGGCGCGGGGGGAATAACCGCGCAGGATGCGGCGCAGTGGTTCGAGATATTCGGCGCGGCGCGCGGCGCTCATCCCCGCCGTCGCCCAGCGCAGACCGACGAAGAGATTGATCGGTTTGGGCAGGCGGAAGAGGTAGTTGTCGAGCTTACTGACGAGGCTTCGGATGTGCTCGATGTCCTGGATGTGGAGATCGAGTTGCCGTTCCAGCTCACTCGCAGGGCCGCGGGCGTATTGCTCTTCGCCGTCGTCGATCTCGCCGACGGGGATGCGGCCGAGCTCGTGGTAGAAGGCGGTGGCCTGGGCGGGCAGCGCGCCGAGCAGCGAGTCGCCGGCGATCAGATTGCGCTCGATGTAGGGAAAGGGGAGTTGACGCTGGAAGGTATGCAGCCACAGGGCGACGCGGGCCAGGCGGACGGCCATGGCGTTTTTGTCGACGCCGTGGATGCAGCGTTTGAGCGCGAGCCGCTGGACCAGGGCGTGGTCGTCGAGATCGGGGTGTTGCCGTTTGATTTCGTCGAGGCGCGCGCGGAGTGGGGAGGCGTAGCTGGGCGCCTGCGGCCATTGACGGTCGAGCAGCTCGAGGGCGCGGTCGGTGAGCCAGTCGAGCGCGGTGATCAGGAAGTGGCCCGAACCCATCGCAGGGTCGAGCACGCGAAGCGCGAGCAGCGCTTCGGCCGGATCGTTCGGGGCTGTGGGATCGGCCTCGAATGCGGCGATCCGCTCGTCGAGCAGAGGCTGAAGCGTCTGCTCGACGATCAGGTCGACGAGTTCCTGGGGGGTGTAGTAGGAGCCGGAGTCTTTGCGGGCGTAGGGCTGAAGAACGGTGTCGACGTTGCCGTCGTCCTCCCGCCGGGGAACGTATTCGAGCAACTTTTCGTAGACGCCGCCGAGCTGTTGGACGGCGAGCTCGCGGTAGTTGATGTAGACGCGCGAGTCGCCGTTTTCTCCTGCGCTCCCAACGCCGTTTGGGGCGTGGCTGAGGTCGTAAAAGAATTCGGCGAACTCGGCGTCGTTGAGTTCGACTTCGTCGATCAGGGCGTGGGGCGCGAAGAGGCCGCCGTTGTAGGCGGGCACCCCGATCGAGTCGTCGCCGTCGTCGACGATGCGGCGCAGCACGTTGAGCCGGTTCCAGTAGTTGTTGGAGGCGGAGGAGAATGCGCGGCCCTGCCGATGCTGCTGGTGGATCGCGTCGCGGACCGTTTCGCGCAGGGAGAGCGGCCCGTAGCCGGGGTCGTTGGGATCGAGCATGCCGCGGTCCTCGGCGAAGCAGAGGAAGAGGATGCGGTAGAGCAGGGTTTGCGCGGCCTGGGCGACGAGTTGGCTCTCGGCCTCGGGCTGCTTGGACCAGAGGGTGGCGGTGATGCGCCGGTAGACGCGGCGGAAGATCACGTCGCGGAGATTGTCGGCGACTTGTTGGTCGCTGCGGCGTCCTTCGGCGAGCAGCCGGTCGAGGAACGATTCGCGCTCGCCGGGCGGGACGATCCAGGAGTCCCGTCGCAGCAGCAGCCAGGCGACGCGGAGTCGGTGAGCGTCTTCGTCTGCGAGAATCTGGCTGAACAAATCTTCACTGACCAGCAGGGCTTCGAGGTCGACCTCCCAGCAGCGGTCGCGCGGGCGGGCGCGGTAGGAGTAGATGCGCCAGCGGGCGCCGTTGGCGAGGATCGCCCAGCGGAGCGTTTCGCGGGAGTCGGTGCCGGCGCTGAGCAGGTAGCGCTGGGTCTGCTGGGCCGCGGTTTCGCCCTGCCGCCCGCCACTGTTGCGGGCGTCGAGGTCGCGCCCCCACGCCTTGCACTCCACGATGCCGGCGGCGCCCAGCACCTGCTGCCGTTCCGAGAGCGTGAGCGAGGCGCCGCGGGCATCGTCGTCGAGGTGCAGAATGTAGTCGATCACATCGTTGGGCGTGAGGTGTCGCTCACTCTCGGGCTCGGGCCAACCCAATGCACGGAGCAGCGGCCGAATCGCGTGATTCTTGGTCGTCTCTTCGTTCGGAGCGCTGATCGGCTCCATGGCGCGGAGCACATCGCGGGCGTGCTCCACGAACTCGTCGAATTCTCCGGGCTCGTCGAGGATCGACTGGTACTCGGGCAGCGTGCGGATCTGCTGGTCGAGGAAGGCGTCGGACCAGATGGGCGGCAGTTCCGGCATACGGCAAGGGTAGCGGGCGGCGCGGCTAGAACACCGCGATCGGGTTGACAGGCGAACCCGTGCCGCCCTGCACGTTGAGCGGCAGCACGCAGAGCAGCAGCTCGTAGCGGCCCTCCTCCGCGCAGGCGCGCGCCAGCGGCTCCAGCAGCGCGTTGTCCAGCAGCGCCACGCCGAAGCTGTAGATCACGCCGTGGACGGCCCAGGCCAGCCCGTACTCGTCGGGCCGCGCGTCCATCATGTCCCAGCCCAGCAGCGCCACATCGTTATCGCGGATGTAGATGCTGGTTGAGGCGTGCAGCCCCGGGCTGGGCGGCGCGCCGAAGAAATCGTCCGGGTGGTCGGCCTGGTAGGCCTCGCGCCCGCTGTAGACCAGCAGCGCGTCGCCCGGCTCCACGCTCACCCCCTGCGCCGCCGCGATGTCGGCCAGCTCGTCGCCCATCACCGGCTTGTCGAGCGTCACGTAGGGTTCGCCGCGGAACTTCGGCACATCAAGCAGCACCCCGCGCGTGAAAATGCCCTGATTCCAGGCCGTCACGTCCGCGAACAGCGCGCCCGTCGCCGAGTCGATCACCTCCTCCGGCCGCCGCCCCTGCCAGATGCCGTCCTCGTCCCAGATGTGGCAGAGCGCGTCGATGTGTGTGAACGTGTGCCCGTGATAGATGAAGCCGTAGTAGTCCACCACTGCGCCGGAGGAGCCGTCGCCGCGCGGCGCGGTGCGCATGAAATGCTGCGCGGGCGAGGGGTTGATCGCGCTCGGGTCCTTGGGATACGGGCGGCTCAGCGACACGGTGCGTCCGTTGCGCACCGAGCCGATCGCGGCCAGCCGCTTCTCCACGGTGATCAGGTTGATCGCGCCCACCGAATCGTCGTCGCCCCAGCGCCCCCAGTTGCGGCGCTCCTTGTAGTTGCGCATGATCTCGTCGCGGCTCGGCGCGGGGTAGTCGGTCATCGTGCTCCTCCATCGCTGCGCGCGCAGGCTAGCGGGCGGTAGACGGTAGACTTGGGGCGGCGCGGCGCACGACCGCAACAGGCCGCAGACGAAAGGCGATGCGATGACCGACTTCGGCGTCTCGATGTTCCCCACCGACTACGCGATCCAGCCCGGCGAGCTGGCCAAAGAAGCCGAAGACCGCGGCTTCGAGTCGCTCTGGTTCCCCGAGCACACCCACATCCCCACCAGCCGCCAGTCGCCCTGGCCCGGCGGCGGCGACCTGCCGCAGGAATACTGGCACACCCACGATCCGTTCGTGGCGCTGGCCGCCGCGGCGGGCACGACGGAGACGATCAAGCTCGCCACCGGCATCCTGCTGGTGCCCGAGCACGATGTGCTGGTCGCCGCCAAGTCGGCCGCCTCGGTCGACATGATCTCCGGCGGACGCCTGATTTTGGGCATCGGCGCCGGCTGGAACGCCGAAGAGCTCGAGAACCACGGCTGGAACTTCAAGGACCGTTGGAAGATCACGCGCGAGTGTGTGCTCGCCTGGCGCGAACTCTGGACCAAGGACGAGCCCGAATTCCACGGCGAGTTCATCAACTTCGACCCGGTCTGGTCCTACCCCAAGCCGGTGCAGGAAAACGGCCCCGACATCCTGCTCGGCGCGCAGTCCAAGTGGGCCTACGACCGCGTGGTCGACTACTGCGACGGTTGGCTGCCGATCGCCCTGCGCGGCGACATGCGCGCCTCGATGGAGGAGCTGCGGGCCGCCGCCGACCGCGCCGATCGCCCCTTCGACAGCATCCAGCGCAGTGTCTTCGGCGTCGGCCCGGACCCCAAGCAGGTCACCGAGCTGATCGACATGGGCTTCCAGCGGATCATCTTCGGCCTGCCGCCGGCCGACGCCGGCACGGTGCTGCCGCTGCTGGACCGCTACGCCGAGCTCAAGGCGCAGTTCTAGCTGTCCTGCTTAGCTGAGCCGACCGTGGCGCTCTCCCGCGCGCGTCTGAAATCGCTCCGCGAGCTCCAGACCGCGCGCGGCCGCCGCGAGCAGCGCCGCTTCCTGATCGACGGCGACAAGCTGGTGCGCGACGCCCTCGCCGCCGGCGCGCCCTGCCTCGAACTGCTGGCGGAGGACGCATCGGCTTGGAGCGACGCGCCCGTAGAGGTCGCCCCGATCAGCCGCGCCGACGCCGAGCGGCTCTCCGACACCCACACGCCGCAGGGCGTCTTCGCCGTGATCGAGGACCGCCTGCCCGACACGGCGGCGGCCATCGCGGCGCTGGAGTGGGACGCGCGCCCGACCGTCGTCGCGCTCGACGCGGTGCAGGATCCGGGCAACGTGGGCGCGATCATCCGCAGCGCGGCGGCCTTCGGCTGCGACCTGGCGCTGCTCGGCGCGGGCTGCGCCGACGCCGCGCATCCGCGCGTCACGCGGGCCGCGACGGGCGCCTGGTTCCGCGTCCAAATCGCTCGCTCCGCCGATCTGGCCGAGAATCTGGCGGCGCTGCGCGAACACGGCGCGCGGGTCGTCGCCTGCGCGCCGACCGGCGGCGAACCGCCTCGCCCCGCGAACGGCGCGACGGTCTGGCTCTTCGGCAACGAAGGCGCGGGCGTCTCCGAGCGCCTCGCGCCGCTGATCGACGCGACCGTGAGCATTCCGATCAGCGCCGCCGTGGAGTCGCTCAACGTCGCCGTCGCCGCCGGCGTCGTACTCTCGCAGACACGCATACAGGAACCAACACAGGAGCCGCAACAGGAGCGCATTCAGGAGATTGCCCAATGCGAATCGTAACCTGGAACGTAAACTCGATCCGCGCCCGCGAAAACCGCGTGCTCAACTGGCTCGACCAGCACCGTCCCGACGCGCTCTGCCTCCAGGAGCTCAAATGCACCGAGGAGCAGTTCCCCTTCGACGGCTTCGACGCGCTCGGCTACCAGGTCGCCATCTTCGGCCAGAAAACCTATAACGGCGTCGCCATCGCCGGCCTCGACTGGCCCGACGAGGTGGAAACGGCGATCCCCTGGCCCGACGACGACCAGTCGCGCGGCATCGCCGCCACCATCAGCGGCGTGCGGATCGTCAGCCTCTACGTACCCAACGGCCGCTCCGTCGACAACCCCGCCTACGAATACAAACTGGAGTGGCTGGATCGCCTGCGTGGCTGGCTGGATGGTCGCGATGCAGGCGAGGAGATCGTGCTTTGCGGCGACTTCAACATCGCGCCCGACGACCGCGACGTACACGATCCCGAAGCGTGGCGCGAAAAAGTGCTCTGCTCCACGCCCGAGCGCGAACGTCTGGCCGCGCTGCTCGACTGGGGCCTGACCGATGCCTATCGCCAGTTCGACGACTCGGCGGGCGTCTTCACCTGGTGGGATTACCGCGGCGGCTCCCTGCAACGCAATCACGGCCTGCGCATCGACCATCACCTGATCTCGCAGCCGCTGGTCGAGCGGGCCTCCGGCGTCGAAATCGATACCGACGAACGCCAAGACGACGACGACGACAAGCCGTCCGACCACGCGCCCGTCACGCTCGTGCTGGACGAATAACCGCTACCCGCCGAACCACGACTGCGCCGCCATCTGCGCGATCTGCTCGCCGATCGGCAGCGACGCCGTCGCGCCCGGCGACGGCGCGTTTAGCACGTGAATCATCCGATCCGTCTCAACGATCTGAAAATCGTCGACCAGCGAGCCGTCGCGCTCCAGCGCCTGCGCCCGTACGCCCGCCCCGCCGCGCACCAGCTGCGACCCTTGTAGCGCCGGCATCAGCCGTTGCAGCGCCGCCACGAACGCCGGCTTGCTCGCCGAGCGCCAGACCTCACCCAGCCCAGTGCGCCAGTGCCGCCGCGCCAGACGCAGGAAGCCGACATAACTTACAGCGTCCCAGGTGTCGCCGAGCGAAACATCCCGCCAGCGGTAGCCCTCGCGCCGCAGCGCCAGCACCGCGTTGGGCCCGGCCTCCACGCTTCCATCCAGCCGCCGCGTGAAGTGTACGCCCAGAAACGGAAACGCCGGATCGGGCACCGGATAGATCAGATTGCGCACCAGCCCGCGCGCATCATCGGTGAGGTCGTAATACTCGCCGCGAAAGGGTACGATCCGCACATCGCGCCGCGCGCCCGCCCGCTGCGCGACGCGATCCGCCTGCAACCCCGCGCAGTTCACCGCGTAGCGCGCGCGCACCAACCCCGAGGTGGTTTGTAACGCCACGCCGTCCGCGTCGACGCGAATCCCTCCGACGCGCGAGCGCAGCCGCACCGCGCCGCCGTTCGCTTCGAGCAGCGAGCGGTACGTGTCGCACACCGCCGGATAGTCCGCAATCCCGGTGCTGGGCACGTGCAGCGCCCGCACCCCGGCCGCGTTGGGTTCGAGCGCGCGCAGCTCGTCGGGGCCGATCTCGCGGATGCCGTGTACGCCGTTGGCCTCGCCTCGCCGCCGCAGCTCCGCCAGCCGCTCCAGTTCGCGCTCGTGCGTCGCCACCACCACCTTGCCGCAGCGCTCCGCCCCCACCCCGTGCTCCGCACAGAAGGCGTACATTCGCTCCGCCCCCTCCACTGCCATCCGCGCCTTCGCCGATCCGGGCCGGTAGTACAACCCCGAGTGAATCACCCCGCTGTTGTTCCCGCTCTGATGCCGCCCGACGCCCGCTTCCTGCTCCAGCGCCACCACGCGCAGCCCCGCATGCCGCTGCGCCAGGGCCACCGCCGTAGAAAGCCCCAAAATCCCCGCCCCAATCACCACCGCATCGGCCTCGATTGCGGCTGTGGTTTCTGTTGCAGTCATGCGTTGTTCGCCTCTCGCGCCAGTCCGTTCCACCTCGCGCTGACGTCGAACTCAAACAGTTTCCTGTTCGAGTTGCGCTTGCGGATTGGCTCGCATTCGACGCGCTCAAAGCCGAGCTCGGTAAGCATCTCCGAATAGATGCGCTCGACCGGCACAAGCACACCGTAGAACGAGGAGTTGCCGACGATGTAGTGGACATGCGCACCTGGGTTGAGCGTGCATGGAACGGAGCGGAGATGCGACCAGATATCGGCGAAGTACTTGAGCACGTAGCTGGCGAGCAGCGCGCCGTTTCGATTGCGATCGCTCGCGATTCGCTCAACCGCCTCGCGCAGCGTCGTCGACTGGAAAGTGTCGAGCGGCGACTGCCAGTCGGTCAGGCGACTCGTGGCGACGCCCCAGGTACCGCCGATGGCCTGCCAGTCCAACTCGCCCGCCTCCCGGCCGGAGCTGAGATAGCCCAGCCAGTACATATGCGGGCGCAGCTCGCGGATGTACGACATGCGGTTCACGTATGGAGGCGACGTGATGAGCAGGTCAACGCCCCCGATATCCGCCTGACGATTCACCTGGCGCAAGTCACGCGCATCGCCCTGGACGACCTGCACCGCGCCCTCCGGGTTGTCTGCTGCGCTCTGTAGGACCGTCTCGAGTTGGCCGCAGAACTGATCTTCCGGTGAAGCGTGCAGATCCATCCGCAGCTGATCGCTGCGTTCGGCGTCAACGGAGAGGGACTGATGATTGAAGCGAACGTTGGACAGATCGATCAGCAGTCGGCAGAACGCAATGAGCAGCAGGTCGCGGTGCTGCCCGGGACTGGGGCAGACTTCGTCGATTGCGGCCTTGAGCCGACGGAGCAGATTAAGAGCATCCGGATTCCACCAGCGCTCGATTCCCTGCATCGGCGGCGGCGTAATTGCTTCCGCACCGACTGTGCGGGAGAGGTTGACGATCTGCACGCCGAGCGACGCCGCGGAGTCCAGTGTCTGTTGTGAGTACGCTGCGGTCTTGGCCTGACCAAACCAGTGCAGAAACGGGTTGATTTCGACGGTGACGGCGCGATGACCGCGGTACGCCGCTGCCAGCGCGGTGGTCGCCGTGCCGCTGAACGGATCGAGGACGACCATCGGGCCGGCTGGATCGACGGAGGTCAGCAACTCATCAACGATCTTGAGCGAATAGGCCGGCGTGAGCCGCAGCCAGCCGTGCCGTCCGGCCGACGCGTTGTGGCGATGTGTGTAGTCGGCGCGCTGCCGAAGACGTTGGCGAAGTGGGGCGCTCATGATGTCGGATCCAGCAGTTGCGTCAGGACGGACGCAACCTCGGAACGCAGCCGTTCCTGGTTCCGCGAGAAGAACGCCGCGAGGTCGTATCCTATCACGTCGGCCATAAACGCATACGACGACGCTGTAGACGCGCCGGTGCCGGGCGCGCCGGTCAGCAGCACCCAGCTGGCTTCCCTGTATCGCAGCGCCACGTCCTCGTCGATCTGGGCGGAGAGAACGATTAGGCAAGGCAGCCATGCGCGAGCGTACGCGGCCGCCGCGTTGGCGACATCCGCATTCTGGCGTTTCGAGTCCTTACTCTTGTAGCCCTGCCGGATTTCGAAGACGACGCCGTTCAAATTCTGCGCGACGCCCGGTTCGACTCCAACGGCTGACGAGGCCCCGCGCATCCAGTCCGCGAGCCGCGTTTGCGCCCTCCTATCGGAGATCGCCTCGATCGAGATTCGTCCGTCCAGCTGGAAGCGCTTCGGCCGACCGCTTGCGGTTGGGACCGTGTAAGACCACTGCACATCTTCGTCCGACAGGTCGAGCGTGTCTTGCAGGATCGCGCGGAACAGGCGCTCGCAACCCAGTCCGATCTGACGGTAGATGCTGGTCATACCGCCTGCCGCCTTGTGCGCCGCGTAGAGCAGCGGATCGTCCAGGCCGAACCAGGTGTAGAACGGATCTGCTCGGTACATCGCCAGGAACTCGGCGAGCGATGCACCGGTTCGGCTGCTTGCTCTGCCGAACTTGGGCCGGTAGCTCGCCGAGCGGCGAATCGGTTCGGTGATGATCCGCAAGTACTCTTCGTCGTTCATGACATCGTTCATGTCGGCTGCGCCCTACCCAACCCGCAGCGCGCCGCCGGGAGCCTGGCCGGCGACGCTGGCGACCACCGACGCTTGCACGCCCGCGGCGCGCAGCGCCTGCTCCAGATGCGGCGCCTCGATCAGCCCCGCCGAGATCAGCAGCCCTCCCGAAGTCTGGGGGTCATAGAGCAGCGCATCCTCCAGCGCCGTCAGCTCCCGCTCGATCTCGAGCTTGGGCCCGAAGAAATCGCGGTTGCGGTTCTGCCCGCCGCTGCCGAAGCCGGCCGCCACCGCCTCCGCCAGCCCGCCCAGCGCCTCCACGCGATCCAGGTCGAGCTCGATCGCCGCGCCGCTCTGCTCCGCCATCTCCCACAGATGCCCTGCCAGCCCGAAGCCCGTCACATCCGCCATCGCGCGCACCGGATAGTCGGCGGCGACCTCGGCCGCGGTCTTGTTCAGCGTCATCATTTGCCCGATCGCCGCGCGCAGATGCGGCTCCGCGACCGCGCCGGCCCCGTTCGCCCCGATCAACACACCGGTGCCGATCGGCTTCGTCAGGATGATCGCGTCGCCCGGCAGCGCGCCGGCGTTGCGCCGCACCTTGTCCGGATGCGCCACGCCTGTCACCGCCAGCCCGTATTTCGGCTCCTCGTCGATGATCGTGTGCCCGCCCGCGATCGCCGCGCCCGCCTCGCGCACTTTCTCCGCTCCGCCGCGCAGAATCTCGGCGGCGATCTCCGCCGGCAGATCCTCGGGAAACGCCGCGATGTTCAGCGCGAACAGCACGCTCCCTCCCATCGCGTAGACATCCGACATCGCGTTGGCCGCCGCGATCGCGCCGTACTCGTAGGGATCGTCCACCACCGGCGCGAAGAAATCGAGCGTCTGCACCAGCGCGTGGTCGTCGTCCAGCAGATACACGGCGGCGTCGTCGGGCGCATCCAGCCCGACGACGAGCTGCGGAAACCGCTCGGGCGGGAACTGGCTCTTCAAGTCGCGCAGCACGTGCGCCAGGCCCTCGGGCCCGTACTTCGAGCCTCAACCGCCGCAGCGCGCCAGATCGGTCAGACGCAGCTCGCGCTCGACCACGGTGCTCTCCTCTTGTTGGGCAACCTGTCGCGGTTGACAGAGCGGCCTGCCGCCAGACTAACGCGGAGTGCGCGTTGGCCTCGCCCTGCGCGGTGTGCGCGTAGACTTGTTCGCGTGAGGCGAATCTTCTCCGCGTGGTCGCAGCGCACCTTCGCCGCGCTCTCGCACAAGCATTTCCGCATCCTCTTCGCGGGCACCCTGTTCGCGACCACCGCGTACATGATGATGTTCGTGGCGATGTCGGTCGTCGCCTTCGACCTCGGCGGCACCAACACCGCCGTCGGCTTCGTTGGCATGGGCACCGGCATCTCGATGCTGATCGGCGGGCCGATCGGCGGCGTGGTCGCGGACCGCGTCAACCGCAAGCGCCTGATCGTGCTCGGCCAAGGCTCCGGCGCGGCGATCCTCGCCCTGACCGGCGTGCTGCTGCTGTTCGGCGTCCTCGACCTCTTCCTCTTCTTCATCCTCACCCTGATCCTCGGCGCGACATTCGTCTTCATGGGCCCTGCCCGCCACGCCTTCACCCGCGACATCGTCGGGCCGCGGCTGATCGGCAACGCCGTCGCCCTCAACCAGCTCGCCCACAGCTGGGGACAGCCCTTCGCGCCGATGCTCGCCGCCTTCCTGATCGACTCCGCGCTCGGCGGCGGCGGCACCTACGTGATCATGGGCGCGCTGGTCTCGATCGGCGTCTTCACGATGGCCGTAATGCCCAACCGGCAGGAGGAGAGCGGCGAACCGCGCAAGAGCATCGCCGCCGACCTCGCCGCCGGCGCGCGCTACGTCTTCCAACGACCCGACCTGCGCCTGATGATCTTGCTCTTCGCCGCCGCCGTCGTGATCGGCTACCTCTTCCGCGTCCTCACCCCCGCCCTGCTCGAGCTGCACCTCGACCGCAGATCGACCGACATGGGGCTGATGATGCTGGTCAACGGCATGGCCGCCGCCGCCATCGCTCTGCTGATCGCCGGGCTGGCCACCTCGCGCTGGGCCTGGCCGCTGATTCTGGGGCTGATGGCCGTGATGGGGCTGGGCTATCTGGTCATGTCGCAGGCGCAGACCTACGGCATGGCCATCGCCTCGATGGCGCTGCTCGGCCCCGGCCTGCAAGGCCCGGTGCTGCTGCTCCAGGCCAAGCTCGTGATGTCCACCGAGCCCGCCTATCTGGGACGGGTGACGGCTTTCTCGATGATGTCCTGGGGCGTCTCCTCATTCATGGGCATGCCCGCCGGAATCGCCGCCGACGCGCTCGGCGAGCGCGAAGTGCTGGCCGGCGTCGGCCTGGTCACGTTCGTCGTCGTGGCCCTCGGCGTGCTCGGCTGGCTGCGCTGGGGCCGCGGCGCAGAACCCGAGGGCATCGACCTCGCCGCCCCCGCCCGCGGCGTTACCGTCGCTCCCATCCTCCCACCGCCCCCGGTCGGCCTGCGCCCCACCGCCCTGATGTCCGCCCAAAAAGTCTCCCGCTAAAGGCGCCGCTCCCAAGTCGCTTCCAAGTCGCTCCCAAACCCACAGCCCCAACACATTCAACCGATCACGCCCGCAACTAGAATCACGCAAAGGCCTCCCACAACCGCCATGCGACGACGCTTCACCGATCTGTCGTTCGGCCCGATCCGCGACATCCGCGACGACTGGCGGCGGATGATTTCGCCTGAGCGCGTATTGCTCGCGCTGCTCGTGCTGGCGTTGATCATCGTCGGCATCGTCGTCTTCGCAATCGCCCCGAACGATGTCCACGAGGACGACGCGCTGGTCCGCATCGGCGTGCGCCCGGCGGACGAACCGAACACGGTCGAGTTTGCGCTGTTCGTTGAGGTGCCCCGAGTTGGCGGGTCGACGCGCATCCCCATGCCGAACCGGTACACGCCTCGGCGATCGAGCGAATGGTGGCAGTCGGGCGTCGTGCAACTGCCGCCTCCAGCCCGCCAGGTGCGCGTTCGCATCTGGCGGACCTCCGGTGTGGACGAGATCGAATTGGCGGAGCTGCGCGTCGACGGGCGCTAGCGACCCGTGGGGCCGACGCAGCTCCTGCCGAGCGCGGCGGCGCTGGCCCAGTTACCCCCGGGAGACTGGCTGACGCTGCCGACCATTCATGTGCGCACTCACGGAGAACCGCTCCAAGCGTTGCGCCTGGTCTGGTACGTAGGGTTTGCAGTAGCGGCCATCGCCACAGTGCTTTGGTGGCTGATGCGTCATATCCGCTGAAGTGGGGGAGGGGGGTGTCACTCCCATCATCCCCTCTTTCCGTCATTCCCGCGCACCCGGAAGCCAAACCCCCGCCGAACTGCCCCAGGCCCAACTGTCCCACTTGCAGACTGAACCCACATTCCCGCTCGGGGGCGGGAATGACGGAAAAAAGGGCGGGAGTGACGGGAAAAGGGCGGGAGTGACGAGAAAAGGGCGGGAGTGACGGGAGATGGGCGGGAGTGACGGGAGATGGGGTGGGGGCATGCTCCGCTCGGGAGCGGGAGTGGCGGCGAGACGAAGTGGATATGGATGTACGTGGAAAGATGCCGTCAGGGGGCGGCGGGGCAGGTGCCAGGGGCGTCGGCGGTGGGGCGCTCGCGGGCGGCGATGGCGGCGGCGATGGTGTCGCCGATTCTGGTCTGGCGTTGCATGGTGAGGCCCCAATGGCGCTGCTCTGCGGACATAATCGCGACGACGTAGCGGGGGCGCCGCCATTCGTCGAGCCAGATCGCGGCGCTGTTGACGCGGAGGCCCTCATCTTCGATGGCGAACTGGCCGGTTTTGACGAGGGCGGACCACCCGGCGAGGGCGGCCGGGGTCGTTGCTGCGCCCCAGCGCTGGTCGGGGCGGACGTCTTCGAGCAGGGCGAAGCCCTGCCTACGGACCGCGGGAGAGAAGGCGGCGGCGGTGGCGAGTTGGGCGTAGGCGGCGGCGACATCGGCGGGAGCGCCGGCTGTGCGGCCCCAGGAGAAGCGGTTGAAGTGAGCGACCAGCCCGTCCAGCTCGAGCGCGACGTAGAAATCGCGCAGCGCGGACAGCCCGCCAGCGTATTCGAGCAGAATGGGGACGGCATCGTTGCTGCTCCAGGTGATCATGTAGCGGAGCTGTTCGGCGAGCTGAGGCGAGAGCGCTTCATCGCGCGCTTCGGCGGCGGCGAGGGCCATCCAGGCGATGGGCGCTTTGGCGACGCTGTGCAGGGCGAACGGATCGGCGTCGCCGCCGGTCCAGAGGCGGCCTGCGACGAGGTCAGCGACGGCGACGCCGAAGCGAGGGGCAGTGCGATTGAGGATGGCCTGAGCGTCGTTGGACAGCTCGCAGAGAGGATGTCGGCTCCAGCGCTGATGGTCGGGGTAGACAGGCGGCGGAGGCGGGAGCGGGAAGAAGGCGGTTGGGCTGCCGTAGGAGGCAGCGTCGGCGCGCGCCGGGATCAAGGCGAGAACGACGATGGCACAGACCAACGCGCCGAGGATGGACAGAGGCATTGGGATCGATCGTAGCCCGCGCCGCAATGCTACCCTGCGGGCAGTTTACCGATGCCTGACACGCCCGCAGCCACTGTCGAATTGCCTGAATGGCTTGAACGCCCCTTCTTCCCCGAAGGGATGAGCCAGCCGGACCCGCAGGATCCGGTCAACGCCGGCTTCTGGGCCGCCGCCGCCGAGGGCCGACTCGTCGTGCAGCAGTGCGAGGCCTGCGGGCAGGCGCAATATCCCCCCGAGCTCAACTGCCACGCCTGCTACGACTTCGAGCTGGGCTGGCGCGAAGTGACAGGCGCCGGAACCATCTGGTCCTGGGTGGGCGTCGCCCATCCGGCCCACCCCGCCCTCCGCGAGTTCGGCCCCTACGTTGTCGCGCTGATCGAACTGGACGACCTGCCGGAGATCAAGCTGATGGGCGCGGTGGTCAACGCCGACGCCGCGTCGCTCCAAATCGGCGACCGCGTGCGCGTCGTGTTCGAGCGCACCGCCGAGGACCTGGCGCAGCCGCGCTGGCGGCTGGCGTAAGTCGGCCGGCGTGACGACGGCGCTCTCCTCCCGCCGCCGCTGGGTCATCCTGATCGTCCTCGCCGGCGCGCAGATGCTCGTGCAACTCGACGCCACGATCATCAACACCGCCCTGCCCGCCATCAAGCGCGCCTTCGAGATGTCCGAATCCCAGGCGCTCTGGGTCGCCGACGCCTACTTCGTGATCTTCGGCGGCCTGCTGCTCCTCGCCGGCGCGCTGGGCGACCGCTTCGGGCGGCGCAAGATCCTGGTTATCGGCATGGCCCTCTTCGCCGTCGCCTCGATCGCCGTCGCCTTCTCGCCCAACGCCAACTGGCTGATCATCGGGCGCGGCGTGCAGGGCTTCGGCGGCGCGCTGGTCGTGCCCCAGACGCTGTCGATTCTGACGGCGGTGTTCCCGCGAGAGGAGCGGACGCGGGCCTTCGGCATCTGGGCCGCCGCGATGGGCTTCGGCATGGCCTTCGGCCCCTTCGCCGGCGGGGTGCTGGTCGACACCGTGGGCTGGGCCGGCGTCTTCTGGGTGCCCGCACCGATCGCCGTGCTCGCCATCATCGGCTGCGTCGCCGTCCCCGAGTCCCGCTCGCAAATGCACACCCGCCTCGACGTGCCGGGCGCGATCACCGGCACGGTCGGCATGATCGCTCTCGTCTTCGCGATCATCGAGGGCCTGGTGCGCGGCTGGGACTCCATGCTGATTATCGGCTCGTTCGTCGTCGCCGCCGTCGCCTGGGCCCTGTTCGTCCTGATCGAGCGCCGCACCGAGCAGCCGCTGCTACCGATGGGTTTCTTTCGCCAGCGCGACTTCACCGGCTCAATGGTCGGCATGTTCTTCATCATGTTCGCGCTGATGGCGGTGATGCTCTACATGCCCCAGTTCTTCCAGCTCGCCCAGGGCGTGAGCGCCACCACCTCCGGCCTGCGCATGATGCCGCTCGCCCTGATGATGGCCTTCTTCGCCCCCGTCGCCGCCAAAATGCTGCCCAAAGTCGGCCCGCGCCTGATGCTCTTCTGGGCGCCCGCCATCCACGGCGGCGGCGCGCTGCTGCTCTTCAGCTTCATGCAGGTGGACACGCCCTACTGGATCATCGCCCTCGGCCTCGCCTTCCTCGGCATGGGCGGCGCAATGCACATGCCCGCCACCACCGACACCGCCATGGCCGCCGTGCCCGTCGACCTCGCCGGCAAAGCCTCCGCCGTCAACAACGCCGGCCGCCAACTGGGCGGCACGCTCAGCGTCGCCATCCTCGGCAGCGCGCAGGCGGCCTTCTACGCCGCCGGCGCGCGCGAGGGGCTGGTCGGCGTCCCGCTCGACCCAGGCCTGCTCGATGTGGTGGTCGAGGGAGTGGGGCCGGCTCTACAGGCGATCGGCAGCCTTGATCCGTCCGTGGCCGTCGTCACGCAGGCCGTGGTGGCCGATTCGTTTGCCGACTCGGTCACGGGCACGATGCGCCTGGCGATCGTCTTCGCGGTGATCGCGGGGGTAGCCGGCTGGATTTTGGTGCCGCGCCGCCAGCGGGTGGCGCAGGTGACGTCGCTGAGCGGTCCGACGGCGGACGAGGCGGCGGAGATTGCGGCGGCGGCGTCTCGGAACGGGGCGGCGATGAGGGATGGGGCGAGGATTCCGCGCGCCGTCTCGGTGGTGGAGATCGGGCTGGCGCGTCCGCAGAAGCGGGGGCGGGCGGCGGCGCTGGAGTGAGCGAATGATCACCGCAGCGGAAGCTGACGCGTTGGTGGTGGAAGAGAAGGTGATCGACGACGATGTGCGTTGGTCGTTCCAGCGCGGCGGGATGCGCTTCGCTGTGCGAGTCCGCTCGCTTGAGTCCGACGCCGAGCTCACGCTGCACGGGTTCGTGGGCGAGTCGAATCGCAGCATTACGCTCGTCATCAACGGCTCGGCCATCCGTCGCTATACGGTTCACCCATCGCATCGCAACCCGGACACCCGAGAGAAGATCTACGGCGCGCACATGCACATCTGGGACGATGTTTGGCAAGACGACATCGCGTTGCTCCCAGAGGGCATCCGTGTTGGTGACCCTGACCAAGAACTGTTTGACTGCCTCCGGCAGTTCAACATCACGCTCCGTGGCGCGTACGAACCGCTACGCTGAGTTTGGCAGGTAGGAGTGAGTCTCATGGTCACCGCAACCGTTCCCAACGTCACTAGTGCCTATGCGGCTTACCTCTGCGACGAGATCGCCGAGATGTCCCGCGAACTGCCTCATCGGATCGTCACGCCGCACATCCGCCCCGATGGCGAGTGCATTGAGCTGAAAGTGACCGTGCTCGGCGACGAGCGCTTCCGTGTCGGCGATATGGTCAACTCGATCGCCTACCTTTGGACGACAGCCGTCATCCCAGAACTCGAACCTACTGAGGGCATCGAATACATCGCCCTCAAGTTCGGCGTCGACATCGTGGACAACGAGCTTCGGGTGGAGGCCGATGCGGAGTCGCTGGGCGAGCGCACTTATGCGCTGCTGGAGGCTGTCCGCGCCGTTTCCTGGCTTGGGCATCGCATTTGACGCTGCGCCGGAGTGAGCCGGCGACGGCTCAGCGAGCGAGGGCGGCGGCGATGCGCTCGCCGATCATGATGGTGGTGAGGTTGGTGTTGCAGGAGACGATGTCGGGCATGATCGAGGCGTCGGCGACGGTGATGTTTTCCGCGCCGTGCAGATTGCCGCGCTGATCGACGACGGCGAGCGGGTCGTCGGCGCGGCCCATGCGGGCGGCGCCGCAGATGTGCCAGGTGGTGCTGGTGGTGCGGCGGATGTAGTCGGCGAGCACCCCGTCGGACTCGATGATTTCGGCGCTGGGGGTGATCACCCGCTCAACGAAGGGAGCGACGGCGTCGGAGTGCATGATTTCCCAGCAGAGGCGCGCGCCGAGCATCAGGCGGCGCAGGTCTTCGGGGTCCGAGGCGTAGTTCATGTCGAGTTGCGGCTGCTCGGCGGGCTCCGCGCTGCGCAGGGTGAGGCGTCCGCGGGTGTTGGGGCGCTGGATCACCGCGCCGATGCCGAAGCTGGGGTGGCGGCGCGGGGCGTCGGTCAGTCCGCGCACCTGCGCTTCGTCCCAGATCGTGGAGATCGCCAGCTGCATGTCGTTGAACTGAGCGGAACCGGGCGAGGTGTAGCGCAGGCCGACCTCGGTGACGATGTCGGGGTCGTGCTCGACGCCCTCGACGGGGAAGGCCTGGATGCCGGTGCCGAAGTGGTCGATCAGATTTTCGCCGACGCCGGCCAGCGGGATTTGCTGCTCGATGCCGTGCGGATCGAGCTTTTCGCGCGGGCCGACGCCGGAGCGCAGCAGGATCGCCGGGGAAACCGCCGCTCCGGCGGAGAGGATCACGCGGCGGGCGGCGATCTCCTCGCCGTCGGCGAGGGCGACGCCGGTGGCGCGGCGGTTGTCGATCAGGACGCGGTCGACGAGCGTCTCGTGGCGGATTTCGAGGTTGGGGCGGTCGCGGATCCCGAGCAGGTAGGCGATGTTGGTGGAGATGCGGTCGCCGTTGCGTCGGTTGCGCGGCCAGGCGCCGACGCCGGTCGCGTCGGGCAGGTTGTGGTCGCGCACATCGTCGAAGCCTGCATTGCGGCAGGCGTCGTAGAAGGCGCGTTGGAGCGGCTGCCAGCCGTCTTGCGCGGGGCGCTCGATGGGGACGGGGCCGGCGCTGCCGTGGAAGTCGCCGCCTTCGGGGTCGTTTTCGAGCTTGCGGTACCAGGGCAGGACCGATTCAAAGTCCCAGTCGTCGCAGCCGAGCGCGACCCAGGCGGCGAAGTCGTCGGGCACGCCGCGCAGGGCGATGGTGCCGTTGACGGCGGAGGAGCCGCCCATCACCTTGCCGCGGTGCAGGCGGATTTCGCGGCCCGGCCGCGCGGCGGCGTGGAAGCCCCAGTCGTGGTCGCGCCAGGAGACCCAGGGCTTGAGCAGGTCGCGGGGCATCTCTTCGACGGAGCGGTAGTCGGGCCCGGCTTCGATCAGCAGCACGCGGCGCTGCGGGTCTTCGGAGAGGCGGGCGGCGATCACGGCTCCGGCGGAGCCGGCGCCGACGATGATGTCGTCGTAGGTCATGGGCGGTCCCTCGGTTGGGCTGAGTGTGGCGGTCCGGGCTCAGGATAGGAGTGCGCGGCGCGGGAAGCGGCGGCGGTTGGAAGGTGGAAGCGGGCGCTGGCCGTTGGTGGTGGTTTTGTCGCCGGTCCTATCTGGTCGGGGCGGCTTGGGGCGGTGGATTTCGGAAGGGTTTGGAAGGTTTTGTCAGGGGTTGTTAAGGGATGCTGCGGGCATTCGGGCGGCGCAGGTTCGGGGCGGACGAATCGGTGATGGGCGATGGGCATTGACGTACGTCCGTTCTGTTGATGAGTGATGGTAGCACGGTTTGGGGAAGTTGGAGTAGGGGCCGACGCGGGGCAGCCCCCCTCTCAATCTCCCCCCGCGACGGGGGGAGAGGCCGGAGGGGACTCTCCTTGCGGGTGGGGGGAGTGGTTCGGACGCAGAATCTCGCCCTGCGGGGGCGGGCGCTAACCTGCGCGGTACTGTGTGTGCGCGGGGCTGATCCTGCGCGTTGATGGGTGTGGAATGCAAGCAGCGTTCGACGGGCTCCGCGTCGCCGACTTTTCCGATCGACTCTCCGCCGCGTATGCGGGGCGGCTGTTCGCCGACTACGGGGCGGATGTGGCGCTGGTCGAGCCGCCCGGCGGCCATCCGTTGCGGGCCGAGCCGCCCTTCCTCGACGACCGGCCCGGCGCGGAACGCTCGGCGCTGCACGCCTACGCCAACTGGAACAAGCGCTCGCTGCGGATCGCGGATGCGTCCGAGGCCGCCGATGCGGTGCGCTGGGCGGATCTGGTGATCACCTCCCAGTCGTTGCAGCCGTCGCAGTCGCCGCCGGCGATCGACCTGCGCGCGCTGCGCGGGGATGCGGTGCATCTCTCGGTCACGGCGCACGGGCTGGAGGGCGAACTCGCGTCGGTGCGGGGGAACAACCTGACGGCCTCGGCGCGCTGCGGCTGGGCCTACATCAACGCCTACCAGGATGAGCCGCCGTTGCAGCTGCCTTCGCGTCAGGCGGGCTACGTGGGCGGGCTGGCGGGCTTCGTCGCGGCGGCCGCGGCGCTGCGGCGCCGCGAACATTCGACGGAGGCGGAGCGGGTCGACGTGTCGGAGCTGGAGGCGCTGGCGATCACCTGCATGCCCTGGGCGGTGGGCGATATCTACTACGCGCGGGGCGATTCGCGAGGCCCGATGGGCGGGCGGCAGCGGGGCGAGCCGGGGCCGCTGTATCGGGCGCGCGACGGCAAGATCAATCTGGGTTTCGGCGACTGGCACAACTGGCCGCAGGCGATGGCGCTGCTGAATTTGCCGGATCAGGGCGCGCGCGAGGATCTGATTCCGCACGGCGGGCGCTACACGCGCGACATGTCGGCGGTGCGCGCGGGCGCGACGCGGGAGCTGCCGGCGATTGAGCGCTGGCCGCTGTTTCACGCGCTGGCGCGGCTGCGCTGCATTTCGGGCTGTCTGCAATCGGTGGACGAGCTAGTGGAGAACGAGCAGCTGACGGAGCGCGGTTTCGTCGCGCAGACGAGCATCGAAGGCCGCGCGGTGCGGGCAGCGGGCGCGCCGGGGCGGATTGAGCCGCCGATCTGGTCCGCGCCGCGCCCCGCGCCGCAGCTGGGCGAGCACAGCGAGGCGCTGCGGCGGGAGTTCGCCGAATCGTCCGGGCCGCCCGCGACGGCCGTTGCGCCAGGTGCGTCTAGTGCGCCTGCTGCGCCCAGCGGCAGCGGTTCGGCGGGACCGCTCGACGGTGTGCGCGTGCTGGCCTTCACCCAGGCCTGGTCGGGCACGCTGGCGACGCAGCTGCTGTCGCTGCTGGGCGCGGATGTGGTGCAGATTGAGGCGCTGCGCCGGCCCGACATCTGGCGCACGGTCGGCGGGCGGGTGCCGCCCGGCATCCAGGACGAGCGCCGCACTCAGCATCCGCTCAACACGCAGGGGTTGTTCAACGCGGTCAACCTGAACAAGAAAGGAATCACGCTGGATCTGAGCAGCGAAGCGGGGCGCGAGCTGTTCTGGCGGCTGGTTCCACGGTTCGACGTGGTGGCGGAGAATTTTCGGCCCGGGGTGCTGGACGGCTGGGGCATCACGCTGGAGACGCTGAGCGCGGTGAATCCGCGCGTGATTCTGGCCACAATTTCGGGCTACGGGGTGACCGGTCCGTATGCGCCGTATCCGGCCAACGGAGCGACGACCGAGCCGATGTCGGGCTTCTCCTCGATTCACGGCTACGAGGGCGACGAGGGGATGAATTCGGGCGGGCTGTATCCCGATCCTGTCTCGGGCTACACGATGGCGGGCGCGGTGCTGGCGGCGCTGCATCGGCGCGAGCGGGTGGACGGGCCGCAGCGGATCGATTTGTCGATGATCGAGTCGACGGCGGCGGTCTGCGGCGATGCGATCGTGGAGCTGGACGCGACGGGGCGAATCCCGCGTCCGCTGGGCAACCGCGACCGTCGGCACGCGCCGCACAACATCTACGCGGCGGCGGGCGGGGAGTTCGTCGCGATCGCGGCGGAGAGCGAGGCGGACTGGCGGGCGATCGCCGGGCTGATCGGTCGCGCGGAGCTGGGCGATGATCCGCGTTTCGCCGACGCGGCCTCGCGCAAGGCGAACGAGGATGCGCTGGACGAGATCATCGCGCAGTGGACGCGGGAGCGGGACGCCGGCGAGATCGAGCGATCGTTCACGGAGGCCGGGCTGATCGCGGCGCGGGTCGCGTCGTTCTACCAAGTCTACGACGAGCCGGAGCCGCGCTTCGCGGCGTCGGGCTTCCTGCAGTTGGTGGATCACCCGGAGGTCGGCCCGAGCTGGCTGGCCGGCGGTCCGTGGCGGCTGAGCGGTCCGCTGGATACGACGCTGCGGGCGGCGCCCTGCCTGGGGCAGCACACGCAGGAGGTGCTGGCCGAGGAGCTGGGCGTGACGGCTGAGGAATACCAGGCGCTGGTCGCGGCCGGCGTGAGCGGCGCGCTGGATGAAGCGGCCGTGCTGAAGCGCCGGACAGCGACATAACGCATCCGAGCAAAGCGGAGGAACCCTGATGACAGCAAGCGAACCGGTCCGCAGCGTGTTGATCGCGAACCGCGGAGAGATCGCAATTCGGATCGCCCGCGCGGCGACGGATCTGGGCATCGGCACGGTCGCGGTGGCGACGGCGGACGACGCGGGCAGCCTGCATCTGCGGGCGGCGGACGCGGGCGCGATGCTGCCGGGGCGCGGCACGGCGGGCTACCTCGATATGGACGCGCTGATTGAGGCGGCGCAGGAGCACGGCTGCGACGCGGTGCATCCCGGCTACGGCTTCCTGGCCGAGAGCGGCGAGTTCGCCCGCCGCTGCCGCGACGCGGGGATCAATTTCGTCGGCCCCACGCCGGAACTGCTCGAGCTGTTCGGCAACAAGGTGCGGGCGCGGGCGGTCGCGGAGCAGGCCGGCGCGCCGGTGCTGGCGGGCACCAATCAGGCGGTCACGCTGGACGATACGCGGGCATTCTTCGCGTCGCTCGGCGCGGGCGGCGCGATGATGATCAAGGCCGTCGCCGGCGGCGGCGGACGCGGCACGCGGGCGGTGCTGGGCGCGGACGAGATCGAAGCGGCCTGGGAGCGCTGCCGCTCGGAGGCCGAGGCGGCATTCGGCAACGGCGCGCTCTACGTCGAGCAGCTGATTCCCCGCGCGCGGCACATTGAGGTGCAGATCATCGGCGATCTGGAGGGCGACATCGCGCATCTCGGCGAGCGCGAGTGCAGCGTGCAGCGGCGCTTCCAGAAGATCGTCGAGATCGCGCCCGCGCCGCAGCTCGACGCCGAGCTGCGCGAGCGGATCATCAACGCCGCGCTGGAGATCAGCCGCGCCGCCGGCTACTCCTCGCTGGGCACCTTCGAGTTCCTGGTCGACGCCTCGGAGCAAGCCGGGCGGAACGGCGCGCCGCCGTTCGCCTTCCTCGAGGCCAACGCGCGCTTGCAGGTTGAGCACACCGTGACCGAGCAGGTCACGGGCGTCGATCTGGTGCAGTCGCAGCTGCGCGTCGCCGGCGGCGCGACGCTGACCGATCTGGGGCTGACCGGCCACGCGCTCGCGCAGCCGCGCGGCTACGCAATCCAGACGCGGGTCAACATGGAGACGCTGGGCGAGGACGGCGCGGTGCGCCCGGCCGGCGGCACGCTGACCGCGTATGAGGCGCCGTCGGGGCCGGGCGTGCGAACGGACGGCTTCGGCTACGTCGGTTATGAGACCAGCGCCGCATTCGACTCGTTGCTGGCCAAGGTGATCAGCCACTCACCGACGCCGCGCTTCGAGGATGCGGTCACGCGGGCGGGCCGCGCGCTGAGCGAGTTCCGAATCGAGGGTGTGCAGACCAATATCCCGTTCCTGCAGAGCGTGCTGACCCATCCCGATTTCAGCAACGGCGGCGTGCATACCCGCTGGGTGGACGAGCGGATCGGGGAGCTGGCGGCGGCCGACGAGCATCGCCGCCGCTACCTGGTCAGCGAAACCGTCGATCCGTCGGCGGGTTTCGCCGGCGCGCGGGTCGATAACAGCGATCCGCTGGCGCTGTTCGCGCACGATCAGGCGGTCAAGGCCGCGCAGCCGGCGACGGCGGCCGAGGAGCCGCCGGACCTTTCCGGTCCCGATGGATCGGTCGGGCTGCCCGCCCCGATTCAGGGTACGATCGTGGCGATTCTGGTGGACGAGGGCGATGAGGTGCGCGAAGGCCAGGACCTGGTCGTGCTTGAAGCGATGAAGATGGAGCACGTGATCCACGCCGATCGCGACGGCATCGTTCAAGCGCTGGCCTGCGCGGTGGGCGACGTGATGCGCGAGGGCTTCCCGCTGGTCTACATCAAGGAGGCCGAGGTGAGCGTCGCCGCGCGCGAGGCGGGCGAGGTCTTCGACCCCGACTTCATCCGCGGCGATCTGCGGGAACTGATCGACCGTCACGCCTACACGCTGGACGAGAATCGCGGCGAGGCGGTGACCAAGCGGCGCGGGCGCGGCTATCGGATGCCGCGCGAGAACATCGAGCAGCTGGTGGATCCGGGCACGTTCCAGGAGTACTGGCCGCTGATCGTGGCGCGTCAGCACCAGCGGCACAGCGACGAGTCGCTGCGGATCAATACGCCCGCCGACGGGCTGCTCGCCGGCACGGCGACGATTAACGGCGATCTGGTCGGCGAGGAGCGGGCGCGAGCGATCGTGGTGCATTACGACTACACCGTGCTGGCCGGCACGCAGGGCGGGCGCAACCACTACAAGCAGGATCGCATGTTCGAGATGGCGAACCGCTTCCGCTTCCCGATCGTGTTCTACACCGAGGGCGGCGGTGGGCGTCCGGGCGACGATCGGACCGGGCCGGGCGTGGCGTTCGACACGTACACGTTCACGCAGTTCTCGAAGCTGAGCGGGCTGGTGCCGCTGGTCGGGATTACGAACGGGCGTTGCTTCGCCGGCAATACCGCGCTGCTGGCCTGCTGCGACGTGATCATCGCCACCGAAGGCTCGACGGTGGCGATGGGCGGCCCGGCGATGATCGAGGGCGGCGGCCTCGGCGTCTATACGCCCGAAGAGGTCGGCCCAATGTCGTTCCAGGTGCCCAACGGCGTGATCGACATTCTGGTCAAGGACGAAGAAGAGGCCACGGAGGTGGCGAAGAAGTATCTGGGCTACTTCCAGGGGCCGATCGACGAGTGGGAGGCGCCGGATCAGCGACGGTTGCGCCACATCGTGCCGGAGAATCGGCTGCGTCTCTACGACATGCGGGAGATCATCGATACGATCGCCGACAAGGGATCGGTGCTGGAGCTGCGCGAGAAGTTCGGGATCGGAATTATCACCGCGTTCATCCGCGTCGAAGGTAAGCCGATCGGGGTGATCGCCAACAACCCGCACCATCTGGCGGGGGCGATCGATTCGCCCGGCTCCGACAAGGGCGCGCGCTTCCTCCAACTCTGCGACGCCTTCGATATCCCGGTGCTGAGTCTGATGGACTGCCCCGGGATGATGGTCGGCCCCGATGTGGAGGCGACGGCGCTGGTGCGGCACTGCGCACGGATGTTCAACACCGGCGCGAATTTGTCGGTGCCGCTGTTCGGCGTGGTGGTGCGCAAGGCCTACGGGCTGGGCGTGCAGGCGATGTGCGGCGCGAGCGCGTTGGTCGGCTTCTTCACCGTCGCCTGGCCCACGGCGGAGTTCGCGGGGATGAACATCGAGGGCTCGGTCAAACTCGGCTACCGCAAGGAGCTGGCGGCGATCGAGGATGTGGACGAGCGCAAGGCCGACTACGAGCGCCGCGTGGAGCGCGCCTACGACAACGCCAAGGCGGTCAACGCGGCGGCCGGCGGCGGCCTCGACGACGTGATCGACCCCGCCGAGACGCGCACCTGGATCGCCAACGCCCTGCGCCGCCTGCCGCCCACCCCCCAGCGCACGGGCAAGAAGCGCCCCTACATCGACACCTGGTAGGGGCCGAGATGCTTGACCGTTTGTGTTAACTGCCTTACACAAGTTTTCCACCAGATCGTGCTTGTGATGCCTTTCACAGCATTGACGCGAGAGGAGGAGTACTTTAGGGGCAGGTGATGGGAGGTGTGAGATGACGCGCTGGAAGCTCCGGTCAGAGAGTCTGGTGGGCTGGCAGGTGAAAGGCATCGCCGTGGCGCTGGTGCTGATTGCGCTCGGCCTCACTCTGCCTGCTCCGTCGGGAGACGCGGCCGACAGCCGACTCAAGTGGCGCTGGTCGTCACCTACGACCTACTTCCAAAAAGCCGGCGACTGGTCTGCTGTCCCGGAGGAGTATGAGGATGCCATTGGGTGGGCTAATCATGAGTGGCGCAGTCACACAAGCTGGCAGCCATGGATCCTCTCACGAACGTCGCGGAACGGTATCTACTGGGGCGAGTTGCCGCCGGGTTGGCCTCCTGCTGCATGCTACCGCCCGTCAACCTCACCCAGGACCCTTCGCGGACTCACGTGCTTCAAGTACGTCGAACGAAACGAGAAGAATTGGCTCACCGAAACGGACATCATCTTCAACTCAACGCTCGTTTGGAGCGCGGCGCAAGTGCGCGGCACAGCAACGCACGAACTCGGGCACGCGGCGGGACTGGGGCACGATCCTGATCCACCGGGAAACCCCATGTGCGCGTCAAACGAGCTTCACCGCTGGACCATGTGCCGGCTGTGGAGTACCCGGAACCGTCCGTGGGCGGCGTCGCTCGAGCAGAACGATATCGACGACGTCAACGTCAAGTACCAAGGCTCGTGATCGCAGCCCGCGCGCCAGCGAATCTCGGTGCGTAGAAGCCGGAGGAGGACAACATGAACTCGACACTAAGACCCTTCCGCACTCGGCAGTTCCTCACAGCGGGTCTGCTCGTCGCCATGATAATCGCCGTTGCTGTCGTCTGGCTGGATCGCCGGGCGCCGGCAGCGATAGCGCTCGACACTCTCGATGGCCCGGCGATGCATGATCTGGTGACCAAGCACCATGCCGGCGAAGATCGCGAGATCTGCGGCATGGCGCGGATCCCTGATATCGAGGCAGTCGGCGTAGTGCCGCACGGACTCGCTTCGACCTCGGAAGTCCCTGTAGAGGCGGTCGCGCTCATTGAGTTTTCCGGCGCACGCCTCGAAGACTATGAGCAGCGGCACTTCGATACGCACCGCCTGCTGCTGATCTCGTGGGATGCCACATCCAGGGATCTTGGCGAGGGCTATGGCGCCGAGCTCGGCTCGGTCTATGAGCTGCACTACCTGGAGGACGAAACCTCGATCGGCTGGAGCGACGTGTACTGGGGCAACGTCCACGAGTGTCGGCCGGAAGACCTGGCCGAATGACACCGTTCGCGCAACCGGCTACAGTAGGTGCGGTCATGAGCGAAGAGCCTGCGGATCGCACCATGAGTTCGCTGCTGCGCCTTGTGACCGCCCGCCGGCTCCTTGCCGCCGTTCTGCTCGCCGCCGCAGTCGTCGGTTGCGCGGATCGCGGCCCGCCCAGCTCGAGTGAGCTCGCCGATCTCAGCGGAGAGGATGTGCTTGATTTGCTCGGAGACGAGCACGATGACGGTGACCGGGAGATCTGCGGCGAAGACAGGACAGTCGACATTGAGGCCATCGGCGCGGTGTCGCATGGACTCGATGCAACGTCGGAGATTCCGGCGGAGGTCATCGCGGCGATCGAGGAACGTGGAGCCAGGCTCGACGATTATGAGCAGCGGCACTTCGATACGCACCGCTTGCTGCTGATCTCGTGGGATGCCACGTCCAAGGACTTGGGCGAAGGGTACGGACCGCAGCTGGGCTCGGTCTACGAGCTGCACTATCTGGAGGACGAAACCTCGGTCGGCTGGGGGGTTGTCTACTCGGGCAGCGTTCTCGAATGTCCCGCGGACTGGCCCGACTGATGCGGCGCGTTTCAGCTGAGGCGGCCTGGCAGCCATGTGAGCGGCTGGCGAACAGCAACCCTCGGAGTGCGCCATGAGCTTGTCGCTGGGCCTCGGTATCACTTGGCGGCTCCTTGCCGCCTTGCTGCTCACCGCCCCAGTCTTGGTCGTCGGTTGCGCGGAGCGCGGTCCGCCCAGCTCGGACGAGCTCGCCGATCTTCGCGGGTGGGATGTGCTTGCTTTGGTCGGAGACGAGCATGATGGTGGCGGGCGCGAGCTCTGCGGAACAGCATCAGAGCCCGACTACGAAGACGACGAGAACAGCGAAACGCGGCCCCACGGGCTTGATGCGACCTCCGAAGTCCCGGCGCAAGCAGCCGCGGCTGTTGAAGAGTTCGGCGGCGTGGTCGAAGATCACGAGCATCGCCATTTCGATACGCACCGCCTGCTGCTGATCTCGTGGGACCGCACGTCAGCCGACCTCGGCCCGGGATACGGCGTGGAGCTGGGATCGGTTTTTGAGCTCTACCACGAGGTTGACCTTCGCGACGGATCGGCGACATGGTACGTCGTCTATACAGGCAATGTCTTCGAGTGCCCGCCGGACTGGCCCGACTGAGGATGCTCAGCACCGGGAGTCCGACCTCTGGTCCGCTTGTGCGGACTGCCCCGCAAAGAGGGCGATGGCGGATCGGAAGCCGGGGGATTGAGGGTGGATGCCGCGCCTCTAGTAGGATGAGGGGACAGCGGAATCAGGAGGCGGCGCGATGGTCATGCGGACGGTCGGCGAGGGCGGGTTGAGCGAGTGGCGCGACGACCACGGGCGGCTGCATCCGCACTATGCGGGCGTGGCCTCGGCGCTCGAGCAGCTGGGGCCGGGGGTGCTGGCCGAGCGCTGGCAGGCCTCGCGCCGGCAGGCGGAGCGCGACGGCTTCACCTTCTACCTCGACCCGCGCGAGTACCGCACCACGCCGATCGATGTGCTGCCGCGCGTGATCCCGGCCGAGCACTGGGCGCGGATCAGCGCCGGCGTCGCCCAGCGGCTGCGGGCGATCAACCGCTGGGTCGGCGCGCTCTACGGCGACGGCCAGGACGTGGTGCCCAACGATGTCGTCTACAGCTGCGACTACTTCCTGCCCGAGGCGGAGGGCTTCCGCCCGCCGCGCGATGTCTGGGTGCATATCTACGGGATCGACCTGGTGCATATGGGCGACGGGCGCTACTACATTCTGGAGGACAACCTGCGGGTGCCCTCGGGGATCACGTACCAGATGAAGACGCTGGAGATCGCGGCGCAGCAGCTGCCGGAGTTCGCCGAGGGCTACGACATCACGCCGTACGATGTGCGCGAGACGTATCTGGATCTGTTCCGCTCGGTCGCGCCCGACGCAGGGCCGGAGGGGCCGGCGGCGGTGATTCTGACCGACGGCAAGTTCGGCTCCGCGTTCTTCGAGCATCGCTACCTGTCGGACCTGCTGGGCGCGCCGTTGGTCGAGGGCTCGGATCTGTACGTCGGGCACGACGGGCGGGTCCACGCGCGCACGGCCGACGGCGATTACGCGGTGGACGTGGTCTATCGGCGCATTCAGGACCTCGAGATCTTCGTGCCCGGCCTGCGCGACGCCTACTTCGCCGGCAAGGTGGCGCTGATCAACGGCGTCGGCGCGGAGGTCGCCGACGACAAACTGGTCTTCCTCTGGGTGCCGGAGATGATTCGCCGGCATCTGGGCGAGGAGCCGATTCTGGAGCAGGCGCCGAGTCACAACCTGCTCGACGCCGAGGAGCGGCGCTACGCGCACGAGAATCTCGAACAGCTGGTGATCAAGTCGCGCCGCGGTTACGGCGGAATCGGCGTCTACGTGATGCCGGACCTGGGCGACGAAACGCACGCGCAGGTGCGAGCGCTGATTTTGAGCAAACCCGACGAGTTCATCGCGCAGGAGACGCTCGATTTCTCCAGCCACGTCGTCTACGACGAGCAGGCGGAGCAGCTTGAGCCGCGCTACGTCGATCTGCGCGTGTTCGCCGTGCAGGACGGAGAGGGGCGGGTCTCGGTGTTTCCCGGCGGCCTGACGCGGGTCGCCCGCGCCGGCAGCCGCGTGACCAATAACTCATCGGGGGGGCTATGCAAACCGACCTGGGTCCTGACCTAGATGAGCAGGTCGTCGCGTCGTACCTGTACGCGGCCCGGTACGAGTACAACCAGGCCGTGCTCAATAACGACAATCAGTTGCGCGTGTTTCCGCGCGACGGCGAGGGCCAGGAGGCGCTGGGCTATGAGCTCTGGACCGAACCGCCCTGCCGCGCGCTGCCCTTCACCGATCGGTTCGGCAATCAGGTGAATCGGGTGCGGGCGGTGGAGCACCATACGCAGTTCGTCGTGGCGACGACAGGGCGGGTGCGGCTGTCGACGCGGCAGCCCGAGGTGGACGAGGTCGGCATCGACGCGGTGCGCGGTCTGCCGGAGCAGCTCGAATACGCGAGCGCGACGGTGCTGGTGGATCCGTCGCCGCTGGCGCCGCTGGCGAGCGAGGTGATCGGCCAGGCGTCCGGTCTGATCGAGGCGGTGCGCGCGGTGACCGATTGGGTACATGACAACATCCGCTACCTGCGGGGAACCACCGACACGACCACGACGGCGGCCGAGGTGCTGGCGGCCGGCGAGGGCGTCTGCCAAGACATGGCGCATCTCTCGCTGGGCCTCCTGCGCGCCGCCGGGCTGCCCTGCCGCTACGTCTCGGGGCTGCTGACCGACCAGGTCGGCGAGACCCACGCCTGGCTGGAGTTCGTCCACCCGACGGCGGGCTGGCTGCCGGCCGATCCGACGCGCGGCGTCGTGTTGCCGCCCGCCGGCGACTTCGTGAAGTTCGGCGTGGGCCTCGATTACACCGACGTATGGCCAATCAACGGTACCTTTCTGTCGAAGGGCGCGGCGGCGCACCTGGCGGCGATCGCCCGGGTGCGCTTCGGCGAACACGAATCGGATCTGGCGGACGCGCTGGCGCTGCTCAACGATGCGCATGTCGTGCCGCGCTGACGCCGCATCCCCGCCAACTGAGCAACAGAGCCGACAACGCAGCCGAGCAACACAGCCGAGCGGCCTGGCCGAGCGGCAGGGAACAGGAGAGACGGTCGATGACGACGACGAATGCGGACCCGCGGTCGGTCGAGTTGGGCGTGGATCGCTGGCTGACCGACGCGCGCGCCTACAACCTGCTCTGGCTGGGGCGCTGGCTGGAGCGCGCCTACGAGATCGCGCGCGAGCTGCTCTGGCTGGCGCAGCGCGACGCCGAGCAGGACGCCGAAGTCGATGTCGCGCAGCTGCTCAACGCCGCCGCCGCGGCGCGCGGGATGTCGGTCGCCGAGGACTCGACGGCGCTGGCCGCGCTGCTGGCGGAGCGCAACGGCGCGTCGATCCGCTCCTGCCTCGAATCGGCCCGCTACAACGCCACATTCGTCGCCCCGGTCGAGCTGATTCAGAACCTCGCCGACGCAATCGCGCTGTTCGAAGCGGAAGACGAACCGCCAGCGACCGTCGTCGAGGCGGCGGACCAGCTGCGGCGCATGCTCGGCATCATGGATGAGGCGCACAGCACCGTCGAGCACGCCTGGTTCCACTCCGAGCCGCTCTCCGAGGAGGAGGTCTACCAGCGCTTCGTGCAGCAGCAGCAGCAACAGCAGCCCGCGCTGCAACCGACCGCGGGAGGTGAGCAGTAAGGCGTCGGAGGGTAGTTGAGACTGGCGACCCCGAGCGGATTCGAACCGCCGATCTCCACCTTGACAGGGTGGCGTGCTAACCGCTGCACCACGAGGCCGTGCGTCCAATGTACCACGCGCAGGGGCGGCGGGGGCGGCCCCCTCCGGCGCTCCGCGCCACCTCCCCCAGGATGGGGGAGGATTTAGATCGGAATCGCCCCCCTATGCAGGGGGGCTGTCCGCGCAGCGGACTGGGGGGTCGGTCGCCCGCCCACAGAGAGCAAGATCAGAGAGAGACAGAGGTGGCGACCCCGAGCGGATTCGAACCGCCGATCTCCACCTTGACAGGGTGGCGTGTTAGGCCGCTACACCACGGGGCCGTGCGTCTCAGTGTAGGCGGCGCGGCGGCGTGCGGCAAATCGGCTGCCCGGCTTGGGGTGCGGTAAGGTAGCGCGAGAGGCAGAAGCGCAGCTGAGGAGCGGATCATGGCGCGAGGAGGACGCGGGAGTCGCGGCGGGCGGGGCAATCGCGGCGCGCAGCATGCGCGGCCGGGCCGGGGGCGCACGCGGGGTGATCTGCCGACGGCTGCGCCGGGGGCGTCGGCCGCGCCGAGTGGGGCGTCGACATTCGGCTCGGGCAACATCGCGATGCCGCAGCCGCGGCTGCCGAGCGAGCGTCCGCGCGGCGGGCCGCGGGGGCGTCCGCGCTCGGATCGCCGCGCGCGGGTGGCGGCGGCGATGCATGATTTCCGCTACGTGGGCGCGGATTTGCGCTGGATCGGGCTGACGACGGTCGTGAGCGTGGCGCTGGTGCTGGCGCTCTGGGCGGCGACGCGGTTGTAGCGCGCGACGTTTGCCCGATCAGTCCTGCGGGGCGTCGACCATGGCGAAGGTGAGCGCGCCAGAGGCGGCGACTTCGCCGTCGACGGTCGCCGTGGCGCTCGCCTTGCCGACGGGACCGCGGATGCGCTCCAGCGCGACCTCCAGCCGCAGCTGATCGCCGGGCGCGACCTGGCGTCGGAAGCGCACGCCGTCGATGCCGGCGAAGAGGCCGAGTTTGCCCTGAAACTGCTCGGCGCTCAGCGCGGCGACCGCGCCGGTCTGCGCCAGCGCCTCGATGATCAGCACGCCGGGCATGATCGGCTGCTGCGGAAAGTGCCCCTCGAAGAACCATTCGTTGCGCGTGACGTTCTTGATCGCCACCGCGCGCTTGCCCGGCTCAAGCTCGATCACGCGGTCGATTAGCAGCATCGGATAGCGGTGGGGGATGATCCGCTCGATGGCGCGGGCGTCGAGCGGCGCGGCGATCGTATCCATCAGCGTGCTCCGATCGGGGTCGCGCTGCAGCGTTGGGCGAAGGCGCGAGCGCCGTTGGCGGGCTGGGCGACCGCGCCCGGCTCAACTTCGTTGTCGTGCAGGCCGTGCCAGTCGGAGCCGGCGGTGGGCGCCAGCCCGGCGCGACGGGCGAGTTCGAGCGTGCATGCGACCTGCTCGGGGCCGTCGTTGCGATACCAGACCTCGAGCGTGTCGCCGCCGGCCGCGGCGAAGCGCTGGACGGCGGCTTCGGCGTCGCGCGCGCGGGTCGGGTGAGCGAGACCGGCGATCCCGTCGTGGTCGTGGATCAGGCGCACGGCGTGCTCGATGTCGAGCAGCCGCCGCGCGACATACGCGGGTCCGTCGTCGTGCAGGTAGCGGTCAAACGCTTCTTGCACGGAGTCGACCGCGCCCGTCTCCAGGAGCGCGCGGGCGATGTGTGGGCGGCCGACCGGTGCGCCGTCGGCGAGCCGTTCAACCTCCGCCCAGTCGATCCGGATGTCCAGCGCGTTGAGCTGCTCGACGATGGCCCGTCCGCGAGCCAGCCGGTCGTCGCGGTAGCCGTTGACGGCGCTTTCGATTCGCTCCAGCGCCGGATCGTCGGACGCGGTGATCTGCGGGAAGTAGCCCAGCACGTGGATTTCGCCGAGCTCGTCGTTGCGCGTGCCCAACTCGATGCCGGCGACAACGCGGATGCCGGCCTCCCGGCCGGTGCGCAGCGCCTCGGCGACGCCGCTCAGCGTGTCGTGGTCGGTCAGCGCGACGAGCGAAGCGCCGTTGGCGGCGGCACGCCGAACGACCCACTCAGGCGTGCGGACGCCGTCGGAGTGTCGGCTGTGGGTGTGCAGATCGACGCGCACAACAATGGCCAGCTCTAGCGGCCGCCGGCGCTAACGCGCGTACACATTAGCGCGCGTCCACATCAGCGGGCGTATTCGGCGGCGCGGGTTTCGCGCAGTACGGTGACGCGAATCTGGCCGGGGTATTGCAGGCTCTCCTCGATCTGTTTGCTGATGTCGCGCGCCAGCCGCATCGCGCCGAGGTCGTCGACCTCTTGCGGATCCACCACCACGCGCACCTCGCGTCCGGCCTGGATGGCGAACGCCTGGCCGACGCCTTCGAAGGAGGTGGCGATCTCTTCGAGCGCGCGGAGGCGCTCCACGTAGCGGTCCACCGACTCGCGGCGCGCGCCGGGGCGGCCGCCGGAAATGGCGTCGGCGATCTGCACGATGATCGCCTCGACCGACTGGATTTCGACCTCGTCGTGGTGCGCCTCGATGCAGTGCGCGATCGGCTCGGGCATTTTGAAGCGGCGGGCCAGGTTGCCGCCGATGAGCGCGTGCGTGCCTTCAACCTCGTGGTCGATCGACTTGCCCACGTCGTGCAGCAGCGCACCGCGCCGCGAGATATCGACGTCGGCCTTGATTTCGTCGGCGATCATCGCGGCGATGTGGGCGGTTTCGACCGCGTGGCGCAGCTGGTTTTGGCCGTAGGAGGTGCGGTAACGGAGCCGCCCGAAGACGTCGAGCAGTTCGCGCGGCAGCCCGGAGCAGTGCGCCTCGATCGCCGCTTCCTCGCCCGCCTCGCGCACGATCGCGTCCACATCGCGCTGCGCCTTGGCGACTTGCTCTTCGATCCGCGTGGGGTGGATGCGGCCGTCGGCGACCAGCCGGCTGAGCGACAACCGCCCCACCTCGCGGCGCACCGGATCGAAGCCGGAAATTGTCACCACGTCGGGCGTGTCGTCGATGATCAGGTCGCAGCCGGTCGCGGTTTCGAGCGCGCGGATGTTGCGGCCTTCGCGCCCGATGATCCGGCCCTTCATGTCCTCGCCGGGCAGCTGCACGATCGAGACGGTGGATTCGGTAGTCACCTCGGAGGCGACGCGCTGGATGGCGGTGGCGACGACGTTGCGGGCGCGTTCGTCGGCCTCTTCCCGAACGCGTTGCTCAGCCTGACGCACCAGTCGGTCCGCCTCGTCGCCGATCTCGGTTTCGACCTGCTCGATCAGCCGGTGGCGGGCCTCTTCGGCGGTCAGGTTGCCGATCTGTTCGAGGCGGACCTGCTCTGCGGCGGCCAGCTCCTCGATTTCGCGTTCGCGCTCGTCAAGCTGGCGCTGGCGGCGCTTCAGCTGACCGTCGCGGCGGTCCAGATCGTTGCTGCGGGAGTCGATTGACTCCTCGCGTCGGATCAGGCGGTCTTCGGCGCGCTGCACCTCGGCCCGCAGATCGCGGACTTCGGCTTCCATCTGCTCGCGTTGAGTGAGCGACTGTTCCTGCGCGGCCAACAGACGTTCACGGGCCTCCTGCTCGGCCTGCTGAACGATTCGGTCGGCTTCGTCGCGGGCCGCGATTCGCGGATCCGGCCCGCCGCGCAGGAGCCGCAACAGGGCTCCCAGCATGGTGTCCTCGCATTGTCGTTGTCATCGGCATATCGCTGCGCCGGTGGTGGCGCCGCCCCGACCTGGAGTCGGGGCGGCGGTTCGTACTGGAGTCATGGTACGCGCGATCGAAATTTTGCGCTACCGTTCGCGCTGCCGACGGATTCGACCTCGATGTCGTCGGGGATGTCGTCGGGCGCATAGCGCGGCCGGCCGGGCGAGCGTCGGGGCTGCTGCGCTTCCTGCCAGGCGGTCTGCACGGCGCGCAGCGCGGTGGCCGCGCTGAAGCCGCGGCGTTGCAGCCGCCGGCCGCATTTACGGCGCACCTCGTTCCAGTCTTGCCCGCCCTGCGGCACGCAGCGACGGGCCAACTCCAGCGCGTCGCCGCCCTCGTCGTGCTCGGCGTCCTGCATCAGCCGTTCGAGCGTCGCGCGCACCGCCGTTTCGGGCACGCCCTCCTGGTGCAGCCGGGCGGCGATCTCGCGGCGGCTGTGCGGCCGCCGCAGGATCCGCTCGACCAGCCGATCGGCCAGGTCGACGGCGGCGGTTTCGCGGACACGCTCGAGCAGCGCCGGGTCGATCTCCTGCCCCGCGTCGAGCCGCAGCCGGCGGGCGAAGGCGCGCGAGCAGCGCAGCTGCGGCTCGCTCTCGAAGCGGATCGTCCAGATCGTTCCGCGGCGTTCGATGTCGACAATTCGGACCATGGCGGCGCCTGCCTCCACTGCACTCCCCGGGTGAGCGTTCGGGGTGAGCGTTCACTGTAGCGCATTTAGAACGCATATGCGCAACCCTGATGCGCGCGACGCAACCATGATGCACGTGGCGCAGCCGGGAGTTGTCATAACCGAGCGCGCGCTCGCGCGGACGTAGACTGTTCGCGTGATCCGAATTGTCTCCGCCTGGTCCTCGACCACCTTCGCCGCCCTCGGCCATCGCCAGTTCCGCATCCTCTTTGTCGGAACGCTCTTCGCCACGCTCGCCTACATGATGATGATGTTCACGATGGGCATCGTGGCCGAGCAGCTCTCGGGCACGAACGCCGCCGTCGGCACGATCGCCTTCGCCATCGGCCTCTCGATGTTCTTCCTCTCGCCCTTCGGCGGCGTGGTCGCGGACCGCGTCAACCGCAAGTGGCTGATCGTGCTCGGCCAGGGCGCGGGCGCGGCGATCCTCGCGCTGATCGGCCTCCTGCTGGTCGCCGGCATCCTCACACTCCCCATCTTCTTCGTCCTCTCGCTCTTCCTCGGCGTGACCTTCGTCTTCATGAGCCCGGCCCGCCAGGCCTTCACCGCCGACATCGTCGGCCCGCGTCTGGTCGCCAACGCCATCGTGCTCAGCCAGATGTCGCATCTCTGGGGGCAGCCGTTCTCGCCCTTCGTCGCTTCGATCCTGGTCAAAACCTCGCTCGGCGCGGGCGGCACCTACCTCACGATGGCCGTCCTGGTCTTCATCGGCGTGGCGACCGTCGCCGTGATGCGCTACCGCAAGCCGCAGGAGGCGCCGCAGGCGCAGAGCGAGACTGCCGCCCAGCCGACTGCACAGCCGACTGCACAGCGGCCGGCCCGCAGCGTGCGGCGCGACATCGCGGCCGGCGCGCTCTACATCTGGCGCAGACCGCAACTGCGCTTCATGATGGCGCTGCTGCTCGCCACCATCGTCGTCGGCTCCGTCTTCCGCATCGTCCTGCCCCGCTACATGGTCGAAGTGCTCGAGCGCCCCGCCGCCGACCAGGGCTTGCTGCTGCTCGTCTACGGGCTGGGCGCCGCTGCGGCGGGCCTGATCATCGCCGGGCTGGCCACCTCGCGCTGGGCCTGGCCGGTGCTGCTGGCGATGATCGCGCTGATGGGGCTGGGCCACTTCATCATGGCCGGCGCCGGTGCCTACGGACACGCCGCCGTCGCGCTGGGCATCATGGGCCCCGGCCTACAGGGACCCATGATGCTGCTCCAGGCCAACATCATGACGCACACCGAGCCCGCCTACTACGGGCGCGTGATGAGCTTCACGATGATGGGCTGGGGACTGCAAATGCTGATCGGCCTGCCTGTCGGCGTGTTCGCGGATGTGCTCGGCGAGCGCGAGGTGATGGCCGTCCTGGGCCTGCTCAGCCTCGTGATCACCGTCGGCGGCGGCATGGGCTGGCTCGCCCTGATCCGCCGCGCCCCTGCGCCCCAGATCCCAATCGCCGCAACCCCCGATCTGCGCGGCGCAGCGCTCGATACGCTGCGGCCTGTGGCTCTGATGTCGGCGCAAAAGGCCTCGCGGTAGGGTCGGCTTTCGCGCCGCTCGTCGCGCCGCGTCACCCCCTTCCGTCGTCGACCAGGATCCGTCGCCCCAGACTTGATCTGGGGCCCAAGCCCAAGCCCCTTCGCAGCGTGGAGGTCTCGAACCGTCCGCTGACGCCGTTCCCTTTCCGTCGTTCCAGACTTGATCTGGAACCCAAGCCCAAGCCCCTTCGCGGCGCGGAGTCCCAAGCCGTCCGCTGACACCGTTCACGGGGACTCCGGGGCTTGGTCTCGCCAACGACCGCCGTATGGGCCCCAGATCAAGTCTGGGGCGACGGAGGGGGCGGCGTGGGACCAGGGATGTCCTGCCAACGCCGTTCTCTTTCCGTCGTTCCAGACTTGATCTGGAACCCAAGCCCAAGCCCCTTCGCGGCGCGGAGTCCCAAGCCGTCCGCTGACACCGTTCACGGGGACTCCGGGGCTTGGTCTCGCCAACGACTGCCGTATGGGCCCCAGATCAAGTCTGGGGCGACGGAGGTGGTGGCGTGGGGCGGCGGAGGTGGTGGTATGGGGCGACGGATCCTGGGGGGTGGCGGTGGGGGCGGGGCGGGGTTAGGATGCGGGGGTGAGCAAGTCGCCCTGCGTCTATATCTTGGCCAAGCACGCCAATGGGGCGCTGTACATCGGCGTCACATCGGATTTGGTGCGCCGCGTCTGGGAGCACAAGCAGGGGCTGGGCGGCGAGCACACGCGGCGCTACGGGATCAAGCAACTGGTCTGGTATGAGCTGCACGGCTCGATGGAGGAGGCGATTCTCCACGAGAAGCGTCTGAAGAGCTGGAATCGGAAGTGGAAGACGGCGCTGATTCAGGAGCGCAACCCGCTCTGGCGCGACCTCTATGAGGAGGTTGCGGCCTCGGCTTGAGGGCTGCGCCTTTTTCCGTCGCCGCCCCTTTTTCCGTTGCCGCCCCTTTTTCCGTCGCCCCAGACTTGATCTGGGGCCTATGCGGCGGTTGTTGGCGGCGCGGCGCACCGGGCAGCCCGCGAACGGCGTGGGGGGATGACTCGGGACCTCAGCGCTGCGAAGTGGCTTGGGTTTGGGCCCCAGATCAAGTCTGGGGCGACGGAGAGGGGGTTGGGGCGACGGAGAGGGGGTTGGGGCGACGGAGGTGGCGGCGTGGGGCGACGGAGGTGGTGGTCTGGGGCGACGGAGAGGGGGTTGGGGCGACGGAAGGGGGCGCGAACGACGGGGGAAGAGGGCGCGGGAATGACGGAAGGGGGGGCGGGAATGACGAGGCGGGCGGCGGGGGGTGGACCGCTTGGATGGCGGGGGGAGTGGGGATGGCTGCTAGAGTGGGGTTCACGTAACGTGCTTGATGGTGCTGCGCGAGATGCAGCGCTGCGCGGGATGCGCGCGCGGCGCTGTGTGCGAGGAAAGGGCCCGCCTATGCCGCCGTTGATGTCGCCTCTGTTGGACTTGCGCAGCCTTGCCGCCCGCGCGACATCCCGGCTTGCCGCGCTGCTGGCGCTGGCCGCGCTGCTCGCGCTCGGCGGCGCGGCCCTGACCGCCCTGACCCCCGCCGCCGCGCAGCAACCCGCCGTCCCCGAAGGACTCGAACTGACGCTCTCGCTGGTCGACGACTCCGACAACGTGGTGCAGGCCGGCTCCACCATCACCGTGCGCGGGTCGGTGCGGCTCACGGAGACGCCCGACACGCTCAGCGTCAGCGCCGGCGACCTCAGGCTCTCCGCCCACCAGTCCTGGGAGACCACCGACCGCGCGAGCCTCAGCCTGCCCGCCGACCAGGAACTGGTCAGAGGCCAGGAACTGAGCGACGACATCACCGGCCTGCTCAACCCAAGCACCAACACCGCGCTGCCTACCGGCGCCGTGCTGCGCCTGCTGGCCTACGACGGCGACACGATCGTGGCCCGCGCCTTTGACCAAACCGGCCGCACCTACAAGCGCAACCCCATCTACGCCTTCAAGGCCTCGACGGGCGAACAGATCGGAAGCGGCGTCTATGACTGGCTGCGGCTGCCTGGTAATGACGGTAGGGCCTGCACGTTCAAAATTTCCGGCAACACCTGCGCGACCAACAACAACGGGCCATGGAGCTGGGGGCGATCGCGAGTGAACGAGGACAACACCGGCAGCGCGGTCGCCGTCTGGCAGGAAGACGAGGACACGGCCTGGCTGTTCGTGGGCTGGGGCAGCGCCGCCTTCGAGAACCAAAATGGCATCAGCCTGACCGAGATGGGCGCGCTGGTGATCTACGAGATCGACCACAGCGCCGACACGATGACCCGGCGGCGCGTCGTCCGGGTGCCGGCCTCGAATCCGATGCCCGAGCTGCGGTCCAGGGGGTACCTCCGCCCCATGGACAGCTTCTGCACGTCGCCTGTATGCACCCAGGGTGATCTGGCCTTCTACGGCGAGGCGGTGGCGATTTCGGCCGACGGCGGCACGCTGGCGGTGGGCGCGCGCCGCATGCATGATGTGGGCTCGGTCTACGTCTACACGCGCCCGTCGGGCGGCTGGAGCGCGCTGAACTGGGGCGACGCGGTGCGGGTCAGCCCGGTGGTGATTCCGCCCTGGGGCAACGCCGCCAACGAGCGGCCGTTCGATCCGCAAGATGCGGCAAATTGCGACACCTACTGCCGCTCGGTCAGCTCCTGGATCGGCGATGTCGGCCAGAGCAGCACGATGGGGCACGCGGAGTTCGGCTACTACGTGGCGCTTTCGGCCGACGGCAGCGTGCTGGCGGTCTCGGCGCCGGGCAAGCGCTTCTCCTCGACCCAGGCGGCCGGTTCGGGCCAGTTCCGCGGCGGCAACAACCTCCCCTGGCACGGCGAGCTGCTGGTCTTCACCGCGCCGACCGGGGGCTGGAGCGCGGTACCCAACTACAAGACGGAGACGACCCCGGACCGGACCGAAATCGCGTGGGACGCCGACGCCTCAAGCTTCAGTCAGGCCTCGCATTACGGGACGGGCCCGGACAAGCGGGTGCAAGCGCCGACCTGGTCGTTCTCATTCGACTGGTCCACCAGCCGGAACTACTACCTGGGCGAGCGGCTGGCGCTCTCGCCCGACGGCACGACGCTGGCGGCCAGCGACCGGTTTAACGACGCGGTGAACATTTTCCAGGTGGACTCGCCGAGCGACTGGGCGTCGGGCCCGAGCGCGCCGACCGCGCAGATCACGGGGGTGGACGACGGGGGCCGCTGGGGCGGCTTCGGCTTCAACCGCGACGGCCAGACCTTTGCGCTGGGCGACCCCACCCGCCAGGTCGGCAGCAACGCCAACCAGGGCCGGGTGCTGTTCTTCGAGCGGCCCGCCGACGGGAGCTGGGCCAGCGCGACCGACGCCGACGCCACGGAGCAGCTGGCGCCGACGGCGACGTACCAGCGCGCCCAGGAGCGCTGGGGCCGGGCTCTGTACTGGAATCTGAACAGCAACGTGCTGGCCGTCTCGGCAACCGAGGGAACCCAGGCCGGCGGCAGCAATGTCGGCCCCGGTCGGATCTGGACGCTGTCGGCGCCGCTCACCTGCCCGATCACCGAGCGGACGGACGCGGACGGCACGACGCGCACCTCGGTCTGCACGGTGGACCTGGGCGACGCGCGGGTGGTGATTCCGAAGGGCACGCCGGACGGGCCGCTGACGATTAGCGGCAGCGTGACGCTGGTCTACGGCGAGGACGCCGACGGCAACCCGCTGAGCGTGCGGCGCACCGCCACGCTGCGGCTGCGCATCGCCGATGTGCAGGAGGTCGACCAGGTGCGGCTGGACTTCGCCACCGACGACCGGGGCACGCCGAACGACGCGACGGACGACCGCCCGCACCCCAGCGCGCTGAGCCTGAGCGGTTCGAGCACCGTGCTGCGGCTGCAAATTCTGAACGAACTCGAGAAAGCCGCGGCGACGGGCAGCGTCGCCTCGGCGATCGTGACCTCCACGCTCGGCACGCTGAACACCGACTTCGCCGGCGGCTGCGCGACGGGCAGCGGGGGCACCACCTGCCGGATTGATGTCTCGGCGCTGAACAGCGGGAATGCGGACAACATCCCGATCACGCTCACGCATCCCGGGCGCGAGGGCACGGCGCGGGTCAGCGCGCTGGTGATCGCCGCCGACGGCATGAGCCGCGAATCGGAGCCGCGCGAGGTGGTGCTGGCCGGCCGGCCGACGGCGCTGAGCATCGCAGCGGTGTCGGGCACGCTGACGAATGTGGGCACGCCGGACAGCAATGTGGGCGATGACAACAGCGATGTGCTGGAGCTGCTGGTGACCGCCACGGATCGGCTGGGCCAGGTGGTGCCGGCGCCGACGCAGGCCGCGTCGTATCGGCTCACGGGGCCGGACGGCAAGCGGGTGGCGTCGGACAAGATCGCGGTGCAGTGGCCGCTGACTTCGGAGCACTGCGCGACGGGCGGAATCTACCCGGCGTTCCCGCTGACCGTGGGCGGCTGGGGCGTAGTCCCGAATCCGGTGGCGCAGCAGGCGTCGGAGTTCAGCGCCAACCAGGGGGGGCACCCGATCTGCGTCACTGTGGGTGAGCGGCGGTTCCGCGCCTGGGACGCGCAGAGCGCCGATTTCCCGGTGGCGCTCAACGCCATCACGATCGTGCTGCGGAGCCAGGAGCTGGCGACGCGGGAGCTTGCGCTGGGTGATCTGCGCGCGAAGGCGCGGCTGAACGTGAACGCGGCAGCGGACGAGCCGCTGCCGTCGGGCGAGTACACGCTGGAGTTGCGCGCGCGCGGGCTGACGGCGACGACGACCTTCCGGCTGGCCGGCCCGCCCGCCGAGATCACGCTGAGCGCGCCCGAGACGACCCCGGGGCCCAATGAGCGGTTCACGCTGAGTGCGACGATCGTCGACGCGGACGGCAACGCGGTGCCCGACGGCACGGCGGTCGAGTGGAGCGCGGTTGCGCCCACCGGAGGCGCGGCGCTGGTGCGGCTGGACGCGGATCTGGTCACGACCGGCGGGGCGGCGTCCTCGGCCTGGCTGTCGCCCCGCGCGGGCAGCGGCTATGTCCGGGTCACGGCGGGCGAGCAGCAGCAGCTGCAAGCCTTCACGATCACCGTGCCGGCGGCGACGCTGGTCGAGCAGATGAGCCGCGGCGCGGAGTCGGGCTTCGGGGTCTGGTTGGGCGCGCAGTCGATTCGGGCGTCGGCGCTGGTCGCCGGCGTGGAGGGTCTGGACGCGATTCACATTGTGCGCAGCCAGCCGTTCCGCTGGCTGACCTACGCGGTCGACGACGGCATCCTGCGCAGCGGCTCGGGCGATTTCGTGGTTCGCCCGGGCGATATCTACTGGGTGGAGTAAGGCGCGCCCCCCGCGCGGCGGGCGGCATTCGCCGCCCGCCGCTGTACCCAGGATCCGTCGCCCCAGACTTGATCTGGGGCCTATACCCAAGCCTGTTCGCAGCACAGAGTCCCGGGCAACCCGCCAACGCCGTTTGCAGGACCGCTCGGTACTCCGTCCCGCGAACGACCGCCGTATGGGCCCCAGATCAAGTCTGGGGTGACGGAAGGGGGCGCGGGCGGTTGGAGGTGGAGCGGGGGGCTGGGGATGTCCTGCCAGCGCCGTTCCCTTTCCGTCGTTCCAGACTTGATCTGGAACCCATACCCAAGCCCCTTTGCAGCACAGAGTCCCGAGCAACCCGCCAACGCCGTTCCCTTTCCGTCGTTCCAGACTTGATCTGGAACCCATACCCAAGCCCCTTCGCAGCACAGAGGCCCGGGCAACCCGCCAACGCCGTTTGCAGGCACTCCGGGGCTTGGTCCCGCGAACGACCGCCGTATGGGCCCCAGATCAAGTCTGGGGCGACGGAAGGGGGCGCGGGCGCGGCGCGTCAGGCGCTGCGGGATTGGCGGCCGCGCTTGCGGGGGGCGGGTTTTTCGATGGGGGTGGTTTCGTCGTCTGCGGCGACGGTGAGGTCGATGGCGGCGGGGACGCCGCGCTGCTCGCGGATGAGGGCCTCGATTTCGCCGGCGAGGTCGGGGTGTTCGCGCAGGAACGCTTTGGAACGCTCGCGGCCCTGGCCGAGGCGGGTGTCGCCGAAGTTGTAGAAGGTGCCCATTTTGCGGATCACGGGGTCGACGCCCTGGGCGGCGGGTTCGGTGCCGAGGTCGAGCAGGCAGCCGGCGCCGCTGATGCCGTACTCGTCGCTGGTGAACATGAGGTCGAACTCCGCGGTGCGGAAGGGAGGCGCGACCTTGTTCTTGACGATTTTGGCTTTGACGCGGGAGCCGATCACAATCTGGCCGTCCTTGAGCGTCTCGGCGCGGCGCAGTTCGATGCGGACGGAGGAGTAGAACTTGAGGGCGCGCCCGCCGGGCGTGGTTTCGGGGTTGCCGAAGACGATGCCGACTTTTTCGCGCAGCTGGTTGATGAAGATCAGGACGGCCTTGGAGCGGGCGACGACGCTGGTGAGTTTGCGGAGGGCCTGGGACATGAGGCGGGCCTGGAGGCCGACCTGGACATCGCCCATTTCGCCTTCGATTTCGGCTCGGGGGACGAGTGCGGCGACGCTGTCGACGACGATCACGTCGATGGCGTTGCTGCGGACGAGGGCTTCGGCGATTTCGAGCGCCTGCTCGCCGGTGTCGGGCTGGGCGACGAGCAGGGAGCGGGTGTCGATGCCGATGCGCTGGGCGAATTCGGGGTCGAGGGCGTGCTCGACGTCGACGTAGGCGGCCTGTCCGCCGAGCTTCTGCGCTTCGGCGATTACGTGCTGGGCGACGGTGGACTTGCCGGCGCTTTCGGGGCCGTAGATTTCGACGATGCGTCCGCGGGGCAGCCCGCCGATGCCGAGGGCGACATCGAGCGAGAGGGCGCCGGTGGGGATGCCGTCGACGGCCATGCCGCCGGCGTCGCCGAGGCGCATCAGCGCGCCGGCGCCGAAGCGGCGCTCGATGTCGTTGACCAGTTCCTCGACCTGCGGCGGCGTCTGCGGCGCGTCGGTTTCCTGCGCGGCCTGTTCCTGCGCGGGGAGTTCCTGCTGGGTGGTCATCGTTCCTGCCTGCTTTCCTCTTGCGGCTTGTCTCGAGCGATCGGCCTCGAGCGAGTGGTGGTGTTCACCGGGCGGTGGGAGTCTCCCGCCGCGGTGAACGGAACTATTGTCTGATACGTGCGTTCTGTTGTCAACCCCCTGTGTGGAGCGCCCTGTGTAGAGCGCCCTGTGTGGAGCGGCGGCGGTCAGACCGACGCGACGAGCACGCGGGCGACGATGGTGAGGGTGAGCAGCACAACGATCGGGGAGAAGTCCATCATGCCGAAGGTGGTGAAGCGTCGGACGGGGGCGAGGATGGGTTCGGTGATGGTGAGCAGTGCGTTGACGATGGGGTTGTAGGGGTCGAGCGGGCGTCCGGTGAACATGGGCACCCAGCTCATGAGCACGCGGGCGAGGATGATGAAGCTGTAGATCTGGATGACGGCGGCGATGACCTGGATGACGTCGCTCATGAGGCTCCCAGCGCTTGCGCGCGCGCGTGCGCGGCGGCGACGGCTTCGATCAGGGCGGCGCGCAGACCGCGATCTTCGAGGACGCGCAGGCCGGCGGCGGTGGTGCCGGCGGGAGAGGTGACTTGGTCCCGCAACTCGGCGACATGCGCGTCCGCCGCCGCGGCGTACTCCGCTGAGCCGATCACCGTCTGCAGCACCATCCGCCGCGCGTCGGCCCGAGCGACGCCGATCTGCACGGCGGCGTCGGTCAGCGCTTCGAGGATCATGAAGACATAAGCGGGTCCGGAGCCGGAGACGGCGGTGGCGCGGTCGATGGCGGATTCGTCGGCGACGTAGAGCTGCTGGCCCATCGCGCCGAGCGCGCGGCGGGCGAGATCGCGCTGCTCGTCGGTTACGCCCTCGGCGGCGGTCCAGACGGTGTAGCCCCGCCCTACCTGGGCGGGCGTGTTGGGCATCGCCCGCACGACCCGTCGGTGCGAGAGCTGGGCCTGCACCTGCGCGAGCGGAATGCCGGCCAGAATCGAGACGACCAGCTGCTCCTGATTGAGGTGAACGTCGTTGACCGAGCCGAGGTCCTGCGGCTTGACGGAGAGGTAGATGAGATCTGCGTCGGCGACCGCTTCGGGCAGCGAATCGACGACGCTGAGGCTGAGCTCGTCGCGCAGGGTTTGAGCCCGCGCGGGCAGGGCTTCGCAGACCCGAAAATCGGCAGTTTCGGCCAGACCCGCAGCGGTCAGGGCGCGCACGAAGGTCGCGCCCATTGTCCCGCCGCCGATCACCGCAATTCGTCCCAGAGACACGCTGCTCAGCCGATCCGCTCGCCGAAGATCGCGCGACCGATCCGCACGATCGTCGCGCCTTCCGCGATGGCTACAGCGTAATCGTTGGACATCCCCATGCTCAGCTCCCGCAGCCCCCACTCACCGGCCAGCGCGTCGCGCGTTTCACGCAGCGCGCGGAAGACGGGGCGGACCGCCTCGGCGTCCGCGACGAGCGGGGCGATCGTCATCAGGCCTTCGACCTCCAGATGAGGCAGCGCGGCGATCTCCCGCAGCGCGGCTTCCAGTTCCGACGGACCGAAGCCCTGCTTGGAGGCCTCGCCGGCGACATTGACTTCAAGCAGCACGGGCAGCGGGGCATCAAGCCGACGCGAGACGGCGGCGGCGAGCGGCACGCTGTCGATGCTCTGGACGGAGGCGAAGCGTCCTGCGAAGCGCGCCTTGTTGCGCTGCAAATGTCCGATCAGGTGGATGCGCGCCGGCGAGTCGTCCAGCTCGTCCAGCTTGCCGAGTCCCTCCTGCACGCGGTTCTCGCCGAAATCGATGTGCCCGGCGGCGAGCGCCTCGCCGATCGCGGCGGCGGGTTGGGTCTTGGAGACGGCGATCAGGCGCACCTCCGCAGGGTCGCGGTCGGCGCGCTCGCAGGCGGCGGCGATCTCGGCCTGGACGGCGGCGAGGCGCTCGGCGATGGCTGCGCTATGCGTGGTCACGCCGTCGGCGCCGTCAGCTGTTCGAGCGGGATGATGGTCGGCTCGGAGGTGTAGGAGGGAATCTCCTCGCCGCCGCAGACGCCGCAGAGGTTGCAGCCGATCTCCGGCGGCGGGCAGTCAATCGTCGCTTTCTCTCGCCCGTGCTTGCTCCACTCGCGCTGGAAGAAGCGGTCGGTGATGCCGGTCTCGACGACGGACCAGGGAACCGCCCCGCCGCCCCAGGGTTGCGCGCCGTCCAGTCCCCACTCCCGCGCCGCGCGGAACCACTCGCCCGCCGAGGGGCGCTGCATCTCCAGAATCGCGTGCGCCAGGCGCTGGTCGGAGCGCGAGCAGATGTCGTCGATCCGCGCCCAGGTCGGCGAGTCGCCGCGCAGCCGGATGCCCGTCCCGCGGAAGGCCGATTCGAGGATGCGCTGTCGATCCTTGACCAACGCCGCCGGCGACTGCGCCAGCTCCTGGTAAGCCGTCGCCGGCTTTGGCACCAGCGGCCCCACGCTCATCACCAGCTCCGTGCCGTGCCCGGCCGCGTCCAGCCGCTGCTTGATCTCCCGCCCCAGCGCCGCCATTTGCTCTACGTCCTCGTCCTCCTCATCCGGCAGCCCGATCATGAAGTAGAGCTTCAGCCGCCGCATCGCTGCTTGCCCCACCTTGTCGGCGGCCTCCAGAATCTGCTGCTCGCTGACCTCCTTGTTGATCCGCGTGCGCATCCGCTCCGAGCCCGCTTCCGGCGCGAGCGTCACCGTCCGCGTGCCCCCGCGCGACAGCACCTCCAGCAGCTCCGGCGCCAGATTGTCCACCCGCAGCGAGGAAACCGACACCCGCCCCCCCATCCGGTCCGCGGCAGTCGCCAGCTCGGCCAGCTCCGGGTGATCCGCCACCGCCGCGCCCAGCAGCCCGACCCGCTCGGAGCGTTCGAGCGCGCGCTGTACCTGCTCGATCAGCGAGCCGAGCGGGCGGTAGCGGGGCGGTCGGAAGACATAACCGGCGATGCAGAAGCGGCAGCCCCGCCCGCAGCCGCGCGCCGCCTCGATCAGCGTCATGTGGCTGAACTCGGTTTCGTCGGTCAGCACCTGCGAGACTGCCTCGGTCGTGCCGATGTCGCGCACCCACTGCCGCTCAACTCCGCTCGCGCCGGGACCGATCAGCGGAACGAACACGCCGGGGATCTGCGCGAGCCGCTCCAGCAGCTCGGCGCGGGGGGCGTGTGCGTACTCCACCAGACAGTCCGCCAGCTGATCGAGAATCGGTTCCGCCTCGCCGATCACAAAGGCGTCGAAGCAGTCCGCCAGCGGCAGCGGATTGGTAATCACGGCAGCGCCGCCCGCGATCACGATCGGCGCGCCCTCGTCGCGCTCAGCGCTCAGCGGCGCGATGCCGGCGGCCTGGAGGGAGCGGACGACGTGGTAGTAGTCGATTTCGTAGGTGAGGGTGTAGGCCACGACCGGGAAGTCGGTCAGCGGGCGCTGCGACTCGATGGTCACCGGCCCCAGCGACGGATCGTCGCCGCGCTGATCGGGCTTGGGCGGGTCGTAAAACGCCCGCTCGCAGACGATCTCGCGGCGCGCATTGAGCAGCGCGTAGATGGCCTGGAGGCCCAGGTTCGACATCCCCAGGTAGTAGGAGTTGGGGTAGACCAGCGCAATCGGCAGCCGCCCGCCCCAGTCCTTGAGCACGGGGCCGGATTCGGCGGCGAGGCGTCGGCGAGCGTCGGCGACGGAACGGGAGAGGGTGCGTTGGGCCATTGCAAGCAGTGTACGCGGCTTGTCCGGTCTGCGGCTCAGCTCGGGCGGTCCAGATCGGCTAGTGCTCCGTTTGGCCGCGGATGAGTTGGAGGGCGTGGGGGAGGATGGGTTCGATGGCGTCCATGTTTTCGCGCACGGCTTTTTCGGAGCCGGGCAGATTGATGATCAGGGTGCCTCCGGCGACGCCAGCGACGCCGCGGCTCAGCGCCGCCATCGGGGTGTGCGCCAGGCCCGCGGCGCGCATCAACTCAGCGATGCCCGGCGCCTCCCGCTCGATCACCCGCCGCGTCGCCTCCGGCGTGTGGTCGCGCGGACCCAAGCCTGTGCCGCCGGTGGTCAGGATCAGATCAAAGCCGTCCGACACCCAGCGGCGCAGAGTCGCTTCGATGCCTTCGGGGTCGTCGGGGATGATCTCGGTGCGCTCGGGCGCGATGCCGAGTGCCGTAAGGCGCTCGTAAATTGCAGGTCCCGATGTGTCAATTCGCTCGCTGCGAGACCCCTTGTCGGACAGTGTGAGGACGGCGGCGCGGTAGCTGTGCTGCATCGATTTCGGCGCTTTCGATGATCGCGGGTGGTCAAATTGGGGTGTCGGCATGTTACGACGCGCAAGGTTTTATCAACTGTATGTGGACAATACGCGGCGTGGTGTGGATAGCGGCGGGCGCGTACGTTGACCGCTTTGGCGCGCGCTCCCTACGGTGAGCAGGAAGTGGGGTGAAATGGGGAATGCGGCACGGAGCCGCGCTCCCCGCAGAGCCGCCCCGCCGAATGGGAACCGAGGCGCTGTCATGGCACAGAGCGGATTCCTCGGCTCATACGACCACAACCTCGATGCTCGGGGCCGCCTGGCGATCCCGGCGCGCTACCGCGCCCGGTTCGAGCGCGGCGGTATCCTGCTGCCGGGGCCGGACGCCTCGATCGAGCTCTACCCGGCCGACGAGTTCGAGACCGTCGCCGCCCAGCGGATTCCGCAGGGGCAAGGCAGGGCCGCGCGCGATGTGCGGCGCGCCCTCTTCGCCCAAGCCTTCGAGGTGCAACTCGACAGCCAGGGCCGCATCCTGCTTCCGCAGCGCATGCGCGAGCGGCACGGCATCGACGGCGCGACCGTGATCACCGGCATGGGCGACTGCCTGGAAATCTGGAACGCGGAAGCCTGGACAGCGCAGCAGGAGCAAGTGGAGTCGATCTACGGCGAGCTGCTGGAAGAGTCGGTCGGAGAGGCGGCGTCATGAGCGCAGCGCAGCCAACCCACGAGCCGGTCATGCTGAGCGAGGCGCTGGCGATGCTCAACGTACGTAGCGGCGGCGTCTACGTCGACGCCACCGTCGGCCTCGGCGGGCACGCAGCCGCGATCCTCGAAGCGTCCGCGCCCGACGGCCGGCTGCTCGGGCTGGACGCGGACCCGCAGGCGCTTGCAGCGGCGCGGGAGCGGCTGGCCTCGTTCGGCGAGCGCTGCCGCCTCGAGCAGGCCTGGCTCGATCGCTGCGCCGAGGCCGCCGCCCGCAACGGCTTCGAGACCGTGGACGGCGTGTTCTGCGACTTGGGCGTTTCGAGCTTGCAGCTGGACGACCCGCAGCGCGGCTTCTCCTTCCAACAGGAAGGGCCGCTGGACATGCGGCTGGGGCCGGACGCGGAACAGACGGCGGCGGATGTGGTGAACGACTACCAAGAAGCGCATCTGGCCGACATTATCTGGCGGCTTGGCGAAGAGCGCCGCTCGCGCCGAATCGCGCGCGCCATCGTGGCACGCCGACCGTTCTACACAACTGCGGACCTGGCCGAGGCCGTGCTCGCCGCAGTGGGGCGCGGTCCGCGCCGCCGGCTGCATCCGGCCACGCATGTCTTCCGCGCGCTGCGCCTTGAAGTCAACGGCGAACTGGAGCGCCTCAGCGCGTTTCTGGCCTCGCTGCGCGGCCTGCTGGGAGCGGGCGGGCGGTTTGCCGCAATCGCGTTTCACTCGCTGGAAGATCGGATCGTGAAGCGCTTCATCCGTGAAGCGTCGTCGGGCGAGGGGGCGGTCTTCCGCTCGCTCACCAAAAAAGTGCTTCGGCCCAGCGCCGAGGAAATTCAGCGCAACCCGCGCGCGCGCAGCGCGCGGCTGCGCGCAGCGGAGGCCGTCTGATGAACCGGTCTTCGCTCACCAACACCGCACCGAACAGCCGCGCCGCGGCTGAGCGGAACATCGTTGCCGGGCCGTGGGGCAGATCGCGCGAAGGGGATGTCCTACAAGTCACTGCAGTAAAGGAGAAGCCCCGCCGCCACACTCGGAAGCCGCGTGCGTTCCGCGACTCGTCGCGGGATCAGCGTGGCATCTATCCCCTTGTCACAACGCGCGGTCTGCCCCACGGCCCGGCAGCTCTTCTCGCCCTCCCGTCGGACGCAGCGCCGGATGACCTCAGTATGCCATCCCGCGCCGCCGTTCGCCCGAATCCGGGGCCGATGCTGCGTAAATTACATACTGCGGCATCGGTCCGCCGCGAGGCGGCATGACCGCCGCCGCGCCGACCGCTCCGCTCGCGCGCCGCGCTCGGCGTCCCTTTGCCCGGGGGCGTCTGCTGCCGCAGGCGCGCATGCCCGCCTGGGTCTGGATCCTGCTAGTCGGCCTCTGCCTGGCCGCCTCGCTGCCGGTGCTCCAGTCGTCGAACGCCACTGAGACGGGGGCGCGCCTGATCGCGCTGGAGGCGGAGCGCGAACGGCTGCGCTCCGAGCTGCGCTCGCTGGCCGCGCATGTCGGCGAGCTGGCCTCGCTGAATCGGATCGAGCAAGACGCGCGTACCCGCTTGCGGATGGTGGATGCGAAGCCGACGGTGCGGCTGGAGGTGGATTATCCACCTCCGTCGCGCGTGATGCCGAGCCGCTACCTGCCCCGTCCCGGACCGATCACGCATCAGGAGCCCGCGGGCTGGCTGAACCTGCTGTTGGACCTGCTGATTCTCGACTGACGCGAGACGCGCGCGGAGGACGCCGATGGAGAGCGGAATCATCAGCCGCTGGCGAATGCGCGCCGTGGTGATCGTGCTGGTCGTGCTGGCGCTGGTGCTGGTTGGACGCCTGGTGATGCTGCAAATCGTCGAACATCAGGAGCACGAGGCCGCCGCCGATCGGGTCTGGCAGATCGAGACGAAGGGTCCGCGCGGCTCAATCCTGGATCGCAACGGCTTTCCCCTGGTCACCAGCGTGGACACCTGGGAAATCCATGTGGACACGCGAATTTGGGGCCGAAACGGGTTCCAGCCGACCGAGGCCTCGGCGCGGCTGGCCTATCTGCTGCGCGCCGACGAGTCGCAGGTGCTGAGCCTGGCGGCGAACGCCGATGGACACGACGCGCTGATCGCCTACGTGCAGTACTACGCCGGAGCCGCGATCCACGCCGAGCGGCTCTACGGCGTGACCGTGCGCAAGACGAGCACCCGGCGCTACGTGGAAGGCGAGATGGCCGCGCCGGTGATCGGCATCGTCGGGCGCGACGAGCAAGGCCTGGCCGGCCTCGAATACTCGCTCGACGGCACGCTGGGCGGCGAGTCGGGCCTGCTGATCTACGAGCAGGACGGCCTCGGCCAGCCGATTCCGTTCGGCGCGCGGCTCGAACTGCCCTACGAAGAGGGCGCCGACATCGTGCTGACGATCGACCGCAACATTCAGCGGATCGCCGAAAAGACGCTGCGCGCGGCGGTCGAACGCTGGAGCGCTATCGGCGGCGTGATCGTCGTCGCGGACCCTCGCAACGGAGACATCCTCGCGGTGGCGACAATGCCCGCTTACAACCCCGAGCTGCTGGACCTGGCGGACGACGCCTTCGACATCGGCGTGCTGCGCAGCCGCGCTGCCTCCGACGTCTACGAACCCGGTTCGGTCTTCAAGGTGATCACGATGGCCGCCGGCCTGGACGCCCATGTGGTGACGCCGTGGACGACATTCATCGACACCGGCGCGGCGGTGGTCGGCGAGCGGACGATCCGCAACTTTGACCTCAGCTGGCACGGCGAGCAGACGATGACTCAGATTCTGCAACGTTCGCTGAACACCGGCACGGTCTGGCTCGGCCAGCAGATGGGCCCGCGAACCTTCTACGAGTACGTGGAGCAGTTCGGCTTCGGCGAACTGACGGGCTCCGGGCTGCCGGGCGAGAGCGTCGGAATCGTCACCACTTCAACCGATGTGGCCTGGTCGCCGGTGCAGTTTGCGACGAACACATTCGGGCAGGGCATCGCCGTGACGCCGCTACAGATCATTCAGGCCTACTCGGCGATCGCGAACGGGGGAGAGCTGGTGCGTCCGCGCATCGTGCGGGCCACGATCGGCGATACCGAGGCTCACGAGCTGGAGCCGACGTTCGTGCGGCGGGTGATTTCGGAGGAGACGGCCAAAACGCTGACCTACATGATGCAGGCGGTGGTCGACGGTGTGCAGGATCACCCGGCGCAGACGCCCGGCTGGCCGGTCGCCGGCAAATCGGGCACGACCGATGTGCTGCTCGACGGCGAGTACTCAAACGAAACGTCGTTGGCTTCGTTCGCGGGCTTCGCGCCGGTGGACGATCCGCGGATTGTCGTGCTGGTGCGGATCGACCACCCGCGCGGCGAGACATTCGGCGGGATCGTAGCCGCGCCGATTTTCAGCGAGATCGTGGGGCGCAGTCTGCCCTATCTGGGCGTGCCGCCCTCGGTCTACGTGGCGCAGCCGCAGACCTGGCTGACAGGTCCGGGCGAATACGGCACCGGGCCGCCGACTGCCGCGCCGCCTGTTGAGCCGACTGTCACACCGACTGTTGGGCCGACTGTTGGGCCGGAGGGGACAGCCGAAACAGAGCCGGCCCAGGAGGCGGCATCCGACGCCGACGCTGCGACCGATGCGACCGGTGCGACGGAACCGCAGCAGCAGAGCGAGCGGGTGAGCGAGGTGGAGCAATGATCTCATCGCGTGATCTCGCCCACCTGCTCGGCCTGCCCGACGCGCCCAACGCGGATCTGTCGGCGGCGCCGTTCACCAACATCGTGATCGACTCGCGCGAAGTCGAGGTGGGCTCGCTGTTTGTCGCGCTGCCAGGCGAGCGCAGCGACGGACATCTCTATGTAGATGACGCGGCGGCGCGCGGAGCGGCGGCGGTACTGATCTCGCAACCGGTGGAGGTCGCGGACGGCGTCGATGTCCATCTGGTACCCGACGCGCTCGCGGCAATGCAGCGGGCGGCCGTCGGCTGGCGCGAGCGAATGCCGGCGACCGTCGTCGGGATCACGGGCAGCGTCGGTAAGACGACCGTCCGCGAAGCCACGACGCAGATTCTCGCCGCGCACTTCCCTACGTATCAGTCGCCGCGCAACTTTAACGGCGATATCGGGCTGCCGATCGCGATTCTGGGTCTGGGTCCGGAGCATCGCTGGGCGGTGCTCGAGCTGGGACCGTATTCGCAGGCCGAGATGGAGCTGCTCGTCTGCACTGCGCGCGCCGATATCGGCATCGTCACCAACGTCGGTCCCACCCACCTCGAACGCTTCGGCACGCTCGACGACACGGAGCGGATCAAGGGACTGCTCCCCGCGAGTCTCCCACCCGACGGTCTGGCCGTACTCAACGCCGATGATCAGCGCGTGCGCAATATGGCGGTGCGCACGCAGGCGCAGGTCGTCACGTTCGGCCGCGCGGCCGATGCCGACCTGCGCGTCGAGCGCATCGAAGCGCTGGGCTTCGACGGCCTGCGCTTCGAGCTCCACCACCGGGCAGAGTCGACCACGGTGCATATCCCGTTGATCGGCGAGCACCAGGCGATGACCGTCCTGGCCGCCGCGGCCGTCGGCCTGCGCGCGGGCCTTTCGCTGGACCAGATCGCCGACAGCGCCGCGCTGTTGCAGCCCGGCTCTCGCCTGCGGCGGCGCTTCGCGCCCAACGGCGCGACGATCATCGACGACGCCTACAACGCCGCGCCGCTCTCGATGCGCGCCGCGCTGGACCTGCTCGCCGCGCAACCAGCCCCGCGCATCGCCGTGCTGGGCGACATGCTCGAGCTGGGTACGGAAGAAACCGCCGCGCACCTCGAGATCGGCGCATACGCCGCCGAACGCTGCGACCGCCTGCTCACCGTCGGGCGCCGCGCCGCGGCAATTGCGACCGCTGCGCGCGCCGCCGGGCTGGACGACGTGAGCGTTCACACCAACCCGACCGACGCGACCGAGGCGCTCACGCCCGAGTTGGGCGCCGACGCAACAGTGCTGATCAAAGCCTCGCACGCGGTGCAGCTCGAAGAACTGGTAGAGCAGATCCTCCGCGTCGGCCGTTCCGAAGGCGAGGCGCGATGACCACGTTTTCGCTCGGTACCGCCGGTCTTGCTTTCGTCCTCGCGCTCGCCATCGGCGGGCCGATGATCGCCTGGATTCGTCGGCGCGGCTTCGGCAAGGCGATCTCCGAGGAAGGCCCGGGCACGCACCACGTCAAGTCGGGCACGCCTACCATGGGCGGCATCATCTTCATCACCGCCATTGTGATCCTGACCATCGCCGCCAATCTGGTCGAGGGAGACCGCTGGTCGATCCTGCTGCCGCTGGTCGGCATCGTGGCGCTGGCGGCGTTGGGCTGGCTCGACGACACGGGCACGCTGATCGGGCGCGTGCAATCCGGCCTCTCGTGGCGGATCAAATTCGCGCTGCTCGGACTGTTCTCTGTGGGCGTCGGACTGGTGCTCTACTTCGGACTCGAGGTACGCAGCCTCAACGTGCCCTGGGCGGGCCAGTTCGACCTCGGCCCGATCTACGTCGTAATCGCGGCGGTCGTCGTCTTCTCAACGATCATCTCGGTCGGAATCACCGACGGGCTGGACAGTCTCGCCGGCGGCACGGCGGCGATCGCGATTGCCTCATTCGGCGTAATCGCCGTGGGCCAGGAGCAGGACTTCATCGTGCGCTTCGCCTTCACCACGGTCGGCGCGGTGCTGGGCTTCCTCTGGTTTAACGCGCATCCGGCCCAGATTTTCATGGGCGAGACCGGCTCGCTCGCGCTGGGCGGCGCGCTGGCGATCCTCGCGCTGATGACCGGCCACTGGCTGCTGCTGCCCGTGATCGGCGTGGTGTTCGTACTCGAAGCCCTGAGCGACATCATCCAGGTCGGCTATTATAAGTGGAGCGGCGGGCGGCGCGTGTTCCGCATGGCCCCGTTTCACAACCACCTCGAGCTGGGCGGCTGGTCCGAACCGCAGATCGTCACGCGGTTCTGGCTGATCGGCATGGCCGGCGGCATCCTCGGCGTCGCCCTGGCATTGCAGGTGCCCGCGTGACGCTGCCCATCGCTCCGCCCGCGCCCCCAACCTTTGCAGGACGCCGCGTCGCCGTGCTGGGCTTCGGCATCGAAGGCCGCGACGCCGCGCAGTTCCTCCAGCATGAGCGCGTCGATCAGCTGCATATCGTCGATCAACGTCCCGCTGCGACGATCACGGCCGAACTCGCCGAGCTGGAGATCGTGGCGAGCGTCGGCGCCCAGGACGATCTGGGCTTCGCCGACCGTCTTGACGCAATCGTCGCCAGTCAGGGCATCCCGCGCGATCTGCCGCTCCTCTGCGCCGCCGCCCGGCGCGGCGTACCCGTCTACGGACCGATGGGCATCTTCCTCGACCGCTGTCCCGCGCCCGTGATTGGCATCTCCGGCAGCGCCGGCAAGACCACCACGACGACGCTGATGGGGGAAATCCTGCGCGCCGATGGACGCGAGCCGCTGGTCGGCGGTAACATCGGCGCGGGGCTGCTCGCGCAATTGCCGCAGCTCGACGCCGACTCCAGCGTGGTCGCCGAAATCAGCCACTCGCAGCTGCTCCGCGCTGCGCGCAGCCCGCACTGCGCCGCGCTGCTCAACGTCACTCCGAACCACCTCGATCAGTTTTCCTGGCGTGAATACGTCAGACTCAAGCGACGTCTCATCTGCCGGCAGGACGCAAGCGACACAGCGATCCTGCCCTGGGATGAGCCCAACGCCGCGGGCATGGCCTCCGCTACGCCGGCGCGGAAGGTCTGGTTCGGTATCGACGGTCCGCCGCCGGCGGAAGACACGGCCTGGCTCGATAACGGAACGCTGTGCGTCGCCCTGGACGGCCGGACGCGCGACATTCTGCCCGCCGCCGAGCTGCAAATTCCGGGCCGGCACAACATCAGCAACGCGCTCGCCGCGATCGCGCTCAGCACCCGCCTGGGCGTTCCCGACGCAGTCATCGCCGAGACACTGCGGCGCTTCCGCGGCGTCGCCCACCGGCTCGAAACGATCGCCGAGATCGACGAGGTGCGCTACATCAACGACTCGATCGCGACTGCCCCGGAGCGCACACTGGCCGGCGTTCGCGCCGTCCGCGGTCCGCTCGTACTGCTGCTGGGCGGCCGCGACAAAAAACTGCCTCTGAACAACCTGAGCAGAGAGCTGCCCGGCCGGGCGCGCGCGATTATCTGCTTTGGCGCGCTCGCGCCGGCCTGGAGCGCGCAGCTGCGCCGTGCGGGGCTGGACTGCACGGGCCCGTTGGACAGCCTCGAAGAGGCTGTTGAAGCCGCGCGCGCCGCGGCGCACGCCGGCGACGCTGTGCTCCTCTCGCCCGGCGGCACCTCGTTCGACGCCTATCCCAATTTCCAGGCGCGCGGCGATCACTTCCGCGCATTGGTGGAGGCGATGCGATGAGCGCCATCGGACGAGTTCCTGAGCGACGAGCCGGACGCGCGGCGCTGGTCGTCGGGCGGCGCGTGCCCGATCTCGGCTCGCTGCGCTCCGGTGCCGGCTCGCCCGACTGGTTTCTGGTCGGCGCAGTGCTGGCGCTGACCTTCGTCGGGCTCGTCTTCATGTACTCGTCATCGTTCGCCATCTCGCTCGAGCTGCACGGCGAGACCGGCTTCTTCGCCAAACGCCAGCTGATCGGCGCGGTGTTGGGCGCGCTGGCATTCGTGGCTTGCAGCCTGATCGATTACCGCGTCTGGCGGCGGCTCTCGCCGCTGATCATCCTCGGCGCGGTGATCCTGCTCGTTGCCGTACTGCTGCCGGGCATCGGCTACTCGCAGAGCGGCGCGCGGCGCTGGATCCAGATCGGCTCGCTGCCGGCCCTCCAGCCCTCCGAGTTCGCCAAGCTCGCCATCGTGATCTACGTCGCCGCCTGGCTCGCCTCAAAGGGAGACGACATCAAGCGCATCCCGCTGGGGCTGCTGCCGTTCGTGATGATCATCGGCTTCGTCGGCTTCCTGCTGATGGCCGAGCCGGACCTCGGTACATTCGTAGCGATCGCCTCGATCGGCGTCGTCATGTTCTTCCTCGCCGGCGCGTCGATCCGCCACATGCTGGTGTTGGCCGGCGGCGGCGTCGCTGTGCTGCTCGGCATCGTCTTCGTCGTCGGCTACGGCATGGAGCGCATCCGCACCTTCCTCTCCGCCGAGGACATGCCGCAGGAGGGCGGCTACCAGATCCTCAACCTCGTGCATACGCTCGGTTCCGGCGGGCTGACCGGCGTCGGTATCGGCGCGAGCCGCCAGAAGTTCTTCTACGTACCCTCGGCGCACACCGACGGCGTCTTCGCGATCATCGGTGAAGAGACGGGCATCCTGGGCGCGACGATCGTGCTGGGCCTGTTCGGGCTACTGGTCTGGCGCGGCATCCGCGCGGCCATGCACGCCTCGGACCGCTTCGGCATGCTGCTCGCCTTCGGCATCGTCTCCTGGATCGGTTTGCAAACGTTCTTCAACGTGGCCGGGATTACGCGCACGATTGTGCTCACCGGTATCCCGCTGCCATTCATTTCGTTCGGCAGTTCGGCCTTGATCGCGACACTGGCGGCCGCGGGCGTGCTAGTCAGTATCTCGCGGCGGGCGCAGGCGGACGATCCACCGGCCGAACCGTCGGACGCCGGCGCGGCGACGCGCGATTACGCGCCGCGCGTGCCGCTCGACAGTCCGTTCGACGCACCGTTCGACCCGCCGCGCGATGGGCAAGGCGACGGATCCTCGGAGGGGCGGCGATGATGCGCGTACTGCTGGCCGGAGGCGGCAGCGGCGGGCATGTATTCCCCGCGCTCGCGGTGGCGTCGGTGTTGGAGCGCGTGGCCGATCAGCCCGCTGAGTTTCTCTTTGCGGGAGCGGCGGCGGGGATCGAATCAGAGCTCGCGGCTTCGGCGGGCATACCGTTTGCGCCGGTCGCCGCGCGGGCGGTGCGCGGGCGCAACCCGGCCAGCCAGGCGGTTTCGGCCGCCACGGCGGGCGTAGGCGTGTTCGACGCGCTCGGCGCAATTCGGCGCTTTCGCCCGCACGCCGTGTTTCTCACGGGCGGCTACGTGAGCGCGCCGGTCGGCGTCGCCGCCTGGCTGATGCGGCGTCCGATCGTGTTGTTTCAGCCCGACGTAGCGCCGGGCTGGGCCCTGCGCATGCTCGCGCCCCTGGCGACGCGGGCCTGCGTCACGCACGAGAGCGCGGTTCCGCGTTACGGCGACCGCGCAGTAGTGACCGGCTATCCGATCCGCGACGGCTTCCGGAACCTCGACCAGCCGCTCGCGCGCGCGCACTTCCAGCTCAACGGCGGGCCGGCCCTGCTGGTCACGGGCGCGGTGCGCGGCGCGCAGCGAATCAACGGCGTGATCGCCGATCGCCTGGCTGAATGGCTGGAAACCGCGCAGCTGATCCACATTTCGGGCGAGGTGGAGTACGGGCGGCTGAACGCGCTGCGCGAACAGCTGGAGCCGCGCCTCGCCAGCCGCTACCGGCTCTATTCCTATCTCTCCGACGATATGCCGCTGGCGATGGCGGCCTGCGATCTGGCGATCTCGCGCGCCGGCGCGTCGGTGATCGGCGAGTATCCCGCAGCGGGGCTGCCGGCGGTGCTCGCGCCGATCGACGAGGCGGGCGGGCATCAGCGCTTCAACGCCGAGGCGCTGCGCGACGCCGGCGCAGCGGTCATCGTCGATAACGAACAGGTCGAAACGGACCTGTTCGGAGCGACGACCGCAATTCTGCGGGATCCGGAACAGCTGCAAACGATGCGCGAGAGCGTGCTGGCGATGCGGCGGCTGGACGGCGCGGAGGCGATCGCCCGCGTACTGCTGGAGTTTGCGCCGTGAGTCGCGCCGTAACCCGCACGAGTCGCCTGGGTGGCCAGAACGGGTGCGTCCACTTCGTCGGCGTCGGCGGCATTCACATGAGCGCGCTGGCGCACATTCTGCTCGACGACGGCCTGGAAGTGAGCGGCTGCGACCGGGCCGACACGCCGATTTTGCAACCGCTGCGCGAGCGCGGCGCGGAGATCCGAATTGGGCACGACGCCGCGCACGTAGCAGGGATGGATCGCGTGGTGCGCACCGTCGCGGTGCCGACGACGCATCCGGAGATCGCCGCCGCGGAAGCAGCGGGAACGCCGCTCCTGACGCGCGCCGAACTGCTCGCGGAGGTGGCGGAGGGACGCGAAGTGATCGCGGTCGGCGGCGCGCACGGCAAGACGACCACCACGGCGATGCTCGCCGTCGCCGCCCGCGCCTCCGCACGCGATATCGGCTACGTGCTCGGCGGCGAGACCGCCGACCTGGACCGCCACGCGATGCGCGGTACGGATCCGTGGCTGATTCTGGAAGCCGACGAATACGGGCGCGCGTTTCACCACTACGCGCCGCGCATCGCGCTGATCACCAACGTCGAGCCGGACCACCTCGATTACTACGGAACCGCCGAGCAGCTCGAAGAAGCGTTCCTAATCTACGCTCGAACGCTGCGTCCAGGCGGAACGCTGATCGTCGGCGCCGACTCGCCGTCGGCGCGCACGGTTGCCGAACGGTTAACGGCGGAGCGGAGCGATGTCGCGGTCGTGACAGTCGGCTTGTGCCAGGCCGCAGATTGGCGGGCGGAGATTATCGGACGCTCGGCGCAGTCGACGCGCCATCGAATCCTTCCGCCGGCGGGCGAGGCGTGGGAAGCGCAGCTGCGCGTACCGGGCGCGTTCAATGTGCAAAACGCGCTGGCCGCACTGGCGGCGTTGTCGGCGGCCGGCTTCGATCCGCGCGCCGCCTCGGCGGCGCTGGCCGATTTTCGCGGCGTGGCGCGTCGCTTTCAGGCGCACGGAGAGACCGCGGGCGTGCTGGTGCTGGACGACTACGCGCATCACCCCACGGAGATCGCCGCCACGATCGGCGCGCTGCGCGAGCGCTACGCCGAACGCCGCCTGGTGCTGCTTTTCCAGCCGCACACCTACAGCCGCTCGCGCTACTTGCTCGACGGCTTCAGCCGCTGCTTCGACGGCGTTGATCGCCTGTTTCTGTGCGATACCTACGCGGCGCGCGAGAGTCCTGAGGCCGGGCTGACAGCGCGGCAGCTGGCGGGACGGCTTGATCACGGTGATACGACATACGCCGGATCCGTGGCGGCGGCGGCTGCGGTCGTCGCCGAGGCCGCGCGCGCGGGCGACGTAGTGGTTACAGTGGGGGCGGGCGATGTGGACGCGGCGGGACCGCTCATTCTGGAATGCCTGGAGGCGCGGTCGTGAGCGCGTTCGCCAACCTGCTGCGCTGCTATGGAGCTCAACGCAATCAGCCGTTGGCCGCACATACCTTCCTGAACATCGGCGGTCCGGCCGATTGGTTTCTGGCGGTGGAGTCGAACGAGACACTGGAGACGGCGCTGCGAGCGGCCCGCGAGGAAGGCTGCCCCGTAGTCGTGCTCGGTGCGGGTACCAACACACTGGTCGGCGATCGCGGGATTCGCGGTCTGGTCATCCAACAAAACGGCCGAGCGCCGGACGCGCCCGCGTCCCGCCGCGGCGTGGAGTGGGCGGTGCTCGAGGCCGACGCCGGCGCGCTGTTTACGCGAGTCTCGCGCAAGCTCAGCCCGGCCGGCTGGACCGGAATCGAGTGGGCCGAGGGAATACCGGGTTCGATGGGCGGGGCCGTGGTCTACAACGCGGGAGCCTACGGCGGCTGCCTGCGCGATGTGCTGGTCGATATCGATTGCATCGACCCGTCCGGCGAGACGCGGCGGCTCGGGCGCGAAGAGCTGCATCTCGACTACCGTCGCAGCGATTTCACGCGCGGGCTGCTGGAGGACTGGATCGTAACTCGCGTTCGGTTTCGCTTGGAGCGCGGCGACGCCGAGCGGAGCGCAGCGCTGATCGACGAAATCGCCGAACAGCGCAAAAGCTCCGCGCCGCGCGGTCTGAGCGGCGGCTCGACGTTCCGCAATCCGCCCGGACGGCGGGCCTGGGAACTGATCGACGCGGTTGGGCTGCGCGGACACCGAATCGGCGGCGCGCAAATCAGCCCGGAGCACTGCAACTACTTCATGAATGTCGGCGGCGCGACGGCAGCCGACATGACGGCGCTGATCCGCGCCGCGCAGGAACGAGTGCGCGAGCGGTTCGGCGTGGAGCTGGAGCCGGAACTCACCAGCGTTGGCGAGGGATTCGCATGACCGATACCCACACACGCGACACAACACGCGACATAGCACCCGACAGGACGCGCGGCAAAACGCGCGGCAAAACGCACGGCAGGGCGACGCTGGCCGTCATCTTCGGCGGTCCGTCCGTCGAGCACACCATCAGCGTTCGCTCCGCGCGCGCGGTGATCGCCGCCGCCGATCCGCAGCGCTGGCGCGTGCTTCCCCTGGCGGTGACGCGCAACGCACGCTGGTCGTCACCCCAAGAGGGCGCAGCGCTGCTCTCGCGGATTGAGGCCGGCGCGCCCGAGCAGGTCGCGCTTCGACAGCCGCTCAGCGCGCGCGAGGCGGCGTCGGCGCTGGCCGACTGCGACGCGGCGTTCCCGCTCGTACACGGGACTTGGGGCGAGGACGGGGTGTTGCAGGGATTTCTCGAAACACTGGGAATTCCGCATGTGGGGCCGGGCGTGGCGGCGTCGGCGCTGGCGATGAACAAGGCGGCCTCAAAACCGATCTTCGCCGCCGCCGGCATCCCCGTCGCCCCCTCGCTCGCGGTGCCGCTGGTCAGTTGGCGGCAGGATCCGCTGGCGGCCCAGCGCGGCGCGGCCGAGCTCGGCTATCCGCTCTTCGTCAAACCGTCCAGCGGCGGCTCCAGCATTGGCGCGACGCGCGTGGAATCGCGCGAAGAGCTGGCCGATGCGTTCCGCGCCGCGTTTGAGTGCGACCGCACGGCGTTGGTCGAGCGCGCGATGACCGACGCACGCGAGATCGAGTGCGCCATCCTGGGCAATGCGCGGCCCGCAGCTTCGGTGCTGGGCGAGATTCGCACCGCGCGCAGCTTCTACGACTACGTCGCCAAATACGAAGATCCGCGCACCGAGCTGATCGTGCCCGCCGAGTTGGAGCCGGAGCTGGCGGCGCGGATCCGCGCCTACTCGCTGGCCGCGTTCGAGGCGGTCGGCGCCGCGGGCATGGCGCGGGCCGACTTCCTGCTCTCGCGGCAGGGCGAGCTATGGCTGGGAGAACTCAACACGATCCCGGGTTTCACCAGCGCCAGTATGTATCCGCGGCTCTGGGAGGCGTGCGGTCTGTCGTTCCGCGAGCTCGTGACGCGACTGGTGGATTTGGCGCTTGAACGCGCGCGATGCGGAGGAGGCGGACAGTGACGCTGCTCACGCCACAGCCGGCGGATGAGCCGACGCCGGATCAGCCGGCGCGCCGGCGGCGTCTGGGGCGGCGTTTGGGGCGGCCCACGCTGCGTCTGTTGCGGCGGCGCCCGTCATGGCCGCGCCTGATTGTGGCGCTGTTCGCGCTGGGCCTGCTGGCGCTCGGCGTCGTGGTGCTCAACTCGCCGCTGATGGAGGTGAAGCAGGTGCGGGTCAGCGGCGCGGAAACGGTCAGCCCGCAGGCAATCGCCCAGCTCACGGGGCTGCAGGGGGAAAACATCCTGCGCGTGGATCTGGAAGCCGCGCGGCAACGGATCGTAAACCAGCCGATGATCCATAACGCGAGCGTTGCCAGGCGTTGGCCAAACGGGATCGAAGTGGTCATAGTAGAGCGCAGGCCATGGGGCCGGTGGCGGGCCGACAACATCGTGTGGGCAATAGACGCTGAGGGCGTGATCCTCGAAGGGGTCGCACCGCCCGCTGACGGACCGGTGGTACATCAGGTGTCTGCGTTGCCGGCGCTCCGCGCCGGCGCGCGCGTGGACACCACGGCGGTGCAGCTCGTGAGTCAAATCCACGAGCGCGGCGCGCCGACGGACCTGCCGGGCATCGTGTCCTACGAGTGGGCCCAGAGCACTGGACTCACGGTCGTGACCCAACACGGCGAGATCATCTTCGGCGACGCCGAGGGCTTCGAGTTCAAATACGGCGTGTGGACCCAGCTGGAGCAGGAGGCGCGCAGCCGCAGCGAGCCGCTGATGTTCGCGGACCTGCGCTTCGGCTTGCGCCCCCGCGTGGAAATCGGACTGAACGTCGGCCGCGCCGTGCGGATCGACCGCCGCTAGCGCAGCTGAGCAGACCTGGAGAGGGAGATCGCAGCAATATGCCCGGATATCAACCTCTTGCCGCAGTGGACCTCGGCAGCAGCCGAATCACCACGGTGGTCGGCGAAGCGAACGAGCACGGAGCGCTGCAAATCTTGGGCGTGGGAATCGCGCCCTCGGCCGGCGTCGATCGCGGTCAGATCAACCATGTCGCCGACGCGACGCGGGCGATCACCGCATCGGTCGAGCAGGCCGAGCGATCGTCCGGGCGGCAAATCCTCTCCGCCTCGGTCGCCGTCACCGGACCGCATCTCGAGTCCCGCAACAACCGCGGCGTGGTGGCGATTCCCGACATCGACATCCAGATTTGCGACGAGGACATGCAGCGCGTAATCGACGCGGGGCGGGCGGTAACGCTGGATTCGTCGCGCACCATTCTGCACGCGATCCCGCGCTTCTACGTGGTCGATGGGCAGGATCGGGTGGCGGACCCGCGCGGCATGCATGGGCAGCGGCTGGATGTGGAGATGCATCTGGTCACGGCCTCGCGGGGCGCAGTGCAGAACGCGGTGCAATGCGTGACCTCGGCCGGGGTGGATGTGGAAATGGTGGCGGCCCAGCCGGTGGTCGGCTCGCAGTATGTGCTGCGGCGCGAAGAGGCCGTCGAAGGCGCAGCGGTCGTGGACCTCGGTGCAGGCACGACGGACATTACGGCCTACCTCGACGGCGCGATTGCCTTCACGGCCTCGCTGCCGCTCGGCGGCGCGTTCGTGACGCGCGATCTGATGGTCGGGCTGCGCGCGCCGGCCGAGGTCGCCGAGGCGGCGAAAATCAACTACGGACACGCTCTGCCGGAGCTCGTAGCCGACGAAGCAGTCTCACTGGACGGCTTCGACGACCAGCGGGACCGCGAGATCTCGCGGCGGCTGATCGCGGAGATCGTCCACGCCCGGGTAGCCGAGATCAGCGCGATGGTGCTGAAGACGCTGAAGCGGGCGAAGCTGGACGGCCGACTGAACGGCGGCATAGTGCTCTGCGGCGGTGGCAGCGAGTTGCCCGGCGCGGCGGAGCTCTTCGAAGGGCTGAGCCGCGCGCCCACGCGCGTGGCGCAGCCGGGCGATCTCTACGGCCTGTCCGACCAGGTCTCGAACAGCGCGGCGGTCTCCACGTTGGGTTTGTTGCGCTGGGCGGCTGAGACGGGCGGCGCGCCCACCGCGGCGCGGCGCGCTCCCTCGCGGCGCGACGCGCCTGGCCTGGGCGGGCTGATGCGCGGAGCGCTGAACTTCGGGAGGGTCTTCCTGCCGAGCTGATGACTGAATCGAGCGGTGTATGCGCGGGTGCCGACACGAGGCGCACGCGGCAACCAGCGATGGGGCGGGAGCCCCGCAACGATGAGAGGAATGCGATGCAGCAGCGAATTCCGACCGATGGAGTGCCGCCGATCAAAGTCGTCGGCGTGGGCGGCGGCGGCTGCAACGCCGTGAACCGAATGATCGAGGCCCAGATCCGCGGCGTGCATTTCCTCGCGGTCAATACCGACGCGCAACAGCTGGAGCACACACGGGCCCCGATCAGCATCCGCATCGGCGATGTGGAGTCGGGCGGTCTGGGCGTGGGCGGCGATCCGGAGCGCGGCGCGAAGGCCGCCGAGGAAAGCCGCGAAGAGCTGGTCGGCCACTTCAAAGGCGTCGACATGGTCTTCATCGCCGCCGGCATGGGCGGCGGCACCGGCACCGGCGCCGCGCCCGTGGTGGCGGAAGCCGCCAAGCGCTGCGGCGCGCTGACCATCGCCGTCGTCACTCGCCCCTTCGAGTTCGAGGGCGTCAGGCGCGCAGAGGTCGCCCAAGAGGGAATCGAGCGAATTGAGCAGCACGCCGACACGGTGATCGTGATCCCAAACCAGCGGCTGTTGGACCCCGAAGACCGCAGCGTGACGGTGGTGGAAGCGTTCCACAAAGCCGACGATGTGCTGCGCCACGGTATCCAGGGCATCTCCGACGTGATCACGATGCCCGGCCAGATCAACCTCGACTTCAACGACGTGAAGAAGGTGATGGGCTGCGGCGGGCACGCGCTGATGGCGATCGGCCGCGGCAGCGGCGAGGAGCGCGCCGTGCAGGCCGCCCAGCAGGCCGTCCGCAGCCCGCTGCTCGAAACCACCGTCGAGGGCGCCACGCGGGTGCTCTACAACATCACCTCGTCCGGCGATCTGGGTATGTTCGAGCTGAACGACGCCGCCGAGGTGATCCAGAACATGGTCGACCACAACGCCGAAATCATCATGGGCACCACGATCGACCCGGAGCTGGGCAACGATGTGCAGATCACGGTCGTGGCGACCGGCTTTCCGTCGCAGCAGGAGAGCGAGTTTCCGGCGATGGCGCGCAACGACTGGTCGGCGAACCTGCTCGATGAACTGGACATGGGGGCGAACTCGGACTTTGCCACGCCGGCGTTTCTGCGGCGGCGCGAGAGCGCCCCGGCGGTCGCCTCGCAGGATCGCTGGGATGCGACGGCGAACGGAAACGGAAACGAGCGGGCCTGGAGCTCGGGCTGAGCAGGGCAAAGCCGCGACCGCGCCAGACCACGCCATGCGGATCGACATCCTGACGCTCTTCCCGGAGCTGTTCGCAGGAGCGTTCGATGCGAGCATCATCCGACGCGCCCGGGAGGCCGGGCGCGTCGGCCTGCGGCTGCACAACCTGCGCGACTACACAACGGATCGCCATCGCACGGTCGACGCCCCATCCTACGGCGGCGGGCCCGGGATGGTGATGCGGCCCGAACCGTGGTTCCGCGCCGTCGAGCATCTGCGCGAGCGCGGGTTGCCGGGGCGCGCCGTGCTGCTCACGCCGCAGGGAGCGCGCCTGGATCAGGCGCTTGTGCGGCGGTTGGCTTCCGAGGATCGCCTGATCCTGCTCTGCGCCCGCTATGAGGGAATCGATGAGCGGGTGCGCCAGCATCTGGCCGACGACGAAATCTCGATTGGCGACTACGTGCTGAGCGGCGGCGAGCCGGCCGCGGCGGTGCTGGTCGACGCCGTAGTGCGACTCCAGCCCGGCGTGCTGGGCTGCGATCAGTCGGCGCTCGACGAGTCGTTCAGCGAACCATCGCTGCTGGAGTATCCGCACTACACGCGCCCGGCGGAGTTTCGCGGCTGGCGCGCGCCGCCGATCCTGCTCAGCGGCGACCACGCCGCGATTGAGCGCTGGCGGCGCGAGCAGCAGATCGAGCGCACCCGCGAGCGCCGCCCGGACCTGCTCGGCGGTTAAGTTCAACGCGCAACATTCGGCAAGGCCGCGCGGGCGCGCGGGCGCGCGCAGCATCTAAGCCGATCGGCGCGTACACTGGCGCTGGCAAAGGAAACTCCAATGGACCGCTCCGACCTGCTCACGCTCGAACGCAACCCCGAGATCGAGGAGTTCCAGCCCGGCGACACCGTGCGCGTCCACGCCAAGGTCGTGGAGGGCGAGCGCGAGCGCACCCAGGTCTTCGAGGGCGTGGTCATCCGCCGCAAGAAGCAGGGCTCGTCGAGCAACTTCACGGTGCGCCGCGTCACGCAGGGGATCGGCGTCGAGCGCACTTTCCTCTACCACTCGCCGCGCGTCGAGCGGGTGGAAGTCACCCGCCGCGGGCGCGTGCGGCGCTCGCGCCTCTACTACCTGCGCGGGCGCACCGGCCGCGCGGCCCGCATCCCCGAGCGCCCGCGCAACGCCACGCGCGCCATCCACTCCTACTAGCCGCTCCGACGGGCGGACTGCGGGCATGCTCGATTTCATCCGCGAACACGGCCTGCTCGGCTCGCTCTTCCGCGTGATCGGCCTCGTCTGGCGCTACCTCTTCCGCGTCTTCCTGATCGGTGCCGTACTCCGCGTCGTCTGGCTCATCCTCTTCGGCGAGCGCTCCCGCCGCCGCCGCAGAGACGATCAGTCCGACACCAAACCCGCAGGCCAGTCGCCCGACTGACGCATCACATTCGCGCTGATGCCGCCGGCTCTCGCGTATCATTGGGCCGCAAAGAGGGGCAGCTCATGACGACCGCTTCGCACACTTCTGCCGAGGCCGAACGGCTCAGCCGAATCGTCGCGGACGCCTGGAGCGCCACTTCACCGGTGGCCGGCGAGGTTGATCAAGCCACACGCCAAGCGGCCTTCAAGCTGGTCCTCGAGACGATGCTCCAAAACGGCGCCGAGCGGCTGGACGCGCCCGATGAGTGGACGGAAGAGCCGCCTGGCCAGACCAGCAGGGAAGCGCTCGACGAGGCGTTCGCGACAGAGACGCAACGCGCTGACGCGATCGCGCAGTACTTGGGCATCGCGTCTGATCGCGTCGCCGATTTCTACGACATCGGCGGCGCAACGCCGAAACTGCGCCTGAAGTCGGCGTCCCTCAGCAAGCAACCGACCGACGCGACCCGCGAAATCGCGTTGTTGGTGACCGCCGCGCGCGCCGCACTGGGTCTCGAAACCGGTACTCGCAACGTCCGCGATGCGGCCCTCGCTCATGGGGAGCTTGACGATGCCGCCGTCGATCTGGCACTGGACCAGATAAAAGAGATTTCGGTGCGCGGCGCGGCGGCCAGCCCCAATCGCCGGGTCCGCCTGCGCGGGATGGGCGTTGAAGCCGCTCGTGAGCTCGCCCAGCGGCTGGCGCACCAGTGAGCGAGGATGCCGATCTCGTTGAAGTCGACTTCGCGCAGATATCGCTGAGCGAACACACCCAGAATCTGCGTCGCGACGGCTACTACCGAGACGCCGTGCGCCACGAGGCTCAACGGCTGCTGAACCGGTTGCGTGTGCTCGCCGATCTCCCGGACCTCGATGGGCAGGTATTGGTTCAACACGCTTTGGCTGACAAATCGCCGGTCCTCGCGCTCAACACTCGCGCGACGCCGATCGAGCGCGACGAACATGCCGGACTCCGCTATCTCGTGCTTGGAGTCACACGCGGAGTGCGCAATGTCCTCACACACGACGTTGAACGTGAGGTTTCACTACACGACAGCATCGTTTGGCTCGGGCTGATCGGCTGGCTGCACGAGCGTTTGGACGAGCTAGAACAGCTCGAGCCCCACGCAGACGCTTAGCGCTCCCGCACCGAGCCGTCGCCGAGGACATCGGGGTCAATCGCCTCGATGGGGACGGTGGGCTCGACTACGACGGTCAGACCGTCCATCTCCACGACGCGGACCGGGGTGTTCCGGGGGATACGGCCGGCGACGGCGCGGGCGGACCAGAGCTCGGAGTCGATCACGACGGTGCCGTTGCCGCCTACGGCGGTGTGCGCGGTGCCCTCGTGCCCGACGATCGTCGCGCCGGAGCCGGACGGCTCCCATTTAGGTTTGCGGCGGTCAATCGCCAGCAGCAGGCCGATGCCGCCGACCACGACGGCGGCCGTGCCGCCGACCACGACCAGCGCCCAGATCGAGACCCCCTCGGCGTCGAACGACGTATCGCTCATCAGGATTAACCCGCCGAGGATCAGCGCGACGATGCCGCCGATGCCGAAGACGCCGAAGCCCGCGACAAAGATTTCGACGGCGAAGAGGATGACGGCGAGGACGATCAGCGCGATGCCGGCGGGGTTCGTGTCCAGTGGTCCCAGCGCGAAGAAGCCGGCGATCAGCATGATCACGCCGAAGACGCCGGGGCCGACCAGGCCCGGCGACCAGAGCTCGATGACGAGGGCGAGTTGGCCGAGGCCGAGCAGGATGAAGGCGACGGTGGGGTTGGCGATCACGGAGAGGATGTTCTCGACCAGGGTGTAGTTGGTTTCGACCCGCTCGGCGTCGGCGACGCGGAGGATGACGGTAGGACCGTCGGGCTGCACGAGCACAGCGCGGCCGTGGATCCGGTTGAGCAGGTCGTCAATGTCGTCGGCGGTGAGATCGATGACATTGAGGTCGACGGCTTCGGAGCCGGTCACGGAGACGGATTCGCGGACGGCCTGCTCTGCCCATTCGGCGTTGCGCCCGCGCACCTCGGCGATCCCACGGATGTCGGCCGCCGCGTCGTTCGTGATCTTCGCGTTGAGGTCGCCGTCGATGTCCTCGCCGCTGCCGGAGACGGGGTGCGCGGCCCCGATCTGGGTGTTGGGCGCCATCGCGGCGATGTGCCCGGCCATCGTGATGAAGGTCCCGGCGGAAGCGGCGCGCGCACCGGCGGGTCCGACGAAGACGACGACCGGAACTTCGGCGGCGAGGAAGCGCTGAACGATCTCATCGGTCGAGCTAATCAGGCCGCCCGGAGTGTCGAGGACCAGCACCCAGGCGGCGGCGTTGTGTTTCTCGGCGCGGTCGAGCGCGCGATCGATGAAGTTCTCGGAGACGGGCCCGATGTCGCGGGCGAGGCGGGAGATGTGGACTGCGCCAGAGGGCGTGGAGTCGCTACAGGCCACGAACAGCGCCCCGATCAGGATTAGGGTGGACCACAGGGCCAGCCGCATCTTGCGCATGCCCTCAAGCATAGGCCGCAGCAAGCGGAACGCCGCCTTACTGCGGCGGCGCGATAAACTGCGCGGCATGCCTGCGCTCGTTTCGCACATGATCGCCGCCTGCCGCGCCGGTGAGCGCCTCACCGCGCACGGGCTGGATGCCGACAACGGCGAGTTCCTGCTCGGCGCGACCACGCCCGACATTCGGGTGATCACCCGCTGGGAGCGCGAGCGCACGCACTTTTTCGACATCACCGACGAGCGCCACCAGGACAGCGTGGCGGCGTTCTTCGAGGCGCACCGCGGGCTGCGCGACACGGCGCGGCTCTCGCCGCAGACGCGCTCCTGGGTCTGCGGCTACCTCACGCACCTGATCATGGATCAGGAATACGTGACGGCAATCTACCGCCCCTATTTCGGCCGGCGCTCGCTGCTGGGCGGCGACGATCACGCCAACCTGCTCGATCGCATCCTGCAGTACGAGTTCGACCGCCGCGAGCGCGAGCGGGGCGAGACGATGCAGCACATGCGGCGCGCGCTCTTCGCCTCGGCGCTGGAGATCGACGCCGGTTTCATCGACCACGCGACGCTCGAACAGTGGCGCGACACCACGGCGGCGGTGACCGAGCATCCGCCCGATTGGGAGCGCTTTACCTTCATCGCGTCCCGCCACCTCAACCGCGCCGGCATCGCCGATGCGCAGGGGCTGAACGAGTTCATGGAGCGCGTGCCGGAGCTGCTTGACCAGACGCTCAACCATGTCGATCAGGCGACGCTCGACGCTTTCTTTGAACTGACGGCGGAGCGCACCGCGCAGGCGCTCGGCGAGTGGCTCGGGGATGCGGCGTGAGCGGCGCGATTGGCAACGTGCCGGTCTGGCGTGGGCTGGACGAAGCGCGGACGGCGTTGCTCGCACGCCGCCGCCCCGACGAAGGCGCGCTGACGCCGGCCGAAGCGCAGATCATCGCTCGTTTGTGGGACGACGCGCCGTCGTTCGATCAGGCGGTCAGCCGAATCCTGCGCGAGGTGCGAGAGGGCGGCGATGCCGCGCTGCGCCGCGTCTGCGCGGCGATCGACGGCGCCGCGCCGGACGAATTCCGCGTCTCCGAAGCCGAGTTCGCCGCAGCGCGGGAGGTTGTGGCGCCCGATCTGATCAACTCGCTCCAGTTGGCGGCGGACCGCGTGCGCGCCTACCACGAAGTGCAGCTGCGGCACGCCGCGCAGTCGTTCTCCGAGGATGGGCTGGGCCAGGTGGTGCGCCCGATCGCGCGTGTCGGGCTCTACGTGCCGGGCGTTGATGTTGTGTACCCGTCGTCGGTGTTGCACACGGCGATCCCGGCGCTCGTGGCGGGGGTTGAGGATGTGACGATCGTCAGCCCCGCCGCGCCGACGGCGAACGGCGGGGCGGCGGTCGCGCCGCTCAAGCTAGTCGCGGCGGAGATCGCCGGCGTGCGCAGCGTCTACAAGGTGGGAGGCGCGCAGGCGATCGCCGCGCTCGCCTACGGCACCGAATCGATTCCCGCGGTGGACAAGATTTTCGGCCCCGGCAACCGCTGGGTGACCGCGGCCAAGCGGCAGGTGTTCGGCGCGGTCGGCATCGACGCGGTCTACGGCCCGACGGAGACGCTGATCGTGGCCGACGACTCGGCGGATCCGGCGCTCTGCGCGGCGGATTTGCTCGCGCAGGCGGAACACGACCGCTTCGCCGCGCCGATCCTGATCACGCCCAGCGAGACTCTTGCCGACGCGGTCGAGCGCGAGCTGCGCGAGCAGGCGGCGGCGTTGCCGCGGCGGGATGTGGCGCTGGCCGCGTTTGAGCAGCGCGGCGGCATCGCCTGCGTCGAAACGCTTGACGATGCGCTGGCGCTGGCCAACGAATACGCGCCGGAGCACCTCGCGCTGGTCACCCGCGACGCGCACGCGCGCGCCGACCAGGTGCGCAACGCGGGCGGGCTGTTCATCGGCGACGCCTCGCCTGAGGCGCTGGGCGACTACGTGGCCGGCCCCTCGCACGTGATGCCGACCGGCGGCGCGGCGCGCTATGCGTCGGCGCTCAACGTGGGCGAGTTCCGCAAGATCACGACGGTGGTGAATGTGGACGCGGACACGCTGGATTCGCTGGCGGCGGATGCCGAACGGATCGCTCACGCCGAGCAGCTGACGGCGCACGCCCGCTCGCTGGAGCGCCGCCGGGTGGATCGCTAGCGATGCCGCACGAGCCGCCCCGGGTCCACCCGCATCTCGCGGCGCTGCCGGGCTACGAGCCGGTCGTGCCGCTGGCCGAGCGTTGCCGCCGGGTCGGCATCCCCGTCGAAGATGCGCTGAAGCTGGACGCCAACGAGAATCCGTTCGGCGTGCATCCGCAGGTTCGGGCTGCGCTGCAGGAGTTGGCGGCGAGCGACAATTCGGCTGCGATCTATCCGGATCCGCAGCAGACGCGGCTGCGGAGTGCGATCGCGGAGCACGTCGGCGTCGCTCCCAACCAGGTGATTGGGGGCGCAGGCGCGGACGAGCTGCTCGATCTGATTATCCGGGCCCTCGTCTCGCCCAACCAGCCGATCGTCACCTCCACGCCCAGCTTTGGGATGTATCCGTTCCTGGCCGACGTGAACGGGCTGGAGCTGGTGGAGGTCCCGCGCGGATCGGAGTTCGGGATCGAACTGGAGCCGCTGATTGCGGCGGCGCGGCGCGCGGAACTGACGATTCTGACCTCGCCCAACAACCCGACCGGCGATCTCTTCCCGCGCTCGGCGCTGGAGGCGCTGCTTGGGACGGGCGCAACGGTGCTGTTGGACGAGGCGTATGTGGATTTCGCCTCCGAGTCGGCGCTTGACCTGCTCGATCAGCATCCGCGCCTGATCGTCGTGCGCACATTCTCCAAGTGGGCGGGCATCGCGGGGCTGCGGCTGGGCTACGCGGTCGCGCACCCGGCGCTGGTGGAGGCGCTGCACAAGATCAAGCAGCCCTACAACATCAACGCCGCTGCCGAGGCGGCCGGTCTGGCCGCGCTGCGGGCGGTGGACGCGCTCAACGCGCAGGCGGAGCAGATCGTGGAGACGCGCGAGCGCTTAATCGCCGCGCTCGCCGAGCACGCCTCGCTGCGCCCCTATCCCTCGCAGGCCAACTTCGTGCTGGTGCGTGTCGCGCCGCTCGGCGAGGACGCCGGCGCGACCTCCAGCGCGGGGCGCGAGCTGCACGACGCGCTCGCGCGCCAGGGCGTATTCGTGCGCTTTTACTCCAACCGGCGGCTGCGCAACTGCGTGCGCATCTCCGTGCCGCGCCCCGACCAACTGCCTACCCTGCTCGAGCGCATCACCCGCGTCGTATCCTGACGCCGCAACAAGTTTGCGAGGCTGCAAGGAGGTCGTGATGCGTCTCAACGAACCGCGCGTGCCGCCGCTCGATCCGGAGAGCGCCGAGGGGTTGGCGAAAGAACAGCTGGAGCGCGCCGCCGCGCGCGGACCGCTGCTCAACATCACCCGCACCCTGGCCAACTACCCCGAGCTGTCGCGCGCCTGGGGGCAGTTCGCACGGCACGTGCTGGCCGGCTCCACGCTGCCGCCGCGCGAGCGCGAAATCCTGATCCTGCGCACCGGCTGGAACTGCCAATCGGGCTACGAGTTCGGCCAGCACCGCCGGATCGGTCAGGAAGCGGGGCTGACGCTCGAAGAGGTGGAGCGGATCAAAGCGGGCGCCGGCGCGGAGGGCTGGACCGAGCACGAGCGCGCCCTGCTCACCGCTGCCGACGAACTGCACGCCGACGCCTTCGTCTCCGATGCGACCTGGGAAGCGCTGGGCCGGAGCTACAACACGCAACAGCTGATGGATGTCGTCTTCGCGGTGGGGCAGTACAACCTGGTCTCGATGGCGCTCAACACGCTCGGTGTGCAGCTCGAGCCAGGCACGCCCGGCCTCGAGCCGTAGCGCGGTGACTCAGCTGCACTCAAGGCTGGGGAGACGAATCTCGAGGTCGGTGATGTCTTCGTCGTTGACGCCGAAGTAGTTTCCGACGTCTCGCTGGTCTCCTGCCGCGAAGCCGTTTGGCCCGAACGTGCCGATTGAACATCCACTGTCGCTCTTGACGATCCTGAGTTTCACCTGCTCGCCCGTAAACGGTACGTCGAAAGCGCCAGAGGTCGCCGTACGTTCTCCCCACCCTATCCAACCCCGCGAGTCTCGCGGATTCGAAGGGGCAGGACCGAACGGCACAACGCTGACGCCGTGCAAGGGCTGGCCAGTTGGACCGTAGACAGTACCTGATACCACGACTCGCCGTCCGAACGGGAGCGTCACTTCGATTTCGACGGTACCGCTCCGCGGCGCGTTGACGATGAGACGGTCGCTAGGATGGACAGACAGCCCGGTGGGAGCGTGCCACCCGAAGCCAGAAGCGCCAAATTGGACCGGGCCTACGCTGACCGAATAGCGACCAGCGGGCACTGGCATCTCGAATCTGCCGTCCGACCCCGGTATCGCACTCGCCGTTTCTGCTGGCTGCCAATAGGACGGCCACGGTTCCGGATAGGCACCGATCCACACGCGAAATTCACTGCGATCCAGCGCTGAGCCATCGGGAGTCAGCACGATCCCCGTGATCATACTGTCACAGCCTTCGGTCCGGAGGTGGATTTGGTTCGGCGGCAACCCCCACTGGTCTGAAACCTCAAGTTCACTCAGTGTTCCACCAGTCGGACGCCTGGCGGTCCACGGCAGCTTGCAGCCGTTCATGGTGACTGCGCTCGGTGAGTAGTTACCAGGGAGCGCAGCGATGGAGAGCGAACCGTCGAGAGCGTAGTTCGTCCCTCGAATGTCCGGGAGTAGTACGATGGTGACGACCTCATTGACGGTTTCGCCGTCCAACCCGCGAACATCGACATCGAGTCGGTACGGAGACTCAGTTGAGACCAACTCGGTGGCTTGCGGCTCGAGCGGTCTGATAACTGCCGGCACCGACTCAGTCGCCTGTTCCCACTCGCGGTAGAATTCGGCCAGAGAAATGGAGAATGTCTGCTCGAACACATCGCTTGCGCTGCGCGAGTGAGAGTGTTCTTGCCCGACGGGATGTAGATCGCGGAGATACCGCAGCAGCGCATCGGTTCCGGCGCGCTGCGCGAGCATATACGTGGCGACGGCGCCCTCCACATAGGCAACCGCGGGGCTCGATGCATCGTCCAGCGGTAGATCGGTTATCGTAGCCGCAGTCCATGCGGCGCGGATCTGACGCTCAAGTTCGCCCGGGTGGGACGAATCAGCGAACAGGAAGGATGCGAGTTCCGCCGTGCCTTCCGCGAGCCAATCGTACGGGGCCGCATTCTGCCTGTCGGCACCCGTCGCGTTCTGGAGCCGATGGAGATATTCATGGGCCAGCGTGTCTACGCCGCATTCGAGGTCGTACGCGATGCGGCTGCCGCTGGCTTCGCCGCAGGGTGTGACGCTAGCGTTGCCGTAGTGGCGCTTCCCCCAAGCTTGAAAGACCTCCCTGTTCTCGAACACCAGAACATCAACCGCCGACGACACGCCGCCGAATGCCGTAGCGAAGGTTTCGCGGATCAGCTCGAGCTCTGCCAGGGTGGTCTCGCGCTGCTCCTCGCTCACGTCGCCGAAGAACGTCACGCGCGGACTCTCGCCGGTGAGTTGACGCCACTCGATTTCATCGGCGGCGGCGATCCAGACTGCGTCGCCGTGATTGAACTGCGTCAAGGTCCACATCGAGTGCGGGATATGCGGAACGGCTAAGCGCCAGCGCTGCTCCTCGGCGTCCCATGCCCCGATCATCGTCGCGGCATCGCGGATCTGACGCAGGCCGACAGCCGCGGGCACGGCATCCAGCGCGGACCATGCGACGAGGTTCTCGCCCGGGCGGAGCATCGTCGAGTTGGCATAACGGCCCCGCGCGCGACGCCATTCGAACGATGCGCCGGGGCTTACGCGCAGCCACAAGCCCATGCCGGGCGTCAAGGTTTGCAGGTCGCCTCTGTCGGGCGCTGCGGTCAGCCAGCGCTGCTCCGCGCTGTCCCACGCCCGGACTGACTCAAGGCGCGGTATTCCGTCGTCGCCGAAGAGCTGACCGACCGGTGTCTCGACGTCGACCCAACCAACCAGATTCCATCCTTGATGCAAGGTCGTGGTGAGCTGCGGCGAATCGGCTCGGGCGGGACGAGCCCAAACAACTGAGATCACAGTGAGCGACAGCAGCGCAAGCGACAAGGCGATTCTGGCGGATCGCATGCGCTGTGCTCCTTCAGGCGCGTCGATATGCGCACGCGCCTACACTGTTGCCGGACCGACGGAGAGAGGCTAGCACACAATGCCGGGACCGCTGGACGGGCTGCGCATCCTCGATTTCACCTGGGCGCTGGCCGGGCCTTACGGCTCGATGATCCTCACGGACCTCGGCGCGGACGTGATCAAGGTGGAGCCGGCCGGGATCGACGAGCAGCGGCGCGGCGCCGGCCCCTACGTGCATGGCGTCTCGACCTACTTCTTCAGCGTCAACCGCGGCAAGAAGTCGCTCACGCTGGACCTCAAGACGCCCGAGGCGGTGCAGATCGTGCGCGATCTGATCGATCCCGCCAACGGCGCGATCGATGTGCTGACCGAGAACTTCCGGCCCGGCGCGATGGAGCGTCTGGGCCTGGGCTACGGCGAGCTGTCGGCGCTCAATCCGCGCCTGATTTACGCCTCCACCTCCGGCTTCGGGCACACGGGGCCGTATCGCAATCGTCCGGCTGTGGATGTGATCGTGCAGGGCATGGGCGGGGTGATGAGCATCACCGGGCATCCGGGCGGGCCGCCGACGCGCCCCGGCTACAGCATCGGCGATATGGCGGGCGGGATGTACACCGCGATCGGCCTACTCGCCGCGCTGCACGAGCGGCAAGCGTCGGGGCTGGGGCAGCACGTGGATGTGGCGATGCTCGACAGCCAGGTGGCGCTGCTCGAAAACGCGGTCGTGCGCACCGCCAATACCGACGAAGTGCCGGGCCCAATCGGCACGCGCCACCCGCTGGTCACGCCCTTTCAGGCGCTGCCCACCGCCGACGGCCACTGCGTCGTCGCCGGCGTCAAAGACTGGCAGCTGTTCTGCGCCAAAATCGACCGTCTCGACCTGCTCGATGATCCGCGTTTCCAGACCAACGCCGACCGCACGGCGCATCACGCCGAGATCGAGCCGATCCTGTTCGAAGCGTTCGCCAAACGCACGACCGCGGAGTGGGAGGCGGAGCTGGAGGGCGTCTGCATCTGCGCGCCGCTGAACACGCTGCCGCAGGTGATCGCGGATCCGCACATCGCGGAGCGGGGGATGATCGCCGAGCTGCCCGTCGCGGATAGCGGCGAGACGCTCAAGGTCAGCGCCAGCCCCGTCCAGCTCAGCCGCACCCCGGTGCAGCTGGAGCGCGGCGCAAGCGCACCAGCTCAGCACACCGCAGAAATCCTGCGCAGCATCGGCCGCTCGGAGGCGGACATCGCGCAACTGGAGGCGGACGAGGTGATCTCGCTGCTGGAGTGAGGGACGATGGGGCAGGAACTTGCGTCGGCAGGGGAACGCATAGACTAGGCAGGCGATGGTTCCACCGCCTCTAAATCTCGGGCTGGAGCGAGAGTTGCCGTGACTACACCGCAGGTTGAGCAGCAGCCCCGCCTTCCGACCCTCTCCGAGGAGCCTCCGTTCACGTTCGGCAATCAGGCGCTCTATCTCGGTGACTGCCGCGCATGGCTTCGCGCGGCCGAGCCGGATAGCGTCCACGCCGTTGTGACCGACCCGCCCTACGGGCTGCACGAATACCAGCCGGGCGAGCTCGCGAAGCTGCGCCGTGGCCGCGGCGGCGTCTGGCGGCTCCCGCCGTCGTTCGACGGCGCGCAACGCCGGCCGTTGCCGCGCTTCACGGTGCATTCAGCCGGTGATCGGCAGGCGCTGCACCGGTTCTTCCACGAATGGGCGGAACTGCTCTTGCCCGTGCTGCGGCCGGGCGGGCATGTCTTTATCGCCAGCAATCCGCTCATGTCGCCGCTCGTTGCGGCGGCGATGGAAGAGGTCGGTTTCGAGCGGCGCGGCGAGCTCGTGCGCCTTGTGCGGACACTGCGCGGCGGCGATCGCCCGAAAGGAGCGCACGACGAATTCTCCGACGTGAGCACGATGCCTCGCTCGTGTTGGGAGCCGTGGGGCCTCTACCGACGCCCGCTGTCCGAGTCGACGGTCGCGGCCAATCTACGGCGCTGGGGCGTGGGCGGGCTGCGACGGTTGTCGGACGACACGCCGTTTCTGGACGTGATCGAGAGCGGCAAGACGCCCGCCGCAGAGCGCGCGGTCGCCTGCCATCCGACGGCGAAGCCACAGGCGTTTCTGCGCCAGCTGATTCGCGCGTCGCTGCCGACTGGCGAGGGCGTAGTGCTGGATCCGTTCGCCGGTAGCGGGACGACATTGGCGGCGGCCGAAGCGCTAGGCGCAGACGGGATCGGAGTGGAGATCGACCGCGAATATTGGCAAGTCGCTCAGTCGGCGATCCACGCGCTTTCGAGGTTCTGAAGCAATGTCTGCGCCCGGTGTTCGTCCGTTCCTTCGGGAAGTGCGGCCCGATCCGGATGGGTTGATCGAAACCCAATCGTTGCCGGTTGCGCTGCCGTATGGCTTGCAGTCGCGTGATGTGTTGCGAACCGTTGAAGACGTCCAACGATTGCTGCACCGGGCGAACGCCGTGTTTCACGACGCGGCCTACGCGCCGCTTGAGGACTTGCTCGATCGGGCGTCGTTCTCGGGGCTGATCAGCCGCACGGTCGCCGCGCGGCTAGCGGCTGCGAGCCAGATCTTGGTGGTGAACGGCTATCACAACGGCTACCCGGATCTGATTCGGATGGGTGAGTATCCAAACGACGCCGTTCAGCGCGGCGTTGGTTTGGAGGTCAAGGCGAGCCGCAGCGAGGGAAGCTGGCAGTCGCACGGGCCGCGACCCGGCTGGTTCTGCGTCGTGCAGTTTGCGATAGACGAACGCGCCGATCTTGCACGCCTCGACCGAGATCCGACGATGATTCAGTCTGCGATGCTGGCCGAGCTCAGTGAGGAAGATTGGTCGTGGACTCCGGCCCGATCGGGCAGAATCCGCAGCGGTACGGCGTCGGTGACGCAAAGCGGCAGGCTGAAGCTTCGTGAGGGCGCAGTCTGGATCGATCCCGGCTACCGCGCGCGGCACAACGAGTTGATCGCAAACCTGCGGCTCGCCGAATTTCGCCACGCCGCGCCAGAGCGGGTGCTTTCGTTGATCGTCGAAAGACGAATCCCTACGAGCGCGCGGGACATTGCCGGCCAGATCGCTGAGCAGATCGATGTGCCGTTTGACGACGCGCTGCGCGTCGTGCAGCGGGCACTCAGCAGCTTGCGCAAAGACGGCCGAATCGTGGGCGGCCCCAAACGAGGAGACTATCTGGCGGCGGATACCAACGGCGCATTGCAAACACCGTAGGATCATTCGATGTTCGAGTAGGTCCAACTGCCGGGAAGGTTGAGCGCCATGACCAATCGAGGGGACTTTGCGCGGCGGGTGCGCGGCGGGGAGACGGTGTTTGCGCCGGTCTGCCTGGATCCGCTGACGGGGCGGGTGATTGAGTCGCTGGGGTTCTCGGCGGCGTACCTCTCGGGCGGCGGGCTGGGGTTTCAGCTGGCCGTGTCGGAGGCGCTGCTGACGCTGACCGAGATCGCGGGGCTGACGCGGCAGATCACGGCGCGCTGCACTGTGCCGCTGATCGTGGACGGCGGGGTGGGCTTCGGCGACGCGCTGCACACGGCGCGGGCGGTGCGCGAGATCGAGGCGGCGGGCGCGGCGGCGATCGAGATCGAGGATCAGGTCGCACCCAAGCGAGCGCATCACCACAAGGGGGTGGAGTTTCTGGAGCCGCCGGAGGTGATGGTGGACAAGGTGCGCGAGGCGGCGGCGGCGCGCTCCGATCCCGATTTTCTGATCATCGCGCGCACCGGAGCGGTGCGGAACGAGTCGTTCGAGCGGGCAATCGAGCGCTCGCTGGCCTACCGCGAAGCGGGCGCGGATGTGCTGATGCTCTTCCCCAACAGCGAGGACGAGATCGCGGAGGCGGGGCGGCGACTGGGCGGTCCGCTGGCGATCATGGGCGCGGCAGGACGGCAGGACCCGGACTGGCTCACGGCGCAGGGCTTCAACATGCAGATCGATCCGTTCACCGGCCAGGTGGTCGCGTTCGGCGCGCTGCGCGAGGCGTATGAGGCGATCGCCCGGGATGGCGCGAGCGGGCGGCCGATCGAGGAGTTGATGGGGCTGTACCGCGAGGTGCAGGACGCGGCGGGGATGGAGGAGCTGTACGCGCTGGAGGAGCGGACGACGGTGCACCCGGCGGGGTGAGGGGCTTTCGGTTGTGCTCGGGGCTCCGCGCCGACCCCCCAGTCCGCTTGCGCGGACAGCCCCCCTGCATAGGGGGGCGATTCCGGAGGCGGAAGCCCCTGCACGGGGACGATTCGAGACGCCGGCGGACCCTCTCTGTCGCGCTGCGACGTCTCCCCCACGATGGGGGAGAAATGTTTTGCTAGAGCGGCCAGTCGCGGAGGATGCGCTCGGTTTCTTCGAGGTGGGTAGTTTCATCGCGGACCATGTCGTCGAGGACGAGCGCGAGGCCACGGTCGCCGTATTCTTCGGCTTCGTGGGCGCGCTGGGTGTAGGCGGCGACGGCGCGGCGCTCGCCGGCGAGCACGGCTTCGAGCATGTCGCGGTTGCTTTCGGCGGCGGGCACCGGCGAGGCCTGGCGGATGGGCGTGCCGCCGAGCGCGACGATTTTGTTGGCGAGGAAGGCGGCGTGGCCCTGCTCGTCGGCGACTTCGGCCTGGAAGAAGGCGGCCAGCTGCGGGCGGTAGGGGCCGGTCGCCTGCGCCGCGTAGGTGGTGTACTGGATCACGGCGGCGTATTCGTCGGCCAGGTCCTCGTTGAGTTTGGCGATCAGTTCGTCTTTGGTCAGGGCCATGGTGCGTCCTCCAGCTGTGGTGTTGCGTGATGCGAAGTTGCTGCGTCCACTTTAATTCGCCTGAGCGGGTAGACGGGGCGCGATTCGTGCGCCAATGTGAAGCTATGCGCAGAGCCGAGATCGAGCGGACGACGAAGGAGACGCAGGTCTCTGTGCGGCTGGACCTGGACGGTTCGGGCGAAGCAGAGATCGAGACGGGCGTGGGGATGCTCGATCACATGCTCAACCAGCTGGCGCGGCACGGCGGGCTGGACCTGGCGGTGTCGGCGAGCGGCGACCTGCATGTGGACGCGCATCACACGGTGGAGGACACGGCGATCACGCTGGGGCGGGCGCTGAACGAGGCGCTGGGCGAGCGGACGGGGATCGCGCGCTTCGCGGATCGCAGCGTGCCGCTCGACGAGGCCCTTATTCACGTGGCGCTGGACCTCAGCGGGCGGCCCTACAGCGCGGTGGCGCTGGAGTTTCCCAGCCCGATGATTGGGCAGTTGCCGTCGCACATGGCGATTCACTTCCTGGAGACGCTGGCGCACGAGGGGCGTCTGGCGCTGCATGTGCGGCAGCTGGCGGGGCGCAACGATCACCACATTCTGGAGGCGACGTTCAAGGCGCTAGCGCGCGCGCTGCGCGACGCGGTGCGGGTCGTTGAGGAGGGCGCGCCGAGCACGAAAGGGACGCTTGGGGGGTAGGGGGTGTTGGGTGCGGGGGCGGCCGCCCCCCCCAGTCCGCTACGCGGACAGCCCCCCTGCGTAGAGGGGCGATTTCGGAGCCCCCCCTCTCAGTCTCCCCCCACGATGGGGGGAGAGGCCGGATCGGACGCTGGTTGGAGGTTGATGCGGAAGTCTTCGATCACGGGGTTGGCGAGCAGCTGGTCGCTCATTTCGGCGGCTTGCAGACGGGCGCTTTGTTCGTCTTCAGCCTCGAGCCAGACCTCGATGAACTTGCCGGCGCGGACGGCGCCGACCGACTCGAAGCCGAGCGAGTGGAGGCCGTTGCGGATGGTCAGGCCTTGCGGATCGTTGACGGTCCGCTTGAGCGTGACGTAGACGTCGGCCTTGAAGCTCTTGCGGCTCGGCATCAGCCAACCAGCAGCTCGCGACCGGTGACGCGCTCAAAGGCGGTGCGGTAGCGCTCGGCCAGTACATCCGCCACCTCAGGGTCGATCGGCGGGCCGGGCGGCTCCTTGTTCCAGTCGCCGGCGGAGAGCCAGTCGCGGAGCGGCTGCTTATCATAAGAGGGCTGCGATTGGCCGGGCTTGTAGATTTCGGCGTCCCAGTAGCGCGAAGAGTCGGGGGTCAGCGCCTCGTCGATCAGGATCACCTCTTCTTCGCCCTGCTCGTTTTCGGCCACACCGAACTCGAACTTGGTGTCGGCCAGCAGGAAGCCGGCCTCGCGGGCGCGTTCGAGGCCAAAGAGGTAGAGCGCCATCGAGCGCACCTTGACGGTGTTGGCGATGTCGGCGCCGACGATCTCCACGGCCTGCTCGTAGGTGATGTTCTCGTCGTGCCCCACATCGGCCTTGGTCGAGGGGGTGAAGATCGCCTCCGGCAGCGGGTCGGATTCGCGCAGGCCGGCCGGCAGGGGGATGCCGCAAACGCGGGAGTCGCGCTGGTACTCGGCCCAGCCGCTGCCGGCCAGGTAGCCGCGCACGACGGCCTCCAGCTTGACCGGCTCGGCCTTGCGGACGAGCATCGTGCGCCCGACATAATCGGCGCTGAGCGCGATCGGCAGGTCGGGGTTCTCGGTCGAGTCGATCACGCGGATCATGTGGTTGGGCACGACAGTCGAGGTGGCGTCGAACCAGTAGGCGGACATCTGGGTGAGCACGCAGCCCTTGTCGGCGATGCCGGTGGGCAGGACGACATCAAAGGCGGAGACGCGGTCGGTGGTGACGATCAGCAGGCGGTCGCCGAGGTCGTAGATGTCGCGCACTTTGCCGGAGCGCTTGGGCAGGGGCAGATCGGATTCGAGCATCACAGACATCACGTTCCTCCTCTGCTCCGATCCTACGACACAGTGGGCTCCGCTACCCATCCGAGCGACGCTCGGCGGGATGCGCTGCTCGACTGCGACGGACTGCGGCTCGGTCGGCGCAGTGTCACCAGCACTGGTCGTATGTCCGGAGCTCCGCAGGCGGGGCGGGCAGCCGGACATCGAGGCCGCGCACGGGCGCATTGCCGAGCGCGACGATGCCGGTGTCCGCCGATTGCGCCAGCTCGCCCGATGGGCCGCGCATGCCCCAGAGCAGGCAAGGGTCGTCGGCGGGGCCGACCAGAATCTCGTAGTCGCCCGGCGGCGCATCGATCGCGTATGCGCCGTCGCTGCCGGTCTCGGCTCTGCCGCAGGCGACGCTCCGCTCCGGATCGCAGGCCAGGACGTGAACGTTCGCCGCGCCGCGCCCGTCTGCGTCGAGCACTCTCCCGCTCAGCCAGCCGTCGCCGTCGGGCTGGGCGCAGGTGGTCCAGCCGCGCAGATCAGGCGGGGCGGCGGGTAGGCGAACGGTGATCTCCGATGTCCGCCGCGCCGACGCCTCAACCGGCGGCGCGCCGATCCCCGAACCGATCGCGCCGCTCTCGCGGTAGTAGCCGAACATTGTGCAGCGGCTGCCGCTCTGCACGGCGATGCGGTAGCGCCCCGCCGCCGCCTCGATCGTGAATCGGCCGCTGCGGCCTGTCAGGGCGAACATCCCCGCGCCGCCGTGCTCCGGATAGGCGTAGACGCGCATGCCGCTCACCGGCGCGCCGTCGGGATCGACGAGGCGGCCGGTGATGCGGTGCGGGCGGGGGCGCTCGAACGTGTCGGCATGCTCGCTGAAGGCATCGTAGAAGTCGTCGACGCTAAGGCCGAAGGCAATGTCGAACGCCTCGCGCCAGCGGCTGGGGCCGCGTTGCAGCCGCCGCATGTAGAGGAAGAGCGCATCGTCGCCGGCCTGGGCGGCGAGCCATTCGGCGGCGAGGAGGCCGACGGCGTAGGCGGGCAGCGGCGGCGCGTAGCGCCACTGCAGCCAGGTTTCGAGCGTGTCGAGCGGAAGCGGTCCGCCGAATGCGTGGGCGCCGTCGATTGCCCAGTCGCGGGCGTCGAGGTAGTCCTCGTGGCCGGCGGCGTCGCGGTACGCGGCCGCGAGGTACATGGCCATGCCTTCGACCAGCCAGAGGGGCCGAATTTCGCCGGCGTCGCCGAGACCGCCGGTGGCGGCGTCGTACTGGAGCGCGTGGACGTATTCGTGGTCGAAGGCGATCGGGTCCTGACAGCCGACGATCAGGCCGATCCAGCCGCCAATTTCGCCGCCGCAGGCGTCGATCGGCCATGCGCCGGTGTCGAGCTCTTCGGCCAGCAGCAGCTCGAAGGCGCGGACGAACGACGGATGATCGGGCTGGAGGGCGATGGCACGGAGAGCGACGGCTGCGCCGTGGCGGGAGGCCATGTAGCCGCTGACGACCTCCCACTCGCGCCAGAGTTCGTCCTGCGCGTCGCGCTCGACGCCGGGGCCGAGCAGCAGTTGCGGCGGCTGGGCCCAGGGCTGGAGCCAGATGGCGTCGCGCCGCAGCGTGAGGGCGAGCACATCGCCGGGCGCGAGCGTCGGCGGCGCATCCCAGAGCCAGTCGGTCAACGAGACGGCACGGCAGGACGAGCCGTCGCCGGCGACGACGGCTGCGGCGTCCAACTCGGGCGCGATCCAGCGGATCGCATCGCCGAGCGAGGTGGCGGGCTGCTTGCCGAGCCAGGGAACGAGGTTGACGCCGGGTCGCAGACGGATGATGTCGGCGGCCTGGTCGACGGAGACGATGCGCGGCGGGTCCTCGCCTTCCTGCTGGAGCCACAGTGGGGTGCCGGCGAGCAGCTGTCGGTGCGGAGCGGCGAGCGCCGCTGCGCGGCCGAACTCCCGAAACTCCCGTGCCCCCGCGTCCCACCAGTGCAGCGCGGCGGTATCGGGGCGGGCGGCGAACCAGTCGGCGATGGTGGTCCCGGTCTCGCTCCAGCGCAGCCAGCCGCAATCGGCTTCAACCACTGTTTCGCCCGGCGCGTCATTCGCACCATCCGCGTCGTTCGGAGCGACCGGGAGAGCATCGGCGCAGGCGGCGGCAAGGACGGCAAGGAGGGTCAGGAGCGCCAGCAGTGGAGGCAGCGCGGCGCGCAAGCGCGTATGACGCCGGCCGTTCTCGGAGTTCATCGGCACCTGCCGATCGTCGGTAGGTCTTCGGGCGCGGCGGGCAGACGAATGTCGATGCCGCGCAGACGAGTTTCGCCGATGGTCAGGGCGGCGGCGGATCTGGAGTCGACGAGTTGCCCCTGCGCTCCGCGCGCGCCCCAGATCAGGCAGGGATCGGCGGTCGGTCCGACCGCGAGGCGGTACTCACCCGGCGGCGCGTCGAGCGCGTATGCGCCGTCGGCGTTGGTCACGGCGCGGGCGCAGCCTATGACGCCCTCCAGATCGCAGGTGGAGATTTCGATGTCGGCGACGCCGCGCCCGTCGGGATCACGCACCGTGCCGCGCACCCAGCCGTCGCTGTCCGGTTCGCGGCAGGTCGACCTGCCGCGCAGTCGGTCGACCTCGGTGGGCAGAGTGATTCGCACATCGGGCGACGCATCCGGTCCCGTGTTGAGCCGCGCGGCGTCGCCCCAGGCGCCCAACGCGCCATCGGAGCGATACTCGCCGAACACCGTGCAGCGGCTGCCGCTGTGGACGCTCAGCCGCCAGGCGCCGGCCGGCACGGCGATCTCGAAAGCGCCTTCAGCGTCGGTCAGGCCGAAGAGGCCGCTGCCGCCACGCCAGGGGTAGGCGTAGACCCGCATACCTTCGACGGGCGCGCCCGACGGATCGACCAGCGCGCCGCGAATGCGATATTGCCGCGGCGGCTCAAATGCCGCCGTCGCTGCCGTCTCGCGCGCGAATTCGGCGTAGAACTCGGCGAGCGCCATGCCGAACGCAGCGTGAAAGGCCCGGGGCCGGTGGCCGGCGTAGCGCCGCAGCTCGCGGTAGAACTCGAACAGCGCGTCGTCGCCGGCGAGCGCGGCGAGCCGCTCGGCGGCGAGGAAGGAGATCGCGTATGCGGTTGTCGGATCCGCAGAACGCCATTGCTCCACTGTCTCGAGCTCAGTCAGCCCCGTCGAACCACCGTCGGCCGATGCGTCTTCGAGGAACCGGGCGCGCGAATGTTCGTACCGGCGATGGCCGGCCGCGTCTCGGTAGCGCGCTGCGATATAGACGGCCGCGCCCTCCAATAGCCACTGCGGCTCGCGCGGAACGATCGTCTGCGTTGCGCCGTGGACGAGGTGCGACTGAAGTAGGTGAACGTATTCGTGGGCGAACGCGATCGGATTCCCGCAACCCACCCGCAGCACGATGACCTGATCGTTGGCAAACCCGCACGCGCCTTCGGGCCACCAGTCGGCCGGGAGCTCTGCATCCAGCAGCGGGCCGAATGCGCGCTCGGCGTCGTCGCGGCTGGTGGTGAGGAAGACGGCGGGCGGGCGGACTGCGAGCGCATAGGTTGCGGCGATGTAGCCGGCGACGGAGACGGTTTCGCTCCGCAGTTCGGCGTAGGCCTCCGCGCCGACATTGCCTGCGACCATGAAGAGTTGCGGTTGCGCCCAGGCTTGGTACCAGGTTGCGTCCTCGCGCAGCTCAAGCGCGAGGAAATCGCCGGGTCCGGGGACGGCGTCGCTTTCGCCATCGGGCGAGCCCCAACCGCGGCGGCAGACGTTTTCCGCCGCGTCCCAGCGGGTGATTGAGACGAGGTTCGGTCCGAGCCAGCGCAGCGCTTCGGTCAGCGTGATCGTCGATTCCGCGCCGCCCGCCCAGGGCAGCAGATTGAGGCCAGCGCGCAGTTGCATCACCTGCTTGGCGTCGGCGGCGGTGAAGGTTTGGGGCGGCGGCGCGCCGCCGCCGGAACGCCAGATGACCGCGCCGGCTTGAGGGCGCTTTGTCGGATCGCGCCGCCGCTCCGCCCTGGAGAGCGGCTCGAAGCGTTGCGTCACTATGTCCCACGAGTGCAGGGCGTCAATGTCGGGGTGGGCGGTGAACCAGTCGGCGACGGTGGTCGCGGTCTCGCTCCAGCGCAGCCAGCCGCAATCGGGGTCGGCGACTGTTTCGGCAGGGGCGTCATCCGCACCGTTTGGGGCGACCGGGATGGCGTCGGCGCAGGCGGTGGCGAGGACGGCGATCAGCGCGAGAAGAGCCGCTGCCTGGGCCGGGCGCGAGAGCACGCGGCTACAGCCCCAGGCGGGCGAAGGAGGCGTCGACGTGCTTGAGGAATGCGCGGGGGTCGAAGAGGGCGTCGAGCGCGTCGGAGTCGAGCACGGCGGCGATGGCTTCGTCGGCTTCGAGGCGTTCGCGGAACGGCGTTTCGGCGTCCCAGGCGGCGAGGGCGTGGTGCTGGACGCGGCGGAAGGCTTCGTCGCGCGGCATGCCGGCTTCGGTGAGCGCGAGCAGCACCTGCTGCGAGTGGATCAGGCCGAACGAGCTCTCGAGGTTCTTGAACATCCGGCCCTCGTCGACTTCGAGGTGCTCCATCACCCAGGTGAAGAGGTCGAGGATGTAGTCGAGCGCCTGGCAGGCGTCGGGGATCAGGATGCGCTCGGCGCTGGAGTGCGAGATGTCGCGCTCGTGCCAGAGGGCGACGTTTTCCAGCGCGGTCATGGCGTTGGCGCGGATCGTGCGAGCGAGTCCGCAGACGCGCTCGCACTTTTCGGGGTTGCGCTTGTGCGGCATCGCCGAGGAGCCGGCCTGGCCCTCGACGAACGGTTCCTGCACCTCGCGCACCTCGGTGCGCTGGAGGTGACGGATTTCGGTGGCGAAGCGCTCCAGCGAGGCGGCGATCAAGGCGAGCGTGGAGATGAAGTGGGCGTGACGGTCGCGCTGCACGACCTGGGTGGAGATTGCCTCGACGCCGAGCCCGAGCTTTTCGCAGACGGACTCCTCGATCCAGGGCGGGACGGTGGCGTGGGTGCCGACCGCGCCGGAGATTTTGCCGACGGCGATCTGCGCTTTGGCGTCGGCCAGGCGGGCGCGGTTGCGGCGCGTCTCGTCGACCCAGCCGGCGAGTTTGAGGCCGAAGCTGGTGGGCTCGGCGTGGACGCCGTGGCTGCGGCCGACGCAGAGCGTGCGGCGATGGTCGTCGGCCTGGGCGGTGAGCACCTCCTCAAGGCGCTCCAGATCCGCTTCGAGCAGCGCGGCGGCGTCGCGGATCTGGAGCGCGGAGGCGGTGTCCCAGACATCGTTGGTGGTCAGCCCGTGATGCACCCAGCGCGACTCGGGGCCGAGGCTGTCGGCGACGGAGTGCAGGAAGGCGTGGGTGTCGTGGTGGACTTCGATCTGGTAGCGGTCGATGTCGGCGGTGACGAAGTCGGCGTTGGCGGCGATCTGCTCGGCGTCTTCGTGGGGCACGACGCCCTCTTCGGCCCAGGCCTGGACGACGGCGATTTCGACGTCGAGCCAGCGCCGCCACTTGGCGTCGTCGGTCCAGAGCGCAGCCATTTCGGGGCGTTGGTAGCGGGGGATCATCGGTTGATGTATTCGTCGCGCTTGGGCGAGAAGATGTCGAGCGCGATGGAGTCCTCGAGCGCGGTGACCTCGTGGGGCACTTCGGAGGGGATCACCCAGGAGTCGCCGGCGGAGATTTCGCGCTTCTCGTCGCCCAGCTCGAAGAGAACGCGGCCGCTGACCAGGTAGCCGATCTGCTCGTGCGGGTGGGCGTGCATGGGCACGACGCCGCCCTGGGCGATCTCGATTTCGTGGATCGAGGTGCGCTCGCCGTGATTGAGCGTGCGCATTGCGACGCCGTCGAACATCTCGACGCGCTTGGCGGCGTCGTGATCCTGCAAATTGGGCTCCGCCATCGGTTCCTCCGCTCGGTTGGTTTTGTGGGCGGTACCAGCCTATCGCCCAGCCGTCTCGAGCTCGCGTTGGCCGATGTCGGTGCGCCAGTAGGCGCCCTCGAAGCGGATGCGGGCGATGTTGTCGTAGGCGCGCTCGCGGGCTTCGCCGAGGCTGGGGGCGGTGGCGGCGACGGACAGCACACGGCCGCCGGCGGTCACGATCTCGCCGTCGTCGTTGAGCGCCGTGCCGGCGTGGAACACCGCCACGTCGTCATCTACATCGTCGAGGCCGAAGATGCGCGCGCCGGTCTGGTAGGGGCCGGGGTAGCCGGCGCTGGACATCACGACGGCGACGCTGGCTTCGTCGCGGAAGGCGAGCGGCTCGTTGAGATCGCCCGTGAGCGCGGCGAGCAGGTCGCCGTTTGGCGCGTCGTGGTCGAGTAGCGGGAAGAGCGCCTGGGCTTCGGGATCGCCGAAGCGGCAGTTGAACTCGAAGACGAGCGGATCATCGTCGTCGACCATCACGCCGCCGTAGAGGCAGCCTTCGAAGGGCGCGCCGCGCGCCGCCATTTCCGCCACCACCGGCTCGTGGATCGTCTCAAACAGCGCGTGTGGATCGGCGACGAAGCCGGGCGGCGAATAGACGCCCATCCCGCCGGTGTTGCGTCCGGTGTCGCCCTCGCCGATTCGCTTGTGGTCACAGGAGAGGGGCAGCGGGGACACGACGCCGGCGGCGACGATCGCCATCGCGGAGGTTTCCTCGCCGCTCAGCCAGTCCTCCAGCACCAGCCGCCCGGAGACGGCGATCAGCTCGTCGATCGCTGCGTGCGCCTCGTCGATCGTGGCGGGGACCACGACGCCCTTGCCGGCGGCGAGGCCGTCGGCTTTGACCACCGGCAGCGCGTCGGGGCCGAGCATTTCGATCCACTTGTGGGCGGCGCGGGCGGATTCGAAGAGCTCGGCGTCGGCGTGGGGCGCGCCGGCCGCGGTCATGACCTGCTTGGCGAACCATTTGGAGGACTCGATTTGAGCGGCGGCGGCGGTGGGGCCGAAAACGCGGATACCGGCGGCGCGCAGGGCGTCGACCAGCCCGGCGGCGAGCGGCGCTTCGGGGCCGACGACGACCAGGTCGATACGGCGCTCGGTCGCGGCGCGGACGATGCCCTCGATGTCGGTGTCGGCGATCGGCAGATTCTCGCCGAGCGCGGCAGTGCCAGCGTTGCCGGGCGCGCAGAGCAGTTCGGAGCAGCGGGGGCTGCGGGCGAGCGCCCAGGCGAGCGCGTGCTCGCGTCCGCCGACGCCGACGATCAGGATGCGCATGGGTTACCCGCCCCTTCTGCTGCTTCGGTTAGCCTTCTGCGTCGATGCAACCGCGTCGATCCGGCTGAGGTCGCCGTGCAGGATGATCGGATCCATGGCCAGCATTTCGCTGGCGTAGGTGGTGTCGGGCGGGGGCTGCATCATGTAGATCGGCAGCTCGAGGATGTGCGCGAAGCCCATTTCGAGGAAGGTGTTGCCGCCGATATGGCGGGGGCGGCCGGGCAGGTCTTCGTTGACGACGAGGATCGCGTCGGAGCGCTGGATTTTGCGCCAGTGCTCACGGATCAGGTCGTAGCGGCGCTTCTGCGCGGCTCGCTCGGCGGTCGACGCGCCCGCGTAGTCGAAGCCGTGGGTGTCGACGGGCAGCAGCACCTCGTGTCCAGCGGCCTCCAGCGCCTCGCGCAGGGCGGGGAGGCGGTCGCTCAGCAGCATGCTCATGCAGATCGTGATCACCACCGCGCTACTCGCATCCGGCTACTCCCACTCAATGGTGCCCGGCGGCTTGGAGGTGATGTCGTAGACGACGCGGTTGACCTGCGGGACCTCGTTGACGATGCGATTGGCGATGCGCCCCAGCAGGTCGGCGGGCAGGCGGGCCCAGTCGGCGGTCATCGCGTCGTCGGCGGTGACGGCGCGGAGCGCGACGACCCAGCCGTAGGTGCGCGCGTCGCCCTGCACGCCGACCGTGCGAGTGTCGGTCAGGATCGCAAAGGACTGCCAGAGTTCGCGCTCCAGACCGGCGGCCCGCACCTCATCCACCACGATCGCGTCGGCGGCTTGCAGCACGGAGACTTTTTCGTGGGTGACGGGTCCGATGATGCGGATCGAGAGTCCGGGCCCGGGGAAGGGCTGGCGCTCGACGATCTCGTCGGGCAAGCCGAGTTCGCGGCCGACGGCGCGCACCTCATCCTTAAACAGGTAGCGCAGCGGTTCGACGAGCTCGAAGCGGAGGTCGTCGGGCAGCCCGCCGACATTGTGGTGCGACTTGATCGTGGCCGTCGCGCCGCCGGCCCCGCTGCCGGCACTCTCGACCACATCGGGGTAGGTGGTGCCCTGCACGAGGAAGTCCGCTTCGCCAAGCTCGCGGGCGGCTTCCTCAAAGACGGAGATGAACGTCTCGCCGACGCGCTTGCGCTTGGTTTCGGGATCGGTCACGCCGGCCAGCTCTTCGAGGAAGCGATCGCCGGCGTCGACGCTGCGCAGGTTGATGTGCAGATGGCGGGAGAACGTGTCCTCAACCTGCTCGCGCTCGCCGCGGCGCAACAGGCCGTTGTCGACGAAGACGCAGGTCAGCTGGTCGCCGACGGCGCGATGCACGAGCGTGGCGGCGACGGCGGAGTCGACGCCGCCGCTGAGTCCGCAGATCACGCGGCGTCCGCCGACCTGGGCGTGGATCGAAGCGATCGACTCGGAGACAAAGTGCTCGGCGGTCCAGTCGCCGGCGCAGCCGCAGATGCCGCGCACGAAGTTGCGCAGCAGCTCGCGGCCGTTGGGTGTGTGGACGACCTCCGGGTGGAACTGGATGCCGTAGAGGCCCGCGCCGTTGCTCATCGCAGCGATCGGGATCGACTCGGTCGCCGCCAGCGATTGGAAGCCGTCGGGCATCGCCTCGACGCGGTCGCCGTGGCTCATCCAGACCGGGAGCGGCTGGGGCAGGCCGCGCAGCAGCGGCGATTGGTCGTCGCGCGCGGTGAGCGAGGCCGCGCCGAACTCGCGCTCGCGGCCGGGTGCCACGCGGCCGCCGAGACGGTGGGCGAGCTCCTGCATCCCGTAGCAGATGCCCAACGTGGGCAGGCTGCCGTCGAGCGCCCAGTCGGGCGCGCGCGGCGCGTCGGCGTCGTGGACGGAGGAGGGGCCGCCGGAGAGGATCACGCCGCGCGCGTTGAGGCGCGCCAGGTCGGCGCGAGTCGAGGTCGGCGGCGCAAGTTCGCAGTAGACATTGAGTTCGCGCACCCGCCGCGCAATCAGCATCGCGGTTTGCGACCCCATGTCTACGATCACGATGGACTCGTGCGGATGCTCGCTCGACATTCGGTCCGTCCGCTGTCCCGTCTGTTGCCTGCAGCTGCGTTCTACAGGTTATTCGGTGTACGCTCCTGAGCCGTACACTCTGCTATGTCGGCCGGTAGAACAGCAGCTGGAGCAGTGGGCGAGTCGTGAGCTCGGAAGAGGTCCGTCGGACGGTTGAAGTGCTGGCGCGCGGGGAGCCGGTCGCGCTGCCGACCGATACACAGTACGCGCTGGCGGCGAACGCGCTCGACGCGGAAGCCGTCGCGGCGGTCTTTCGGCTGAAGCGGCGGCCGGGCGCGGAGAGCCTGCCGGTCTTCATCCCCTCGCTGGACTGGCTGGATCGGGCGGCGGCGGAGTCGCCGGCGCGGGTGCGCGGGCTGGCCGAGCTGGTCTGGCCGGGCGCGGTCACCCTGATTCTGCCCAAGCATCCGCAATTCGACACGGACGCGGTCGAGGGGGAGACGATCGCCCTGCGCATCCCAGATCACCCTGTGGCGTTGGAGGTGCTGCGCGAGCTGGATCAGCCGCTGACGGGAACCAGCGCGAATCTGCACGGACAGCCGGCGGCGCTGACGCCGGACGACGTGCGCGGACAGCTGGGAGCAGCGGTTCACATAGTTGAGCCGGGGGACGCACTGCCCGCAGGGCTCGCCTCTACTATCCTGAATTGCGCCTCGCCGATACCGCGCATTCTGCGTCAGGGACCCGATCTCGACCCGCGGATCGGCGAGTGGCTGGTTGAGCACTGGGGCCTGCCGGAGCCGGACGCAGCCGGCGGCTGAGCGGAAGCGACGGACAGCGTGCGCATCGCGATCGGCAGCGACCACACCGGGATCGACCTCAAGCGATCGTTGATTCGGCGTCTGAGCGAAGCCGGGCATGAGGTGGAGGACTTCGGGACGCACTCGGATGAGTCGGTCGACTACCCCGATGTAGCCGCGCCGCTCGCGCGCGCGGTGGCGGCGAGCAGCGAGCGGCTGGGCATCGTGATCTGCTCGAACGGCGTGGGCGTGAGCATTGCCGCGAACAAGGTGCGCGGCGTGCGCGCGGCGCTCTGCGCCGATGCCTGGAGCGCCCGACGAGCGCGGCAACACACCAATGCAAACGTCCTGGCGCTCGGCGCATGGAACACCGGGCGGGCGGTCGCGGAGGAGATCGTGGATGCGTTCGTGGGCGCGGAGTTTGAAGGCGGGCGGCACGCGCGGCGGCTGGCCAAGCTAGCCCAGCTCGAAGGGGAACAAGCAGCCGATTTGGCAGCTGATTTGGCAGCCGACTTGACGCCCGATCCGTCGGCGATCGGGGCGGGACGATGAGTGGGCAGGGGAAACGGGCGATGCGCAAGCGGTCGGTGCGCAACCTCGATGTGCAGGGCAAGCGCGTACTGCTGCGGCTGGATCTCAACGTGCCGCTGGACGGCGGGCGGGTGCTGGACGACACCCGCATCTCGGCGGCGATCCCGACAATCCGCTACCTGCTCGAGCACGGCGCGTCGGTGATCTGTTGCTCGCATCTGGGGCGTCCGGAGGGGATGCGCAATCCGCAGTACGACCTGACGCCGGCGGCGGTGCGGCTCGCGCGGCTGCTGGAGCAGGGCGTGCAGATGGCGCCGGACTGCGTGGGCGAGATTGCGACCGAGATGGCGGCAGCGCTCACGCCGGGCGATGTGCTGGTGCTGCAAAACGTGCGCTTCCACGCGGAGGAAGAAGCGGACGACGCGGAATTTGCGGCGCGGCTGGCCTCGCTGGCGGACTGCTACGTGAACGATGCGTTCGGCGCGGCGCACCGCGCGCATGCGTCGACGCATACCGTCGCAGGGCTGTTGCCGGCGGCGGCGGGGCTGCTGCTTGAGCGGGAGCTGGAGGCGCTCACGCCGATCGCGGCCGGCAAGGCCGGCAAGCTGGCGGTGATCACGGGCGGCGCAAAGGTGTCCGACAAGCTGGGACTGCTGGACAACCTGATCGAGAAAGCAGATGTGCTGTGCATCGGCGGGGCGATGGCGAACACCTTCCTGCACGCCTGCGGGCAGCCGTTGGCGGCGTCGCTCTACGAACCGGAGATGGCCGAGCAGGCGCTCGCGATCATGGACAACGCGACGGCGCGCAAGTGTCGCCTGCTGCTGCCCACCGACGCGGTGATCGCGGGCGGCGCGGATCAGCCGCCGCGGGCGCGTCCGCTGGTCTTCGCCGAGGAGGATGTGCCGACCGACTGGCAGGTGCTGGATGTGGGACCGCAGACGGTCGAGGCGTTCGGCAAGGCGGTCGCCGAGTGCGACACGATCGTCTGGAACGGGCCGCTGGGCATGTTCGAGCGGGAGGCGTTCAGCGGCGGCACACAGGCGATGGGCGAAGCGATCGCGGCGCTGAAGGCGAATACGGTGATCTGCGGCGGCGAGACGGTCGCAGCCTTAATGCGCTTCCGGCTGGCGCGGAAGATGACGCATGTCAGCACCGGCGGCGGGGCGGCGCTGGAACTCCTGCAGGGCATCGAACTGCCCGGCATCGCTGCTCTGCCCAACGCGACATAAGAGGACCGCATGGACTACCGCGTACCGATCAGCGCCGCCAACTGGAAGATGCACATGACGAACGCGGAGGCGGAGGTGCTCTGCGACGGGCTGGAGGGGATTGACGACATCGGCGGAGTGGAGATCGTGATCGCGCCGGGCTTTCTGCAGCTGGAAACGGTCGCGCGGGCGTTTGAGGGAACGAAAGTGTGGGTGGCGGGCCAGAACATGCACAGCCAACCGAAGGGCGCGTTCACAGGCGAGGTGTCGCCGACGCAGCTGGCGCAGGTCGCGTCGTGGGTGCTGATCGGCCACTCGGAGCGCCGCCAGTACTTCTGCGAAGACGACGAGATCATTCAGCGCAAGCTGGCGGCGGCGCAGCTTCACGGTCTGACGCCGATCCTGTGCGTGGGCGAGTCGCAGGAGGAACGCGAGAACCGACGCACGGAGGCGGTGCTCAGCCGCCAGGTGCGGGCGGCGCTCGCCGAGCAGCCAGTGTCGGAGGATCTGGTCGTGGCCTACGAACCGGTCTGGGCGATCGGCGCGGGCGAACCGGCGACGCCGCAGCAGGCGCAGGCGGCCGCGGCGCACATTCGGGCGCAGCTGGGAGAGGCCGTTGGGCGAGAACAGGCGGAGCGGACGCGCATCCTCTACGGCGGCTCGGTGAAGCCGGAGAACGTGGCGGATTTTGTGCGCGAGCCGGATGTGGACGGCGCGCTGGTCGGCGGCGCGTCGCTCGATGCCGATGCCTTCATCACAATCGCCGAAGAAATCGCCGCCGCCGGCTGACGGCCGAGCAGCCGACGGACCGGTCGCCGCGATCGTCGGTCCGACCGCGTCGGGCAAGTCCGCTTGGGCGCTGCGGCTGGCGCGCGAGCTTGATGCGGAGATTGTGAGCGCCGACTCACGGCAGCTTTACCGCCGGCTGGAGATCGGCTCCGCGAAGCCGACGCCTGCGGAGCGCGCGCTGGTCCCGCATCACTGTCTGGATCTGCGCGAACCGACGGAGCCGATCTCGCTGGCGGAGTATCTGGAAGCGGCGCGGGCGGCAATCGCCGATGTGCAGGCACACGGCAGGCTGCCGATCGTGGTCGGCGGCAGCGGGCAATACATCTGGGCGCTGCTGGAGGGCTGGGTGGTGCCGCCCGCGGCGCCGGATCAGGCGCTCCGCGAGCGGCTGGAGGAAGCGGCGCGGGCGCGCGGCGCGGCTGCGCTGCACGGCGACCTGGCGCGGGTAGATCCCGAAGCGGCGACGCAGATCGAGCCGAACAACCTGCGCCGCGTAATCCGCGCGCTGGAGGTCTACGAACAGACGGGACGTCCGATCTCGAGTTGGCAGCGCGAGCGGCATCCGCTGCGCTTCGCCGTCTACGCCCCGGATCTCTCACAGAGCGATCTGGATGAGCGAATTGATCGGCGCACGGCGGCGATGTTTCGGGAAGGGCTGGTCCGCGAAGTCGCGGACCTGTTGCGAGAGGGTGTTCCGGCGGATGCGCCGGGCTTCCGGGCGATCGGCTACCGCGAGGTGCTGGCCTACTTGCGCGGCGAGTTCTCGCTGCTTGATGCGGTCGCGGCGGTCGCGCGGGCGACGCAGCGCTTCAGCCGCCGCCAGCGCGCCTGGTTCCGCGCCGACGATCCGCGCATCGCCTGGTCCGCGCAGCCGCCCACGCCGGCCGAACTCATGGCGCGAATCCGGGCGCGAATCGAGGTGCTTGGGTAAGATGTAGGGCGAGCCGAGCGATCAACGCTCGGCGATTCGGGCAGGACGACTCAAGCAGGGCAAGCCAGATGGCCATCCCATTCCTCAAGGTGCAGGGCGCGGGCAACGATTTCGTGCTCGTGGACGCGCGCGGACCGCTCGCCGAGCGGTTGGCGCTTGACTGGTCCGCCGCCGCGCCGAAAATCTGCGACCGCCACTTCGGAATCGGCGCCGACGGCATCCTGCTCGTCGAAGACACCGAAGCGGCCGCGGCGCGGATGACGATCGTCAACGCCGACGGCTCCGACGGCCAGATGTGCGGCAACGGCTTCCGCTGCTTCACCAAGTACCTGATCGAGCGCGCCGGCATCGCGCCGACCGACGGACGATTGCCGATCGAGACTGGCGCAGGAGTGCTGCACGCCGAACTCGGCGATCTGCACAGCGGCGAACGCGGCGACGAGATCGCGCAGGTGCGCGTCGCCGTGGGACCCGCGTATCTCGAACCCGACCGGATTCCCGTCCGCGCGCCCGCGCCGGGTCCGGTGCTGCACCATCGCATTCGCGCGGCCGATCGCGAGCTGGAGCTGACCTGCGTGGGGATGGGCAATCCGCACGCGGTCTGGTTCACCGACGAGGATGTGGCCGACTTCCCGCTCGCCGAGGTCGGGCCCGCCGTGGAGCATCACCCCGACTTCCCGCAGCGCGTCAATTTTGAGATCGTCAATGTGCTTGCGCCGGATCACCTGCGGATGCGAGTCTGGGAGCGCGGCGTGGGCGAAACGATGGCCTGCGGCTCGGGTGCCTGCGCGGTGCTCGTCGCCGCGCGCCTGCGCGGCCTGGCCGACACGCGAGCGACCGTCTCGCTGCCCGGGGGCGATCTGCAGATCGCCTGGACCGGACCCGACGCCGAAACCGTCTACATGACCGGACCCGCCGAATTCGCCTTTGAAGGCGCGATCCCCAGCGAATGGATACCGAATGGTCACGCCTGATTACGCCGCCTACGACCAGGACCGCGCGCCCGGCATGGTGCGGCGGCTGCACGAGACGCTCGCCACGCGCCCGATCACTGTGCGCAACCAGCCCAACCTCGATTACGACGCGCTGGTGCGCGCGCCGCAAATCCTCTCCGCGCAGTGCGACGACGGCTTCGTGATCGGCCTGCCCTACGGGCGCCACCTGCGGCTCTACTACGAGTTCGACGCGATCAACCACATTCGCCTGCACCTGACCAACCTGCTCAACGACATGGGCGAGCTGGCGCTGGAGCATTCCGACTGCGAGCTGATGACGCTCGACTACAACGACTTCCCGCATCGCCACTACGTCGAGCCGATGCTGATCGGCGCGTCGTTCCCCAGCCCCGCCGAGGTTTCGGTGGTGCGCTGCCGCGATGTGCGCGAGCAGGTCGAGCAGAATCCGGCCTTCAACGCCGACGTGAGCGTGCGGCGGGCGGGCGGGGACGACGCCGAGGTGATCGTCGGCCTGGAGCAGCAGGCCTCGGGCGAAGCCGCGCACTCGCCGCCGCTCAGCGAACGGTTCTTCACCGACGCCGCCTGGGTGGGCATCGCCGAGCTGGACGGCCGGCCCGCCGGCTACATCCACCTCGCCGAGGCGGAGAAGCGCGGGCTGGCGGCGGAGGAGCTGGTGGTCGCGCCGGATCAGCCCTTCGCCGACATCTCCGGCGCGCTGCTCGACGCGGCGATGCGCTACGGCGCGGAGCAGAACCGCCGCGCGCTGACGCTGCGCGTGGCGATGGAGGCGATGAGCGATCCGCTGCTCGCGCAGTTCGGCTTCCGCCACGTGACCAACGAGCTCTTCTACCAGCGCCCCGCCGATCCGTCGGAGATTCAGCGGTTGCAGGAGGAGAAAATCGTCACCTACGTCAAAGTCGGCAAAATCTGGGGGCGTTTCTAATGACCCGCGTCGCACAGCGGGTGCAGAACCTCCCGCCCTATCTGTTCGTCGAAATCAGCCGTCGGATCGCGGAGCAGCGTGAGAAGGGCGTGCGGGTGATCTCGTTCGGCATCGGCGATCCCGATCTGCCGACCCACCCGCACATCCTCGAAGCGCTGCACGACCACGCTGATGTGCCGGCCAACCACCGCTATCCGGAGACGGAGGGCCTGCCCGAACTGCGCGGCGCAATCGCCGACTGGATGCGGCAGCGTTTCGGGGTCAGCCTCGATCCGGCCAACGAGATCGTGCCCTTAATCGGCGCGAAAGAGGGCATCGCCAACACTGCGCTCTGCTTCATCGACCCCGGCGATATCGCGCTGGTGCCCGACCCGGCCTACCCCGTCTACGCGATCGGCACGATGTTCGCCGGCGGCGAGTCGCACTACCTGCCGCTCACGGCGGAGAACGACTGGCTGCCCGATCTGGACGGCGTGCCGTCCGAGGTGCGCGAGCGGGCGCGGGTGCTCTGGCTCAACTACCCCAACAACCCGACCGGCGCGACGGCGGAGCCCGATTTCTTCCAGCGCGCCGCCGAATTCGGGCTGGCCAACGAGATCGCCGTGCTGCACGACAACGCCTACTGCGACGTGACCTACGACGGCTACCAGGCGCCGGCCTATCTACAGGCCGCCGACGCGCGGGCGGCGGGGATCGAATACTTCTCGCTCTCCAAGACATTCAACATGACCGGCTGGCGAATCGGCTGGGCTTGCGGCAACGCCGAAATGGTCGACGCGCTGTTGCGCGTCAAGTCCAACATCGACAGCGGTATCCCCCAGGCCATCCAGCAGATGGCGATCGGCGCCCTCAGCGGCGATCAGTCGGTGATCGAGGCCAACAACCGGATTCTGCAAGGCCGCCGCGACAAGGTGGTCGCCGCGCTGGAGCAGATCGGCCTCGAGGTGCTGCACCCCCGCGCCTCGCTCTACATCTGGGCCAAAATCCCCGAGGGCCAATCGAGCGCCGACTTCGCCGCCCGATTAATCGAGGAGCAGGGCGTGGTGGTTACCCCCGGCAACGGCTACGGCCCCTCCGGCGAGGGCTACATCCGCCTCTCCCTCACCCTCCCCGACGACGAGGTCGACGAAGGCGTCCAACGCATCGCCGCCTTCACCGGCCGCTGAACTTCGCAAGCTTCACAGCGACACGGCAATGTAGGTCCAGAACCAGCCGAGCGTCGCCAGGCCCGGCAGCGCAATCAGTGCGCGGTTCCATGTTCGATAGAGAACCAGGCTCAGCAGCAGGAGCGGCCCGCCGATCACCCCGAAAGTGAATGCGCCGATCCACTGAGAGGACAAGGCTGATCCGAGCGCGAGCTCCAGGTAGAAGAACACCAGCAGCAGCCCAATGGTCAGCCCCAGCGTAGCGAAGAACCGGCGCCGCCCCGACTCGTAGTAGAGCCTGATCCGCCGGCGGAGAGCGAGGTTCTCGGGAGTGCGAAGCAGGGGTGTCATGTTGCACCTCCTCGCGCAGGCTGCGCGGTCGCCTCAACAACTCCAGTCTAACCCGCTAGAATGGGGGCAAGGAATCCGGAATCGCCGATGCGCATCCGCCGATAGAACCCCCAGCCGCCCGCGCCGCATCCGGATTCGGAGTCTCTCATCAGCCGCCGACGACCCGCCAAACACCCTACCCATCCAGCCCGCGAACGCGCCATTCTGGTCGGCGTCGACTCGCGCCGCGCCGACCACTGGAGCGCCGCCGCCTCAATCGACGAGCTGGCGCAGCTGGCCGAAACGGCCGGCGCCGCGCCGCTGGCGCGCGTTGTACAGCGCCGTCCGCACCCCGATCCGCGCTCCTGGATCGGCAAGGGCAAGCTCGAAGAGATCGCCGCGATGCGCGACGACCTCCGCGCCGGCGTCGTGATCTGCGACGACGAGCTCTCGCCCGCGCAGCAGCGCACGCTCGAAGACCGCCTGAAGTGCAAGATCATCGACCGCACGGCGCTGATTTTGGACATCTTCGCGCAGCGCGCACGGACGCGAGAAGGCACGGTGCAGGTCGCGCTGGCACAGCACGAGTACCTGCTGCCGCGTCTGGCCGGGCAGTGGTCGCACCTCGAACGGATGGAGGGCGCGATCGGCTCGCGCGGCCCCGGCGAGACGCAGCTGGAGACCGACCGGCGGCTGATCCGCAATCAGATCAAGCGGCTCAAGAAGGAGCTCGAGCAGGTGCGCACACATCGCCGTCAGCAGCGGCGGCGGCGGGACCGCGCCGGCATCCCGCTCGTCGCGCTGGTCGGCTATACCAACGCCGGCAAGAGCACGCTGATGAACGCGCTGACCAACGCCGAGGTGCGCGCCCGCAACCGGCTGTTCGAGACGCTCGATCCGACCACCCGCCGCTGCCGCCTCGACGAGCGCCACACGGTGCTGCTCTCCGACACGGTCGGCTTCATCCAAAAGCTGCCGACGCAGCTGGTCGCCGCCTTCCGCGCCACGCTCGAAGAGCTGCAGGAAGCGGACCTGCTGCTGCACGTGGTCGACGCCACGCATCCCGACGCCGCCCAGCAGGCCGCCGCAGTCCACCAGACGCTCGCCGACCTGGGCGTGGACACGCGCCCCACCATCGTGGTGCTGAACAAGATCGACCTGCTGGAGGAGGGCGAAATCCCGCAGGTGGACGGCATCCCGGTCTCGGCCGAAACAGGCCAAAATCTGGAGGGCTTGCGGGCGGCGATCGTCAACGAAATCCCAACGCTCCCGGGCATCCAGCTGGTAACGGCCGCCCCCTAGCGTCGCAGGTCCGACCTCTCCACAACCCTTTGGGCCTACCCACAATTCCGTCTTTTCCGCCCTGGCCCTCAGTCGCTCCCGCCCCCACCCTCCGTCATTCCCGCCCCCGAGCGAGAATCGGCCCTATCCCACCCCACACCGTGATACCGTCGCTCCTCCACGACAGAACAACCGCCTTACCAATGCCCACCCTCATTCACCTCACCGCAGCGACACACCCGAACAACCCTGAACAAATCCGACCACGCAAAACCGCCCCGACCAGATAAAACGTCACCCCCGCCAGCCCCGAACATCCCGACCAAACCCGAACAAACCTGAACAGACCCGAACACACAAAACCGCCCCGACCAGACAGGACGCAACCCCCACCAGCCCCGAACATCCCGACCAAACCTGACCAACAACGGTTCCGGCGGCGTCTACCATGCAGCCAGGGAAAGTGAGGCCGGACGTGACCGACAACATCCCACGCGGGCCGCTTGCGCCGTTTCGGGTGCTTGATTTGACCAATGAGCTGGGAATGCTGGCCGGGCGGATGCTGGGCGAGTTGGGCGCGGATGTGATTAAGCTCGAGCCGCCGGGGGAGCCTTCGGGGGCGCGTTGGAGCGCGCCGTTCTACCACGATGAGCCGCACCCGGAGCGGTCGCTCTTCTGGTGGACGTTCAATCACTCCAAGCGCAGCGTGACCCTCGACCTGAGCGCACCGCGCGGGGGCGAGCTGTTTCTGCGGCTGGTCGATCAGTCGGATTTCGTGGTCGAATCGACGCCGCCGGGGGCGATGGAGTCGGTCGGGCTGGGCTGGGAGACGCTGCACGCGCGCAATCCGCGGCTGGTGATGACCTCGATCACGCCGTTTGGGCAGGACGGGCCGTATGCGGGCTGGCGGGCGACGGACCTGATCGGGGCGGCGATGGGCGGGCTGGCCTCGCTATGCGGCTCGCCGGGGCGTCCTCCCATTCGGCCGTCGGCGTCGCAGGGTTACACGCAGGCCTCGGCGCAGGCGGTCGTGGGCACGCTGATCGCGCACTATCACCGCACGCGCACGGGGCGGGGGCAGCGCGTTGACCAGTCGATGCAGGAAGCGGTCACCTTCACACACGACAACGCGAATCCGACCTGGGACATTCGCGGGGTGAACATCACGCGGCCGGGCAACGGTCGGAACATCGGGGGCTACTGGAGCGGGCAGTACGTGTTCGAGGCGGCGGACGGCTACGTGGCGGCGCTCTCGTTCGGCGGGCTGTTCGGGCTGACCGCGCGGCAGACGATTGAATGGCTGGATCATCACGGGATGGCCGAGGATCTCAACTCCGAGGAGTGGTTGACGAAGCTCGACGCGACGCAGGGCCTGCTGATCCCGCCGTCGGGCGAGGACGCCGACCACCTGATTGCTGTGCTGGCCAAATTCTGCAAGCGCTTCACACGTGCGCAGCTGGTCGCGGAGGCGCAGCAGATCCGCAACGGCTGGGGGATCGTCCACACGCCCGCCGACCTGCTCGAAAACGAGCATCTGGCGGCGCGCGGCTTCTGGACGGAGGTCGAGCACGAGGAGCTGGAAGAGACGGTGACCTATCCGGGTCCGTGGGCGAAGCTCTCGGCGACGCCGCTATCGGTGCGCAGCCGGGCACCACACCTGGGCGAACATAACGGTGAGGTCTACGGCGGGCTGCTCGGGCTCAGTGAGGCCGAACTCGCCGCGCTCGCAGCCGACGGCGTGATTTAGGGAGAGAGACCGCGATGACCGAGAGCAGCCTGCCCGACAGCGTCCCGGCCAGCGTATTCGAGGGCATCCGCGTCGCCGATTTCGCCTGGGTCGGCGTGGGGCCGCTGGTCTCCAAGTATCTGGCGGATCACGGCGCGGAGGTGATTCGGATCGAGAGCAGCGTGCGTCCGGAGCCGCTGCGGCGGGCGCCACCGTTCGTGAACGACGAGCCGGGGCTGGACAACAGCGGCTACTACGCGGATTTCAACTCCTCCAAGCTGTGCTGCTCGCTCAACATGCAGCATCCGAAGGGCGTCGAGCTGGCGAAGCGGCTGATCGTGGAGTGCGACATCGTGACCGAGTCGTTCACGCCCAAAGCGATGCGGGCGTGGGGTCTGACCTACGAGGAGCTGCGCGAGATTCGGCCGGACATCATCATGATTTCGATGCCGATGTACGGCTCAACGGGACCGTGGTCGATGTGGCAGGGCTACGGTCACGTGCTCCAGGCGGCGGCCGGGATTTCGCACCTCACGCACTACCCCGGCGAGGAGCCGATCGGCACGGGCGTGGCCTACACGGATTTTCTGGTGCCGCACTTCGCCGCCGCGGCGCTGATCGCGGCGCTCGATCACCGGCAGCGCACCGGCGAGGGGCAAAACATCGATTTCGGCCAGCTGGAGGCGGCGCTGCACGCGACCGAGACGATGATCCTCGACTACACGGTGAACGGTCGCGAGCAGGAAGCGCTGGGCGCGCGGCATCCGGAGTACGCGCCGCACGGCACGTATCGGTGCGCCGCGCGCGGCGCGGACGACGATCGCTGGATCGCGATCGCCTGCACAACGGACGAGGAGTGGCGCGCGCTGGCGGCGGTTGCAGGGCATCCCGAATGGGCGGCCGACGCGCGCTTCGGCACGCGCTTCGACCGGCTCAGCAATCAGGATCAGCTCGACGCGCTGATCGGCGGCTGGACGCGCACCGAGCAGGCGGAGGCGCTGATGCGGACGCTGCAAGCGGCGGGCGTGCCTGCGGGCGTCGTGCAAACGCCGGAAGACCTGCGCAACGATCCGCAGCTGGCGCACCGCGGCCATTTCTGGATGCTCGACCATCCCACGATGGGCCGCCGCGCCTACGACGGCCCCAGCTTCCGGCTTTCGGAGACGCCGGCCAAGCTGCGCAAGGCCGCGCCGCTGCTGGGCGAGGACAACGAATACGTTTGGAAGAACGTGGCGGGTCTGGGCGATGAGGAGTATGTGGAGTTGCTGATCGACGGGGCGCTGGAGTGAGCGCGGGCGCCGCTAGTCGTGATAGCATGGGCGCATGACGCACTTACTCGTTGACGACCTCCCCGACGATCTCCTCGAGCGCCTCGACCGGCACTCGGTCAAGTACAGCGTGAGCATGAGCGGCTTTGCGCAGCGGGCGATCGAGCGCGAACTGGAGCGGGTTGAGGCGCTTGAGCGCCGTGGCGAGCTGTCGCCGTACTACTGCGCGAACGGCTCCGGCGCGGAGGCGTTGCGCGAAGAGCGGCGGCTGCGCGAGGAGCAGCTTGAGCGCGTCCAGCGCGAAGCGGCACAGCCTCAGTCGGCGGAATGAACGACTACGTCGTTGACGCTTCCGCTGAGTTCTTTCTGCTGGCAGCCGGTATCCACCTCACCTGTATCCCAACCTAGAAGTGGCCATCCAGACCATCCGCTAGACTTAGGGCTAGGGCTCGTCGCTCTAGTGCTGTGGTCATTTCCCTGGACAGGTACTGGTTCCTCGGGGTGTGATCCCGCCCTGCCGTGGCATGTCGAGGATTCGCAAGCCGATTCCGGCTTCCGATGCTGCCTCGCGGATGCGTGTTTCCCACAGGTTTTTAGGCAGAGAACCGCCTGCGCCCTCGTAGATGAAGATCGTGAAGCAGTCCACGCCATCGTCCTTCGCTGCGCGCATCCGCGGTTCGAAGTAGCGGGGGCCGTGGTTACCTGTCGGGCGCACCTCGGTGACGTTCTTGAACTTGCCGTTCGGCCCGTATTTCGACTCGCCGTCGCTGATGACCCGCTTATTCGTCCCCGGAACAGTCCGCTTCAGCGGGTCCGAATTAGGCAGCTGGTTGCGTGGAATTCGCGTGATCTCCTCATCAGGCAGAGAGCTGAGGTATGCGTTGGCGTCGTACTCATGCACCGCCCCAAGACATTGTCGTCCGTCCGGCTTTACTGGGCAGTCCGAGTCTATTTTTGTCTTGAGCCTGCGGAAGTCGTCCGCAGCACCTGGGTTCCGGCGGACCATCTCATCAAGCGGAGAATCCGCTATCCGCTTGGCCAGGTCGTCGAGCTGCTTGATCTTCTTCCAGGGCGGTAGCGGTCCTGCACCTGCGATCAGCCCCCCAAGCTCTTTGAAGCCACATCCTTGCGTGATGCAGCCAGAGGCGTCTGCCACGTCGCCGACGACAGTGAAGGCGGACCACTCCTCTCCGTATGCCATGCACGGATCGTCGCTTTGGACTGCGAACCCGGCCCAGAAGCCTTTTTGGATGCGCCAGATTTTGTTCGCAGTTGTCCCTTCGGTTGCCCCGCACTCGAGGGCCAAGCGCTTCACGTTCTTATAGACCGTTTCGCCGATGTGGAAAATCGTTCCACCGATCTCGCAGGTGAACACATCCCCCACGCTGCAGAAGAGATCCCCGAACCAGCCATGCTCGTTCAGGCAAGCCCTTACCCGATCTTCGCACCGATCCTTGCGAGTTGGTGGCAGCACCACGGGGTCTTCGCTCGGCGCTTGCTGGGTTGGCTCGCTTGCCGTGGGACAATGCGAAGGCGGTTCGGGCGCAGCAACACTGAACGTGACGGGAAAGAACGAGGTGTGAGCGAGGGGCTGCTGGGAACTCGACCACAGGCCGACGAAGACAATTCCGTCGGGGCCTGCATGAAGGTTCGACAAGGCCGCAGGGACGCGGACGGCCCAACACCGCTCGAGCGATATGGTCTGTGCGACGAACTCGTCCCTCTCGGACTGGTGGATTTCGTCACCCGTGCCACCGTCGCGATATGTCAGGGCCAACTCGAGCTTCTCACCCGGATCGAGGCCATCTATGAAGCACTCAACCTTGAGCTGGTCGCCTGGGGCGATTTCCCCAGAGGAGAGCGCGCAGGTCAGTGTGGTGCCTGCTCTCGCGGCTTGAACCGCTCGGTCGTTGTCCAGTGCGACTCCGGCACCGAATATGGCGGCGATGCCAACCATCAGGCTGAGAACGCGGGTGATGAGGTTCATGCGATGCCTCCTCCTTCAGCTTCATCATATACGCCTGCCAGACGTAATGCAAGTCCAAATCAAACTTGTCAGATGAGTATACATATGACGTGTGTGCGACCCGACTTGCGAGCGAGGCCCAACGCGCTTGGTGCCGAAGGCGAATGGAGAGGTTAGCTAGCTGTCATGGCCCAAGACCTGCGGGACTCGGAGAATGGGTGGGGAGCCGCCGAGCGCGGCGTGGGGGCGGTGGTGGTTGTACCACTGCAGCCGGTTGGGCAAGGCCTGGTTGCGGGCCGCGCTGTGGGGCGTCGGCCCAGCTGTGCACCCAGCCGCGGGCCAAGGTCTGGATGAAGCGCTCGGCCTTGCCGTTGGTCTGTGGGTGGTAGGGGCGGGTGCGGTAGCAGCCGCCGTTGTCGGTCAGCACCTCGCGCGCGGTGATGCCGAGCATGGCGAACCAGGCCGCCGCGCGGCCCAGGAAGGCCGCGGCGTCGCGCCCGTTCTTGCTCGGCAGCACTTCGCCGTAGGCCAGCCGAGTGCGGTCGTCAACGGCGATGTGGGCGTACTCGACGCCGGCGCTGCGCTTGCGCCCGTCGTCCAGCGCTCGCCAACCGGGCCGCTCGAAGCGCGTCAGCTGCTTGATATCGATGTGCAGCAGGTCGCCGGGGCAGGGGCGCTCATAGCGCTGGACGGGTGGGCGCGGCTCGCGCGGCAGCCTGGAGCAGCTGTGCCGGCGCAGCACGTTGCCGACCGTCGAGGGCGCGACGCCGAGGATCGCGCCGACCACCAGCGGGCCGCTGCGGGTCTCTGCACGCACCGCCAAGATGCGCCGCTCGAGCGCCGCTGGGGTGCTGCGCCGCGGGCTGTGTAGGGGGCGCGAAGGAGCCCCGCAGCCCAGCTGCGCTGGCGCTGCGGTAGCGCTCCAGCCAGCGATAGAGCGTGGGGCGGGCGACGCCCTGGCCGGCCGCCGCCGTCACACTCAGCCCGCCCTCCACCACCAGCCGCACCGCGCACAGCCGTGACTCCCACGAGTAGCGCATCCGCAGCCGTCCTCCGCTAGCTTTGGTCATCGGAACCTCCTGCGTGATTGGGTATGGCTTGCACTCCCAGTCTCGCAGGCGGCTTCCACTCCCCGTTCCATCCCACATGTCCCAACTACGACACATAGGGGGGCGCTAACGGGCTCTCGACTTCCGCGCGTGATGCTCTCAGCTGCCCGTCGGCGATATGCACGACCAACGTGCTGCGACAGCTGGGGCAACGCTGTTCCGCGGCTATGGTCGCGGCCCGTTCATCCCGGTCCGTAGGCCATTCGGCTAGCCCGTAATATCCCCGCACTTGGTCAATCCGCCGGATGCGCGCGTCGCGACGAATTCGGCTCAGGAACGTGCTGGCGGGTTGTGATCCGCAGATTCTCATGCTGGTAGCGGCCTCCACTGCGCCAAGCAGCTTCACGTAGTGCATCGGATGCGCGTGCTCTTTGAGGGCGTCGACAGCACGGTCAGCGGTGGCGGCCGGTTCCAAGCACGGTGGCGCTGACGTTTGCTGAACCAGCCTGCTGAGCTCAAGTGCGCGTTGCACACCGGGCGTGGGCACCTGGTTCAGGCTTTCTGCGATGTTGGTTGCGGACTTGGCATGTTGTGCCATCCGTTCAGCGAGGCCCCGAACCATTTTCTCATCGTCTCGAAGACTGTTGCACAGGTTGTGAAGCACTGCTTCAAGGGCTTTTCGATCGTCATGCGGCAGTGCGACAGCGTCGCCAGCTGGCGACGGCGGCTGCCCTTCGCTGTCACCAACACTCCGGGTCACAGGGGCCACCATGCATCCTCCGATGCTGTGTTGCGAATTAATGTGAAGAATCTTACGCCTATCCTGCCAGAGTGTCAATAAGTGAACAGAGCAGACACAGATGACTTCATTTCCAATCCAGCGTCGCAATCTCCGCCGCCACGGCGTCGGGGCGGCGCATGGGGATGAAGTGGTCGGAGTCGGCGACGCGCAGCTCGGTTGCGTTGGCGATCGTGGCGGCGACGCCGGGGCCCGTCGGCGAGGGGTGGCCGTCCGCGCCAGCGCGCATCACCACCGTTGGTTGGGTGATTTGGGGCAACTCGGGCCAAGGGTTAGTGGTGGGCGCATGCTCAAAGGTCCAGGCTTCTACCTGGGGGAGGCAAAGCAGCCGCCATTCGCCGTCGGTGCTGGGGGTGAGGCCGTAGCGGGCGTAGGAGGCGATCAGGTCGGGCGGCCAGGCGGCGAACGCGCCGCGGCCTTGCAGCGACTCGGCCATCGCCTGCGGCGAGGGCCAGATCGGGCGGCGCTTTCTCGCCGCCTCCGCCAGGTTGCCGGGCGGCAACGACGTTGAGAGCGGGTCGTCGAACTGCGGAATTACCGCATCCACCAGCGCCAGCGCGCCGATCCGCTCAGGCTCCACCGCAGCGGTCAGTGCGAGCACCGCGCCGCCCATCGAGTGGCCGGCGGCGATCACGTTGCGCAGGTCGCGCTGCGCGAGCCACTCGCCCACATCCCTGGCCATCTCGCGCCAGGAGCACTCCTCTTTGGTTGTCGGATCCTGCGACGCGCCGTGCCCGCGCATGTCGAGCGCGAAGACGCGATAGGTATTGGGCAGCAGGCGCACCACAGCGTCCCAGATGCGCGAGTGAAAGCCGGTCGCGTGGACGAGCAGCACCGTCGCCTCAACCTCGCCCCGGACAGCCCACTCCCAAACGCGCAAACCAAAGCCGCGCACTTGCGCGGTGGAAGCAGTCGGCAGCGGGCGCGGCTGCTCGTTTGGCATTTTGGGGCTAGCTGCGGCGGCGGATTGCGCCGCGGCCGTCGCCGAAGGGGTCGTCACGCCATTCGAGCGCCATCTTGAGGCCTTTTTCACGCGAGATTTTGGCGAATTCGTCGATCGACGGCGCGTCGTGCCAGATCGCGTCGAAATCCGCGCCCTCGGAGGCGGCGACGCGCAGCCCCATCAGCTCGAACCAGCGGTTGGCGCTGTGCTTGTGGACGGTCAGGCCGTCCAGCGGCACGTGCGAGATGCGTTGGCAGTAGTCCATCGTTTCGGCGTCCAGCTGGTCTTCGGGGACGGCGCGGTTGATCATCCCGATTCGCTCGGCTTCGAGGCCGTCCACGGTGTCGCCGCTGAAGAGCAGCTCTTTGGTTTTGAGCAGGCCGATCTTGATCGGCCACATGCCGAGCGTGGGCGGGATGCCGATGGCGCGCCCGGCGGGGTGCCCGAAGCGTGCGGTTTCAGCGGCGAAGACGAGGTCGCAGGCGCCGATCATCTCGCCGCCGCCGGCCAGACACCAGCCATGCACCTGGGCGATGATCGGCTTGCGGTAGGACCACATCCAGAGCCAGCGGTCGACGCTGGCGCGCAGCCCTTCGCGGTCGAGCGCGATGCGCGACTCGCCCAGTTCCCAGGCGTTGTCGCCGGTGCGCTGGTTGGGCCGCCACTGGAGCGCGCCGCGCTCGGGGGTGAGGTCGTAGCCCGCGCAGAAGGCGCGTCCCGCGCCCTTGAGCCGGATCACGCGCACGGCGTCGCCGGGGTTCAGCTCGCGCAGCGCGGCCTCCAGGTCGTCGCGCAGCCCGCCGGAGATGGCGTTGAGCTTCTCCGGCCGGTTGAGCGTGATCGTGGCCACCGCCTCATCGATCTCCACCAGCACGTTCTCGTATTCGGCCATTCTGCGTTCCCTCCGTTGCTGCTGCTGGCCGTGTGGTCCGCAGCGGGTTAGAGATCTTCCGGTTCGGCGAGGCGGATCCAGTGCGTCAACACTTCGCGCCCGGCTTCGTCCATTTCCTCTTCGATTTCGAAGAGGTTCTGGTGTTGGTCGAGCAGGGTGAGCAGGTCGTCCGCGCCGTGGCGTTGGGGAGACCAGTTGGGGTCGGCGTTGCGCAGGCGCTGCTCGAGTTCGGACAGCGCGAGCCAACCGTCTTCGTCTTCGGAGGGGGCTGCCAGCGTTTCGGCGACCAGCGATTGCCAGGGCGGCGGCGGCGCAGGCTGAGGCGTGGGGGCAGGGATATCCGGCGCGGTGCGGCGCGGCGGCGGAGCCTGGGAGAGGTCTGCGTCGGGGGCGAGGCGCACCCAGTGGCGGCGAACGAAGCGCTCTTCGTCGTCCATTTCCTCCTCGATTTCGAAGAGGTTTTCGCGTTGGTCGAGCAGGTTGAGCAGCTTGTCCACGCCGTAGCGCTTGGGCGACCAGTCGGGGTCCATATCACGCAGCCGTTGGCCGAGCTGCGGCAGCTGGATCCAACCTTCCGCGTCGCGCGGCTCGCGCTGGAGTGCTTCGATTGCCATCGGCTCCCAAGGCTGGTCCGGTTGCAGAAGTTCCCGGCGGCGGCTGGGCGGCAGCGTGCGGCGTTCCTGCTCGCGCCGCGCGCGCACGCGGGTCGTCGTCCCGCCGCGCCAGCTTTGCACCTGGAACCGCTCGGGGCGCTCGCGGAACCACTCTTCGAGCGAATCGGCGCCCTCGTCGTAGAGGTCGAACTCGGGATACACCTCCGTCAGGCAGCCCTCAATCACCGGCACCGGCGTCCACGGATTGCCCAGCGTCTGGCAGAGGTCGGTGAGCCGCAGGTCCCAGTCGGCGTCCTCGTCGCGGCGCTGCTCGGCCTGGCGGCGCGCCTGCGACATCTGGCGATCATCGACCACTGCGAACTCGTCGCAGGCGACTCGGAACTCATCCGCCGAGCGCCAGTTGGACAGCCCCACGACGTAGACGCCGGCGGCGCGGAAGCGGTCGCACAGCGCGCCCAGCTGGTGCGCCGCCGAGAGCACGCAGAGCGCCTCAACCTCGTCGCGCCGCTCGATCGCGTCCAGCGCAATCCGAATGCCGGTCGGGTTGATCTGCGGCGCGTCTACTTGCGTCAGGCTGTGCTGTTCACAGAACGCCGCCCAGTCTGCGGTGTTCTCGTCCAGCCGCGCGCGCGTCGTCTCGCTGTTCGCGTCGCTCTGCTGCCAGTCGTGGTAGACCCAGCCGTCGACCTGTTCCGCCCGTTCGATCACCGCTTCGAGCGTGTCGATGACGTCGCTGGCCCAGACTCGCGCACCGTCGACAAACAGCGCCAGATGGCCCAGGTTGGCCTCGTATGTATCCGCTTGCTGCGACTCACTCATGGTTGCTGCCTCCGATGTCGAGATTGTCGTTCGAGCGCGTCCGCCGCAGGCGTTCGGCGAACTCCGCTGCGCGGCGTCCGAGTCGACGGGCCTGCGCGTGATCCAGCTCCGTCGCGTGGCCGTACGCCGTGGCCCCATAGTACGAGCCCGACTCGCGCATCGCCTCCGACCAGGGCAGTCCGACGAAGATCATCCCGTGTCCGATCAACAGGTGGAAGAGCTGGAGCAGCGTCGCTTCGGTACCAGCCGAGCGCGACCAGCCGGCGGTGAAACAGGCGCCGACCTTGTCGGCCAGCTCGCCCGTCTCCCACAGGTCGCCCGTGTAGTCCATCCAGTGCTTGAGCTTGCCGGTCATCCCGGTCCAGTTGGGAGAACCGAGGATCAGGGCGTCGCAGGCCAGCAGCTCATCCTTGCGAGCGTCGTCGACCGGGCGGTCCCAGACTTCGACGCCGGCGACGGAGGCCGCGCCCTCGATCACCGCAACAGCGAGCTCGGCGACGACGCCGCGCGAGTCGTAGATCACCAGCACGCGGGCGGTCACAGCGATCGCTCGAACCAGCCGGCCTGGCCCGGCATTTCCTCCACGCCGACGCGCAGCGTGGCCAGGCCGGGCGGCCCTGCGGATGCGAGCCGCTCGGCCAGCCGTCCGGCGATGTATTCGGCGAGCCGTTCGGCGGTGGTGTTGTCGATCGGCAAGGCGGCGACATCGCGCTTGGGCAGGCGGTAGGGCGGCTCGGACTTGTATTGCACCACGAAATGCGTGTCGTCGTCGTCGATGGTGAGCGCGCGCGACTCCATCTGGAGCAGGAATTTGTGATCGAGCTCCTCGCAGACCTCTCGCGTCAGCCGCTTGAGCAGCGAGAAGTCGATCACCCACGACTCGTCGGTCAGGCCACCCCGCACCTCGACCATCACGTCGTAGTTGTGGCCGTGGATCGGCTCGAGTTCGTCGGCGAAGGTGGCGAAATGGCCGGCGGCGAAGCGCAGCCGCTGTCGTTCAACGGTGACGGAGTGCGACATAGACGTAGCTTACCGCGTGGCAGTCGGGGGTAGCCTCCGCGCATGCTTGTGAGGCTCTTCGGCTGGGTTCGGGTTTGGCGGCCGGCGCTGCTGCTGGGGATTCTGACGATTGGCTCCTATGGGCTCGTGCTCTACGGCTTCGGGATTATCGTCGGCCCGATTCAGGAGGATAAAGGCTGGTCCTCCGGCGCGACCAACGCCGCCTTCATGGCCTCCTATCTGCTGGGGGCGGGGGCGAGCATCGTGTCGGGGCGGGTGCTGGACACGATCGGGCCGCGGCCGGTGCTGCTGGTCGGTCTGATCGCCGGCACGGCGCTGCTTGTGGGCGCATCGTTCGCCGAGGGCGTCGAGCTGTTCATCCTGCTCTGGGCGCTGGGCGGCGCGATCACCATTGCGGGGCTGTTCTACAACGTGACGATGCCGATCACCGCCCGCCTCTACCCGGAGCGGCAAGTGCAGGCGATGACCGTGCTGGTCACGACCGGCGGGTTCTCCTCGGTCGTCTTCCTGCCACTGACAGGGCTGCTGACCGACGAGTTGGGCTGGCGCTGGGCGGTGCGCATCCTGCTCGCGCTTGCGGCGGCGCTGGTGGTCCCGGCGCTGCTGACGGTGCGCCGGCTGCCGCCGTTGCCGGCTGCGCCCGCCGCCGGGGCGCCGACGGACGCATCGCGCGCGGGCTACGGCGGCGTGCGCGAGGCGCTGCGCTCGCGCGAGGTGCTGCTGATGCTGGCGATGGTCGGCGTCTCCTCCTTCGCGCTGGGCGCGTTGCTCAACCACTTCGTGCCGGCCGCGACCGCGGCCGGACTTTCGATCACCGCCAGCGGTTTTCTGACCGGGCTGCGCGGCTTCCTCTCGATTCCCGGCCGCGCGTTAATCGGGCCGATGGCGTCGCTGCTCGGCCTGCGCCCTGCGCTGGGCGTGGGCTACGCCACGATGCTGCTCGGCACGCTTGCGCTGCTCGCGGCGGGGCCGCTCTTCTGGATCTACCTCTCCGCCGTGATCGCCGGGCTGGTCTGGGGACAGACGATGCCGCTACAGGGACTAATCGCCTCGGACATCTTCGGGCTGCGGCGGATCGGCACGCTGATGGCGCTGCAAACCGCGGTCGGCAATGTCGCGCTCGCGGTCGGACCGTTCGCCGCTGGGCTGCTGTTGGACGCGCTGAACGACGACTACCAGCCCGTCCTCGCGGCGATCGCGGTGGTCAATTTCCTCGCGCTGCTGCTGTTGATCGCACTGGCGCGCCTGCGCCGCCCGACCTCCGACGCGCAAGCGTTAGGCTGAAGGCGCACACGCACGGCCTGAGCGCGGAGGGACGCCATGGGACGCCTGGACGACAAAACCGCCCTGATCACGGGCGCGGCCCGCGGGATCGGGCGCGGCATCGCCACCGAGTTCGCCAAAGAGGGCGCGGACGTGATCATCGCCGATGTGCTGATTGACGAAGCGACGCGCACCGCCGGCGAGCTGCAGAACCGCTACCAAGTCACCGCGCTGGCCGTCCCGATGGACGTGACCAGCGAGGACTCGATCGACGCCGAGCTGGGCAACGCGCTGGCGACGCTGGAGCGGATCGACATCCTTGTCAACAACGCCGGCGTCGCGCCCAACAACCTCAGCGAGAACGAGCAGGAGGACGACTGGGACCGCTGCTTCGAGGTCAACCTCAAGGCGATCTGGAAGGTGAGCAAGACGATCGCGCCGCACTTCAAGGAGAACGGCGCCGGCAAGATTGTCAACATCGCCTCGATCGCCGGACGGCAGGGCGGGGCGATCGCCTCCTACTCGGCATCCAAGTCGGGCGCGATTAGCCTCACCCAGTCGCTCGCCACCGAGCTCGGCCCGCACGGCATCAACGTCAACGCGATCTGCCCCGGGCTGCTCTGGACCGATATGTGGCGCAAGCTGGAGGGGATGATCATCGGCGACGAGGCTGACGAGCTGGTCGATCGCCGGCAGACCTTCGAGGCGATGCTGGCCTCGCGCTGCCCGCTCGGCCGCGAGCAGACCCCGGAGGACATCGGGCGAGCCGCGGTGTTCTTCGCCTCCGACGACGCCCGGAATATCACGGGCCAATCGCTAAATGTCGACGGCGGCATCCGGATGGACTGACCGCCCGTCCAACGACCCAACCGCAGCGCAACCGCAGCACAGGAGAGACGAACCATGAGCGACGAACCGATCATCTACGACGTGCAGGGCCATGTGGCGACGATCACGCTGAACCGCCCGGAGAAGCTGAATGCGTTCAGCAACGAGATGCTGGACCAGTGGCAGGCGAGCATCGTCCGCGCGAGCGAGGACCAGGGCGTGCGGGTGGTGATCGTGACCGGCGCGGGGCGCGGCTTCTGCTCGGGCGCGGATGTCGGGCGGGAGCGCGCGGGCGCGGATGTGCTGGGCGGCGACCCCAACGCGCCGGCCGCCAACCGCAACAGCCTGCGCAACTCCGTGCAGCGCGTGCCGCGCGCGCTCTTCAATATGGAGAAGCCCTACATCGCCGCGGTCAACGGCGCGGCCGTCGGCGCGGGGATGGACATGGCCTCGATGGCGGACCTGCGGATCGCCTCCGACCGCGCCAAGTTCGGGATGGCCTACGTGCGCATGGCGCTGATCCCCGGCGACGGCGGCGCTTACTACCTGCCGCGCATCGTCGGCATGTCCAAGGCGCTCGAGCTGATGTGGACGGGCCGCATCTTCGGCCCGGACGAGGCGCTGCAGATGGGCTACGTCTCGCGCATTGTGCCGGCCGACGAGCTGATGAGCCAGACGCTGGAGCTGGCCGAGGAGATCTCGCGGATGCCGGCGGTCTCCGTCCAGCTGATCAAGCGTCTCGCCTACCGTTCCGCCGTCACTGGCCTCCACGAAGCGCTCGAAATGGCCGACCACGCGATGGTCATCGCCCGCTCCACCGAGGACGCCAAAGAAGGCCCGCGCGCCTTCGCCGAAAAACGCGAGCCGAACTTCCAGGGGTTCTAGGGCACATTCGCACCACCGTGATGTGTTGCTGGCGAGAAAGAGCACCCCGTTCCTCCCACCCCCTCTCCCGTCGTTCCCGCCCACCCTTTCCTGTCATTCCCGCCTCCGAGCGGGAATCGGCCCCGAACAGCCTGACAGCCCCTACCACCTGACCAGCTTGGCAGACATCACTGGCAGGCCGACTGGAGTGAACGCGCTCCGGCAGCGGCGCTAGCGCAGCGGCGACCATTCCGTCGGGTTGAGGATGCGGTTCTCGATGTGATGCACCAGCGGCCCATCCGCCTCCGATGCCGCCCGCACCTCGCGCCACTCCTCATCCGCCGCAAACGACGCCCACGCCCGCTCGCGCTGCCCGTGATCCTCGAACGAGACGATGTACCACAGCTCGTCGCTGCGCCCGCCCACCGAGTTGAGCCAGTAGCCCACGTTGGTGATCCCGTGCCGCTCGAACAGCTCCATCGTGTGATCCCGAAAGCGCGCCAGCAACGGCCCCATCTTGCCCGGATGCGCGCGGTAGATGCGGAGTTCGTAGATCATGCTGCGTTCCTCTCCTGCCTGAGCCTGCGAGATCAGCCCAAGTATCGCAGGCGCGCGACGAGCACGGGCGGAATCTCCGGCAGATCGTCCCAGGTGAAGCGATCGCGGTCGTCCGGATCGGCGTTGTCGGCGAAGCTCGGCTCGCGCAGCCCGTCGAGCGCCCAGCCGCGCGCGAACGCCGCGCCCAGCAGCGCCTCCAGCGGACGGTGGAAGTAGGGCTGTAGGACGGGCTGCCCCGCCACCGCGACGCCGTCCAGACGCTGCGGCGTGAGGTAGGTCGAGACGCGCACGCCGCGTTCGTAGGCGAACTCGCCGCCGGCCGTCTCGCGCCGCTCGATGAAGAGCGCCTGCGTCGGCCCCTGGTTGAAGGCCGGGTGCAGCACCGAAAAGACGAATGGCGCGCCCGGCCTGAGCAGCCGCGGCAGCGTCGCAAAGAGCGGATCGAGCGCCGCGATGTCCATCAGCGCCATATTGCAAACGGCGGCGTCGAACGGAGCGCCCGCAATGCCCGCCAGTTGCTCGGCGTCCGTCGCGTCTACGCGTCGCCAGCTGATCGTGGCGCTCGGGCTGCGCAAGCGTGCCAGCTCGAGCAGCGCTTGCGAGCCGTCGGTAGCCACGACCTCCAGGCCGCGCGCGGCGGCGGCGCGCGCGAAATTACCGTTGCCGCAGGCGATCTCGAGCAGCCGCTCGGGCAGCGGCTCCAGCAGCTCGAGCGTCGGCGGGAAGACCAGCTCACGCTGCCAGAAATTGCCCTCATCGCCCTGCGCATCGTCCCAGAACGCCGCGTTCGCGCTCCACGCCGCCAGCGAATCGGCGTTGCCCTCCGCAAAATCTCCGTCCGTGCTCATTGCGCCTCCGCTCAATCACCGTCCGTCCAATACGCTACATCTACAGGAGGTCCCGCCTATGTCCGCTCCACTCCCGGTGATCGTCCAGGGGCTCGGCCCGATCGGCCGGCGCATCGCCGAAGCGGCCGCCCAGGACCCCTTCCTCGAACTCGTCGGCGCAGTCGAAATCAACCCCGACATGGTGGGCGAGCCGCTCACCTCGTTCGCCCACGGCGTCCACCCCGAGATCATCATCCGCCAATCGCTCGCCCAGGCCCGCGTCGACGCCCTGGCCGAGGGCGGCATCCTGCTGCACTGCACCGGCTCCTACCTCGAGCAGGTCGGCCCCCAAATCGAAGAAGCCCTGCGCCAGGACCTGCACGTCGTCTCGACCTGCGAGGAGCTGGCCTTCGCCCAGATGCGTCATCCGGAGATCGCCGCCGGACTCGACCTGCTCGCCCGCCGCACCGAGCGCACCGTCGTCGGCGCCGGCGTCAACCCCGGCTTCCTGATGGACGCCCTGCCCGCCTCGCTCTCCTCGATCTCGCACAGCATCCGCAGTGTGCGCGTCGAGCGCGTCCAAAACCCGCGCCGCCGCCGCGTCCCCTTCCAGCAGAAAGTCGGCCTCGATTTCACCCGCGAGCAGTGGGAAGCGCGCCGCGACGCCGGCGGCTTCGGCCACGTCGGCCTCGAAGAGAGCGCTCGTCTGCTCGCCTACGCGCTCGGCTGGAAGCTGATCGACTGGCGGCACGAGATGGTCCCGATCCAACCCGACCCCGACGGCCCGGTGCAGGGCACGCTCGAAACCCTGCGCGGCGCAACCTACGACGGGCATGTCGTCGAGCTGCACTTCGAGGCCAACGGCGCGACGCCCGAGGAATACGACCAGATCGAGGTCGACGGCACGCCCCCGCTCAAGCTCCGCTTCGAGGGCGGCGTCTTCGGCGACGACGCCACCGTCGCCTCCGTTCTCCGCGCCGCCCGCGTTATCCCCCACACCCGCCGCGGCCTCGCCACCGTCCTCGACCTCCCCCTCCGCTAGCCGCCCCGCCGGCGCGCTGTATCATCCCCAGCACAGTGGCAGGCCGTGAGTCTGGAGGCGCACATGGCGTTCGACGATCGCGAATTTCGGGACACGCTGGGGCGATTCGCCACGGGCGTCACGGTAGTCACCACCGGTACCGATCCCAACTTCGTGGGGATGACGGTGCAGTCCTTCTCCTCGCTCTCACTGGACCCGCCGCTCGTGCTGGTCTGCGTGACCAAGAGCGCCAGCACGCTGCCGCTGCTCAAGGAAACCGGCGCGTTCACCGTTAACGTGCTGGCCGACAGCGACGCCGACATCTCCAACTTCTTCGCCTCTAGCAAGCGCCCGCCGCCGCCGCATCAGTTCGACGACGCGCCCTACACGCTGGGCGCGACCGGCCAGCCGCGGCTCAACTCGGCCACGACGGTGTTCGACTGCCGCCTGCACGAGGTGCTAGAAGGCGGCGACCACGAGATCATCGTGGGGCGCGTCGAAGCGATTGCGCGGCAGAACGAGGCGTCGCCGATCATCTTCTTCGGCGGCGAATACCGCTCGCTCGCGCCGAGCGAGGGCTAGCCGCAACACGCCGATGGAGGACGAACGACCGCTGCTGACGGTCGATCCGCCGCTCTACGCCGACGATTTCGTTCCGTCGCTCTGGGTGCCGCTGACGCGGGCGGTGCGCGCGCGGCGGCGGCTCTACACGCTCGGCGAGCGGCTGCCGGCCAACGTCTGGGACGCGCCCAGCGCCGCGCCGGGCTGGAGCCGCCGCGACCAGCTGGCGCATCTGGCGAGCTGCGACCGCCGCTATCAGGACGCGCTGATCGCGGCGCTCAACGGCGCGCCGCTGGAGGAGTGGGCGCCGCACCCGGATCGCCCCGGCGCAACCCTCGATTTGGTCAATCGGGAGGCGCTTACAGCGCTGGCCGGCGAAGACGCCGCAGCCCTCGTTCGGCGCCTGCGCGAAGGCGCGGAAAAGACGGTGCAACTGCTGGCCGCGCTGGACGAGGAGCACGCGCTACAGCAGATGGGCTTCCGCCCCAACGCCCTCTCACTACTGGAAGCCTGGGCTGATCACGACAACGCCCACGCAGACGACATAATCAACGGCCCCACAATGATGCGAACCCTCTAACCGCCTCCGTCGCCCCAGACTCGATCTGGGGCCCAAACCCAACCCCCTTCGCAGTACGGAGGTCCCGAGCCGTCCCCAACGCCGTTCGCGGACAGCTCGGGACCCCGTCCTGCCAAGGACCGCCGTATGGGCCCCAGATCAAGTCTGGGACAACGGAAGGAAGGCGCCGGGAACGACCGAAGAAGCCGCCCCCCCTCAGCGCAGCCGCGCGCCTGGCTCCGCCAGTCGCTGGTACACCGCCGCCTCCAGCGCCGCAATCGCCGTGTCCGCGCTGCGTTGCATCAGCACCTGCATCAGACCGCGGCGTGGACGCAGCATCGTGCTGCGGCGCGGAATCTCAGCCTCCTCCGCAGCCCAGGCGATCGCGTCCTCCAGATCGCCGATCCGATCAATCAGGCCCAACTCCTGCGCCTGCTGCCCCGTGTGAATCTCGCCCGTCGCCAACTCGCGTACGCGATCGTCGGTCAGCCCCTCGCGCCCCTCCGCCACAATCTCCACAAACCGGTCGTAGACCGAATGCAGCAGCGCGTTGAGCCGCTCCTCCTCCTCCGGCGTCGACTCGCGGAACAGCGAGCCCATGTCCTTGTATTCCCCGCTCGTGCGGGTGCGCATCTGCACGCCGAGGCGATCCAGCGCCTCGGCGATCATCGGCATCATCCAGATCACGCCGATCGAGCCCACGATCGAGGTCGGCAAAGCGAAGATCGGCTCCGCTCCGCAGGCCACCATGTAGCCGCCCGACGCGCCCACCCCGCGAATCGCCGCTGCGACGGGCTTCTTCTCGCGCAGCCGCTTCACGGCCAGATAGATCGCCTCCGACGCCGCCGGCCCGCCGCCGGGCGAGTCGATGTCCAGCACCACCGCCGGATAGCGCGTGTCGCTGCGCAGCGAGTGCAGCAGCCGCGAGACCTCGCGGGGCGAAAGCCGTGCCCCGATCTGGCCGGAAATTTCGACGACGGCGACGCGGGGCGGGAAGAGCATCTGCTGAAAGTCCATGCGGGTTCTCCTGAAGATCGGGCTTGCCCGCCAGTGTATGCTGGCTTGCGATCCGGCACAGTGGGAGACAGCGGCCGGAAGGGAGCGCGATGTGGCAGAAGTAGCAGTGTGCGCCGTCAGCGAACTGCCCCCCGGCGCGGTCACCGCAGCCGAAATTGACGGCCGGCGCGTCTGCGTCGCCAATGTCCACGGTGAGGTCTTCGCCGTGCAGGACAAGTGCCCGCATCTCTTCGCGCCGCTCTCCGTGGGCGAGCTCAAGGGCGCCAACATCGTCTGCCCCTGGCACGACTGCGAGTTCGACATGCGCACCGGCAGCACAAAGCGCTGGCTGCCCAACGGCATGTGGAACCTCATCCACAAGCTGATGCCCCCGCCGCCGGGCCCAATCAAAGCCAAAATCGAGCCGGAAGCGATCCGCACCTTCCGCACCCGCATCGAAGCCGAAACCATCTACGTCTCCGACGAGTAGCCCGCCCCGCCCTTCCCGCCCCCCCCGTCATTCCCGCCCCCGAGCGGGAATCTGTCCCGCGTCACCTCCAACCCCCGTTCCCGCCCCCCTTTTCGTCGCCCCAGATCAAGTCTGGGGCGACGGATCTTGGGGCGAGGGTTGGGTGCCGTTCACGTCGAGATACCCGCGGCAAGCGCCGGTATGACGGAGTGGGAAGGGCGTGGGCGGAGGCGGGCTCGGGGCTTCGGCCTGCGCACGACGTTGGGTCTGGGCCCCAGATCAAGTCTGGGGCGACGGATTTTGAGGCGAGAGTTGGGTGTCGCTCACGTCGAGATACCCGCGGCAAGCGCGGGTATGACGGAAAAGGTGCGGGAATGACGGCGGAGACGGGCACATGGCCGATTCCCGCTCGGGGGCGGGAATGACGGAAAAAAGGGCGACGGCACCAACGCGAGACACCTCCATCACCCCTCAACAACAAACAACCGCAACGCCGACGGCGTGGCGCCGCCGCGGTGGATGTTGTTGATCGCCGGCTGCGCATCGCGCATCGTGTTGGGCGGCTCCGCCGTGTTCGAGTTCGGGAAAAAGCGCGGGTAGTTGCTGCTCGACACCTCCAGCCGAATCCGGTGCCCCGCCTCGAAGCGATGCGCGATCGAAGCCAGATCGATCTCCACCCGCGCCACCTCGCCCGGCTCCAGCAACTCCTCCCGCTCAAACCCGTTGCGGAAACGGGCGCGGATGATGCCGTCCGTCAGCGAAATCGGCTTGCCGTCCGGCTGCACATCCACCAGCTTCGCCGTGAAATCCGTGTCCGGACGATCCGACGACACGAACAGCTCCACCGTCACCGGCCCCGCTACATCGAGGGAGCGCTGGAGCGGCTCGGTTGTGTAGCAGAGCACATCGTCGCGGCTCTCGGCGCGCGACTGGTCGCGCGGTCCCGGCAGTCCGATCGGCATCTGCAAAATCGAGCCGCCCTCCGTCATCACCGGCTTGTAGGCGATGTACAGATACTGATCCCAGCGCTGATCCTCGGCCGGACACTCCTCCACCAGCCGCCCGTCGCCGTAGTGCAGCGTCGCGCCGCCGTCCGACGCCAGGTAGAACGCCCGCTGCTCCGCCTCCGGCGGCGGCCAGGCCGGCGACTCGCGCCACTCGTTCGCCCCCATCAGGAACCAGCGCACGGGCGCGAGCTCCGCCTCACCGTCCTTCAGGTGACGGTCGAGGAAGCGGTTGATGTCGGCGACCACGTTCGCGCCCGCCGCCGCGCCCGTCGCGCCGAAATCGAGCTCGCCCAGCCGCCGCTCATAGTGCGTGTGCGCCCACGGCCCCATGATCAGATGCTGCGCGCCGTTGCCGGCGGCGCTCAGCCCGCGAAAGTTGCGGATCGTGCCGATCCCGAAAATGTCGAACCAGCCGCCGATGTGCAGCATGGGCACACCAAAGCGCGAGTAGTCAGCCGAGTGCCGCACCGCCTCCCAGAAGTCGTCGCGCGAGTCGTGCCCCACCCAGTCATGCCACCACGGCGCGACGCCCTCCTCCGAGATGCCCGGCAGCTCCGCCAGCGGGCGGCTGCCCAGGAAGCGGAACGAGTTGCCCAGCAGCGCTTCCTGCAGCGCCGGCTGCGCCTCCGCCGGGCGCGAGTGCCCCTGCTGCAGATAGCCCGTCGCCGCCAGCCCCGCGCCCCACAGCCCGACGAAGCCCAGCTGAAACGCGCCGCCCTGATAGGTCCAGCCGTCGTAGTAGTCGTCGGCCGTGATGATCGGGATCGCGCAGCGCAGCGAGGGCGGCGCCTCCCGCGCCGCCAGCATCGTCGTCGCGCCCACGTAGGACGGCCCGTAAATCGCCGTCTTGCCGTCGCACCACGGCTGCGCCGCCACCCACTCGAGCGTGTCGTAGCCGTCCGGCCCCTCCTGGTGGAACGGGTTGAACTCCCCTTCCGAGGCGTAGCGCCCGCGTGTGTCGCAGACCACGACCGCGTAGCCGCGCTCGGCCAGCTTCAGCGCGTTGGGCATCACCGCCACCAGCCCCGCGCCCGACAGCTCCTTGTCGTAGGGCGTGCGCGTGACCACGCCCGGTGTCGCGCGCCCCGGCTCCAGGCTGTCCACCGGCCGGTAGAGGTCGCCGCGCAGAATCACCCCGTCGCGCATCGGAATGCGGATGTCCTTCTCGACGATCACATTGCGGGAATTGCGGTCGCTGGACATCTGGGTGCTCCTGCCTGTCTCTCTGGCTGTCTCTCTTGTCGGCTCTGACTGCGATATGCTACGTCTGTGCGCTGAGGAGTGCGCGATGAGGAGTGCGCAATGACGACGAGTGCCGACACGGCTGATCTGGGCATCGAATTCAGCGAGGTGGCGCGCGGCAAGCTCGTCGAGGTGATCGAGGGCTACCCCGAAGAGGTCGCCGGCCTGCGACTGAAGATCATCGGGCGCACCTCGCACGGCTTCGAGCATGTGCTGACCATCGTCGAGCGCGGCTACGAGCCCGAGGACGACGCCCAGGTCGAGTACCCCGACTTCCGCCTCTATGTCGACGGCGAGCGGCTCGAAGACCTGCGCGGCGTCAAAGTCCACTACGAATTCAAGGGCCCCAACGTCTCCGGCCTCGAGTTCGACAACCCCAACCCCGTCTGGCGCGACCCCATCGCCCTGCAAATCCAGCAAATCTTCGACGAGCAGATCAACCCCCAGATCGCCGCGCACGGCGGCTACGTCCAACTGCTCGAGGTGCAGGGCAACCGCGCCTACATCGAGATGGGCGGCGGCTGCCAGGGCTGCGGCATGGCCAACGTCACCCTCAAGCAAGGCGTCGAAGTCGCCGTCAAAGAACAACTCCCCCAAATCGAAGAGCTGGTCGACATCACCGACCACGCCTCCGGCGACAACCCCTACTACAAGCCCTCCAAGAAGTAGGGGCTCGCAGCCTCCGGCGCTCAGTCGATCAGGTCGGCGTAGCGCTCCTCCAGATCCGCCAGAAGATCTGGTGCGAGTCCCATCACATATTCGACATCGTCCACAGCTTCCGCAGGCACGGACTCCGACGGCTCGCAGTGCTCGGTCACATCGCGCAGCGCAGCTCGGAATTCCTCGAGTGCAGGCTCAACGCGGGTCGCTCCGATGCGCTCCGCAAGGTCGCGGTCAGCGCGATTGACCGCCTCTTCCAGGTCGTCAAGCGGCCCGCCCGGCTCGGTGAACAGCAGGAAGTAGATCCCAAAATCCTCGTAGCGACGCGCGCATCGCTCCGGGGACCAGTCCGCTGCGTCTTCGTTGAACTGCTCCCGGCTGGCGGAGATGAACGCCAACTCCTCTTCAATCCCCTGACGCCAGCCCTCGCTTACCTCCAGAAACTCCTCGAGCGACGCCAACTGCTGGGCGCAGTGTTCGGCAAGGTCTCGCTCGGCGAGCGCCGTTGCGTCGAGCGTTGGTTGAATCGACCTTTCCCAAACGAACCGCGCGTAGGCCGTTTCACCGCCCCGCAGCGCTGCCTGTAGATCTGCGACACCGACCTGTAGGCTGTCGGCGAACGTGAACGACACATCTTCCATTCTGTTCGCGCACCTGTCGTAGCTCCACTGGATCGGCTCGCTCGGCGCGTTTGCCGCAGTGGGTGGCGCGGCGGCCTCGCTCTGCGCCTGTTGCTCGTCAGTGTCGCCGCTGCACGCGACAGCCAACACCGCCGCGACGATCGCGACCGCCGTCCAGACCCAGCGCCGCAACTCACACCCGCGCATGCTGCGATCCTATCTGCTGCCTGCGTCCGCGCTACCCTGACAATATGACCGCCGTCCTGCTGATTTCGACCTACGAGCAGGGCCACCAGCCCCTCGGGCTGGCCGCCCCCGCCGCGCTGCTGCGCGCCGACGGGCACAAGGTCCGCACCCTCGACCTCTCCGTCGAGACCGCCGATCCCGCGCTCTACGAGTGGGCCGACCTGATAGGCATCTCCACCCCCATGCACACCGCCGCGCGGCTCGGAACCGCGCTCGCTCGCCAACTCCGCGAGCACGGACACGGCGAGAAACTGGCTTTCTACGGCGTCGGCGCAGCGGGTCTGGCCGGCAGGACGCTGACCGGCGACACCGACCGCCAACTGTCCGCCCTGGTGCGCGGCGAAGACCCGGGCGCGCCGAGCTTCGACCGCGCCCCACGCCCCGCGCCCGACCGCGCCGGACTGCCCCCGCTCGACCAGTACGCCCGCTACCACGGCGCGGAAGACCGGTTCGAGCTGGCCGGCTACGTGGAGGCCTCGCGCGGCTGCGCCCACCGCTGCACGCACTGCCCGCTCACCCCCGTCTTCGAGGGACGCCTGCGGCTCAACGGCGCCGACGGCGTGCTCGCCGACATCGACCAACAGGCCGCCATGGGCGCGCGCCACATCACCTTCGGCGACCCCGACTTCTTCAACGCGCCCGCCTACGGCCTCGAGCTGCTGGAGGCCGCACGGGGTAAACATAAGCATCTGACATTCGACATAACGGTCAAGGTCGAGCACCTGCTCGAGCACCGGCATCTGCTTACTCGCCTACGCGATCTGGGCGTCTCCTTCATCACCTCCGCCTTCGAATCCGTCGACGACGCGCTGCTGCGCATCCTCGACAAGGGCCACACCGCCGCCGATCTCGACGCCGCGCTGGCGCTCGCAGCGCAGGCCGGCATCGCGCTCCGCCCCACCTGGCTGCCGTTCGCCCCCTGGACATCACCGCAGCATTACCTGGCGCTGCTCGAATTCATCGAGACCCGCGGGTTAATCCCGGCCGTGCCGCCCGTCCAACTCGGCCTCCGCCTGCTCGTCCCCCCCGCCTCGCCGCTGGCCAAACCGATCCGCGACCAGGGCTGGCTCGGCTCGTTCGACGAAGACGGCCTGATCTGGCAGTGGTGCCATCCCGACCCGCAAATGGACGCCCTGCAAGCCGAAGCTGCAACCCTCACCGAAGCCGCCGAGGGCGCGCCTCCCGCCGAGGTCTTCCGCGCCGTCAAGCGCCTCGCTTGCGCACAGCTCAAAACCAACCCCTGGCCCGACACGCCGCAACCGCACGCCCACATCCCCGCCCTCACCGAGGCCTGGTTCTGTTGAGCCGAACCCACCAAAGGCCAGTTGGCCTCCCTCAGCTAGCCCGCATCCCCGCACCCCTCCACTATCGTGGTGCTCCATTCCGGCCTCTCCCCCCGTCCTGGGGGAGATTGAGAGGGGGCTTCCCTAATCGCCCCCCTACGCAGGGGGCTGTCCGCGCAAGCGGACTGGGGGGTCGGCATCCGCAACCGCGCACCAACCCCAACCACCCCCGGATGCCCCCATACCGCACGAACACGCCCTAACCGCCGGAGGCGCTCCGACGGCCGTACCGCTCGCGGTATCGCCTGTCCGTGGGCAGCCCGACGGTGCCCAGCTCGCCGCGAGCAGTGTCAAGCAGCGCAATCAACTCCCGGATCTCCGCGAGATCCTCGGACAGATCCTCGATCAGCGCCGTGTCGTCGTAGAAGTTCCGATGCGCGTCTTCGGCGACGCCGCGAAACAGATGGCTGATCTTGCGGTTGCCCGGCTGCGCCGCAATGTGGCGAACAATCGCCCTCGCGTCGGCGTGGCTGCGGTTCGGCCAACCGCGCTCGGCGGCAATCGCCTTGAGCTTGTGCGCGACCGCGCCCCACATCTTCTCCGAAGCCTGCAAGCGGTCGCCCGCCGCAATCATCGCCTCTGCGTGCCCCAGCAACTGCCGGCTGAGCTCGTCATGCGGCTCAATCGGCGGCTCCGGAGAGGGAAACTGCGCATCGTCGGCCGCAGTGGTCATTGCCTGGTGCTCCGTCCGTCCGCGTCGTACGCAATGTACATTGGTGCGGGGACCAAAGCGCACTCACCCGCCCTTACTCATCTGCCTCAGCTCCGCCGTCGCGTTAGCCCCAACAGCGCCGGCAGCGCCAGCACCGCCGCCGAGGCGGCCAGCGCTACCAGCGCGATCACCCCAACCGGCAAAGCGCCGCCGCGATCGAGCAGCCCGCCTGTGCCTGTGCTCGGCAGCCCGCCGCCGCGCCCGCCGAGCACATTCGTTTGGCTGTGAGAGTTGTCTCCCCAACACACGACTTCGCCGTCTTCACGCAGCCCGCAGGTGTACGAATGGCCCGTGCTGACGGCGCGGAAGCGGCCGTCCGGTGCGTCCGTTTGGCCGAATCCGTTCCCTCCCCAGCACAGGATTTGACCGTCTTCTCGCAGCCCGCAGCTGTGCGACCCGCCTGCGCTGACAGCGCTGAAGCGGCCGCCCGGCGGGCCGCTCGGCAGACTCGTTCGGCCACGAAAGCTATCTCCTCCCCAGCACAGGATTTGGCCGTCTTCACGCAGCCCGCAGGTGTGCGACTGACCCGCACTGACAGCGCTGAAGCGGCCGCTTGGCGCATCCGTTTGGCCGTAATCGTTGTCTCCCCAGCACTCGATCGCTCCTGTATCGCGGAGCCCGCAGGTGTGCCACAAGCCGGTGCTGACAGCGTTGAAGCGGCCGCTCGGCGCATCCGTTCGGCCGCCGCCGTGTCCCCAGCATTCGACTTCGCCACTCTCGCGCAGCCCGCAGGTGTGATCTCCGCCCGCGCTGACAGTGCTGAATGCCCCGCCCGGCGCATCCGCTCGGCCCAACCCATTGTCTCCCCAGCACTCAACCGCGCCGCTCGTCCGCAGTCCGCAAGTGTGCCAGTAACCCGCGCTGACAGCGCTGAACGTTCTGCCGGGCGCGTCCGCTTGGTCGGACCAATTGCTTCCCCAACACTCAACTTCGCCTGAGTCCAGCAATACACAGGCGTGAATCATACCCGCACTGATTGCAACCGCCCGCCCCCCGTCCTGCGCCGTCGTACGCTCCCCGCCGCCCGCCAAGCCGAGGGCGACACCCGCCAGGAGCAGCAGCGCACCGAGCGCGATTCCGCCGAACGCGGTCCGGGCGCTCCGCGCAGCTGCTGAAGACATCGGCGCTCCTTCCCTGTTCGGGATGCTGGTGCGTCGATGGCAGGATGCCCCACCGCCCATCGGCATGAATACAGGCTAGCTGTGTCTGCACCCGCGCCGTCGCGCCAACGCCGACAGCGCCAGTACCATCACCGAGGCGGCCAGTGCTACCAGCGCGATCATCCTGACCGGCAAAGCGCCGCCGCGATTGAGCAGCCCGCCTGTCCCCGTGCTTGGCAGCCCGCCGAGGCGCAGCCAGGCCGGCACATCCGCCGCTCCGTTGTAGATCATCCAGCAGGAGACCATGCCGTCTTCGCTCACGGCGCAGGCGTGATAGGAACCGGAGCTGATTTGAACGTGCTTGCTCGCCGGCGGCTGCGCCTGACCATCGAACGTGTACCCCCAGCATTCGACTTCTCCGCTCTCGCGCAGCCCGCAGGTGTGCTCTTCGCCGGCGCTCACGGCGCTGAAACGACCGCTGGGTGGGTCAGTCCGGCCGTACAGGTTGTATCCCCAACAACTGACTTCGCCGTTCTCGCGCAGCCCGCAGGAGTGCGACCCGCCGGCGCTCACAGCGCTGAATTGACCGCTCGGCGCATCCGTTTGACCGGCCCAGTCGTATCCCCAGCACACAACTTGGCCGTCCTGGCGCAGCCCACAGATGTGGTCCCAGGCCCCGCTCTCGCTGATGGCGCTGAATTGACTGCTCGGCGCATCCGTCTGGCCGGACCTGTTGTCTCCCCAGCACTCGACCATGCCTGTTCCCCGCAGCCCGCAAGTGTGGCGCGAGCCGGCGCTGACGGCAGAGAAGGGGCCGCTCGGCGCGTCTGTCTGGCCGTCACTGTTGTTTCCCCAGCATTCGACTTCACCGTTGCTGTGCAGCCCGCAGGTGTGCAGCCAGCCAGCGCTGACGGCGCGGAAACGGCCGCCGGGCGCGTTCGCTTGGTCGTGGTATGCGGAATCGCCCCAGCACTCAACAGCGCCGCTCTGGCGCAACCCACAGGTGTGCCGAGCGCTGGCGCTGACGGCAGAGAAGCGGCCGGCTGGCGCGTCTGTTTGGCCGTAATCGTAGTCGCCCCAGCACTCGACTGTGCCGCTCATGCGCAGTCCGCAGGAGTGGTATGTCCCGGCGCTGACGGCGGCAAAGCGTCCGCCGGGCGCGTCCACTTCGCCGAGGAAGTTGCTTCCCCAGCACTCGACTTCGTCGGTTGGGCGCAGCCCGCAAGCGTGCGAATAGCCGGCACTGACGGCGCTGAAGCGTCCGCTGGGCGCGTCCGTTCGGCCTGACTGGCCGTACCCCCAACACTCGATTTCGCCGTTGTCGCGCAACCCGCAGGTGTACCCGCCGCCGGCGCTGACAGCGCGGAAGAGTCCGCCGGGGGCGTCCTGTTGGCCACTCCGATAAGCTCCTCCCCAGCATTCGACTTCGCCGCCCTCGCGCAGTCCGCAGCTGTGTTGCGAGCCGGCGCTGACGGTGCTGAAGCGTCCACTGGGCGCATCCGTTTGACTGGCGTCGTCTCTTCCCCAGCATTCAACCGCGCCGCTCTCGCGCAGTCCGCAGCTATGCCATCCGCCGGCGCTGACGGTGCTGAAGCGCCCGCCGGGCGCGTCTATCGTGCCGGACAGCCAGTGTCCCCAGCAGTCGACGGCGCCGTCCTCGCGCAGTCCGCAGCTATGCCATCTGCCAGCGCTGACGGCGCTGAAGTGTTCGTCGGGCGCACACGTTTGGCAGAAAAAGTTGGCTCCCCAACACTCAATTTCGCCCGAGTCGAGCAGCGCGCAGGCGTGGCTCTGACCGACTGTAATCACGACTGCGCGTCCTCTGTCCTGCGCCGCCATCCGCTCCCCGTCGCCTGCCAAGCCGAGGGCGACACCCGCCAGGAGCAGCAGCGCGGCGAGAGCGAATCCGCCGAGCGTGATCCTGGCACTCCGCGCAGCTGCAGAAGACATCGGCGCTCTTTTTCTGTTCGGGATGCTGGTGCGTCGACGACAGAATGGCCCACCGCCCGTCGGCATGAATACAGGCTAGCTGTGCCTGCACCCGCGGCGTTGCGCCAACGCCGACAGCGCCAACACCACCACCGAGGCGGCTAGCGCTGCCAGGGCGATCACGCCGACCTGCGAAATGCCGCCACGGTTAAGCAGGCCGCCCATGCCTGTGCTCGGCAGGCCGCCGACGCGCAGCCAGGCCGGCACATCCGCCGCCCCGTTGTACATCATCCAGCAGGAGACCGCGCCGTCTTCGCGCAGCGCACAGGCGTGGTGCGTCCCGGAGCTGATTTGGACGTATCTGCCGGCCGCCGGCCGCGCCTGCCCGTCGAACGTGTACCCCCAGCATTCAACTGCGCCGTTCTGGCGCAGCCCGCAGGTGTGCCATCGGCCGACGCTGACGGCGCTGAAACGTCCGCCGGGGGCGTCCGTTTCGCCGTAATCGTTGTCTCCCCAGCACACGACTTCGCCCCCGTCGCGCACGCCGCAGGTGTGGTGCCAGCCGGCGCTGACGGCGCTGAAGCGTCCGCTGAGCCTGTCGGCCCCGTGGACCTGGAAGAAAAACCCCCAACACTCGACGGCGCCCGTGTCGCGCACGCCGCAGGTGTGGCTCCGGCCGGCGTTAACGGCGCTGAAGCGGCCGCTGGGCGCATTCGATTCGCCGTAATCGTTTTCTCCCGAGCACTCGACCTCGCCCGTCTCGCGTAGCCCGCAGGTATGCCACCAGCCGACGCTGACGGCGCTGAAGCGTCCGTCTGGCGCTCGTGGCGCCCGCCCCCAACACTGGATCTCGCCGCTTTCGCGCAATCCGCAGGTGTTGCCCGAGCCGTCGCTGATGGCCTTGAAGCGGTCGCCGGACACTTCCGGCAGGTCGGCAATGTCCCGTTCGTACCCCCAGCATTCGACTTCGCCCGTTTCGCGCAGCCCGCAGGTGTGCTGCTCGCCGGCGCTGACGGTGATAAAGCGACCGCCGGGCGCGTCCGCCTGGCCGTAGTCGCCGACGCCCCAGCACTCGACAGCGCCGCTTTCGCGCAGTCCGCAGCTGTAGCCCGAACCGACGCTGACGGCGTTGAAGCGACCGTCGGGCGCGTCCGCATGGCGGTAGCCGCCCCAACATTCGATTTGGCCGGTGTCGCGCAGCCCGCAGGAGCGGTTCACGCCGGCGCTGACGGCGCTGAAGCGTCCGCCGGGGGCGTTCGCCTTGCCGAGGTAGTTGCTTCCCCAACACTCGATGGCGCCGCTCTCGCGCAACCCGCAAGTGTGCCACTGGCCGACGCTGACGGCGCTGAAACGCCCATCGGGCGCGTCTGCTTGGCCGGCATCGTTGTCTCCCCAGCACTCCACTTCTCCCCCCTCGCGCAGCCCGCAGGCATGGTCCCCGCCGACGCTGACGGCGCTGAAGCGTCCACCGGGTGCGTCCGTTTGGCCGACACTATTGTCTCCCCAGCACTCCATCTCTCCTCCCTCGCGCAGCCCGCAGGTATGTCTCCAGCCGGCGCTGACGGCGCTGAAGCGTCCGCTGGGCGCGTTCGCCCTGCCGAGGTAGTTGTTTCCCCAACACTCGATGGCGCCGCTCTCGCGCAGCCCGCAAGTGCGCGACGAGCTCGCGCTGACGGCGCTAAAGCGGCCGCCAGGCGCGTTCGCGTTGCCGAAGTAGTTATCTCCCCAGCATTCGACTTCACCCGAGTCGAGTAGCGCACAGGCATACCCCCCGCCGACCGTGATTGCGACTGCTCGCCCGCCGCCCTGCGCTTCCGCGCTTTCCCAACTGCCTCCAACACTCATTGCAGCGCCCGCGATTAGCAGCAAGGCGACAAGTCCGACGGAGGCGAACACCGTTCGGTAGCGGCGCGTGGGCGACAGGAACATGGGCTGCTCTCGCTCTCTGAGGCCGCACACTGTTGGGCACCCCAGCGGCACCTAATCGTCAGCCCAGGCCCTCCAGCGAGCGCAGCCGCTCGACCATCGTTGCGGCCTCCGAGATGCGCGCTTGTTGGTGCGGCTGGAGCTCCTGGCCGCCTGCGCCGGCTGCGTTGTCCGCCATCGGGTCGCCCGCCTCCGAGCGGCGGCCGCTCAGCTCCTCCACCACCGCCAGCCCGCAGAACGGCACGTAAGTCGGCGAGTAGCCGCCCTCGTGCGACAGCACCAGCCGCCCGCCGCAGAGCTGATCAGCCGCCGCCAGCAGTAGCCGCGTCATCTCGCGGAACGTCTCGCTGTAGGCCATCATCCGCCCCAGCGGGTCGTACATCCCGCCGTCGAAGCCGGAGGGAACCAGAATCAGGTCGGGCTTGTAGGCCTCCAGCGCGGGCACAATCACCTGCTCGATCGTGGCGAGATACGCGCCGTGTCCCGAACCGGGCGGCAACGGCACGTTGATGTTGTACCCGTCGCCCGCTTCTTCGCCCGTCTCCTCCAGCGCGCCGGAGTCGCGCGGGTACCAGTTGTCCTGGTGAATCGACATCGTCAGCACATCGTCGCGGTCGTAAAACGCCTGCTGCGTGCCGTTGCCGTGATGCACATCCCAGTCGATCGTCGCGATCCGCCCCAGCCCGCGATCGGCGAGCGCATGCATCGCCGCGATCGCCACGTTGCCGAAGACGCAGAAGCCGCGCCCGCGGTCCCGCTCCGCGTGGTGGCCCGGCGGACGCACCAGCGCGTAGGCGTTGTCTACTTCGTTGTCGAGCACCGCGTCGACGGCCGTGATCGTCCCACCCGCCGCGAGCAGCGCGATCTCGAAGCCGCCGTGGCTGAACGGCGCGCCCTCTCCGGCGTCGCCGCCGTCGCCCGCGCTCATTTCGCGGATCGTCTCCACATACTCCGGCGTGTGAAAGCGCGTCACCTGCTCGTAGTTGGCCGCGCGCGGCTTGAGCGGCGTCAGCTGCTCGGCGAACTCCGAGTACTCGAGCAGGTTGTTGAAGCGCCGCTTCGTGTCGGGATTCTCGAAGTGTTCCCAGGCCTGCATCCAGCGCTTGTAGGTCGGGTCGAACGCGCGGATGCGCCCCGTGTCGTGCCACATGTAGGCCTCGTGGTAGACCCATCCCGTGCGGCGCTGGTCGCTGGTCGTCATGGTGCGCTCCAATCCTGGTTTCGGCGGTTTGCAGGGTAGACTCTTCAGGCCGAGGCGGTGGAGTGGAACGGGCGCGCGTGGCGGAGCAGGGCAACGAGCAGTTCCGGCAGCGCACGCCGCTCGCGGCGCGGCTGCTGCCGCAGCGCTGGTACTACGGCTGGGCGATCGTCGCCGCCTGCGGCGCGCTCCTGTTCGTCTCCGTCGGCGTTGGCTATTACGGACTCGCCGTCTACCTCGGCCCGCTGCAGGACGACCACGGCTGGAGCAACGCCGAGGTCTCACTCGCCACCGGCCTCTACTTCGCCGTCTCCGGCCTGGCTGCCGCGCTGGTCGGCCCGCTAATCGACCGTCAGGGCGCGCGCCGCTGGATGGCGCCCGGGCTGATCTGCATCGGCGTCGGCTCGATCACCGTCGGCTACGTCGATTCGCTCTGGCAGCTCTACCTCGCCTATGCCGCCCTGGCGATCGGCTCCGGCCTCTCCGCCGGCGTCGCCGTCAACGCCACCCTCGCCCGCTGGTTTCTGACCCGCCGCGCCCGCGCCATGGCCATCGCCTCCACCGGCGTCTCGCTCGGCGGCGCGGTGCTCTCTCCGCTCAACGGGCTGCTGATCGACTCCGGCGGTCTCGAGCTGGCCACGCCCGTGATGGGCGCGCTGATCCTGATCGTCGGCCTGCCGATCGTCGCCTGGGTGCTGGTATGGGACCCGCGCGAGATGAGCCTGCCGCAGGACGGCTTCGATCCGCCCGCGCCGGCGCGCAGCGAGTCGCTCAGCGCCGCCGTCCAGACCCGGCAATGGACCATCCCCCAGGCGCTCCGCACCGTCCCCTTCTGGGCCGTCCTGATCACCTTCGTCGTCGTGCTGCTCGCCCAGACCGGCTTCATCCTGCACCAGACCGCTTTCCTTGAGCAGCGCCTCGGCTCGCTCTCGGCGGCGACCGTGACGCTCAGCGTGACCGCAATCGGCAGCATCATCGCGCGTCTGATCGTCGGCTGGTTCTTCGCCGACCGGATCGACAAGCGCTGGCTCACTATGGGCCTGCTGATCGTGCAAGGCACCGCCGCGCTGGTCGTGATCCACATCGAGAGCGCGCTCGCTACCTGGCTCGGCATCCTCGTCTTTGGCTTCACCATCGGCAACATCTACATGATGCAGTCGCTGCTCGTCAGCGAGGTCTTCGGCTACGTCAGCTTCGGCGCGGTCTACGGCCTGGTCGCGCTCGCCACCAACCTGTCGAGCGGCGTCGGCCCCTGGATGATCGGCCTGCTCGAAGATGCCGTCGGCGGCTACGAACTGCCCCTCACCATCACCGCCGTCCTAACTTTCGCCGCCGCCCTTCCCGTCTGGTTTGCCCGCGCCGCCAAAACGCCGCCGCGCTGGTCTGCGCCCCCGCGGATCGTCGCCCGCCCGGCGCCGCAGCACACCCGCCCGGCCAGCCGCTAGGATCCGGATGTGCCCAAAGAGTCCTCCACGCCCCGCGAACCGCGCGTCGGCGCAAGCCCGGCCCCAAGCAAGCTGGCGCCGCATCGCTTGGAGCCTGTGCGTCCGCCCGGGAACCCGGTGGAAGTGGTCAAACGCGGCCTCTAGGTCAGACTCGGCCAAGCGCGCACGACGATCAACGCAACGCCCCACATCGTGGTAAAATCCTCATATGGCAAGCGACATGACGCACAGCGACTCAGCACGGTCGAATGAAACACCCAGGCGTCGGGTCAATCCCAAAGTGCCGATTCGCTCCGATTTGCTGCGCCCGCCGCCAAAACGCACGCCGCCAAAGCGTCCGCCCGGCATTCCGCTGATCGTCCGCAAGCGGTTTCTGTTCTAGCTGCTCGCGAGCGCAGCGAGCTGGATAGCGATCACAAAACCAACTTCAACCGCGACCAACACCGCCAACCACGGCATCATCTGATCTTGTCGTTCCAGGCTTTGTTGATTTCGTCGGAAGCCATCAACGAGCGCGGCGATGGTCTCGATCATGAGCTCTCGTCTCGTCGCCCCGTCGCAGGCATACGCGGCGAGCCACTCCACATCGCTGTCAGTACCCCAAGTGCGCGGCCACAACAGCCGGATCGCAACGGCGAACACACCTGCGAACGTAGTGAGTGCGAGGACGGAAAGCACAGCGACGATCGGGGCTTCCTCGAAACCGAAGCGCAGATCGCCGAACAGCCCGCTGGCGCCGATCGCGATGACAGCCCACGCCGTAAGCGCGACCGCTGTTCGCTCTTGCGCAGATGCGGAGCGGGCCTGCTCAGCTGTTTGAGCCCGGCTCTCCTCAAGCAAGAACCCCAACGCGTCGTCGTCGACGTCGTGCGCCCAGTTAGTAGGAAGCGGATTGATCATTGCCGCAACCCTACGCAATCTCGAACGTGATCCGCGCATGCGCGTCGCGTAGCGCCTGCTCCACCTCCGCCGGCGACTCCGCACGCGCGAAAATGAAGCCCGGATAATCCGAACCCTCTGGCAGCGGAACCATCCGCTCCCCGGGGCGCGCCTCAATCTCGATGTTCTCGATGTAGGGGACGGCCAACGCTTCCTCCAGCCCATGCACCGCTCGCAGGCTCCCGGCCCGCGGCACGGGCATCATCATTACCCCCGACGCCGCCGACTCGCGGTTCAGCGAGTCCAGCGGCGCGCCGATCGCGTGGCGCAGCACGATCTCTTCCAGCGACATCCCCACCCCGAAACTCAGCGTCCGCGCGCAGAGCCCGCCGATCGTCCGCGCTGCCACATCGACCGGCCACGCGCCCTCCTCGTTGAGCCGCAACTCCGCATGCAGCGGGCCGTTCCGCAAGCCGAGCGCGTCGGCCGCTTGCTGGGTGGTCTCGCTGATCAGCTGCTGAAGAGGCTGACGTAAACGCGAAGGGGTGACATAAATCGTCTCCTCGAAAAATGGGCCGACCAGCGGATCGGGCTTGTCGAACAGCGCCAGTGTGTGCAGCTCGCCGCCCCGCAACAACCCCTCCAGCGCCACTTCTTCACCCGCGATGTAGCCCTCAATCAGGAAGCGATCCGCCGCGTCGCCGCACTCGTCGCGCACCGTCGGCGCTGCCAGCAGACGCCCGAGCCGCGCCGCAGCGCGCCGCAGCGACGCCTCGTCGTCCGCCCGCATCACGCCGCGGCTGCCGTTCAGCGCCAGCGGCTTGATCACCACCGGCCAGCCGATCCGCTCCTCCACAACCGCGACCGTCGCGGCGAAATCGTCCGCAAACCGCGCCACGTGCCAGCCCGGCGACGGCACGCCCGCCGCCGCCAGCCGCTCGCGCAGCGCCGACTTGTCGCGCGTCGTGAGCACCGCTTCCGCGCGGTTCGCCGGCAGCTCCAGCGCCTCGCTGGCCAGCGCCGCCACGTGAATGCCGGGATCGTCCACCGCCACCACCGCATCGAGCGGAAAGCGATCCGCGTAGCGCGCCACGGCCTGCGCGCCGCCTTCGGGATCGTGGTAAGGAATCGTCAGCCAGCGCCCTGGGTACATATCGGCCAGCGGCTGATTGAGATCCGATGCCACCGTCACGTCCAGCCCCATCCGCTCCGCCGCCGCCATAAAGTCGGGCGCGCGCCAGGAAGCCGTCGGAATCAGCAGCATCACTCGCGGCATCAGGCCTCCTCCACATCGCAGACGCAATCTGCGCGCGAGTGTATCCGCCGCTCGCCCGCCGCTTGTCCGTACACTGAAACCGTGATGAGCGTGGCCGGCACCAACGTCGAATCCGATACCCAGACCGTCCTCGCGGTCGAGGGCATGCACTGCGCCGCCTGCGTGCGCCGCGTCGAGCGCGCACTCGTCTCGGTTGACGGCGTAGCGGGCGCGAGCGCCGACTTCTTGACCGGCCGCGCTGTACTCGAGCTGGACGGCGGAGCCCCCGATCAGACAGCGCTCGCCGCCGCGATCGAGCGCGCCGGCTACCGACTCGGAGCGCCCCAACTCGAGACCGCCGAGCCGCAGGATCGCGCGCTCGCCGGACTCGCCTGGCGCGCCGCCGGAGCGCTCGCGCTCGGCTGGGCGATGTTCGCTGCCATGCAGGTCAACCGCTGGGCCGAACTCGGCTGGGATCGCGACTTGCTCTTCACTCTGATGTTCGTCGTCGCCACCCCCGCGCTCGCGATCACCGGCTGGCCCATCGCCCGGCAGGGCCTGCGCCTGCGCGGCGGCGCAAACATGGACACGCTGATCACCCTGGGCGCAGCTGCCGCCTGGGCCTACAGCGCCGCAGCGACGTTCGGCGGCGGAGCCTTCGAGTCCGCCGGCGCAGCGCGCGATGTGTTCTTCGACACCGCCCTGATCATCGTCGGCTTCGTCACGCTCGGACGCTGGCTCGAAGCCCGCGTCAAGCGCCGCGCCGCCTCCGCCGTCGCCGGCTTGCTTGCCCTCCGCCCCCAACGCGCCCGCATCGTCCGCGACGGCGAGGAACTGGATCTGGACGCAGACGAGGTGATCGTCGGCGACCTGCTCGTCGCCCGCCCCGGCGAGCGAATCGCCGTTGACGGCGTCGTTGTGAGCGGTATGTCCTCGGTCGACGAGGCCTCGCTCACCGGCGAGAGCGCGCCGGTCGCCAAGGACATTGGCGCGTCTGTCTTTGCCGGCACGGTCAATCTCGACGGCGCGCTGCATTACGAAGCCCGCGAGGTCGGCGCGGGCACCGCGCTCGCGCGGATGGCCACCGCCGTCGAGCGCGCCCAGGCCTCCAAAGCGCCCATCCAGCGTCTCGCCGACCGCATCGCCGCCGTCTTCGTCCCCGCCGTCATCGCCGTCGCCGCGCTGGCCTTCGCGCTCTGGGCCGCCTTCGGCCCCGAGCCGGCCTGGACGCTCGGCCTGCTCACTGCCGTCGCCGTGCTGGTCGTTGCCTGCCCCTGCGCGCTCGGACTCGCCACACCCGCTGCGATCGCGGCCGGCGCAGGGCGCGCCGCCGCGTTCGGCATCCTCTTCCGCGACGCCGAAGCGCTCGAACGCGCCGCCCGCGTGAACACCGTCGTCTTCGACAAGACCGGAACGCTCACCACAGGCCGCCACCGCGTCGTTGATGCGCAGTCCGACATGCTGGCCGAGCACGACCTGATCGCCCTGGCCGCCGCGGTGGAATCCGCCTCGGAGCACCCGCTCGCCGCCGCGGTTGTGGAGCACGCCCGCGAACTGGAGCTCGAAATCGCACCAATCGACGACTTCCGTGCCCTACCCGGCCGCGGCGCAGTCGGCAGAGTCGGAGGCCGCGAAGTCGCGGTCGGCAACCTGCGGATGATGCGTGAGTTGGCCGTCGAGACAGCCGCCTTGCCGAGCGGCCGCCCCGACGCCACCGCGCTGTTCGTCGCCCTCGACGGCTTGGTCGTCGGCACAATCTGGACAGCTGATCAGCTGAAAGAGGGCGCGCGCGACGCAGTCGCAGGCTTGCAGCGCATGGGTGTGCGAGTGCTGATGGTGACCGGCGACGCCGAGCAGGTCGCGCAGTCGGTCGGCGCGCAGGTAAGCGTGGATGAGCTGGTCGCCTCGGCGCTGCCCGAGGAGAAAGCCGGCATCGTCGCCGGCCTTCAGGCGCAGGGCGCGACCGTCGCCATGGTCGGCGACGGCATAAACGACGCCCCCGCCCTGGCCCAGGCCGACGCCGGCATGGCCTTGCGCAGCGGCGCGGACCTGGCGGTGGACGCTGGCGACGCCACGCTGATGCGCGACGACCCGCGCACCGTCGCCCAGGCGTTGGCGCTGGCTCGCGCAACGCGCCGCACGATCGCCCAAAACCTGGCCTTCGCCTTCGCCTACAACCTGCTGTTGATTCCGCTCGCCGCCGGCATCGGCGTGCCGATCTTCGACGCTGTCGGCGGCGTCCCCGGCGGCCTCGAGTGGGCCTTCGGCGAGCGCGGCGCATTCGAGCCGATCATCGCCGCCATTGCCATGATGCTCTCCAGCCTCAGCGTGCTCACCAACGCCCTGCGCCTCCAGCGCCGGCGCCCAAACTAAGCGGGCTGCCGCACCCCCTCTGCTGTCATATCCGTACTTCCCACTCCGCCTTCCACCCCTTGTGGATGGCGCGGAGCACGGCCTCGAAATTCGCCTGGTGGCGCGGCCACGTCTTGGCGGTGAAACAGAAGTTGCGGCCGTTCACATCTACTCGGCGATCCTTGCCCAGATACAAGGGACGCTTCGGCAGGGTGTTGAGCAGTGCAGCGTCATCGCCTGCTCGACACTCTGCGCGACAGTACACGAAAATTTCGATCACGCCCGCCCCGACCGGGTACAGCCGGATCACGACGTACTCGAGTCGACCGCCTTCTTCATCCTCGGGTGTGGAGGGCATCGTGAGCGCGATCCCGCACTGGTCCTGTCTCTTCGCGTCACGCTTCCCGCGCGGAACTTCGTGGGCCTCCGGAAGCGCGTCCAAGATCAGGCAGTGGATCGACCAGAACAACTCAACGCCCGGGTAGCCTTTCGCCCGCTCGTGGATCTCCTCAATCTTGCGCCGCCCCTTGGTCCCGGCTTTAGGGAACGGAGCCCGGCATGGCTCTCGTTTGCCAAGCTCGTCCTCCTCGGCCGATTGCGCCTCGCCCTCGTCGGCGTCTCGTGGCGGCGTTGCCCGCTTCCGCTGATATGTCCGCTTTCCGTCCTCGGCAAGCGCACCTTTGAAGACGACGCTGCGGATGTCCATTCCGAGGCTCTGTAGGTACGCCAGGACGCGGCCCGTCTCCTGCGACTCGGATGTCGCAGCCAGGAGAGCTCGCACCGGCATCAGGTCCGACAACTGAGCGTCGCCGTAGCGTTCCGCGAACTCGAGCTCAAAATCGGCGACAGCTGCGAACTCGGGGCGCGCTTCTGCGGCGTCAATAGCGCTCACGATTTCGGTCGATCCCATCTCCTCCAGCGCCGAGACGTAGTCCAGCACTTGCCCGACGGCCTCACGCGTCGCGTTGGCGCGTTTCACTTCAATCACCACAAGGCGCCCGCTGCCGTCTACGGCGAGCAGATCCGCTCGATTCGCCCCGATCGGGAATTCGTAGCCGACGACCCACAGTCCCGGCTCCAGAGCGCCAGGGTTAGCTGCCAGCCAGCTCTGAAACTCCGCCTCGTACTCAAATGTCGGCGGTGACATCTGGGTGAGCTCGGCCACGACGAGCTCCCCCTAGTAGCGCCCGCCCAGCTTGGCGTGGTCCCAGCTATACACCCGCTTCGGAACAATCCGCACCACCGCCCGCTTGCTCGCCTGCGCCCGACGCTGGTCGTCCGTCATCGGCGTCGCGGCCTGGGCGCCGGCGTTCTCGTTGCGCTTGCGGCCTGTCGCGTCCTGCACCGCGATCACCAGATCGGGATCGTTCTCCACCACCTCCGCCTCGCCCTCGATCACCAGTCCCTTGATCTTCGAGTACTCCGTGCCGCTCTCCAGCATCACCGTGATCCGCGGGTCGCGCTTCAGGTTGAGCACCTTCTGCGCCTTCGCGTAGGTGGTGAAGTGGACCTTGTCGTCGATCACCCCGTACCACATCGCGACCAGGTGCGGCCAGCCGTTGTGACCAACCGACGCCACCTGGAGCGTCCAGCCCGTCTCGATGAACTCCTTCGCCTCTTCGTCGGTCATCGCGATCATGTTGCGTCGGCTCGGCATCGTGCGATCCTTTCGGCTGCTTCCGTCTGGCGTCTTGCGCAGAGTAGGGCCTCTGCGGTCTCCTACGGCCCCACTACGGCCTGGTCATCTGCTCGGGGCGCACCCACTCGGCGAACTGCTCCTCGCTGAGGATGCCCAGCGCCAGGCCGGCTTCCAGCAGCGTCCCGTTCTCCTCGTGCGCCTGCTTCGCGATCTTCGCCGCGTTGTCGTAGCCGATATGCGGGTTGAGCGCCGTGACCAGCATCAGCGAGGAGCGCATCAGCTCGTCGATCCGCTGCGCGTTGGGCTCCGTGCCGACAACACAGTTGTCGGTGAACGAGACCGCCGCGTCGCCCAGCAGGCGGATGCTCTGCAGGTTGTTGAAGGCCATCATCGGCTTGAACACATTCAGCTCGAAGTGCCCGTTGGAGCCGCCCACGCTGACCGCCACCGCGTTGCCCATCACCTGCGCGCAGACCATCGTCAGCGCCTCCGACTGCGTCGGATTGACCTTGCCCGGCATGATGCTGCTGCCCGGCTCGTTGGCCGGTAGATTCAGCTCGCCCAGCCCGGCCCGCGGGCCGGAACCCAGCATCCGCACATCGTTGCCGATCTTCATCAGCGAGGCGGCAAGCGTGTTCAGCACGCCGGCCAGCTCGACCTGCGCGTCGTGCGCCGCCAGCGCCTCGAACTTGTTCGGCGCGGAGACGAACGGCAGCCCGGTCATCCGCGCGATCTCCGCCGCCACGCGATCCGCGTACTCCGGATGCGAGTTCAGCCCCGTGCCCACCGCCGTGCCGCCCAGCGCCAGCTCGTAGAGCCGCGGCAGCGCGCCCCGCGCCCGCTCGATCCCGTAGCGCACCTGCTGGCAGTAGCCCGAAAACTCCTGCCCCAGCGTCAGCGGCACCGCGTCCATAAAGTGCGTGCGCCCGATCTTGACGATCTCGCTCCAGGCTGCCGCCTTCGCCGCCAGCGCCGCCAGCAGATGCTCTAGCGAGGGGATCAGGTGGTGGTGCGTCTGCTCGGCGGTGGCGATCGCCATCGCGCCGGGGAAGACATCGTTGGACGACTGCGACATGTTCACGTGGTCGTTGGGATGCACCGGCGTTTTCGAGCCGCGCTCGCCGCCTAGAATCTCGATCGCCCGGTTCGAGATCACCTCGTTGGCGTTCATGTTCGACTGCGTGCCCGAGCCGGTCTGCCAGACGACCAGCGGGAAGTGGTCGTCCAGATCTCCGTCGATCACCTGCTGTCCGGCCTGCCGGATCGCGTCGGCCAGCCCGCCGTCGAGCTTGCCCAAGTCCTGATTGACCGTCGCCGAGGCGTGCTTGACGATGCCCATCGCGCGCAGCACCGGGCGCGGCATCCGCTCGTCGCCGATCTTGAAGTTCTCCAGCGAGCGCTGCGTCTGCGCCCCCCAGTAGCGGTCCGCAGGCACCTCGATCGTGCCCATCGTGTCCGATTCGATCCGCACATCGCTCATCGTCTGATCTCCGTCTTCCGTCGTTGGTCCGCGCCGACTGGTCCCGCCGGCTAGTCGGCCAGCCGCGCCATGTCGTTGACCAGCTCCTGCACGGCGTCGGCCGAGTGTTTGAGCATCGCCTGCTCGTCGTCGGTCAGCGAGATTTCCAGCACCCGTTCGATGCCGTTGCCGCCCAGGATCACCGGCACGCCGATGAACAGCCCGTCCACGCCGTACTGCCCTTCGAGCAGCGCCGCGCAGGGCAGGATGCGCCGCTTGTCCAGCGCAATGCTGTCCACCATCTGCGCGACCGCCGCCGAGGGCGCGTAGAACGCGCTGCCCGTCTTGAGCAGGTTCACGATCTCCGCCCCGCCGTCGCGCGTGCGCTGGATGATCGCGTCGATCTGATCCTGCGGCAGCAGCTCCCCGATCGGGATGCCCGCCGCGGTCGTGTACGACGCCAGCGGCACCATCGTGTCGCCGTGACCGCCCAGCACGTAGGCCTGCACATCCTCCACGCTGACCTTGAGCGCCTCCGCCACGAACGAGCGGTAGCGCGCCGTGTCCAGAATGCCCGCCATCCCCACCACGCGGTTCGCCGGGATGCCGGCCGCGTCGTAGGCGACATGGCACATCGCGTCGAGCGGGTTGCTGACCACGATCAGCACCGCGTTGGGCGAGGCGGCGATCGCCTTGCGCGTCACCTCGTCGACGATCTTCATGTTGATGCTGAGCAGATCGTCGCGGCTCATGCCCGGCTTGCGCGCCACGCCGGAGGTGATCACCACGATGTCCGATCCCTCGGTCGCCGCGTAGTCGGTCGAGCCGCTGATGATCGAGTCGACGCCCACCACCGGGCTGGCCTCGTACATATCGAGCGCCTTGCCCTCGGCCAGGCCCTCGACGATGTCGATCAGGACGACATCGGCGTAGCCGCGTTCGGCCAGCCGTTGGGCGGTCGTCGCGCCCACATTCCCCGCTCCGACGACGGTCACCTTCGTGCGCATTGCTCCCTCACTCCTTCGCTACCGCTCATGATCGCTCTCGCCGCAGGCCGCGGCGCTCAGAAATCGCGCCCCACACGGAGGCCTGTCCGCAATCGCCCCCCTATGCAGGGGGGCTGTCCGCGCAAGCGGACTGGGGGGTCGGCCGCCCGCTCGCTCCCCGACCCCACCTACACGCGCCCCGAGATCATGTTCAGCGCGCTGCCCGCGCGGAACCACTCGATCTGCGCATCCGTGTACGTATGGTTCACGCTGACCGTGTCCGAACTGCCGTCGGCCCGCTCGATCCGCAGCTCCAGCGGACGATCCGGCGCCAGTTCCGCGACGCCGAGGATCGAGAGCGTGTCCGTCTCCCCGATCAGGTCGTAGTGCGCGGGATCGCTGAACGTGAGCGCCAGCAGCCCCTGCTTCTTGAGGTTGGTCTCCGCGATTCGCGCGAATGAGCGGGCGATCACCACCACCCCGCCGAGGTGCCGCAGCTCCATCGCCGCGTGCTCGCGGCTCGAACCCTCGCCGTAGTTCTCGTCGCCCACCGCCGCCCAGCGCACGCCGGCTTCCTTGTAGCCCCGAGCCACCTCGTTGACCGGCCGGCCGGCCTCGCCGCTCAGCTGGTTCAGCGTCGTCCCCGTGCCCCCGCCGAAGGCGTTCACGCCGCCCGCGAAGAGGTTGCCCGAAATGTTGCCCAAGTGCCCGCGGAAGCGCAGCCAGGCGCCCGCCGGCGAGATGTGATCCGTTGTCGTCTTGCCCTGCGTCTTGAGCAGCAGCGTCAACCCGGTCAGATCGCGCCCGTCCCAGCGCGGGAACGGCGTCAGCCGTTCCAAACGGTTGCTCTCGGGCACGATGATCACTTCCACGTTCGAGCCGTCCGCGGGCGGCGCGATGTAGCCCGATTCGCCGCTGTCGAAACCTGCCTGCGGCAGCTCGTCGCCGCTCGGCGGCGCAAAGCGGAACTCGCCGCCGTCGTACCCGATCGCGTCCGTGCGCGGGTCGAAATCGATCGTCCCCGCGAACGCCGTCGCCACCACCAGCTCCGGGCTGCCGATGAACGCCAGCGTGTTGCGGTTCGCGTCGTTGCGGCCCGGGAAATTGCGGTTGAACGAGGTCACGATCGTGTTCTGCTCGTCGCCCGCGATGTCCTCGCGCTTCCACTGCCCGATACACGGCCCGCAGGCGTTGGCCAGCACCGTCGCGCCGGCCTGCTCGAATGTCGCCAGCTGCCCATCGCGCTCCGTCGTCGCCCGAATCTGCTCCGAGCCCGGCGTCACCAGCAGCGGCGCGCGCAGCTCCAGCCCTGCCTCCGCCGCCTGCCGCGCGATGTGCGCCGCGCGGCTGATGTCCTCATACGACGAGTTCGTGCAGGAGCCGATCAGCGCGTTGGTCACCTCGACCGGGTACGACTGCTCGGCCATGAACGCGCCGATCCCGCTGACCGTGTTGCGCAGATCGGGCGTGTGCGGCCCCACCCAGGCCGGCTCCAACTCGCTCAGATCGATCTCGATCACGCGGTCGAAGATCTCGTTCCGCGCCGCTTCCACGCCGTCGTCCGCCCGTAGATGCTCCGCATTCTCTCGCGCCAGCGCCGCGATCTCCGCCCGATCCGTGCTCTCCAGATACGCCGCCGTCCGTTCGTCAAACGGGAAGATCGACGTCGTGGCCCCGATCTCCGCGCCCATGTTGGTGATCGTGCCGCGCCCCGTCGCGCTGAGCGACGCCACACCCGGCCCGAAATACTCCACGATCGCGCCCGTGCCGCCCTTGACAGTCAGCTCGCCCGCGACCCGGATGATCACATCCTTGGGCGCCGTCCAGCCGTCCAACTCGCCCGTCAGATGCACGCCGATCAGCCGCGGCATCGTCACGCCCCAGCCGATCCCCGCCATCACGTCCACCGCGTCCGCGCCGCCCACCCCGATCGCCGCCATCCCCAGACCGCCCGCGTTGGGCGTGTGGCTGTCGGTGCCGATCATCATTCCGCCCGGAAAGGCGTAGTTCTCCAGCACCACCTGGTGGATGATCCCGCTGCCCGGCTTCCAGAAGCCCGCGCCGTAGCGCGCCGCCGCGCTGCGCAGGAAGGTGTACACCTCTTCGTTCTCGTCCACCGCCCGCGCCAGATCCGCCGCTGCCCCCACCTGCGCCTGGATCAGGTGATCGCAATGCACCGTGGTCGGCGTCAGCACCCGCTCCAGACCGGCCAGCTCGAACTGCAGCAGCGCCATCTGCGCCGTCGCGTCCTGTAGCGCCACCCGATCCGGCTCCAGCTCCGCGTGATCCTCGCCTCGCCCCAGCGGTTGGTTGCGCGGATCGACGAAGTGCCCGAAGAAGACCTTCTCTGTCAGCGTCAGCGGCCGATTCAGCCGCTCGCGGCCCACCGCCACGCCCGCGCGCAGCCGCGCGTAGGCAGCGTTGATTCGTTCCAGCATGTCGGGTTCGTGCATCGCGTTGCGTCCTGGCTCCACGCCGTCCGGCGTCAGGTCGGCGGGCGGCGGCGAGCGCCGCCTCTCGTTCAGTTGTTGGTTCAGTTGTACACCCCTAGAGCGGAATGTTCCCGTGCTTCTTGGGCGGCGATGTGTCGACTTTGGTGCTCAGCATCTCCAGCGCGCGGATCACCGCCGAGCGCGTGTCGCGCGGATCGATCACATCGTCCACAAAGCCCAGCTCCGCCGCCTGATAGGGGCGGTAGAACTCCGACTCGTATTCCGCGATCAGCTGCGCCCGCTCAGCATCCGGATCGTCCGCCGCCGCGATCCGCCGCCGGTGGATGATGTTCACCGCGCCGTCCGAGCCGGTCACCGCGATCTGCGCCGTCGGCCAGGCCAGATTGACATCCGAGCGCAGGTGCTTCGAGCTCATCACCACGTAGGCCCCGCCGATCGACTTGCGCAGCGTCACCGCCACCTTGGGCACCGTCGCCTCCGCGTAGGCGTAGAGCAGCTTCGCCCCGTGCGCGATGATCCCGCCGTACTCCTGCTGCGTGCCCGGCAGGAAGCCAGGCACGTCGACCAGCGTCACGATCGGGATGTTGAAGCAGTCGCAGAAGCGCACGAAGCGCGCCGCCTTGCGCGAGGCGTCGATGTCCAGCACCCCCGCCAGCGTGTCCGGATCGTTGGCAACAATCCCCACCCCGTGCCCGCCCATGTGCGCGAAGCCCACCACGATGTTCCGCGCCCACTGCGCCTGCACCTCCAGGAACTGCCCGTTGTCGACCACCTCGCGGATCACCTGCCGCATGCTGTAGGGCGCGCTCGAATCGGCCGGCACCATCTCCAGCAGCGCGTCGAGCCGCCGCTCCGGGCTGTCGCCCGTGTCCACCCAGCGCGGGTCTTCCATATTGTTCTGCGGCAGGAAGGTCAGCAGCTCCCGCACCGTGTTCAGCGTCGCCTCTTCGCCCGGGATGCAGAAGTGCGCGACCCCGGTCCGCGTTGCGTGCGTCAGCGCGCCGCCCAACTCTTCGTGCGTCACCTCTTCTCCGCTCACCGCCCGAATCACGTCCGGGCCGGTGATGTACATCTGCCCCGTGCCCTGCACCATGAAGATGAAGTCCATGATCGCCGGCGAATACACCCCGCCGCCCGCCGCCGGACCCGCGCAGACCGCGATCTGCGGCACCAGCCCCGAGCTGAGCGTGTTGCGCAGAAAGATCTCCCCGTAGCCCCGCAGCGACGTCACCCCCTCCTGAATCCGCGCTCCGCCCCCGTCGTTGATCGCCACCACCGGCGCGCCGACTTTCATCGAGAGGTCCTGCACCTTGGCGATCTTCTCCGCCGCCGCCTCCGAGACCGAGCCGCCGTAGAGCGTGAAATCCTGCGCGTAGGCGAACACCGTCCGCCCGTCCACCGTGCCGTGCCCCACCACCACCGCGTCGCCCTCGGGCCGGTTGTTCTCCAGCCCGAAGCCGCTTCCCCGATGCTTCACGAACGGATCGATCTCCGTGAACGAGCCCGCGTCGAAGAGGATGTCCAGCCGCTCCCGCGCGGTGAGCTTGCCTCGCTCATGCTGCCGCTCCACCGCACTCGCGCGAGCGCCCGCAGCGCCGCTCAGGCGGCGCTCCGCCATCTCCTCCAGCAGCAAATCCATGCCGGGCCGCGTCGCTTCGGAGACCATGCTCGCTCCAATGCGTGCCGATCGGTGGCACGGCGCAGGATGCGCCGCGCGCACACGGTGGCAGCTTATCGCACGTGCAGCTTGGGGTGGAATCAGCCGGGCGGCTCGGCGCGATCATCTTCTTCCTCTTCCTCGGGTGCGAGGGCCGAGGCGGGCGGGATTACCAGCTCCTGTCCGACCTGGAGGCTCTCAGCCTCGAAGTCGGAGAGGTTGTTGTAGTTGGCGATGTCGCGCCAGCCGAAGCCGAATGCGTCGGCGATCTCGGCCAGTGTGTCGCCCGGTTCGACGACGTAGATTTCGCCGGGCGGGCGCTGCGGCGCAGCCGGCTCCTGCGTCTGGCTTTCAGTAGCGGCGCCGGCCGCCTGCGGCGCGGCGACGCCGCAGGCCCCTTCGCGGATCGGGATGCGCAGCTCCTGCCCGACGCTGAGCGCGGTGGGATCGACGATGTTGTTGAGCCGCTGAATTTCTTCGAGCGTCACGCAGTAGCCGCCGGCGATGCCCGCCAGGGTGTCGCCGGGCACCACTACGTGGATCACCTCGCTGGGCATTTCGCGCTCGACGGTCACCGTGTCGCGGAACAGGTACGGCTCCGGCAGCGGGTCGGGCAGCGCTTCGACGGGGATCACTTCACCGCCGGGCAGGGCGGTCGTCGTCGGCTCGGGCGCGGGGACCGCCGGCTCGGCCTCGCCGCTGCCGCACGCTGCGGCGAGCGCCGCGCAGAGCGCGATGACGGCGAGCAGTGCGGCGAGCGCAGGTGAGTGTCTCATTGCGACTCAGCATCGCACGAAAGGCGCGGTTCGATCTGCGAGCCCGCGCGTTCGAGCAGACACTCCAGCATCGCCTGCGCCAGCAGCCCCACATCGCGCACCAGCGTTGCGTCGATGTTGTCCACGTTGTCCGCCGGCACATGCAGGATGCCGCCCCGCGTAATGGGGAAGAGTACGGGCACGCCGGCCTGATAGAACGCTGCGTGGTCCGAACCCTGCCCCGGGTTGGCCTCTCCTGATTCAACCTCAATCCCCAGCTGCTCGCCGAGGCGCTCGAACAGCTCGGTCAGATCCTCGCTGCCCACGCCGATAATCGGACGCTCTCCATTCCCGAATGCGTCCAAATTCAGCATCGCCGTGATCTCCGCCAGCTCGCCCGACTCGCGCGCCGCCTCCACGAACGCCTGCGAGCCGTGCAGCCCCAACTCCTCCGCTCCGAAGCCGACGAAACAGACATCGGCGGCGCTCGCCGCCCCTGCCCAGGCCCGCGCCAGCGCCAGCGTCACCGCGATGCCGCTTGCGTTGTCGTTCGCCCCCTGCACGTTCGGCACCGAGTCGTAGTGCCCGCCCACCACCACCCGACAGACCCCGCCGGCCCGCCGCGCGACCACGTTCCACGACTCCAGGAACTCGCCTTCCGTCGCCGGCGGTTCGACCATCGCGTTTGCGTCCCCGATGTCGCGCAACAATTGAGCGGTCCACCCGTCCGCGGCAAAGACGGGGATGGCGCCCGCCCCGCTGGCCTCCAGACTGCCCCTGAACGGTCCGGCAGGGTCGATGACAAGCAGCGCAACCGCTCCGGCCGCCTGCGCATTCCGCTGCTTCTCGCTGAACGTCAACTCCCCGCGCTCCACCACGGCGAATGCGCCTGCCGCCTCCACGGAGGCGAAATCATCCGCGGTGCCGATGCCGGGCACCAGCACGATCGGTCCCGAGGCTGGCACATCCGGGCTCCCCTCCATCAGAGATCCCAGAATGGCGGTCGTGTTTGCAGGACCATCCGACGCGGAGACAACATAGATCACGTGTTCCGAGCCGATCCCGACGAACTCAAACGGCTCGATCGCCGCCTCATACCCCTCGCTGCGCAGCGCCTCTGCCATGAACTCAATCATCTCCCGTTCCCCCGGCTGTCCGTTGAAGCGCCCCCCAATCCCTTCCGCAATCGCCCGCAGCACCTCCATCGCGTAGTCCGCGTCGATCGGCTCTGGTTTCAGCGCCGTCCCCGCCGGCTGACCGCGCGTCGCGTCGCTTTCCGCCTCTTGCCGCGCCCCCGCTTGCGCGTCGTCCGCACCTGACGACTCGCCGGACGGTTGCGGTTGATCCTGCCCGGATTGAGCCGTCGCGGCGCGAGATTGCCCTTTTTCCGCCGCTTCGGTTTGATCTGCCGCAGCGGGCTGCGCTTCCTGCTCCGCTACCTCTGCGATTCGCTCGCCGCCGCAGGCGACGAGCAGCGCAAGCGCGGCGCTCACAGCTAGCGCCCCCAGCCAGCCCACGCCACGGCGGGCCGACATCGCAGCTAGCGGTCGCGCCGACGGAACCAGCGCGAGAGCGGATTGCCGGGCGGCTCGTCGTAGGAGATGTAGCGATCGCGCCAGTAGCCGCCCCGCGTGGTCGGCTCGCTCTTCCGACCGCCCCCGCCCCGCGCCGACCAGACGAGGCCGATCAGGAACAGCACCACTCCCAGAATGATCGCCCACATCCCCAGCGAGTTGCCGCGCAGTACGAAGCCCACGATCACCAGCAGTGAACCGAGCAGCATCAGGTGCCCCGCGCTGAGACGGGCGGAGCGCTCGCTCAGCTTGCGGGCGAAGCGCTGCCCCGCGCGGCGCAGCGGGCCGGGCTGACGCTCGCGCCGCCGCCAATCGAAATCCTCGATCCCGGCCAGCACCTCTTCAACATCGCGCTCAAGCTTGTCGGACATGCGCAGCCCTCCCGCTGCTCTGTTCACGACAGTTTAGCGTGGCGGCCGCTACGCTGCGTCGATGAACACTCCGACAGCGCTCGACGGCGTCCGCATTCTCGACCTCACCTCCGAAATGGGCTGGTACGCCGGCAAGCTGCTGGCGGACCTCGGCGCCGACGTGATCAAGGTTGAGCCGCCGGGCGGCGACCCCGGACGCGGCCTCCCGCCCTTCCACGCCGACCAGCCGGGGCGCGAAACCTCGCTGCGCTTCTGGTACTTCAACGCCAACAAACGCTCGGCGACGGTCGATCTGGCGCAGCACGACGGACGCCATCTCTTCGGGCGGCTGGTCGACACCGCCGACATCGTGATCGAATCCCACAAGCCGGGCGAGCTTGAGGTGTTGGGCGTGGATGTTGCGGCGCTGCGCGAGCGCAATCCGGCGCTGGTCTGGACTTCCATCACCGGCTTCGGGCTGGACGGCCCCCACGCCGGCTGGGAGGTGACCGACATCGTGGCCCAGGCGATGTCGGGCATCGCCGTGCTGGCCGGCTACCCCGACGGCCCGCCGCAGCGGATCGCCGGCAATCAGGCCTACATTGTCGCCGGCATCTCCGCCGCGCAGGGCGCGCTGCTCGCGCTGCTCCACGCCGAGGCGACGGGCGAAGGGCAGCTGGTCGAAACCGCAATCCAGGAGGCGCTCTCGATCTGCCAGGAGACGGCGCATCTAGGCTGGGACTTCCAGCGCTGGTCGCGCGAGCGGATCGGCGAGCAGCACCGCATGCCCGGCATCGGCACCTACCAAACGCGCGACGGCTACATCTACAGCGCGGTGGGCATCCCCGGCTTCGGCGCACCCTGGACCGAGCTGATCGCCTGGATGGCCGACGAGGGCCAGGCGGCTGAGCTGACCGAGCCGCAGTTCGCAGAGACGTTCGCCGCCTTCGACATGCGCTCGCTGGGCGACCCCGCGCAGCTGGCGGCGCTCGCGCCGACGCTCGAGCGCGCGCAGGAAGTCCTGACCACGTTCTATGCGAGCAAAACCTCGATGGAGGTCTACGAGCAGGGCCAGGCGCGGCGGTTGCTGATCGGAATGGTCGCGTCGCCCGCCGATATCGGCGACGACGCCCACCTCGCCGCCCGCGAGTGGTGGGTCGAAATCGAGCAGCCGCGCTCGCTCGGCGCCGAACCGGTATCGCTGCGGCTGCCCGGGCCGCCCTACCGCCTGTCGGAAACGCCGGCGGCTATTCGCCGCGGCGCGCCGACAATCGGCGAACACAACCGCGAAATCTGGGTCGACGAGGTCGGCGTTCCCTTTGAGGACCTCGCCGTCTATGCAGGAGAGGGCGCGATATGACGACTGAGAACGGAACACGGCCGCTGGACGGCGTGCGCGTCGCCGACTTCTCCTGGTTCGGCGCGGGTCCGATCGCCGGCCGCACCCTCGCCGATTTCGGCGCGGAGGTGATCCGCGTCGAAAGCGAGGCGCGCGTCGACGGCCTGCGCCTCGGACAGCCGCAGAAGCCCGGGAAAACCGGTTACAACGTCTGCGCCTACTTCAACAACTACAACGCCGACAAAGCCTCGCTGCTACTCAATATGGGATCAGAGGGCGCGCGCGATGTCGCGCTGCGGCTGATCGAGCGCTCCGATGTCTTCCTTTCCAACCTCACACCGCGCGTGATTGAGCGCTGGGGGCTGACGTACGACGAGCTGCGCGAGGTTAACCCCGCAATCATCGCCGCCTACCAACCGATGCAGGGTACGTTCGGACCGCACCGCGACTTCCTGGGCTTCGGTGCGGTGCTCACGCCCGTTACGGGCATCTCGCACCTGTCCGGCGACCCGGAGCGCAAGCCCGTCGGCGTCGGTACCAACTATCCCGACTACGCGATCAACCCCGGTCATACCGTAATCGCGATCCTCGCCGCGCTGCGCCACCGCCGCCGCACCGGACAAGGGCAGCGGATCGAACTCGCGCAGCTGGAATCGGTAGCCGCTGCGATGGGCCCTGCGCTGCTCGACTACACCGCCAACGACCGCAACCAGACGCGCAAGGGCAACCGTTCATCCTGGATGACTCCGCACGCGATCTACCGCTGCCGCGACGCCGCGCGCGGCGCGCCCCACCCCGACGGCTCAACCGCCCGCGAGCGCTGGGTCGCGATCGCCGTCCGCAGCGACGCCGAGTGGAACGCCTTCTGCAACATTGCCGCCGACGTACTCTTCACGCAGGACGAGCGCTTCGCCACGTTACTGGGACGCCGCGAGCACGAAGACGCGCTCAACCAGCAGATCGGCGAGTGGACATCGGCTTGGGAAGCCGCAGATCTGGCCGAAACGTTACAAACCGCCGGCATCCCCGCCGCCGTCGTGCAGGATGCCGAGGATATGTGCGAGCACGACCAACACCTCAAACAGCGCCGCTACTACCAGTACCTCGACCACCCCGAAACAGGAGTCTCGCTCTACGACGGCCCGATCGTCAAACTCCACAACACCCCCGGCTCGCTCGAGTCCCCCGCCCCCCTCTTCGGCGAACACACCTACGCCGTCGCCACCGAAATCCTCGACTACACCTCCGAAGAGGTCGCGGAGCTCACCGCCGCCGGCGTGCTGGCCTAGGTTCTCTTCACAATTCCGTCATTAGCCCCTGAGCGGAAATCCATACGATGGCTGTCGGTGGCGCCATGTATCGGGATGACCTGCGAACGGGTGTTGGCGGACAACCCGGGTCCTCGGCGCTGCGAACAGGGTTGAGTCTGGGTTCCCGCTTTCGCGGGAACGACGGAAAAATGCGCGAGAACGGCGGAATGGTACGCGGAGGAGACGGAAGGGTGGGATGCGTGAACGCGCCCTAAGCGCCGCCGCCGAAGGCGAGGCTGCGCTCCAGGAACGGGGCTACCGGCTCGATGCCTTGCGGCATGAAATCCCAGTGGCCGCAGGGCAGCCAGACCAACTCGCGCGGCTCTGCCAGTAAGTCGTAGAACCGCTGCGTCGCTTCGGGCGTCACCAGATCATCGCGCTCGCCCGCCACTACCTGTATCGGCCGTCCCGCCGTCATTGGCGCGTAGACGCCGGGGTCCGTCAGGCGCGCTGCGAGGCGGCCGGACGGGGAATCGTTGCCGCCCAGCGTCGTTGCGCCGCTGATGCAGAACGAGGCGGCGCGCACCCGCGAATCCAGGCCCACGAACGGCGCGCCGCGCATCCCGCCCATGCTGAAACCCACGAAGCCGACCCGCTCCGCGTCGACCTCCGGCAGCGCCGCCAGCCAGTCCAGCGCACGCATCCAGTCGACCGCCGTTTGCAGCGACTGGTCCAGCCGCCGCATCGGCCAGTTCATGAAGTCGTCCATCGTCACCGGGCGGCGCGCCCGCTCGCCGTGGCCCGCCTGGTCGATCGTGGCGCAGATCGCGCCCCGCGCGACCCACTGCTGCGCCGGCCAGAGCACGTAATCGGCGCCCTTGTCCAGCGTGCCGGGATGCCCCACCAGCACCAGCGGGCGCGGTCCTTCGGCGCGCGGATCCGAGAGCAGCAGCCCTGGTACGCGCTGGTCGTTGCGCGATGTCAGCTCAAAGCGCTCAACCTTGAGCGTTTCGGCATCGCGCACCGTGCGACGTTCCGCCTCCAGCGGCAGGTCGCGGTCGTAGCCGAACGCGAGGTCAAACAGCGGGTCGGGCAGCTGGTCGGCGTCGGGCATGTCCGACAGGCTACTCATAGCGCAGCGCCTCAGCGATCGTCGTGCGCGCCGCCTGCCGCGCCGGCAGATAGGTCAGCACCAGCGACGCGGCCATCGCCACGACCATGAAGATCACGACGGTGCCGACCGGGATGTAGAGGCTGACATCCGGCCCGAAGGTGTTTTCGGCGAACAGCCGCCAGGCCATCGCCAGCGCCAGCACAGTGCCCAGCACGACGCCGAGCAGGGCGATAAAGCCCATCTCGATCAGCATCCCGACGCCGACCATCTGCGAGCGGAAGCCGAGCGAGCGGAGCACGCCGATCTGTCCGCGCCGCTCCACCACGGCGCGCACGGCGATCACGCCCAGCGCCGCCAGCCCCGCCGCCAGCCCGATGCCGATAAAGGCCTGGAAGGCGCGCAGGAAGGAGTTGGTCAGCCGCGAGTTGCGTTCCTGCTCGCCGGCCAGATCGTCCACCTCGATCAGCAGCGTCGACTCGATCGCCTGCGCGACATCCAGCGAGTCCTCGCCGTCGCGCACGGCGACCAGGTGACGGACCACATCCGGCTCGCCCACCACCTGGTCCCAGACGGCGCGCGGCACGATCACGGAGGGTAGGTCGCCGGGCTCGCCCTCCGGCGTGAAAGCGTCGAACGAGAGCGTCGGCGTCAGCGCGATCACTTCAACCTCTACCCGCGCGTCGGCGCGGCCGATCTGGATCGTGGTGCGCGGCAGCGCGGTGGCGCGCTGGTCGACCCCGTCGGGCATGCGCCAGCTGTCGCCGCCGCCGGCGAAGCCGCCGCCTTCAACCGTGGCGCGGGTGATCACGGCGACCGGTTCACCGCGCTTCAGCGCCGCCCAGACCTCCGTATCGCTCGCGTAGGCGGCGGTGCGCGCCTGGAGTGTGATTTGGTTGCTGTCGTAGAAGCCGTCGTCGCCCGCGACCAGCACCACATCGCCCGCTTCGGCACCGTCCTCGCTCAGATCATCCACGATCGCCGCGCCGCCGCGCGTAATCGGTTCACCCAGGTTTTCGTTCCAGCGCTCGCTGCGGAGCGTCTGCACCGGCGTGCCGCTGAACGGTCCCGCCGTCAACGCGCCGACGCTGCTGATCCGTTCAAGCGTTGCGTCGTCGCCCGCCTCGGCCAGCGCCGCGCGAATGTCGTTGATGTCTTCGAGGTTCGTCGATTCCGCCTGGATTTCGTAGCCGGCCAGCTGGTCTTCGGTACCCGTCGAACGGGTGAACGAGGAGTTCACGACGGTGAAGTTGACCAACGCGAACATGATCAGCGCGATCATCGCGATCGTCATCCCCGTGCGATAGCGCGACGCGGCGGGGTAGGCGGCTGCGGCCCGCAGCACGGGCGCGTACTTGCCGGCGCGCGACATCGCCACGCTGAACACGCGCACCAGCGATTCGAGGTTGAAGACCAGCAGCAGCGCGCCCGCGGCGGTCATCATCAGCCCGCTGACGACGAACAGTTCCGCGCCGCCGTTAAGATCGACGCCGAACACATCCTCGTGCCATCCGTTCGGCGAGAGCCAGAAGAACAGCACGAAGGCGGAGCCGAGCGTCCAGAGCGGACGCCCCGGCAGGCCGACGCGGGTCAGCAGCATCACCAGCCCCAGCGGCGCGATCGAGCCGCCGATCGTGTAGTAGAGCAGCGTCTCGCGGTCCAGGCCGAACCAGGTCAGCAGCAGTCCGCCGCCCAGCATCAGCGGCCACCACTCCGCCCGCCAGGTCATCAGCTGCCAGGCCGGCGCGAGCAGCCAGGGCACCACCGACGCGCGCAGCCCGCCCGTCGCTCCCGCGAACGCGACGAACAGCGAGCCGAGCGGGAAGGTGATCAGCGTGGTCGGCAGCAGCACGATGCCGAGCGGCGTCGTGAAGATGCCGGGGATCGAAATCCGCCGCCGCCGACTCAGCGACGTATCCGGCAGATCCCGAATCGCCGCCACAATGTTCAGCACGCTCGCGCGGAATGACGAGATGGTCATCGTGATGAACGTGATCACCAGCCCGATCCCGCCGGAGATGATCATCGCCTGCCAGGTCACGCTCCAGCTGAAGGTGAAGCCGAAGGCGTCGAGCGCTGAGTTGAGGAAGGAGACCATTCCCAGCGTGATCACCAGGCCCAGCGCCACGCCGACCACCGCCGCGCCCAGGTTGTAGACCATCCCCTCCGACATGAACATCTGGATGAGGTGATCGCGCTGCATCCCGATCGCCCGCGACATGCCCATCTCCGAGCGCCGCTCCTCGGCCAGCATCGCGAAGATCAGGAAGATCAGCAGCACCCCGGCGGCGACAGAGAACGAACCCATGAAGAGGAAGAGCAGCACCAGCACCGCGCCCAGCAGCTCCGCCCCGTCCACGGCGTCCTTCTTGGCCGGCTCCACCTGTAGCCGCTCGGAGGCCCCGTCGAGGTAGACGGGATCGTCGAGCGCCCCGCCCGCTCTCTCTGCCTGCTCGCGGTCCAAAAGGAAGCGATTGAGCGAGGACTCGAGCTCATCCGAGAGTTCGAGTCCGCCGCGCACGCTGCCGCCGGAGGCGACCGCGACGAACGTCCAGCCGTCGGCGTCCGGCGGCTCGCCCAGCACCTGCCGGGCCGTCCCGATCCTCGCTACGCCGCCGCCCTGTTCGAATACCGAGCCCGTGATCAGCGAATCGGCCGCGATCGCTGCTACCCGCAGCTCGTAGCTGCGCGGACCCACCTGGAGGCTGAGCGTGTGCCCCGGCTCGGCGTCGATCTGCTCCGCAATGAACTCGTTGATCACGATCTCGTCCGCCCCGACGCTCGACATGGCGAAGTCGCGCCCCTCGCGGTCCGGTACTGCGCCCACGGCGTCGACATCGGCGGGATTCACGCCGACCAGCCAGAAGGTCGGCTCCGAGAGCCGCGTGTCGAGATTGCGCACCGAGACCGGCTCGATCAACGCGCCGAACACGCCGTCGACGCGCGAATCGTCGACGTAGGTGCTGCGCAGGTCATCGATCACCTGCTGCTGCACCAGCGGATTCGCGTCGGGCGCGAACGAGGACTCCTCACTCACCTCAAGTCGGTGATCGATCCGGCGCTGGTCGTCGAGCGCGGCCCCGCGCACCGAGATCGCCAGCGTGTCGCCGGTCACGAACGCCATCGTCACGATGATCGTCGCCAGCGTCAGCCCGAACACGATCAGCACCGTCTGCGCCCGCCGTCGCGGAATGTTGCGCAGTCCCATCTTTACCACCAGCGGACGCCGCAGCGTGAAGAAGACCAGCACCGACATCACGACCGCCACTGCGATGCCCACGCCCAGCGCGATGTCGTTAATGTCCGCCCCGAAAATGTTGTTCATGACCGCGCTCCTCCGCGCTGCGCCGCCCTACTCACTCGTGCTCGCTCCAGGCCCGCTCTACCCGGCGACGGCTTCCGCCGCCGGCGGCGTGAACGCGCGGTGAATCGTCTCGTCTTCGATCTCCCCGTCGCGCATATGGATCGTCCGATGCGCCCGCGCTCCCACGCCCTGATCGTGCGTCACGATGATGAACGTCTGCCCGCGCTCCTCGTTGAGCCGCTCCATCAGCGACATAATCTGGTCCGCCGTGGTCGAATCGAGATCACCCGTCGGCTCGTCGCCCCAGACGATCGTCGGGTTGTTGACGAGCGCCCGCGCGATCGTCACCCGCTGCCGCTGTCCGCCCGACAGCTGCGCCGGGCGGTGCCGCGCCCAGTCGCCCAGCGAGAGCGCCTCCAGCGCCTCCATGGAGCGCCGCCGCGCGTCGCCGGGGCGCATCCCGCTCAGCAGCAGCGGCATCTCCACATTCTCGACTGCAGTCAGCACCGGTAGCAGGTTGTAGAACTGGAAGACGAAGCCCATCCGCCGCGCGCGATAGTCCGTGCGCACGTTGTCCGGCATCGTCTGAATCGGCAGCCCCTCGATCGTGATCTCTCCCTCGTCGATCACCTCCAGGCCTGAGAGGCAGTTGAGCAGCGTCGTCTTGCCGCAGCCCGACGGCCCCATAATCGAGACCATCTCGCCGCGCTCAACCGAGAGCGAGACGCCGCGCAGCGCATGCACCGGCTGCCCCTCCGCCGCATAGGTCTTGTGGACGTTCGAGGCGACGATGATCGGCCCGCGTCCGTTGTCTGCGTGTTGCGCGCTGGAGGCGGCGATGAGGGGTTCGCGCTCGGCCATGAGAGCTCCGATCGGCTGGCTCGCGTACCCTGTGAGCGTATGCCAACGATGCGCTACGCGGCGTAATGCCTGCGGCAGCATGCGGTAAAGGAGGCGATCTGTGGCGGACCAGACGGAATTGGCGGCGGCAGTCGATCAATTGGCGCGCGACATGATCGCGAACAACATCGCGGGCATGATGCCGATGTTCACCCCGCAGGGCCTGATGCAGGCCCTCGCGCTGCAAGACGGCGAGGAGAGCGCCGAAGGCTCGGACGACTACGAGGTCACCGCCGCCGAGGGCAATCGCTACCACATCCGCTTCCGCGGCGACGACGGCGAAGGCGGCATCTACACCGATTGGGTAGAAATCGACGACGCCTGGAAAGTAGACGGCATCGGCCGCCTTGAGGAGTGAGCATGATTCCGGCTACGCCGGGCTACACTTGCCACAGGCATCTCACCGTCGGAGATCAACCATGACGACCGAAACTGCGCAGCTCACAATCACCATCGAACCCCACATCTACGAGCGCCTCTGCGCACTCGCCAAGCGGCGAGGACTCTCCGTGGATGCGTACTGCCGGCAGGCGGTTGCGCAAGTGGTCGAGCACGACGCTCCATTGATGATGACTGTCGGTGAGCGGCTCAGGGCGCTGGACCAGATCGATGCGGCGCGCCGTGAGACATTCGGGCGCGAGTCCGTTCCATGGGACTCGGCCGCGGTGATTCGGGAGGGGCGCGCAATTCGCACCGACCAGATCGATCGAGCCGTGCGCGGTGATTGGCAGGGCGAGCCACGTGCCGCATCGCAAGCCCCGCTACCCTGCTGAAGAATGCTCGCCCACATCTCCGCACGGAGCCCCTCATGACGACGGAAAACAGAACCCGACTGACCATTGAGCTGGGTGACGCCCTGCGCTGTCGCCTCGAAGATGTCGCGCGCCGCAAGGGCATCTCGCTCAGCGAATATTGCGAGCAGGTGATGGAGAAAGCGGTCGTGGAGGACGAACCCAAGGCGCTCACTCCTGATGAAGTGGACGCATGGCTGGAGAGGCTCGCGAAGCTGCGGAAAGAGACATTCGGCGATCGTGTGCTCCCGGATTCTGTGCCGATGATCCGAGAAATGCGCGGCCACCGAGACTGATCATGCCAACCGACGAGGCAGTGATTGATGCGAGCGTTGCGGTCAAGCTCGCCTTGCGCGAAGAGCATTCGCCGGTCGCGGAAGCACTCATCCGATCGTTGCGGCGAGGCGGCGTGCGCATGATTGCTCCGCTGCTCTTCTCCTTTGAGGTCGCCAACGCGCTGCACAAGGCGGCGCACGCCGGCACGATCACACCCGCCGATGCGGTACGCCACTTCCGCGAGTTGAGCGCGTATGCGATTGAAACGGTTGCGTCAGGCGGCCTACATGAACGAGCGATCCTGCTCGCAAGCGAGCTCGGGGTCGGTGCCGTCTACGACTCCCACTACCTGGCGCTCGCAATCGAGCGTGACTGCGAGTTCTGGACAGCCGACTGGAGCTTCTACCGCGCCGCCCGCCGGCACTCCAACCACGCCCGCTGGCTGGTCGACTTCAACCCCGACGCCTGACGCCCTACACCAACTCCAGCACCACCTTCCCGACGCCTGGGAAGCGAATCGTCGCCGTCTGACCCGCCACCGCGGGCTGGTGCAGCGCCGCCGCGCCCGTCGTGATCACCTGCCCCGCTTCCACCGTCATGCCGCGCGCGCCGATCTCGTTGACGGCCGCCGTCAGAATGCCCAGCGGACTCGGACGCTCCGCCCGGCCCTCGGCCACCTTCGCCCCGTCGAACAGCACTTCCACCTCGATCGCGTCCAGGTCACGCTCCCGCCAGTCGGCGATCTCCGGGCCGATCACCAGCGCCTGCGCGCCGATGCCGTCGGCCGCCATCGCCGGGAAGTTGGGCGGCAGGTCGGCGTAGCGGATGTTGGGCGCCTCGATCACGCCGAACGCCGCATCCACCGCCGCTTGCACCTCGGCGTCGCTGTATCCGCCCTCGCGCGGCGCAAGCGCCGACTCCATCCGGAACGCCACCTCCGCCTCAATCACGCAGTGATTGAACGACGCGCCCGGCATTTGCGCCGGACTCTCCAGCACCATCCCCTCGAAAAACGGCGCGAGCGCCATCGCCCCGCCGACCGCCGCCGCCTTCCACGCGACCGCCGCCTCGCCCGTCTTCGCCCAGCGCGCAGCGAACACCCGCTCGCCGTCCGCCGCCGTCTGCGGGCGGCACTCCTCCGGAATGGCCGGCAACGGCCGGCCAGCGCTCGCCGCCGCCTCCAGAAACTCCGCCGCCGCCGCGACTTGCTCTTCGCTCAGTGCATCCGGCATCATCCGCTCCTCACGCTCAGGGGTTCCGCGCACCTAGGATAAGGGGGACAGAGCGTCAGCGAAGGGAGCGGAGCCGATGGAAGTCGCATCGCGCGCGGAGATGGTCGCGTTCCTCGAATCGCTGGGCACAGCCGACGTCGAGCACACCGGCGGCGACTTCCTCCAGCACCTTTGCGCCGTCCACGACCTGCTGCTCGCGCGCGGAGCCGACGCCCGCGTCGCCGCCGCCGGCATGTTCCACTCGATCTACGGCACCGAGCGCTTCCAGGGCTTCAGCCTCCCGCTCGCCGAGCGCGACCGCGTGCGCGAGCTGATCGGCGAGCGCGCCGAGCGCACCGCCTGGGTCAACTGCGTGATGGACCGCGCCTCTTTCGACGCCGCCGTCGCCGAAGCGCTGGGCGGCGCGGAAAGCGTCGTCGTCAACGACCGCGAGGGCGCCAAAATCCCGCTGAGCGCCGAAGAAATCCGCGCGCTCGCCGAAGTCCACCTCTTCGACTGGCTCGAACAGGTCGAGCGCAGCGCCTCCGACCAGCCGGGCGGTTGGGATTATCGCCGCGCCGCCTACCGCCAGATGGCCGAGCTGGTAGGCCGCCGCGGCCGCTGGCTCTACGGAGCCGTCTTCGCCCGCGAACCCGCCCAAGCCAACTGACGCTCGCAGGCAGCGGCTACCCTGTCCCTCATGCCGGCCCGCGAAGACACCATCAACGTGCAGCTCGGCGAGGTCCTCCAGGAACTCCGCCCCACCAGCTGGCGCGTGCTCGCCGAGCACCAGCGCACTCTACGCAACACCAACGCCCGCCCCGACATCCTGATCGAAGAGCCCGCCGGCTGGCCGGTCGTGATCGAGGCCGAGCGCGAAAACCACGCGAGCGCCGAAACCGACGCGCGGGCGCGGCTCGGGGTAGTTGTCAACGAGACGGGCCGTCCGATCGAGAGCGCCATCGCGCTGGTCTATCCCGCCGAGGTGCGCGAGCAAACCGGCGGCAAAGCCACCCGCGCCGCCCTGTACGCCACCGACTCCCTCGAATACGCCCTCTACACCGCCACCTCAGGCGACGCGGTCGAGCGCCTCCCCGAGGCCGGCTGGCTGCGCGGCAACGTGCGCGACCTGGCGATGCTCGCCCAGCGCGCCGCCATTCCCGCCCAGCGCGTCGAACGCCTCGTCGACGCCCTGGAGCACGGCGTACATTCCGCAGAGAATGAGTTCAACCGCAAGCACCGCGAACACACCGGCGACCACCTCGGCCCTGAAATCGCCGAAATCCTCGGTCAGAGCGACGACCAGGGCGGCCAAACGCGCCGGATGGCGATGACCGTGCTGATCAACGCGCTGATCTTCCACGAGTCGCTCGCCCAGGCCGAGTTCAAAGTGGACGACGGCCAACGCCGCGTCGCTCAAGTGCGCGATTTCCTCTCCGCCGCCTCAGGCTTTGACCAGCAGCGCATCATCGACGAATGGCGCGCCATTCTCGACGTCAACTACTGGCCGATCTTCGCCACCGCCGCGGCGGTGTTCGACCGAATGCCGATCGTGACCGCAGACGTGATCCTGCGCATCCTCTGGGACGCCGCCCAACAACTGATCCGCGGCGGCATCACCAAGTCGCACGACCTCACCGGCGTCATCTTCCAGCGCCTGATCGCCGACCGAAAGTTCCTCGCCACCTTCTACACCCGCCCCGCATCGGCGGCGCTGCTCGCAGGCTTGGCGATCCCCGCCGATCAAGCCCCGGGCGGCGCTGAGTGGGGCAATGAAGAAACGATCGCCGCATTGCAGATCGGCGACTTCGCTTGCGGCACAGGCACCTTGCTCGCAGCCGCCTACCAGCGCCTCTCGCTCCTCCACGAGCTCAACGGCGGCGATCCGAAAGCGCTGCACGCGCCGATGATGAAAAACGGCCTGGTGGGGTTGGATGTGCTGAACATCGCTGTCCACCTCACCGCCGCAATGCTGGCCAGTGCGCACCCCGACACCCCGTTCGACGGCGAATGCCTGCTCACGATGCCGTTCGGCAAGGAGGACGCAGCCGTCGGATCACTCGAGCTCCTGACGGAAGAGGTTCAGCCGAGTCTGATCAGTTCGGCGGCGGCCATTACCGCCGGCGGCCGAAAGCCGGAGAATGTGCGCGACCTCGTGACGCGCGTCGGACACAACACGTTTGATCTCTCGATCATGAACCCGCCGTTCACCAACGCCATCGCGCACGAGGGGTCCAAAGTCGGCGTCGGCAACCCGGCGTTCGCGGCATTCGATACGTCGACCGACACGCGCGATCAAATGGTCAAGCGCCTGAACTCGCTCGCCGGTCAGAAGAAGATCGGCAATCTGCGCGCCGGACTCGGCAGCCATTTCGTCGATCTCGCGATTCGCAAGACGGCGAAGAGAGGCTCAATCGCATTCGTGCTGCCGCTCTCGGCGATGGCGGGGATTCGCTGGGAAAAGACGCGGCGAGCGATCGCGGACAACTTCGGGCGCTTGACCGTGGCGACCATCGCAGCCGAAAGGTCCGAAGGGCGCTCCTTTTCCGCCGACACCGGCATCGCGGAATGCCTCGTCGTAGCGTCTGAGCAGGGCGAACGCGCGGTGCGTGGAACGTTCGTCGTTCTCAACGAGCAGCCGTCGTCGCCGATGCGCGCCGAACTAATCGCGGACATCGTCTCGCATATGAATCGAAACGGGCACATCGACGAGTTCGAAAACGGCGACATCGGCGCGACGCGCATCGCGCTGGGCAACGAGGACGCGGGCTTCGCTATCAGCTTCCCCCTGCCCGATAGCGGTCCCTGGCCGATGGCGGGCCTGCTCGACGTCGAGCTTGCCCAAGTCGCTCACCATCTGACCCACGGGCAGCTGCACCGACTGGGGGCGCCCAGCACGGCGCCGATCAACATTCCGATCGTTTCCCTGTCGGAGATCGCATCCGTCGGCTACTCCGACATGGAGATCATCGGCAACAAACCGGATGGCTCGCCGCAAGGCGCGTTCGATCTGCACAGGCCGCCGATCAATCCAACCCCGACCTACCCCATGCTTTGGCGGCACGATGCCGATCTCGAGCGGCAACTGATCGTTCTGCCGGACTCCGAGGGGACGATCAAAGAATGGCAGCCAAACCAGGAATGGGTCGACGCAAAGGCTGCTCGCATCCAGAGTACAGCCTCACGTGCGCACTACAACCGCGATCTGCAGTTCAACTCGCAGTCGCTGATCGTCGCGATGACGGAGCGGACATGCATTGGCGGCCGTGCCTGGCCGTCCGTCGTCCTGGAGGATCCAAGCAGTGACCCTACGTTCTCGTTGTGGTGCAACTCTTCGCTCGGACTGCTGATGCACTGGTGGGTCACCAACAAGTCCCAGGCCGGCCGCGGTACGACCACAGTGACCGCAATCGCCAGTGTTCCCACGCTCGATACCCGTGCGCTTAGCGGCGAGCAGCACGCCGCCGCCCGCAAGGCGTTCGAGGCGATGCAGGAGCTCCGCTTTCTCCCGTTCGACCAGATCGACGAAGACCCGGCCCGCGCGGAGCTGGACCGCCGCCTGCTCGTCGACGTCCTCGGCCTGCCAGCTTCCCTCTGCGAGGAGGACGGCCCCATTGACCTGCTCCGCCGCAAGCTCGCCAGAGAACCCCAAATCCACGGCGGCAAGCAATCCCGCGTCGTCTTCACCGACGACGGCGGAGAGAAGACCGAGAAGCGCCGCGACCGCGACTAAGGGCTGCCGCTCCCCGCCGCCGTCGCGCCCCATCCCCACACCCTCTAGAATGCCACCGTGGCCAGCCACCGCGAGAGGAGCACCGCCATGCCCGAGATCGACACCACAGCCGACAAGTACCTGCGCGACAAATACGCCATCATCGGCATCGGCGAGACCACCTACACGCGCGGCTCGGGCATGACCACCCGCGCGCTCGGCACCTGGGCGATCAAGAACGCGATGGACGACGCCGGCATCCCCGCCGCCGAGATCGACGGCATGATGTCCTACTCCGGCAACGACTCCACCGCCTCGCCGATGCTCGCCGGCGACCTCGGCATCCGGCTCAACTTCTACATGGACGTGCAGGGCGGCGGCTCCAGCAGCGAGGCGCTGATCGGCCTGGCGATCGGCGCGATCGAGGCCGGCATGTGCGAGACGGTCGTCATCTTCCGCTCGATGAACGGCTACTCGCAGGTGCGGATCGGCGGCACCGGCGCGCGCGCCAGCGTGCCCGTCGGCGGCGACGCGCTGCACACCGCCGCCTACGGCTGGTTCAGCGCCGGCCAGAGCTTCTCGCCCACCTTCATGCGCCACATGTACGACTACGGCACCACGCCCGAGCAGGTGGCGATGGTCAAGGTGATCCACTCCGAACACGCCTCCAACAACCCCAAGGCCTACTACAAGCAGCGCGTCACCGTCGAAGATGTGGTCAACAGCCGCATGATCTGCAAACCGCTGCACCTGCTCGACTGCTGCGTGGAGACCGACAACGCCACGGCGCTGATCGTGACCGGCGTCGAGCGCGCCTACGACTATGCGCAGACGCCGGCCCGCATCCTCGGCGTCGCCGGGCGCGTCTGCAAGCCGCGCATCGACATGCACTTCCAGCACGGCCCCATCTCCACCGTCGCCGGCCACTACATCAAGGACCTGATCTACCGCAACGCCGGCGTCGGGCCCGAGGACATCCAATGCACCGGCGCCTACGACGCCTTCACCTTCACCTCGATGCTCCAGCTGGAGGACTACGGCTTCTGCAAAAAGGGCGAGGGCGGCGACTACGTCAGCAGCGGCATCATGCGGCTCGGCGGCGAGCGCCCCAACAACACCAGCGGCGGACACCTCTGCGAGGGCTACACCCACGGGATGAACATGATCATCGAAAACGTCCGCCAGCTGCGCGGCGAGGTCGACTGCTACTGCCCGGTCGACGCCAACGGCCGCCGGCAGCACACCTACAACTACGCCGAGCCCTCCGAGGGCGGCGGCTGCCGCCAGGTGCCCAACCTCGAAATCACCCAAAACCTCGGTTGGGCGATGCCCGGTACCGGCTCCTCGCTGATCATGCGCAAAGGCTGATCAGCGGGCGCTGACGCAAGAGGGCCGACACAAGGACTAGAAGCGGGAGACCGCAAACCACCAGAGCAGACGATCGGAGCACACAATGCCGCAGGGCGAATACCTCGGGATGACGCTGACGGTTCTGGACCTCGACAACGAGAACAAGGCCTACTTCCAGCACTGCGCGGAGCACAACTTCCACCTCCAGCGCTGCACCAGCTGCGACCTGCTGCGCTACCCGCCGGGCACCGCCTGCCCCTGGTGCTCCAACCGCGAGTTCACCTGGTCGCCCGTCGACGCCCGTGGCGAGGTCCACTCCTACGGCGAAGTCCACCACGCCATTCAGCCCGCGATGCGCGAGCGCGCGCCCTACATGATCCTGCTCGTCCAGCTCGACACCCAGGCCGGCACGCCCACCGAGCACGAGGCGCTCCGCGTCGCCGGCAACCTCGTCACGCCCGACGGCGAATTCGCCCCCCCCGAGCTGGTCCGCCAGGTCGGCATCGGCAGCCGCATGCGGATGGTCTTCAAAGACGTCGCCCCCGGCCTGGCGCTCCCCCACTGGACTCTCGACGAAGACGCCGTCCAGCCCCAATCCGTCTGGCGCTACCCCCAGGTAGTCAACGGTGTCTGACCGACGCCGCAGGGGACTCAGTAAAACTCCTCTCCCATCCTGAGGGAGGTGGCGCGCAGCGCCGGAGGGGGGTCCGTCGCCGCGGCACTGCTCCAGCCCGAATCCGTCTAGGCCACCGTGGGTTGTCAACGGCGTCTGAGCCGCTGCGCGCTGACGCAATGTGGTAAGCTCTCCGTGACACGTCGAGAATGTGGAGGTTGAGAAATGGTCGACCTTGGCAGTGGCGAGGTCTTTCAGTTTGACTTCGCCCATGTACCGGACAAGGACAATCCCGAAACGGCTTTGTGGTTGAGCGACATCGTGTCGCTCAACGAAGCAAGGGCGAAGCTCGGCATGGCCCCGCAACCAGGTGGAGATGTCGTTTTCCACCGGCATATCGAAATGGCGGCCAAGTTCGTCGCTGCCAAGATCGAGGAGGCTGGCTTGCCCGTTCCGACCTGTGTTCCGGTCCCGCTTGCGGTCGCTGTCGAAATGGCGAGGCGTCTGTCGGAGGTCAAGGTCCTTGACGATCGGCCGCTGGGTTTCTACACGGGCAGGAACGACAAGTCCGCAGACGGCAGCTGATCATGCCAGCTTGGACCGTTCCTGCTATGAAACCCTCGTCGCCAGTAGTGCTAGCGCGACGCCAATTGCGCCGCTCAACGACCCAGCCCCGCCTGTGTGCGCCTTACACTTGCTCATCCGCCGAGCGCCGTCAAGAGAGGAAGACGCCCCGCGTAGCTGCTGCGAGGATTGCAATCCTCGCAGCTACTGTCATCATCGCCGCCGCTGCATGCGGGGGGGATCCCGTTCTGGATTCCTACCGCGCCGACTTTGAGAGCGATCAGGAACGATGCGACAAGTTGATGAGCGACGTGGGAACCGACGACAAGAGCGTACCTCTCTTCGCCGTGAAGGGATGCGCTGCCGCCTTCGAGAGCGCGTACCGCTACTTCAGCAGCGACCGTGCGCGAGAAGCCCAAAGCTACGACGATTTCACTCGGTGGAGAGGACGCGCCGCTATCCAAGCCCAGTGGTGGCGCATTCGAGCGGATCGATGCGAAGAACGCGCCAACGACCGCCCCAGCTACGACTTGGCCCGCAACCGTTGCCGCCTTGATTGAGCGGCCGCCAGGATTCATGGCTGAGGCCGCCGCTCTTGCGGGCTGGACGCCGAGTTCACCTGCGCAGGGTGGACACCGCGGACGCAATCATCGCCACCTAGATATGTCGTGCGCGAGCGCAGTAACTCAGCACCGGCGTTCTACAGGACAGACGGGCTCTAGCCACTCGATCATCCCCGAGCTACGCTAGCCGGTCGCAGGATGCGCAGCTTGGCGACCAACTGAGCGGCCTCGGCTGCGTTGTGGTTAGCCCGCTGCTAGATCCGCAAGCCGCCAAGCCGCAGTGTCGTATCCAACCATCGCGTGAGACATCGATCCCATGTGTGCCTCTGCCATTCCACCATTCGCTGTCCCTATCCTACAGATGGCTCATCCTTGTGCGATGCTGGCCTTGTAGGAGGCAGCCTATGCCCCCTCCGGAAGCACTCCCGAGGGTGTCTCACCATATGAGCATGCCGATCCCGCTCCGCGAACACCTCCAACCGAAAGACCCCGATCATGCCCGACTGGAACCCCCGCCGCTTCGAAGACCGCGTCGCCCTCGTCACCGGTGGGGCGAGCGGGATGGGACGCGAAACCAGCCTGCGGCTTGCGCGCGAGGGCGCGGCCGTCGTCGTCGCCGGCCTGCCCGACGACGAGCGCGGCCCCGAAACCGTCGCCCTGATCGAGGCCGAGGGCGGGCGCGCGCTCTACGTCGGCGCCGATGTCGCCCGCGAGGCCGATTGCGACGCGATGGCCCAGGCTGCGCTCGACCGGTTCGGGCGGCTCGACTACTGCGTCGCCGCCGCCGGCATCCTCCACGCCCGCTACGTGAGCGGCGAAATCGCCCCCGAAGACCAGAACCCCGATCGCTCCGCCGGCCACCTCACCAACAAGCCGCTCGAATTCTGGGAGCGCGTGCTCGCCGTCAACCTCACCGGCGTGATGCTGACCAACCGCGCCGTCGCCAGGCGCCTGATCGCCCAGGGCGAGGGCGGCGCGATCGTCAACATCTCCTCCGGCGCGGCCAAAATTCCGATGCGCGGCAGCGCCGAGTACTCCGTCTCCAAGGCCGGCGTCTGGATGCTGACCCGCTGCCTGGCGCTCGAACTCGCGCCCCACGACATTCGCGTCAACACCGTCGCGCCCGGCGTGATCGACACGCCCATGGCGCTCGCCGTCTCCAGCGACGAATCGCGCCGCCAGCAGCTCGAGCGCACCATCCCGCTCGGACGCCTCGGCGAGGCCGAAGACATCGCCGAAGCTTCGCTCTTCCTGCTCAGCGCGCAGTCCGACTACATGACGGGCCAGATCATCCACCCCGACGGCGGCCTCTTCGTCGGCTGACCGCGCTTCACATCGCCTCATGCCAGGTCACTCCCACTCCGGCATCGTGCGCTTCATGAACTCGTCGAACAGCGGCACTGTGAAGGCCGTCACACCGTGGCTGGGGCTCCAGACCATCCCCTTGTTGATCAGCCGATTGCGGACGGCGGCGACCTCGCTCGCTTGGCGGCCCATTGCCACGGCGATATCTCCGGAGCGATGCGGCCCTGGCCCGAGCTCGGCCATCGCACGCATATAGCGGTACTCGCCGGGCGGTACGCGGTCGAGGCGCACGCGGAAAAAGCTCTGGTCCAACTCCTCAATCGCCCTCGCTGCGCCCTGTCGGACATTGGCGAGCCGGATCCGTCGTCCTTTGGAGACATCCCATGCGTGCTTGCCCCACTCCTGGAGGAAGTAGGGATAGCCTTGCGTCTGCTCCACGATTGCGTCCAGCGCGTTGTCGTCGATCCGCACGCCTTCCGCCTCGGCGGGCTTGGCGATCGCTTCCCGAGCAGCGGCTGTGGACAGCGACCCGATCTCTATGAAATCGAACTGCCGCTCGGCGTAGGTTCGAGCCTGGCCGACCTGTGCGCGAGCCTGCGGCAGTCCGGCGCCGATCAGCGCCACCGGCAAACTCTGCTGGGCGGTGCGATGGAGCGCGGTGAGCAGCGCCCCCAGTTCGCGCTGATCCACGTATTGCAGCTCGTCGAGAAAGAGCGCGGCGCATGTCCCGGCGGCCTGCGCCGCATGCCCCACCGCCTCCAGCAGGTCGGGCAGGTCCGCGTCCAGATCGCCATGGTCCGCCAGCCCCGGTTCGGCTTCAAGGTCCAGGCTGATCTCAAGGTCGTCGTAGCGCACTCTGAGCGCGGAGACGAATCCCGACAGGGCGCGCAGCGCGCGGTTGGCGACCGCGCGGGCCGCGCTTTTGCGCGAGAGGCGCAGCAATGCGACGCGGAGCGCCGGTGCGAGCAGGGACGGCAACGAGCGCTGCTCGGGCGATTCGACGGCGATCGCCGCAATGCCGCTCCGCGCGGCATCGGCCTGGATGCGGTTGAGCAGCACGGTCTTGCCCGCGCCGCGCAGGCCGATCAGTATGATGCCCTTGCTGGGACGCCCGATTCGCTGGCGCGCGAGGGCGACCTGTGCATCGTCGAGCACAGCCTCGCGGCCGGCCAGCTCGGGCGGTGGGCTGCCCGCGCCTGGCGCGTAGGGGTTGGCAACGCGATCCATGCAGGAACTATACAGAGTTTGTCAGACTTTATCAAAGTTAACAGCGTTATCAAAAGATGCAAGCCTGACCGCACACGCGCACAGCGCGACTGAAGGAGCACCGCCGTGACAGACACCGCGTCAGATCAGTCCTAGGGCCCGGGCATCCCCCGCTTTGAGGGTAAAGTCGCCCTCGTCACCGGCGCCGCCAGCGGGATGGGGCGCGAGAGCGCGCTGCGGCTCGCGCGCGAGGGGGCGGCCGTCGTCGTCGCCGCCTTGCCCGACGACGAGCGCGCCGCCGAAACCGTCGCCCTGATCGAGGCCGAGGGCGGGCGGGCGCTCGCCGCGCCCACCGATGTCACCCGCGAGGCCGACTGCGACGCGATGGCCCAGGCCGCCGTCAACGCCTTCGGTCGGCTCGACTACTGCATCGCCGCCGCCGGCATCTCCCACGCGGGCTACGTCAGCGGCGAAATCACCGAGGGCGAGCCGCTGCTCGGCGGCGCGCACCGCCATGTCGTCCACAAGCCGCTCGAGTACTGGGAAAAGGTGCTCGCCGTGAACCTCACCGGCGTGATGCTGACCAACCGCGCCGTCGCCCGCCGCATGATCGCGCTCGACCACGGCGGCGCAATCGTCAACATCTCCTCCGGCGCGGCCAAAGCGCCTATCCGCGGCATGGGCGATTACTGCGTCTCCAAGGCCGGCGTCTGGATGCTGACCCGCTGCCTCGCGCTCGAACTCGCGCCCAACCGCATCCGCGTCAACACGGTCGCCCCCGGCCTGATCGAGACCCCCATGACGCTCGCCGTGACCAGCGACGAAGAGCGCCTCCAGCGCCGCGTCGAAACCACCCCGCTCGGGCGCATCGGCCAACCCGCCGACATCGCCGAAGCCGCCCTCTTCCTGCTCAGCGACCAGTCCAGCTACATCACCGGCCAAATCCTCCACCCCGACGGCGGCCTCTTCGTGGGCCAGTAGCCCCTTCGCTCTCTTCCCGTCCGTCATTTCCGCTCCTCGTCTCCCATCATTCCCATCCTCACTCCCGTCATTCCCACCCTCACTCCCGTCATTCCCGCCCCCGAGCGGGAATCGGCCCCGCCCCGCGCGCCGCTCCTGTCGCCCGCCAGGTTGGTCAGCCGTGGTCAGGTTTGTTCGGGGTTGTTCGGCTTTGGTCGGGGTAGCCGGAGGTTGCGTCGTATCTGGTCGGGAGGATTGTGCGCGGTCGGATCTGTTCAGGTTTGTTCGGGGTTGTTCGGCTTTGGTCGAGGTAGCCGGAGGTTGCGTCGTATCTGGTCGGGAGGATTGTGCATGGTCGGGTCTGTTCAGGTTTGTTCGGGGTTGTTCGGCTTTGGTCGGGGTAGCCGGAGGTTGCGTCGTATCTGGTCGGGAGGATTATGCGTGGTCGGGTCTGTTCAGGTTTGTTCGGGGTTGTTCGGCTTTGGTCGGGGTGTGTCGCTGTAGTGAGACGGGTGGGGGCGGGCATCGGCAGGTCTCTTGTTCTGTTGTGGAGGGGCGACGGTATCACGGCGTGGGGTGGAATGGGGCGGGAATGACGGGAGATGGGATGGTCGGTGACGCTGCATGTCGGGATGCTCTACGAACAGGGGTTGGCAGGCAACTCGGGCCGTTGCGCTGCGGACGACGTTGGGTTTGGGTTCCCGCTCGGGGGCGGGAATGACGGGGAGAGGGGGCGGGAATGACGGAACCTAAGGGGCGGGAGTGACTGAGGGGCGAGCGGGTCTTAGCTCTCGGCTGGGCCCCAGCCGCCGCCGCCCGGGGTTTCGATGCGGATTGCATCGCCCGCCTTTACCGGCAGCACTACTTTGCCCGGGAGCGCGCGCAACTCGCGCTCGGTTCCTTCGCCCTGCGCCTCCAGCCAATTGCGACCTTGCTCGCCTGCGCCGCCGCCGGCTGCGCCCCAGGCGCGCCCGATGCGGCGTTCGGTGATCAGCGTCACCGTGGCGTCGCCCAGGAATTGCGTGCGCCGCACCAGGCCGTCGCCGCCGCGATGTCGGCCTTCGCCGCCGCTGCCGCGACGGATGCTGTTCTCCAGCACCCGCAGCGGATAGGCCAACTCCAGCGCCTCCGCCGGCGTGTTGAGCGTGTTGGTCATATGGCTGTGCGCGGCGTTGAGGCCGGCGCTCTGCGGGCCGCCGCCCAGACCGCCGCCGCTCGTCTCGTAGTACGCCCACGGCCCGCCCGTGCGCGGATCCAGGCCCCCCGCGGTGAGGTTGTTCATCGTCCCGCTCGACGCCGCCGGCATCCGCTCCGGCAAAATCTGCGCAAATGCGCCCCAGACCGTGTCCACGATCCGCTGGCTCGTCTCCACGTTGCCCGCCGCCACCGCGACCGGCGGGTTGGCCGCGACCACGCTGCCCGACGGCAGTGTGAACGCGATGGGGCGGAACAGCCCCGCGTTGGTCGGCGTCTCCGGCGGCAGCAGGCAGCGGATCACGTAGTAGCAGGCGGAGCGCGCGACCGGCGCGACGGCGTTGATCGAAGCCGCCCGCTGCGGCGCGCTGCCGCTGAAGTCGAAGTGCGCACCGCCCTCCGCCAGTGTCAGCGCGACCCGAATCGGCACCGGCTCATCTGAATGCCCGTCGTCGTCCAGCGCGTCTTCGAATGTCCAGCGGCCCTCCGGCAGCTCGCGCAGCGCCGCCCGCGCCGCCCGCTCGCCGTGATCGAGCAGCGCCGCCGTATGCGCCGCCCACGCCTCCGCGCCCAGATCATTGTGCAGCGCCGCGATCCGACGCTCGCCCAACCGCTGCGCCGCGACCTGCGCCGCGAAATCGCCGCGCCGCTCGTCGGGCGTGCGCACATTGCGCAGGATCAGCGCCAGCGCCTCCGAGACCAGCTCCCCCGCGCGGTACAGCCGCAGCGGCGGGATCACCAGCCCCTCCTGGATTAACTCCTCCGCGACCGGCATTGAGCCAGGCGCCATCCCGCCGATGTCGGCCTGGTGCGCACGGCTGGCGACATAACCGATCGGCGTTTCGACGCCGTCGGCGAAGACCGGCGAGACCATCGTCACATCGGGCAGGTGCGTGCCGCCCAGGAACGGATCGTTGAGAATCGCCAGGTCGCCCGGCCGCCACGGCGCAAGCTCGGCCACCGCCCGCACCGACTCCGGCATCGCGCCCAGATGCACCGGAATGTGCGCCGCCTGGGCCAGCAGCTGCCCCTCCGCGTCGAACGCCGCGCAGGAGAAATCGGCCCGCTCCTTGATGTTCGGCGAGAGCGCCGTGTGCCGCAGCGTCGCCCCCATCTCATCCGCAATCGAGGAAACCAACGAGTCGAAGATCGCCAGCCGCGCCGGATCGGGCACATTGGCGGGTGTCTGATCGTGTGCAGTCATGAGACTCGCTCCAACAACAGCGCGCCGCTCTCCAGCGGGCGCGCCGCCCAGCCCGGCGGTACCAGCGTCGTCGCGTCCACCTGCGTAATCACCGCCGGCCCGACGACGCGCTCAGTCACGTTCGCCACGGCGGCGCGATCGAGGAACCGCGTCAAACGCGGCTTGTCCCACATCACCTGATGCTCCGCCTCGGCCATCGCCGACTCCGCCGCGTCCACCCGCGGTGGCGGTTCGTGGCCCGGCGCGCGCGCCTTGACCCGCGCCGTGACCAGCTCCACCCCGCGCGCTTCGTCGCGGAAGCCGAAGCGTTCCTCGTGCGCCGCCTGGAACGCCTCGCGGATCGCCTCCGCCGAGCCGTGCTCCGCCAGCCCGACCGTCAGCTCGTGCGACTGCCCGCGATAGCGCAGGTCCGCCGCGTACTCGATCCGCACATCCTCACCGTAGCCGTCCGCCGCGATCGCCCGCGACGCCTGCTCGCGCAGCTCGTCGTAGATGTTTGAGAGCGCCGCCAGGTCCGCGCCGCCGTCGGCGGGGATCACGAGATGCGCGCCGCGCTCGGCGTCGCGCGTCACGTCGGCGCTCAGCATCCCGCTCGCGCTCAGCACGCCCGGCGAGGGCGGAATTACGGCGGCGGGAATGCCCAGCGCGTCGGCCAGGTCGCAGGCGTGCAGCGGCCCCGCGCCGCCGAAAGCGACCAGCGTGAAGCGCGCCGGATCGTGCCCGCGCTCCACCGAAATCACCCGCAGCGCCCGCGCCATGTTCGCGTTGACCACATCGATCACCGCCGCCGCCGCGCGCAGCGGATCATCGCCGAAGGGCGCGGCCACCGTGCGCAGCGCCCGCTCCGCGCGCGCCGGATCGAGCGCGATCGTCCCGCCCAGCCGCTGCTCGGGGCGCAGACGCCCCAGCACCGCGTGCGCGTCGGTCACTGTCGGCGACTCCCCGCGCCCGTAGGCCGCCGGCCCCGGGTCCGCGCCCGCGCTCTGCGGCCCCACCCGCAGCGCGCCGCCCGCGTCGAACCAGGCAATTGAGCCGCCGCCCGCGCCAACCGTGTGCAGATCCACCGCCGGCGTCCGAATCGGCATCCCGTCGATCGTCAAATCGGTGCGCTCCAGCAGCCGCCCCGGGCAGAGCGAGACATCGGCCGATGTCCCGCCCATATCGAACGTGATCGCCTGCGCGTAGCCGGCCGCCACCGCCGCCGCGAACGCGCCGGCCACGCCGCCCGCCGGGCCGGACAGCACTGTGCGGACGGCCTGTTCGCCCGCGCCCGCCGCGCTCAGACTGCCGCCGTTGGACTGCATAATCCGCAGCCCGACCGACGCGCCCGCGGCAGTCTGCTCGGAGAGCGAGCGCTCCAGCTTGCTCAGGTAGTTCGACATCACCGGCGCGAGGTAGGCGTTGGCGACCGTAGTGCTGGTGCGCTCGTACTCGCGGTGCTGGGGCAGCACTTCGTGCGAGGCGGAGACGGCCAACCCGCGCCCCCGAGCCAGCGCCGCCGCGCGCCGCTCGTGCGCCGGATTGACGAACGAGAACAGGAAGCAGATCGCGACCGAACGCACGCCCGACGCCTCGATCGCGTCCAACACCCGCGCCAGCCCATCCTCATCAAGCGGCTCAACCACCTCCCCGTCCGCCGCGATCCGCTCGCCTACCTCGAAGCGCAGCGCCTCGCCGACCAGCGGATCCGGCCGCGTCGGATGCAGCGCGTACAGGTCCGGCCGCGCCTGCCGCCTAATCTCCAGCGTGTCGCGGAAGCCGCGCGTGGTGATCAGCGCGGTCGGCGCGCCTGTCCGCGTGAGCAGCGTGTTCGTCGCCACCGTCGAGCCATGCACCACATCCGTCGGCGCCCAGCCCAACTCGCGCAGCCCGTCCACGATGGCGCGGCCCGGATCCGAGGGCGTCGAAGGACGCTTCGCGATCCGCGTCCGCCCGCCCTCCACGTACACGAAGTCCGTGAACGTGCCGCCTACATCAACGCCAAGCAGCTGTCGTTGCACCCGTCGTTCCGCCATGGCCGCGAGTCTATCCGCACACCCGCCAACGCTGGCTCCGCTTGACCACACCCACCGCCCGCCATAACGTCGCTCAGAGAGGCAGGAGCAGCCCGACATGCCCGACGACGCGACTCTCCACGCGCAAACGCGCAGCATCACCGGCAGCGCCGTTAAGCAGCTGCGCCGCGCCGGCGTGCTGCCTTGCAATGTCTACGGACGCGGCGTCGAATCGATCACCATCCAGACGCCGCTCGTCGAACTCCAGCGCGTCTTCCGCTCGGTTGACCGCAACGCCGTCGTGCAGATGGAAATCGACGGCGGCGACACCGTGCCGGTCGTGCTCCGCGAGGTGCAGCGCCACCCGGTCAGCGGTCAACTGCTGCATGTCGATTTCTATCAAGTCGATCTGGCCCGCGCCATTCACAGCGAGGCGCGGGTGCGGCTGATCGGCGACGCCGAAGCTGTCGCGCTCGGCGGCACGCTCGTGCAGTCGCTCGAATACCTGATGCTCGAAGCGCTGCCGCTCGAGATGCCCTCCGAGATCGAGATCGAGGTGAGCGGTCTGAGCGAGTTCGGCTCCAGCGTTCTGGTGCGCGACATCACCCTCCCCGAAGGCGTCCGTGCGCTCGCCGACGAAGCCGTCGCCATCGCCACCGTCCTCGCCCCGCGTCTGGTCGAGGAAGAGGAAGAAGAGGGCGTCGAGGGCGTGGAAGTGCCCGAGGGCGAGGCCCCCGAAGGGGAAGCGCCGGACGGGGATGCCGAAGCCTCGGCTTCCGCCGAGTCCTGATCACTGTCCATTCCTGTCGCGCCTGCCGAGCGCGTGCGGACGATCAGCGGTGCGCTTCCGCTCCTCGCAGCCGATCGCCGCGCAGTTGGCCGCAGGCGGCGGCGATGTCGCGGCCTTTTTCGACGCGCACATTCACCGCAATCCCCCGCTCCGACAACGCCTGCTGAAACCCCAGCGTCGCCCCCCGACTCGGCCGCCGACCCTCCACCCCCGGCGACGGATTGAACGGAATCAGATTCACCTGGCAGCGAATCCCCGCAATCCGATCGGCCAACGCCCGCGCCTGCGCACGCGAGTCGTTGACGCCCGCCAGCAGCACGTACTCAAACGTCACCCGCCGTTTCGTTCGCTTGGAGTGCTCGCGCGCTGCCGCGACGATCTCCGTTGGCGACGCCGGCGGCACCGGCACCAGCCGACGGCGCAGCGCCGCATCCGCGGCGTGCAGGCTGACCGCCAAATTCACCTGCGGGTGCTCCGCCGCCAAACGCCGCATCTGCGCCGGCAATCCCACTGTCGAAACCGTAATCCGCCGCGGCGACAGCCCGAACCCGTCCGCATCCGTCAGCCGCGCCAGCGCCGCACTGACCGTCTCATAGTTCGCCAGTGGCTCGCCCATCCCCATGAAGACGATGTGCGTCAGCTCGCCGCTCTCCTCGCGCGCCCACGACCGCGCGAGTAGCGCCTGCACGAGCACCTCGCCGACCGACAACTGCCGCCGGAAGCCCTGCGCGCCCGTCGCGCAGAACGTGCAGCCCATCGCGCAGCCCGCCTGCGTTGAAAGGCAGACGGTGCGCCGCGCGGTCGGGCTTGATTGCTCGTGTGGATCGTGCCGAATTAAGACCGTCTCCACCAGCTCGCCGTCGGCCAGCGGCAGCAGCGCCTTGGTCGTGGAGCCGTCCTCGCTGGTTTGCGTGTCGAGCGGCGCGGGCGGGGCGGCGATGCGCTCCGCCAGCTGCTCGCGCAGCGAGCGCGGTAGGTCGCTCATCGCCGACGGATCGAGCGCGCCGCGCTGCCAGATCTGGCGGTACAGCTGCCGCGCCCGGAACGGCGGCTGCCCCAACTCGCCGAGCAGCGCAGTCAGCCCCTCCAGATCGAGGTCCAGCAAACCCGCGTCAGACATCGGTCTCGCCGAATCGCTTGCCGACCAGATTTCCCGCGCCGCGCGCAAACTCCGCCGCCGACATCTCCCGCTTCCCCGCCCGTTGCAGACGCTCAACCGCCAGTACGCCGTCGCCCGTGCCCGCCCGGATCGTGTCAGCGCTCACTGAAACGATCTCTCCCGCGGCACCCGCGCCGTCCTCGGCGAATGCCGCCGCCAGCCGCACGCGCTGCCCCTCCAGCTCCGTGAACGCCCCCGGCCACGGCGTGTACGCCCGCACATTCCGCGCGATCTGCGCCGCCGGAAGCGCCCAGTCGATCCGCCCCGCATCCTTGCGCACCCGCCGCGCCCGCGTCGCCAGAGCCGCATCCTGCGCCTGTGGCTCAATCTCCCCCGCCAGCCAGCGCGGGATCGTTTCCAACAGCAGCGACGCCCCCAGCGCCGCCAGCCGATCGCTCAGCTCGCCCGCCGTCTCCCGCGCCCCGATCGCCGTCGCCCGCTGCGCCAGAATCGGGCCTGTGTCCTCCGTCTCATCGACGAGCATGATCGTCGCGCCCGTTTCCGCGTCGCCCGCCGCAATCGCGGCGGAGACGGGCGCTGCCCCGCGCCAGCGCGGCAGCAGCGAGGCATGCACGTTGAGCGTGCCGTACCGCGGCGCATCCAGCACCGCCGGCGGCAACAGCTGACCGTAGGCGGCGACGATTTGCAGATCGGGCGCCAGTGCCGCAATCTCCGTGACCGCTTCAGGATCGCGCAGGCGCGACGGCTGAAGCGCAATGATCCCCGCCTCCGCGGCGCGCTCCGCGACCGGCGGACGCCGCAGTTTGCGCCCACGCCCAGCCCCGCGATCCGGCTGCGTCGCCACCGCGACGGGCCGGTACGGACTGTCGATCAGCGCATTGAGCGTCGGCACGGCGAAATCCGGCGACCCGAAGAAGACGGTGCGAATCGGCATCGTACGTCGAGCATACGGGCGGCGCAGCTCCTACAGACGCACCGCCGCGATCGACAGCCCCACGAACACCAGCATCAGCACGATGGTGCCGCGGAACAGCGTCCGCTCCAGCCCCCGCCGCGTGCGGTAGCCGTCGCCCCCCGCGCCGCCGAAGATGTTGCCCAGGCCCGCGCCCTTGGCCTGCATCACGACCGCCGCAATCACCGTCAGGGCGATCAGAATCTGGAACACGTTGAGAATCTCGGAGCCGCTCATGGATCTCGCATCGGACTGCTGCGGCCGCTACTTGGCCAGCACGCTGATCGGTTGGCGGCGCGCGCGCACGCCCGCCTCGCCTCGCTCATGGTACGTGGTCAGGATCGCATCGGCCAACTTCTCCGCGTCGTGCCGGTAGCGGTTGCCCGTGTCCACGATGTCCGCCTCGATGATCGCCGCACCGTCGAAGCCCTCGCCCCCCCCGTCCAGCTGCACCGGCTGCGAGTTCCAGCGGCGCGGCAGCCGCGCCGAAGCGTTGCTGTTCGCCAGCACATAGTCGAACGGCGTCCCCCCGATGTGCTCGGCGATCGTCCGCACGTGATCCTCCACGCTGAAATGATCCGTCTCGCCCGGCTGCGTCGCCACGTTCGACACGTAGAGCTTCATCGCCTGCGACTCCTGGAACGCGATCCGCAGCTCCGGCACCAGCAGGTTCGGCAGCACGCTCGTGTAGAGGCTGCCCGGCCCCACCACGATCACGTCCGCGTTGCGGATCGCGTTGGCCGTGTCCGGGTAGGCCGGCGGCTGCTGCGGCTCCAGCGTCAGCTGCCGAATCTGCTTGCCCGCCTCCGAAATCTGCGACTCCCCCCGAATCACCTCCCCCTCGTTGGTCAGCGCCGCCAGCCGGATGTTCTCCAGCGTCGACGGCAAAATCCGCCCGCGCACCGCCAGCACCCGCCCCGTCTCCCGAATCGCCTCCTCCATGCTGCCCGTGATGTCCGACATCGCCACGATGAACAAATTCCCGAACGAATGCCCCTCCAGCCCCTCACCCGAACCCTCCGGGAAGCGGTATTGGAAGAGCCGTGTGACCAGCGGCTCCGCGTCGGCCAGCGCCGCGATGCAGTTGCGCAGATCGCCCGGCGCGATCACCCCCATGTCGCGCCGCAGCCGCCCCGACGACCCCCCGTCGTCCGCCACCGTCACGATCGCCGTGATGTTGTCGCTGTATTCCTTCAGCCCCCGCAGCAGCACCGACAGCCCCGTGCCCCCGCCCAGACAGACGATCCGCGGCCCCCGCCCCGAGAAGCGGTAGCGGTGAATCAGCTCCACCAGCGGCTCATCGCCGTTTCCGTTCGCCGAGCTGCGCGCCGCCGCCACCGCGTGCGAGGTGAACTTCCAGACCCCCACCCCCACGCAGAGCAGCGCCACGCCGATCAGCACCGCCCCACGCGCCGCGTAGGGCAGGAACTGGAGCGTGATGTAGTAGAAGGCGTCGGGCAGCGTCGCGCTCACGTACAGCTCGCGCAGCAGGAACGCCACGCCCAGCCCCAGCAGCCCCGTGCCCACGAACAGCAGCAGGAACCAGCGCTTCACCCCCAGCCCGGGGACCAGCCACTTGCGTAAACTGCGATCGGGCAGATGCGACATCTGCGACACTATATGCGCCCGCCGCTCAATACGGTAGCGTGTGCAGCGGAGCGTGACAACTAGAAGGACGAGGGACCCCAATGGAGCAGCGGCAGTTCGGCAACACGGACCTGACCGCTTCGGCAGTCGGCTTCGGCACCTGGGAGATGAGCACCACGATGTACGGCCACATCGATGTGGGCGAGGCCGCCCGCGCCGTCAACGCCGCCATCGACCGCGGCATCACCCTCTTCGACACCGCCGAGGTCTACGGCCCCTACCACTCCGAAGAACTGCTCGCCGACGCGCTTGGCGCGCGCCGCAACGAGATCGTGCTCGTCACCAAAGTCGGCTTCCAATACGACGACCGCCCCGCCGTCGTCGGCATCAACGCCGCCCGCGAGCACATCATCGAGCGCACCGAGGGCTGCCTCCGCCGGCTCAAGACCGACGTGATCGACCTGATGCTGATCCACTGGCCCGACCACGACACCCCGATCGAGGAGACCATGGAAGGCCTCGAACGGCTCAAGCAGGACGGCAAAATCCGCCACTACGGCGTCTCCAACTTCAACATCGACATGATGCAGGAGTGCGAGCAGTACGGGCACATCGCCGCCAACCAGGTCGGCTACCACATGTTCGACCGCCGCATGGAGCACCGCGTCCTGCCCTGGTGCCTCGCCAACGGCGTCGGCTACATGGCCTACGGCTCGCTCGGCTTCGGCCTGCTGACCGGCGCTTTCACCCCCGACACCCAGTTCGACGAGGGCGACTGGCGCCGCAACGGCACCGCCTTCGAACTGCCCCTCTTCGAGCGCGACCAGTTCCTCAAGGAAATCGAGGTCACCCGCCGGCTCGGTGAGCTCGCCGACGGCTACGGCAAAAGCGTCGCCCAGCTCGCCATCGCCTGGGTGCTCGACCACCCCGCCGTCAGCTGCGCGCTCGTTGGCATGCGCAACGAGCAGGAACTTGAGGAAAACGTCGCCGCGACCGACTGGAAGCTGACCGACGAGATCCGCAACGGCATCAACCAAATCTTCGCCGACGTCGGCGTCGAAACCTACCAAAACACCCCCCAGGTGCTCTACGCCCTCCGCGCCACCGGCCGCCGCCCCAACTGAGCGCGGTAGACTGGTCGCACTATGGCGATGCCCGGACTGCTCAAGGTTGAAGCCCGCGCGGGCTACCGCATCTACGTCGAATACGACGATGGCGCGCGCGGCGAGGTCGACCTCAGCCACAACGTCGGCAAGGGCGTCTTCAAGGTCTGGGACGAGCCGGGCGTCTTTGAGCAGGTCCACATCGTCGGCGGCTATGCGATCGGCTGGAGCGATGAGCTCGAGCTCTGCCCTGACGCCGTCTACTTCCGGTTGACGGGGAAGAAGCCGGAGGAGATGATGCCTGGGCTGCGCGCCCAAGCCGATGCGCTAGATTAGGTCGCACCATGCCAATGCCGAAACTGCTCAAGGTTGAACCCCGCGAGGGCTACCGCATCTACGTCGAGTACGACGACGGGGAGTGCGGCGAGGTGGACCTCAGCCACAACATCGGCAAGGGCGTCTTCAAGGTCTGGGACGAGCCGGGCGTCTTCGAGCGCGTCCGCGTCACGGAGTTCGGGGCAATCGGCTGGAGCGACGACCTCGACATCTGCCCGAACTCCGTCTACTTCCGACTGACTGGCAAGGAGCCGGAAGAGATGATGTCCGGCCTTCGGCGTGAAGCGGTGGATATCTGAGCTTTGCCGCTTTCGCGGCGCGGTGATCTGCATCTACTTCGACGAGCACAATCCGCCTCACTTTCACGTCAGGTACGGTGGGCGCGATGTGCAGATCGGCATCGATCCGGTCCGCATGCTCGAGGGATCACTGCCTCCGAACATCCGCAGACTCGTCTTTGCCTGGGCCGAAGTTCGCCAAGCCGAGCTGGCAGAGGCTTGGAGACGCGCGCAAGGCCGCCAGCCGCCAGGCAAGATCGCGCCGCTCGCCTAATCCTGCTCGCCCCCGCGCGCTAGACTGACCGCACCATGACGATGCCCGAACCGGTCCGCGTCGAACCCCGCGAGGGCTACCGCATCTACGTCGAATACGACGACGGCGCCCGCGGCGAGGTGGACCTCAGCGATGTTGCCGGCAAAGGCATCTTCAAAGCCTGGGACGACCGAGCGTTCTTCGAGCGCGTCTACGTCACCGAGTTCGGCGCGATCGGCTGGAGCGACGAGCTCGACATCTGCCCGGACCAGGTCTACTTCGACCTGACCGGCAAGATGCCCGAAGAGATGATGCCGGGGCTGCGCATGCAGTTTGGAATCCTCGATCAGCTTGGTGCTGGGGCATAGCGGGGACTGTACGATGGCAGACAAAGCACGACGGCTGGACCTCGAGTTCTTGATCGGCGAATCACCCGACCGCGAACGCGCGACCTTGGTCGAGATGCGCCACGGAGACTCGTCGGGGCCAGAACGCCGGGAAGACGAGCTGCGAGAACTCCGACAAAGTCCCGCCGCGAGACGCCGCACAGGACCATGGCGCGTTCTACTACCAAGGCGTAGTCTTCGCGCACCAGTCTTGAGTCTGACTGTACCACAACAACTGTACGAGCAGGTTCTGCGGCCCGCAGACGAGCTTTACCTGTGGACAGTCTGGCGGTACGTCGACGATCGGTCGATCCATGAAGAGACCGTCAACAAGGCCCAGCTCAGCTCCCCTACGCTCAATCAGGCCGACAAAACAGTCTCGGTAAGGTTGCGGTATCTCTACGAGCAAGGCAGTCCAAGTGTCGAGGCCCTGCTCGACAAGGAAAAGGAAAATCCGTTTGGGGACTACAACCAACGGAACTGTCAGTGTAGAGGTCGACACGATCGCTGGCGCTGGTTCAAGAAGTTGGTTGGCGTGGGCGGATATACCTACGTCGTCCAACACGAACCTGGCTGGACCGTGTCGCGTGGAGAAGGCCACACTGTGCATCACAGCGAAACGTTTGTGATTGAGCGACACGCCAAAAATGGTGGCGTTCAGTGGGAGTGCGTGTGCGGCGCGTGGACGGAGATCAAACCTGATGACGCCGGTCGAGAGGACATGATCGTGAATATGCTGTATGACAGCAATTCCGCAGAAGAACGCGTCAACCTGCTAAGGTCGGGTCTTCCGATGCGGTGGAGGCTGTACACGTTGTTGTTTTCGGCGCTTGGTGCAATAGTGATCGTCGTATCAACGGTGGCCGATCAATGCTCCAACGGCGCCACTCCAGTAGGATAATGAAAGGATATGTCGAATCACGACAGCGCATTGTCCCCCTCTGAATCTCTCCCCACGATGGGGAGAGACTTTCAGAATCGCCTCAGGTAGAGCCAGCCCGCTCTAAATTCAGCTCCAGCAGCCGCGCCAGAATCTCATCATCGGACAGGTCCGCCGCCCACCCATACGCCGCGAACACCGCCTCATCGACCTCCCGATGCGCGATTTGCAGCCACGTTGGGGGATCGTTGTACAGATTGGTCATCGTGTGTTGGCGCAGCTCGGCGGGATCGAGGTTCGGCGGATTCAACCACGCCTCGCGCTGCTCGTTGAGCGAGGCCGCCGTCGCGCCGATTGCGTCGCGGTGCTCGCGCTGGGAGTCGCTGAGCGCGTCGCCCGGCATATCCAGCGGCCACGGAAACGGGAACGTGAGGAACGTTCGCGTGGGCATGTATCGGGGATCGTCGCCCGCGCCGATACGTGATGCCTGCGCCAGCGACCACAGCGAATGCGCCCTCGAAGCCAAGACGCCGAACGCGAAATCGTCGGAGCGAAGGAGCACGACGACGGAAACGTCGGGAACGCTGTTGTCGGTGATCCACTTGAAGAAACGATGCGTAGAAGTCTCCGGCGTCGCGATCCAGCGCGGAAGCGATGCGATGGCGTCGCGCATCTTTCGTTGCGGGACAAAGTGCTGCCACCACTCCTCAGGATGCTCCGGATTAGGGTTGCGTTCGCGCCACGGTTTGACTTCCGCCTTTACGTGCTCGAACGGGAGCTCGTACTGGGCGGCCTCGGCCATCGTGCGCTCTTCGCCGAAATCGATCACGAAGCGTTCGGACCATCGCTGCGCGAGATCGCGGCCGATCAGCAGCGGGAAGACCACATCGGAGTTTGGGCGGCCGTTGACGTTCGGTGGCGCGTTGAGCATTCGCATACCGTCGTCATAAGGGATGTCGAACGGTCCCGCGCGAATGCCGCCGCGATAGGAATATGCGGCATTCTCCTTGAGCCGCCGAGCGCCGCCCATGTACGCCTCTTGCGTGAGGTCGGGGTTGATCTGATTGACCGGTTCGCCGTCGAGCGTGAGCTCTGATTCGGTTCCGTCGTCTTGCGCGACAATCGCGATCCGCACCGCTGCGCCGTCAGGTGCCCACGGCTCGTTGCGCCAGGCGGAAAAGATCGCACCGGATTCCGCGATCCGTTCCAGGACAGGCAGATTCACTTGCTGGGTGATGCTGGTCGTTGCGAGCAGCCCGGCACGGCGCGTCTTGCCGTCGGCGACCTGGCGTCGCGCCTGCTCGTGCCAATACGTGCAGAGGTCCGAGTTGCCGCTGATCAACGGATGCCAGACCTTGCGCAGGCGCTCAATCTTCTCGTCTCCGACCGCCTGACGAATCAGCTTCCCGCCCAGGAACGGCGGGTTGCCCACGATGAACTCCGCCGCGGGCCACTCCGCGGGGATGGGGTTGCCCTCGGCATCCTCGGCCAGGATGGCGTCGCGGCACTCGATCTGCTCAATCTGCCCGAGGATCGGCTCCGCGAGGCGCTGCCGCCCCTGTTGGAGCGTCCACTGGATGTCGCCGATCCAGAGCGACATTCTGGTCAGGTCCACTGCGAACTGGTCGATATCGATGCCGAGCATGTTGGCGATCCCGACGCGGCGGCGCAGGCTGTTGATGCCGAACGCCGAGTGCGCCCAGGCGATCAGGTCCTGCTCGATTTGCTTGAGTTCGCGCATGGCGACGTAGAGGAAGTTGCCGGAGCCGCAGGCGGGGTCGAGCACGCGGACGTTGGCCAGCCGCTCGTGAAAGGCGTGGATGCGCGCGGCCGGTGAATTGGGCGGCGGTTCGTCCAGCTCGAGCGCGCCGTTGGTTCCCCACGCGCCGTACGCAGCGGGCGACTCCTCGACTGTGAGTCGGTCGGGTTCGAGTTCGGCGCGCAAGGCGTCGAATTCCCGCCGCAGCGGGCGGAGCACGACCGGCTCGACGACGCGCATGATGTTGTCCGGGTCCGTGTAGTGGGCGCCGAGTTGGGAGCGTCGGCGAGGATCGAGGCTGCGTTCGAACAGCGTGCCGAAGATCGCCGGGTCGATCCGCGACCAGTCCAGCTCGGCCGTCTCCAGCAGGATTTCCAGCAGGTCGCCGGTCAGACCGAACGTCTCCTGCGCCGCCGTCCGGTCGAAGAGCCCGCCGTTGAACCACGGAGTGGGGAACGGGCCGAAGTCGGGAATTTCGCGGCGGGCCATTGCATCGAACACGGCGGAGAGCTGCGCGCTCGAGCGCTCCGGATTGAGCCGCAGCAGGCTGAGCGTGAGCGAGACGGGTTCATGCGCCTGGCTATCCACGCCGCGGAACAGCCCAATGCTCTCGGCGAAGAAGCAGAAGATCAGCCGATTGAGGAACCGCGCCACTTCGTTGGGATCGTGGTCCAGGTCGCGCAGCGCTTCGGCCACCTCGCCGAACCGCGCCGCCGCCGTCTCGGTGATGTAGCGCGGATCGCGGTTCGGGTGCAGCGCCTCCGGATCGAGAAAGACCTCGCGCAGCATCCGCAAGTAGTGGGAGGGGTTGTCGCGCAGGTCGTTGAGGTTGAACCGTTCCACGCGCGGCGGCGTGTTGGTGAAGTTGGTGTGGATCTCGAAGCGGTTCATGTCGCAGACCACGAGCAGCGGCGGATTGCCCAGCCCCTCGCGGTAGCCGAGCAGCTGCTCGTAGGCGGCATCGAGGTTCTTGCGCTTGCCTTTGTACTCCCAGCCGAAATGCCCGCGCTTCCAGACATCCGCCTGCCCGCTGGAACCGTCGGGTTTCCTGACGCTCTTCTCAAACGTGTAGTCGACGCCGCCCGGGTCCGCTTCGATCGGCGTTTCGACGCCCAGCAGCTTGCAGAGATCGATGAAGTGCGACTGCGCCGCCTGCGTTTCGCTCGCGGAGACGCGCCGCCAGCGATCAACGAAGTCGTCAACACTCAGCGTTGCTCCGGTCGGCATCGCCCGCCCCTCACTCATCGAGCGCGGCGCGGAGCAGCTCGGAGGCCTGCGCCGGGTTCGCCTGCCCGCGCGAGAGCCGCATCACCTGCCCCACCAGGAACTTCAGCGCCTCCTGCTTGCCCCCGCGGTAGTCCGCCGCCGCCTGCGCCTGCTCCTCCAGCACCTGGCGGATGATCGGCGACAGCGCGTCCTCGCCCGAAATCTGCGACACGCCCAGACGCTCCACCACCGCCGCCGCGTCCTCGCCGCCGGCGTACATCTCGGCGAACACGTCCTTGGCCTGCGTGGTGCTGATCGCGCCCTTGTCAATGATCCTCACCAGGCCGGCCAGCTGCGCGGGCTGCACGCGGATCGTCTCCAGCGTGTCGGGCGGCTTGGCCTCGTGCATCAGCCGCGTCAGCTCGCCCACGAACCACGTCGCGATCATCCGCGGCAGCCCGTCGGCGGGTGAGTCGCCCAGCGACGCCACCGCCGCTTCAAACCACGCCGACGGCGCGGGCTCCTCGGTCAGCAGTCCCGACTCGAACGGTTGCAGGCCGTAGTCGGACTCAAAGCGCGCGCGCCGCGCGGCGGGCAGCTCCGGCAGCGCCGCGCGGATCGTCTCGACCGTCTCCGCCGCCGTGCGCAGCGGCGGCAGGTCCGGCTCGGGGAAGTAGCGGTAGTCGTGCGCCGCCTCCTTGGAGCGCTGCGAGACGGTGACCTGCGCCTCTTCGTCCCAGCCGCGCGTCTCCTGCGCGATCGTCTCGCCCGCCTCCAGCGCCGCGGCCTGCCGCGCCTGCTCGAACTCCAGCGCGCGCTGCACGCTGCGGAACGAGTTCATGTTCTTGATCTCGACCTTCGCCCCCAGCGCGTCGTCGCCCGGCCGCCGCAGCGAGACGTTGGCGTCGCAGCGGAACGAGCCCTTCTCCATATCCGCCGTCGAGACGCCCAGGTAGCGCAAAATCTGGCGCAGCTGCACCAGATACTGGCGCGCCTGCTGCGGCGAGCGCATGTCGGGCTCCGAGACGATCTCCATCAGCGGCACGCCGGAGCGGTTCACGTCGACCAGCGAGAAGCGCTCGCCGGCCTCGTTCTCGCGGTGCAACAGTCGCGCGGTGTCCTCCTCAAGGTGGACGCGCGTGATGCCGATCCGCTGCTCGCCGAGGTCGTCGGTCTCGACGTCCATCCAGCCGCCCTCCGAGAGCGGCATGTCGTATTGCGAAATCTGGTAGCCCTTCATCAGGTCGGGGTAGGGGTAGTTTTTGCGGTCGAACTTGGAGAGCTCGGGGATGCGCATGTTGAGGGCGAGGGCGGTGCGGATGGTCCATTCGACGGCGGTGCGGTTGATCACCGGCAGCGTGCCGGGCATGCCGAGGCAGAGCGGGCAGACGTAGGTGTTGGGTGCGGCGGCGGCGTAGTCGGCCGGGCAGCGGCAGAACATCTTGCTCTCGGTGCGCAGCTGGACATGCACTTCGAGACCGATCACGGTTTCCCATGCAGCGGTAGGCGGGGCGGCAGTGGACGGGGCGGCGGTTGCGATGGTGGTACTCATGCCCAACAGTCTACGACGCGCACATCCGAGCGGCGGTTATCCCGAACGCCCGTTCCCCGACTGCGCCTCACCCGCTACACTCACTCCCATGCCCGCCCGCGAAGACACCATCAACGTCCAGCTCGGCGAGGTCCTCCAGGAGCTCCGCCCCACCAGCTGGAACGTGCTCGCCGAACACCAGCGCACCCTGCGCAACACGAGCGCCCGCCCCGACATTCTGATCGAAGAGCCCGCCGGCTGGCCCGTCGTGATCGAAGCCGAACGCGAAAACCACGCGAGCGCCGAGCAGGACGCCCTCGCCCGCCTCCGCGAAATCGTCAACGAGACCGGCCGCCCAATCGAAAGCGCCATCGCGCTCGTCTACCCGCCCGATGTCCGCGAGCAGACGGGCGGCAGAGCGATTCGCGCCGCGCTGAGAGCGACGGACGCTCTCGAGTACGCCCTCTACAGCGCCACCTCCGTCGATGCCGTCGAGCGCCTCCCCGAATCCGGCTGGCTGCGCGGCAACGTGCGCGACCTGGCGATGCTCGCCCAGCGCGCCGCCATTCCCGCCCAGCGCGTTGAGCGCCTGGTCGACGCGCTCGAATCCGGTGTGAGCGCGGCGGCGGGCGAGTTCAACCGCCGGCACCGCTCGCACGGCGTCGGCATCGGGGGAGCCGTCGCCGAGGTGTTGGGCCAGAGCGACGACCAGGCCGGGCAGACCCGCCTGATGGCGATGACCGTACTGATCAACGCGCTGATCTTCCACGAGTCGCTGGCGCAGGCCGGGCTGGCGCTGGACGACGAGCGGACCGTCGCGCTCGCGCAGCAGTTCAACTCAACCGCGTCGGGCTTCGATCAGCAGGCGATCATCGCGGAGTGGCGGGCGATCCTGGAGGTCAACTACTGGCCGATCTTCGCGACCGCCGGCGAGATTCTCCAGCGGCTCCCAATCGCGACCGCGAACGCCGTGCTGCAACCGCTCTGGGAAGCCGCCCGGCAGCTGATCCGCGGCGGCGTGACCAAGTCGCACGACCTGACCGGCGTGATCTTCCAGCGGTTGATCGCCGATCGCAAGTTTCTCGCCACCTACTACACGCGCCCGGCCGCCGCCGCGCTGCTGGCCGGCTTGGCGCTGCATCCGCGCGGCGCCTCCGACGGCGCGGGCTGGGGCGACGCGGAGGCGGTCGCCGGTCTCCAGATCGGCGATTTCGCCTGCGGCACGGGCACGTTGCTGGCGGCCGCCTACCAGCGCGTCTCGCTGCTGCACGAGCTGCACGGCGGCGACCCGCAGGCGCTGCACGCGCCGATGATGCGCGACGGCCTGGTCGGGCTGGATGTGCTCAACATCGCCGTGCATCTGACCGCCACGATGCTGGCCGGCAGCCATCCCGACACGCCGTTCGACGGCGACTGTCTGCTCACCATGCCCTACGGCACGCAGAACGGCGACTCGGTCGCGATCGGCTCGCTCGACCTGTTGGCCGCGGAGACGCAGGGCAACCTGATCGACGCCGCGGTGGCGATGACGGCGGGCGGCCACGCGCCCAAGGAGGTGCCGGACCTCGTCTCGCGGCTCGGACACGGCAAGTTCGACCTGGTGATCATGAATCCGCCGTTCACCCGCTACACCGGCAACGAGGGCTTCAAGATCGGCGCGGGCAATCCGGCCTTCGGCGCGTTCGAGACGACCGAGCACGACCGCGACCGCATGCGCCGCGCGTTGCAGCGCTCGCGCGGCGCCGGCACCTTGGGCGGCGGCAACGCCGGGCTGGCGGCGGATTTCCTGGACCTCGCGCTGCGCAAGCTGACCGAGCGCGGCGCACTGGCGCTGGTGCTGCCGCTGAGTGCGCTCAGCGGGGTGGACTGGCAGGCCGCGCGCGCCGCGCTGCGCAATCAGTTCGACGAGCTGACGGTCGTCACCGTGGCGGGCGCGAAGTCGGACGACTCGTCGTTCTCCGCCGACACGGGCATGGCCGACTGCCTGATCGTCGCCGCGCGGAGCGGCGCGCAGGCTGATCGGCCGCGCGCGGAGCGGGCGCGGTTCATCGTGCTGGACGCGCGGCCGGGCTCCGCGCAGGAAGGCGCGCTGCTGGCCGCCGAGATCCTGCGGGCCGGCGCGAACGGATCGGTCGCGCGGCTGGAAGACCCGACCAGCAGCACGACGCTGCGGCTCGGCGGCGCGGCCTACGGCTCGATCGTCGACGCGCCGCTGCCGGACGAAGGCGGTTGGCCGATCGCCGGCGTCGCCGACCTGCAGCTGGCGGCGGCCGCGCACAACCTCGCCGGCTCCGGCGCGTTCCCGCTGCTCTTCCACGGCGACGACGGTGTGCGCATTCCGGTCGCGCCGCTGGGCGCAATCGCCGAACGCGGTCCGTATCACATGGACATCAAGGGCAAGAACAGCGACGGCACGGCGCGCGGCCCGTTCAGCATCACCCGCCCGCCGCGCGTGCCTGTGCCAACCTACCCGGTGCTCTGGAGGCACGACGCAAAGCGCGAGCGCACCTTGCAGATCGAGCCGGACACGCAGGGCGAGGTGATCAACGGCGCGACCGATGAAGAGCGGGCCGCCATTCTGCGCAAGACGCCCGAAGTCTGGGCCAGCGCCACCCGCGCCCACTACAACCGCGATCTACGGTTCAACTCGCAATCGCTGATCGCCGCGATGACGGAGCGGAAGTGCATCGGCGGGCGCGGCTGGCCGTCCGTGATCTTCGCGGACACCGCGCACGAGTACGCATTCGCGCTCTGGTGCAACTCCTCGATCGGCTTGCTTCTGCACTGGTGGTCGACGAACAAGACGCAGTCGGGGCGCGGACGGACGACCGTGACGGCGATCCCCAACATCCCCACGCTCGACACCCGCGCGCTGACCGATGCGCAGCACGCCGCCGCCCGCGAGGCGTTCGAGGCGATGCGCGAACTTCGCTTCCTCCCGTTCGACCAGCTCGACGAAGACCCGGCCCGCGCGGAGCTGGATCGCCGCCTGCTCGTCGACGTCCTCGGTCTGCCCGCCTCCCTCTGCGAGCCCGACGGCCCCATCGACCTGCTCCGCCGCAAGCTCGCCCGAGAACCCCAAATCCACGGCGGCAAGAAATCCCGCGTCGTCTTCACCGAAGACGGCGGCGAGAAGAGTCAGCGCCGCCGCGACCGCGATTAGGGAGCGCCCGCGCGCCAAGCGCGGCCCTCCGCTACCCTGCGGGCAGTCCACGACGCGGCACGCCCGCGAGCGTCTGGAGAGCGCAACCGCATGTCCACCGTCTACCCGACGCACCAGCGCCTGCGCGCCTCCGCTGCGTCGGCCCATCCGCTGCGCCTGCTGCACACCTCCGATGTGCATCTCGGCGCCTACACCTCCGAACCGCGCCGCGAGAGCGGCGAGTTTGAGCCGGCTCTGCGCGCCTTCGAGCATGTGCTTGAGCTCGGGCGGGAGGCCGAGGTTGACGTCGTCGTGATCGCCGGCGATTTCTTCGACCACGTGCGCGTCAAGCGCCCCTACGTGGAGGCGACGGGCGAGCTGCTTGAGGCCGTGCAGCGGCCCGTCGTGATCCTGCCCGGCAATCACGATCCGGCGATGCCCGACGGCGTCTACGACAAGTTCCCCGACGCCTTTCCCGCCAACGTGCAGATCATCTCCTCGGCGGAGGGCGAGCTGGTCGTGCTCGAGGATGAGGGCGTACAGCTCTGGGGGCAGGCGCACGAGAGCTACAACGATTTCGCGCCCGCCGCGGTCTGCCCGGCCTGGCGGCGGTACCCCGATCGGCATCTCTGGCGGATCGCGATCGCGCACGGCTACTACGTGGGTACCGGCGAGTCGCGCTACTCCTACCAGATACGCGCCGACGACATCGCGGCGCTCGACGCCGACTACGTGGCGCTCGGTCACATCGACGTGCATGAGGGCGTGGGCGACGGCGCGGTGCCAGCCTACTACCCCGGCGCGCCGCGCCACTCCGGAGGGGCGACGATCGTCGACCTCTCCGCCGACGGTGTGGCCGTGCGCCACGCGCTCCACGCCGGGCACGAAGAGCACCACGCCGACCACTCCAACGCCATGTATCCCGGCTCGGCCTGAGCCGCGCCTGAGGGGAGCCTGCCCGTGGCATTCCGCGCCTTCGTGGTGAACAAAAACGACGACGACTTCACGCTCGGCGTCGAGCAGTGGGAAGACGACCAGCTGCCGGCGGGCGATGTCACGGTCGCCGTCGAGTGGTCGGACCTCAACTACAAGGACGGCCTGGCCTGCACGCCCAACGGGCGCGTCGTGACCTCCTATCCGATGGTGCCGGGGATCGATTTCGCCGGCACGGTCGTTGAGTCGAGCGACGCCCGCTTCAGCGCCGGCGATGCTGTCGTTGCGACGGGCTACGAGCTGGGCACCGGGCACGCAGGCGGCTACGCCGAGCGCGTGCGCGTCCCGGCCGACTGGCTGGTCCCGCTGCCCGACGGTCTGAGCGGCGAGGAGGCGATGGTGCTGGGCACGGCGGGATTGACCGCGGCGATCTCGCTGGAGGCGATCGAGGCCGCCGGCATCAACCCCGATGCGGGGCCGGTCGTCGTGACCGGCGCGACAGGCGGCGTCGGCTCGACCGCCGTGGCAATGCTCGCTGCGCGCGGCTACACGGTCGCGGCCAGCACCGGCAAGGCGGACGCGCACGACTTCCTGCGCGACTTGGGCGCGTCCGAAATTCTCGACCGCGCGGAGCTGGCCGAAGAGAGCCGCCGCCCACTCGAATCCGAGCGCTGGGCGGCGGCCGTCGATCCCGTAGGTGGCTCCACCACCGCCTCAATTCTGCGGCAGACGAAGTACGGCGGCGTGGTCGCCCTCTCCGGTCTGACCGGCGGCGTGCCGGTGGCCACCAACGTGATGCCGTTCATCCTGCGCGGGGTGAGCCTCGTGGGGATCGAGTCGGTCTACTACCCGCAGGAGCGCCGCCCCGCGCTCTGGCAGCGGATGGCCGACGATCTCGGCGGCGGCAAGCTGCTGGATCTGATCGAGGAGCGGATCGCGCTGGAGGCCGTGCCCGACGCCGCGGCCAAGATCCTCGCGGGCGGCGTGCGCGGGCGCATCCTCGTCCAGCCGACATAACTACCGCAGGCAGACCCAAACCAACGCAACCCACGGATGGGAGCACAGCATGAGACTCGGCATTTTCACCGGATCGACCGGCCCGGCGGCCAAAGTGACGGATGTCGTCGCCGACGCCCGCCAGGCTGAGGCGGAGGGCTTCGCCAGCTTTGCGATGGCCAACATCTTCTCGCACGACGCGATGGGCGCGCTGACGCTGGCCGCGGCGCAGACCGAGCGAATCGAACTGATGACGGCGGTTGTGCCGACTTACCCGCGCCACCCGCACGCGATGGCGCAGCAGGCGGTGACCGTGCAGGCGGCCGGCGGCGGACAGCGCTTCGTGCTCGGCATCGGCCTGTCGCACGCTGTCGTGATCGAGGGCATGTTCGGCATGTCGTTCGACCGCCCGGCGCGCCACATGAAGGAGTATCTCGACGTGCTGCTGCCGCTGCTGGCGGGCGAGCGCGTGCAGTACCAGGGCGAGCAGTACAAGGGCAATCTCTTCCTGGAGGTGGCCGACGCCGAGCCGGTCTCCTGCATGCTGGCCGCGATGGGCCCGGCGATGCTCCGCCTGGCCGGCGCGCGCACCGACGGCACGATCCTCTGGATGACCGGCGCCAAAGCGGTCGAGACGCACATCGCGCCGGCGATGAACGCCGCCGCGCGCGAGGCGGGGCGGCCCGATCCGCGCATCGTCGTCGGGCTGCCGATCCTGCTGACCAACGACGCCGACGCCGGCCGCGAGGCGGCCGCGCAGCAGTTCGCCAACTACGGCAACCTGCCGTCGTACCGCGGGATGCTCGACATCGAGGGCGCGGCGCACCCCGCCGATGTGGCGCTGATCGGCACGGAGGAGGGGCTGGAGGCCTCGCTGCGACGGCTGATCGACGCGGGCGCGACCGACTTCGGCGCCGCCGCTTTCGGCACCGAGGATGAACGCGCCCGCACCCGCGCCTTCCTCGCCGAACTCGCGCCCGAGCTCTAGCCGGACGCCGGGCGGCTTCGGATGCCAGCCGACAGCGACGCGCCGGCGGTTCAATTCGCGCTCGAGTGGGACGAAGACGAGCGGCACTACACGATTACGGAAGAGCAGTTCGACGCCATGCTGCGCGCGTTTGCCGAGATCACGGCCTGGGCCTACGGCTCGGCGACGGCCGTTGCCGCGGAAACGGCGCTGAACATCGTGGTCGGCGATTGTCTCTCGCGGGAGGCGGCGGATCTGATTTTTGAGCAGTTCCGCGAATTGGCTGATCGGACCATCTGCGAGTTTCAGTTGGACCGCGATTCGGAAACGGGCAGCGCGAGCATCCACCTCACACTCACCCACGAAGACCCGGGTATCCCCTCTCCCTCCTGACCGCCCCCTCCCTCATCATTCCCGCCCCCGAGCGGGGATCTCCCCGCACTACCTCCGTCGCTGCCTACCCCCGTTCCATCCTTCCAGCGTCTTTTTCCGTCGCCCCAGACTTGATCTGGGGCCTAAACCCAAGTCTCTTTGCAATCCGAAGCCTCGAACCGCCTGCACCCCCCGTTCCCGCGCACTCCCACTCCGTCATACCCGCCTCTCTCTCCCCCCCGTCATACCCGCGCTTGCCGCGGGTATCTCGACGTGACCAACACAGAGTCCCGAGCGGTCCCGCCAACCCCGTTCGCAGGACCGCTCGGGACTCCGCGCCGCCAACGACCGCCGTATGGGCCCCAGATCAAGTCTGGGGCGACGGAAAGGGGGCGGGACGGCGGGCGGAGGCGGGGCAGGGCGACGGATCCTGGGGACGGCGTTGGTGCTATTCACGTCGAGATACCCGCGGCAAGCGCGGGTATGACGGAGTGGGGGCGGGTATGACGGGGGGAGGAGGCACGGGACGACGGAAATCTTGGGGATGGGGGTTGGGTGCTGCTCACGTCGAGATACCCGCGGCAAGCGCGGGTATGACGGTGTAGGGGGCGGGTATGACGGGGGGGCGGGAATGACGGGGAAGGGCGACGGGGCGGGCGGGGCGGACGCGCAGCGCCCAACCGCCCGCCGCTCGCTGTTAGCGGCCTGAGAGCCAGAGCACGGCGCCAGGGGCGATCATGAAATCGTCCGCCGTCGCGCCAGCGTAGTGCTTCCAACCGGTCTCGCTCGCCCGCCAGAGCCGCACCACCGTCGGCGGCAGCGCCTGGTAGAGCGCCGAAGCGGCGACGGCCGCCTCACCCTGCCAGGTCGCGTAGCTGTTCGGCGCGGTCGAGCTCAGGTCGTCCAGCAGGCCGCGCGGAGCCGCCGGATCGCCGATCCGGAGCAGCCGCAGCTGCGTCACGCCGCCCGATTCGGCGGTCACGTAGACCGCGCCGCCCAGAATCGAGAGGAACTCGGCGCTCGCCTGCCCGTCGGTCGTCTGTGTCTCGGCCGCCAGGCGAACCGGCCCCGGCGTCGTTCCGAGGCCCTGCGAGCCCCACTCGACCGCTGTGCCGTTGGGTACCGCCGCCCCGGCTGCGTCCACGACCGTCGCCGTCAGGCTGAAGCGCCCGCCCTGCTCCAGCGAGCCGTCGGGCTCGCTCAGCGTGATCGCGGCCGGGCCGCCGCTGACGTTCAGCGTCTGCGTCGCCGTCAGCGTCCCGGCGCGGACGGTCAGGGTGTATTCGCCGTTGGCCAGCGGTTGGGCGGCGGCGCGATCCACGTTCACGCGCACCTGGCGCTGACCCGCCACGTTCAGCGTCGGAGCCTCCGCGCCGCCCAGCGGCCATTCGAGTGCGACGCCGCTCGTCACGCGCTCACCGTCGGGATCGGTCAGCGTGACCCGCTGGGCGCCCGCGGCAGGCGGCGCCACCGTGTTGCCCGCCGCGTCCGTCGCCGTGACCGCCAGAGTCAGCGTGTCGCGATCGTCTTTGTCGGCCCCGTCGTCGGGTGTGCCGACGTTGAGCAGGGCGGTGGCGGCCGGGGCGATGGCGAGCGAGTCGGCCGGGCCGGTGAAGGTGACAGTGCGCCGCTCGGTGAGGAAAAACCCCCCGGTGGGGGTAAGGACCGTGCCCTCGACGACGGCGGCGCCGGGTTGCCCGGTGTGGGTGAGGGTGAGGCCCACTCGTCCGAGGTTCGGACCGACGAGCTGGGAGCCGGTGATCTGACAGGAGACGCCGCCGCTCTGGCAGCCGCCCGCCAGATCGGCCTGGAGTGAGCCGGAGGTCGTGGTGATGAAGAGCGAGTCGATGCCGAGGGGCGAGGAGCGGACGCCGTTCTCGTTCAGGATCGTCAGTTCCAGCCTGGTCGTCTGGCCTTCGGCGATCGCCGACGGATGCGGGCGGTCGTCGGCGGTCGAGGTGGTGCCGCGAGTATCGGTGGCGAATTCGAGGCTGACCTCGGCGACCTCGCGCACGTTGCGGCCGATGTCCAGCTCGATCGCGCCGTACATCGGGATGTCCTTGCCGGTGATGCCGTCCAGCCGCAGCGAACCGCTCAGCGAGACGGTGTGCGTGCCCGGACGGAAGCCCGGCGGCACCACCACCCGCGTCTCGCCCAGTTCGATCGTGCAGATCGAGGTGGTCACGCCGTCGACGGTGGTGGGCAGGCAGCCGGCGTCGCTCAGCCAGATGTGGCCGACTTCGCTACGGCTCGGGCCGTCCGCCGCCTCGTCCGAGAGCGCCAGCCGCTCGCCGCTCAGGTCGTAGAGCACCCAGGCGAAGATGTCCCAAATCCTGAGGTTCCGGCCTGTGCGGAAGCGCGCGGAGCCCACGCTCGCGCCGGCCCAACGGCCGTTGGCCGGGCGCTCGAAGAACGACACCCGCCCGGCGTCGTCGCTCGTACCCGGCCGGTCCCAACCGCCGTCGCCGACCAGCAGCTGCGAGCCGTCGGGGCTGAAGGCGATGCCGCCCTGCAGACCGGGATCCTTGAAGCCGCTGAGCGTGGCCGAGGGCGTCAGCGTGCCCGCGCCGGCCCAGTCGGCCGCCGAGTCGCGCTGAAAGATCTGCACCGCGGCGACCCCATCGTCGTTGCGCCCGCGGTAGCTCGCCGCGACGGTCGAGCCGTCGCGGCTGAGCGCCAGGCGGTACCCGAGTAGGGCGTCCCGCTCCGAGCTGGCCCAGGCGCGCGCGATCAGCGTCGCAGTGTGCTCGGTCACCCGTCGGTCCGGCCCGGGCGAGTAATGCTGCGCGGGGTCGAAATCGCTCGCGTCCTCGCCGGCCGCGATTAATTCTTTGTCCGTTTCGCTCATGCCCTGCACCGACCCCCAGCCGTCGTCCGGAGCGACGAACACGAAAACCTCGCCGGTGTTATGGGTGCCTTGGAGGGTCAATGACCCGCCCGGCGTGGCGGAATCCTGGTCTTTGAAGGGAGCGCCGACCGCCAGCACTCGACCGTCGGCCGAGAGCGCCAGCCCCCAGAAGCCGAAGCGGGATTTGCGCAGCGTCGTGACCCGCGAGCAGTAGGCGTCGCAATCGCTGTTCGCCCCGGTCCGGCCCATCGAGGTGTAGTTGAAGGGCGCCATGTTCGCGGCGCCCCAGGGCGGCACCGCCGCCGCCGTCACCCGAATCCCGTCGCTGTAGCTGATGTCGCTCCAGTCCCGCCGCTCGCCGGCCGGCCGCTCGTAGAGGTAGACCGCGCCCATGTCGTTCATGTCGTAGGCGCTCACCGCCAGCGTGCCGCCGTCGTTCGAGATCACGACCGCGCTGCCGTAGTAGGAGTCCTGGTTCGAGTCGGTGACGGGTACGTTGGAAAACTCGGCGCTGTCCGGCGTCAGCGTGCGTTCCAGCCTGACCGCGACCGGCGTCTGCGACCAGTCGATCTTGTAGATGTAGAGCCGGCCTATCAAGGATGCCCCGCCGACCCTGTCCCCGGACGAGCCGACGAACAGCCAGGCGGTCAGGTCGTCCTCCTGCCAGACCGCGATGCCGGGACCCTCGGAGCTCAGGCTGGCCCCGAAGTCTCCGGCGCTGGCGTCGTCCGGCGGGCTGATCGCGGTCACATAGCGGCGGTTCCAGGCGTCGAACAGGTGCAGGCGATCGTCGTCGGCGCGCCCGACCAGGGTGCGCCTGTCGAACGCCCTGGCCGTCATGTTCATGTCGGGGGGCGCGCCGGGGAGGGTCAGCGGCTCCCAGGCGCCGATCACGAATTGGTCGTTGATGGCGAGCCGTGAGCCGTGCGCATCGGCGGTCTCCCAGTCGAGCGCGCCGCTGATTCGCAGGCTGGCGTCGGCCAGCGAGAGTCGGCGTTCGAGGTTGTGGGGGCCGGTGAAGCGCAGGGCGACCTCGACGGTGAACTCGCTGTCGGGCGGGATCACGTTGTCGAGGTCGTCCTTGATGGTGAGCAGCAGCTCAATGTCGTCCGGGTGTCCGTCGGCCCGAACCGGAGCCAGCGCGAAGAGCGAGCCGCCAACCAGCGCGGCGAGCGCGAACAGCGCCGTCAGCCACCCCAGCCTGAGAAAGCGAGTTTTACCCCCCCCCCCCCCCGAAGTCCGCGAATTTCGGCGCAGTCGAGTTCCACATCGTTGCTCCTGGTCCTTCGTCGCTGCGCCGATTCGCAAGCGGCAACCGCACAGTCGGCAGCCGCTAGGCTAGCACGCCGGCACATCGCAAGCCTCCCCTCCCCCATTCTCGCCCTCCGTCGCCCCAAACCGCTTCTTTCGTCGCCCCAGACTTGATCTGGGGCCTAAACCCAACGTTGTGCGCAGGCCGGGGTCCCGAGCGGCCCGCCAACGCCGCCACTCTCTCCACTCCGCCACACCCGCCCCTCTCCCGTCATACCCGCCCCCCACTCCGTCATACCCGCGCTTGCCGCGGAGCCTGCCCCCGGCCCGAACGGGGGTATCTCGACGCGGGCGGCACGGAGCCCCGAGTGGCCTGCCAACGCCGTTCGCGGGCAGTTCGGGGCCTCGTACCGCCGTTGACCGCCGGATGGGCCCCAGATCAAGCCTGGGGCGACGGATCCTGGGGGCGAGGGGATTGGAGGTTGCGCGAGGGTTGGGTGCTGCTCTCGTCGAGATACCCCCGTTCGGGCCGGGGGCAGGCTCCGCGGCAAGCGCGGGTATGACGGAGTGGGGGACGAGTGTGACGGGAGAGGGGGGCGGGTGTGGCGGGGAGAGGGTGGGCGGGGCGGGCGCTTATTCAATGTAGTCGCGGAGGCGGGTGGCGCGGGTGGGGTGGCGGAGTTTGCGGAGGGCTTTGGCTTCGATCTGGCGGATGCGTTCGCGGGTGACGTCGAAGACTTTGCCTACCTCTTCGAGGGTGCGGCTGCGGCCGTCGTGCAGGCCGAAGCGCAGCTCGAGCACCTGGCGCTCGCGGGTGGAGAGCGAGTGCAGCACGGCGGTGACGGTTTCTTTGAGCAGCTGCTGGCCCGCCGCCGCGTCGGGCGCGATGACTTTTTCGTCCTCGACGAAGTCGCCGAGGTGCGAGTCTTCTTCCTCGCCGATCGGCGTTTCGAGCGAGACCGGTTCCTGCGAGACCTTGACGATCTCGCGCACCCGGGAGGCTTCCAGGCCCATGCCCTCGCCGATCTCCTCGAAGGTGGGCTCGCGGCCGAGTTCCTGCACCAGGCGGCGCGAGACGCGCACCTGCTTGTTGATCGTCTCGACCATGTGGACGGGGATGCGGATGGTGCGGGCCTGATCGGCGATGGCGCGGGTGATCGCCTGGCGGATCCACCAGGTGGCGTAGGTCGAGAACTTGTAGCCCTTGCGGTAGTCGAACTTCTCGACGGCGCGCACCAGGCCGATGTTGCCCTCCTGGATCAGATCGAGCATCGACATGCCGCGCCCGATGTACTTCTTGGCGACGGAGACGACGAGGCGGAGGTTGGCCTCGGTGAGGCGCTTTTCGGAGATGTAGGCGTCTTCCTTGAGGATGCCGATGTGGCGCTCGCAGCGCAGGGCGATGGTTTCCAGCCGCTCGAGCAGCGGCTCGCGCGGCGGCATCAGGCCGTTCAGACCGTCGGCGGCGTCGATCGCGCGCCTGACCAGGCGGCGCGGCCAGAGGTGGGTGACGACGGAGACCTGCACGAGCCGCTCTTCGGCCAGCGACTCCTCGTATTCGAGCTCCTCCATCAGCACCGTGCGCAGGTCCGCGTCCATCTCGCCGTCCACCCGCTCGCGGAAGTCGGCGTCGTAGATCAACTCGAACAGCGGCAGCTGTTCTTTGCCGAGCGCTTCGGCCACGACGGTGATGTCGGGCAGCAGGTATTCGAGTTGGAGCAGCAGGAAGGTGGTGATTTCGACGGGAGTGGGCATGCGCCCCTGGCGCAGCCGCCACTCCTCCTCGAAGTCGCGGATCCAGTTGCCCTCTTCCATCTGGCGCGAGAGGTGGCGTTCGTCGGCCGCGGTGAGCAGGTTGACCCGCCCGATTTCGCGCAGATACATGCGGACCGGGTCTTCGATGCCTTCCGATTCTTCGGGCACGGACTGGCGCCCGATCGAGCGCATTTCGAGCATGCGGCGGGAGTCGCCGGCGGCGGGCAACTGCGCGCCGCCCTCGGCGCGCGCCTTGCCCTCGGCCGCGTCGGCGATGTCGAGCAGCGACTGGAGACGCGCGAGGTTGTCGGCGTCGCCGTCGGGCTTGAGCGTGAAGCGGGCCACGGCCGCGTTGCTGATCTGCCGCTCCTCGTGCATCTTCGCCTGATTGCGGCGCTCGGCGGCCTTCTTCGGCGTCGGCGCGGCTTTGGTCGATTTTTTGGTGGTGCGCTTGGGCTGTTCGGCGAGGTTGACGGTGCGCCGCCCGGCAGGCATCGAAAACTCGTCGACGGGCGCGGTCAGCGCGCGGACGCGGGCTTCGCTCTCGTCCTTGGCGACGGCGCGGGGCTTGCGCTGGCCGGGCGCTTCGGCGGTGATCTGGCGATCCCGCATCTGCTCTTTCACAAGGATGCGCAGCGAGCCGACCGGTCCGTTGCTCTGCGCCACGCGGCGGCTGCGGTTGCGCAGCGCCTGGGCGGAGCCGGGCACGGGCCGCCGACGGGGCTTCTTCTTCTCCGGCTGCGGCGCGGTGTTGGTCGATTCCTCCGCCGCGACAGGCTGCTCAGCGTCGGCGGGGGGCGTCGCGGCTGCGTCTTCGGTCGTCGCGTCGGAAATGGGCGGCGCGCTGTCGCGGGAGTCGGCGGCCGCCGGTTCGGTCGCCGGTTCGGGTGAGGGGGAAGCGGCGGCGGGGGGCGTCGCGGCTGCGTCTTCGGTCGTTGTGTCGGGGGCGGACGACGCATCGTTGCGGGCGTCGGCGGGCGTCGGTTCGGGTGCCGTGGGAGCGGCGTCGGCAGGGGGCGTCGTGGCTGTGTCTTCGGCCGTTGCGTCGGGGGCGGGCGACGCGCCGTTGCGCGAGTCGGCGACGGCCGGTTCGGGCGTCGGTTCAGGCGATGGGACAGCAGCGTCGGTGGGCGTCGTGGCTGTGTCTTCGGTCGTTGCATCGGTGGCGGGCGACGCGCCGTTGCGGGAGTCGGCGACGGCCGGTTCGGGCGCTGGCTCGAGTGATGGGGGGGCGGCGTCGGCAGGGGGTGTTGCGGCTGCGTCTTCGGTCGTCGCGTCGGGAGCGGGCGACGCGCCGTTGCGGGAGTCGGCGACGGCCGGTTCGGGTGCCGGTTCAGGCGATGGGACAGCAGCGTCGGTGGGCGTCGTGGCTGTGTCTTCGGTCGTTGCATCGGTGGCGGGCGACGCATCGTTGCGGGAGTCGGCGACGGCCGGTTCGGGCGCTGGTTCGGGTGAGGGGGGAGCGTCGGCGGCGGGGGGCGTCGCGGCTGTGTCTTCGGTCGTTGCGTCGGGGGCGGGCGACGCGCCGTTGCGGGAATCGGCGACGGCCGGTTCGAGCGTCGGTTCAGGCGATGGGGCAGCGGCGTCAGCGGGCGGTGTTGCGCCGGCGTCTTCGGTCGTCGCATCGGAAGTGGGCGACGCGCCGTTGCGGGAGTCGGTGGCCGTCGGCTCGATGGATGGCTCGGGCGTCGGTTCGGGCGACGGGGGAGCGATGTCGGCGGCGGGAGCCGGCGCTTCTTCGTTGGCGGCGATCGGTGCTTCGGCCTGCGTGGTCGTCGTCATTGCCGGCTCCTCACATGGCTGGCTGCGCCAGCTCCGGTTCGCTCGTGGTCGTCGTCGCGCGGCTGGCCGCCGCGCCGGCGGTGATGCAGCGAGAGCGCGTCGTCGCGCGCCTGGACGACGCGGGCAGCGGCTTCGCTGAGTTCCTCGTTGAGGTCGTCGGCACCGCCGGCGTTGAAGGCGGCGGCGGCTTCGGCGACGGCGGAGCGGTCGAGTTGTTCTTCAATCCGCGCGATGTTCTGGGATTGCAGGCGCAGCGATTCGCGGGTGCGCAGCGTGATCAACCTCTGAGTGACATCACGTGCTGCAAGACGTGCGTCGTCTTCGGTCATCGGCGGGAGGTCCTGCGCCTCCTTGAGGAGAGATTCTGCAAGGTCCCGCGTCGAAGCCAGCAGCTGATCCTGCCAGTCCGTGTCGTCACCTCTGGTCAGTCGCGCCGCGAGAATTTCCCGGAGTTCCGCTCCTTCGATCAGGTTGAGCACGTCAGAGTCCAACTCATCCGCTGCTTCCCTGCGGTGAATCGCAAGCTGCACCAGATATTCCTGCACGAGATCGACGGGGCGTTTCCAGGTTTCCTGCTCTTCCGCAGGCACGTTGGCCTCGTAGCGGCGTTGACGGCTCCGTGGCGGGCGAGGCAGCTCCGATACGTCTACGCCGAGTTCTCGGGCCAAGCGATTCTGGTACTCAGTCCGCAGGAACGGAGAGTCCACTGAGGCCAGAAACGAGGTGGCCTCAACCGCGTAGCTCGATCTACCGCCGGGACTATCGAGATCGTGGAGCACCCGTATGCGATCGAGGACCCAGTCCACCAACGGAGGTGCCTCGTCGATGAGTTGGCTCCAGAGCTGCGGATCAGACCGAATCAGAGCGTCAGGGTCGTTCCCTTGCGGCAACCGGATCACACGAAAGTCGAAGGCCTCTTCAGTGCTTCTACCGGGGTACGTAGGGCCGCCGCTTTCTACGACAACCTTCCCGGCAAACGCAAGAGCCGCGCGCGCAGCCTCCTTGCTCCGCTGCGTGGCGCTCGCTCCTGCGGTGTCGGCGTCGAGTGCGAAGCGGATGTCGCGCGTCAGCGGCTCGAGCAGTTTCAGCTGCGACTCGGTCAGCGAGGTGCCCATCGAGGCGACGGTCTGCGGCGTGCCGTGCGTGTGGGCGCTGATCACGTCGGTGTAGCCCTCGACCACGATCACGTGGCCGGCGCGGCGGATCGCGTCGCGGGCGAGATTCAGCCCGTAGAGCAGCGAGCGCTTCTCGAAGAGCGGCGATTCGGGGGTGTTGACGTACTTGGCGGGCTCGTCGATCAGCGTGCGCCCACCGAAGCCGACGAGCTCGCCGCGCGCGCTGCGGATGGGGAACATGAGGCGGTCGCGGAAGCGGTCGCGCGGGCCCTGCTCGGTGACGACGACCAGCCCGGCGCGTTCGAGTTCTTCGCTGCGGAAGCCCCGCGCGCCCAATCGGCGGCTGAGGCCGTCGGGCTCGGAGGGAGCGACTCCGATGGCGAACTGTTCGACGCTCTCCGCGTCCAGGCCGCGCTGGGCCAGATAGTCGCGCGCGGTCTGCCCTTCCTGCGCCTCAAGCAGTTGCCGCCACCAGGCGAGCGCGGCCTCGTTTGCTGCGAGCAGGCGTTTGCGCGCTTCGTCGCGCGCCTCCGACTCGGGCGAGCGCGGCTCCAGACGCACGCCGGCGCGCTGTGCCAGGCGCGTCAGGGCCTCGCGGAATTCGACGCCCTCGCGCTTCATCACCCAGCTGAAGGCGTCGCCGCCTTCGGCGCAGGCGCCGAAGCAGCGCCAGGTCTGGCGGCGCGGATCGACGACGAAGGAGGGGGTTTTCTCGGCGTGGAAGGGGCAGCGCGCCTTGAAGGTCTGTCCGCTGCGTTGCAGCGCAACGCTCTCGGACACCAGATCGACGATATCGATCTGCGCCTTGATTTCGTCGGTTACCGACACCGGCTACGTCCGCAGCGCTGCGCAAAGGGGGGCACGTACCCATAATACCACGCGCCGAACGAAACGGCGGCGGCGGCGCGCGGATCAGCCGCCGACTTCGAGGCGGATCACGTTGTTCGATTCGTTGGATTCGATGGTGGCGTTATCGGGATCGAGGGTGATCACGACGGAGCCGCTGTGGGAGACGCTGCCGGCCAGAATCTCCGTGAGGCCCGGCGCGAGCGGGGAGTCCACGCCGCGGGTGATGGTCTCGAGCAGTTCGCCGTCGGCGTCCGCGATGCGGATCGTGAAGTTGCCGGACGGCGCATCGCCGGCGTTGATCACGATCAGGAGCGCGATTCCGTCGTCGGTGAACTGCGCCTCGAGGAAGGCGAGGTCGGGCTGTTCCGCCGGCAGCGGTTCCGCCGCTTCCTGCTCGGGTTCTTGCGCCGCTTGCTGCTGCTGGACGCCGTCCTGAGTGGCGGCTTGGGTACCCTCCTGGGCGTCGGACATCTGCTGTTCGTCTTCGAGCAGATTGTCGTCCGGCGCACTCTGCGCGGCGGCGAGGGTGAGCTCGTAGGTGTTGTTGCTGGTGTCGGCGTCGCGCTGGGAGCGGAGCGCGACCAGCGTTTCGGTGACCTCCGCGACGCTGATCTCGATCGGGATGTTGGCGCGCTGACCGGGTCGCAGCGTGACACGCGCCCGGGTCGAGGCCAGCTCGCTGGCGTCACGGATGCGGATCACCGTCAGCTCGACTTCGGCCTGCTGGGCCAGGCCCACGCCGTTGTTGATGATGGTGACGGAAATTCCGCTCTCTGTTCCACGAACGGTCACGATCTCAAGATCGGGGAGGTCCCCTTCCTCCGTCTGCCCACCGTCTTCGGTCTGGTCGCCGTCCGCTTCCTGATCGGATGCGCCGGCGCTCTGCTGCTCGCCGTCCGGGACGCCCGTGACGGTGACGCGGACGAAGTCCTCGAAGCGCCGCTGATCGGGCGTGAGCGCGACGAGCTGGAAGTCGTAGGCGCCGTTGCGGGAGAACCATTCCTCAACGCCGCGCACCGTTGCGCGGTAGACGCCAGCAGTGGCGGCGACGTCGGGGTTGGACGCGAAGGCGAGTTGCGAGCGCCCGAAGGAGCCGTCGGCGAGCACGGGCGTGACATACACGAGCACGCTGGAGAGCGAGCCGGTACCCGCTGTTTCGATCTCGATGTTGAACGGCGCGCCGGAGTCGAAGTCGTAGCGGGCGCCGTCCTGCGGGCTGAGGATGCGGGCCGATCCGCCGTCCTGCGTCGGCGGCGGCGCGGCGGGCGCGCCCTGATCGCTCGGAGTCTCGCTCTCGTCGGTTGCGGAGGTCGGCGGCGGCGGTTGAGCGGGCGCGGTCTGCTGGGGCTGGCCGCTGCGAGCGGCCTCCTGGGCGCGCTCCACGCGCTCGGCATCGTCGGTGACGTCGACGCGCCTGGTGATTTCGGTCTGTGAACCGGTCGTGTCGGTGGCGACGATTCGCAGGCCGGCGAAGCCGAGCGCTTGCGGCGTCCAGAAGAGGACGGCGGCATAGCGGCCCTGATCAGGATCGAAGATCGGGGTGGCCTGGGTGATGATCGCGCCGTCGACCAGCAGGGTGAGGATCGAGATGGGGTTGGAGCCCTGGGCGCGGACCTCGATTTCGAGCGGTTGGCCGAGCAGCACGGGCTGGTCTTCGGCGAGCGAGACGAAGACGGCCGGCTGCGTTTCGGAATCGCCGGCGAAGCGGAGGACGAGCAGGACGGCGGCGGCGACGATGCCGCCGAGCACGAGCAGAACGATGAGGCTGCCGACGCGGCTTCCCATGCGAGCTCCCGCCGCGGCCTCGGTGCGAGCGTCGCGCGCTGAGCGCCGCTAGCCGAGCACCCGCGCTTCGGCCTCCGCCACCAGTTGCCGGGTGCGTTCGATCACGTCGGGCGTGACGGAGATCGACGTGATGCCCCACTCGACTAAACGCTCGGCGAGGTCAGGATGTTCCGACGGCCCCTGCCCGCAGACAGAAACCGTCACACCGCAGCGCCCGGCCGTCTCGATGACCGAGCGAATCGCGCGCAGCACGGCGGGGTTGCGCTCGTCGAACGTGTCGGCGAAGCGCTCGGAGTCGCGGTCGATGCCGAGCGTCAGCTGGGTGAGGTCGTTGGAACCAATTGAGACGCCGTCGACGCCCTGGGCGATGAACTCTTCGAGCAGCCAGACATTGGAGGGGACTTCGACCATGATCCAAATTTTGAAGCCGTCGGCGCGGCGCAAGCCGAAGCCTTCGACCAGGTCGATCACCTGGCGCAGCTCTTCCGGCGTGCGCACGAAGGGGATCATCAGGTGCAGGCCGGGGTGGCGCTCGCGGACCTGCTCCAGCGCGCGCAGTTCGAGCTCGAAGAGATCAGGCTCGCGCACGTAGCGGGCTGCGCCGCGGTAGCCGATCATCGGGTTTTCTTCGTTGGGTTCGTAGTCCGCGCCGCCCTTGAGGTTGGCGTATTCGTTGGTTTTGAAGTCGGTGGCGCGGTAGACGACCGGGCGGGGGTGGAATGCGCCGGCGATCTGCTCGATGCCGGCGGCCAGGCGGGCGACGTATTCGTCGCCGCGACCGCTGTCGAGGAAGGAGCGGGGGTGTTCGCCGATGCGGGCGATGATGAACTCGGCGCGGAGCAGTCCGACGCCGTCGACGGCGCGTGCGGCGACGCGCTCGGCGGTGTCGGGGTCAGCCAGGTTCACATAAATTTTGGTCTGCGTTTCGGGCGCGTCGGTCAGCGTCTGCTGCTGCCGTCCGCGCCACCACGCGATCAGCGCCGGATGCTCACCCTCGTAGACCTGCCCGGAAGCGGCATCGACGGTGACCAGCAGGCCGTCGGTCAGTTCACGCGCGCCGGCGGCGCCGACGATGCAGGGCACGCCGAGTTCGCGGCTGATGATCGCGGCGTGGCAGGTGCGTCCGCCCTTTTCGGTGATGATCGCGGCGGCGCGCTTCATGGCGGGGACGAAATCGGGCGTGGTCATCTCGGCGACGAGCACGTCGCCTTCGGCGATCTGCTGAGTCTGGGCAGGATCGTCAACGACGCGCACGCGCCCGGCGGCGACGCCGGGGCTGGCCGCCGAGCCGCTGAGCAGCGGCGCCTCCGGCGGCGCGGGCGCAGCGTCGAGCTCGCCCGTCGGCTGCGCCAGCGTGGTGATCGGGCGGGTCTGGAGCAGGTAGAAGCGGTCGTCGGCGAAGCCCCACTCAATGTCCTGCGGAGCGCGGTAGTGGTGCTCGATCCGCTTGCCGATCTGGGTCAGCCGGAGCACCTGGGCGTCGCTCAGCTTTTCGCGCCCGCCTTCCGCTTCCGAGAGTTCGCGCCAGATATTGGGGTCGCCCGTGCCGTTGGGGTTGCGCACGAGCATCCGATCCTGGATGAAGGTCTGGCGTTGCAGGATCGTCTCGTCGGACTTGTGGACCTCGTAGTGGTCGGGGCTGACCAGCCCCGAGACGACGGCCTCGCCGAGGCCGAAGGCGGCCTCGATCACGACGCGCTCAGGGTCGTTGGAGATGGGGTCGATCGTGAACATCACGCCGGAGGCCTGGGACTGCACCATGCGTTGCACCGGCACGGCGAGGTCCACATCGATGTGGCCCCAGCCGGCGTTTTCGCGGTAGAAGATGGCGCGAGCCTCGAAGAGCGAGGCCCAACAGCGCTGCACGGCGTCAACGACCTGCGTTGCGCCCTCAATGTTGAGGTAGGTGGACTGCTGGCCGGCGAACGAGGCTTCGGCCAGGTCTTCCGCCGTGGCCGAGGAGCGCACGGCGACCAGCCCCTCGCCGAGCTCGCGGTAGGCGGACTCGATTGCGGTGCGCAGCGCGGCCGGCATGTGAGCGCGCTCGATCGCAGCGCGGATGTCGGCGGCGATGCGCTGGAGCGCCGGATCATCCTCGACATCCAGACCGTCCGCCAGCTCGGCGATGCGGACATCGAGCCCGGTTTCGACGAGGAAGGCGCGGTAGGCGGCGGTGGTGACGACGAACCCAGGCGGGACGGGGATCTGCGCGCGGGTCAGTTCGCCGAGGTTGGCGCCCTTGCCGCCGACCAGCGCGACAGCCTCGCGCCCGACCTGGTCGAACCAGACGATCGTGGCGGCATCAAGGGCGGCGTCAGGGGGCATGCGGCTTCCCGTCCGGAGTGAGGCGCAGGATATCACCGCTTGTGCGCGGCGCGTCCCGGCTCGCCGGTTCGACGCCTACTCGACCGTGACCGTCTTGGCCAGGTTGCGTGGCTGGTCGATGTCGAGGCCGCGTGCGGCGGCGAGATGGTAGGCGAGCAGCTGCACGACGGGGCTGAGGCTGAACGGGGAGAGCAGCGGCGGCGCGGGCGGCACGCCGATGAAGTGGTCGGCGAGCTCGGGCAGGTCGGCGTCGCCCTCGTCGCCGATCGCGACGACCGGCGCGCCGCGCGCGCGCACCTGCTGGATCGCGCTGAGCATCTTGTCGAAGAGCGGCCCGCGCGGGGCGAGCGCGACGACCGGGAACTGCTCGTCGAGCAGCGCGATCGGGCCGTGCTTCATCTCGCCGGCGGCATAGCCCTCGGCGTGCATGTAGGAGATTTCCTTGCACTTGAGCGCGGTCTCCATCGCCAGCGGGTATTCGATGCCGCGGCCCAGCACGAGCATGTTCTGGGCGCCGCGCAGCCGCTCGGCGACGGCGGCGCAGGCGTCGCTCACCGCGAGGCCGCGCTCGGTCAGCGAGGGCGTGGTGAGCAGCGCTTCAAGACGATCGGCCAGATCGTCGTCGCTCAGCCGTCCGCGCGCGCGCCCGATCCGGCAGGCGAGCAGGTAGAGCGCGGCGAGCGAAGCGCTGAAGGTTTTGGTGGAGGCGACGCCGATTTCGGGGCCGCAGCGCAGGTGGATGACATGCTCGGCGATCCGGGTGGCCTCGGAGCCGGGCACGTTGCAGATCGTCAGCTGCGGCGACTGCCAGCGCGCGCGCGCCTGGCGCATCGCGCCAAGCGTGTCGATCGTCTCGCCGGACTGCGAGATCGAGACGACCAACACGCCCGGTCCGAGCAGCGGCTCGCGGTAGCGGAACTCGGCGGCGTTGTCGAAATCGGCGGCCACGCCGCCCAGCTGCTCGATCCACCAGCGCCCGATCATCGCGGCGTGCAGCGAGGTGCCCATCCCAATGATCAGGACGCGCGAGATGGCGCGCAGCAGGTCGTCGGAGATCGCCAGCTCGTCGCTGAGCGCCGAAGGGGGATCGAGTCGGGCGCGGCCGCGGATCGTGTCCGACAGCGCCCGCGGCTGCTCGTGGATTTCCTTGAGCATGAAGTGGCGGTAGGGGCCCTTGGCCACAGCAACGGGATCCAGACCGACTTCGGCCGGTTGGGGTTGTCGCGGCGGCGCGCCGCGCGAGGAGACGGTCAGGCTGTCCGCGTCAACGACGGCGATATCGCCGTCCTCGAGGTGGTGGACGCGGGTGGTGTGGGGCAGCAGCGCGGCGAGGTCGCTGGCGACGAACATCTCGGACCGGCCGAAGCCGATCACGATGCCGCCGGCGCTGCCGCGCCGCGCCGCGTAGATGCGGCCCGGCTCGCGTTTGCAGACGGCGACGATCGCGTTCGCGCCCGACATAACGTCTAATGTCTCGCGCAGCGCGTCGGCGAAGCTCTGGCCGCGCTCCAGCGCCAGCGCGATCAGCTGGGGGATCACCTCGGTGTCGGTGTCGCTCTCGCAGACGACGCCGGCCTCGGCGAGCCGCTCGCGCAGTTCGCGGTGGTTTTCGACGATGCCGTTCTGCACGACCACGACCTCGCCGGCGCTTGAGGCGTGGGGATGGGCGTTGCGATCGCTGGGTGCGCCGTGCGTGGCCCAGCGGGTGTGGCCGATGCCCGCGCCGCCGTTGGGCATCACGTCGATCGAGTTTTGCAGTTCGGCGAGCTTGCCGCGCCGTTTGAGCACGGCGATCGCGCCGTCGCGGTCAACGACCGCGATGCCTGCGCTGTCGTAGCCGCGGTATTCGAGCCGCTGGAGGCCTTCCAGGAGGATCGGCCCCGCTGCGCGCGGGCCGACGTAGCCGATAATTCCGCACATGATGATCCCCGCGCCCCGCCCGCCGCTGCGTCCGCCGCGCCGCTCAGTCGGCGCTCGCCCAGGACCGCCCGTTGGAGCGGGCCGGCAATGCGCCGGATGAGTGGGCATCGGCGTTCGCGATCCACTCTAGGAGGTCCGAGAGCGTGTATACAAACGCGACGGGACGCCCCAGCCGCGCTTCCAGCTCGGCCGGCGCCAGGTCGTCAAGGAAGCGCTTGCCGAAGTAGTCGAGGCTTGCGCGCGGCAGAAAGACCTGCTCGCCGAGCTCACGGTCCGCCAGTGCGGCGGCGAAGTCCGCCCCCGGCAGCAGGCCGGAGACGTTGACCCGCGCGCCAAAGAGCGAGTTGGTCACCGCGACGACTTCGATCCGGACATCGATCAGCTCCGCGAGCTCAGCCGCCAGCGCCTCCAGGATCGGCGCGATCAGCGTCCCGCAGGCGAGGGTGACGCGGGCCGGCCGGTCGTCGGGCAGAGCGACTCGTCCCTCGCGCAGGCGGCGGCGGGCGCGGCGCCAGTCGTCGAGCAGGGTGCGCACCATGCCGACGCCGTTCTCCCACTGGGGGAAGCCGTCGTAGCGCTGCGTCGCGGGGATGCGCGCGCCCGCCGTGAGGTAGATCTCATCGGTGGGGAAAACCACTGACGCGCCGCGCGCGGCCTGGGCGCGGCGCTGCCAGCGAGCCAGCTGGCGCACCGTGCGGCGCGCCTCCGGTGTGGTGAGCGCGCGCATCCCGGCCCCCAAGCCCGCATCGCCAATCCGCTCTTCGCCCTGGATGCTGGAGCCGACCGGCGCGACGCCGATCGAGAGCACGTTCTCGTGCTCCAACAGCTCGCCGACCGTTTGGTCCAGCGCCGCGCCGTCGTTGACGCCGGGACAGAGCACGACCTGCGTATGCGCCTCAATCCGCATGTCGGCCAGCCGCCGCAGCTGGGCGCGGATGTCCGGCGCGCGGCGGTTGCCCAGCATTCGCCGCCGCAGCTCGAGGTCCGTCGCATGCACCGAGATGTGCAGCGGGCTCAGCCGCTGCTCCTCGAGACGCGCCCAGTCATCGTCGCTCAGGTTGGTCAGCGTCACGAAGTTGCCGTGCAGGAACGAGAGGCGGTAATCATCGTCCTTGAGGTAGAGCGGTCGGCGCAGCCCCTTGGGCAGCCCTTTGAGGAAGCAGAAGAAGCAGGTGTTGTTGCAGATCCGCGTGCCGTCGAAGGCGTCGTCGGCGAACTCGATGCCGAGCGGCTCATCGATCGGCTTCTCGAACTCGACGATGCCGGGCTCGCCGGCGTGAATTACATCCAGCGAGACGAAGCTGTCGGTGGTTTGAAAGCGGTAATCAAGCTGGTCGCGGGGCGCTTCGCCGTTGACGCGCAGCACGCGGTCGCCCGGTTGCAGCCCGGCCTCCGCGGCCAGCGAGTCCGGATCGATCGAGGCGATCGCGCCGCTGCGTCCTGTGGAGCGGGGCATCTGCCGGGCCGCGAGCGATCCGCCGGCCGGCTCAGGCGCTGGCCGCCAGCTGACGCCCGATCTCTTCCACCCGATCGGCCACCGCGTCTATCGAGAAGTCCGGCGTCGATGCGCCTGCCGTGACGCCGACATCCTCGTGCCCCTCGAACCATTCGTCGCAGAGCTCGTCGGCCGTCTCCACGTGGTACGTCTCCACTCCGTTGGCGCGCGAGAGGTCGGCCAAGTGGCGCGTGTTGGCGCTGTTGTGCCCGCCGACGACGATCATCAGGTCGACTTGTTCGGACAGGTCCCGTGTCGCGGCCTGCTGCGAGGTTGTCGCATTGCAGAGCACGTTGACCACCCGGATCTCGGTGATCTGGTCGACCCGCTTGGCCATCAGATTGGCGACGAACTGGGCGAACCGCTCCGGCGTGTGCGTGGTCTGCGAGATCACGCCGATCTTGCTGGGCAGATAGTCGGGCAGACCGTCGAGCGATTCGTCGGGGATCACCATCCCGCGTCCGCGGCACCAGCCCAGCACGCCCTTGACCTCCGGGTGGGTGGGGTCGCCGAAGATGATCACGGCAAAGCCGCGCTCGGCCAGGTTGCGCGCCGCGCGCTGCGAGCGCGCGACGAATTGGCAGGTCGTGTCGATCACGTCGAAGCCCTGCTCCTCAATGTCGCGCACGACCGTTTCGCCGACGCCGTGCGCGGTGATCGCGACCGTGGAGGTGCCGACCCCCTCGACTGTGCGGTCGTTCTTAACCGCGATGCCGGTCTCTTCGAGTTGCGCCACCACCTGCGGGTTGTGGACGACCTGGCCGAGCGTCGTTACCCGGCGTCCTTCGGAGGCGGCCTCCTGCATCATGTCCACGGCCCGCCGCACCCCAAAGCAGAAGCCCATGTCCCGCGCCCGGTGGATTTTCATCAGCGCGTCCCTCCCTGACCCGACGAGTCGTGCGCCGCGCGGCGCTCAGCCTCTACGTCCAGGTCGGCGTACACCCCACGATACGGGGCGGGCAACTGAGCGGCAATCTCGGCCATCAGCCGCCGATGCGCGCGCTCGACGTCGTCGCGTCGGATCCGCGCGCCGCGCTCGATCACGAACGGCTCGCCGGCCGTCATTCGCACGGGAGCGCGGCGCAGGATCGCCCGCCAGCCGCCGCGCAAATGCTCGCTGCCCCAGATACCGACGGGCACCACCGGCGCGCCGGAGCGCAGCGCGAGCAGCGCCGTGCCGGTGTGCGCCTCCATCATCGCGCCCGTGTCCGAGCGGTGCCCCTCGGGGAACATCCCGACCGCCTCGCCGGCGGCCAGGAGGCGTTCGGCCTCGCGCAGCGCGGCGCGGTCACCCATCCCCCGCCGCACCGGAAACCCGCCCGACAGCGCGAAGAGATAGCCGATCACCGGCTCCTTCTGGAAGAGCTCCACCTTCGACATGTAGCGCGGCGAGCGCGGATAGATCGCCGACGCGATCATCGCCGGATCAGCCGACGACAGGTGATTCGAGGCGATGATCACTCCGCTGTTCGGAATCCGCCCGAAGTGCCGCCACTCGCAGCGAATGATCTGCAGGAAGGCGAAGCGGGCGAAGAAGCCGGCGACGATGAACCAGGTCCGCGACGCATTGGGCATGCCGGGCATCCCGATCCGTCGCAGCGCTTCCGACTCCCCGAACAACGCCCGCGTCAGCTGGCGCGTGACCCAGCGATAGATGCGCTTGCCGGCGCCCATGTTGCCCGTCTGTTCGCTCGCCATTGCAGTTGCCCCGCGCTCAGTCCGCCGCTGCTTGCGGCAGCGCGTCAGCGACGATCGCGAACACGGCGTCGATCGCCTCTTCGAGCGTCATCTCGCTGGTGTCGAGCGTCACTGCATCATCCGCCGCGACCAGCGGCGACGCCTGCCGGCTGCGGTCCCGCTCATCGCGCCGCTGCGTCTCTTGTAGCACCCGCGCGTGCTCGTTCTCCGATCCGTGGCCCGCCTGGATGGAGCGTCGCAACGCTCGCACACGGTCCGACGCGGTCAGAAAAATCTTCACTGGCGCGTCGGGCAGCACCACTGTTCCGATGTCGCGCCCCACTACCACCAGCCGGCCTTCTGCGGCCGCGGCGCTCTGCAGCTCCACCAGCCGCTTTCGGACCTCTGCCACAGCCGCAACCGTCGAGACGGCCGACTCCACGTGATGCTCGCGCAAGTGCCCCGTCGCGTTCATGCCCCCGATCTCGATCTGCACATCCGGACGCGAGGGATCGTCGCTGCGCACCAGGCGCACATCCACATCCCGCGCCAGTTCGGCCAGCGCCACCCGATCGTCCAGTGAAATCTCTCGCTCGAGCGCCAGCCAGGTCAGCGCGCGGTACATGATGCCGGTGTCGAACAGCGCCCAATCCAACCGCGCCGCCAACGCGCGGCCCACCTCGGTCTTGCCCGAAGCCACCGGCCCGTCGATCGCCACCAGCGCAGGATGCTCAGTCATCCCGCCGATCATAGTCGCCGTTCTCTTCTGCGCTCTCTTCCGCCAGCCCCGCCGCGCGACGCAGCAGCCGCACCTCCCGCCGGGTCAAGGAGCGAATCTCGCCCGCCTGCAAGTCGCGCAGCAGGATCGGCCCGAATCCGGTCCGCCGCAGCCGCACCACCGGATACCCCAGCGCCTCACAGAGACGCCGCACCTCGCGCTTGCGCCCGGTGTGCAGCGTCAGCCGCAGCCACGACGTCTCGCCAGCCGGCAGCGATCGCCCCGGCCGCTTTGACCGCCGCGGCTTGGCGCGCAGCACGCCGTCCTCCGCCTCTACGCCTTCGAACATCGCATTGAGCGTCTCATCGCTCGGACGCCCCACCAACTCCGCCAGGTAGGTGCGCGGAATCTCCCGGCGCGGATGCAGCAGCCCGTCGATCAGCGGTCCGTCGTTGCTGAGCAGCAACAGCCCTTCACTCTCCCGATCCAGCCGCCCAACCGGTACGCAGCGCCCCGCCTCCGGCGGCAGGAAGTCGACCACCGTGCGCCGCCCCCGATCGTCGCGCGCTGTCGAAACGACGCCGCGCGGCTTGTGCAGCGCGTAGTAGCGCCGCGTCTCCGCGGCCGGCAGCGGCTCGCCGTCAACTTCGATGTGCGCTTCGCTTGGGATCACGCGGGTCGACGGATCGCTCACCGCCTGCCCGTTCACCCGCACCCTGCCCTCCCGAATCAGCGCATCGCACGCTCGCCGCGAGCCGATCCCGGCGCGCGCCAGCGCCACCGCCAGCCGCACCGCGCTCATTCGTCTTCCCCGTTCCACGGATGCCGCCGCGCCGGCCCGGCATCGTACGGCGGCGGTTCTTCAGCGACGGCCCGTCCCTGCGCCGCCGGCGCTCCGTCGTCCGGCAGCGGATAGTCGAGCCCGGAGTCGAACATGTCCGGCGGCACATCTTCCGGCAGCGGCGGCTCATCCAACGCCGCGCCGTCGTCCTCTCGCTGATTCGGCAGCCAGCGCCGCAGCACCAGAGCGATCAGCAGCCCGCCCAGCCCCGCCGAGACGATCATCCAGGGGTTGATGCCGCTCTCCGCTTGCAACTCGGCGATCGGCGCCACGGGCGCGGGCGACCGCTCCACAACCTCAACCGACACGTTCGACGCTTCCAGCGCCGGCGAGACCGACGATCCGCCGGGCGAGGGCGCGACATTGACCACCCAGACCTGCGGCGTCAACGCCAGAGAGGAGCCGGCCGCGGGCGTCGGCAGGGCCGGGCCGCCGTACTCGATCGCCGCGACCTCTACGCCGTCGGGCGCGATCAGCGCGAGCGTGTCGCCGTCGTTGTTGAGACCGTTGCCGATGCGTCCCTCGAGCAGCCGCACCTCGCCGTTCGCGTCCGCGAGCGGACCATCGCTGAAGACGACGCGGGCACCCGGCTCGATTGCGCCCCACAGCGGCCGGTTCGCGTGCGAGTCGCCGATCTTCCAGCCGCTCAGATCGACGGCCTCCGTGCCGTCGTTGAGCAGCTCGACCCATTCCGGCTCACCGCTCAACGGGCGCGGCATGAACTCGCTGATCCGGATGCGCGGCATCGACGCTGCCAAGACAGACTCAGGCGCCGTCTCAGAGGGCGCGTCATCCACCCCGATCTCGGCTTCGTTCGCCGGCGCGTCGGGAGCAAGCCCGACGGCGGTATCGACGACGCCACCATCGGGCGAGTGGAGCCGGACCGTTGCGCCCGCTGAAAGGCCGTCAACCTGAATCGGAACCGCCCCGCTCGGCGGCGCGGTCAGTTTGGACAGATCCAGGCGCGTCCGGCCGTGCGTAAGCAGCCAGCCCGCCAGCGGCTGCGCCCATTCGCAGGCGTTCACGACCTCGACGGTCGCGAAATCGCCGGCGGCGTCGAAGCCGGCGACTCGGACGCCCAGCCGAACCGGATCGGCTGTGGGGCGCGGCGCCGGAATGGGCGCGCGCCCGAACCGCAACGGCGTGCCCGCCTCGGGCGGACGGCGCTCGCCGTGCGTGGCGTCGTTGCCCCACGACACTGCATCCACCAGCTCCCCCTCGCCGTCGCGCAACTCCAGCAGGTCGCCGGCATTGGCCAGACCGCCGCCGATCGCCGAGTCCTCAAGCACCTCGTCCCGGTCCGACGCGGGCGCATCAATCAGCGCTGAGCACGCCGCGACGATCAGCAACGACGCCCCGGCGTCCAGCCGCTGCTCCTGCAACTCATCGGCGCTCGAGTTGTCCGACAATGTCCACCCGCTGAGTTCCGCCGCCTCGTCGCCGAGGTTGGTGATCAGCACCCACTCGTATGAGCGATCCTCGCGCCCCTGCCCGGCGTGAATCAGCGCCGCAGTGATTTCGACATTGCCGCCGTCGGCGCGAGCGGCGACGGGCAGCGCCGCGAGTGAGCAGACTGCAAGCGCCAGCGCCGCGATCGGCAGCAGCCCCCGCCCGGTCAACCCCGTCAGCTTTGTCGGCTTAGGAGCGCACACTGATCCACTTGCGCACCGTGATCTGCTGCTCGATCATCATCGTCTCGGTCACGCGCTTCGGCTGCCGACGCTCCAGCAGCACGTCGCGCGTTCGGCGCGCCAGCGCCGGCGCCGCATGGCGCGCGGCCCAGTCCGTCAGCGCCGCCGTCGCCAGCACCGCGGCGACGCTCCGCATCGCCGGCGCGAACAGCGCGAGATCGGCCCGCACCGCCGGCAGCAGCGCCATCGCCGCAGGCTCATTCCGCACATCATCAGGCACGAGCGCCCGCGTCGGCTCAGGCCCCTTCAGCGCCTCTCCGCAGCGAGGGCAAAAGTTGTCCGCATCGCCGACCGGCCTCGAGCAACGTGAGCAACGGAGACAGGAATGCGTCATAACGCCAGAGAGTATACGCCCCTCGGCGACCGCCCGTCTGCGATGCGCCACGGTTGCGTGAACAGGCCCTGGCCCGAACAGCCGATCAGTCGCCCGCGCCGACTGCCTCAGCGGTGTCGGCCGGGTCTGGAACCTTGACGTTGACATCCACCATCGTGAACGTGACCTCCATGACCGGCGCCTCATCCGCTGCATTCGGTCGGTCGTCGTCGACCTCATTGATGAGCTCGCCGTGGAAGCGAATCGCGTCTCTGATGGACATCGTCGGCTCGGGCAGAGCGTCGCCGTCCTCAAGCATCCCTTCGATGTGGAACTCGAGCGCTTCACGGATCATCGCCAGCATCTCCGGCCAATCGTCGCCCACGCTCACACAGCCGAGCACATCGGGGCAGTAGGCCGAGTAGTTGTTCGGCCCGCGGTCGATCACGACTGCGTAGGTGCGTTTGGCGGTGTCAGTCACCGACGCCTGCCATCTCAGTCGTCCGCTCAGATGAGAGCGCGGCATCCGTCTCGATCATTGCGACGGTCGTCTCGAGCTGCGCGTCGCCGGTTTCCAGTTGCGCGAGCACATCACTGTGGTGCGCCATCGCTTCTGCGACCGACATGCACGGCTCCGGAATAGGCTCTCCGTACTCGGCTGTTGCTTCCAGGTAGACCTCAATCGCTTCCCGGATCTCCACCCGGATCTCCTCCCAGCCTTCGGCTGTCGCCACGCAGCCCGGCACGTCGGGGGCGTAGGCCGCGTAGTTGTTGGGCGCCCGCTCAAACACGACCGCGTAAGTGCGCTTCATCGTGGTCTCTCCTTGAGGCCTGCCTGCTTCAGGATACCGTCCCACGTTCCGGGCGGCAGATCTTCGCCCAATGCGCCAGCGATCACCACAATGCCCGGCTTGGCTGGATGGCGGAAAACGCGATGACTCCCCCGCTGCCGCGCGAATCGCCAGCCATCGCGCTCGACGATCCGGATTCGCCTTCCGAACCTTGGTCACTGCGCGTCGCCGATCGCAGCCCCAACGGCCGCCGTCAGATCCAGCGGAGCGCCCAGCTTCCCCAAATCAATCCGCCCCTCCGCGATGGCCCGCAGACTCTCCACCACGAAAATCGACTCCCGCGCCACCCCCGCCGCCCGAATCGCTCGAAACAGCGCCGACTCCCCATCCCTCTCGCCGCGCTCCGACGCCCACAGCGCGTCGAACCCCCCGCCGCGTATCGCATAGCGGCAAAAGCTCACCACATCCCCCCGATCCAACTCCGTCGTCACCCGCTGGAGCATCATCCCGCTCTCGCTCGCGCCGCCGGCGATCAACTCGTGAATCACATCCGACCAGATACCGATCGGCCCGTCCGGCAGCGCCGGGTGCAGGTTGAGCATCGGCAGCGCCTCGCACAGCACCTCCGTCGTCACCAGCATGTAGCCGGCCAGCATCGCCGCGTCCGGCCGGTAGGGCTGGATGCGCGCCAGCGCGTCGGCGTCGTAATCGCGCCGCCACGGCGCGAGCGCGCTGCGCGGATTGGAGATCGCCCCGCCCACTTGCCGCCGCCACTCGCGCGAACTGCTCGCGATCAAAGGAATGCCCGCTGCCTCTACGTCGTCGAGAAAGGCGTCGGTGTTCGCCGACCGCCCGCGCTCGCGGTTGCAGAAGACGCAGACGATTTCCGCGTCCAACCACCCCTCCCCGATCGCCCGCAGCGCTTCGCCCAACAGCAGGCGCGAGCTGGTGCCTCGCGCCGATGCGAACCAGGCCAGCCGCAGCGTCACCCGGCCTGCTCGTCCGCCGACGCTTGCAGCTGCTCAATCCGCAGTTGCGCCTGGTCGAGCAACTCCTGCGCCCGCGCGCCCAGCGCCACGCCCTGCCCGTAGGCCTCCAGCATCTCCTCCAGCGACAGCCCGCCGCTCTCCAGCCGCTCGATCACCGCCTCCAGCCGCCCCACCACCTCCTCGAACGGCAGCTCCACCAGGTCAGTTTCGCTCATCTGAGTCGTCCTCCCGCTCTACCAATAGCTCGGCCGACTCGATCAGTACGCCGAGCGACCCGTCGTGCAGCCGCACGAGCAAGCGGTTGCCTGGAGCCGCGCCCGCGACGGAGCTGACGACTACGCCGTCTCTGTCTGTGAGCATCGCATATCCCCGTTCGAGCGTCGCCAGCGGGTTGAGCGCGTCCAGCCGCCCCCGCGACGCAGCCAACGCGGTGTTCCGTTGGCTCAATGCCGCCGCCGCGCGGCGCTCGATTCCTTGCAGCTGCCGATGCAGATCGACCCGCAACGCGCCCGGATCGGGAGCCGCCGCGGCCAACCGGCCCCGCGACTCCGTCAGCCGCTGCTGGAGCCAGGCCGCCCGCCGCTCCACGATCTGTCCGCCGCCGGCGACCATCCCCCGCACCTGCGCCGCCTCCTCGCCGCGATCCGGCGCGACGATCTCCGCCGCCGCCGAAGGCGTCGGCGCGCGCAGGTCGGCGACATAATCCGCAATCGTGAAATCCGTCTCGTGCCCCACCGCCGAGACGACCGGAATCGGGCTGGCGAAAATCGCCCGCGCGACCGGCTCTTCGTTGTACGCCCACAAATCCTCCGGCGAGCCGCCGCCCCGCGCGACGATGATCACGTCCGGCTGCTCCGCCCCGTCGAGCGCGGCGAACGCGCCCAGCGCCCCGGCGATCGATTGCGCCGCGCCGTCGCCCTGCGTCAGGCAGGGGCTGAGCACCAGCGTCGCCAACGGCCAGCGGCGGCCCAGCACCTGCCGGATGTCGTGCCAAACCGCCCCCGCCGACGAGGTCGCTACGCCGATCCGGGTCGGATAGCGCGGCAGCGCGCGCTTGCGCTCGGGCGCGAACAGCCCCTCCGCGTCCAGCTTCGCCCGCATCCGCTCGAACTCCGCCTGCAAGACGCCCGTGCCGCGCGGGCGCACATCGTCGACCAGCAGCTGCAAATCGCCCCGCTCGCGGTAAATCCCCACCTGCCCGTGCGCCAGCACCTCGTCGCCCTGCCCGAACTGCGCGCCGCGGTTGCGCCCGCGAAAAAGCACGCAGGCCAGCGCCCCGTCGTCGTCCGCCAGTCGAAAGTAGATGTGCCCCGCGCCCGACTGGCTGTAGTTGCGCACCTCTCCCTCGACCCACAGGTCCTGCAGCTGATCATCGGAGCGCAGCAACGCCGTAATCCGCGAGATCACATCGCCGACCGGATGCGAGCGCGGCGCGGCGCCCGGTCGTTGCCCGCCAGCCGAATCCAGACGCGGCTGATCGCCACCGCCTGCTGCGGCGCGGCGCGCGTAGAACCCCGCGGGAGGACGCCTGGGCACGATCCGCCCTCCAACTCAACCCGATCTCAGCCCAATCTCAGCTTGGACTCAGGCCGACTCCGCCCGCTCCAGATATTGCCCGGTGCGCGTGTCCACTTTCACCCTGTCGCCGGGGCCGATGAACAGCGGCACATTGACCGTCAAGCCCGTCTCCAGCGTCGCCGGCTTGGTCGCCCCCGTCGCCGTGTCCCCCTTGATGCCCGGATCGCTCTCGTCCACCCGCAGCGGCACCGAAGCCGGCAGCTCCACCGCGATCGGCTCCTCGCCCACCACCAGCACCGCGACCTCCGAATTCTCCGCCATGTACTGCACCGCCTCGCCCACCACCTCCGACGAGAGCGGCTGCTGCTCGTAAGACTCCGTGTCCATGAAGTAAAAGAGGTCGCCGTCGCGGTAGAGGTACTGCATCGTCTGGTGCTCGGTGCGCACCCGACGGAACTTGGTGCCCGCCTGGAAAGTGCGCTCAATCGTGTGCCCCGCCCGCACGTCGCGCAGCTTGATCCGCGCCTGCGCCGAGCCGCGCCCCACCTTGATGTGCTCCCAGTCCACAATCTGGTACTGCGCCCCGTCCAGCTCGATCACGAAGCCGCGCTTCAGGTCCCCCGTCGAAATCATCGCGCCCATCCTTGCCCAGTTGCCCAGTGGCTGTGCGGCCGTCCTTCGCAGCCTACCCCAGCCCCGCCGCATTCCGCCCCCTCTCCCCGTCATTCCCGCCCCCTCACCCGTCATTCCCGCCCCCGAGCGGGAATCTGTCACGAGCCCGCCTCCGCCCCTCGTTCCGGCCCCCTGTTCGTCGCCCCAGACTTGATCTGGGGCCCAAGCCCAACGTTGCGTGCAGCGTCGGAGGCCCGAGCCATCCGCTGACGCCGTTCGCGGGCAGTTCGGGACCTCGTCCCGTCAACCACCGCCGTATAGGCCCCAGATCAAGTCTGGGGCGACGGATCCTGGCGCGCCACAGCGGCACTGGCGCTAACCGGGATCAGCGGCCGAGCCAGAGGATGGCGCCCAGCGGAATCTGGAAATTCATCGAGCCGGGGATTTGCAGGCCGTCGGCGACGCCGTAGTAGACCCAGTCGTTCGCCCGGTTATCCCAGAGCAGGATCGCGAGAACGCCGTCGAGCGAGGCGAGCAGCTCGGCGGCGCCGATCTCCTGCTCGCGCAACCAGACGCTGAATGCGCCCGGTTGGGTCTGGCTCAACCCCTCCGAGAGCGCAGCCGGCCGGCCGGCCTCGCCGAAGCGCAGCAGTTGGACATCCGTCACATCGCCCGCCGTGGCCGTCACGTAGGCGGAACCGGAGTCGACGACCAGGAAGCTGGCCGAGACCGTGCCCCCGCTGGTCTGCTGTTCGGCCGCGAGTCGAACAAGCACCGGTCGGTCGCCGATTGAGCGTTCAGTCCAACTGACCGGCGTGTCGTCGGGCACGGCTTCACCGGAGGCGTCGGCGATGGTCGCGGTGAGCGTAATCTGGCCGTCGACCCCCGGGAGTGTTTCGGGCGCGCTGAGCGTGATCGCAATCGGCCCGCCGCTGACCCGGAACGTTTGCGTCGCCTCGAGTCTGCCCGCGCTCAACCTGAGGGTGTACTCGCCGTTGGCCAGCCTGGCTGTTTCCGAGGCGTTGACATTGAGCCGCACCTGCGGCGCGCCGTTCCGAGTGTCCAACGGATCCGTCTCGCTGATATCAGTGCCGTCGTCTTCGCCGTCCTTGCGCAGCGGCCAGTCGACGGCGATGGCGCTGCTCGGCACGCGCGCGTCGTCGGGGCCGCTGATGCTCGCGCTGTAGCGCGTGGTCGGCGCCGCCGTGCTGTTGTCGGCCGCGTCCGTGGCGGTCACCTGCAGGGTCAGCACATCGCGGTTGTCCTGGTCGTCGGCAGTTCGGCAGTCAACCGGACCGCTCGTCGCCGGCGCGTCGCAGGTGTCGGTGTTGAGCAGGCTCCGGTCCGGCTGGGAGATGGCGAGCGCGCGGGCCGCGCCGGCGAAGGTGATGTTGATCGGATCAGGGCGGAAGGAACCGCCGCTCGTGGAGATCACGGTGGCGCGCACGGTTGCCCGACCGGCCTTGCCGGCGCCGGGGTGTTCGAGGGCGACGCGGATGTCGTCGCTGTTGGAGGTGTTGAGCGCCGCGACGGGAATATGGCAGATCAGGCCGCCTCCGCCCTCGCAGCCGCCCCCGATGCCGGTCGTCAGCGCGCCATCGGTGGTGGTCAGGAGGATCGACGAAACGGAGCCCTTCGCCGAGGCGGCATTGTTCTCATTCAGCAGGCTCAGCCGCAGCATGGTTCGCTGCCCGGCCGAGATGGTTGACGGGTACTGCTCCCCGCGTCGCTCGGCGGAGCGGTACTCCGCAAAGTCGAACGTTGCCGAAGCGACCTCTGCGACCCTCCCCACCCGCACCGTCTGCGCGCCCGTCCGAAGCTCCCCGTTGATCTTCAGACTCACCGAGAGCGTGAACGTCGAACCCTCCCGCGTCCCCACCGGGACCACGAACTCCGCCGCCGCCGCGCCGAAATACAGATCGCAGTTCCAGCGCCTGGTCTCGTCCGAATCGTCCGGCACGCAGTTCGACACCGGCACCGCCAACCTCTGACCGGTCGCCTGCGATGTGCGCTGCTGGCCGCTCGACAGGTCGAACAGCCAGGCCCGCCCCGGGCCCGTCTCCAGGTTCGTCTGCCGCACCCCGTCGACCCAGCGCTCGTTGAGATACTCGATCGACTCGAATTGGCCGATCACCACGGTGTTCTCGCCGTCGATCGCCGGACCCGCGCCGAACGCCAGCCGGTACGTCTCCGGATCTCTCTCCGCGTACTGCGGCGAGGTCAGCACCAGCGCCGCCGCCGAGTTGTCGGCCCAACTGCCCGACTTCTCGAAGATGTGCGCCTCGCCTCGCCGGTAGTTGAACTCGCTGTCCGACTCGTTGCCGGCGATGATTCGATCCCCGCTGTCGCTGATCGCGACATGTCGGCCGAACAAATCTGCCGGGTGCGAATCGGCGTCGGTCAGCTGCGCGTTGGGAGCGCTGTCGTTCGCCCAGGCGCCCGACGGCTTGACCCAGACCAGCGCCGCGCCCTTCCAGGGATTGATCGCGTTGTTCGGATTGTTGGTCGCGTGCCGCACCGTTGAATAGCGCCCGCCCGCCCCGGCCACCAGCGTCTCGCCCGACACATCCAGCACCACGTTGCTCCCGATCCGCGGCATAAACGCGCTGTTCAGCTGACTGTCGCCCGTCCCGTTCAGCACCGCCGTCGCCGCTCCCGAAAACGCGCTCCAGGCCGAACTCCCGCGGTCGTACATCGTCACCCCGCCGTGATCGCGATCCGCGCAGGAGTGGCAGCCGCCCTGCACGCCGGAGGTCGCATCGAGCGGCAGATCCAGCTGCGAATGCCCGATCGCCACCACGGTCCCGTCGCCCGAAATGTCCAGATCCCCGATAAACGCCCCGTCGCGCCGATTCACGTTGTGCGACCCGCTGCCCAGCGGCACCGACGACGGCGTGTGCAGCGCCGCCACTCCGCTGTCGTTGATCTCCATATCGCCCCAGCCCGCGCCGCGGCTGAACACCCAGCCCGTCGCGTAGCGCCAGCGGTCGATATCTTCGTCGCCGGTCAGCGCGTTCACGTCCGACGACGTCAGCGCGGTGGCCGAGTTCGCGCAGGTCACCGTCTGCGCCGAGTTCAAAATCGGCGGACGCGCATGCACCGCAATCGTCGCCCCATCGTCGCTCACCCCGACGCCGTTGCCGAAGTCCGTAATCGTCTGCACTGACAGATACCCGCCCTGGTTCGGGCGGCTCGAGAACGGGCGCTCGCCCTCAAGCTCGCACGACTTGGGGTGGTCGACCGGCAGCAGCTTTGCGACCCGCTGCCAGGTGCGCGTGCCGTCGGTGTTGGCGCGCTTCTCGAACACATGCACGGCCCCAACCGGCCCGTTGTTGCTGTAATCGGCCCGCCGCCAGTGCCAGCTGAACCTCGACGCGGCGTTCTCCGCCGGTGCGCCGACGACGATCACGCCGCCGGCCACATCCACCGCCTGCCCGAACCGCGCGCCCGTGTTCGCCGAGTCGCCCGCCGTCAGCGTCGCCACCAGCTCCGTCCCCTCGAACACGTAGACCGCCCCCGCCGAGCTGTAGCCGTGCGCCGTCGCCGCCCGCGCGCCCACCACCGTCAGCGTGACCGGATCCGTCGCCGCGCTGCCGTCGTGGTCGAAATTCGCCTGAATCGCGTTCGCCGCGCCAATCAGCGAGCCGCTGCTGCCCACCTGCTGATCCGTGATCCCCCGCGAACTGCGCCCACTGTCTTCGAATTCGACATCGCCGACGATTCGCAGGCGCGCCTCGCTGATCATCATTTCGGGGATTGCCGCGCCGCTGAAGCTGACCTGCACGCCGACCGTGTTCGTCGAGCCGGGCGGGACAACGTTGTCCGACTCGTCTTTCAGGATCGGGGCGACCTGGAGGTCAGGAGGAATCTGGGCGTTTGCGGGGGGGGGGGGGGATAAAACAGCGGCGACCAGCGCCAAAAGCACGACGAGCGAGACCAGGCCGGCAAATTGGCTCCGTCGGACAGGCAGCAGAGGCATGGGGAGTCTCCTTTCGCGGACGCGCGCCAAACCTCGGCGGCGGGTGCGAACGAGCTGTGGATTGCCCGCATGCTACATGAGCTCAACGTTTGCCCCCCCCCCCCTCGATTTTACGATTGCGTTACAATGTGGACACTCGTCGCCCGCCTGCCGCTTCGGATAGAGCAAGGTCCCGCTCCCTCCCCCGCCACTCCCACTCTCCTCCTCCCGCCACTCCCGCGCCTCTTCCCGTCATTCCCGCCCCCCTTCCCCGTCATTCCCGCCCCCCTTCTCCCCGTCATTCCCGCGCCTCTTCCCTCGTCATTCCCGCCCCCGAGCGGGAACCTCCCCGCGCCCGCCTCCGCCCGCCGTCCCGCCACCCATTCCGTCGCCCCAGACTTGATCTGGGGCCCAAACCCAACGTCGTGCGCAGCGCCGAGATCCCGAGCCACCCGCCGACGCCGTCCACGGGCAGTTCGGGACCTCGCTCCGCCCCCTCTCCCCGTCATGCCCGCCCCCTCTCCCCGTCATTCCCGCGCCTCTTCCCTCGTCATTCCCGCCCCCGAGCGGGAACCTCCCCGCGCCCGCCTCCGCCCGCCGTCCCGCCACCCATTCCGTCGCCCCAGACTTGATCTGGGGCCCAAACCCAACGTCGTGCGCAGCGCCGAGATCCCGAGCCACCCGCCGACGCCGTCCGCGGGCAGTTCGGGACCTCGCTCCGCCCCCTCTCCCCGTCATGCCCGCGCCTCTTCCCCCGTCATTCCCGCCCCCTTTTCCCCGTCATTCCCGCCCCCGAGCGGGAACCTCCCCGCGCCCGCCTCCGCCCGCCGTCCCGCCACCCATTCCGTCGCCCCAGACTTGATCTGGGGCCTATGCGGCGGTTGTTGGCGACGCGGAGTCCCGGAGTCCCCGCGCACGCTCGTTGGAGGGGCGCTCGGGACCCTCACGTCGCGAAAGGGCTTGGGTTTGGGTTCCAGATCAAGTCTGGAACGACGGATCCTGGAGGCGCGGGGTTGGAGGCTGCGCGCGGGCGATTTCCCGCTCAAACCATCCGCAACTTCGGGCTGCCGCTGAACGACTCGAAGCCATCCGCCGTCAGCGCGCCCATGTCCTCGATCCGCACCCCGCCCCACTCCGGCAGATAAATGCCCGGCTCGATCGTGATCACCGCGCCCTCGGCGAGCGTGTCTTCCGAGGTTGTACCGATGTACGGCGTCTCATGAATCTGCAACCCAACCCCGTGCCCCAACCCGTGCCCGAAGCGCTCGCCGTAGCCCGCGCCCTCAATCACGTCGAACGCGATTGCGTGCGCGTCCTTCGCCTCCATCCCCGGCTCCACCAGCTGCGCCGCCGCCTCGTGCGCCGCCAGCACGATGTCGTAGACCTCCCCGAACCGCTCGTCGGCATCCCCAATCACAAACGTCCGCGTCATGTCGGCGCAGTAGCCATCGATCCGCACGCCCATGTCGATGATGATCGGACGGCCCTCGCCCACGGCGGCATCGCGCGGGCGGGCATGCGGACGCGCCCCCCACGTCCCCGACGCCACGATCGTCTCAAACGCCAGCCCTTCCGCCCCGTGCGTGCGCGCGTACTGCTCAATCTCCCAGGCGACCTGCCGCTCGGTCCAGTCCGGCTGAATTCGCTCCCGCACATCCGCGAACGTCTCGTCGGTCAGCCGCGCCGCCCGCCGCAGACACTCAAGCTCCGCCGCATCCTTGACCGCCCGCACCCGCTCCACGACGCCGTTCGTCTGCACCAGCGAGGGGCGGCGCGAGGCGGGTAGCTTCACGTTCGCGTCGCGCAGATCCTTGTGGCCCGCCACGCTCAGCTGCTCCGCCTCGAAGCCCAGCTTGCAGCGGCCGATCGGCTTGGCGAAGTCGGCCCACCAGTCCGTCAGCTTGCCCTGCGCCTGAAAGACCTCAAACTCGGGCGCTTCGGCGGCGGCCTGCTCCGTGTAGCGGAAATCGGTCGCCAGCCCGGCGTGTTCAGCGCTGATCAGCAGCCAGCCGCTGGAGCCGGTGAAGCCGCTCGCGTAGCGGCGGTTGTACCCGCTGCCGATCAGCAGCGCCTCCACCTCGGCCTCCGCCAGCGCCGCGCGAATTCGGTCCAGGCGTTCGCTCATCAGGTCTTGTCCGGGTTCGAGCCGGGCACCGCCCGTTCCTGCAGCATCGGCACCAGCGCGTCGAGCGCCGCCAGATAGCCGCGCCAGCCGAGGCCGGCGACCACGCCGTCCATCACCGGCGCGGTGACCAGATTGTGGCGGAACGACTCCCGCGCGTGAACATTGCTCAGGTGGACCTCCATCTTGCCGCCCGGAAACGCCTCCAGCGCGTCGCGCAGCGAGTAGCCGTAGTGCGAGAGCGCGCCGGGATTGATGATCAACCCCTCCGCGTTGCGCTCCTCCTGGATGAAATCGATGATCGCGCCCTCATGATTCGAGTGGTAGGGGCGAATCGAGACGCCCCACTCCTCGGCGCGCTTGCGTACCAGCTCCTCGATCTCGGCGAGCGTCTGTTTGCCGTAGATTTCCGGCTGCCGCTGTCCCAGCATGTTGAGGTTCGGACCGGCGATCAGCAGCACCTTCATACGGTTCCTCAACCCCCGCTGTCGGCCTCGCGCGCGCCGTTCGGTCGGCCTGCGCGGCGCTCCCGGCGCTCGCGCAGCAGCTCCGAAATGCCGTCCAGCGCGTCCTCGATCGCGGCGCGCTTGTCGCGCTCCGTGACGTGCGTGTAGAGCTGCGTGGTCGAGACGCTGGCGTGCCCCAACAGCTCCTGAACGACGCGCAGGTCCGCGCCGCCATTGAGCATATGTGTCGCAAACGAGTGCCGCAACAGATGCGGGTGTACGTGCTGCCCGATTCCGGCCTGCGCCGCGTAGCGCCGCATCGCCAGCTGCACCGCCCGCGCCGAGAGCGGCCCGCCGTGCCGGTTGAGCCAGAGCCAGTCGGCGCTGCGTTCCCCGGTCAGCGCCGGACGCCCGGCGCGCAGCCACTCCTCCAGCGAGCGCTCGGCCGGCGCGCCCAGCAGCGCCGCCCGCTCCTTGTTGCCCTTGCCGCGCACCACGAACAGCATCGCGTCGGGGTCGTAGTCGCCCAGCCGCATATCGACCAGCTCGCTGATCCGCAGCCCGCAGCTGTAGAGCACATCCAGAATCGCGCGGTCGCGCAACCCGCCCGGCGTCGAGCGATCCGGCGCGTCAAGCAGCGCCTCAACCTGCTCCGGCGAGAGCGATTTGGGCAGCTGCATCGTCGCCTTGGGCGTCGCCGCCAGCTCCAGCGGATTACTCTCCAGCTCGCCGTCGCGGTGCAGCCGCCGCACGAACGACTTGATCGTGCTCGCCCGCCGCCGAATGCTCGCCTCCGCGACGCCCGTCTCGCGCAGCTCCGCCAGATACCCGCGGTAGTCGGCGCGCACCATCGCCGGCAGCGCGATCCCGCGCTCCCCCAGCCAGCCCAGAAAGTGCCCCAAATCGCTGCGGTAGTTGCGCAGCGTGTGCCGCGAGAGCCCGCGCGTCACCCGCAGCCGCTCCAGATAGCGGTCCAGCGCCTCACGCGCAGGCTGTTCAAGTTCGAGTGCAGCTGAAACCAAGACGCACCAGCGCCCGCCGCGCCACGCAATTCAACTCTACACTCGCACAGGATCGATTCACAGAAAGCGCACCCGTGTCGGATACGCCGATCAAAGACGAAACGCCCGCCGCCCCGCGCGGCTGGCCGGTCGCGTTGCGATTGCCCGCGCGCTGGGCGCTGACCGACGACCGTCTGCTCGAGCTCGCCGGTCTCAACGACGCCTGGCGCTTCGAGCGCAGCGCCGCCGGCGCGCTCGAAATCTCACCCGTGGCCGGTCCGCGCAGCAGCGGGCGGCGAGTCAGAATCAGCATGCAGATTGTCTTGTGGTGTGACGCCGACGGAAGCGACGCAGCGTTCACCGGTGCCGGTTTCAGCCTGCCCGACGGATCGATCCGCACCGCCGCCGCGGTCTGGATCAGCCCCGAACGCCTGGCGACGATCGACGCGACCGACGAGGGCTATTGGCCCATCTGTCCCGACTTCGTCGTCGAGATCCGCTCGCCCTCCGACCGGCTCCCGCAGCAGCAGGCCCAAGATGCGGCAGTGGATGACCAACGGCGCCCGCCTCGGTTGGCTGATCGACCCCTTCAGCGACACCCTCTGGGTCTACCGCGAGCGCCAGGCCGAGCCCGAGCAGCTCGAGCGCCCCAACGAGCTCGATTGCGGCGACATCCTCCCCAACCTCACCATCAACCTCTCCCAAATCTGGCGCTAACCGCCGGCACACCGTCCCATCCACAAACACCCCGGGTTGCCCCACGCCCCAAACACCGCGACTATGCAGCCCATGACCACACCGAAACGAACCACCCTCATCATCGCCGCGCTGATAGCGGCCCTCGCCGCCCTCCTGCTCCCCGCAGCCCTCGCCAACGCCCAGGAACCGCCCGAAGCCGGGACGCGGCTGGAGCCCGGCGTCAATCTGGTCGGCTGGGTGGGGGAGGCGACGCCGGTTTCGCAGTTGTTCAACGAGATTCCGCAGCTGGAGTCGGTTTGGGCCTGGGACGCCGAACTCCGCGACTGGATCGTCGCCGGCCGCGGCGCGCCGGAGTGGTTGGGCGGGCTGGGGCGCGTGTGGGCCGGGATGGGGCTGCGGCTCGTGCTCGGCGGCGAAGAGCCATTTGTCTGGCGACGCTCCACCGAACCCACGCGGGGGCTGGTCAAGCTGCGGACGGGCTGGAACCTCGTCGCCTGGAGCGGCGCAGATCAAACACCAATCGACGCCGCCCTCAAAGGCATCGGCTGGTCCCTCCGCACCGTCCACCGCTGGGACCCCATAACCCAACAATGGAGCACCTGGACATCCCCCGAACGCACCGCCCAGCTGATCGCCGCCACCAACCCGAATCAGGGAGCCGACGACGACAGCGAAATGCCCGCTATCCGCCGCGGCGAAGCCCTCTGGATCGAAGTCGCCCGCGCCGTCAACTGGCTCCAACCCACCGACATCCTCCCCCGCCTCGTCTTCCCCGGCGGCGCATCACAACAACTCCAAGCCCGCGTCCGTGAGGACCTCGAAGCGGTCCTCGCCTTCTACCGCACCCAATACGGCATCCAGGCCGACCCCGATTTCACCATCTACGCCGCCAAGGATGTCGACGCGCTCATCCAGGCATACAAAGACGACGGGCAGGATGTGGACGACGCTTACGAAGCATCTGAGCGCGCCCTGTGGAACCGTGCAAGCGGTTGGGCCGGCGGCGACATCGTCGTCGTCAAGCAATCGTCTTGGCCCGACGATCTGTCGACTGAAGAAATCGCCTGGGCTCGCTACACGGTCTCGCACGAGTACTTTCATATGATCCAGGGCCAACTGTCGGATGGTTGGGCAAGTGTCTGGTTGGTGTCAAGTGTCTGGTTGGTGGAGGGCACGGCAAGCTGGGTCGACGACGAACATGCGGTGTTCGACGGAAAACGAACGCGGGATGACCTTCGCGATTTCCTGTCGTCAACGATTACCCACGAAACGCCGATGCTGCGGAGCGCAGAGAGCTACAACGACCTGTGGCAGTACTCGCTCGGGCAGCTCGCAACCGACCGGCTGATCGCGGGCGGCGGCCCGGACTTCCTGATCGAGTTCTGGCATCGCCTCGCCTCAACCGAAATCGGCCCGCATGGCCGATGGACATCAACACTCGACTGGCGAACCGCGTTGCAGCAAGTGTTCAGCCAAACCGCGTCGGAGTTCTACGACGCCTTCGACGCCTGGCAGCGCGAACAGGCGGCGACGAACGCCACGACTGCCGACTCCTACGAGTACGACGGCAGCTGGATTCGCGGCCGGGTGACCGACGATGACGGCGCTCCCGTCGCCGGCCTGTTCGTGAACGCGATCAGGGTGGAGGGCGAAACCGGCGTAGGCTGGAACCAGCGAGCCGAAACCGACGCCGACGGCTCGTTCGCGGTGCAAGCGCCCGAAGACGGCGATTACCGCTTGTCGGTCGACATCAACGACGGCTGCACCAGCTACTACAGCGACGGCCAGCTGATCAACGACGGGGAGCAGTGGGACGATTGGAAAGAGGCGCGTCCGGTCAAAGTGAGCCAGTCCGAGGTCTCCGGCATCGACATCCGCTTGCCGCCGAACGTGTGCGAGTGGCAAATTCGCGGCCGCATCGTCGGGCCGAACGCCGAACCGCTTACCGGCATCCTTGTCAGTGTGTGCCAAACTGGTGGTGGTGAGCAGTGCCATTCGAGCGCATCCGCGATCGACGGCTCGTTCGCGGTCACAGTCGCTCAGTCGGGCGAGTATCGCCTCTTCGCCGATCTCGGCCACGGCTGCTCCGTGTACTTCCGACCGGGCGTTCCGACGACGAACCAGAACTGGGCATCACCCATCACGGTGGCCGACGCGCATGTCAGCGGCATTCTGATCCAGGTGCCCGAGGACCTCTGCCGACTACGAGTGGCCGGGTCCCTCGACGGCATCGAGCGCTTCCTTGACGGATATGTCGGCGTATATCTTTGCCGCATGACCGACAACGTTTGCTCTTCGAGCACGAAGGCCCCGCTGGACGACGATAGTTCGTTCGCCGTGGCGATTCCGACCTCCGGAGCCTATCGGCTGACTTACAACCTCGATGACTGTTCAGTCCATTACGGGCCGGCGGGCGTAACCGCCAATGCGGCCGGTGCGGCGCTCATCAACGTCGATGCGCGCGATATGCGCGTTGCGTATCGGCAAGTCCCTGCCGATGTGTGCATCTACGAGATCAGCGGAACACTCGTCGGCGCCGACGGCCAGCCCCTCGCCGGCACCTGGGTCACGGCCTGCCTCGAAAAAGTAGGCTGCGCGACGCTATCGGACGACTTCACCGACGGCGACGGCGCGTTCGCCATCACCGTCCCCGTAGACGGCGCATACCGCGTCCGGTTCAACCTCGACAGATGCACGGCGTACATCGGTCAGGGCCGCCTGACCAGCAACCGCGCCGATGCGCGGTTGATCCGGGTGGCGGGGCGAAACGTTCAGCTCTCGCAACAACAAGTGCCGGTCGGCATGTGCGCCTACCAGATCACAGGCAGCATCATCCAGGCGGACGGCCGACCGCTCGCTGGCGCCCACGTCACAGCCTGCCTCGAGGTGGGCGGCGAGTGTGCATCTCATGTCGGGGGCAACACCGATGGCGACGGCGCGTTCGCCATCACCGTCCCCGTAGACGGCGCATACCACGTCTCGTTCGACCTCGACGGTTGTACGGTGCATTTCGGTCAGGGCCGCCTGACCAGCAACCGCGACGATGCATGGTTGATCCGGGTGGCGGGACGAAACGTTTCGCTCTCGCAACGACAAGTGCCGGTCGACGTGTGCGGCTACCAGATCACAGGCCGCATCACGCAGGCGGACGGCCAACCGCTCGCCGATGCCGGCGTTGGGGTTTGCCTTGAAGGTGAGGAAATTTGCGGTTTCGGAGCGGAGCGTACCGATCATCGCGGCGCGTTTGCCATCACCGTCCCCACCGACGGTCGATATCGCGTCTACTTCCTATTCGACGGCTGCATCATCGACTTCCCTTCCGACGGCCCCACGACAACCCGCAGCGAACGCTTCACGGTGCGCGTTGATGGGCGCAGTGTGCGCCTCAGCCCGCGCCAAATCCCGGCGGGGATGTGCGAGCATCGGATCTCGGGGCGCGTCGTCGATTCGTCAGGCGCACCATTGTCCGGAAAGCGGATCGGTGTGCATTGGCTTCGCGGAGCAGACGGCACGGTGACCGACGCGGACGGTCGCTTCGAGATTCGCGTGCGGTCCGACGGCGCGTACACCTTCAGCGTCGACCTCCGAAATCAGCCGCATTGCAGGCACCATCTCACGGGGCAAGCGCTCGGCAGCTCAAACAACCCCATCCGCGTCAGCGGCGCCGACGTAACCGGCATCACACTCCGCCTCCCCGGCACGGTCGAGGAGCTGTGCAAGTAGCCCGCTGACGCAATCGCGCCCACCGAGCGCCTAACTGCGCCGACGCCCCGCGCCGCGCCGACCGCGCCCGCCGCCCCGCGGGCGCTTCGGCTCCGCCAGCAACTCCAGCGCACGCGCCAGCTCAATCGTCTCCAGATCGTCCCCGTCCTTCAGATTGCGGCGCTCCGCTCCGCACTGCACATAGGGGCCCCAGCGGCCCGGACGCACCGTCACTTCCTCGCCGCTATCGGGGTGCTCGCCCAGCGACTTGGGGAAGCGCAGCCACTCGATCGCGTCCTCGATCGTGACATCGCTCAGTTCCATCCCTTTGGGCACCGACGCCCGCTTCGGCTTCGGCGCGCCGCGCTTGCGCGAGGTCTCGCCGATCTGCACGAACGGACCGAACCGCCCGTTCATCAGCCACACCTCGTCCTCGTACTCCGGGTGCCGGCCCAGCACGCGCGGCAGCTGCATCGCGTTGCCCAGCAGCTCGGCGGCGGCGGGCAGCGTCAGGTCGCCCGGCGCCATATCCGGCGGCAGCGGCGCCGTGCGGCTGTCGTCGCCCGCGCCGCGCCGCAGAAAGGCCGAGCCGCCCCGCACCCGCACCTCGATCCGTTCCGGATCGTCGTCTGCGACATCGGTATCGATCAGCCGCAGCCCGGCCTCGCTCAGCTCCAGCGCCCAGAACGGAATCGTGTCGATCTTCTCCGCCACCCGATTGCGCAGCCCGGCCTCGCCTTCGGAGCCGAAATAGAACTCCGACAGGTGACTCTGCGAGTCCGTCTCGCCTTTCGCGATCTGATCCAGCTGATCCTCCATCTCGGCCGTGAACTCCGCGTTGACCAGGTCCGCGAAGTGCTGCGTGAGCAAGTCGGTCACGGCGAAGCCGAGGAACGTCGGGATCAGCGTCTGCCCCTTGCGGCTCACATACTCGCGCTGCGTCAGCGTGCTGATCACCGCCGCGTAGGTGCTCGGACGCCCCAGCCCGTCCTCTTCCAGCTTGCGCACCAGCGAGGCCTCGGTGTAGCGCGCCGGCGGCTGCGTTTCGTGGCCGTTCGTCTCCAGCGACCCCAGTTCGGCCGGCTCGCCCTCGCGCAGCGGCGGCAGCACCGCGTCCGCGCCGTTGCCGCGCGGCGGCAGCACCCGATACCAGCCGTCGAACAACACAACCTGCCCCGACGCGCTCATCAGCGCCGGATCGTCGTCGGGGCGATCTGCCATCCGCCCCTCAAACGTGACCGAGGTCCGCTCCACCCGCGCCGACGCCATCTGGCTGGCCACCGTCCGACGCCAGATCAGGTCGTAGAGCCGGTATTCGTCGTCGTCAAGCATCCCCCGCAGCGACTCCGGCGTGCGCGACAAGTCGGTGGGGCGGATCGCTTCGTGCGCCTCCTGCGCGTTGCGCGAGCGCGTGCGGAAGACGCGCCGCTCGGCGTACTCGTCGCCGAAGCGCTCGCGGATGTAGCCGCCGGCCTGGTTCAGCGCCTGATCGGCGAGCGTCACCGAGTCGGTCCGCATGTAGGTGATCAGTCCGACCCGCTCCGCGCCGACATCCTTGCCCTGATAGAGCGCCTGCGCCGCGCCCATTGTGCGCCGCGCGGCGAAACCCAGCCGATTCGAGGCGTCCTGCTGCAAGGTCGAGGTCGTGTAGGGCGGGCGCGGCCCCAACGACGCGCTGCGCCGCGTCACTTCCGCGACGCGCCACTCCGCCCGCTCCAGCGACGGTATGAGCTCGGCCAGCGAGGCTTCCGTCTCGCATCGTTTCTCCGTCGCGCTCAGCTGCCCCGTGGCCGGGTCGAAATCGGCGGTCGACGACGCCAGCTGGCTGCCGCCTAGCGAGGTCAGCCGCGCCCGCACCATGCCGCCCTCCACGCGCAGATCGGCCTCTGCGTCCCAGTACTCGGCGACCACAAACGCCATCCGCTCGCGCTCGCGCTCAACCAGGAAGCGCAGCGCGACGCTCTGCACGCGCCCCGCCGACGCGCCCTGCCCCACCTTGCGCCAGAGCACCGGCGAGAGCGAGTAGCCGTAGAGCCGATCCAGAATCCGCCGTGACTCCTGCGCCTCGATCAGATTGCGGTCCAGTTCGCGCGGCTCGCGCAGCGCCTGCTCGAGCGCCTCGCGCGTGATCTCGTGGAACACGATCCGCTCGCAAGGCACCTTCGGATTCAGCACCTCGACCAGGTGCCAACCGATCGACTCGCCCTCGCGATCCTCGTCCGTCGCGAGCAGCACATGGTCCGCCTCTTTGAGCTCCTTGCGCAGCCGCGTGACATGCTTCTTGCTCTCGCTCGGCACGATGTAGAAGGCCTTGAACGGCTCCTTCCGGTTGTTCACGTCGACCGCGAACTCTTTGGCTTCGCGGTCCTTGTGACGCTGCAGCTCCGCAGGGCGCTCGGAGGCGCGGCGAGGCAGATCGCGGATGTGCCCGAAGCACGCGGAGACGACATAATCATCGCCCAGAAAGCGCGAGATCGTATCCGCCTTCGCCCCCGACTCGACGATCACCAGCGTCTTGCCCGCCCCGTCGGCGACGGACTGAGCGCGGCGGCGGGCGGTCCCGCGGGCGCGGCTGCGCTTCGGCTTAGCTTCGGACATAGAGCATCGGTCCCACCTGTCGCACCATCCCTTTCAGTTCGAGCATCGCCAGCGCGGCGCTCACCTCGCTGGCCGGCGCTCCCGCCGCGCGCGAGACCAGATCCACATGCAGCGGCTCCGGACCCAGCGCGCCCAGCACCGCAGCCTGCATTGGGTCCTCCGGCAGCTGCGCGCTCAGTTCAATCTGCCGTTCGACATGTTCGATCTGCAACTCCTCAAGAATGTCCACCGCGCCCGTCACCAGCTTGCCCAGCCCGCGCTGGATGATCAGGTTCGCGCCCTCGCTCTGCGGCGAGGTGATCGGGCCGGGCACGACGAACACCTCGCGCCCCTGATCGAGCGCCGAGTTCACCGTATGCCACGTGCCCGACTTTTTGCCCGCCTCGGTCACCAGCGTGCCCAGAGTCATCCCCGCCAGAATCCGGTTGCGGCGCGGGAAGTTGTCCGACTTGGGCCGGGCGCCGAGCGGGTATTCGGTCAGTACCGCGCCGCTGCCGGAGTCCACAATCCGCGCCGCCAGGCTGCGGTGCTCGCGCGGGTACAGCTTGTCAATCCCGCCCGCCACCACCGCCACCGTTCGCCCGCCCCGCTCCAGCGCTGCCTCGTGCGCGATCCCGTCCACCCCGTAGGCCAGACCGCTCACAATCGTCAGCCCCGCGTCGACCAGTTCTTCGCTCAGCGACTGCGTGATCTGCTTGCCGTAGGGACTGGGCCGCCGCGTGCCGACCACGGCGATGGACCACTCATCGCGGTCGGCCAGCTCGCCGTACACGTAGAGCAGCGGTGGAGGATCGGCGATCTGCGTCAATCGTTTCGGATAGCCGGAATCATGCCAGCTCACCGCCCGAATGCCGGCCTCCTCCACCCGCGTCCGCTCTTCCGCGGGGTTGATCTTCTGCCACGCCGCCTGCAGCTGCTCAATCGCCCCGGCATCGAGACCCGCTTCCCGCCAGCCTTCCGGCTCGCCCTGCCAGGCCGCCTCCAGCGACTCGTAGCGCGCTTCGAGGCCGCGCATGCGGACGGGCCCGATTCCGGGCACGAAGCTGAACGCGATGCGATAGGCGAGCTCGTCAGACACAATCGCGCACATTACGCGCCGCAGCCGCTGGTGTCACGCCGCGCCCTCGGCGGGCGTTGCCCCTTCAACACGCCGCCGCGCCCGCATCGCCGCGATCCGGCGGCCGTCCATCGCCTCTACGACCACCGAAATGCCGTCGATCTGCACCTCGTCGCCGACCGACGGAATCGCTCCAATGCGGTCGAACATCAGCCCGGCCACGGTGTCGAAATCGGCGTGCTCCACCTGGCAGCCGAGCCGCTGCAAGGCGGAGAGCGGCGCCCGCCCGCCCAGCACCAGCTCGCCGTCGACCAGCTCGGCCAGCCCGGTAGAAGCTGCGGCGTCGTATTCGTCGGCGATCTCACCGACGATCTCCTCAAGCAGATCCTCGAGCGTGATCAGCCCCGCGGTGCCGCCATACTCATCGAGCACGATCGCAAGGTGCACCCGCTCCCGGCGGAAGTCGGTCAGCAGATCGTCGATCAGCTTGGACTCCGGCACCAGCATCGGCTCGCGCGCGATTCGGGCGATCGTTTGCTCGCCGTCTTCGAGCAGCGCGGCCATCACATCCTTTGCATAGAGCACGCCCGTGATGTGGTCCACGCTGTCGCGGTAGATCGGGATGCGAGAGAAGCCGTGCTTGACGATGAAGCGCGCCGATTCATCGAGCGGCGTCTCCGACGCCAGCGCCACGATGTCCGGGCGCGGCGTCATCGCCTCGCGCACTACCCGATCGCCGATGCTCATCACCCCGCGGATCATCTCCCGCTCTTCCGCCTCAATCCCTTCCTGTTCGCGCTCCAGCACGAGCTCGATGTCCGTCGGATCGGGCGCGAGTTCGCGCTGCGACGCGCCGATCCGTGTCAACAACCGCGCCGGTGCCTCCAGAATCGCGGCCGGAACCAGGAACGCCGCATCGAGCAGATCGATCGCCGGCACAAAGAGCATCGCAAACGCCTCGGGCCAGGTCATCGCCAGCCGACGCGGCACCGACTGAATTAATGCCGCGACCACGCCCCCCACAACGCCCGTGACCACAACCGCCGCCCAGGAGAAGCCCAATTCGTTGATCACGATGTAGTAGACGGTCGTGAAGCCGGCCGCCACGGCGACGGTGCGCCCAACGGCGAACGAGCCGAGCGCCCGCTCCCGATCCTGGGTGATGGCCAGCAGCCGCTGGGCGCGCGGATTGTCGGGCGCCCGGCTGGCCAGCAGCCGCGCCCGCGAGCGGCTCAGTGAAATCACCCCAGCCTCCGCGATCGCCTCCAGCACTAGCAGCGCCACCGCCAGAATCAGGATCACCAGCGCGGCAATCGAACTGTCGCTCACGATTCCTCCTCCTCGGCGCGCCTACGGCGCGGGCGGCCCGCCAGCCGCGCCGGGTGCCCCACCGCGTTGCCGTCGGCCGGCACATCCTTGGTGACCACCGAGCCTGCGCCGGTGCGCGCCCGCGCGCCGATCTCAATCGGCGGGATCAGCAGCGAGTCGCTGCCGATGAACGCGCCCGCGCCAATTAGCGTGCGGTGCTTTTGCTCGCCGTCGTAGTTGCAGGTGATCGCCCCTGCCCCGATGTTCGCGCCCGCGCCCACCTCTACATCGCCCAGATAAGAGAAGTGCCCCATCTTCACGCCCGCTCCCAGCCGCGCGTTCTTCAGCTCCGCATGCGTGCCGATTCGCACGCCGTCGCCCAACTCGCAGCCCTCCCGCACGGTCGAATAGGGACCGATCTCCACAACATCGCCCAGGATTGATCCTCTCACCGTGCATGATTCCAGCACGCAGCGCTCTCCGACCACCGTGTCGCGCAGCACCGCGTTCGGACCGACCCGCGAGCCCGCCCCGATCCGCGTCCGCCCGCGTAGGTGACAGCCCGGCTCGATCAGCGCGCCGACGCCGATTTCGACCGTCGCATCGACCCACACCGCCGACGGATCGGCGAACAACGCGCCGCTTTCGCTCAGCCGCGCCGCCGCGCGCTTGCGGACGAGCTGCTCCGCTGCGAGCAGATCTGCTCGCGTTTCCACGTTCAGCCGCCCCTCCGGCATCGGCACGGTCACTGCCCGCAGCGTTTCGCCCTCCGCCGCCTCCGCAATCACGTCTGTCGCGTAGCGCTCGCCGTTTGCGCCCCTCGGAACGCGCTCCAGCGCGGCCCACAGCCACTCGGCGTTGAAGCGGTAGAGGCCGACATTGACCTCCTTAATCGCCCGCTGTTCGTCGGAGGCGTCGCGGTGCTCAACGATCCCCAGCACCCGCCCGCCGCCCGGATCGCGCAGGATGCGCCCCATCCGCGCCGGGTCTTTAAGCGTCGCCGTGGCCAGCACCGCGTCGGCCGTCGGCGCTTCCAACAGCGGCCGCAGCTGCTCGCCGCTGAGCAGCCCGAGATCGCCGTTCACCACCAACACCTGAGGCGCGTCCACCTGCACTCGCGCCGCCAACACCGCGTCCGCCGTGCCTGTCGGCCGCTCCTGCGCCGCGAACGCCAGGCTGAGTGAGGGCGGCGCATCGGCGCGCAGCGACGCCTCGATCTCCCGCCCCTGCTCGCCCGGCGGAACCACCACCACCGCCCGCGCCACACCGCCTGTCGCCAGCGCGTGCAGTACATGCGCGGCCAGCGCCCGCCCCGCCAACGGTTGCAGCACCTTGGGCAGCGGTGAGGGCGCGCCGCCCGCCATCCGCGTCCCGCGGCCGGCCGCCAGCACGATGGCGCAGGTGTCGTGATGTTCGTGGGGATCGTCGTCGGCGGACAAATCAGGCCCTCGGCCTCTAGCGGGCGCGCTCGGCGCAACCCTCTCACCCCGCGACGCTAGCACGTTTCGTCCGCTCCCGTTCCCCCGCCGGCTGCCTATTCTGGCCCTCCCCGCCCCCAAGCCCCCGCGGAGACGGAAGTCCACGATGCGCTCAGCCCTCGCGCTCGTCCGCAGAGCCGCCCTCGCAAGCGCGGCAGGGGCGTTGCTTCTGTTGGCTGTCGCCACGCTCGCCGTCGTCGGCGAATCGCCCGCAGCGGCGCAGCAGGCCAACCCGGCCGTGGCCGTCTCGGCCGGCAGGGATCACACCTGCGCACTGGCGCGGAGCGGCGAGATTCGTTGTTGGGGCGACAACGAGCACGGCTAGATCGACGCGCCAGGGGGCCGTTTCGCGCAGGTTAGCGCCGGTTCTCACCACACCTGCGCACTGACGGAGAGCGGAGAAGCGCGCTGCTGGGGCCGCAACGATGACGGCCAGGCCGACGCCCCAAGCGGGCGCTTCAGCCAGGTCAGCGCCGGCGATGAGCACACCTGCGCGCTCACGGAAGACGGCGCGGCGCGCTGCTGGGGGTTCAACGCCGGCGGCAATGTCCCGGGCGAACGCTTCACTCAGATCAGCGCGGGCGAGCGTCAGACCTGCGCGGTGACCGCGGCCGGTCAATTGCGCTGCTGGGGTTGGTACCTGTGGACGACCAGCGGCTTCGACTACTGGTACCGCTTGCCCACCGCACCCGAAACGCGCTTCCGCCAGGTCAGCGTCGGCGACAGCGACGCCTGCGCACTCACAGAGACCGGCGAGACGCACTGCTGGGGACCATCCCTCTATGAGAACTTTGAGGATGACAAAGCTGGCCCGCCGAGCGAAAACGCTGTCCAGGTCGCCGCAGGCGGCGAGAGCTCGAGCGGCCCTGTTGGCGGCAACGTGAGCTACACGTGGGCGTGCGCCTTGACCCGGGACGGCGCCACGCGCTGTTGGGGCGACGGCAGTTGGAGCCAGACGAACCCGACGCCCGGCCGCTACACCCAAATCAGCGCCGGCTGGAGCCACGCCTGCGGCGTAACGGACGCGGGCGAAGTGCAGTGCTGGGGCCGCAACGACCGCGGCCAGACCGACGCGCCCAGCAACCATTTCGTCGGCGTGCCGCCCAGCGGCCCGCGCGCCGTCGCGATCGCAACCGGCGAAGCACACGCCTGCGCTCTGCTCCAGACGGGCGAGATCACCTGCTGGGGAAGCAACGACGACGGCGAGTCCGACGCGCCGGCGGGGACGTTCAGCACCGTCGGCGGCGGCGACAATCACACCTGCGCCCTACGCGAGTCGGGCGAGATCGCCTGGTGGGGGCTGAACACACACGGCCAGGCGGTCCCGCCCGCGGGCCGTTTCCGCGCGATCGCTGCCGGTCAGGGGCACACCTGCGGCCTGCGCGAGTCGAGTGAAATCGTGTGCTGGGGCTACGACCACTACGGCCTGGCCGAACCGCCGCCCGGTCGTTTCACTGCCGTTAGCGCCGCCGATCATTACGCCTGCGCAGTGCGCGACTCCGGTGAGCTGGCCTGCTGGGGACTCCGAACAGATCCGCCGGCGGGCGCTTTCAGCGCCGTCAGCTTGGGCGAGTACGGCCACTGCGCGCTGCGCGAGACCGGCGAGCTCGAGTGTTGGAGGTCAAGGGGCATCGACCAGGTTGACCCACCGCCGGGCGCTTTCACTGCGGTCAGCGTCGGTTTGCGGCACGCCTGCGGTCTACGCGAGTCCGGCGAGCTTGAGTGCTGGGGGTCGAACCACTACGGCCAAACCGACGCACCGCCCGGTCGCTTCACCGCCGCCAGCGCCAGCCGCAATTTCAGCACTCGCACCTGCGCCCTGCTGGAGTCCGGCAAAATCGAGTGCTGGGGATCCGGCCTCGCAAGCCGGATGAGCGTTCCGGCCGGCCGTTTCGTCCAGGTCAGCGCGAGCTACTCTCGCACCTGCGGCGTGCGACACTCAGGTGAGGTCCTGTGCTGGAAGTTCAACGGCGAGCCCTACAGCAGGGTGTCGGCGCGCCGCTACAGCGCGGTCACAGCCGGCGACGGCGATGTCTGCGGCCTGCTGCGCGAGACAAGCGAAGTTGAGTGTTGGTCGTCCAATTTCGACATCTGGGGGGGCGTGATCGAGGGCCGCTTCACCGCGCTCAGCGAGATGGGGCACAGATTCTGCGGTCTGCGCGAGTCGGGCGAAATCGAGTGCTGGAACCGTCGACCCTACGGCGACCCGGTGGATGAGCCGCCGGAGGGCCGTTTCCGCTCGCTCAGCCACGGCTACGGGCACACCTGCGCCATACGTGAGTCGGGCGAGCTGACTTGCTGGGGAGCGAACGACGACGGGCAAACCGATGTCCCCGCCAGCCGCTTCAGCGCCGTCTCAGTCGGCGCCGCCCACACCTGCGGGCTGCGGGAATCGGGCGAGGCCGAGTGTTCGGGCCGCAACAGCCACGGCGAAGCCGATCCACTCACCGGCCGCTTCACGGCCATCGCCGCCGGCGACCGCCACACATGCGCGCTGCGAGAGTCGGGCGAGATCCGATGCTGGGGCTACACGTTCGACGGTCAGGCCCAACCGCCCGCCGGCAAGTACCGCGCGATCGCGTCCGGCAACCGTCACGCCTGCGCGCTCAGCCAGTCCGGAACCGTCGCCTGCTGGATCATCTACAGGGGAGTGCTCGACATCCCCGCTTCGCTGCGCGAGCCGCCGCTTGAGCTCACCGGCTTCCCCCGCACCGGCTCCGGCGGCCTGCTGGCCAACCGCTCCGGCACTTGCCGCGCTTCGCGCCCGTAAGCGCCAGCGCCGCTGAATCGCAGCCAATCTGCTGCGGCGCGATATAGTCGCATCATCCGAACCGGAGCCTGTATGGACGCCCAGACGATCCGCGCCACCTTCACCGACTTCTTCGTGCAGCGCGACCACCTGCGGGTGGCCAGCGCGCCGCTGATCGCGCCCGGCGATCCGACGCTGCTCTTCACCTCCGCCGGCATGGTGCCCTTCAAGCCGTTCTTCGCGGGAGAGGCGCAGCCGCCACACCATCGCCTCACTTCGATTCAGAAGTGCTTCCGCACGACGGATATCGACGAGGTGGGCGACGCCAGCCACCTGACGATGTTCGAGATGCTGGGCAACTTCTCGCTCGGCGACTACTTCAAGGCCGAGGCCCAGGCCTGGGCCTGGGAGCTGGTCACCGACGTGATCGGCATCAGCCCCGAGCGGCTCGTCGCCACCGTCTTCACCGACGACGATTTCGCCTACGACCAGTGGCGCAAGATCGGGCTGCCCGACCACAAGATCTTCCGCTACGGCGAAGACCAAGGCAACTTCTGGGCGGCCGGCCCCGAAGGTCCCTGCGGTCCCTGTTCGGAGCTGCACTACGACATGCGGCCCGACCCGCGCGCGCCCAACGCCGGACCCGCCGACGATGAGGAGCGCTTCCTCGAAATCTGGAACCTCGTCTTCATGCAGTACAACCGCCAGCCCGACGGCTCGCTGGTCGACCTGCCCGCACAGAGCATCGACACCGGCGCGGGACTCGAGCGCTGGGCGATGATGCTCCAGGAGAAATCCAACCTCTACGACACCGACCTCTTCGCGCCGTTGCTGGACTACATCGGCGAGCGGTGCGGTGCCGAATACGCCGCGGCGCCCGACGCCCAGCGCCGCTCGATGCGCGTCGTCGCCGAGCACGGGCGCGCGATGACCTTCCTGATCTCCGACGGCGCGATCCCCGCCAGCGACGGGCGCGGCTACGTGCTGCGCCGGCTAATCCGCCGTGCGCTCTACCACGCCGACCAGCTGGGACTCGAAGCGCCGATCCTCTCCAGCGTCGCCGAGCAGGTCCGCGCGCTGATGGGCCCCGACTACGCCGAGGTCATCGAGCAACGCGCGCTGGTCGACAGCGTGCTCAACCAGGAGGAAGAGCGCTTCCGCCAGACGCTCGCCACCGGCCGCGCTCTGCTCGAAGAGCAGACGATCCCGATGAAGCGGGGCCACGCCACCGTGCTCAAGCGTTACCAGGACGGCGGCGCAGACGCCTCAACCTGGGACATTGACGCGCTGGAACGCGAGATCGAGGCCGTCGGAAACGGCGTCACCGCGCGCAGCGCGCCGCTCTGGTCTGCGACGCAGGCCGAAGCCAAGCCGCTCAGTCGCTCGGCGCAGGACGCGCTCTCGCGCCTCGAGACGTCTACCGGCCGGATCACCGGGCGCGAGGCCTTTCTGCTCTACGACACCTACGGCGTGCCGCTCGACCTGATCACTGAGATCGCCCGCGACGCCGGTCTCAGCGTCGACACCGACGAATTCCAGCGCCTCCTCGCCGACCACCAGGAACGCGCCCGAAGGGACTCCGATTTCAAGGACGACGCCGATGCCGCCGTCTTCGCCGAACTGGACATAACAACGACCTTCTCCGGCTACGAGCAGGCCGCCGTCGCATCCACGATCGCCGCGATCGTCCGCGAGCGCGAACTGGTCGGGCGCGCCCAGACCGGCGACAGCGTCAGCATCGCCCTCCACGAAACGCCCTTCTATCCCGAAGGCGGCGGGCAGGTCGGCGACGCCGGCCTGATTCGCGTCGGCGCGGCGCAGATCGAGATCTCCGACACCAAGGCGTTCGGCGACGTGATCGCCCACATCGGCGAAATCACCGCCGGCGAAATCGCCGTGGGCGACGCCGCCGAAGCAGTCGTCGACCGCGCCCGCCGCGCCGACACGACGCGCAACCACACGGCTACCCATCTGCTCCACGCCGCGCTGCGCGAGGTGCTCGGCGACCATGTGCGCCAGGCCGGCTCGCTGGTCGCGCCCGACCACCTGCGCTTCGACTACACGCAATCGGAAGCGCCCAGCGCCGAGCAGCTGCGCGACGTGCAGCGCGTCGTCCGCGCCCGCATCCGCGACGACATCGCCGTCGAAACCCTGCAACTGCCCTACGAACAGGCGCTGGAGCGCGGCGCGATGGCGATCTTCGGCGAGAAATACGCCACCGAGGTCCGCGTCGTCGAAATCTGCGACCCCGCGCCGCACATCCACGACTGCTTCAGCAAGGAGCTCTGCGGCGGCACCCACGCGCCCGCGACCGGCTTCGTGGGCGACTTCCAGATCGTCTCTGAAAGCAGCGTCGGCGCGGGGCTGCGCCGCATCGAGGCGCTCACCGGCGCGGCTGCGGAAAAGTGGGTCGAGCAGCGGCTCGCCACGCTCGACAACGTCTCCGACTCGCTCCGTGCCACCCCCGACACGCTCCCCGACCGCGTCGACCAGATGCGCGGCGAGCTCCAGGACCTCCGCCGCCGCCTCGCCGCGGTCGAGGCCCAAACCGGCGCGTCGGTTGCCGAGCAGCTCGCCGCCAACCCGATCGACGTCGACGGCGTGCCCGTCGTCGCCGGCCGCGTCGAGGTCGAATCGGCCTCCGCGCTGCGCAGCGCCGGCGACGAGGTGCGCCGCCGCCTCGATGAGGCCGTGATCGTGCTCGGCGCGGTCGCCGACGAGCGCCCCCTCTTCGTCGCCATGATCACGCCCGGGCTGGTGGAGCGCGGCCTGCACGCCGGCAAGCTAATCGGCGGCGTCGCGCGGATCGCCGCCGGCGGCGGCGGCGGCAAGCCGGAGATGGCGCAGGCCGGTGGGCGCGACGCTTCGCAGCTCGACGCCGCGATCGCCGCCGTGCCCGACGCCGTCCGCGCCCAACTCGCCGACGGGTCCTAGACCATCATGCAGCGCCGCTGCATCCTCGGCATCGATCCCGGCGAGCGCTGGCTCGGCGTCGCACGCGCCGCCGGCGACAACCGACTCGCCTTCCCGCTCGGTTCAATTGACCTCTCCGAAGCGCAAAACGACGCGGCCGGCGCGGTGCGCGGCCTGCTCGACGGCGAGGATGTGGCGACCGTCGTCGTCGGCGTCCCCACCCGCGCCGACGGCACGGAAGACGAACAGGCCGCCCGCTTCCGTCGCTTCGGCGAACAGCTCGCCGCCCAACTGGGAGCCGATTGCCGCGCCCAGAGCGAGCGCCACACCTCGCTCGACGATGCGCCGATCGCGCAGCAGCTTGGCCAGTCTGCACGCGGCAAGCAGCGCCGCCGCGCCCGCGCCACGCCCGCCGAACGGCAGCGCCAACGCCGCGAAAGCCACGCCCGCGCCGCCGCTCGCATCCTCCAGCGCTGGTTGGATGAGCAGCCGTGAACCCGCTCAACAACCTCCCGCTGCTGCTCGCCGGCAGCGCCGTCGCCGCCTGCCTGATCGTCGCCGCTGCGGCGATCATCGGTAGCCCCAACGCCGTCTTCAGCCGCGAGTCGACCACCGCCGCGACGGTCCGCATCGCCCCCGCCGGCGCGGTCCAGCTTCAGCCCGGCGACACCGCCGCCGAAATGGCTGACCGCCTCTACGCCGCCGGACTGATCAACTCCCCGCGCCGCTGGACCACGCTCGTCCAACTGCTCGGCTGGGAGGACGGACTCGAAGCAGGCGCGTACTCCTTCGAAGCGGGCCTGAGCAGCTACGAAATCGCCCGCCGCGTCCACAACGGCGAACGCTCGCCGCTGCGCATCATCATCCCCGAGGGCCTGCGCCTCGAGCAGATCGCCGAACGCCTCCAGGCCGAACGGATCGTCTCCGCCGCCGATTTCTTCGCCGCCCTCCAACGCTCCGAGAACGCCGCCGGCACGTTCGCCGCCTCGCGCCCGCAGGGACTCGGACTCGAGGGCTACCTCTTCCCCGCCGACTACGACTTCCCGCTCGGCGTCACCGCCGACCAGGTCGTGCGCGCGATGCTCGAACGCTTCGACGCCGAAACCGCCCCCGTGCTGCTCAACGCCGACCTGCAGGGTCGTAGCCTGCACGCGGTGCTGACAATCGCCTCAATCGTCGAGCGCGAAGCCGTGCTCGACGAAGAGCGCCCGATCATCGCCGCCGTACTCTGGAACCGAATCGAGCTCGGCATGCCCCTCCAGGCCGACCCCACCGTGCAGTACGCCGTCGCCAACACCGCCGCCGCCGTAGCCGCCCACGGCTGGTGGAAGCGCGACCTCACCCTCGAAGACCTCGCCTCAACCTCGCCCTGGAACACCTACACCGCGCCCGCGCTGCCGCCCACCCCGATCGCCGCGCCCGGGCTCGCCTCGCTGCGCGCCGCCGTCGCGCCGGACGTTGTGCCCTACCTCTTCTTCTTCGCCCGCGGCGACGGCTCGCACGCCTTCGCCGAAACCTACGAAGAGCACCAGGCCAATATCGAGCGCTGGAGGTCCCCGTGACCACCCAGATAGCTCACCAGCCCCCCGCCCGCGTCGGCGTGATCGGACATCCCGTCGCCCACAGCATCTCGCCCCGTTTCCAGCAGGCCGCCTTCGACGCCGTCAACTTCGACGCCCGCTACGAAGCCTGGGATGTTGCGCCCGACGCGCTGCCCGCCCGCGTCGACAGCCTGCGCGATCCCGACGCGCTCGGCGCGAATGTCACGATCCCCTACAAGGAAGCCGTCGTGCGCCACATGGACGGCCTCGACCAGACCGCCCGCTTCGTCGGCGCGGTCAACACGATCGTCAACAACGACGGACACTTACAGGGCTACAACACCGATGTGGCCGGCTTCCAGCGCTCGCTCGAAGAAGCGGGCTGCGACCCCGCCGGCGCGAGCGCCCTGCTCTGGGGCGCGGGCGGTGCCGCCCGCGCCGTCGCCTGGGCCCTGATCTGGCGCGGCGCTGAGGCGCTCACCATCGTCAACCGCACCGCCGTCCGCGCCGGACGGCTGCGCCATGACCTCGCCTCCGCCTCGGCCGGCGCGCGGCTCCGCTCGCTCGGCGCCGACGATGAGGCTGTCCCCGATGCGCTCCGCGACGCCCAAATCGTCGTCCAATGCACCTCCGTCGGCCTGCGCGGCAGCCCCACCGACGGCCAGATCCCCTTTGACCCCGCCGCGCTCCGGCCCGACGCTGTGCTCGTGGACCTAATCGCCAACCCCGTCGAGACACCGCTGGTCCAAGCCGCGCAGACCGCTGGGCTGCGCGCTGTCGGCGGCCTCCCCATGCTCGTCTATCAGGGTGCCGCCTCCTTTGAACTCTGGACGCGGCGTGGCGCACCGACCGAGATCATGCTCAACGCGGCGCGCGCCGCGATGGCGGAGGCCGCCCCATGAACGAAGGCGTCACCATCGGCTTCGCGATCATCGCCGCGATCTTCGGCGGCTTCGGCCTGCTGCTCTTCAAAGAAGCCCGCACCCACCGCTTCTGGCGGCAACTCGTCGCCCAGAACGACATTGAAGCGATCCGCGGCATCCTCGACCAGGAAATCGAGCGCTGGAAAACCCAGCGCCCGCCCAAAGACATCAGCGCCGTCGTCTGGGCCGGCGTGCAGGGCATGGACCTGCTCGCCGCCGGCGCCGAGGAGGGCGTCCAGTACGTCCATGTCAGCACCTCCGCCGACCCCGAATTCGGCGTCGTCAACGGCGCGCGCCAACAGATCGCCAGCTCGCTCGACACCGCCTACGCGATCGCCCTGCGCCTGGTCGAAATGATCTTCTACGACGTGCCCAACTTCCGCCCCGATCACGTCCGCGTCGATGTCTACACCACCTTCCGCAGCGAGGACGGCTCCGCCGTCGCGCATCCGATCCTCTGCATCGAGGCCGACCGCGCCGACGCCCTCAGCATCGACTGGAACCAACCCGCCGCCCGCCTCGCCGCCGAGTTCCACACCACCGCCAACCGCGCTCCCAACGGCGAACCCCGCCCCATTCAACTCCCGCCGGAGAACCCCGATCCAACCGCCCCCGAGGAACCCCAACCCGCCGAATAACCAACGCCCCGGCGCATCCCTCCTTTCCCCGTCATTCCCGCCACCCTTTCCCCGTCATTCCCGCCACCGAGCGGGAATCGGCCCGAGCCGCTTCCGACCACCGCCCCCAGGATCCGTCGCCCCAGACTTGATCTGGGGCCCATACCCAACCCCATCCGCTGCGCAAAAGCCCCGACCTACCCCACATCCCTCACCGCCCCTTCCCTCCGTCATTCCCGCCGCCTTTTCCCATCATTCCCGCCACCCTTTCCCCGTCATTCCCGCCACCCTTTCCCTGTCATTCCCGCCACCGAGCGGGAATCGGCCCGAGCCCCCTCCGACCACCGCCCCCAGGACCCGTCGCCCCAGACTTGATCTGGGGCCCATACCCAACCCCATCCGCTGCGCAAAAGCCCCGACCTACCCCACATCCCTCACCGCCCTTTCCCTCCGTTATTCCCGCCGCCTTTTCCCATCATTCCCGCCACCCTTTCCCCGTCATTCCCGCCACCCTTTCCCCGTCATTCCCGCCACCCTTTCCCCGTCATTCCCGCCACCCTTTCCCCGCCATTCCCGCCACCGAGCGGGAATCGGCCCGAGCCCCCTCCGACCACCGCTCCCAAGATCCGTCGCCCCAGACTTGATCTGTGGCCCATACCCAACCCCATCCGCTGCGCAAAAGCCCCGACCTACCCCCCCATCCCCCGCCGTCCTTTCCCTCCGTCATTCCCACCCCTTTTCTCCGTCATTCCCGCGCCTCTCTTTACTCCGTCATACCCGCGCTTGCCCCGGAGCCTGCCCCCGGCCCGAACGGGGGTATCTCGCCGTGACCAGCACGGATTCGCTAAGTTCAGGGGCGAACTGGGACAGCAGTTGGAGGTGCGGTCATGGGACGGGTGTACGGCCAGCTCAGTTGGGAGGAGCGCTGCGCGATCGCCCGACTCCGGGGCGAAGGCTGCTCGGCGCGGCAGATCGCAGCGGCTCTGGCTCGCTCGCCGTCGACGATCGCGGCGGAGTTGAAGCGCAACGCGGGGGCGGACGGCGGCTACGACCCGGACGCGGCCCAGTCCCGCAGCCGGGCGCGGCGCAAGCGCGGCCTGAAGCTGGAGCGCGACGACGCGCTGCGCGAGCGGGTGCTGGAGCTGCTCGACCAGGAGCTCTCGCCGCAGCAGGTCGCGGGCCGGCTGCGCCGCGAAGCGGGCCGCACGGTGATCTCCCACGAAGCGATCTACGAGTTCAGCTACGCCCAGATCAAACGCACCAAGGACTACCGCTGGCGGCGGCTGTTGCCGCAGGGGCGCAGCCGCCGGCGGCGCCGCGGCGCGCGGGCCCGGCGCAGCTCGGCCGACTACATCAAGCTGCGCCGCCCGCTCGCCGAGCGCCCCGCCGAGGCCGCCGCGCGCAGTGAGCCCGGCCACTGGGAGGCGGACCTGATGCAGTTCGGCCGCGGCGGTCCCGCGCTGCTCGTGCTGCAGGACCGCTGCACCCGCGCGCTGCTCGCCGCGGCCCTGCCGAGCAAAGCCGCCGACCCGCTGATCCGCGCCCTGCGCCGGCTGCTCGCCGCCCTGCCGCCGAGCCTGCGCCGCAGCGTCTGCTTCGACAACGGCTCCGAGTTCGTGCGCCATTACGAACTGCACGCGCTCGGCGTCGACACGTTCTGCTGCGACCCCCACGCGCCCTGGCAGAAGGGCGGCGTGGAAAACGCGATCGGCCGGCTGCGCGGCCCGCTGCCCCGCTCCACCGACCTCGCCGCGCGCTCCCGCCGCGCGCTCAACCGGACGCTCGCCCGCTTCAACAACACCCCCCGCAAATGCCTCGACTTCCAAACCCCAGCCGAACTGCTCCAGGCCCAACTGTCCAGCTTGCAGACTGAACCCACATTCCCGCTCGGGGGCGGGAATGACGGAAAGAAGAGGGCAGGCATGCCGCGCGAGCCCCGCGCCTACATCCTCGCCAGCCGGCCGCACGGAGCGATCTACACACCGGCGTCACCTCGGACCTCCCGCGCCGCGTTTGGCGCACAAACGCTGGAGCAAGGCGCGTCGGCGTGGGTTGATGGATCGGTTCAATCCTGAGTGACGGGACCCCTACGGCGATTTGGCGTGAGGCTAGGAAGTCGGAGGCGGCGTTGGCGCTGTTCACGTCGAGATACCCGCGGCAAGCGCGGGTATGACGGAGTTGGGATGGCGCGGGGAGACGGAGGGGCGGCGCGGGAGACGGAATTGTGAGCAGGCCCTATTCGTCCGGCTGGGGGATCAGCAGCACATCGCCGAGGTGCAGGATCGTGTCGGCGCTGATGTCGTTCAGCGTCGTGATCGCGTCGACCGTCGTGTCGTACTCCAGCGCGATCGCGTAGAGCGAATCGCCCTCAACGACCGTGTGCTGCACTGTGCGCGCGGGAGGTGTAGCCGTCGGCTCGGCCTCGCGCGGTTTCAGCTCCACCGGCGTCGCCGGCTTCGGATCCGCCACCACGATCGGACGCGGTTGGCTCGTCGCCGGAGCAACGGTCCCCGAAGCAGCGGCAGCGGGCGTCGCTGTCGCGCCGGGCGTCGGCGTCTGCTGCGCAACCGGTGCGGCCGGCGGCGGCAACGCGCTCGGATCCCCGTCGCGGCTGCGGTCGATCACCGCCGGATTGGCGTCCAGCTCCACCGCCGCAGTCGTCGTCGCGTCGTCTCCGCCGCCCAGCGCTCCGCCGATGAAGAGGATCAGCGCCAGCAGGCTGCACGCCCCCACCACGAACGCCAGATGCACCTGCTCGGGCATCACCCAGCGTCCGTCAGGGCCGCGCCGAGGGAGAAACAGACTCGCCGACCGATCGCCCGCGGCGCTCGCGCTGCGCGGCATCGCAGCGAACGGCGTGTGCGCCGTTCGCTGCGCGGGCGCAGCTGCGCGCTGCGCCGGAGCGGCATCCAACCACCACACGGCGGCCGCAGCCGCCAGACCGGTCAGCGCGGCTCCCAGCAGCCAGAAGCCGGGTCCCGGCCAGGCCGCGCCGAAGATCAACAGAAGTGCAAAGGCCGCCGCGCCGAGCGCAGCCGCGGGTTTCGGTTCCAGGCGCATCGTGACAAGCTCGCCGAAAGCCCGCCGCCGCTCGTTGCGACTGTAGGACGCTCCGCCCGCCGCCCGCAAGCGCGCCCGCGAATCGCCGAATCTGCTATGTCGCTATGGACCACGGCCGGCGTCTTCTAGACTCACCCGATAACGTTTGGCACGCTCGCCGGAGTCTCCCAGGACGGGGCGGAAGGGCGCGATGACGCAGACCGAGACCCAGCCACCCGCGCCGCCGCCGTTATCCGACCTTGCCCAGGCCGCCGGCCTGGACATGGAGGAGATGGACGGCCGCCAGCGCGACGCGCACAGCGCCGACATCTTCGCTCGCATCGCGCACTTCCAGCTGGCCGACCAGGCCCGCGCCGCGCGCCTCTACCCGTTCTTCCAACCCGTCGAAGTGAACGACGGGCCGGAAGCGGAGGTCGACGGCAAGCGCGTGATCATGCTCGGCTCGAACAACTACCTCGGCCTCACCCGCCACCCCGAGGTGCTCGCCGCCGCCCACGCCGCGCTCGACCGCTGGGGACCCTCCATGACCGGCTCACGCCTGCTCAACGGCACCAGCCCCGTCCACCTCGAACTCGAAGAAGCGCTGGCCGACTTCGTCGGCGCCGAAGCCGCAATCGTCTTCTCCACCGGCTATCTCGCCAACCTCGGCACCGTCTCCGCGCTCGTCGACCGGCACGGCGTCTCCGTGCTCGACCGCGACGTACACGCCAGCATCTACGACGCGGCCGGCCTCGCCCTCGGCAAGTACGTGCGCTTCCAGCACAACGACCCCGAGCACCTCGCGCGCGTGCTCGACAACCTCGACGGCGAAACCCCCCGCCTGGTAATCGTCGACGGCGCATACTCGATGGGCGGCGATCTCGCGCCCCTGTCTCAGCTGCGCGCCGTCTGCGACCAACGCAACACCCGCCTGCTGGTCGACGACGCGCACGCCATCGGCACCGTCGGCCCTACCGGCCGCGGCACCCACAGCCACTTCGACCTCGAACCGCGCGAAGACCTGGTGATCGGCACCTTCAGCAAAACGCTCGCCTCCGTCGGCGGCTTCTGCGCCGGGCCCCGCATCGTCACCGAATACATCCAGCACTTCAGCCGCCCCATGCTCTTCACCGCCGCGCTGCCGCCGGCCTCTGCCGCTGCCGCGCTTGCCGCCCTGCGTCTGATCGACCAGGAACAGTGGCGCGTGCAGCGCGTACAGGAACTGGGCGCGCGGATGCGCAGCAGCCTCGCCGAACTCGGCTTCGACGTCGCCTCCAGCCAGACGCCGATCATCCCCATCCGCGTCGGCGATGAAGTCCGCACCGCCATCTTCTGGCGCGACCTGCTCGACCACGGCGTCTACACCAACGCCGTGATCGCTCCCGCCGTCCCGCGCGGCCAGGCCATCCTCCGCACCTCCTACATCGCCACCCACACCGACGAACAGCTCGATCGCGCGCTCGAAATCTTCGCCGAGGCCGGCCGCCGCTCCGGCGTCATCGACTGACCGCCATGCGCGTCCTGCTGACCGGCGCCAGCGGTTTCCTCGGCGGCCACGCCGCCGCCGCGCTGCATCGCGCCGGCCATGACCTGCGCACCCTCAGCCGCGCCTCCAGCGACCTCTCTCGCCTCGACGAACAGGACATCCCCTACACGCGCGTCAACGTCGACCTCGACGGCGAGCGCGGCGGCCTCGCCGCCGCCTGCGCCGACACCGACGCCGTCGTCCACATCGCCGCGCGGTTGCGCGGGCGCAGCGAGGCGGAGTTCATGCGCACCAACGCCGAGGCGACGGCGGCGCTCGGCGAAGCTGCGCGCGACGCCGGCGTCCGTTGCTTCGTCTACCTCTCGTCGCTCGCCGCGCTCGGACCTGCGCCCGGCGACACGCCCGAACCGCCCGACGCGACGCCCCACCCGGCATCCGACTACGGACGCTCCAAACTCGCCGGCGAGCGCGCCCTCTCCGAACTCGGCGGCGCGATGTCGCTGGCCATGATCCGCGCCCCGCTGATCTACGGCCCCGCCGACCGTGGTCTGCTGCCGTTCTTCCAAATGGCCGAACGCGGCTTCGCGCCGCAGTTCGGCGACGGAAGCAACCGCGTCGCCGGCGTCTACGCCCCCGACCTCGCCGCCGCCGTCACCGCGATCCTCGAACAGCCGCCCGCCGAGCCCGCCACCTGGCAGATCAGCGACGACGGCGGCCCCTACACCTGGCGCGACCTGCTGGCGGCGCTGGAGCGCGCCGCCGGACGACCGCTGCGCATCATCCCGCTCCCGCCGCCCGTCTGGCAGGCGATGGCGGCGGCCGCCGAAACCTGGGCCGCAACGACCGGCGGCGAGCCCCTGCTCGATCGCTCGCGCGTGGTCGAGATGCGCCAGCGCGCCTGGCTGGCCGACGGCGCCGCGCTCCAGGCCGCCACCGGCTGGCGTCCCACCGTCGGCCTTGACCAGGGGCTGGCCGAAACCATGCGCTGGTACCGCAGCGCGGGATGGGTGTGAGCAGCGTGGCTGACCGACCGATCATCTCGTTCGATCTCGACGGCGTGCTTGCCGCGCTGCCCTTCGGCTGGAACCCCACGCTCGACCGCAACACCTCGCTCCAGCCGACGCCCGACCACTCCGCTCAGCCGCGAACCCCCGGCCCGCTCGATCCGATCCTCGCCCGCACTTGGTACGCGCTGCGCTACGCCGGACGCGCCGTGCGCCCCGGCGCGCTCGACGCTGTCCGCGCCGCCGCCCGCAACCACACCGTGATCGTGCTCACCGGCCGCAGCGAGCGCGGGCGGCGGCAGACGCAGGACTGGCTTGATACGCACGGCTTCGGCGAGCAGATCGACGCTTTGGTGATGAACAACGGCGCGCGCAGCTCCGCGCGACATAAAGAACACCAACTCGCAGCGCGGGAAGTCGCGCTGCACGCCGACGACGACGCAGCCACCTGCGCCTTACTCGCCCGCTGCGGTATCCCGGTCGCGTTGCTGGATTGGCCCCGCAACCGCGGCCTGGATTTCCCGGCCGGCGTCGCCCGCTACACCGACATGCGCGCGCTCGCCGCAGCCATCGCCGCGCTCGATTCGGAGGTCTGAATGCCCGCCGCCGAGCACCTCTTCGAGATCAACGCCGAGCCCGACGTGATCTGGCGCGCCCTGCGCGCCGAAGTCGAAGAGGGAATCACCGCCGGGCATGTCGTCGTCCACGCCGACCAGCGGCCGTCGCGGCTCGAACTCGATGTGGCGATGGGCTGGGGGCTGACCGTCCGCTACGTCTACACCCTGCGACGCGCCGCCGGCGGCGCAGAGGTCGGCGTCGCGATCACCCCGCGCGGCTTCCGCTGGGCGCTCAGCAACATCATGATGCTCGGCCGCGGCATCACGCCGTTCGCGCTCGCCGCCAGCCAGGGGCTCGCCAACCTCAAGGAAACGCTGGAAGCCGAGCGCGAATACCGCCCGCCGCCGGGTGGACCAAATCAGCCACATAACGATGCCGGCCAATAAGCTGTCGCAGCAGGCGGGAGGAACAGCCTTGCAGTCAGACTTGCGGACAGACTCACGGACAGCTTTGCGAAGAAGCTGGGCGCTGGGCCTGCTGGCGGTGTTGATCTCCGTCGCCGTGGCGGGCCTCGCCGCGCCCGCCGCCGCCCAAACCGCCGCACCCCCGCTGCGCGGCGCCGTCTACGCCTGGGACAACGGCAGCCTGCTGCGCGTCCCCCAGGTCGCCGTCTCCACCGGGCTCGCCCAGACCCGCACCGACGCCGAAGGCCGCTTCGAATTCCCCGCCGACCGGCGCAGCGGCCGCATCATGGCCGTCAAGCCCGGCTTCGACGTCGTGCGCCGCGATGTCTACGGCGACTACGCGATCATCGTCCTGCGCGAACTGATCGCGCGCGCCGTCTTCGTCGGCTTCACGCAGTCCCCGGACCCGCGCGTGCAGGACTGGATCCGCGACCTGGTCGAGCGCGATCTGATCAACGCCGTGGTGATCGACATCAAGGACGAGAGCGGCCGGGTCGCCCACTTCGCCGCCACGCCGACCTCCGACGCGATCGGCGCAACCGCGCCGGAGGACGGCATGATCGCGTTCCTCCGCGAACTCGGCGAGATGGGCGTCTACCGTATCGGCCGCGTCGTCACCTTCCTCGACCACCACTACACCGGCGCGCACCCCGCCGACGCGCTGCGCCACGTCAACGGCCACAGCTTCCGCGACGGCGGCGGACAGCGCTGGGCCAGCCCCTTCAGCCTCAATGCGCGCCGCTACAATGTCGAAATCGGCGCAGCCGCCGCCGCCTACGTCGACGAGGTGCAGTACGACTACGTGCGGCTCCCCTACGAAAACGGGCTGGCGGAACGCTTCACCTACGACGCCCAGCAGCGCGTCGCCGCCATCGACACATTCGCCGAAGAGGCCGCCGAGGCGATCCACCTAGCCGGCGCTGCAATCTCCTTTGATGTCTTCGGCATCATCGCCGTCGCCGTCGACGACCAGGGCATCGGGCAGTCCTACCGCTCGCTCTCCGAACACCTCGACTACCTCTCGCCGATGCTCTACCCCAGCGGCTGGAACGACGGGCAGTTCGGGTTGAAGTACCCACCCGGCCAGCCCGGGCTGGTGATCCGCCACAGCATGGCCGCCACCCTGGCCAAGATCGCCGAAGACTCGCACGTCGAGGTGCGCCCCTGGCTACAGGACTTCACCGACTACGGCCCGCAGCGCGTCTTCTACGGCATCGGCCAGGTGCGCGACCAAATCCGCGAGGCCGCGGCCAACGGCGGCTACGGCTTCATGCTCTGGGACACCAGGCTCCAATACCAGGAAGTCGCCCTGGAGACGACGCTCGACCTCGTCTGGTCCCCCCGCTGGGCATCCATCGCCAACTAACCCCCATTCCCGCCACCCTTTTCCCCGTCATTCCCGCCACCCTTCCTCGTCATTCCCGCCACCGAGCGGGAATCGGCCCCGAGCGGCCTCCGACACCCGCCCCCCAGGATCCGTCGCCCCAGACTTGATCTGGGGCCCATACGGCGGTCGTCGACAAGACCAAGCCCCGGAGTCCCCGCGCGCGCTCGTGGAGAGACCGCTCGGAACTCCGTCACCCCGCGCCCACTCCGTCATGCCCACGCCCTAGAAGACGCTCTCGCCCCAGCCGGCTTCAACCAGGAAGCTGTTGAGCTGCATGTTGAACTCGACAGGCCGCTCGAAGTAGACCGAGTGGCCCGTGTCGGCGGCCTCGAAGTAGGACGAGCCCGGCACGTGCTCCTGCGCCGCGCGAATCACCGGCGGCGGCATCAGCGGGTCGGCGGAACCGACGATCCAGAGGATCGGCATGGGCAGCGCCGCCACCGCTTCAGGATTGGGCGCGAGTTCGGCCATCGCCTCGAGCAGGTTCCCGCCCAGCGGCGGGTTGAGCGCCATGATCTCGTCGTAGAGGAAGGCCAGGGCCGGGTCGCGGTCGCGCAGGTTGGGGTGGTAGGCGAGATTGCCCAGCCCTTCGCGGCGGATGCGCTCGCGCGTGCCGGCGACGGAGGCCACGGCGGGGGTAGTCAATCCCCCGGTGGTGCCGCCCATCAGCAGCGCCGCGACGCGCTCGGGGTGCTGCACGGCGGCGCCGAGGCAGGTCCAGCCGCCCATCGACTGCGCCACCAGCGCGGCGCGCTCGATCTCCAACTCGTCGAGCAGCGCGATCAGGTCGTCAACGAAGGCGTTCGGTCCTGGCCCGCCCTCCTGCTCCACGCTGCGCCCCCAGCCGCGGTGATCGAACACGACGCAGTGGTAAGCCTCGGCGAAAATCGGGGCCTGCTGCCACCACGAGAGGTGATTGCCGCCGCCGCCGTGCGCAAAGACGATCGCCGGTCCTTCGCCGGACGTTTCGTAGTAGAGATCGCAGCTCGGTCGGGAGAGAAACGGCATCTGGGCGTCTTTCGTTCTGCGAATCGCGGGAGCGGCGTCGAAGCGCTCCATCAACAGTCCACCAACAGAGAATCTAGCGCAGTGCGCGGCGGGGCATTCGCGGGCGAGTCGCTTCAGGCGCGATACGCTCGCGTCATGCGGATCGTGCTCACGGGTGCAGAGCAGTCGCCGGGCAGCCAGATCCTTGCGGAGCTGCAACGCCAGGACGTCGAGCTGCGCACGCTCACAGCCTCCGAACAGCTGCAGGACGCCGCCGCGCTCAGGGCGGCGCTGGACGGCGCGACGCATGTGGTCCACGCGCACGCGCTGACGGAGCCGGACCGCGCGGCGTCGGATTACGACGCCGAAAATGTGGCCGCGACGACAACGCTGCTCGATGCCTGCATACGCGTGAAGCTGGACGGCTTTTTGTTGGTCTCGACCACCGAGGTGTACGGGGGTGAGCTGCCGCCCTGGCCGGTGCCCGAGAGCTGGACGCCGCATCCGCGCGGCGAGCCGGCACAGAGCCGCGCCACGGCCGAGCAGGCCGCGCGGACTTACCGCCGCAGCGTGCCAGTCACCGTGCTGCGCGCCGCGCCCTGTCTGGCAAACAGTGAGGGGCTGCTGCGCCGCATGGCAGGGCATTTCGCCAGGCATCCGCGCGGAGGCCTGGTGGCGGGCGGGCGGGCGCCGCTTTCGATCATCGGCGCGGCCGATCTGGCCCGCGCCGTGTGGGCGATTCTCGCCGCCTGCGACCAGACGAACGGCAAAACCGCCGGGCAGGCCGGCGCCCAGATCGCCGGGCAGATCTTTCACGCGGCCGGCGCGCACACGACCTGGCGCGAGCTGGCCGAAGAGGCCTGCCGGCTGCGCGGCGTGGAGCCGCGCTTCTGGAGCGCGCCGTTGCCGTTGGCTCGAGCGCTCGATGCGGCGTCGCTGGCGGGCTGGGCGCTGCCCGCCCCCGAAGGCGTCGATGACTACGTGCAACTGACGGGAACGCCGCACCTGATCGACGACAGTCGGTTGCGCGTCGCAGCCGACTACAGCCCGGTACTCTCGCTGCGCGGCGCATTGGCGCAGGCCCTCAACCCCTAGGTCGTATTCACACTTCCGTCTCCCGCGCCGCCCCTCCGTCTCCCCGCGCCCACTCCGTCATACCCGCGCTTGCCGCGGAGCCTGCCCCCGGCCCGATCGGGGGTATCTCGACGTGAGCGGCGCCAACGCCGCCCCCGCCCCGTTCCTCGTTATTCCCGCCCCCGAGCGCGAACCGGCCCCAAACCACCTCAGACCCCCACCCCCAAGATCCGTCGCCCCAGACTTGATCTGGGGCCTAAACCCAACCCTGTGCGCAGGCCGAAGCCCCGAACCGCCTGCGCCCGCCGCTCCCGCGCACTCCCATTCCGTCATACCCGCGCCATCTTCCCCGTCATACCCGCGCTTGCGCGGGTATCTCGACGTGAGCAGCACCAACGCCGCCCCCGGCTCCCCAGACCTCACGCCAAACCGCCGTAGAGATCCCGCTACTCAAGATTGAACTGATCGATCAACCCACGCCGGCGCGCCTTGCCCCAGCGCTTGGCTGCCAACACCCGTTCGCAGACCATCCGACACCCCGCGCCGTTGACAACCGCCGTCTGGATTTCCCGCTCGGAAGACGGCTTCTAGCCCACGGCGCGGACTGCGTCGGCCACGGCGTAGGCGAGTCCCTCTTCGAAGATGCTGGGCACGATGCGATCCGGCGTGGGGTCCTCGACGAAGTCGGCGATGGCCTGCGCCGCCGCGATCTTGTGCGCGTCTTCGACATTGGGAATCGCGCCGTCGAGCAGCCCGCGGAAGAGCCCCGGGAAGCCCAGCGCGTTGTTGATCTGGTTGGGGAAGTCGGAGCGCCCGGTGGCGACGATCGCGGCGCCCGCCTCGGCCGCCTCGTCGGGCATGATCTCCGGCGTGGGATTGGCCATCGCGAAGACCATCGAGTTGTCGTTCATCGATGCCACATCGGCGACGGTGACCAGGCCGGGGCCCGCCAGACCGAGGAACAGGTCCGCGCCGCGCATCACCTGCGAGGTCTGCGGGATACTCCCGTCGGAGTTGTTGTGCTGCTCGGACCAGCCGGCCGCCTCGCGCTTCCACGGATTGAGGTCCTCGCGGTCGACCGTCAGCAGACCCTTCGAGTCGATCAGCGAGATGTCCTCGCAGCCCATGTCGCGCAGGATTTTGGAGCAGGCGATGCCGCTGGCGCCCGCGCCGAGCACGACCGTGCGAATGTCTTTGAAATCGCGGTTGGTCAACTTGAGCGCGTTGATCACCCCGGCCAGCGCGACGACGGCGGTGCCGTGCTGGTCGTCGTGCATCACCGGAATCGAGAGCGATTCGTGCAGCTGCTGCTCGATTTCGAAGCAGCGCGGCGCGGAGATGTCTTCGAGGTTGATTCCACCTAGCGAGGGTGCGATCGCCTCAACGGCGGCGACGATGTCGTCCACCTCGCGCACGGAAAGAGCGATCGGGATGGCGTCGACGCCGGCGAATTCGCGGAAGAGCACGCACTTGCCCTCCATCACCGGCAGCGCCGCCTGCGGGCCGATGTCGCCCAGGCCCAGCACGGCGGAGCCGTCGGTCACGACGGCGACGAGGTTGCCGACGCCGGTCAGTTCGCGGGCCTGGGCCGGGTCGCGCTCAATTTCGAGGCAGGGCGCGGCGACGCCCGGGGTGTAGACGATGCTCAGATCGTCGTGGTTGTTCACGGTGACCTTGGAGGCGTAATCGATTTTGCCCCGCCACTGGCGATGGGCCTCGATCGCTTCCTGGTCCGGAATGGTGGTATCCACGCTGCTCATGGTCTCGCTCCTGCGTCGGCGCCCTGTCGGTTGCCGCTCGCTCCAGTCGGCTGCCGCCCGCTCCAGTTTGCGGTGCGCTACAGCGTACCCGTCAATGCGCAGTCAATCACCCCGCAGCCGCCCCGCAGCCGTCCTGTAGCCGCCCTGTAGCCGCCTCGCAGCGTTGCCGATGCGTCAGAGCGGCCAGCCGGGGCAATCAGAGCAATGCGCCTTCGAGGATGCCGCGGTGCGCGCGCAGCACGATTTTGCCTTCCTCGCGCCGCTCCACGATCAACGGCTTGCGGCAGTGCCGGCAGGGCGTGGTCTCCTTGCGGCGCAGCAGGCCGGCCGGCGGCAGGCGGGCGATCGTCGGTTCCTTGCAGTAGGGGCAGGTCACCGCCCAGCGCTTGCAGGCGCGGATGCGCAGCGGTTCGTCATCCTTGCGCGCGCGAGAGACGACGAGGTCGTGCTCACAGCCCGTGCAGTGGGTGACGACGCGCCGCGTCCGCCCGTCGGCCGGCGGCACGCCGATCTCCAGCGCTCGCTCGCACTGCGGGCAGCGGATGCGTTTCGTCTCCGGATGCGCGGCCATGGCTGAATGCTACCGAGCGGTTGCGGCGTGGGCGCGGCACGGTAGTACGACGCTGGGCGGTACGATGCTGGCATGAGCAGAATGCCGCCTGAAGCGCGCGGAACGCGCGAGTTCTCCAGTCCAGAAGTGCGGGTGCGCAGCGAGCAGAGTCCGCCGTTTCATGTGAACCAACGGCTGCTGCTGCCCAATGAGCGGCGGCGGCGCTTCACGCTCCGGCGGATCGCGCGTCTGCTGCTGCCGCTGCTGGTGCTGGGGGGCATCGGCGTCGGCGTCTACTTCGGCGTCTACTACCTGCTGCGCAACGACGACGAGCCGGCCGCGCCCGCCGCCGAGGCGGCCGCCGAGCCCGCCGCGCCGGCGGCGCAACAGCAAGCCGCGGCCGCCGCCGAACAGCCCGCTCCTGCGGCGCAAGAGGCGGCCGCGGCCGAGCAGGGTGCGCCGAGCGCGCCCGCCGCCGCGCCGGCGGCGGAACCGGCGGCCGAGCAGGCGGAGCCCCCGCCCGAGCCGACCAGCGAACCGGCCGTGCATCCCGCCCAGGCCCAGCCGACCATCGCCGCCAGCGCCGTGACGCCCGCCGATGTGGGCGGCGCGCCGCTGGTCGGCGAGCGGATGACCGCCGAGGCGCTGCCCCCCGGCATTCCGCGGCGTCTGGCCGACGACACGCCCTACGACCCGGCCGACGCGACCGCGGCGTTCTCCAACATCTGGCCGACCGGGACGACGCTGCGTCTGACCCGGCTGCCGGGCGCGCCGCTGCTGAACGAGGATCAGATTGCGCAGGTAGTGGGTGCCGAAGCGCTGGTCGTGGTGCGCGGCTCGGAGAGCTCGAACACCGACATCCAGCTCAGCGCGGCCGCCTTCGAGCAGTTGGGCTTCTACCAAACCGAGCGGATCATCGCAGTGCGTGCAGAGGTGGTGGGGCCACCGCCGTAGACCGGCGGGCTTGGTGTGAACATGCCCTAGCGACGGCGGCGACGACCGAAGGGCAGGCGCAGTTCCTCCCCGTAGTTGAGGAAGTCTTTTTCCTCGCCGCACTTGGTGCAGACGCCGTGCGAGACCTGGGCGTCGGGACGTTCAATGCGCCAGTGGTGCTGGCAGCCCTGCGGTTCCTGCGGCTCCACGGCTTTACCGGAACGCGCGCGCCGATTGGACTTGCGTTCAGCCACTGCGATCACCCCTTCGCCGCACGAGTCTGGGTAAAGCGTAGTGTAATGCGAAATGTTGCGTCAATAGACATAACGGCGCCGCCCGCGTCGCCCGCCTACGCCTCCACGCGCTCGTAGAGCGTGTGGTACTTCTCGCCGCCGGAGATCGCCTGGCGGATGTCCTCGCGGTCCAGCTCGTAGAGCCTGCGCAGCGCTGCGCGCGCGTCGTCTTCCGCCGTCTGGTCGTTCGCGCAGCGATCCAGAATCCGCTCGAACAGCCCCGCCTCGACGAACGAATCCACCCGACCGGCCCAGGGGAAGAAAACGAACGACTCAGGGTCGCCGAAGCCCGGCCGCAGCTTGCGCAGCTGACGGATGCGATCCTGTGGCGAGCGCACCGGCTCCACCACCCGCACGAACGGGCCGTCGGCCTCGTTGCTGCGTCCGTCGATCAGCAGCCGCTCGGAGAGCCAGCCGAAGCCGATCACCACGACATCCGCCTCGCGCAGCGCGCGCAGCGTTTCTTCCAGATCGAACCCCTCGTCGTTGGCCATGGCCGCAGTATACGACGGGTTGCCCGCTATTGGGCAGACACGGCTTGAGCAGACAAGGCTTGGGCAGACAAGGCTTGGGCAGACAAGGCTTGGGCAGACACGACCTGCGCGGATATAGTGCGCAGACGGAGGAGGCGTGTATGCGGCGTTCACCGGCGGCGGTGCAGCGCGACGGCGGCGACGATCAGGTCGAGGCGTTCCGCACCCTGTTCCGACAGCAGGGCGAGCGGCTTTGGAACGCCGACCGCGATGTTGAGTGGGAGCGGGGGGCGCAAATTCCCGACGAGAAGCGCGACGCCTGGCTGCGGATGATGAATGTCTTCCTCGGCCTTGAGGTGATGGGGTTGGACACGATCCAGGTGATGATGAGCAAGGCGACCCACCAGCTGCGCAACCCCAGCCTCAATCTCTATCTGGCCGCGCAGTGCCAAGACGAGGCGCGGCATGTCTACGCGCTGGACCGCTACCTCACCGAAGCCGACGGCCACGGCCACTTGAGCGGTGCCGAGCGCTTTCTGATCGAGCGCTTCGGCGGGATGGCCTCGTGGGGCTTCTACCGCGTCGAAAACTGGCTGACGTCCACGCTGTTCAGCGAAAACTTCGCCGCCCTCTTCCTACAGCAGACGCTCGACATCCCCGACATCGACCCGCTCGCCAAGCAGATCTTCCGGCTGATCCTGCGCGACGAGGTGCGCCACGTGAACTTCCTGCACACGATCCTGCCGCAGCTGATCGGCAATCTCCCGCCGACCGGGCGGGCCTACGTCCGGCAGAGCCAGCTGCTGCTGGCCGGAGCGACGGCGTTGGGGCTGCGCCGGATCAAGCGCGATGCGGTGCTGCTGGGGATCGATGTGGACGGCTACAAGCAGACGCTGATCGAGAACCTCGACATGCAGCTGCGGGACGCCGGCCTCGATCGCTTCCTGCGGATCGACAGCTACCAGCGCATCCTCGACGCTGCGATCTGAGCCGATGAGCGACATCTGGGAGCGGCAATCGAGCGAGCTGCTGGCCGACTATCGGTTCTTCAGGCTGCGCCAGGACACCAGCCGCCACCCGCGCTCCGGCCGCGACCATCGCTTCTTCATCTTCGAGTTCCCCGATTGGGTCAACATCATCCCGCTCACACCCGACAATGAGGTCGTCTTCGTCCGCCAGTTCCGCCAGGGCACGCGCGAGCTGACGCTGGAGGTGCCCGGCGGCATTGTCGATCCCGGCGAGGCTCCTGTTCAGTCGGCGCTCAGGGAGCTCTACGAGGAGAGCGGCTACCGCCCCCGCAGCGGCGAGGCGATCGAGCTCGGCTGGGTACACCCCAACCCCGCGCTCCAGGAAAACCGCTGTTGGTCGTATCTGGCGCTGGATGTCGAAAAGGCGGTCGCCGAAGACCACATCGTCGGCACCAGTTCGGAGGCGATCGAGGTGTTCACGATCCCGCTGCGCGAAGTGCCGGGCATGATCAGCCGCGCGGAGATCACCCACGCCCTGACAATCGCCGCGTTCGACCACTACAACCGCCGGCGCAGCGGCCAGCCTGGCGGCGCTTAGATGTCGTCGCCCAAGACACCTGCCGCCCGCTCGTTCATCGGCGCGCTCAACCCGACGCTGGATAACGTCGCCACCAAAGACGACCTCCGACAGTCGGAAGAGCGGCTCCGGGCCTACGTCGACAACAAGGCGATGCAGATTCAGCTCTTCACCGCCACACTCGTGCTTGGCACGTTCGGCGGGTTGGTCGCCCTCATCCTCACCCGCACCTGAGTCTTACCCACGCAGGCGGTCTACGTCGAAATCCTCCGGCAGCGGGATGAAGAGGCTGCGGCGCGGGCCTTCGAGATCGCGCGTGATGTGCCCCTGGCCCGTGGTGTCGTCGGCCAGCAGGATGTCGCCTGCGCCCAGTTGCCGCGTTGCGCCGTCGCCGCACTCGATCTCGACCAGCCCGCTCAGTGTGACCACGAACTGGCGGCGCGGCGCGTTGTGGAAGTCCAGCTCGCCGCCGACCGGCGTCTCGCGGAAGATCACGCCCTCGGCCTCGAACAGCTCGGAGAGCGAGCCGTAGCGGCTCTCGCCGAGCGGCACATCGATCGTCTCGAAGTGCGACTGGTTGTCGTCGCCGGTGTAGACGCGGGTGATTTGCATCGCAGAACCTCCTACTGCTCTTACTGGTCGAAGGAGCGCGCCCAGCGGCGCACATCCCAGTCGTCGGGCAGATCCACCATCAGGCTGAAGCGCGGGCCTTCGATGTCCACCGTGCGGTGTCCTGGGCCTTCGACATCCTCGGCCAGGCAGATGTCGCCCGGGCCGAAGCGCCGCTTCTCGCCGTGGCCGACCTCCACCTCGCAGGCGCCCTGAATGATGATGATCATCCGCTTGCAATCGGTGTTGTGCCAGTCGATCGTCAGCCCCTCTTCGGTGGTGCGGAAGAAGCACTGGTTGGGGAACAGCCGGCGCGTCACGCCGCCCACATCGCTGATGTGCAGCGCCACCTCGAGCTCCTCGAAGTGGGAGACGCCGTCGTCGCCCTGGTACATGCGGGTGATGCGCATCGCCGCCGCTCCTTTCAGGCGTCTGGTCAAGAGTCTGGTCAGGCGTCCGGCAGACGCCACAGCTCGGCCAGCTCGTCGAGGCTGGCCACCGTCAGCGTAGGCGTCGCGTCGGCAGGCGCGGTTTCGCCCTCGCGGTTGACCCAAACGGCGGGCACGCCGAGCGCGACGGAGGGTCGGATGTCGTGCGCGATTGAGCCGGCCACGTGCAGTTGTTCGGCCGGGCCGATGCCACGTGCCGCCTGGAGCGCCGCCCAGTGCGGCGGCGACGGTTTGTAGGAGCGCAGCTCCTCCGCCGTGATCAGATGGTCGAACGGCGCGCCCAGCGTCCGCACGCTGCCGCGCAGGCCGGCCTGCGTGACGTTGGATAGGATCGCCATCGGCACGTTCAGGCCGCGCAGTCGTTGGAGGAAACGCGGCGCGTCGTCGAACGGCGGCCAATCGCGCAGCGAGTCGGCGAACTCGCGGCCGCGGGAGGCGGGCAGATCGACTCCGAACTCCGCCGCCGTGCGCAGCACGCTCAGCGCCAGCACCTCGTCGTAGGGACGATAGCGCTCGTGCTCCACGACCAGCTCCAGCTCGATGCGGCGCTCGGCGAAGGCGCGCAGGTCGACGTCGGCCAGCTCCGGCATGCGGCCGACCGCCTCACGCACGCCGCCGCGCCAGTCGATCAGCGTGCCGTAGCAGTCGAACGAGATCACGTCGGCGTTGCGGGGGTCGGGGGTGTTCATGGTCGCCTAATCATCGCCGCTCGCGCCCAGATGTACCACCTCCGCGCCGAAGCGATCCTGGAGCTCGTCCACTGCGGCGCGCAGGGCAGCGTCGCGGGCACGGCGCTGGATCGACTCCGGGGGAGCGGCGGCCGGAACGTTGGCGGCGTCGAAGAGCGAGAGCTGGGCTGCCGTTTGCCCCGCTTCGAGGTTGGAGACGCCGACGCCGATCAGCCGAAAACGGCGCTGGGGAGCGCACTGGTCCCGCAGCAGCGCCAGCGCCGCCGCGCTGATTTCGTCGGCGTCGTCGCTCAGCCCCGACAGTGTGCGCTGGCGGGTCAGCGTGGTGAAGTCGGAGAGTCGCAGTTTGATTTGCACCGTTCGCGCGCGCAGATCGGAGCGGCGCAGTCGGCGGCTCACGTCGCGCGCCTGTTCGCGGGCTTTGGCCGCCAGCTTGTCATAATCTCCGACATCTTCCGCGAAGGTCGTCTCCGACGAGATCGATTTGGTTTCGCGCTCGGTGCTGACCGCGCGGCGGTCGATCCCCTGGGCCAGTTCGTGAAACCACTCGCCGCGCGCGCCGAAGCGGTCAATCAGCCAGGGCAGGGGGCGATCGGCCAGGTCGCCCACCGTTTCCACGCCCATCTCGCGCAGTCGCTGCGCCGTCTTGGGGCCGATGCCCCACAGTTCGGAAATGGCCAGCGGCGCGAGAAAGGCGCGCTCCTCGCCCGGCGGCACCACCGTCAGCCCGTCCGGCTTGTCGCGGTCCGACGCGATCTTGGCGATCGACTTGGTGGTACCGCAGCCGCAGGAGATCGTCAGCCCCGTCTCCTTGCGCACCCGCTCCTTGATCCAGACCGCGACCTCGCGCGGCGTCTGACCCGACTCGACCCGCTGCGTGATGTCGATGAACGCCTCGTCCAGCGAGAGCGGCTCGACCAGCGGGCTAATGCTGCGGAAGATGTCCATGATTTGCTCGGAGATCTCGCGGTAGCGATTGAAGCGCGGGCGGACGATCTCGGCGTGCGGACATAAGCGGACAGCGGTGCGCATCGGCATTGCCGAGCGGCAGCCGAACGTGCGGCTCTCATACGACGCCGCAGCCACCACGCCGCGCGCGCGCGGCGAGCCGCCCACCAGCACGGGCTTGCCGCGCAGCTCGGGGTTGTCGTGCTGCTCCACGGAGGCGTAGAACGCATCCATATCGGCGTGGATGATGCGGCGCGCGGGGTTACCTGCCACGGAGGACGGGGCATCGGGGCGGTCGGCGGCACTCATACGATTACCGTACCCATCGGGCGCAACAGTCGGGCGGCGACGGGAAGACGGAGGCGGACAGAATGGGGTTGGTCGAGCGCCTGCGGCGGCGAATGGGCGAGGGAGCGGGCAACGCCGCGGCGTTGCGGGAGGCGATCGCGCTGCTTGCGGAGGCGGAGCGTCTGGTCCGCGCCGGCTGCGGCGCCGCGGCCAACCGGCCGGCCGGCGAGGCGCTCGCGCTGCTCGAGCGGGTCAACCGAAGCGACGAACTGGACTTGCGGCTCGGCGCCGCCCTCTGTTTCGGCGGCGACCTCGAACCAGCGCTGCGGCATGCGCGCGGCGCGGCGCTGGCGCGGCCCTACGACGTCGATTCGCGTCTCTCGCTGGGCAACGTGCGGCTGGCGCGGAACGAGCTGGATGAGGCCGCGCACGAGTTCGACGCGGTGATTGAGGAGTTTGGCGCGGAAGGCGAGGCCGCGAGCGGACGCCGCGCGGCGATTCTCGCCGCCGGCCAGGCGCCGGTCGATGAGCTCGCCGCAAGCAAGGCCGACTGGCGCGAGGCTGCGCGGCTGCTGATCGGCCTCTGGACGGCCGCCGGCCTCGTCGAACAGCGTCTCGCCGCGCTCTCCGAGGGCGACGGGGCCACGCTCGCGCTGCTCGACGCAGCCCTACTCGAAGCGCAGAATTGCGCACATAAGGAGACATAAGCATGGGACTCTTCGACGGTCTGCGCGAACGGCTTGGCGCGCTCCGCGCGCCGCCGGAGGTTGAGGCGGCGACGCTCGCTGATGTCGACACGGTGCGCCGCGCGATCCGCGCCGAGTCCGATCGGCTCGGCCCTGGCCGCCGCATCTCGGTGACGATGCTGATGGAGCACTCGGATGAGGACCTGCGACGCGTCGACCTGTTCCAGATCATCGCCCACCTGGATGCGGAGGGCGAGGTGCGGAATGTGGAGCAGGACTCGTTCGGCAACCTGAGGTTTGAGGTGGGGATGTTGGGGGATGGCGGGGCTTCCGGCGGCTCCGCCGGAGCGCGTAATTGATGATCGCACTATATAGGTTATGTGCCGGCAGGTGCCAAAAATGGCCATCTGCCTGCAGGGCGCTCCCTCTGGCGATCAACTCTGCTCGAAGACGATTTGGAACTCCATCAGGCCGGCTTCTGCGATGGAGAGCACGCGGAAGCCTGTGGGCGCCTCGATCTCGTAGTCGGTCAGCACGATCTCGGTTGAGCCGGAGACGACCACCAGGCCGTCGACGTACTGGCCTGCCAGCGCGATCTGTACATCGTTGGTCACCCCGTGCAGCTCCAGCGTGCCGGCGACGGTCACCGCCAAGGTGTCCTCGCTCACCGGCAGGCGGTCGATCGGGATCGGTTCGGTGAGGCGGAAGGTGGCGAAGGGGTAGGTATCGGACTCCAGTCCGCGGTCGCGCAGCGCGCCGTCGCGGAAGCTCTGGTCGCTGCGCAGTGTGCGCAGGTCGGCGACGATCTCCACGGCGGTGATCGCCGCGCCGTCGAACTCCAGCGTCGCCGTGATCTCGCCGGTACGCCCGACCGCCGTCGTTGCGCCGATGTTGGCCAGCTCTTCGTCGATGCGGTAGCCGACGAACGACTCGCCGCGCTCGGAGAGCGTCCAGGGGCCGGCCAGTTCAGGCAACTCGGGCAGCGGTTGCGTCTCAGGGCCTCGGGACTGTTCGGTGGACTCGCCGTCGGACGGCGGGTCGGCGGCGGAATCCTCTTGGGCGGCCTGTTGCTGTTCGGGCGGCTGTTGGTCGGAGCCGTAGCTGACGCCTTCCGAGGGCTCGTCGGAGTAGTCCTGCTCGTCCGCATCAATGACCGTGACATCGTCCGACGCCTGTTGCTGCGCGTCCAATGTGTCCGCGTCGGACGCCTGCGCCTGTTGCGCTTGCTGTTGGTCTGCGAGAACGGACTGGACGGCAGCCTGTAACGAAGCCGGCGGCGGCGGATCGCCGCGCAGCACGAAGTACCAGAGCAGGATGATGGCGACGGCGAGCACGCCGGCCAGCGCCGCGAGCAGGATGAGGCGGCGCGGCGTCAGCCATTTCAGCGCAGCGAGCATCGCCAACCTCCATGCACCCCAGCGTACCCTGCGCCCTCTCAGCGGTGATGTGATTCGGGCATGCCGCTTAGGCGACTCAGGCGTGCAGCGCCTCGCCGCGGTGCAGCCGCGCGGCTGTTTCGTAGGTCTGATTCATCGAGCGCACGGTCGGCGCGTGGGCGGTGAGGAAACGGCTCGCGCCAATTAGCACATCATCGGCTTCGGGGCGCTCACCGAAGCGCTCGGCGAGGCGCAGCGCGGCGTCGTAGATCTGGAATGAGTGGAAGCCGGCGTCCTCGCGCAGCAGCGCCGAGCCGAGCGCTCGCACAACATCTCCGCGCTGGCCGCCCGCGAGCAGATCCGCGACGCTCTGCGCCGTCTCGTCCACCTGTTGCTGGCGGTCGAAGTGCCCCAGCAGATCGTCGGTCGAGGCCGCGCCGCCGTTCGGTTCGGGACGCGGCTGGCGCGGCATGTTGAGGAAGCGTTCGAGGTAGACGGAGGCCGCGCCGTCGAGGATCGCGCGGGCCAGTTCGCGCGAGGGCGCGCGCTGCATCGCCCGATCGACCGCGTTGGTGTAGGTGAAGGTGTGATGCACCGTGTTCCAGTCGCCGAACTCGTTGGAGATGTGGAAGTGGAGCGGGCGGCGGGCGGCGGCGTAGGCGACGGTCAAGCTGAGTTCGCCCAGCGGCGCGCCGGCGCGGGCCGCATCCACGATGCGGCGCAGCGACACGTCGGGTGGGTCGTCCAGGATCGACTCGGCCAGCGGGCGGTGTGCGTCCCAGCTCTTGTTATGTTGCCCGCCGACAGCCAGCGCCTCATCCAGCGCGTCGCCAGCCTCGCGCAGCAGCGAGGGCAGATCGACGGGATGCTGCCAGGCCGAGGTTTCCTCCATCCGCTGCGCGCCGGTGATCGTCGGGATCACTGAACTCAGCACATCCGGCGCGTCGTCCCAGCCGACCGCGTCGAGCAGTTCGCAGGCCTTGTTGGCGAAGTCGAGCGTGTGGCCGACGTCCATGAAGGTGTGATCGGTGGAGGCCGCGAAGAGCAGGTCGGCGAGCTGCTCGGCGTCCAGGCCGACGGCGGCGGCGGTGCGCAGGCAGCGTTCGGCGGCGTCGCGCGAGCGCACCTCGGCGAAGCGTCGGAACCAGGTGCGGAACTGGTCGGGGCGCGCCTCGTCGGTGGTCAGCGCGGCGATGTCGAAGTCGGGCGGCTGCCCCTGCACGCTGCGGGCGACGTGGACGACGCCCTGGTAGAGGGCGCGCGGCCGGTCGTCGGGATCGAGTTGCGGCAGCACGTTGGCCATTGCAGTGAGGATCGACAGCCCGCTCGACCAGCCGGCGGCGCGGTTGCGGACGCCGAAGCGCGCCGCGCGATCCAGCACGATGTCCGCCCGGCCGGCCGCGCAGAGGCCGATCACCGACTTGGCGATGACCAGCCGCAGATTTTGCTCCAGGCCCTCCTGCAGCTTGCGCGTCCAGTGCGCGACGGCTTCTTCTTCCTGCGGCTGCGGGTCGATCCAGACTTCGCCGTCGCGCAGCTCGCTGCGAAACGCCGCGACATCGTCGGCGAACAGGTCGAACGCGCAGCCGCCCGAGAGGTCGAATTTGGCGTGGTGCCAGTGGCAGGTGAGGATGCCGTCGGCGACGGTGCCCTGGCTGAGCGGGAAGCCCATGTGGGGGCAGCGGTTATCAACGGCGAAGACCTCACCGCGGTGCCAGAACACGGCCACGGTCCGCTCGCCGGTGGAGACGACGCGCACGCCGTCGCGTTGCAGCTCGTCCAATGCGCAGACTCGAACCGTCGCACCCATCGCGTCTCTCCGATCCGCTTATGTCGCCAGCCTACGCCGTTGCCGACGGCCCGGTTCGGTTGGTCAGCTCCGGTTGGCCGCGGTCAGGTTGTGACGGCGGCGGTAGTGCCGATCGGCGGGCATCGGCAGGTCAGGCGGCATCGTCCGCTGCGCCTCGTCGAGCAGCTCCAGCAGCGCGCTGACCTGCTCATGGCGCCGCGCGAGTTGCGTGAGCGAGTAGCGGTCTTCGTAGAAGTTCTGGTGGGTGTCGTTGGCGACGGCGAACAGCTCGTCGATCCGCGGCTCGCCGGAGAGGGCGGTGATGTGGCCGACGATCGCCCAGATGTCCGCGTGGCCGGCATTCGGCCAGCCGCGCGCTTCAGCGATCTCCTTGAGTCGATGCGCCGCCGCGCCCCAGATCTTCTCCGAGGCTTGCAGCCGGTCGCCCTGCTCCAGCATGAGTGCTGCATGCTCTAGCATGCGTTGGCTGTGTACCGCGTGGCTCTCGATCGGTTGGGTGGTCATCGGGCATCCGGGTACGACATCGCGTTAGGCTGATGTCAGCTTAACGCCGACGCCCAATGGTCAGGGAAGGGCTTCCGATGACTACGCCCGCCGCCGATCTGCCCGCGTATCAGCCCGCCGCTCCGCCGCTTACTCCGCACATCGAGACCAGCGATGCGCTGTTGGCCGCCGCCGCCGCGATCCTTGAGCGCCCGGACGCGGAGATCGACGGAGAGTTGCGCGCCCAGGCGTGCGAGAAGCTGTGGGGCGCGGTCTCGCGCCGGCTCAGGGTGTTCGCCGACGCGCGGGGCTGGTACTACTGCGAACACAGCCAGATCATGCCGATCGCCTATCAGATCGACCGCGCGGTTGAGGCCGATCCGCCCGAGATCTTCAACCTGGTTCAGTCCGCCCTGAATCTGCACGTGAATTTCTACGACGACCTGATGGAGCCGGCGATGATCCGCTGGTCGCAGATCGGCGTGCGGCGGGTCTGCGCGATGCTGGATGAGGCGCACCGCGATCTACCGCTCGATCTGGCTGCGCCGAGCGATCGCGGGTATCTCCGCGCGGCGCGGCGGTGCGCCGAGAAGCGCGCCCAGCGGCGGAACGCATCCGCCGGCGGGTGAGTCGTCCGCCCGGGAGCATAGGCGTCAGTCGGAGGCGCGCTCGTCTTCGGCTGCGGCGGTGAGGCCGGCGGCGGCTTTGCGGATCTCGGTGATTCGGCGGTGTGGGTCGCTGATGCGCCGCCTCGCGGCGGCGAGTTCCTGCGTGGCCAGGTTGAGCTCGCGCTGAGTACCGGGGTCGAGCAGGTCGGGGTGACGCAGGCGGTAGTCCGTGTCGGTCGGCGGCTCCAGATCGAGGGGAAATTGATGTCGGGCGGTCTCAAGCCGCTCGATCAGATCGCTCACTGCGTCGAGGCGCGCCTCCAGCCTGTGAATGGGCAGTTTGTGGATTGGCAGGAGGTCTGCGTAGAAGTTCTGGTGGGCCGCGGCGGCTGAGTCGAATCCTCCGATGATTGCCGGATCGCCGACGAGGGCGGCGATGTATTCGGCGATGTCGGCGTTGTCGCGGTGGCCGGTAAGCGGCCAGCCGCGCTCGTTGGCGATCTCTGCGAGCTTGTGCGCCGCCGCGCCCCAGATTTTCTCGGCGGCCTGCACCCGGTCTCCGGCCGCCAGCTGTTCGCGGGCGTGCGTCAGCATCCGTTGGGAGTGGACGCCGTGATCTTCGATCGGGGTTCTGGTGGTCATCGCCGCCGCTCCGCGCCGTTAGTCGGAGGGTATCCGCTGGGCGAGCCAGGCGGAGAGGTCGTGGAGGCTTTGGCGGGCCAACTCGTGTTGCATGGGGTACTCGCGGTAGTCGACGTTCATGCCGAGAGCCTGGAGGCGATCGCGGGAGTCGCGGCCTTTGTCGATCGTGACCAGCGGGTCGTTTGTCCCGTGCTGGACGAGCAGCGGTAGTTGGGCGGCGTCAGGGTGAATGTCGGCGGCCGCTTCGTCGGAGAGCCAGGTGGAGAGCATGGCTGCGCCTTGCCAGCGTGAGGGATCGCTCAGCGCCAGCCGATAGGCGAGGAAGCCGCCCTGGCTGAAGCCCATCAGCGCGGTGCGCGCCGGGTCCGCCGCGTAGCGCTCGCAGGCCGCATCGATGAACGCGGTCAGGTCTGCGGTGACGCGCGCCAGTTCGCCGGGCAGGGGGCGGTCGTTGTCGCCGCGCTGCATCCAGGTGAACATCGGGCCGTAGGAGAAGGGGGCATCGTCGAGCGCGAACTCGGCCTGCGGGAGGATCACTTGTAACCGTCCCTCGGCCAGCATCGGCGCGAGTGGGGCGAGATCCTGGGCGTGCGCGCCGTGCCCGTGCAGGGCGAAGAGCGTCGGATACGGCGGCTCGCCGGCGGGCGTCCAGGCGGCGTGTGTGAACTGCATGGGGGCATGGTAGGCGACGCGCCCGTTCAGCCTTCGCGGAGCAGCGCGTCGACGAAGCGGGCGGGCTCGAAGGGGGCGATGTCGCCGAGCTGCTCGCCGGTGCCGGCGAAGCGGACGGGGATGCCGATTTGGTCGGCAATGGCGAAGACGATGCCGCCCTTGCTGGTGCCGTCGAGCTTGGCCAGGCAGATGGCGGTGACGCCGGTGGCGTCGGTGAACAGGCGGGCCTGGCTGAGGCCGTTCTGGCCGCTGGTCGCGTCGAGCACCAGCAGCACTTCGTGGGGCGCGCCGGGGCAGCGGCTTTCGATCACACGGCGCACCTTGCCCAGCTCGGCCATCAGGTTGGACTGCGTTTGCAGGCGGCCGGCGGTGTCGACGATGACGGTGTCGATGCCGCGCGAGTAGGCCGCCTCGATCGCGTCGTAGGCGACCGCGCCGGGGTCCGCGCCGGGCTGATGCGCGATGCAGTCCACGCCGACCCGCTGCGCCCAGGTTTGCAGCTGCTCAATGGCGGCGGCGCGGAAGGTGTCGGCGGCGGCGAGCAGCACCGTTTGGCCGTCCTCGCCGAGCGCGTGCGCGAGCTTGGCGATGGAGGTGGTTTTGCCGGCGCCGTTGACGCCGACGACGAGGACGATGCGCGGAGCGGGCGGTTCCGCCGCGCCGTTGCCGGACCAGAGCGCGCCGTCGGACGCGGGGCGTTCGAGCAGGGCGATCAGTTGCTCGCGCAGCAGGCCGCGCACGGCGTCCGCGTCGTCGCCGCGGCCGACCGAATCGCGCAGTTCTTCGACCAGCCGCGCGCTGGTCGGGCCGCCCATATCGGCGAGGATCAGCGTCTCCTCGAGCTCTTCCCAGAAGTCGTCATCGAGCTTGCCGCCGCGCAGCAGGCCGCCGAGGCGTCCGAGCACGCCGCGCCGGGTTGCGCGGGTCGCGCCTTCGTAAGCGGCGTCGAGTTCCGCATCCTCAGCGGGCGCCGGCTCTGCTTCCCGGCGGCGGCGAAAGAGTCGGACCACGACGCACTCCTCACGGCTGCGCAGCCTATCGCAGAGGTCGGCCGCGCTCGGCGCGGTCGGGGGGGCGTTCAGGCGGCTTTGTGGGCGGCGTTGACGGCTTTGGCGATGATGTCCTTGAACAGGTCGAGCAGGGCCGGGGGGTAGTCGGGGAAGCGTTCGGGGTGCTGGAGGAGGTTGTTGAGGGCGTTGATGTCGGGCGGGTGGGTTTCGAGCAGTTCGGTGAGTTGGGCGTGGGTGAGTCGTTCGGTAGGCGGTTGGGCGTGGTCGGGTGCGTTCGGGGTTGTTCGGGGTTGTGCGGGTTGTGCAACAGGTTGTGTGGGGGCGGGTTGGGGCTGGGTCTTATCTGGTCGGGCGGGTGTTGCGCGGTCGGGGATGGTCGGGGTGTGTTCGGGTTTGTTCAGGGTTGTTCGGGGTTGTTCGGGGTTGTTCGGCTGTGTGGGCTGGCTGGGTTGCGCGAGTTGTTTGGGGGGTTCCTGGGCGGCGAGTTGGTCGTCGGGGTAGTCAAGGGTTTCTTCTTCGATTTGGATGTCGGTGTGGGCGAGTTCTTGGAGGGCGTAGCGGTATTCGCGCTCGGCGTGGTTGAGGGCGCGTTCGTGGAGGGCGTAGAAGCGGGCGATTTCGCCGGCGCTGGCTTCGGAGGCGCGGGTTTTCCGGCGGCCGAGTTCGTCGGTGATGGGGAAGCGCTGGAGGGGGTGGAGGGGGTCTTGGTTGCGCAGTTTGAGGACGCGGTCGCGGAGTTGGAGGGTGTGTTCGAGCAGGAGGTCGTGGGCGATGGTGTTGGTCAGCTCGTTTCGTTGGGTTTCGAGCAGTTTGAGGTCGTCGGCGATGGTGGAGTGGGCGACGTGGAGGTGTTGGGCGATTTGGCGGAGGGTGCGGCCTTGTTGGCGGAGTTGGTGGGCGCGGCGGATGCGGGTGCGTCGTTGGGGGGAGGTGGGCATGTGGGTGCTCCTGTGTCGCTCTGGTGTTCTATTGGGAGAGGCGACGGTATCACGGTTGGGCGGGGGTTGGGGCTGCGAACGGCGTTGGGTTTGGGCCCCAGATCAAGTCTGGGGCGACGGGAGAGGGGTGCGGGAGTGGCGGCGGCGGGAATGACGGCAGGGGAGTGGAGAGCGGGGTTGGTGCTGTTCACGTCGAGATACCCCGTTCAGGCCGGGGGCAGGCTCCGCGGCAAGCGCGGGTATGACGGAGAAGAGGGCGGCGGGTGTGACGGAAGTGGAGGGTGTGGGGGTTGGCGCTGTGGGCGGGGTTGGGTTTGGGCCCCAGATCAAGTCTGGGGCGACGGAGGGGGGCGTGCTGGGGCGACGGGGGAGGGGGTTGCGGGAATGGCGGCAGGGGGGCGGAGAGTGGGGTTGGTGCTGCTCGCGTCGAGATACCCGCGGCAAGCGCGGGTATGACGGGGAAGTGGGCGCGGGTATGACGGGGAAGAGGGGGCGGGTGTGGCGGGGAAGAGGGGGCGGGTGTGGCGGCGGGGGAGCGGAGAGTGGCGTTGGTGCTGGTCACGTCGAGATACCCCCGTTCAGGCCGGGGGCAGGCTCCGCGGCAAGCGCGGGTATGACGGTTTCTTCGGCGCGGGTATGGCGGGGTGGAGAGAGGGGCGGGTGTGGCGGTGGGGGCGGCGGGGGCATGACGGAAGTGTGAACAGTGCCTTAGGCGGTTGGGTTGGGGAGGTCGTCGAGGCGGACGGAGAGGACTTTGCTGAGGCCGTCGGAGGACATGGTGACGCCGTAGATGGCGTCGGCCTGCTCGATGGTGCGGCGGTTGTGGGTGATCACGACGAACTGCATGTCGGCGGCGCGTTCTTTGAGGGCCTGGACGAAGCGTTCGACATTGGCTTCGTCGAGGGCGGCGTCGACCTCGTCGAGCACGCAGAAGGGAACGGGGCGGATTTCGAGCAGGGCGAAGAGGAGGGCGATGGCGGTGAGGGCGCGCTCGCCGCCGGAGAGTTGGCCGAGGTTGGCGACGCGCTTGCCCGGCGGCTGGGCGAGGATGTCGACGCCGGCGGGCGGGGTTTCGGCGTTCTCGTCCTCGATCAGCTCTTCGTCGGTCTCGGTCTCCGGGGGCGGCTCGTTGTGGGTGAGCGCGAGGCGCGCGGCGCCGCCCCGGAACATCAGCGAGAAGTAGCGCCGGAAGGCTGCATCGACCTTGTCGAATGCGGCGCGGAAGCTGCCGTCGATCAGCGCCTCCAGGTCGCGCTCCGCCGTCCGCAGCCGCGTCTCGGTGACCTCCAGGTCGGCGATTTGCCCAGCGATCGAGTCGAAGCGCTGCTGCTCCGCTTCGTGTTCCTGGGCGGCGTCGGGCTGGACGGGGCCGAGGCGATGCATGCGCTCGCGGAGCGCGTTGGCGGCGAGGCGCAGCTGCTCGACGCGCGCGCTCTCGGAGTCGTCGTCGGCTAGAGGCAGCTGGCTATCGGCAGCGGGCGGAGGGGGCAGTGCGGCGAGGTCGATGCCGTCTTCGTCGGCGCTCGCGGCCAGCCGCTCGCGCGCGCCGTTGGTCTCGCGCAGCGCGGCGGCGGCTTCGACGGCGGAGCGTTCGGCGGTCAGCCGCGCCGCCTGCGCGGCGTCGACTCGTTCGCGGGCCTGGGCTCGCTTATGTTCGGCGCGCTCGACTTCGGGCTGCGTTTCGTCGGTCGCGCTGCGTTCCGCCGCCTCGGCCTCGGCAAGCGCGGCTTCCCGTTCGCCGAGTGACACGCGCAGCGTTTCGAGCTCGGCGCTGACGTTCTCCAGCCGCGCGGCGGCCTGGGCGCGGCGCTCGATCTGATCGGCGCGTGCGCGGGCGGCGGCGAACAGCGCCGCGGCTGCGTCGCGCTCGCGTTCCAGCGCGGCCAGATCGGCGTCACCCGGCGGCTCGGCGGTCAGATCGGGGGTTTCTGCCGCCGGTTCGGCTGTGTCCGCCGAGGCCGACGTTGCGTCGGCCGCGATCCGCTCCAGGCGCGTTTCCAGCCGCAGGAGGTCGGAGCGAAGACGCTCGCGGTCGGCGCGGGCTGTGCTGAGCGCGTCGTCGGCCTGGGACAGGGCTGCGATTGCCGCGGCGTGGGCCTGTTCGCACTCGGCGGTGTCGGCGGCAGCGCGATCGTGGAGCCGGACGGCGCGTTCGCGCTGTTCCTCATCGGGGAGCGGTTGCGCATCCAATTCGCGCTGCAATTCGTCGCGGCGCTCGCGCCATTCGGCCAGTCGGCGGCGTTGGCGGGCGCGATTGGCTGTCTGGGCGCCGCGCGTCGCCACGACGCCGTCAGCACGGAGCAGGATGCCGTCGCGGGTGACGACGGCGCGGGCGCGGGATGCGGTTCGCAGCGTCTGGGCGTCGTCGATGGTCTCGGCGATCAGCACATCTTCGAGCAGCGCGGCGGCGACGCTGCGCAGTTGGGCGGGGGCGTTGATGACGTCAAGCGCGGTGAGGCGAGCGACGGCGGGCGGCGCGGTCCCTGCGCCGTTGCGGTTGGCCCGCGAGCGCGGCGGCTGCGGTCGCGCGGCGTCGGCGGCGACCAGGTCGGGAGCGACGCCGATCCAGCCGTGTTCGTCGGTTTGCAGGGCATCGGCGGCGCGGCTGAGCGCGGCCGTGGCAGAGGGCTGCACCTCGGCTTCGGCCGCGACGCCCAGGGCGGCCTCGATGGCGGTTTCGTAGCCCGCGCGCACGTCGAGCTGGGCGAGCAGACGGGGCGCGCCGCCGTCGGTTGCGCCGCCGACCAGGTCGCCAAGCGCGGCGATGCGGGCGGTCAGGTCGTCGATCTCGCGCTGAAGCGCGTCGCGTTGCTCGCGCAGCTCGCGTTCTTGCTGCTCGAGCTGCGCCAGTTCCGCCGCGGCGCGCGTTTCCGTTTCGCGGGTGGCGCGGAGCGCTTCTGCGGCGGTGGTCTCGGTTGTTTCGGCTTCGGAGCGGGCGGTTTCGAGCGCTGCGAGCTCGCTCTGGCGGGCGTCCAGCGCGGCGCCGAGCGAATCGGTCTCGCCGCGCAGCTCGGTTTGTTCGGCCTCAAGGCGCTGGGCAAGGGCTTCGGCGACGGCTCGGCGGCGGGCCGCCTGGTCGCGCTCGCGCAGCACGCGGTCGCGGAGCGAGCGGGCTTCGCGGAGGCGCTCTTCGGCAGCGTTCAGCGCTGCCTGCGCGCTTTCCAGGTCCGGGGCGGGATCGCCGTCGGGGGTTGCGAGGCCGAGTTCCGCTTGCAGGTTCGATGATTCGGTTGCGAGCCAGTCGCGGCGGCGTTGCTCGAGCTCGATGGTATGGCGCAGGTCGTTGAGCCGCGCCTGGGCGTCGCGGCGTTCGCTCGCGGCGCGGGCTGCGGCTGCGCGGGCTGCGTCGACGGCCTGCTCGGCGGCGGTGAGGGCCGCAGCAGCAGCGGTGCGCTCCGTTTCCGCCCGCTGCTGCTCGGTCTCGGCCGACTCCAACGTTTTGCGGCGCTCCTGCTCCTGCGCGGCGAGCTCGGCTGAGGCTGCTGCGTACCAGGCACGCAGGGCGATGTTCAGTTCGCCCTCCAGTTCGCGGCGGCGGCGGGCGCGGCGGGCCTGGCGTTCGAGCGAACGAAGGCGGGGCTCGATTTCGTCGCGCAGCAGGCGGGCGCGTTCGAGGTGCTGCTCGGCGCGCTCGCGTTGGCGGCGCGATTCGAGCATTTTGCGGCGGTGGCGGCGGACGTCGGCGACTTCTTCGATGAGGCGGCGGCGCTCCTGGGGGCGCAGGCGCAGCACCTCGTCGACGAGGCCCTGGCCCATCAGCGCGTAGCCACCCGCGCCGAGGCCGCTGTTCTGGAACAGCTCCTGGATTTCGCGCAGGCGCACGGAGCGTCCGTTGAGGCGAAACTCAGATTCGCCGTCGCGGTGGACGCGGCGCTGGACTTCGACCTCGGCGGCTTCGATGCCGAGCCAGGCGTCGGCATTGTCGAGGCGGAGGCGAACTTCGGCGAGGCCGGCGGGGGCGCGCTCGGCGGAGCCGGTGAAGATCACGTCGTCGAGCCGCTTGACGCGGAGGGCGCGGTTTGCGCCCTCGCCGATCACCCAGCGGAGAGCGTCCATGATGTTGGACTTGCCCGATCCGTTGGGTCCGACGACGGCGGTCAGGCCGCTGTCGAAGCGCAGTTCGGTGCGGTTGCCGAAGGATTTGTAGCCGCCGATTTCGATGCTGCGGAGGCGCATCAGCCGCCCTCTCCATCGGTCGGATTGAAGGAAGCGAGAGCGTGCTCGGCCGCGGCCATTTCCGCGGCCCGCTTGCTCGATCCGCGGCCTTCGCCGACGACCTCATCGTTGATGCGCACTTCCACGCGGAAGCAGGGATCGTGCGGCGGCCCGCTCGACCCGACCGTGGCGTAGCGGGGCGTGGCACCGATCGCGCCCTGGGATCGCTGCTGCAAGAGGCTTTTGGGATCGCGCTGGAGGTCGCCGTCGGCGAGCGCGTCGAGGGAGGGGCGGACCAGCCGCCGCACGACTTTCTGGACGGCGCGCTGGCCGCCGTCGAGCCAGACGGCGCCGATCACCGCTTCGAGCGTGCGGGCCAGCACGACGGGGCGGGTGCGCGCGCCCTCGTTGTCGACTCCGGCTCCCATCAAGAGGCGCGAGCCGAGATCGAGCTGCGCGGCGATTGCACCGAGGTTCTGGTTGCGGACGACCAGCGAGCGGGCTTCGGTGAGCCAGCCTTCGCCGGCGTCGGGGAAGCGCTCGAACAGTTCGCGGGCGACGATCGAGCCGAGGATGGCGTCGCCGAGGAACTCTAGGCGATCGTTGGAGCGCAGCCCGGCGTCCTCGCGTTCGTTGACGTAGGAGCCATGCACGAGGGCCTGGCGGAGCAGGTCGGGGCGGCGGAACTCGTGCCCGATACGCTGCTCAAGCGGGCGCAGCGCGCGTGGCGGCAGGTCGGTGGCCAGGCTCATGTGGGCGCTCGGCGGCTCCAGGGTTCCCGCTCGGAGGCGGGAATGACGGAGTGAATGGGGCGGGAATGACGGGGGACGGGCGAGGATGATGATCGCAGCTACAGAGATTATGTGCATGCGGGGCGGCAGCGACAAGAGCAGTGACTGGGGCAGCGACGGGAGCAGGTGCGATGGCGATCTCCGTGGTTGACCTCCCGCCGGACATCGCGGGCGCGATGTCGGCTGAAATGCGCGAGGCCGCGTCCTCACTATGTCACGTTGCGGGCGAATCGGGAATTGCGCTCTATCTGGTCGGTGGAATGGTGCGCGATCGGCTACTGCTGCCGACGCCGCCGGCTGGGCCGGCCGTGGATCTGGACATCGCGGTGGACGGCGACGACGCGGCGATCAACACGGCGATCGAGGCGCTCAAGACGCGGGGGATGCTGAGGCGGAGGCGTTGGGTGGTTCACGATCGCTTCGGCTCGGCGTCCGTGCAGCTGGGCGACGAGACGCGGATTGATCTCGTGCGCACGCGCACTGAGCGCTACCCGGCGCCGGCGGCGCTGCCGATTGTGGAATCGGCTCCGATCGAGGCTGATCTCGGTCGGCGCGATTTCACGATCAACGCCGCCGCGTTCGGCTTGACCGGCGAGCAGGCGGGGATGCTGCTCGATCCGCACGGCGGGGCGCGGGATGCTGCACGCGGGCGGGTTCGTGTGCTGCACGAGCGATCCTTCGTAGACGATCCGACACGGTTGGTGCGGCTGTGCCGCTATGCGGCGCGGATCGGCGGGCGGCCCGAACGGGGGACAGGGCACCTCGCCCGCGCAGCCGTGAGCGGTCTGGCCGATTTGTCGCCGGCTCGTTTCGGCGACGCCTGGCGGGCGCTGCTACAGGATTCGGCGGCCGCCGAGGCGCTGCGGCGGGCGCGGCGGCTGGGGCTGGCACAGGCGCGGTTGCCGGGCTGGGAGATTTCCGCGCGGGCGGCGTCGGTCGTGCGCGACGGGCAGGGCAGCGGACAGGGCGGCAGTCGGGGCGACAGGCGGGCCGGCGCTGCGCTGCGCTGCTGGGCGGCGGTGGGGCTGACCTGCGCGGAGCCGTCGGTCGTGGTGCGGCTGCCCAACGCGGCGGCGCTGCGTCGGCAGGAACGCGCCGCGCTACAGGCCGGAGCGGCGCTACGGCGGTCGAAGCAGCGGATTGCGCATGCGCGCCGCCTCTCGCTGGTCGCCGAACTGGTCGCGCACGCGCCGGATACGGCGCTCGATGTCGCGGCTGAGCTGTGGAAGGGATACGCCGGCAAGTGCGTGGGCGAGATCGTTGAGCGGCGCGACGGCGTCCGCTCGCCGCTGAGCGGCGCGGAGCTGCTGGCGCTGGGCGTTCCGCAAGGCCCGCTGATCGGGGCGTGGCTGCGACGGCTTGAAGAGGCCGTGTGGGACGGTGTTTGGGAGGGCGACGAGGACGGCGGCGTTGAGGGAGCCGAGCACTGGGTACGATTGTGGCTAGACGATCCGTTGAGCATCGACATTGGGGGGAGATCATGACGCAGCTCGCCAGCGATGCCGCCGGCTGCGCCGTCTGCGACGAGCCGCTGCGCTCCGACGCGCAGGCGGACTGCTACAGCTGCGGCCGGTTTTTTCACCTCGGCCTGACCGCCGACTCCGATGTCGCCGACTGCGGGCAGGTTTGGATCGACGACGAGGTGCTGGCGCTGCAGTTCGCCTGCAACCGCTGCATTGACGCGCAAACGGGCGCGGGTGCGCAGGATGAGCAGGTGGGCGAGGTGGGGCAGGTGGATGCGAAAGCGTCGGGCGCGTCGGCTCAGGTGCAGCGGGCGGAGCCGGGGATCAGCGCGCGCGACCTGGCGCGTCGGCGGCGTGGAGGCTAGCGGTGCCGCGCACGCGACGACGCCGGCGGCGGCGCAGCGCCGCCAACGGGGCCGGACAGTCGGGGCAGCCGGCCGTCGAAACGCTGGCCGCCGAGGTCACGCCGGCGGGACGACGGCCGCCCTCGGCTGCGGTGGTGCTTGCGCTGTGTCTGGGGATTTGGATCGGTCTGGCGATTGCGACCAATGACTCCGGCATCGCGGTGACCGTCGCGCTTTGGGTGAGCGTGATTGGGGCGGGGCTGGCGGGGGGGCGGTTGCTGCGGCGCTGGTTGCAGCGGCGGAGCGGGGGGTAGCGGCGGCTTCGCGCTGCGGACGGGGGTTGGGGGGGCGGGCCCTTGTGCTGCGAACGGGGTTGGGTTTGGATTCCAGCTTTCGCTGGAATGACGGACCTGGTGCAAGGGTGATGAGAAAAAGGGGAGGGGGAGGAAGGCCGTGCGGCGACGGTGGGGGCGTGATGTGTCGGGATGGTCTGTGAACGGGGGTTGGGTGCTGTTTACGGCGAGATACCCCCGTTCGGGCAGGGGGCAGGCTCCGCGGCAAGCGCGGGTATGACGGAGAGCGGGCGGCGGGAGGGCTGCGGCGGCGGTTGGGAGCGCGGTGGGGCGGGATGCTCTGTGGATGGGGGTTGGGTGCTGTTTACGGCGAGATACCCCCGTTCGAGCCGGGGGCAGGCTCCGCGGCAAGCGCGGGTATGACGGAGTAGGGGGCGCGGGTATGGCGGAGATCGGGCGGCGGGAGGGCTGCGGCGACGATTGGGGGCACGGTGGGGCGGGATGCTCTGTGAACGGGGGTTGGGTGCTGTTCACGGCGAGATACCCGCGGCAAGCGCGGGTATGACGGAGATCAGGGGGCAGGTATGACGGGGTGGGGGGTGGGGAGGCGGGGGTTAGCGGCGTAGGTCTACGGCGCGGCCGGTTACTCGGTCGAGGTCAACGATTACGGCGATGCCGGTGCGTTCGGGGTCGCGGGCTTGTTCGAGGGGGTGCTGGCCTTGCCAGATGGCGTTCCGATCGGCGGCGTCCTCGGTGACGCGGGCGCGGCCGCGGAAGATGTAGAAGGTGCGGGCGGGCATGTTGGCGTAGGTGAACGCGACCTGGGGATTGGCGGCGATCGCTGCGAGCGTGGCCGAGGGCGAGCTGCGCACCCAGAAGGCGAGGGCGTCGTCGCCGAAGGTTTGGGTGCTGCCGCGGAAGCTGGCGAGCGGCTCGCCTTCGGGCGTGACGACGGTGAGCGCGAGCGGGAAGCCCTCGTCGAGGGCCTTGTTGACGCGATCCTTGACCTCTTGCGGCAGCTGCATCGGCGATTCCGTTCAGCGCTCTGTTGTGGGAGCGTCCGGGTGCGAGAGCGGGCGGCGCATCCAGACGGCGTCGGGCGCGACGCCCGGCGGCAGGTCGTCCGCCGCCAGGCTCGGGGAACGCGCGGGGACGTAGCCCAAGCGTAGCCAGAAGTAGAGCGCCACTCCATTGTCGCGGGGCAGCGGGACGAGGGCTTCGCGCGCGCCCGATTGTTGCGCCGCCCGCTCGAACAGCGGGACCGCCGCGCCGCCGAAGCCGTAGTGCCGCCATTGCGCTGCGGCCGCGAGCCAGGTCCAGACGGCGCGCTCGCCGACGATGCGTCCACTCAGCGCGCCGACGAGCTCGGGTCCGTTCGGCGTTTCCGCGCGGATCCAGTAGCCGGCGTCGCCGCTTTCCAGCCGCGCGTTGAGCGGGCAGGGCTCACCGCGCCCGGCGATGGCCTGCGCCGCTTCTTCGAGCCATGGGGCATCTGCGGCGTCGGCGCGGATGCGCGTCAGCGAGATTTGCTCGCCGGCGATCCGGTCCGGCTGGTTCGGCCAGTGCGTCATGACGCGGCAGGCGGCAGTGGCGGCAGCGGGGGCAGGAAGGAGGCGACTGCGCCGGCGATCTGGTGCAGCGGCGCTTCTTCGATGGGGGCGGGCGGGAGCGTGTTGAGAAAGCGCGCGCCGTAGCGCTTGGTGGCCACGCGGTTGTCCAGCAGGACGATGACGCCTCGGTCGTCAACGGTGCGGATGAGGCGTCCGACGCCCTGGCGCAGCTTGAGGATGGCGGTGGGCACCTGGTGCTCGATGAAGGGGTTTTCGTAGCGATCGGCGCGGGCCGACTGGATCGGGTCGTTGGGGCGGTCGAAGGGCAGGCGGCAGATGATCAGTTGGGAGAGGTTTTCGCCGGGCACATCGATGCCGGTCCAGAGCGAGGCGACGCCGAAGGCGGCGGTGCGGGGGTTGTCGCGCAGGGCGGCGATGACCTGGGCAGGGCTGCCGTCGGGACCCTGCACGGCGAGAGCGATGCCGGAGCCTTCGAGCGTCTGGCGGATCCGCTCGGCGACGCGGCGCATGGTTCCGTGGGCGGTGAAGAGGGCGAGGGAGCGTCCGCCGGCGGCGCGGACGAGGGGCAGGATTGCGTCGGCGAGGGCTTCTTCCACAGCTGGCGCGGGGCCCTGAATGGGGGGCATGTCGGAGGCGATGTAGATGCGGGCGTTGCGCTCGTAGTCGAAGGGCGATCCATAGGTGGATTCGAGGGTTTCGGGCAGTCCCAACCGTTCGCGCAGGAAGTCCCAGGCGCCGTCGACAGTCAGGGTGGCGCTGGTCAGCACGGCGCGGGGCGAAGCGGCCCAGAGTTCGGCGCGGAGCCAGGCGGCGATGTCGATCGGCGCCAGGTCGAGCTTCAACACGTCGGGGGCGCGGCGTTCTCTGGCTCGCTGCTTTTCCAGCCAGACGACCGTCTCGCGGGGGTCGCCGGCGATTGCGGCGTTGAGTGCGGCGGCGGCTTCGTCGCAGGTTTCGGCCGCTTCCTGCGCATCGTCGGCGATTTCGCGCTGATTCGCTGCGATCGAACGCAGTTGGGCGGCCAGCTCGCTCAATGTCTGTTCGGCTTGCTGAGCCTGGTCTTCTACACCCGCCCAGGCCGGCTGCGAGCGCATGCCGCTGCCCAGCACCAGCGCGTCGTCCTTCTTGAATTGAGTGAAGAATTCGCCGAACGCGAACCAGGCCTGCTCGACGGCGCGGCGGGCGGCGGCGACGGCGTCGGAGAGCTGCTCGGAGGCGACGGGGAGATTTTCGGCGGTGCGCCGCACGATGGTGTTGGCGCGGCGGCGATCGGTGGAGCGGATGGCGTCGAAGGTTGTGTTCAGCGTGTTCTCGTCGATGGCGATGCGCAGCGCGTTGGTGGCGGCTTCTTCGAGGAAGTGCGCTTCGTCGATGATCACCGCGTCCGATGCCGCCAGCTGCGCGCCTTCGGGAATTCCGCCCGTGCCGGTCAGCCGCGCCTGGCGCCCCGACTCGAGATTGCTGATCAGCCAGGAGTGATTGACGACGGTGATGTGGGCGCTGCGGGCGGCGTCGAAGGCGCGGGCGAGGAAGCAGGCACGCGAGGCGCCGTGATCGCCCCGAGGGGCGAGGCAGCCGGCGCGCTCGGCGGAGAGCTGGGCCCAGGCGTTGTTGAGGTCGCGGTGCAGGCGGAGCGCCTCGCGATCGCCGTCGCAGCCCGGTTCTTCTGCCCAGACGGCGATGCGCGCGAGCAGCATTGCGGTGTCCGGATCGGATGTTCCATCGCCGCCCGTCGCGCCCGTCAGGCGTTGGGCGAGCGCTTTTTCCAAGGCCTGCGGGCAGAGATAGTTGCCGCGTCCCTTCAGTACGGTCGCGCGCAGTTGCGCGCCGAGGCCCGGCGCGGCGTAGTTGAGCATTGCGCGGAGCTGGCCGAAATCGTCCTCCGAGAGTTGCGTCTGTAGGTTGCGGGTATGGGTGCTGACGTTGACGCGCGCGCCCTCGCGCATGGCCCAGAGCGCCACCGGGATCAGGTAGGCGAGAGATTTGCCGACGCCGGTGCCGGCTTCGACCAGCGCCTGCTCGCCGTCGTCGAGCGCGCGCGCGATGTCCAGCGCCATGGCGCGCTGCTCGCTGCGCGGCTGCATGCCCGAGGCGGGGTCGGCGGCGGCCTGATCGAACGCCGCGGCAGTCAGGTCAGCCAGCGAGCGTTCCGGCAGTTTGACGGTTGGCGGAGGTTCGGCAGGTTGCGCCTGGGGACGCCGCGCGGGACGGGGTTGTCCCGAGCGGCGCAGCGGGGCGACCGCGCCGCCCGACGCGAGGGAGACGAAGCGCCACAGAGGCGAGAGCATGCCCAGCGCCTCGCCGGCGGCTTGGACCTGCTCGCGCTGCGAGGCGCTGAGCTCGCTCCAGCGGCGGATCAGCGCGAGCAGCAGGCGGCGGCTGGCTTCCGCGTCGGCCAGCGCGCGGTGCGAATTATCCAGCTCGATGCCGCGGCGGGCGCAGAGGTCGCCGAGTCGGTGCGAGGGCGCGGTCGGCTCGAGCACCTGGGCGATGGGCAAGGTGTCGATTGCGTCGCGGGGGGCGTCTACGCCCGCCGCGCCCAGATGATCGAGGTCGAAGCCGATGTTGTGGCCGATCGGGATTGCGCCGTCGAGCAGCTCGCGCAGTCTGTCGGCGACCTGATCGAACGGCGGAGCGCCGCGCAGCATTTCGGGGGTGATGCCGGTGAGTCGCTGGATGCGTAGGTCGGGCATTTCACCGTAGGGGCGGACGAGAGTGTCCCAGCGCTCCAATACCCGGTCGGGGGTGCAGCGGACGACGCCAATCTCGATGATCTCGGCGCTGCCTACCTTTAGCCCGGTCAGTTCCAGGTCGATTGCCGCGTACACATCGCCCGCCATGCCTGCGAGTGTACGCGCAGCCTCAGGCGAGCGGTTCGAGCTTGCGGCGGAGGGCGGTCTCGAACTCGCTGCGCGAGATCGTCTGCGCCGCCAGCAGGCGCGGGCACGGTCGGTAAGCCTCGAAGAGGCTGCGTCGGGCGATCACGAGCTCGGGGATGCGCGCGTGGTGGGTGTTCTTCATCTCCACCTGCACGGCGTGGAAGCCGAACTCTCGGGCGAGTGCGAGCGTTTCCGGCGCGTAATCGTAGGTCATCAGGAAGTCCGTCTCGCAGTCGGCGGCCAGCTGGAAGAGCCGCGGTGATCGATTTCGTGGTGGGCGTAGAGCCGTGAGCCGGCGCGCTTGCCGCCCGCTGTGTAGGGCGGATCGAGAAACAGGACGGCGTCGGCGAGCGCGGCCGGCTTGAGCGAGCGGAGCACGGCCAGGCCGTCGCCGGCGACGAATGTGATCGCCCGGCGTGTTCGCTGATTGCAGCGAGACGGCGCACGAGCGTGTCGGGGTACCAACGCGAGCGGAGGCCTTTGCCGTTCTCGCCGGAGCGGCTGAGCGAGGCGCCGGGCGCGAGAATGCCGCCGCGCCGCACGCGGTTGAGCGCCAGCGTGCGGAAGCCGCGCATCAGCACATCGTCCGCGGCCGCGCCATCGAGCGCCGCCGCGCTTTCACGGGTCGGCTCGAAGCGCCGCACGAGCTCGATCAGGGCCGGCCCGTGTTGGAGCGCGGCCTGCCAGAACGCGGCAACGTCGGGGTCGAGCTCGATCATCAGCGCGCGCTCGGCGCGGTGCTCCATTATGGCTGTGAGCGAGACGGTACCACCGCCGGCGAACGGCTCGATCAATAGCCGTCCGGGGGCGTCGGCCGGGTTGAGCCACTCGCGGATGTGCGGGATCAGCCAGGTTTTGCCGCCGGGATAGCGCAGGGGGCTGCGCTGCGGCACCTCGGCGACGTTGACTGCGGCGATCCGCGAATGCGGCACGCCGAGATCCAGCGGCAGCTGCGGGACACTCACCGTCATTTCTGATCTTCCGTTCTGCTTTCTGTGAGCCTAACGGCCCGTGTGCGGCCGTGCGGTTATGCCCCCGGTTGAGTGGCTGCGGTGTACGCGGGAACGACGGGAGAGCGGGTGGCGGGAACGATGAGGGGTGGCCGGGGCGCGAGGTTGGTGCTGCTCACGTCGAGATACCCGCGGCAAGCGCGGGTATGACGGAGAGGGTGCGCGGGTATGACGGAGGGAGAGTGGAGGGAATGATGGGGGGTGGCGGGGCGCGGGGTTGGTGCTGCTCACGTCGAGATACCCGCGGCAAGCGCGGGTATGACGGAGAGGGTATGTGGGTAGGGCAGAGGGTGCGCGGATATGAGGGCGGTGTGAACAGGGTCTAGTCGTCGGCGCACTTTTCGAAGGGGCGGAACTTGCCGGTGTTGAGGCCCTCGTAGCAGACGGTTGCGCCGTCGTGGAGGAGTTGGACCGTCTGCTCGCGGCAGGTGAGCGGTTCGGGGAAGACGGTGGTGTAGGTCCCGATGCCGCTGGTGGAGTGGGCGTCGGAGCCGCCGGTGACGGGCTTGCCGAGGATCTGGGCGACTTCAAGGGCGAAGATGTTTTCGCGGCGGGTGTTGCCGCCGTTGCCGACCTCGATGCCGTGGACGACCTGGAAGACATGCATCTTCTCGGCGGCCTCATCGGGCGACATTGCAAACGGCTCCTCGCCCTTGCGGCGGAAGGTGACCGGGTCGAAGAAGTGGCGGAAAGGGTGGGCGACGGACATGAACGCGCCGATTTCGTCGCAGACCTCGCGCAGCCGCTCGGCGGAGCGGATGCCGGAGTAGTACTGGTCGATGCCGAAGACGACGATGTGGCCGAGGTCGGTGGAGACTTCCATGCCCTGGTTGAGGTAGATGCCGTCGCACTGCTCGCGGAAGACATTCCAGTCGTAGCGCTCCCAGACGCGGTCGTGCTCGGAGATGTTGATCCCGGTCAGGCCGATGCGGCGGGCCTCGGTGAGCAGGTCGTCGGGCTGGAGGGCGCTGTCGGCCGCTCCTCGCACGGTGTGCAGATGCGCGTCGAGGATGGTGCCGGTCAGAGAGCTGGGGTCCACGTGATCTCACTCGCCAGAGGCGGCAAGCCCGCCGCCCAAGCCGAGTATACGCGCGCCCGACGAACGGTCACCCCGGGTGGTTAGGCGAACGCGAGGTGCGGCAGCATCCAGCCGAGGCAGCCGGCGGCGAACAGCGCCATCAAGCCGATCCGACGGCGGCGGTTGGGCGCGAAGAGCGCCGCTGTCGCGGCCAGCGCGGCGACAATCATCAGCACCACGACGGTGTAGATCCACGACGGGCTGCCCAAGCCGCCCGCCTGATCGCCGCCCGCGCTCCACAGCGCGACGCCGAGCAGCAACCCCGCGACGACGCAGGCGATCTGCGCCGAGAACGAGATCGCCAAGCCGATCATCACCCAGTTCGAGGGGTCGTTGAACTGGCGGCGGATGCGGTTGGTCATGGGCACGGTCGCGAGCAGCGGCGCAAAGATCAGGTAGCCGAAGACTGCCACGCAGGCCCCGCCGATCACGCCCGCCAGCAGCGCCTGCGCGAGCGGCATCTCAGACGCTCACCCATGTCGCGGCCTGGCGGGAGAGCGGGCGGGCTATGTGCAGCGTGCCGCGCCACTCGCCGCGCAGCGCATTGGCCGCTGCTTCTGCGCTATCGGGCGGCAGCAGGGCGAACAGCGACGGGCCCGCGCCCGCCAACAGCGGACTCGACGGCTCCGCCCCGCGCTCAATCGCCGCCCGCGCGATGGCGGCGGCGAACGCCCGTCGCGGCGGCCGCAGGCCTTGCAGCGTCTCGTCGGCGACTGCGTCGAAGCTGTTCACGCAGTCGTCCTGGGTCGGCGACTGGCCGACGGCTAACCGTTCAGCCAGCCGTGTAGTCGCGGAGCCGTCCTTGAAGTGCGTCGGTCGGAGCGAGCGGTACATCGCCGCCGTTTTGTCGGCGGGCAGGGGAATTTCCGGCGTGGCGAGCAGCGCTGTCCAGCGGTCCGAGGGGGTATTTTGCGCTTCGATTTGCTTAATGAGCTCGCCGCGGCCCGACATTTGCAACGGTCCGCCGACGATGCAAGCCGGGATGTCGGAGCCGATTTCCGCGCCGACGGCGCAGAGCGCGGCATCGTCCAGCGGCAGCGACCAGGCGCGGCGCGCCAGCCGCAGGAAGGCTGCGGCGTCGGCGGAGCCGCCGCCGAGGCCGGCGGCGACGGGAATTCGCTTGCGCACATCGAGGCGTCCACCCGCTGGGACGATGCCCCAGCCGCGTTCGCGATCCAGCGCGAGCAGGCGATCCCAGGCGTGCGCAACAATGTCCTGCGAGAGGATCGGAACGGGTCGGCCGGCTGCGTCGCGGTACGTTATGTCGCGTTTTGTGTCGTGTTTTGACGCTGCGGTCAGCGTCAGTTCGTCGGCCAGATCGAGATGCACAACCACCGATTCGAGGTTGTGGAAGCCGTCTTCGCGGCACCCCAGCACTTCCAGCGTGAGGTTGAGCTTGGCGGGGGCGAGCGCGCGGGCGACGGTGGTCATGAGGCCGAAGCGTAGGCGGGCGGCGGTTCGGGGGCGCCGCTGCGCTCGCGCCACCAGGCCAATCTCGCCCACTCCTCCAGACTCAGCGTCTGCGGCCGCCGCGTGGGGTCGATCTCGCAGGCCGCCAGCCAGTCCTGCGCCTCTCCCTCTTCCAGCCAGACGCCCTGCCCGAGCGCGTTGTGCAGCTGCTTGCGCGGGTGGCGAAAGCCGGCGCGCACGACCTCGAAGAAGCGCGCCTCGCTGGGGGCGTCCACGGCCGGCTCGGGCAGCCGCACAATTCGCACGACCGCCGAGCGCACCTCGGGCGGGGGCGCGAAGCTCTCGCGCTCCACGGGGAAGAGGTACTCGGCCGCGGCGTAGAACTGCACGGAGACGCCGAGCAGCGAGAGCTTGCCCGGCGGCGCGACTATGCGGCGCGCCACCTCGTGCTGCACCATCGCCAGCAGCCAGTCGGGCCGTGGCGACGCTTCGGCCAGATAGCGCCGCAGGATCGGCGCGGTGATCGCGTAGGGCAGGTTGCCGACCAGCCCGTAGGGCGCCGCCGCGCCGACGGCTGCCAGCGCCTCATCCGGCTCAACATCGAGCGCATCGCCCTCAATCACGATCGCATCCGCGGCGTGGGGCGTCTCCGCCAGCCGCCGCCGCGCCCGCCAAGCCATCGCCGCATCCAGCTCCACTGCGACGAGCGGACGGTCCAGCTGCGCCAAGCGCGCGGTCAGCACGCCGTCGCCGGGGCCGATTTCGAGCAGCGGCGCGGGAGAATCGGGCAGCGCGTCGACGATCCGATCGAGCACCCGCTCGTCGCGCAGCAGATGCTGGCCCAGCCGTCGTCGTTTGGACCGCGTCATTGCCGGGCGGCCCATCGCGCCGCCGCCCCGAGTAAGGGGATGTGAGTGGTCGCGCACCTGCCGTCGAACGCCGCCATGAGCTTGCCGCCGCTAGCCGGCTCCGCCCAGGCGCTCCCGCGTCACCCGAAACCGCCCGCTTACCGCTGCTTCCTCTCGGACCTGACGGGGTTCACGGTGGCTCGCCGCGCGGGACCCAGGCTTCAACACCACTTGACGCCGGTAGGAATCATGCCGAGATCCTCGGGCCGGAGTTCAGCCCTGCTGGAGCGGATTGCAGGTACAGGGCACCGCTAGCTCCCCGCCTAGCACGACCGCCTTCAGGCTACGCCTGGAGTGCGGGGCGCGTCAAACGGCGCGGCAGTCCGTCGTAGGTCCGAGCCGCCGATTGCGCCGGCGCCGGACCGACCCTACCTTGCCTGCACGCCGCCGCCGAGAGAGCCGCCGATGCCGAACATCGCCTGCCGCGCCGTTGCGCTTGCCGCGCTTGCCGCCGCGATCATCGCAGCCGTCGTCGCGCTTGACCTGTCAAGCGCCGCCGCGCAGAGCGACGACGAACAGAGCGGGCGGATCGTCGCGCGACGGCTGGATGATGGGCGCACCGAGTTCGGCTGGCAGCCGGTCGGCGGGGAGTGGGTGCTGCCGGCCAACCGCTATTTCCCCGCCAACGTCGGCCACCAGCGCTGGCTGAACAGCGGCCCGGTCGAGGTGGGCGGCGCGGAGATCGGCCGGATCAACGCGCGGCTGGCGGATGACGGGCGAATCGAGTTCGCGTTCACGCCGACCGATCGAGAGCGGATTCTGACCGACGCGCGCTACTTCCCGGTCGCACCGCGCGCCGACCGCTGGCTGCGCAGCACCAAGATCACGATCGGCCCGCCGCCGCCGCCCTTCATCGCCGTCAGCGCCGGCGACCGTCACAGCTGCGGCCTGCGCGAACGCGGCGCGATCGTGTGCTGGGGATTGAACGATCGAGGGCAGACCGATGTTCCGGCCGGCCGCTTTAGCTCCGTCAGCGCCGGTGTCGGCTATGCCTGTGGGCTGCGCGAGTCGGGCGTGATCGCGTGCTGGGGAGTCAATGTCTCGGGGCAGAGCAGCCCCCCGGCCGGCCGTTTTGCCGCCGTCAGCGCCGGCGATACGCACGCCTGCGGCCTGCGCGAGTCAGGGGAGATCGCGTGCTGGGGATTGAACGATGAGGGACTGGTCAACGCTCCGACCCCGTAGTCGCCCCCAAGCCCCGGCCCGCGAGCGGAGAGGGGGTGCGGACGTTGGCCGCGTTGCAGGGGCTCGTGGAGCTGGCCGGGAGCTACGGCGCGGCCTATGAGCGTCGTCGCGCGTCGCGCCCGCCGGAGGCCGACGCGCGCGATTGACAACGCGCTGAGTTTGGCGGTGATCGACCTGGCCAGCGTCGCGAGCGGCGCGATGTCTCGGGGCGCGCTGCGAACGCGCTTTGGCGGGCAGACTCGGGGGCTTGGCGCTGCGGGCGGGGTTGGGTTTGGGTTCCCGCTCGGGGGCGGGAACGACGAGAAAAAGAGGGCGGGGAGAATCGGGGGGTGGTTGGGGTGCAACGACGGTGCTATTCACGTCGAGATACCCCCGTTCGGGCCGAGGGCAGGCTCCGCGGCAAGCGCGGGTATGACGGAGGGGTGGGAGTGGGGGTGACGGGGTGGGGGTGGGGATGACGGGCGATGTGCGCTTGGGCGATGCGGGCGGTGGTTGGGGCTTGGCGTGGGCTTTGCCGTTGCTCATAGTAGGATTGGATGCGGACTCGCCCTCGGGGGCGTGGAGGGAGCCGCTTGTGCGCGTTGTTTCGATCGGCTGTCCGCTGCCCAGCCCGCTGGTGGACAATCACTCCATCGCCAACGCGCCTTCGCTCTTTGACTACGACGCCTGCGTCTACGACCCCTATGCGGTTTCGGAGCAGATCGAGGGGTTGGCGGCGGGCGGCTCTGGGATGCGCTCGGCGGACGGGCGTCCGGTGCAGGCGGGTGCGTCGGGGGCGTTCAGCTTCGGCTTGGCCGAGTTGCTGGAGCAGCGCCGCGCCGAGTTGCAGCAGTTGGTTGAGCGCGGCGGCGTGCTGCTGGTCTTCGCGCACCCCAACATCGCGCACCCGTCGGTTGCGGCGATGCCGGGGCTGGAGCGCTACACGCTGATTCCCTCGCCCGGCGCCGGGGCGCTGCGCCGGCCGACGCTGCGGGCGGCCGACGGCGGCGAGGTGCGGCCCGTCGCGCCGCAGCATCCGCTCGCGGAGTATCTGGATGAGCTGAGCGGTCGGCTGCGCTACCGCGCGGTCTGGGAGGAGCGCTCGCCCGATTTCCCGAAGGGCGCGCGGGTGCTGGCGCGGAGCATGGGCGGGGCGGCGCTGGCGGTGGAGTTCGCGCTCGACGCGGGGCGGCTGGTGATGGCGCCGCCGCCGCAGGGGTCGCTCTCGACCGCGGATCGCAAGCGGTTCACCGCCGCCGTGCTGGAGCTGCTGGCGCGGCTGGTGGACGGAGACGGCGGCGGGCGCGAGCCGATCTGGGTGCAGCGCTACGACACGGAGGCGATCGCGGCGGCGCGCGAGGCGTTGTCGGCCGCCGAGGTTGAGCTGCAGGAGGCGCAGCGCCGCGAGTCGGAGACTCGCGCGGCACTGGCCGAAGCGGCGCGGCTATCGGAGTTGCTCTGGCGCCCCAACGGCGCGAAGTTCAACGCGCTGACAGCCGACGCTTTCCGGCTGCTCGGCTACGAGGTGGTGGAAGGCGCGGCGGGTATTGAACTCAAGGACGACGAGGGCCCGGCGCTGCTGGAGCTGGCCGCTTCGGAGCAGGCGGTCAACGAGCGCGTCTATCTCACGCTCCAGTCGCGCATCGAGGAGCACTTCCTGCGCCGCAAGGAGCGGCCCAAGGGGATCATCGTGGTCAGCGGCCAGCGCGACCTCGATCCAAAGATGCGCCGCCAGGCGTGGACGCGCCCGCTGGAGAACGCCTGCGAGACGTTCGGCTACGCGCTGATCCCGGTGGCGGCGCTGCATGATCTGGTCAATTTCGCGATTGAGGATCCGGATGCGGAGGGTCTGGCGGAGTTGCGGGCCAGCATCCGCGAGACCGCGGGAGTGCTGGAGGTGGAGGAGCCGGAGGCGGAGGATGCACCGGAGGCGGGGTTGGTCAGCGAAAACGGCCGCGCGGCTACGCCGCTGGCTGATGAGGCTGCGACTGCGTCCGAGCCCGGCTGAGGGCGCGGCTGCACACCGCACTCCTGCACCACCCGCTCTCCGTCATGCCTCGCGCTTGCCGCTCCGTCATACCTGTGCCCCGCCACTCCGTCATACCCGCGCTTGCCGCGGGTATCTCGCTGTGACCGGCACCGGCGTACCGTGCGGCCACCTGGTCGTCACCGCGGTCGGCGCGCTACGGCGCCCGCCCGCCGACGGGGGTTGGGGAATGTGCAGGCTCGGTGTTGACCGCGTCGAGATACCCGCGGCAAGCGCGGGTATGACGAATCTCTAGTACACGGGTATGACGAAACTGGGGGCGTGGGTATGACAGAGTGGTGGGCGTTGGAGGGAGTTGGGAGGGCTGCTCGGGAGGTTGTGCCGTTGGCGTGGGTTGGGTTTGGATTCCAGCGTGCGCTGGAATGACGAAAAGGGGCAGGAATGGCGGAGGGACCCGGGTGGATGCGGAGGGAGTTCAGTCCTTGCCGATTTGGAGGACGGCTAGGAAGGCTTCTTGGGGGATTTCGACGTTGCCGACGCGCTTGAGGCGCCTTTTGCCCTCGGCCTGGCGCTGGAGCAGTTTGCGCTTGCGGGTGATGTCGCCGCCATAGCACTTGGCGGTGACGTTCTTGCGCATTGCGCGGACGGTTTCGCGGGCGACGATGCGGCCGCCGACGGCGGCCTGAATGGGGACATCGAAGAGCTGGCGCGGGATCAGCTTGCGCAGGCGGTCGGCCAGCCGCCGCCCGTCGGTGGCGGCGCGGTCGGCGTGGACGATGGCGGAGAGGGCGTCGACCGGCTCGCCGTTGATCAGCAGGTCGAGCTTGACCAGCTTGGCGGGCTGGTAGCCGGTGAAGGTGTAGTCGAGGCTGGCGTAGCCGTGCGTGCGCGATTTGAGGTCGTCGTAGAAGTCGGTCAGGATTTCGGAGAGCGGGATGGCGTATTCGAGCAGCACGCGGATTTGCGCCTCGCCGCCCCCGCCGTTGTCTCTGACGCCGCTGCGCTGGAGATACTCCATCCGCTCGAAGCGTCCGCGCCGGCTCGTGACCGCCTCCATCACCGCACCCACGAACGTTTGCGGCGTGATCACGTGGATTTGCACCCAGGGTTCGCGGATCTCCTCGATGCGCGGCGGGGCGGGGAGCAGCGATGGGTTTTCGATTCGCTCCACCCGCCCGTCGGTCGTCTCGACCTCGTACTCCACCGAGGGCGCGGTGAAGACCAGTTCGAGGCCGTATTCGCGTTCCAGCCGCTCCTGCACGATCTCCATGTGCAGCAGGCCGAGGAAGCCCATGCGGAAGCCGAAGCCGAGCGCGGCGGAGGACTCGGCCTGGTAGAGGATTGAGGAGTCCGACAAGCGCAGCTTGTCCAGGGCGTCGGAGAGGTCCTGGTAATCGGCGCTGTTGGCGGGATAGAGGCCGGCGAAGACCATCGCCTTGGGCTCGCGGTAGCCGGACAGCGGTTCGGGCCGCTGGCGGGCGGCGACGGTCATGGTGTCGCCCACCCGCACATCGCCGACCTCTTTGAGGCCCGTGGCCACGTAGCCGACATCGCCGGCGCCCAGCAGTTTGAGCGGTTGGAGATCAGGCGCAAAGCTGCCGACCTCCATCGCTTCGAAGCGGCGGTCGGCCGCCGTCAGCCGCAGCTGCGCGCGATCCGACACCTCGCCGTCCACCACCCGCACATGCGCGATGACGCCCTTGTAGGGGTCGTATTCGGAGTCGAAGATCAGCGCCCGCAGCGGGTCCTCGCGAACACCCTCAGGCGGCGGAATGCGCTCAACGATCGCTTGCAATAGCTCGTCGATGCCCTGGCCGGTCTTGGCCGAGACGTAGAGCATTTCGTCCAGCGAGAAGCCGACGACATCGGCGAGCTCGGCGGCGATCGCCTCCGGCCGCGCGACCGCCAGGTCGATCTTGTTGATCACCGGCACCAGAGTGAGGTCCTGTTCGAGCGCCAGGTAGACATTGGCGAGCGTCTGCGCCTGGATGCCCTCAGCGGCGTCGACGACCAGCAGCGCGCCCTCGGCGGCGGCCAAGCTGCGCGAGACCTCGTAGGAGAAATCAACATGGCCCGGTGTGTCGATCAGATGCAGTTTGTAGTGCTGCCCGTCGCGCGCGGTGTGTTCCATCCGCACCGCGCGCGCCTTGATCGTGATGCCTTTTTCGCGCTCCAGCGCCATGCTGTCGAGCAGCTGGTCCGACATGTTGCGCGGATCGACCGTGCCGGTCGCCTCGAGCAGACGATCCGAGAGGGTCGACTTGCCGTGGTCGATATGCGCGACGATGCAGAAGTTGCGAACCGGGGTTGGGTACATGCCCCCACAGGGTACCACCGCGCCCAAATCCCCCTACTACGCAAAGAGCCGTTGCTCCGAAATCGCCCCCTATGCAGGGGGGCTGTCCGCGTAGCGGACTGGGTGGTCGGCCGACCCCGAACCCACACTCGTCGGCAGCGCCCGAATGGCGTCGCCGCTGCGCCTGTCGGCAATCGCGAGGTCGAACTGCGACTGGAGGTTGAGCCAGAACTGCGGATCGGCGCCAAACCAGTGCCCAAGCCGCAGGGCGGTGTCGCCGGTGATCGAACGTTTGCCGGCGATGATTTGACTGACCCGATTCGGCGGCACGCCGATCTGACGCGCCAGCTCTGTCGGCGTCAATCCCAGCTCAGCCAGTTCGTCGGCGAGGATCTCACCAGGGTGTACGGCAAACTCGAGCATTGGTCTGTCCTCTCGCCTGCTGTCAGTGGTAGTCAACGATCTCTACCTGGCTCGGCCCGAGTTCGTCGGACCAGACGAAGCAGATACGCCACTGTCGGTTGATCCGAATAGAGTAATGCCCTCGCCGGTCTCCCCTGAGCGCTTCCAGCCGATTGCCGGGCAACGCCTGTAGGTCGTTGAGCGATGTGGCCGCATTGAGGATCGCGAGCCGCTTCTGCGCCTGCCGCGCGAATCCCTGGAACGCCGGAACGAATGCGCCGTTGGCAAATGCCTCAGTCCGCCCGTCCCGGTACCCGGCGATCACGGCCTGAGCGTAGCCGAGATTGACGCGAGACGTCAAGCGTTGGTACCGAGTTGCTCATTGTGCTGCCTCAGCTCTCCCCGCCGTTGTTCCCGCCTGCGCGGGAACCCAAACCCAACGCTGTTCGCAGCACAAGGGTCCCGGGTGTCCGCCAAGCGCGTTTCGCAGGGCCGCTCGGGACGCTGCGCTGCCGACAACCGCCGTATGGATTCCCGCTCGGGGGCGGGAATAACGGAAAGGGTGGCAGGGATGACGGAATTGTGAGGTGAGCTACCTACACCCGGTGGCAGCGGACGTAGTGCTCGGTGCCGATCTCGCGCCACTCGGGGTCTTCCTCGCGGCAGACGTCGATTGCGATCGGGCAGCGCGTGTGGAAGTTGCAGCCGGGCGGGGGCGCGATTGGGTTGGGCACATCGCCGGTCAGGATCAGCCGCTCGCGGCGGCGCTCGACCGCCGGGTCGGGGATCGGCACCGCCGAGATCAGCGCCTGCGTGTAGGGATGCAGCGGGTTTTCGTAGAGCTCGTCCGAGGGCGCGAGCTCGACGATTTTGCCGAGGTACATCACCGCGATGCGGTGGCTGATGTGGCGCACGACAGAGAGGTCGTGGGCGATGAACAGATAGGTGAGGCCGAAGTCGGCCTGGAGGTCTTCGAGCAGGTTGATGATCTGGGCCTGGATCGACACGTCGAGCGCGGAGACCGGCTCGTCGGCGACGATGAAGGCGGGCTCGACGGCCAGGGCGCGGGCGACGCCGATCCGCTGGCGCTGGCCGCCGGAGAACTCGTGCGGGTAGCGGCTGGCGAAGTAGGGGTTGAGGCCGACCGTTTCGAGTAGCTCGCGGACGCGCTCCTTGCGGCGTCCGCGCTGGAGGCCGTGGATCACCATGGGCTCGGCGACGATGCTGCCGACGCTCATGCGCGGGTTCAGCGAGGCGTAGGGGTCCTGGAAGATCATCTGCATCTGGCGCCGGTAGGCGCGCAGGTTGCGGCCCGACAGCGTGGTCAGATCGACCGCGTCGCCGGCGCCGCTCGCGCCGTTGGAGGAATCGGCGTCGAGCGCGGCCTGCTCGGCCGCCTCTTCGCGGGCGTCCTCGTGGTGGGCGACGATGTGGCTGGTGTAGCGGGGCGGCGAGAGCAGCACATTGCCCGCCGTGGGGCGGTAGAGCTGGAGGATCGCCCGTCCGGTGGTGGACTTGCCGCAGCCGGACTCGCCGACGAGGCCGAGCGTCTCGCCCTCCCGCACGGAGAACGTGATCCCGTCCACTGCCTTGATGTCGGCGACCTTGCGCTTGAGCAGCAGGCCGGCGGTGACCGGGAAGTACATCTTGAGGTCCTGCACCGCGAGCAGCGTGTTGTCGTGCGGTTCGGTGCGTCCGCCGCCGCCGACATCGGCGATTGCCGCGGCGGAGAGGTTCACGCTCGCCGCCGCCGCCTCGCGCATCTGCTCCGGCGTCATCGTCCCCGCCGCCGCCTCCTGGCTGGCTTCGGGCGCCGCCGCCTCGGCCGTAGCCGCCGCCGCGTCCTGTTGTTCTTCGCCGTTGGTGGTCTGGTCGTTCTCAGCCATTGGCGGTTGCCTCCTCGTCGGTCTGGGCGCTGGCCAGGATACGGTCAGCCTCGTCCTGCACGGCGTCGGAGTTCCAGCAGGCCACGAGGTGGCCCGGCGCGAACTCGACGAGTTCCGGGCGTTCGGCCCGGCACTGGTCGGTGGCGAAGCGGCAGCGCGGCGCAAACGCGCAGCCGTCCGGCAGGTTGGTCAGGTCCGGCGGCGTTCCCTCAATCGGGATCAGCCGCCCGGTGCGGGCGTCGAGGCGCGGCACCGATTCGAGCAGGCCGAGGGTGTAGGCGTGCTTGGGGCGGGCGTAGATCTCGCCCGCGTCGCCGCTCTCCACGATCCGCCCGCCGTACATCACGTTCACGCGGTCGGCGTAGCGGGCGACGACGCCGAGGTTGTGGGTGATCACGATCACGGCGGTGCCCAGCTCGCGGCTGAGGCGCGCCATGACCTCCAGCACCTGCGCCTGGATCGTTACGTCAAGCGCGGTCGTCGGCTCGTCGGCCAGCAGCAGCTTGGGGTCGCAGGAGAGGGCCATGGCGATCATCACGCGCTGGCGCATCCCGCCGGAGAACTGGTGGGGGAAGTCGAACAGGCGCTGTTCGGCGGCGGGGATGCCGACCATGTGCAGCAGTTCAATAGCGCGCTCGTTGGCCTCGCTGCGACGCAGCCCCATATGCAGCTCGATCGCCTCGGTCAGCTGGCGGCCGATGGTGAGCACGGGGTTGAGCGAGGTCATGGGCTCCTGGAAGACCATGGCGATGTCGTTGCCGCGGATTTCGCGCATCCGCGAGTCGTCGACGCCCATCAGCTCTTCGCCGTCGAACCAGACTTGGCCCTCGACGATTTTGCCGGGCGGGTTGGGAATCAGGCGGAGGAGCGAGAGCGCGGAGACGCTCTTGCCGGAGCCGGACTCGCCGACGAGTCCGAGCGTCTGGCCCGGATCGACGTCGTAGGAGACCTCGTTGACGGCCTTGACGACGCCTTCGGAGGTGAAGAAGTGGGTGGAGAGGTCCTGGACGCTCAACAGCGGATCGGCCATCAGAGGACTCCTTCGTGGGTGCGCCGCCGAACGGTTCGGGCGGCGCGCTCGCGCGGCGCGCGGGTGGTGGGGAAGAGGAGACTCGAACTCCTACGCCTTTCGGCACATGATTCTAAGTCATGCTCGTCTGCCAGTTCCGACACTTCCCCCTGCGCGCGCATCTGCCGCGGTTCCGCAAGCGGCGCGGAGGGCCGCCCGGGGCGGGCAGAGGCGAACGATATGGGCGAGGCGTTGGTGAGCCGCCAGGGACTCGAACCCCGAACCGGCTGATTAAGAGTCAGCTGCTCTGCCAATTGAGCTAGCGGCCCATCGCTGCGCGGCGCAAGGCTGCACCGTCCCGGAACGCTCGCGCGTCCCGTTGGCAAGCTTACACCGCGTGTCGGGCGTGGATGCGCCAATCTGTGCTCTCCTGACGGACCGCCGACGTCGTGCGCGGAACGCTAGCCAATCTCGCCGCATCCGTCAACGGGTTAACAGATTGCGGCGCCGTTCCCGCGTGCGCTGGAATGACGGGGGAAGAGGGTCGGGCATGACGGAGGAGAGGGCGCGCCTGATGCGGCTTGATCGGCTACGCTGGAAAGCGCAGCTGCAAGCATGCGGCCTTGCATGCAGCTTGGCAGGCTGCGGGGGCGGTTAGCTCAGTTGGCTAGAGCGCCGCGTTGACATCGCGGAGGTCACTGGTTCAAGTCCAGTATCGCCCACCACCCCAATCGCGGAGAGGCAGCAGCGGTGGCGCAGCAGGAGGTTGATGAGGAAGCAGCGGTCGCGCCGATTGCCGGCTCGGATGAGGTGGACGCCGAGGAGTGGCTGCGGCGGATGCGGCACTCCGCCGCGCATGTGCTCGCGCAGGTCGTGCTCCAGCTATTTCCGGAGGGCAAGATCGCGATTGGACCGCCGATCGCCGACGGCTTCTACTACGACTTCGACCTCCCCCGCCCGCTCACGCCTGCCGACCTCAAGGAAATCGAGCGGCGGATGCGCAAGGAGATGAAGCGCAACCACCGCTTCATCTGGAGCGAGACGGATCTCGACGACGCGCGCGCGCGCTTCGCCGACCAGCCCTACAAGCTGGAGCTGATCGAGCAGTTCAGCGCCGACGCGGACAGCGTCGGCCTCTGCGCACACGCCGAGTTCACCGACCTCTGCCGCGGCGGGCATGTGCAGACGACCCGCCAGATCGGCCCCTTCCGCCTCACCAACGTCGCCGGCGCCTACTGGCGCGGCGACGAGACGCGCCCCCAGCTACAGCGCGTCTACGGCGCGCTCTTCGCCACAAAAGAAGAGCTCGACGATCACTTCGCGCGCCTCGAAGAGGCGCAGCGCCGCGACCATCGCCGGCTCGGGCGCGAGCTCGGTCTGTTCACCTTCGCCGAGGAGATCGGCGCGGGCATTCCACTGCTGCTGCCGCACGGCGCGATCATCCGCAATGAGATGGAACGGCTGATCCGCGAGCTCCAGCTGGAGCGCGGCTACACCGAGGTGTGGACGGGGCACCTGGCCCGCTCCGAACTCTTCGAGCGCTCCGGTCACCTCGAGAACTACCGCGACGTGATGTATCCGGCGATGGTCGACGGCGAGACGGAGTACTACCTCAAGCCGATGAACTGCCCCGTCCACATGACGCTCTACAACACCGGCCTGCACTCCTACCGCGAGCTGCCCCTGCGCTACGCCGAGCAGGCCACGCTCTACCGCTACGAGAAGTCGGGCCAGCTCGGCGGCCTCACTCGCGTGCGTTCGCTGACGCAGGACGATTGCCACATCTTCTGCACGCCGGAGCAGGTCTCCGACGAGGTGGGGCGCGTGCTCGAGCTGGTGCGCACGCTGCTCTCCACCTATGGCCTGACTGATTTCCGCTACGAGTTCTCGCTGCCCGGCGGCGAGGGCAAGTTTGTGGACGATCCCGAGGCCTGGTCCGCGGCCGTCGACGCGCTGCGCAGCGCGCTCGACGCCGCCGGCGTTGATTATGTAGAGCAGGAAGGCGAGGCAGCCTTCTACGGACCGAAGGCCGATCTCTTCGTCAGCGACGTGATGGGCCGCGAGTGGCAGCTCTCGACGGTGCAGTTGGATCTGATTCAGCCGGCGCGGCTGGGCTGCGTCTACGTGGCCGAGGACGGCGAGCGGCGCACGCCGGTCGTGATTCACCGCGCGATCCACGGCTCGCTGGAGCGCTTCCTGGGCATCCTGATCGAGCACTACGCCGGGGCGTTTCCGGCCTGGCTCGCGCCCGTGCAGGCCCGCTGCATCCCGATCGCGGACCGTCATCTCGACTGGGCGCGGCAGGTGGAGACGGAGCTGCGGGCGGGCGGCCTGCGGGTGGATGTGGACGACGGCAACGAGCGGATGCAGGCCAAGATCCGCAACGGGCAGCGCGCGAAGATTCCGTATCTGCTGGTGATTGGGGACCGCGAGGCCGAGGCGGGCGCGGTGGCGGTGCGGGTGCGCGGCGGCGAGGATCTGGGCGCGATGCAGCTCGCGGAGTTCCGCGAGCTGCTCTCGGACGCCGTGGCGTCGCGGGCACTGGTTCCTGCGTGATCCGGGCTGCGCGTATCCCACTGGTCCGCACGCAGGTATGATCGCTGCTGGTCACTCGATCGAGTGAAAGCAGCGTGATGCGCGGTCAGGACTCCACCATCCGCACTTTGCTGATCGCCAACCGCGGGGAGATCGCGGTGCGCGTGATTCGGGGCGCGCGCGATCTCGGCATCCGCACCGTGGCGGTCTACTCGGAGGCCGATGTGACGGCGCGCCATGTGCGCCTCTCGGACGAGGCGCATCTGATCGGTCCGCCCGAGTCCGCGCAGAGCTACCTGGACATCGACGCGATTCTCAGCGCCGCGCGAGAGAGCGGGGCCGACGCGATCCATCCGGGCTACGGCTTCCTCTCAGAGAACGCGGATTTCGCGCGCGCCTGCCGCGACGCCGGCATCACTTTTGTCGGCCCGTCGCCGGAGGCGATCGAGTTGATGGGCGACAAGATCGAGTCGCGCCGCACGATGCAGAAGGCGGGGGTGCCGATCATCCCCGGTGCGATTGATCCGATCAGCGATCCGCGCGAGGCGCGCGAGATCGCGGAAGAGATCGGCTATCCGGTGGTGATCAAGGCCGCTGCGGGCGGCGGCGGGCGCGGCATCCGCACCGTCGAGGCGGCCGATCAGTTCGAGCGGGCGATCGATCAGGCGCAGGACGAGGCGCGCACGGCGTTCGGCAACGACGCTGTATTCGTCGAGAAGCTGATTCGTCCGGCGCGGCACATCGAGATTCAGGTGGTCGGGGATCAGGTCGGCAATCTGGTCGCGCTGGGAGAGCGCGAGTGCTCGATTCAGCGCCGCCGCCAGAAGCTGGTGGAGGAAGCGCCCGCGCCGGGCATGTCGCCCGAGCTGCGGCTGCGGATGGAAGAGGCCGCGCTGCAAGCCGCGGCGGCCTGCGATTACACCAGCACCGGCACCGTCGAATTCCTCGTCTGGGGCGATGAGTTCGCGTTCCTCGAGATGAACACCCGCCTACAGGTGGAGCACCCCGTCACGGAGCTGGTGCGGGGCGTGGATCTGGTGCAGGACCAGCTGCGGATCGCGGGCGGGCTGCCGATCGGCTACACGCGCGAGCAGCGCCCGATTCGCGGCTGGGCAATGGAGTGCCGGATCACGGCCGAGGATCCCTACCGCGATTTCACCCCCTCCGTGGGGCCGATCGCCTGGTACCGCGAGCCGGGCGGGCCTGGAGTGCGGCTCGACAGCATGCTGGCGCGCGGCGTTGGCGTGAGTCCCTGGTACGACTCGCTGATCGGCAAGCTGATCACCTGGGGAGAGACGCGCGATCAGTGCATTCGTCGGATGCAGCGGGCGCTGGGCGAATATCTGATCCTCGGCGTGAGCACGTCGGTGCCGTTCCACCAGGCGTTGCTCGATGAGCCGCGCTTCCTGGCCGGGGAGATCGATACCACCTTCATTGAGGAGCACGAGGTGCTCGATCCCGAGGAGCGCCAGCGCACGGCGAACCGCGCGGCGATTGCCGCGGCGGTTTTCTTTCACACGCAGGGCGAGCGCGCCGAAGCCGAGCGCGGCGCGCCCAGTCGACGCAATCCGTGGGCGACTTCCGCCCGCGGCCGCAGATACCCCGTGGAGCAGGGATGGCGAAGAACTACCGGCTGAACGTGGGCGGCGAGCTGCGCGAGGTCGCGGTTGAGGACGACGGCGAAGGCCGTTTCGTGGCGCGTCTGGGCGACGCCGAATACTCGGTGGTGCTCGAATCGTTGGACGACAACACGCTCTTCCGGCTGCGGATTGACGGTCGGCGGACGCCCGTGGCGATCAAACGCGACGGCGCGGCGCTCGACCTCTACGTGGGCCCGGATCGCTACGCGGTGGAGATCGAGCGCAGCGCGGCGGGTTCGTTCGACACGCTGGCGCCGGCGATTGCCGGCGCTGTGCGGCTCACGGCGCCGATGACGGGCCAGGTGTCGGAGGTGTTGGTCGGCACAGGGGATCATGTGGAGGAGGGCGATCCGCTGCTGGTGATCGTGGCGATGAAGATGAACAACGAGATTCGCTCGCCGGCGGCGGGCACGATCGGCGAGCTGGCGGTCGCGGCGACGGATACGGTGGATCAGGGGGATTTGCTGCTGGTGCTGCAAGCCGACGAGGATTGAGCGGGCCGCCGCTCGGCACGGCGGCGCGCAATTCGCTAGGCTTGCCAGCCAGACAACGAGTCGAGGAGGCTCGGCAACGCAGCTCCGGCAGAGGGGCCAAACCGACGGGAAGCGGAGGCGAATTCTGGCGACTCGCGAACAGCGGACCAACGAAGCGATCCGGGTGCATGAAGTGCGCGTGATCGGCGAAGACGGCACACAGCTCGGCGTGATGCCGACGATGCAGGCCTTGGACCTTGCCCACGCGCAGGGGCTGGACCTGGTGGAGGTCGCGCCCGATGCGCGACCGCCTGTCGTCCGCATGCTCGACTACGGCAAGTTCAAGTACGAGCAGGCCAAGCGCGAGCGCGAGGGCCGGCGGCGCCAGAAGGGCGCTTCGCTGCACGAGATCAAGATGCGGCCGAACATCGGGCGCAGCGACATGGACGCCAAGCGTCGGCGCGCCTCGCGTTTTCTGGAGGCTGGCGACAAAGTCAAGATCTCGGTGCAGTTCCGCGGTCGGGAGATTACGCACCGCGAAATCGGCGTGGAGCGGATCGAAGAGATGCTGAGCGCGCTCGACGAGGACGGCGTTCCGGTCGTGCGCGAGAAGCCGATCTCGACCGAGGGTCGTTTCATGTCGGTGATCGTGGCCGCGGACAAGCCGAAGATCGAAGCGCGCGCGCGGCAGGCTGCGGAAGAGGCCGCCCAGGAGACCGCCGAGACCGCTGGCGCGTGAGCCAACGGCCGCGTAGGCTGAGCGACGCAGGCTGCTGCGCGACGGCAACGCGCGGCTGTGAGGCGGTGTTCTCGATGCCGAAGATGAAGACGCACAAAGGGGCGGCGAAGCGCTTCCGGATCACGCGCACCGGCAAGGTGCTGCGGATGAAGGGCTACCGCGGCCACAACAAACAGAAAAAGCGCAAGAGCACGCTGCGCGAGCAGCAGCGGATGCACAGCGTGAAGCGTCACGGCGAGCAGCGGCGCGTGCGCCGGCTGCTGCCCTACGGCTCGCCGTAGCGAGCTAACGACCGTCTGAGGCCGACCGGAAGGGTGGGAGCGACATGCCGAGAGTGAAGGGCGGACCGCGCGAGCGGCGTCGCCACAAGAAGGTGCTGCGCCAGACCAAGGGGCACCACGGCGTACGCAATCGGCTCTACCGCCGCGCTTCCGAGTCGCGTCTGCACGCGCTCAGCTACGCCTACGCGCACCGCCGCGAGCGCAAGGGCGACATGCGGCGCATCTGGATCCAGCGGATCAACGCCGCCGCGCGCCTGCACGGGCTCTCTTACAGTCGCCTGATTCACGGTCTCAAACAGGCCGGCGTCGAGATCGACCGCAAGGTGCTGGCCGAGCTGGCTGTCCACGATCCCGAGGGCTTCGCCGCCGTCGTGCAGCAGGCGCAGCCGTCTGAGGCTGCCTGAGGCCGATCGCCGGGCCTTGCTCCGCCTGCCGGCGCCTGCTCCGTCGCGCTCCCCCTTTTTCACGCGCGCGCCCTTTTCCCGTCGCCCCAGACTTGATCTGGGGCCCATACGGCGGTCGTTCGCGGGACCAAGCCCCGGAGTCCCCGCGCACGCTCGTTAGGGGACCGCTCGGGACCCTCACGCCGCGAAGGGAGTTGGGTTTGGGTTCCAGATCAAGTCTGGAACGACGGATCCTGGGGGCGAGGGGGTGGAGGCAGGCGCAGGGAGATTCCCGCTCTGGGGCGGGAATGACGAGGAAGAAGGGGCGGGAATGACGAGGAAAGAGGGGGGAATGACGAGGGGCGGGGGGAAAGCGCTGGGCGGGACGGTGCCCGCCCAGTCGCTTTAGGGCACGACGGCCGCGGCTTACCTCAGGGCGCGACGTCCGTGGTTTAGGGGGCGGCGACGGCCAGTTGGGGCTGGCCGGTGGCGTCGGACAGGGCGTCGGCGGGGTCCTCGTCGGGCAGGTGGTCGAGCAGCCAGCTGGTGCCCTCGGAGTCGCGCAGCCAGGGCAGGATGCGGGTGAGCTGCCGGAACTCGCGGGCGTGCAGGCCGTTGATGATCACGGAGAACTCGATCTCGCGCGAGCGCTCGCGCCAGCTCTCGGGCAGATCGAGGAAGGCGTCGTCGAAGGCGCGGGCGATCACGCGAGCTTCTTCGACGTCGAGCGCGAGCCAGGCGCGGAGGCGCAGTTGCGCGGCGCGGGTGCGCTCGTCGATCGAGGCGGCGCCGTCGCGCCGAGCGAGGGCCCGCATCGCGCGCCGCAGCTCGACCGGCGCGAGGCTCTGCGCGTCGTAGAAGGCGGCGGCCAGCTCCAGATGATCGGCCGCGTCGAAGATGCGGTGGACGATCTCCGAGGACTGCGTGGGCTGTCCGGTGGGCTGTCCGTCAAGCGTCAGGCGTGCCATGGTCTAATCCTCTCCGCCCGTGTGGGCTGTTGGGTCGTTGAGGCCACTCTAGCACTCTCAGGGAGAGAGTGCCAGATCACGCCATGATCTGTAGTCCAAAGCACACTTTGATTGTGACGTTAATCACGAACTGGCACTCTCTAATGGAGAGTGCCAGTTGCCCTGCCGCCGACACCGGCGAACGGCCGGAGCGAAGAATCAGGCTGTTTCCAAGGCCCTGCTACCGGTTACTGATCCCGCAGCTGCGCGCCGAATTGCCGCTCGAGGCGGCGCACGATGCCCTTGCGCGCCCGATCGACATCCCGATCGCGCAGCGTGCGATCCGGCGCGCGGTAGACCACCCGCCAAGCCAGCGACTTGCGCCCGGCCGGAATCGGGTCGCCCTCATACAGGTCGAACAGGCTGACCGATTCCACGAGCGGCTGATCGGCGATTGCGGCGCCGATCTCGCCGGCCGGCTGATCGCCGTCGACAATCAGCGCCAAGTCTTCGACCGCGGGCGGGAAGGGCGAAAGCGCGCCTGTTGAGGCGGTTGCGTCGGAGGCCGCCGCGAGCGGCGCGACGGCGAGCTCGAACAGCCAGGTCCGCGCATCCAGGTCGTAGCGCTCCACCAGCGCCGGTGCGACGAGGCCCAGCCGCCCGATCGCCTCGCCGTCGGCGAGAACGTCGGCGGTTTCCGCCGCCGCAAAATCCTCGTCGGTTCCATCGTGCGAGCGGAATTCCAGCCGCGCGCCGATTCCTTCGGCAATCTGCTCCAGCGCGCCCTTGGCGTCGAAGAAATCAAGCGGGCGGGCCGTCTCGCCATGCACCGAGGGCGTGGTCGCGCCGCCGATCGCACCGGCCAGGATCAGCGGCTCCTCGGGCAGCACGCCCGCGCGCGGATGCCAGACCTTGCCGACCTGGAACAGCCGCACGGCGTCGCGCTGCGCGGTGCGATTGCGCGAGAGCGTCCGCAGCACGCCTGGGCGCAGCGTGTTGCGCAGTCGATCCTGCTCCGCGTTCATCGGATTTTCCAGCCGCAGCGCCGGCGGCGGTTGGTCGTCCGCGGTGACCGTCGCGTAGGTGATTACCTCGTTGAACCCCAGCGCCGCGGCCGCATCGCGCAGCCGCTCCGCGAACAGCCGCTCGGCGTCGCGCTCCGGCTCCGGCAGGCCGCCGGACAGGGCCGCCGCCGGCAGCTCGTCGTAGCCGATGATCCGCCCAATCTCCTCCACCACATCGTCGTCGATCCGGATATCCGAGCGCCAGGGCGGGCAGCTCACCGCGTAGCGGTCGGGCGGCAGCCAGCGGTTGGGGATGCCCAGCGCGCTGAGAATCCCGCGCACTTGCTCCACCGGAGGCTCGATGCCCAAAATCTGCCGAATCCGCTCTACCGAGACCACGACCTGCGGCGCGTGCTCCCGCCCCGGGTACTGATCCTCCACGCCCGCGCAGGCGACGCCGCCGGCGGTCTCGATGATCAGTCGCGCAGCGCGGCGGGCTGCCAGCAGCGCCAGCTCGGGATTGAGCGCCTTTTCGAAGCGCAGGCTGGCCTCCGTCTTGAGCTTGTGCCGCGCGGCCGAGCGGCGAATCGTCGCCGCCTGGAACGTCGCCGTCTCCAGCAGCACCGTCGTCGTCGACTCTCCCACCTCGCTCTCAGCGCCGCCCATGATTCCCGCCAGCGCGACCGGGCGCGCTGCGTCGGCGATCACCAGATCCTCGGTTGAAAGCTCCAGCAGCCCACCGTCGAGCAGCCGAATCGTTTCGCCGGCCTGCGCGCGCCGCACCACGATCCGGCCCTCGCGCAGGCGCGCCTGGTCGAATGCGTGCAGCGGCTGGCCGTACTCCATCAGCACATAGTTGGTCACGTCGACCACGTTGTTGATCGGGCGCATGCCCGCTGAAATCACCGCTTGCTGGAGCCACTCCGGCGACGGTCCCACGGTCACGCCCTCGATCACGATTGCGGTGTAGCGCGGGCAGCCGACCGGGTCTTCGATCGTCACGCTGGTCCGCTCGGCCACCGGGGGACCGGATTCGTCGTAGTCGTCCGGCGGTTCGCGCACCGCGCCGCCGGTTAACGCTGCGGCTTCGCGCGCGATGCCCAGCACGCTGAAGTGGTCTGGGCGGTTGGGCGTCGGTTTGATCTCCAGGGCGGTCTCGCCGAGCGCCTCGGCGAGCGGCGCGCCGAGCGGCGCGTCGGTTTCCAGCACCAGGATGCCCTCATGTTCGTCGGAGAGACCCAGCTCCCGCTCCGAGCAGATCATCCCCAGCGACTCCACGCCGCGGATCTTGCCGCGTCGCAGCTTGCGCAGTTCGCGCGTCTGCGGATCGCGCAGCTGCGCCCCTACCTGGGCGAACGCGATTGTCTGCCCCTCGGCCAGGTTGGGCGCGCCGCAGACGACGGTGAGCGGCTGCTCGCCGCCGTAGTCGACCTGCGCCAGGCGCAGACGGTCGGCGTTGGGGTGCGGCGAGACTTCCGCCACGCGCCCGACCACCACCTGATCCCAGTCGCCGCCGCTGCGCTCGATCGACTCCACCTCCGCGCCCGCCATACTCAGGCGGTGCGCCAGCTGCTCCGGCGGCAGCGCCGGATCGACGTACTCGCCCAGCCAGGCCAGCGGGACGCGCATCAGCCGCCTCCCTCCGCGCCCTGGAAACGCTCCAGAAAGCGCAGATCGTTGCCGTAGAACGCGCGGATGTCGGTCACCCCGTAGCGCAGCATGGCCACCCGCTCCACGCCGATGCCGAACGCAAACCCCGTGTAGCGGTCCGAATCCAGCCCCGCCTGCTCGATGATCTCTCGATGCACCATCCCGCAGCCCAGCACCTCCAGCCAGTCGCCCTGCCAGCGGATCGCCAGTTCCGCGCCCGGCTCCACGAACGGGAAGTAGTCGCAGCGGAAGCGGGTCTCGATCTCCGAGCCGAACAGCCGCTGCACGAACGATTCGAGCGTGCCCTTCAAGTGCGCGAACGACAGCCCTTCGTCGATCACCAGCCCCTCAAACTGCGAGAGCATCCACTCGTGCGTTGCATCCACCGCCTCATAGCGATAGCACGCCCCCGGCACGATCACCCGGATCGGCGGCTTGCGCCGTTCGAGGTAGCGGATCTGCATCGGCGAGGTATGCGTGCGGAGCAGCTTGCGCGCCCCGCCCTCCCCGTCGTCCGCGATCCAGATCGTGTCCCACATCTCCCGCGCCGGGTGATCCGCGGGGATCCGCAGCCGATCGAAGTTGTACAGCTCTAGCTCCACATCCGGCCCCTCCACCACATCGAAGCCCATGTCGCGGAAGGTGCGCTCCATCGAGCGGCGGGTGATGGTGATGGGGTGGAGTCCGCCGTGCGGCGCGCGGCGGCCGGGCAGGGTCACGTCGATTTTCGGCGCATCATCGGCGCGCGAGTTGCGCAGCGCCGCCAGTTGCGCGTCGTGCGCCGCCTGGAGCGCCGCTTTCAGCCGATTGGCGGCAGCGCCGGCCTGCGGACGCTGCTCGGGCGGCAGCTCACGCACCCCGTGCATGACGCCCGTCAGCCGCCCTTTGCGGCCCAGCCATTCCACCCGCCAGGCCTCTACGGCCGCCGCATCCGACGCGGCAGCCAACGCCGTCAGCGCCGACTCTTCCAGCGCAGCCGCATCGGTCGCGTCGCTCATCGCCCACTCCCTGCTCTGCCAATCGTCGCGCCTCTCGCCGATCGCGGCAACCCTACGCCGCACACTTCGCCTCGGCCGCGCTGGTAAGCTCCCTCATATTGAGCGCAGCGCTCCGGAGGCACACTCATGGCAGTCAACAGTTATGTCCTGATCGAGGCTGAGGTCGGCACCGCCAAGCAGGTCGCCGTCGCTCTTCGAGCGCTCTCGCGCTCGCAGGTTGAGGTCAAGTCCGTTGAACTGGTCACCGGCCCATTCGATGTGATCTGCGTCGTCGGCGCCGCCGACCTGGAGCAGCTCGGCAACTGCGTGACGGACACGATCCAGACCGTGCCGGGCGTCAAGCGCACCACGACCTGTCTCACGATCCAGGTCAGCGATTCGTAGCGATGCCACGCGCGACCGAACCGCCGGTGGACATGCTGCCTGTCGAGGATGCGCTGGAGCGCATTCTTGGCCTCTGCGCCCCGCTGCCCGCCGAAACCCGCCCCATTGACGACGCCGTCGGCCAGGTGCTGGCCGAACCGATCGTCGCCCCCTTCGACATCCCGCCGCACGACAACACTGCGATGGACGGCTACGCCGTCCAATCCGCCAGCACCGACGGCGCGTCGGAGGGCGCCCCCGTCCGCCTGCGCGTGATCGGCGAGCTGGCCGCGGGCTACCTCTACGACGGCGCGGTCGGCGCGGGCGAAGCGGTCCGAATCATGACCGGCGCGCCGATGCCCGGCGGCGCGGACACGATCGTGCCGTTCGAGGAAACCGACGAAGAAGGCTTGCGCGCGCCGGGCCAGACCAACGAGGCGATCGCCGATGTCGGCATCCTCAAGGCCGCCGCCGCGGGCAACAACATCCGCCGCCGGGGCGAGGATGTGCGGCAGGGCGACCATGTGCTGGCCGAGGGCGCGGTGCTACGCGGTCCCGAAGTCGCCGTGCTCGCCTCGCTCGGCGTCTCCCAGGTGCGCGTCGTACGACGCCCCCGCGTCGCCGTCCTCTCCACCGGGGACGAGTTGCTCTCGCCCGGCCAGCCGCCCGCGCCCGGCAAAATCTACGACTCCAACTCCTACGGCCTCAGCGCGCTCGTGCAGCAGTACGGCGGCGTCCCCAAGCGCGCCGGCATCGCCTCCGACACCATTGAAGCGCTGACCGCCGCTATCCAGCAAGCGCTCGCCGACGCCGACCTGCTAATCACCTCCGCCGGCGTCTCGCGCGGCGATTTCGATGTCGTCAAAGAAGTCTTGGTGCGCGAAGGCGCGATCGACTTCTGGACCGTCCGCATGAAGCCCGGCAAGCCGCTCGCTTTCGGGCGCTTCGACGCGCCCGACGGGCGGCGCGTGCCGCACATCGGGCTGCCCGGCAACCCTGTTTCGTCGTTGCTGGCCTTCGAGCTATTCGGACGCTTCGCAATCCACAAGCTGATGGGCCGCGAGCCGCAGGCTCGCCCGTTGGTGCGCGCGATTGCGGAGGACGACATCGTCAACACCGATGCCCGCCGCGTCTATGCGCGCGCCACGATGCAGCTCGACGACGAGGGACGCTGGCATGCGCGGCTGACCGGTCCGCAGGGTTCCGGCGTGCTCACCTCAATGGCGCTGGCGAACGGCTACGCTATCTGTCCCGAAGACGCTGAGCGCATCCGCGCCGGCGAAGAGTGCGACGTGATCATGGTCGATTGGGAGCACCCCACCGACTGACCCTCGCGCCGCAGCGAACGGAGCCATCCCGATGGCAGTCAAGGACATGGTCCGCAACGCGATCGCGCCCGCCTACATCCGCGCCAAGCTGGCGCAGGAGTGGTTGCAGAGCGGCGTCGTCTGGTATCCGCTGGCCGACGGTTTCGTGGACGATCCCTACCCGACTTACCGCAAGCTGCGGGAGAAGGATCCCTACCACTACAGCCCGCTGACCGGCGCGCTGGTGATCTCGCGCTACGAGGACGTGGACGAGGTCCTGCGCGACTGGAAGCGATTCAGCAACGATCAGCGCAAGGGGGAGCAGAGCGGGCTGCGCAACGAGGACACGCGGGGCCAGCTGACGCCGAGCATTTTGAGCCTCGATCCGCCTGATCACACCCGCCTGCGCGGGCTGGTCAACCGCGCCTTCACGCCCCGCCAGATCGCCAAGATGGAGGAGCACATCCGCGCCACCGCGCATGCGCTGCTCGACGAGGTTGAGGGGCAGGACGAGTTCGATCTGATGTCGAATCTCGCCACTGCGCTGCCGACGGTCGTGATCGCCGAGATGATCGGCGTGCCGACCGAGGACCGGGATCGTTTCAAGGTATGGTCCGACAACTTCGCCCGGGTGCTCGAACCCAACCTCTCGCCCGACGAGGGGCGGCTGGTGCTGGAGACCGCCGACATTTTCGAGGACTACTTCACGCGGATCATCCAGCAGCGACGCGACGATCTGCGCGACGATCTCGTGTCCAAGCTGATTGAAGCCGAGGAAGAAGGCGACCACCTGACGACCGACGAGATGCAGGTCACCCTGCGCCTGCTGCTCGTCGCCGGCAACGAGACCACTACCAACCTGATCGGCAACGGGATGCGCGCGCTGTTGCGCCACCCCGAACAGCTGCAAACCCTGCGCGAGCAGCCGGAGCTGATCCCCAACGCGATCGAGGAGCTGCTGCGCTTCGACTCGCCCGTGCAGGTCGACATGCGCACGGTGCTGGAGAATGTCGAACTCGGCGGCAAGACCGCGCGCAAAGGCTCGCGCGTGATGCTGCTGATCGGCGGCGCGAACCGCGACCCTGAGGAGTTCGAGCGCCCCGAGACGCTCGACGTGACCCGCGAAGACGCGGGCAACATCTCCTTCGGACGCGGCATCCACCACTGCCTCGGCGCGCCGCTGGCGCGGCTCGAGGGCAAGATCGCCTTCGAGGTGCTGCTTGAGCGCTTCGACGACATCCAGCTCGGCTCAACCCGCCCCCGCTACAAGCAGAACATCGTCCTGCGGGGCCTCACGCAACTGCCCATCCGCGTCCAGCGCCGCAGCGCCGCCGGGGCCGCCGCGGCGGGCTGACCCCCATGCTGCAAACGACTCTGCGCACGCTGCTCGCGCCCCTCTACATCCACGCGCGGCTGGCGCAGGAGTGGTTGCAGAGCGGCGTCGTCTGGCACCCCCTCGCCAGGGATTTTGTCGACGATCCCTACCCCACCTACCGCAAACTGCGCGAGAAAGACCCTTATCACCGCAGCCCGCTGACCGGCTCGCTGGTGCTCTCGCGCTACGACGATGTGGACGAAATTCTGCGCGACTTCCGCCGCTTCAGCAACGACGACCGCAACAACACCAGCGGCCCGCGCCGACAGCCCGACGACGTCACCCGCAGCATGCTCGGCCTCGATCCGCCCGATCACACCCGCCTGCGCGGACTGGTCAGCCGCGCCTTCACTCCGCGCCAGATCGCCAAAATGGAGGCCCGCGTCCGCGACACCGCCCATGCGCTGCTCGACGAGGTGGACGGCGACGCCGAGTTCGACCTGATGGCCGACCTGGCCGCGCCGCTGCCGACCGTCGTGATCGCCGAGATGATCGGCGTGCCCGGCGAAGACCGCGACCAATTCAAGATCTGGTCCGACCGGATCGCGCGCACGCTTGAACCCAACCTGACGCCCCGCGAAAACCAACTGGCCGATGAGGCCTCGAATGCGCTCGGCGAGTACTTCTCGCGGATCATCGAGCAGCGCCGCGACGCTCCGCGCGACGACCTCGTCTCGCGCCTGATCGAAGCCGAGGAGGACGGCGACCAGCTGACGCCCGACGAAATGCAGGCCACGCTCCGCCTGCTGCTCGTCGCCGGCAACGAGACCACCACCAACCTGATCGGCAACGGCCTGCTCGCCTTGCTCCGCCATCCCGACCAGCTGCAACTGCTGCGCGAGCAGCCTGAGCTGATGCCCAATGCGATCGAGGAACTGCTGCGCTACGACTCGCCCGTTCAGGTGGACGGCCGCACCGCGCTTGAAGATGTCGAGCTCGGCGGCCGGGTCGCCCGCAAAGGCTCTCGCGTCACCCTGCTGATCGGCGGCGCAAACCGCGACCCCGAGGAGTTCGAGCGCCCCGAGACGCTCGACGTCACCCGCGAAGACGCCGGCAACATCTCCTTCGGGCGCGGCATTCACCACTGCCTCGGGGCACCGCTCGCCCGTCTCGAGGGCAAAATCGCCTTCGAGGCCCTCTTCGAGCGCTATGGCGACATTCAGCTCGCAACCCCCACCCCCCAATACAAGCAGAACATCGTCCTGCGGGGGCTGCAAAGCCTACCTATCCGCACTGGGCCGCGAGCCTCTTAGGGCCTGTTCACACTTCCGTCAGGCCCGCCCCTCTCTCTATTCCGTCATACCCGCGGCAAGCGCGGGTATGACGGAGTTGGGGTGGCGCGGGTATGACGGAGTGGGCGCGGGGAGACGGAGGGGCGGCGCGGGAGACGGAAGTGTGAGCACGCCCTAGCCCTGCTCTGCCGCCCCCTCCCCCACCATTCCTGCTCCCCTCTTCTCGTCATTCCCGCCTTCGAAAGCGGGAATGACGAGAAGAGGGCGCCGCGCCGGTTACTGCGTCGATTGCGTCGAGTACTACGCTTTGCGGGACATCGTCGCGGACGATGGCGGCGCCGGCGCTTTCCAGCAGCACCCAGCGCTGCCGGCCGTCGACTACTTTTTTGTCGCGCGACATTGCCTCCAGCAGATCGTCGGTCTCCAGCGAGCGCGGCGCCGTGACCGGCAGCCCGAACCGCTCCAGCAGCGTCCGGTGGCGCGTCAGCAGCGACTCATCGATTAAGCCCATCGCGTGCCCAATCTCGCCCGCCGCGACCAGGCCGATCGCCACTGCTTCGCCGTGCAGCAGTTGTCGGAAGCCGGTTACCGCTTCAATTGCATGCCCCAGCGTGTGTCCGTAGTTGAGAATTGCGCGCAGGTCCGACTCGCGTTCGTCGGCCGAGACGACCTGCGCTTTGATCTGCTGGTTGCGTTGAATCATGTCCGCGACCAGTTCGGCCCGCTCGGCGTGGTGCCTGGCCTCGGCCGGATGGAGCAGCGTCTCCGCGTGCGCATCCAGCTCGTCGAGCATCGCCGGGTCGCGGATCAGCGCGTGCTTGATCACCTCCGCGTAGCCCGAGCGCAGCTCGCGGCGGGGCAGCGTCGCGAGCGTCGAGAGGTCGGCCACCACCGCGCGCGGCTGGTAGAACGCGCCCACGAGGTTTTTGCCCGCCGGCAGGTCCACGGCGACCTTGCCGCCGATTGCGGCGTCCACCATCCCCAGCATCGTGGTCGGCGCGTGGACCATCGGCATTCCGCGTAGGTAGGTCGCCGCCGCGGTGCCGCCCAAGTCGGTCGTCACGCCGCCGCCCAGGGCCAGAATTACGTCCGAGCGCTCGGCGCGGCGCTCGGCCAGCCAGGCGTAGAGATCGGCCAGGCACTCGAGCGACTTGCTGGCCTCGCCCGGTTCCACGCGATAGCTGAACACTTCGCGCCCGCTCTCGCGCAGCGCGCGCGCGGCCGTTTCGCCATGCGTATCCAGCACGGCTCCGTCGGCGAGCAGGAAGACGCGCCGCGAGAGCTGCAGGCGATCGAAGATGTCGCCGAGCTGCGGCAGCAGATCCCAGCCGGTGTAGACGGGGTAGCGGCTGGCGCCGGCGTCAACCACGCAGGCGACATCGGGCCCGTAGTCCGTCGCGGGCGGCGGATCGATGCCGGGGCCGTCGCGCATGGCGCGCAGGCGGCTGTCGGAGGCGAGCGCGCGCGCTGCGCCGCGCTGTACGGCGGCGACGATTTCGTCGACCAGTTCGCCGATCTCGAGTTCGTCGGTGTGCAGGGTGAAGTCGGCGAGCGCGTAGAAGGGCTGGCGCTGCGCCTTGAGCGCCTCAACGCGGCGGCGCGGGTCCGCGCCGGCCAGCAGCGGGCGCACCTCGGGGCGGCCCTGCTCAGTCTCGGCGTAGCGGGCGAGGATCGTCGTGGGTCGCGCTTCGAGGGTGATCAGGAAGCCGCGCTCGGCGAGTGCGGCGCGGTTTTCGGCGCCCAGCCAGACGCCGCCGCCGGTGGCGATTACTGCGCCGTCAAGCGCCGCCGCGTTCTGTACGGCGGCGCGCTCGCGGGCGCGGAAGCCGGCTTCGCCTTCCTGCTCGAAGATCTTCGGAATCGGCTGTTCGGCGGCGCGCTCGATCTCCTGGTCCAGATCAACGGTCTGCCAGCCAAGGCGCTCGGCGACGTAGGGCGCGAGCACGGATTTGCCGGTCGCCGAGAAGCCGATCAGGACGACGCGCCGGAGGTCGGCGGGCAGAGCGCTCACAGCGCACCTCGTGGATGCACCGTCTCGAGAAAGTGCTGCATGTTCGCCTGTGTTTCCGACAAGTGATCGCCTCCAAACTTCTCCAGCAGCGCGTCGGCCAGCACAAGCGCGAGCATCGCCTCGACGATCACGCCGGCGGCGGGAACGACGCAGACATCGGAGCGCTCGTAGTGGGCTTCGACGCGCTCGCCGGAGTCGAGGTCGGCGGAGGGGAGCGGGTGCGCGAGCGTAGCGATCGGCTTGACTGCGACGCGCACGACGATGTCCTCGCCGTTTGAGATGCCGCCCTCGATGCCGCCGGCGTGGTTGGTCCGGCGCCGCCAGGGGCGGTCGCTCCAGGCGTCCTGCGGGAGCACGACATCGTGGAACGCGGCGCCGCGGCCGGCGGCGCCGGCGAAGCCGTCGCCGATCTCGACTCCTTTGAAGGCGTTCATGCTGAGCAGGGCCTGGCCAATTCGCCCGCTGAGTTTGCGATCCCACTGGACATGCGAGCCGAGCCCGAAGGGGACGCCGGCGACGCGGGCTTCGACGACGCCGCCGAGCGTGTCGCCGTCGCGCTTGGCGGCGTTGATCGCCTCGATCATCGCCTCGCTCGATGCCTGGTCGGCGCAGCGGACCGGCGACGCTTCGACCGCTTCCCAGTCGATGTTGTCGCTCGCGCAAGCCTCGACTTCGCCGATGCGCACCACGCGGCTGTAGAACTCGCAGCCCAGTTCGCTGCAGAGGGCGCGGGCGACGGCGCCGGCTGCGACCCGGGCGGCGCTCTCGCGCGCGCTGGCCCGCTCGAGCGAGTCCCGCACGTCGTCGTAGCCGTATTTCAGCGAGGCGGCCAGATCCGCGTGGCCCGGGCGCACGCGCGTGACCCGCGTGGGCGGCGGCTCGACCGCCTCCAGCGACATTGTTTCCGTCCAGGGGCGCTTGTCGGGCCCGCCGCCGGTTGAGAAATCGCGGTTTTCGATCCAGAGCGCGATCGGGCTGCCGATCGTGCGACCCTGGCGCACACCGCCCCGAATGTGGGCGTAGTCGGTCTCGATTTTCATCCGCCCGCCGCGCCCGTAGCCCTTCTGGCGGCGGGCGAGTTGGGCGCGAATCTGTTCTTCGGAGAGGGGCAGCCCGGCCGGCGCGCCGTCGATCACGACGGTCAGCCCCGGTCCGTGCGACTCGCCTGCGGTGAACCACCGGAAGTGCGCCATAGCTCGCTCTCCAGCTCGCTCTGCAAGCCTACAATTCGCCCCCGCGCCGACCTTGCTGCGCCTTCAGCCGCGCAACGGCGCGGCGAAGATTTGCGCCGCCCGCGCCTGCTCCTCGGCGTGATAAGACGAGCGCACCATCGGCCCCGACTCCACATGCCGAAAGCCCAGCGATAGCGCCTCCGCGCGGATGTCGTCAAACTCCTCCGGCGGCGCGTAGCGCGCAACCGGCAGGTGCTTCGCCGACGGGCGCAGATACTGCCCCACCGTGAGCAGGTCGCAGTCCACGGCGCGCAGATCACGGAGCAGCTGCGAGACCTCGTCGCGGCGCTCGCCCAGCCCCAGCATGAAGCCCGTCTTGGTCGGAATGCGCGGGTGATGCTCCGCCGCACGCCGCAGCAGCTCCAGACTCCGCTCATAGCGCGCCTGATGCCGCACGCGCGGATACAGCCGCTCCACCGTCTCGACGTTGTGGTTCAACACGGTCGGCTGCGCCGCCAGCACCGTCTCCAGCGCCGCCCAGTTGCCCATCAGGTCCGGGATCAGCACTTCAACGGAGCAGGACGGTCGGCGGGCGCGAACGGCTTCGATGCAGGCCGCGAAGATCGCCGCGCCGCCGTCCGTCACATCGTCGCGGTTGACCGAGGTAATCACGACGTAGTTGAGCCGCAGCCGCTCGACCGTTGCCGCCAGCCGGGCAGGCTCGCCCCAGTCGAGAGCGCCCGGGCGCCCCGATGTCACCGCGCAGAACCCGCAGGCCCGCGTGCAGGTGTCGCCCAAAATCATGAACGTCGCCGTGCCGCGATTGAAGCACTCGCCGATGTTCGGGCAGCGCGCCTCCTGGCAGACCGTGTTGAGCGACGAGTCGCGCAGCAGCGCGACGATCTCCCCGTAACGCTCGCCGCCCGGCCACTGCGCCCGAATCCACGGCGGTTTGCGCTCTCGCACCGTCATCCGACGCCCTCCGTAAGGGCTAACCGAAGCCCAAACAGGTCGTTCAGCGCGCCTGTCATCGCATCGGCGGCGCCCTTGACCGCGATCAGGCGGCCCAGTTCGCGGGTCAGGGATGTCATCTCCGCGCCCTCGATGCCGCATGGCGTGATCGCCTCAAACCAGCCGAGCTCGGTGCTGACGTTGAGCGCCAGCCCGTGCGTGGAGACGCCGCGCGAGACGCGCACCCCCACCGAGCCGAGCTTCCGCCCGCCCGCCCAACAGCCCGGGTACCCGCGCCGACACTCCGCCTCTACGCCGAACGCTGCCGTCGTCTCGATCATCGCCTGCTCCAGCAGCCGCACATACCGCGCCACACTCAGGCCGCGCTCGCGCAGCCGCAGAACCGGCCAGACCACCAACTGCCCCGGGCCGTGAAAGGTGATGTCGCCGCCGCGATCGCTGTCAACCACCTCCGCCGTCAGCGCCGACTCGGGAGCCAGCACATGCGCCCGCCCGCCGCGCCGCCCCACCGTGTAGATGGGCGCGTGCTCCAGCAGCACGACCGTCTCCACGGACGCCCCCTCAGCCACCGCCGCCGCCCGCGCCGCCTGCCAGCGAACCGCCTCGCGGTACTCCGTCACCCCCCAGCGCAGCACGGCGACATCCGGCACGGCATCCTCCCTGCTGCGGATCACGTCAAAGTCCCTTGTCATTCTATGCAGCGCGGGCGGCGATTCGTTCACGCGATGGTCATGGAAACGGCCGCGCGATCGGGTACGCTGACGCCACAGCGGATGGGCTGATGTGACGACCTCCGAATCTCCTTGGCGCGCCGCACTTGCACGTTCCGGCTCCGACGGCGCCGACGACTGGCTTGAGACGCACGACTGGATCGACTCGCTGCGCGATGTCGCGCTGCGGCGCGGACCCGAGCGCGTCTCGCGCCTGCTTCAGGCGCTCCAGATCGAGGCCCAGCGCTCCGGTATCCGACTGCCCGTCACCTCGCAGACACCCTACGTCAACACGATCCCCGTCGAGAAACAGCCGCCCTACCCCGGCGACCTCGCGCTGGAGCGGCGGATCAAGAGCATCATCCGCTGGAACGCGATGGCGATGGTCGTCGAAGCCAACATGAAGAACCACGGTATCGGCGGGCACATCTCCACCTACGCCTCCGCCGCCACGCTGCACGAGGTCGGCTTCAACCACTTCTTCCGCGGCCAGGATCACCCCAGCGGCGGCGATCTGATCTACTTCCAGGGGCACGCCGCGCCGGGTATCTACGCCCGCGCGTATGTCGAGGGGCGCCTTTCACCGGGCCAGCTGCACCGCTTCCGCCGCGAGCTCGACGGCGGCCTGCCCTCCTACCCGCACCCCTGGCTGATGGACGACTTCTGGCAGTTCGCCACCGTCTCGATGGGGCTGGGGCCGATCCAGGCGATCTACAAGGCGCGCTTCATCCGCTACCTCGAAAACCGCGGGCTGATCCCCGTCACCGACCGCAAAATCTGGTGCTTCCTCGGCGACGGCGAGACCGACGAACCCGAAAGCCTCGGCTCGATCGCGCTCGCCTCGCGCGAGGCGCTCGACAACCTGATCTTCGTCGTCAACTGCAACCTCCAGCGGCTCGACGGCCCGGTGCGCGGCAACGGGCAGATCATCCAAGAACTCGAAGCCGTCTTCCGCGGAGTCGGCTGGAACGTGATCAAGGTGATCTGGGGCAGCGAGTGGGACGCGCTGCTCGCCCGCGACGAACACGGCCTGCTGATCCGGCGCATGGGCGAAGTGGTCGACGGCCAGTACCAGAAATACACCGTGGCCGGTGGTGCCTACATCCGCGAGGACTTCTGGGGCGTCGACCCGCGCCTGCGCGCGCTCGTCGAAGACCTCAGCGACGACCAACTCTGGCGCTTGCGGCTCGGCGGGCACGACCCGGTCAAGGTTCACGCCGCCTACTCCGCGGCCGTCGCTCACAAGGGCGCGCCGACCGTGATTCTGGCCCGCACGATCAAGGGCTACGGACTCGGCGAAGCCGGCGAGGGCCGCAACATCACCCACCAGCAGAAGGAGCTCAACGAGCAGGAACTGATGCAGTTCCGCGACCGCTTCGATATTCCGCTGTCCGACGAAGAGGTCGTCGGCGCACCGCTCTACCGCCCCGCGCACGACAGCGCGGAGGCGTCGTATGTGGCGCAGCGCAGCGCGGCGCTCGGCGGGCCCGTGCCGCAGCGCCGCTCGCCGCCCAGCGACCTCACCTCGCCGCCCGACGAGACCTTCGCCGAATTTCACGAGGGCACGGGCGACCGTGAAGCCTCGACCACGATGGCTTTCGTGCGGATGCTCAGCCGCCTGCTGCGCGACCGCGAACTGGGACCGCGCATCGTCCCGATCGTGCCCGATGAGTCGCGCACCTTTGGCATGGAGGGCATGTTCCGCGAATTCGGCATCTACGCCTCGCGCGGACAGCTCTACGAGCCGGTCGACTCCGATCGCCTGCTCTTCTACAAGGAGTCGCGCGACGGCCAGATCCTCGAAGAGGGCATCACCGAGGCCGGCGCGATGTCCTCCTTCATCGCCGCCGGGATGTCCTACTCCACGCTCAAGATGCCGACGATTCCCTTCTTCATCTTCTACTCGATGTTCGGGTTGCAGCGGATCGGCGATCTGGCCTATGCGGCGGGCGACGCGCGCACGCGCGGCTTCCTGATCGGCGCGACCGCCGGGCGCACCACGCTCAACGGCGAGGGACTCCAGCACCAGGACGGGCACAGCCACCTGCTCGCCTCCGTCATTCCCAACCTGATCTCCTACGACCCCGCCTACGCCTACGAGGCCGCGGTGATCGTGCAGGAGGGCATCCGCCGCATGCACGAGCTCGACGAGGATGTCTTCTATTACCTGACCGTCGAAAACGAGGCCTACGTCCACCCGCCGATGCCGGAGGGCGAGTGCGTGCGCGAGGGCATTCTGCGCGGCATCTACCGGCTGGACGCGCCGCGCAACGGCGCCGCGCCGCAGGTGCGGCTGCTGGGCAGCGGACCGATCCTCAACGAAGCGCGCAAGGCGCGCGCCCTGCTGCGCGGCGAGTACGGCGTGGACGCCGATGTCTGGTCCGTCACCTCCTGGACCGAGCTGCGCCGCGACGCGCAGCGCATCGAGCGCTGGAACCGTCTGCACCCGCTCGAGGAGCCGCGCCCCTGCTTCGCGCGCGACGCGCTGGGCGAGAGCGCCGCGCCGATCATCGCGGCGACCGACTACCTCGCTGCGCTGCCGGACCAAATGGCCAAATGGCTGCCCGGACCGCTCACGGCGCTGGGCGCGGACGGCTTCGGGCGCAGCGGTACGCGCGAGGAGCTGCGCGACTTCTTCGAGATCGACGCCCGCCACATCGCCTGGTCGGCGCTGGCCGCGCTCTCGCGCGACGGCGCGCTGGACGGCGATGTGCTGCTGCGCGCGCGCGACGCCCTGCAGATCGACGCCGATCGCGTCGATCCGATGAGCGCGTAGGAGATCGCCGTGGCTTCCGCAGCCGGCGCGCTGGTCGACTTCCTGCTCCCCGATCTCGGCGAGGAGATCGAAGAGGCCGATGTGCTGCAGGTGCATGTCGCGATCGGCGATGAGGTCGTCCTCGAACAGGCCATTCTGGAGATCGAGACGGAGAAAGCGACGCTGGATCTGCCTTCGTCCGTCGCGGGCGTGATCACCGCCATCCATGTCCGCGTGGGCGACACGATCCGGACCGGCGATCCCGTAATCACCGTCAACAGCGCCGGCGTCGCGCCCGCCCCGTCAGCGCCCCCCGCGCCGGCCCAGCCGCAGCCAGCACCGCCGGTCGTTGAAACGCCGCCGCCCGCGCCGGTCGAGGCTCCGGCCCAACCTGCGCCACAGCCTGTGACCGAACCTGCGCCCGAGCCGGCTCCGCAGACCATCGCCGCGCCGCCGCTGCTGGCCGGCGAACCCGATCGCCGCCCCGTCTTCGCCTCGCCCTCCGTGCGCCGCTTCGCCCGCCAGATCGGCGTCGACATCCAGGCCGTCGGCGGCAGCGGGCCCGGTGGGCGCATCTCCGAGGACGACGTCAAGCGCCACGCGCGCAGCCGCGCCGTCGCTCCGCCGGCGGCGGCTACCGCCGAACCGGCGCCCGCGCCGCTGCCCGACTTCGCCGAATTTGGGCCGATCGAGCGCGAACCGCTGACGCGCCTACGGCGCACGATTAAGCGCAACATGGCCGCCGCCTGGCGCGAAATCCCCCATGTCACGTTGCATCACACCGCCGACATCACCGACCTCGACTCGGTCCGTTATCAGTACCGCGACCGCGCCGAGCAGGCCGGCGGCAAGCTGACCGTCACCGCGATCATGCTCAAGATCGTCGCCGCCGCGCTGCGCGCTCACCCCCGCGTCAACAGCAGCCTCGACGCCGCCAACGACGCCCTCATCCTCAAGCGTTATGTCCATCTCGGCGTCGCCGTCGACACCCCGCGCGGGCTGGTCGTGCCCGTGATCCGCGACGTTGACCGCAAGAACATCATCCAGATCGCCGTTGAACTCGGCGACGTCTCCGCGCGCGCCCGCTCCGGCGACCTGACGCTCGAGGAGTTCCGCGGCAGCAGCTTCACCGTCACCAACCTCGGCGGGCTCGGCACCGGCCACTTCACGCCCGTCATTCACCACCCCAATGTCGCGATCCTCGGCATCGGGCGCGCGGAGCGCCGGCCGGTCTGGGACGACGAGCAGGAGCCTTGGGTCTCGCGCCTGATCATGCCGCTCTCCTTCACCTTCGACCACCGCGTGATGGACGGCGCGGACGGCGCGCGCTTCATGACCTGGATTTCCGACGCAATCCGCCAGCCGCTGGTGCTGGCGCTCGAGGGCTAGCCGCGATGACCACCGCCAACGCCGAGGCCACCGACGCGCTGCGCGTCGCCGTGCTCGGCGCCGGACCGGGCGGCTACCCGGCCGCCTTTCTCGCCGCCGAGCGCGGCCTGGATGTGACGCTGATCGACACCGCGCCCAACCCCGGCGGCGTCTGCCTCTACGACGGCTGCATCCCCTCCAAGGCGCTGCTGCACGTGGCGCGGCTGATCCGCGAAGCCGAAACCGCATCTGAGTGGGGCATTCAATTCGGACCGCCGCAGATCGATCTGGACGCGCTGCGCGATTGGAAAGACGCCGCGATCCGCAAGCTCACCGGCGGCCTCGGACTGCTCCGCCGCCAGCGCCGCGTCCGCTACACCCAGGGCTACGGACGGCTGCGCAACCCCGCCGGCCTCAACGTCGAGCGCGCCGGCGAGGTCACCGAGATCGCCTTCGACGCATTGGTGCTGGCGACCGGCTCCAGCCCCGCCATCCCGCCGCCGCTGCGGCTCGACTCCGAGCGCGTGATGGACTCCACCGCAGCGCTCCAGCTGCCCGACATTCCGGAGTCGCTGTTGATCGTCGGCGGCGGCTACATCGGGCTGGAACTCGGTTCCGTCTACGCCGCGCTCGGCTCGCGGGTCACCGTCGTCGAACTGCTGCCGGAGCTGCTCAGCGGCGTCGATCGCGAGCTCGTCGCGGTGCTCGAGCGCCGCTTGCGCGCCGACTTCCACGCCATCCAGCTCGAAACCGCCGTCTCTTCGATCGAGGAAACCGCCGACGGCATCCGCGCGGTGCTGCGCGGTCCCGACGGCGTGGAGCGCTCGGAAACCTACGACCGCGTACTGGTCGCCACCGGACGCCGCCCCAACAGCGCCGGACTGGGACTGGAGCAGACCGGCGCGTCGGTCGACGAGCGCGGCTTCATCGAGACCGACCTCCAGCGCCGCACCGCCGAGCCCAACATCTTCGCCATCGGCGATGTCGCCGGCGAGCCGATGCTCGCGCACAAGGCGAGCCACGAGGCCGCCGTCGCGATCGACGCCATCTGCGACCAGCCCGCCGCCTTCCAGCCGCTGGCGGTGCCGGCCGTAGTCTTCACCGACCCGGAGATCGCCTGGTGCGGCCTCAGCGAGACCGAGGCCGCCGCGCTGGACATCGACGCAACCTCCGTGAGCTTCCCCTGGACGGCGCTGGGCCGCGCGAGCGCGACCGACCGCAGCGACGGCCTGACGCGGCTGGTGATCGAGCGCGGCAGCGAGCGGGTGCTCGGCGTGCGGATCGTCGGCGCGGGCGCGGGCGACCTGATCGGCGAGGGCGTGCTGGCCGTCGAACTCGGCGCGCGCACCTCCGATTTGGCCGAGTCGATCCACGCTCACCCCACGCTCTCCGAATCCCTGATGGAAACCGCCCAACTCTTCTTCAACCAAAGCCCCCATTACATCGCGCGGCGGCGCTGAAGGCTGGGCGGCGCGAACTATGCAGCTTCGGTTAGGTTCCCGGACGCTCGATTGCGCGCAGCGCACCCAGGTGATGGGCATCCTCAACGTCGACACCGACTCGCCCGTCGGCGCGTCCGTCGTCCCGGTTGACCAGGCCGCGCGCCGCGCCGATGAACTGCGTCGCGCGGGCGCGTCGATCATCGATGTGGGCGCGCAATCCACCCGCACCGGAGCCGCCGAAGTCGCGCCTGAGGTTGAGGCTGCCCGCGTCGCTCCGGTCGTCGAACTACTCGTCCGCGAGGGACACCTCGTCTCCGTCGACACCTGGACGGCGGAGGTGGCGCGGGCGGCCGTCGCGGCCGGCGCGCACCTGATCAACGACATCACCGGCGGCGGCGATCCCACCACCGTTGAGGTCGCCGCCGAGACGCAGACACCGCTGCTGATCATGCATCTGCGCGGGCGCCCCCAGCGCCACCGCGAGGTTGGGCATGACTACGCCGATGTGGCGGCGGAGGTGCGCGACTACCTGCGCGACCGCGCAGCGGCGATCGAGGCCGTCGGCGTGCCGGAGGTCTGGATCGATCCCGGCTTTCAGTTTGGCAAGGGGCTGCCCGACAACCTGCGGATGCTGCTCGACCTGCCCAACCTCGCCGCGCTGGGGCGTCCCGTCGTGATCTCCGCCTCGCGCAAGGGCTTCCTCGCCGAAATGCTCGGTCACGGCGAGCTCCGCTCCCACGACGCGCAGGGGCGGCCGGGGATGCTGGAGGCCACGCTCGCCTTCAATACGCTCGCCGCCTGGCTCGGCGCGCACGTCGTCCGCGTCCACGATGTGGCCGAAGTCGCCGCCGCTCTCCGCGTCAGCGACGCCGCCCGCGCCGCGCGATAAGATCACGCGATAGAATCAGGACGCCTCAACAGCCGAGGTCACAGGAGCGGAAAGCGATGCCGGTCTACACCTACAAGTGCGGCGAATGCGGGCACGACTTCGAGAAGATCCGCCCGATGAGTCAGGCGGGCGAGGATCAGCCCTGCCCCGAATGCGGCAAAGGCGCGCCGCGCAGCGTCGGCTCAATCGTCGAGCACAACAGCACCCAGGCCCGCTCGGCCAACTTCCCCAAGCGCAAGCGCTACACGAACTGGTAACCACATGAGCCAACGCCCACCCGATCCGATCCCCTTCCCCGGCAACCGTCAGCCCGCGCCGCCGCCGCAACAGGACGGTGGGCCCGTCATCTACTCCGCCTCCGGCCAGCCGATTCGCTCGGCTGCGCCGCCGCCTCCCCCACCGGCGCCGATGCCGACCGCCGAAGCGCCGCCGACCGGGGACGCCGCCGGGGATGACGCTGGGGGCGACGCGCCGATCGGCCTCCACGGGCACATCGCCGCCGTGATCGACAGCACCGACGCCACCTTCCAAAAAGACGTGATCGAGCGCTCGCACGAGCTGCCTGTGATCGTCGACTGCTGGGCGCCCTGGTGCGGGCCCTGCCGCGTGCTCGGACCAATCCTCGAAAAGCTCGCCTACGAGCGCGACGGGCAGGTGCAGCTGGTCAAGGTCAACACCGACGAGAACCCGCAGGTCGCCCAGGCGCTCCAGGTGCAGGGCATCCCCGCTGTCTTCGCTTTCGCCGGCGGGCGCGTGATCAGCCAGTTCGTCGGCGCGCAGCCGGAAGAGCATGTGCGCGAGTTCTTCGACTCTCTGATCCCCTCCGAAGCCGACCTCAAGGCCGCCGAGGGTTACCGCATGCTCCAGCAGAACCAGGTGCCGATCGCCCGCCTGCACTTCCAGGCCGCGCTCGAAGAGGACCCCAACCACGAGATGGCCGGCGTCGGCCTCGCCGCCCTGCTCGCCGGCATCGGCGAAATCGAGCAAGCCGAAGAGTTGGCCAAGCGCTGGCCCGAAAACCCCACTACCAAGGGCATCCTCGCCTCGATCGCGTTGCGCCAGGCAATCGACGGCATCGAGCCGGACGACATCCGCGCCCGCGCCGCCGCCAACCTCGACGACGCCGAGGCGCGCTACCACCACGGCTGCCTGCTCGCGCTTGAAGGCCAGTGGCAGCAGGCGCTCGACACGCTGCTCGAATCCGTGCGCCTCGACCGCGCCGCCTGCGACGAGGGCGCGCGCAAGCGCCTGCTCGACATCTTCGCCGTGCTCGGCGATCAACCCATCGTCAGCGAATACCGTCGCCGCCTGGGCTCCCTGCTGTTCTGAGCGCCCCGGCCCGGACGGACCTCCACCGCCTACTCGGCGAAAACCGCCGCGACGGGGCACTCAAAACCGGGCAGCACATCCTCGCCGTCAAGACGGTCGTGTTCGCCGAATGTCCGCGCCGTCGCGCCCGCGCGATGCGCCTTGATCGTCCGAGACGACGGCTGCACGATCCAGACCAGCCGCACGCCGTGTCCGAGCCACATCGCCGCTCGGTTGGCGACCTCGCCTGCGCTGTCGCCGGGCGAGACGACCTCGACCACCAGGTCCGGCACGACCTCCGCGTACTTCGGGTTGGGACCGCCCGGCGGCAGGCGCTCCGCCGATGTGAACGCAATGTCGGGTTCGCGCACCGTGTCCGGGTCGCGTTCCAGCAGGATGCCGGCGTCGGAAGCGATCAGCCTGCCCAGCCGCCGGGGTTTGGCGAATGCGCCGATTTCGCCGACGAGGTTCGTGACGATCCAGCCATGTTCTTCCCCTGCTGGCGTCGTCTCGCGCAGCACCCCTCGAATCAGTTCGCTCCGTACGCCCGTTGAGCACAAGCGGAGCAGGTCGTCGGCGGTCAGCAGCTCAGTCTCCGCCGTCGTCATGCGCTGTCCGTCGCCCTACTCCTCATCCCCCTGCGTGTACCACTCGTTCGTGCGCCACCACGGCATCGGCTCTTCTTCCTCGTTCCGCTTCGCGCGGTTGCGGATCGCCCAGACGAACACGGCGATCGTCGCGCCCACGAAGCAGAACGGAATGAAGAGCGATGTCGCCAGTGTCTCGTCGGAGGTAGTGATCTCCTCGGACTCCTGCGGTGCGACCACCTGCGGCTCAGCAGGGGCCGCCTGATCGGCCGCCAACGCAAGCGCAGGAACCGCCGCCGCAGCCAACAGCAGCACGACGATCATCAGCTGGAGCACTCGCACGATCGGTCACCTCCCACGCAAACGGCGGTCCGCTCTCACGGGCGAATGTTCGCACCTGCGCCGCCGGCGGTCAAACGCTACCCTGTGCGCATGCGACCTCCCACCAGCTTCGCCCTGCCCGACGCCGAGGGCGGCGTCCGCCAGTTCCCGCCTGACGGCCCCGTCCTGCTCGCGCTAGTCAAAGAGGACTGCGACACCTGCAACCTCACTCTGCCGCTGCTCGAGTCACTGCACCGCGCCTCCGGCGACGGCCTGGATGTTTGGGTGGCTGTGCAGAAGCGCGACGACATCCCCGTGCTGCGCGAGCGCCACGACCTAACGATGCCGTTGCTCGACGACGACGAGCTGGACCTCTCCTACGACGCCGACATCGACACGGTGCCTACGCTCTTCCTCTACGACGAGTCGAACAGCTGCGAAATCGAGACCTACGGCTTCGACAAGCACGAGTGGCGCGAGATCAGCAACGAGGCGATGACGCTGGCCGGGCGCGAGGGCGGCGCGATCGGCGTCGACTGGGACGCCCTGCCCGAGCAGCGGCCGGGCTGCGGCGCGCGCAACTACGAGCCGGGCGTCTACGAGCGGCTCGCCGCCCGGCGCAGCGGCGACCTGCTCTCGCGGCTGGTTGAGATCGGCGCGGACGACGACATCTACGAGTTCGCCTACGAGCAGGGCTACACCGACGGCTTCCCCGTCGTCCCGCCCACCCGCGAGCGCGTCTGGCGGATGTTGCAGGGCACCACTCGCGATCCGCAGGAACAGGTGGCCGTGGTGCCGCCCAACCTCGCGCCGCTGACCGTCGAGAAAGCCGCGATCAACGCGTGATGGCGGGCGCGAAACCCGAATACTTTCCCGCGATCCTCACCCTCGTCGAGATCGCCTGCGGCGAGAGCTTCAACATCCACGGCGTGCTTGCCACGACGATGGGCGCGACGCCGGTCGGCGTCTTCAACGGCCCGATCCGCGACCGGATCGGGATGAACTACGCGCACAACGCACTCGGACAGGGCAACCGCGCCAACGCCACGATCGGCCGTGCGCTGCGGCTCTGCGCGCGCAACGTGGGCGGTTCGCAGCCCGGCGGCACCGACCGCGCCACCCAGGGCGGCCCGCATCGGATGACCTCCAACTTCGCCGAGAACGAGGCGGCCAGCCCCTGGCCCTCGCTCGCCGTCGAGCGCGGCTTCGAGCCGGATCAGGATGTGGCGACGCTGATGGCGATGTCGGGCGGCCCCAACACCTTCGTCGACCAGACCAGCCGCAGCGCGCGCCAGCTGGCCGGCAGCTTCGCGCTCGCGCTGGCCGGCCTACAGGACCCCAAATCGCCCACCAGCGACACGCTGGTCGTCGTCTCGCCCGACCACGCCGGCATCTTCGGCCGCGACGGCTGGAGCAAGGACGATGTGCGCGAGTGCATCATGGAGGACACCTCGGTCCCCCTCCGCGAGCGCCTGCGCAGCGATACCGCTGGCTCAGGCCTCCCTCCCAACATCGTCGAGCGCTTCGGCGGCGAAGCCGCCCTTGACCGCCCCATCGCCAAGTTCCAGAAGCCCGAGAACATCATCCTGGTGGTGGCGGGCAGCGCCGCAGCCAAGTTCTCCAGCATCGTCGGCGGCTGGGCTGGCGGCGTCTATTCAACGCCGACCAGCGCCGTCATCGGCGACTGAATCACCGCACTCGCGACATCGCCGTCGGCAACGTACGGATAACCTCGCCGTTGCACTCTTCGGCGACTGCCATGTCAAACTGCGACGGGAGGTTGATCCAGAACTGTGGGCAGGCACCGCATCAGTGCCCCAGCACTACGCACGAGCGCGCGACGCCGCCGTTGGCAACGCGCGGATAGCCTCGCCGTTGCGCTCTTCGGCGGCGACGAGGTCAAACTGCGACTGGAGGTTGATCCAGAGCTGCGGGCTCGTTCCGAACCAGTGGCCCAACCGCAACGCGGTGTCGCCTGTGATCGAGCGCTTTCCGGCGATGATCTGCCCGATCCGGTTCGGCGGTACGTCGATCTGCCGCGCCAACTCCGTCGGCGTCACTTCCATCTCCGCCAACTCATCGCCGAGAACCTCGCCCGGGTGTACTGCGATCTTGAGCATCTGTCCTTGCCTTTCGCCTGCGATCAATGGTAATCGACGATCTCCACGTCGTCCGGCCCGAACTCGTCGGACCAGACGAAGCAGATGCGCCACTGCCGGTTGATGCGGATCGAGTGTTGGCCTCTTCGATCTCCCTTGAGCGCTTCCAGTCGGTTGCTGGGCAACGCTCGCAGGTCGTTAAGTGAAGCGGCTGCGTCCAAGAGCGCCAGCCGCTTCTTCGCTTGCTTCGAGAATCCCTGGAACTTGGGGACGAGCACGCCGTTGGCGAATGCCGCCGTCCGCTCATCCTTGTATCCAGCGATCACGCTGTAAACCTAGCTCATCTAGACGTGAGACGTCAAGCGTCATCGCTGCCCCGGAGACAAGAGCGCTGAACCTCTTACTGTGCGGTCCGCAAACGGTTAGGATGTCCGCAACGCGCCCGCGACAGCGGGCGGCAGCAAGGAGATGAGAGCCATGGTCCAGATTCTCGACCCGACCGATGAACGGGTCCCCGTCAAGCGCCAGCTGACGCCGCGCCCGGAGGCGCTGCACGGCACTGTCGCGCTGCTCGACATCTCCAAGCCGCGCGGCGATGTCTTCCTCGACCGGCTGGAGGAGCTGCTGCACGAACGCGCTCCGGGCATCGAGACGCGCCGCTACATGAAGCCCACCGTGGCCAAGCCGGTGCCGGAGGACACCAAGCAGGCGATTCTGGAGGAGGCCGACTTCGTCATCGAAGCGCTCGCCGATTGAGGCTCCTGCACGACGTGCAGTGTGCACGACACGGTCAACTTCGAAATCCAGGGCAAGCCGTCGGTCTTCGTCGCCACCACCGAGTTCGTCAACGCCGCCCAGCATCAGGCCGAGCGGCTGGGGCTGCCGGAGGTGCGGCGCGTCTTCATCCCGCATCCCATGCAGGACCGCACCGACGCGGAAATGCACGCCCACGCCGAGCGCTACATCGACGAAATCCTCGATGTGCTGATGCAGCCAGTCGGCTGAACGGCGCGGCAAACGAACCGGTACGCCAGTGAGCAGCGCCCCCAACGATGGGACGGCCGACGGGCTGGCCGCCCGCGTGCTCGACATCGCCGATCACGTCGATGTCCACGAGTTCCTCTTCGAGCAAGGGCTGACCGATGGTCTGCCCGTCGTGCCGCCCACGCCGGAGCGGGTGCGGGCGATGCTGGCCGCGGTGGATCGCGACCCGCAGGAGGAGATCACCAAGGTCCCGCCCAACTACGCCGACGGCACGATCGAGAAGATCGCGATCAACGCCGTGATGGCGGGCTGCGCGCCTGAACACTTCCCGCTGGTGCTGGCCGCCGTTGAGGCGGCGCTCAACCCGCGCCAGGGCGTGCGCTATCCCTTCCACGGACTGGTTGCGACCACCGCCGGCGCGGCGGCGATGATGGTGATCAACGGACCGGTGCGCGAGCGGCTCGGCATCAACTCCGGGCTCAACGCACTCGGACAGGCCAATCGCCCGAGCAACACCGTCGGGCGCGCCTTCCGGCTGCTGCTGCGCAATGTCGGCGGCGCGCGGCCGGGCGAGATCGAGCAGGCGATCCAGGGCGGCGGACACAAGTGGACGCTGACCTACGCCGAATACGAGGAGGCCAGCCCGTGGCAGCCCTGGCACGTCGAGCATGGCTACGAGCCCGACCAGGATGTGCTGACGCTAATGCCGGTGATGGGCGGGCCGCGCGTCTGCATTGATCAGACCAGCCGCACGGCGCGCGCGCTGGCCGGCTCGCTCGCGCTCGCCTCCCAGGCGATCGGCGATCCGAAGAGCGCCAGCGCACCGACGATGTTCGTCGTCGCCCCCGAACACGCCGACGTCTTCCGCGCCGACGGCTGGAGCAAGAACGACATCCGCGAGTGCATCGTGGAGGAGACAGCCAAACCGCTGCGCGAACGGATGGAGAACGACACCTCCGGCTCCGGCTACCCGCGCTACCTGCTGGGGCAGCCCGGCTACACGGAGCAGGACCTGGATCGCCCGATCCCCAAATTCGTCGATCCGTCCTTCATCCAGCTCACTGTGGCCGGCAGCCACGCGGGGAAGTGGACGAGCATCTACACCGGGATGGGTTGGGGCCACGAGATCGGCGCGGCGACATTCGTCCCGCCCTCGGCGCTGATTCAAGGGTGAACGACGCCGCAGCCGCCGAAAGCGAAGAGCGCGCCGCAGGCGATCCGCCGAGCGATTCACTGGTGGATCTGCGCCGAGGGCTGGCGGCGCAGCCGACGATTCAGCACGACGCGGGTCCGCACATTCTCACGCTCGAAAGCCGCCACGGCCTCTTCTCCGCCCGCTCAATCGATCAGGGCACTGCGCTGTTGCTGCGCGAACTCGAACCTGCCCCGTCGCAGCGCCGCGTGCTTGATTTCGGCTGCGGCTACGGCGCAATCGGCCTGACCCTCGCCGCCCGCTGGCCGGAAGCGGAGGTCGTGCTGGTCGACTCAGACCTCCGCGCCGTCGAGGCAACACGCGCCAACATCGCCGCCAACCGGCTGACCAACGCCACCGTTGCGCTCAGCCCCGGCCTGCGCGATATCGACGGCGATCCCTACGACTTGATCGTCGCCAACCTGCCCGCACAGGCCGGCAATGACGCGCTGGATGAGATCCTGCTGGAGGCGCACGATTACCTCGCCGACGGCGGTACGCTGGCGGTCGTGATCGTCAATGGCATCCGCCGCTACATCCAGCGCCGCCTCCAGCTGATCTTCGGGCCGAGTCCGTCAACAAGGCGCACCAGGGCAAGCGCCACACCGTGCTCGAAGCTTGCAAGGCAAGCAAAGGGAGTACGCCGTGAGCGCCGCCGCTGAGGTGAGCGGCCGCCCGGGCATGCTCGAACCGCTGCGCCTGCGCGAATTCCGCCTGCTGCTCGGCGGCTTCATCGTCGGCCAGAGCATGATGCCGCTCCAGTTCGTCACCGCCATCGCCTGGATCCAGGTCGTGGCGGAGGAGAACGAAGTGGTGATGATCGCGGCGATCAGCACGATCCGCGGCCTAGGCATGGTCGGCTTCGGGCTGTTCGGCGGCGCGCTGGCCGACCGCTTCGACCGCCGCCGTCTGCTGATGGCCACCCAGACACTCGCGTTCGTGGTCAATATGGCGATCGCCGCGATGATGTGGGCCGGCGCGGCCGATGCCTACGCGATCGCGCTCTTCTTCGCGCTAACCGCGCTCGCCTCTGCCGCGCACGCCATCGACGGCCCCACTCGCAACGCGATCGCTCCCGAAATCCTCGGCCCGCGCCTCACGCCCGCCGGCATCGCGCTCAACTCGGCCGCAATGTCGCTCGCGATGCCGATCGCGATCGTCGCCTCCGGCCTGATGATCGACTACCTCGGACACGGCACCGTCTACGCCGTCTCCTCGGTCGGGCATCTCGGCGAGGTACTGATTCTGGCGATGATGTCATACCGCACCGTCTTCTCCGCCGCCCACCTCGCCGCGCGGCAGGGCGGAGCCGGGCAAGCCTTCCGCGACATCGCCGCCGGGCTGCGCTACACCCGCTCGCAGCCCACGATCCTCTGGACCGTCGCCGCAGTCGTGCTGATGATGACGCTGATCATGCCGCCGACCGGCGCGCTCGGGCCGCAATGGGTGACGACGGTGGTCGGCGCGACCTGGTCGCAGTTCAGCTTCATCGCCGTCTTCTGGGGTCTCGGCGCGATGCTCGCCTCGGCGATTCTGGTGCGCTTCTCCTGGATCGAGCGCAAGGGGCTGCTCACGAGCTCCGGCGTAATCGTGATGGCGCTCGGCTTCGTCGTCTTCACCTTGATGCCCACCGCGGTCAACGCAATCGTCGGCAACTACCTGCTCGGTACCGGAATGTCGATGGCGATGGTCGCCTCGGCCGCGATCATCGCGCACATCGCACCCAACGAGATGCGCGGGCGCGTGATGGGGCTCGTCTTCCTCGGCATGGGCATGGCCCAGCTGGTCGCGCTGCCGCTCGGCGCGCTGGCCGAGATGCTCACAATGGAGACGCTCTTTCCGCCGATGTCCTGGGTCGTGTTGGTCTTCCTCGTCGCGCTGATCGTCCTGCGCCCGGTGATCCCGCGCGCCCGCGTGCCGCAGCAGGGCGGCGCCTCCACGGTGCCTGTCGCGCCGCGAGCTCCGCGGCCCCAACCCGCGGCCAACGGGCTCGCCGCCGCAACCGGGCCCGACAGCCGCAACGGCGCAAACGGCTTGCTCGTGTCGTACATTGCGCGTGTCGCGCCAAATAAAGCAGGCCCTGCCTGAGCCGAGAACCAGGAGTCCAGCGATGGAATACCACTTCAGCGAACAGGCCCTCGCCTTCGAGGCGGAGGTCAAGAACTTCCTCGACGCCGAATGGACGCCGGAGCTGCGCAGGCGGATCGGCGACCCCGACACCGAGTCGTTCGAGGACGAGCGCGGTTTCCGCAAGCTGCTCGCCGAGCGCGGCTGGCTGACGATGTCCTGGCCGGCCGAATACGGCGGACAGGCGCGCTCGCTCGAAGAGCAATACCTCTTCTGGGAGGCGATGAACTACGTCGGCGCGCCCCAGGCGACCGTTGCCACCCAGCAGGTCGGGCCGACGCTGATGCGCTTCGGCACCGATGAGCAGCGCGACCGCTTCCTGCCGCCGATCGCCCGCGGCGAGGTCGAGTTCGCGCTCGGCTACACCGAACCCGACGCCGGCAGCGACCTCGCCTCGCTCCAGCTGCGCGCCGCCAAAGACGGCGACGACTACATCCTCAACGGCACGAAGCGCTTCACCTCCGGCGCGCACCGCTCCGAGTACGTCTGGCTGGCGACGCGCACCGACCCCGACGCGCCCAAGCACCGCGGCGTCTCGATGATGCTGGTCGACCTCAAGTCGAGCGGCATCACGGTCAAACCGATCTGGACGATGCCCGGCTACCGCACCAACGAGGTCTACTTTGAGGATGTGCGCGTGCCCACCGAGGCGCTGGTCGGCGAGGAGAACCGCGGCTGGTACTACGCCGCGCACGCGCTGGACCGCGAGCGCATCTCGATCTTCACCGTCTCCGGCGTGCGCGCCGTCTACGACGCGCTGATCGAGTGGGCGCGCAGCGCCGGCCCCGCCGGCCGCGCGGTTGAGGACGAGGGCATCCGCCACGGCCTGGCCAACTACCGGATCGAGATCGAAGTGCTCCAGCACCTCTCCTACCGCATCCTGGACATGCTCAAGCGCGACGAGAGCCCCAACTACGAGGCCAGCCAGGTCAAGGTGTTCAGCACGGAGATGATGCAGCGGCTGCAAAACTTCTCGCTGCACGCGATGGGCCTCTACGGCCAGCTGGAAGCGCCCGACCCGCGCGCGCCGATCGAGGGTGCCGCCGCCAACGGCTATATGGCCGCCGTGATGCCCACCTTCGGCGCCGGCGCCAACGAACTCCAGCGCAACATCATGGCCCAGCGCGGCCTCGGCCTCCCTCGCATCTAAGCGCCGGGCGCCTCCTCGCGGTTCAGAGGGATTCGAGCATCACGCGGCGTTCCTCGCCGCAGAGCAGTTCAAGGCGGAAGTGGCGCAGGAAATCGCGCCCCAGCAGGCTGGGCAGCCGCCAGTTGCCGTGGTCTCCGGGCTCCGAGGGGATGGGGCGGGCGATCAGAATCGGCATTTCGATCGGGTGCAGCTGACGGTCTTCACTGCGCAGTGTGAGCGTTGCGTCTCGAACGACGCGGTCAACTGCGCCGCCAACGCCCAGTCCCGGGACGCGGCGTGGATCGCGGTCAAAGTTGATCGCGTGCAAGTCGTCGCCGAGAATGGGGTAAGCGTCAACGGGGTGCAGGACGGTGGCGTCCGCGCCGGTGTCGATCAGGAACGTGATTTCTTCGCTGCGGTCGTTGAGCGTCACCCGCACCGCAATCAGCGGAGCGCCGCCGCTGACGATGGAGTGCGGCAGTGCGCGCGCGTCGCGGACTTCGCCGTGGAATCGCAAGGCGCTAGCAGACCGTGTACTCGGTCCACGGACCGATCGGCAGGAACGCGACCGTCCGCCGCTCTTCTTCGGTCAGGGACTGTCTCATTTCGAAGCTGTCATCACCGATCAGGACCTGGCGGTCGCCATAGACCATGACGAGCCGCCGGGGATGCTCGCGCTCCAGGTCGTCGAGGATCTCGACGAGGTGCTTGAAGTTCTTCTGGCCCTGCTCGAACAGCAGGACCTCTTCCTCACTCATTTCGCGCGCGGGTGTCGGCTCGGCGGCGAGGGTGGAGTGCTCGGTGGCCATGGCGCGGTTCCTCGTGGGGCTGGTTCTCGTGCAATGGTAGCGGGCCTGCTTGCAGACGGCTGATGGCCGCTCGATTAGAGCGTTTCGAGAGCCACCTGGCGACGGTCGCCGCAGAGCAGTTCGAGGCGGAAGTGCCGCAGGAAGTCGCGTCCCAACAGGCTGGGCAGCCGCCAGTTGCCATGGTCTCCAGGTTGCGCCGGGGCGGGGCGGGCGATCAGGATCGGCATTTCCAAGCTGTAGGTCTCGCCATCTGCCGAATTCAGGATCAGAGCGGCGTCTCGGGCGACACGGTCGACGGCGCCGCCTACGCCCAACCCTGCGACGCGCCGAGAGTCGCGGTCAAAATCGATCCGGTGCAGATCATCGCCAAGGAGAGACTGCGCATCGGCTGGATGCAATACGGAGCCGTCGCTCCCGGTGTCGATGAGGAACGTGATTTCACGGATGGGGCCCTCCTCAAGCGCGACCCAGATTCGAATGAGGGCGGCACCGCCGCTGGTGATTGAATGGGGAAGCGAACTTGTTGGATGTACGTAGCCGCGGAATCGCACGGCTCTACTCGGTCACGCCAGCGTGTCGGAGCCACCACTCCGTGATCGGCAGCATCGATGCTGTCTCACGCTCTTCTTCGGTCAGCGACTCGTGCATCGCGTAGCCGTCGTCGCCGACCAGGATCTGATGGTCGCCGTAGACGACGACGAGGCGGCCGCGGTGCTCGCGCAAAAGGTCATCGAAGGTTTCGCCGAGATATTCGAGGTTGTCGTAGGCCTGTCGCTCCAGACGCACGGTCCGCTCGCGCTCTTCGGGCGTCTGGGACACGAGCTTCAGCGGCGGCTCGGCGGCGATGGTGGAGCGCTCGGTGGTCATGGCGCGGCTCCTCGTGGGGCTGGTTCTCGTGCAATGGTAGCGGGCCTGTTTGCAGACGGCTGATGGCCGCTCGATTAGAGCGTTTCGAGAGCCACGCGGCGGCGGTCGCCGCAGAGCAGTTCAAGGCGGAAGTGGCGCAGGAAATCGCGTCCCAACAGGCTGGGCAGCCGCCAGTTGCCGTGCTCGCCGGGCTCCGCCGGAATGGGGCGGGCGATCAGGATCGGCATTTCGATCGGGTGAAGCCGGCGGTCTTCGCTCTGTAGCGTAAGCGCGGCATCGCGAACGACGCGCTCAACGGCGCCGACGACGCCTTCACCGATAGTACGGCGTGGATCGCGGTCGAAGTCGATCCGGCGCAGATCGTCGCCAAGGATGCGTTTGGCGTCCTGTGGGTGCAGCACTGTCGCGTCCGTGCCGGTGTCGATCAGGAACCGGACCTCCATCGCCTGGTCGCCGAGCGACACTCGGGCCAGAATCATCGGCGCTCCGCCACTGACGATCGAGTGAGTGAGTGAACCAGCGGGGTGAACGAAGCCGAGAAATCGCATGGCGCTATTCCACCATGGGACCGTATCTGATCCACCACTCTGTGATTGGCGAGAGTACGGAGCTGCGTCGCTCGTCTTCGGTCAGACACTGGTCCATCTCGTATCCGTCATCGCCGATCAGGATTTGACGGTTGCCGTAGACCATGACGAGCCGCCCGCGATGCTCACGCAAGAGGTCATCGAAGACCTCGCCGAGGTATTCCATGTTGTCGTACGCCTGCTGGTGCAGACGCCAGTTCCGCTCGCGCTCTTCGGCGGTTTCGGGCGGCGGCGGGGTCGGTCTGACCCACGGATCGGCGGCGATGGTGGAGTGCTCGGTGGCCATGGCGCGGTTCCTTGCGGGCTTGCGTAGGTTCAACGATAGCGGGTTTGCCCACGCGCGCCCGGAGACTAGAGCGTTTCGAGGGCTACACGGCGACGGTCGCCGCAGAGCAGTTCGAGGCTGAAGTGTCGCAGGAAGTCGCGTCCGAGCAGGCTGGGCAGCCGCCAGTTGCCGTGCTCGCCAGGCTCCGCCGGGGTGGGGCGGGCGATCAGGATCGGCATTTCGATCGGGTAGAAGCGGCGGTCTTCACTGCGCAATGTGAGCGTCGCGTCTCGGACAACGCGATCTACGGTGCCGCCGACGCCCAGTCCTGCGACATGGTGGAAGTCGCGCTCAAAGTCGATCCTGTGTAGGTCATCGCCGAGGATGTGATGGGCGTCAGCGGGGTGCAGAACAGTTCCTTCTGCACCAGTGTCGATGAGGAACCGGACATCGCGGCTGCGAGTGCCAAGAGCCACTCGGACTCGAAGGCGCGCTGCGCCACCGCTAATGATTGAGTGAGGCTGTGAACGTGCCGGATGAACGAAGCCGTGGAATCGCACGACGTTACTCCACCATAGGGCCGTACCTGATCCACCACTCCGTGATTCGCTGCAATGTTGCCGTCGCACGCTCATCTTCGGTCAGGCACTGGTCCATCTCGTAGCCGTCGTCGCCGATCATGATCTGGCGATCGCCGTAGACGAGGGCGAGCCGGCCGCGGTGGTCGCGCAGGAGATCGTCGAAGATCTCTTCGAGGTATTCCATGTTGTCGTAGGCCTGCTGGTGCAGACGCCAGCCTCGCTCACGCTCTTCGGGGGTTTCGGGGATGGGCTTCCACTGCGGTTCGGCGGCGATGGTGGAGTGCTCGGTGGTCATGGCGCAGTTCCTCGTGGGGCTTTTGTGCTCGTGCAATGGTAGCGGGTTTGGGCGGCGACGCTCAGGGGAGTAGCTGAACACCGTTGAGCCAGGCGCGGGTGTTGGGGGCGATTTCGTCGGGGAGTTCGGGCAGCACCGCTTTGAGGTGATCGAGGTCGGCGGGAGTGTCGATGTCGTAGGCCCAGACATCGATCCTGGCTTCGCGGAAAGGGACGCCGGCTTCGCCGGCGGCCGCGGCGGCTTGCGCATGCGCGCGCGCCGACGACGGACCGAAAGCGGGGCGGATGACGCCGGGCGGACGCAGAAAGAGCGCGTTGCTGCCGCCGTTGTGCGCGGGCGCGACGACGACAGCTTCGCCCTCGGGCGCAGAAGCGACGACCAGATCGACAGCGTCGGGCGTGATCAGCGGCACATCTGCGGGCGCGACCAGCAGCGCAGCCGCCTCGGCGAGATCGGCCTGCGCGCGCGCGACGGCGGCGTTGTAGCCGGGCCGCTGGTCGGTCTGGTCCAGGAAGTCCACGCCGAGCCGGTCGGCTTCTTCGTGCGCGGCGGCGTCGCGGCTGCAAATCACGACGCGAGCAATGGACTCGGCCTGGAGCAGCGCGACGACGACGTCATCAAGCATGGCGCGGACGAGCGAGTTGCGCTGCTCGATGCTGAGCTCGGCGGCCAGCCGGCGCTTCCCGGCAGGCAGGCCGCGCACCGGCACCAGCGCGACGATCTCGCCCGTCGCGTTCAGTGTCATCGGGTGATGTCCTGCGCGGCGTCGAGCGCCGCCTGCGCCAGCGCCTGCTTTTCGGCGGGGCCGCTCATCAGCGTCGGCAGGGCGAGGCAGCGCAGCGGCGTTTCGGCTTCAACCTGCTCGACCAGCGCGGCGTCCTGCTCGTCGAGGATGAAGACATCGGCAAGTTCGGCGTAGAGCCGGGCAACCCCGATCGCCGACACATCGTGACCGAGACTGGCGAGGATGTCGGCCGCCGGACCCTTGACGGCCGCGCCGCCGATGATCGGGCTGACGGCGACGACCGGCGCGCCCGACTTCGTCAGCGCCTCGCGCACACCGGGCACGGCGAGCAGCGGGTCGATTGAGAGAAACGGGTTGCTGGGCGCGATCACGATCGCGTCGGCGCTGTGCAGCGCCTCGATCACGCCCGGCGCGGGCGCGGCCGATTCCGCGCCGTCGAAGCGCAGCCCGTGGACGGCGTCGGTCGCGCGGCGGCGCACGAAGTAGTCCTGGAAAGCGAGCTCGCCGTCGGGCGTCTGCACCACGGTGCGCAGGTGGTCGTCGGTGACGGGCGTGACGCGGCACTCGATGCCGACGGCGCGGCAGAGTTCGGCGGTGGCGGTGGAGAGCGGCGCGCCCTCGCTCAGGCGATGCGTGCGGAAGAGGTGCGTGGCCAGGTCATCGTCGCCGATCAGAAACCAGGCAGGGCCGCCCAGCGAGTCGAGGCGATCCAGCACGCGGCGTCCGTCGTTGGCGACGCCCCAGCCCATCTCCGGGTTGACCAGCCCGGAGAGCGTGTACATCACCGTGTCAAGGTCGGGCGCGATGTGCAGCCCGGCCCACTCCATGTCGTCGCCGACGTTGACGATGGCGGTGACCCCCTTTGGGTCGACGACACGCACGAGCCCATCGAGGAAGCGCGCGGCGCCGACGCCGCCGGCGAGGACGGCTACGCGGGTAGTCATTCGCCGCCTCCAGGATCAAAGCTGTCAAAGCTGATGTCGAAATCGCCGTCTTCGCGCTGGCTGAGCGCGATATGGCCGGCGCGGTCGTCGAAGCGCGCCCGAATCTGGATTTCGAGCGGGTCGAGCGCGTCGGCGACGCTCGGATCGAGCGCGGCAACCGCTTCGCTTTGGCGACGGGCGATCGTCAACTCGCCTTCGTGGAGTTCGCCGTTGCGGCTGAGGACGAGGCGGATCGAAAGAGTTTCGGCGCCGGTCTCGCAGAACAGCTCGAGATGACGGCTGCCGTCGAGCTGACGCTCGTCCTGCACGGGTTGGGCGACGTATTGAGAAAGCGCGGCGAACACGCAGGCAGCGTACACGCGCGGGGCGGAGGAACGGACGGGGCGGACCGGGACAGTACATTGGACGCGATGCGCATCGATCTGCACTCGCACACGGCGGTCTTCTCGACCGACAGCAACCTACTGCCGCACGATCTGATCACGATCTCTGCGGAACGTGGTCTGGATGGCGTGGTGTTGACCGAGCACGATGTCGTGTGGCCGGCCGACCGCGTGGCTGCGCTCAATGAGAGTTCAGAGATTCTGGTGCTGAGCGGAGTTGAGGTGACGACGGAGCTGGGCCACGTGCTGGTCTACGGGCTGGATGCGCTGGTGCCGCGGATTACGGAGGCGCGACGGCTGCGCGCGCTGTGCGACGAACGGGGCGCGCTGATGTTTCTGGCCCATCCGGCGCGCGATCCGGGGCTGCGCGTGCCGCGAGATGCGTTTCGCGAGCTGTTCGACGGGGTGGAGGGCCTGAACGGCTGCGACGGGCCGCTGCAAAACCAGTCGGCGTCGTCGCGCGGCCGCAATCTGCCCTTGCCCCCTATCGGCGGCAGCGATTGCCACGCGCTGCACGAGGTGGGCACGGCGGCGACGGAGTTCGAGGAGGAAATCAAGACGATGGCCGATCTGGTGGCGGCGCTGCGAGAGGGCGAGTACCGGCCAGTGGCGCTGGGCTACTGAGGAGCGTGGGTTGTCGGAGCACAGGATCGCGGGGCGCAGGTGGTACAAGCCGCCGATCGCAACGCGGCGGTGGTGTAGAGTTTGGGGTGTGCAGAGCGAAATTGGCGGGCCGGCGGCGGTGATGATCGGGCGCGCCCGGCGCGGGCTGGCGTTGCTCATCGGTTCGCGGGGGGGGGGGGTAAACCCTTCCTTGCGGCGCTCGCGCTCGCCGTTCTGACTTCCCTCGCAGTCCTGACCATCGCCGAGGCGCAGCGCGATGCCGCGCCCGTAGACGCCCCAACCGGCCGCTACATCCAGCTCAGCGCCGGGCGCGAGTACACCTGCTCGCTGCGCGACACGGGAGCGATCCACTGCTGAGGCGATTCGCCGCACTTCAACCGGGCCGCCGTCCCCGACGGGCGCTACGCGGCGATCAGCGTCGGCGATTGGCATGCGTGCGCGATTCGGATCGGCGGAGCGGTCGTCTGCTGGGGCGCGGAGGGCGACGTTCCTGACGGTGTCTTCACGCAGATCAGCGTGGGCTGGCAGTACGCCTGCGGGTTGCGCGAGGACGGTAGCGCGGAGTGCTGGGGGACGGCCTACTACGGGCGGAGCGTCGTCGATCTCGGTCAGGCGAACGCGCCGGACGGCGCGTTCACGGCGATCAGCGCGGGTTTCCTGCACGCCTGCGGCGTGCGCGCGGGCGGCGAGTTGGAGTGCTGGGGATTGGACAGCCTCGGCCGCTCCGAGACCCCGGCGGGAACATTCACCTCCGTCAGCGTCGGCGCGGCCCACGCCTGCGCGCTGCGAGAGGACGGAGCGGTCGCCTGCTGGGGTGCGAACAACTACAGGCAGTCAGACGCGCCGGCTGGTGTGTTCGTCGACGTGAGCGCGGGCAACTGGCACAGCTGCGGGGTGCGCGAGTCGGGCGAGCTGGAGTGCTGGGGCGACGAAACCTATGGCCAAAGCGCATCCCCATCGGGCGGCAGTCATCTCGCCGTCGCCGCCGGCACTCGCCACAGCTGCGCGATGCGAGAGCGCGGCGTGACATGCTGGGGCGGGCGGCGGCCGCCGCCCGCCTGGCCGCAGACTGTTCCGCAGCCCTCTCCGCAGCCCGGGACCCCGTCAGTCACCCAGCCGCCGACGGTCGATCCGCCCACGCCTGATCCAATGACGCCAACGCCGACGACCTATACGGCGGTGAGCGCGGGCGGGGCACATAGCTGCGCGCTGCGCAACACGGGCACGCTCGCCTGCTGGGGCATAAGCGCCGACGCTCGGACGACTCCTCCGTCCGGCAGCTTCACAGCGGTCAGCGCGGGCACCGACCATAGTTGCGCGCTGCGCAGCGCGGGGACAGTCGCCTGTTGGGGGGTGAACAGCAACGGGCGGGCGACGCCGCCGAGCGGTACGTTTAGCGCGGTCAGCGCGGGCAATAATGTCAGTTGCGGTGTGCGCAGTACGGGAGCGCTCTCGTGCTGGGGAACCAACCTCTTCAACCTGGGCAGCCCGCCGAGCGGGACATTCAGCACTGTCGGGGTCGGCACATCGCACGCCTGCGCGTTGAGCAGCGTGGGGGCGATCTCCTGTTGGGGCAGCAGCGCCAACGGGCAGACCAACGCGCCTTCGGGGACCTTTACAGCGGTCAGCGTGGGTGCGAATTTCTCGTGCGCGCTGAGCAGCGCGGGGGCGATCTCCTGCTGGGGGCGGAACAATCACGGGCAGACCGGCGCGCCTTCGGGGGCATTCACGGCGTTGGCGGCGGGCTCGACGCACGCCTGCGCACTGAGCAGCGCGGGGGCGATTTCGTGTTGGGGCAACAGCGGGAACGCGCGGACGACGGCGCCCTCGGGGACGTTTACGGCGATCAGCAGCGGCTACCAGCACAGCTGCGCAGTGCGCAGCGCGGGGACGGTCGTCTGCTGGGGCGACAGTCGGAACGGGCGGACAACAGCGCCGGCACCGTAGGACGTGTTTGCGCAATGTCGTTCACGTCGCCTGCCTTCCGTCGTTCCCGCCCCCGAGCAGGAACCCAAACCCAACACCGTTCGCAGCGCCGAGGGTCGGGACATTTGCTGGCGAGCATTCGCGGTGTGTCTCGGGTGGTTGGTTGCGCCAGCGACCGCCGTATGGGTTCCAGTGTGCGCTGGAACAACGGAAGGCGGACGGAAATGACGGGAGGGTGGGGGCGGGAGTGACAGGGGGTAAGCTGGCGGGCATGGGCGAGTTTGCGCAGGACGGCGGCGCGGGGGAGATGTGCTCCGGGTGTGGAGCGCGGATCTGGCAGGACGGGCTGGCCTGCGGAAACTGCGGCGCGCTGCGTTTTGACCGGTCGGGCAGGCTGGAGCTCGCGCCCCGGCTGCGGCGGCTGGCCGCGTATCTGATCGACATTCTGGCGATCGCAGTCGTCGCGATCGTGCTGTTTCTGGCGCTCGGCGAGCAGGTGGAGAACGACCAGGGCGAGACCGTCGAGGTCACCCTCTCGAACAGCGATGCGCTGGTGATCAGCGCGGTCACGCTGGGCGTTGCGCTGCTGGCCTGGTTCTGGTCGGCACAGCGCGGACAGTCGCCCGGGATGCGCATGCTGGGGCTGTACGTCTACCAGGCGCAGGGTGGCGTTGCTTCGGCGGGGCGGGTGATTGTGCGAGACTTGTGGCCCAACGCCTTCAACCTGCTCTTCGCGGTGATCGCGCTCGCGGTGGGCGACGCCGTTGCGAACGTGACTACGACGGCCGGCACGGTGGTCGGCGTCGCCTACATCGTGAGCGCCGCCTGGGTGCTGTTTCAGCGGGATCGGCGGGCACTGCACGACCTCGCGTTCGGCACGGTGGTGGTGCAAGAGCGGCGGATCGTGCTCGGCGTGCCGGTTGAGGGTTCGCAGCATGGGCGGCCGTCGCCGCCGGGGGAGCTGCCGCCCGATCGGTAGGCCGCGGCGGGACGTCGGCGCGCGCGGTGCGCGATGCTGTAGGCGATGACGCAGGCGCAGCGGCCCGAGACATGCCCGGCGTGCGGGGAGTATCCCGATGTGGGGCGGTTCTGCTTACGCTGCTGGACGCTCAACTCGCATCCACTGAGCGGAGACCGGGCCGCGTCGTTGCTCTATCGGCTGGCCGCGGAGCTGCTCGACATTCTGATCTTGGCGCTGGGAATAATTCCTTGGCTGGTCTGGATGTGGTTCACGTCGCGCGACGGGCAGTCGCCGGGCAAGCGGCTGCTGAAGATGTACGTGCTGGCGGAGGACGGGCAGCCGGTCACGCCGCAGCGGATGTGGGTGCGGGAATTCGCGATCAAGCGGCTGCTGTTCGGCTTTCTGGGCTATCTCTTCGTGGGTCTACCGACGATTGTGGACGGCGGCTGGATGCTGCTCAACCCCGATCGGCAGTGCGTGCATGATCGGATGGTGGGGACGCTGGTGGTGGTGCGGCGCGCGCCGGTGGTCGCGCCGCCGACCGAGCCGCCGCTGGCGGAGACGGTCGTGATGCCGCCGCCCGCGCCGCCGGCGGAGTTGCCGCCCGCGCCGCCGCCGCGGCCGATTGCGCCCGCCGTTCCGCCGCCGCCCGCGCTGCCGCCGGAGTTGGCCGCGCTGGAACAGGAACGAGAGGGTCTGTCGCAGTTTGAATATGAGCGGCGGCGCTCGGCGGCGCTGCGGCGTCTGCGGGAGAGCGAAGAGTCGGAGGGGTAAGCTGGCGCGGCTTGGACACACACGGCGCGGGCGGAACCAAAGGAGGATATGGCGATGCGAAACGCAGGGCGTGGACGGCGGCTCAGAGCGGCTGAGGCCGACTTTGCGATCATGACGCTCGGGCTCGTGGTCGGCTGGCTGCTCTGGCTGCGGCGGCTGCCCGCCGGTCAGTCGCCGGGCAAGTCGCTGCTGGGGCTGGCAATTCACACGACGGACGGGCGGCCGGCCTCGGCGGCGCGGATCGCGATCCGCGGGCTGTTCAACTGGCTGATGTTCGCCGGCCCGGTGCTGATACTGATCCTGGTGCGGGTGCTGGAGCCGAGCGACAACCCGGGCAACATCTGGGCGGTGCTGACGGCGATCGCGTTGGTCTGGCTGATCGCGACAGTGCTGGGCGCGGCGACGATGCTGGTGCTAAAGGGCGGCCGCGGCATCTCGGACCGCATCTTCGGGACGGTGGTGGTGGAACGGGAGGAGTGAGTGTGGCGCTGCCCGCTCCGAAATCGCCCCCTATGCAGGGGGGCTGTCCGCGCTAGCGGACTGGGGGGTCGGCCCGGAGCCGCGAGCACAGCGCAGAGTCCGAACCCCTCCGACGCTCCGCGCCACCGCCCCTGCATAGGGGAAGATCAGGAGCAGCCGCTGGTGGCGCCGCAGTTGTAGCAGCGGAAGCAGGAACCGCTGCGCACCATGATCGAGCCGCACTCGGCGCAGGGCGGGGCGTCCAGCTGGTTCTGGAAGGCGTTTTGGGGATCCTCGCCGTTGGCGACCTGGTAGGAGCCGGCGTCTTCGCCGACACTTCGGGGCATCGGCACCGGGGCGGGCGGCGCCGGTGAGGCCGGCGCGACGGGCGTGATTGGGGCCGGCCCCGCGGCTTCGTCGGCGAGCACCACATCGCCCTCGATCGGTAGGCGGGTTTGACCGGCGGCGGCGTCGGTGTCGCCCTCCGGCAGGTACTTGTAGCCCATCCAGCGGAAGAGGTAGTCGAGGATCGAGTCCGCGTGGCCGATTTCCGGTGAGCGCGTCCAGCCCGACGGCTCGAAGCGCATGTGGCGGAACTTCTTCACCAGCGTAGCCAGCGGCACCCCGGACTGGAGCGCGACCGAGGTCAGCGCGCCGACGGCGTCCATCAGGCCGGAGACGGCGGAGCCTTCCTTGGAGATTTGGACGAAGACTTCGCCGGGCGAGCCGTCGGCGTATTCGCCGATGGTGATGTAGCCCTCATGCTCGCCGATGGTGAACTTGTGGGTGATGGCGGCGCGCTCGTCGGGCAGACGGTGGCGGCGGTAGGCAGGCGGCGAGAAGGCGTCGTTGAGCACCATCGGCGCATCCATCGGCGAGCTGTCGCGAGGGGCTGCGGCGTCGGCCTCAGCCTCGCCGACCTTCGCGCCACCGATGCGCTCGCCGGTTTCGAGCGGCTGGATGCGCTTGGAGTTGTCGCGGTAGATCGCGATCGCTTTCACGCCCAGCTTCCAGGCGGCGATGTAGGCGTCCATGATCTCGTCTACGGTCGCCTCTTCAGGCACGTTGACCGTCTTCGAGACGGCCCCGGAGATGAACGGCTGCACCGCGCCGAGCATCCGCACATGGCCGAGCGGGGCGATGCTGCGCGCCCCGGCGGCGGGGCGGAAGGCGCAGTCGAAGATCGGCAAATGCTCGGGCTTGAGGTCGGCGGCCCGCTCAATCGTGCCGTCGGCGTCGATGGTGGCGACGATCGCGGCGATCTGCTCGTCCGTGTAGCCGAGTCGGGCGAGGGCGGCGGGCACGGTGCGGTTGACCAGCTTGATGTAGCCCCCGCCGGAGAGGTTCTTGTACTTGACCAGCGCCAGGTCGGGCTCCACGCCGGTGGTGTCGCAGTCCATCATGAAGGCGATCGTGCCGGTGGGCGCGAGCACGGTCGCCTGCGCGTTGCGGAAGCCGTGCAGTTCGCCGAGCCGCTGCGCCTGCGCCCAGGCGTCGCGCGCAGCGTCGCGCACGGGCTCGGGCACGCTGTCGAGGCCGTCGATCCGATCAACGGCGGCGCGGTGCTTGCCGATCACGCGGGTGAACGGCTCGCGGTTCTCGGCGTAGGCCTCGAAGGCTCCGATCCGCTCGGCGATGCGCGCTGACTGGGCGTAGGCCTCGCCGGTCATGATCGCCGTCACGGCGGCCGCGAGGGCGCGCCCGGGCACGGAGTCGTAGGGCAGCCCGCGGGCCATCAGCAGCGCGCCGAGGTTCGTGTAGCCGAGCCCGAGCGGGCGGAAGCGCTCGCTGTTCGCGCGGATCTGCTCCGACGGGTAAGAGGCGTTACTGACGAGGATCTCCTGCGCGGTGATCAGCACGCGGCAGGCGTGGCGGTAGGCCTCGGCGTCGAACTCGTGCGTCTCGAGGTCGTAGAACTTGAGCAGGTTGAGCGACGCCAGGTTGCAGGCGGTGTCGTTCAAAAACATATACTCGCTGCAGGGATTGCTGGCGTAGATCCGGTCGGTGGCGGCGCAGGGGTTCCAGTCGTTGATCGTGGTGTCGAACTGGAGGCCGGGGTCGCCGCACTGGTGGGTGGCCTCGGAGACGGCGCGCAGCACCTCGCGGGCGCGCAGCTGATCCATCGGCGCACCGCTGGTGACGGCACGCGTCCAGTAAGACTCGTCGGCTTCGACGGCCTGCATGAAGGCGTCGCTCACGCGAACGCTGTGATTGGCGTTCTGGAAGGAGACGGAAGAGTAGGCGTCGCCGTTGAGCGCGCCGTCGTAGCCGGCGTCGATCAGCGCCCAAGCCTTGCGCTCCTCGGTCGCCTTGGAGTGGATGAACTCCATCACGTCGGGGTGCTCGGCGTCGAGGATGATCATCTTCGCCGCGCGGCGGGTTTTGCCGCCCGACTTGATCACGTTGGCGAAGGCGTCGTAGCCGCGCATGAAGGAGACGGGCCCGGAAGCCACGCCGCCGCCGGTGAGCTGCTCCCTGCTCGAGCGCAGGGTGGAGAGGTTGCTGCCGGTGCCGGAGCCCCACTTGAAGAGCAGCGCCTCGCGCTTGGCCAGGTCCATGATCGACTCCATCGTGTCCTCGACGGAGTTGATGAAGCAGGCGGAGCACTGCGGTTTGGCCTCGACGCCGACATTGAACCAGACGGGGCTGTTGAAGGCGGCGTACTGATTGATCAGCAGGTAGCGCAGCTCCTGCTCGAAGGCGCTGGCCGAGGCCTGGTCGGTGAAGTAGCCGCCCGCGCGCCCCCAGCCGCCGATCGTGTCGACGACGCGGTCAACGAGCGTCTTCATCGAGCGCTCGCGCTCGGGGGAGCCGAGCGCGCCGTAGAAGTACTTGGAGGCGACGATGTTGGTCGCGGTCTGAGACCAGAAGGAGGGCGTCTCGATCTGCTTCTGCTCGAAGATCGTCTCGCCGCTGTCGGAGGTGATCGCGGCTGTGCGGTAGGTCCACTCGATGTCGGCGTAGACATCGGCGCCGGGCCGGGTGAAGCGGCGCGCGATCAGCGGCGCGCGGACGGGCTGCGCGGCCGGCCCGGGCCGCTGCTCAACCTCTTCGATGACATCGCCTGCGGCGATGGTGGTCTCGTCGGAGTCCTTTGTCGCTGCCATCGTGCTCTGTCCCGTTGTGTTCGATCCTGATCCACTGAACCGGATCGTGGTTCGGAGGCTCCCGCGCCATTATGTGCGGGAGCACTAATTGTAGAGGCGCGTTAGCAGCTTCGCAACTGCTCAGGGGCCGCCCGAAGCGGCTCGGCTGACCCCGAACGAAGAGGTTAACGGCCTGTTGGCCCCATCTGGCTGGCTCCGTTCCGTCTACCAGTTCCGCGTAGGTCGGTAAGATGCAGACTGCCGCTGGACGAGCGCTGGGCGAGACCGAAGCAGCTATGGGCAGGAGCATCGTGGACGCCCCGATTCATCTTCCGCTGTACCCAACGGGGGTTGGCTCGACATCGCACGGCGACGCCGCTGAGGCGGTCGCCGCGGTGCTCGACGACTACTGGCGGATGCCGTTCTGGCCGCAGCTGCCCAACCGCGACCCGCTCGAGGCGATGATCCCGCAGACGGGCCTGGCGCTGCCCGGCGCAAGCTGGGACGGCGAACTGCTGCGCTGGAGCGGCTTGCTGAGCGACGACCAGATTGCCGCGGCGGACCTGCCGCCGCCGGAACGCGCAGCCGGCCTGCACGAGCTGCTGGCGAGGCTGCCCGGCTTGCCCGAAGAGCGGCGGCCGAATGTCGTCAAAGGGCAGATCGTGGGGCCGCTGACGCTGTCGAAGTGGTCGCGCACGGCCTCGGGCGCGGCGCCGCATGAGGATCTCGAGCTGCTCGAACGCCTGGCGGCGTTCCTGGGGCGGGCGGCGGCGGCGCAGGCGCGGGCGTTCCAGGCGCTGGGCTTCCAGACGGTCGTTATGTTCGATGAGCCGGAGCTGGCCGCAGTCGGCGAGCCCTCGCTGCCGCTGGCCTGGCGGCAGGTCGCGCCGGTGCTGCGCGCAGCGATCGAGCCGGTGCAGCGGCTCGGCGCGCTGGCGGGGATTCACTGCTGCGCCACGCCCAACTGGACGCGCGCGCTCGACTGCCGCCCAAATCTGATCCATTTCGACGGGCGCGAGGGCGCGGTCGAGGATGTGCTGGCGCACCGCCGGGCGATCCGCGAACACGTGGCGCGCGGCGGCTATCTCGGCTGGGGATTGTGGCCGACAGACGCGGCAGCGACCGAACCGTTCGACTCGCGCGAAATGCAGTATTTCCTGGCCCGCGCGGCGCGCGAGCTGTCGTTCGTGGACGCCAGCGTGGGCTTAATCTTCAAGCGCTCGATTCTGACGGGCGTATGCGGCGGGGCGGGGCTGACGGCCGAGCGGGAGGGCCGGGTGGCGTCGGATCTGGAAGAGCTGTCGATGGGCATCCGGCGTCGCTACTGGATCGCGGCCACGACGGATGTGGATCCGGATCACCCGCTGACGTGACGCAGGGGGTTGGTGGGGCGTGGGGGCGATTCCCGCTCGGGGGCGGGAATGACGGGGGGAAAGGATGCGGCCTCAGGCGGGCGGGGTGTGGAGGGCTTTGGCGGCCGCGGCGATGCGAGACATGATTTCGCCGGCTTTGTCGTGGATGGCGACGGCGCAGTATTGGCTGATGATGGTGGGGTCGAGGTTGACCTCGATCATCGGGTGCCCGCGTTGGCCGACGGCGAAGGCGAAGTCGGCGGCGGGAGAGACGACGGCCGTGGTGCCGACGAGAATGACGCAGTCGGCGCGCGAGGATTCCTGATAGCAGCGCTCCAGCGCATCGGGCGGGATGGGTTCGCCGAACATCACCGTGTCGGTTTTGACGATGCCGCCGCAGCGGTCGCAGCGCGGGGGGAAGACTTCGGGGATGTCGTCAAAGGGCGTGCGGGTGAGGCATTCGGTGCAGCGCAGCAAGCGGCTGTTGCCGTGGATTTCGGTGAGCCGCTCCATGCCGGCGAGGCGGTGGAGGCCGTCGACGTTCTGGGTGATGGTGTGCTTGAGGACGCCGATGCGCTCCAGTTCGGCCATGGCGAAATGAGCATCGTTGGGCTGCGCGTTGATCAGGCTGGCCGAGAGCTCGTCGGGATTGCGTCGGCGCTCGGCGACATTGCGCCACCAGTCGGCGGGGCTCTCGCGGAACTCGTCGTATTGATTGAGCGGCGGCTCGCCGTGCTTGGTCCAGAGGCCGTCTTTGCCGCGGAAGGTGGGGATGCCCGACTCCGCGGAGATGCCGGCCCCGGTCAGCGCGATGCAGTAGGAGGATTGGGCGAGCAGGGTTGCGGCGTGTTCAATGGCGGCGGCGTGCGGGTCGTCGGACGAGGTGTCGCGCGAGAGATCAGATTGGGCGGTCATTGCGGATCCTGGCAGATACGACGACGCCCCCGCTGCCGGGGGCGTCTGCTGCGTCCTGCGCGCCCCGAAGGGCGCCTGGTCAGTCAACTTGCAGGACTCCGTAGACGAGGTGGATGTTGAGCTTGCGCATCGGCGGCTCCTCTCTCGCTTCCCGTCGGGCTTTCACCATAGCACGGACGGTGGGGGATTGCGAGTCAGGCGAGGCGCGGTGGTCCAAGCTGTCCACAGCCCATGAGGGGGTTGTGTGAATATTCACAAATTCGGGCTAGACTACGCGCAGGCCGCGTGGATCGTTCGGGGGTGCGTGAGATGCGAGCGAAGCGGTGGTAGCGCGAGGCGCAGAGCGCGACGGCGGCTTGCCGTCGGCGCTGGGGGGCTGGCGTCTGGAACCGCCGCCGCAGCCGCGCGGTGATGCGGGCGCGGCGCGCTGGCTCTCGCTGATCGCGCTGTTGGCGGCGGTCGGAGTGGCGATCGCTGCGGTCTTCCTGACGCGGCCCGAGCAATCCGGACCGACGCCGATCGCAGCCTCGGCGCCGACGGTTGCGCAGCCCGCCGAAGCCGTAGCGCCCAGCGTTCCACCGCCGGCCGCAGCGACCCGACCAGATAGGACCGAGGCGGTGATCCGCGCGCAGCCGGCGTTCCGTTCGAGCCAGACGACGGCCGCGGCCGAGCCGGTCGGCAGCACCGCGCAGTCAAGCCTGAGCCAGGCGAGCCAAGCGAGTCAGGCAGCGGTCGAGGCGGCGGCGACGACCGAGCTGCGGGCGGCGGTGGTAGCGACATCAGACGCGGCGGAGCGGGAGATTCGGGCCTACATCGGCGCCCGCGCGACAGACATGCTGCCGCCGGCGTTCGCCTACACGGTGGAGGCCGGCGACACGGTCTCGAAGATTGCGGCGCGCTTCGGGCTGCAGGAAGCGACGATTCGCTTCAACAATTTCGACATCTACGACCCCGACATGTTGGAGGTCGGCGCGCGGTTGCAGCTGCCGGTGCGAGACGGGGTGATTTATGTCGTGCAGAGCGGGGACACGCTGGAAGCGGTGCTGAAGAACTACGCGGCGGAGCTGGATGCGACGCTGGCGTTTGCGGGCAACGCGATCGCGAGCGCCGACTACATCACGGTGGAACAGACGCTGCTGCTGGTCGGCGGCTCGGCGTCGATCGCGGGGGGCTACAGCACGGCCAGCGGGGCGTCGACGGCGGCGTGGACGATGCCGACCTTCGGCTGGCCGATGTCGGTGACCTCGATCAGCGATCCGTTCGGGGTGCCGCGCGGCAACGCCTACGGGTACCACACCGGGGTGGACTGGCCGGCGCCGATCGGCACGATTGTCGGGGCGACGGCGGCCGGCGTGGTGTCCTATGCGGGCTGGGACGGCGGCTACGGCTACTGGGTGGAGGTGGACCATGGGGGCGGGGTGCGGTCGCGCTACGCGCACCTGAACGAGATCTTCGTGGTGGTGGGGGAGTGGCTGGGCGCGGGCGGCTACGTCGGCACGGTCGGAAACACGGGCGCGAGCAGCGGGGCGCACCTACACTTTGAGATCATCATGGGCGGCGAGCCGGTGGACCCCTACCGCTGGCTCCAGTGAGAGCGAGCGGGAGGAGGCCACGGCCCCAATGAGCAGCGCCACAGACAACATCGGAAGCAGCGCCGAGGACAGCGCCAAGGGCTGGGTTCACAACAACGCGGTGACCAACGGGGTACGGCTGCACTACGTGGAGCAGGGCGAGGGTCCGCTCGTGCTGCTCCTGCACGGCTTCCCGGAGCACTGGTATTCGTGGCGGCACCAGATCGGCCCGTTGGCGGAGGCCGGCTACCGGGTGGTGGCGCCGGATCTGCGCGGCTACAACATCTCGGAGAAGCCGCGCGGAGGCTACGACATCAAGAGCCTGACCAAAGATGTGCGCGGCCTGATCCGCGCGCTCGGCGAGCGCAGTGCGACGGTGGTGGGGCACGACTGGGGCGGAATCATCGCCCTCCAGTTCCCGATCGACTACCCAAAGGCCTGCGACCGCCTGATCGTGATGAACGCGCCGCTGATTCGTTCGCGCTACTGGCAGCGGGACAACTACCCGAACAACCTCTACGCGCTGGTGATGCATCTGCCGTTTCTGGCCAAGCGCCGGATGTGGGGCGACATCGACACGGCCGTGCGGCAGATTTTCCGAGGGGTTTCGGGCGATCACGAGCCGTGGACGGAGGAGGATTACGAGGAGTTCGCGCAGGCCCTCAGACAGCCCGGCGCGATCGACGCGGCGATGAAGTACTACCGCAACATCTACTGGCCCGACTGGTTCCTCACCTGGCCGGATCGGGATGAACGGATCACCTGTCCGACGCAGTTCATCTGGGGGGCGAAGGACCGGGCGGTGCGCCTGGAGTTCATGGAGGAGGCGGCAGAGCGGGTGAACAACTTGCGGACGCACATCGTGCCGGAGGCGGGTCACTGGGTGCAGCAGGAGCAGCCGGCGGAGGTGACGGCGGCGATGCTCGAGTTTCTGGCGAACAGCACGGCATGAGCGAGCGTCGGCCGATCGACGTTCCCGCCGACGAGCCGCCCGGCCCGTGGGAGCACGGCTTCGCGGAGGGCGCGGGCGGGGTGCGGCTCCACTATGTGGAACTGCGGCCGGATGGCGGCGAGACGGCGGATGCGCCGCTGGTGCTGCTGCTGCACGGCTTCCCGGAGTTCTGGTGGTCGTGGCGGGAGCAGCTGCCGGCGCTGGCCGCGGCGGGCTATTGGGTGGTCGCGCCGGATCTGCGCGGCTACAACCTCTCGGACAAACCGACGGAGGTCGCCGACTACGCGATCGAGCAGCTGGTCGAGGATGTGCGGCTGTTGATCGCGCACTGCGGTCGGGAGCGGGCGGCGGTTGTGGGGCACGACTGGGGCGGGCAGGTGGCCTGGCAGTTTGCGATGGATTATCCGACGCAGACGGAGCGCGTGGTGGTGCTCAACTCGCCGCATCCCCAGCGCATGCAGGAGGCGTTCAGTCGGCGGCCGAATCTGCGCCAGCTGCGCCGCTCCTGGTACATGTTCGTCTTCCAGGCGCCGCGCCTGCCGGAGCGCTGGCTGGCGACCAACGGCTATGAGCGGGTGGGGCTGATTTTCCGCGAGACGGCGGCGCACCGCGAGGCGTTTCCGCCCGAGGTGCTGCGGCGTTTTCGGGCCGCGGCGGCGCGTCCGGGCGCAATGACGGCGGCGCTGCACTACTACCGGGCGGCGGTGCGGCGCGGCACGGCGGAGACCTGGCAGCAGCTGCGGGCGTCGGTCCCGTCGGCCCTGAAGCCGCTGCTGGGCGGTGCGGAGCCCACGCCGGCGCGTGAGTGGCCGACGATCAACAGTCCCGCGCTGCTGATCTGGGGCGAGCGCGACACGGCGTTGGGGCGCGAGCTGACGGAGGGGATGGAGCCGCTGTTCAGCGGTCCATTCGAGCTGGTCTACCTGCCCGATTGCGCGCACTGGGTGCAGCAGGAATGCCCGCAGGACGTGAACCGCCTACTGCTCGATTTCCTCGAGCGCTACGCGGACATGTAGGCGGGCTTGGAGACAGACATGTAGGCGGGCATAGATGGAGGCGGGCGCCAGCACGTAGGCGCAGGGTTCGTATACTCACGGCATGCCCGATGCGCCGCCGATCAACTGGGACGAGATCACCGCGGAGATCGTCAGCACGCTGACGGACTATCTGCGGATCGACACGACAAATCCGCCGGGCAACGAGCAGGTGGCGGCGGAGTTTCTCGCGCAGCGGCTGGAGGCCGAGGGCTACGAGACGGAGTATGTGGAGGCGGGGCCTGGGCGGGTGTCGATGCGGACGCGGCTGGCGGGGACGGGCGAGCGCCGCCCGCTGATGCTGCTCAATCACACCGATGTGGTGCCGGCGCAGCGCGAGTTCTGGGATGTCGATCCGTTCGCCGCCGAGGTGCGCGACGATCACATCTGGGGGCGCGGCGCACTGGACATGAAGAGCATGGGCATCCTCGAACTGCTGGTGATGCTGCTGTTCAAGCGCCTGAAGCTGACGCCGAACCGCGACATCGTGTTCCTGGCAGTGGCCGACGAGGAGGCGGGCAGCGCGTTCGGGATGGAGTGGCTGGACACGGAGCACCGCGACTGGCTGACGGAGCCGGAGTTCGCGCTCAACGAAGGCGGGATGGGCTCGTTGAACTTTCTCGGTTCGCAGCACCCGGTGTTCGCCTGCGCGCCCTCCGAGAAGGGTCCGCTCTGGTTGCGGCTGCGGGCCGAGGGGCAGCCGGGGCACGGTTCGACGCCGCACGGGGACAACGCGGTCGATCGGCTGGTGCGCGCGCTGTATCGCATTCAGGAGTGGGATCAGGCGATCGTGGTGCAGCCGCAGACCGACGAGATGCTGCAACGGATGCGGAAGGGCGGTGCGTGGCCGAAAGGCGCGCCCTCGGTGAAGCGGCTGCGGCAGAAGTATCCGACATTCTCGGCGATCACGCAGAACACGATCTCGAACACGGGGGCGACGAGCGGCTTCAAGCACAACGTGATTCCGGCCGATGCGGAGGCGACGCTGGACTGCCGCCTGCTGCCGGGCGAGTCGCACGAGGCGTTCATCGCCAAGCTGCGCGAGGTGATCGACGACGACAAAGTAGAGATCGAGGCGGTCTTCCAGTCGGAGTCGCCGGCGGCGGAGTTCCAGACGGAGTTGGTGGCGGTCGTGGAGGATGTGGTGCGGGAGCAGATCGAGGGGGCGCTGGTGGTGCCCTCGACCTGCGTGGGCTTCACTGATTCGCGGGTGCTGCGGCGTCACGGGGTGCATGCCTACGGCTTCGTGCCGACGCTGATGGATGCGTCGCTGGCGTCGGGCGTGCATGGGCACAACGAGCGCATTCCGATCGACGGCCTGAACACGGGGATTCAGATCCTGTTCGAGGTGGTGCGGCGCTTCACGTCGGCCTGATTCGTCGGGCCGACGGGGATCAGGCGAGCATCAGGAAGGGAAGCAAGCTGTGCGAAATCCGGCGCTGGACGGAGAGTGGGCGGTGATTCTGGGTGCGTCGAGCGGCTTCGGCGCGGCCTGCGCGACGGCGCTGGCAGAGGCGGGGATGCACATCTTCGGGGTGCATCTGGACCGGCGCTCGACGATGGCCAACGTGGAGCGGATTGTGAGTGAGATCGAGTCGCACGAGCGCGAGGCGGTGTTTCACAACATCAACGCGGCGGATGCAGAGAAGCGGAGCACAGCGCTCGATGATCTGCGCGCCTGCCTGGACTCAGCCGACGGACCCAAGACGGTCAGGGTGCTGCTGCACTCCCTGGCGTTCGGCACGCTGGGGCCGTACATCGGGGCGAAGGAGGAGCGCCCGATCACGCAGCGGCAGATGGAGATGACGCTGGACGTGATGGCGAATTCGGTCGTCTACTGGACGCAGGACATGGTGTCGCGCGGGCTGCTGGGGCAGGGCGGCAAGATCTACGGGATGACCTCGGGCGGTGATCTGCGGGTGATTCCGCAGTACGGGGCGGTTTCGGCGGCGAAAGCGGCGCTGGCGGCGCATCTGCGGCAGTTGGCGGTGGAGTTGGCGCCGCTGGGGATCGCGGCGAATGCGATCAAGGCGGGCATCACGCACACGCCGGCGCTGGAGAAGATTCCGGCGGGCGTGCAGCTGCTGGAGTTCGCGCGGAATCACAATCCGTCGGGTCGAGTGACGGAGCCGTCGGACATCGCGGAGGCGATCATCGCGCTGAGCGCGACGGAGTCGAACTGGCTGACGGGCAACACGATCAACGTGGACGGCGCAGAGGACATCACAGTGCTGTAAGCGGGCTAGAATGGACGGGGAGTGCTGAGATGGCAGACACGAAGTCTGAGACGAAACCGCCGGCGGATGCGAAAGAGCCGCGCACGCCCAAGCACGAGCTTCCGCCGCCGGGTCCGGAAGTGCTGGTGACGAAGGGGCTGTAGCCGCTGCCTTTGTCGGCGAGGCAGAGGGCATCACGGTTCCGTGAGCGAGCTAGAATGGACGAGGGGTGCAGAGATGGCCGACACGAAGTCCGAACCGAAGCCGACGACCGCGACGAAGGAACCACGCAAGCCACGGCCCGACCTGCCGCCGCCTGGCCCGGAAGTGCTGATCTACAAACCTCTCTAGCGGAGAAACGGCCTTCTCTTCAGGCAAACGGCGCAGTCGCCGCAATCGCGGTGACGCCGACGAGCGCTGCGTCGATAATCGCCGCGGCAAACGCCACACGTCCGTCTCGTCCTTTCTGTCGCAGCAACGCTTCGTTGTGCGCGAGCGAGGTCATGATCTCGCGCGCCACCCAGTGTCGAATTGTGTCGCTTGAGTGCGCCTCAGCCAGATCACTGAGCCGGTGGAGGTCCGGCCGGAAGCTCCATTCATTCTGCCGATAGGCGCGATAGGCGAACATCAGATTCGTGAGAAACACGCCGAACACCCCGATGGCGAGCCCCCAAACGTGATAGGGGAACTCACGGTCTGCGAACGCGAGCGCTGCTCCAAACAGCGCGATCACGGCAGCGTTCAAGGTGAATGTCGCTGCAAGCTTGTTGTCCTGCGACTTCACGCGCTCCAGCTGCTCATCCAAGCGCCAGCGGGCGATCTCGTAGAGGATGGCGGCGGCGGCCGCGCCATCACCGTTGGATTGAGTGTCGCGCTCGTCGGCCATGGCTCGCTCCGGTCCGTCCATGCGCCTCTCACGCTAGACGAGACGGCTGCGCACCCGGAGAGCTAGAATGGCGAGGCGGGACCGTTCGACCAGAGAGGCGCGGGCGATGGGCGACAGCGACAAGAGCCGCCGCGGTGAAAACTCCCTCTGGAAGACGAAGTGGGAGGGTCGGATCCCCGAAAATGAGGCCGAGCTGCGGGAGTGGAGCGAATCGTTCGTGGAGTATCTGGAGGAGCGCTACGACCTGCCGCCGCGGGGCGAGCTGGCGACGATCACGAAGTTCTAAGGCCATGAGCCGACCAGCGAACTCATCACGGGATCGTCACGATGATCGCGGCGGCTGACACGACAGCCGCGTTGGTCGCCGTCAGTGCGACGGCATATCTGGTCCAGCGTTCCTTACGGGAGAGCTTTGCGACATTTTCGTAATAGGCGTCGACCATCGCATGCCCCGCCATCGCCCACTGATGTCCCGCGTCCAGGTGTATGAAGAGTTGCGCATCTCGCGGATCAATGCCGACTGACCAGTTGCGGGCGCTGACGGCTTGGTAGCCGCAGAACGCTCCGGCGGCGAAGAGCGAGAGGACGACGATCGCCAGCGCCCAGAGCGCGACAGGCGGTTCGCGGCTCGGCAGCGCGATCGCGGCGGCGAACAGCGCAGCGATCACTGCGTTGAGGCTCGCGGCGGTGGCGAGGCGGTTCTCCAGCGTCGTGACGGCCCCCAACTGCTGATCGAGCATCCGTCGCGCGATCTCATAGAACGCCGAGGCACGATCGGCCAGAGTCTCGTCGAAACCGTCGTTGTCCGTCGCTTCGTCCACCATCCGCTGCCCCTCGCACACGGTGGTCGGCCGGTTTGGCCTTCATCATATGAGCGCTGAGCAGAGCGAACGTCAGGCGGGGCGGGGCTCGCTGCTAGAATGCGCGCGGATGCTGAAGGGACTGACCATGGCAGATCCGATTCGCGGGCAGACGGCGGTTTGCGGGCTGGGAATCACCGAGATGGGCAAGGTCTACGGGCACGACGCCTCGTGGTTCGCCGGCGAGGCGATCCGCCTGGCCCTGGCCGACGCCGGCTGGAAAAGGACGACCTCGACGGCCTGCTGATCAACCCCGGCATCACGGGGATGATGGGCACCGGCATCTCGATTCCGCTCCAGAACTATCTGGGGCTGCGCAATCTGCGGCTGCTCAACCACATGAACTCGTTCGGCGCGACGGCCTCGGCGATGATCCAGTACGCCGCGATGGCGGTGCATCACGGGATGGCCAACTACGTGGCCTGCGTGTTCTCCGACGCGCCGCTGCAGAAGGGCGGCTCGGCGGGCGCAGCCTACGGCGGCGGCGGGCGGCGCGGGCCGGTCGGCATGAACTCACTCATGCCGGCCTTCGGCTTCTACGGCGCCAACACCTCCTACGCGCTGGCCGCGCGGCGCTACATGGAGACCTACGGCGCGACCAACGACCACTTCGGCAAGGTCGCCGTCGCGCAGCGCGAGTGGGCGACGATGAACCCGCACGCCACAATGCGCGACCCGATCACGCTGGAGGACTACCACAACTCGCGCTGGATCATCGAGCCGTTCCACCTGCTCGACTGCTGCCTGGTCTCCAACGGCGCGGTGGCGACGATCGTGACCACCGCCGAGCGGGCCCGCGACCTCCAATCCGACCCCGCCTACATCTGGGGCATGGGGCAGGGGCACCCGGGCAATCTGCCGCACGCCGATGTCGAGGTGGGCACGACCTCGGGCGCGACGATCGCCGGCGAGACGGCCTACCGGATGGCCGGCGTGGGGCCTGAGGACGTGGATGTCTGCGAGTTCTACGACTGCTACACCTACACGGTGCTGCGGACGATCGAGGACTACGGCATCGTGGGCAAGGGCGAGGCGGCCGACTGGGTGGCCGAGGGCCACACGCGGCCGGGCGGCGCGCTACCGATCAACACCGGCGGCGGGCAGCTGTCCAGCTACTACATGTGGGGCATGACGCCGATCTCGGAAGGGGTGATCCAGGCGCGCGGATCGGGCGGCGAGCGGCAGGTCGAGCAGCACGACATCGTGCTCTGCTCGGGCAACGGCGGCACGCTCGACACCCATGGCACGATCATCTTCTCCCCGAACGCCAACTGAGCGCCGCGATGAGCTCCGACAACATGACCTACGACAAGCCGCTGCCCACCCCCGACGAGAACACGCAGCCGTGGTTTGACGCGCTGCGCGAGCACAGGCTGCTCTTGCAGTACTTCCCCTCCGCCGATCACTACCAGTACCCCTACAGCGACCGCTGCACCAAAGACTGGTCGACCGAGTGGGAGTGGCGCGAGTCTTCCGGCGCGGGCGTGGTCTACACGTGGGGGCGGATGCACCAGCTCTACCACCCGTCGTGGAAGGAGGACATCCCCTACGTCCTCGCCGTGGTCGAGCTGGACGAGGGCCCGCGGATGCAGACGACGCTGGTCAACGTGGGCGACGACGAAATCCGCGTCGGGATGCGCGTGCGGGTCTACTTCGACGACGTGACCGATGAGGTCACGCTGCCCAAGTTCGAGCCGGCCTGAGCGAACATGAGTGAATCGGGCGCGCCGCCGCTGAGCGGCATCCGCGTGATCGACTTCACCTGGATCGTGGCCGGGCCGACCTGCACACGGCTGCTGGCCGATTTCGGCGCGGAAGTGATCCGCGTCGAAAATCAGCAGACGCTGGACTCGATCCGCTTCGGGCGTCCGCACCCGAACGGGTTCGAGCCGCCCGATTCGTCGGGCATGTTCAACTGGCTCAATCGCAACAAGCGCTCGATCACGCTCAACGCGCGGCACCCGCAGGGGCTGGAGCTGCTCAAGCGGCTGATCGCGATGTCGGATGTGGTGGTCGAGAACTACTCGTCGCGGGTGCTGGAGTCGTGGGGGCTGGGCTACGCGGAGCAGCGGGCGATTCGGGAGGACATCATTTATGTCTCGCTTTGCGGCTTCGGGCACAGCGGACCGCAGCGCGACTACGGCACCTGGGGGCCGACGGCGCAGGCGCTCTCGGGGCTGACCGCGATGTCGGGCTTCGCGGGCGGCGAGCCGGCCGGCTGGGGCTACTCCTACCTCGATCACATGGCGGGGTTCACGGCGGCGGCGGCGATCGCGGCGGCCCTGCATCATCGGCGTCGGACCGGCGAGGGGCAGCACATCGACCTCTCGCAGGTGGAGAGCGGGATGGTGCTGACCGGTCCGGCGACGCTCGATTTCACGGTCAACGGGCGGCGCTACGCGGAGACGGGCAATCCGCCCGGCAACCGCAGCGTCTGGCCGCGCGCCGCGCCGCACAACACCTACCCCACGGCGGGCGACGACAACTGGATCATGATCACCTGCCTGACCGACGCGCAGTGGGCCGAGCTCTGCGCGCTGAGCAATCATCCCGACTGGCGCGAGGACGAGCGCTTCGCCACGCTCCCCGCGCGGCTGCGCCACGAGGACGAGCTGGACGATCTGATCGCGGTCTGGACCAGCGCGCAGGACGGGCGCGCGCTGATGCTGCGCCTGCAAGAGGCCGGCATCCCCGCCGGCGTGGTGCAGAACGGCGTCGATCTGGTGGAGCGCGATCCGCAGCTGCGGCATCGGGAGTGGACCGCGCGACGCGAGCACGAGGTGATCGGCGAGCACGAAACCGACGGCCTGCCGGTCCAACTCTCGCGCACGCCGGCGCACCGCGATCGGCCGGGGCCGCGCCTGGGCGAGGCGAACGATTATGTCTACGGCGAGCTGCTTGGGTTGGATGCGGAGCAGATCGGCGATCTGCTGATCGCCGGGGCGCTGGGTTAGCGCGATGACAGCCGACGCGACGCCGCTAGACGGCGTGCGGGTGCTGGATCTGAGCGATCCGTTTGGGCAGTATGCGGGGCGGCTGCTGGCCAACCTGGGGGCGGACGTGATCAAGATCGAGCCGCCCGCCGGCGACGCGGGGCGGAGGATCGGCCCCTTCCTCGAGGATCTGCCCGGCCCTGAGCGCTCCCTCTTCTGGTGGTACTACAACGCCGACAAGCGCTCGCTCGCGCTGGATCTCGCCTCCGACGACGGACTGGACCTCTTCCTGCGGCTCGCCTCGGAGGTCGACATCGTGCTGGAGACCGCCCAGCCCACCGTCGATCGCCCCTTTGACCCGGTGCTGCTGGCCGACGCCTATCCGCGGCTGATCGTGCTGTCGATCACGCCGTTCGGACAGGACGGACCGTGGGCGGAGTGGGCCTGGTCCGACGGGGTGGGGCTGGCGCTGGGCGGTCCGATGGGTTCCTGCGGTTATGACAACCTGGAGGGCGCGCCGCCGATCCGCCCGACCGAGCACCACGCGGGGCATATCGCTGCCTACTACGCGGTGTTCGGGGCGATTGCGGCGCTCTCCGAGCGCGAGGAATCGGGGCGCGGGCAGCACATCGACGCCTCGGTGCATGAGGCGTGCGCGTTCACGATCGAATCCTCCGCGCCCTGGGCGCTCTACGAGCGCCATCCGCTGCTGCGCCAGACCGGGCGGCACGCCGGCCCGCAGCCGACCGAGCCGTGGCAGTATCCGACCGCCGACGACCGCTTGATCAACATCTTCGGGATGCCGCGCAGCGAGGCGGCCTGGCTGCGGCTGGTCGAGCTGATTCAGCGCGACGGGCACGGCGCGGAGCTGAGCGATCCGGAGCTGCTCGACGGCCGCAAGCGCCAGCTGGGGCTGCGCCAGCCGACGGCGGTGCGGATGCTCGAGCAGATCGCGGAGTACATCGCCGCCAACGACGCGGAAGACATCTACCACGGCGCGCAGCAGGCGGGCGCGGCCTGGTCGATCATCCGCACGCCCGACGAAGCGGCGGAGGATCGGCACTGGCACGAGCGCGGCTTCTTCATCGAGGTCGAGCATCCCGAACACGACCTGACCGCAACCTATCCGGGCGCGCCATACATCCTCTCCGGCACGCCGTGGCGTCACGCGCGGCGCGCCCCGCTGCTCGGCGAACACACGCTGGAGATTCTGCGCGGCGAGTTGGGGCTCGGCATTGAGCAGATCGCGGCGCTGACGGCGGCTGGAGTCGTGGCCTAACGGGCGGCGGCGCGTAAGATGAGCACATGAGCGAACAACCCCAGCGGCGGCGGCGCAGGCGGCGCAACCGACGACCGGTCGAGCGGCAGACCGCGCCGCCCGACGGCGGCGAGGGCGCGGCGGAAGCGTCCGGCGAGGAGTCGTCGGAGAGCGGTTCGGACAGCGGCTCGCAGGAGGTTCGATCGGAAGGCGGGCGCGCCCGCGGGCGCGGCGGGGGCACTCGCAGCGGCGGCGGGCGGGCGCAGGAGCAGCCGCGCAAGCGCACGATCTTCGGGCTGCCGCGCATGTCGTTTGCGATTCTGGCGGGGCTGTTGGTCGCGCTGATCGCGATGGTCGTGATGCAGCAGCTCTTCCCGCCCAGCAACGTGACGGAGATTCGCGGCCTGCTCGCCTACCCCGATCAGGGGCGGCGGCACCTGGCCGAGGGCGAGACGTTCGACACCTACAACTCAACGCCGCCGACATCGGGGCCGCACCACGACGAAATGCCGGCGGTGGGCGTCTACGGCGCTGATGAGGACGCGCCGTTCAACCAGATTCCCGATCCGGTTCGGATGCTGCCGCTGCTGGAGAGCGGCGGCGTGGTGGTCTACTACGACCCGGCCAGCGCGGTGGCGGACGACCTGCTGGCCTGGCTGCGGCTGCTGGCGGGCAACCGCCCCTATCTGGCGGCGCTGCCGATTGCTGGGCTGACGGAGATGCACGACGGCGCGCCGATCGTGGCCGCCGCCTGGCGCACGCTGCTGCCGATTGAGCCGCCGGCGGAGGACGAGGAAGCGGAAGAGGACGGACAGCCGGCCTGGCGCGCGCAACTGGAGGTCTTCCTCAGCAGCGGCGAGGCGGGCTACTACGAGCGCTACGTGCTGGATCGCGATGGGCAGCGGCAGCTGCTGGAGGAGGCGCGGCGCGAATGAGCTGGTCGGTGAGCTGGCATGTAATCGTCGGAGCGTTGGCGCTGTTGGGCGCGCTGCTCGTCCTACAGGCCTGCGGCGGCTCCGACGGCGGGGCGCAGGCGGTGGGCGAGATCCGCGACGATCCGCGGCTTGAGGTCTACGACGACGACCAGACGACGGAGGGGCAGGCGCATGTGCCGCCGACAGTAGACGTGCCCTACACAACCGTGCCGCCCTACGGCGGGCCGCACGACCCGATGCCGCTGGATTGCGGGCTCTACACCACGGCGCCGCGCTTCGAAAACGCCGTCCACGCAATGGAACACGGCGCGGTCGTGATCTGGTATTCGCGGCGGATGCTCAGCGAGCCGCAGCTGGAGGAGTTGCGGGCCATCGCCACCGCGCAGCTGGAGGACGGCGTCTACATGATCTACGCGCCCTACGACGCGATGGCGGTCCCAATCACGCTGACCACGTGGGGCGAGCGCCTGCCGCTGGAGGAGGTGGAGCGGGGCGTGATCAAGGCTTACATCGACGAGTTCAAGCACGACGCGCCGGAGCCGACGGCAGCGGGGGGTTGCCGCACGGCGGGGTAGGGGCGCGGAAGCGCGCCTTTCGGAATCGCCCCCCTATGCAGGGGGGCCATTGGGAGGGGCGGCCCCCTGCGTGGGGGGTGCGCCCGTCTCACTGCCCCCCATTGTGGGGGGGCTACGGGAGGGCTCGGGCGGGCGGCGGAGCCCCCTCTCAATCTCCCCCCGCAACGGGGGGAGGGGCCGGAAGGGGAATCTCGCAACAATCTCTGCGCATGGGCGATCCAACGCCGCATCGAGCGCGGCATCGCAGATGCCTACGACGCGGTCGGTCGCCACATCCACAGTGAGCATCGGTTGTTCTGAGGGATTGGGGGTGCGGCTGGCCCCCGGGTGTTTCGCCGGGGAAGCGCTAGGCACCGGAACCAGCCGCGTTTAAGCTCCGCCATGGTATCACGGCAAAGTTGAGCGAGCACACCGTCTTCGAAAAGTGAGGGGGTGCGGCTGGGAGGCGATCCGAGGACCGCCCAAGCACCTCCGGCACTGGAATCCAGCCGCGATCAAGCACGGCCCTCGCCCTGACGAGCGTGAACCGGGCGGGCGCGGCCGAGGAGCAACCCCGGGGTTGACATCCCACGGCGACTGCTCGCCACTGCAATCATAGAGCGGTCTGGGGCGGTTGGGGAATTGCGCAGGCGGCTTCCACTCCCCATTCAGTCCCGCATGTTCGCAACTGCGACACATAGAGAGGCGATTCGGAGGGAGACTTTGCCGCTGAAGGACAATTGGGGAAGTTGGGAGAGGATTAATGCGGCTGACCCCCGGAGGTTTCACCGAGGAAGCGCTAGGCACCGGAACCAGCCGCCTTCAAGCCCTGACATCGAGAGCAGCGCGACGGCCCGCGCACCGCGCGGATGCTCGACATGTTCGCACCGCTGCGCCCACTAGACTGGCAGGGCGCATACTGGGCGCTGGAGGTTCGCTGATGGCCGCAACCAACGACATCTACGAAGCGATGCAGACCCAGCGCGCAGTGCGGCGCTGGACGGATCAGCCGGTCCCCGACGAGGTGATTGAGCGCATCATCCGCGCAGCGACCTGGGCGCCCTCCGGCAGCAATCTCCAGCCTTGGGGGTTCGTTGTCATCCGCGACGCGGAGCGGCGCAAGTTGATCGCGGAGGCGATCCGCGAGTCGTTCAAGCAGTTCGCGGGGCGGCTGCCGGATCCCGAGGCGATCGAGGACGCGACGCAGCGGCGGATGATCCGCGGGGCGGTGCGGCTGTTCGACAATTTCGCGGCCGCGCCGGTGCTGATCATCCCCTGTCTGGTGAGCGCGCAGTCGCCCGCGCCGACCGGGCTGCTGGCGGGCAGCTCGATCTACCCCAGCATCCAAAATCTGATGCTCGCCGCCCGCGCAGAAGACCTGGGCACGGTGCTGACGACGCCGCAGGACGGGATCATGGAACTGCTGCGCTCCGAGATCGGCATTCCGGAGGAGGCGCTGCCGGTCGCGATCATTCCGATGGGCTGGCCCGCCGTCAATTTCGGCCCGGTGACGCGCAAGCCGCTCGAGGAGTTCCTCCACTGGGAGCGCTGGAACGCCTGATGCCCAACCGTCTGCGTTTCTCCGCCGCCGCCGCCTACCGACATCTGCGCAAAGTCGATCCCGTGATCGGACGGCTAATCGACGAGGTCGGTCCGTATCAGCCGCGACCCGGCGACGACCCCTACGGCCAACTCATCCGCACCCTGCTCTTCCAGCAGCTCGCCGGACCGGCCGCATCGGCCATTATGCGCCGCTGGTACGGCTTCTACGGCGATGAGTCGCGCACCCCCACCCCGGAGCAAATCCTCGCCACCGACGACGAAGACTTCCGCGCCTGTGGCATCTCCCGGCAAAAGATGGGCTATCTGCGCGACCTCGCCGCCCACGTCGCTGATGGTCGGCTGCCCTTCGATCGCCTCGACCAGATGAGCGACGCGGAGGTGCAGGAGGCGCTGACGGCGGTCAAGGGCGTCGGCGAATGGACGGCCCACATGATGCTCATGTTCCACCTGGGACGCCCCGACGTGCTGCCCGTCGGCGACCTCGGCGTGCGCAACGGAATGAAAACCGCCTACGGACTGGCCGAGCAGCCGACGCCGAAAGAGGCGCTGGCAATCGGCGCAAAGTGGTCGCCCTACGCCTCGGTCGCCTCCTGGTACATGTGGCAAATTCTGGAAGTCGTCACGCCCGACGCGGTGAACCTGCAATCCGACGGGCCAGCCGACAAACAGGGCGGCAAACCGGCCGACAAGCAGAAGGGACCGTGGGATGACTTCGAGGAATCGTGACGACCTGATCGGCTTCATCGGGACGGGCAACATCGGCAATCCGATGGCGCGCCAGCTGATCGCCGCCGGACACCAGCTGCTGGTCTTTGACCTGCGGTCCGAAACGATGGAGGACCTGCTCGAACTGGGCGCCGACGCCGGCGCGAGCGCGGCCGATGTGGCATCGCGCTGCTCGGTTGTCTTCACCTCTCTGCCCGGACCGGTCGAAGTCGAGGCCGTCGTCGCCGACGGCATCCTGACGGGTGCGCAGCAGGGCGACATTCACGTTGACCTGAGCAGCAACTCAGTCACCGCCGTACGGCGCATCGAAGTGCTGGAGGCGGCGCGCGGAGTGTCGTACATCGATGCGCCGGTGACGGGCGGCGTCCCCGGCGCGGAAGCCGGCACGCTGACCGTCTTGGGCAGCGGCGACGCCGACGCCTTCGAGCGCGTCCGCCCCTACCTCGACGCGATCGGCGCGAACATCTTTCACCTCGGTGAGGCGGGCGTGGGCTGTCTGGTGAAGTCGATCAACAACATGATCGTGCTCTGCGGCACGCACATCGTCCAGGAAGCGTTTGTGCTGGGGGCGAAGGCCGGTCTGGAGCCGGGCGCGCTGCTGGAGCAGTTGCGGTTGGGCACGGCCCGCCCCTACCTCGGCCTTGCGCCATATCTGCTGGGGCGTCGGTTCGAGGACCCCTCGTTCACGCTGCGGCTGGCGGAGAAGGATGTGTCGCTGGCGCTGGAGGCGGCGCGGGCGCATCAGGTGCCGATGCCGGTCACCAACGCCGCGCACCAGACATACCTGCGGGCGCTGGCCGCAGATTTGGGCGAACAGTCCTTCCTGGCCACGCTCCAGGCGCTGGAAGCCGGCGCGGGCATCGAGGTGCCGGAGGTGCAAATCGGCGAGGGGCGCTCGGCGCTGTAGGTGTATTCACGCCCGCCCTACCGTTCAGACCCGCACTCCACAACTCCCTCATGCTCGCGCTCCCTACCTCCGTCATACCCGCGCTTGCTGCGGGTATCTCGCCGTGAACAGCACTACCGTTACGCTTGCCGCCCTCCCGTCAGACCCGCTTGGCGGCGGCAATGACAGGGTTATGAGAACCGAATGTAACGGGGATAGGAGTGGGGCGTCAGGGCTTCCACGGCTCATAACGAAAAACAATCGGCAGCTGATTGATGTCGGTCACTCCCGGGTCGTGCCGGTAAATCACGACCTTGCCGTGCCCGCAATCGCCGAACTCGTCGCAGCCCAACGCGCCGGTCAGGCCGTCAAAGCGCTGGCGGTCGTAGAGCGCCGCGCGCAGCGCTGCGCGGCCAATGCGCAGCGCGCCGTCGTCCTCAACGGCGACCGCTTCGATCGCCGACAGCAGCAGCGCCGCCGCATCGTATCCGTATGCCCACAGGTCGGACTCGGGCTCGCCGAACCACTCGCGGTATTGGGCCAGAGCCTCTTCGACGCTCTTGCCCGTCGCCTCGTTGACGTTGCCGCCCAACTCGAACGCCGGACCGGCGGCGTAGACGCCGTCCGTTTCGGGGACCGAGAGAAACGCTTCGGTGAATGTGACGTCGCCGGTGACGAACACGGTCTGATCGAAGGCGGCGTTCCGCCGCGCCTCGCGCATGAAATGCAGCGCGTCGTCGGGCTGGAGCGGGAAGAAAACGACATCCGGCGCGGCCTCGGTGAGCGCTTGCGCGGCCGCGGAGATGTCGGCCTCGCCGCGCGTGATCGTTTCCACCACCAGCAGTTCGCCGCCCAGCGCCTCGAATGCATCGCCGAACGCCGCCGTCAGTTCGGCGTGATAGGTATCATTGTCGCGGATCGCCGCCGCGCGCCGCAGACCGAGCTCGTAGAAAACGAAGTCCGCCAGCGCGAGCCCCTCGTTGAGGTCGTTGTTGATCACGCGCAGGTAGCCGTCGTGGTGATTCTCGCCACGCGCGCCGCGCAGGTCCGAGGTGAGCGAGGCAGCAGTGTTGGCGGGGGAAATCATGACCAGCTCGGCATCGCTGATCAGCAGCGCAGCCTCGATTGCCGCGCTGGAACAGATCGTGCCGATCACGCCGATCAGGCGGGAGTCGGCAATCGCTTCGCGCGCCGCGTCCTGGCCCGCCGCCGCCGAGCAGCCGCTGTCGAGCGGCTCGGTGAGGACGACTTCGCGCCCGAAGATCTCGCCGTAGTCGGCGATCGCCAGCCGCACGCCGTCGGCCACCGTCCGGCTGAGCTCGGGCAGTTCGGAGAAGGCGAGCATCGCGCCGATCCGAATCGGCTCGTCCTCGGCGATTTCAACCACGCCCAGAGGGCCGCCCGGAGAACCGCCCGGAGGGCCGGGCTGGAGGTCAGGGTCGTCGCTGCAAGCGGCTGCCGCCAGGACGAGGAGCGCGCAAAGGGCGGCTGCGGCGAGGCTGCGGGCGAGCTGCGGCATAGCGTGGTCTCCAGTGGGCAGCGTATGCGCCGCGGCCGCCGCCGTCTTGCCCTCACCCTCCGTCGTCTCTACCCGCTTCCTCCCCTCGCTCCCACCCACCTGTCCCGTCGCTCCCACGCACCTCCCTCCCTCGCTCCCACACACTTCCCTCCCTCGCTCCCACACACCCGTCCCGTCGTTCTCACGCACCTCCCTCGCTCGCTCCCACACACTTCCCTCCCTCGCTCCCACGCACTTCCCTCCCTCGCTCCCACGCACTTCTCTCCCTCGCTCCCACACACTTCCCTCCCTCGCTCCCACCCACCTGTCCCGTCATTCCCGCGCTCCCTCCCGTCATTCCCGCGAAAGCGGGAACCAAACGGCGACGGCCGGCGGCGCGGCGCACTGAGCTGACCTGTGAACGAGCGTTGGCGGGCAGCCCGGGCCCTTTGCACTGCGAACAACGTTAGGTTGGGGTTCCCGCTTTCGCGGGAACGACGGAGAAGCGACGCCGTGATACTGTCGCATCTTCCACAACAGAACAAGGGACCTACCGATGCTCACCTCCGCTCACCTCGCCGTAGCGCCGCACCCCGAACACCCCCGACCAAACCCGAACAAACCTGAACAACCCTGACCACGCAGAACTGCCCCGACCAGATAGGACGCAGCCCATCGCCGCCCTCGAACACCCTGAACAAACCCGAACAGACCTGAACAGGCGGCATCCCTCCGACCAAATAGGGCGCAGCCCATCCCCAGCCCCGAACACCCTGACCAACACCGAACAAACCCGAACAGACCTGACCACGCAGAACTGCCCCGACCAGATAGGACGCAGCCCATCGCCGCCCTCGAACACCCCGAACAAACCCGAACAGACCTGACCACGCAGAACTGCCCCGACCAGATAGGACGCAGCCCGTCGCCAGCCCCGAACACCCCGAACAAACCCGAACAAACCTGAACAGCGCCGACCGACATGGCGAGCGCCGTATGGCTTCCCGCTCCGAGGCGGGAATGACGGAAGGTGGGGCGGGATGGTGGAGGTCCGGGGAGCGGGGGTTACCAGGCGTCGATGGGGTGCTTCTTTTGGGTGCGCGGCGGCGGTTTGGGGGTGAGGCGCAGCAGCGCGATCAGGCGGGCGCGGGTTTCTTCGGGGGCGATCACGTCGTCGAACTCGTAGCGGCGGCCGGCGTTGAGGGCGGAGCCCTGGCGGCGTAGGTTTTCGGCGAACTCGTCGCGGATGCGGCGGGCTTCGGCGGGATCGTCGGTCTCCGCGATTTCGTCGCGGCGAACCAACAGGGCTGCGCCCTCAAGGCCCATCGCGCCGGATTCGGCGGTGGGCCAGGCGAGCCGCACATCGCGCTTGGCGTAGCTGTTGCCCATCGCCGCGGGGCCGAGCCCGTAGGCCTTGCGCAGCTGGATGGTGTAGAGCGGCACGGTGCGGTGCTGATGGGCGATGATCGGTCGGGCGTGGTGGCGGGCGATGCCGGCGGCTTCGGCGGCGCGTCCGACCATGTAGCCGGGGTTGTCGATGAAGGAGATCATCGGCAGGTCGTAGGCGTCGCAGAGCTGGATGAAGCGGGCGAGCTTGTCGGAGGCGTCGGAGTCGATCGCGCCGGCGATGACGGTGAGCGGCTGGTTGGCGATCAGGCCGACGGCGCATCCGCCGAGCCGGGCGAGCGCGGTGATCACCTGCGACGCCCAGACGGGGCGCAGCTCCATGATCGAGTCGCGATCCACCACGGCGCGCAGGACTTTGCGCATGTCGTAGGCGCGGCGTCGGTTGGAGGGCACGATCGAGCGGATGCGCGCGGCCTGCGGCGACTCCTCGAACTGGTCAACATCGCCGAGGAAGTAACGCAGGTAGCGTCCGGCGGTCTCGATCGCCTCGGCTTCGGTTTCGACCATCAGGTCGATGCCCCCGACGCTTTCGTGCAGCTCGGCGGGGCCGAGCTCGTCGGGCGTCATTTTGACGCCGGTTGCGGCTTCGACGAGCGGCGGGCCGCCCATGCCGATGGCGGAGTCGCGGGTGGCGATCACGACATCGGAGATGCCGGCGATGCTGGCGTTGCCGGCGAAGGAGCGTCCGGAGACGACGGAGACGGTGGGCACCCAGCCGGAGAGTGCGGCCATGCCGTCCCAGATGCCCCAGCGCCCGCCCAGCGCGTTGCTGCCTCCGCCCTGTCCATCGCCAAGCCCGCCGCCGCCGAGGTCGTTGGCGCGCGCACCGCCGCCGTCGGCGAAGGTCACCAGCGGCCAGCCGCGATCGTGGCAGAGCTCGACCAGCCGCTCGAATTTGCCGTGATTGAGCGACGACTGGGTACCGCCCTGCACGGTGTAGTCGTAGGAGGCGACGGCGACGGGGGAGCCATCGATCGCGCCGACGCCCTGCACGAGTCCGTCGGCTGCGCCTTCGATCTGGGGGTTGGCGGGCACGGCGAGCACGCCGTATTCGACGAACGAGTCGTCGTCGAGCAGCATGGCGATGCGCTCACGGGCGGTGAACTTGCCGCGCGCGTGGATTTTGGCGACGGCGTCGGGCCGAGCGTCGTCCATCGCGGCCGCGCGCGCGTCGAGCACTTCCCGGATCAGGTCGTCGTCCATCTGCTCCGCTCCCCGCCGCTGCGCCGGAACTGCGCGTAGCGCGGCCCGACTGCTGGTAGCCTCCGCATACGCTATTGCGCGCGGGAGATTGGGAGGCGGTCATGGATCTGGTCGGCCCGGTGGTGCGGCGCATGCAGCGCGAGGCGCTGGATGACCCGGACGGCTTCTGGAGCGAGGCGGCGCAGCGGATTCCCTGGGCGTCGACCTGGGAGCGGGTGTTCGAGTGGACGCCCGACGAGGTGCCGGCCTTCCGCTGGTTCCGCGGCGGCGAGACGAATATCGCCTGGGGCTGCCTGGATACGCAGGTGGAACAGGGCGCCGGCGGTCGGGCGGCGCTGATCGCGCTGGACGAGCTGGGCGGGCAGCGGGTCTTCACCTATGCGCAGCTGCTGCGCCGGGTGGAGCGGATCGCGGCCTCGCTGCGGGCGATCGGGGTGCGGCGCGGCGATCGGGTGGCGATCTACATGCCGACCAATTTCGAGGCGATCGCGCTGATGCTGGCCTGCGCGCGGATCGGCGCGATTCACCTGGTGATTTTCGCGGGCTTCGGGGCAGGAGCGATCGCGGACCGGGTGAAGATGGCGGGCGCGCGCTTCCTGTTTATGACGGATGTGACCTACCGTCGCGGGCGCGATGTGCCCCTGGACGGCTTCGTGCGCGGGGCGCTGGAGAACGAGGGCGCGGGCGAGGTGGTGGAGCGGGTGATCGTGGAGCGGCGGCGCGAGGACTCGCCGGCGATCGCGCCGGGCAAGGAACTGACCTGGGAGGAGTTTCTGGCCGAGGGCAAGGGCGGAGACGGCGCATGGGAGCCGATGGAGTCGAACGAGCCGGCCTTCATCCTGGCCACCTCGGGCACGACGGCGCGTCCGAAGCTGGCGGTGCATACACACGGAGGCTACGCGGTCTGGGTCGCGGCGATGGCCGACTGGATGTTCGCGCTGGAGAACGAGGACGTCTGGTGGGCGACCTCAGACATCGGCTGGGTGGTGGGGCACTCCTACATCGTCTACGCGCCGCTGCTGATGGGCGCGACGACGATCGCGTTCGAGGGAGCGCTGGACTACCCCGATGTGAGCACCTTCTACCGGATCGTGGAGGATCACGGCGTGACGGGGATGTTCACGTCGCCGACGGCGATTCGGCTGCTGATGCGCTCGGGCGCGGAGGTCGCGGAGGGGATCGATCTGGGCTCGCTGACGCGGGTGTTTTCGGCGGGCGAGGTGCTCAATCCGCCGGCCTGGGAGTGGTTCCAGCAGGGGCTGTTCGAAGACCAGATTCCGGTGCTGGATCACATGTGGCAGACGGAGACGGGCGGGCCGATCATCGGCAATCCGTGGGGGATTCAGATGCTGCCGATCAAGCCCGGCTCGGCGGGGGTGCCGCTGCCGGGGATCGAGGGGGTAGTGCTGAGCACCGAGGGCGAGGAGTTGAGCGCGGGGGAGCCGGGGATTTTCGCGATTACGCGGCCGTTCCCGGGCCTCACGGCGCAGTTGTGGGGCGAGCCGGAGCGCTACAACGCGGACTACTGGGACAAGGTGCCGGGTCGGCGGGTGTATTTCACAGGCGACGCTACATCGGTCGATGGGGATGGTTATGTCTGGTTCAGCGGGCGGGCCGACGAGATCATCAAGATCGCCGCTCACCGGATCGGGACGATCGAGGTGGAGAGCGCCATCCTGCGCCACAGCGCGGTGGCCGAAGCGGGCGTGACGGGGCGCCCCGACGAGCTGCGCGGCGAGGTGATCTCGGCGTTCGTGGTGCTGAAGGCGGGCAACGAGGGTTCGGATGAGTTGCGCAGGGAGGTCCTGCAAACGGTGCGCGGCGAGCTGGGCCCCGTGGCGGTGATCGGCGAGCTCAACTTCGTTGACGCGCTCCCCAAAACCCGCTCCGGCAAAATCATGCGCCGAGTCCTGAAGGCCGTCACGCTGGATCGCGATCCCGGTGACATCTCAACAATCGAGGACGAGGGTTCGGTGGAGGAGGCCCGAGCCGCATGGGAGCGGATGCGGGAGAGCCTGCGAGGAGAATGAGGGGCGGTGGAAGTTGGCGATGGTTGGGTCGCTCTCGCTCGTGCAGACGGGCAGTCTTTACGAGACGCCTCTCGATTTGGTACATTGGTGTCAGGAGCGAACGATGGCGAACACAGACAAAGCCGCGCGCAGGCGCGACGACTCTCCAACCGAGGAGTCAAGACGATCGGCCAAGGCGCCCGTCGAGAAGCGCCGGATCCCGCCACCGGGTCCGTCGGACTGGGTGACGGACGGGTTTCCCTACCGAAAGACGGATCCGCGGAACTGGCGGCAGGTTGCTGAGGACCCGGCCCAACTCGATTCGGCGACGCCCGACTCACAATGACACGATCACGGTGACGCCGATCAATAGAATCGTCGTCACCGACAGCGAGATCGACAAGCTCACAAGGGCGGCCTTGCGGCGCACCATCCGCTCATTGGACTCAAGCTCCGCGTAGATCTCGTTCGCTGTCCACTCGATCATGGCATCTTCGCTGTAGCTGCTCAGATGCAATCTCAGCGTGAGCAAGCTGGGCCGCCGGTTCCAGCCCGAGACGCCGTAGGCGAGCGCTGAGAGCACGACGTTCGCGGCGAAGACCGCGAACGCTGCGTACAGCAGGCTGTTCGCCGCCGGCGGGTATGCACTGCCGCTGAGAGAGATCGAGGCCGCGAACACCGCCAGTACCACGGCGTTGAGCGCGAACATGGTCGCAAGCTTTTGGTCCAGACTGCGGCTCCGCTCGATCTGATCGTCGCGACGCCACCGCACCTCTTCTAAGTACAGGCGCATGTCCGAGTCGTTGTCTATGTCGTCGGGCATGTGCGCAGCATAGGCGTCAGCGGTGCTGACCGCCTTCGCGGAGCCGGTCAATGCGCGTGCGGGACGGAGGGAGCACGGCGAAGCGTTGGAGTGGGGTGTAGTCGAGCGGGCTGGCGAAGAAGAGGTGGTTCCAGAAGAGGGAGATGAGGCTGTAACGGGCGGATGCGAAAACGATCGGAGGTCGGAATCGGGTGTCGATTCTTCCGAGTGATCCGACCAGCGCGTCCTGCTGTAGCGCGAGGGGCGCTGCAGCGCTGTCGGCGGAGTAGATCGCGGCGCGGGCCGCGCCCAACAGCAACAGGAGGCGGGCAAGCGGTCCGGCGACGAAGCCGGCGATCACTACGCCGATGCTCTGTGCTTCCCCGACAGCGCCGCCCTCTACTTCGGATTGCGAGAACGCGACGAAAACCATTAGCAGCGATTTCAGCAGCGCGGCGACAAGCATGACCGGCAGGAGCAGCGTTGCGGCTGCGGTGTCGCTGCGGACGGCGGGACGCGCACGCAGATGGCGCAGTACGGCCGCCAACTCGTCTTCGCTCAGCGCTTGCAGCAGGCCGTCGCTCAGTACGATTCGGCCGTCGCCGAGCGCAACAGCGTTGGGCATCAGCGACTCGGCGCGGAGGACAGTGAAATCCCCACCCTCCGCCTGGACCGTCGCGCTGACGCGCGCCAGCGCAGGCGATTCGCTGCCGGCAAATGGTCGCGCGCCAATCCGACGGGCGACGATCCACGGCCCGCCCCACCAGGCAATGGCGCCAAAGCGGAGGCGATGCTTGCTGTCGCCACGATCGGCAGCGCGCCGCCGATTGCCACGCCGATCGTGATGATCCCGCCGAGGATGAGTACGGCGAGAGGTAGAGAGCGCATCCGAGTATTCGGTTCCGTTGTTCCGGCGTAGATGGGAGGATAAATGCGATCTTGCGGATTTAGGAGGTGGAGATCGGGAGGCATGGCGGCAGCCCCAGTCTCCGGAAGCGACAGCCCTCTGCGTGGAGGTGCGATTCGGAGCCGACAGGGCGGTTGCGCGAGGGCCTTGACTCAGAAAATCTGGCCGATTTCGCGGCCCAGTTGGCGGAGGCGCTCTACGCGGTCTTCGGTGGGCGGGTGGCTGCTGAACCACTTGCCGGGGCCGCCGGCGAGCGGGTTGACGATGAAGAGGTGGTTGGCGAACTCGGCGGTGGCCATTTCCTCGGCGGCGTGGCGCACCTGCGGCGCCTGGCTAGCGGCCTGGAGCTTGGTTAGCGCGCTGGCGAGGGCGTGCGGGTCGCGCGAGTTGCGCGCGCCCATCTCGTCGGCGCCGTACTCGCGCTGGCGGCTGACGGCCATCTGGATCATCCCGGCGATGACGGGTGCGACGAAGGCGAGCACCAGCGCGGCGGCGAGGTGTCCGACGCCGCCGCCTTCCTCGTTGTTGCCGCCCATGCCGCCGAAGAGAAAGGCCATCATCAGGGAGAATTTGGCGACCATGGCGACGAGCATCACAATGGAGGCCATCATGGCGACCATCGTGCTCCAGAGCGTGTCGCGGTTCTTGACGTGGGCGAGTTCGTGCGCCATTACGCCAGCCAGCTCGCGCTCGGTGAGGATGCTCATGATGCCGGTGGTGGCGGCGACGGCGGCGTGGTTGGGGCTGCGCCCGGTGGCGAAGGCGTTGGGCACGGGCGTGTCGACGAGGTAGATTTTGGGCTTGGGCAGCTGGGCGTCGACGGCGGCGCGCTCGACGATGCGGTGCAGCATCGGCTGCTGTTGGGGCGTCACCTCCTGCGCGCCCATCGCCGTGCGGATGATCGAGTCGGACTTCCAGAAGGAGAAGAAGTTCATCGCGATGGCGATCACGCCGAAGATGGTCAACCAGAGCGTGCCGCCGATGGCGTAGCCGATGACCATCAGCAGGCCGGCCATCAGCACCATCAGGAACACGGTTCGCACGCCGTAGCCGCCCATCGGGACCCCTCTCATTCACGCAGGAGTTGGGATGAGCGTACCATCAGGGCAGGCGCGCGGCGCATTGCCGCCGGCGCGCGGCTGAGGAGGCGACGATGCCGATCTACGAATACGCCTGTCGGGCGTGCGGGGCGGAGTTTGAGAAGTTCCAGCGGCAGATTGGGGCCGATGCGCCGCCCTGCGAGGCGTGCGACGACGGGGGGCGGGTGGAACGGCTGATCGCGCGCTCGGCGTTCATCAAGGACGAGAAGACGAAGATGCGCGAGATGCACCCCAAATACGCCAAGATGGTGGATGCGGCGTGGGAGAAGGCGGCGCGGAACGATCCGCTGAGTCGGACGCGGTTCGCTGGGCTGGTGGATTCGGGCAAGCGGGTGCAGGACGCGACGTAGCGTGGGGCGCACCACCGCTGAAGATGGCCTCTTGCGCAGGCGGCTTCCGCCTCCGTTTCGTGCCGCAGGTCCGCAACTCGGACACGTAGGGGGGAGGGGGGAGGGGAGAAAAGGCGGTGGCCGTGGCGGGGCGGCCGACCCCCCAGTCGCTGCGCGACAGCCCCCCTGCGTAGGGGGGCGATTGCGGAGCCCCCTCTGTGTCTCCCCCCGCGACGGGGGGAGAAAGGAACAGGGATCCCCGCGATAGGGGAGAGTGGAACAGGGATCCTCGCGACGGGGGGGGGAAGAGGGGAAGGAGGGTCACCCATGATGAGGGAAGAGGGCGGATCGCCGCCTGCGATGGGAAGAGAGGTTGGGTCGGCGGTAGGCGTCGTTAGTCCGGGTTGGTGCGGTTGAAGGTTGCGCCGGGGGCGATGTTGGCGGCTGAGGCCCACTCGGAGGCTGCCAGGCGCTGGCCGGAGGCGTCGCGGACCAAGTCGACTTGCACTGCGCCTTCGGCGCAGGCGATGGTGACGCCGTCGTCGTTCACGCCCACGACCGCACCCGCTGCGCCGGCGGCGCCCGCAAGGCTGGAGCCGTAGAGCGTTACTTTTTCGCCGTTGATCGTGCTCCAGGCGCCGGGTGCGCGGTCGCTGCCGCGGATCAGGTTGTGGACCTGCTGGGCGGGCCGGGTGAAGTCGATCTGGGCGATATCGCCCTCCCACGGGCCCTCATAGGTCATGTCGTCCTCGACCTGCCGGTGGCGCGGGGCCTGGCCGGCGGCCACCAGCTTGACGGCGTCGGACATCGCCTGCACGCCGAGCGGGAAGAGCTTGTCGCGGTAGAGCGAGTTGATCGTGTCGTCGGGCCCGATTTCGACGGGTACCTGGAGCAGGATCGGGCCGGTGTCGAGGCCCTCATCCACCCAGAAGATGGTCACGCCGGTCATCGTGTCGCCCTCGACGATGGCGTGGTTAATTGCCGAGCGGCCACGGTGTTTGGGCAGCATCGACGGGTGATACTGAATCGTCTTCAGCGGCGGGAACTCCAGCACCCGGCTGGGGATGATCTGCGTTACGAACGCCATCACGTTCAGCTCGGGGTTGGTCGCCTCGTAGGCGGCGCAGACATCCTCATCGACCTCGCCGCGGCGCTGCCAGCGGCGCGGCTGGTGGAGCGCAATGCCGGCGTCGCGGGCGGCCTGGGCAAGCGGATCGGGGCGTCCGCCCTCGCGCTCCGGCGGGGTGAAGACGCCGACGATTTCGTGGCCGTCTTCGACGAGCCGCTCAAAGACGGCTGCGCCGAAGGGAGCCTGGCCGATCAGTGCGATTCTCATGTTGCGGGTCCTTCCGTGTTCGCGGCGTTGGGTTGGGCTTCGTCGCCGGCGCGCCAGATGCGCGGGGGGCGGTCGGCGGCCATATCGGCGAGCGTGGTGAAGATCATGCGGCGGGGGGTGAGGACGATCAGCGACATATCGCTGCGATCGGCGGCGAAGAAGTCGTCGAGCGGGTAGGGGAATTGGTCTTCAAAGTCGGCAACATCGGCGCCGGGGCGCAGTTCGGCGAGCCCGGCGACATGGAGGTGGCGGAAGTCGGGCGTCCAGTGCAGCAGTTCGATGCGTGGGTTGGCGGCGATCTGGCGGGTCATGGGGCTGTCTTGGGAGGCGGCGATATAGGCGCGCGGGCCAACCCAGGCGGGGGTGACGGCGCGCACGTAGGGCTGATCGCGGCGCGCGGTGGCGAGGAAGGCAATGGGGGCGGCGCGGATCAGCTGGGCGGCGTCTTCCCAGAAGTCGGGCATGTCATGGGGCATGGCGCGTCTCCTCGGTTGGGCTGCGGGTAGGGTAGAGCGTGCGGGGGTTTGGGTTGGGGGGTGTGGGGGCGGAGGCCGACCCCCCAGTCTGCTTCGCAGACAGCCCCCCTGCATAGGGGGGCGATTTGGGAGGGGGCTACTCGGCGTCGAGGGCGGCGGGGGTGGTTTCGCTGATTTGGCCGTCGCGCATGAGGAAGAGGCGGCCGGCGCGGCGGGCGATTTCCATGTTGTGGGTGACCATCACGATGGTTTGGCCGGCGGCGTTCAGCTGCTGGAGCAGGTCGACGATTTCCCGGCCGGTGCGGGAGTCGAGGTTGCCGGTCGGTTCGTCGGCGAGCACGATGTCGGGGTTGTTAGCGAGCGCGCGGGCGATGGCGACGCGCTGGCGCTCGCCGCCGGAGAGTTGGACGGGGCGGTGGTTGAGGCGCTGGCCGAGCCCGACGGATTCGAGCAGCTGGCGGGCGCGGTCGCGGCGGTCGCGGCGTCCGACGCCGGCAAGCGCGAGAGCGATTTCGACGTTCTGGCGGGCGGTGAGCATTTGCAGCAGGTTGAAGGCCTGAAAGACGAAGCCGAGCGTGCCGAGGCGGAGAGAGGCGCGGCGTTCGAGGCCGAGCGCGTGGGCGGGGCGTCCGCGCACGCGCAGTTCGCCGCCGGTGGGGGAGTCGATCAGGCCGAGCAGGTGCAGCAGGGTGGATTTGCCGCTGCCGCTGGGGCCGGCGATGGCGATGAAATCGCCGGCGTGGATGTCGAGGTTGACGCCGCGCAGGGCGTCGACGGTTTGCGCGCCGACGCGGTAGACGCGGGCGAGGTTGCGGGCGGAGAGCAGCGGCTCGGGGCGATCGGCGGCGTCGGGAGCGTGGCGGGTTTTGGGTGGGTCACTCATAGCGGAGCGCCTCGATGGGGTCGATGCGGACGGCGCGGGCGGCGGGCAGCAGGGCGGCGAGCAGTCCGCAGGCAGCGAGGATCACGGCTGCGCCAAGCTCAATGCGACGGCTGCGGATGCCGGCGGCGTCGGGGCCGAGCGCCTGGCGGATCACGATGCGCGAGAGGGGCAGCCCGACGGCCGCACCGGAGGCGGCGATGCCGGCGGATTCGCAGAGGATCATGGAGACGATGGCGCGAGCGGAGGCACCGATCGCGCGGAGCGTGCCGAGCTCGCGGGTGCGTTCGAGCACGGAGACGAACATGACGATGGCGATCAGCAGCGCGGCGACGGCGACGGAGGTCCAGCGGACGACGCTGAAGAGTTGGTTGACGCGGTCGAGCAGTTGGCGCGCGTTGGCCGCAAGCTGGCGGTCGCTGATCACCATCAGCGAGGGGTGCTGGGTCTCGATCTCGCGCTGGAGCGAGTCGATTTCGGAGGCGCGGGTGGGCGAGAGCATCAGCGCGGTGACGGCGTCAGGCTGACGCAGGATGGCGCGGGCGGATTCGATGGGGACCATGACGGCGGAGCGGAGCAGCTGGTTGGTTTCGGGCTCGATGATGCCCTGCACCTCGAATTCGCAGCCGCGCACGGGCACGCGACTCCCCACCGCGGCCAGGGCGATGGGGCCGACGGGCGAGGGGACTTCGGTCGTGGCGCTGGCGGCGGAGGCGAAGTGGCGGGCGGCGAGCACACCGAACACGGCGGGCGGGCATTGGGCGTCGGGCGCTTGTCCGGCGAAGTCGGCGCGTCCGGAGATCGCGCCGGCACCGGCGAGGAAGACATGCTCGCGGCCCGGCTCGATGCCGACGAGTAGCGCTTCGGGCGGCGCGGTGGGGAAGGGGGGCGGCGCGAGCGCAGCGAGCGAGACGGCGGTCGAACGCTCGCGGTCGACGGCGACGGAGGCGAGCACGCTTGCGGCGTCGGCGTCGGGGATCGTGGAGGAGATCGGCGGCCACTCGATGCCAGACATGCCTTCGAGGCCGCGGCTCTGGACGAAGAGCAGGCCGGTGAAGCGCTGCACCTGGCGGTCGAGGTCGTCGGTGACGAAGCGCATCACGGTGGTGACGACGATGTAAAGGTTCACACAGACGCCGAAGCCGAGCACGGTCAGCGCGGTGCGGAGCTTTTTGGCCAGCAGGTGTCGGAGCGCGAGCGTAAGCACATGGGGATCGTACAGGGGGAGTGCGGAGCATCCGGCGGAGGGCGGCGATTTCGGGGGCGTCGAAGCTGAGGGACCACTTGCGTTTGATTTGGATCCAGTGGACGGCGTAGGGTTGGTGGACGCCGGGCTGCGCGGGACGCCAGCCGGCGGGGTCGTGGGACCACTTTTCGGCGTTGACGGCGGCGGGCAGCCAGTAGATGTTCTGCGCGTCGAGGGCGAACGCCGCCTTGATGGCGTCGGGCCAATATGCGCCGCCGCTCTGGTGAGCTTCGGCGAGAGCGACGAGGTGGTCGCGCTGGCGCGGGCCGTCGTAGAGCGCTTCGTGGGTGGGGGCGTAGAAGGCCCACTCGTACGCGGCCTCGCGGTAGCGGTCGAGGGGGAAGCTTTCCCAGTCGCGGCGGTCGTAGAAGGGGTGAGGGGCGTTCCAGGTTTCGGGGGTTGGTTCGATGGCGCTCAGGTAGGCGAGGGCGTCGGCGGCGGCGGTGGACTGGCGTTGCCAGTCGCCGTTGGTCCAGATCCAGAAGCTGCCGTCGTCGCCGAGGGCGGTCCAGGAGGCGGTGTTGTCGTCTTCGATGCAGCCGGTGAGCCGCCAGCCGTCGCTCTCAAGGTCCACGCACCAGCCGTCCGCCGCGGCGTGGCCGAGGATCGCGAGGGCGGCGAGCATCACAGCGGCTGCGATGGCAACGGGGCGGGCGGCGATCGACATCAGGCGCACGATCCTGCTCAATGCGACGGACGGCTTCAGAACATATGATAGACTGAAAGTGCGACTTTCGCTCGATCACACTGGCAGCCCAGGAGACACGATATGGCGGACTTGCAGGCGCTCGCAGACGATTTTCACCTGGCCTACATGCGTGAGCGCGCTGCCGAGGCAGGGCTAACTGCTGACGCGATGCTCATCGGTCGAATAGCAGCATCTCGTGAGAGCACCGAGCAACGACTGTACGAGGCCGCGGGACGAGAGCTTGGCCGCCACGCCGCGCGGGCGCTCAAAAAAGCGACTTGGACGCGCGCGCTCAACGACTATTTTGAGCTCTCTGAGGCCGAACGAAGACGACTTCTTGTCGGCGACACTTCAGCTGCCGCTGGGTCCAAGTCTCGCCAGCGCTTTACGAAAACGACGCCGCAGCCAGTGGCAGATGCCGGCGAGCAGCCAGCAACGAGTCCGATCGCCCTTGCAACAGCGATCGTTCAAAACGCGCGGCCGCATTCTGTCACATGGGGTTTGGGCCACCCGTCGTACAACCGCTTCGCGTACCTGCCCAACGGGCACCGAGACCTGCCCGAGAACGCGCCTCGCGCGTTCTACGACTCATCGAGCAATGCCTTCACCGAACGCGACCATCTGGTCGGGCTGGCGCAGGCGCACGAGTCGGGCGCGGCATACTGGGATCGCGAGACCAAGCAGGCGTTCGCACTGGATCCGGACAACATCTATTCGATCACGCCGGCGACGAACATGGAGAAGGGCTACCGCGACCCGGCAGAGTGGCTGCCGGCGGACCCGTCCGTGCATGAGCGGTACGCGGCCGAGTGGGTGCTGATCAAGACGCGCTGGAGCCTGACATATGACGAGGCGGAGTTGGCGGCGCTGCGAGAGATCCTGGGCGCGGACGCGGGCGTCTAAACGCCCGCGCCACTCGGTCTAGAGCGGGGGCGAAGCTTTGCGTTGCTTGCCTTGATGGAGCGGAGCGTGCGTATCCGCGGAAGCGGGCGCGGCGATGTACGTCGCCGCGCCCCTCCTCGCCATGCCCAACACTGCCTAGCCGGGCCGCGACAAGCCTTGACGCGCCGGGCCGAGCCTTGCAATGCCGCGCCGAGCCCTGCGCGATGAAGCTAGATCGTGTCGCGCCATCGCCACAGTGAGCGTGGCCGATGTGCATCGGCACTTGCTGGGTAAGAACGGCGGGCCGGCGGCGCAGGTGAGAGCAAGACTCCCACCTGCGCGTCCTTGCCATGCCGAGCCTAGCCAAGCCAGGCCTAGCCGCACGGGGCCTAGCCAAGCCTCGACAGGCCCTGCCACGCCTGGTCAGAACCAATCTGGCCAGACCCAGCCCGACCACCGAGTTCATCAGCCATCCACTCCTACAATCGACACGACCTTGAAACGGCCGTAGTCACCGCTCTTCTCTGGTCGCCAGTCGCCGAGGCCAATCCGTCGCCCGCCGATGTCCAGCCAGGTCTCTAGCTGTTCCTGATCTACCTGTTCATCGTCGGTGTCCAAGCTGAATGTGCAGGACCACTCGTCGAACTTCGCCCGGGTGCGGAGTATCCGGCTGCGTTGGACGACCACCGGAACGGTGAACTGCGTCGTCTGGCCCAGTTCTTCGACTGCTTCCCCGTAGCGCTCACGGTCGTAGGTGAACGCGAGCACATCGTCGACGATCAACCCCTCCCTGACCTGCGGACCCTGCTTCAGCTTCCGGGCGGCTGTTTCGATCATGGATCGGAGCGCCGCAGGCGGGATCGTAGGCGCTCCGCCCGCGTCGAGCCAAAGCGAGGTTTGGCATTCGAGCTCGGCGAGTCGTGCGTCGTCGCTGGCGGTGCGGTTGGAGCCGCGCTTGCGGGCGATTTCCGCCTTTTCGAGATTGGCAGGGCTGCGGGTGTCGAGTCCGGCCGCTCCGTTGTGCATGATGATCGGGCGGATACCCTCGATGGTGACGGTGAACTGCATGATGAGATTGCCTCCTCGAATGTGCTCAGGAACTGCCAGATGTCGCCCTCACGCCTCGTGAAGCGGCGCAGGGTTGTCGCGATCTTGTGGCAAGGCCGACAGAGCGCTGTGATGTGATCCGCGGTGACGTTGCACTCGCAGGCATCGGGCAGGTACTGGACGAGCCAGTGATGCCCTTCGTCGGCAGGACGTTGGCCGCAGAATTGGCAGACGCCGCCGGATCGCTCACGCGCAGCCTCCTTGGCTTGCCTCGTTCTTGGTCCATCAGTTCTACCACACACAGGACACACATTCCAATTCCGGTTGTCGTGCGGGTGCGCGTTCGTTCTGCGCTGAGGATAGCACACCCGTACGGTAGGCGGCGATGGGGCGGCCGACCCCCCAGTCCGCTGGAAGCGGACAGCCCCCCTGCATAGGGGGGCGATTGGGAAGGGCGGAGCCCCCCTCTCAGTCTCCCCCCGCGACGGGGGGAGAGGTCGGAAAGGGTCCGCGCAGGATGGAGGGAGAGGCAGGAAGGGTGGGGAGGGCGGGATAAGGGGAGGTGGGCGTCAGGCGGTGAGGGCGGTTTTGAGGTTGGCGGGGAGGCGGGTGGTGAAGACTTCGACGGCTTCTCGGACCATTTCCTCCAACACCTCGGCCGCGGGGCGGATGTCGTTGAGCAGGCCGCTGATTTGGCCGGCGGCGTTCATGAGGAGGTCTTGGCGCTCGCCTTGCTTGGCGGCTTCGGCGATGTCGGCGATGAGCAGGCCCTGGAGGCCCATGGGGAGGGCTTGCTCGCCGGAGTCTTCCCAGGCTTCGATCAGTTCGTTGGTGATGTTGCGCATGGTTTTGCCGCTGTAGAGGCGGGTGACGCGGGTGTCTTCGTCGCGGGCGGCGAGGATGCGTCGCTTGCGGAACTCGTCGAGGTTGGCTTCCTGGGTGGGGATGAAGGCGGTGCCGCACCAGACGCCCACGCAGCCCATCGCGAGCGCGGCGGCGAGGCCGCGTCCGTCGCCGATGCCGCCGGCGGCGACGACCGGGGTGGGGGCGACAGCGTCGAGCACCTGAGGGAGCAGGGCCATAGTGCCGATCCGCCCGGTGTGTCCGCCGGCTTCGTGGCCCTGGGCGACGACGATGTCCGCGCCGCCCTCGTGGACGCGGAGGGCGTTTTTGACGTTGCCGACGAGCGAGATGACCTTGCCGTTGGCTTCATGGACCTGGTCGACGAAGGGTGCGGGGTTGCCGAGTCCGGTGGCGAGCACGGGGACCTGCATGCCGGTGATGGCGTCGACCTGGTCCTGAGGGGTGAAGCGGGGCGTGCGGACATCGGCGCGGGGAGCCTGGGCGTCGGGCAGTTCGAGGCGCTCGCGGATGTCGTTGATCACGGCGCGGTGCTCATCGGGCAGCAGGTCGCGCGGGTCTTTGGGGCGCTCGCGTCCGCTGGGGCGTCGGGCGACGTTGGCGGGGACGAGGATGTCGACGCCGAAGGGGCGGTCGGTGAGGTCCTGGATGCGGCGGATTTGCTCTTCGAGGCGGTCGGGGGGGAAGCCGGCGGCGCCGAGCACGCCGAGTCCGCCGGCGTTGGAGACGGCGGCGACGAGCTCCGGTCCGGCCACGCCGCCCTGTCCGCCGCCGACGGTGGGGCCCATGCCGGCGAGGATGATCGGGTACTCAATGTCGAGCAGGTCGCAGAGTTCGGTGTGCAGTACGGGGCGGTCCATCGTCGGCGCTCCTGGGGTGCTGATCGGGCGTGCGCGATCCGCGCGAGCGGGGCGCGCCTCAATCTTACCGCGCGCGGGGGGTAGACTGGGGGCATGCGACTGCGCCGTTACCTGCTGATCAGCGTGGGCAGCATCCTGCTGGTGCTGCTGATGATCATCCTGATTCAGAGCGGGCTGGGCGTGGACAGCGATGTGACGATCACGGACAGCAACCGCCCGGAGATTGTGGGCGACTGACTCACGCCCACGAGCCGGTGAAGGGAACGACTGCCGATGCCCCGACCGTCGGAAGCCCTGATGAACGAAGCCAGCGACTGGATCGCGGAGCAGCTCTCGGAGGAGGGGCTGATGACGACGGGCGGCTTCGTGGATTTGGTGCTCTCGATGGAGTGGGACGCGATCGAGGCGGGGACGCCGGCCGATGATCGGGCAGCAGTAGTGCAGGCGATCATCGAGCGGATGCAGGCGGAGAACGTGATGGTGGGGCCGCCGCCGGAGACGCTTTCGACGGACGGGATCGACACATCGCAGATTCGCCCGGTGCCGCGGGGATTCGTGGAGCAGGTGCTGTCGTGGGAGGATGATTTTCTGGGCTTCGCGGGGATTCAGCGGAGCGGCTGAGGGCGGCGGCGGTGAACGGACAGACGCATACGGTGACGGTTGAGCCTTCAGGAATTGAGGTGGCGGTGGCCGACGGGGAGAACCTGATGCAGTCGGCGCGGGCGGCGGGGTTGTGGTGGCCGAATCAGTGCGACATGCAGTGCCGCTGCGCGGGCTGTTTCGTGCTGCTGCTGGAGGGCGCGGACGCGGTTTCGGAGATGGGACGGGCGGAGCGCGAGGCGCTGCTCAACCAGCGCGGGCGGCAGGCGCTCGATGAACCGGTGCGGCTGGCCTGTCAGCTGGGCGTCTACGGCGATCTGACGGTGCGCAAGACGGGCGTGCGGCGAGGCTAGCGAGAGAGGCCGGGCGATGCCGCCGCGACGACCAATTCACGCCGACGATGCGACGCCGCACGACATTGGGATTCCGCGTCTGGAGGCGTTTATCGCGGTGGCGTCGGAGCGCTCGTTTACGCGGGCGGCGCAGTCGATCAGCCTGACGCAGCCGACGGTCAGCGCGCGGATTGCGGCGCTGGAGCGCGACCTGGGGGCGGCGCTGTTCGAGCGTCTGGGGCACGACATCCGGCTGACCGACGCGGGGCGGGCGCTGCTGCCGCACGCGCAGCGGACACTGAACGCGGCGCGCGACGCGACGGAGGCGGTCAACGCGCTGCGCGAGGGCGGCGGCGGGACAATTTTCATCGGCACCGCGCCGACGATCGGCGCCTACGTGCTGCCGGACCTGCTCCAGCGCTTCGACGAGGCGCACCCGGGGGTGGAGATCACGATCCGCACGGGGCGCTCGGAAGAGGTCTCGCAGATGGTGCTGGACGATGTGGTGCAGATCGGCTTCGAGCGGCGGCTGACGCACCCGGAGATCGTGACGATCAACCTCTACGAGGACGACATCATGCTGATGGCCAGCCCGCAGCACCGACTGTCGGGCGCGCGGCATGCGCCGGTGGCGACGATTGCACGGGAGTCGATCATCTTCTTCGACACGGGGTCGTCATATCACGCGCTGAGCCACGCGGTGTTCCGCGATTCGGATCTGACGCCGCGGCACTCGCTCGATGTGGACAGTCTGGAGATGGCGAAGCATCTGGTGCTGCGCGGTCTGGGGCTGGCGTTTCTGCCGCGTGTGGCGGTGCAGCGGGAGTTGGCGGCGGGGGAGTTAATTCCGATCGAGATTGAGGGGGCGGCGCGGATCAGCCGCAGCATCGCGGCGATCTACCGCCAGGGGCGGACGCTTTCGCCGACGGCGATGAGCTTTTTGGGGTTGATTCGGTCGACTTACGAGCGGAACGGGGACTGAAGCGCGGGCGCCATCGCCTGTTGCGCTTCAGTCCCCTGTGCTTTACCCCGCTCTGCTCGTGTGGCCGGTTGCGCTGGCGTTGACCGCTCCCTATCGGCCGAATTCGAGTTCCGTGCTGCGCAACCAGCGATCGATCGCCGCCGTTGCCGGGAAGTAGCGACTCGAGGGCAGGATGCGAGCCTGACCTGTCGGCGTGAAAGCGAATTCGATCCTGCCGTTCTCGCGCAGACGTGCGTTGATGCGGCCGATCTCGACGCCTGCAACCTCAACGGCGCTGGATGTCAGCCAGCGATCGATCGTCACCGTTGCAGGGAAGTAGCGGCGCTGCGGGAGCACCTGATTTGCACTCCCCGTCGGCAACCAGCCGAACTCCGTTCGCCCATCTGCGAGCCGTCGCGCAACGATGCGCCCCCGCACTGGATCCGCTGTTGCGGCAGTTTCGATGCGGCTGCTCGAACTATCGGACGGCGTCGAACCTGTCGCTGAGCCCGTTGTGGACTGAGGCGGCTGAGCGGTCGCGGGCGGTTGAACGGCTGCGCACGAAGCCGCAAGCGCGCTGTCGATGGCGCGTTGCTCCGCGCCGTCGATTGAGAGACCGTATCGGCGCTTGACTTGCAGCGTGACGGTGGCGATGTACTTCCGCTGGCCGCAGCTGCCGCCGCGCCACTCGGCGAGATCGCCGTCGGATTTGCTGATGTTGACGCCGGCAGCGAGGCACCATTGATTTAGCGGATCGTTGGCGAACTGCGCCTTTCGCGCGCCTGACCACGAGGCGGCCCCAGAGTCGTATGCCTCTTTCAGGGCGACGATGTGATCAACGTGTTCGCTTGAATTGCAGCCGAGTCGGGCGCGGGCGCTGCGTGAGTCGTAGTCCCAATTGTCGCGGTCGTATCCCGATGATGCGGTTGGCGTGTATCCGCCGGTTCCCGACGTTCTTGTGCCTGAGGACCCGGAACCTGACGATCCGCTGCTTGATCTCCGACTCGGCGGCTCGGGCTTGGACTCGCAGCCGACACCGTCCCCATCCCTGTCATGCGTTCCGTCGTATGTGCGGTACTGGTGATTCGCACATGTCCCGTGAGCCTCAGCAGGCTCAGAAGGTGAGAGGCTTACCCCCCCCCCACAAATCGCGGCGATTAGGGCTGCCACGATGCCCAACCTGGCGATGATCCTCATGTTCCGTCCTTTCGTCGTTCCGGCGCACCAGCCGCACACCCCGGATGGTCCGGCTGGGTGCTTGGGCAGATTAGGCGGTGTGCGCAGATCGCGCCAAAGGAGCGTCGCGTGGGTGCTGGTGGTGGCGACATACCCGCAGCAAGCGTGGGTATGTCGGAGATTGGGGCGGGTGATTACTGCCAGCAGTGGATTTGGGACTCGGTTGTGATGCCGCAGGTTCGGCCCTCTACGGAGGTGAGCGCGATGAAGCGAGCGTCGCCTGGCGGGAGTGGGGCGTTGGCCCCCCAGCAGGCGGCGCCGCCGTTGGGTCGCAGGGCGCAGGCGTGGTTGGGCGCGACGCTGATTGCAGTGAACGGACCGCCCGGCGGGGGCGGCCAGTCTTCAGCGGTCGATCGTCCCCAGCAAAACGCTTCGCCGGCTTCGGTGAGCGCGCAGGTTGGGGCTTCGCTGCACACCTCCGCGCCGTTCACTACGCACTCTATGAAGCCATAGCTGGCGACACCAATCTCGGCGTAGCGCGCTTGCGACGGGCCTAGCGACGGGCTGGGTGCTCCGCCGCCCCAGAAGCCCTCGTGCCCACATCGGCAGGTGAGCCTGCCGCTCGCGCGGATCGCGCAGATGGCGGCGTCGCCCACGGCCACGGCGATGTAGGGCCCGCGGCTTGGAGCTATTGCGTTGGGGCCGCGATCGTTCCAGCAACGCACCACGCCATTTTCCTGTCGCCCGCAGAAGGCGAACGAGTTGCCGTCGATCCGGGTGAAGACGCGGCGGGGCGCGGGGTTGTAGCCGTCGCGCCAGTCGGCGCGATCCGACTGCCCGTAGCAGAAGACCTGTCCATCGGCGCGCAGCGCGCAGACGAACGAGTTGTTGATCGCGATGTCGGCCCAGGCGTCGCGTGGGACGCCTGATGGGACCGGCTCGTCGTTCAGTGAGCAGGCGACCTCGCCCCGGTCGTCCAGAGTGCAGAGTCGTACGCCGACCTCGTATTCGTTCGCCAGATCCACGGCGATCCAGTGCGCGGCGGGCAGGCCGTGCGGCGATGGCGTAGTGTCCGCGCACGCGCCGGTCACAGCGGCGACGATGACGACGAGCAGCGCGAGGCGAGTCATGCTGCGCAGCGTAGGTTCGCTGCGTTATGTCTGTTCGGGCGCTTCGGGCAGGTCCGAGTCGTCGCGGAGCCGGCGGAGCATGGCGACATCGGGCTCGCCGGGGCCGTCGGTTTGGTAGCCGGGGACTTCGAGCAGCCATGCGGCGTTGCGGAGCAGGCGGTTGCGGACCATGCGGCGGAAGGCGGGCAGGCCGATCGAGCCGTGGCCGAGGTTTTCGTGGCGGTCTTTGCCGGAGCCGAGCGCGGTTTTGGAGTCGTTGGCGTGGACGGCGGCGAGTTGGTCGTCGCTGAATTCGGCGCGGTATGCCTTGACGGTGTCGCGCAGGCCGCGCTCGGTGCTGACGTCGTAGCCGGCGGCGTGGAGGTGGCAGGTGTCGAGGCAGAGGCGAACGCGCTCGCTGTTTGCGCCGGCGACCATGGCGGCGAGCTCTTCGATGGTGGAGCCGACGCTGCGGCCGGCGCCGGCGTTGTTTTCGAGGCAGAGCAGGATGTCGTCGGGCGAGTCGTCGAGCGTGCGGCGGATGCCGTCGACGACCTGCGGGAGTTGGGACTCGAAGCCCGCGCCCATGTGGCTGCCGACATGGACGATCACGCCCTCCGCGCCGATTTGGGAGCCGAGCCGCAGTTCGGCGGTGAGGGCGGCGACGCTCTTTTCGAAGAGTTCGGGCTGGGGGCTGGCGAGGTTGATCAGGTAGACGGCGTGGATGAAGGCGGGGCCGAGTTGGGCCTGGGCTGCGGCGTCGCGGTAGCGGGCGATGTCGTCGTCGGTGTGGGTTTTGCGCCGCCACATTTGGGGGGCTGCGCCGAAAATCTGGATCGCCTCCGCGCCGATCTGCTGGGCGCGCCCGACGGCTTTGTAGAGCCCCCCGGCGGCGGAGACATGCGCGCCGACGGCGGGCGCATGGCCCGTTTGGGGGCTGCGTGTGGGCGCGGGGCTACGCGCGGGCACGGCGCGCTCCGTTCCAGAGTCGGGTGAACCGGCGGCGGGCGGCGGGCAGGATGACGGCTGCTTCGACGGCCCGGACCAGGTCGGTCTGGCGTTGCGGGTCGTTGAAGCGGACGACTGCCTCGCCGCTGTCGAGCGAGCATTCGGCAGAGGCGACGCCGGGCTGTCGGGCGAGCGCTGCCTGGACGCGCCCGGCGCAGATGTTGCAGACGAGGCCGTCGACGGCGAGGCGGACTTCCTCATCGGAGGCGCTGAGGATGCGGGCGCGGGGGGTGATGGGGAGGTTGCGGAGGCGGAGGCGTTGCATGGTTGGGCTCGTGGTCAGGATAGGGGGGTGGGCTGTGGTTGGTGTGCTAGACCGCCCCTCAGTCTGCTTACGCAGGCAGCCCCCATCGTGGGGGGCGATTCCGAAGGGGGAGCCCCCTGCGGGAGGGCGATTTCGGGAACAGGGCTGCGCACGGATCTACGCGCTGAACGCGATTACCAGCGCGAGCAGGGTGAGCATGAGGGTAAGAAGGATGCCGAACATCCAGCGCCGCTCGGTGATGATGCGCTGCTCGAAGCCGGCGATGTTTTCGTAGAGGGCGTCAAACTTGCCGTCGATGCTGTCGAAGCGCCGGTTGAAGTCTTGTTGGGTGGCCATGCGGTGGATGGTAGCAGGATCATCTCGCCGGAATTGCCCCCCCTCAGTCTCCCTCTGCGACGGGGGGAAACGAACGCGAGGCGTCGGCACGCCAGGTGAGGTAGCGGCGGACGGCGGTGACGCAGGCTTCGAGGGACTGGTAGCAGGCGATGCCGGCTTCGTTGAGGCGCTGCTGGAGGTCGAGTCCGCTGCGGAAGCCGTCGGCGCTGGCGGGGGGGCGGATTACTACGGCGAGCGGTCGGCCGAGTTTGGGGGCGAGCTCGCCGAGCTTGCCGGCGAAACGCTCTTCGAAGCCTTTGCGATCGGTGCTGCGGAAGCCGGAGTCGGTGCCGGTGTGGACCATCAGCCAGTCGATCGACTCGTCTTGAGCGACGGCGGTCAGCGCGGCTTCGAGGTGGTCGCCCTCGAACATGAAGCCGGCGTCGAGCGGGTTGCGGACGGAGGTGCCGGCGACGGGTGTGAAGCGGCGCAGCTGCTCCTGGGTGGTCTCCGAGAACCAGGGCACGGGGATGCCGGCGCGGTCGCAGATATCGGCGGCGAGCACGGAGACGCCGCCGCCGCCGCCGAGCACGGCGGCGCGCGGGCCGGCGAGGTCGGGCATGCGCTCGATGGTGACGGCGATATCGAGCAGTTCGTCGACGCTGTCGGCGGGCATGAAGCCGGCCTGTCGCTGGACGGCGCGCCAGATTTGGGCGGAGCCGGCGAGCGAGCCGGTGTGAGAGTTGGCGGCGCGTCCGCCGGCCTCGGTCAGGCCGCCCTTGAGCACGGCGAGCGGTCGGCGGCCGGCCATCGACTTGGCGACCTGGAGGAAGCGCTGTCCGTCGCGGATGCCTTCGAGGTAGGCGAGCACGATGTCGGTGTCGGGGTCGTCGGCGAGGAACTGGAGGAAGTCGGCTTCGTTGAGGTCGACGGCGTTGCCGAAGGAGGCGACGTTGGAGAAACGGATGCCGCGCGGCTGTCCGCGGTTGAGCGCTTCGCTGGCGTTCATGCCGCTTTGCGAGAGCATGCCCACGCGGCCGACCTCGCGCGAGGCGGATTCCATGAAGGAGACGCCGCCGCGGGTGGAGTGGATGCCCATGCAGTTGGGGCCGATCAGGCGGACGCCGCCGTCGCGCAGGCGCTTGAGCGCTTCGCGCTCGAGGTCGGCGCGCTCGGCGCTGCCGGTTTCGGAGAAACCGGCGGTGAAGAGGTGGATGGCGCGGACGCCCTTGGCGACGCAGTCGTCGATCAGGCCGAGGATGGCGGAGGCGGGCACGGCGGAGATGACGTAGTCGACGTCGTCGGGGATGTCGGCGAGGGATGGGTAGAGGAGCGTGCCGTCGGAGAGTTCGCCGCCCTTGGGGTTGAGGCAGTAGACGCGCTCGAGGCGGTCGAGGTTGCGGATGCCGCGCAGGAAGGATTGTCCGCCGCCCCAGCCGGCGTTGGAGGCGGAGACGCCGGCGATGGCGGCGGAGCGCGGAGCGAAGGCGACGCGGAGGGCGTCCTGGGCGTCGCGCTGGCGTTGGGTGAGTTCGGGCAAATTGCGCTCCTGCCCCATTTGCGCGTGAGTGGGCGCGCCGGAACGGGCGCGTAGGTGCAAGGGTACCTGCGCCTCCGCATAGCTGCGAGATGCGCGGGCGAGGCGGTCAGGATCCGCCCGCGCTCCGATGTCCCGCGCGCAGATTCCGAATGGCGCGTCAGCGGAAGACCCAGGGGCGGGCCTGTTTGACGGCCAGCACGTTGTCGCGGGTGATTTTGAACTCGATTTCGATGGCGAAGCGCTCACCGTCGTCCACGCTGTAGAGATCGGCGAAGCGCTCGTGAATGACGACGAGATAGGCGCGCAGCCGGGCGAGCTGCGCGTCGCTCATTAGCAGTCGACCGGGCGGGACCTGATTGGACGCGGCGATGACGGTGTAGCCGCCGTCCGGCTTGAGCAGCACTTCTTCCGGCGTGGAGAGCGCATCGGGATTGGTGACCAGATCATCGCCGAGCTGCGTGTTGACGTAGTACGCATCGCCGCCGTAGATCGGATCGAATGAAACCGCGACGCCGTTGGCGCGCTCGTCAGAATAGTTGGGATGGACGAGCACGGCCATCGCGGTGCGCAGGTGATCGATGCGGTGGAAGTCGCGTTCGGCGAAAGCGCGGAAGTTCCAGAGGCTCGCGTAGACCTGCCTGATGCACTTGCTCATGTGCCCTTCGTCGGGATGCTGCGTGCGCGAGTCGTAGAGGCCCGCACCGCTGAAGCTGGGTAGGTCTTCGTTGTTGGTGCTGGAGCGGCAGCGGATCGAGGTTCCCGCGGGAAAAGACTCCTGTAATACAGTGAGAGCGTCGAGCATCCAGCCGGGCATTTCGCCGTCGCGGATGGCGCGGCGCAGGTCGCGCAGCGCCTCCGCCTGGACTTCCGGGTCGGACTGAAACTCGGGATCCGCGAGCATGGCTTCAGCATCGGCGTAGAAGCCGTTGAACTGCATGAACTCGTCGTAGAAGTAAAAGGGAACGGCGAAGCCGTTCGGTACGGTGCCGGGCGGCAAGCCGAGCCGGCGCAGCGTGGCGAGGTTCGCCGCCTTCACGCCGAACGATGTCCAGTCGTCGAAGCCGATCTGGTCGAGCGAGGTGATCGACCTGACCGACAGATCGCGCTGCGGCGTCTGCGTCTCGGCGGGGCGAACGGATGCGTAATGCGCCTCGACCTCGGTGGGCGACGCGGGCGATACGGTCCAGGAGTCGGCGGCGACCGTGTAACGGACGTACGCGCCGATGAGGTCGGCGATCTCCGGATCATCGAGCGCGCCGCGAACGAAGGCGTTGGGGATGCCGTCCTGCACGGCGCGCAGGTTGACGTGGGACAGCGGCGTTTGCGGCACGGCGGTGATGATGCCGGCGACGCGGGAGAGTTCGTTGGGCAACGTCCGATAGATCACGATATCGCGCGGGTTGGGGCGCTCGCCGGGCTGCATCACGCGAAGCAGGCCGTAGCTCGTCGCGGTGTTCATTGCGACGAAGCCGCTTTGGGGCGTGATGTGTTCGTCGAACATCACGCTGACGCGCGATGCGTCGTACTGCTCCGCGTCGCGGCGCCAGGAGGGCACGGCTGCGGCCGGCATGTAGTAGGCGAGGTTGTCGTTGAGCAACGGCATGCCGGCGGCGAGCACGGTGTGGGCGCGTGCAATGGTCTCGAACGGCCATGACTGGTAGGGCCAGAACTCGAAGTGGTAATCGGCGCGCCGGCCGTCCGCAGCGGTGATGTTGGGATGCCGGATGATGGTGCCGGAGAGCAGCCCGGGCAGATCGTTGGCAAGGCCGAAGGCGGCGCGGAAGTCTTCGTGGTAGCGGTGCGTTGTGCTGTTCATGAAGTACACGATCGGTCGATCGGTATGCATGTCGAGCAATACGAACTTGACCGACTCGAAGCCGTGCGGCGCGCCTTCCTGTTTGTAGGAGAGCGCGTCGAAGGCAGCGCGATCGGGGAGGATGATCGCGCCGTCCGCGGGATCGGGGCGCGGCGCGGGGTTGACGGGGTTGAAGCCGAACAGGCTGCGGAGTTCGGCGATGTCGTCGATGCAGTCGCGGTCGATATCGGCTGGATCGGCGACGCGGTACTGCTCGACGCGATAGCGCTCGGGTGCGAGCGGGGCGATGTTTTCGAAGAGCGTCGTTGCGCCGTTGAGGCCGAGCGTCACAGCCACCGGCGTTTCCAGCATTGCGCCGTCGCTGGTGGTTTGCGCGGCGTAGAGCACGAAGTAGTCGCCGACGGCGGATTCGACGGTGATGGGCACGGCGTCCACTTCTACCGCAATCGGCTGCGGGGCATCTTCGGACTGCCGGCCGGGTTCGCAGGGCGGCGCGGCTGCTGCTGCGGTCGGCGGCGGCCGTTGCGGTTGGGCAGCGGCCGGGATGGCCTCGTCCACCTCGAGGTTTTGGGAGGCGGGCGGCGGCGCGGCGGTCGGTGTTGCAGCGGCGTTCGCGGTGGTCGCCGCCGGAGCGGGGGCGGCCTGCTGTTGCGGCTGCTCCGGCGGCGACGGCTCGGCCGGCGGCGGGAGCGGGGCTGGGGAGCTGCATACCGCGAGCAGGATGCCGATGCAGACCAGCCAGCCAGCGCCGGCTAGCTGCGACAGGTTCGCGATCACGCCAAGGCCTCAAACTACCCGCGCTCGTCGCAAGTGTAGCACGTCAGAGCGGGGGCGGCTGCCAGCCGCCGAAGGCGCGCTCCAGTGCGGCGGCGACGGCCAGCGCGATGTCTTCGCGCCAGGGGGCGGCCAGCACCTGCACGCCGATCGGCATTCCGTCCGGTGCGGTTCCGCAGCGCACGACGGCGCCGGGCCAGCCGGCCAGGTTGTAGGCCCCGGCGTAGTTGGCGCGGACACCTTCGGGCGGTTCCCACTCGTGCGGCGGGGCGGCGGAGACGGAGACCGGCGCGAGCACCGTGTCGTAGTTGCGCATCCACCGGAGCATCCCGCTGCGGAAGTGAGCCTGCTCTTCGAGGGCGAGGGTGAAGTCGGCGAGCGTGGAGGGTTTGGCCTCGCGCCAGAGGCCGCGCAGCTGCGGCGAGATATCCGTCGTGCCGTGCCGAGCGAGCAGGCGGCGCAGCCAGTTGAAGTCGTCCGCGCCGTCCACCCGTTCGCGCAAATCGAAATAATCGGCGAGCATCGGCGGGCAATCCTGGACGACGGAGCGTGTTATGTCGCGCAGCGCGTCCGCAGCGTCGGCGACGGCGCGCTGCACGGCGGCGTCAGTCGGCGCGTGGCCGTCGGCCTGCGGATACCAGGCGATGCGCAGCGCGCCGAGGTCGACATCGGTGGGGTCGCCGAGCGGAACGGGGGCAATGGTGGGGTCGAGGCCGTCGGGTCCGCTGATGATCGGCAGCGTCAGGGCGAGGTCTTCGACGGAGCGGGCCATCGGGCCGATCTGCGTCAGGCCGTCCATCGCGCCGAGTCCCCAGGGGATGATGTGTCCGCTGCGCGGCACGCGGCCGGAGGTGGGTTTGAGCGCGGCGATGCCGCAGTAGTGGGCCGGGCTGCGAATGCTGCCGCCCGTGTCGCTGCCGAAATCGAGCGGCGAGCCGGCGGCGGCGACGAGGGCGGCGCATGCGCCGCTCGATCCGCCCGGCGTGCGCGACAGGTCGTAGGGGTTGTTGGCGGGCGGATGCATTGCGTTGCCGTTGGCGGCCTAGGTGAGTTCGGGGCAGCTGGTTTTGCCGAGCAGGATTGCGCCAGCGGCGCGGAGGCGGGCGGCGACGGTTGAATCGGCGTCGGGCACGTAACCGCGCCGCCCCAGGGTGCCGCCGGTGCTGACCACGCCCGCGGTGTCATGGGAGTCCTTCAGGGTGAACGGGACGCCGTGCAGGGGGGCGAGTCGATCGCGGCGGGCGACTGCCGCGTCGGCGGCGGCGGCCTCGCGGCGGGCACGTTCTGCGCAGAGCGTCACTACCGCGTTGAGTTGTGGGTTGATCGCTGCGATGCGCTCCAGGTGCGCTTCGATCAGTTCGACTGCGGAGAGTTCGTGGGCTCGCAGCAATCGGGCCATCTTGGAGGCAGAGCAGCGGATCAGTTCGGTCATTGGGTCGCTCAGAGCGGCGGGCGGGCGTAGCCGCCGAGGGCGGATTCGAGCGCGGCGGCCAGCGCCAGCGCGACATCTTCGCGCCAGGGGCGGGCCAGCACCTGCACGCCGATCGGCATTCCATCGGCCGCAGTTCCACAGCGCACGACGGCGCCGGGCCAGCCGGCGAGGTTGTAGGGACCGGTGTAGAACATGCTGCGATTTTCGGGCGCGTAGGTCGCGCCGTGGGTCGGCGCGGGCATTGAGGCGACCGGCGCGACGATTGCGTCGTAGTCCTGGATGAAGCGCAGCATCTCGCTGCGGAACCGGTCTTGCCGTTCGAGCGCCTCGCTGTATTCGGCGGAGGATGTGGGCTCGGCCTCGCCGAAGCCTTTTTCGAGGAAGGGCGACATTTGCTCCGTTCCCCAGCGCTCGAGCATCCGCATTACCCAGGCTCGTCCGTCGCCCATCATCATGCTGCGCGAGAGGTCGTTGAAGCGGCTCAAGGCGGGCGGCGCGTGCTCTTCGACGGAGGCGACGAGCTCGGCGAGCGACGAGACCGCCGCCTGAACGGCGGCGCTCACGTCGTCGGTGGGCGGCTGGAAGCCGTCCACAGCGGTGTACCAGGCCAGCCGCAGGCTGCCGAGGTCGACGTCCGCAGGATCGCGCAGCGGCACCGGCGCGATGGCGGGATCGATGCCGTCCGGGCCGCTGATGATCGGCAGCGTCAAGGCGAGGTCTTCGACGTAGCGCGCCATTGGGCCGATTGTGGTCCAGGCGTCGAGCGCGCCCATTCCCCAGGGGACGATGTGTCCCGTGCGGGGCACGCGGCCGGCGGTGGGCTTCAGGCCGGCGATGCCGCTGAAGTGGGAGGGCAGCCGGATGCTGCCGCCGGTGTCGCTGCCCATGTCCAGGGGTGAGCCGGCGGCGGCGATGATGGCGGCTGCGCCGCCGCTTGAACCGCCCGGTGTGCGCTCGGGATTCCAGGGGTTGTTCGTGCGCCCGTAGACGAGGTTGTCGGTTTCGCCGGAGAGCGTGAGTTCGGGGGTGTTGGTTTTGCCGAGCAGGATTGCGCCGGCGGCGCGGAGGCGTGCGGCGACGGTTGAATCGGCGGCGGGCAGGTACTCGCGCCGCCCCAGGGTGCCGCCGGTCGTGACCACGCCTTCGGTGTCGTGCGAGTCCTTGAGGGTGATCGGGGCGCCGTGCAGCGGGCCCAGATCGTCGCCGCGGGCGATGGCGGCGTCGGCGGCTTCCGCTTCTGCGCGGGCGCGTTCTTCGCAGAGTTGCACCACTGCGTTGAGCGAGGGGTTGACCTCGGCGATTCGCGCGAGGTGCGCGTCGACCACTTCGGCGGACGATACTTCCTGCGTGCGAATCGCGGCGACAATTGAGGTCAGGGAGGCGTAGGTGAGGTCGTCCATTAGCGGTTCCGATCGTGGCCCGGGGCTTTGGAGGGTACTGGGCCGCTAGCCTGCGCGTTGACGATGGAAGAACCGATCCGGATCCCTTCGGCGAACGGGGCGATTGCCGCGCTCTGGCATCCGCCTGAGGCCGCAGTGCGCGGCTCGATTCTCTGCGTGGGCGGCTTCGACGGGGGGTTCGAGGGTCCGGCCAACGGCATCTACGGCGATCTCGCGGCGTATTTGCCGCCGCTCGGCGTCGGCGTGTTGCGGCTCGATTTTCGCGTCAAGACGTCGCCCGGGCCGATCGACGCCGGCAGCGACGATGCGCTGGCCGGGCTGGGCTGGCTGAGCGAGCAGCGCGCCGTGCCGGTCGCGCTGATTGGGCACTCCTACGGCGGGGCGATCGTGATTCGGGCGGCGGCCCGCTCGGGGCGGGTCGTCGGCGCGGCGGCGCTGGCGACGCAGACGGCGGGCATTGAGCTTGATGATCTGCGACGGCTGGCACCGCGAGCGCTGCTGCTCGTCCACGGGGCGGCGGACTGGCGGCTGCCGCCGCGTCTTTCGGAGTGGGTTTATGCGCAGGCGTCGGAGCCGAAAGCGTTGCACATTTTGCCCGAGGCGACGCACTCGCTGCGTCAGCAGCGGGATGCGCTCTGGGATTTGCTGACGGCGTGGGTGGAGGGTGTGCTGCCGGCCGGCGGGACCTAGGGCGCGTTTGCGGGGGATCGGGGTGTTTTGGGTGGGTTTAGGGTGGTGCCTTATCTGGTCGGGGGTGGTTGGGGGTGGTCGGTAGTGGTCGGATTTGTTCGGCGTGGTTCGGTTTTGTTCGGGGTTGGGAGGGGCTATGTGGGCGTACCGGGACGGCCCGTGGACGGGTGCGTTGGGGGTCGCTTGGGTCGTTTGCGCTGGGAAGGGGGTTGGGTTTGGGCCCCCAGATCAAGTCTGGGGCGACGGACAAGAGGGCGGGGGCGACGGAGGGTGGCGGCAGGAATGGCGGAGGCGGCTCGGGGCCGATTCCCGCTCGGGGGCGGGAATGACGAGAGAAGGGGCGGGAATGACGAGAGAAGGGGCGGGAATGACGAGAGAAGGGGCGGGAATGACGAGAGAAGGGGCGGGAATGACGAGAGAAGGGGCGGGAATGACGAGAGAAGAGGCGGGAATGACGAGAGAAGGGGTGGGGATGACGGGAGCGGGGCGGGGTCAGGTGGGGGGATCGGGGTCGAGGTCGGGGTCGGGTTGGGAGGCGAGGCGGTCGACGAGTTGCTCGGCTTGTTGGAAGAGGCGTTCGATTGTTTCGGGCTGGTCGAGGTTGGGCGCCGGCGGCTCCGGCTGGTCGGTGGGGTCGTCGGGCTGCTCGGCGGCGGCGGGTTGGTCGGTGTCGTCGTCGTCGGCGGCGGCGGCGGGCTGGTCGGGCTGGTCGGGCTGGTCAGGCTGGTCGGGCTGGTCGGGCTGGTCAGGCTGGTCGGGCTGGTCGGGCTGGTCGTCTTCGAGGGTGTCGTCGCCGGCGGCTGCGGCGGGTTGGTCGGTGTCGTCGGCTTCGTCCGGGGCGTCGTCGGTCTCGTCGTCCGAGGCGGCGTCGGCGGGGAGTTGTTGGGTGGGTTGGGGCGGGTCGGAGAGGGCGCTGCGGTAGTAGGCGAGGTCGTTGGGGTCGACGGGGGGGAGGTTGGCGTGCTCTTCTTCGAGTTGCTGTTGGACGGCGAGTTGTTCGGCGAGGTCGAGGGTGAGCGGTTCGGGTCGGTTGTCGGCGGCGTTGTCGCTGAACAGTTGGAGGTAGTCGGCGATGATGTCGTTGGCGCGGAGGGCGATCCATTCGGAGCGGGCGTTGACGGAGAGGTCGTGGAGTTGGGCGAGGAGTTCGACGATGCCGACGATTCTGGCGAGTTGTTTGAGGGCGTTGAGGCGGACGTACTCGGAGTCGGCGGTGGCGAGGCGCTGGTAGGTTTGGACGACGGATTCGCCGTAGGCGTCGCGGCAGAGTTGTCGCTGGTGGTCGACGTCGGCGGGCATGGGGTGGAGTGTAGACGAACGTGTGTGCGATGTGGTAGTGGGGAGTGTGGTCTGGGTTGCGTTTTGGGGTTGGTCGGGGTGTTGGGGGCCGGCTGGGGCTGCGTCTCATCTGGTCGGTGGTGGTTGGGCGTGGTCGGGTTTGTTCGGGGTGTCGCTGCGGCGAGGTGGACGGGGTTGGGCATTGGCCGGTCCCGTGTGCTGTTGCGGGGGAGCGACGGTATCACGGCGTGAGGTGCGGGGTGGGATGGGAACGCGCGGCGCGGTGCGGCGTCTCGTGATGGTTTGCGCACGGGGGTTGGGGAGTAGGGTCGGGGCGCTTGCGCTGCGAGCGGGGTTGGGTTTGGGCCCCAGATCAAGTCTGGGGCGACGGAGGGTGAGTCGGGGGCGGCGGGGTGTGTGCGGGGTTTGAGGTGGTTCGGGCCGATTCCCGCTCGGGGGCGGGAATGACGGAGAGAAAGGGGGCGGGAATGACGAGAGGGGGTCGTATGGGGCGTTGGTGCTGATGGCGGCGAGAAGGCGGGGGAACGGAGAGTGGGGGGCGGCGTTGGTGCTGTTCACGTCGAGATACCCCCGTTCGAGCCGGGGCAGGCTCCGCGGCAAGCGCGGGTATGACGGGGTAGAGAAAGGGGGCGGGTATGACGGGGTAGAGAAAGGGGCGGGTATGACGGAGGGTGGTGGAGTACGGCGTTGGGTGCTGTTCACGTCGAGATACCCGCGGCAAGCGCGGGTATGACGGGGTAGAGAAAGGGGGGAGGACGGAAGTGTGGGGGCGGGAGGTGTTGCGGATGGGGGTTGGCGGGCGGGGTTGGGGTTCATGGGTTGCGGATGGGGGTTGGGTTTGGGCCCCAGATCAAGTCTGGGGCGACGAATGGGGGTCTGGGGCGACGGATGTTGGGGTGGGGGCGACGGATGTTGGGGTGGGGGCGACGGATGTTGGGGCGGGGGCGACGGATGTTGGGGTGGGGGCGACGGATGTTGGGGCGGGGGCGACGGATGTTGGGGCGGGGGCGACGGATGTTGGGGTGGGGGCGACGGATGTTGGGGTGGGGGCGACGGATGTTGGGGTGGGGGCGACGGATGTTGGGGTGGGGGCGACGGATGTTGGGGCGGGGGCGACGGATGTTGGGGCGGGGGCGACGGATGTTGGGGCGGGGGCGACGGATGTTGGGGCGGGGGCGACGGATGTTGGGGTGGGGGCGACGGATGTTGGGGTGGGGGCGACGGATGTTGGGGTGGGGCGACGGATGTTGGGGTGGGGTTAGCGGGCTTGGAAGGTGGGGGGGCGTTTTTCGGCGAAGGCGGTGGCGCCTTCGCGGGCGTCCCGGGTTTCCATGATTTGGGAGTAGAGGCGGCTTTCGATGGCCATGCCCTGGGCGAAGCCGGACTGGTTGAGCATGCCCTCGTAGGCGGCCTGCTTGGCGGCGCGGACGGCGAGTGGGGCGTTGGCGGCGATTTCTTCGGCCCAGGCGCGGGCGGTGGGGAGCAGGTCTTCGGGCGCTGCTACGGCGTTGGCGAGGCCGATGCGGTGGGCTTCATGGGCTTCGATGTGGTTGGCGCGGAGGAGGATTTCGAGGGCGACGCCGAAGGGGACGTAGCGCGCGAGGCGCTGCACCTGTCCGCCGCCGGGGAGCAGGCCGCGTTTGGGGGCCATGCTGCCGATTCGGGCGCCTTCGGCCATGATTCGGATGTCGCAGGAGAGGGCGAGGGCGAAGCCGCCGGCCAGGCACCAGCCGTTGATGGCGGCGATGACGGGCTTGTTGGTGGCGGTCGGCCCCCAGGAGCCGAGGCCGTCGGCCTCGTCGGCGCTGCGGCGGGCGCGTGCGCGCTCGTCGTCGTGCGCGGAGTCGCGCACGAGGTCGCGTCCGGCGCAGAAGGCGCGGCCGGCGCCGGTGATGATTGCGATGTGCAGGTTCTCGTCGGCGTTGAACTCGCGCCAGAACTCGTCGAGGCCGCGCCCCATTTCGGGGGAGATGGCGTTCATCCGCTCGGGACGGTCGAGGGTGACGGTGGCGATTTTGCCGTCGCGTTCGATTTGCAGGCTCATGCTGGCAGGCCGCCGCCGGCCACTGCGGGCACGATGCTGACCTCGTCGCCCTCGCTGACGGGGGTGGCCATGCCGTCGAGGAAGCGGACATCTTCGCCGTTGACGAAGACGTTGACGAAGCGGCGCAGTTCGCCCGCCTCATCCATGAGGCGCTCGCCCATGCCTGGGTAGCGTTGTTCGAGGTCGCGGACCAGTTCGGTCAGCGACGCGCCCGCGCCGTCGACCACATCCTGGTCGCCGGTGAGGCCGCGCAGCGGGGTGGGGATTCGCACGATGATGCTCATCAGGGGCGCTTCGTTCTCCGTTGCCGCTTCTGTGTTGCGGCCAGGTGGGCTGCGGGTAGGTCTGTCGGGAGCGTACCGCGTCGTTGCGGGGTTTTCTATGCGCCCTATGCGTCATCGGGGGGTTCCTCGGCTTCCCAGAGTTCGTTGCAGGCGCGGCAGACGATGGCGGAGATGACCTCGGAGCCTTCGGGGGTGAGGTCGTATTCGAGCTCGCACTCCTGGCCGCATTCGGGGCAGAGGGGGCGGAGGACGTAGTCGAACTCGCCGCTGGTGACGGAGCTGCGGTGGAGCAGGGTGTCGAGGTCCAGCCACTCCTCGAAGGGGAGGGTGTGGACCTTGAAGCTGGCGAGATCGGCGTTGCCGCCCTGCGGTGTGCTCACCCGGGCAGTCTAGCCGCCGCGCGGCTAGAGGTTGAGCGCGGGGTTGAGCGCGGGGGTTTAGCGGTAGGCGCCGTGGTAGCCGCGCATGGAGTTGAGCGCGAGTTCGATGTCGGCGTCGGTGCTGCTTTCGCTCCAGGGGTCGGCGGCGCGTCCGCTGCGTCGGCCGCCGCCGCGCTCGCCGAAGAGGTCGGAGTTGTTGGTGCGTTCGAGGTCGGGGAAGGAGTTGGCGAAGCTGCGGCGTTCGCCGCACTTGGCGCACTGACCGGGGCTTGTCGAGCCGGCGGGCGACGCGATAACCCAGTTATGCACACAGCGCTGTTCCAGAACCTTGGTGACCATCAGGGGACTCCCGCGCCCCGCCCCCGCCACGGAGGAGGTCAACCGAGCGCGCGCCGGATTCGGCAGAACGTCGGCTGATGTGGTTTATCGTCGAACACGGGGGGCGGGCTGGCAACTGCGGTTTACCCCACTATGCAGATGGTTAGCTGTTGTCCACCGTTGGGGTTTGGGTCGGGGTTTGGGTCAGGGCTTGCGCCTGGGCGAGCGATTCTTCGGCGTGGAGGGCGAAATCGCGGGGGGCGTCGATGATGTGTCGGACGGTTCCCTGGGCGTCGACGACATATGTCATGCGGGCGGTGATGCCGCGTTCTTCGTTGTAGATGCCCCAGACTTTGCCGACGCGGGCGTGGGGGAAGTCGCCGAGCAGGGGGAAGCTGAGGCCGAGTTCGCGGGCGTAGCCGCCGGCGGCGAAGGGGGAATCGACGCTGATGCCCAGGACCTGGGCGTTCGCCGCTTCGAACTCCGCGTGGAGTTCCTGGAAGCGGCTGAGTTCGTTCGTTCAACCGCCGGTGAAGGCCAGGACGTACCAGGCGACGACGACGGTGCGGCCACGGTAGTCGCTGAGGGTGTGTTCGCGGCGGTCGCCGTCCATCAGGGTGAAATCGGGGGCTTGTTGTCCAACTTCAACGGCCATGCTGCGCTCCTGGTGGGGTGGTTTTGGGGACATGGTAGGGGGTTGGGCGGGGGTTCGGCCGGGCGGCTGCGGGCGAGGGATGGGAGGGTGGGGATAGACTGTGGGGCATGGCATCGGCAGCGGAATGGGATCTGGGCGCGGCGACGGCGCTGGAGGCTGAGGCGGTGGGCGAGCCCGGCCAGCGGCGGTTTCGGCTGCGCGTGATTGCGGGGGATGTGACTGCGGCGATTTGGTGCGAGAAGGAGCAGGTGAACTCGCTGGCGACGGCGGTGCAGCAGGTGCTGGCGCGGTACCGGCGCGAGGAGGAGCGGCGGCGTCCGACGGCGCCGGAGTTGCTCGATTTTCCGCTGAATCCGACGCACGAGTTTCTGGCGGGGCAGATCGCGCTGGGCTACGACGAGGACGCGCACACGCTGACGCTGTTTGCGACGGATATTGAGGCGGATTCGGAGCGCCCGACGCTGCGGGTGGACTTTAGCCGTGAGATTGCGCGGCGCTTCACGGTGCAGGCGGAGCAGGCGGTGGCGAGGGGGCGTCCGACCTGCCCGCTGTGCAAGCAGCCGCTGGAGGGCGAGGAGCATCTCTGTCCGCAGACGAACGGTCACGGCGACGGCGCGTTGGCGGGCATCGGTCCGCCGGAGTTCTGATCGTTTCCGGGCGGGGGCCGCTGACGCACGCCGGCTGGACGGCGCGGACCGCGCCGCAGCGTGCCGTTTCGGAGAATGGGCTTGAGTCCGTTGGGTCCGCGGCGGGAGCGAACGCTCTCTCGCCGCTGCCTACGGCAGCCCCTCGCGGAGGGGGGAGTGTTGGGTCGGGCGCGGCGGTGCGGCTGGGGGGGCAGCGGCCGACGCTGTGGACGCGGCAGTATTTGCTGGCGCTGTTCGGGACGTTTTCGTTTTTCGCGTGCTTTTTCTATCTGACGACGACGCTGCCGGGGGAGTTGGTGGAGCGCGGGGCGAGCGCGCTTGAGGTGGGGCTGGTGGTGGGCGGGTACAGCCTGATTCCGATTTTTCTGCGTCCGTTCGTGGGGCGCTGGAGCGATGCGGGGAAGCGGATTCTGCTGATGCGGATTGGGCTGCTCTCGTTCGCGGGCTCGTTCGCGCTGATGATTTTCGTGGAGGACATCTGGATTCTGTTTGCGCTGCGCTGCGTGCATGGGATCAGCATGGCGGCGTACCCGACGGCGGCGGGATCGTTTGTGGCCGAGATCGTGCCCGCCCCGCGGCGCGGCGAGGGGCTGGGCTTCTTCGGCCTTTCCACTTCCGCCGCGCAGACGTTTTTCCCGATGCTGGGGGGGATTCTGTTCGCGTTCCTGGGCGGGTTCGACGCGGTGCTGATCGTCGCCGTGTTCACGGCGATCGCCTCGTTCGTGCTGACCTTTTTCAAGCGGGAGCCGGCGGGTTCGGGCGCGCCTGCGCCGCGGATGTCGCTCAAGACGCTGGTGCCGCCGCCGGCGGTGTTTCCGATGTTCGTGTTTCTGAGCATCACGCTGACGTTCAGCGTGGCGGCGGCGTTCCTGCCGTCGCTGGAGGACGCGGATCCGAACCGGAATTTCGGCGGGCCAGAGGGGATCGGGATTTTCTTCTTCCTGTTCAGCGGGCTGGGGGCGATGATTACGCGGCCGATTGCGGGGCGGGTTTCGGACATTGTGGGGCGGGTGCCGGTGATCATTCCGGGGCTGGTCGCCACGGTGGCGGGGCTGGTGACGCTGACGCAGGCGGACACGACGCTGATGCTGATCCCGGCGGGCGCGCTGACGGGGATCGGGATGGGCGCGGCGCATACGGGACTGCTGGCGTTGGCGGTGGATCGGGTTGCGCCGACGCAGCGGGGCGGGGCGACGGCGACGTTCCAGCTGGCGTGGGATATCGGCGGGTTCGTGGCGGGGCCGATTCTGGCGGTGGTGGGGCAGTTGTTGTCGGTGGAGATGGTGTTCTGGGCGGCGGCGGTGTTCTCGGTGTTTGCGCTGGTCTCGCTGTTGTTCGGTCGGACGATGGGCTGGACACGGCCGAATCCGGCGTTGGCGGGGTCGGGAGCGTGAGATGTCGCAGTGGCGGGAGTTAGAGCGGGAACGGGAGGAGCGGGCACCGCTGCGTCGGCGCTGGCTTGCGGCGGCGGCGCTGCTCGGAGCGGCGCTGACGCTGGTGTTGGGTTTCGGCACGGAGCTCTTCCAGACGGGACCGACGGAGGCGGATGTGGATGCGGCCTACCGCCGCGCGGCGGAGGAGGGGGCGACGGCAACGGAGGCGTCGTGGCGGGAGGAGTTGGAGCGTCGGGAGTTGGTGGGGTTCGCGCGGGGGCGGAGCGCGTCGTCGCAGGTGACGCCGGAGGCGATTGAGCGGTTCCGGCACGGTTTCACGTATGAGGCGGCCTACGACGCGGCGCTGGCGCTGGCCGAAGAGGAGCTGGCGGAGGCGTGGGACGAGGGCTGGCGGAGCGGCTACCGGGCGGCGTGGGTGCGGATCGGAGTCTCGCCGCCGGCCGGCGCACCCGACGATGGGGCGAGCGAACCATGAGTCGGGCGGGGGCGCTGCTCCTGTCGTTCGTTGCGGGGGCGGCGGGCGCGGCGCTGATCGGCGGCGTCAGCGGCCTGTTCGACAGCGGACCGACGCAGGCGGAGATGGAGGCGGCGCGCGAGGCGGGCTGGTCGGCGGGCGTTGAGGCGGCGGAGCAGCGGATGCAGTTGGAGGCGGAGTCGCGCGAGCGGGCGGGCTACGAGCGTGGGCTGCTGGCGACGAACGCTGCGCCGGCGCTCGATTATCTGCCCAATCCGTCGGGGTTGATTGCGGGGGCGCTGGCCGGTCGCAATGACTTGATTCGGGGGCTTCAGCCGCTGCTGGATGAGGCTCGGCTGGAGGGGTTTCGCGCGGGGTACGATCTGGGGGCGGATCATGCGTGGTTTGATGTGGGGGCGGTGCGGTGACTGGAGCGGTGCTGCGTGTCGAGGTGTTCTGCGGACGGGCGTTGGGGGGTGGTTCGGAGGTTTGGCGCTGCGGATGAGGGTTGGGTTTGGGCCCCAGATCAAGTCTGGGGCGACGGAGCTTGGGGATGGAGGTGGGAGGCGGCTCGGGGCCGGTTCCCGCTCGGGGGCGGGAATGACGAGGGGGCGGGGGCGGGGACGGGGTGCAACGATGGTGCTGGTCGCGTCGAGATACCCGCGGCAAGCGCGGGTATGACGGAGTGGAGGGGCGGGTATGACGGGGTGGGGCTGCGGCTGGGGGTTGGGTTTGGGCCCCAGATCAAGTCTGGGGCGACGGAAAGGGGGCGGGAGGGGGGGTTGGAGGTGGCATGTGGCCGATTCCCGCTCGGGGGCGGGAATGACGGAAAGAGAGGGCGGGAATCTATGCGGTGATCGTGGTGGTACGGCGGGCAGGGGTGTTCGGCGGGCGGGCGTTGGGGGGGTGGTTCAGGGTGGTGGCGCTGCGGATGAGGGTTGGGTTTGGGCCCCAGATCAAGTCTGGGGCGACGGACCTTGGGAATGGGGGTGGGAGGCGGCTCGGGGCCGGTTCCCGCTCGGGGGCGGGAATGACGGAAATGGGGGGGTTAGGGGGTGCGGTTGTTCCATTGGTTCCAGTGGACTACTTGGGAGAGGGGGACGCGGGGGGCGGGTTGGAAGTCGTCGCCGGTGAAGTGGGCCATGGGGAAGAGGGCGGCCTGGGTGACGTGGGCGGGGATGCCGAGCAGCTCGGCGACTTCGTCTTCGTGGCGGATGTGGAGGGTGGTCCAGGCCATGCCGATGCCGCGGGCGCGGGCGGCGAGCATGAAGGACCAGGCGCCGGGCAGGATGGAGCCGTAGACGCCGGCCTGGGTCATTGCGCCGAGGTCTTCGACGCGGCCGTTGATGCAGGCGAGCAGCAGGGCGGGGCAGCGGTGCATTTCGGCGGCGAGGTAGGTGGCGGAGCGGGTGACTTTTTCGGACTGGATGGTGCGGCTGTCGTCGGGGCCGTAGTCGGGGCGTTCTGCGGGCGAGCGGGCGGCGAGCACCTCGAACGATTTGCGGTAGATGTCGGCGACGGCGGCGACCTTGTCGGGGTCGGTGATCACCACCCACTGCCACTGCTGGCTGTTGGAGGCGGTGGGGGCTTGCAGGGCGATTTCGAGGCACTCCTCGATCACTGCGGGATCGATGGGTTTGTCGAAATCGAGGCGCAGGCGGACGGAGCGGGTTGTTCGCAGTACGTGGTCGGCGTCCATTGGGGGTCTCCTGTTCGTTGGTCCGTGTGATTATGTCGCGTCGGCGGCGCGTTGCAGTTGCTGGGCGACGCGCACGATGCGCACTTTAGCGGGGCGTGTCCGGCCGAAGCGGCGCACCAGGCCGGCCATTGCGTTGCCGGGGCCGAGCGTGAGGTAGCGGCGGACGCCGAGGCGGTCGAGGGTCTCCAGCACGCGCAGCCATTCGACGGGGCGCGAGTACTGGCCGCGCAGTTCGGCGGTCAGTTGGGCGGGCGTCTCGATCAGTTGGCCTTCGCAATTGCCGATCAGCGGCGTGAAATGTTCGGCGATCGGCAGTTCGGCGATCCAGCGCTCGCTGCGGCGGTCCGACTCGGCGAAGGCTTGGGTGTGGAACGCGCCGGCGACGCGCAGGGGGACGGGCGGCGGCTCGACGCCCTCGTGGGCGGCCTGCACGGCGGCGAGCGCGTCGTCATAGCCGCCCAGCACGGTTTGGTCGGCGGCGTTGTGGTTGGCGAGCGCTGCGCCGCTGCGGGCGGCGACGGCTTCGGCCTGCGCGCGGCTCGCGCCGACCAGCGCGACCAGGCCGCCTGCGCCGTCGTCGCAGGCGCGGTCCATCTCCAGGCCGCAGGCGTGGGCGAAGCGCAGGCCGTCTTCCAGCGCGACCGCGCCGCTCAGCACCAGTGCGGAGTTGAGGCCGGAGGAGTGGCCGGTCACGAAGTCCGGCGCGACGGGCGCCCGCTCGGCGTCCAGCGCCGCCCGCCACTCGGCGACGGCCCAGCAGACCAGATAGGGCTGGAGGCGGGAGGGGCGGCGCAGCTCCGACTCGGCGTCGGCCGATTTGCCAAGCCCGAGTCGCCAGAGATCGACGCCGACGACGGCGGAGCCGAGCTCGAACACCTCCTGCGCCGAGGCTGGCAGGTCTTCGAGTCCGCCGGCGCGTTGCGCGCCCTGTCCGGGGCAGATCAGCGCGACGGCGTGCATCGGCGGCGCGGCCCGGCCCGGCTGTCTCGCTGCCTGCGCGCTAGTTGGCGGATGTACCGGCGGCCTCGATGTACTCGGGGCCCATATCGGTTAGCTCGATGATGTTGCCGTCGGGGTCTTTGCAGAAGGCGGCCCAGATGTCGTCGACGTCGCGGTGGTTGGGTTCGACCATCACCTCGACGCCGGCGTCGCGCAGGCGCTCAACCTCGCCGTGGAATTCGTCGGTGGGGATGTAGAGGGCGAAGTGCGGGCCGATGCCTTCGGCTGCGCCTTCGGGCAGTTCGCGCTGCATGAGGTGCAGCTGGAGGTTGCCGACGACGTACCACTCGCCGGGGAAGCCGAAGTCAGGTCGGTTGACGGTCTCCAACCCCAGTTGTTCGCCGTAGAATTTGCGTGAGCGCTCCACATCGGAGACGCAGATTGCGACGTGACTGTATCCGGCAACGGCGGCCATCTCGAACCTCCTCCGCGCCCCTGCGGGGCGCTGCTGAACTCGTTGGGATGATACAGGTCCGTCTCCTGCGCCGCGCCTCTGTCTCCCCGTGCTTGCCGTGGGTGTGACGGAGTGGGGTATCGGTGGAGCGCGGGTTGGCGATCGGGCGCGTGGGGCTTGGTGCTGGTCACGTCGAGATACCCCCGTTCGAGTCGGGGGCAGGCTCCACGGCAAGCGCGGGTATGACGGGGGTGGAGACGCGAGTGTGACGGGGTGGAGAGAGGGGCGGGTGTGGCGGTGGGGGGGGCGGGGGTGCTGGTCACGTCGAGATACCCGCGGCAAGCGCGGGTATGACGGGGGGGTGGCGCGGGTGTGACGGAGTGGAGAGAGGGGCGGGTGTGGCGGTGGGGGGCGGGTGTGCTGGTCACGTCGAGATACCCGCGGCAAGCGCGGGTATGACGGGGGGGGGTGGCGCGGGTGTGACGGAGTGGAGAGAGGGGCGGGTGTGGCGGGGTGGGGCGGGTGTGCTGGTCACGTCGAGATACCCGCGGCAAGCGCGGGTATGACGGGGGGGGTGGGGCGGGTGTGACGGAGTGGAGAGAGGGGCGGGTGTGGCGGGGTAGGGAGTGGCGGTGGAGCGGCTGGGCAGGTCGGCGGGGGGCGGCTGGCATGATCGGGCGCGATTGGTAGGCTGGGGGTGATGACTGAGATGCCTCCGCCTACGCAGCCGCTGGAAGAGCAGCTCCGGGCGCGACGCACGCCGCGGCGGGGCGCGGTGGCCGCGCTGATCCTGCTGATGCTCGCGGCGGCGTTCGCGCTCGGCGTGGGCGTGATCCGGATCATCGACGACTCGGACGGGCGCGACGCTTTCCTGCGCAGCGCGCGGGGCGGCGGCGAGATCGCCGCGGCGATCGTCAGCGAGAACGATTCGCCGGAGCCGGCGGCGGCGCGCGACTCACGCTTCGCGATTCTGGACGAGATCTACGATGTGCTCGATCGCGATTTCGTCGATCCGTCGGCGTTTGAGTCGACTGATCTGCGCACCGCGGCGATCAACGGGATCATCGACAGTCTCGGCGATCCGCACACGGCCTACATCAGCGCCGAGGACTATCGGCTGACTTCGGAGGACATCGGCGGATCGTTTGAGGGCATCGGCTGCACGGTCAACGATTTCGACGGGGAGATCACGATTGTGACGGTGTTCGACGGCTCGCCGGCGGAGCGCGCCGGCGTGCGGTCGGGCGACGTGATTCTGGAGGTGGACGGCGAATCGATTGCCGACTGGTCGCTCCAGCTGGCGGTGCAGCGGATTCGGGGTCCGGCGGGGACGACGGTGAACCTGCTGGTGCGTCATAGCGATGGGACCGAGGAGCTGCTGCCGGTGGTGCGCGACCGGATCGTGGTGCCGAGCGTGCGCTCGCAGCAGATCAACGATCGCGAGGGCAACGCGGTGGCGGACATCGGCTACATCTGGATTTCGCAGTTCACCGAGGACACGCGCGACGATCTGGGCGATCTGCTGGACGCCGCGCGGAACGCCGACGTGAGCAAGCTGATCATCGATGTTCGCAACAATCCGGGCGGCACGCTGAGCGGGACGATTGCGGCGACCGGGGAGTTCATCGACGAAGCGGTGATCATGCGCGAGATTCACCGCGACGGCAGCGAGGAGGTCTTCGAAGACCGGCCCGGCGGGCGCGGGCTGGATATGGAGCTGGTGATTCTGATCAACGGCGCGTCGGCTTCCGGCTCGGAGGTGATGGCGGCGGCGCTGCGGGATCACGGTCGGGCGGTGCTGATCGGCGAAACCACCGCCGGCAAGGGCACCGTCAACATCCCCCGCCGACTCTCCGACGGCAGCGTGCTTTATGTCAGCATCGCGCGCTGGATTTCGCCCAACGGGGACGTGATCGAGGGGGTGGGGGTGATTCCGGACATCGAGATCGCGCAGCCGCAGACGGGTTTCGAGGCGGAGCTCGATGTGCAGTTGATGACGGCGATCGATTACCTGCGGGGCAACTACCAAGCGCCCGAAGAGGGCGGCGGATCGGGCGAGGGGGCGTCGGACGCCCCGAGCGAGGGGGCGACGCCGGTCGAGATCGAGGACGGCGGCGGCTCCGGCGAGTCGGATCAGAGCGGTGATCAGGAGTAGTGCGATGAGCAATCACAACGACAGTGAAGCAGGTTGGGCGCGGCCGGAGCTATTGCGCGAGACGGACTGGCTGGCGGAGCACATCGACGACGACGATGTCGTGCTGTTGGACTGCGATGTGCTGCCGGCCTACCAGCGGCTGCATATTCCGGGCGCGCTGTGGTCGCTCTCGCGCTACTGGAAGAGCGATCCGTCGGACGATTCGCAGATTTACGGGTTGGAGGATGCGGAGCGTTTCGCGCAGCTGGCGGGTCGGTTGGGGCTGACGCCGGATACGCAGGTGGTGGCGTACGACGGATCGGGCGGGCTGTATGCGGCGCGGACTTGGTGGACATTCGACCGCTTCGGGCACACGAATTTCGCGGTGCTGAACGGGGGGCTGGACAAGTGGTACGCGGAGGGCCGCCCGCTGGCCAACGACAATCCGCGCGCGCAGCGGACGGAGTATCCGACGCCGCCGGCGCCGCACGATGAGACGATCTGCCGGCTGGCGGAGATTCCGTCGCTGGTTGAGGACGAGAATCACGTGTTCTGGGATGTGCGCTCGGACGGGGAGTGGACGGGGGCGAACAAGCGGGGGACGCAGCGGGGCGGGCGGATTCCGGGCGCGGTGCATCTGGAGTGGCTGCACACGCTGGAGTCGCCGGTGCGGACGCTGAAGCCGGCGGCGGAGTTGCGGTCGATGCTGGCGGATTTGGGGATTACGCCGGAGACGCGGGTCACGACCTATTGACAGGGGGGCATCCGTGCGGCGCACGGCCTGTTCCTGCTGACGCTGCTGGGCTACGAGGGCGGACGCAACTACGACGCATCGTGGCACGAGTACGGGAATGCGTTGGAGTACGCGATCGAGACGGAGTGAGCGGCGGGCGTCGTTCGGGGTGTTCACGCTTCCGTCATTCCCGCCCCGAGCGGGAATCCGACGGTGGTTGTCGGCGGCGCGGCATATCGAGTCGACCTGCGGACAGGGTTGGGTTTGAGTTCCCGTGTTTCGAAGCCAGGGGCGGGCGGGTACAACGGAGGGCGAGGGCGGGAGTGACGAGCGAGGTGGCTCGGGGCCGATTCCCGCTCGGGGGCGGGAATGACGGAGAGAAGGGGGCGGGAATGATGGAGAGAGGGGGCGGGAAGGGCGGTGGAGGGACGTGTGAGCAGGCTCTAGCTGCTGCGGTCGAGTACGCGGGTGAGGGCCGCTTCGACCTCTTCGATGGGGGCGAAGGCTTCGAAGCGGGCGGCGACGCGGCCTTCGGCGTCGACGACGAATGTCCACTCGTCGGTTTCCAGCCCCCATTCTTCGAGCAGGGGCGTTTCGATGGGCGGCGCGCCGCGGCGGACTTCAAGGGGGTTTTCGTAGAGGTCGACGTGGATGTAGGAGGCGTCGTCGGGGTAGCGCTCGCGCAGCTGGCTGAGCACTTCGACCTGCGGGCCGCAGAAGGCGTTGGTGCAGAAGCCGGGGCTGGCGAAGACGATGACGACGGGCTGCCCCTGTTGGAGCGCCTCGGCGATGGTCAGTTCGTAGAGCGTGGGGTCCGGCTCTGCGCCGGTCGAGAGTTGCTCGGCGCCGTCCACATCGCGCAGGGTGCGGTTGATTGAGGCGGGGGCGGTTGCGCCGACGGTGGGGGCGAGCGTCTCGGCGCTGACGTCGATTGCCAGCGGGATTTCAGTGAAACCGTCCACGGTGGGGACGCGGAGGTTGACGATCCAGCCGCCGGGTCGGTTGAAGTCGAGTTCGGCGAGGTGGAAGCCGCGGATGCCGTCGGGGAAGCGGGTGAAGGCGGCGAGGGCGTCGGAGGGCGCGGCGTCGGCGTCGGCGGGCCAATAGCTCAGGGCGAGGGCGGGAAATTCGACCAGGCCCTCGACACCTTCGACGACGATGCTGACGCGCTGTCGTCCGGTGCCGAGGTCGGGGGTGCCGAGCGCGATGGTGAAGCCGTCGTCGCTGATGTAGACGGGGTAGCCGCTCTCGGCGAGGAGTTGCAGGCGCGGGCTGAGGTCGGCGATTGCGACGGGTTGGAGCGCATCAACGGCGGCTGGGGCGTCGTCGGCTGGGGCGACCGTTTGTTGCTGCGCCGGTTGCGGCTGCGGCTGCGCGGCCGGCTGTTGGGCGGGCGCTTCCGCTTGCGGCTGCGTCTGCTGCTGCGCCGGTTGTTGGGCCGGTTGTTCGGCGACGGTCGGGGCGGGCTGCTGCTGTTGCTGGTCGCCGCCGCCGCAGGCTGCGGCTAGCAGGGCGCCGCCGGCCAGCGCGCTGATCAGGAGTCGTGAGATGGTCATTATTCACCGCCCAGGTAGGAGCCAAAGGTGAAGGCGAAGATCGCCAGTTGGTCGGAGTTGGAGCGCAGTTTGAGTTCGTGCGTGCTCCACTCCTCGAGCACGACGAGACGATAGAGGTCGTTGCGGGTGACGCGGACGTAGGAGCGTCCTTCGTCGTCGAAGCGGATGTCCGCTCCGACTTCGTTGGGCTGGAGCCAGCGGCCGTCCATTTCGATGTAGACGTTGAACGGTTGGCCGCCTTCGGCGACGGTCAGTACCACGTTGACGGTGCGGGCGGTGAATTTGAATGCGAGGTAGTCCTCGAGGTTTTCGGTCACGCGGGCGTGGACGATGGCCTCACGGTCGTTGCGCCAGAGTCCCTGTAGGTACCATTTGTGGTGCTCGCGGGCGTTGAGGCGGGAGATGAGGCTGCCCTGGAAGTCGGTGTAGAGCTGTGCGACGCCGGCTTCGAGGTAGTACTCGGGCTGCGCGGCGTACTGGACGCTGCCGTAGTTGCGGCGGGTGCCGCCGTAGAGTTCGCGGGTCTGGCCACGCGAGACGGGGTCGCGCTGCGGGGCGACCGCGACGGTGCCTTCGGGGATGTCGGAAATGTCCCAGCCGGCGGCTTCGAGGGCGCGGCGGATTTCGTGTTCAGTTTCGAGGTAGTCGCCCTCGCCGAAGTGCTGGTAGCGGACATCCATGGCGGGGCCGATCAGGTATTTGGCCGGCCAGTAGCGGTTATTGAAGGCGCGCCAGGTGCGCCAGTCGTTGTCCTGCGCGACGAGCCAGCCGACGTCGTACATTTTCATCGAGTCGACGACGTTGGCGGTGACTTCTTCGAACTCGAATTCGGGGGTGTGAACGCCGATGATGGTGAGGCCGCGGTCGGCGTATTTGGCGTGCCATTCGCGGAGGAAGGGGAGGGTGCGGACGCAGTTGATGCAGGTGTAGGTCCAGAAGTCGATCAGGACCACGTTGCCTCTGGCGAGTTCGCGGGCGATGGTGGTTTCGCCGCCGTTGAGCCAGCGGGTGATGCCGGTGATGTCGTTGACGGAGCCGCTCGCGGCGATTTCGTCGGCGCGGGCCTGTAGCTGGGCGTCGCTCCAGGTGGCCGCTTCGCGCGCCGCATCGCTGGCCCAGGCCGGCAGCTCGGGCGGCGGATCGTCGTCATCGTCGACCAGCGTGACGGTCACCGCCTCCTGCTCCGCTTCCTCTTCGTCCTGCTGCGGTTGCGGCGGCGATGCCTGCCGCTCTTCCTGCTCGGCCTCGACCTGCTCGTCCGCCTGCTGCTGCGTCGCGGTCTGTGTCGTGGTTTGTTCGGCGGCGGATTGCTGCTGGCGCTCCTGCTCCGCTTGCGGTTCGTCGGGCGCGGCCTGCTGCTGTTGATCGACCTGTTGATCGGCCGGCTCGGCTTGCTCAGATTGGTTGGACTGTTCGGATTGGTCGCCGGAGGTCGCCTGCTGCTGTGCGTCGTCCGCGTCGTCTTGCGCCGTGGTTCGTTGGCCGAAGGCGCGCGAGGAGCCTTCCTGTTGTTCTTGCTGTTGGTCGGCGGGCTGCTGCGCGGGCGCTTCCTGTTCCGCCTGAGGTTCGGCGTCGGCGGGCTGCGCCGCGACTGTCTGTTGTTCGGGCTGCTGCTCGGTCTGTCGTGTCTGCGCCGCCGACTGCTGCTGCTGGGTGTCGTCGTCCGAGCCGCAGGCGGCCAGCGCCGCGCCCAGCACGAGCAGCACGGCCAGCGCCGCTGTCGCAAGAATCTTCATCGCCCGCTCCGAACTCGCTCTTCAACCGCTGCTGCGAGCTTACGCGGATTGCGCCGCTATGGGGCTGAATTTGCCCAGGCGCGCACCAGCGAGTGCGCGATCGCGGTGGGACCGGGCAGCGCCAGCGCGCCGCCACGGGCCGGATCGCCCACGATGCTCGCGGCCGGACCGTCCAGCGCCTCTCGCACCTCGGCCCGCGTGAACCACTGCACATCGTCCATCTCGAACTCGTCCATGTTGATGTTCGAGGTCTCGGCCTCGGCCAGACAGCCGATCATCAGGGAGGCGGGGAAGGGCCAGGGCTGCGAGGAGTGGTAGCGGATTTCGCGCACCTCAATGCCCGCTTCTTCGCGCACCTCGCGCCGCACCGCGTCCTCAATCGACTCGCCGTGGTCGATGAAGCCGGCCAGCGCGGAGAACATCCCCGCCGGCCAGCTGGCCTGCCGCCCCAGCAGGCAGCGCCCGCCGTCGTGGACGACGGTGATCACGACCGGGTCGGTGCGCGGGAAGTGTTCGGCCGGGCAATCGACGCACTTGCGGTAGATGCCGCCCTGGGCGGCCTCGGTGCGCGCGCCGCAGACGGCGCAGTGGCGGTGCCGCGCGTGCCAGTCGAGCAGCGAGCGGGCCTGCGCCGCGATTCCCGCGTCGTCCGCGTCGAGCGTCCCGGCCGCCTCGCGCAGGTCGCGGTAGACCGCGTCCTCCGGCATCTCCAGCGCAATGTCCGGCTCATCCGTCTCCGAGACGTCGATCGCGAAGCGCGCCCCACCGCCATCCTTGCCGCCGTTCTGCACGCCGAGCAGGGCCGGCTCGCTGCCTGGATTGCGCCACTCCAGCTCCGAGATCGGCGACCAGACCAGCCGCAGCGCGCCGTCGCGCTCGATCAGCGGCGCGGTCAGCCGGTGCAGCGCCAGCACCCGCGAGGTCGGATCCGCCAGCCGCGCCCGAATCCACGCTTCGTCGCGCCGCTCGGCGGCGACCCGATCCAGCGGATTGCCCGCGTAGGTGTTGCGGAATTCAGGCATCGCCCCTGCTCTCGCCGACCCGGAACTGTGTCGCCGCCGGCGCGCGCGGCAGCCCGGGCATCGTCATGATCTCGCCCGAAATGATCACCACGAAACCCGCCCCCGCCGAGGGGCGCACCTCGCGCACCGTGAACTCGTGCTCCTGCGGACGCCCCAGCAGCGCCGCGTTGTCGGACAGCGAGTACTGCGTCTTGGCCACGCAGACCGGCCAGGCTTCCATGCCCAGCCGCCGCGCGCGGCGCAGCGTCAGCTCGGCGCGGCGCAGATAGGTCACCGAGCCAGCTCCGTAGACCTCGCGCGCGACCGTCTCGATCTTCTCCTGTAGCGGCTGGTCGAGTTGGTAGAGCGGTTGCAGCGCCGACTCGGCGGCGTCGAGCGCCTCGCGCACCGCCGCCGCCAGTTCTGCGCAGTCCTCTGCGCCGCCGCCGTACGGATCGGCCACCGCCGCCCGCACGCCGCGCGCGCGGCAGTGCGCCAGCACCGCGTCGAGTTCGGCCTGCGTGTCGCTGGGGAAGCGGTTAATCGCGACAACCGGCGTCACGCCGTGCCGCTGCACGTTGTCGATGTGCGCGTCGAGATTGGGCAGCCCGCCCTCCAGCGCGGCCAGGTCCTCCGATTCCAACTCCCTGGCGGGCTTGCCGCCGTGCCGCTTGATCGCCCGCGCGGTGGCCACGATCACGGCGGCCTGCGGCGCGAAGCCGCCGATCCGGCTGACCACGTTGAAGAACTTCTCCGCGCCCAGGTCCGAGCCGAAGCCGGCTTCGGTGACCGTGATCTCGCTGGTCGCCAGGGCCGCACGAGTGGCGGCGATGCTGTTGCAGCCCAGCGCGATGTTGGCGAACGGCCCGCCGTGAACGAACGCCGGCCCGCCGTCCAGCGTTTGCGCCAGATTGGGGCGGATCGCCTGCTCCAGCAGCACCGCCATCGCCCCGTCCACCTCGAGATCGCGGCAATGGACCGGCTGGATGTCGCTCGTGTAGCCGACGATCACGTCGCCCAGCCGGCGGTGCAGATCATCCAGGTCCGACGCCACCGAGAGGATCGCCATCACCTCCGAGGCCGGCGTGATGTCGAATGCCTCCTCGCGCGGCACGCCGTCGGTGGTGCCGCCCATTCCGATCACCGCGCCGCGCAGCGCGCGGTCGTTCATGTCGATGCAGCGCCGCCAGCTGATCCGGCGCGGGTCGATGCCGTGCGGGTTGCCGTGGAAGATCGAGTTGTCGATCGCCGCCGCCAGCAGGTTGTTGGCTGCGGTCACGGCGTGCAGATCGCCGGTGAAGTGCAGGTTGATGTCGTCGGAGGGCTCGATGATCGAGCGTCCGCCGCCGGTGCCGCCGCCTTTGATCCCGAAGACCGGGCCCATCGAGGGTTCGCGCAGCGCGACCGTGGCGCGCGCGCCGGAGGCGCGCAACGCCTGGGTGAGGCCGATCGCGGTGGTCGTCTTGCCCTCGCCCGCCGTCGTCGGCGTCATCCCCGTGACCAGCACCAGCTTGCCCTGCGGCGCGTCGGCCAGCCGCGCCAGGGCGTCGGGGGTGAGTTTGGCCTTGGACTGCCCGTAGAGCTCGAGGTCCGGCTCGGACAGTCCCAGCTCCGCCGCCACATCCACGATTCGCCGCATGCCCTCGCCCTTTCGAGCGGATCCGTCCGCGCGCCGCTTAATCTACTCCACGCCGCCCCTGGTCTGCGCAGCCTCCGGCCGGCTGCCGTGTTCGACGCGCACGCGCACATCGGAGACTTTGCGCGAGTTGACGATAAAGGCGATGTTCCAGTCGCCCGTGAAGGCGATGCTGAGGGGGATTGCGGCCACGTTCCAGGGCGGGATCAGGTCGTCGTCGAAGCGGTAGTCCTCCACCTCCTGATAGGAACGCCCGCCGACATCCAGCTCGAAGCGCACGATGATGTGGTCGGCTTCGGTCGGCGCACCGAGTTCGAGTCGCACCCAGAAGCGCTCGTTGGGCTCGAGGTCGCGCTCCAGCGGGGTGAGGATACCGCGGTCCGGGTCCTGGAGATCGAGCTCGAGGGCGGCGTCCGCCTGGTGCCCCGCGCCCCAGGTCGAGCAGGCAGCCGCCATAAGCGCAACGGCGCAGAGCGCCAGAATCAGGGCCGGCGCGGCGCGGCAATGCGGTATCGTGGCAACAGGCACGGCAAGCAGGGGGCGACGGCGCGATGACGACACAGGACAAGGGTAGCCCCACCGCCGACTCCGCCGGGCAGGACGACGATTCACTGATCTCGATCCGAGGCGTCTACAAGATCTTCGGCGACCGCGAAGACGAAGCTCTGCAACTGGCCCGCGAGGGCCAAACCAAAGACGAAATCCAGGAACAGACCGGCTGCGTGCTGGGCCTGCGCGATGTCTCGTTCGATGTCGGCAAGGGCGAGATTTTCGTCGTGATGGGGCTCTCCGGCTGCGGCAAGTCCACGCTGGTGCGCTGCGTCAATCGGCTGATCGAGCCGACCGACGGCAAGATCTGGCTCAACGGGCACGAGATGACGGCGCTCTCCGAGGAAGAGCTGCGCGAGCTGCGCCGCACCGAGCTCTCGATGGTCTTCCAGCATTTCGGCCTGATGCCGCACCGTTCCGTGTTGGACAACGCGGCCTGGGGCCTCGAGATTAAGGGCGCCGATCGGCGCGAGCGGCGCGAACGCGCCGAGCAGGCGCTCGAGCTCGTCGGCCTGGGCGGCTGGGGCGGCTCGATGCCGGCCGAACTCTCCGGCGGGATGAAGCAGCGCGTCGGGCTCGCCCGCGCGCTGGCGATGGACGCGCCCGTGCTGCTGATGGACGAGCCATTCAGTGCGCTTGACCCCGTGATTCGCCGCGACCTCCAGGACGAGCTCAAGCAGCTGCAGGAGAGCCTGCACAAGACGATCATCTTCATCACCCACGACCTGGCGGAGGCGGTGCGCGTCGGCGACCAGCTGGTGATCATGGAGTCGGGCGCGGTCGTGCAGCGCGGCGATCCCACGCATGTTGCGCTGCACCCTGCCAACGCCTTCGTGCGCGACTTCACCAAGGATCTGCGGATGCAAGGGCTGGTGGCCGCCCGCTCGGTGCTGGACGAAACCGCTTCGGTTTGCAAGGCGTCGGACCTCGCGTCGGAGGCGGCCGCCGGCTATGTCCGCCCCGACCGCGAGGTGCCCGTGCCGCCCGGCGAAGAGATTGTGCGGGTGACCGACGACGAGGGCCGTTATCAGGGCTGGGTCTGGCTCGCCGATCTGGAGCGCGCGCCGGCCGGCGCGCCGGCCGGCGATGTGCGCATTCACTCTGATCGCGCGGTGAATCCCGACGCGGTGCTCGACGACATGGTGGCGCTCGGCATCCGCGCCGACCACCCGCTGCCCGTCGTGGACGACGAGTGCCGCTTCCTCGGCGTGGTGCCGCTTGAGGTGCTGGCCGACGCGATGGCCGAAGACCACGAGGACGAGGACGAGAACGCGGGTGTGCGATGAGCGCCGCGTCGATCACGGCCGCGTTCGGCAAAATTCCCCGCTGGATCTGGTGGTGCGGCGTTTTCGGCGCGCTGTTCGGCATCCTTGCGGCGATCGGCGTTCAGGAGCTCCGCACCTTCCCCAAATTCTGGGATGCGCAAACCGCCGACATCCGCTTCGCCTTGCGCGGCGACGGCGCGGAGGCGATCTACCTCTACCAGGCGGACGGGGATGAGGACGACGGCGCAGGCGAAGTTGACCAGATTCTGGCCGACCTGGGCGGCGTCGCCTACTACCCCGCCGAGCATCCCAACGCGGACGCCGCAGGACGGCTTTTCGTCGACCTCAAGAAGAGCGCCACGGACCGTTCGGGCCACACGCCGACCACCGCCGTCGTCAACGGGCGCTCGGTCCCGCTCGAACCGGTCGACGGACCGTTGGCCGGGGCCAACGCGCCCTTTGAGTCGACCACCTGGTCCGCCCTCGTTTCGGCCGACGACATTCGCACCGGCGGACGGCCTTTCGCCCTCCAGATCGAATTCGACGGCGGCGGGCATCTCGTGCCGGATCGCGAAATCAATCTCGGCCGCGAAGTCGGTTCGGCTATCGACGACGCGCTCGACTGGATCACCACCAACATCGACTTCATCTTCGGCTCGCTCAAGGATGCCGTCGACTGGCTCTTTATCGCGCTACAGGACGCGCTCAGCTGGATTCCCTGGCCCGGCCTGATCGTGATGGTAGGCGTGATCGCCTGGCTCACGGCCGGTCGCTGGACCGCCCTCGCCTCCGCCGCGTCGCTACTCCTGCTCGCCCTGCTCGGCTACTGGGAGAGCACGCTCCAAACCATCGCGCTGGTCATGATCACCGTCACTCTCTCGATCGTGATCGCGGTCCCGCTGGGCGTCTGGGCTTCGCAGAGTGATCGGCTTGATCGCGGCCTACGGCCCTTCCTCGACGCAGCGCAGACCATGCCCAGCTTCGTCTATCTCGTGCCGATGATCGCCCTCTTCTCAATCGGCGCCGTGCCGGCGATCATGGCCACGCTCGTCTATGCCGTGCCGCCCGCCGTGCGGCTGACCAACCTCGGTATCCGACAACTGCCCGAGGAGACCATCGAAGCGGCGGAGTCGTTCGGTCTGACTCGCTGGCAGATGCTGCGGAAGGTGAAGATTCCGCTGGCGATGCCCACGATCATGGCGGGCGTCAATCAGACGACGCTGATGGGGCTGGCGATGATCGTGATCGGCTCGCTGGTCGGCGCGCCGGGGCTGGGCTTTGACGTGCTCCAAGCGCTGGGCCGGCTGGAATCGGGCAACGCGCTGCTCGCCGGGCTGGGCATCGTCATGCTGGCTATTATCATCGACCGCATCACTCAGGCCATCGCTCGCCAGCGGCAAGCCGCCGCGGCGGGAGAGACAGCAGAATGAGCGAGACTGCACCAGAAAGGCAGGACCCCATGACCATCGCGCGAATCACCGGACACCGTCTCAAAGCGGCGGCGGTGTCGATCCTCACGATCGCCGCCCTTGCGCTCGTCGCCGCCTGCGGCGACGACGAGCAGCAGCAACAGCAGAGCGTCCCCGTCGTCGCAGAGCAGCCGGAGCAACAGCAGGCGCAACCGCAACCGGCGCCGGCCGAGGCGGACGACTCCGGTGGGGAGAAGGAGGCCGTCCGCTTCTCCGACCTCAACTGGGACTCGGCGCTGCTGCAGAACCGCATCGCCGCCTTCATCGTTGAGCACGGCTACGAGTACCCCGTCGAGCTGGTGCCGGGCGACACCGTGCTGCTCTGGGAAGCGCTGACCAACGGCGACTCCGACGTCACGATGGAAATGTGGCCCGCACAGCAGGAGTGGTACAACGGCCTCGAAGACCAGAGCATCGTCGAGATCGTCGGCGAGAGTCTGGCCGGCGGCTGGGAAGCCTGGGTCATCCCGCAGTACGTGAAAGACGCGAACCCCGGGCTCGTCTCCGTCTCCGACCTGCCCGACTACATCGAGGTGTTCACGACCTCCGACTCGGGCGGCAAGGCGCGGTTCGTGAACTGCATCCCCGGCTGGGCTTGCGAGCAGGTCAACAACGCCAAGTTCGACGCCTACGGCCTGCGCGACTCACTCACGATCATCAGCCCGGGCAGCGGCGCCGCGCTCTTCGCCGACCTCGAAGGCGCGTACAACCGCGACGAAGCCTGGCTCGGCTACATGTGGAGCCCGACCGTCGTCGCCGGACGCCTCGACCTCTACGTGCTCGAAGAGCCGGAGTGGAGCCAGGAGTGCTGGGACGGCGACAAGGGCTGCGCCTACCCGCCGCCCGACATCCGCGTGATCGTCAATTCCTCGCTGGCCGAGCGCGCGCCCGAGATCGTCGAGTTCCTGCGCAAGTGGGACTTCAACGCTGCGACCGACTCGCGGGTGGAGGCCTGGATGGCCGACAACAACGCCGACCCCGACGCCGGCGCGCTGCACTACCTGCGCAACTACCGCGACGCCTGGAGCACCTTCGTGCCGGCCGATGTCGCCGAGAAGGTCGACGCCGCGCTCGACGCGCTGGGCTAACCCGGCAACCGACCCAGTGAGCGGAGCTGAGCTTGAATGGCGAGTGCAATGCAGCGCGTCCCGCGACGCCTTCTGTACTCCCTCCTGCTTCCGTTGGCGGCGGCCGTCATGGCCGTCGCCTGCGGGGGCAGCGATCGGCCGGTCGTCTTCTCCGATCTCAACTGGCCCTCCGCGCAGATCCAGAGCCGCATCGCCGGCTTTATCGTCGAACACGGCTACGGCTACGAAGTCGAATACCTGCCCGGCGACACAGTCACGCTCTGGGAGGAGATGCTCGAGAACAACACCGACATCACGATGGAGACCTGGCTGCCCAACCTGCAGGAGCAGTACGACGAGGGAATCGCCGACGGCACTGTCGTTGACGCGGGCCGCAGCCTGGCCGACAACCGGCAGGGCTTCGCCATCCCCCGATATCTGAAGGACCAACACCCCGGCCTCGTCTCGGTGCTCGACCTGCCTGAGTACATCGACCTCTTCGTCACCCCCGATTCCGACGGCAAGGCGCGCTTCATCAACTGCCTGGGCAGCTGGGCCTGCGCCGAGATCAACGAGACCAAGCTGGCCTCCTACGGACTGCTCGACCTCGTCGACCTGGTCGACCTCGTCAGCACCGATGCGGTCATCGCCGACATTGACGCCGCCTACGACAGCAGCCGCGCCTGGCTCGGCTTTTTCTGGAGCCCCTCAGTCCCCGACAGCCGCTTCGACCTCTACGTGCTCGAAGAGCCGCCCTACAACGAAGCGTGCTGGAACGACGGCTACTCCTGCGCCTACCCCATCACCAAGATCAACATCGTCGTCCACAACACCCTGCCCGAACGCGCGCCCGAAATCTACGACTTCCTGCTCGAGTGGGAGTTCACGGCGGACAGCTACCTCGACACCGCCGAATGGATGAACAGCAACGGCGAAACGCCCGACAGCGCCGCGCTCTGGTTCCTGCGCAACAAGCGCGCCGTCTGGAGCGGCTTCCTGCCCGCTGATGTGGTCGAGCGCGTTGACGCGGCGCTCGCCGATGTCAGCTGAGCATCACTGCTCCGACCTCCGACCCGCCATACACTGAGCGCATGGCCTCCTCCAAGACACGCGCCCGCCGCCGCCGCGCCGCCACGCCCGCCGACCCGCAGGCGGCCAACAACCGCGTGCTCGCGCGTAACCGACGCGCCCTCTGGCAATACGACATCCTCCAGCGCTTCGAGGCCGGCATCGAGCTGCTCGGCAGCGAGATCAAGTCGCTGCGCCTCGGTCGCGGCTCGATCGCCGAGGCCTACTGCCGCCCGCGCGACGGGCAAATCTGGCTGGTCGGCGCACACATCGCCCGCTACGAACCCTCCGGCGAGGCCAATCACGAGCCGACCCGCGACCGCCGCCTGCTGCTGCACCGCCGCGAAATCGTCCAGCTCGAAGCCGCCTTCGAGCAGCGCCGCCTTACCCTCGTGCCACTCCAGATGTACCTCAAGGGCGGCTTGGCCAAGCTCGAACTCGGCGTCGGCCGCGGCAAGCGGCAGCACGAGAAGCGCCAGGCCATCGCCGAGCGCGAAACCAACCGCGAAATCGCCCGCGCCCTCCGCCGCAACGGCGCCTGAACGCGCTAGCCTGCACCCATGGACCGCGCCGACCTGATCGCTGTCTCCGAAGCTGCGGGCGTCTCGCCGACCGACACGCCGGTTGAGTTCGTCGGTCCTGATGATCCGATCTACCCCTCGCCGCTGCGGCTGGGGCATGGGACTGCGGCCGTGCTGGCCAATATTGCCGGCGCGGTCGACGACATCGCCGCGGCCAACGGCGCGGCGCGGCAGACTGCGCGCATTGATGTGCGGCACGCGCTCGTCTCGATCAGCAGCATGTGGGTGCTGCGCGTCGACGGCGTCCTCGCCACCGAGGCGCTGATGGATCCGGTCGGCGCCGGGCAGGGCATCTTCCGCACCCGCGACGATCGCTGGCTCTACCTGCTCAGCGGCTTTCCGCACATCGTCGAGCGCACGCTGGAGGCGATCGGCTGCGCCGATGTCGAGCAGCTGGCCGACTACGTCGCCGCCCGCGACGCCGCCGAGCTGGAGGCCGCGCTCAATGATGCCGGCCTGACCGGCGTGATCGTGCGCAGCGCCGACGAATGGCGCGCCCATCCGCAGGGCGCGCTGTTGGCCGATGCGCCCGCCGTGACGATCGAGAAAATGGGCGACGATCCGCCCACCCCGCTGCCGCAGGGCGGGCAGGGCGGCGAGCGGCCGCTCAGCGGGCTGCGCGTGATCGACGCCACCCGCGTGCTCGCCGGGCCCACCATCTCGCGCACCCTTGCCGCGCTCGGCGCGGATGTGCTGCACATCGGCGCGCCCGGCCTGCCGGACATCCAAGCCGCGCAGGCCGACACCGGCCACGGCAAGCGCCGCGCCTTCATCGACCTCAACGACGACGACGGCCCCGAAGCGCTCTGGGAGCTGATCGACCACGCCGACGTGTTCGTCCAGTCCTACCGCGCCGGCAGCCTCGCCCGCCGCGGCTTCTTCCCCGGCTCGCTCGCCGCCGAGCGCGACGGCATCATTTATGTCTCCGAAAACGCCTACGGACAGGACGGCCCCTGGCGCGAAAAGCGCGGCTTCGACGGCAACGTCCAGGCCGCGAGCGGCATCCACGCCCTGCACCAGCCGCCCGGCCAGCTGGTCAGCCAGATGGTCGGCCCCGGCCCGGCGATGGCGATGAACGACTACTGCACCGGCTACTGGGGCGCATACGGCGTGCTCGAAGCGCTCAAACGCCGCGCCGTCGAGGGCGGCGCCTGGCACGTGACCGTCTCGCTCGGCCAGACCGCCGCATGGTTCTTGCGCATGGGAACGCCGCACGAAATGAGCGCTGCTGATCCCCCTGCCGACCCGGAAGTCGGCTACCAGCTCGCCGCACAGTTCTCGGAGAACGTCGACTCCGACTACGGCGAGCTCACCCGTCTCAAATTCCCCATCGAATTCTCCCGCACGCGGCCGCGCTGGAGCCGAACAGTAAAGCCGGGCACCCACGCGCCCGAATGGCTGCCGCGCTGAGGTGCAGCGGGCTACAATGCCCGCAGAGGCCGACGCCGAGTCGGTCCGCAGCTGGGGACGAAAGGGATCGACAGCGGCCGACTGATCTGCGGCTGCGCGCCGAGGGGGCGCTCCTCGTAAATCCGCGCCGACCTTCCTTAACTGGCGAACCCAAGGAACTCGCCCTCGCCGCCTAGCCGCGGCGACGTCGCCTCCCACCCGTAACCGAGCCGGAGGGAACGCGGCGCCGACCAGTTCGGTTGCTCCCCGCGGGACGCCGGGACCGCGGAGAAAAGATCACCCCGGCTGACCCGCCCGTAACGGTAGGCCGACGCGCCGGCGGACGGGGACACTGCAAGCGACGGCTACGCGCGTAGAGGCTGTAGGGAGCGCCCGTCTGGACGGGGAGTTCGATTCTCCCCCGTCTCCACCACCTCACCCAACATTCTCGCCCCGCCGTTCCCGCCTCACAGCGCGCGGCGACACGACAGCGACACGACGGCCACACAACAGCCAACCGAGCGATGCCCAACACTCCTTCGCCGCTCGTTCTGCCGCCCGGCGTGATGCCGCCCGCGCGGCCCGCGCCGCCGCCCTCCGGCGCGCCCTTCGACCGCAACTTCTTCGAATCCGTGCTGCCCGCCGCCATTCACTCCTACTGCTCGCAGGTCTCCTGCACCATCCCGCTCGTGCAGCTCTACACCTCCGACGGCGCGCGGCACTACATCCGCGCCATTACCGCCGTGGCCGACGCCTGGGTGGCGCTGCACACGCAGGAAGAGCAGAACGAGCAGCCCGTCCAGGTTTTTATTCCGTATCCGGCGATCATGCGGGTCGAGATTCATCCTGATCTGAGCCCGGACCTGCGCCGCTTCGGCTTCCTCACGGCTGCTTCGCAGCCGACGCCGGCCGAGCTTTCCGCCGGCACCGCCGAGCGCTAGAGCCTGTTCACAGCTCCGTCATTCCCCCCCGTCTCCGTCACTCCCGCCCTCATCTTCCCGTCATTCCCGCCTTGCGCGGGAATCCATACGGCGGCTGTCGGCGGCGCGGTGTACCGAGATGTCCTGCGAACGGAGGTTGGCAGGCAGTTCGGAGCTCCGGAGCTGCGAACGGAGTTGGGCTTGGGTTCCCGCTCGGGGGCGGGAACGACGGGGAGAGATGGGGCGGGAACGACGGGGAGAGATGGGGCGGGAACGACGGGGAGAGATGGGTGCGGGGACGACGGGAGACGGCGCTACTGGGTGCCGCGCAGGCGGGGGTCGAGGATGTCGCGGAGGGCGTCGCCCATCATGTTGAAGCCGAAGACGGCGATCATGATCATCAGCCCGGGGAAGAAGGCGAGCCACCAGGCCTCGGTCGCGTAGACGAGCGCGATCTGGCCGGTGTCGCGGCCCCAGGTGGGGAAGGGCGGCGGGATGCCGAAGCCGAGGAAGGAGATGGCGGCTTCGATCAGCACCGCAGCGCCGAGGTTGAGCGAGGCGAGCACGATGATCGTGGCCATGATGTTGGGCACGATGTGGGCGACCATGATGCGCACGTTGGAGGCGCCGAGCGAGCGAGCGGCTTCGACGTAGGCGGCGGCGCGGGTGGCGAGCACGGCGCCGCGCACGATCCGCGAGTTGCCGGCGGCCAGCACCAGCGCGACGGTGAGGATCACCGTCGTGGTGCGGGGGAAGACCTGCCAGAACCACTCGTCGCCGATGTTGGCCTGCGGGCCGAAGTTGGGGCCGAAGCCGAGCCCGAGGAAACCGTCGCCGCCGCTGCCGATGATGGCCAGCACGGCGAGGATCAGGAAGATCGCAGGGAAGGCGTTCCAGACGTCGACGATGCGCTGGATCACGAGGTCGAGGTCGGGCAGCGCGCCGCTGCGCGAGGGCCAGCGGCCGAAGAGGTCGTCGCCGAACTCGCTGATCCGCTCGGAGAAGAAGTTGAGCGTGAGGATGTCGAGCAGCGTGAGCAGGATCTGGCCGGCCAGCACGATGATCGCGAAGGGCAGGGCGAGGAACCACCAGAGCGGGAAGGAACCGGTGCGTAAGTTGATAATTGGCGGCGGTGCGCGCATTGACCAGGACATGCCGGCGCCGGCGAAGTAGCCGGAGACGAGGCCGATCAGGGTGGAGAGGAAGGCGGTCGCGATCACGGAGCCGAAGCCGACCAGCACGGTGACCTCGGAACCGTAGATGATCCGGGTCACGATGTCCCGCCCCTGATTGTCGGTGCCGAAGATGTGGTCGGCGTTGGGCGAGATGAAGCGGTCGCTGAAGAAGGCCTTGGTGTAGGGCGCGACGCGCACCGCTTCGGGGTCCTGCTCGACAGTCTGGAGCAGTGGCGCGACGGCGGCCACGATCACGCTCAGCAGCAGGATCAGCGCGCCGAACGCGCCGAGGTACTTCTTACGGCGGAACATCCAGTACGGCATGATCACGACGCCGACCAGGAAACCGACGGAGCCGGCGACGATCAGCGTGGCGATCGCGGTGACGAAGCCGATCGGGCTGGAGACCGAGCGGTCGATCAGCCCCTGCATCTGGTCGCGCAGCCATCCGCCGATATCGGTGCGGTCCCGGTACTGGATCGCGGCTTCCGGGGCGCTGCTCTCAGTCATCGTCCACTGTTTCCCCTCTTCGGCGCGCGCCGGCGCCGGCAGCGATCAGTTGTAGCGGATGCGCGGATCGACCAGCGAATAGGCGATGTCGATCAGCAGGTTGGCGACGATCACGACCAGGGCGATCACGACCATGATGCCCATCACGACCGGAATGTCGCGGTCTTTGAGGGCGGTCAGCATGCGCAGCCCCATGCCGGGCAGGGTGAAGATCGATTCCATGATCACCGAGCCGCCGATCAGGATCGAGGCGGAGAGTCCGATCAGGGTGAGCACGGGGATCAGCGCGTTGCGCATCGCGTGGCGGACGATCACGGCCTGCTCGCGGAGGCCCTTGGCGCGGGCGGTGCGGACGTAGTCCTGGCGCAGCACCTCGAGCATTTCGCCGCGGGTGAGGCGCATGACCGGGCCGGCCAGGCCGATCCCCAAGATGATCGCCGGGACGTACATCTGCCGCAGGTTTTCGGTCAGATTCTCGGTCGGGTCCTGATAGATCAGCGGCAGCGCGGGCAGGCCGAGCTGGGGGAAGATGACGCGAATGATCAGGACGGCGATCCAGAAGCCGGGCACCGAGAGCGCGAGGATCGCAGTGCCGCGGAAGAGGTAGTCGACGATCGAGTCCTGCCGCACGGCGGAGATGATCCCGACGGGGAGGGCGACGGCGACGCCGACGATCAGGGCGAGGATGCCGAGTTCCAGGGTGACCGGGATGCGGCTCGCCATTTCCTCGACGACGGTGTTGAAGCTGCCGATCAGCGAGGTGCCGAGGTCGCCGCGCAGCGCGTCCCAGAGCCAGTTGCCGTACTGCACGATCCAGGGATCGTTCCAGCCGAGTTGCTCCTCCCACTCGGCGCGGATCTTGGCCAGGTCCTCGCCCTGGGCGACGTGGTCGGCGAGCATTACGTCGATGAAGTCGCCGGGCAGCAGCTGGGTGAGCAGCGAGACGAGCATGGTCACCCCGATCATGGTCGGGATGATCAGCAGGACGCGACGAAGGATGTACGTGCGCACGGCGGGCTACTCGCGGGTGAGCGTTTCGGCCTTTGGTTAGGGACTAGACCGCGCCGTAGCCCTCATTGGCGAAACGCGCGAAACCGCACGCTCCGATCGTCCAAGCGCACCCGACGCGAGATCCGCTCGGCCCTTTGTCAACCGTGGAGTCGCCATCGTCAAACGTGGCGACAAGCTCGTGTCCAGTGGTAGGCGAGACCGGCTCAACGGACCGGGGGGTGGCGGCATCCGTGAATGCAGTCGCGCTAGCGACCAAGAAACCACCGGCAACGACCGTGATGAAGGCGCGCTTGAACCGTTTCATTGCTCAACTCCTGTTCCTGTTTCCACAGCTTGTGGCGCCCTTAGGGTCCGCTTGGCGTACACACTGGCCAAGGCGGGCGGGGGCGTGCTTGGGCACCCCCGCCCGCAGGGGTCGGCTTGGCGACCGGCCTAGGTGTGCTGGTCCTTGATGCTCTGGTCGAGCATGAAGGTCGGTTCGCCCGCGCCGCCCCAGGCGTAGGTGGCCTTGGGCCACATGCGCTGGCTGCTGTTCTCGATCACTGCGCCGGTGTTGACGTCGACCTGCTGCATCCAGGGGTTGAAGGCGTAGACGCCGGGCGAGGCGACGTAGGGGACCATGTACATCTTGGTCGACATGTAGCGCTGGATGTCGTTGATGTACTCGACTCGCTCTTCGAAGTCGAGGATGCCCTTCTGGGTGTCGAACATCTCGTGCAGGCGCTCGTCGGTCTCGGGCCCGCCGCCGCTGACGGCGTTGGCGTGCGACCAAGCCTCGGCGTTGCCGCCGGTGTCGAGTCCGAGCACCGTCTCGAGGTTGCTGGGCGTGCGCCCGGCGGAGCCCCAGTTGTGGCGGCCGGAGCTGCGGGCGTAGACGGCGGCGAAGATGTCCTCCGGGTCGGTCGCGCCGCCGTAGAGCGGGCCGATGCCGAGGTGGCTGGACTCGCCGTCCCAGTTGTCGGGGAAGTTGCCGCGGAAGATCGAGGCGATGTAGGCGGCGTACTCCTTGAAGAAGAACTCGAACTGGAAGCCGGCCTCGGCGGCGGTGGCGGCGCAGGCCTCGTAGAGGTTGACCACCGTGGCGCCGTAGTCGGCGGTGCCGTGCAGTGTCGCCTGGATGCCCTCGGGGAAGCCGGCGGCGTCGAGCAACTGGCGAGCCTTGCCGATGTCGCGGTGGAAGACGAGGCCGGAGTCCTCGCCCTCAAAGGTCTCGCCGAAGGTGTCGAGGTCCTTGGGGTCCATCCAGAACGGCGGCAGCTGCGAGAGCGGGCTGTGCCAGCCGCCGCGGCCGGTCTCGTCGGTGGCGGCGAGGATGCCGTCGCGGTCCATGGAGAAGGAGAGCGCGAGGCGGACGCGGACATCGTTCCAGGGCGGGATCGAGTAGTTGAAGTAGAACCCGCCGGGCACCGTGTTGGAGGTGAAGACGTAGCCGTCGTCCTCGATCTGCGGCGCGGCGTCCACGGTCTGCTTGTAGATCGCCGCCGAGAGCTGGGAGAAGTCCAGCGCGCCGTCGCCCAGGGCGGGGATCAGCACGTTGGTGTCGCCGTTCATGGTGGCGATCACGCCGTCCATCAGGGGCAGGTTCTGCGCGACGTTGATGTAGTCGTTGTTGCGGTGCCAGTTGTCGCGGTTGTGGCGCCAGGTGATGGCGACGCCCGGCTCGAAGTTGTCGAAGATCCAGGGGCCGGAGCCGACCGGGCGCGCGGCGACGGTGCCGTCGTCGACGATCTCGGGCGGGATCAGCCACATGTGCTGGGAGGAGCCGGCCAGCGTCAGGAACGGCGCGTGGGGGCGGTGCAGCTTGAAGGTGATCGAGCGGTCTTCGCCGATCGTGAAGCTGTCGACGACGCGGTCCCAGCCGGCGGAGTTGGCGGAGATCTCCTTGAAGCGGTCGTGGGTCTGCTGGATGTCGTCCATCGTCATGTCGCGGCCGTTGAGCGGCTCGACGTCGTGCCACTTGATGTCGTCGCGAATGGTGAAGATGTACGTCGTGCCGTCGGGGATCTCCGGCAGCGAGGCGGCGGCGTCCGGCTCGTACTCGGCGGTGTTGATCGGGTTGACGCCCTCGGCGCCGGTGATCGCCTGGATCAGCTTGGAGTAGTGGTAGCCGGACGGGATCTGGGCGCGGTAGGTGAGGTTCTCGTAGGGGTCGAGGGTGGGCGGGTCGCCGGAGAAGGGGCCGACGAAGGGCGCGGTGCGGACGCCGCCGACGACGAGGTCGGAGGCCGCGGCGGAGACGGTTTGCGTCGCCTGGGCGTCGTCGTCGTCCTCCTGCTGGGCGACGGTGTCGGCCTGTTGCTGGGCCTGCTGCTGCTGAGCCTGGGCGGCGGGCGCGGCCTGCTGCTGTTGCTGTTGCGCGGCCGGTGCGCTCTGGGCGACGGCCTGCTGCTGCTGGTCGTCGTCATCGTCGCCGCAGCCGACCAGGGCGAGCCCGGCGGCTCCGACGCCGGCTCGGGCGGACGCGCCCAAGAGCGTGCGGCGCGAGAGGCGGCGGCGGCGCATGCGGCTCCAGTAGTTGGTTTCGCTCATCGGTCTGTTCCTCCTGCCGGGCCTGCGGCCCTCTGGTTGTCGCCGCGGCCGCCGCGTGGATTCGGGCGGCTGCGGTGGATTGAAAGATCGTACCCCAAGTGCGTCGATTGTGTCATTCGCGCGTTGTCGAATATTTCAACGCGGCGTAGGAACGGGCGGAACTAGGTCACGGCGCTAGGTCACGGCGAGGCCGATGGTGATGCCCATCTGGGCGATGAAGAGGGCGACGACGATGCCGACCGCCCAGCGGAATTCGCGCCGCAGGCGTTCATCGCGCTCGTCGAGCTCGCGCCGCAGTTCGATGATCTCATGGCGGAGCGAGGCGATTTCACAGCGCAGCGCAGCAAACTCACAGCGCAGCGAGGCGAACTCGCGGCTGAGCTTCTCGTCCAGCGCCTGAATGCGGACGGCAAGCTTGCCGAATGCCCCGTTGATGTCGGCGCGCAGGCCGTCTCGCAGATCTACGAGGTCGGCCCTGGTCGCGAGCTGCGAGCGGTCTTCCGGCGCTACTTCCGTCATGTCCTGAGTGTACCGCGTTCGGCGCGGGGCGGCAGACCTGGGTGTGTTCACTCTTTCGTCATTCCAGCGCACGCTGGAATCCATACGGCGGTTGTTTGCGGGACCCAACCCCGGAGTTTCCACGAATGGGCGTTGAGGGGACGGCCTGGGCCGCGCTGCGAACGGCGTTGGGTTTGGGTTCCCGCGTGCGCGGGAACGACGGAAAGGGAGGAGCGGGAACGACGAAAGATGGTAGGGAACAGCGTTGGGTGCTGCTCACGTCGAGATACCCGCGGCAAGCGCGGGTATGACGGAAAGGAAGGAGCGGGAGCGACGGAGGTGGGGAATGCGGGCTAGGTGCGGCCGAACTCGCGGAGCAGGTCGGTGGAGGCGATTTCGACGAAGGTGGGGCGTCCGTGGGGGCAGGAGTGGGGGTCGGCGCAGGCTTCGAGTTGGCGCAGCAGGGCGGACATGGCGGGCGGGTCGAGCGCCGCGCCGCGGCGGATGCTGGCGTGGCAGGCGACGGAGGCGGCGATCGGATCGAAGCGTTGCTCGGCGGCGCCGCGCGCGCCGCGTCCGTTGGCGTCCTCGGCCAGCTCGGCGAGCACTTCGCGCAGCCAGCGCTCGGCCTCGGCGGCGCTGGGCGGCTGATCGTCGCCGCGCCGGCCGGCGGCGGGGACGGCGCGCAGCCGCAGCGCGTCGCCAAGCCCGGCGTCAAGCCTGGCACCGCGTCCGGCGCCGGCGTCGGAACGCCCAACGCGCCCGGGACGCCAGATGTCGAGCTCGAAGCCCAGCGCGTCGAGCCGCTCGCCGGCTTCGCGCCAGACCGCCGATTCGTCGGCCGCCAGCTGCAGGAGCGGCGGATCCAGCAGCGGCTGGCGGGCTTGCCCGCCGGCGCCCTGGGCGGCCAGCAGCCGCTCGTAGACGACCCGCTCGTGGGCGGCGTGCTGGTCGACCAGCACCAGTCCCTGTTCGCCCTCGGCGATGATGAAGGTGCGGTGCAGCTGGCCGACCATCCGCAGCGGCGCGAGTCGGCGCTGGGGCGGGCGCGGCGGCTGCGGGGTCGGCTCGGGTTCGGGCGCGGGCAGCGCGCGGCGCGGGCCGGCGAGCGGATCGGCGGCGGACGGATCGGCGGCCGGGGTCGCGGCGGATGGCGCGGCGGCTGGGGTCGCGGTGGCGGGGGTCGCGGCGGGCGGTTGGGGGAGCGCGTCGATCCGCGCCTGGGTCGCGCCGGCGTCGGGCGAGAGCGGGGCCCACTCCAAGTCCGGGTCGGGCCGGCGCAGACGCAGCGAGGCGCTCTGGGGCTGCGCGGCGAGCGCCTCGCGCAGCGCGCGCTGCACGAGGCCGAAGGCGCGGGCCGGCTCGCGCAGCTGCACCTCGGCCTTGGTCGGATGCACGTTGACGTCGACGGCGTCGGGCGGCAGCGTGAGCCGCGCAACGACCAGCGGGAAGCGGCCGGCGGGCAGCCAGCCGCGGTAGGCCTCCTGCAGCGCCCAGGCCAGCGAGCGGTCGCGCACCGGGCGTCCGTTGACGAACAGCCGCAGGCCGTCGCGTCCGCGCCGTCCGTCGCGCGGCGCGCCGGCCAGTCCGTCGACCGCCAGCCCGGCGTCGGCGTCGGACGCGGCCCACCAGATCGCGCGTTCGGCGGCGTCGGCCCCGAAGACGGCGGCCCAGGCCTCGCGCAGGGCGTCTTCGGCGCCGCCCGCGGCCGGATCGTGGCGCAGCGTGGGGCGGCCGTCGAGTTCGAGCCGCAGTCCGACGTCGGGGCGGGCGAGCGCGGCGTCGGAGGCGACCCGGGCCAGGGCGGCGCGCTCGGAGCGGGGGCCGGGCAGGAAGGCGCGGCGGGCGGGCTGGGCGGCGAACAGCTCGCGCAGTTCGACCGAGGTGCCGGCGGAGCGCGCCGAGCGTTCGAGGCCCAGCAGCCGGCCCTGCTCGAAGACGATCCGCGCGCCGCTCGGCGCGGCGGCGGGGCGCGAGTCGGCCTCCAGTCGTCCGGCCGCGGCGGCGAGCGCGGGCAGCGCCTCGCCGCGGAAGCCGTAGCTGCGCAAGGACCAGAGCTGTTCGGCGGCGGCGAGCTTGGAGGTGGCGTGGCGGCGGAAGGCGAGTTCCAGCTGGTCGGCGGGGATGCCGCAGCCGTCGTCGTGGACGGCCAGCCGCTCCAGTCCGGCGCCCTCGGCCGCCGCCGTGATCCGCCGCGCGCCGGCGTCGAGCGCGTTCTCGAGCAGTTCCTTGAGCGCGGCGGCGGGGCGTTCGACCACTTCGCCGGCGGCGATCTGGGCGGCGACGGGCGGGGGCAGTTCGCGGATCGGGGCGGCGGCGGTCCGGTCGGCGGATGGGGCGCTCGGCGCGGTCATCGGGGTCAGCCGCCGGCGGCGGCCCAGAGCGTGGGCGACTGGACGGGCTGGGCGGCTTGGGCGGATGGAGAAGCGTGTTCGGCGCTCGGGCCGAGTTCGAGCCGGGCCTGCTCGCGCAGCGCGTAGAGGGCGGAGATCGCCTCGAGCGGGGTGAGGCCGTCGACGTCGAGCGCGGCCAGCTCCGCGGCCAGCTCCGAGGCGGCGGGCTCGGAGCTGAGCGGAGACATGATCGGGGGCGGGGGCAGTTCGAGCAGGTCAAGCAGGGCGGGGGAGTCGGCCCCGCGGGCTTCGAGCGCGGCGAGCAGTTGGGCGGCGCGTTCCAGCACCGGCCGGGGCAGGCCGGCCATCGCGGCGACCTGCACGCCCCAGGAGCGGTCGGCCGCGCCGGGCACGACGCGGTGCAGGAAGCGCAGCCCGCCGCGTCCGTCCTCCTCGGCGGCCACGGCCGCGTTGGCGACGCGCTCGATCGAGCCGGCCAGCGCGGTCAGCTCCTGGAAGTGGGTGGCGAAGAGGGTGCGCGGCCCGCTGCGTCCGGACGCCAGCCGCTCGGCGACGGCCTGGGCGATGGCCAGGCCGTCCCAGGTGCTGGTGCCGCGTCCGATTTCGTCGAGCAGCACCAGCGAGCGCTCGCCCGCGCCGTGCAGCAGGCGGGCCGTCTCGAGCATCTCGACCAGAAAGGTGGAGCGCCCGGCGGCGAGGTCGTCCTGCGCGCCGACCCGCGCGAAGATGCGGTCGACCAGCCCGATCCGGGCCGACTCGGCCGGCACGAAGCAGCCCGCCTGGGCGAGGATCACGATCAGCGCGGTCTGGCGCAGGTAGGTGCTCTTGCCGGACATGTTGGGTCCGGTCAGCAGCAGCAGTTGGGGCGCGCCGCGTCCGTCGGCGGCGAGCGCCAGATCGTTGGGCGCGAACTCGGCCGGGCCGAGCGCGGCTTCGACGATCGGATGGCGTCCGCCCACGATCTCGAGCGCCGGGCCGCCGTCCAGCTGCGGCCGCGTCCAGTCGCGCTCGGCCGCCAGATCGGCCAGCCCGGCGGCGGCGTCGAGTCGGGCCAGCGCACCCGCGCAGCCGCGCACCCAGGCGGCTTCGGCGGCCAGCTCGGCGGCCAGCGCCTCGACCCGCTCGCGCTCGACCTCGCGCAGCTCGTCCTCCGCGCACTCGATCTCGCCGGCCAGCGCGCGCAGACGCGGCTCGGAGAAGCGCTCCAGGCCGCGCAGGCTCTGCATCCGCTCCCATTCCTCCGGCACCGCGTCCAGCTGCCCGCGCGTCACCTCGATGATGTAGCCCCAGGTGCGGTGATAGCCCAGCTTGAGCCCGCCGATGCCCGTCTCGTCGCGCAGCGTCCGCTCCAGCGCCGCGAGCCGCTCCAGGGCTGCGCCGCGGCGCGCCGCGGCGGCGTCGACCGCCGCATCTGCGCCGGGCCGCAGCACGCCGCCGCCGAACTCGCCCGCGGGCTGCTCGGCCAGCGCGTCGGCCAGCGCACGCGCGGCCTCAGGTGCGGGGCTCAAGCGCTCCGCCAGCCGCCGGATCGCGTCGACCTCCCCCGCCTCGGCCTCCAGCCGCTCGCCCAGCGCGGCCGCGGCGAGCAGTCCGCGCGCCAGCGCGGCCAGCTCGGCGGGGCGCGCCAGCCCCGCGACGAGCCGCGCCAGCAGCCGCTCGGCGTCGGGCGTCTCGCCCAGCGCCGCGCGCGCGGCGCGGCGCAGCGCGGGCCGCTCGCGCAGCGCGGCGATCCGATCGAGCCGCCGCTCGATTCGTTCGCGCTCGAGCAGCGGCGCGAGCAGCGCGGCGCGCAGCCAGCGCCGTCCGGCGGCGCTGCGGCAGCGGTCGACGATCTGCAGCAGGGTGCTCGCTCCGCCGGCGTCCGACCGGCTTTCCGTCACCGCCAGCGCGCGCTGCGCCGCGGCGTCCCACTGCAGGCGGGCGCGCGGTTCGAGCAGGCGGGGCGCTTCCAGATGGGCCAGCCGGTCGTCGTCGCCGGGCAGCGCGCCGCCGACCAGTTCCAGCGCGCCGCCCAGCGCGGAGAGCGCGGCGGGGCGTTCGTCCAGCCCCAGGGCGGCGGCGGCCCGATCGCCAGCGCGGTCGCCGGCTCCGTTGCGCTCGCCCGCCGCGCCTCCCCAGCGGGCGGCCGCGGCGCGGCGCGCCTCGGCGGGGGCGAAGCCGCGTTCGCCGCGGCGGATCGGCAGTTCGCCGACCTCCGCGCCGAGCGCCTGCCAGCGCGACTCGTCGATCTGCGGATCAAGCAGCAGTTCGCGCACGCCGAGCCGCAGCAGTTCGGCCGCCAGCGGCGCGGCCAGCTCGGACGGATCGTCGGCCCGCAGCTCGAGCGCGTGGCAGGCGCCGGTCGAGACGTCGACGGCGGCCAGGCCCAGCCGCCAGACGCCGGCGCCGCCGGCTTGCGCGGCGCGCTCCCGCAGCAGCGTCAGGGCCGCGCAGGCGGAGGGTTCGCCGGCCTCCAGCAGGGCCGGCTCCAGCGCGGTGCCGGGCGACACGACCCGCACCACGCCGCGCTGGACCAGCCCGCGCGCGGCGCGCGGATCCTCCAGCTGCTCGCAGACCGCGACGCGGTGCCCGCGCGCGACCAGCCGCGCGAGGTGCGCTTCGACGTGCGCGACGGGCACGCCGGCCAGCGGCACCCGCACGCCGCCGCCGATCGGTTTGGAGGTCAGCGTGATGCCCAGCTCGGCCGCGGTCAGCTCCGCGTCGTCGTCGAAGGTCTCGTAGAAATCGCCCAGCCGAAAGAACAGGATCGCCTCCGGGTGGCGCGCCTTCTGTTCCAGATACTGTCGTCGCATCGGCGTCGTCACCGCCGCCGTCCTCTCCTGCCGCCTGCTCGTATTCTACACGCTAGCGTGTAGGCCGTGGGCGGCCTCAACAGGCAAGCGCACAGACAGCTTATCAATTCGCCGCCCTCGCAGCGGTCGGCGGGTCGCCGTCGGTGGACCGCCGCGCTCCGTTCCGTCATTCCCCCCATTCCCCATCCCCCCGTCATTCCCCCTGCTCCTTGTCATTCCCGCGAAAGCGGGAACCCAACGTCGGGCCGGGCCGCTTCGGCGCCGCCTAGACTCACCAGGGCAACGCGGCAACGCAGGAGGCGCGCGGATGGTGCTGCGGCGGATCGCCGAGGCGATTGATCGGCGGCCCCAGACGGGGCGGCGGCGGCGCGCGATCCTGCAGATCGCGGCGCAGGACTTCGCCGACCAGCTGGCGGAGCGGCGCGGGCGCTCGGGGGCGATCGGCGTGAGCGGCTGGGAGCTGTCCAATTTGTCGCACCCCGCCTTCTGGGCCGCCGGTCTGCTCTCGCAGCGGCGTGAGCGCTTTGCGATGACGCTGCTGGGGCAGCTGCATGTGGATCAGGCGGCGGTGCAGCCGTACGTGGAGGAGCGGCGGGCGGCGGCGGAGCTGCTGGAGGCGATCGAGCGGATCGACGCGGATTCGTTGATCGGTTTCGTGGATGTGGCGGTGACCCGTTTCCAGCCGCCGGACGCGGTGGGCGCGCCGCTGGTGCCGCGCGAGCAGGCGGCGGCGATTTTGTCGGCGGCGCTGCTGCGCGGGGCGATGGTCGGGGAGCTGCGCGCCGACGAGTTCCGCGCGGCCTGGCTCGAGGCGCATCCGGACCAGGTTGCGGAGTACGGCGCGGAGCGCGCCTGGAAGAAGGGGCAGGGGCGAGCCGAGATGCTGCTGCACGGTTGGCAAGAGCAGCGGCGCGGATATGGGCGGCGGTTGATCTGAGCAGACTGAGGAGATTGTTCGGCGGCGAGGATGGCGGAAGGGGAGGGTGGAGTCCTTTGGCGGATTACGCAATGACTCGAACATGTGTATGATGCAGTGCCGGCCGGCGGTTGATCTGAGAAGATTGTTCGACGGCGCCGGCGACAGACGGCGGCAGGCGACGGCGAAGCTGGAGGCGCGAGGGTTCGATGTCGGAGCGACGCGCTACCGGTCAGCGGCCAAGCAGCCAGCGGCCGCTCTTTGCGCCCGGGGAGGCGGCGCGCGCCGATGCGCCGCTGGCGGCGCGGATGCGTCCGCGCGAACTAGATGAGTGCGTGGGGCAGCGTCATCTGCTGGACGCGGATGCGCCGCTGCGGCGGGCGATTGAGGCGGATGCGGTGCCGTCGTGCATTTTCTGGGGGCCGCCGGGCAGCGGGAAGACGAGTCTGGCGCGGGTGATCGCGCAGCGGACGCGCTCGCATTTTGCGACGCTGTCGGCGGTTTCGGCGGGGGTGCGGGAGTTGCGCGAGATCATCGCGGAGGCGGAGCGGGCGCGGCGCGACGCGGGGCTGCGCACGATTCTGTTCATCGACGAGATTCACCGCTTCAACAAGGCGCAGCAGGACGCGGCGCTGCACGCGGTGGAGGATGGGGCGGTCACGTTGATCGGGGCGACGACGGAGAATCCGTCGTTTGAGGTGATCTCGCCGCTGCTCTCGCGCAGCCGGGTGTACACGCTGCAGCCGCTGGCGGAGGATGATCTGCGCGCGCTGCTGGAGCGGGCGCTGGGCGACGCGGAGCGAGGGTTGGGCGGGACGGGCGTGGAGGCGGAGCCGGAGGCGTTGGACGCGCTGGTGCGTCTGGCGGGCGGCGACGCGCGGGTGGCGCTCAACGCGCTCGAGTTCGCCGCGGCGGACGCCGAGCGGATCATCGATCTGGCGACGGTGGAGGCGACGACGCAGCGGCAGCTGCGGCACGACAAGGCCGGGGAGTCGCACTACGACTTGATTTCGGCGTTGATCAAGTCGGTGCGGGGCTCGGATCCGCAGGCGGCGGTCTACTGGCTGGCGCGGCTGCTGGAGGCGGGGGAGGATCCGATGTTCGTGGCGCGTCGGATCGTGATTCTGGCCGCCGAGGATGTGGGGCTGGCGGATCCGCAGGCGCTGGCGGTCGCGGTGGCGGCGCAGCAGGCGGCGCATTTCGTGGGGCTGCCGGAGGCGAAGCTGCCGCTGGCGGAGGCGGCGGTCTATCTGGCGCGGGCGCCGAAGAGCAACTCGGCGATGCGGGCCTATTCGGCGGCGGCGCGGGCGGTGCAAGAGCACGGACTGCTGCCGGTGCCGCTGCATCTGCGCAACGCGGTGACCGGTCTGATGGCGGCGCAGGGCTACGGCGCGGGCTATCAGTACGCGCACGACTACGAGGATGCGCTGCCGCCGGATCAGGCGCATCTGCCGGAGGAGTTGGCGGATGCGGTGTTCTACGAGCCGACATCGCGCGATCACTTGGCAAATGGCGAAAGCGCAGAGAGATGAGCGTCTACGACGGGCTGCCGGCGGAGGCGATCGCGGAGATTGGTGCGCTGTTCGGGTCGGAGGCGCGGTTGCAGCAGGATGATCGGGACGGGGTCGGGGCGATCTGGTCGGTCGAACGCCGCAGCGAGAACGGCAATCTGCGTCTGCTGCTCTGGCCGCGGATCGCGCGGGTGGATGCGACCTGCGGGCCGCACAGCTGGATCGTGCGCGGGGTGCGGCGCACGGAGGTGATTGAGGGGCTGGAGGTGATCTTTCGCTTCGGGGCGAACGGATTGCTGAGCGTCCACCGCAGCGGTCACGCGGTAATGGTCAGTGCGGAGGAGGAGTGAGCGGCGAAGCTAGATGTCGGCGGTTATGTCGTGGCGTCGGCGGTAGTGGCTGTCGGTCGGCGGAGGGAGGTCGGAAGGCAGGGCGATGTGGGCGGCGTTGAGCAGCTCGAGCAGCTCGCGGATCTCGGCAAGCTGCTCGTCCAGTTCCTCGATCGGGATCTGGTCCTTGTAGAAGTTTTGATGGGCGCGCTCGGCGACGGCGAAGAGGTGGTCGATCTCGCGGTTGCCGGATTGCCGGGCCAGGTAGCGGGCGAGCACCCGACCGTCGGGGTGGTAGTCGTAGGGCCAGCCGCGCTCGGCGGCGATTGTCTTCAGGCCGTGGACGGCTGCGCCCCAGATCTTCTCCGAGGCCTGGAGGCGATCGTCCTGAGCGATCATTTGGATAGCGTGCGCCAGCAGCGTTCGCAGTGAACGCTATGGCTCTCGATCTGTTCGGCGTCGGCGGTGGTCATCGCCCGTCCTCGCTTGGGGTCTGCATAGCGTAGACATCCCGCGGGCGCGCTGCGCCGAGCGTCAGCCGTCGGAGGAGCTTAGGTTGTGGCGTCGGCGGTAGTGGCTGTCGGTCGGCGGGGAGAGGTCGGACGGCAACGCGAGATGGGCGGCGTTGAGCAGCTCGAGCGCCTCACGGATCTCCGCGAGGTACTCCTGCAAGTCCTGGGTGGTGAGCAAATCCTTGTAGAAATTCCGATGCGCGGCTTCGGCGATGTCGAAGAGGTGCGCGATCCGGCGGTTGCCGGATTGCCGGGCCAGGTAGCGGGCGATCACCCGACCGTCGGGGTGGTAGTCGTAGGGCCAATCGCGCTCGGCGGCGATCGTCTTCAGGCCGTGGACGGCGGCGCCCCAGATTTTCTCCGAAGCCTGGAGACGATCATCCTGCGCGATCAGCTGGGCGGCGTGCGCCAGCAGCCGTTCGCAGTGAACGCTGTGGCTCTCGATGGGATCGGCGTCGGCGGTGGTCATCGCTTGTCCTCGCTGCGGGTCTCTGCATTGTAGGTGTGCCGCAGGGGGGCTGGGTCGCGACGGCTGTGCGCCGCGCTGCGCGATCTGCCATAATTTCGCCCGCGCGCAGCGCGCCGGATGCGGCTGCGCGTCTGGAAAGGGACCCGGAATGACCGCAACCGACGATCTGCTTGAGCGCAACGCGAGCTACGCCGAGGCGTTTGACAAGGGCAGCCTGCCGCTGCCGCCGGCGCGCAAGCTGGCGGTGGTGGCGTGCATGGACGCGCGGCTCGACGTGCATGGCCTGCTCGGCCTGGAGCTGGGCGACGCGCACGTGATTCGGAACGCCGGGGGCGTGGTCTCCGACGACGCGCTCCGCTCGCTGGTGATCTCTCAGCGGCTGCTCGGCACCGAGGAGATCATTCTGATCCACCACACCGACTGCGGGATGCTGACCTTCCGCGACGACGATGTGAAAGACGGCATCCTGGCCGACACCGGCCTGCGCCCGTCGTTCGCGCTGGAGGCGTTCGGCGACCTCGACGATGATGTGCGCCAGTCGATCGGGCGGATTCGGGCGAACCCGTTCGTCCCGAGCAAGGACCAGATCCGCGGCTTCGTCTACGACTGCGCAACGGGGCGGCTGAACGAGGTGGAGTGAGCTCGGGCGGGATCGCCGCGCTTTAGCCGCCGGCGGCTACGCCGTCGTGGGCGTACCACTCCTCGGTCTCTTCGCCGGGTTCGGGCAGCACCATGCCGCCCTCCATCGTCCAGGACGCGGGGCCTTCGTTGATTCGCCCGCCGACCTCCGACTGGTCGACGCCGGTGATCGAGATGAAGGAATCGAGCAGGTCGCTGAGCAGGGCCTGCTTGACCTCTTCGGGGCGTCCGGCGCGGTTGAAGCCGTCAAGGAAGTAGCGCTCGCCGGCGGGGGCGTCGGCGCTCTTGCTGCTCTCCGCGAACTCGACATGGACGAAGCTGCGCGGCGCGCCGGTCGAGCCGCAGTGGATGTCGGTGAACGCTTTGGCCACCTCGCTGCGCGTGTCGTAGGGCACGGAGCCTTCGGGAACCCGCCATCGGTAATACGGCATTGTCGATCCTCTCTGTCGTTGTCCGCCGTCAGGATAGCCGATCCAGCCCGCGCTCAGGCGTCGCGGACGCTGACGACGAGTTCGTCAACGGTGCAGCCGCTGATTTCCATCCAGGTGTCGCAGATGGCGCGCATCAGCTCGACGCGCACGGGCTGCTCCAGCCCGCCCTCGACCGAGCCGCGCACGAGCGAGGTGGTGGAGGGCTCGCCGGCGCGGAAGGCGAAGCCCTGAGGGATGTCGGAGAATTCGACGCTGATGTCGTCCGCCGCCACGCTGAGCGTCTGCTCGGTGACGGCGGCGAGACTGTCGGCCAGCCGCGCCCGCGTCTCTTTGCCGACCTGCCCCTCCTGCATGGTGCAGTCGTAGTGGACTTTGGCCATTGCGCGCCTCCTGTCGCTGCTGTGGCACAGTCTACCGATCGGGCGGAAACGCCGTGTCGTTAGGAACCGCCACGCTCAGCGCGCCAAGCCTCGATCGCCGAGCGCAGCCCGGCAACCAGCGGCTGGATTTGGCTGTCCGCTTTATCGGTTTCAGATGCGGCGACGTGACGACAGACATCAGCTGTGGAGCGATTGGTCTGGTCGCCGATCGCGCGCAGCTTCGCCTTGGCGATCTCGCCGGGCTTGTCCGTAGCCGACGCGTAGGTTTGATCTTGCAGGCGGAGCAGATCGCGCAGGTCGGCCGCGGCGATGCCGAGCGGCCCGGCCAGATCGTCCACGCATGCCGAAAGGCGTTCCCAGGCCCAGCATTCCGGGGCCTCTCGCCTGGGCAGAAAGAGCACGGGGAATGCGCTTCCCGCTTCGCTCTTCACGCGATCCACAACCGCGCTGTCGCGGCGGTCACCGTCGAGAACGAACACGAAGTTTTCGATCTGTCCAAACTTGCGAAAGGCCGCCGCGTGCATCGGGAACTCATCGGCTCCCGTGTCGCGCCCGATGCGGACCGTTTCCGGGCGAATTCGTTCGGCCCGCAGGACACGGTCGCAGACACCGTGCAGCATGGCCTCGGCGATCTCATCTTCACAGAGGATGTTGAGCGCGTCGTCGGAGCGCCCGTAGAGCGCGTTCTGCACGACATCGCGATACGGCGGCCTGACATGCACCGAACCATCGTCGACGCGCTCCAGGAAGATACGGCCGTTCCGAGGCACCGAGTCGAGCACGACCGGGCTGTGCGTGGTGACGACGACTTGCAGTTCATTACGCAAAGCCAGCTCTTGCAGGTGGAGCATCAGCAGATGCTGCACCCACGGGTGCAAGCCGGCTTCCACCTCATCGATCAGCACGAGCGCACCTTGCAGTTGGGCGATTTCCTGCGACAGCCGGAGGATCGCGCGCTCACCCGCCGCCATGTGCAGCTCCGAGTATGCGGCGCCGCCCTCTTGGGCGGCGAACAGCAGATTCTTTCGCCCGCTGGTGAGGTCAACGACTTCCGAGTAACGAAACGGCAGCATCTTCTGGGCGAAGTCGATTTGCAACGCCGTCAGCGGCTGTTCGTTCGGTGCGGTCGTTGCCTGCGACATGCCCAGCACACCGCGAACTTCCGACGGGTTGGCCAGGTTGCTCAGCGTGCGCAGGTAGACTCGGCGGGTCGGCTGGCGCCCCCCCGGTCGGCCAAAGAAGCTGCGGTTCCAGCTTCTCGCGCGGCGCCAACGCATCGCGCGTCGGCCCTCTGGCGTGGCGTAATCGAAGTCAATCGTCACCGTCCGGCGTTCATCTCCCCGCTCGCCGACCTTCGGTCGATAATCCGGAAACAACGTTGAGGGCACGAAGTCTTTCACGCCTGCGTTGGGAACACGGTATGCACATGCCGCCGCCAGCAAGACCGTGGTCTTGCCGCTCGCGTTGCCGCCGGCGATCACGCTGACTGGGTAGTCCAACAGCACCCGCAGGTCCGTGATCCCGCGAATGTTCGCCAGACTGACCTCAGTCAGAAAGTGGGCGTAGTGCGGCTTCTTGCCCTGGAGTTGGCCCCACAGTTCGAGCAATCGTCTGTCTGGCATGAAGCGACTCTCTCGAATTCCGAGGCGTGCTCATCGCGCGCGACGCATCCGCCCTCGTCAACAGGGTATCGCAGGCGATCCGTCACGGAGCGAGTCCGCCACAGGAACGCGCATCTAGGCCGACTCCACCTCCCAAGTCGCGGGTTCGCCGAGGAAACGGGCGATGTCGGCGAGTTCGGCGTCGAGGCTGGCGCGGATTTGACTGGTGAGGCGGGCGACGGGGTTGAGCGTGAAGCGCATGCCGCTCGCGGTGCGGCGGCGGGTTGCGACGGCGACCAGCACGCCGTCGGCCAGCACGATCGGCGGGATCATGCCGCCGCCGCGGTGCAGCAGCCGCAGTGCATCCTCGGACGCGCCCAGCTCGCGCTTCGCGTAGCCGAGCACGTAGGGGTCGAACGGGCCGAGCACGCGGACGGAGAGCGGCGCGTCGGCGGGCGCGTCGCGGCCGGACGTCATCCACATCGGCTTGCCGTCGGCTTTGACCTCTTCGAGTTCGTCCTCGATGGCGCGGAAGGCGGCGCGGGCGTCGGCGCCGGAGAGGCCCGACCAGAAGCGGAAGTCGGCCTGCGTTGCGGGGCCGTAGGCGGCGAAGTAGCGGCGGGCGAGTTCGGCTCCGGGATCAGGCGGCTGGGTGTCGGCGATGTCCGCCAGCCAGTCGTCGAGCAGCGCGTGCGTCTCTGCGCCGTCCTGGGTCGGCCCGAAGCAGATCAGGCCGCGCATTGAGGCGGCGCGCAGCAGGTGAGGGACGACCTGGCCCTCGGAGGGCAGCCCGGCCTCGCGCACACGCTCGACGAGTTCCGCGCGGGGCAGCGTTGCGCCGCCCGCCAGCGCCGCTCGCATCGTTGCCAGCGCGGCGTCGCGGATGTCGTCGTCGATGCCGAGGTCGGCGCGGCGCTTGAGCGCCTTGCGGTCCATCTCCGGGCCGAGCAGGGCGAGCAGCCAGCGGAGGTCGGCGGCGGCGACGGTGTGCAGGGTGCCGCGCATCAGCCAGGTGCGGGCGATGGAGCGCTCCTCAAACAGCGCGCGCTCGACCTGCGCGGCGGTCAGCCCCGAGGAGCGGGCGCGGAAGGCGAGCAGGCCGCCGATGCGATCCTGCGACTGGACGCCGCCGCAGCCGCGAGCGACCTCGGCCGGCGTCGCCCAGCGGCTGGCACCCAGTTCGCCCAGGCCCTGCGCATCGAGACGCAGCAGGCGCGTTTCTTCTCGCGTGAACGAGCGCATCGCGGCCTCCGACCGGCGACGCCCCAGGCGGCGTCGGATACCCTCGCGTTGCCGGGGGGAGCGTATCAATGAGCCGCCGGCAGCTGCGCACAGCACTCGATACGACGACGCGGAGAGCGCCATGACCATCGCAACGGACGTACAACGGCACATGGAGGACAGCTCGTGGATTCGGCGGATGTTCGAGCTGGGCATCGCGCTGAGAGCGGAGCGCGGGGCGGAGAACGTGTTCGACCTCTCGCTGGGCAATCCGGTGGCCGAGCCGCCGCCGGAATTTTTCGAGGAGCTGCGCCGCTTCGCGGAGACGCCGCAGCCGGGCGCGCACCGCTATATGCCCAACGCGGGCTATCCCGACACGCGCCAGGCCGTGGCCGACGCGCTTTCGGTGGAAACCGGGCTGGGCTATCGCGCGGACAACATCGTGATGACGGTGGGCGCGGCGGCGGCGCTGAACGTGATCGTGCGCGCGCTCTGCAACCCGGGCGACGAGATCGTGATCCTCACGCCGTTTTTCGGCGAGTACATGTTCTACATTCTGGGGCGCGACGCGCAGCCGGTGGTGATCAGCTGCGGCGAGGACTTCACGCCGGATCTGGCGGAGCTGGAGGAGAGGTTGAGCGAGCGCACGCGGCTGGTGATCCTGAACTCGCCCAACAATCCGTCGGGCGCGATCTACCCGCGCTCGGTGATCGACTCGCTGGCGGAGCTGCTGGATCGCGCGTGCGAGCGGTTCGGTACGGACATCTTTCTGGTCAGCGACGAGCCGTACCGCAAGATCATCTACGACGATCAGCAGTACCCGTTTCCGCAGCAGGCGTACCGGCGGACGATTACGGTGACGTCGCACGCCAAGGACCTGGGGCTGGCGGGCGACCGGATCGGCTATCTGGCGCTGCATCCGGAGTACGAGGGCGGCGCGGAGTTGATGGACGCCTTCATCTTCTGTAACCGCGTGCTGGGCTTCGTCAACGCGCCGGCGATCATGCAGCACCTCGTGCGCAATCTCCAGGAGGCGACGATCGATGTGGGGCAGTACCAGAAGAAGCGCGACTATCTGTACGGCGTGCTGACCGACGCGGGCTACAGCGTGCGCAAGCCGGAGGGGGCGTTCTACATGTTCCCGCAGTCGCCGGTGGAGGATGAGCTGCGGATGGTGGAGGCGCTTCAGGAGCACGGGGTGCTGGTGGTGCCGGGGCGCGGTTTCGGGATGCCGGGGCATTTCCGGATTTCCTACTGCGTGGAACAGTGGGAGCTGGAGGGGGCTGCGGCGGGGTTTGCGGCGGCGCTGCGGGAGGTGTCGTCGTGAGCGCGAATCAGCACGAAGCCGATCTGTGGGCGGCCGCCAACGAGCTGCGCGGCAGTATGGACGCCGCGGAGTACAAGCACGTCGTGCTCGGCCTGATCTTCCTCAAGTACATCTCGGACGCCTTCGAGGAGCGCCGCGCCGAGCTGGAACACGAAGAGTGGGCCGATCCGGAAGACCCGGACGAGTATCGCGGGGAGCACGTGTTCTGGGTGCCGGAAGAGGCGCGCTGGCGGGTGTTGCAGCGGGCGGCGCGGCAGACGACGATCGGAACGACCGTCGACCAGGCGATGCTGGCCATCGAGCGCGACAATGCGTCGCTCAAGGACGTGCTGCCCAAAGACTACGCGCGGGAGGCGCTGGACAAGCGGCGGCTGGGGCAGCTGATCGACCTGATCAGCAACATCGCGGTCGGCACCGAGGACGCGCGCTCGACCGATGTGCTGGGGCGCGTGTACGAGTACTTCCTCGCGCAGTTTGCGAGCGCGGAGGGCAAGCGGGGCGGCGAGTTTTACACGCCGCGCAGCGTGGTGCGGCTGCTGGTCGAGATGCTCGAACCATACAAGGGGCGGGTGTACGATCCGTGCTGCGGATCGGGCGGGATGTTCGTGCAGTCGGTGGAGTTCATCCGCGCGCACGCGACGGGCAACGGCGACGGCGGCAAGTCGCCGAGCGACGCGCAGAACGATATCTCGATCTACGGCCAGGAGTCGAACTACACGACCTGGCGGCTGGCGAAGATCAATCTGGCGATTCGCGGGATCGACGGCAACATCGCGCAGGGCGATACGTTCTTCAACGATCGGCATCCGGACCTGCGGGCGGATTTCATCCTGGCCAACCCGCCGTTCAATATGGACTGGGGCGCGGCGCAGCTGAGCGCGGACAAGCGCTGGCGCTGGGGGACGCCGCCGGCCAAGAACGCCAACTTCGCCTGGGTGCAGCATATGGTGCATCACCTCTCGCCGCGCGGCGTGGCCGGTTTCGTGCTGGCCAACGGCTCGATGTCGACGGCGCAATCAGCCGAAGGGGAGATCCGCAGACGGTTGATCGAGAACGATCTGGTCGACTGTATGGTGGCGCTGCCGGGGCAGCTCTTCTATACCACGCAAATTCCGGCCTGCCTGTGGTTTCTGGCGCGACGGCGGCACGGCGGCGGGATGCGCGACCGGCGCGGCGAGATACTGTTCATCGACGCGCGCAAGCTGGGGCACATGCTGGATCGTACGCACCGCGATCTGAGCGACGAGGATGTCCGCCGCATCGCGGATACCTACCACGCATGGCGAGGGGAGGAGGGCGCCGGCGCGTATGAGGACGCGCCCGGTTTCTGCAAGAGCGCGTCGCTCGACGAGGTGCGCGCGCAGGATTACGTGCTCACGCCGGGGCGCTACGTGGGCGTGGAGCCGCAGGCGGACGACGGCGAGCCGTTTGCGGAGAAGATGGGGCGGCTGGCGGCGCAGTGGCGCGGGCAGCAGGCTGAGGCGGCGCGGCTCGATGCGCAGATTGAGGCCAATCTGCAGTCGCTCGGCTTCCCCGCGGAGGGTGGCAAGTGAAAGGCCAATGACAACTGGTGATGTTGCCTGCGCTACATTCCGATCTGGCAGGTCGCAAATCCGTGCGATCTGCCAGTCAACGCTGTACTGTTGCGAGGTGGCGTCATGACCCGCGTAGCACGCCTCGGCGTGTCTCACGAACAGAAAGGAGGATGCCGTGGCTGACGAGCAGCGAATGAGAGAGGAGATAGGGATGCTCTACTACGACATCACAAGAGCGACCCGTCATCTCTTCGCAACTCTCCACGGCCTCGAGTTTGTGCGCGACGAACAGCGGCAGTGGTACAGCACGATGACTCCGGAAACGCTAAACGCCGGTATGCGCGTCCCGCTGAAGCCGTCTTACCTGGACTGTCAACCAGATGTCCTTGACCGTCATCCGCTGGAGGATCTCGAGCGGGATGGTGCAGTGGAACAGTTCGCCTACCGCGCATGGATCGTCGAGGTCTACAGCCGCTGGGAACATGGATTCCGGCCGCAGTTCAAAGCCGCTGTCGGTCCCGTAGGCATCCCTCCGCAGATCAACGTGATGAACGACCTGCGTCACATCCGCAACGACCTCATCCATGCCCACGGACAGGCCACGAAAGAGCATTGCGGCAAGTGCGAAGTTCTGCGCTGGTTCGAACCTGGGGAGCAGATGATCTTCAGCACACGGCATGTCCTCGACCTCGCACACCAGATCGGCTGCATGGGCATCTTCCCCACAGAAACAGCCTCTGGTTATCGCATAGCCCGCTGGACCGACCTTGGCATTCCCGACCAGATGCGCACTCGCCATCCAGCTCCAAAGATCGTCTCTCTCCGCACGGAGCCAGTGGTCCATGAAGAGACGGACGAGCTCTGGGCGACCGTCAGCGTCGTGTACGACAACGGGTTTCGTCTACAGTCCGCACGGCCTACAGGCTGGCAACGGAGCGAGCAAGCGTTCGGCGAGCTCAGGAGGCTCCTGTCTCAGATGTACGTTGCAGCGAACGGCGACGTGATCGGCCCAGAACCTTGGCTCTGCATGTCGGGTAGAGGGAGCTACCTAGCTGCCATCGATGATCTCGAAGGCAAGGCCCGCGGCGAGGAACCACCGATGGACTTTCCGAAGCAAGGCTTCCCAGGACCTTGGGTCAAGTTCGCATGACTGCGTCGGTCCGAACGAGGAGGTCCACGACCGCAATTCTGTGTCTCGTGGTAAAGTCGTTCCAAGCGACGCTGCGATGGGGAGCGCCTCATCCGAGGGATGCGCCATGATGACGGTGGGCGAACTGATCGAGCACCTCTCGCAGTATCCGAGCGGGATGCGCGTCGTGGTCAACGGGTACGAGGACGGCTTCGACGATGTGGCGGCTGAGCGGATTCGCGTGCTCAACGTCGAGCTCGACACCGGCGGCGACTGGTTCTTCGGACGCCACGGCTCGGTCGCTGCGAAGCGCGATGTGGAGTATGAGCGAGCCGATGTCCTCGCGCTCATGCGGACGCCCGATCACGAGGAGTTCAAATGACGGCTAGCTGGACTGAAGTGACCATCGGCGAGATCGCCGACATCGTGGGCGGCTCTACGCCGTCAACGAAAGACCCTGACAACTTCGGCGGCGACATACCGTGGGTGACGCCCAAAGACCTTTCGGGGCCGCATGATCGCTACATTGCTCGCGGGGAGCGGAATCTCACGCAACAGGGACTCGACAGCTGTTCGGCCAAGCTTTTGCCCGCCGGCGCCGTACTGCTCTCAACGCGAGCGCCCGTTGGATACGTCGCGATCGCCAAGAACCCGATCGCGACCAATCAGGGCTTCCGGTCGCTGATTCCTCGCGACGGTGCATTCGGTGAATACCTGTACTACTGGCTTTCGGTGAACACCGAAGAACTGGAGCGGCACTCGTCGGGTTCCACGTTCCGCGAGCTGTCCGGCACGGCGCTCAAAAGTATCAAACTGCGCTTGCCGCCGATGGGGGAGCAGCGGCGGATTGCGGGGGTGTTGGGGTGTCTGGATGACAAGATTGAGTTGAACCGTCGGATGGCGGGGACGCTGGAGGAGATGGCGCGGGCGCTGTTTCGCTCGTGGTTTGTGGATTTCGAGCCGGTGCGGGCGAAGCAGGAGGGCCGCTGGCGCTCGGGGGAGTCGCTGCCGGGGCTGCCCGCGCAGCTCTACGAGGCGTTCCCCGAGCGCCTGGAGGCGTCGGCGCTCGGCCCCATCCCCGCCGGCTGGCGCGTGGCCGCGCTTGGGGATGTGGTGGAGGTCAATCCGAGGCGGTCGCTCAAGAAGGGCGAGGCCGCGCCGCACCTGGCGATGGCGGACATGCCCACGCACGGGCACGTGCCGCACGCGGTGACGGAGCGGCCGTTCGGCTCGGGAACGCGCTTCATCAACGGCGACACGCTCGTGGCGCGGATCACGCCGTGCCTGGAGAACGGGAAGACGGCCTATGTGGACTTTCTGGAGGATGGTCAGGTAGGCTGGGGTTCAACGGAGTACATCGTGCTGCGACCCAAGCCGCCGCTGCCGCCGGAGTTCGCCTACTGCCTCGCTCGGAGCGAGCCGTTCCGCGAGTTCGCCATCCAGAGCATGACCGGCACGAGCGGGCGGCAGCGCGTGCCGCCGGCTGCGGTCGCGTCTTATGTCGTCGCCGTTCCGCCCACCCCAGCCTCTTCTCGCTTCGCGGCTGAGGTCGGCCCTTTGATCGCCCGGGCGACGAAGGCAGGGACCGATACGGCGGCGATCAGTGTCGTCCGCAACTCGCTGTCGCGACAACTGCTGGCGACTGCCGGAGAGATCCAAGAGTCCACAGGGAGAGTCTCACAATGCTAGAGACAATTGATTTCCTCGGCAACATCGGCCAATTCAAGGCTGTGACCGACGGTGCCTCGCTTCCCCTGAAACGGCTGACCGTGATCTACGGCGATAACAGCCGTGGTAAGACCACTCTCTCCGAGGTCCTTCGGTCGTTGGCCAAGGGCAATGCAACAGCGATCGTCGAGCGCCAACGGATCGACGTGAGTGACCCGCCGGTGGTCGTGATCACGCTGCGGGGCGAAGAGGGCGGCGCAGTATTCGCCGATGGTGCTTGGAAAATTCCGCCGTTGACGTCGCTCAAGGTCTTCGATGAACAGTTTGTCGCTGAAAGTGTCTGCTCTGGCCTTGAGGTCCACAACGCCCATAGGCAAGCTCTCCACGAACTCATCCTGGGCGAGCAAGGCGTCAGCCTGAATCGAACCGTCCAGCGAACGAACGACCGGCTGAAAGAGCACAACGCAGAGCTACGCCGGCTGGAGGAACAGATCCGTGACGCCGTTCCTGCCGACCTTCGGTCGTCGCTCGCTGGCCGCGACGCGATCGAACGCTTCTGCAACCTCACCGACGAGCTCAACGTCGACGATGCACTTCGCCATCAACGCCAGCTACAGGCAGCGGCAGAACGCGCTGACGAAATCAGCAAAGCACCAACGCCCGGGCGACTCTCGACCGCCACTTTCGATCTCAACGAGATAGAGCGTGTTTTGCGTCGCGACATATCGGAACTCGACGCCGATGCCGCAAAACAAATTGCTGACCACGCGGATGAACTTGGCGAGGACGGCGAGCGGTGGCTAGACCAAGGCACAACGTACCTACAACAGTCGGCGCAGGCTGACGATGTAGCGACGTGCCCCTTCTGCTTGCAGGCTATTGGTTCGTCTGTAATGCTCGCGCACTACCGTTCCTACTTCAGCGCCGCCTATCGCGACCTGAAATCATCGATCCAAGACGAACGAACCCACATCGATGAAACACATGGCCGAAAGGCTCAGACCGCGTTCGAGCGCACAGTGACCGAAACCACCAAGCGCATGCGGTTTTGGCGTGAAGTGTGTGAGGTCGATCTGATCGAAGTCGACGCTCCAGCGATTGCTGGCGCGTGGGACGAGGCCTACACCGCGATCATCCGCCACTTTCGCACGAAACAGGCTGCACCACTCGACACCCTCACCATCGATGACGAGGCTCGCGTCGCGCTTGCTCGCTATGACGAGCTTCGAGCGGGCGTCACCTCCGCAAACCGCACAATCGAGCGGGCCAACACCACGATCGCGGCTTTCCTCGACCAAGCAGCGTCCACGAACGCCGGCACCATCAAAGACGAGATAGCGCGGCTAACTGCAGTTCAGGCGCGCTACTCTCCGGACATCGTCGACCTGGCCGTCGCTTACCTAAACGAAAGCGCAGCCAAATCGCGAACGAATGACGAACAAAAACGCGCCAGTCAAGCTCTCGCTGCTTTCCGGAATCAGATCTTTCCGCAATACGAGGAGAGGCTGAACCACCACCTGAGTCGGTTTGGTGCCGGCTTTCGAGTAAAGTCCCTCAAGCCGCGCCAGACGGGCGGTCCGACGACAACTTACGCACTCGAAATCAACGGAAAGCTCGTGCCCATCACGAACCAGGACGTGCCTGCGGGTGAGTATTCCTTCGGCAATACTCTGAGCGCAGGTGACCGCAACGCGTTGGCGTTCTCGATGTTCTTGGTGGCGATCGAGCTTGATCCCAATCCTAGCGACCTGACGGTCGTGATGGATGACCCAATCTCCAGTCTCGACACCAGCCGATTCTCGGTGACGGTGTCGGAGATCGCTGGTCTTCTCGACCGTGTCGGGCAGGTGATCGTACTGTCTCACAACAAGAGGTTCCTGTGCGACATCTGGGAGACTGCTGGTCGCCCTTACCGGGAATCGCGGTCGGCAATCAAGATCGCGCGGAGCAGCGACGGTTCCTCTCTGAGGCCGTGGGATGTCAATAACGACCTCATCACAGATCACGATCGAACGTATCTGCGTTTGACGCGGTACCTGGAGACAGACGACGATGATTTGGTGGCAGTCGCCAAGTCGTTGCGCCCCTACCTCGAACACTACCTCCGCGTCACTTGCCCGGGCGACTTCGGCCCGGGAGAAAGGTTTGGTCGGTTCATTAAGGAGTGCGAGAGGCGCGCTAAACACGGAAGTCCGATCCTGTCGGCGCAACAGATCAACGAGCTCGATGAGCTCATGACGTACGCTCATCGGTTCCATCATGACTCAAACCAGCAGCACGCGGACGAGAGGCCCTCGGACGGCGAGTTGAGGCCCTTCGTTGAACGCGTTCTCGAGTTCGCCAAGCCGCAACAGACGCAGATCAGCCGATCACCGCCTGATGGCAGCTCTGCGAGGTGATCAACGTGACGCATCGGGGTATTCTGTGGGAACCGGAAGGGGCGCGAGATGGCGACCAAGCCGGCTCTGCTGGATGCGCTGGCTGCGGGGGTGCGGCTGGAGGCTTCGGACCTGTTCGAGTTCTTCCCGGCGCCGGACGGGTCGGTCGGCGTGAACACATCGCTGCTCTACCCGGATCGCGATGAGGTGCAGGTTTGGGTGACGGAGCAGGACAGCGGGTACGTGGTGACAGACGGCGGCGACGCCTGGCTCTGGCTGTGCAAGGCGCGGTGCTTTCAGGAGCTGGGCGAGCGGCAGATGGCGCTGATCGGCGAGGTGCGACGCTCGCTGGTGCTGGAAGGCGAAGGCGTCGAGCTGGTCGCACGGGTGACGGATGTCGACGATGTGGGGACGGCGATCCTCGATGTGGCGCTGGGCGCGGTGCGGGTGGCGGACATCTCCTACACCTGTCAGGTTGGCGGCGGGTCGTGAGCGCGTTCAATGAGGGGACGGTGGAGGCGGCGGCGCTGGGCTGGCTGGAGAGTCTGGGCTGGGAGACGGCGCGCTGAGCTTGCCCAATGATCACTGAGCAAGAGTTCGCCGAGCTGCTGGCCGACCCGACGAAGGAGATCGTCGGCGACATTCGGTGGGCGGCCAGCATATCTCATCCCGGCGCGCACGAGTTCACTGCGCACGTGCGCTCGCAGTCCGATTGGCCGCTGCGGGTTGAAGCGTGGCGAAACCCGCGTCTTGCGCGGCTCTCCTACTCGGTCATCTACGAGGGCGTCGGGCGGATTGTCGGGCTCTGTCTGGGCATTGAGGTCCACCATCTGCCAGACTGCCGCGACACCCGCGCGGGGAAGCGGCATTGCGCCTGCCCGCGCGGGACGCACAAGCATCGCTGGACCGAGCAGTTTGCGGACCAGTGGATTTACGCGCCGTCGGACATCACGGCTGATGTGACCGACTCGACGGCCGTCTGGCGGCAGTTCTGCGCTGAGATCGATGTCTCCCACTCGGGTATTCTGGTGGAACCGGAGGGGAACGAACCATGGCGACCAAGCCCGCCCTGATCGACGAGTTGACCAGCTCGCGGAGCGTCGAGCTCACGGATCTCTTCGAGTTCTTCCCGGTCCCGCCGGACGATGTGGGCGTCAATGCCAGGCTGCTCTATCCGGATCGCGAAGAGGTGCAGGTCTGGGTGTCGGAGCGCGGCGGCGAGTACGTCGTGACAGATCGCGGCGCGGGCCACGACTGGCTGCGCCGCGCGCGTTGCTTCCACGAGCTGACTGAAGAGCAGCTGGCGCTGATCGACGGGGTGCGCCGCTCGCTCACGCTGGAGGGCGAGGGCGTGGAGCTGGTCGCGCGCGTGCAGGAAGTGGAGAACATTCCCTACGCGATCCTCGATGTGGCGCTCGCCGCCGTCCGCGTCGCGGACATCTCCTACACCTGTCAGGTTGGCGGCGGGTTGTGAGCGCGTTCAATGAGGGGACGGTGGAGGAGGCGGCGCTGGGCCGGCTGCGCGGTCTGGGCTGGGAGACGGCGCGCTGAGCTTGCCCAATGGTCACTGAGCAAGAGTTCGCGGAAATGCTGGCCGACCCGACGAAGGAGATCGTCGGCGACATCCGCTGGACGCTCGCACCGGGCTACCGCGGGTCGCAGCGGTTCACGGCGGCCGTCGGCTCGACGCCTGATCGGGGCTTGCGGGTGTACGGCTGGCGGAAGCCGGCTTCGGCGGCGCTGGGCTATCACGTAATCCACCCGAGCGCAGGCCGAGTGGTCGGGGTCTGTCTGGGCCCCGGCGTCGTCCACCACGGCCCGCTTTGCGACAGCACTGGCGTGTCCAAACTTCGTTGCGACTGCCCGCGCGGCGTCCACAAGCACCGCTGGACGGAGCAGTTCGGCGACCAGTGGGTTTATGTCCCGCCGGACATCACAGCCGATGCCGGCGATCCAAGCGAGGTCTGGCGGCAGTTCTGTGCAGAGATCAACCTCACGCATCGGGGTATTCTGCACGGAGCGGAAGGGGGCACGAGATGGTGACCAAACCGGCCCTGCTGGATGCGCTGAGCACGGAGATGCGCCTGGAGGCGTCGGATCTGTTCGAGTTCTTCCCCGCGCCGGACGGGGCAGTCGGCGTGAACACGTCGCTGCTCTACCCGGATTGCGACGAGGTGCAAGTCTGGATTCTGGAGCGCGACGGGGAGTATGTCGTGACCGACTACTGCGATGCGCACGACTGGCTGCGACGCGCGCGGTGCTTTGACGAGCTCACCGACTACCAGTTGTCGCTGATCGCCGATGTGCGGCGTTCGCTGCGGCTGGAAGGCGATGAGGTGGAGCTGGTCGCGCGGACGACGGAGATCGGCCAACTACCGTTCCTGATTCTCAATGTGGCGCTGGGCGCGGTGCGGGTGGCGGACATCTCCTACACCTGTCAGGTTGGCGGCGGGTCGTGAGCGCGTTCAATGAGGGGACGGTGGAGGCGGCGGCGCTGGGCTGGCTGCGCGGTCTGGGCTGGGAGGCGGCGCACGGGCCGGAGCTTGGGCCGGAGGGGACGGCGGAGCGCGGGGATTTTTCGGATGTGGTGTTGGAGCAGCGGCTGCGGGATGCGCTGGCGGAGTTGAACCCGGAGCTGCCGGACTCGGCGCTGGAGGATGCGTTGGCCAGGCTGACGCGGCCGGCGGGGGCGACGACGGAGGCGCGCAACCGGTCGTTTCACCGGATGCTGGTGGACGGGGTGCCGGTGGAGTACCGCGACGATGAGGGGCGGGTGCGCGGGGCGCAGGCGCGGGCGCTCGATTTCGAGGAGGCGGAGGCGAATAACCTGTTGGCGGTGAACCAGTTGACGGTGTCGGAGCAGAAGCACTTGCGGCGGCTCGATATCGCGCTGTTTGTGAACGGCCTGCCGCTGGGGGTGATCGAGCTGAAGAATCCGGCCGACGAGCAGGCGGACGTGTGGGCGGCGTGGCGGCAGTTGCAGACGTACCAGGCGGAGTTGCCGTCGCTGTTTGCGATGAATGAGTTACTGATCGTGTCGGACGGGGTGTGGGCGCGGCTAGGGACGCTGACGGCGGGGATGGAGTGGTTCAAGCCGTGGCGGACGATTTCGGGCGAGCGGCTGCATGATCCGCATATGCCGGAGTTGCAGGTGCTGCTGGAGGGGGTGTGCGAGCCGTCGCGTCTGTTGGCGCTGGTGCGCGATTTCATCGTGTTCGAGGACGACGGCGGGGCGACGGCGAAGAAGTTGGCTGGGTATCACCAGTTTCACGCGGTGCGGCACGCGGTGGAGCAGACGGTGCGGGCTTCGGAGGAGGCGGGCTTCGCGGAGCCGGGCGGGCGTTACGAGACGGGCCGCGCGGGCGGGGAGCGGGGGGATCGTCGGATCGGGGTGGTCTGGCACACGCAGGGTTCGGGGAAGAGTCTGACGATGGCGTTTTACGCTGGGGCGATAGCGCGTGATGCGCGGATGGGCAATCCGACGATTGTGGTGCTGACGGACCGCAACGATTTGGACAGCCAGTTGTTCACGACGTTTTCGCGCTGCGCGGATGTGCTGGGGCAGCGGCCGGAGCAGGCGGAGAGTCGGGCGGATTTGCGGTCGCGGCTGCGGCGGGCGTCGGGCGGGGTGATTTTCACGACGATTCAGAAGTTCTTTCCGGAGCGCGGGGGCGGGGAGCAGCCGGCGCTGTCGGAGCGTCGGAACATCGTGGTGATAGCGGACGAGGCGCACCGCAGTCAGTACGATTTCATCGACGGGTTCGCGCGGCATATGCGGGATGCGCTGCCGCGGGCGTCGTTTGTGGGTTTCACGGGAACGCCGATCGAGAAGCGGGACGCTGATACGCGGGCGGTGTTCGGCGATTACATCAGCGTGTACGACATTCAGCGGGCGGTGGAGGACAAGGCGACGGTGCCGATCTATTACGAGAGTCGGCTGGTGGAGCTGGGCATTCGCGGCGATCGGGAGCTGCTGGATGCGAATTTCGAGCAGATCACGGAGGGCGAGGAGTCGGCGGAACGTGAGCAGCTGAAGACGCGCTGGTCGCAGCTGGAGGCGGTGGTGGGGGCGAAGCCGCGGGTGCGGCAGATTGCGGAGGACATCGTGGAGCATTTCGAGCAGCGGCTGGAGGCGCTGTCGGGCAAGGCGATGGTGGTCTGCATGAGTCGGCGGATCTGCGTGGAGCTGTACGCGGAGTTGACGCGGTTGCGTCCACAGTGGCACAGCGAGGACGATGAGGCGGGCGAGATCAAGGTGGTGATGACGGGCTCGGCGTCGGATCCGACGGAGTGGCAGCGGCATATTCGCAACAAGGCGGGCCGCGAGGCGCTGGCGAACCGCTTCCGCGATCCGGAAGACGGGCTGCGGATCGTGCTGGTGCGCGATATGTGGCTGACTGGTTTCGACGCGCCGAGTCTGCATACGATGTACGTGGACAAGCCGATGCGGGGGCACGGCCTGATGCAGGCGATCGCGCGGGTCAATCGGGTGTTCAAGGACAAGGACGGCGGGCGGGTGGTGGACTATTTGGGTCTGGCGCACGACCTGAAGCAGGCGCTGGCGGTCTACACGGAGAGCGGCGGGACGGGTCGGACGACATTGAACCACGAGGATGCGGTGGCGGCGCTGGTCGAGAAGTACGAGGTTTGCGAGGGGCTGTTTCACGGGTTTGATCGCTCGCTCTGGCGGCGGGGGACGGCGGAGCAGCGTCTGGCGCTGCTGCCGGCGGCGCAGGAGCACATTTTGGCGCAGGAGGACGGGAAGGAGCGGTGTCTGGCGGCGGTGCGGGAGTTGACGCAGGCGTTCGCGCTGGCGGCGCCGCACGAGGAGACGCGGCGCATCCGCGACGATGCGGCGTTCTTCCAGGCGGTGCGGACGGCGTTGTCGAAGCGCTCGCCGGCGGAGGGGCAGGCCGATCAGGAGCTGGATTACGCGCTGCGGCGGCTGGTCTCGAACGCGGTCGCGTCGCAGGGGGTGCTGGACATCTTCGCCGCGGCGGGGCTGGGCAAGCCGGACACCTCGATTCTGTCCGATGAGTTTCTGGCGGAGGTGCGGGGGATGCCGCAGCGTCATCTGGCGGTGGAGTTGCTGCAGAAGCTGCTGAAGGGGGAGATCGCGGCGCGGCGCAGGAAGAATGTGGTGGAGGCGCGCAACTTCTCGGAGCTGCTGGATCGTTCGCTGCTGCGCTACCGGAATCGGGCGGTGGAGGCGGCGCAGGTGATCGAAGAGCTGATCGATCTGGCGCGGGAGCTGCGAGAGGCCGAGGGGCGGGGCGAGCGGCTCGGTCTGAGGGACGATGAGCTGGCGTTCTACGACGCGCTGGCGGACAACGAGAGCGCGGTGGAGGTGTTGGGCGACGAGAAGCTGCGGGGCATCGCGCGGGAGTTGGTCGAGATGGTGCGCGGCTCGGCGTCGCTGGACTGGGCGCATCGGGAGGCGGTGCGGGCGAAGCTGCGGACGGCGGTGAAGCGGGTGCTGCGCAAGCACGGCTACCCGCCCGACAAGCAGGAGCGGGCGACGGACACGGTGCTCGAGCAGGCGGAGGCGCTGACGGGGTTGTGGCTGTCGGCGGCCTGAGGGGGAGTTCGTGCGGTGGGTTGGTGGGCCGGGCTGGATTCGAACCAGCGACCGAGCGGTTATGAGCCGCCTGCTCTGACCCCTGAGCTACCGGCCCGTTGGGCTCGCTCAGTTTACCCTTGCGGGATGGGCGCGCTCCGACATCTCGCTGTCGTGCTGGTGGTCGCCGCGGCGGCGCTGGCGTGCGGGCCCTCGCGGCAGGCCGAGCCGGCGCAGGAGACGCCGCCTCCCGCTCAGGCGGTTGGGCAGGCGGCGCAGACTGAGCAGGTTGAGCAGACAGAGCAGACCGAGCAGGCTGGGCCGCCGAACCTGGCCGACTGGCTGGAGCTCGGCGAGGGCGTGGAGCCGATTGAGTTCGCGTGGACGCGGATGACGATGGAGACGACGGGCGGCGAGCTGGAGTTGGGGGTGTTCATCGCGGATACGTCGGCGCGGCGGCAGCGGGGGTTGATGTACGCGACGGGGCTGCCGCCGGCGAATGCGATGCTGTTCATCTTCGACGATCCGCCCGTGCATGGCGGCTTCTGGAACAACAATGTGCCGATCGATCTGCACGTGGCGTTTCTCGATGCGGAGGGGCGGATTCTGGAGTTCGTGACGCTGGAGGCGCACTCGCGGGAGATTCGGCGTCCGTCGCAGCCGTACAGCTACGCGCTGGAGATGCCGGCGGGGCGGTATGCGGAGCTGGGGATTGGGGTGGGGGATCGGCTGGTGATTGAGGGGGAGTGAAGGGCGATGTCGTTCTTGGCGGCTGTTAGGCATCTGGTTGGGCGTTTGCGGGGGTGGTTGGACGAGCCGGTTGGGGAGCGGGGTGTGGAGGAGCCGCCATCGACCCAGGAGAGCAGCGCGCTCGGCTCGCTCGATGACGATCTATTGGGCTTTGACGATGTCGGGGGGTATCGAGACGGCAGCGAGGATTTTGAGTGATGGGCGGTCGGCCAACGCTCCAGGCCCACAGCTCTGCTTGTGGCAGCTCCGGGCCGACCTTAGCTTGCCCGCAGCCGCCCACACGCCGCAGTCCAGCCCTCAGTCCGTCTCGGCAGCGGTGATCGCCGGCAGCGCGACCCAAGTCTCGATCCACTCCACAATCTCGTCTGTGAGGTACTGCATCGGATCAAACTCCCTGGTGTCCGGCAACCGCTCAAAACCTCGCTTCTCAAAGTTGTACGTCCTGCCGGCGTAGTCGCTTCGCTCTCCCAGCCTGTGGATGAAGTACATCGAGCAGATCTCGGCCGCCAATTCCGTGGGGGCGTGCTGGCCATAAATCCCCTCATATGTGCCAGCAGGGAGCGACCACTCACCGTCGTCGTCGCGTGTGAATCCGACCAGATCGATGAAGGTGTTGCCCGGCGTAGTTGCTGCCCACCTATTGCTCGATGGCCCTGGTACCGCGATTAATAGATCAGGCTTCATCTGTTCGATGAAGTGGAAGCTCTGGTTCGTGTGGCAGAGCTCGTGTATCTCCGTGTTCAGAGCCACCACCTTTTCCCTTTCGCTCACCGGCGGCATCGTCGTCGTGTAGACCACGACGAAGCTCGGGTAGTACGGGTACGTAGCGGCGTTGCGTCTCAAGGCGATCGGGTGACCTGTGAACCCTTGTGGATTTCCCCCGGGAGGAGTGCTTTGTCGAATGATGCATGTGTCCGGGTACAGCGGCATCGACGGCAGGACATGCTCCTTCACGCGCTCGTCGAAGTCGTCTGTGCATGCGGACGAGTCATCGATGGGGTACGGGAGGATGCCGTAGAAGTCCCTTTCGCGGAACTCAGCCAATGACTGACACGGCAAATCGCCGCTCGGCACCTCAAAGTAGCTGAACTCGCAGACATCGAAGCAGGTTGCGAACAGGCTCCCCGCCGGCACGAACTCCCCGTACGCAGACAGCCAGTCGGCGTTCAGGGTCGACGGCACATTGTACTGGTTGTAGCCGCGCCATTCGCCGCCGTCGTGATTCCAGATCGTGTTCGCGATGCAGCCCATCGTCGCCAGCCGCGCCTTGAGCTGAAAGAGCGAGCCGCCGCCCCACTGAAGCGGGAAGAGCTGGTTGTAGCCCTCGGGGATCGCGGCGACGACCTGCGTCGGCTGCAAGACCGTAGGCGCGGTGGCCGCTTGTTCGCCATCGTCGGCGCTCGCGGCGCCGGTCAGCGCCAGTGCCGCGAGGGCGGCCAGCGCGATCACCACGAGCGATGCGGCCCGCCGCCATCCGACCATCGGGGTCCTCCTCGAACGCCCAGCGAGTCTACAGCCCCTCCCGCCGCAGCCGATCGCTCATGACCTCTTCGGTGCTCCGAAGCCCCCCGAAGCGGCATTTTGAGAGCCGTTGATGGTTCGCAGGGTAAACGAACGGCGGGGGGCGCCTGGATTCCTGCCTGCGCAGGAATGACGGGAGAGGTCGGCGGAAATGACGGGAAGGGGCCGAGGGGCGATGGAAGGGGGGTCGGCGGGGCGATGAATCTGGGGGCGCCTTCGGAGGTTCCGGGGCGTGCGGTGTTGCGGCGCGCCCCCCTCTAAATCTCCCCCCGCGATGGGGGGAGACTTTCAGAGCTGTGTTGGAGGATGGGCAGCGCGCCTGATGTGGGCGGGCGTGCTAGCCTAGCGATGATCCGGATTTGCGCGTTGCCCGTCGTTTGCGGCGATGGGGAGCGCCGACAACGAATGGACAGACAGATGCGGAAGAGGCGAATCATCGGTATTGGGGCGCTGCTGGCGGTGATCGCGGCCGTCGCGCGGGTCGTGATGGGCCGGCGCCGCGACGCGGAAGAAGACGCCTAGCTCCCCTTGAGCCGCGAGCTCTACCTGGCGCTGGACCAGGGCACATCGAGCAGCCGCGCGTTGGTCTTTGACGTGCGTGGGCGGTTGTGTGCGCAGGCGCGGCGTCCGCTGGCGACGCAGCATCCGCAGCCGGGCTGGGCGGAGCAGGACGCAGAGGCGATCTGGTCGAGTCAGCTAGAAGCCGCACGCGAGGCGGTGCGGGCGGTCGGTGGTGCGTCGCGCGTTCGAGCGGTCGCGATCGCCAATCAGCGCGAGACCTCGGTGGTCTGGGAGCGCTCAAGCCTGTCGCAGATCGGGCCGGCGATCGTCTGGCACTGCCGTCGCACGGCGGATCGGGCGGCGGCGCTGACTGCTGCGCACGAGGCTGAGTTTCGGCAGCGCACGGGTCTCACGCCCGATGCCTACTTTTCGGCGCCCAAGCTGGCCTGGATACTCGATCAGACGCCGGGCGCACGTTTGTCGGGCGCACGGGAGCGGGCGGAGCGGGGCGAGCTGGCGGTCGGCACGGTAGATAGCTGGCTGATCGCGAAGCTCACGGGCGGCGTGGCGCACGTCACGGACCGCACCAACGCCTCGCGCACGCTGCTCTACAACCTCGGGACGGAGTCGTGGGATCCGCAGCTTGCGGAGTGGACGGATGTGCCCGAAGCGGCGCTGCCGCAGGTGCGGCCCAGCCGCGGGCTGTTCGGCGAGACGGCGGCGGAGCTGTTGGGCGAGCCGCTGCCGATTTTGGCGGTGGCGGGGGACCAGCAGGCGGCGCTGTTCGGTCAGGATTGCCGCTCGCCCGATGCGGCGAAATGCACCTACGGCACCGGCGCGTTCGTGCTCGCTCGCAGTGACGGCACAGACGGCACGGGCGAACCGCCGCCGGGGCTGCTGCTCACAGCGGCGGCCGATGCGCCCGATGCGCTGGCGCTTGAGGGCGGCGTCTTCACCGTCGGGGCGCTGATCGACTGGATGGTGGCCGAGCTGGGGATTGCCGCCGACGCAGCCAAGCTATCGCGTCTGGCGGCGTCGGCGTCGGACAGCGGCGGGGTTGCGATTCTGCCGACGCTGGCCGGGATCGGCGCGCCGCACTGGGAGCCGCGGGCGCGGGGGATGATCGCCGGGCTGTCGGCGGGGACCACGCGGGCGCAGATTGCGCGGGCGGCGCTGGAGGCGATCGCCTTTCGGGTGCGGGAGATTGTGGAGGCGTTTCCGTCGCCGATCGGCGAGCTGCGGGTGGACGGCGGTCTGGCCAACAGCGACGCGCTGCTGCAGATTCAGGCCGACGCGCTGCAACGGCCGGTGCTACGGCCCGCGAATCTGGAGACGACGGCGCTCGGCGCGGCGCGGCTGGCGGTGGAGGCCGATCTTGGCACGCCGCCGCCCTGCGAGCTCGCTTACACCAGGGTCGAGCCGCGGGCCGATCTTGAGGCGGCTTTTCAACGCTGGCGCTCGCTGCACGGCGGTGCGAATCTATACGCTGAAGCGGGGACGACGGACGCATGACACCCGAATACGACGTGATCATCATCGGCGGCGGGATTAACGGGGCGGCGATTGCGGCGGCGGTCGCGGCGCGGGGGTATCGCACCCTGGTGCTCGAGCAGGGCGATTTCGCGTCGGGCACGACCTCAGCGTCAACGAAGCTAATTCATGGGGGGCTGCGCTATCTAGCGACAGGCGACGCGGGGCTGGTGCATGAGTCGCTCCAGTCGCGCGAGCGGCTGCTGCGTAAGCGTCCGCACCTCGTCCGGCCGCTCGGTTTCCTGCTGCCGGTCTACCGCGGCGACCCGCGGCCGGCGGCCGTGGTGCGGGCGGGGCTGCTGCTCTACGACCTGCTCTCGCCGCGCAAGGTGACGCCGTGGCACCGCTCGTTTTCGACACGGCAGTTGCAGCGGATCGAGCCTGCGGTCTCGACCGACGAGCTGACGGCTGCGTACCGCTTCTACGACGCGCAGGTGGCGATGCCGGAGCGGCTGACGCTGGAGTATCTGGCGGAGGCGCGCAGCTCGGGTGCGGATCTGCGCAACTACGCAGCGGTCGACTACGTGATCGTCGACCGCCGGCGGGCGCGCGGGGTGGACTTTCACGATGTGCTGACGGGCAAGCGCTCGTCGGCGGCGGCGCGGCTGGTGATCAACGCGGCGGGACCGTGGGTGGACGCGGTGCTGGAGGCGACGGGGCGGAGTCTGGAGCGGCGGATCGGCGGCACGCGGGGGTCGCATCTGGTGCTGGACCTGGAGCGCCGCGGGCCGCGCCATGCGGTGCTGCTGTCGGCGCGCTCGGACGGACGTCCGATTTTCGTCGTGCCGTGGCTGGATCACCACATTCTGGGCGCGACGGATGTTCACGACGACGGCGATCCGGGCGCGACGCGGATCGCGGACTGGGAGATCGACTATCTGCTGACGGAGGCGTCGCGGGCGCTGCCGGGGATCGGGATTGAGCGGCGCAACGTGCGCTACGCCTATTCCGGGGTGCGGCCCTTGCCGCACGCGGCGGACGGCGTGTCGCCGGGGGCGATCACGCGACGCTCGTTCATCGTCGATCACGAGCGCGAGGGGGTGGAGCGGCTGTTCTCGATTGTGGGCGGGAAGCTGACGACGGCGCGCCCGCTGGGGCGGGAAGTGTCGGAGCGGGTGCGGCGGGAGATCGGGCGTCCGCGGGCGCGGGGGATTCGGGCGCTGCCGGCGGAGCCGCACGCGCGCGCCAGCTTTCTGCCGGCGCCGACGGAGCAGCATCTGCGCCGCACCTACGGCCCGCGCGCGCCGGAGGTGGCGGCTTACACGGCGGCGGATGCGGTGCTGGCGGAGCCGCTCTCGCCGTATCACCGCGACATCGGCGCGCAGGCGGCCTTCGCGGTCGAGCACGAGGGGGCGCGGACGGTGGCGGACGTGCTGCTGCGCCGCACGGCTGTGGGTCTGACGCATGATCTGGGCCGCAGCGCGGCGCCGCGTACGGCGGAGATCATGCAGCAGCGGCTGAAGTGGAGCGACGAACATCGGGAGCAGGCGGTGCGCGATTACTTCGCGGAGCTGCATCGTCGCTTCACGGTGTTCGACCAGCAGACGGGTGCTCCGCAGGAGGGGGAGCAGGCGGCTGTCGCTCGCTAGGGCGCGTTCACGCAAACGCGCGGTGTCGCAGCGGGCAAGGAGCGTTGGTGTTCTCGCGCTGCGCGCCGTCGTTCCAGCGCACGCTGGAATGTGGATTCGAGTTGCAAGCCGGACAGTTGGGCACGGAGCACTTCGGCTGGGGTTTGGAAGTCGAGGCACTTGCGGGGGGTGTTGTCGGCGGCGCGCAGGATCTCGTTGAGCAGCTGGCGGGGCAGCTCGGCGAGTTGGGCGCGGCGCGGCAGGACGCGGCGCAGCCGCCCGATCGCGTTCTCCACGCCGCCCTTCTGCCAGGGCGCGTGGGGTTCGCAGCAGAACGTTTCGACGCCGAGCGCGTGCAGTTCGTAATGGCGGGCGAACTCGGCCCCGTTGTCGAAGGCGACGCTGCGGCGCAGCGGGGCGGGCAGGGCGGCGAGCAGCCCGCTCAGGGCCTCGCTCAGCGGAGCGGCGGCCTTGCTCGCCAGCGGCAGGGCGAGCAGCGCGCGGCGGCGGCGCTCCTGCAGCACCAGCAGCGAGCGGCCGCCGCGTCCGAAGTGCATCAGATCCGCCTCCCAGTGGCCGGGTTGGGAGCGGGTCTGGGCCTCGCGCGGGCGCTCGGAGAGTGGGCGGCGGCGGCGGATCGCGCCGACCGCCCGCGCGACGCGCGGGCGGCGCTGTCCGCGCGCGCGGCGGCGCCCGCGCCCGCTGGGCGGCAGCCGCGCCCAGGCGTAGTCCTTGGTGCGCCGCACCTGGGCGTAGATGAACTGGTAAATCGTCTCATGGCAGACCAGCGTGCGGCCCGCTTCGCGGTTCAGCCGGCCCGCGGCCTGCTCCGGCGAGAGGCCCTGCGCGAGCAGCGCCGTGACCCGCTCGCGCAGCGCGTCGTCGCCGTCCAGCTTCGAGCCGCGGAAACGCCGCGCCCAGGTCCGCTCCTGGGCGTAGACCGGGTCGTAGCCGCCGTCGCTGCGCGCGTTGCGCTTCAACTCCGCCGCAATCGTCGATGACGAGCGATCTAGAGCTGCTGCGATCTGCCGCGTCGAGCGGCCCGCGCCGTGTAGCTCGGCGATCCGCTTCCGCTCCGCCTCAGAAAGCTGACGGTACCGCTGTCCCATGCGCACACCTCCAACTGCCGTCCTGCTTCGGATTGGAACGTAGCGAATCCATACGGCGGCCGTTGGCAGTGCAAGCGCCGGAAAGTCCTGCGCACTGCGTTGGCGGAGTACCCCGAGGCCTCGCGCTGCGAACGGCGTTGGGTATGGGCCCCAGATCAAGTCTGGGGCGACGGAGCAACTGTGATGGGGGTCAAGCGGTGGTCGGAGGTTGCCAGGGGGTGCGGTCTCGGAGGACGGCGTTGAGGATGGTGAGCAATGTGCGCATGCACGCGACGAGCGCGGCGCGTAACTCGGCCTCGAGCCGCTCGACCGCCCGCTCCAGCCAGGCGATGTGCGCGGCCAGCCCGTCGCGCACCACGGCGGCGGCGCGGCGCAGCCGGTTGCGCTCCGCGGTCAGCAGCTTGACCAACTGGCGGCGCCGGACGAGCAACGCCCGCAGCGCCGCGTCGAGCGCGTCGGCCTTGGCCGAGCGCCCCGTCGCCCGGGCGCAGCCGCGCACCCGGCGGGGATTGACCAGCGCCGCCGGCAGGCCGACGGCGGCCAGCGCCTCGACGACCTCCGCCTCCAGCCCGCCGGTCGGCTCCAGCACGACCAGCGCCAGCCGCAGCGCGGCCAACTCGACCGCCAACCGCGCCGCGCCCTGCTCGGTGTTGGCCGCCGCCAGGTGCGACCACCCGGACGCAGCGCCGCGTCCAGCCAACACTTCAAGACGTCGATCCCGATAAACCGCTGCTCCGTCAGCTCCGCTCTCCCTATCCTGCACCCGGCCCGGCCTTGTGCAATGCGGGCTGCGCCGCCTGCGGACGGCGCGCCCTCTCAATTGTTCGGACTCTCGTGCGGAATGGGGTGCGGCGGCCCAGGTTCCGTCGCGGTCTCGTCAGGACCCAGGGGGCTTCGGCCTGCCGCACCCCGCTTCGCCTCAGGTCCCATCCCCAAGGCCGTCGCAACATACAAGGGGGGCGCGGGGGTTGGGGGTGCTCTCGTCGAGATACCCCCGTTCAGGCCGGGGGCAGGCTCCGCGGCAAGCGCGGGTATGACGGATTCTTCGGCGCGGGTGTGACGGGAGGGTGGGGCGGGAATGACCGGGAAGGGGCGGCTCGCGGCAGATTCCCGCTCGGAGGCGGGAATGACGGAGAGTGAGGGCGGGAATGACAGGAGGTGGGGGTGGGAATGACGGGAGGTGGGGGCGGGAACGACGAGGAGAAATGGGCGGGAATGACAGGAGGTGGGGGTGGGAATGACGAGGAGAAATGGGCGGGAATGACGGGAGGTGGGGGCGGGAACGACGAGGAGAAATGGGCGGGCGGTTGGGGGTTGGACGAGCGGTGTGCGCCTGGCAGGTTGGGGCGAGTTGGTGTTAGGGGGGGCTAGAGGAGTTGTTCGCGGCGGAGGTCGGCGAGGGAGGCGGCGAAGGCGTTGATGGTGGCGTCGATCTCGGCGTCGCTGTGGACGCAGGAGACGATTGCGCCCATGCCCATCAGGTCGACGCCGTGATTGGCCATGGCGCGGCGGAATGGCCAGGCGACGGCCGGCGGCGTGGGTGCGAGCTCGGGCTGCGGGCCGCCGAGCGGCTCCCAGCTCCAAGTGACGCCGTCGTCGGGGCGGGGGAGGTCGGTACCCAGCGCGATATGCACCATCGACATGTCGGCGAAGGCCGCGCCGGGAATTTCGGCGCTGCGCAGGGCGTCGTTGAAGCCGCGGGTGAGGCGTTTGGCCTGCTCGGCGGCGACGCCGACGGGGTTTTCCTCGGCCACAGCGGCGAGGGCGCGCGCGCCGGCGGCGGCGCTGAGCGGGTTAGCGTTGAAGGTGCCGGGGTGGGCGACGCGCTCCGCGCCCGCCTCAAAGGCGATCTGGTCGATCAGGTCGGCGCGTCCGACGACCGCGCCGCCGGGCAGGCCGCCGGCGGCGATTTTGGCGAGTGTGGTGAGGTCGGGGCGGACGCCGAGGCGCTGCTGCGCGCCGCCCTCGCTCGCGCGGAAGCCGGTCACCACTTCGTCGAAGATCAGCAGCGTCTCGGACTGCTCGGTGAGGGCGCGGAGTTGCTGGGGGATTTCGGGCGGCAGCGGGCAGGTTCCCCACGAGTAGCCGGTCGGCTCGAGGATCACGGCGGCGATGTCGCGGGCGGCGAGCGCGTCGGCGATGCCGGGGAGGTCTATCTGGTCGAAGACGGCGATGGTTTCGCCGATCGCGCGGGAGAGTCCGCTGTCGCCGATTCGGCCGGCGGAGGTGCGGCCGCCGACCATCACGCTGTCGTTCCAGCCGTGGAAGTGGTTGCGCAGGCGGAGCAGGCGATCGCGTCCGGTGGCTGCGCGGGCGAGGCGGACGGCCATCATCGTGGCTTCGGTGCCGGAGGAGGTAAAGCGGACTTTTTCGGCGCTGGGCATGAGGCGCTGGATGGCGCGCGCCCACTGCGCCTCGTAGTCGTTGGAGCCGCCCAGATGGGTGCCCCGCGCGACCTGCTGCTGCACCGCCTCGACCAGATAGGGGTGGCTGTGGCCGAAGAGCAGCGCGCCGTGGCCCATCACGTAGTCGATCAGCTCGTTGCCGTCGACGTCCCACTTGCGCGGGCCGACGGCGCGGTCGATGAAGAGCCCGAAGGGGTCGAAAAAGCGCACATCGTGAGTGACGCCGCTGGGAAACAGCTCGCGCGCCTCGGCGGCGCGCTCCGCCGAGGTCCGGTGCCGCTCGAAGAACTCGCGGTCGATGCTGGTGGTCATGGTTCGCTCCGCCCGTTTGACATTAGCGTACGGCGCGTACCATCGCCTGCGTGGAGCTCACCCGCAACCGCATCATCCTGCTGGTCGTCGCGGCGCTGATCGTGGGCGCGGCGCTGATCACGCCTTACATCCTCTTCCGCGACGAGCTGCAGGAGTGGATCGAGACGGATGTCGCGGACTGGATTGAGCAGTTGGGGCCATGGGGGCCGATCGCCTACATCGCGTTCTTCGCGGGCTCGATGCTGTTCGCGCCGGTGCCGACGGCGCCCGCGCCGATCATCGCGGCGACGGTCTTCGGCGGGGCGCTGGGCTTCCTCTACACGCTGACGGGAACGGCGATCGGTTCGGCGATCTGCTTCTGGCTGGCGCGCAAGCTGGGGCGTCCGATGCTGCGGCGGCTGATGTCGCAGGGGGCGGTTGACAAGGTGGACGAATTGGGCGAGCGGCTGGGGCTGCGGCTGCTGATTGTGCTGCGGCTGTTCCCGATTGCGGGGGTGGATTATGTCTCCTATGCGGCGGGGCTGACGCAGATGCGGTTCGGCATCTACATCGTGGTCTCGGTGCTGGCGAGCGCGCCGATTTTGGGGATCGCGGCGGTGCTGGGCGAGGGCGTGGTGGGGGACTGGCGGCTGCTGGCGGGCGCGGCGGGCGGTCTGCTGCTGTTCTTCGCCGTCCCGCTGGGCTGGGTCTGGTGGCGTCGGCGGCGCGAGCGGCGCGATAGCCTGCGCGAGTCATGACGATCCAGGAGGCACCCTCGCTGCTGACGCTGCTGTGGTCGCCGCTGACGGTGGTGACGGCCGCCGACGGGGAGCATCGCGGCGGGCAGATTGCGGTGGGCGCGTTCGCCGCCTCGATCGTGCCGGCGCAGCCGCGGCTGCTGGTGCAGATTCAGAAGCGCAATCACACTAACGGGTTGATTGAGGCGTCGGGTCGGTTCGCGGTGCATGTGATCAGCCGCGCGCAGTGGGAGTGGGTGCGGCACTGGGGCTTCCGCTCGCAAACCGAGGTGGACAAGTTTGCGGATGTGGGCTGGCGCGAGGGACCGGAGGGGCTGCCGATTCTCGATGGCGTGGTGGGCTGGCTGGCGTGCCGGGTGGTGAACCGGATGGACGGGGGGGATATGGCGATCTGGCTGGCGGATGTGTTCGAGGCGGAGCGTTGCAGCGGCGAGCAGCCGATTCGCTGGCACGAGGTACAGCAACTGCTGCCGCCGTCGTGGGCGGAGGAGTACGGGCAGAAGCTGGGGCACGATGTGCCGGATTCGGCGCGGCTGATGGCGGAGCTGTCGGCGTCGCCGCCGTGGGCACCGCCCGATTAGGGCGTGTTCACACTTCCGTCATTCTCGCCCCTGAGCGAGAATCCAGACGGCGGCTGCCGTGCGGCGCGGCATACCGAGTCGATCTGCGAACGGGTGTCGGCAGGAAGCCGAGCCCCTGTGCTGCAAGCAGGGCTGGGTTTGGGCCCCCGATCAAGTCGGGGGCGACGGAGAGGGAGTCGGGGGCGACGGAACGATGCGCTAGGGCGCGACGGAAAGGTGCGCTGGGGTGCGACGGGAAGGTGCGCTGGGGTGCGACGGGAAGGTGTGCTGGGGCAGCGCGACGGGACTTGTATGTGCGCCAATGGTAGGCGGGCTTGTGGGAACGCGCCCTAGCGGCCTTTCCAGTTGGGGGTGCGCTTCTCGGCGAACGCGCGCGGGCCTTCGATCAGGTCCTCGGACTGCGACATGAGGCGCTGCTGGTGGAAGCTGTGGGTGAGCGCGGCGGGCAGCGGCAGTTCGAGGCCCTTGTAGGCAGACTCCTTGCTGGCGCGGATCGAAATCGGCGCGCAGAGCAGGATTTCCTCCGCCCAGCGGCGGGCGGCGGACATCAGCTCCTCGGCGGGGACGACCTCGTTGACCAGCCCCCAGCGGTGCGCTTCGGCGGCCGGCACGTGCTTGCCGGTGAGCATGTAGCCCATCGCGATCTTGAGCGGGATGTGGCGCGGCATCCGGTGGACGCCGCCCGCGCCGGCCATCAGGCCGACTTTGGGCTCGGGCAGGCCGAGCACGGCGTGCTCGGCCGCGACGATGATGTCGCAGGCCATCGCCATCTCGCAGCCGCCGCCCAGCGCGAAGCCGTTGACCGCGGCGATCATCGGCTTCGGGCAGTCGAACTCGGCGGTGATCCCGCCGAAGCCGCCGGCCACCGGCGCGAAGCGCGGCGGGTTGGCCTCGCGCGACATCTCGGCGGTGTACTTCAGGTCGTTGCCGGCCGAGAACGCCCGCGTGCCCGCGCCCGTGAGGATCGCGATCCAGGCGTCGTCGTCGTTGGCGAACGTGTTCCAGGCGTCCGCCAGCTCGGCCGTGGTCGGCGGATGAATCGAGTTCATCCGCTCCGGGCGGTTGATCGTGATCGTCACGATCCGCTCGTCCTGCTCGTAGGTGATGAATTCGTAGGCCATGCGAGTCTCCCTCGTTGTCTCGTCGCGCTGCGCGGCGGTCCGGCGCGCGCTTAGTGCTGCACGCAGGTGCCGCCGTCCACATTGTAGGACTGCCCGGTGATCCACTCACCCTGCTCGGAACAGAGGAAGGTGGTGATGTGCGCGATGTCCTCGCCCTCGCCGGCGCGCCCGATCGGGATGCGGGTGCGGATCATGCCCTCCCACGTCTCGCCGCGGCCCAGGTCGTCCATCCGCGAGGTGTCGATGATGCCCGGGCAGATCGCGTTGACACGCACGCCGTGCCGCCCGATCTCCTGCGCCATTGAGGCGGTCAGGGCCTGCAAACCGGCCTTGGAGGCGGCGTAGGCGGCGGTGTTGGGGCCGAGCATTTTGCCGGCGATCGAGGAGATGTTGATGATCGCGCCGCCCTCGCCCTGCTCGATCAGCCGTCGCCCGAAGACCTGGCTCATGTAGAACGCGCCGGTCAGGTTGACATCGATGACGACGCGCCAGAGTTCGGGGTCGATCTCAACGACGGGCACGCGGTCCGCCCCGCGCGCCGCGCCGGCGTTGTTGATCACGAAGTCGACGCGCCCGAATTCGTCGATGGTCCGCTGAAGCAGCGCTTCGACGGCGGCGTAGTCGGCGACATCTGAAACGACAGCGAGCGCGCGGCGGCCGGCCGCCTCGACCTCTGCGGCGACGGAGTGGATATCGCGCCAGCCGGCGGCCTTTTCGTCGTCGGGGTAGTGTTCGGGCGCGCGCCCGGTGCCGGTCAGCACGATGTCGCAGCCCGCCTCGGCCAGTTCAACGGCGATTGGGCGTCCGATGCTGCGCATCCGTCCTGCGCCGGTGACGACGGCGACCTTGTTTTCGAGACCGGTGAGTTGCATGGCGTTCTCCTGTTCGTGTGGTCAGACAGGTTCGTGGTCTTCGGGATCGTCGTCGTCCTCGCCGTCCTGATAGAACTCCTCGGACTCGGCGAGTTGGCGAATGTCGTCGAGGATGCGTTCGAGGTGCGGCCCGTTGCCGCGCCCGCGGAGCAGGCGGATCAGCCCGCCGACGGCGCCGGAGAAGTCGAGCTCGACCTCGACGCGGGTCAGCGTCGCGCCGAGCCGCTCGAAGCGGAAGTCGTAGCGCGAGCCGCTCAGCCGCGTCTGCCAGGCGATGGAGTAGCGGTGGGCTTCTTCGTCGAGGACGACTCTGAACGCGCCGCGGGTGGTGGCGTCTTCGAGCACCTCGCAGGCGGCCTCGTAGGCGTCGATCGGCTCGGCGTTGATTTGGACGTCGCGGACGGTCATGATCCGCTCTCCGCGTCGAGTTCGGCCAAATCGACGAGCGAGCGCCCGTCCTTGTCTTTCCACGCTTTTCGCCCAGCTGCTGCCATGCCCTTGATGACCGTCTCGGCGCGAGTGAGTGACGAAAACTCGTAATCGCGGGCGAATTCGTACGCATCGGGCAAGGTCTTCGACTCGACAAGAATGCCCTGCTCCACGAGTCGCCGGCGATCAGCTGAGTAGCCGGGAAAGAACTTTGCAACCGCAGGAACTTCGTTCACGTTGGCGTAGGAGCCCTTGAGAACGACGAACCCGTCGGCGGACTGATAGGCGCGAGCGGCCAAACCCTTGTAGTCCTTGAAAAACAGCTCGATCGCACCGTCGGGGACACCGCTCTCGGTGCTCGCCGCAACGGAGGCTTCGAAGAAACGCACCCCGATGATCGGCAGGCAGGCGAGTAGATCATCGAGATACCGTTCCGTGTCGGCGGTCGCCGCCTGCCCGATGTTCGGAAGCGTGGGCGTGGTTCCGTTCTCCAGTGTGCAGCGCCCCGCTTCGGCCGCGATCTGTATCAGACGAGACTCGAGATACAGCACGTGAGCCCGATTGAGCGAGTCATCTTTGGTCGTGAACGCGACCGCGTCGGTCCAAAAGTCTTTTTCGCGGTCGTGGCTGCGAATGCGGTCACTGACCCGCTCACCCTGGCCAACGTAGACCTGCGGTGCGGGCTGCGCCTCATCGCGATTCCAGAGGATGTAGACGCCGGTGCGTTGCAGCTCCTCGGTCTTCAACGCCTGCTGCACTCGACCGCGCGGGAACGCGATTCCCTGACCGGTCCAGTTGGCGCGGTCGACGATGCGCAGCCCGGCGGGCTCGCCGAAGGGGAGGAAGATCTGTAGGGAGAATGGCTTCGCCATTCGGGATCCTTTCGCCGTCTCAGGATAGCCGTGCGATGATCTACGGAATGACCGCCGATCTCGACGCCATCCCGGCCCTGGACACAGCGGACGCCGAGGCGCACGCGCTCGGCCTTGCCGTGCGACGGGCTGCGGAGCGGCGCGAGGACGGCTGGGTGCGGCTGGCTACCGAGACGGCGCTGAGCGCCGCGCACGGGTTCCCGCGCGGGGAGGCGCGGATTGCGTTGCAACTCGCGCCGGCGGCGGAGGCGGTGGCGGCGCTGATTCCGGCGCTGCTCTCGGAGCATCGGCGGACGCGACGGCGAGCGATGACGCTGCTGCCGCGTCTGGATCCGGACGAGGTCTGCCGGCAGCTGGGCGCGGCGCTGAGCGACGCCCCGCAACCGTCGCGGCGGGCGGCCTGCGTCGCGCTGGCCGCGGTCGGTTCCGCGGCGCTGCCGCTGCTGCGCGGGCTGGCGGAGGATGTCGACGAGTCGGTGCGCGGGCGGGCGCAGCGGGCGATTGAGACGATCGAGGCGCGCGGGCCCGACGCGGGCGACCGCGCGCTGTCGTCGGTGCGCCCGTTCGGGCTTGCGCCGCCGGCGGGCGAGAGGCCGGCGCGAGAGCGCTCGTTCGCCATCGCGGCGTTCAACTTTTCCTACGGCGTCAATCTGGGCGCGCTGATTCGCAGCGCGGAGGCCGCGGGCGCGGAGGCGGTCTGGATCGTGGGCCGCGATTTCTACTATCGCCCCTCCACGAAAGGAGCCGACTGGTGGCTGCCGGTGGAGGTGCTGGCGACGCCGCACGAGTGCATTGAGCGGGCGAAAGCGGAGGGTTACGAGATCGTCGCGCTCCAGCAGGGCGGACAGGCGCAGCCTGTCTGGTCGGCGGAGTGGCCGCAGCGCCCGCTGATCGTGGCGGGCAACGAGGGCGACGGGCTGCCGCAGGCGTTCCTCGATGCGGCGGCGCTGCAAGTCGAACTCCCCGTCTACGGCGAGATCGACAGCCTCAACGTGGCGGTGGCCGCGTCGGTGGCGATGTACGCCTGGCGCGGCTGGCGCGAGCGGCGGGCAGCGTTATGACGCGCCGGCTCAGCCGCCGCGCCTTGCTTCGCGCCGCCGCGGGCGGCGCGGCGTTGCTCGCCGTCGGCGCAGCTGCGCCACCGCGAATCGTCGCCAGAGAGACGCGGGCGATCGAGCTGGTCGCCGGCTGGAATTCGGCGACCTGGTGCGGTCCGGATACGCCGATTGCGGAGGCGCTGACGGGCCTGCCGCTGCGCGCCGCCTGGGGCTGGGAAGTTGCGGAGCAGCGCTGGCAAGGCTGGGCACCCGGACTGCCTGGGCCGACGTTGACGGAGCTGCGCCACGGGCAGCCGCTCTGGTTTGAGCTCAGCGACGCGGCGGTGTGGCGGCAGCCGCAAACCGCAGGAGCGTTCCCGCCGCCGATCGAGTTGCCGGTCGGCTGGTCGTACCTCGGCTGGTCCGGCCTGCACGAGCCGGTCTGGACGGCGTTCGGCGAGGATCCGTGGGGCCCGGTCGCAGAAGCGCGGCGCTGGTGGCCCGACGACCAGCGCTGGTACGCCTATCAGCCCGGCGAGAGCGCCCAACAGCTGTTCGCGGTGCTGCATCCCGGCGACGCGGTCTGGGTGCGCACGCGGGTCGCGGGCGCAACCTGGAATCCGGCCTCGGGCGTGCAGCCGGGCGATCTGGCCTCGCGGGTGGTGCCGGGCGAGATCACCTACTACCACCCGTCGCTGGCCGGCGGACCGATGTACTGCCCGCCCTGGAATCCCTACGACCCGCAGGATCCGCAGATCGCCGCCGCCGTGACCTGGCCGTGCGGCACCCGCCTGCGCCTCTGGCGCGGCGAGCGCTCGGTGGACGTGATCGTGCAAGACACAGGGCTGCTCGGCGTCAACCACGTAGACCTCTCAGAAGCAGCATTCCAGCGTCTGGCGACGCTGCCCGAGGGGCGGGTGCCGGTGCTGATTGAGGTGCTAGCGGGGCCAGAGTGAGCGGGGCGGGCCGTAAGAATTGGGCAATGATTCGGCAATGAGTTGGTAAGGAGCCGGCGCGCAGGTGGGTGTTCAGGCGGGCGCGCGGGGCGGGGCGGCGATAGGCTGCACACATGGGCGCCAGTTCACTGCGCGACCGGCGGAGGAGGCGTGAGAGATGCGAACGTTTCTGATTTCCGCGGCGGCGGGCGGGGTGATGTCGGCGATTACCGCGGCGGCGATTCTGCTGACGACGGGTACGGGCGCGGAGGTTGCGCCGCCGGCGAGCGAGGTTGCGGCGACGGCGCAGCCGGTCGCGGCGACGGCGGCGGAGGTGCGCGATGTGACGAGTCTGCCGCCAGAGCCGACGGCGGAGGACGGAGCTGCGCCGGCGGCGTTCGACCCGGCCGGGGTCTATGAGCGGGTCGCGCCGGCGGTGCTGACGATCGCGAGTGAGACGGGCAACGGCGGATCGGGCTTTTTCGTGGACGACGCGGGGCACATTCTGACCAACCACCATGTTGTGGAAGGCGCGCAGCGGATCCTGGCGCGGAGCTGGGCGGGGGAGACGGTGCGGGCGGAGTTGATCGGCAGTGATCGGGCGAACGATCTGGCGGTGATCAAGGTGGATCCGGACGAGGTGACGATTGCGTTGCTGGAATATGCGGATTTGTCGGCGGCGCGAGTGGGCGATCCGGTGGCGGCGATCGGCGCGCCGCACGGGTTCAACCACTCGCTGAGCACGGGGATCATTTCGGGACTGGAGCGGGTGGTGGGGTCGACCAGGTTCGGGGGGCGGAGTCATTTCGGGGTGTTGCAGACGGACGCGGCGCTGAATCCGGGTAACTCGGGCGGCGTGCTGGTGGATCGGACGGGGGCGTTGCTGGGCGCGCCGTTCCGGATCGAGAGTCCGATTCGCGCGTTTACGGGGGTGGGGCTGGTGATTCCGGTAGACACGATTCAGCGGGTGCTGCCGCGGATGATCGCGGGCGAGCATATTCGTCACCCGCGGCTGGGGGTGAGCCTGGAGGCTGATTTGGAGATCAGCAGCGTGATGGAGGGCAGCGCGGCGGACCGGGCCGACCTGCGGGTGGGCGATGTGATGCGCCGGATCGGCGGGATTGCGGTGAGCGATCTGGGCGATCTGATCGCGGCGCTGGAGACGCTGCGGGTGGGCGAGACGGTGACGGTGGAGGTGCGGCGCGGGGGGGCGACCTGGTATCGGCAGATCGAGCTGGAGGCGTGGCCGCAGATCGGGACGCCGACGGGTCTGCCGGGCGACGGGGGCTAGGGTCTGTTCACCCCTTCCGTCATTCCCGCCCCGCCTCCACCGTCATTCCCGCCCCCGAGCGGGAATCCATACGTTGGCTGTCGGCGGCGCGGCATATCGGGCTGGCCTGCGAACAGGTGTGGGCAGACGGGCTCGGGGCTTTGTGCTGCGAGTGGGGTTGGGTTTGGGCCCCAGATCAAGTCTGGGGCGACGGATTGGTGCGGGAGGCGACGGATTGGTGCGCGGGGGGCGCGCGGCATGGCTGGCAGGCTGGCGAGGGGTCGGTGCTGGTCACGTCGAGATACCCGCGGCAAGCGCGGGTATGACGGAGTAGGGGTGGGGCGGGTATGACGGAGTAGGGGTGGGGCGGGTATGACGGAGTGGGGGTGGCACGGGTATGACGGAAGGGTGAACACGCGCTAGGCGCGGGGCTGATCGGGGGCGGAGTCGGGAGGCGTTTCGGAGGCTTGGCCGGCGATGGGGGAGAGGAGGACGGCGAGGCTGACGGCGGTTGCGGCGGCGGCGACGGCGAGCAGGCCGGTACGGGGGCCGAGGGCGTCGGCGAGCGCGCCGGCGATGAGGGCGCCGAGGGGGATCATGCCGCGGGCGAAGTTCATGAGGCTGACGGCGCGTCCGGCCATGCCTTCGCGTCCGAGGCGGAGCAGGGCGAGGTTGGCGAGGGACATGACGTTGGTGGTGCAGGCGGCGGCGGCGAAGACGCAGAGGGCGACGAGGGGGAGGTTGGGGGCGAAGGAGAGCAGGGCGAGAACGATACCGGCGGCGACGAGCAGGGAGGCCATGAGGCGTCCGGTAGCGGGCAGTTGGCGGGCGGCGGCGAGGATCAGGGAGCCGGCGACTGCGCCCGCGCCGCCGGCGGCCATCATGTAGCCGACCCAAGAGGCGTGCTCGCGGAGTTCGTCGATTACGAGCAGGGGGAGGAAGACGCCCTGGTAGGGGACGATGAAGATGAAGAGGAGGACGGAGACGCCGAGCACGGCGAGGGGTCGGCGGGTGCGGACAGCCCAGCGGAAGCCGTCGGCTGTTTGGGAGAGGAGGGAGCCGTCGCTCGGTTCGCGCTGGGCGGGGGCTTCGACGTCGGCGCGGATGAGGAGGGCGGAGAGAGCGGCGGCGGCGTAGACGGCGGCCATGAGTCCGTAGATGGCGCTGAAGTCGGCGAATTCAAGCAGGAGGCCGGCGAGCAGCGCGCCGCCGATGCGGGTGACGGTGTTGGCGGTCTGGGAGAGGGCGACCGCGCTGCGGATTGAGGAGGAGGACACCATGGCGGGGAGGATGGCCTGGCGGGCGGGTTGGAAGAAGGCGATGTTCGCGCCGGAGACGGCGGCGAGGGCGATCACGTGCCAGGCCTGGACCCAGCCGGCGGCGAGCAGGATGCAGAGCAGGGCGGCGGCGAGGACGTTGCCGGTCTGGGAGAGGACGAGGATGCGTCGGCGGGGGTAGCGGTCGACGATTGCGCCGGCGAAGACGCCGAGCAGGAGATTGGGGGCCATGCGGGCGGCGAGCACGGCTCCGAGCAGGAGGGCGGAGCCGGTGAGTTCGGCGATGAGGACGGGTCGTGCGACCTGGTCGAGCCAGAGGGCGGAGGAGCGGAGGAAGATGACGGCCCAGAGGACGCGGAAGTCGCGGGCGAGGAAGGGTGCGAATGCGCCGCGACGGCGGGGGGTGAGTCGGCGTCTGAGGCGGCGCGCGCGCTTCTGCCCATCATTCCAGCGCACGCTGGAATCCATACGGCGGTCGCCGGCGGCGCGGTGCGCCGAGATGCCCTACGAACGGATGTTGGCGGGCAATTCGAGGCTTCCGGCGCTGCGAGCGGAGTTGGGTTTGGATTCCCCCGTTCGAGCCGGGGGCAGGCTCAGCGTGCGCCGGAATGACGGAGGGGGGGCGGTATGGCGGAAGTGTGAACACGCCCTAGGGCGTTTCCTCCTCGGCGCTGGGGGTGGGGCGCATGATGTTGAGCAGGCCCTGGCGGGTGAAGTCGGCGGATTTGGCGTAGTTGATGATCACGCGCTCGCGGTCTTCGACGGCCTGGGCGGCGTCGGCGACCTGGGGGGCGATGTCGTGGGGGATTTGGACGACGCCGTGCTTATCGCCGTGGAGGAGGTCGCCGGGGGAGACGGTGAGGCCGCCGACGGTGACGGGCTGGCCGATTTCGACGATGTGGACATAGGCGTGGGAGACGAGGATTTCGCGGGAGAAGAACTGGAAGCCGAGCTCCTCAACCTCGTCGAGGTCGCGGACGCCGCCGTCGGTGATCAGGCCGATGCCGCCGAGCGCCTTGTGGATGTTGCCGTTGACCTCGCCCCAGAAAGAGCCGATCGGTGGTTGGTCGAGGTCCTGGATGACGATGATGCGGGGTTCGGGGATGGATTCGATGTGGGCCCACCAGTCGGGCGCGGCCTGGGTTTCGGGGTCGTCGCCGGGCGGGATGCTGGCGCGAATTTTGCAGGTGGCGGCGTAGCCGACGATGGGTTGCATGTCGGGGAAGCGGCAGAGGATGTCGGGGGTCATGAAGCCGAAGGCGCGGCTGCGGATGTCGAAGGTTTCGATGGCGTTGGCGACGGCCGGGGAGGGCCAGGCGCGGAGCGCGGCGAGTTGGTCGGGGTTGAGGGTGTCGGGCACGGGTCGTCCTGTTCGCTGTTCGGCTGCGTTCGGGTTTGTTCGGTTGCGTTCGGCCCTGTTCGGTCACGTTGGGCGGCTAGGGGGAGAGGGTGAACTCGCGTTGGAGGGCGGCGGGGTCGAGAAGCACGACGCGCTGGCGGGTGACTTCGACGATGCCGCGCTGCCGCCAGGCCTGGAGCTGCTTGTTGACGGCGACACGGCTGGCGCCGATCATGCTGGCCAATTCCTGCTGGCTGACGCGGAGGCCGATGTCGCGTCCGCGCTCGGTGTCGGCGCCGTGTTCGTCGGCGATCAGCAGCAGGCGGCGGGCGAGGCGGCCGGGCACATCGAGCAGGTAGGCGTCCTGGATGGACTGGTTGGTGGCGCGGAGGCGCTCGACGAGCACATCGATGATGGCGCGCAGCGCTTCGGGGTGTCTGTTGAGCACGTTGGAGAAGTCGGCGCGGTTGAGGCTGAACATCTCGGTGTCTTCCATGGTGCTGGCGGAGGCGGAGCGCGGTTCGTCGTCGAGCAGGGCCATTTCGCCGAAGAGGTCGCCGGAGCGGTGGACGGCGAGGACGACTTCGCGTCCGTCGAGGGCGGGGACGAAGATTTTGACGGCGCCGCTCAGGATGATGTACATCGTGGCGCCTTCGTCGCCGGCGTGGAAGATGTCGGTCTGCGCGCGGTAGGTGACGGAGCGCAGTTGGTGGCCGAGTTCGCGGAGCATGTCGGAGGGCATATTGCGGAAGAGCACGACGCGCTCGAGCAGGGCGGCCGGGTCGGAGCGGGCAGCGTCGACGTTGTCTGGGGTTTGAGCCATGTCGTCCTCACGCGCGCGAGCTACGCGAATGGCAGTCTAAGCGTTGTGCGGGGTTGTGAGGCAAGGGGCGTCCGAGGGTCAGGCCGCTCGTCGGTTGGAGGGAGGGTCTGTGGTGCTCGCGGCGGGCAGGGCGGGCGAAACGGGCAGATGGAACGGGGTTGGGCGGGTTCCCGCTCGGGGGCGGGAATGACGGGAACTGGGCCGGCGGGAATGACGGGAACTGGGGCGGCGGGAATGACGGGAACTGGGCTGGCGGGAATGACGGGAACTGGGGCGGCGGGAATGACGGGAGGGTGAGGCGAGGTCGCCGCGGGACCACTGGCGCACGAGCCAGAGGCCGAGGGCGATGGTGATCAGGATCAGTGCGATGGTCATTGGGGTTTTCCTGGGATGTCGTCCACGCCGCCGGGAACGTGAGTTCCAAACAGAAATCTAGAACATTCAAGCGTCGATGGCAACTGGGGGAGTCTGAGTGGTCCACAGATGGCGCGATGGGGGTGGTCGGGTGAGTCTTGGGGTGTGAGTGGGGTTTCTATCTGGTCGGGATGGTCGGATCGGGTAGGGAGGGGCGTTAGGAGGATGCGCGGGGCTGATTCCCGCTCGGAGGCGGGAATGACGGGAGGGAGGGGGATGCAACGGTGGTGCTGCTCTCGGCGAGATACCCACGGCAAGCGCGGGTATGACGGAAGTGGGGACGGCGCGGGAGCTTGGTGTCGCGCGCAACGTTGGGTTTGGGCCCCAGATCAAGTCTGGGGCGACGGAAAGGGGGTGTGCTGGGGCGACGGAGCAACTGTGATGGGGGTCAAGCGGTGGTCGGAGGTTGCCAGGGGGCGCGGAGTGGGGGGAGTGCGAGGTGAAGGGCGTACGATCAGGGGTGAGTTAGGAGGTGGGCGATGGCTGAGCAGTGGGAGACGATTCGGGTGGAGCGCGAGGGGCGGGTGGCGCGGATTGCGCTCAATCGCCCGGAGAAGCTGAACGCGATCTCGCGGGCGATGCAGCGCGAGCTGATCGAGGCGCTAACGGAGGCGGAGCGCGACGACGGCGTCCATGTGGCGCTGCTGAGCGGGGCGGGACGGGCGTTCAGCGCGGGCTACGACCTTCAGGGCGGCGGCGGTGTGGCAGCGGAGCAGGCGTCGGCGATCTCGCGGGACCGCGACGGGCTGGAGGAGCTGCTGCGCAACTGGCTGCGCATCTGGGACTTGCGGCTGCCGGTGATCGCCAAAGTCCACGGGCACTGCCTGGCCGGCGGCACGCAGTTGGCGACGATCTGCGATGTGACATTCGCGGCGGACGACGCGCGGGTGGGCGCGCCACAGCTGCCGCTGGGCGCGGGCTTCGTGGCCTCGTTCTGGGCCTGGCAGGTGGGCGCGAAGCGGGCGAAGGAGTTCTTCTTTCCGGTCGGCTCGATGATTTCGGGCGCGGAGGCGGCGGAGATCGGGCTGTTCAACCGCAGTTTGCCACCCGATCAGCTGGACGAATTCGTGGAGGAGTACGCGCAGCGGGCGGCGCGGACGCCGAAAGAGATTCTGGTGCTACAGAAGAAGGCGATCAACCGCACGCAGGAGGTGCAAGGCTTCCGCGAGGCGCTGCTGGGCGGGGTGGAGATCGACACGATTGCGCACTTTTCGGAGCCGGTGCTGGCGATGAATCGGAGCATCCGCGAGCACGGGCTGCGGGCGACGCTTGACGAGTTTCAGCGCGGCGAGCGGTGAGGGCGACGACGCTGGAGGAGGCGAACCTGTCGGTGGAGCGGGCGGCGCTGCTGCTGGCGGTGGCCGACGGGGTGCGGCGCATCGGCGCGGCGCGGACGGGCGTCGAGTCGGGGCAGTTCTCGATCTTCAACTTCCTGCTGCGTTGCGCGGAGGAACCGGAGCGGCGCGACGATGCGGGGCGCACGACCTATGCGCTGATGATGCAGGCGGGGATTGTGCGTCGGCGGGCGTGGTATTGCCGTTTCTGGCTGCCTGAGGAGGAGGATGCGCTGCGGCTGGAGCTGCCGGCGCCGCTGCCGCGCGGCTGGGAGTGGTGGACGGATATAGAGGAGATTGCGCGGCGGCTGGGTCCGGCGGCGGCGTGGGCGGAGGTGGTGGGGGAGTCGCTGGAAGGGCGTACGGGGTATTTCCGCGAGGCGCTGGGGGACGCGGTGGTGGAGCGAGAACGTGAGTGATGCGGAACGGGTCCGCCGCGCCCGTCGACGGGCGCGGCGGACCGCTCCGCGGGGACCGGTCAGGGCTGGGCGGTGACGACGAGGCTGGCGATCTGGGTCCAAGCGGAGCCGTTGTGGCTCCAGATGCGGTGGTTGGAGGTGTCGAGGTACATGTCGCCGGCGCGGAAGCCGCCGGCTCGCGCGGCGGGCGGGTTGCTCGTCGGCTCACCGGCTCCGTGGTACCACTGGTTGCCCGGCGCGCCTGCGGGGCCGGTCGCGCCCGCTGCTCCTGTTGCGCCCGGCGCGCCTTGCGGACCGATCTCGCCCTGGGAGCCTTGCGGGCCGACCTCGCCCTGCGGCCCGCGCAGCGACGTGACCCGATTCCAGCTCGTGCCCGTACCCGGAGCCGAGCGGTAGGCGTAGACGTCGAAGCTCTGGTAGTTGAAGTAGAGGTCGCCGGCGACCGGACCGACGGGCGCCGGCACGTCGTCGGTGCCGAAGTGCCAGCCCATTCCGCGCGCGCCCTGAGGACCGGTCGCGCCCTGGTCGCCCTGCGGTCCGGTCGGACCGGCCGGTCCCTGCGGTCCCTGACGGAGGTTGACGAGCAGCGACCAGGCGCTGCCGCCGTACCAGTGCAGGTCGCCGTTGCCGGTGTTGATCAGCAGGTCGCCGCGTTGCAGCGTCGGGTTGCCGTAGGCGCTCCAGTAGGCGTCGCCGACGGCGGGCGGGGCGGCGGTGTGGTGGTAGATGCGGTTGCCCGCTTCGCCCTGCGGGCCTACCGAGCCGGTGGGGCCGGCGGCGCCGATGTTTCCTTGTGGGCCTTGCTCGCCTTGCGGGCCGGTCGCTCCCTGCGGGCCTTGCGGACCGACCGCGCCCTGCGGCCCCTGCAATCCCCGGATGCCGGTCAGCGTGCCGACCAGCGCCCAAGCTGCGCCGTCGTAGCTGAAGATCTGCGAGTTGGCGGTGTTCATGAACATGTCGCCGGATTGCAGGGCGATGCCCGTCCAGCTGTAGGAGGCGTGGCCGCCGGCGTGGGTGAACCAGCGGCCGCCGCGCTGTCCGGCGGGGCCGCGTTCGCCCGTCGCGCCCTGCGGGCCGGGCGCGCCGCTGCCGCCCGTGAAGCCGCGTTCGCCCTGTGGGCCGCGCGGTCCCTGCGGACCTTGGGGGCCGACCGCGCCGGTGGCTCCTCGCGGGCCGCCGGCGGGTCCGGGCGGTCCCTGGATACCCTGCGGACCGGCGGGTCCGCGCTCGCCCTGCGGTCCGCGTTCGCCGCGCGGACCGGGCGGGCCGTCGTCGCCTTGAGGTCCGGACGGTCCCACAGCGCCTTGCGGTCCGGGCGGACCCCCGGCCGGTCCGGTGGGTCCCTGGAGGCCCTGCTCGCCGCGCTCGCCTTGTGCGCCGGGAGGTCCGGGGATGCCTTGCAATCCTCGCGGACCGGCGGGGCCGACAGGACCCTGCGGACCGATTGCGCCGACTGCGCCGGCAGGACCAGCGGGGCCGCGCTCGCCTTGCAGTCCTTGCGTGCCGACTGCACCGGCGGGACCGGGTTCGCCGCGCTCACCCTGTTCGCCTTGCAGCCCTTGCGGGCCGATTGCACCAGCGGGGCCGGGTTCGCCCTGCTCGCCTTGCAATCCTTGCGGGCCGGTGGGTCCGATCAGGCCGCGGGGACCGCGTTCGCCATCGGGTCCTTGCAGCCCCGCTTCGCCGCGCGGACCGGGCGGTCCGGCGGGTCCCGGAGCGCCCGATGTGCTGTAGTCGGCGGAAGAATCACCGGTTTTACCCCCCCCCCCCCCGACAATTGACGCCCGATCAACACCGGCGGCGGCGGGCTGCTCGAGGATGATCGGCTGAGCGGCGCTGCCCAGACTGCCGACGGGATCGTCGCTCCAACCGTCTTCGAGCCGCAGGTAGATGTCGCCGTTGTCGGTGTTGATGTAGAGGTTGCCGGGCTGGAGTTCGCCGTCTCGCGCGGCGGCGGCTTCCGCATCGGGCGGACCGCCGCCCCAGTGCCAGTCGGCCGTCGTGCCGGAGGCCAGCAGCGCCTCGGTCAGCGCCCCGTTTTGAGCGTCGGGCGCTCGCACGATGCTGTTGTAGACGGTGATGGCTGCGACGAGGAGCAGCAGGAAGCTGGCACCGATCGCGGCGGCGCTGAAGATGCGTGGGTGGTGCTGGGGGGAGTCGGCGATGAGCGGCACGATGTGGGGGCGGTGTCGTAAGGCTTCGCTGACGGCGTGCGGCAGGTGCGGTCGCTCGTGCATGAGCGGCGGCGGCAGATGGACCATGTGCTCCCCCTTCCCACCCCCGCGCATGCGGGCGGCCGACTGTTCGGCGGCTTCGGGGCGGAGATGAGGACCGGTGGGGGAAGGGTGGCAGATTTGCGCGTAGGATGTCAATAGTGTTTGATAAGGGGTTATGCTGATGATGATTCGGCGCGGCTCATGCGCGTAGGCGAAGGTTAGGGAAGAGAGTGCGGCGTTGGCGCTGTTCACGTCGAGATACCCCCGTTCGGGCCGGGGGCAGGCTCCGCGGCAAGCGCGGGTATGACGGAGAGGTGCGCGGGGATGGCGGAGGTCAGGGATGGTGGGTTAGTGGGGTGGGGCGTTGGGCGGTCCTGCGTGCGGGCGTTGGGGGGCAGGTCGGGGCTCTGGCGCGTGAAGAGAGTTGGGTTTGGGCCCCAGATCAAGTCTGGGGCGACGGAGTGGGGGAGTGATGTAGCGCGACGTTGGAGGGGGACTCGGGGCCGATTCCCGCTCGGGGGCGGGAATGACGAGGAAAAGGGGGTGGGGGTATGACGGGGAAAGGGGGGCGGGAATGACGGGGAAAAGGGGGCGGGAATGACGGGGAAAAGGGGGCGGGAATGACGGGGAAAAGGGGGCGGGAATGACGGGGAAAAGGGGGCGGGGGTATGGCGGGTTGGTGGACGGGGCTTAGATGAGGGAGGGTTGGGCGGGCATTTCGGAGGCGAAGGGGATGCCTTCGGGGCGGGCGGCGGTGATGCCGGCGGCTTCGAGGGCCGCCTGCTCTTCGGCGCTGAGGCCGAGCAGGCCGCCGAGGATTTCGTCGTTGTGTTGACCGAAGTCGGGGGCGGGGGCGAGCACGCAGGGACCTGCGCCGGCGGTGCGCCAGAGCCAGCCGTGGACGTTCCAGATGCCGACTTCGGGGTGGTGGAGCGGCTCGTAGTAGCCGCGGGCCTTGAGGTGCGGGTCGCGGATCACTTCGAGCGTCTTCCAGACGGGTGAGGAGGGGATGCGGGCGTCGCGCAGGGACCCGAACAGCTCGGTTTTGCTGCGCGTCGAGGTCCACTCGGCGACTGCGCGGTCCAGCTGTTCGCGGTGCTCCCAGCGGAAGATTTGGTCTGAGTATTCCTCGCCGTCCGCCCAGGCGGGGGCGCCCATGACCTGCTTGAGTGATTCCCACTCGGCGTCGGTGCGGACGCAGATGGCGATCCACTCCTCCTCGCCGGCGCAGGGGTAGATGTTGTGCGGGGCCATCCAGTCGTGCCCGTTGCCCTGATGCTCGGGCAGCCGGCGGTTCATCGACCAGTCCATATAGAACTCGCCGAGCATCGTGGACATGGCTTCGCGCTGGGAGAGGTCGATGTATTGGCCGCGTCCGGTGCGGCGGCGGTGGATGAGGGCGGTGGCGACGGCGGCGGCGGCGGTGACGCCGGCGATGGGGTCGCCGTAGGAGATGCCGCTCTTGTAGGGCATGCCGTCGTCGCCGTAGCCGCTGGTGGAGGTGAGGCCGGACATCATCTCGATGATCGGCCCATAGCCGACGGCGTTGCGCTCGGGGCCGGTTTTGCCGAAGCCGGCCATGCCGACGACGATGATGTCCTCGCGCTGCTTGCGCAGCCAGTCGTAGCTGAGGCCGAGGTTGTCCATCACGTCGGTGCGGTAGTTCTCGATCACGACATCGCACTCGGCGACGAGGCGGGCGAAGATTTCCTTGCCGCGGGGCGCGGCGAGGTCGAGGCTGAGCGACTTTTTGTTGCGGCTGTACTCGTGGAAGTAGAAGTTGGTGTTCCACCAGCGCTCGCCGGGCGCGGTGGGCGGCGGGAGCAGGGTGCGGATGTTGTCCCAGGCGCGGGGGGATTCGATTTTGATCACCTCCGCGCCCTGGTCGGCGAGGATTTTGGTGGCGTAAGGGCCGGCCCAGATCATCGTGAGGTCGGCGACGCGGACGCCGCTGAGGGGTCGGCCGGGGTCGGGCATGATGCGGCGCTCCCTAGATGGCGTCGAGTTCGCGGAGGCGGACGAGGTCTTCGAGGTCGTAGCCGAGCTCCTGGTGGAGGACGGCGACGTTATGTTCGCCGAGTTCGGGGGCGCGGTCGCTGCGCCAGTCGTGCTCGCTGCTGGTCCAGAGGCGGCCGGGGAAGGTGAGCGCGCCGGCGCGGGGGTGGTCCTGTTGGATGAAGAAGTCGCGCTGTTTGAGGTGTTCGGATTCGACGAGGTCGGCGATCGAGGCGACGTAGCCGAAGGGGACGCGGTGGCGCAGGCCGAGTTCGGTCAGATCCTCGCGGGTGCGCTGGGCGAACCAGCCGTAGAGCAGGGCGATCAGCTCGTCGTTGTGTTCGAGGCGGCCGGCGGGCTCGGCGAAGCGGGGATCGCGGATTTCCTCCATGTCGAGCGCTTCGACGAGGCCGGGGAAGTTGCGCGGGAGGGCGCAGACGCCGCCGTAGCCGTCGGCGGTGGGGTAGATGCCCCAGAGGGCGTTGAGGTTGTTGCCGGAGCGGAGCGTCTCGATGCCGAGTTGGGAGGCGCGGGTCATGAAGGCTTCGGCCATGGCGGCGTAGGTTTCCTGCATGGCCAGGTCGATGTGCGCGCCCTGTCCGTGGGCGAGCGCGCCGTAGTAGGCGCCGGCGACGGCGGCGAGTGCGTTGAGGCCAGCCTGGTAGGAGGGCTGCGAGCCGCCGTTTTTGAGCGGGGTACGGGCCGGGTCGCCGGTTAGCCAGAGTTGGCCGCAGGCGGCGAAGAGGGTGAGTTCGGTGGCGGGCAGGTCGGCGTTGGGGCCTGTCCGGCCGAAGGGAGTGATTGAGATCATCACCAGCTGGGGGCGCTGTGCGGAGAGCGCGTCGTAGTCCAGTCCGCGCTCGGCCAGGTAGCCGGGCGCGAACGATTCGATCACGATTTCGGCGTCGGCCGCCAGCTCTTCGAGGATCGCGCGCCCGTCGGAGGTGTCGAGGTTGAGCGTGACGCTGCGCTTGCCGCCGTTGAGGTAGAGGTAGAGGCCGCTGGTTTCGTCGTCGGGGAGGTCGTCGGGCCAGGGTCCGAAGGCGCGGGAGGGGTCGCCGGTGGTGCGCTCGATTTTGACGACGTCAGCGCCGAGCGCGGCGAGCCAGCGCCCGGCGAAGGGACCGGAGATGCCCTCGGCGAGCTCGAGCACGCGGACGCCGTCAAAGGGGCGGGGAGTGTCCTGGGGGGTGTTGGTGTCAGTCACGCTGGCGTTGAGTCTAACGTGCAGGGGTTAATCGTCGGCGCGGACGCGGTCAAGCGGGCCCAGCCAATCGTAGATTTCGTCATCGGCGGTGATCAGCGTGTGACGCTCCGCCGCCGTCGCGACGATCAGCTGATCAGCGGGATCGGCCGGCAGATTGGCAAGCTCGTGCGTTCGCAGGACAATTTCGCCGTCGACCGGCAACTCCACTAAACCTTCGTCCAACAGCTGCCGACGCCAAGTCCGCAGATCGGTCGGCAGCGTCACGCGGCCTCGCCTGACCAAGCGTCCGATCTCCTGAAACGAGATCACCGACACCGCCAGCTCGCCGCGGAGGAAAGCACTGCCGCTGACTCGCTTGGCCTCCGGGCTCAGCCGATGAGGTTCCAACCGCCACCAGAGCAGCGTGTGTGTGTCGAACATCGTCATGGGGGGAACCTTCGGTTCATTGACCGCTCGGCTTCCGCGGCCATCTCGTCGCGCAGCTCGCGGACCGCCGTGACGAGGTCGCCGTTGTCGATCCCGGAGTTGCGATGCATCCCGTCCCAGAAGTAGCGGATGAGCATCGCGTCGGGGCCGTTGCGGTTCCAGATCAGCACCCGCCAGTCGTTGGCGGCGGCCTGCTCGACCAGGTCGGGCGATTGCGCTTGCAGCTCCGCCACCTTGACGGACCGGTGGATGGTCTCGACGACCTCGCGGTAGACGCGCTCGGATGCGCCGCCGCCTTCAGGCGACGGGCGCACGTAGAAGGGCCGCGGCGGCGGTTCGTAGCGCTCCAGGTAGGCGATGGGGCGGCCGTCGCCGGTGAGCACGAGCCGGTCCTCGCTGCGCACGGCCTGATCCACGATTTCCTGGCAGCGGGTCGCCAATTCCGCGGCGTCCACCACCGTCAAACCTTCGAGGGCTGTGTCCTCCGCCATCACCATGCTCGGCTCCGATCCGCCGTCAGCGTACCGAGCTTTCCATGGCAGCGGCTATCGCCGAGCGTCGATGCGCTGAAGCGGGCCATCCCAATCCAGGATTTCGCGATCTGTGGTCAGGAGTTGATGGTCGTTGAGGGCGGTCGCGACGATGATGCGATCCGCAGGGTCGCCATGGAAGTTGGCGAGGTAGGCCGCGCGGAGGCCGATTCCGCCATCGACGGGTATCTCCGCAAGCCCTTCGTTGAGCAGGTCCAGCCGCCATTGGTCGGCGTTGACAGGAAGCGACAGCCGCCCCTTCGACTCGAGCATCCCGATTTCCCAGAATGAGATTGCAGAGGCCGCCAGGTTGCGTGCATCCCACGCCGCATCAAGCACCGCGAGCGCGTTCGTACCAAGACGCCCGCGATCCTCGCGCCACCAGTAGAGCGTCTGCGTGTCGGACAGAATCACAGCAACTCGCCCGCCGTCGGACCGTCGAGGGTGGCGTTCCACACTTCGCCGACATCCCAGTCAATGTCGTTGACCGCGGTGACAGGCGAGGTCTGACGGCCGCGCCGGGCGTAGCGGATGAGCATCGCGTCGGGACCGTTGCGGTTCCAGATCAACACCCGCCAGTCGTTGGCGGCGGCCTGCTCGACCAGGTCGGGCGATTGCGCTTGCAACTCCGCCACCTTGACGGACCGATGGATGGTCTCAACGACCTCGCGGTAGACGCGCTCGGATGCGCCGCCGCCCTCAGGCGACGGGCGCACGTAGAACGGCCGCGGCGGCGGTTCGTAGCGCTCCAGGTAGGCGATGGGGCGGCCGTCGCCGGTGAGCACGAGCCGGTCCTCGCTGCGCACAGCCTGATCCACGATTTCCTGGCAGCGGGTCGCCAGTTCCGTGGCGTCCAGCACCGTCAAGCCTGCGAGGGCTGTGTCCTCCGCCATCACCATGGTTGGCTCCGATCCGTTGCCAGCGTACCAATAGCTGGCAGGCCTTTAGGAGGATGGGCGCGGGCGTCGGCGGCCGCTCAGTCGTAGGCGTAGACGCGATCGAGCTGTCCACCCCAGCGCATAATCCGCTCGTCGGAGGTCACCAGCGTTTCGGCGCGAAACGCGGTCGCCACGATGATCCGATCGCCGGGATCGCCGTGCATGCCAGTGATCCGGCCCGCCGCGATCGCGATCTCACCATCTACAGGAATCTCGATCAGCCCGTCTTTGAGCAGATCGTTCCGCCACACTCGGATGTCGGGGATTCGGCGGAATTCCCGGGCGTCGCGGTTCATCGTGATTTCCCAGAACGAGAGCGCGGAGACAGCGACTTCCCTCTGCCGCCAGTGCCGCTCGATCATGGCCCGCGTACGTGGACCGAGGCGGCGGTCGGCCTGGTCGTGCCAGCCCAGTGTCTGCGTGTCGAGGAGGATCAACTCCCATCTCCCGACGCCGCAGCCCTTGCCTCCCGCTCAGCGTCCAGATCAGCGTCCAGATCAGCGTCCATGCGTTCGTTGTGTTCGTCGAGGAACTGGTGCTTCCTGAGCGAACGTCCGAACCATGACGGCCGGTAGGGCGTCAACTCCGCCACCCGCTCGTCGCCTGATTTGATCAGCGCACCGCCGGCGTTGGCCTCCAGATCATCGGCGAGCGCGTCGAACTTCGCCGCCAGATCGCCGAGCTGCACGATGCGCCCGAACGCACTCTCCCGCCAGTCGTGGGTGTATTCCACCCATTCGCCTTCGTCGTTCTGTTTCCAGTTGTGAATCGGGGTCGGCTCGTAGCCCCAGAGGGTGACAGCGGGTTTGCCGTTGCGCATGATCGTGATCCGATCGTCGAAGCTCTCCAGCTGCGCCACAAGCGCGGCCGGGTCGGCGCGCAGCTCCGACGCGTCGACTGTCTTCAGCAACTCATGGGCGATTTGCCTCATCCTCACCATCGTGGGCCTCGCTGTCGTTGTCCTGTTCGCAGCCTACCAATCGCCGGGTGGCTGTCGCCTGGGTGGGGGTGGGGCGTAGACTGCGCATCGGTGAGGCTGTTGGCATGACGAACGCTCCGAAACCGACGCTGCTGGACGGGCTGCGCGTAGTCGAGCTGGCGACCGAGGTGGCTGCGCCGTTTGCCGGCAAACTGCTCGCCGACGCGGGGGCGGAGACGATCAAGGTGGAGCCGCCGGGCGGGGATCCGGCGCGTCGGATGGCGCCGTTTGCCGGCGCCGGGCCGGGGCGCGAGACTTCGACCGTCTTCCTGCACTACAACACCTCGAAGCGCAGCGTGGCGCTCGATCTGCTCACCGCCGCCGGGAAGCGAGTCCTCCAGGCGCTGCTGCGCGATGCGGATGTGCTCGTCACCGATTGGCCGCCCAGCTGCCTGGAAGAGGCGGAGCTGGCACTGGAGGCGCTGCGCGAGGCGCATCCGCGGCTGATCATCGCCGCGCTCACGCCGTGGGGGCTGGACGGACCCGCCGCCGAATGGCCGTCGAGCGCGCTGACGCGCGCGCACGCCTCGGGCGCGGCGGCCGGCGTGCGGCGCAATCTGGGCGCGGACGGCGGCTCGCCGATCATGGCCGGCGCGCGCGTCCACGAGGCGGACGCGGGGCTGGCGCTCGCGCTGGCGGTCTGGGCGGCGTTGATCGCGCGCGATCGCACGGGCGAGGGGCAGATCGTGGATGTGGCGGCGACGGAGGCGATGATGACGATCGATCGGGTGGACATCTCGATCGCGGCCAACGACGGCGGGCCGCCGCCGATTATGCGCAGCGGGCGCACCTCGTTCGGCGGGCGGATGGACTGCGCCGACGGGCACGTGATCACAGTGACGCCGCAGCCGCACCAGTGGCGCGGGCTGCTGAGCGCGATGGGCGATCCGGCCTGGGCCTACGACGAAGAGGGCAAGCTGCGCGATCGGCTGGAGATGGCGGATACGGCGCAGGAAGCGATCGACGAGTGGGCGGGCGCCCGGACGCGCGACGAGGTCTACCGCCTGTTGCAGGCCGAAAGCGCCCCGGCCGGGCCGGTGCTGCGCCCCTCGGAGGTGATGGTCTCCGAGCAGGAACAGCTGCGCGGTTTTTTCGAGACGCTTGAGCATCCAGCGGTCGGTCCGGCGTCCTACGCGCAGTTCGCGGCGGAGTGGACGGAGACGCCGAGGGCGGCGCGCGCGCCTGCGCCGCAACTCGGCGAAGCGACCAACGAGCTGACCGCGCCGCAGCTCGCGCCCTGGACGCCGGCGCAGGCGCGGCGGGCGGGAGTGATCGCATGACCAGCAACGGAGCCAACGGCCAGTTCCCGCTCGCGTCGATCGCGCATCGCGGCCCGCTGGCGGGGCGGCGGATCATTGACTTCACCTGGGCCTGGGCCGGACCGTACGGCGCGATGCTGCTGGCGCTGCTCGGCGCGGAGGTGATCAAGGTCGAGTCGCGCACGCGGATCGACCACAGCCGCCAGCGCTCGCTGGCGATGGGCGCATTCCGCGGCGGCGTCAACCAGGCGCCGATGTTCAACGAACTTAACCTCAACAAGCTCTCCATTCAGCTCAATCTCAAAGAGGATGGCGCGAAGCAGGTGGTGCGCGATCTGGCGGCGACGGCGGACGGCGCGATCGACAACTTCCGCCCGGGCACGCTGGACAAGCTGGGGCTGGGCTACGAGTCGCTGCGCGAGCAGCGCGAAGACATCGTGCTGGTCTCCGCCAGCGCGCTGGGCGCGTCGGGGCCGGAGCGCAACTACACCGGCTACGCGCCGACCTTCGCCGCGCTGGCCGGGCTCGCCTACCTCTCCGGCGCGCCCGACGAGCCGCCGCTGACGATGGGCGGCTCGATCGATCTGCGCGCGGGCACGGCGGCCGCGTTTGCGATGCTGGCAGGGCTGCACTACCGCGACCGCACCGGGCTGGGGCAGTTTGTGGATGCCTCATCGCGCGAGGCGATCGCGATGCATATGGGCGAGGAGTTTCTACGCGTCTCGCTGCTGGGCGACGACGGCGAGCGGCTGGGCAACGGCCACCGCGCCTGGGCGCCGCACGATGTCTACCGCTGCGCCGCAATGCGCGAGCCCAACGGCGCGTCTGGCTCCGATGATGGCAGCGACGGAGCGTGGCTGGCGATCGCCTGCCGCAACGACGCCGAGTGGGAGAGTCTGTGCGACGCGGCGGGGTTGGATCACCTGCGCGCCGATCCGCGCTTCCGCACCGGTCTGCGGCGCTGGAAGCACCGCGAAGAGCTGCGCGCGCCGATTGAGGCGTGGACGAGCGAGCAGTCGGCGCTGGCCGCGTCGGAAACGCTGCGTGAAGCGGGCGTGCCGGCCAGCCCCTCGATGTGGGGCGCGGACATCCACGCCTCGGAGCAGTTTCAGGCGCGCGGCGCCGGCGTGCCGATCCGCCCGCCGGAGACGCGCCAGCGCACCGTGCTCGCGCCGCCCTGGCGCTTCTCGGAGACACCCGCCGAGATCGTCTCGCCCTCGCCGCGGTTGGGCGAAGACACCCATTTCGTGCTCAGCCGCATGCTCGGCTACGATCAGGAGCGAATCGACGCGCTGACCGCCGAAGGCGCGCTGGAGTAAGCGCGGACGATCTTGAGGGAGGAGCGGCCGTGATGAGAATTCGGACGATGTTCGCAGCAGCTGCGCGGCGCGTGGCGCTGACGCTCGCCGCTGCGGCGGTGATGATCGTCGCGCTGGGCGCGCTGGCGGCCGGCGATGCGCTGGCGGCCGACGCGCCGCCGGCCGGACCGACGGCGGAGCTCGCACTCCAGGCCGCGCCCGACGAGGGCGGGACCGGCGTCAACAACTTCGATCGCGAGGAGTGGTTCGAGTTCTCGATCATGCTCGCACCGTTCCTGGTGCTCGTCACCTTCATCCTGATCCTGATCTTCAAGTGGGACTCGCACGCCGGCATCGGCGAGGACGAGGACTGATCCGATGACCGAAGCGCTGGCGCAAACCGTCGTCGACACGCTGACCGAGCGGAGGCTGACCCTCGCCACCGCCGAGACCGACACCGGCGGCCTGATCGGACACTGGATCACCGACATTCCCGGTTGCAGCCGCGCCTGGATCGGCGGCGCGTCGCCCTATCACAATCATCCGAAGATCAACCTGATCGGCGTCGATCGCGAGCTGCTGCGCGAACACGGCTCGGTCTCCGAAGAGGCGGCGGTGGCGATGGCGCGCGGCGTGCGCGACACGCTCAACGCCGATATCGGCGTGGCGGAGACGGGCATCACCGGACCGACCGGCGGCAACGAGGAGCGTCCCGTCGGCACCGTCTGGATCGCGGCGGTCGGTCCGGGCGACCGCATCGCGGCGGAGCGGCATGTCTGGGCGGAAGACCGCGAGGGCAACAAGCGGCTGACCGCGATCCGCGCGCTCGAAATGGTGCTCGCCGCCGCCCAGGCGGGCTGAGCGGCGCTCGCTCGATGCCGTTTCTGCGCTGCAACGAGATCGACCTCTGGTACGAATGCCACGGCGCGGAGGACGCGCCGGCGCTGGTGCTCGCGCACGGCGCGGGCGGCAACCACCTCGTCTGGTGGCAGCAGGTACCCGCGTTCGCGGAGCGCTACCGCGTCGTGACGTTCGATCACCGCAGCTTCGGGCTGAGCCGCGATGTGCCCGGCGGACCCGGACGACGCGCCTTCCCCTACGACCTGCACGCGCTGCTCGAGCATCTGGGCATTGAGGACTTTGCGATGATCGCCCACTCGATGGGCGGGCGCACCGCCACCCCGTTTGCGATGCTCTTCCCGGGACGGATCCGCGCGCTGATCCTGTCGGGCACGCTGGCCGGGCTGGTCAACGACGAGGTACGGGCCATTCAGGCCCGCCACTACGAGGAAGTGCGCGGCCAGACGCTGCGCCAGCGCGCGCTGGCACCGGCGACCGAGCGCGAGCGCCCCGAACTAACCTGGCTCTACCGCCGCATGAATGGCTGGAATCCGCCGCGCCCCGGCACGTTCCTCGCGCCCACGCCCGGGCTCGCCACCTGGCGCGGCTCCACGATGCCGATGATGCGGCAGCTCGGCATGCCGCTGCTGTTCATCATCGGCGAGCACGACCGAATCGTGCCGGCGACAGCGATGGAGGCGTCGCACCGCGCGATGCAGGGCAGCGAGTACGTCTGCGTGCCCGATGCGGGACACTCCGTCTACTTCGAGCAGCCGCAGCGCTTCAACGCCGCCGTGCTCGACTTTCTGGGGCGGCGCTGGTCGGCGGCGGTATGATCGCGGGCGGAAGGGGCACATCATGACGCAGCCGTCGCCGCTGGTGCGGGAACTGATCGAAGCCATCGGCGAGGAGGCGGTCGTCTGGCAGCCCGAAGATCTGCTGGTTTACGAATACGACGCGACGATCGACCGTGGGAAGCCGGAAGCGATCGCGCTGCCCGCCTCAACCGAGGACGTCGTCGCGCTGATGCGCATCTGCAACCGGCACGGCGTGCCGATCACGCCGCGCGGCGCGGGCACCGGACTGAGCGGCGGCGCGCTCGCCACCCGGGGCGGCGTCGTCTTCGGGATGAACCGCATGCGCCGCATCCTGGCGATCGACGCGGAGAACCAGACCGCGCGCGTCCAACCGGGCGTGGTCAACCTCGATCTCGGCGCGGCGGCCGCGTCCTACGGGCTGGCCTACGCGCCCGATCCGAGCAGCCAGCGCGCCTGCACGATCGGCGGCAATGTCGCCGAGAACGCGGGCGGGCCGCACACGCTCGCCTGGGGGACAACGACCAACCACGTGCTGGAGTTGGTGCTGGTCACGCCCGACGGCGAGGTGCAGCGGATCGGCCACGCGACGCGCGACCGGCCCGGCTACGACCTGGTCGGCTGCGTGGTCGGCAGCGAGGGCACGGTCGGGATCGTCACCGAAGCGCTGGTGCGGCTGGTACCCGCGCCGACCTCGGTGCGCACGCTGCTGGCCATCTACGACTCCGTGCGCGAAGCCAGCAACGCGGTCAGCGCCGTGGTCGCGTCGGGCGTAGTGCCCGCTGCGTTGGAGATGATCGACAAGACGACGATCGCCGCGGTTGAGCCCGTCCTGCACACCGGCTTTCCGCTGGATGCGGAAGCTGTGCTGCTGGTCGAGGTGGACGGCCCGGAGTCGCAGGTCGCCGCCGAAGGCGGGATCGTGGAATCGATTCTGCGCCGCTTCGAGCCGCGCGAGATCCGCTCGGCGACCGATCCGGAGGAGCGCGAGCGTCTTTGGGCGGGCCGCAAGGGAGCGATCGGGGCGCTGGGGCAGATTATGCCCAACTACTATCTGCTCGACGGCGTCGTGCCGCGCACCAAACTGCCCGATGTGCTCGACGCGGTCTACGAAATCGCTGACCGCTACGGGCTGCCCGTCGCCAACATGTTCCACGCCGGCGACGGCAATCTGCACCCCTGCCTGCTGTTCGACGAGCGCGAGCCGGGCGCGACGGAGCGCGTGCTCGAAGCGGGCGGCGAGATCATGCGCGTCTGCGTCGACGCCGGCGGCGCGATCACCGGCGAGCACGGCGTGGGCTACGAGAAGCGCGACTACCTCCCGTGGATTTTCACGGAGGACGACATGGCCGCGATGCAAGGTCTGCGCGGCGCGTTCGGCGCAACCGAGAATTTCAACCCCTGCAAGATCTTCCCGGCCGGCCACGGCTGCGGCGAGGCTGGCGGGGCGCACGCGCAGCAGACCATCGCCAAGTTCGGCCCCAAGGCGTTCGTCTAAAATCGACGCACAAGCGAGACGGGAGCGAGGAACTGCAACATGGATCGCGTCGAAGCAGTGCAGGCGGCGAAAGAGTACGCAAAGGAACTCTTCGCCGATGAGCACATCTCGGAAATTCTGCTCGAAGAGCTCAACTTCGATCCTGACAAGGACGAATGGCTGATCACGGTCAGCTTTGCGCACACTCGCCCAACTCCGCAGCCCACGACGCCCCTCGCGAGAGGGCGGCTCTTCGGCGACCGTCAGTACAAGGTGGTACACATCGCGGATCGCACCAGCGAGTTCGCAGGCGTCACCGATCGCCTGCTGACGCCCCTGGCCTGAGCCGATGCCTCCGAGCGGCCACGCCATTGACGCCAACCTGCTCGTCCTACTCGCGGCCGGCGACACAGACCCGCGGATCATCGCGCGCCACAGGCGGCTCAAGGGCTTCAGCGTTGAAGATTATTTCCGTTTGCGCCGGTTCATCTCTGACAGCGGCGGTGGTGTGTACGTCACCCCGAACACGCTGACCGAAGCGTCGAACTTGTTGCGCCAGTACGCGGAGCCGGGCAGATCCGAACTGTCGGACACACTCGCCGCGCTCATTCATGAAAGCCGCGAATTGATCGTGTTGGGCGCCGACGCCGCTGCGCATGCAGCCTACACATATGTCGGGCTGACGGACGCCGCGTTGCTCACGGTGATCAGCGCCGACCGACCGCTGCTCACCGTTGACGTTCTGCTCCTCGCGGAAGCCCGGCGGATAGATGTCGATGCCGCGGTCGATTTCCGCAACCTGTGAGATCGACGCGCGCCGCGATGCGATGCACGTGCCCGCCGCGGCGCGGTAGTACGCTGGCGGTGCATTCACCGTGATGACTCAAACGACGCTCGATGTGCTTGCCGCCGCCCTGCCGGAATCGGCCCTCGCCGATCCGGCCCAGCCGCGCGCGCTGATCGACGGCCGAACGCCGGACGCCGCCGCGCGCCCGCGCTCCGACGCCGATGTCCAGACCATCCTCGCGCTGGCGCACGAGCACGAACTGGCCGTCGCGCCGATCGGCGGCGCCACCATGACCGCCCTCGGCATGCCGCCCGAGCGTTACGACCTCGCCCTTGATCTTTCGGCCATGACCGGCGTCGTCGCCTACGAGCCCGACGACTTCACGATCACCGTCGAAGCCGGCATGCCGCTCGCCGCGCTCCAGCGGCAACTGGCCGAGCACGAGCAATTCGTCCCGCTCGATCAGGCGCAGTTCGAGCGCGCCACCGTGGGCGGCATCGCCGCCGTCGGGCGCGGCGGACTGCGCCGGCGCGCCTTCGGCTACCCCCGCGACTGGGTGATCGGCATGCGCATGATCCGCGCCGACGGCACGCCGATCAAAGGCGGCGGGCGCGTCGTCAAAAACGTCAGCGGCTACGACCTGCCCAAACTCTTCTGCGGCTCGCTCGGCACCCTCGGCGTGATCGTCGAAGTCACCTTTAAGCTCCGCCCGCTGCCGACCAGCGACCAGATGGCCATTCTGGCAGCGGCCGATTTCGCCGCCGCGCTCGAAGCCGGGCGCGCCGCGATGCGCGCCGAACCGTCGCTCCAGGCCGCCGTCGCGCTCTCCGCGGATACCGCAGGCGAGCTCGGCGGAGCATTCGCCGGCGGCGCAGCAATCGCGCTGCGTATGTCGGGCCTGGAGCAGGCGGTGGTCGAATCGCTGACCCGCGCCACCGACGCCGCGCGTGCAACAGGCGCAACAGACGGCGCGGCCACGGACCAGGGCATCATCGAAACCTGGCAGGCGATCTTCGATCTCGAGCTGGCTACGCCCGCCGACCAACTGCGCCTGCGGCTCGGCGTCCCGCCGGCCTCGCTGGCCGACGCCGTGCGACACCTGCGGGCGAGCGTGCCCGGCGCGGCGCGCTGGATCGCCGCCGCCGACTCGGGCCTACTCTTCGTGGACGCGCCCTGCGCCGAGCTCGAAGCGGCGGCGCAGGGCATCGAAGCCGCGCGCGCCGCCCTCGCGCCGCTGGGAGGAAACCTGACCGTGGAGCAGGCACCGCCCGAACTGAAACATCGCCTCGACATCTGGGGCCCGGCCGGCGAGGGCGCGCGCCTGATGCATCGCGTCAAGCAGGAATTCGACCCCCAACGCACGCTCAACCCCGGACGCTTCGTGGACGGCATATGACCCACGCTCCCGCTCCCGCCGGCGAGCCGATCTGGCTGACCGAAGATCGCCCCGATCCGGGCGAACTCGGCCTCTGCGTCCACTGCGGCTTCTGCCTCAACGCCTGCCCCACCTACCTCGACCTCGGACTCGAAACCGACTCCCCGCGCGGGCGCATCGCGCTGATGCGCGCGCTCGACGACGGCCGCATCGATTGGACGCCGCGCGTCCAGCAGCACTTCGATCAGTGCCTCCAGTGCCGCGCCTGCGAAACCGCCTGCCCTTCCAAAGTGCCTTACGGACGCCTAATGGAGGCGACCCGCGCCGAAGCCTTCGCCCAGCAGCGCTGGCCGCGCCGCCGACGCCTGCTCTGGCGCATCGTCATGCGCGGCGTCTTCCCCTCGCCGCGCCGCCTGCGGCTGGCCGGCTACGGGCTGAAGCTCTACCAGCGGCTCGGCTTGCAAACGCTCGTCCGCAAGAGCGGGCTGCTGCGACGCCTCGCGCCCGGCCTGGCCGACGTCGAGGCGCTCTCGCCCGACGCGCGCGCCCGCTTCTACGACAACCGGGAGGCCGAGCGCGTCGCGCCGACCGCCCCGCTCCGCGCCCGCGCCGCCCTGCTGACCGGCTGCATGATGCCGCTCGCCTACCCCGAAACCCACCGCGCCACCGTCCGCGTCTTCGCCCGCAACGGCGTCGCCGTCCGCGCCCCACGCGAGCAGGTCTGCTGCGGCGCGCTCCACGCGCACGGCGGCGATGTGGAGGCCGCGCGCCGGCTGGCGCGCAAGAACATCGCCGCGTTCCTGCCCGAGGACGGCGAGCCGCCAGACGCGATCCTGATCAACGCCGCCGGCTGCGGCTCGCACCTCAAGGAATACGGACACTTGCTGCGCAACGATCCGGCTTGGGCGGAGCGCGCGGCGGACTTCGCCTCGCGCGTCCGCGATGTGCATGAGTATCTGGTCGAGCTCGGCTTCGAGCCGCCCCGGGGCGAGCTGAACCGCGCCGTCACCTACCAGGACTCCTGCCACCTCTCGCACGCCCAGGAGGTGCGCAAAGCGCCGCGCCAGCTGCTGCGGGCCATCCCCGGACTCCAGCTGCGCGAAATGCGCGCGCCCGACCGCTGCTGCGGCAGCGCCGGCATCTACTCGATCATGCAGGCCGACATCTCCCAGCGCGTGCTGGCCGAGAAAATGGAGGACGTGCTGGCGACGGGCGCGCAGCAAATCTGCACCGCCAACCCCGGCTGCATGCTCCAGCTCGACGCCGGCATCGCCCGCCACGACGCCGCCGGCGCGCTCTCAGCCCGCACCGCCCACGCCATCGAACTGCTCGACGAGTCCTACCGCCGCGCCGACGCCGCCCCCTAACCCGTTCCGCTACCCTCACCCCATCAGACTGGCACTCAGCCCTAGGGAGGCTCGCAATGGCACGGATCCACCGCATCAACGTCGGCAACGCCGAACTGATCTCGCTCCAGGACTCCTGGGCCGTCGTGCCCCCCACCGGATTCTTCACCACCACCCAGGCGTCCGATTGGGACGCCTACGGCGACCTGCTCGACGACGACGGCAACATCATCCTCAACCTCGGCTCCTGGCTGATCATCAGCCAGGGGCGCACCATCCTCGTCGACAGCGGCATCGGCGGACGCCCCGTCGAAATGCTGCCGCTGAAGGCACCGCCCGCCCTGCCCGAGGTGATGCGCGAGGCCGGCGTCCCCCCCGACCAGGTCGACGTCGTCGCCTTCACCCACCTGCACTTCGACCACACCGGCTGGAACACCACCGATGTCGACGGCAAACCGCAGCCGCTCTTCCCCAACGCCCGCCACATCGTACAGCAGGCCGAGTGGGACTTCTGGACCAGCTCCGACGAGCTCAAGCAGGGCGCCAACTACGACAACGTGCTCGCCCCCGTGCTCGACGCGGGCCTGATCGACTTCGTCGAAGGCGAGGGCGCGCTGACCAGCGAGGTGACCACGATCCCCACGCCCGGCCACACCCCCGGCCATGTCTCGTTCGCCGTCAACAGCGGCGGCGAGAGCGCCTACGTGCTCGGCGACGCCGCCCACCATATGGTGCAACTCACCGAAACCGACTGGTGCCCCAGCGCCGATGTGGATCCCACAACGAGCACCGCCAGCCGCCGCGCCCTCTTCGACCGCATCGAGCGGGAAAATGCCTTGATCGCCAGCGGCCACTTCAAGTTCCCCGGCGTAGGCCGCGCCGCCCGGGTGGACGGCAAGCGCATCTTCGCCGCGTCCTGACGCCCCAAAACGCCGCAGACATCCCCCTTTTCTCGACAGGGAGAAACGCGCAACCAAAAATTTTCTCCCCCCGCTTGCGGGGGAGATGTCGCAACGCGACAGAGGGGGGGCGCCCGTGCGCAGGAGAGCGGTAGGCGCGCGCGCCGGCGCTGCGCGCGCACCCCCCTCTGCCTTCGGCATCTCCCCCCAAGGGGGGGAGAAAACAGAAGCCGACGGCATCTCCTCCCGCAGGGGGGGAGAGTTAGCGCTTTAGCGCCTTGCGCAGGTCCTTGAGGGCGGCGTTGAGCTCGGTGTTGCGCTGCTCGATTTCGGCGAGCAGCTCGGCGGGGGTGCGGGTGTCGACCTGCGCGACGCGGTGCGGGTTGACGGCTGTCAGAACGTAGTCGCGTTCTTCGATTTCCGCGCGTGTGACCGTCCAGGAATGTGGAGACTTGCGACGCTTGGGCAGCAGCTTGAGGAAGTGGTCGAAGTGCGCGTGCGTAAGCGGATAGCCTTTGTTGAACGTCCGCTGGTTGCCCGATCCGCCCGCTCCTGGCGCGTCGGCCGGCGGGGACACCTCGTAGTACCAGACCTTCTCCGTCGGCCTGCCCTTCGTGAAGAACAGCAGATCGGTTTTGACGCCTGTGTGGGCATCGGTGAAAGCCCCATTCGCAAGGCTGACGATGCACCAGAGGTCGCATTCGTCCAACAGCTTCTGGCGGACCTGCCGGTGGGCCTTGGTTTGTTTGAAGAGCGTGCCCTCGTCGATCACCATCCCGGCGCGCCCGCCGTCTTTGAGGCTGTCGATCACTTCCTGTAGAAAGAGCAGCTGTGTTTCGCGGGACTTGTACACGAAGCGTTCCTGCGCGTCGGCTCCCTCCTTGCCGCCGAAGGGCGGATTCGTCAGGATCACGTCGAAGAGCTCGGGGGCGCACTGGTAAAGGTCGCCATAGGACTCGCTGCGGCTCAGTGCGTTGCCGTGCCAGATCCTGGGCTGTTCGATGCCGTGCAGGATGAGGTTGCCAAGGGCGATGGCGTAGACGAGGTCAGCCTTCTCGCGACCGTAGAATGTCTCCGAGCTCAGCTGTTCAAGCTGTCGGCCGGTGACCTTGTCGCCCAGGTTGCCGCGCATGTGCTCATAGGTCTGGGCGAGGAAACCGCCCGTGCCACAGCAGGGGTCGTAGACGGTCTCGCCGAGCTCCGGATTCAGCGCCCGCACGATGGCGGAAACGACGATGCGAGGCGTGAAAAACTGGCCCGCGTCTTTGTTCGTCTGCCCCATCTCCAGCAGCAGACCTTCGTAGGCCTGCGAAAGAGCGAAGACGGTCGCTCGGTCTGACCGATCGGTTCGGATCTCGTGCAGCAGGTCCAGCACATCCAGCAGATTCTTGTTCCCGTCCATCCCGATCTCATCGACGCCGGAGACGATCCGGCTGATCGTGCGCTGGCTGTCGGTCGCCTGGCGCCCGGCGTGTAGGTTGCGCAGATAGGGCAAGAGCTCAGAATCGACGAAGTCGATCATCGCATTCCGCGGCCCGACAGCGAGCTCAGCGCGTAGCTTGCCGTCGGGCGCAGCCCAATTCGACCAGCGATAGCGCGGCTTCAGCGAGAACCGCACCGGCAGACCGAGGGCCTTGCGGTTCTCCGCCGCTGCCGCTTCGCTCTCGTCCAACAGCCGCAGGAACAGCAGCCAGGTGAGGTCGGCGATGTAGCCCATCACGCCACTGTAGTTGGCGCTGCGCATGATGTCGCAGATCGCCCAGATCTTGCCGTTGAAGGTATCGGCGGTGGTCATGTGGTCATCCGGTGGCGGGGCTGAAGAGTCGCTTGAGAAGTGACGCGGATAGATCTTCAAGGGCAGCAAGCTGTGAGTTTGCGGATGACCGAGCGCGTTGCACGGCGCGCATCTGGTCTGTAATGCGACGCTGCTCTTCGGCTGGCCCGACGGCGATACGGAATCCGGCCAATGTCCGCTTGCTGACTTCAGCAAATGTCGCGCCCGTGCCCAGTGCGCGCAGATCGCTGACGGAATGGAGCAACGCGTAGTACAGGAACTCGCTCACGAGATCATCTTTCGGGATGAAGGACTTGCAGCCTTGATTCGTGCAGAGTGATGTCGCTGCGATCCCCAGGTGACCGATTGGCGCTCGGCTCGAGAGGATCACCGAACCAGCAGGCACCAGGGTCGTCGAGCACGAATCATAGCCTGTCTGAGTAATCGCCCGCCCGGAGGTAGAGATGTAGGGGGACTCCAGCTCGCTGAGATCTGCCGGTGTGATCCAGCAAATATCGCCGTTCCAGTACTCCTCCACTCCCGACCGTGGTGTTGAGCCGTTCATGATGTTGCACACCTCTCCTAGGCTGACCGATCGCCAACCGCGCCGTAACGGCGCGGTTGGCGATCGCGGAAAAATTTCGCGGAGCATGGCCGTTGTGAGTTCGTCGATCGCTGTCAACTGCGCCTCGGCAGCGGAACGGGCGCGATCGACCAAGGACATCGCGTTGACGATGCGTCGTTGCTCGTCAAGCGGAGGAAGCGCCACAGGAAGCTTCATCAGATCAGGCATCGAAGTCCGCGGCATCTGCGTGCCTGTCTTGCCTCGCATTGCGTAATCGACCACTTCACCGCGTCGCAGTAGCCACGCGAGCCACACGCGATCTACTGCTGTCGGCCTGAGGGGAACGATCTCTGTGGTACAGCGTCCACTAAAGTCAGGCAGCGCGACCTTGTTCAGGTACGGCCTTAGTTTGCCGTACAGCACATGCTCGGCCGTAAAGCGAAAGTTGTTGCTCCTGGAATCGGTCTGCCGCGCCTCGACCTCCGTCACCAGGATCCGCCCGGTTCCAGGATCAATGTGCTCAAGGCCCAAGTAAGGCATAGCTGCGTAGCTCGAGTCGCTCTTGTCGATCGGCAACCTGTCCTCTTCGCAGATTTCACCGAGCCTCACCCAGCGCCAGCCATCGGGTAGCTCACCACTCACAGCAGCCACTCTCGATCACTGACGAGGAGACGTCGTTTCAGCTCGGTGATCAGGTCAAGCGGCTTACGACCAGCCGATGACAGGGCCGCGATGCCACCGATTTCCACCATTCGCGGTGTGTCGAACAGATACTCGCTTTCCAGTGCCCTGGTGCCGCCCAAGCCGAACTGCCGCGCGATCACGGACAACACCTGCGCCGGACGCTCGCCCTGCGCATCGAGCCACTCGACTTCGACCTCCTCAACGTGGTCGGCGCGCTCCAGGCGCGTTCGGGCGACTTGATCCCAACCGACATTGGCGAGAATGTCGTAAAGGTCGCAGTCATCCAGGTCCGCGGCGGCACGGTAGGCAGCGGGGTCAACGCAGTGGGAGGACAAGGCGGTCATGAGATCTTGTCGCTTGGACGGAAGGATCCAGCGCTCCCGGAAGTCGTCGAGGCTGTCAACCTCGGCCAGCAGTTGCTGAGCGATGCGCTCACGATAATCGCTGAGGGCGATTCGCTCTAGTCCACCGTCGGGACCCGGCGCGATGATCACAACGCCGTCTGTCTCAATGCGGACTTCGACGCCTTCAGCTTCGAAGATTCGCAACGGCTCGCGCTCCCCGGCATCCTCCGGCTGCTCCCCGTCGCGAGGTTCGGCCTGCGTGAACGAGCTGTCGAGCAGGCGGCTCGCGTTGGTGTAGTCGTAGACTGTGAAGTGGAGCTTGCCAGACGACTCGTGGATGCGAGTGCCGCGCCCGAGCATCTGGTGGAAGAGGATCGGCGACTTGAGGTAGCGGAAGAAGACGACGTTCTGGAGGCGCGGCACATCGACGCCGGTGCTGATCAGGTCAACGGTGCAGGCGACGTAGGCGCGTGCTCCGTTGCCTTTGAAGTCGTCGAGATGATGGGCGCCCTCTTCGCCAGTGCAGACGAATGCCCACGGGTCGACCGGGCGCTCGCCGTTCTCGGCGCACCATTCGGCGTAGCGGTTGCCGAGCTCGGCGACGACGCGGCGAGCGTGCTCAACCTTGGCGCAGAAGATCAGCGTTTTCTGGTGTGGGCCTCCGGTGCGGAGGAGATGACCAAACAGGTCTTCTCCAAACACCTCGAGACGGTCGGGGAGAACAAGAGCGTCCTCGAGCGAGCCCGGCTGGTAATGCTCGCGCAGGTCGGACACCGACGCCTGCTCGCCTGTTTTGGCGTCGCGCACATCTTCAGGGTCAAGTAAGTCGCGCTGCACGCCCTCGTCACGCTCGACCTGGCCCGCCGTGATGATGGTGGAAGGGATGAGACGCATCGCTGCGAGCCAGCCGTCGCGTATCGCGTCGGCGATGCCGTATTCGTAGACCGGTTCGCCGAAGTACCGCTTGTTGTCGGGGGTGATGCCCACTTCATCGCCGACGTCGTCCGGCTTTTCGTCGTAGTCGTAGGAGCGAGGAGTCGCGGTCAGGCCGATGCGAACGGCGTTGGGATTGCGCTCCAGCACTGCCGCCCACTCGCCCCAGGCGGAGCGGTGGCACTCGTCGATCACGATGTGGCTGAAGTAATCCTCGCCGTAGTGGCGATCGAGATACGAGCCGTCGCCGCCGTCTTCCACGCCGAGCGTTTGGTAGGTGGCGACGACGACGCGAGCGTTCCGCTCGGGATTTCGCGCCGAGGCAGCCGCGGCGTCCGGACCGAAGACATCGTGCAGGGCTGTCAGCGCCTGGCGTCGAAGCGCACTGCGGTCGCACACGAACAAGGCTCGCGTGAGTTGCCCGGATTCGCTGAGTGCGTGAAGTAGGCTGGCGGCGATGCGCGTCTTGCCTGTGCCGGTGGCAAGGGAGAGCAGCACGCGCTTCTCACCGCCAGCGAGCCGCTCGAGCACGGTGCGGACTGCGGCGCGTTGGTAGGAGCGATCTCCGTCGCGGTCGAGGCGAAGCAGCGACTTCGCGGAGGGCGCACCAAAGTCGACATCGCGAAGCTCCAGATAGCGGTCGCGCACCTGCTCCCAACCGGGAAAGTTGCGCATTGGACGCGGTTTGGTGGTCTGGCCGGTCGAGAGTGCGTGCTCAACGAACTGGTGCCCGTTGGACGAGTAGACGAGCGGTACTCCGTGGAGCCGCCCGTAGCCCTTGGCTTGCTCCAAGCCGGAGTCCGGCATGTGGTCTTCGGCCTTTGCCTCGATCAGGGCGACCGGAATCAGGCGGCCCAAGATGTTGACGCGAAGGACGTAGTCAATTCGCTTCCGTCCGCGACGCCCGCCACCGCCAACGATGTGAACCTGTCCGGCGGTCTCTTCGCGGCGAATCCAGTCCTGCGGCCATCCCGCTTTGAGCAACGCGGGATCAATCTTGTTGGCGCGGGTGTCGGCCTCGTTGAGCGGCATGCGCGACAGGGTAGGGCTAGCGCCCCGTGAGTTCGGGGATGTAGGCGGCGATGTCGATGTAGCGGTCGGCGACTACGCGGAGGTCTTGGGAGGTGCTTTGGCCGAAGGCCATGACCTCGATGCGGACGCCGCGGCTGCCCACGATTTCGACCAGGCGGCGGAAGTCGCCGTCGCCGGAGACCAGCACGATCACGTCGACGCGGTCGGCCATGGTCAGCACGTCGATGGCCAGCTCCACATCGAAGTTGGCCTTGACGCTGCCGCCGCGGAAGCGCTTGAGCGGCTTGGTGGCGATGCGGTAGCCGTGTTCGAGGAAGGGGACGACGAAGCGCTCGTTTTCGGTGCGCTCGTTGGGGTCGTCGGAGATGGGCGAGTAGGCGATGGCGCGGACGAGGGTGCGGCCTTCGGAGAGGAAGTCGGCGACTTTGCCCCAGTGGAGTTCGACGTTGGTGGCTTCGGCGGCGTAGAGGATGTTGGGCACGTCGACGAAGATGGCGACGCGCGGGGAGACCTCGATTTGCGCGCCCTGGGTCTGGACGCCGCCGCGCTTCGCGCCGAGCATGGCGTCGGTCAGGCGGGTGAGCGCGGCCTGCTGCTGGGAGAGCAGCTCGGCCTGGCGTTCGAGCAGGGCGGTCTGGCGCTGCATGGCGGCCAGCATCGGGTCGTCGGGCGTGGGTTCGGGGGCGTTGCTGCGTCGTCCGGAGCGGCGGCGAGAGGGCGGCTTTTGCTCGCGCCCCTCCTCGCCTCGTGTCTCGCCTCGTGTCTCGGCCGGCGCTTCGACCGCGCCGTTGGCGGGAGCGGCGATCGCGCCGGAGCGGCGCGGTCCGCGCGAGCCGCGGCGGGTGGAGGGTTTGCGCGGCGCGGGGGCGTCGGGAGCGGCGCTTTCGGTCGTTGCCTCTTCGTTCTTCTTGAGGGACAGGGAGCGTCCCAGCAGTCGTGTCATGGTCGGTGTTCTCCTTGGGAGTGTCGGTCAGATGATGGATTTGGGTGAGGAAGTGGGCGGCGCCTGCGCGGACTGAGGCGGGGCTGGCGCGGCCGTCAGGGGGATGGTCGGCGTCTGTAGCAGCGCGGCGGCCGCCGCTTTGCGGGCGACGGCGGCGGCGATCGCGGTGAAGGCGGCGGCGGCGGGGTTGTCGGGCTCGAAGGCGACGATCGGGCGTCCCTCGTCGCCGCCGGCACGGACCTCGGTGGCCAGCGGGATTTCGCCCAGGAAGTCGATCTCCAGGTCGTCGGCGGCGTCGCGCGCGCCGCCGTGGCCGAAGATTTCGACCCGCTGGCCGGTGTCGGGGGTGATGAACCAGGACATGTTCTCGACGATGCCGAAGACGGGCACGTTGAGCTTCTCGAACATCGTGACGGCCTTGCTGGCGTCTTCGAGCGCGACCTGCTGCGGGGTGGAGACGACGACCGCGCCGGCGATCGGCGCTTCCTGGGCCATCGACATCGAGGCGTCGCTGGTGCCGGGCGGGAGGTCGATCAGCAGGTAGTCGACGTCGCCCCAGTCGACGTCGTGCAGCAGTTGTCGGATGGCGGAGCCGATCATCGGCCCACGCCAGACGACGGGCGCGCCGGCGGGGAGGAGGAAGCCGAGCGAGATAACGCGCACGCCGTGGCGCTCGACGGGGTGCAGGCCCTGCTCGCTTTGCGCCTGGAAGCCGGCGGGCAGGCCGAACATCGTGGGCAGATTGGGGCCGGTCGCGTCGGCGTCGATCAGCCCCACGTTCGCGCCGGCGGCGGCCAGCGCGACGGCCAGGTTGGTGGCGATGGTCGACTTGCCCACGCCGCCCTTGTTGGAGGCGACGGCGATGATGTTCTTGACGCCGCCGATCGCCGGCTGCTGTCCGTCGCCCTCCCAGGCGGGCACGGCGACGGACCACTCGAACGCGACATCGTCCGCGCCGGCCTCACGCAGCGCGTCGGCGATGCGGCGCTCCAGCTCCTCGCGTCCGCCGTAGCCGTGCCAGGGCGCGGTCAGTTGCACGCTGACGGCGTCGCCGTCGACGGTGGTGGCGGCGAGCATCCGCAGGCTGACCAGATCGCGTTGCAGCTCGGGGTCGCGCACGGCGCGGAGCGTCTCGTAGACCGTCTCGTTGGTCAGTGTCACGCCGCCGCCTTTCCCCCGGCCGCCGCCCCGCAAACCGCCGATCCGCCGCCAGACCACGTCAGACCGTCTTCCGGGCGCGCCTGCGGCGCGCAGCGCCGGGCGCGCCGCGATCGCGGGCGGCGGTCATGCTTCCACCGAGTGCTGCGTTGCGCTGCCGAATAGCGATCACCATGTAGTGGCTCCCATCCTAGCGCCTTGCAACGCTTGGCGCGCCTGCGCAGACGCGGCCGGGCCGGATCGGAGCGCATGAGCCGCGTTCTGCAACGCAGGAGGTGAACGGCGCGTAACAGGCTTTACACGATCCTGACGCGCGCGTTACCTGGCGTGTTGTGCGCTGCCGATTCCCTGCGTAGCGTTGCGCGTGCAAGGGAATCGGGAGCGAGGGCCGCGTCGACGGCCACGCTGTATTCCCGCGGAGGACGAGTCATGGCCAGCAAGACTGCAACCAAGAAGCGAACGCGCCGGGTGCCGACCGGCGAAGCCGCGCACATCCACCACTGGCTGATCGAGGCGCCCAACGGCCCGCTCAGCGTGGGTACCTGCGCCTGCGGCGAGACGCGCGAGTTCCGCAACTCCTCGGAGGACTCGATCTGGGATCGGGCCGAGGGCCGCTCGCGCTGGAACGACATGGGCATCTCGCGCCGCCGCCGCGGCGGCGAGGACGCCAACTAGCGCCAACCCGCAACCGCACCCCAACCGGGACATCGATGACCCGCCTCCGCGCGGAGGCGGGCTTCGCCGTACCCTAAACGCAAATGGCTCCGACCGCCGACCTCTCCGTCAACCTTGCGCCGCGGGCGAAGCGCGAGCTGATCCTGCGCAACCCGGTGATGACCGCCTCCGGCACGTTCTCCAACGGGCTGGAGTTCGCGCGGGTGCTCGATTATGCGCGGCTGGGCGGGATCGTCTCCAAGGGCGTCACGCTCAAGCCGCGCCGCGGCAACCCCAACCCGCGCATCGTCGAGACGCCGGCCGGAATGCTCAACAGCATCGGTTTCCAGAACATCGGCGTCTCGCGGCTGCTGCATGATGTGGCACCCGTCTGGGAGACCTGGGACACGCCGGTCGTGGTCAACATGCTGGGCGACACGGTGGGCGAGTTCGCGCGGCTGGCGGAGGCGCTCGACGGCGCGGCTGGCGTGGCGGGGCTGGAGGTCAACATCTCCTGCCCCAACCTCGACGTGGGCGGGATTGAGTTCGGGCGCGACCCCCGCGCGGCGGCCGCCGTGACCGAGGCCGTGCGCGCCTCCACCAGCCTGCCCGTGATCGTCAAACTGACGCCCGGCGTGACCGATATCGCAGCCATCGCCTGCGCCGTGGAGCAGGCCGGCGCGGACGCGCTCTGCGTCGCCAACTCGTTCGTGGGGATGGCGATCGACGTGCAGAAGCGCCGCCCGCGCACCAACCGCGCGGTGGCGGGGCTGACCGGCCCGGCGATCAAGCCGCTGGCGCTGCGGCTCACCTGGGAGACGGCGCGCGCGGTGACGATCCCCGTGATCGGCTGCGGCGGCATTATGTGCGGACGCGACGCGCTCGAGTTCCTGCTGGCCGGCGCGAGCGCCGTCCAGGTCGGCACCGCCCTCTTCCGCGACCCCTGGGCCGCAGTGCGTGTGGTCGACGAAATCGAGGAGTGGTGCGCACAGGAAGGCGTGCGGGACCTGTCGGAGATTGTGGGGCAATTGCGCGTCGATTGACGTGTAGCGTGAACGCGAGCGGGGTGTAGCTCAGCCTGGCAGAGCGCGCGGTTTGGGGCCGCGAGGCCGGCGGTTCAAATCCGCCCACCCCGACCAACAACAACTCGATGCTCCGGTTCGGCGCCGACGAAGGGACAACCTGATGACAACGAAATGGGCGGGCTGGATCGTTGCGGCGCTGGCGCTGGCGGCGCTTGCAGCAGGGGCAGTGTACGCCGCCAGCCATTCGACAGAGGTACGCATCACGGCGCGGCAGCTCGAGGACGGGCGCGTGGAGTTCGCTCTCCAGCAGCGCGTGGACGGCGAGTGGGGCGAGCGGCAGCTGCCGCGGTCGCGCTACTTCCCCACCGATGCGCAGGTTGGACGGTGGCTGAACTCGACGCCGCTGACGGTGCAGGTGGCGGAGGAAGCCGAGTCGACGATGCAAAGTGATGCCGTCGCAGACACACTGACGACAATCCCAACGAATTGCGACGACGCCATTGAGTGGTGCTGGGGTTCCCGCCCCGATACGCCAGTTGGACGTTCCACAATTCTAACTCGCTTGGGTGATGCCCACCACTCGACGTATGACAGGGGAGAGGCGTCGTTCGTCTGTAGGCACGACAACCCCGAGCCATTCGTCTACCTCGCCGTGAGTGCTGGAACATTCATCGGCAGCGAATGGCACGAGATGAGCGTGTCCAGCCGCTCTGCGGCCAGAGCTTCGGCCAGGTTTGGAACGCCGGCGAACGGCGTGTGGCTCGACGAGTCGTCGATCCGAGTTGATGGCAACACCGGCATCGTCCTCTTCTACGACCCGCGTGTCTGGAGGTTGGCAAAACAGAACCGGTGGCTCAGCGTCTATCTCCCCCGGTATGACAACACCACTGTGGCGGCTACCTTCGATCTGACCGGGATCACCGACACACCTGTCTCGCGCCATCTCGACGCCTGTGGCAGCTAGCCCGGCACAACACGCGAGGGCGGACTGTGAGACGGGCTGGGGAAAGAACGGAACGATGGAACCTACCATCATCAGCCGCGAAGAATTTGAGGAGCGCAACCTCCACGTGTACGCGGATCGTGTGTGGTCGTTCCGTTGGGCGCTCACAACGTTTCGACGACTGCTCGTCGGCAATTTCGACAAAAGTCTCGACGACTGGTGGGCGGAGTACCGTCGCGATCACTGCGAAGGAGCAACGGACGAGCAGGTCGGTAGCGCTCAGCGGGAGTTCGTCTGGCAAACCCTGAGGCTGCGGAAGCTGGTTTATCGTGGTGCGCTCGCGCTGGAGTTTTCGGCGGTCGCGGCATTGGTCCTGTTCCCACTGCCGATCTGGGGGTTCGACAGCCCCCCGCTTTGGCCGCTCTCACTCTCAACTGCTACTGCGTTCGTTGCCGACCATCTGCGGAGCAAAAACAAGTTCTGGCTTGCACGTGATGCCGATGGTGGTGCGGCTAGTACGTACGCGATCTGGGGTGGTGGTGTTGTGTATACAACACGCGACCTGAAAGATGTGCTCTAGCCAAGCAGCAGCACAGCGGCGACCTCCCGAGTGCGGCGCGTCCAGGCGTCTCACAGGTCGGTGATCGCCGCATCTAGATGCGCGGCGCGTCCAGGCTCGGCGGCTCGTCCCAAACCGCATCGGCGGCGCGCAGCGCCGCCAGCTCCTCAGCGCTCAGAGACGCCACCCCGATCAGCACCTCATCGTTATGTTCCCCCAGCAGCGGCGGCGCAAGCCGATAGCTGGCCGGGGTGCGGCTGAGGCGGACGGGGCAGCCGGGGTAGCGAAGCGCGCCGGCATCGGCCTGGTCGAGCAGCGCCCAGAACTCGCGCTGCGCGAGGTGTTCGTTTTCGAGCAGATCGCGCGCGTCGCAGACCACGCCGGCGATTACGCCGGCCGACTGCAAGCGGCGCGCGGCGCGCCAGGGTGTTTCGCTGCGCGTCCAGCCCGAAATCGCGGCATCGAGCTCGTCGTGCCGCGCCTCGCGCTCAGCCGGCGCCATCCCTTGCCAGCCCGGATCCAGGCCCGCGACCTCGCACAATGCGCGCCACTCGTCGTCGCTGGTAACGGAGATCGCGAGCCAGCGGTCCGCGCCGGCGCAGCGGTAGACGCCCTGCGGGGCGATGCCGGGCTCGCGGTTGCCGCGCCGCGGCGGCGGTCCGCCCTTGACCTGCGCCGAGAGCAGCTCGTCGCCGGCGAAGGTGCTCATCGACTCGATCATCGCGGTTTCGACCCGCTGCCCGCGCCCCGCGGCGGCGGCGCGGTGCCAGAGCGCGGTCAGCGTGCCGGCCACCGCGCTCAGCCCCGAAACCGGATCCGGCCAGGCCACGCCGGAGCGGTAGGGGCCGGTGTCGGCGTAACCCGACATCATCGTCATGCCCGTCGCCGCCTCGATCACCGGCCCCAGCGCGACGCGGTTCGCGCCCGGTCCCTGCGCGCCGTAGCCGGGCATTGAGGTGTGGACGATCGACGGGTTGAGCGCCAGCAGCGAATCGAAATCCAGCCCCCATTGCGGCATCACGCGCGGGCTGTAGTTCTCCAGAATCACGTCGGACGCCGTGATCAGGCGGCGAAACAGGGCGAGCCCGTCCGCGCCGCCGAGGTTGAGCGAGACGCTGCGCTTGTTGCGCGCCAGCTTGTTGAAGCCGCCGTTGCGGTTCCAGTGCCGCTCGCCCAGCTCGTTGTCGGGGAAGAGATGGGTGATCTCGGCCAGTCCGGGCGGCGCGTCCTTCGGCCCGCGATTCCAGGGCGATTCGATGTGGATCACGTCGGCGCCGAGGTCGCCCAACAGACGGCCGGCGATCGGTCCGGCCCAGACTCGCGTCAGATCCAGAACCCGCACGCCGCTCAGCGGTCCGTCAGGCAGATTCTCGGCCGGGACCGACGGTTGCCAGGGCGGATCGGCGGTGAACGCCTCAAGCTCCGCCTCAGTCAGGCGGGTCGGCGGGCGCGGCGTCGGCTCGCTGCCGAAGACGCGGAAGGGACCGCGCGGAACGACGAACTCCCCCCGCTCGGCGTCGAGCGGCAGGAAGAACTCGCGCTCCGCCAGATGCGGATCGGCGAGGAACTGATGCGTGTCCCAGACCGGCCCCAGCGGCGAGAAAGTCGCCTCGCCCAGCTCACAGATTTCCTCCACGGTGTGCGACATCAGCCAGGGCTGCAGCGCCGCGTCGAACTCCGCCTTGTGCGCGCCGCGCGACACGTCGTCGGCGAAACGCGGATCGTCGAAGAGATGCCCCAGCCCCGCCGCCTGCACGAACGGGATCAGCTTCGCGCCACCCGCGTGGCAGAGGAAGACGTAGCCGTCCCGGCACTCGTAGACGCCGGCGGGGTGCCACATGCCCGGCTGGGTGTTGCCCTCGCGGCGCAGCACATGGCCGGCGTGCGTCCACATCGTGGTCGTGTGCTGGTGCATCGCCGCCATGCACTCGATGTGCGCGATTTCAACCGTCTGGCCGCGCCCGATCCGCTCGCGCGCCAGCAGCGCCGCCATCGCGCCGATGAAGCCGTGCATCGCCGCCGCGTACTCGGTGTGCCGCCCGTGGCGGCGGAACGGCTCGCGGTCCGGCTCGCCGTTCAGATAGAGATGGCCGCCCAGCGCGTCGTCGGTAAAGACGTTGGAGCGCCAGCCGGCCAGCGGTCCGGCCAGGCCGAGCGGCGAGATGTAGAGCTTGATCGCCCGCTCGTCCGAGCGCCCCGCACTGATCGGCGTGAGCGGATCGGGCGCGCTGCTCTCGATGATCACGTCGGCCGCATCAAGCAGGCGCTCCAGCGCCGCGTCGTCGTCCAGCTCCGCGAGCTGCTTGCCGGTATTGCAGTAGGCCCAGATCGAGCCGATGTCGTCGCCGAGCGCATGGCGGGGCAGGATCGCGCCGTCGCCGCGCAGCGGATCGCCGCCGGGCGGCTCGACTTTCACGACCCGCGCCCCATTGTCGGCGAACATCTTGGCCGCGAACGCGCCGGCGTGCGAGCCGGCGATCTCGACGATGCGGAGGGACTCGAAGGGCTGCGTCATGTCCGCAGACTACAGCGGCGCGGGTGCGATACACTGCCTCCGCGCGCAGAGACGCGCAGCAGCGACACGAAGCAGCGACGACAGAGGGAGCCGCAGTTTATGGCCGTTGACCACTTCCCGATCGAGGCGGGGCACATCATGCTGTTCGCGCGGTCGATCGGCGACAAGAACCCGATCTACTACGACGCCGACGCAGCGGCCGGGACGGAGCCGGGGCACATCATCCCGCCGCCGACCTTCGTGCAGGCCAGCTCGCAGTTCACCGACCGCCACCCGCTGCGGCCCGAGCCGGGCGAGCCGTGGTTCGGCTCCGGCAAGGAGCCGACCGGCGTGCAGCGCGAGTCGAGCGGCGACGGTGAGGGCAGCGGCGGTACCGGCTTCCACGCCGAGCAGCACTACGAGTACCACGCGCCGATCCGGCCCGGCGATGTGCTCCACACCGTGGAGAAGCAGGGCAAGGCGTGGGAGCGCGAAGGCCGCCGCGGCGGCACCCTGAAATTCAGCGAGAGCATCACCGAGTACTACAACCAGGACGATGTGCTGGTCGTGACCGCCCGCTCGGTGGGCGTGCAGACCTCGCGGGTCGTGGAATAGAGGAGGCCGACATGGCGCTGTCCAAGAGCGAAATCAACGTGGGCGACACGCACGAGGAAGTCGTGGTCGACAACCTCACGCGGACGCAGATCATCCAGTACGCGGGCACGTCGGGCGACTACAACCCGCTGCACACCGACGAGATCTTCACGACGAAGGTGGCGGGCTACCCGACCGTCTTCGCCCACGGCATGCTCTCGATGGGGATGACCGGCAAGATGCTGACCAACCTGGTCGGCGACGGGCGCCTCACCAACTACGGCGTGCGCTTCGTCGCCCAGGTCTGGCCCGGCGACACGCTCACCGCCAAAGCAACGGTCGAAGCGATCCGCGAGGAGGACGGCGTGTCGCTGGTAGACCTGTCGGTCTCGACGGTGAACCAGGACGGCGCGGAGGTGGTCAAGGGTTCGGCGACGGCGCGGATTGACGGGTAGGCGCGGTCTGCGGGCGACTCAGTCCTCTGGCTCTCGGGCGGGCTTGGGTGTGAGTACCATCGCGTCGGGCGCGATGGCGATGTGTGCAGGGGCGGGCTGATGGTGGGGCGTGGCTGATTCCCGCTCGGGGGCGGGAATGACGGGAGCTAGCCTGCTTCGTCTTCCGGCGGGGCGCGCCAGGCGTTGGGGTCGGGAATGAGCCGATCGACGATCGCCATCATTCCCAGGAACGGGAGAAACCCCAGCGCGGTGCCGAGCGCCCACCACCACTCCGCGCCGACCAGCGCGAGCACGCAACCGCTCACGGTGAGGCCCATGCCGAGGATCGAGATCACGCGCAGCACCACCGCGATCGGCGGAATGCGCGGCTGCTGAAGGCTCACGGCGACCGACTCCGCTAGCTCTCGCTGATCGTGACCGTCTTGATCGCCGGGCCGGGTTCGCGGGCGCGATCCGGATCGCGCGCGGGCAGGCCGTGGACGACATCCATGCCGGCCGTGACGCGCCCAAAGACGGTGTAATCGTCGTCAAGGAACGGGGTCGGCTCGAAGGTGATGTAGAACTGGCTGCCGGCCGAGTTGGGCGCGGCGGTTTTGGCCATCGCCACTGTGCCCTCGGTGTTGTGCTTGTTGGCGTTGACCTCGTCCGGGATGTTGTAGCCCGGCCCGCCCGTGCCGCGCCCGGTCGGATCCCCGCCCTGAGCCATGAAGCCCTTAATGATCCGGTGGAAGGTGACGCCGTCGTAGTAGCCGTCTCGGGCGAGGAAGACGAACGAGTTGACCGTCTCCGGGGCGTCGGCCGCGTACAGCTCGATATCGATCGAGCCGCCGGCCTCCAGCTCGATCGTCGCCTGGTAGTTCACGCCGTCTTGCAGCGCCATCGCCGGGCGCTGCGCGTAGCTCTTGGCCATTCCGGTTACTCCTCTGCGTCTGTGGCGGGCGCGGCCCGCTCGATCTTGATCGACACGATTGTCGGCCCGGCCGGATCGGGCGGCTGGGCGGCGGGGTCGCGCTCTTGGAACTCGTCGAGCAGTTCCATGCCCGATGTGACCGTTCCGAAGGCGGTAAAGCTCTGCTCGTCGAGAAAACCGGCCGGCGCGAGGGTGATGAAGAACTGCGAGGATGATGCGCCGAGTCCGCTGCGCGCCATTGAGATCACGCCTCGCGCGTCGAGCGTCAGCTGAGCCGCCGCGTCGGCGGCGACCTGCTCATCGGGCAGGGTATAGCCCGCGCCGCCGGTGCCCGTCGCCGTGGGGTCGCCAGCCTGCGCCACGAACTCCGGCACGACCCGGTGGAAGGTCAGGTCGTCGTAGAAGCCCTGCTCGGCGAGGAAGACGAAGTTATTCACGTGAATGGGAGCGATGTCCTCAAAGAGGTCGATCTCCACGACGCCGTTCTCCAGCTCGATCACGGCGCGGTAATCCGCGCCCTCCTCCAGCGCCATCACCGGCGCGCCGCTGAACTGCGGCTTGCCCTCAACGGCGCCCGTCTCGACCGGCTCGGTGACGGTGCGGCGCACCGGCGGCGGCGTGTTGGGGTTGACGGTCGGCCCGCTGCCCACGGTGGCGACCAGCCCGCCGACGAGCGCGATGATCGCCACGACGCCGAAGCCGATCAGCAGCCAGCGATTGCGGAAGATCGAACGACCACCGCCGCCCCCGCGGTCAAAGCCGCGCGTCTCCGCCCGGCGGCGTGCCAGCCGCTGCGGGCGCGTGCGGGCGCTGCGTCCTCCACCCCTTGACGACAACTCGCGCTCCCTGCCCGCCGCATTTCGCTGTGCTCGCTGTACGGCTACAGGCTATCACCGCCGCGCCTAGAATCAGCGCAAGGAACGCGGAGGCGACGCGGAAAGGACGCGCAGGTTGCAGTTTCGAGCGAGAGACGAGGCGCAGATCGCAACGGGCGAGGTGACGCTCACGTTCCGCCGCTGGCGCAGCCCGCAGGCGCGCGTCGGCGGGCGCTACCGCGTCGGCGTCGGCGCGGTGGAGGTGCAAGAGGTGCGCACAATTGCGCCGGCCGAGATCACCATGTCGGACGCGCGAGCGGCGGGCCACGATTCGCCCGCCGAAGCACTGGCCGAGATTGACCGCCAACGGCGGCGCGGAGCGGATCCCGATGCGCCGCTCTACCGCGTCGCGTTTCGCTACGCGGGCGCGCACATTGATCCGCGCACACGGCTAGCGGCGGACGACGCGCTCGGCGGTGAAGAAGTGGATGATCTGGTTGGGCGGCTGGCAAAGATGGATGCTCGCTCGCAGCGGGGTGCATGGACGCGCGCGACACTGGCGGCGATCGCGGCGCAGCCGGGGCGTCGGGCGGGCGATCTGGCGGCGGCGGTCGGCTGCGAGACGGCGAAGTACAAGGCGGATGTGCGTAAGCTCAAAGGGTTGGGGCTGACGATCAGCCTGGAGGTGGGCTACCAACTCTCGCCGCGCGGCGAGGCGCTGCTGGCGGCGCTGGAGGAGCGGTCATGAGCGAGGCGACGGAGCGCTACGCCGAAATGGTGCGGGCCCGCGAGCGGCAGAAGGCGGAGCTGGCGACACCGCTCACCGAGGAGCGCTGGGCTGAGTACGCGCCCACCTACCGCTTCGATCCGCGCCGCGAGCCGGAGCCGCAGCTGGCGGCCGTGATCGGGCTGCTGGAGTCAGGCGACGAGATTATCGAGGTCGGCGGCGGCGCAGGACGGATCGGTTTGCCGTTGGCGCTGCGGGCGCGCTCGCTGATCAACGTGGAGCCGTCGGCGGGAATGCGCGAGCAGTTCGACATCTGCGTTGCGGAGCACGAGATCGAGAATGCGCGCGCGCTGGCGAGCCTCTGGCCGCCCGCGGAGCCTATGCAAGCGGACCTGGTGATGAGCGCCGACGTGACCTATTTCGTGGCAGAGATCGAACCGTTTCTGCTCGCGCTGGATCGCGCGGCGCGGCGGCGGGTCGCGTTGCTGACCTGGACGGTGCCACCGCCCAACGTGAACGCGGCGCTCTTCCGGCTCGCCTTCGGCGTGGAAGAGGGGCCCGCGCCGAGCTTCCGCGAACTGCTGCCGATCCTGTGGGAAAACGGCATCATCCCCGATGTGCGCGTGGTGGATGAGTGGTTCACCTGGCCGGAACGGCTGCCGACGGATGAGGCGTCGGCAATCGAGTTCGCGCTGGCCGAGCTGGAGCCGCGCGATGAGCCGGCCGCCCGCCGCCAGGTAACCGCCCACCTGGACGAGCTGTACGAGCGCAACAAGGTCTGGGAGCCGACCTGGCGCACCCCATCGCAGGCAATGCTGATTACGTGGCCGACGGGTTAGGCAAGACGTCGCGCGCGGCGACGATTGCCTGGGCTGCGCCGGCGACAGCCGGCATCAGCGCGGCGATTTGGGCTTCGTTGAGCGCGTCGGCGACGGACTGGTAGCCGGCGCGCGCCAGCATCGGGCGCAGGCGGCCGCGCTCGAAGCAGTTGAGCGTCCACTCCAGCGCGTCGCCGGCTGCGGTCAGATCCAGCATCAGCCGTTCGTCGTCGGCCTGCGGGCCGTAGTGGTAGTGCGGGGCGACGCGGAAGCAGTCGAAGCGCAGCAGCTCGGTGTCGTCGCCGTCCACTTCGCCGCGTACCTCGATGCAGAGGCCTTCGTCGCCGGCGATGTCGTCGCGGTAGCGCATCGCAAACGTCACCCCGCCCGCTTCGATCCGCGCTCGCGCCTCGGTTGCGTCGTTCATGCTTCACCTCCAGCCGCGGCCCGGCGTTCGGGCGCTAGCGGGAAGGTAGCGAATTCGGCGCGGCGATGGGTGGGTGGTACCCCCGGTAGGATTCGAACCTACGCTCCCGGCTCCGGAGGCCGGTGCTCTATCCCCTGAGCTACGGGGGCGGGACAGCCAGCTTAACACCCCCGCAGCAGCGCGGCGGCGCAGCAGCTACACGGCGTAGAGCAGATCGCCGTCGACGTAGGTCTGTTGGACCTGGATGTCGTTGATCGCGTCGGGCTCGACGAGCGACGGATCGTGGCTGAGCACGACCAGATCGGCGCGCTTGCCGACCTCGATCGAGCCCACCTCGTGCTCGCGGAACATCGCGGCGGCGGAGTTAAGCGTGTAGGTGCGCAGCGCTTCGAGCGGCGAGACAGCCTGCTCCTCGGCAACCAGACTGCCATCGCGGGCGCGGCGCGAGACCAGCGCGGCAAGTCCAAGCAGGGGCTCGACCGGCGCGCAGGGGAAGTCGGAGCCGGAAGCGACCATCGCGCCGGCGTCGAGCATCTCGCGGTACGGGATCGGCCGGGCGTCGATGCCGGCGGCGGCAATCCGCGTCTCGAAGAAATTGCCGACGGCGTGCAGAAACGGCGGCTGGTGGGAGATAATCACGCCGAGCGAGCGGGCGCGCTCGATCTGCTCCGCAGTGCCCAGCGAGAAGTGCTCGATGCGATAGCGGGGATCGTCGCGCGGGACCTCGCGGAGGGCGCGCTCGAAGGCGTTGAGGCCCTGCTCGACGGCGCGGTTGCCGATGCAGTGGATGGCGACCTGAAGGTTGTGCGAGGCGGCGTCAAGCACGAGGTGATCGACCTCTTCCTGCCCGTAGTAGGGCGCGCCGGCATCCTCCGTCGCGCCGTCGGCGTGGCAGATGGTCATCGCCGGGCTGGGCCAGACCGGATCCATGAAGATCTTGACGATGCCACCGCGCAGCCGATCCGACACGTCGTCCTCAAGGAACGCGCCGCCGGCGGCGTCCTCCGGCGCGGCGAAGAAGCCCGGACCGCCGCGCATCTGGTGAATGACAATCGGCAGCTTGCCGCGCTCGTCGGTCAGGCGGTAAATCTCGGCACTCTCCGGCATCACCAGCGCGTCGCCCACGCTGGTGATGCCGTGCGAGAGGTGGCGCTGCGCGTTCTGCTGCACCAGGTCGGCCACGGCGTCAGGCCCAAAGGTGTCAATGTGGCTGCGCATCGAGGCGTGATGTACGCGGTCCATGGCGCGCTCCCAGAGCACCCCGTTCGGTTCGCCGCGCCGGTCGCGCCGAATTTCGCCGCCGGGCGGATTCGGCGTGTCGCGGTCGATCCCCACCACCGCGAGCGCGGCCGAGTTGGCGTAGCAGGCGTGATAGGAGGAATCCATCACGCAGACCGGATTGCGCGGCGCGGCCTCGTCCAGCTCCCCGCGCAGCAGCGCGGCGCTGTCGTCGGCCTCGAACGGGTCGCCGCCGGTTTCCAGTGTGCGGGCAGTGAAGCCGAGACCCCAAATCCACTGACCTTCGGGGGCGCCGTCGGCGGCGGCGGCGAGCGCGTCGAGCACGGCCTGTTTGCCGGCCAGCGGCGGCGTGCGACAGTCGACCGAGCGCGGCTCGAACGTGGTCATTGAGAAGTGGTTGTGCGGATCACAGAAACCGGGGATCAGCGCGCGCCCGCGCAGCGGCACATGCGTCGCGTCGGGGCCCACCGCGCGGCGCACCTCGTCGCTGTCGCCGACGGCGACGATCCGCCCGTCGCGCACCGCCGCGCCCGACGCAACGCGATCCAGCGCGTCCATTGTCAGCACCCGCCCGCCGGTGAACAGCACTTCCATGTTCGCGCCCCCGTGCATGACGCCGTGCATGACGCCGTGTGTCGCGCGCAGGCTATCCATTCGCCGACGGGCGTGTGCGGCGCGGTTGATGCGCGTCAGTCGATTCGCTTGCGGTACTGCACCGCTTCGGCGACATGCTGGACCGTGATGTTCTCCGAGCCGGCCAGGTCCGCGATCGTGCGCGAGACCTTGAGCACGCGGTGGAAGCCGCGCGCGGAGAGGTTGAGCCGGTCGACCGCCTCGCGCACCAGCGTCTCGGCGGCGTTATCCAGGTGGTCCATGCAGTGGCGGCGCACATCGCGGGCGGTCAGCGCCGCGTTGGAGCGCGGACCGCCGCCGCCGTGCCGCGCGTGCTGGAGCTTGCGCGCGGCGACGACCCGCTCGCGCACCGCAGCCGACGGCTCGCCCGGCGGCGCTTCGGTTCCGTCGGCGGCCCGCATCAGCTTCTGCACCGCCACGCGCGGCACATCGACGAACAGGTCGATCCGATCCAGCACCGGCCCGGAGATGCGCCGCTGGTAGCGATGCACGGCCGAATCGGCGCAGGTGCAGGGCTGCTCGGAACCGAAATTGCCGCAGGGGCAGGGGTTCATCGCGCCGATCAGCGTGATGTCGGCCGGATAGGTCACCGCGCCGTGCGCGCGGGAGATCGTGACCTTGCGATCCTCCAGCGGCTGCCGCAAGGCCTCCAGCGCGCGCACGCTGAACTCCGGCAGCTCGTCGAGGAACAGCACGCCGCGATGCGCCATCGTGATCTCGCCCGGGCGCAGCCGTTGACCGCCGCCGACCAGCCCGGCGTTGGAGATCGTGTGGTGCGGCGAGCGGAACGGCCGCCGCCGAACCAGCCGCGTCCCGGCCGTGCCGACGCCCGCGACGCTGGCGATCTGCGTCACCTCCAGCGCCTCATCGATGGTGAGCGGCGGCAGAATGCCGGGCAGGCAGGAGGCGAGCAGCGTCTTGCCCGCGCCGGGTGGTCCGTTCATCAGCAGATTATGTCCGCCCGCGGCGGCGACCTCCAGCGCCCGCTTCACGTGCTCCTGGCCGCGCACCTCTTCGAAATCGTGCGTGTCGGCGTCGGGCGGCGGCTCTTCGCCGAGATCGGGGCCGGAGCGCCAGATCGCGTCGCTCAGCGGGCGCTCCTCCGTCGCGATCGCGATCCAGTCGCGCAGCGAATCGACGGCGACCACCTCGATGCCGTCGATCAGCGCGGCCTCGTCGGCGTCCACCGTGGGCACCACGATCCGGCTGACCTCGGCGTCGCGCGCGGCGGCGGCCACGGAGAGCACGCCGCGCACATGCCGCAACTCGCCGTCCAGCGCCAACTCGCCCAGAAAGAGCGTGTCCTCCACCGCGCTCTCGCAGATCTGGCCGGTGGCGACCAGCATCCCGACCGCAATCGGCAGGTCGTAGCCCGCCCCCTCCTTGCGCAGGTGCGCGGGCGCGAGGTTGACCGTGACGCGCTTGGTCGGGAAGCCCGCACCGGCGTTGCGGATCGCCGAGCGCACCCGCTCGCGCGCCTCGTCCACCGCCGCGTCGGGCAGCCCGACAATCGTCGTCTTCGGCACGCCGCTGGAGATATCCACCTCCACGCAGATCGGCTCGCCGTCGAGCCCGACCACCGCGCCGCCGTGTACCCGTGTGTGCATGATGACTCCCCTTCTGACTGACATGTTGCCGAACGTGCTCTGTCGGACGTGCGCTCGGAACGCCCGTTCGCTCGTATCCTAGAACACACATTCAGCCGCGCGCAAGCCCCCGCACCCGCGCCCACATGCTGGCGTAACCTGATGGTCCGTCAGCGGACGACAGCCCGCGCGAACCGACCAACGAACGATCGGGAGGATGCGATGACCTACAGCTCGGACCTGTTCCCCGTGCTCGATGAAATGGCGTTCTTCAACCACGCCGGCGTCTCGCCGCTGCCCACGCCCGCCGCCGACGCCGTGCGCGCCTACGTCGATCACGCCGCGCGGCGCGGCTGGACGGACTCCAACTGGGTGGAGGAGATCGACGCGCTGCGCGAGGACGCCGCCACACTGCTCGGCGCGCGCGGCGGGCATGAGATCGGGATGGTGCCCAACACCGCGACCGGACTCTCGATCGTCGCCGGTAGCCTGCCCTGGCAGGCCGGTGATCACGTCGTCGTGACCGACGCCGAGTACCCCTCCAACCGCCACACCTGGACGGCGCTGGGCGCGAAGGGCGTGGAGATCGACATCGTCGCCGCGCAGGCCGACGGCCGCATCCCCACCGAGGACGTCGTCGCCGCAATCGGCCAACGCACGCGGCTGGTCGCGATCTCGCACGTGCAGTGGGGCTCCGGCTTCCGTAGCCCGCTGCGCCCACTGGCCGACGCGGTCCACGCGCAGGGCGGGCTGATCGCGGTGGACGCGATCCAGTCGGCCGGCGCGATGCCGATCGACGTGGTCGGCGACGACATCGACTTCCTCGCCGCCGGCGGGCACAAGTGGCTGCTCGGGCCGACCGGTTCGGGACTGCTCTACGTGCGCGACAACCTGATCGCCGAGATGATCCCGCCGCTGCTCGGCGCGAGCAGCATGATCGACGGCCTGGAGCACGGCGGCGAGACGATCCTGCTCAAAGAAGACGCCAGCCGCTTCGAGCCGGGCGCAAGCCCCACGGCGACGCTGCTCGGCCTGCGCGGCGCGGTCTCGCTGCTGCTGGAGATCGGCCTGGAAACGGTCTGGTCGCAGCTGAGCGACATCACCGACCTGCTCTGCGAGGGCCTGGCCTCAATCGGCTGCAACGTCTTCTCTCCGCGCGGCGCTGCGGAGCGCAGCGGAATCGTCTGCTTCGACCGACCGCCCGCCCTCGCGGAGCGGGAAACGCTCGACGAAACCTGGGAGCGCCTCGGCGAGCAGCAGATCGCCACCGCAATCCGCTTCAACCGCCTCCGCGCCTCCCCCCACTTCTACACCCCGCCCGAGCATGTGGAGCGTCTGGTCGCCGCCCTGGCGTAACGGCTGCCTAAAATCGCCCCCGAGCGGCCACTTTCGCCGCCCCAGACTTGATCTGGGGCCTAAACCCAACATTGTGCGCAGCGCCGGAGTCCCGAGCGATCCGCCCAACGAGCGTACGCGGAGACTCCGGGGCTTGGTCTCGCCGACGACCGCCGTATGGGCCCCAGATCAAGTCTGGGGCGACGGAGGGGGCGGGTATGGCGGGAGCGGGGCGAGGGTTGGGGGCTGTGCTCGTCGAGATACCCGCGGCAAGCGCGGGTATGACAGGAACTGGGGGCGGGACAGGCGCGGGGGCGAGTGTGGGGGTCAGGCTTCGCGGTCTACGGTGAGGACGCCGCGGATGTCGTCGAGCTTGTGGATTAGGCGTTGGAGTTGCGCGACATCCGCCGCTTCGACGCTGAAGCTGATGCTGACCTGCCCGCCGCTCGGCTCGCTGGTCACCAGCGAGACCATGTTCACGTCCTCGTCGGCGCAGACCGTGGCGACATCGCGGGCGAAGCCGACGCGATCCCAACCGTCGACGCGCAGGCGGGCGACGTAGTGGCCGCCGCCGCGCGTCCACTGCACATCGAGCAGCCGGTTGGGTTCGGCGATGTTGAGGATGTTGTGGCAGTCGCCGCGATGCACGCTGACGCCGCGGCTGCGGGTCACGTAGCCGCGAATCGGGTCGCCGCGGCGCGGTGCGCAGCAGGCGGCGATCCGGGTCAGCACATTGGGCGCGCCGAGCACGCGCACGGCCTCCGCCAGGTCCTCTCCCGCCTGCGCGTCGGGCGAGGGCGAGGGAGCCGGCTTCGGTGCCCGCTGCTCATCGGGCGTCGCTACCCGCAGCGCTACCTGATGCGCGGTGGGATCGCCCGCGCCGATCAGCGCCAGCGCATCGTCGAGCGTCTTCGCGCCCGTGACGGCGACGACCTCATCCTCCACTCTCGGCAGGCGCAGGCTGAGGCGGCGCAGCTCGCGCTCGAGTTCTTCGCGGCCGCGGGCGATGTTCTCGCTGCGCTGCTGGCGGCGGAACCACTGGCGGATTTTGGTCCGCGCATGCTGCGTTGTTACGTAACCCAGCGCCGGGTTGAGCCAGTCGCGCGACGGTCCACGCGCCGTGCGGCTGGTGACGATCTCCACCAGATCGCCGTTGTCCAGCGGCGTGGTCAACTGCACCAGCCGCCCGTTGACCTTCGCGCCCACGCAGGAATAGCCGACATCGGTATGAATGCGGAAGGCGAAATCCAGCGGCGTCGCCCCGCGCCGCAGCGCGATGATCTCGCCGGCCGGCGTGTGGACGAACACCTGATCCTGAAAAATGTCGCTGCGCAGCGTTTCCAGGAAATCGTCAGAGCCGGGCAGCTCGCCCTGCCAGTCGGCCAGCTGGCGCAGCCACGAGAGCCGCTCGCGGTCGTCTGGGTCCGTGTTGCGCCCCTCCTTGTAAAGCCAGTGGACGGCCACGCCGTACTCCGCGTCGTAGTCCATCTGATGGGTGCGGATCTGCACCTCCACCGGGTGAGTGGAGGACCAGTAGGCGGTGGTATGCAGCGAGCGGTAGCCGCTGGGGCGGGGGCTAGCGATGTAGTCGTCGAACTCGCCGGAGATTGGCCGCCACATCCCGTGTACGACGCCGAGCACCGCGTAGCAGTCGGCGGTCGACTCGGTCAGCACGCGCAGCGCCAGCAGGTCGTAGATGTCGCTGAACGATTTGCCCTGGGCCGAGTACTTCCGCATCTTCTGGTGAATCGAGTACAGGTGCTTGACGCGCCCGCGCACTTCGGCGCGCAACCCGGCCGCTTCGAGCGCGTTCTCCAGCTGGCCGCGCAGCTGTCCGAGGTAGCGCTCGCGGGTAGAGCGGCGCGCCGCAACCAGGCTCGAAGCCCGCTCGTAGGCGTGCGGTTCGAGATATTTGAACGACAGGTCCTCGAGCTGCGCGCGGATCTGCCAGATGCCCAGCCGCGCGGCGAGCGGAGCGTAGATTTCCATCGTCTCGCGCGAGATGCGCCGCCGCTTCTCTTCCGGCAGCGCCCAGAGCGTGCGCATGTTGTGCAAGCGGTCGGCGAGCTTGACGATCACGACGCGCACATCGTCGGCCATGGCGATGAACATCTTGCGCAGGTTCTCGGCCTGCGCGTCCTCGTTCACGGCGGGGCTCTCGATGTCCGGCAAGTGCAGCGCGCTGAGCTTGGTCGCGCCGTCGACCAGCTTGGCCACGTCGACGCCGAAGACATCGACCAGCTCCGAGCGGGTCACGCCGCAGTCCTCCATCACGTCGTGCAGCAGCGCGGCTTGCACGGCGGGCACGTCGAGCTGCAGCTCGGCGCAGACGATCGCCGCGGCCAGCGGATGGGAGATGTAGGGATGCCCGCTGCGGCGCGTGTGCCCGTTGTGCGCCGTCTCCGCGAACTGGTAGGCGCGCTCCACCTGGGCCCGTTCGTCGGGCGAGAGGTAGCGCTCCAGCACGCCGTTGAGGTCCTCGAGCGTGGGATACAGCGTGCGGTCGGCGTCGGGGGCGAGCGTCGTCATACGTTTCATCTTAGAGCCGCCACCGACTCGGTACAGCCCGCGCAGCGCGGACGCGCGGCGGCTGTACGATGGGCTGCACGATCGACGCTCCGGCAATTCGACCGGCTCGACAGGACGAAACCATGTTCCAGGCGCCGCGCGGCACGCGCGACCTGCTACCCGCCGAGCATCGCGTGCGCGACCGAATCGTCGCCGCAGCGCGCGAGCAGGCGCGGCTCTGCGGCTACGGCTTCATCGAGCCGCCCACGTTTGAGAGCGCCGAGCTCTACTCGCGCGGCGTGGGCGAGGCGACGGACATCGTCGAGAAGGAGATGTACGTCTTCGAGGATCGCGGCGGCGACCGTCTGGCGCTGCGCCCGGAGGGCACGGCCTCGGTCTGCCGCGCCTACCTCCAGCACGGGATGGCCAATCTGCCGCAGCCGGTCAAGCTGGCCTACGTCGCGCCGATGTTCCGCTACGAGCGCCCGCAGGCGGGCCGCTTCCGCCAGCACACGCAGTTCGGCGTCGAGGCGCTGGGCGTGCGCGACGCGGCGCTCGACGCGGAGGTGATCGATCTCGGCTGGCGAATCGCGGAGCGGTTGGGGCTGGGCGATCTGACGCTGTTGATCAACAGCATCGGTGATCTCGAGGATCGCCGCGCCTACGTGCCCAAGCTGAAAGCGCACTTCGAGCCGCATCTGGATCGCATCGCGCCCGACGACCGCGCCCGCTTCCAGCGCGCACCGATGCGGCTGCTCGACAGCAAGGACGAGCGGACGCGCCCCTACCAGCAGGGCGCGCCGCTGATCACGGATCACCTCAGCGACGAGTCCGCCGCTTACTACGCGGCGGTCAAGGCGCAGCTGGACGCACTCGGCATCCGCTACGAGGAGCGCCCCAGCCTGGTGCGTGGGCTGGACTACTACACGCACACCGTCTTCGAGCTGGTGCCGGGCGCGGCGGAGGGATCGCAGACCACGCTGCTGGCCGGCGGGCGCTACGACGGGCTGATCGAGCAGATCGGCGGGCCGCCGACGCCGGGCATCGGCTTCGGGATGGGCATCGATCGCTTCGCCCTCCAGCTGCGCGAGCAGGGGTTGGCGGAGGACGGCGAGGAACAGCCGGAAGTGCTGATCGCGACGCTCGGCGCGGGCGCGGCAGCCGCGGCCGGCGGGCTGGCGGGGCGGCTGCGGCGGGCTGGCGTGTCGGCGACGCTGGCCTTCGGCGGGCGCTCGCTCAAGGCGCAACTGCGGCACGCCGGGCGCGCCGGCTGCCGCTGGGCGATCATCGTCGGCGAGCGCGACCTCGCCGCGGGCGCCGTCACCCTGCGCGAGATGAGCAGCGGGGAACAGCGCGACCTGCCGCTCGACGCCGTCGTAGCCGAAATCACAGAGGCCGGCGGCGGCGCTCCATATACTGAGCGCGACTGAGCCGCCCGAAGAGACCGAACGATCGCGGAGCCGCGCATCATGTGGGAGAAACTCCAGGCCGTGCGCGAACGGCGCGACGCGATCGAGCGCGAGCTGGCCGACCCCGCCGTGAGCACCGATCCGGCGCGGCTCCAGACGCTGGCGCGGGAGCACGCCTCGCTCCAGCCCGTCGTGCAGCTGCTCGACGACTGGGAGCAGGCCAGCGGCGGCCTTGCGCAGGCCCGCGAAGTGCTGAACGATACCGACGATGCCGAGCTGCGCGAGCTGGCGCAGGCGGAGCTCGACGAGCTGGCCGAGCGGATCACGCAGCTCGAGCAGGAAGCCCGCCGTGCCCTCCTGCCGCGCGACCCCAACGACGAGCGCAGCGTGATCGTCGAAATCCGCGCCGGCGTCGGCGGCGACGAAGCCGGGCTCTGGGCCGGCGACCTGCTGCGCGCCTACGTGCGCTACGCCGAAACCCAGAAATGGAAGACCGACGTGCTCAGCCTCAGCGAGAACGCGGCCGGCGGCGTCAAAGAAGTGATCTGCGAGATCGACGGCGACGGCGCGTTCTCGCGGCTCAAGTACGAGCGCGGCGTCCATCGCGTGCAGCGCGTGCCCGAAACCGAGGCGCAGGGGCGCATCCACACTTCCACCGCCTCCGTCGCCGTGCTGCCCCAGGCCGAGGAGTTCGACGTGGAACTGGACGAGGCCGATATCCGCCTCGATCTCTTTCACTCCGGCGGCGCGGGCGGGCAGAACGTGAACAAGGTGCAGACCGGCGTGCGGCTGACGCACGAGCCGAGCGGCATCGTGGTGACCTGCACCGACGAGCGCTCGCAGCTGAAGAACAAAATCAAGGCGCGCTCGGTGCTGCGCGCGCGGCTCTACGAGATGCAGGAGCAGGCCCGCCGGGCCGAACGCGCCGACGCCCGCCGCGCGCAGGTCGGCAGCGGCGAGCGCGCCGAGAAAATCCGCACCTACAACTTCCCCGAAAACCGCGTCACCGACCACCGCATCGGGCTGACCCGCCACGACCTCAGCGGCCTGCTCGACGGCAACCTCGACCCGATGATCGACGCGGCGGCGGTGGCCGAAGAGGCGCGGCTGCTGGCGGAGGCCGGCGCGTGAGCGGCGGCGGCGACGAGATCGTCAACCTGCGCGATGTCTGGATGTCCGCCACCCAGCTGCTCGAGAAGGCCGGCATCGGCGACGCCCGCTTCGAGGCCGAGGTCCTGCTCCGCCACGCCACCAGCCGCAACCGCGCGCAGTTTTACGCGACGCTGACCGACCCGATGACGAAGCGGGATTTCGACCGCTTCTTCGAGCTGCTTGAAGAGCGGATCGAGCGCCGCCCGCTGGCCTACATCACCGGCTCGCGCGAGTTCTATCGGCTCGAATTCCGCGTCACGCCCGACGTGCTGATCCCCCGCCCCGAGACCGAACTGCTGGTCGACACCGCGCTCGATCACCTGCGCAAGGCGCGGGTGCGCGGCGCGCGGATCGCCGATGTCGGCGCGGGCTCCGGCGCGGTGGGAATCGCGATCGCCCACCACCGCCGCGGTGCGCGGCTGGTCGCCACCGATATCTCCGCCGCCGCGCTGAGCGTCGCGCGCGAAAACGCCGCGCGGCTGCTGCGCCGCGCCAGCGCCGACTTCGTGCAGGGCGACCTGCTCACGCCGCTGCAAGGGCCGTTTCACTGCATCGTCGCCAACCTCCCTTACATCCCGGAGGAGCGGCTGCCACAACTCGAGCCGGAGGTCGCGCAGCACGAGCCGCGTCAGGCGCTCACGCCGGGGCGCAACGGCGCCGCGCTGCAGCTGCGGCTACTCACCCAGTTGCGCCCGCGCCTCGCGCCCAACGGCATCGCGGTGCTCGAGCTCGACCCGGGCCAGGAGGACGTACTCGCCTCCAGCGCCGCCCAACTGCTGCCCGACGCGACCGTGCGCGTGCTCAACGACTTCTCCGAGCGCCCCCGCGCCCTGAGCATCGTCGCGTGACCTCGCCGCAGCGCCGGGATCTCCCCTCGCCCGCCGACGCCCCCGTGCAGGGCGAGTGCGACCCCCGCTTCGCCGCCGTCCGCGACGCCTTCCGGGAGAACTTCGCCGCCGGCAGCGAGACCGGCGCAGCGCTCGCGGTCACGCTGCGCGGCGAGCCCGTGCTCGACCTCTGGGGCGGCTGGACCGACGCCGCGCACAGCACGCCGTGGGCGCAAAACACGCTCGTTTGCTGCTACTCGGTCGGCAAGGCGGTCGCCGCGAGCCTCGTCTGGCGTCTGGTGGAACGCGGCGCGCTCGATATTGACGGGCGCGTCGCCGAATGGTGGCCCGAGTTCGCGCAGGCGGGTAAAGAGGATGTGCGCATCCGCTGGCTGCTCACCCACCAGGCCGGGCTGCCCGCCATCCGTCGCCCCCTGCCGCGCGGTTCGCAGCTGCGCTGGGACATCATGTGCGACGCGCTCGCAGCGCAGCAACCCTGGTGGCCGCCGGGTACGGCGCACGGCTATCACTCCAACACCCAGGGCTTCCTGATCGGTGAGCTGATCCGCCGCGCGACCGGGACGCGGATCGGCGCGTTCCTCCAACAGGAAATCGGCGAGCCGCTGGGCATCGACTTCCACTTCGGCACGAACGCCGCGGACGACGCCCGCACCGCCGACATGCTGCCGATGCAGCAGCCGCCCGACCTTGTGCGCTCGCCGCCCAACCCGCTGCAACTGCTCGCCAACCGCAACCCGCCAATGGTTGAGCGGGGCCCCGGCAGCCAGAACAGCCGCGAGTACCGCGCCGCCGAGTTCCCCTCCACCAACGGCCACGGCAACGCCCGCGCGCTCGCGCGGCTCTACGGCGCGCTGGCGACCGACGGCGCGGTCGGAGGAGCGCAGCTCCTTGCGCCGCCCACCATCGCCGCCGCTTCGGCCGAGCAGGTCTACGGCCTCGATCGCGTGCTGGGCCGCGCCACCCGCTTCGGCAGCGGCTTCCAACTGGCGATGCGCGAGCGCCCGCTCGGCCCCAACCCCGAAACCTTCGGCCATTTCGGCGGCGGCGGCTCGCTCGGCTTCGCCGATCGCAAGGCCGCCCTCGGCTTCGGCTACGTCATGAACCGCGGCCGCGCCGGCTGGCAGCACCGCCATGTCCGCCGCCTCATCGACCTCCTCTACGACGCCCTCTAACCCCGCGCCGCCCGCCGCCTCCCCCGCCACACCCGCGCTTGCCGCGGAGCCTGCCCCCGGCTCGAACGGGGGTATCTCGACGTGAGCAGCCCATCGTTGCATCCACCTCCGCCGTCGTTCCCGCCTCCCCCCATCCGTCGCCCCAGACTTGATCTGGGGCCCAAACGGCGGTTGTGCGCGGGACGGAGTCCCGAGCGGCCTGCGAACGGCGTTGGCAGGGCATTCCGACGCTTGGCGCTGCAAACGGGGTTGGGTATGGGCCCCAGATCAAGTCTGGGGCGACGGATCCTGGGGATGGGGAGGTGCGTACGGGCGCGGGAGGCCGCGCGGGGCGCCCGGATGGGCGCCCCGCGCGCCTACTCCACCCAGTAGATGTCGCCGGGCTGAATCTCGTGATTGACCGAGCCGTAGCGCAGCACCCCGTCGTCCACCGCATAAGTCACCCAGCGAGAAGGCAGGCTGCGCAGCGTGTGAATCGCGTCCACGCCCTCCACGCCGGCGACCAGGTCGGCGGCCCGGACCGACGCGCGCCCCAGCCAGATGCCGAAGCCCGGGCCCGCTCCGTTGCTCATCGACTCCACCAACGAGACCTGCGGCGCGGCGAACGTCAGCGGGTGCAACTGCTGCCGCGTCCCCGCCTTGACCGATACGAAGGCCCCGCCCGGACTGGCCGCCAGCCAGGTCGAGGATGCTTCTCCGCCCGTCGTAACCAGGTCCGCGCCCACCCGCACCAATGTCGCGCTCCCGCCGGCGACCGCGCTCCATTCGACCGGGGTGCCGTTGGGCACCGCGCCGCCGTCGGCGTCGACGATACTCGCGGTCAGGGTGAAACGCTCGTTCAGCGCCGGCGTCGAATCGGGCCCGTCCACCGTGATCGCGGCCGGCGCGCCGGCCAGCCGGAAAGTAGTCGAGGCCCAGGGCAGAGCGGCCTGGCGCACTTCCAGCGTGTACTCGCCCGAAGCCAGCGGCGCGCTCGCCGCCGCGTTCACGTCCAATCGGATTTGCGGCTGGCCGTTAGCCGTTACGGGTGCGCGGATCAACTCGTCCGCGGTTAGCAACCAGATGGCATCGCCGGTCGTAACCGTGAAGTCCTCGTCGCTCGCCTCGGGCTCGTAGGCGCGCCAGCGGGTCCCGTCCCAGACGCAGATCGCCGTGATACCGGAGGCGAACGACGACGCCAGTCTCGTTCCACTGAACGAGGACTGCAAGAGTGTGCCGGCGCTCACCACGTTCGGCCGGTCGGCCCCCGTCGCTCCCGTCGACGCGCAACTGTCGCCGCCGCGGATCGGCCACTGCACGGCGATCTTCGAGGCCGCCACCCGCTTGTCGTCGGGACCGGTAATCCGGTACGAGTAACTGCGATCGGCCGCCCGCACCGGGCTGCCCAGGCGGTCCGTCGCCGTGACGGTCAGCGTGACCACGTCGCGGTCGTCTTTGTCCGCGCCGCTGTCCGGCGTATCGATGTTGAGCAGCGCGACGCTCGGCTCGGAGACGCCCAGCGCGCGCGGGGCGCCGGCCAGCACGACTTCGCGCTGCTCCGACTCGTGACTCGAGCCGTCGGTCGCGATCACCAGTACGCTGATCCGCGCCGTACCCTCGCGGCCCGGATGGGTCAGCGTGATTGGAATGTTATCGGCGTTGGAGGCGCTCACGGCCGAGGCGTCGAGCCGGCAGGTGGCGGCGCCGCCGCCCGTTGCGCAGCCGCTCCCGAACTCCGTGCTCAGCGTGCCCGCCGTCGCGGTGACGATTACCGAAGCCACGCTGCCCGCGGCCGAGGCTTTTTCGAGCTCGTTCAGGATTTGCAGGCGCAGCACCGTACTCGAACCGCGCAGGCTCAAGGCGCTCGGTTGCGGGCGGTCGTCCGTAACGTCGTTCGGCGTGCCGCGGTCGTCGTTGGCGAAGTCCAGCCGCACGTGCGCGACCTCCTGCACCGTGCCGATCCGCAACTCCAGGTCCGCCGTGCGCTGCACGCTCAGCGGTTGCCCGTCCGCGTCCGTACCGTAGACCAGCGTTACGCTCCCGCTGATCGTGAACGGCCCCTCCGGCGTGCCCTTCGGTATCACCACCGTCGTATCGCCCAGATCCACCGTGCAGACCGAGGTGCGCGTGGTGCCGTCCGCGTCCGTCCGTTCGCTGATCGGGCACTCGAGCGTGGTCGCCAGCGTCCAGAGCCGACCGGGGCCGACGTTGGCGCCGCCGCCCACCACGTTGGTGACTTCGCCGGCCCCCACGGCCAGCGCGCGGGGGCCGGTGTTCAACTGCCAGGCCAGACTCCGGCCGTAGCGCTCGTTGTTGACCCGGCGATCGTTCGGCTCCGTCGGCGGCAGCAGCGCCTCCGCCTCGGCCGCCGTCGCGCGCTCCCACGTCCCGTCGCCCGGGCGGTCGAAGAGCAGCACCCGCCCCTGATTGCTGACGTCGGCTGAGCTGTACGTCGGGTCGCCCAGCGCGAAGCGGGCGCCGTCGACGTTGAAGTCGAAGCCGCCCCAGCGTCCGCCGTCCTCTATTCCGGTGATCTGCGCGCTTGGCGCGGTCGGGCCCGACGCCCAGCGCTCCGGCGACGACACCTGGAAGATCTGCACCGCGTCGTTGTGACGATCGCTCGCCGCCAGCGTCGTCCCGTCCGGCGACAGCGCCAGACGCTCCCCCAGCCAGTGGTTCTGGGCGTCCGTCCAGTCGAACGAGAATTTCCAGTCCGGCGCGTTGACCCGCTTGTTCGGGCCCGGCTGGTAATGCATGGTCTCGTCGAAGTTCGCCGCGCTGTCGGGCTGCCTGATTTCGGTCCGACCGGTCTTGTAGTTCGGCACCGAGCTCCAGCCGCCGGCCGGCTCGAGGAAGACCAGCAGCTCGCCGTGTGAGGGCAGGCTGTTGCCGCCGCGGAAGCGGCCCGAACCGGCCGTCCGGTCCGAGGCGAAGCGCTTGCGCGGCGCCGACACCGCCAGCACGCTCCCGTCCGCCGACAGCGCTACGTAGGCGCCGAACATGGCGCGGCCGGCCGTGCCTCTGTCGTCGACATCGCCGACGTAGGAGCTGACCGACCGGCAGTAGGCGTCGCACTCGCTCCCGCCGGGGCCGTCGGTGCTCGACTGCGGCTCGAACGGCCGCTCGTTGGCGGCGTCGCCCCAGGGCGGGATCACCACCGGGCTGACCCGCACCGCGTCGCCCCAGTTCAGCGCGCCCCAGCCGCCCGCCGGGCGCGTGTAGACGTAGACCGCGCCCACATCGTGCATGTAGGGTGCGCCCACCGCCAGCGTGCCGCCGTCGGCCGAAATCGCCACCGACGCGCCGTAGCGGGCCATTTCGTCATCACCTTGTCCATTCCAGGTTCCCCTGGAAAGCGCCTCGGCGACATACGGCATACGGACCTCGCGCCGCTGGGTGATCGCGACCGGGTCGGCGCTGTAGTCGATCTCGTAGATGTACACCGCGCCTATCTTCTGATAGTGGTAGTTGCCGTCGTACCAGCCGATGTAGGTTGAGCCCACGAACAGCCAGGCCGTGTCCGCGTCCTCCTGCCAGACGGCGACCGCGCTGCCGGTGTTGTCGTCGTTCGCTCGCCCCCAGCCCCAGACCCGGTTACCTTCCGTCGAGCAGGAGCCAGACGGAAAGGGCCACGCGCACAGGTTAGATCCAGAACGCGGCCCCGCTACATTTGCATAGAGCCCCCCCACCTGCGCGCCCGTCGAGGCCCTGAACACGTAGATGGTGTTGTCGTCCCCGCCGCCCGGGTTCCCCGGCCCGGCGCGCCCCACGATCGTGTCGCCGTCCCAGGCCAGCACCCGCAGCATTTCGTTGTTGCCCAGCGGATTCCCCGCCTGTGCCGCTGGATGTACTATGTTGGCGGTGATTTCGTCACCCTGCTCCAGGGACGCGAGTAGGAGCTGGTCGCTCAGGCCGAGCCGCGCGCGATCGTTCGTTTCCCAGGACTGGTCGGCCGAAAGCCGCAGCGCGCCGGCGCTGATACTCAACTCTTCGGGCCCCGCCTCCAGCCGCACCTGCCCCCGCACCGTAATCGTCGAGCCCGCCTGCACCACATTATCGGAGTCATCGACCAGCGAAAGCGTCAGTTCCAACCCCGCGGGAACGCCCGGCTGCTGCGCGTTTGTGGGGGGGGGGGGGGTAAGGATTCCGGCCGCGAGCGCGATCAGCGCGCCCAGCGCCAGCAGGGAGCCGAGTCGAGCAGCCGAGCGGCCGCGCAGGCCCAAGATGGTCAACATAGCCGGTCCCTTTCGTCCGTCGGTCTGTCCCGGAGGGAGCCGCCCCCCGCATGCCGCGGAGAGCCGCACCCAGATTATGCCAGCCGCAGCCTAGCACCACCCCCGCTCCCCCCGCCATCCAAGCGGTCCACCGCGGTCCACCGCCCCACCCCCAGCCCCGCCCCTCCCACCCCGTCATTCCCGCGCCCCTCCCTTTCCGTCATTCCCGCGCCCCTCCCTTTCCGTCATTCCCGCCCCCGAGCGGGAATCTGTCACGAGCCCGCCGCCACCCCTCGTTCCGGCGCCTTTCCTTCCGTCGCCCCAGACTTGATCTGGGGCCCATACCCAACCCCCTTCGCGGCACGGAGGCCCCGAGCAGCCCGCCAACCCCGTTCGCAGGCCGCTCGGGACTTCGTGCCGCCAACGACCGCCGTATGGGCCCCAGATCAAGTCTGGGGCGACGGAAGGGGAGCGCGCGTGACGGGGGTTGGAGGGCGCTCGGGCCGATTCCCGCTCGGGGGCGGGAATGACGGGGAAGTGGGGACGGGGATGACGAGGAAGTGGGGGTGGGCGGGTGTGGCGGAGTGGGGGCGGCGGCGGGAGTGGCGGGGTGGGGGTGGGCTTAGGGCGTCGGCGCTGCGCACGGCGTTGGGTATGGGCCCCAGATCAAGTCTGGGGCGACGGAAGGGGAGCGCGCGTGACGGGGGTTGGAGGGCACACGGGGCCGATTCCCGCTCGGGGGCGGGAATGACGGGGAGAGAGGGGGCGGGGATGACGAGGAGTGGGGGTGGGCGGGTGTGGCGGAGTGGGGGCGGCGGCGGGAGTGGCGGGAGGAGGCGGGCTTGGGGCGTCGGCGCTGCGCACATCGTTGGGTATGGGCCCCAGATCAAGTCTGGGGCGACGGAAGGGGGGGCGCGCGTGACGGGGGTTGGAGGGCGCTCGGGCCGATTCCCGCTCGGGGGCGGGAATGACGAGGAAAGGGGGGGCGGGGGCGGGGTTAGTCGCGGAGCATTTGGTAGCGCTTGCCTTCGGTTTTGATGGCGGGGGCTACTACCATCTCGGTGCTGTGGAGGTCGCGGATGACTTCTGCGCCGACGCTGCCCATGCAGGTGCGGAGGGCGCCGATCAGGTTTTCGGTGCCGTCGGTGCGGGAGGTGGGGCCGAAGAGCAGGCGGTCGAGGGTGGTGTGGCGTCCGACATGGACGCGGACGCCGCGGGGGAGTTCGGCGTGCGGCGTGGCCATGCCCCAGTGGAAGCCGCGGCCGGGGGCTTCCATCGTGCCGGCGAAGGGCGAGCCGATCATCACGGCGTCGGCGCCGGCGACGAACGACTTGCAGAAATCGCCGCCAGTGCGGATGCCGCCGTCGGTGATGATCGGCACGTAGCGCCCGGTGCGGGCGAGGTAGGCGTCGCGGGCGTGGGCGCACTCGATCGTGGCGGAGACCTGCGGCACGCCGATGCCCAACACCTCGCGGCTGGTGCAGGCTGCGCCCGGCCCCACCCCAACCAGCAGCGCGGCGATGCCCTCTTCCATCAGCTCGATTGATGCGCCGAAGCCGACCGTGTTGCCGACGATGGTGGGGATGCCGATCTCGCGGATCAGCTCGTGCAGGATTAAGCCGCGCTCGGAGCGCGAGAGGTGGCGGGCGGTGGTGACGGTGGACTGCACGACGAACACATCGGCCTGCGCCTCGCGCACGATGCCGGCCAGCCGCTTGGCGTTGGGCGGTGTGACGGAGACGGCGGCAGCCGCGCCGCCGGCCTTGATTTCGGCGATGCGGCGGCCGATCAGCTCGTCGCGGATCGGCGCGGTGTAGGCGCGCTGGAGGATTTCGGTTGCGCCGTCGGTGTCGCTCGCCGCCACCTCGGCGAGGATCGCTTCGGGCTGCTCGAAGCGGCACTGCAAGCCCTCGAGGTTTAGCACTGCCAGGCCGCCGCGCTGGCCGACGTCGATCGCGAACTGCGGGTCGACCACGGCGTCCATCGCGGCGGCGAGGATGGGGATGTCGAGCGTCTGGCCGGCGATCTCGCTGCGCACATCGGTCAGCTCAGGGTTGATTGTGAGCGCGCCGGGCACGATCGCCACATCGTCGAAGCCGTAGGCCTCGTGCAGCTGCTTGCGCAGCGGCGGCGGAGCGGAGGCGCGTTCGCCGCTGAGCGTCTCAGCCATCGCGCTCGGTTCGGTCAGCGTGGTCATGGCTCCTCCTCCGCGCGTCGCGCCGCAGACCGCGCGTTAACGCAACAGCGCGGCATGACGCCGCGCTGCACAGTGATGACCGGTTGGGCCCGCAAGTCGGCCCATGGGCCGGCCCAGGGGCGGGATGGATCGTGGCACGCCAGCTTGCACGCTCGCCTCCGATTGCGCGATATGGTAGCGCGATCCCGCGCCTCGTTCCCGACTCGATTTATGGCGCGCCCACTGCGCGCTCGTTGCGCAGGCAACAAACTAGCCCGATCCTGGCCCGATCCCCGCTCGATTCGGTTCGGTCTGGGTGCGGCGCGTATTCTGACGCTGTGCCGGATTTGCCCAGCCCAGGCGTCCCTCCAGGTGTCTCTCCAGGCGCACTGTTCGTCGTCGCCACCCCGATCGGCAATCTGGAGGACATCACGCTGCGCGCCCTGCGGGTGCTGCGCGAGGTCGATCTGATCGCGGCGGAGAACACGCCCACGGCGGCCAAGCTGCTCTCGCACTACGAAATCGAGACACCGGTCACGCACTACAACGACCAGAACCGCGAGCGCACCGGGCCGGGCCTGCTGGCGCGTCTGGAGCGCGGCGAGAATCTGGCGCTGGTCTGCGACGCGGGCACGCCGGGCGTCTCGGATCCCGGCCGCGCGCTGGTCGCGGAGGCGTCGGCACGCGGCATTCGGGTGGTCCCAATCCCCGGCCCCGCCGCGCCGATCGCGCTCTGGTCGGCGGCCGGCACACGCGGAGCGGAGCTGCGGCTGAGCGGCTTCCTGCCGCGCCGCAGCGCCGCGCGACGGCGGGCGCTGCTGGCCTTCGCCGAAGCCGGGCTGCCCACCACGATGTTCGAATCGCCCCACCGCATCAAGGGCACGCTGCGCGAGCTCGCCGAACTGCTGCCCGACGCGGAGCTGATCATCGGGCGCGAGCTGACGAAGCTGCACGAACAGGTCTGGCGCGGCACGCCGGCCGAGGCGGTTGAGGCGTTCGCCGAACCGCGCGGCGAGTTCACGATCCTGCTGATCCCGCCGGAGCCGCTGGAGGAGGTCTGGAGCGACGACGTAGTACGCGAAGCGCTGGCGGCGGCCGCGGCCGGGGGTGCGAGCCGCGCAAACGCCAGCCGCGAAATCGCCCAACGCTCCGGCCGCCCGCGCCGCGAGGTCTACGCCCTCTGGCCGCCCTAGCAGCCGCAATCCGCCCCACACCAATGCCTCCAATCCCGTCGCGCCCGCACCCCCAATCCCGTCATACCCGCGCTTGCCGCGGGTATCTCGACGCAAACGGCACAGCGCCGCTTCTGCCTCCCCCGCGCCGCCCGTTTGACCGCCTGTGCGGGGCGTGCGACGCTTTACAATCGCTCGAGGCGCAGCTGCGCGCCTGTTGCGGGGAGCGGGCTGTTGTGACCGACAAGATCCTCGTCTGCGTCGCCTGGCCCTACGCCAACGGGCCGATCCACCACGGGCAGCTGGGCGGCGCCTACCTGCCCGCCGACATCTTCGCCCGCTACCACCGCATCCGCGGCAACCGCGTAGCGATGGTCTCCGGCTCCGACACGCACGGCACGCCGATCACCGTGCGGGCCGATGAAGAAGGCCGCGCGCCAGAGCAGGTCGTCGCCGAATTCCACCAGTCGATCCTCGACACCTGGCAGGGCATGGGCATCTCGTTCGACACCTTCACGACCACGATGACCGACAACCACCGCGATGTGACGCACGATCTGTTCAACCGGCTGCTGGAGAACGGCCACCTGTTCAAGGCGACGCAGGAGCTGTTCTACGACGCGGAGGCGCGCCGCTTTCTGCCCGATCGCTACATCGAGGGCACCTGCCCGCACTGCCATGATCCGGGCGCGCGGGGCGATCAGTGCGACGCCTGCGGGCGGCAGCTGGACGCCGTGGACCTGCTCGAGCCGCGCTCGCGCGCGACCGGCGCGACGCCCGAGCTGCGCAGCTCGGAGCACTACTTCCTGCGGCTCACCGCCTTCGAGCAGCCGCTCGCCGAGTGGCTGGCCGAGGGCAAGGAGCACTGGCGCGCGCATGTGCTCAACTTCACCCGCGGGATGCTGCGCGAGGGCCTGCAGGACCGCGCCATCACCCGCGACATCGCCTGGGGCGTGCCGGTGCCGCTCGACGGCTGGGAGGAAAAGCGTATCTACGTCTGGTTCGAGGCCGTGATCGGCTACCTCTCGGCGACGGTCGAGTGGGCGCAGGCGCGCGGCGAGCCGGAAGCGTGGCGCGACTTCTGGCAGTCGTCCGACGCGCGCATCTACAACTTCATCGGCAAGGACAATGTGCCCTTCCACACCGTGATCTGGCCCGCCATCCTGCTCGGCGCGGGCGGCTACAACCTGCCCTACGACGTGCCCGCCAATCAGTACATCACCATGTCCGGCAGCAAGGCCAGCACCAGCAAGCGTTGGGCCGTCTGGGTCAACGACTACCTCAGCCGCTACGACCCCGATCCGCTGCGCTACGCGCTGGCCGCGCAGATGCCGGAAACGTCGGACAGCGATTTCTCCTGGGGCGAATTCCTGCGGCGCAACAACGACGAACTGGTCGCCACCTGGGGCAATCTGGTCAACCGCGTGCTCTCGCTGGTCAACCGTCATTTCGACGCGCGCGTGCCGGAGCCGGGCCCGCTGGACCGCGACTCAACGCGGCTGCTCGACCAGGCGCAGTCGACGCTGGAGCAGGTCGGCGCGTCGATCGAGGCGGTACACCTGCGCCAGGGCCTCCAGCAGGCGTTCGCGCTGGCGCAGCAGACCAACCGCTACCTCGACCAGACCGCGCCGTGGCAGGCGGTCAAAGAGGATCACGAGGCGGCGGCGCGCTCGCTCTACACGGCGCTGAACGTGATCGCCGCGCTGCGCACCGCGCTCGCTCCGTACCTACCGTTCAGCTGCCAAACGCTGCACGGGCTGCTCGGCGCGGAGGGCGGCGTGGAGTCGCTCGGCTGGCAGCTGCACGCGCTGCGCCCCGGCGCCCAGCTGCAACAGCCCGTCCCCCTGTTCCGCAAGCTCGACCCCTCAATCGTCGAGGAAGAGGAAGCGAGGCTGGGCACATGAGCGACGCCGACAACAACGCGACGATCCGCCTCTTCGACACCCACGCGCACCTGCACGACCCGGCGCTGCTGAGCGAGATCGACGCCGTGCTCCAACGCGCCCGCGAGGCGGGCGTCGAGCGCTGCGTCACCGTCGGCACCGACCTCGAGACCAGCCGCGCCGCCGTGCGCCTGGCCGAAGCGCACGACGGCGTCTACGCCTCGGTCGGGCTGCATCCGCACGACGCCAAAGACTGGTCGGCGGAAGCATCGCGCGAGCTGCGCGCACTGGCGGCGAGCGAGTCGGTCGTCGCGATCGGCGAAATCGGCCTCGATTTCTACCGCAACCTCTCGCCGCGCGAGGCGCAGTTCCGCGCCTTCCGCGAGCAGCTCGAGCTGGCGGAGGAGCTCAACCTGCCAGTGATCATCCACTCGCGTGACGCGCACGATGAGACGTGGGACGTGCTCGCCCCGTGGGGCGCAAGCTGCCGCCGCGGCGCGCCCGTCGGCGTCATCCACTGCTTCTCCGGCCACGACACGCTGGCCCTCGCCTACGCCGAAATGGGCTTCCTGATCTCGTTCGCCGGCCCGGTCACATACCCGAAAAACGATGAGTTGCGCAGCGCCGCCAAAGCCCTGCGCGAGGACGCAATCGTCGTAGAAACAGATTGCCCCCACCTCTCGCCGCAGGCCCGCCGCGGCCGCCGCAACGAGCCCGCCTACGTAGCCGAAACAGCGCAGCGGATCGCCGAGTTGCGCGGGGTGCCGCTGCCGGAGTTCGGCGCGCAAACGACCGCGAATGCCGAGCGGCTATTCCGCGTCTCAGAGGCGAAGCCTCTCGCATAGGCCGACCGGCGACGCTTTGCCCTGGTCTTGCTTCGCGCCCTCTCAGGCCGAGCAGTCTCTCACGCCCTCAGCAGAGGGCGTCTTTTGGGTTTTGTTTAGTGGTTTACACTTCTGTAAAATAGCCTGCTAAACATCATGCTAAATTATACATAGTTGCCGCAGCGTGTGGCACCACCAGATCACTCGGAGGAAAGACCATGACCGTCACCGTTCGCGCAGTCAACCGCACCCCCGTGCTTCGAGCACACGCGACGCGGATCCGGCAGGGCAACCGTGATGTCTACCACTTCGCGCTGCGCATGGCGCAGTTCGATGACGCGCTGCCCGTTGAAGTTGACGAGAAGGTCATCAAGGACAACCGTCGCTTCATCCCCAGCCACGCCAAGACGATTCAGGACTACCTGTCTGAGACGAAGTCGTGGGTGCTCGGGCCCGTCACACTCAGCATCGACCCACAGTACGTCGAGTTCGAGCCTTACTCTGGGCAGCGCAAGAACCAGCTCCCCGAGATCGGCGAACTGCGCATCGTCGAGGGAGCAAGCTCGTCCCTGCGGATCATTGATGGTCAGCACCGGCGCCGAGCGATCCGCGACTTTCGACGAAGTCCTGACGTCGCGGATTCCCCGCTCCTCAAAGCGTTCGAGCGATCGCAGATGCCGGTCGCGCTCTACACGGAAACCGATACGCAGGCCATCCACCAGATGTTCGCCGATATGGCGCAGCAGCGCAGCATGACGGCCGTCGCGCGCGCGCGTTTCGACCAGCGCGATCCGTTCAACCGCGCGGCTGAAGAAGTCAGGCTTCAGAGTGTCTGGCTCGAGCCGTTCGTCGAGATGGACTCCTCCACGGTGAGCCGCGGAAGCGATAGGCTGATCGCATTCAATCAGCTGTCCGTCAATCTGAAGACGCTGTTGCATGGATACGGCGGACGTGTCAGTCGGATCCGACAGCAGGAAGCGAATCGCCACTTCGGCGACTTGGTCGACCTCGGACTCTATTGGGTTGACGAGTTCCTGCCGTCAGCTCGCGAGGAGTACGCCATCCTGCCGAACCTTGAGGCCGACCCGGACTTCATTCCCAACCAGCGAGGCAAAACTTTCGCCTACAGCGGCACGATGCTGCGCATCATCGCTGGCTGCTTCTACGAGTGGCGCACGCGCAATTTCCCCGGCGTCGATCGGGAAGACGTCGACTTCACGCCGCTCGAGGAGTACCTGCGCACCATGGACTTCAAGACCCGACAGCGACAAACGCTGCTCCACGACAGCGGGGTCATCGACAACGAGGGCTACACGCTCCGTGGCGGGCGCCGTGAAATCAGCTTCGCGATCAACTCGATCGTTGAAGGTGCGAGCCGTGAGGACGCGCTCCAGCCAGGAACCTAGAACGATTCGGACTGGGGCGGGCAGCGGTCGCCCCAGTCCGCTGCGTCGACAGCCTCCAGCGGAAGAAGCGATTCGGCGGCAGCGCAAGCGCTGTGCGAGGACGCCATCGTCATCGTGGTGAGGACAGATTGCCCCTATCTGTCGCCGCAGGGCCGGCGTGGGCGCAGGAATGAGCCGGTGTATGTGGCGGAGACAGCGTCGCGGATCGCGGAGCGGCTATTCCTCCGCAGAGTCGATGGCGAGCGCCTCTAGCCGCGGATTCAGTTCATCGCGCAGCATCCCGAGCGTCTTCAGCATCCAGGCGCGAATCGTGTCGTGCTGCTCCGGCGGATCGTCAATCGAACCCTCGCCGTGAGCTCGAAGCGCCGCCGACACTCTGCCCTCGGTCGAGATCCATTCCAGGTTGGGAATGGCGGCGTCGACCTGCTCGCGCTCGCTTGCCAGCGCAGCGAATATCTGCTCGTTCACGTCCATGTTGCGCGAGCGAATATCCAGTCCCACATACGCTTTTCGGCTCTGTCGACTGCTGGGAAACGCGAAATTGAAGCGAACGCGCCGATCGTTCGCCGCGCTCGGCAGATGCTGGTAGCGCACGGCAGTCGCCCTCACTCTGGTCGTCCACCCGCGCTTCCGCGCCTCGTCGATCAGCGGCTGGTAAAAGTCGCGGTACTGTTCCGACTGCTCAGACGCCGCCCGTGACGTTGATGCGCGGCGCACCTGGCGAGACCACGTGTTGGGAAAGGCGATGGGGCGCAGTTCGGGCGCCGGCGGCGAATCGCCGATCCTGATCGCCCGAACCTCAACGCCGTAGACGGCGATTTCCTCGGGTGTCCAGTTATTGAGCCAGTCCAACGCCGCCCGGTGCTCGTCGCGGAATTGGGGCGTGATCCAGATCAGAATCCGCGCGTCGCGCCCGGCCGCGTAGGTCAGCAGTTGACCGAGGTGACTGTGATCAGTCCGCTCCAGCTGATTCTCGATCACCACGACGCCGTTGTCCGCTTCGGCGACGATGTCGACCGCGAACGGCCCGACTTCGCCCTCCGCCTCAACCAGCGACAGCTCATCGAGATGCAGGGCCTCGCCGAGCAAGTCGAGATGCTTGGCGAGCCAGGGCGTGAAGTCGACAGCCTCGTTAGGCCAGACCTCGCGCAGGTCAACCTCTTCGATCTTGCCCAACTTCTGATCAGTCATCGCGTGTCCTTTCCGCGTTGGCAGAGTACGCTACTCTCGCTGACCTGCGCTTCGTTATTCTGCGTCTAGCTTTTCGACGGTCTCCTGAAGTCGGGGATTGAGACCAGCTATTAGCGCCGCCAGCGTATCCACTGCCCACTGCCGAACTTCTGCTTGCCGCGAGTCCGAAGCATCCGTCCAGTCGCTTGCCCGGGCTCCGACCCAAGCCGTGGATCGCCCGTTCAGGCCGACCGATTCGAGCGTGAATCCCAACAGGTCCTCTAGCTGCGCCCGCCGTTCGAGCAGGGACTCCAGAATCCGCCCGTTGGCAGTGCGATCGCCTGTGGCGATCTCCAGGCCGACCAACACTTCGCCGTTGGAGAACAGATTGACGTAGTACCTGATTCCCCAGCGATTCAAGTCGCTCGGGATGTGCAGATTATGTATTGCGCTTGTGCTCGTCACATTCGTCAGGCCGCGCTCGCGAGCATCGTCAAGTAGCGCCTGCATGAAGGCATTGCGACGGCGTCCTTCTTCGGTGGAAATCGACGAAGAAGCACGGCGCGCCCGCGTTTGCCGCGACCACGTATTGGGGAACGCGACGGGGCGAAATTCGGGCGCCGGACGCGAGTCATCGATTCGGATCGCGCGGACCTCGACGCCGTACATCTGGATTTCCTCCGGCGCCCAGCTGTTGAGCCAATCCAACGCCGCGCGGTGCTCCTCGCGAAAGGCGGGGGTGATCCAGATCAGAATCCGTGCATCGCGCCCGGCCGCATAGGTCAACAGCTGTCCGAGGTGAGTGTGATCGGTGCGCTCCAGCTGGTTCTCGATCACCACTAGGCCGCTGCCTGATTCAGCGACGATGTCAACCGCAAACGGCCCTACCGCGCCCTCCGCTTCGATCAGCGTCAGGTCAAGATGCAGGGCCCGGCTCAGGCGATCGAGGTTTTCCGCCAGCCACGGCGTGAAGTCTCCCGCCTCATTGGGCCAGACCTCGCGCAGGTCAACCTCTTCGATCTTGCCCAGCTGCGTGTCGGTCATGGCGGCTCTCCTGTGCGCATTCAGCTTAGCTGAGGCGTGGCGCCGCCGGCCCCCAGGCCGCCGCGCGGACAGCCCCTCGGCGGCAGTGGCGATAGGCTGAGGACCATGACTTCTGTCGGTCATCTCTACGCGGTCGTGGCGGACGACCTGGCGCTTGTGGAGGACACCCTCTCGCTCGTCGCGCGCTCCGACTTCGCGCCGCTCGAGACGATGCTCACCCAAGTGCTCTCGCGCGGCGGCAAACGGCTGCGGCCCGCCATCTCGCTGCTCGCCGGCGGCTTCGGCGACTACGACGCCGACAACCAGATCCCGCTCGCCGCCTCGATCGAGCTGCTGCACACCGCGACGCTCGTCCACGACGACGTGATCGACGCCTCGGACACCCGCCGCGGCGAGGCCACCGCCAACGCCAGCTTCGGCAACCCCGCCTCCGTGATGCTCGGCGACTACATGTTCGCCCACGCCGCCGAACTGGTCGCGCGCACCGGCCACATCGGCGTGATCCGGCTCTTCGCCGAAACGCTGATGGTGATGGCCAAGGGCGAGCTGGCGCAGGACGTGAGCGCCTACGATTCGGCATCGGGCACGATGCGCGACTACTACGTGCGCATTCACGGCAAGACCGCCTCGCTCTTCGCCACCGCCGGCGCGGGCGGCGCGATGATGAGCGGCTGCCGCGCGGAAACGGTGGAGGCCCTGCGCGAATACGGGCGCAGCGTAGGGATGGCGTTCCAGATCGTCGACGACATCCTCGATTTCTGCGGCACCGAGGAGCAGCTGGGCAAACCCGTCGGCGGCGACCTCGGCGCCGGCACGCTCACCCTGCCCGCCATCGTGCTGATGGAGCGCAACCCCGACGCCAACCCGGTCGCCCGCTTCCTGGCGGCGCAGAGCGAGGCGGAGCGCTCGCGTTGGCTGGCGGCCTCGCTGGAAGCGCTCCGCGCCGACCCGATCATCGACCAGTGCATGGCAGTCGCCTGGGAGTGGCGCGACCGCGCCATCGCCGCCCTGCACAACGCCGCCGCCGAAGGCCCACAAGCGGAGCTCACCGCGATCGCCGAGTTCATCACCCAACGCGACTTCTGACGCACGCCCCACAACATCGCCGCCACCCCTACACCGTCATCCCGCCACCCCTGCACCGTCATCCCGCCACCCCTGCACCGTCTTATACCCGCCCCCTGCACCGTCCCTCTCCCCTGCATCGCCATCCCCGCTCCTACACCGTCTCATACCCGCGCCCTTACATCGTCATACCCGCGCTTGCCGCGGGTATCTCGCCGAGACCAGCACCCAACCCCCGCACACACCCCCAACGCCCACCCCAGGATCCGTCATTCCCGCCCCTTTCCCGTCATTCCCGCCCCCGAGCGGGAATCGGCCCCGCCTGATTGACCCGCGCCCGCCGCGCGGGGAACAACCGCGGGCAGCCTGTCGTCTATCCTCACACACACCCGCCGCCGCCGAGGGGAAACCCGATGCCGAACCGCGCCCGCCGTTCCGTCGCTCTTGCCCTCGCCGCCCTCCTGGCCGTGGCGACGGTCATTGCCCTCGATGCGCCGGGCGCCGCCGCGCAGCGCGGCGAGCGGGCAGTCGCAATCACGGTCGGTTGGGAGCACGCCTGCGCATTGCTCGACTCGGGCGCGATCGAGTGCTGGGGAAGCAACTTCTACGGCCAGACGAACGCGCCAGACGGGTCGTTCAACGCAGTCAGTGCAGGCCGACACCATGCCTGCGGGCTGCGCGTGAGCGGCGCAGTCGAGTGCTGGGGTCGCAACGATTACGGCCAAGCGAACGCGCCGGACGGATCGTTCAGCGCGGTCAGCGCAGGCGGGTTGCACACTTGTGGGCTGCGTCTGGGCGGCGCGGCCGAGTGCTGGGGATACAGCGAGTACAGCCGGACGAACGCGCCGGGCGGATCATTCAGCGCGGTCAGCGCGGGCGGATCGCACACCTGCGGGCAGCGCGCGAGCGGTACGGTCGAGTGCTGGGGAGGCAATGAGTTCGGCTGGCCGGATGCGCCGGCCGGGTCGTTTAGCGCGGTCAGCGCGGGCGACCTGGACACTTGCGGACTGCGTCCGAGCGGCGCGATCGAGTGCTGGGATGAGGATGGTTGGTGGGACGAAGGGCCAGGCGGATCGTTCAGCGCGGTCAGCCCGGGCCAGTTGCACACCTGCGGGCTACGTCCGAGCGGCGCGGTCGTGTGCTGGGACTTCTACGGCGAAGCCGACGTGCCGGGCGGGTCGTTCAGCGCCGTCAACGCGGGCTTTTCGTTCACCTGCGGGCTCCGCATGAGCGGCGCGGTCGAATGCTGGGACAGATACAGTGAGTACAAGTACGGCCAGGCCGACGCGCCGGGCGGGTCGTTTAGCGTCATCAGCGCTGGTGTAATCCACACCTGCGGGCTGCGCACGAGCGGCGCGGTCGAATGCTGGGGAAACGACGGGTGGGGCCAGGCCAACGCGCCGGACGGGTCGCTCCGTGCGGTCAGCGCGGGCAAGGGCCACACCTGCGGGCTGCGCCCAAGCGGCGCGGTCGAGTGCTGGGGAGACAACGACGACGGCCAGACCGACGCGCCGGGCGGGTCGTTCAAAGCCGTCAGCACGGGCTGGCAGCATACCTGCGGGCTGCGCACGAGCGGCGCGATCGAATGTTGGGGAGACAACCACAACGGGCAGGCGGATGTGCCGAACGGGTCGTTCAATGCCGTCAGCGTGGGCAATGGCCATAGCTGCGGGCTGCGCCCGAGTAGCGCGGTCGAGTGCTGGGGATGGAACTACCACGGTCAGACGGACGCGCCGAGCAGGTCGTTCCGCGCGGTCAGCGCGGGCTGGCTGCACACCTGCGGGCTGCGCATCGGCGGCGCGGTCGTGTGCTGGGGAGGCAACCAGTTCGGCCAAACGGACGCGCCGGGCGGAGTGTTCAGAGCCGTCAGCGCGGGCCGCTACCACACCTGCGGACTGCGCACGAGCGGCGCGGTCGTGTGCTGGGGATACACGTTCGATGGCCAGGCACAGCCGCCGGCGGGCAAACACACCGCGATCAGCTCCGGCGATTACCACGCCTGCGCGCTGAGCGAGGACGGGATCGTCTCCTGCTGGATGATCTACAGCGGCATCGCCGATGTCCCTGCCTGGCTGCGCGAGCCGAGCGCTCCGACCAGCGGGTGGATCACCGCCCGCCGCCTGGCCGACGGGCGCACCGAGTTCGGCTGGCTGCCCAGCGACGGCGAGCGCGTGCTGCCGCGCGCGCGGTACTTCCCAACCGGCGCGACCGTTGACCGCTGGCGGCGCTCAACGCCCGTGGAGGTCGGCGGCGTGGAAATCGGCCGGATCAGCGCCCGCCTGCTCGCCGACGGCCGGATCGAGTTCGCCTTCACGCCGACGGGCGGTGAGCGCATCCTGCCGCCATTGCGGTATGTCCCGGTGGACGCAGCGGCCAATCGCTGGCTGCGCAGCACCGAAATCGAGCTCAGCGGCGGCTAGGACCTGTTCGCACTCCCGCCATACCTACCCCACGCTCCTCGTCATACCCGCGCTTGACGCGGAGCCTGCCCCCGGCCCGAACGGGGGTATCTCGACGTCAACAGCACCCAACCTCGTCTTCCGTCATTCCAGCGCGCGCTGGAATCCATACGGCTGTTGTTGGCGGGACAACATACTGAGGCACCCGCGAACGGGCGCTGGTAGGTGTACTCGTACCGCTGGTGCTGCAAAGAGGGTTGGGTTTGGGCCCCAGATCAAGTCTGGGGCGACGGAATCGGCGGCGCGAGCGTTCGGAGCGACCTCGGGGCCGATTCCCGCTCAGGGGCGGGAATGACGGGAAAGGAGCGAGAGTGACGGTGGGGGTATGCGGGCGTTGGAGGTGATACGAGGCCGGTTCCCACTCAGGGCGGGAATGACAAGAGCGGGATGAACGCAGGGCGCGGTGAAGGACGTCGGGGGGAGAGGGGCCGTGCGCTTGCTCAGGTCGGCGCAGTTGGGGCGCGGGTCAGCCGCGCGGCTGGGGCGGAGCCAACGGCTTCGAAGGCGTGCCTTTGCGCGCCATCCGGTCGTTCTTCAACTCCCGCTCCTTGCGCCGATCCTCCCGCGCCAGACGGCGCTCCGCGATCTTCTGATCCACCAGATCCGTGTAGTCCTGTGCGCCGAGCGGCTCCTTCTCCCGCTTCTTCGTCACCTGCGGGTGCTCGTAGGGCCGCGCCTTCTTCGGCAGATAGGTGACCTCCTGGCCCAAGTGCCAGTAGTTGCCCCGATCGGGAATGCGGCGCGGATAGCCCTGGCGCATCACGAACGCGGCGAACGACGAGGGCATCACCCGCTCGCACTCTTCGTCGCACTCCGGGCAGGGCTGCGGCTCGGGCGCTTCGCGGATCGGGCGCACGACCTCGAAGATGCCCTCGCAGTCTTCGCAGAGGTACTCATACAGCGGCATGGTCGGTCTCCTTCGTCACTCTCGCTCCGCGCCCGGCGCCCTCCAGCGCCCGCGCGAACGACGAACTGCGCAGCCGCCCGTCGAGCGCGTGCTCGACGAGCGCCGACAGGTGCCGGTCGACCTCCGCAGCGGCGGCGGGGCTGAGCCGCACCTGCGCCGTGAGGTCGAACGACGAGCGTCGCATGTAGCGTAGCAATTTGAACGCTGTGCTCGACAGCGGCGCGCCCGCGCCGGCCCGATGGCAGTCGGGGCAGACGACGCCGCCCTCCAGCGCCGCCAGCCCGTTGCCCTCCGGTTCGAGCGTCGCGCGGCAGCGCACGCAGTCGTTGAGCTCCGGCTGGTAGCCCTGTTGATCGAGCCAGCGCAGACGAAACCAGCGCGCCGCGGCGGCCGGCTCACCCGTCTCCGCGATGCGCGACAGCGTCTCGCGCGTCAGCTCGTAGAGCGCGCGGCTGCCGAGATCGGCGACGGCGGTGCGATCGATCAGTTCCGCCGCGCCGACCGCCAGGCTGAGGCGATCAATGTCGTCGTGCAGCCCCGGCCAGGCGTCAAGCGTCTGCGCCTGGGTGACGATGTACATCGAACGCCCCTGCGCCAGCTGAAACGAGCCGCGGCTCAGCGCTTCGACGTGACCGGCCAGCCGGCTGGTCGTCTTGCGCACCCCGCGCGCGACGGCTTCAATCCGGCCGTGGGCGGGCGAGAGCAACACGCAAACCTTGTCGGCATCGCCAATCGGACGCTGTCGCAGCACGATCGCCTCTGTGCGCAGCGGCCGGGTGCGCGGCATTATGTCGCCCCGTCGTTGCTGATGCCCTCATCGGCGTCGCCGTCCATCCGCACGCGGTGGGTGAGCGCCTCGCGCAGCGTGCGCTCGTCGGCGTACTCCACATCCGCGCCGACCGGCAGCCCGTGCGCGATCCGCGTGAGCCGCACGCCCATCGCGCCGATCACGCGCGAGAGATAGCCGGCGGTGGCCTCGCCCTCGAGGTTGGGGTTGGTCGCCAGAATCACTTCCTGCACCGTGCGATCGCCGAGTCGCTCAAGCAGCTCGCGCACCTTGAGGTCTTCCGGACCGACGCCGTCCATCGGGCTGATCGCGCCGTGCAGCACGTGATAGCGCCCGCGGTGGACGCCGGTCCGCTCAATCGCCACGATGTCCAGCGGCTCCTCCACCACGCAGATTGTGTCGGCGGCGCGGTTGGGATCGCTGCACACCGCGCAGGGATCCGCGTCGGTGATGTTCTGGCAGACGCCGCAGAGTCGGGTGCGGTCTTTCACCTCCAGCAGCGCGTCCGCCAACGCTTCCGCTTCGGAGCGCGGGGCGCGCAGGATGTGATACGCGAGCCGCTGCGCGCTCTTCGGACCGATGCCCGGCAGCCGATGAAAGGCGTCGATCAGCCGCGCGAGCGTCGGCGCGGTGACGGGCGATCGCTGCATCGCGCCGCCCTACGTCAGCCCGGGGACCTGCAGCCCCTCGGTCAGCCCCGCGAGTCGCTGCTCCCGCAGCGCCTCCATCTGATCCTGCGCCTCGTTCACCGCCGCCATCAGCAGATCCTGGAGCATCTCCGTGTCGTCCGGATCGACTACATCGGGGTCGATGGTGACGGAGCGCAGCTTGTGGTCGCCGCCGAGGGTGACGCTGACGATGCCGCCGCCGGCCGTCGCGGTGACGGTCGCGTCCTGCAGCTCATCCTGCGCCTGCGCCATCTGCTCCTGGAGTTCCTGCGCGCGGCGGATCATCTCCGGGTTGAAGCCGCCGGCGCCGGCCGCGCCCTGCCCGCGCGCGGCGCGCCGCGACTGACGAAACATCCCGCCTTTTTTCGCCATCGTTCGCTCCGTTCGCTCAGGATTCGACGATCCGCGCGCCGAAACGCTCAAGCGCGTCCTCTACCAGTGGACTATACGACGGCTGCGCGGGCGCTTCAGCAACGGTGGCCGACGGGGGTTCGGGCGCGGCCGACGGCCCGGCAGGCGCGGGGTTGGGCGGGGGGTTGGCTGCGGCGGGCGATGCGCTCGGCGCGGCTGATGCGGCGCGGGGCGGAGCGGCGTTGGCATCGTCGATCGGCACGCATTCAACGGCCACGGCGCGGCCCAGCACGGCGGAAGCGGCGGCGGCGACCTTGTCGACAGCCTCGCGGACCTTTTCCATGTGGACATTCTGGTAGTTGGGCAGGAAGCCGAGCACGAGCTTGTTCTCGGTCTGCTCAACGATCCGGCAGGATTGATTGAGCAGGGTGGCGAGCAGTCCCTCGCGCTGTTCGCGCAGTTGGTCGCGGATCTGATCAATCAGTTGATCGGCGGGCGCTCGGGCGGGGCGAGCGGATGAGTCGCGCGCGGGCCGCTGTCCCTGCGGCGGGGCCTGCGCGGGCTGGGCGGGTTGGGCGGGTTGAGCGGATTGCTGCGATTGGGAGGCGCGGCGTTGGCCGCCCTGCTGGCCCCGTTGTTGGCTGCCCTGTTGGCTGCGCTGCTGACTCCGCTGCCCCTGACCGCGCGACGGCGCTTGCGACTGGCGGCTGCGCCGCTCGGGTGCAGCGGCGGGCGCCGCTTCCACAACCTGCTTCGGCGGCTCATAGACGAGAGCCGCCAGCGCCAGCTCCAGCGGCAGCGGCGAGTACGGATCGGAGCGCACATCGGCGTCGGCGAAAGCGCGCAGCGCCGCGACGGCGACGCTGGCCTCCACGCCCTTGCCCGCCTCGCGCAACTGCTCCTGCTCCGGCTGACTCAGCGAGAGCGAGCCCTCCGCGCCGGTCAGCAGCAGCAAAATGTGGCGCAGATGCGTCACTACCTGCTTCTTGAAGCGCAGGAAATCGAGCGCGTCGGATTGCACTGCGCCCAGCACCGCCAGCCCGCCGCTCAAATCCTTGCGCAGCGCCGCCGCGACCAACTCCAACGCGCGCGCGTCGGGGCTGAGGCCCAGCGCCTCCTGCGCCGCTTCCAGCGACACATCGTCCCCGCAGGTCGTCCACAGCTGGTCGAGCAGATTCACCGCGTCGCGCAGCGAGCCGGTCGACTCGCGGGCGATCAACCGCAGCGCGTCGTCGCCGATCGCGATCTGCTCAGCCTCGGCGATCGTCCGCAGCCGCCCCACGATGTCGTCGACTGCCACGCGGCGGAAGTCGTAGCGCTGGCATCGGCTGAGGATCGTCGGCTTGAGCGCCTCCGGGTCGGTTGTGGCGAGGATGAACACCACATGCGGCGGCGGCTCTTCGAGCGTCTTGAGCAGCGCGTCGGCCGCCGCCCCGGTCAGCTGATGCACCTCGTCGATCAGGTAAACCTTGAAACGTGCCGAGCCCGGCTGATAGTTGGCCCGCTCGCGCAGGTCGCGGATGTCGTCGATCCCGCGGTTGCTGGCCGCGTCGATCTCCACCAGGTCAAAGCCGAGCGCGTCGTTGCCGCCGTCCAGCGCGCCCGCGCTGGGCGCAACCCCGTTGATCGCCCGCGCCAGAATCCGCGCCGTAGTCGTCTTGCCCGTGCCGCGCGGCCCGCAGAACAGGTAAGCGTGGGCGATCTTGTCCTGCTCGACGGCGTTGCGCAGCGTGCGCACAACCGGCTCCTGCCCGGCCACGCCGTCGAAATCGTCGGGACGCCACTTGCGGTAAAGAACAGTGCTGCGCACCCCCTCAGTCTACGCCCTCCCCAACAATGTTCTCCCCCCAGCGAGGGGAGATGCCGCAGGCAGAGGGGGGACGCCCGCCACACAAGACAGCCGCTAGCCGCCGCCCCTCAGCACGGGCGACTTTGATACCGCTAGCCTCGATCGGGCCGGCGTTGCGTCAACGCCCACAGCATCCACAACACCATTGAGGCGCACAGCAAGGCGAGGGTGATCAGCTCGACCGGCAAAGCGCCGCCGCCGCGAGCGAGCAAGCCGCCTGTGCCTGTGTTCGGGAGCCCGCCGCCGCGCAGCCAGGCGGGGACATCGCCCGCGTTGCTGTTTCCCCAACACGCGACCGCACCGTTCGCGCGCAGTCCGCAGGTATGCCGGCGGCCCGCGCTGACGGCGCTGAACGACCCGCCCGGCGCGTCGGCCTGGCCGAAGCGGTTGTATCCCCAACACTCCACCGCGCCGCTCGCACGCAGCCCGCAGGTGTGCCGGTAGCCCGCGCTGACGGCGCTGAACAACCCGCCCGGCGCGTTGGCTTGGCCGAAGCTGTTGGAGCCCCAGCACTCCACCGCGCCGCTCGCACGCAGCCCGCAGGTGTGCGAACTGCCCGCGCTCACCGCGCTGAACGTCCCGCCCGGCGCGCCCGCTCGGCCGTCGTCGTTGTACCCCCAACACTCGACCGCACCGTTCGCGCGCAGTCCGCAGGTGTAGTGCCAACCCGCGCTGACGGCGCTGAACAACCCGCCCGGCGCGTCGGCCTCGCCGAAGCGGTTGTATCCCCAACACTCGACCGCGCCGGAGTCAAGCAGTGCGCAGGCGTGATGCGAGCCCGCGCTCACCGCGCTGAACGTCCCGCCCGGCGCGCCCGCTCGGCCGTCGTCGTTGTACCCCCAACACTCGACCGCACCGTTCGCGCGCAGTCCGCAGGTGTGGTGCCAACCCGCACTCACGGCGCTGAACGACCCGCCCAGCGCGTCGGCTCGGCCGGACTCGTTGTACCCCCAGCACTCGACCACACCGTTCGCGCGCAGTCCGCAGGTGTGGTGCCAACCCGCGCTCACGGCGCTGAACGACCCACTCGGTGCATCCACCTGGCCGTAGCCGTTATCCCCCCAGCACTCGATCGCGCCGTTCGCGCGCAGCCCGCAAGTGTGGAATTCGCCCGCGCTGACCGCGCTGAACATCCCGCCTGGCGCATCCGCTTGGCCGTAGCCGTTGTCTCCCCAGCACGCGATCGCGCCGCTCGCGCGCAGCCCGCAAGTGTGCTCCCCGCCCGCGCTGACCGCGCTGAACATCCCGCTCCGCGCATCCGCTTGGCCGTAGCCGTTGTCTCCCCAGCACTCAATCGCACCGCTCGGGCGCAGCCCGCAAGTGTGCTCCCCGCCCGCGCTGACCGCGCTGAATGGGCCGTCCGGCGCATCGGCTTGGCCGTCGTAGTTGTATCCCCAACACTCGACCTTTCCGCTCGCGCGCAGCCCGCAGGTGTGCTCTTCACCTGTGCTGACCGCGCTGAACGCCCCGCCAGGCGCATCCACCTGACCCCGCCCGTCGTTCCCCCAGCACTCGACTTCGCCTTCCGCTCGTCGCCCGCAGGTGTGCGAATAGCTCGCGCTGACCGCGCTGAAGCGGCCGCTCGGCGCATCGGCTTGACCGTACTCGTTGTTCCCCCAGCACTCGATCGCACCGTTCGCGCGCAGCCCGCAGGTGTGACGCCAACCCGCGCTGACGGCGCTGAACGACCCGCCCGGCGCGTCGGCTCGGCCGGACTCGTTGTCTCCCCAGCACTCAACCACGCCCGAGTCGAGCAGCGCACAAGCGTGCTCCCAACCGACCGTAATCGCAACCGCTCGCTCCCCGCGCTGCCCCGCGGCGCCCGGCGCATCGAGGGCAATGATCGCCACGACAACCAACAGGGCAGCGACAGCAAGGCCGGCGGAACGGCGAGCGCGGTTCGGCATCGGGCTTCCCTCGTCGGCGGCGGGTGTGTGTGAGGCTAGACGACGGGCTGCCCGCAGCTGTTCCCGCGCCCCGAAATCCGCGGAGCGCCAACCCAAATTTTCTCCCCCACGGGGGAGATGCCGCAGGCAGAAGGGGGGACGTTCGCCAAGGCGGGAACACTAGCGCAAGCACGCCCCAGCGTGGCGCGCCAGCATCGGCGGGCAGCACGATAGGCTGCAACAGCCACCCGGAGGAGGCAAAGCCGATGGCGGACCAGGACCAGCCCGCGCCGGAGACCGGCGGCGATCTAGTGCTGCGCGCAAACGGCGAGGTGGCGCTGCGCGAAACGGACGGCACGGAGATCGTGCTGCGGCCGACCGGCGAGGTGAGAGAGCACAACGCCGACAGCAGCGAATCCGTGCTGCGCCCCAGCGGAGAGATTGCCGCCCGCGACGCGGACGGAGGCGAGACTGTGTGGTACTCAAACGGCGACCTGAGAGAGCGCGACACCGCAGGCAATGAATACATGCTGCGAGCAAACGGCGAGGTGCTGCTGCGCGACGCGGACGACGCGAGGACGGATGAGGTTGTGGTGGCGCTGATGCGGGCCAGCGATCGTTTGAGCGAGGCTCGAGCGCAGCTCCGCGACGAAGGAGAGTACCTCCAGCAGCTCGCCGACTACGTGATTGGAGAGGTCGCGCGGCGCTCGGCAGCCGTCGAAAACCGCAGCGCGGGCAACTGAGCGTCCCCCGGATATCGCGCTATGATGCATGGTGAAGAGGGCAAAATACGTCAATCACCTCGTCTATGGGCGAGAGGAGGCAAAGCCGATGGCAGACCACGAGACAGCCGCTCAACCTGAGCACTCCCCGGAGCGCGATCTGGCCGCCGTTCGCGCCGAAATCCGCGAGGCGCTGCGCAAAGGCGGACCCGCCGCCGCCCGCGAAACCCGCCGCGCCGGTCGCGAGTTCCTGCGCGAGTCACGGCGGCAATTGACGCGCGACGTCGCCAAGTTGCGCGCCCTCCGAGCGGCGACAGACAGCAGCGCCGAACCCGAAGGCTAGCCCTACCGCGCCGCCTGCGGACACCCAGCCCGCGCCAGCGCCGCGCGCTCCAGACTGCGCATCGCCGCGTCCTCCGCTGGCGTCTCGTGGTCATAGCCGAGCAGGTGCAGCGCGCCATGCACCGTAAGCAGCGCCAGTTCGTCGGCGAGTTCGACTCGCCGCTCCCGCGCGCCGCGCGCGGCCACGGGCAGCGCGATCACCAGCTCGCCCAACTCCTGCGCGCCGTCGGGACGCGCCAGGCCCGGGAAATCGGTGTTGAACGAGAGCACATCGGTCGGCTCGTCCAACCCTCGCCAGCGGCGGTTCAGCTGCCGCACGCGGCACGTGTCGGTGATCGCGACGCCCACAATCCGCGGCGTGCGCAGCCGGCGCGAGGCGAGCGTCTCGCGCACGCAGGCGTCGAGCAGCCCGGCATCGACGCGCTGCGCATAGGCGGAATCAATCGAGACATTGACGATATGGCGCGCCGCTGCCGTCACGCGCTCAGGAGAGGATCGCCGACACAGCCTGCTCGGCGACATCGATCACCAGCGAGGGCACCAAGCCGATGATCAGAATGCCGACGCTGGCCAGGCTGAGTGTGGTCAGCACGCCGCGCGAGGTCGGCGCGACGGGCGCGGGCGGCTCGTCCTCCTCGATCTCCGGCTGATCGACGAACATCGCCTTGACCGGCCGCAGGTAGTAGGCAGCGCTGATCACTGTGTTGATCGTGCCGATCACCGCCAGCCAGCCCAGCCCGCTCTGCACCGCCGTGTCGAACAGGTAGATCTTGCCGAAGAAGATCGCCGTCGGCGGCAGGCCGATCAGCGAGATCAGCGCGAAGGCGAGAATGCCCGACAGCCACGGCGCACGCCGCCCCAGGCCGGCGTAGTCGGCGATGCTGTAAGTGCCGCGCTGGTTGGCGATGATGATGATCACCACGAACGCGGCCAGGTTGGTCACCGTGTAACCGGCCAGGTAGAAGAGGATGCCGCTCGCGCCGAGCAGCTCGCTGCGGTCCGCCGAGATCGCGGCCAGACCGATCAGCAGCGTCCCCGCCTGGGCCACCGAAGAGTAGGCCAGCATCCGCTTGATGTTGTCCTGCCGCAGCGCGAAGATGTTGCCCACGAACATCGAAATCGTCGCCAGCACCGCGAACACCGTCTTCCAGTGCTCGGCCAGCAGGTCGTCGCCCAACGCTTCGAAGAACACGCGGATCAGGATCGCGAACGCGGCCGCCTTGGAGGCCACCGAGAGGTAGGCCGCGATCGGCGTGGGCGCGCCAGTGTAGGCGTCGGGCGCCCACATCTGGAACGGCGCGACGGCGGCCTTGAAGCCGAAGCCGGCGATCATGAACACCGCCGCCAAAATCAGCGCCTCTTCACGCCCCGCGCCCTCCTGCGCGATGTAGCGCGAAATGTCGGCCAGGTTGGTCGAGCCGGTCAGCCCCAGCAGGATCGCCATCCCGTAGAGCAGCACCGCGGAGGCGATCGCCCCGGTCAGCAGGTACTTCAGTCCCGCCTCGCTGCCCCAGCGGTCCTTATGGAAACCGACCAGCACGTACTGCGCGATCGAGGTCAGCTCCAGCGCGATGAAGATGCCGATCAGGTCGCGCGTGCCGGCCAGCAGCTGGAGTCCGGCGGTGCTGAACAGGATCAGCGCCAGATACTCGCCGCGCCGCGAGGGCAGCCGCGCCAGCGTCGGCTGCGAGACCAGCACTGCCGCCAGCGCCGCCCCGATCAGCAGCACCTGGAAGAACACAGCGAAATGGTCGAAGACCAGAATGCCGTTGAAGGCCTCGCTGGTCACGAAGCCCTCCGACAGCAAAGCGGTCGTGTAGAGCAGCGAGCCCAGCAGCCCGGCTACCGTCACGCCCACCAGTACGCGGCGATGTTTGATGAACAGATCGGCGATCAGCAGAAAGCCGCCGACGACCATCAGCACCAGTTCGGGGCCGAGCAGATTGACATCGCTGAGCATCAGCCGCCCCCTCCGCGCAGCGCCGCGACCGCCTCGAGCTGCTCGATGATCGGCTCAACGCCCTGCACCAGCAGATCCATCACCAGCCGCGGGTAGACGCCGAGCAGCACGATCAGCGCCGTCAGCGCGCCGATCGCCGCGAACTCGGTCCAGTGGTTGGAGTCCTTCAGGTGCGCCCACTTGTCGTCGCGCGGGCCGAAGAACGAGCGTTGCAGCGCCCAGAGAATGTAGCCCGCCGCCAGCAGCACGCCCAGCAGCGAGACCAGCACCGGCCACTCATGCTGCCCGAACGCGCCGAGGAAGATCGTAATCTCGGCGACGAAGCCGGCCAGCGCCGGTAAGCCCAGCCCGGCCAGTCCCGCGAAGACCATCCCCGCGCCGAGCAGCGGCATGTGGTGGATTAAGCCGCGCATCTCGCCGATCTGCCGCGTGTGCGTGCGGTCGTAGACCAGCCCCACCATCACGAACAGCATCCCCGTGATCAGCCCGTGCGTGACCAGTTGCAGCGCCGCGCCGCTCATCCCCTCGACGCCCAGCGCCGAGACGCCCAGCAGCACGAAGCCCATATGCGAGACGGATGAGTAGGCGATCAGCCGCTTCAAATCGGTTTGGCGAATCGTGATGATCGCCCCGTAGACGATCGACACCGCCCCGATGATCGCCAGCGCCAGATCGGCGTCCGCGCCCACCTCCGGCATCAGCGTGAAGAGCAGCCGCAGAATGCCGTAGCCGCCCATCTTGAGCAGCACGCCGGCCAGCAGCACCGAGACCGCCGTGGGCGCGTCGGTATGCGCGTCCGGCAGCCAGGTATGCAGCGGCGCCACCGGCAGCTTGATCGCGAACGCGATCAGGATGAACGAGAAGATCGCCTGCGCCGGCAGGATCGCCGCCGAGAGGTCGGCGGTGCGCAGCTCGCGGATGTCGAACGTGTCGGCCGCCGAGCCCAACACCAGGAAGCCCGCCAGCATGAACGCCGAGCCGAAGATCGTGTAGAGCACGAACTTCAGCGCCGAGTAGTTGCGGTTGCCGCTGCCCCAGGTCGAGATCAGCAGGAACATCGGAATCAGCTCGAGCTCCCAGAAGAGGAAGAAGAAGATCAGATCCAGCGCCGTGAAGACGCCGAAAACCGAGGTCTGGAGCACCAGCAGCCAGACGAAATACTCCTTGGGCCGCAGCTCGATGTTCCAGGAAACCAGCACCGCGACGGTGCTCAGCACCGCCGTCAGCAGCACCAGCGGCATCGAGAGACCGTCCACGCCGAAGGCGTAGCCGATGTTGAAGCCGACCGACTGCGCATCGATCCAGGCGAACTCGTCGACGAACTGAAAGCCGTCCGCGTTGCGGTCGAAGATGATGAACATCACCAGCGCGATGATCAGCGCGGCCAGCGAGGTGCCCAGCGCGATCCAGCGCGCCTGCTGTTGCACCGTGCCCGGCGTGTTCTGCCAGAAGGCATGCGTGGGCGTGTGCCTGCCCGGCAGCAGCGCGATCAACAGCGCGCCGCCCAGCGGCAGGAAGATCAGGAGCGAGAGGACGGGGAATGACGGGTCCATGGCGCTCCCCTAGAACAGCACGACGGCGGCCCAGATGATCACGCCGCCAATCACAATGGCCATCGTGCCGACCTGCACCCAGCCGTTCTGCGCGTAGCGCGAGAGGCCGGCCGCGCTCAGCGCCTCGCGCCAGACGCGGTTCACCGCGCCGTCCACGATCCGCGCGTCGAACTCGTGCGCCGCGCGCGCGATGCCGCGGTAGAAAACGCGGCGCGCGAGCAGCGTCTCGCCCAGCGCATCGAGGTAGAAGAGCCGCTCCGCGAACGCCCGCGCCTCCGGCAGCGGCCAGATCTCGCCCAGCTTCAGCTCGCGGATCCGCTCGCGGTGACGCATAAACATCCAGGCTGCGCCGCCGCTGGCCAGCGCCAGCGCCAGCGAGCCGAGCGCGATGCCCGTGTTCCAGTGAAACTTGCCCGCGTGCGGCTCCGGCAGCGCGCCGTAGACCCAGGTCTGAAACTCGCCGCCGAAGGTCAGGAAGCCGGTCACGACAGCCAGCGCGGCGAGAATGATCAACGGTGTCGTCATGCTGCGCGGCGACTCGTGCGGATGCGCCGGATCACCCCCGTGCTCGCCGGGCTCCGGCTCCTCGCCGCCGCGGTACTTGCCCAAGAACGTCATGTACACGGCCCGCACCATGTAGGCCGCCGTCAGACCGGCCGCCAGCAGCCCCAGCACGAACACGCCCTTGTTGTGATCCCAGGCCTCGATCAGGATCTCGTCCTTCGACCAGAAGCCGGAGAACGGAATGATCCCGGCCAGCGCCAGCGTGCCGATCCCAAAGCTGATGAACGTGATCGGCATCACCAGCCGCAGGCCGCCCATCTTGCGCATGTCGAACGTGTTCGTGGCGTGATTGACCGAGCCGGAGCCGAGGAAGAGCAGCGCCTTGAAGAAGGCGTGCGTCATCAGGTGGAAGACTGCCGCCGCGTAGCCGCCCACGCCGATCGCGAACATCATGTAGGCCAGCTGCGAGATCGTCGAATAGGCCAGCACCCGCTTGATGTCCGTCTGCACCATCGCCAGCAGCGCCGCCCCGAACGCCGTGCCCGCGCCGATCCAGGCGATCGTGTCGCTCGCCGCCGCTGAGGCCTCGATCACCGGGAAGAAGCGCGCCAGCAGATAAACGCCCGCGGCGACCATCGTCGCCGAGTGAACCAGCGCCGAAACCGGCGTCGGCCCCTCCATCGCGTCCGGTAGCCAGATGTGCAGCGGGAACTGCGCGCTCTTGCCGATCGCGCCGGCGATCAGCCCCAGCCCGAACAGTGTGATCACCGTCTGCGTGATCATCACCCCGTGAATCGCCAGCAGCCCCGCGCCCTCGTTGATCTCCGCGATGTTCAGCGTGCCCGTCTTGCTCCAGATCAGGATCATCGCCGCCAGCATCCCCAAGTCGCCCAGGCGAGTGACCAGGAATGCCTTCTTCGCCGCCGCCGCGGCCGAGGGCTTGTGGAACCAGAAGCCGATCAGGAAGTAGGAGGTCGCGCCGACCAGCTCCCAGAAGACGAACAGCATCAGCAGGTTGTCGGCCAGCACCAGTCCCAGCATCGCCGTCGTGAACAGCGCCATGTACATGAAGTAGCGGCGGTAGCCGTGATCGCCGTCCATGTAGCCGGTCGAGTAAATCTGCACCAGCAGCGAGACGCCGGTCACCACCACCAGCATCACCGCCGTCAGCCCGTCGAAGCGGATGCCCAGCTCCACGTTGAGTTCGCCCGCCGAGAAAAGCGTGTGCGGCGCGTAGCCCAGCGGCGTGCCGTCGACGCCGATCGATTCGATCAGCGCCCAGACGGAGAGCAGGAAGGCGACAAACAGCGCGATGATCAGCGGCGTCGAGGCCAGTCGCGGCCCGCAGAACAGATCGGCGATCGGCTTCCAGGAACTCGGGTAGGCCGGATCCCATTCGGGCACGGCGCGGGGCAGCCGCGGGTTGAGCGTGAACCAGCCGGCCACCGCGAACGCGGTCAGCGGCAGAATCAGAATCACCCAGAAGACGGTTTCGGGCACGCCGCTACACCTTCCGCAGAATTTCCCGCGCCACGTGCGTCTTCGAGTCCGGCACGTAGAGCATCACGGGCGCGAAATCGCCCTCGTCGGCCCGCTCCGGATCGACCACGATCCGCACCGAGACGCCCTCGGCGTAGAGCAGCTCGCGCCACGTCTCGGCGATGTAGCGGTTCGGCGCGCGCAGAAATTCAGCCCACATCCGCTCAGCCCTTCAGCAGCGTCGTGCGATCGACGTTGATCGTCTGGCGGTTGCGGTACACGACCAGAATCAGCGCCAGCCCCACCGCCACCTCGGCGGCAGCCACGGCGATGATGAAGACCACGAACACCTGCGCCGACAGCGTCACGTCGGCCGTTGAGAAGCGGCTGAACGCGACCAGCGTCAGATTCACCGCGTTGAGCATCAGCTCCACGCCCATCAGCACCCCTATCGCGTTCTTTTTCGAGATCGCGATGTAGAAGCCGATGCTGAACAGCAGCGCCCCCAGCGCCAGGTATTCCTCGAGTCCGATCGTCATCAGCCGCCGCCTCCCGCCGATGCCTCATCTGCCTTGCCATCGTCTGCCTCCAGCTCGACCAGCGGCGGATCCGTCAGCGCCGCCACATCGGCGGCTGTGCCGTCGGCCTCCGCCTGGAGACTCTGCGCGTGAATTGCGGCGTCCTCGTCGTCCTGGCGCGCCAGCGCGATCGCCCCGACCAACGCCGCCGTGAGCAGCACCGCGCCGATCTCAAAGGGCAGCACGTACTCGCGGATCAGGCTCTGCCCGATCAGCCGCGCCTGGTCCGCCAGCGCCGCCTGCCGCACCGCGCCCCAGTCGGTGTCCAGCGCCACGAACACCGTCGCCGTCAGCAGCAGGATCATCACCGCCGCCGCCGGCAGCTTGAGCGAGGTCTCGTCGTTGTTCCGCTCCGCCCGCGGCGTCAGCATGATCGCGAACAGCATCAGCACCGCAAGCGCGCCCACGTAGATCAGCACCTGCACCACCGCGATGAAGTCGGCCGACAGCGTCAGGTACAGCCCGGCCACCCCCAACATCGCGATCACCAGATAGATCACCGCGTGAATCAGGTTGCGGCTGACGATGATCATCGACGCGCCGCCGATCGTCATCGCCGCCAGCAGCCAGAACGCCAGGTGGAAGCCGAAGCTGCTCATCGCGTTAGTCCCCGCCCCCCGGCTGGCCGGCCTGCGCCGCGACCTCGCGCGCCGCCGCCAGACCGCCCACCCGATCGCGCACCAGCGTCGTCCGCGCCGGACGCCGCAGCCGCGCCGGACGCGCCACGCGCGCGAACAGCGCGATCGCACCCAATGTCAGCGCGATGTTGATCACCGCCATAATCGGCAGCGCCACGGTCGTGTCCCAGCCCTGGGTGACGAGCAGCGTCCGCTCCACTGCCGCGATCGCCACGAAGATCAGCGTCGCCGGCACCAGCGCCTTCCAGCAGAAGCTCATCAGCTGGTCGATCCGCAGCCGCGGCAGCGTGCCGCGCGTCCAGATCAACAGGAAGTAGACCGCGCCGGTCTTGGCCAGCAGGATGATCCAGCTCGGCACCCACTGATCCAGCCCCCACAGCCACCAGCCGCCCAGAAAGAAGGTGGCGATAAAGGCCGAGACGACCAGTGTGTTGCCCAGCTCCACGGCATAGAAGAGGCCGAAGCGCATCCCCGAGTACTCGGTGTGATAGCCCGCCACGATCTCCGACTCCGCCTCCGAGATGTCCGCCGGCGTGCGGTTCAGCTCCGCCGAAGCCGCGAAGAAGAACGCGATCGCCGAGAGCGGGAAAAGCAGGATGAAGATCACGTCCTCCTGCTGCTGCCACTCCACAATCCCGTTGATGCTCATCGTGCCGCTGAACATCACCAGGGTCAGCAGCGCCAGCACCATCGGCACCTCGTAGGAGATCGACATCGCCACCGCGCGCATCGCGCCGAACAGCGCGTACTTGTTGTTCGACGACCAGCCCGCCATGAAGATCACCAGCACGGTCGTGCCCGAGACGGCGAGCAGGAAAAGCACGCCGACGTTGAGGTCGGCCACGGACATCCGCGGCCCGAACGGCAGCACGCCCCAGATCAGCACGCCGGGCACGAAGATCAGCACCGGCGGCAGGAAGAAAATCAGCTTGTCGGCCGCGCGCGGCGCCAACTGCTCCTTGAGAATCAGCTTGATCGCGTCGGCGACCGGCTGGAGCAGCCCCTTCGGACCCACCCGGTTCGGCCCGTAGCGCTGCTGGAAGCGCGCGATCACCTTGCGCTCCACCCAGATCAGCACCAGCAGCGTCGGGCCGATCACCGCCAGCACGCCCAGCGAGCCGAGCAGCCCGGTCACGATCGAGGCCAGCCAGTCCGGACCCCAGTCGGCGATCCACTCGGTGATCAACCGCGAGAGGTTGTTCAGGTCGCGGAAGTCGTACCACGCGCCCAGCACCACGGCGAGATTTGGATCGATCATCGGTCGATCTCCCCCACCACGATGTCGATCGAGCCCAGCGTCACGATCGCGTCGGCCAGCGTGCCGCCGACCGACATTTCCTTCAGCGCGGACAGGTTAATCAGGCTCGGCGGGCGGCAGTGGAAGCGGTAGGGCGCCGGGCTGCCGTCGCTGACCAGATAGAAGCCCAGCTCGCCGCGCGGCGACTCGACCCGCGCGTAGGCCTCGCCCGCCTCCGGCCGGGCGTGCAGCGGCACATCAGCCAACCACGGACCGTCGGGAATCTTGTCGATCACCTGATTGAGGATGCGCAGGCTCTGCTTCACCTCGGCCATCCGCACCAGGAAGCGGTCGAAGCAGTCGCCCTGCTCCCCGACCGGAATGTCGAACTCGTAGTCCTGGTAGCCGCAGTAGGGATTCGCCTTGCGCAGGTCCCACGGCACGCCCGTCGCCCGCAGCACGGGGCCGCTGAGCGACGAGTTGATCGCCATCTCCGCGGAAATCACGCCCACCCCCCGCGCCCGCGCGTGCAGGATCTCGTTCTCCATCAGCAGCGCCTCGTAGTCCGCGATCCGATCCGGCATCTCGTCCAGGAACGCCCGCAGCGTCGGCAGCAGCTCGTCGGGCAGATCGAAGGCCACGCCGCCGATCCGCATGTAGTTGGTCGTCAGCCGCGCGCCGCAGGTCATCTCGAACATGTCCAGCACCCGCTCGCGGTCGCGGAACATGTGGAACAACGGCGTGTGCCACGCCCCGCAGTCGTTGATGAATGTGCCGTTGGCCATCGCATGCGACGCCACCCGCTGCAACTCCGCGAAGAGCACCCGAATCGCCTGCCCGCGCGGCGGGACTTCCACCCCCAACAGCTCCTCCGCCGCCAGACAGTAGGCCAGGTTGTTCGACATCGCCGCCAGATAGTCGATCCGGTCGGTGAAGGGGATGTTCTGCGTGTAGGTGCGTTCCTCCGCGAGCTTCTCCATCGAGCGGTGCAGATAGCCGATCCGCATCTCCGCGTCCTGCACGATCTCCCCGTCCAGCGTCACCTTCAGCCGGAACACGCCGTGCGTCGAGGGATGCTGCGGACCCAGATTGACGACAACCGGCTCCGAGCCGTCGCCGGTCAGCGTCTCGATCGTCCCCGAGAGGGCGCTGCGCGTGTCGTCAACGATGGTCATGCCTCGGCCTCCGTCGACTCATCCGGCTCATCCCCGCCCACCGCGACCGCCGTCTCCTGCGGATCGTTGGGGTGCAGCGGACGCTGCGGCACGCTGCCCGGCACCGGCCAGGCATTCTCCTCGCTCTCGTGCGGGAAGCCGGGCAAACCGGCCCGAATCTGCCCCGGCATCTGGAGGAAATCCTTGCGCAGCGGGTAGCCCGGGAAGCCGTCCCAGAGGAACAGCCGCCGCAGATCGGGATGCCCCTCGAAGCGGATGCCGAACAGGTCGAAGACCTCGCGCTCCTGTAGGTGCGCGCCGTGGAAGACGCCCGTCAGCGAGGGCACCGCCGGATCCTCGCGGTCCGCCGCGATCACCTTCAATTGCGCGATGTGGTTCAGGTCCAGCGACTGGAGGTGGTAGACCAGCTCGAAGTGCCGCTCGCGGTCCACCGCCGTCAGGTTGCAGAGGAAGATCAGGTCGGTGGACTTATCGTCGCGCAGCGCCTCCACGGCCGCCACCAGATGCTCGGCCTCGATCAGCAGCGAGCCGTCCGCCGCGCGGGCCGCGTCGGCTTGACGCGCGTTGACCACCTCGGCCGCCTGTTGGAGATCGAGTTGCGCGGTCATCTCAGCGCCACTCCAGCGCCTGGCGGCGCCACTCGTAGACCAGCCCCAGCGCCAGAATGCCGATGAAGATCAGCGACGCGACCAGCCCGAACACGGCCAGCGAGTCCAGCGCCACCGCCAGCGGGAAGAGGAAGATCACCTCCACATCGAAGAGCACGAAGATCAGCGCCACCAGGTAGTAGCGGAAGTTGAACTGCACCCAGGTCGGCCCCTCCGTCTCCACCCCGCACTCGTAGGTGTCGCCCTTGACCGCGTTGGGCAGCTTGGGGCGCAGGCCGAACTTGAAGATCGCCCACGACGCGACCAGCGGGATCGACGGGAACAGCACTGCGAAGAGCAGCAGAATCCCCAAGTGGCTGTACTGCTCGAGAACCACCCACGACGCCCCTTCCGCTCGCAGTCTCGCGCGGTGCGTAGGGATGATACCAATGCCCCCCTACTCACTCAACGAAACGAGCCGCAAGCCCGCCGATCCCATCCACCGACGCGGCCTCCCAATGCCGTCATCCTGCGCGCCCGCCGCCGTGCTGCGGCCGCAGCGCGGCGGCGGGTGATAGACTGATGCAGCGCACCGACGGCGCCACAGGAGCCCCCATGCTGATCGACCTGCACAACCACACTTGGCCCCGCTCGCACGACTCCGTGCTCGACCCGCGCGACCTCGTCGAGCGCGCCAAAGCCGCCGGGCTCGACGGCCTCTCGCTGACCGAGCACGACGCGCTCTGGCCCGAAGAAGAAGCGGCCGCACTGGCCGAGGAGTTCGGGATCGTGGTGATCCCCGGCTGCGAGGTCAGCACCGACGAGGGTCACGTCCTGACCTGGGGCATGGAGAAGTACGTCTTCGGCATGCACCGCACGCCTCGCCTCGCCGAGCACGTCAACGAGCGCGGCGGCGCGATGGTGCTCGCCCACCCCTACCGACGCCAGATCGCCTGGAAAGACGACCCGGAGGAGTGGGAGACGGCGATCGTCCGCGCGCTCAAGAACCTCGCGATGCCCCACTGCGTCGCGCTCGAAGTGCTCAACGGGCGCGGCAAGGAGCGCGAGAACCGCTTCAGTCTCGACCTCGCCGCCGCCGCCGAAATGCCCGGCACCGCCGGCACCGACTCCCACGCCGTCCACGACATCGGCAAGGTCGCCACCTGGTTCGAGACGGACAGCATCACCACCTGGCAGGATCTCGTCTACCACCTCAAGCAGGGCAACTTCTGCGCGGTGGACATGGCCACGAAAGAGGAAATCTGGGTGCCCGCGCGGCCCCGCAAATTCGCCTTGGTCCCCGCCGCCGCGGCCGGCAGCTGAGCGCGCGGGGGGCGCCGCAACCCCGATCTGTTGATCTGCGGGCCGCGCGCGCCTATCTTCCCCACACAGACGACCCAACAGAATCGGAAGGAACGCGATGGCAGACGAAGCACAGTTCGAGTCGGCGATCACCGATGAGATGCGCGACCAGATCGGCGTTGAAGGCGCGGAAACCGTCAGCGAGCTGACGACCACCAGCGTGCGCATGTTCGCCCGCTCCGTCGGCTACGTGGATCCCGTTTTCTACGACACCAACCTGGCCGCCGAGCGCGGCTACCGCGGGCTGCCCGCCCCTCCGGGCTACCTCGGCACGCCGATCTTCAACCCCGCCGAGTCGGATCCCACCTTCGGCGGACGGCGTGGCGGCGGCGGCTTCCGCTCGCCTTACCCGCTGGTGCTCAACGGCGGCACCGACATTGAGTACTTCGACGAGCAGATCTGCTCCGGCGATGTGCTGCGGTCGCGCTCGAAGCTGGAGAGCCTCAGCGAGCGCTGGAGCGGCGCGCTCGGCGTCCCCATGATGATCGCCGTCACCGCCACCACCTACACCAACCAGGACGGCCGGGTCGTCGCGATCTCGCGCGGCACCGGCATCTCCTATCCTCGCCCCGGCGAGTAACCCGGACGGCAGGCACGACCGCAGGCAAAACGGCAGGCACGACCGCCAGAAAGGACCGCAGCATGGCCGACCAGCACTATTTCGAGGACTTCGAGGAGGGGGACAGCATCCCCACGCTGGAGAAGAACCCGACCAGCCAGCAGCTCGTGCAGTGGGCCGCCGGCTCCGGCGACTTCTACCAGATCCACTACGACACGAAGTACGCGCAGGACACCGGGCTCGACGACATCATCGTCCACGGCGCGCTGAAGCACGCCTTCCTCGGTGAGCTGCTCTGGCGCTTCGCCGGCCCCGAGGGCCAGGTCAAGCGCGTGCAGTGCTCCTACCGCGGCATGGACCCGGCGGTGCAGGGCAAGGACGACCTGGTCGACCAGAAGTTCACGCTCGAGGGCACGGTGACGCGCAAGTACACCGAGGGCGAGAAGAACTACGTCGAGCTGGCCATCCAGGGCGTGCGCGCCGACGGCAGCATTTCCACCCCCGGCGTCGGCACCGTCACCCTTCCCAGCCGCGGCTAGCCCACCCCACCGGGCACCGCACTCAGGCGGAGCGTGACCGTGCGGCCACGCTCCGCCTCGCCGTGTCCAATGGCTGCGCCGTCCCCGCATGTGCGGAGATAACGGACCGGAGGCGCCTGCCGTAGCGGAAGCGGCCCACTGACGCCGGACGCCAAGCGCTAGCCGCGCGGCACCGCTCGCCACTGGTACTGCCGCTCCCACAGCCACTCACGGCGCACCTCCATGCGGTGGAAGCGCTGATGCCCGCGCCGCACCCGACCGCTGTCGCGAAAACCCGCCGCCTTGAACGACTTCTGCGCGCGCACATTCCAGTCCAGCGTGTGCAGGTAGACGCGCGTCAGCGCCGTCGCCGTGAAGATCAGATCCACCAGCAGGCTGACCGCCTCGCGCCCATAGCCGCCGCCCCAGTAGTCGCGGTTGCCGATCAGCACTCCCAGCTCCGCCTCCAACAGCTGCGAATCGATGTTGTAGTACATCACGTTGCCGATGTGCAGGCCGTCGAGGTCCTCAATCGCAAACGTCGAGCGGTAGGCCAGCGAGTGCTCCAGCTGCCAGAGGTATTGATTGCGGTAGTGCTCGAACGACAGCGTGGTCACGCGCGTCGCATCCAGCGACGCCAGATCCGTGTCCCTGCGCCATGTCCAGTCCTGGAACGCATCATGCGACCGCTTCTGGCGCAGCCTGACCAGCTCGCCAATCGCGACGACATCCGCGTCAACCGTGGTCACGCCCGCTCTCCTCGTCCGATGCGCCCTTGTCCCGGCTCTTGTCCTGGCTCGTGCCCTGGTTCTTGTCCAGCAGCAGCGCCGCGGCCTCCTCCAGGATCGACACGGTGTTGCGGTAGCTCACTGTGCGCAGCGCGTCGCCCAGCGGAAACCAGCGCACATCGATGTGCTCATCGTCGTGGTCTTCCAGCGCCCCGCCGGTCGGCTGCATCAGCCAGAAATGTACCGCCTTGTCGATCTTGTCGATCCGCGCGTCGCCGCCCTTGCCGTCGCGTTTGCCATCGCGCTTCCCATCCCGCTTGCCGGGGAACGAGTAGCGCATCACGCCGATCTTGCGATCCAGCGCGACTGTCAGCCCCGTCTCCTCCGAGACTTCGCGCAGCGCCGTCTCCGACAGCTGCTCACCGTTCTCCGGTTTGCCCTTGGGCAGACCCCAGCGTTGCGCCGGCGTCTGCACCAGCAGCACCTCGACCTGATCTTCGACCTGGCTCGCCGCCCGCCAGACCACGCCCCCTGCGCTGACCGCCAAACGACGCTGCTTCTTGCCACGCTTCCGCGATGCTCCCAAGGGCCTGCTCCGTCCTCGATTGCGCGGGACATTCAGCCTAGCATCGCCCCCGACATCGCTGCCCGGCATCGCTGCCCGGCATCGCAGTCCAGGTCAACCCTCGCGGCCGGACCGAAACAGATCGTCCAACGGATCGCTTATGTCGCCGCCCGCCCCGGCCTCGAAGTCGCCGAACCCTTCCATCGACTCAGCCGTCAGCACCGCCTCCTCGATCGACTCGTTGGCCGCCTCGCGCACCTGCTCGTCGGGATGCGTGACCAGCGCGCGCAGACGATCCAGCGCTTCCTCGCCGCCGATCGCGCCCAACGCCCGCACCGCAGCCACAACCACATCGAGGTCGGACAGGTCCTCATCGAGCAGGTCGATCAGCATCGGCGCCCCGTCTTCCTCGGCGATTTCGCCGATCGCCGCCGCGGCGGCGGCGCGTTCGTCGGGCTCCTCGGCGAACAGCGCCGCTTCGAGCGACGGCAGCCAGACCGGATCGGCGTTGCGCCCCATCGCCTGGATCGCGCCCAGCCGCAGCGCCGGATCGTCGCTCGCCAGAGCGTCGTCGATCAGCGCCGGCACCCAGGTCTCATACCGCACGGCTACGGCGGCGATCGCCGCCGCCCGCAGCTCGGGCTCCTCGCGCACATCCACCGCCAGCTCGCGCAGCGCGCCGACCACTCCGCCGGCCTCCTCCGACGCCGCCCAGCCCAGCTCCTCGCGCAGCGCCACATCGCCGAGCGCCTCGACCGCCTCGATCCGCACCCCATCGTCCTCTTCGGTCGAGCGGGCGACGCGCAGCAACGCCTCCGTCGCCTCCGCCGTCTCGCAGGCCGCCAGCGACACCGCCGCCAGACCACGCACTGCCGCCTCCTCATCGCGCAGCGCAGCAGCGAGCACAGCAGTGAACTCCAGCCCGCCGCCGTCGAGCATCACTTCCTGCAGCGCGTTGACCAACGCGAAACGGCCGGTCTGATCGAGCGTCGCCAGACACGCCTGAATCGGTTCCTCGCGCCCGGGCCGCATCCCGCTCGCGGCGTACAGATCCTCGCGATCCAGTGGATACCGCTGCTCGCCGACGGCATCGACCAGCCGCTTCAGTGCATCGATCGGATCGCTCGCATCCTGCGACATCGGCCGCTCCTTCCGGATCAGAGCTCGTCGAGCGGCGCGCGCGCCATCAGCAGCGGCGCCGCCTCGCGCGGCGGCAGGCGCTCGAACAGCACCCGCGCGACCAGGTCGCTGATCGGCATCGAAACGCCGATGCTCTCCGCCAGCCTACGCGCCGCCCGCGTCGTCTCCACGCCTTCGGCCACGTTCGCCGTTGCGGCCTGCGCCTGTTCCGGCGTCATGCCGCCGCCGATCCGCTCGCCCAGCGCGCGGTTGCGCGACTGCGGGCTCATCGCCGTCGCCAGCAGGTCGCCCATCCCGGCCAAACCGGCCAGCGTGGAGGCGTTCGCGCCCAGCGCCGCGCCCAACCGCGCGATCTCGGCCAGCCCGCGCGTGATCAGCGCCGCGCGCGCGTTGTCGCCCGACTCCAGCGCGACGGCGATGCCCACCGCGATCGCGATCACGTTCTTCAGCGCGCCGCCCAGCTCGACGCCGATGATGTCGTCGTTGGTGTAGACGCGAAAGCCGGGCGAGTTGAACAGGTCGCGCAGCCGGGCGCGGGCGTCGGGGGCGGCGGCGGCGGCGACGCTGGCGGCCGGCAAGCCCTGGGCGATCTCGCGGGCGAGGTTGGGGCCCGACAGGGCCGCGACCGGGGCGTCGATGTCCGCGACGGTCAGCTCCTGCTCCAGCACCTCGCTCATCCGCAGCAGCGAGCCCTGCTCCAGCCCCTTGGCGGCGCTGGCGTAGACGGCGCCCGTCTGCGGCAGCTGCGACAACTGCGGCAGCAGGCGGCGCGCGTTCTCGCGCAGCCGCTGGGCGGGCGTTGCCCAGACGACCAGATCCGGTCGCACGCCCGACGGATCCGACGTGAACTCCAGCTCGGGCGGCAGCGGGACGCCCGGCAACAGGCGGCGCAATTCGCGGCGCTCGCGCAGCTCGGCGGCCTCAGCTTCGCCGCGGCAGAGCACGGTGGCCGTGTTGCCGGCGCGGACGGCGGTGATCGCCAGCGTGCAGCCCCAGGAGGTGGCGCCCACGATCACGGCGTGCAGGCCGCGCCGCGCCATCTCACGAACCCGCGCCGCGCGAGCGCGTCAGCACCCGCTCCGTGCCGTTCAGGATCCGCTCGATGTTGTCGCGGTGCCCCCAGACGATTAAGCCCCACGCGCCGGCGGCGAAGCCGATGTAGGCGTTGGGGGTGTCGCTGAACCAGGCAAGCAAGGCGATGGCGGCGGCGGCGGCGGTCGCGCCAAGCAGCACCGAGAGCGACATCACGCGCGAGACCGCCAGCACCGGCAGCGCGGTCAGCAGCGCGAACGCCAATCCCACGGGCATGATCGCCAGCGACGCGCCCATCGCCGTCGCCGCGCCGCGCCCGCCCTTGAAACCCGCGTAGAGCGGGAACTGGTGGCCGACGATCGCCGCCAGCCCGGCCAGCACATCGCCCGTCGGGCTGTCCCAGACCGCCGTCACGATCAGGACCGGGACCGCGCCCTTCAACCCATCGAGCAGCAGCACGGCGACGGACCAGCGCAGCCCCAGGCTGCGGAAGGTGTTCGTCGCGCCGGTGCGGCCGCTGCCGCTGGCGCGGATGTCCACCCCGCCGCGCCAGCGCCCCAGCCACAGCCCGGTCGGAATCGAGCCGAGCAGGTAGCCGATCAACAGCCCGATGATCCACGCCTCGATCATGATCTCGCGCTCTCTCCCGGCTCGCCGCGGGCGCGGAAGCGGCAGCGCAGCGCCGCGCCCTCGAAGCCGAAACTCTCCCGAAGCTTGCGCATCAGATACCGCTCGTAGGAGAAGTGCAGCCCTTCGGGGTAGTTGACGAAGAACAGGAAGGTCGGCGGCTCGATCTCCGTCTGCGTGGCGTAGAAGAATTTCAGCGGTCGGCCCCGCACCGTCGCCGGCGGACGCGCGATCACCGCCTGCCGCAGCATCGCGTTGAGCCGCGGCGTCGGCACGCGGATGCGGCGCTGCTCGGCCACGTGCAGCGCCGCGCCGACTACCGAGTCGATCGCCTCGCCGGTCAGCGCCGAGACCCAGACGATCGGGGCCCAAGGCACGAACCGCGCCCGTCCCGCCAGCTGCCGCCGGCGGCTGTCGCGCAGGCCCGCTTCCGTTTCGACCAGATCGAGCTTGTTCATCACCAGCACGATTCCCGCGCCCTCGTCGAGCGCCATACCGATGATGTGCTGATCCTGCGAGGTGATCCCTTCGTGCGCGTCGACCACCACCGCCGCGACATCGGCGCGTCGCAGCGCGGCGGCGGCGCGGCGCACCGAGGCGCGCTCCACGCCCGGCTCCACCCGTCCGCGCCGCCGAATCCCCGCCGTGTCCACCAGCACCACGGAGCGCTCCTCGAAGCTCAGCGACGTATCCACCGCGTCGCGCGTCGTGCCCGGCACTTCGCTCACGATCATCCGCTCGTCGCGCACGATCGCGTTGACCAGCGACGATTTGCCCACGTTGGGGCGGCCGATGATCGCCAACCGGCAGTCCGCGCGCTCCGTCGCCTGCGGCCCGCTCTGCGGCAGCTCGGCCGCGACGCGGTCCAGCAGTTCGTCGATGTGCCGCCCGTGATGCGCGCTGATCGCGACCGGATCGCCCAGGCCCAGGCCGAAAAACTCGCCGATGTTCTGGCGCAGCGCGGCGTTGTCGGCCTTGTTCACGCAGAGGGTGACCGGCTGCTCGGCGCGCCGCAGCAGTTCCGCCACCTCCGCGTCGGCGCGCAGCACGCCGGCCTGCACATCGACGACCAGCACGATCGCGTCGGCTTCGCTCACGGCCTGCGTCACCTGATCGGCCACCGAGTCCGCGTAGGGGCCGGTCAGCTGCTCGCCCAATAGACCACCGGTGTCGATCACGGTGAAGTGCCGCCCGCGCCACTCGGCGTCGCCGTAGTTGCGATCGCGCGTCGTGCCCGGCTCGTCGCGCACAATCGCCTGCCGCCGCCGCACCAGGCGGTTGAAGAGCGTCGACTTGCCCACATTGGGCCGCCCCACGATCGCCACGACCGGCAGCTCGCTAACGCGAACGGCGATGTCCGCCCCGACCGATGCCGGTTCACTCATCGCCGTCCTCCTCTTCCTGCTGCTCGGCATCCTCGGGCGGCGGCAGCCGCGTCAGCACGACGGTCGCCACGCGCGGCAGCAGACCGGTGAGCGTCATGCCCTCCGGCGCTTCGGCTGTCAGCTCCACGGTATGACGGCCGGGGCCCAGACCGGAGACATCGGCCGCCACATCGGGCAGCGGACCCTCCAGACGCGCGACCTCCTCCGACAATCCGCGCAGCTCTACCTGCGCCAGGGTCGGCTGTACGAGCGCCAACTCCAGATCTTCCCCGATCCCCTCCACGCGCACGGCGGCCGAGAGCCGCACGGTGGACTCGATCGGCTCGATCCGCACGGTCACCAGCACTTCCGCCGCGCCCGCAGCAGCCGCGTCGCCCAGCTCCAGCGGCACCAGCCGCCGCAGCGAGGCGCGCCGATCTTCGAGCTCGATCAGCTCGGTCCAGACGGCATCCTGCACTTCGGCGTCGAGCGGCACGAACAGCTCCACGGTCGGCGGCTGCACGCTGATCTCGACCACGCGGTAGCCCGCGCGCGGCGCGCCCTGCACGTTCGCCCGCACGGCCACCGCGCGGCGAAAGACTTCCTGGGTGATCGACGCGGCGACGCGGGCGAAGCGCGGTTCGACGGTCACGCGGGGGACGGCCGCGCCGCCGCCGGTGCGCGGTTCGAGCGGCACATCGCCCTCCAGCGACACGGTGGCACCGGCCAGGTCCAGACGCGCGACCACCGCCTCGACCTGCTCCACATCGCTCGCAATCCCCGTCACGATCGCCCGCTCCGGCGCGACCGACGGCCGGCCGACGCTGAATCCAAGCGGCGGCGGATTGGCGGTTTCCACTCGCACGGGCACCTCGCGCCGGATCAGCTCCTGCAGCGTGAGCACGGCCGTCTCCGGCTGCACGGCGCGCACGCGCACATCTTCGACCAGCGACTCCGCGCGCACCGGCAGACTGTATTGCCCGGCGGCGCGCCCCTGCGCGTCGATCGTCGCCGAAAAGTCGTCCGGCGACACCGCGTCGAGCGCGCTGCGCGTGCCGACGACCGTCAGCGAGACGGGCAGCGCCTCGCCGGCGACCGCCAGGTTCGCCGGCAGGTTGACCACGCTGACGGGCAGACTGAAGCCCAGGGGCTGCTCGAACTCCTGGTTTTGCGCGTCGGTGATCACGAACCAGATGACCAGGGCCAGCACGATCACCGTGCCCAGCAGCGTCGCCTCCTGCGCGATCCGCCTTAAGCCGCCGCGACGCATCAGGAACCCGCCGGAGCGGCGCCTCCGCTCCGATCCGCCGCCCGCCGCCCACGCGGCAGCCACAGCCCGCGCGGGCCGCCTCGCCCCGGGCGCAGCAGACGCAGCAGCGTCTGCTCCAGCGCCGCCCCGTCCAGCCCCTGCCGCAGCTCTCCGTTCTCCACCACCGAGATCAGCCCCGTCTCTTCCGAGACCACCACGGCGATCGCGTCGGTCTGCTCCGAGACGGCGATCGCCGCGCGGTGCCGCGTGCCGTAGTGCAGCTGGCTGACTCCGCCGGGGCGCACTCCGTCGGCGTGGCCGCCGGTCGTCGTGGGCAGAATGCAGGCCGCCGCCAGCACCTCGCCGGGGCGCAGCAGCACCGCGCCGTCGTGCAGCGGCGAGCCCGGATGAAAGATGCTGCTGAGCAGGTCGGCGGAGGGCGCGCCGCCGACCCGCACGCCCATGTCGGCCAGCTCTTCCAATCCCGTCTGCCGCTCAAAGACGAGCAGCGCGCCGATCCGCTCGCGTGAGAGCCGCGCGGCCACTGCGGCGACGATCGGGATCAGGTCTCGGTAGGGATGCCGCACGCCGATCGGGGCGCGGATGCCGCGCGCGCGGCCGACGTGCTCCAGCGCCCGCCGCAGCTCGGGCTGAAACACCACCAGCACCACGATCAGCAGCACCGCCAGCGCGTTGTCGATCATCCAGTCCAGCACCGCCGAATCGACCACCCGCGCCAGCACCGTCGCGGCCAGCACGATGATCACCATGCCCCGCACCACGCTCATGGCCGTCGTGCCGCGCAGCAGCCGCAGGGTGAGCCACAGCACCAGCGCGATCGCCGCCACCTCGAACAGGCTGGTCCAGCCGAATCCGGCGAAGGCCGCCTCAACATCGTCGATCAGACCGCCCACCGCGCGATCCTTTCGCACGCCTCACTCGGGCAGGCCGCACCCGCCGATGTCTCGCTCGCCTGTCTCGCTCACCGGCAATGCTATTGGAATAGCCGCCAGAGCAACGCCTGCTGCGCGTGCAAGCGATTTTCCGCCTGGTCGAAGACGACCGACTGCCCGCTCTCCAGCGCCGCATCGCTGATCTCTTCGCCGCGATGCGCAGGTAGGCAGTGCATCACGAGCGCCTCCGGACGCGCCAGCGCGAGCAGCTCCGCGTTGACCTGAAAGCCCTCAAAGGCCTCAACCCGCGCCTTGGCTTCGGCCTCCTGCCCCATGCTGGTCCAGGTATCGGTGTAGACCACATCCGCGCCGTCCGCGGCGGCGCCGGGGTCGCCGCCGACCTGCACGCCGCCGCCGCTCGCCGCGGCGCGGGCTTCGGCAATTTCGATCGACGCCGCGTCAAGCTCGTAGCCGGGCGGGGAGGCGATGCGGACCTGCATCCCCTCGCCCGCCGCGCAGATCATCAGGCTGCGCGCCACGTTGTTGCCGTCGCCCACATACGCCAGCGTGCGCCCCGCCACCGCTCCATCTTCGCCGCCGTGCTCGCGGATCGTGAGCAGATCGGCCAGCGCCTGGCAGGGATGCTCCCAGTCGCTGAGCGCGTTGACGATCGGGATCGCCGCGTGCTGCGCGAGCTCGTCGAGCAGCGACTGCTCGAAGGTGCGGCAGATGATCACGTCACCGAAGCGATCGAGCACGCGGGCGACATCCCTGGCCGGCTCGCGCTCGCCCAACCCGACTTCGGGCGGCGACAGATAGAGCGGCTCGCCGCCGAGCCGGCGAACGGCCAGTTCAAACGAAACGCGGGTGCGCAGCGACGGTTTCTGGAAGACCAGAAAGGCGGTTTTGCCGCTCCAGGAGCGGGTATGCGCGCCGCCGGGGTCGGCCTTCTGCGCCTGCGCGGCATCCAACACCGCCGAGATTTCGGCGGCGCTGAGGTCGGCGACCCGCAGAAACGACCGCGCCATTCCCACCACCTCTTCGCTGCATCCCGCTTCGCGCAAGTGGAGTTGCGCCTACATTGCCCGCGTGTCGAACGCCGTTTCACCGTACCACCGAACGCGGACGATGCTGCAAATGATGCTGCAAGGAACGCTGCGCTGGGCTTCGGCCGGCGTGTTCGGCGCGCTGCTCGCCGCCGGGCTGGTGCTGCTGGCAATCGTGCGCGGGGGCGGCCCGCCGCCGCCGATCATCGAGCCGCTGCCGTCGCTCAGCGGCGTCGCCTCCGAGGTCGGCGCGCCGACGCGAGTGGATCTGAACTACGCGGCGCGCGCAGAGCTTGAAGCGCTGCCGACGATCGGGGCCACGACCGCGACGGCGATCATCGAACGGCGCTCGGCGGCCCCGATCGTCTCCCTTGACGAGCTGGCCAATGCCGGCATCCTGACGGCGCGGCAGCGAACAGCGATCGCAGAACTGGTCACGCTGAGCGTGCGCGAGACGCCGCCGTGAGCCGTCTCTATCAGGCTCCGCTGACGCTCTGGGCGGCGGCGTTCGTCGCCGGCGTCGCGATCGGCGGCTCGGGCGCAGCTTGGTTGGCGGCGGTGCTGTTTGCGGCGGCGGCGGTTGGCGCGCTGGCTGCGTCGCAGCTGTGGTTTGAGCGTCCGGAAGCGCGGCTGAGCTTCGCCCTGCTGCTGCTCACACCGCTGGCGCTGGCCGCGGGCGTCTGGCGGGCCGACGCGGCAGACGACGGATTCGCGCAGCTCGATCTGCAACAGCCCGCGCTCGTCGAGCAGCCGTTGACGGTTGTCGGAGTGGTGGTCGAGCGTCCGCGTCGCAGCTGGCAGCGGATCGAGCTGCGGGTGCGCGCGGAGCGGGTGCAGCTTGCGGATGAGCAGCTTGAGGTCGACGGAGATCTCATCGCCCGCGCGCCGCTCTCGACCGCCGCGATCCTCGGCGACCGCGTCGAACTGCGCGGGTTTCGGCTGTTGACCGATGAGTTGGGCGACTCGAACTGGAGCGACTATGCGGCGCGTCTTCGCGCAGCGGCGGTCGGCGAGGTCGACTCGGTATCGGTGCTGGAACACGTCGGCGTCGGCTGGGCGCGGCGCGCGCTTGATGACGCGCGAGACGCGATGAATCGCAGCCTCGCGTCGGCGCTGCCGCCGCCGCTGGCCGGCGTCGCGCAGGGCATGGTCACGGGCAGCCGCGACTCGCTGGATCGCAGCCTGCGCGACGACTTCAACGCGGCGGGGCTGTCGCATCTGATCGTGATCTCGGGCAGCAACGTGACGCTGCTGGCGGCGCTGGTGATCTCTGCGTCCGCCTGGTTGATCGGGCGGCGCGGCGCGGGGGTTTTGGCGATCGCCGCCGCGATCGGCTACTGCCTGTTCGTCGGCGCCGACGCGCCGGTGCTGCGCGCCACGGTGATGGCGGTGGTATTCGCCGCCGCGCACGCGCTGGGGCGTCCGGCCGGCGCGCCGCACGCGCTCGTACTCGCGGCGGCGGTGATGACCGCGGCGACGCCGTCAATCCTCTCGGATCTGTCGTTTCAACTGTCGTTCGCCGGGGCGCTGGCGATCGCCGCGCTTGCGCCGACGCTCTCGCAGCGATTCCTGAGCGGCGACCGCGGGCTGCGCGGGACGCTGCTCGATCTGGCGATGATCAACGCGATCGCGCTGGCCGCCACGATGCCGCTGATCGCGCTGCACTTCGAGCGCGTCTCGCTCGTCGCGCTGCCGGCCAATCTGCTCACCACGCCGCTCTTCGCCTGGATGTTCCTGGGCGGCGCGTCGGTCGGCGTGCTCGGGCTGATCAGCGAACAACTCGCCGCGGCGGCAGCCTGGCCGCTCGCCTGGCTGCCGCTGCGCTGGTTCACCCTGATCGCCGAGAGCTTCGCCGGCTGGCCGGGCGCGGAGCGCACCGTGGCGGGCTTCACGGCCGGCCACGCTGCGCTGATCTACGCAGCGATGACAATCATCGCGGTGCGGCCTTACGGCGAGCATCTGCGCCCGCGAGGGATCCGCTCGCGGCTCCCGGCGCAGGCTGCGCCGACCCTGGCGGCCGCGGTGCTGGCGGCGGCCGCCGCGGCAGTCTGGCTCGCGGCGTTCGAGCGCGACGACGCGCTGCAAATTCACTTCCTCGACGTCGGGCAGGGCGACGCAACCCTGATCCGCACGCCGGCCGGCCAAACGGTGCTGATCGACGGCGGGGAGGATGCCGATGACCTGCTCGCGCAGTTGCGCGACGCGCTGCCGAGCGGGCACGCGCGGCTGGACCTGCTGATCGTCACCCATCCGCAGATCGACCACATCGGCGGCTTCATCGACCTCTTCGGGCGCTATGCGATCGGGCAAATCGTGGTGTCGCCGCTGAACAGCCGCGCCGCGCTGGGCCGTCGGCTGGAGCAGCTGGCGGCGGAGCACGAGGTAGCGGTAGCGGTCGGGCAAGCGGGGACGCGGATCACCCTGCCCGATCGCGGCGGCCGCCCGCCGCTGGTGCTCGAGCTGCTCTGGCCGACGGGCGCGCCGCCCAGTTCGGACTCACCGGCGGATGCGCCCGATTTCAACGCCGAGAGCATCGTGCTGCGGCTGACCTACGGGCATCTGCGGGCGCTGTTCACCGGCGACATCGGCGCAGCCCAGGAATTGGCGCTGGCGCGCCGCTTGTGCGGCTCCGCGCCGTGCGATCTGACGGCGCAGCTGCTCAAAGTGCCGCATCACGGCAGCGGCGGTTCGACCACCGATCTGTTGCTGCGCCGCGTACGACCGAGTTTGGCGATCATTAGCGCCGGCGCAGGCAACCCGCACGGCCACCCGCATCCCGACGTCCTCGCGCTGCTGGAACGCGAAGGCGCAAAAGCACTCCGCACCGACGAACGCGGCCGAATCACGGTAACGACGGACGGCACGGCGATCGCCTGGCAGTCGGAGCGGTAGTGGGCTGCCTGAAAATCGCCCTTACGCAGGTGGCGGTCTGCTCCCACTCGCCCCCCTATGCAGGGGAGCTGTCCGCGCAAGCGGACTGGGGGGTCGGTCCGACGCACCGAGCACAACACAGACTCCGTCCGACCCTCGCCGCTAGAAGCCTCCCCGCATAGGGGAGCGATTCCGATCCGAGCCGATCGTCGGCTATCGTCTAACAAGCCCATGCGCCCCGCCGGGATGGCGAAACTGGTAGACGCGGTGGACTTAAAATCCGCTGGCTGTTGAAGCCGTGGGGGTTCGAGTCCCTCTCCCGGCACCACCGCTCCGAGGGCGCGATGCACGGCGGGCCGCGACTCGGCTAGACTGCGCGCGCAACATTTCGGACGCAGGCCGCGCGGCCTCGCGCCGACTGGAAGGGATTTCGCCATGACCGCCATGAAAGCCGCTGTGTTCCACGGGGCGCACCAGGACCTCACCATCGAAAGCATCGACGTCGATGACCCCGGCCCGCGCGAGGTGCTGGTCAAGACCGCCGCCTCCGGCGTCTGCCACTCCGACCTCCACTTCGTCGACGGCTTCTACCCCTTCCAGTCGCCCGGCATCCTCGGACACGAAGCCGCCGGCGTCGTCGCCGAGGTCGGCTCGCTGGTGCAGGACTTCCGCCCCGGCGACCACGTGATCATGTGCCTCTCCGTCTTCTGCGGCAACTGCGAATACTGCCTCAGCGGGCGCCCCAATCTCTGCCGCAGCCCCGAGGTGCAGCGCCGCCCCGACGAGAACCCGCGCCTTTCCTGGAACGGCGAGCCCGTTGCCCAGTTCGCCAACCTCTCCACCTACGCCGAGTACACGCTCGTCCACGAAAACGCGCTCGTCCATGTGCGCGACGACATGCCGCTCGACAAGGCCGCGCTGATCGGCTGCGGCGTGATGACCGGCGCCGGCGCGGCGCTCAACACCGCCGCCGTCAAGCCCGGCACGACGGTCGCCGTCTACGGCGCGGGCGGTGTCGGCCTCTCCGCCATCCAGGGCGCGCGGATCGCCGGCGCGCGCCAGATCATCGCCGTCGACACCGTTGAGCACAAGCTCGCGCTCGCGCGCGAACTCGGCGCGACTCACTCGGTCGACGCCTCAGCCGGCGACCCGGTCGATCAGATCAAGGACATGACCGGCGGCGAGGGCGTTGACTACTCGTTCGAGGCGATCGGGCTGAAGAGCGCCTCGGAGCAGGCCTTCTACTCGATCAAGCGGGGCGGCGTGGCGACGATCATCGGGATGGTGCCGATCGGCCAGAAGCTGGAGATCGACGGCTTCGAGTTCCTCAGCGAGAAGGTGCTCCAAGGCTCCAGCATGGGCTCGAACCGCTTCCGCGTGGACATGCCGCGGCTGGTCGATTTCTACATGCAGGGCCGGCTGAAGCTCGACGAGATGGTCACCCGCACCGGCGCGCTGGAGGACGTCAACGAAGCCTTCCGCGCAATGAAGGCCGGCGAGGTCGCCCGCACGGTGCTGACCAACTTCTAGCCGGCGGCGGCGCCCCTCTGCGTGCGACGCGGTACGCTGATCGCACAGCGGAGGGGTGGCCGAGTGGTTGAAGGCGGCGGTCTTGAAAACCGCTAGGCGCGCAAGTGTCTCGGGGGTTCGAATCCCTCCCCCTCCGCCAGCTGCTTACTCCGTCAGGGCCCGACCGACCGTCACTACCGCCTCCACCACCGTCGGGTCCGGCTCTGTGCGCGCCGTCTGATGCGCCGCCACGCGCAGCGCGCCCTCCAGCGGCGCGATCTCGAAGAGCATCGTTGACGGCTCGCGCAGCACGCCGATCACCCGCCGCTGAATGCGCTCGTTGCCCGCCAGCCGCTCGGCAGCCGCGACCGTGCCCGGGTCCGATGCGTCCGACGCCTGCCAGCGAAACTCGCGCGGCGGTCCCACGCCGCCCGGCGGATCCAGCCGCTGGGCGCGGACCGGCAGCCGCCAGTCGGCCGGCCAGCCTGCCCCCACTCCCGCCCCCGCCGCGTCCCGACGCACCAGCAGATGCACGCCGATCACCTTCATGCGTCCGCCGTGGCCGGCCGTTAATCCCTCAACCTCGGTCGCCAGCAGATGGGTGAGCGGCGGCGCGTCCACAATCTCCAACACCGCCTTCGCCCGCGTGCCCGGCGGCATTGTGATGCTGCGCACAATCGCCAGATAGTCTTCCGCTGCGCGCGACGCGACGCTGCGCTGCGCGAGCATCTCGATCAGCCGCTCGGTTAGCTTGCGGTCCGGCCCGCGGCGGAAGAGGCGTCGGAGGATCATGCGCGGAACGTAGCATGTCATGAGAGGGAGGCTGCAATGCTCTACGTACTCCGACGCTTCTGGATTCGGCCCGGCTCGTTCGACGAGTTCGAGCAGCTCTCGCGTGAGGAGATTTGGCCGCCGATTGAGGCGACCGGCGCGCGGGTTCAGGGCCTCTACCGCGCGGCTGAGCCGCACCCGCATGCGGAGGTGAACGAGCCGTGCGAGATGGCGGTGCTGATCACCGGCTACACGGATATGGCGCACTGGCGCTCCACCCGCGCACGCGAGGACAGCTGGCGCGGTCCCGAAGATGTGCGCCGCAAGCTGGCCGGCGGCGCGCTCGCCCGCCACCAGCTCGTGATCCACACCGAGCACACCTACATGGAGGCGGCGCATGTCCCGATCGGCGGCCCCTTCCGCACCTGGCCCGACGACTAGGTCGTGTTCACACAAGTCCGCCCGCGATTGGCGGCCGTCCAAGTTCCGTCGTTCCCGCACGCTTTCCGTCATTCCAGCGAAAGCGGAGCCTGCCCCCGGCCCGAACGGGGGAACCAAACCCAACTCCGTTCGCAGCACGAGGCCTCGGGCTCACCCACCAGCGCCCGTTCGCAGGTCACCTCCGATGCACCGCCGCCGCTACCGCTCGCCCGTGCTGCGCAGCACGCAGATACGACGCCGAATCAGCATCTCGAAGTGCCCTGCCGCCGCGCGGCGCTCCAGCTTCCGACGCCACGCATCGAAGCGGCTGGCGCGCACCTGCGGACGCTCCACCACCAGCCAGCGCCGCATCGCCCGCAGCTGGTCGTAGGCCAACGAGCCCGGCGTCAACGACGACGCGCGGATCGCCACCGTGTTCCGCTCGGCGACCAAACCCGCCTCCGACGCCGCATCCCGCAGCGCCGCCGGCAGCGGCTCCGGCGCGCCCGCCGACCAGCGGCGCACCAGCTCCCGGGCCAGCTCCGGATCGTCGCTGTCGAACCACAGCGCCGGCCAGTCGGTCTGCACCACCACCACCGGCCCGCACGCGACGCGCGCGGCTTCCCGCAGCGCCGCTGCCGGATGCCGCAGCCACTCGAACGTATCGATCAGCAACGCCGCGCCGAACGCATCGTCGGCAAACGGCAGGCGGTGCGCGTCGCCGTGCGCGCGGACCGCATCGCCCGGTCCGTTCCAGCGCGGAGCCGGTGGGCGATCCAGCGCCACCGAGCGGAGCGGCGCGCCAGCCGTCACCGCCTCAAGCGCCGCGCCGTCGCCGCTGCCGATGTCCAGAATCGGTGAAACCTCACGCGCCGACCGCCCGTCCAGCAGCAGGTCGTAGATCGCGTCGTAGTGCCCGCGCAGCTCCGCATATGGCTGCGCGTCGCGTCCGCTCGGCGAGGTCAATGCTCGGTGGTGCGGCAAGCTCAAACCCACTCTTCGACAGCGATCGGGCGGCGGCCCGCAAAGCCGTCCGACAACTCGTGCCACCAGCCAATCGTCCGCTCGCCCGGCTGCCAGCAGAGATAGACATGCCGCCCCTCGCGCTCCGCCACCCAGTCCACCAGCCCGCGCCGCGGATCCTTGAGTTCCACACCGAGACCCTGGATATGCTCGATCAGCGTCTCGGCCTGTTGCTCAAGTTTGGCGATTTCCGCTTGCAGCTCGCGATCGTCGCTGCTCGCCGGCTGCCCGTCGGTCAGCGCGCTGCGGCGCATCGAGTCGCACAACGCATTCAGCTGATCGAGCCGCAGCACCCGTCGTTGCAACACGACGACCACCGCCGCTACATCCGGCAACGAGCGTCGCGCCTGCGCCAGCGTGAAGACTCGGGCGGGCATGCGCAGAGTGTAGGCGGTCGAACGAACCCGGCGGCCGAGCACAACATCTAACCGGCCCACGCAGCCCGACGCTCGCCTCGCGCGAACTCCGCGAGCTTGCCGAACAGGTCGGCGAAGATCGGATTGCGCCGTACATGGTTGACCGCGCCGATCGTGTGTCCGTGCGCGCCGAGACGCCAGGTCAGGTCGTCCGCCAGCCCCGGCGCGGGCGCGCTCACCCAGGGCGTCCAGGACGGATCCAGCAGCGCGCCGATCGCGGCCAGGTCCCAGACTTCCTTCGCCGCACCCGGATACTGCCGGTCGTGCGCCTCGAAAATGTCCGCCAGATACGCGCCGATCTCACCCTGCGGGCGAACGTGGCGATCCAGCTCCGCGGTCGTCGTGAGCAAATGCGAGGCCGCGCCGTAGCAGGGGATATAGAGCAGCGGCGCGCCGCTGGCCAGCGCCACGCGCACCGCGTCGGGATCGCCGCGCAGGTTGTATTCGTCGGCGCTCGGCGCATGCAGCGGTTGCCCGCCCAGCCAGATAATCGCGATCCGCTCGATGATCGTCGGTTCGAGCAGGATCGCCGCCGCGACATCGGTGATCGCGCCGATCGCGGCTACGTAGAGCAGCTCGCCCTCCGGTATCGCACGGGCGCGCTCGATCAAGTCTTCCGAGGCCGGATTGAGTACCGGCGTCTCCACGTCGGGCAGGAATCGCGTTGCGCCGCGCAGCACGCGATCGTCAGGGTCCAGATCCAGCCGCTCCAGCAGCCGTAGAATCTCCGCCTCGCTGGCGGCCACGCCAGCGGCCGCCGTTGCCGCGCCCCGACCGACGAACGGCGCTGCGTAGATCGCCTCCAGCGCCAGCCGCTCGCCCGACAGCAGCGCATGGACCACCGCAAACTGATCGTCGATCTCGTTCGCCGTGTCGGTGTCCAGCACCATCCGGATGTGCCCGGGCGGCGGGGAGAGCCGCGCCAGCCGTTCGGCGTCGTCCAGCACGACCGCGTTCGCCTCCGGCATCTCGCACACCTCCCGCATTGATCGTACCCTTACGGCACTGCGATGACGTTCCACGAGGAGGAATCCCGATGAAGCACGGCATGAAGCACGGCGTGTTCATTTTCGCGACGGATCTGGCTGTCGATCCGGTCACGCTGGCCACGGCCGCCGAAGAGCGCGGCTTCGACTCGCTCTTCGCGCCGGAGCACGTGCATATGCCCGTTGACCGCGAGACCAAGTTTCCCGGCACGCCCGACGGCTCGCTGCCCGACGAGTACCGCCGCATTCACGACCCGTTCGTCTGGCTCGGCGCGGCGGCGGGCGCGACGAGCGAGCTCAAGCTGGGCACCGGCATCTGTCTCGTGACCGAGCACGAGCCGATCGCGCTGGCCAAGCAGGTCGCCAGCCTGGACATGATCTCCGGCGGGCGCTTTCTCTTCGGCATCGGCGCGGGCTGGCTGGCCGAGGAGATGGAGCCGCTGGGCGTGCGCTTCGCCGACCGCTGGAAGGTGACCGAGCAGCGGATCGAGGCGATGAAGGTGATGTGGACCGAGGATGAGGCCGAGTACCACAGCCCATTCGTCGACATCCCCAAGACCTACGTGATCCCCAAGCCCGTGCAGGAGCCGCACCCGCCGATTCTGATCGGGGCCGGCTCGAAGTGGGCGCGCCAGCGGGTGGTCGACTGGGCCGACGGTTGGCTGCCGAACATCCCCGCGCCGCGCTTCGTGGAGCGCGGCATCCAGGACATCCAGTCGCGCGCCGCTGAAGCCGGCCGCGATTTCGACAGCATCGAGATCAATGTCTTCGGCGCGCAGGAAGACGCGCTCGAGGAGTACGAGCAGATGGGCGTGGACCGTGTTGTCTTCCGCCTCCCCGCCGAGGGCGCGGAAACGGTCATCCCCGAACTTGACCGCCTGTCCAAGCTGATCGGTTCCTGATCGACGCGGAGCCGGCCGCCGGCGAGAACTCAGCCAAGCGCAGCGGAGAGCCGCTTCGTGATCTCCTCAACATCCTTCAGTCCGTCGGCGACGAAGGCAGTCGTGAACCAACCTTCGTAGGCGTTCCAGTGCAGCGCATTGGCGGAACTGAAGAGTGTTCGCAGCTGTTCGTCGGAGGTCTCATCAGCCAGGCAGCTGATCACTCGGTAGAGGTCGCCGGGTGTCGCGTGGCGCCAGCCACGGTCTTCGGCGACCGCCTCCACCATTCGCTCCACGGCGTTCCAGCCCTGCTTTGATGCTTGCAGCAAGTCGCCCTCCGCGAGGCAGGCGTGGGCCTGGGCGAGAAACTCGGTCGCGGTCTCGGTGTGGTGGTCAACGCGCGTCGTCATGGGTTGAGCATACGGGGACACCGAAGCTGGCAGCCGCTGAGCGCTCAGCCGAGCGCAGCCGAGAGCCGCTTCGTGATCTCCTCGGCATCCTTCAGGCCGCCGGCGACGAAGGCTGTTGTGAACCAGCCTTCGTAGGCGTTCCAGTGCAAGGCATTGACGGAGCTGAAGAGCCCTCGCAGCTGCTCGTCGGAGGTCTCGTCAGCCAGGAGGTCGATCGCCAGGTAGAGGTCGCCGGGCGTCGCGTTGCGCCAGCCACGGTTCTCAGCGACAGCCTCCACCATTCGCTCCACGGCGTTCCAGCCCTGTTTCGATGCTTGTAGCAAGTCGCCCTCCGCGAGGCAGATGTGCGCCTGGGCGAGAAACTCGGTAGCGGTCTCGGTGTGGTGGTCAACGCGCGTCGTCATGGCTTGAGCATAGCTGAGCACCGCAGCCCGGGATTGCCGCGCAGCTTGCGTTAGCTGATCACGGCCGAGAGCCACCGCGTGATCTCCTCGACATTCTTGAGGTTGTGCGTCACAGAGGCGGCTGTCATCCGGCCTTCGTAGAAGTTCTGGTGCAGTGCCCCGGCTGAGCGAAAGAGGTGTGGTAACCGCTCGTTGGAGGCCTCTTCTGCCAAGCGGTCGATCACCCGGTAGAGGTCGCGGTGCGACGAATGCCGCCAACCGCGGTCCTCCGCAACGGCTTTCACCATGTGCGCGGTTGCGCCCCAGCCCTTTTCCGACGCTTGCAGCAGGTCGCCTTCTGCGAGGTAAGTGTGCGCCTTGGCCAGAAACTCGGTCGCCGTTTCGGTGTGGTAGTCGACGCGCGTCGTCATGGGTTGAGAGCATACGGGGCGCGCCGATGCGCCGGCGCAGCCGGCGGCTACTTGTAGCGCCGCCCGCGCTGTTCGCGGCTCCGCTCGCCGCGGTACTCGTAGAGCGGCACGCCGTAGCCGCACGATGTCTGCGTCCGCTCGACCGTGATCTCGACCACCTGGCGCTCCGCCGTCGGAATGTCGACCGCGCGCAGCTGCTCCGCCTGATCTGCGAGCCGCGACTCGTCGAGCGGCATCGCCCGCGCCCGGCCATAGAGCCGCACAATCGCTGCGTCCTCATCGAACGAGGTCACCATCACCGTGACCGGCCCGCCGGCTGCGGCATGCCGCGCCGTTTCGTTGCCGCTGCCGCGGTAATCGAAATAGGCGACCGTGTTGCGGTCCAGCACATGCAGGTCCGCTGCGCCCTTCGGCGACAGATTCACCGCGCCCTCCCCGCTCGGCCCCTGGCTGAGGTCCGGCGCGGCGGAGGCGATGAAAAAGACGCGCGACGACTCAATCAGGTCGGCCTGCTCGTCGGTGATCTCGGTCGGAAACTCTGCCATCGGAAGACCTCCTGCGATCCGCTCAGCGTTTGGCGCGGCGCCCGAACAGCGACCGGCTGAGCGACTTGCTCGCCGAGCGGACTTTATCCGCCCGCTCTTCGGCCCGCTGCCTGCCGCGCTCCGTAGTTGGGTCGAAATCTTTCGCCTTCTCGCGCGCTTTCTCCGTCGCGGCGTTGAGCAGCGACGACGCCCGCTGCTGCATCTCCGAAGGGCGCGGGCGCGCGGCCTCAATCAGCGTGGCGAAATCGTCGGGTTCGGCCTCGCCCAGATCGTGAAACCATTCCTCGCAGACGGACGGACGCTCCTGCAGCTGGAGCCAGATCGCGGTCAGCGCCGCGAGCGTCTCGGCCAGGTCGTGCTCGGCGAACGCGCCGTCGGAGTCGCGCCATTGCTCGCGGCGCTGGATTTCCGTCCAAATGCGCGCGAACGCATCGGGCTGTTGCTTGCGGAAGCCGCCCCGCAGCCAGACCAGGAAGCGCGTGCGATCCTCCGCCGCAGGTCCGCCGCCGCCCGCCAGCTCCGACGCCTGCTGCGACAACTGACTGACCAGCTTCGCCGTCGCCGCGGAACCCGCAGTCTTCACCACAGCGTGCTTGAGCAACGGAGTCAGGAAGAGTCCCACGGCGTTCGCCCTCCCCTCGCAGAATAGGCGCTGGCGGCTAGCCGCGCGCGTTCCATGAGACCCAGCTCGCCTCCGTCAGCAGCCGCAGCGTTCCCGTCGCCAGATCCGCGACGGCTACATCCCAGTTCCCGCCCCGGTGCAGATGGAACGCCAGCCGCTCTCCATCGGGCGACCAGGCGGGCGCGCCAGCGGGCGACGGCAGACCAGCGATCGGCCGCTCCTCGCCGCCGAGCTCCGCCTCCCACAGCCGCCCGCAGCGGACGAACGCGATCCGCTCCCCCTGCGGATGCCAGGCCGGCACATCATCGCCGGATTGACCGTCCAACTCGCGCAACCCGCCGCCGTCAAGGTCCAATACCACAAGCCCCCGCAGACGCGCGACCGCGATCCGCTCGCCGTCCGGCGACCACGCCGGGCGCGTTGCATCCACCAGCAGCCGCGTCTCCTCGCCCTCTACCGAGCGCAGCCACAGATCGCCGCCGCGCACGAACGCCAGCCGCCCGTCGCTCGCCCAGGCCGGCTGCGAACCGCGCTCCACGATGACGTCGCGCCCGTCGCCGTCCGCGTCCACCAGCTCGATGCCGCCGCGACGCTCCACCGCGATCCCGTGCCTGTCCGGATGCCAGGCCGGATCGTCCGCCGTCGCGCCCGACGTCAGCTGCCGCGGCTCGCCGCCCGCGCTCTCCACCACGTACAGATCCCAGCCCTCCGCGCGGTTCGAGAGAAACGCAATCCGCCCGCCGTCGGGCGACCAGGCGGGCGACATGCCGTTGGCCGAGGAAATCAGCTCCACGCGGGCGTCCCTTCCGCTCCTGCGCGGTACAGTAGATGCTTGTGGCGCGTCAGAGGCATTTCACGGTCACCGCGTTCGTCTCGCGCAACGGGGCGACGCTGCTGCACTGGCACCGCAAGGTCGGCCTTTGGCTGCCGCCCGGCGGCCACATTGAGGCGGGCGAAGACCCCGTCGAGGCCGCCCTGCGCGAGGTGATGGAGGAAACCGGCATGGCCGTCGAAATCGCGCCCACCGCCGCGCCGTTCGGCTACGGCGATCCGCCGCAGCTGCCCGCGCCCGCCACGATCATGATCGAGCCGATCCGCGCCTTCGGCGGCGAGCGGGCCCACCAGCACATCGACCTGATCTACTTCACCCGCCCGCTCGAATCGGAAACCAGCGAACCCCTGGCGGGCTGGCGCTGGATCAACCGCAATCAGCTGGAGCGCAACGCGCCAATCGTTTTGGAAGGCGAGCATGCCGACATCTCTGAGGACGTGCGCGTGCTCGGCCTCGCCGCGATCGATCACATCGCCGCGCTGGAGGTGCAGCGATGATCTCCGCCCAGCTCGTCCGCGAACAGCCCGATGAGCTGCGCCGCTCGCTGGAGCGCCGACGCGCCGACGCGCCGCTCGAGCTTGCCGTCAAGCAAGAGCGTCGGCGCCGCGAAATCCTCGCCGAACTCGAGGACCTCCGCGCCGCACGCAATACCGCCGGACGCCAGATCGGCCGCGCCCAAAACGACGACGAGCGCCGCCGCCTGATCGCCGAACAGCGCGAGTCCGCCCAGCGAATCGATACGCTGGAAGCCTCCCTGCGCGAGGCCGAAGCCGCGCTCGACGTCACGCTCGGCGAAATCCCCAACCTGGTCGGCGACGAAACGCCCGACGGCGACGACGAACACGCCAACCCCGTCGTGCGCACGCACGGCGAGCCCCGCGCCTTTGATTTCGAACCGCTGCCCCACTGGGATCTCGGCGAGCGGCTGGGCATCATCGACACCGAGCGCGCCGCCGCGATGAGCGGCTCGCGCATGTATCTGCTGCGCGGCGCCGGCGCGCGCCTCCAGCGCGCCCTGATCGGCTGGTTCCTCGACAGCCACATCGCCGACGGCTACGAGGAGTGCTACGTCCCCGCGATGGTGCGCGAAGACGCGATGCGCGCCTCCGGCCAGCTGCCCAAGTTCCGCGACAACCTCTACCGCGACGATGAAGAGGACTACTGGTTCGTCCCCACCGCCGAGGTGCCGCTTACCAACCTGCACGCCGACCAGATCCTCGAGGCCGACGCGCTGCCGCTGCGCTACGCGGCGCACACGCCCTGTTTCCGCCGCGAAAAGGCCAGCGCCGGGCGCGATGTGCGCGGGATCAAGCGCGTCCACCAGTTCGAGAAAGTCGAGATGTACCAGTTCACCGAGCCCGAAGATTCGTCCGGTGCGCTGGCCGAAATGCTGGCGCAGGCCGAAGCGCTGCTGCAACGCCTTGGCCTGCACTACCGCGTGCTGCAAATTTGCAGCGGCGACCTCGGCTTCAACGCCGCCGTCTCCTACGACCTTGAAGTCTGGGCGCCCGGCGCGCAGGAGTGGCTCGAAGTCAGCAGCGTTTCCAACTGCACCGACTTTCAGGCCCGTCGCGCCAATGTGCGTTACCGCCCGCTCGACCGCAAAGGCGCGCGCTTCGTCCACACCCTCAACGGCAGCGGTCTCGCGCTGCCCCGCACGATCGCCGCCCTGCTCGAACACGGACAACAGGAAGACGGCTCCGTGATCCTGCCCGACATCATCCGTGAGCGCGCCGGCTTCGGCGTGATCGAGCCTCCGGAGTAGCGCCATGCCAACCCAAGAGCCGCCCGACACGCCATTGGACGAATACCGCACCGCCAACCGCAACCGCTGGGACGAAGCCGTCGCCGTCCACGCCGCCTCCGAGTTCTACGGCGTTGACCGCTTCCTCGCCGGCGAGTCCACACTGCTCGACCTCGACCGCGAGTCGGTCGGCTCCGTCGAAGGCAAGACGCTGCTCCACCTCCAGTGCCACTTCGGCATGGACACGCTCTCCTGGGCCCGCGAGGGCGCGTCGGTCGTCGGCGTCGACTTCTCCTCAGCCGCCGTCGCCAAGGCGCGCGAGCTGGCCGAGCAGGTCGGCCTGACCGAACGCGCCCGCTTCGTGGAGGCCGAGCTCTACGACTCGCCCAATGCGCTCAACGAGCAGTTCGACATCGTCTACGTCAACATCGGCGCGCTGATCTGGCTGCCCGACATCCCCGGCTGGGCGCGCGTCGTCGCCCACTTCCTGCGCCCCGGCGGCCTCTTCTACATCCACGAAATCCATCCGTTTACGCAGACGCTCGATCTCGAAACCAGCGATCCGCTGACGGTGCGCTACCCCTACTTCGACCGCCCGGAGCCGCAGCACTACGCCGGCACCGAGGACTACGCATCGCAAGGCTCCACATTTGAGCACACCGACACCTACGAGTGGTCGCACAGCCTCGGCGAAATCGTCACCTCGCTAATCCAGGCCGGCCTGACGATCGAATCGCTCCGCGAGCACGACTGGACGACCTACCAACCGTTGCCGGGAATGACAGAGACAGAGCGAGGCATCTGGCGCATCCCCGACAACCTCATCCCCCTCGCCTACACCATCCGCGCCCGCAAACACCTCCTCTAGCCCCCGCTCTCGCCACTCCAGCCCCTCACCCCGCCACACCCGCCCTCCCCTCCCCACCATTCCCACCCCCATCTCCCGCCATTCCCACCTCCTCTTTTCCCGCCATCCCCGCCTCCTCTTTTCCCGCCATCCCCGCCTCCTCTTTTCTCGTCATCCCCGCCTCTTCTTTTCTCGTCATCCCCGCCTCCTATTTTTCTCGTCATCCCCGCCTCCCCTTTTCTCGTCATCCCCGCCTCCCCTTTCTCGTCATTCCCGCCCCCCCTTTCCCGTCATTCCCGCCCCCGAGCGGGAATCAGCCTCGCGCCTCCCCGCACCGTTAGTCCTACGCCCAAGATCCGTCATACCCGCGCTTGCCGCGGGTATCTCGCCGCGAACAGCACCCAAGCCCCATCTACACCCCTCCTGCCTCCGCCTCCCACCATCCCCATCTCTCTTCTCCGCCATCCCTACCCCTTTCTTCCGTCATTCCCGCCCCCTTCTCCCGTCACTCCCGCCCCCTTCTCCCGTCATTCCCGCGCCCCCACTCCCTCGTCATTCCCGCCCCCGAGCGGGAATCAGCCCCATCCCACCTCAGACACCCGCCAACCATCCCTCACCACACCCTCACCAAGTCACCCGGAACGCCCCACTTGACCCAAACCACTCCAATGCTTAGCCTCCCCCAAAGCACCAGCCGCGCGCAGCATGCGCCGACGCCCACCAGGAGCGAGAATCCCATGTCCACATCCACCATTCTGCGGGGGGGGGGGGTAAAACCTTAGTTCCGGCGCTCCTCGCGCTCGCCGCCCTGCTCACCTCCGCGCTCCTTGCCCTCGCGCCGGCCCACGCGCAATCCCCTACCGATCCGGCCAGCATCACCATCAGCGAACCGCTCGGCTCCCTCTCGCTCGGCAGCACATTCGAGTTGACCGCCACGATCACCGACAGCAACGGCGACCCCGTACCCGACGGAACCGCGGTCACCTGGCGGCAGGTAACGGGCGCGGCAACGACTACAGTCATACGGCTGGGACAGTCCGCCACGACGACGGCAGGGCGCACTCACGCGCGGTTCTTCGTCGTTGCTACCGGTAGCGCCTTCATCAGCATCAGCGCCGGCTCCGTGACTGACATCAAGGTGGTCTCGGTCGGGGCGTCTGTGCCAGCCCAGCCACCCGATCCCGCGGAGATCTTTCTGTCAGCGCCCGCCAGTTCCCGGCAGACCGCCGGCAACTTTGTGGTACGGGCGCTCGTCACCGACGCGAACGGTGCAGCGGTCCCCGATGGCACACCGATCAGCTGGGAAATGAGCGGCTCGCTCGGACAAAACGCGCGATTCACAGCCACATCTCAGGACCGGGTAACTACCAACGGCATCGCATCGGCGACCTACACCGTCGATCCCGCCAGCGCGTCAGTTCTGGCCATTGCCCGCGCAGGCGACGCATCCGCGAGCACCACATTCAACGTTCCGTCGCCCCCCGCGCCGACCATCCGCGTCACTGTCGAACTCGACAGCCACGAAGAGTGGGAGCTAGTGCGGGTAGGCGACACGGTAACGTTCACCGCGACCGCGACCGACGCCAATGGCGTAGCCATAGCGGACGGCACGACAATCAGCTGGCAGCTGGTCGGAACGTCTGGAGGATCGAGGCCGACGCCATTGATAGAGGTGTCGGCGGACTCACAAACGGCATCCGGCTCGGCATCCGCGACATACCGAGCGGTCTCAGGCAACCGGAGAATTGTACTGCTCGTGACTGTCGGTAGCGGACAGAACAGTGTGGGCGGCACTGTATCCCGCGGGAACGTCGGCGCTTATCCAGACGCGCCCGACGACCTCGCGCTTTCACTCCGACTGATCGCCGATTCGGACAACATCGTTCCGACCGACTCAACGCTGCGGGTCAGCGCGGCGTTGACTCACACCGGCGAGCGCCAGGCCTTCTACTACGTTTCCGGTGGCGCGCTGCGCGTTGCTGGTTCGCAGGAGTGGGCCGGCGTCGGGCGCAGCAGGCTGCTGATCGCCGGCCAAACTGTACAAGGCCTCAGTCTCGCAGACCCGGACACCTGCAACGGCGTCTCGGCCGACGGCCAAACCGACTGGACCTGCACGGTCCAACTCGACGGCGCATCCATCTACATCCCGCCCGGTACGCGCGAAGGAACGTTCACGATCAGCGGTGTGATCACCGTCAACGGCCGGGAATACCGCGACGAGCTCGAAGTGACCGTTGTCGCACCCGGCGCGGTGGACGAGGTGGCCGAGGTGCAGTTCGACTTCGCCGAGCAAACGCTCGGCGCCGACAGGGGCGAACCGTATCCGTCGAACGTCCCCGCCGGCGGCAGCACCAGATTCCGCCTCGGCATTCTCAACGAAAACGGCGCGGCGTCCGCGACGGGCAGCGTCGGCTCCGTACTGCTCACCACAACGCTCGGCGCATTGAGCACAACCATCGGCGGCGGCTGCGAGGGCAGCGGCGCAACCTGCCAAATTCCGGCATCCGCCGTCACAGGCGCAAACGCCGACCGGATCGTGATCACCCTCGCCCATCCCGGCGCGGACAAATCCGGCGCCGCAACGGTGCGCGCCACCGTGATCACCAACAACGGCGAGAGCTTTACGCCCCCGCCGCTCACCGTCACCTTCGAGGGAGCCGTCGAAACGCTCGCCATCAGCGAACCCGCAGCGGGGCTGCTCGCGCACGCGACGACCGCCGACGGCGATGACCGCGATACGCTCAAGCTCACCGTCACCGCCGCCGATGCAGTAGGCAACGACGTCGAGGTCCCCTACCGCGCGCCCCGCGCCACAATCACAGGGCCCAACGACAAAGAGGTAACCAGCGACCTCAGCGTCGTCTGGACCGAAGACAGCGACGACGCCGACGACCACGACCGCTTCACCCGCGACGCCGGCGATGCAGTCGAAGCGACCATCCGCGTCACCGCCCCCGCGACCGCGCCGCTCGCAGCTGGCGACTACACGCTCGAACTGCGCACCGACGGCAAAACCGCCGCGCAGACGTTCACCGTAATCGGCGCGGTCGACTCCGTAACACTCAGCGAGCCGCGCGGCGCACTGTGGATCAACGGTACGGTAACGCTCGCCGCCACCGTGCGCGACGCCGGCGGTACTCCCGTGCCCGACGGCACGCCGATCGAGTGGAGCAGCCAATCCGTCGGAGACTCCACCGTGCTGGTGCGGCTCTCCGCCGATCTGGTCACAACCGATGGTACGGCAACGGCGGAGTACATCGCCGTCGGCGCAGGAACCACAGCCGTCAAAGCGAGCGCAGGCAATCTCGCCGATGTGTCGCTGGTCTCGATCGCCGCTGCACAGGCTGCGCCGGGCGCAGCCGCGCCACGGCTCAGCGACGGCCTGACGAGCCGCAACGCCGGCAGTTACGCAGTCTGGACCGGCAGCGCGGAAACCACCGCCTCCGCGCTGCTCGCCGAGCTCAGCGGCGTGTCGGCGATCATCCGCGCCGGCAATGACGGGTGGCTGCGCTACGCCGGCGCCGGATCGACGGACTTCGCCGTCGCGCGCGGCGCAGTGCTCTGGCTCGCCGTCGAATGACGCGCCCTATCGCGCCCGCGGACCCGCCTCGTGTTCCTCACCGTGCGGGTGACCGCGGGAGACGCAACACCCACAGTCCAAAGGAGTCGCAGCTTCGTGTTCCTCGCCGTGCGGGTGGCCCTGAGGGTGATCATGGTCGTCGCCGAAGTGGAAGCGCAGTTCGCCGGCGAGCGGGGCGGTGCGGTCGGGCGGCGGCGCGTCGGGCGCGACGCGCGAGACGATCGCCAGTTCTCGCCCGAAGGTGCGGCGCAGAACGTCCTCGGTGAAGACTTCGCGGGGGCGTCCCACGGCGACGATCGCCTGGCACAGACAAACGACGTGGGCGTAATGGTCGACGACGGAGGCGAGGTCGTGGGTGGCGATAACGACGGTTGCGCCGCCGGCCGCGACATCGCAGAGCGTGTCGACAAGATCGTCGTCGGCGACGGCGTCGAGCGAGGCGGCCGGCTCGTCGAGCAGCAGCAGGTCGGGTTCGCGCGCGAGCGCGCGGGCGATCAGGACGCGCTTTTGCTGTCCGCCGGAGAGCTCGGCGATTTCGCGGCGGGCGAGATGGCTGATTTCCATCGTCTGTAGTGCGGCGTCGACCGCGTTGTTGGGGTCGGCGATCGGGCCGCGGCGGATGCGGTGCTTCCAGCCGAAGCGGTAGCGGCCCATTTCGACGACTTCACGGACGGTGACAGGGAAGCGCCAGTCAACGGCGCTGGTCTGCGGCATATAGCCGATGCGGGCGCGGACGCGGCGCGGCGGGCGGCCATCGATCAGGACTTCGCCGCGGGAGGGTTGGAGCGAGCCGAGGATAGTTTTGAGCAGAGTGCTTTTGCCCGAGCCGTTGCCGCCGATCAGGGCGGTGAACGCGCCGCGCGGGATCTGCAGGTCGATCTGCTCGAGCACGGGGGCGCCGCCGTAGCCGACGGTGACGCCGCGCAGCTCGACATTCGCGCCGGCGGCGATGTGCGGTGCGGCGGCGTGCGGTGCGGCGGGGGCAAGCTGGGCGGTGGTCATCGCGTCCATTATCGCACGGGCGGGGCCATTGCGCTGGTAGTGCGCTGGTAGGCTCGCCCCATGCCCTCCGCCGTCGATGCCCTGGGCGCCGAAATCACGCTCGACAGCGCGCCGCGACGCATCGTCTCCCTTGTCCCCTCCTTCACCGAACTCACCGCCGCCCTGCGCCTCGGACGCCGCCTCGTCGGCGTCACCCGCTTCTGCACCGACCCGCCCGACATCGTCAACCCCGTGCGCAAAATCGGCGGCACCAAGAACCCCGACATCGAGCGAATCATCAACCTCGAACCCGACATCGTGCTGGCCAACCGCGAGGAGAACCGCGAGGAGGACGTCGCCGCCCTGCGCGCGGCCGGGCTGGCCGTCTACGTCGGCGATGTGCGCAGCGCCGCCGACGCGCGGGCCGAAATCGAGCGCGTCGCCCAGCTGCTCGGCGCCGTCTCCCTCCAGCAGACGCGCCTGCTCGATCAGGCGCTCGAAGAACACGAACACCTCAACCGCGTCCGCCCCAGAGTGCGCGCCGCCTGCCTGATCTGGCGCAACCCCTTCATGGCCGCCGCCGGCGGCACCTACATCGGCGGCCTGCTCCGCGCCGCCGGCGGCCTCAACGTCTTCGAGACCCACCGCGGCGACGACCGCTACCCCCGCATCACCCTCGACGACCTCGCCGTGGCCGCGCCCGACGTGATCCTGCTGCCCTCCGAGCCCTACCGCTTCGGCAAGCGCCACCGCGCCGAACTGCTCGCCCAGCAGCGCATCCCCGCCGCCCGCGCGCAGCGCATCGAACTCTGCGACGGCCAAACGCTCACCTGGTGGGGCGTCCGCACCGCAAGCGCCCTGCAAACAGTCGCCGACCTGCTCGATGCCGCCCGCCCCGACTGGCGCAGTGAGCGGGATGCGCCGCTTCCAGATTTGCCGCCGGGGTTGGACCTCCGCATCGACCGCCAGGACACCGTCGACCAAAACTAAGCCGCCTGCCCCAAATCCGTCATTCCCACCCCCTTCCGCCGCCCCAGACTTGATCTGGGGCCCAAACCCAACGTCAATCGCAGCGCGAGCCCCCGAATCAGCCGCCAACGCGCGTTTGCAGAGCGCCCCGAGACATCGTGCCATCCACAACCGCCGTAGGGATATCCCCACGCAAGGCGGGAGTAACGGAAGCTGAATGCGCGCCAATAGCAGGCGAACTTGAGTGAACGCGCCCTACATCCCACCGCGCATGAGGTAGAGGCTGATCAACGTGATCATCAGCAGAAAGAGGACGCCGAACCACAAGCGCATCTCGATGCGCAAGCTCCGCCCCATGTCATGCATGGCGGTTCGCAGATTGGCCAAGTCGTCGCGCAGCAGTTGAAATTCGCGGCCCACTTTCCTGTCCACAGCGACGATGCGCTCATCGAGCGCAGCAACCGACTCGCTCACCTCGGGCTGGGGCGGCGCAGCCATCGACTCCTGCTCCCTGTCGCGCAGCGCTTCAAACGTGCGGTCGCGGCTCATCACCATGCGCCAATAATAGCGAGTCGAACGGCCGCTGTCCCCCAAACCACCTAAATCGGACGCCCGCTGTCGAACATCAGCGCCAGACCCGCAATCTCCCCAGCCAGCACCGCCGCTGTCGTCAAATACAGCAACCCCGTCGCCGCCATCATCGAGCGCATCCGCGACGTCGTCCACGCCATCCAGCCGAACCCCAGCGGCAGCGCAAACCCCACCGCAATCCGCAGCCAAAACGTCGCATCCTCCATCAACGCCCGATCCCGCCCCCCGATCGGCGTCTCCACCGACACCCCCAGCGCAATCCCGAACAGCGCCAGCTGAATCACCACCACCGCCAGAAACGCCCCCGTCACCTCATTCAGCGGACGCGCCGGCAGGCGCGGCGTCACCAAATACCAGTGCCCCAGCGCCAGACCTACCGCCGCCAACCCCAGCGCCAGACTCCCCGCCAGCAGACTCAGCGCCAACAGCCCCCGCGGCGACCCTTCCAGCATCGCCGCCGCCGCGCCCAACGCCCCCAGCGCCAGACCGCTCAACAGCCAGCCCAGCCGACGACCCAGCGCCTCCCGCCCCGTGTAGAGCGCCGCATTATGTAACACGCTCACCACCGTCGCCGCACCCAACAGCCAGACCAACGCCGCCCGCGCCCCCGAACCAATCCGATAGCCCTCCGCCGCATCCCCGCCCAGCGTCAACGACACCCAGAACGCCAGCCCCAGCACCACCGGCAGCATGATCGTCGTCGCCCGCACAAACCCCCGCGTCGCCTGCCCGCGCACCTCCACCGCCTGCATCACCAGCGCCCCGCCCACCCCCAACTCGAGCAGAATCAGCAGCAACGTATAAGGCAGCGCCGACGACCCGCTCACATCTCCCACACCACCCCCCCTTCCCCGTCATTCCCGCCCCCGAGCGGGAATCTATCCGCCGGCTGTCCGCGGCGCCGCGTATCGAACTGACCTATGAACTGGCGCTGGGAGCGGAGTCGGGGTTGGATTCCAGCGTGTGAGGGGCGGCATGGCGGAAGTGTGAACATGCCCTAATCCGACAGCTTCAGCAGCAGCACCTCCCGCCGCAGACCCTCATCGCCCACCTCCACCTGCACCCGCAGCACCCGAAAGCGATCATTCCGACCGCCCCGCCGAAAGCGCAGCACATCGCCCTTCGACCACGGATAATCCGTCTCCAGCGTATCCAGCAGCGCCTCCTTGCGCTCCGTAAACGCATCCGACTCCCACAACTCCGTCAGCATCGCAGCCCTCCCCTCGGCAAATCTCCGGCGAACCCCTGCCGAACCTCCGGCAAGCCCACCCCCCAAATCCTACCCACACCCACCCCTAGAGCGTGTTCGCACACCACCCCCACTCCGCCGCACCCGCGCCCCCACTTCCGTCGTACCCGCGCCCCCACTTCCGTCGTACCCGCGCCAAAAGATCCCGTCATACCCGCGCTTGCCGCGGGTATCTCGACGAGAACAGCACCATCGCCCCACCCACACCCCCTTCCCCCGTCACTCCCGCCCCTTTTTTCCGTCATTCCCGCCCCCTTCCCCCGTCATTCCCGCCCCCGAGCGGGAATCCCCCCGCGCCACCTCCAACCCCCTTCCCGCCCCCAGATTCCGTCGCCCTTGACATCCCATCCGTCGCCCCAGACTTGATCTGGGGCCCATACGGCGGTCGTTGGCGGGACGAGGCCCCGAGCGGCCTGCGAACGGCGTTGGCGGGTTGCTCGGGGCGTTGGCGCCGCGAAGTGGGTTGGGTTTGGGCCCCAGATCAAGTCTGGGGCGACGGATCCTGGAAACGGGGGCTGGGCGCCGCACACGTCGAGATACCCGCGGCAAGCGCGGGTATGACGGAGAGGAAAGTCTGCCACAATCCCCCCATGACCGACGCACCCCACCGCACCAACGACGGCGAACGCTGGCTCCTCAAAGCCCTCCACGAAGCCTCCGGCGAACTCCGCGAACTGCTCGTCGACGCCCTGCTCAACGACGCGCCCCACGCCCCAGCCCTGATCCGCGACGCCTGGCAGCGCGAAACCATCGCCGGCTGGCAACTCGCCCAGCTCATCTTCCACGACCTCGACCACACCGACCCCATCCCCCTCCACAACCTCGAATGGCTCGAACAACGCCCCGACCAACTCCCCGACGCCTACGAGCAAGTCCGCCAGTTCGACGAACTCCGCCACCAAATCACCGCCGTCCTCGCCATGCTCGCCCCCGACGAGTGGAACAACTCCGCCCACCACCGCTTCCAGGGCCCCCTCAGCGTCCGCCAAATCGCCCGTGCCCTCCACCAACACGACCTCGAACTCCTCACCACCCTCCGCCCCAAAAATCCGTCGTTCCAGACTTGATCTGGAACCCAAACCCAACCCCCCTTCCCAGCCCCGAAGCCCCAAGCCGTCCTACCAACGCCACCCCCATCCCCGTCACACCCCCATCCCCCGCCATCCCCGCCACCTCCCCCTCGTCATTCCCGCGCCCCCTTTCCCCATCATTCCCGCGCCACCTCCCCCTCGTCATTCCCCCGCCCCCCTTTCCCCGTCATTCCCGCGCCCCCTTTCCCCGTCATTCCCGCCCTCCCTTTCCCCGTCATTCCCGCGCCCCCTTTCCCCGCCATTCCCACCCCCCTTTCCCCGTCATTCCCGCCCCCCCTTTCCTCGTCATTCCCGCCCCCCCTTTCCCCGTCATTCCCGCCCCCGAGCGGGAATCTCCCCGCGCAACCTCCAAACCCCCATCCCCAAGATCCGTCGCCCCAGACTTGGGATTCCGTCGCCCCAGACTTGATCTGGGGCCCATACGGCGATCGTTCGCAGGACGAGGCCCCGAGCCGCCTGCCAACGGCCTTGGCGAGTAGCTCGGGACCTCCGACCTGCGCACAGCCTTGGGTTTGGGTTCCAGATCAAGTCTGGAACGACGGACAGGGGGCGTCGGAAGGGGCTGACACAGGGGTTGGAGGTGAAGCGGGGCCGATTCCCGCTCGGGGGCGGGAATGACGGTGGAGGGGCGCGGGAATGACGGTGGAGGGGCGCGGGAATGACGGAGTGGGCGCGAGGCGACGGAGCGGCAGCGCAGGCAACCGCAGCCCCACCAACCCCTGTGATAGCCTGCCCCTCACCACCCATCGCCGCCCCATCGCCGACAGGGAGGAGCACACCGTGAACATCGCCGCCAAAATCCTCCGCCCAGCATTGCTCGCCGCCCTGCTCGCCGCCGCGCTCGCCCCCGCCGCCGCCGAACCGCCCCCCAACGACCTCACCCTCACCCTCTCCACCGACGACGCCGACGGCGTCATCGAACCCGGCCAACAATTCACCCTGCTCGCCGACCTCACCTGGGCCGGGACCCGCGACCCCCTCAGCGCCAACCAACTCCACATCGGCGGCGGGCGCGTCCGGCACGGCAGCAACCAATTCGATTGGGACTCCGGCGGCAGCAGCCTCCGACTCAACGCCTTCTCCGCCCCCAACCAGCCCAGGCCCACCGTCGTCAGCTACACCCCGATCGACATCAGAGACGCCGACGGCGAAAAGCCCGCCCCGGGCGAGCGCGCCCGCACCATGATCCGCGCCCTGGACGGACGCACCGCCCTCGTCTACCGCTCCCCGGGCCCGAGCGGCGCGCCGGGGCGAATCTACGTCTACGACATCTACAACAAGCGGCAGAGCATCACGATCAACGCGCCGCCAGGGGCCGACACCAGAGACTTCGCCACATCGCCCGTCGGCCACCTCCTCCGCACGCGCACCTGGATCGGCAAGCCCATGGCCGTCTGGCATGAGACCGAAAATCTCGCCTGGATCTTCGTCGGCTCCTTCGCCGACGCGCATCACGGAAGCAGCGGAAGCAGCCATGTCGGCAGCCTCTACGTCTGGTCGCTGGACTGGTCCACCGAACCGCCCACGCTCGAGCTGCGGGCGACGCTCTTTCCCAGCCAACAGGACGCCTGCAACCACCAGCACGCCACCGGCTGTTGGTCGCAATTCGGTACGGCGGTGGCGATCTCGGCCGACGGGCGGGTGCTGGCGGTGAGCGCCTTCCGCGCCAACCGGGCCGGCGCGGCCTACGTCTACATGCGGCCCGACGGCGAGGGGCAAAGCTGGGGCGACGTGAGCCACGAGAACGCCATTAAGGTGACCCCGTATGTGACGCCCGCCTGGGGCGCGAGCGACACCGCCGGGCAGCGCCCCTTCGACTCCGGCTCAACCGGCCGAACGGGCGCGGCGACCGATTGCGACGCCTACTGCTCGAATGTGTTTTCCTGGGTGGGCAGCGAGTTCGGCGCGCGCGCAATCCAATTGTCGGGCGACGGGGAGGTGCTGGCCGTCGGCGCGATGGACAAGCACTACAGCTCGCTCACGCCGGGCGGCAGCTTCAGCGGCCATACCCAGGTCGGCCAGGTCGCCGTGTTCGTCGCGCCCGGCGGCGACTGGGAGGCGGCCGCGAAAGACGCGCGCTATGACGACGATGGCAACGCGAAGCAGCTGATCGGCGCCAGAGAGTCGGCCACCGCGTTCGACCCCGACACCCACTACGCGCCCGGGCCGCGGCTGCGCATCACCGAGCCGACGGCCAAACTGTCCTTCGGCGACTGGGCCAGCCCGCCAACGAACGCATGGTTCGGCTCGGCGGTCGACGTGACGCTCGACGGGCGCACGATCGCGGCCGGCACCGGCTGGGACTTCCAATCCGTCGGCGACGCGAACAATGGCGGTCGGCGCATCGTGCAGATCTTCCAGCTCGAAGCGGGCCAGACCTGGGCCGACATCGGCGCGGCGAACCCCACCGGACTCAACACCTGGACCGCCCAGTACCACAGGACGACGGGTCAAGAAAACAAACAGTTCCCGCATGGCCAGATCGCGTTCAGCGCCGACGGCGCGGCGCTGCTGATGGGCAGCCCCAACGGCGGGCAGGGCGCCGACCAGGGCAACGCGTGGCTCGTCCGGCGGCCGGCAAACGGCCGCTGGAGCGGCAACATCAATGGACCGTCGTCAAACGACCAGGGCCGTGGGGGCGGGCTGACGATCTGGGAGACGCCGACCTTTTACGGGCACAACAACGCGGGCTTCGGCTACATCGCGATAAGCCCCGATCGGCAGCTGGTGGCGCTCAGCTCGCTCGGCCAAAAGGGGTTGGACCTGCCGGGCTGCTGCAACGATGTCGCGACGACCGGTTCCCGCGCCTACCTCAGCGATGCCGCCGAGGGCTGCTCGACGCGGCCGCGGGAGCGGGACGGGATCGTTGATCTGGTCACGACCTGTCGGATCGCGCTGCCCGGCGCCAGCGCCTTCGTGCCCCAGGGCGCCGCCCACGGCGCCTTCCGCATCAGCGCCGAACTGACCAACGTCCGACTCGGCGACGACACCGCCAACGCCATCGCCTCGCTGCGCGGCGAACTCGAACTGGAAATCGGCACCGTCAAGGAAGTCGCCGAGGCCAAACTCGAATTCGCGACCAACACCCGCGGCACCGCCGACACCGAGGACGACACGATCTGGCCCGCCGCCATCGCCGCCGGCCAGTCCACCCAACTGCGCCTCCAAATCCTCACCGACCGCGGCCTGCCCGCCGCCGCCGGCTCCATCTCCTCCGTCGTCGCCGGTACCACCGCCGGCACGCTCCAGTCCAACATCGGCGCCGCGCCCGGCTGCACCGGCGGCGCGGGGCCCATCTGCCGCATCGACGCCTCCGCCCTGACCGGCGACAACGCCGACAACATCCTGCTCACCCTCCGATACGGCGACGGCCCCGACGCCGCCCCCGGCGCTGCTCGTGTCGACGTCCGCATCATCAGCAAAGCCGGCGACACCCTGCAGAGCGAAGTCGTGACCGTCACCTTTACCGGCCCGCCCGCCGCCCTCGCCGTCGCCGCGCCCAGCGTCGGGCTGCTCAACGTCGACACCCCCGACGACGGCGCAGACCAGGACGACCGCGACCTGCTCACCCTCGCCGTCACCGCGACCGACAAAGCCGGCGCAACTGTCGCCGTGCCCACCACCGGCACGCAGCGCGCCTTGCTGACCGGGCCCGACGACAAGCGCGTCACGAGCGGCGTCGAAATCGAATGGCCGCTCGGCGGCGCCGCCAACCCGACCCTCGACGCCGACGGTAACCGCCAGATCCGCATCGACATCGACCGGCCGGCCAGCCAGCCGCTGGCCAACGGCGAATACACCCTCTCCCTCACCGCCGGCTCGCTCACTGCCACCCAAACCTTCACCGTTTCCGGCGGCCCCGCCGCCGTCGCGCTCAGCCCCGAGCGCCTCGAAATCGCCCACGAAACCGAATTCACCGTCACCGCCAGCCTGACCGACGCCGCCGGCGCAGCCGTGCCCAACGGCACCCCGCTCGAGTGGTCCGAAATCGCCGCCGGCGCCAACGCCGGCCTGATCCGGCGCAGCGCCGACCGCACCACCACCGACGGCCAGGCCTCCGCCACCTGGTTCGCCATCCGCCCCGGCCAATTCACCCTCACCGCCAGCGCCGGCGGCGTCACCGCCGTCGCCATCATCACCGTCCCCGCGCCCCCAGCCCCCAGCCCCGCCGAATCGCTCAGCTCCACCGCCCCCGGCGCGTTCGCCATCTGGCTCGGCGACGCCCCCATCCGCGCCTCCGACCTGCTCCCCGCGCTCGAAGGCGTCACCACCATCAGCAGCTGGTACAACAGCCGCTGGTCCCACTACGGCGTAGTCGCCGGCCAACTCCAACCCGACTCCCGCGACTTCCCCATCCGCCCCGGCGCCGTCCTCTGGCTCGAAAACCAAACCCCCTAACCCCCCGCCCGCCATCCCCGCCCCCTCTCCCCCGCCACACCCGCGCCTCTCCCCCGCCATCCACACCCCCCTTCTCCGTCATATCCGCGCCCCCTCTCCCCCGCCCTCCTCGCCCCTCCCTTCCCGTCATTCCCGCCCCCGAGCGGGAATCGGCCCCAACCAGCCTCCACACCCCTTCCACCCCACCCCCTCCGTCGCCCCAGACTTGATCTGGGGCCTAAACCCAATGTTGTGCGCAGCGCCGGAGTCCCGAGCGGTCCCCCAACGAGCCTGCGCGGGGACTCCGGGGCTTGGTCCCGCTGACGACCGCCGTATGGGCCCCAGATCAAGTCTGGGGCGACGGATCCTGGGAAGGGAGGTTGGAGGTTACGCGTCGAGATACCCGCGGCAAGCGCGGGTATGACGGATCCTTCGGCGCGGGTATGACGAAAAAACCACGAACTACGAAAACCCCAGCCCCCCCGCAATCTCCGCCGCCGCCGCCGAGTAATTCATCGTGTACACATGCAGCCCCGGCGCGCCCGACGCCAGCAGCGCCTCGCCCAGAGCCACCGCCGCCTCCACACCCACCGCCCGACGCGCCGCCGCATCCTCCCCCGCGCGCTCCAGACGCTCCCGCAGCGCCGACGGAAACGCCGTCCCGTTCAGCCGCGACATCCGCTCGATGCCGGCGACGTTGGTCGGCGGCATGATGCCGGCGATGATCGGGGTCTGCACGCCGCGCGCGACCATTGCTTCGGCGAACCGTTCGTAGCGCGCGGCGTCGAAGAAGAACTGGGTGATGGCGAAGTCCGCCGCGCCGATCTTGGCCGCCTGATGCTCCAGGTCCGCTTCCTGCGACGGGGCCAGCGGATGGCCTTCCGGATGCGCGGCCACGCCGATCGCCATCCCCGCGCGCGAACGCACGAATGCGGCCAGCTCGCGCGCGTAGCGGAACGCGCCGCTCGGCAGCTCGTCGGAGCCGGGCGGCAGATCTCCGCGCAGCGCCAAGAGGTTGCCGATGCCGTCCGCCGCGTACTGATCGATGATCGCTCCCACCTCGTCGCGCGTGTGGGCCACGCAGGTGAGGTGCGGCATCGCCTCAATGTCGTACTCGCCCCGAATCCGCGAGACCCACTCGCGCGTGGGGCCACGGGTCGCTCCGCCAGCGCCGTAGGTGACCGACATGAAGGCGGGCTTCAGGGGCGCGAGGCGTGAGAGCGTGCGCTCCAGCCGGCGCACACCTTCGGCGTCGCGCGGGGCCGAGAACTCGAAGGAGAGCGTCGGGCCGGCGGCCAGCAGGTCGGGGATGCGGACCACCGCGGCCCCTCTGCTACGGCGCAGCCGGTCTGCTCAGCTGCGCCGACAGATGCCCAACTAGATGCAGGAGCGGGCCTGTCCGGCGCCGGACTGCTCCGCGGTGTCGAACGACGAGCCGCAGGCGCAGGAGTGGGAGGCGTTGGGGTTGGAGATGCTGAAGCCCTGCTTCATCACGTCGTCGATGTAGTCCACGCGCGAGCCGGTCAGCAGCGGCGCGCTCTCGTCGTCGACCAGGAAGCGGACGCCGGCCTTCTCGATCACGACGTCGCCGTCCTCGACCTCGGTCGCCAGGGCCATGCCGTACTGGTAGCCGGAGCAGCCGCCGCCGACCACGAACACGCGCAGCGCGCCGTCGGCGAAGCCCTTTTCCTCCAGCAGCGACTTGGCCTTTTCGGCCGCCAGATCCGTCACATCCAGCATTTCGGTCATCTGAAACGTCGTCATGGTCGCTGTCTCCTTCACGTTCTGCGCGTTACCCGCAGCATAGCGCAACCGCGCCGCCGTTGGCGCGGATAGACTGAGCACCATGCAACGCACCTACCTTGACCACGCCGCCACCACCCCGCTCGACCCCCGCGTGCTCGACGCGATGCTCCACGCCCTGCGCGACGCTTGGGGCAACCCTTCGGGCATCTACAAGGAGGCGCAGACGGCGCGCGCGGTGCTCGACGACGCCCGCGACAGCCTCGCCCGGACGCTCGACTGCTCGCCGCGCGAGATCATCCTCACCTCCGGCGGCACCGAAGCCGACAACCTCGCGATCCGCGGCGCGGCGCTCGCCCGCGCCCACGTCGGCAAGCACCTGATCACCTCCGCCGTCGAACACCACGCCGTGCTCCACCCGATGGAAGCGCTCGCCGCTGAAGGTTTCGAGCTCACCATCCTGCCCGTCGACGCCGAGGGTTACGTCGATCCCGCACAGGCCGCCGAGGTGGTGCGCGACGACACCATCCTCGTCTCGGTGATGGCCGCCAACAACGAAATCGGGACGATCCAGCCGATCGCCGAGCTCGCCCGCGCCGTCAAACAGCGCAACCCCAGGACCATCGTCCACACCGACGCCGTGCAGGCCGCCGGCGCGATCGACATCCGGCCCGACGTGCTCGGCGTCGATCTGCTCTCGCTCACCGCGCACAAAATCTACGGCCCCAAGGGCGCGGGGCTGCTCTATCAGCGCCGCCGCACGCCGCTCGAACCGCAACTGCTCGGCGGCGGGCAGGAGGAGGAGCGCCGCGCCGGCACCGAGAGCGTCGCCGCCGCCGCCGGCCTCGCCGCCGCCCTGCAACTCGCCGAGCAGGAGCGCCCGCAGCGCGCCGCCCACGCCCAACGCCTGCGCGACCAACTGCGGCGCGAACTGCAGGAGCGCATCCACCCGCTCCGACTCAACGGCCCGCACGACCCCGACCGGCGGCTGCCCAACAACCTGCACCTCTGCTTCCCCGGCGTCGAGGGCGAGAGCATCCTGCTGCAGCTCGACCTCGAAGGCATCGCCGCCAGCAGCGGCTCGGCCTGCTCGACCGGCTCCACCGAGCCCAGCCACGTGCTGACCGCGATCGGCGTCGACCCCGACACCGCGCACAGCGCGCTGCGCCTCAGCCTCGGCCGACAAACCACCGAGCAGGATGTAGAGCGCACCGCAGCCGCGCTCCCCCAAATCATCGCCCGTCTCCGCGCGCTTGCGCCGGTCTAGGAGCAACCAATGGTCACCGCACCAGCCAAACCCGTGCCCGAGACGATTACCGCGCCGGTCCTCGGGACGCTCACCCTCCGCCTTCCCAACGAGTGGAACCTCACCGACGACCTGCTGCTGGAGCTGTGCGCGCTCAACGAGTGCTTGCAGTTCGAGACCGACGCCGAAGGAGCGCTGTTGATTATGATCCGTACGGCACTACCCAGCAGCGAGCGAGCGGTCGAAATCATCGCGCAACTCTGGATCTGGCTGCGGACGGGCATCGGCGGCAGCGTCTGCGACGGCACGCCGATCATTCGCCTACCAGACGGCAGCCGCCGCTCGCCCGACGCCGGCTGGATCAGCGAGGAGCGGCGCAACGCCGCCCGCCCCGCCGACAACCCCGAAGGCGTCTGGCCCGTCACGCCCGATTTCGTCGTTGAAATCGTCTCCTACACCGACGACGCCGAAGACCAACAGCGCAAGATGCAGGAAGTCTGGCTGGCCAACGGCGTCCGCCTCGGCTGGCTGATCGACCCTTTCGAGGCCAGCGTCCGCATCTACCGCCCCAACGCCGACCCGGAGGTGCTGGACCGCCCCGCAGAGCTCGGCGACGCGGAGGTGCTGCCGGGCCTCAGCGTGGATCTGTCACGTGTCTGGGCGTAGAGCGACACGCGGAACACAAATCGCGCCCCCGCCTGCCGGCTTGGGTTTGACGCACCTCCGCCCGATCGGGTATCACACCCTCAAGTGAACAAATCAAGCCTCCCTGGGCGAAGAGGTCCGGGGGAACGGACGAGGAGGGGGCAACAGGGCGATGCCGACCTGCACATTCAAGCGAGACGGTCTGCACTTCCGTCTCACGGCCCACATCGAAAGCGCCCAGCTGTGCCCTCGCCCCCTAGGCCAGGAGCACGTTCCCTACGAAGTGCCCTACCGCCTCAAGCTCGCGGTCTACGAGGACGATCCCGAACAAACCGGCGACTGGCGGGCGCTGTACGTCGGCAAAAGCCGGCGGCGCACATTCCGGGAGGACAGCGGCGACGACGAGCTTGCCAAGCAGCTCACCGCTGAGCGCGACACACTGATCACCGAAGCTCTGGCTCAAGTCGAATGTCTCCGGCCGATTCGTGAGAGTGAGGCGCGCGCTCAGCGCCGCCTTGCCGATGTCCTGAGTAAAACCGGCGTTTAGCGCCGACTACGCTCCCGACTCGATGACCAACCCTTGCGGTAAGCGCGTGCCGATCGTGTCTGTACCGTTCCAAGAGGCGTTTGACGCCGCCACGGCTACCGGGGCGGAGATTCACCTGCTCACCGGCAACGGCGCGTCAATCGCACTTTGGCCGCGGTTCACATACACATCGCTCATTGCCGAAATGATCGATCGTGGTCTCGATCCGGAACTCGTCTCCGACCTGGCGATGGACGGCATCACCGATCTCGAATCAATTCTGCGCGAGCTGACATCCGAGAATTGGCGCGCGATCGACGACGCTCTGAACCTGAGCACCACGAATCCTCTCTCGTTCTTCGCCAACGTGATCGCCGACCTTCACCCGCACAACCCGTCTGAAATCTGCCGGCACGCTCTCGCCGCCGGCGGTCAGTTCTTCCATCGCTTCTCTTCCGTCTCTACCACAAACTACGATCTTCTCTTGTACTGGGCGCATATGGAGGCCCTCTACGATTACCGCCCTGCGGACCGCCTCAGCGACGGCTTTCGCCCGTATCGCGGCGGCAATCCGCTCCTCACCGACCGATTGATCTTCAATCGCCAAGCCGCCGCTCGCTCGGGCATCGTCCGTTTCCTTCACGGCGCGTTCCATCTTTCAAGCGCCGACGGCAACACCATCAAGTACCAACACACGTCGAAGCGCGGCGCTGTAATGCAGCAGGCAAGAGTCGCCATACTCGACGGTTACCTTCCGCTGATCGTTTCCGGCGGCGATTCTGTCGCCAAGGTTCGTTTGATCGACCGCAACGAGTACCTGTATTGGGCGCACGAGAGTTTCGGGCGGATCTCCGGCGCGCTCTTCATACACGGCTTCGGGTTTAACGAGACCGATCGCCACATCATTGATGCGATCGGCCGCAATCTGAGGCTTTCGCACCTGTATGTGGGCGTCTACAGCCGCGCTTCCGAAGCCGAGCGCGACACTGTGACTCAAGCGGTCGCACAATTGAGGGACCAACGCGCCTCGACCGCCCAGCCGCTAAGCGTTACGCTCTACCGGAGCGAGACGGCTCCGATCTGGGATCCGGGGCTGTCAGTCGCCGAGGCGGAGATCAACGAACCGACCTGTGAACGATGCTCAGCGGCCGGTTGTATCCTGGATGCGCACGACTTGCGGTAGTGGTGCGTTATCAGGCCCGACCAGCACGCACTTTCGCCCATATCACTGTGACACCTCGGCGTGGAACTGGCGGACATCGTACCAGAAGCAGCCTATGCACGAGCCGCGGTAGACGCCGTTGCCTTTTGTCTGCGCTACTGCGAAGCCCAGCTGGCGGGCGTCGAACCGACGGCCTGTCTCCCGGCACTCGCGACAGTGCTGACGCTTGGCGTTGTTCGCCGCTTTTGAGAGCGGCTGGAAATCGTCGAGCGTCACCCGCGACGCATCGCTCAGCCTCGGATCATCCCGTCGGCCATCCTTGTGGTCGCACTCCGGGTTCGACGTGAAGAGCACCACGCATCGCTGTGCGACGATCTGCGCCTTGATCTGGGCGGGGATCGGCTTCTCGATCGGCTGCTTCTTCTCGCCGTGCAGCTCGACAGCGATGATTCGCCCCTTCTCTTTGATCCGGTGGGTGTTGAACTCGCGCGCCAGCGTCCACACCTACCGCCCCAACGCCGAGGTGGGGTGCTGGCGCTGCCCCGCAGAGCTCGGCGACACGGGGCTGCTGCCGGGGCTCAGCGTAGACCTGTCGCGTACCTGGGCGCGACACTGTCCACAACGTCACGGCATTGGCACAGCTCCAGTTCCACCGCCGAAGATCTCGTCGTGCCACTGCCACAGAATGGTTGACACTCCGATGGCGACCCACGCCAGATGCCTGAGCCACGCAGGTATCTTCTCGCCGTTGATGTTCTCAATGTAGGTATACGCCGCTTGTTCGCTGTCGAACTTTCGGATGGCGTCGGGGACTGGCGATCCAGCGAACGGGCTGCCATCTGGCGGGAGAGTTGGGTCCGGGTTGCGATCAGTAACCTCCCACGTGCCGAAGAGTGTCATGCTCGATTGGATCCAGAATCCGTAGACCGTCAGCGCACTGCGCTCTCCGGACTCCCCGCCATTGGATAGCGACAGAGCGTCTTTCTGCACGCCGCGTTTGCCATCCACGAGACCTGAGTAATTTTCGGGTATCTCGTCTTTCTCCGAATCGAAAAACGTGAGTCGTTCTACCCGCTCGATGATGTACACATCTCTGGGGGAGGCCACAACCGGCGAGACGAAGTAAACGTATCGATCTCGCCCGAAGAACGACCTGAGTACCCACGAGAATCGGGTTTCGATCGTGGCGGATCGTACATCTACTCCTCCGACCTCGTAGGATCCCTGCCGCCGTATCAGACCGAAGCGCGCGAGGGGGCCGCCAGCTTTGCGGATCTGAGAGCAAAGCCAGGCCCGACCGGCACGCACTTTCGCGCATATCACTTTGACACCTCGGCGTGGAAGCGCCGGACATCGTGCCAGTAGCAGCCTACGCACGAACCCTCGTAGACGCCGTTGCCGACGAACTGCGCGACCGCGAAGCCGAGCGTCGTCGCGTCGAAGCGCCGCTTGGTCTGCCGACACTCCTTGCACGCCTGCCGTTTCGCCTTGTTCGCGGGGCTCGAAAGGGGCTGAAAGTCGTCGACCGTGAACTGGGCCGGATCACCCCAATCGTCACGGTGCCCGTCCTTGTGGTCGCACTCCGGATTCGATGTGCCCAGCACAGCGCACCGCTGCGCCTTGATCGCTGAGACGATGGCCGCCGGGATCGCGCCTGCCCTCGCCGCCATCACTCAACCCTCCGCCCTGTGTTGCTCTGCAATCGCCCGCGCCACTGAGCGCCCCGCCTCGTAGGGCGTGATGTCCATCGCCAGCTCCGCTGCCGACGCCACGCTGAGGTTCACGATGCACTCCAGGATCCGCCGCTCCGCCTCCGGCCCGCGCGGATCGCCCGCCAGCAGGCCGTTGCTGAACTCCACGGCGGTTAGGTATTCGCGGCACGCCTGCGCCAGCGGGACAGCCGCCCGCAGCTCCGGGTACCAGGTCCGCGGGTCAATCGAGTCGTAAGGCAGAGCTGTCGAGTCGTCGGCCATCAATCACCCCCAATCGGCCGGCGCGCTTGCCGCGCCGACGACCACAGGATATCATGCATATGTTCTATTCAGGGCGGCCAAGGCAGCCGCACCAAATCCTCCTCCATCCTGGAGGAGATGCCGCGCAGCGGCGGAGGGGGCTCACCGTGCTCAGAGCCGACCGATCACTCCGAATCGAGGTCCACGAGCTTGGTCCGATCGATGTCCCGCCACTCCTCCGGCCCACTCGCCGCCCGCGCCAGAATCACGCTCGCCGCGAGAGATGCAGAGTGGAACAGGTAGTCCACCTGAAAGGCGTAGACATCTCCCTTTGGCACGAGCGTGCCGTCCGCGACCAGCGCATCCCGCAGCTCACGCGCCCCGCGATCCTCGGGCCGACCGAACGCCGGCGCCGTCTCAACGAACGCCTCCGACCCGCTCAGCACGAGAAACTCCTCATTGAGATGGAAGCCTTGCGCCATCACGATGGTGTCCGACCCCTGACGTACCGAGCGGATGAACAGCCGCTCCAGCGGGTACCCCAGATCCCCCGACGGCGGCAGCCGCCTCAACTTGATCTCCACGATTCCCTCCGTTCCGCGCCCCAAATCAGGGCGCGCGCAGAGAGTACATGCCAACCAGCCACTTAGGCCAGCAGGCCATCAGCAGCGATAGGACCGCAAAATCTCGCCCGCCCCGAACGGTCCTAGCTCTGGCAGCTTCCCCTCAAACGCTTCGCCGATGATCGCTGCCCATCGCTGGCAGAATGCTGCGACATCCGGACCGTCGATCGGCGTGAATGGCGTCGCTAGCCGATGGCCATACATCCGACGGCCAATCGCGTCGCCGGCACGTGGAAGGTCAACGCGCTCTGGCTCTTCCCACGGTTCCTGTCGTAGCAGGAACCCACCACGCTTGAACGAGAGTTCGAACCAACGAAACTCACCTCGCTCCTGGGCATCGCAGTACCAGAGCATGTAGTAAGCCGCGCGCCGCTCAACGGTGCCTGTCCCCTGAATCGCAATCAAAATACCCGCACGACCTATTACCTCAAAGCACGGTCGATTCTCCTGCCATTCCGCATCGCTGACCGGCAAGAAGCGCGAAACAGCCGCGCCTACTTCGGGGGTGCGAATCAGCTCGGCACCTTTAGCCGAGTCGAGCATGCCAGAGTTATACGGCCTGACCAGATCGGGCGCATCGGTTGAGAGCGCTTCCCACAATGCATGTACGGCGACCTCAAGGGACCGTCTTGCGTCTCCCTCCCGACGCTTACGCGTCTCAAGGCGATCCTGCTCACTCTGCCAAGCGATTTCTCGCTCGGTGTCCTCTCGGACCCTCTTGCGGTTTGCTCTCTGCAAGGCCGGAGAGAAGCTGGGGCTCGCCGACTTTGCCAAGCGCTGCAACCTCTTGTAGAAGTCAGGCACCGTCGGCCTGCCCGAAACGTCCTTCCGCAGGCACGACTCAATCAGACCCGCGAGACTCAGACCAACGGTGTCTGCGTCAAGCTGGGGAGCAGCAGTAGTAAGATGCTGCTCTTTGTAGCGGTCCACAGTAGGTCCGCCGAATGGCCGTTGGCCAGTGAGAAGCTCGTGGGCAATGATGCCGACGGCGTAGATGTCAGTGCGCGACTCGGCGCGCTCATCCTTCCAAAGCTCGGGCGCGGCATACGGCCAAGACCGATATGCCTTCAGCGTTTCCGGCGCGGTCGTCCGCTCGGCGTATCTGGCGATCCCGAAGTCCGCGACGCACCACCGACCGTTCCACTTCAGGATGTTCTCCGGCTTGAGGTCTCGATGCACGATTGCCTCGCCATCGCGCTCAGCAAGCGCCACCAGCGCAGCGGCTATGTCTGTGAGAATCGCAATGGCGTCGTCGGGCGGGGTCACTCCGCCCCGCTCGCGCAGGTAGCCTCGGAGATCGCATTCTGCCCTCGGCATCACGAGCACACGCTGTCCACTCCACTCCCCCTCGCCCCAGAGAGGAAGAACGTTGGGCAAGCCGCTCACATCGCGCCAGACGTCAAGCTCTCGCGCGGCCTTGCGGTCCAGCGGCACGAACTTGAGCGCCGCCTGCGAACCGTCAGATCCTGTGGCGGCGCGCACTTCACCAAAGCCTCCCTCACCAAGGGAGTCGCCAATGCGCCACTCATTGTCGCCAAGCCGAACGACTGTCCCTCCGGCAACCGCCACGAGATTCGCTCCGATCCGCTCATCTGCTTCAGCACCTTAGCTTACCAGATGGACAAACGCGACGCACCCTGTACACTGCGGGGAGCGAGAGGAGCGCATGTGGTCCAACCCACCATCGACACCGGCGGCGCGCCGATTCCCCTGCTTGAGCCGATGACCGACATCGAGGACGAGCTGCGCTCGCAGCTGCTCGTCTCGACCGTCGACAAAGTCTTCGGCTGGGCGCGGCGCTCCTCGCTGTGGCCGGCGATGTTCGGGCTGGCCTGCTGCGCAATTGAGATGATCGCGACGGCCAACGCGCGCTACGACCTGGCGCGCTTCGGCGCCGAGGTCTTCCGCGCCTCGCCGCGCCAGGCGGACCTGATGATCGTGGCCGGCACGGTGACCTGGAAGATGGCCCCGCCGGTGCGCCGCATCTACCTGCAGATGGCCGAGCCCAAGTGGGTCATTTCGATGGGCTCCTGCTCGAACATCGGCGGCCCCTTCGCGCACGGCTACTCGACGCTGCCCGGCGTGAACAATGTGGTGCCCGTCGACGTCTACGTGCCCGGCTGCCCGCCGCGGCCCGAATCGCTGCTGGCCGGGCTGATGCTGCTGCAGCAGGTGATCGAGGAGGAGCACGCCAACGGGCACCGCAAGCGCCGCCCGGAGCCGACGGGTGATTTCTCGCGGATGCTGCCCGAGGGCGACCCGATTCGGGCGGAGCTGGAATCGCTCTTCCCGCCGTTCCTCTCGGTCGACGGGCAGCCGCGCCACCGCAGCGGCGCGCTGACGCACGACGAGAACTATTTCTCCAGCCGCTAGCGGCCACGATCAGGAGCGCGCAATGGTCTTCGGACAGGGCATCGCCAAGGGACTGCTGACGGTGGTCAAGCACGTGCGCCGGGCGCCCGTGACCGTGGAGTTCCCCGAGCAGGAGCGCGACATTCCGCCGCGCGCGCGCACCAACCTGGTCTGGTTCGTCGAGCGCTGCACCGGCTGCTCGACCTGCGCGCAGTCGTGCCCCGACGGCTGCATTCTGGTGGATACCGAGCCGCGCGAAGACGGCTCGTTTCTGGTCAACCGCTACGAGATCGATTTCCGGCTCTGCATGTACTGCGGCCTCTGCACGGAGGCGTGCCCCTACGAGGCGATCCAGGTGGGCGGCTCGTACACGAATGTGGTCACGAACCCCAATCACCTCTACAAGAACAAGGACGACCTGATCGAGCTGGCGAACGAGTATCTGGAGCGGCACGACTGGGTGTATCCGAACGGGCAAAAGGCGGTTGAGCAGGTTGTTCATCCGGAGGAGCGGCGTCAGCACCACTAGGGGCGGCCCATGCAGCAGGGCTGTCCACAAAATCACCCCTCGCAAAGAGCACTGTTCCCGTATAGCGGGCTGGGCCTGTTGCTCTCAGTACTCGTTGCTCGTCTGGGCTTCTTCTCGCCCTCCCGCAGCTGCATCGTCGCGTCCAAACTCGCTGCTGCATCTGTCACTCTCGTAGGGGTACCAGAGCCAACTTCGATTCGGCAACGCCCATACTGAAACGGCCACACAGGATTCGGATGTTCAGCCAGCTTTCACCGTTTAGCCCAAAAGCCACCAGGTGCTTCGGCAATGTTAGCAGTGCTCTGAGCATTCCTGGTACAGTCACGCAAGACGACAACTAGAGCACACAAACGGCGTGCAAGGAGAAACAGCCGTCAATATCACCGGTGCGCCTCACGACCTATCTACAACCAGGCCAATACACTTTGCTTGACAGCCACAGAACTCTCGAAACGGCGATGGGGGCTGACGAATCCTATTCGTCGAGATCGATTTCGCTAGTTGCTGCCCAGCTCACTCGAGCAAGAATCACCGGTCCAACGATGTACTTAGTGGGCTGAACCACCATCCACGTAGGCGTTACGAAACTGACAGCAAACCGTCCATTGGACAGCGCCATCGCGCGTATGTGTCCAAGAGTCGTTTCGCCGAGTCTGACATCGCTCGTCTTGTACACTCGCCCTGGTTGAGGGTGGGCCCGCACATGCCGGAACGTCGGCAGGATGAGGTCGCTGCCTGTGGGGCGATAACCGAACTCTGTGCGACCATCGTCGTGACGCTTCACCGCGATCACGCCATAGCGGTTACATCCGTCTTCATCGTCGGCCCACGAGAGATCCGACCAGCGCGGCTTCGTCTTCGGTCCTTGCGGACCGCTGTAAGCGCCATCGAATTTGGGGAGATCATCGAGACGATTGTCCTCCCCCCAGCGGCCGCGCCACTGAATCCAGCCGGTTTGGTGATCGATCATCTCGATGTGGTACTGGTCGAGGACCTTTCCGCCCTCGTCATTCTTGTCCCACCATCCCACCACTTTGACGGCGGGACCAAAGACGGCAACACCAGTGGGATGCGGGATGGGGTAAGTCGCGTGCGAGCCAAGGGCCGGGTAGACCTTCACCCGTACGGCGGTTTCTTTTTCGACTTGTGCGTCGTCCCAGCAGTGCCGCTCACCGCCTTTGTGCGTCGCATACTCGACGTAGAGGGGCTTGACGTAAGTGCCTGCCCTGATTCCGTCGATGACGTCGTCCTCGTTGACGCCACGACCGAAAACGAGCTGGACACCCTCCCAGTCGCCTTCGTGTGCCTGCTGCAGTACATGATCGCCAAAACGCTCTTCGCCCACAAGACGCTTGAGGACGGGTCCAGGGTTGTACACGTAGAAGAACCAGTACTGAAGGACGAGGTTGCCGTCGATCTTGTCGACACGCGCGTAGATCGTCGGAGGGTACTTCTCCTGGTACTCGGCCGAGTTGCTGGATCGGTCCCATGCCTCTCGGTCGAAATCGAGGTGCTGCTCGTCCGAGGACGACTCCACGAGAGCTAGCAGGGCTGGGTAGACGGAGGACGGCGGATCGTCAGATGGCCCGGCCACAGTGATGGTCTTTAGCCGTATACCTGTGTCAAAGCCCAGCCCTGTGCCACCAGTCCGCATCCGCAGGTCGGAATGGTCAAGCATCGCCTCGATCGGCACCGGGAAGTAGCGTTCTCGGCTGTCGAACGTCAGGATCGGCGCATAGGCCTCGGCGATCGTATGACGAATGTTGACGACGACTGCCGCGATGCTGAGCGTGTACGCCCCCACATCGCCCAACTCCTCCGTCGTCGCGCGCACCCAGTACTTCTGGCCTGCCCGCAGGCGCGCCTTCACGCTCGCGTCGTTTCCGCCGCTGCTCGCGCTCGACAGGTCTACGCGCTGCCCATCGTTATCCAGCAGGTGGATATAGGTGCCGACATCATCTGATTCCAGATCGATCGTCACATCAACCCTCTCGCTCGTCACGAAGCTGTAGATGTCGCGGTAGTGCCCGATGTGATCCGTGATGTACTGGCTCGGCACCGTCGTGCAGTCCTGCGAAGTCCACTCGCCCTGCCATGTCCGCGTGTCGCCGGCGCCGAGCGGCTCTCCCGCCTCGGTACGGTCGTCTACGCACGACAAGATCGTGTACGTAATCCGTTGCTCCGCCGAGCGTCCCGCGTCGTCCGTCGCCCGCAGGTACATCGTGTGGCTCCCCGTGGCGCCGGTCAGCGTTCCGTTGACCGTCAGAGCATCGGCGTCGAACACCATCCCCGCCGGAGCATCCCGCAGCGTGTACGTCAGCGGCGGCGAGCCGCCCGACGCACCCGCCAGTTGCACCGTCTCCGACCGCCCTAGTATCAACCGCTGCTCCACGACGAACACCGCAGGATCGAACGTCGGTAGGCCTTCGCCCGGGAGCACGGTGATTTGGAAGTCCTCCGCTACACCGAGATTCGTGCCGTCGTTCGCTGCGATCGTTGCCGTGTACGTCCGGGCCGTGTCCGCCGCGACCGTCCCGCTAATCGTGAGCCGCCCCGTTGAACTCAGGCCATGCGCGACGAGGCCGGGCGGCAGGCCGTTGATCCTCACATGCCTGTTGAGCTGCAGCGCATCCTCGTGATCCGTCACGGTCGCAACCTGCGTCTCGCCCACGCTCTGCCCTTCGGTCACTGTCAGCAGCGCCGTCAGATTCGTGATCTCAGGCGGGGTGTTCGTTCCCCCTGTCGTTGTTGACTCCTCCGGTTCATCGCACACGTTCCGGCCGTCCACGTTGTCGCACGTGGTTGGCGGGGTCGCCGTCGTGTAGGCGTTGAAGTCGCCGGGCTGGAGCGAGAAGACTGCGTCCCAGTCGTAGCCAGCGCGCTCGAATTCAGACGCGGTGATGTTCAGCCAGCGCCGCGTCCCAGAATCGCCGCTGGACTCGAACCGCCAGACCTCCTCATCACTGCCCCGGCGCGCCAAGGTGCTGGTCGTGTAGCGGCTCAGCACCCACTGAGACGTGTCGCAGATCCGGTCCCACGCGACGCCGTAGCTGTTGAACGCGGCCTCGTTGAGGATCAGCCACTTGAACTGCTTGCCGTTCGCGATTCTGACGCGGTACACATCGGCGGTGCCGCTCTGTCGAATAAACGACCCGTCTTGAATCGTCTCCGCGCAGTCCGGCGGCGCAGCAGCCACCGTGATCGTGAACGTCTCCGTGTCGCTCCTCGGCCCATCCGATGACGTGATCGTGACCCGGTGCGACCCCGCGCTCGACGGCGCTGTCCCGCTCACCGTCAGCCGCCCGCTGGATGTGCCGAAGCTGTGCGTCACCCCAGCCGGCAGCCCGCTCACGTCCACAATCAAGTCCCGCAGCGCCGTGTCGGCATCGGTCAGGGTGGCCACGTGTTGCTGCGAGACTCGCTGCCCGGCATCCCACGTCACGCTGCTTGAGACGATGCTGATGACGGGGGCTGGCCTTATGTCGCAGACATTCCGACCGTCCACGTTGTCGCATGTGGTTGGCGGGATCGCCTCCGTGTAGGCGTTGAAGTCGCCGGACCGGAGCGAGAAGACTGCGTCCCAGTCGTAACCGGCGCGCTCGAATTCAGACGCGGTGATGTTCAGCCAGCGCCGCGTCCCAGAATCGCCGCTCGACGTGAACCGCCAGACCTTCTCGTCGCTGCCACGGCGAGCCAGGGTGCTGGTCGTGTAGCGGTTCAGCACTGATTGAGATGTGTCGCAGATCTGGTCCCACGAAACGCCGTAGCTGTTGAACGCGGACTCGTTGAGGATCAGCCACTTGAACCGCTTGCCGTTCGCGATCCTGACGCGGTACACATCCTCCGTGCCGCTCCGCCGAATGAAGGAGCCGCTCTGAATCGTCTCCGCACAGTCCGGCGCAGTCACCGTGATCGTGAACCGCTCCGTGTCGCTCCCCCGCCCGTCCGACACTCTGATCGTGACCCGGTGCGACCCTGCGCGCGACGGCGCCGTCCCGCTCACGGTGAGTCGCCCGCTGGAGGTGCTGAAGCTGTGCCGCCAACCCGACGGCAGCCCACTCACGCGCACCGTCAAGTCCCGCAGCCGCGTGTCCCGATCATGAATCGTCGCCACCCGCCGTGATGTCACCCGCTCGCCGGCCTGCACCGCAAACCCGTCGTCCGTCAACGTGATCTCCGGGTCGTGAGTCGCGTTCACCGTGATCGTGAACCGCTCCGTGTCACTCCCCTGCCCATCCGACGCCGTGATCGTGACCCGGTGCGACCCTGCGCGCGACGGCGCCGTCCCACTCACGATGAGTCGCCCGCTGGAGGTGCTGAAGCTGTGCCGCCAGCCCGACGGCAGCCCGCTGACACGCACCGTCAAGTCCCGCAGCCGCGTGTCCCGATCGCTGATGGTCGCCACCCGCCGTGACGTCACCCGCTCGCCGGCGTCGAACGACAGATTCCTCGCGTCTGTGATGCGCGGCGGCTCGTTGCACACATTGAAATCGGCGCACGTGAGATCCGAGCCTCGCGTGTACTGGTTGAAGTCAGTCGTGGTGATTGAGTGGACGGCGTCCCAGTCGAACCCCGCGGCCTCAAACTCCCTGTCCGTTATGTTCAGCCAGCGGCGCGTCCCCGAATCGCCACTCGGCGCAAAGCGCCACACCTTCTCGTCGCTGCCCCGGCGCGCCAGGTAGCTGGTCGTGTAGCGCGCCATGACGGACCGCGACACGTTGATGACCGAACCCCACGGACAGCCGTAGCTGCAGAAGGCGGCCTCGTTGACGACAAGCCACTTGAATCGCTTGCCGTTGACGATGTTGACGCGGTAGATGTCGTTGGCGCCGCTCTGGCGGATGAACGAGCCGTCGCGGATCGACTGCGCCTCTGCCGGCGCTCGCAGAGCCCAGGCCGCCGACAGCGCGAGCACCACGGCGAACGCGGCCAGGACCGCCCTCGCCGCGACGGCGCTGAAAGAGAATGGCGGCTCGGATTGGCCCATCTATCGAGTCCTCTCTGCGATGCGGCCCACAGGCTACGCACGCTCTTCCGTCTGAGTCAACCCCGCCCAAGTCGGCCCCTACCCTTCGCCCTCCTCCAGGTCCCCCGCCCAGTCCCAGATTTGGTCCAGCTCCAGCGTGAAGCCGACCATTACATCTTCGCCCGACAGTTGGCGGGGGCTTACTACTTTTTCGGGGGGCTGGTTTTCGCGGTAGATCCAGACTGTGCGGGTATCGGGGTCCAGCAGCCAGCCGAGTTGCACGCCGTAGTAGATCCAGCGCAGCATTTTGTGTTGGAGATCCGTGAGCGATTGTGAGCCGGAGCGAATCTCGGCTACGAAGTTGGGCACTACTTCGATCGTGCCTGCGGAGTCGGCGCGCTTTGCGTTCTTCAGCCGCTCGTCGGATACCCAGGAGGTCGCGGCGCTCATCACCTGCGGGGCGCGGGGCGCGTCGGGGTTCATCAGTGTGCTACTGCTGCTTGTGCGCGGCGAGGCTTCCGCTTCGTTCGGATCGGTAATTTGCAAGCCGCCGTCGAGGCCCATCTCGAACGCCCACTGCGGATTGCGCTCGTTCAGCTGCGCCAGCGCCGCGTCGTCGAGCGGCCACTCATCGGGCAGCCAGAGGTCCAGCAGCGGCAGCGGGCCCTCACGGATTGTTTGCAGCGCCGGGTCCGATCCGCCCGGGCGATAACTCGGATCGACCGCGCCGCGAATGTCGCCGTGCGCCCGCCAGTCGAGCAGCGGCTGGTTGGAGCGCGAGGGCTCGCCGCGCTCGGCCAGCTCCTCCCAGATCGGGCGGCAGTCGAAGACCAGCCCCTGTAACACTTCCTCGCCGCGCAGCTGGGGCGGCTTCATTCGCCGCTGCGCCGGCCGACCGGGGCGGTAGATCCGCACCTCCAGATTGTCGGGGTCGAAGAGCCAGCCGAGTCGTGTCCCGAAGTGCATCCAGAGGCGCATTTTGTCGGTGCATTGCCGCAGCGACTGATAGGGCGAGCGGATTTCCAGCACGAAGGCGGGCGCGCAGGCCGGGAACGGCTTTTCGGGGTCGTACTCGCCCAGCGGCTCGCCGCGCTCCTCGCGCAGCGCCTCGACCTGATCCGGCGCGATCCAGGAGGTCGCGGCCGCCAGGCCCGGCGCGCGGCCCTCGTCATCGGTCGGCGCGTAGCCGATGTTGAAGCCGTGCAACACGCCCTCCTCGTGCTGCTTGTGCCACTCGAGGAACTGCATCGTGACCTCGGTGCTGACGGCCGAGTTGCGATGCCCCGGCAGCGGCGTCAGCGCCAGCTCGCCGAAATGTCCGCGCTGGAACGTCCAGGCCGGATTGGGATACTCAATCGCCTCCAACGCGCGATCAGACGCCGCCCAGTGATCCGGCAGCAGCAGCGTCAGAGACCCCGGCACATCGGGCACAGCCATAGGCACAGCCTAACGGCCGTCCCTATTCCTCAACGAGACGGCAGTTGATCGTCCACATTCCGTCCTGCAGAGCCGACACGATCGTCGCCGTCAACGCGCGCCCGGTCAGCGATCCCCTGATCCCCTGAAACGCGCGCGTCGGCGTCTCTTCGCCGTCGTCTTCATCCGCGGACTCCACCACCTCCAGCCTCGCCTCGCCGCTCCACTCGGGGTCGGACGCCTCCACCTGCGTCTCCGAGCCCGACTCGTCGAAATCGGTGAACGTCACGACGAGCCGCCCCTCCGCATCGTCGGGCGCCGGACGGTCCACCTCGACCGCGCAGTTGTACGCGCCGGCGGGCAACTGCAACGGCAGCGGGACCGGCGGAATGTTGTTGGGTCCGCTAAACGTCAACCCGCCCACCATAGGGGACACATCGATGCGGATTGCGCCATCCGGTACCTCCGCCCCCCCTACCATCACCCCTCCCGAACCCGCAGCGTCGCTCGACGCACGCTCCCGCGCCGCCCGCTCGTCTGCAACCGGGTCCACCGCCACCACACGACCCCGGATCCCCTCGCTGCTGCTTGGCGCTGCGCTGGCCGACGCAGTCCTTCGGTCGCCGTCCGACGAAGACGCGCCCGCCAGAGCACCCGACGCATCGCGCTGCGACCCCGCCTCCTGCTCCGCCGGCCGCTGAGACCCCACCTCCCGCTCCGGCGCGCCGCCGCCGCACGCTGCAACCACGCCCGCGACAGCCAGCACCGCAACCAGCAGCCAACCCAACCGTCGCACAACAGCACCTCCATCCCGTCGCAGGATCGCCCTCTCAGATCATGATGTCAACCGCCACCGCCGACTCCAGATGGCACATCCGTCGGACTCGCCGGCCAGCAATGCACCCGCCGCTCCGTTGTCACCCCGCACGCGTGCCCGTGCCCAACATCCACCATCACAAACCCCAACGCCTGAAGCTCCGCCGACGGCTCCTCCAGCGCGCCCCAACAACGCACCCGCCCCGCGACCGTCAGTGCGCACGCGCTGTCGTATCCCGCCGAAATCCGCGCCGCCTCCAAACCCTCCGGCGGCCACAGCTGCCCGCGCTGATCGAACCCCCAGCAGACCATGCGCCCCGCCGATGTCAGCGCGCAGCTGTGATCATCGCCCACCGTCAGCGCCGCGAACGTTCCCGCCGGCGACTCCAGCTGATCCCACGAGTTGTCGCCCCAGCACACGATCGTCCCATCCACCCGCAGTCCGCACGAGTGATCCTCGCCCACGCCCACATCCTGCCACTCACCCGCCGGCGCGCTCGACTGCCCGTAGCGATCCCAGCCGAAGCAGACGATCGCCCCGTCCTCGCGCACCGCGCAGGTGTGATCCTCGCCGGCGCTCACCCGCGCAAATCGCCCCGCCGGGACCGACGCCTTGCCGAACTCCGCCGATCCCCAGCATCGGAGCGCCCCGTCAACGTCAATCGCGCACGTATGGGTATCCCCCGCGCTCACCAACGCGAACGCCCCTTCCGGCGCATCCAGCTGCCCATCCCCGTTCGCCCCCCAGCACACCACCCCGCCCTCCGCATCCAGCGCGCAAGAGTGCGATCCTCCCACGCTGACCGCCGCCACATCGGGCGCCGTGCTCTGCTCCACCGCCGGCGCAGCGATCGGCGCATCAGCCGGCGCGGCCTCCGCCTGCTCTGCCGACGGCGCAGACGCCCGCCCCAACGCCAGCGAAACCGCCAACCCCACCAACAGCCCAAGCACCCAGAACCACACCACAGTCCCCTAACTCACCTCGCCTCCGCAGCCTATCCTACCTCCGGATCGCGACACCCCTAGAGTCGATCTTGCCCCGACCCACTGGTGGCCGCTTCTGCGCCACACGTGGTGATGACGTCGTTGCACGCACCGCCATTCATGCCGTCATCTGAGATCCGGGCTGGGCGCGTCAGTCGCGTCTAGTGACGGACACCGTCCATTGTCCAGCCGAAGCTGGCTGCCCGCCGACGCCTCGCACAGGTAATTCAGCTGTTCGTGCCACAGCAGCAGGGTGTTAGCACCGCCACGGCCAGGAGCGTTGAATGCTCCTCCAAAGTGGTGGCGTAAATTTCCCTGCTCGTCAGGGACGGTACGGCTACCGCGATGCACCTCAATATGGATGTGCTCCTTCCCCGGAACACCTGCGTCTCCCTGGATTCCGAGACGCTGATCGACCGACACTCGCTGGCCTTCACGCACGTACACGTGGCGTGCGTGAAGGTAGTAGACAGTGAAGCCCTCGTCGGCGTCATACACCCCGATAGCGCCAAGCGACATGGAATCGACATAGACGACCTCGCCGTCGGTCAGAGAGTAGAACGGCACGTTCGCCGTGCGGTCTTGGTAGACGTTCGTCGTCTGAACGTCCCACCCTGCGTGGCCGCCGGTATACCCTCCCGCTCCATGCCACGGCCTTGGTGCGCCGAAGTCGTTGTAGTCGGAGTTGGTGCAGAGGGTAACGTCATCATCAGCTGCGATCTGAAACAGCACCCTTGTCATCAGCTGCTTCACGGATTGGACGTCCAGCGGATCGTCCTTCCAGTATGGGCTGGTGCGGAGATGTCGATCCGGCTCACATGGTTCATGAACTTCGTCTCTGTAGACGCTCTCTGCCCACTCCACTGCCACGCGAAGCTCGTAGGAGCCTTCCCCTCGGCCCCTGCTGTAGTCCGTTGCGACGATATGGTACGCCCCTGCCGGAAGCACCAGTTCGATCCACGAGTCCTGTCCGTTGCCGTCGTCATTGTCGTGTTCGATCTCGGTTCCGCGATCGTCCAGCAGGCGCACGAATGCGTTGAATGCTCTGGACCCCAAGTCAATGGTCAGCTCGGCCTCGACATCCAGCTGGAAGCTGTAGATGTCCGCGTAGTCGGCGAGGTCGTACAGGTCGTGGCAGCCGTCAGGCGACAGGCTCTCACGACTGCTGTACGGGACTGCGATCTCGATCGCCTTGCAGTCGTCGACGCTGATGCGCAAGGCATAGGAGCCTGTTGCTCGAGGGCCGTAGGTCGACGCTTCGACGTAGTATGTCCCCGGTTCAAGCGGCCGCACGATCCGAGAGTTAAGGTTACGACTGGAGTAGCTGATGTCGTCGTTGTCCACTGGTCGACGGTCGTCCGCATCGACGAGGCGGAGCCATGTGTCGACACGCGAAGTGAGATCGATCATCACCCACGCGAGCTCCGAGATGTGCAGGCGGTATCGATCCGAGTAGCGATCCTCTCGCCACGGCGCTTCGCAATCCGAAGAAGACCACGAACCCGAGACAGTCACCGGGGCATTCAGTTCCGGTCGCAAATCGGCGAGCGTCGGACATGACCCTTGCGCGCTCGCGGCTGTCGTCGCCCAAGCCACCGCTATGGTCAGCGCCACGGCGCTAGCTAGGAGAGTTGCCCCCCCCCCCCCCCCACAGAACGTTCGTGCGAACACGAATGCTGCGTGTCTCATCGCCGCGACCTTCCTCTCCCTCACCTCTCGGTCGGGCAAAGGTAAGTGGTCTTCGGGCACAAGTCAACCCATGCCTTCCATGCCTCAACCGATGCGCTGCTAGACTGCGCCCAAAGCCAAAGCCGCCCTCCGCAACGGAAGGACCACGATGGCACGGATCACCATCAACGGCGTCGCCGTCGACGCGCCTGAGCGCGCGCCGCTCGTCGAAGTCATCAAGAACGCCGGTTTCCCCATCTCCAACCTCTGCTACCTGGACGGGCTGCCCGCCTACGCCGGCTGCCGCACCTGCGCGGTCGAGATCGAGGGCATGCGCGGCCTTCCGCTCTCCTGCACCACCCAGGTGAGTGACGGCATGGTGGTCCGCACCGACACCCCGGCCGTGACCGAGATGCGCCAGGAAGTGCTGGCCGTGATCCTGGCCAACCACTCCGACCGCTGCCTCACCTGCCACCGTGTCGAGCACTGCCGCACCGGCGAAATCTGCCTGCGCGACAACGAGGTCACGCACCGCTGCGTGACCTGCTCGAAGAACTACCGCTGCGAGCTCCAGACCACCTGCGACGCCGCCGATGTGGGGCGCGCCAACGTCGAGCCCTACATCGACGAGGCGCGCACCTACTACCGCCACCAGCAGCCCGAACCGGACCGCGCCAACCCCTTCTTCGAGTTCGACCCGCAGATGTGCATCATCTGCACCCGCTGCGTGCGGGCCTGCGACGACCTGCGCCACACGACCGCGATCACGCTGGCCGGGCGCGGCTTCACCACCCGGATCGCCTTCGGCGCGGGCGGGCAGATCGACGAGTCCAACTGCGACTTCTGCGGCGCGTGCGTCGATGTCTGCCCCACCGCCACGCTGATGGAAGCGCCCAACAAGTGGGTGGCGCGGCCCGACAAGTGGGTCACGACCACCTGCACGGAGTGCTCGATGGGCTGCACGATCCAGATGGGCGTCCGCGACGGGCGCGGCGTGCAGGTGCGGCCGGGCAACGGCAACGATGTCTCGCGCAGCCAGATTTGCGTGCGCGGACGCTTCGGCTACGACCAGACGCGCGACAAGGACCGCCTGCGCGCCGCCTCGATCGGGCGCGGCGAAGACGCCTTCGAGCAGGACGGCGCAGCGGTCGCCGCCGATGCCGCAAGCAAGCTCGGGGCCGTCCTCGCCGAGCACGGCCCGGCCGCCGTCGGCATCCTCGGCTCCGGACAATCCCCTACGGAAGAGCTGTTCGCCCTCCGCGCGCTCGCCCGGCGGCTCGGCGTGCGCAACCTCGACTCCTCGCTCGGCCCCGTCACCGCCGCGATCGGCGACGCACTGCGCGACGCTTTCGGCTCCGAGCACCTGCCCTCGCGCCTCACGTCGGTTGAGTCGGCGGATCTGATCGTGGCTATCGGCGACGACATCTCCGCCTCCAACAACGTGCTCGGCGTGCGGATTAAGGATGCCGTGGCCAACAACGGCGCGGCGCTCGTCAGCATCTCCGCGCGCCGCAACCCGCTCGCCGACTACGCCGTCGATGAGCGGCACGCCGTCCACCCGTCCGACGGCGATCTCGCCGGCGTGGCGCAGGCGCTCGCCGCCGGGCTGCTGCGCGACATGGACATCCGCGCCTCGCTCTCCGAGCTCGACGGCCTCTCCGACGTGACCGCCGCCACTCGCAACGAACTCGACGACGCCGTCGCCACGCTCGCCCGCCGCCGCGGCGGAGCCGCCGCGATCGTCGTCGCGCCCTCCCGCGCCAACGCCGCGCAGGCAGCTGCGCAGGTGCGCGCCGCCGCCAACCTCGCCGTGATCCTGGCCGGGCCCGAGGCTGCGCCCGCGGCGCTTCACGTGCTGCCGCCCGAAGCCAACAGCGTGGGTCTGCGCGACCTCGGCATTGCGCCCGGCGAGGGCGGGCTCGGCGTCGCCCAAATGCTCGAAGCCGCCCGCGCCGGCGAGCTGAAGGCGCTGCTCGTCGCCCGCGACAACCCGATGCTGCTCCACCCCGATCAGGACGCCACGCGCGCGGCGCTCGAAGCGCTGGACCTGCTGGTCGTGATCGACGAGGTCCGCACTCAAACCGTCGAACTCGCCACCCACGTGCTGCCCGACATCTCCGCCTTCGGCAAGGACGGGCACATCACCAACGCCGACCGCCAGATTCTGCGCCTGCGCGCCGCCGCCGAGGCGCAGCGCAACGGGCGCGGCCTGGCCGACTGGCTGACGCTGCTCGCGGCCGGCCTGCCCGCGATGGACATCACCATCGCCGCCGAGGACGAGGACGCCGAGCCGACCGTGATCCCCGCTCCCCAAATGCCGCAGAACGCCGCCGAAGCCCGCGCCGCCATCGCCGCGCATGATGCGCGCTACTCGGCCCTGACCGGTCCGGGGGCGGCGGCGACGCAGTCGCGCCAGCCGACCAACGGCGCGGCCACCCAGCGCCTCCTGCCGGTCGAGGCGGTGGGCGCGAGCGGCGACGGCCTCACGCTGCTGACCGGCCGCGACCTCTACACCGACCGGCTCTCGGCGGCCCGTGGCGCGGCCGACGCCGACCTCCTGCACCGCGCCGACACCGTCCAACTCCACCCCGCCGACGCCGCTGAACGAGGCATCACCGCAGGCGCGTCGGTCAGAATCAGCGCAACCACAGGCGGCGGCGCAGAACTCACCGCCCAGGCCGAAATCAGCGAAGATGTCCCTCCCGGCGCCGTCTGGCTCCCCATCCTCCACAACCAGGGCGCGCCCCAGCGCCTCCTCGGCGCCGCCGGCGGCCCCGTGACAGTCCAGGCCCGCACGACATGAAGCCCACAACCGTCCAGCCAATCAGCTCGCGCTTGCAAACGCACGGACTCATCCGTACGCTGCCAGCGTCGGCGAAAAAAGCTCCGCAGCGCGCTGAGCGGGAAGACCCGCCGACCCAACTGAATGTCCAGCGTTTCGATATCAACCGGAGAACGCGATGACAGAATCAAGCGCAACTCAACGCCTCGCCTTAATCGTCGACGGCGGCTATCTCTTCTACGCGCTCCGCGATGTATTGGGCCGCCCTCCGGCGACCGACGAACGCGTCGACCTGGATCAGCTCAAGCGCCGCGCCGCGTCCATGCGCTCCGACCGCTATCTCGTAGACGCTCGCTACTTCGACCGCCGCCAACCCCAGGCCGACTCGTTCTACAACAGGCTCGAGAGCCTGCGCTACGATCTCACCCTCAACGGCGACGGCGACCACGACTCGCACCGGCCGACCAGGGACAACATCATCGCAGAACTCGATTCATTGCGCACAACCGATCATGACATCCTCTACGTCGGCGGCTACAGCTACAACGGCAAGCTCACGGCGGCTCTGAACAATCTACGCAAGCGACCCGACGGCTCGCCGCGCAGCATAACCATCGCCCACTTCAAGCCCCGCACCAATTTCGAGAACGACGATTTCCGCCTGCTCGATATCGTCGACGACATCAACGCAGCTCCTGCGCATATCTACGCCGAGGCCGATGTCGCCGCCCACCGCGCGAGCAATAGCCGATCGATCGACCAGGACGCCGACGAAAACGAAACTGCACTCGGCGCCGCACTTCACGCAGCCCGCGAATCCGCATCGGACTCCCAATCGCAAAATGAAGCCTCCGCCCAACCTGCACCCTCTCCGTACCCGCTTGGTTACCTGGAAGCGAATCAAGGCTTCCGCCCTGGCGACGGCGACGCGGACGAACATCCACCCACCGACGAGGCTCCGTCCGAACCCGAGCCAAAACCCCAACCGCCCCAGGCGCGCGATACTGATAGCGCCCCACCGGCGAAATCGCGCGGCCTGCTGGTTCTGATCGACCACGAGAACATCGACGGAGCCCTAATCGAGATCATTCGGCCGAAGTCGCTCAATCGACAAACGCGCCCGGACTGGAACAAGCTGCGCGAGTTCGTCGAACAACGCGCGGACGACGGGCCGTTCGTGATCAAGGCGTTCCTCCAAGATGGCGAAAGGGAAAAAGGCTTCGCCGGCTACCTCCGCAGCATCGGATTCGAAGCCGTTCTCCTCCAACGCGAATCCCGCCCCGACGAACCGTACCGCCAACGCTCGGTCGTCGACGAAGCCATCTGCAAGAACCTCGCCGCCATCCGCGACCGCAGCGTCGACATCCTGCTCGTCAGCCACGACGGCGACTACTACGACGATCTCGAAGCATTGCATGAGTCGGATCCGGACCGTCGCATCGGCGTCGTTGGTTTCGTCGAGCTGATGAACGCGCGCTACTCGACGCATTGGATCGATCGAATCGACCTCGAACGCGACATACACGCCTTCGACTATCGGCTTCCCAACCGCAGCACGCCCGTCACCGTCACCACCGTGGACGACTACGACCCTGCATCATCGCTCGACGTTTTCGGTGCGGCGTCCGCCCTGCCCAACATCCGTTTGCCTGCCTCGGTCGATCCCCTCATCGCCGTCCCGCTCGGCCAAAAGACCTGGCCGAGCACGACCAATTCCCGCCACCCAACGTCGCACCATGCCAGGCCGCCGTGATAGCCTCTGAGCGCCGCATGAGCACCGCACAGAGCCTGACCCGAGCGTTGACCACGGACCGTACGCAAGAAACTCCGATCTCCTCCTACAAAGGAACGCGCCTTGACCACCCCCGACGAATCCCAAGACACCAACTCTCTCATCCTCGTCGTCGACGGCGACTACCTCTACCGCGCCTTCAAGGACGTGCTCGGACGCCCCCCCACCAGCGGCGACCGCACCGACTTTGAAGAACTCAAGCGCTACGCCGCCAGCATGCGCACCGGCGGCTACTACGTCACCGCGCGCTACTTTCAGCGCCGCCAGCCCTCCACCGCCTTCTACAACGCCCTCGAACGCTTCGGCTATGAGCTCGTCCTCACCGACTACAACGAAATCGACTCCTGGCGCATCGTCAAGCGCAACATCGTCAACGAGCTCCAGAACCTCCGCAACACCGACAACGACGTGCTCTACGTCGGCGGAGACAGCTACGCCGGCGAAATCACCGTCGCCCTCCTCAACCTCCGCATCCGACCCGACGGCTCCCGACGCAAACTCCGCGTCGCCCACTTCGACCGCCGCACCGACTTCATCGGCACCGAACTGGAAACCCTCGACCTCGTCACCGATGTCGAAGCCGTCCCCCCCCACGTCTACCACGAGTCCGACGAGCGCACTCGCTACCCGGAGGGCTACCTCCAGGCCACCCAGCCGCAGACCGCGCCGCAACCGCCTCCACCGCCGCCGCCCGCCGTCTCCCTCGAATCACCCTTCGGCAGACAACTCCGCCAGGCCATTGATGCCACCCCGGACTTCACCGCTCCGCCCGCTCCGCAAGCGCCACCGCCCTACGCTCCGCCGCCGGACGCGCCCGCCGGCCCGCGCAACATCCTTGTCCTGATCGACCACGAAAACATCGACTGGTCGCTCGGCAACCTGATCGGCCCCGAACGCCTCAACGCCGAAACCCGCCCTCGCTGGAGCGAACTCCGCCGCTTCGTCGAGCAGCGCGCCGCCGGTGGCAACACCCAATTCATTTCCTTCCTCCAGCACAACGACGCCATCACCGGCTTCGCCGTCTACCTCGACGGCGAAGAAGGCTTCCGACCCGTCCTCCTCCAGTCCCAGGTCGACGCGACCGGCCGCCGACGCCCCGTCGTCGACGAGGCGATCCACCATGCCCTCTCTGGCCTGCGCGACCGCGAGTGCGATGTGCTCATCGTCAGCAACGACGGCGGCTACCTCCAGCACATGCAGGAACTCCGCCAACACGGCCTCTTCCACCGACGCTTCGGCGTGATCGGCTTCATCGACGAAATGAGCGGCCTCTACCGCAGCGAAGACTGGGTCGACACCTTCGACCTCGAACGCGACGTCGGCGCCTTCAGCTACCAACTCCCCCGCCGCTACATGCCGATCGCCGTCGACGACTTCGACATCTCCTCCATCCTCGGCGACTTCGCCCTGCCCGGCGCTGCGCCCGCCGCCGCACCTGGGATCGCGCCCGCTGCCGCACCCGGCCTCGCAGCTCCCGTCGCACCCGGCCTCGCAGCTCCCGCACCGGCGCCCGCGCCAATCCCCGAAGCCGTCGCACCTGCCGTTGAGCCGGCCATCGAGCCGCCCTTCGACGACGAAGAAGAAGACGAACCCGCCGGCTTCAAAGTCATCCTCGAGGACTACGGAACCAACCGCCTCGCCGTGGTCGACGCCGTCCATTCCACCCTCCACATCCCCCTGCTCACCGCCAAGCGACTCGTCGAACGCGCCCCCGTCACCGTCCAAGCCGGCCTCAGCGAACCCGATGCCGACCGGCTCGAAGACATCCTCCTCAACGCCGGCGCAACCGTCGAAGTCATCGAACTGGAGTAAGCCCGCACCCCGACCAGACCTGAACAGAGCCGACCAAACCCGAACAAATCCGACCAAACCTGACCAGCCCTGGCCGACCCGACCAGATAGACCGCCGCACGACCGGCGAAAACAGTTGCGTCGCAGGGCTACCATGCAACGCGACCCCAAAATCCTGCCGGGAGCCGCCATGGCCGGCCCACTCGACGGACTCACCATCCTCGACCTCTCCCGCAATGTCGCGGGTCCCTACGCGACCAAGCTGCTCGCCGACTTCGGCGCGCGCGTCATCAAAGTCGAACCCCGCGGCGGCGACCCCTCGCGGCAGTTCGGCCCCTTCCCCGACGACAAACCCGACATCGAAGCCTCCGGCCTCTTTCTCCACCTCAACACCAACAAGGAATCCATCGTCCTCGATCCGCACACCCCCGACGGCGCAACCACTGTCCGACGCCTCGCCCGCCAGGTACACGCCGTCGTCGAAGACGGCGCGCCCGGCGAAGCCGCCGCCGCCGGCTGGGGCTGGGACATCCTCCACGCCCTCAACCCACGCCTCGTGCTCTGCTCCATCACCCCCTTCGGACAAACCGGCCCCTACCGCGACTACCGCGGCTCCGAACTCACCCTCCAGGCCATCGGCGGACCGCTCCACGCCACCGGCGCCGCCGACCGCGAGCCGCTCAAAGTCGCCGGGCACTACGCCCATTACCATGCCGGCGCCACCGCCGCACTCGCCATCCTCCTCGCCCTGCGACGCTCCGAACACGACCGCAGCGCCGGCGACTGGATCGACATCAGCGTCTACCGCTGCCAGGCCGGCTGCCGCGACCGCCGCACCATCCACCTCACCGCCGCCGCCTACAGCGGCGTCGCCGCCGGCCGCGCCCGACCCGGCAGCCGCTGGGTCGGTTTCGGCATCTTTCCCTGCGCCGATGGCTTCGTCAGCATCGTCGGCTCCGGCCTCCGCCTGCCCCGCCTGCTCGAATGGATCAACCGCCCCGACCTGCTCCAGGCCGTCAACGAAGCCGATGGCCCCGTCAGCGGCTTCGGCGATCAGGTTGACCAGGCCGTCGCCGACTTCCTCGCCGACCGCGCCAAACTCGACGTCGTTGCCGAAGCCCAGTCGCTCGGCCTGCTCGCCGGCGCCGTCATGACCCCCGCCGACCTCTTCAACGACCCACAACTGCAAGCCCGCGGCTGGTGGCATGAAATCACCCACTGGCACGGTGCCCCCCTGCTCTACCCCGGCCACCCCTTCCGTTTCTCCGCCGCCTCCCCCGACCCGCCCCGCCGCGCCCCCCACCTCGGCGAACACGCCCGCGCCGTCCTCGACCTCGCACCGCTCGACGCCGAACCACGCGCCGCCGGACCACGCGATCCGCTCCCCCTCCCGCTCGAGGGCCTGCGCGTCGCCGCCATCACCGTCGTCTGGGCCGGCCCGCATGTCGCCCAGCTGCTCGCCGAATGGGGCGCCGACGTCATCCAGGTCGAACCCGTCAACCGCATCCAGCCCTACACCCGCGGTGCGGAAAACGCCCCCACCCGCGAGCAAATGCTGCGCGCCGCGCAGCGCGGCGTCCAGCCGCAGTACCCCGACGCCGAACTCGGCGACGACCCCTGGAATCGCTTCGCCTCCTTCAACTCCCACGCCCGCAACAAGCGCTCCATGACCTGCGACATTATGTCCCCCGAAGGCCGCGAAGCCTTCCTCAAACTCATCGCGCAGTGCGATGTCCTGATCGAAAACAACGTCCCCCAAACCATCGACCGCGCCCGCATCGGCTGGGACGAACTCCGCGAGGTCAACCCCCGCCTGATCATGCTCCGCATGCCCGCCTTCGGCCTCGAAGGCCCCTACGGCAGCTACCGCGCCTTCGGCCTGCACGTCGAGGCGATGGTCGGCCACACCCACCTCCGCGGCTACCCGGACCGTGGCCCCGACGGCATCGGCGAAACCCTCGCCAGCGACGGACTCTCCGGCGTCCAGGGCGCCGTCGCCGTCCTCATGGCTCTCCGCCGCCGTGAAGCGACCGGCGAGGGACAACTGATCGAAATGCCCCTCAACGAGAGCTTCATCCCCTCGCTCGCCGAATACCTCTTCGACTACACCATGAACGGCCTCAACCCGCCCTCCCAGGCCAACCGCCACCGCTGGCACGCCCCGCACAACGTCTATCCCTGCGCCGGCGACGACCAGTGGATCGCCATCGACGTAGCGACCGACGCCGAGTTCGTCGCCCTCTGCGATGTGCTCGCCGCCACCCACGCCGGCTCCGACGAGACCGACATCGGCCACGCCCCGCAGGACGCCCGCTTCGCAACCGCGCAGCAACGCCTCCGCGGCGTCGACGCGCTCGATGCCCTGATCAGCGCCGCCACCGCCGCCTGGGACAAACACGAGCTCTTCCACGCCCTCCAAGCCGCCGGCGTCTGCGCCGCTCCACTGCTCGACTCCGTCGAAGCCCTGCAAGACCCCCACCTCCGCGAAATCGGCTTCTTCGAACCACTCACCATGTCCGGCGTCGGTACCCACGACTACCCCGGCCTCACCATCCAGATGCAGCGCACCCCCAACAGCCTCCGCCTCCCGCCGCCCCTGCTCGGCGAACACAACGACGAAATCTACCGCGGCCTGCTTGGCTACACCGCCCGCCAACTCGCCGCCCTCAAACGCAAAGGCCTCGTCGGCGCCGCCTACCCCGACGACCTCCTCCCCCAACACCTCCGCAACCCCTAACCCCCCGCTTCCCCACCACAGTCGCCCCACCACCCCCACTCCCCCTCCGTCATATCCGCCCTCACTTCTCCGTCATCACCCGCCCTCACTTCTCCGTCATCACCCGCCACCACTTCTCCGTCATACCCGCGCTTGCCACGGGGCCTGCCCCCGGCTAGAACGGGGGTATCTCGCCGAGGGCGGCGCCAGTGCCCGCCCTAAAATTCCGTCATTCCCGCCCCTCGCTTCCCGTCATTCCGCCCCCGTTTCCCGTCATTCCGCCCCCGTTTCCCGTCATTCCCGCCCCGAGCGGGAACCGCCCCCAAGCCGCCTCCAACGTCACATCGCGCCCCATTCCGTCCTCCACTCCCTCCATTCCGCCCCCGTTTCCCGTCATTCCCGCCCCCGAGCGGGAATCACCCTCGAGCCGCCTCGATGCCCCATCTCGTCCCATCACGCCGCGCCGTGATACCGTCACCCCTCCACAACAGAACAACGGACCTACCGATGCCCACCGCCACCCACCTCACTACAGCAGCCCCCCGAACACCCTGACCAAACTCGAACAAACCTGAACAACCCCGAACACGCAGAATCACCCCGACCAGATAAAGCACAGCCCCGAACACCCCGACCAAAACCGACCAGCCCCGAACAACCCCGAACAACCCCGAACACGCAGAATCGCCCCGACCAGATAAGGCACAGCCCCGAACACCCCGACCAAAACCGACCAGCCCCGAACAACCCTTACCAGCCCTCCCAAAACCCCCGTACCATGAACACCCAACCGAACGGAGCACCACATGGGACGCCTCGCACCCGTCACATTCGACGACCTCACCGATGAACAACGCGCTCTCTGGGAGAACATCACCAGCGGGCCGCGCGCCAACCCCGACCGTCCCCACGGCGGGCTGGCGGGGAAGGACGGGGCGCTGATCGGGCCATTCAACGCGCTCTTTCAGTCGCCCGAGATCGGCGACGCGGCGCAACAGCTGGGGGCGGCCCTGCGCTACGGGACATCGCTGCCATCCGACCTGCTGGAGGTCGCGATCCTCACCGTCGGCGGCGAGTGGCGCGCCAACTTCGAGTTCTGGGCGCACGCCCGGCTGGGCGCGGCGGCGGGCGTGCCGCAGGCCGCGATCGACGCGATCCGCGAGGGCGAAACCCCGCAGTTCGACGATCCGCGCCACGAGACCGTCTACGCCTTCGGGCGCGAGCTGATTGAGACGAAGCGTGTCTCCGATGCGCGCTATTCGGCGCTCAAGGAGCTGGTGGGCGAGCGGGGCGTCTTTGAGGTCGCCTCGGTGATGGGCTACTACGCGCTCGTCTCGATCGCGCTGAACACCTTCGACGTCGATATGCCGCCCGGCGTCGACGCGCCGTTCCCGGACTGACGATCGCAGACTGAGGTTGCCCCATGCTGACCGACGAACAACGCCGCTTCTTCGACGAGCACGGCTACCTTGTCGTGCCGCAGCTGATTCCGCGCGAGCAGGTTGAGGCTGTGGTGGACGCGATCTGGGGTTTCCTGGATTTCGACCGCGACGATCCGTCGGGCTGGTACCGCGAGCCGCACCGCCCCAACGGGATGGTGGAGATGTACCACCACCAGGCGCTCTGGAATGTGCGCCAGAACCCGCGCGTCTACGAGCTGTTCGTCGATCTCTTCGACCGCGAGGACCTTTGGGTCTTCCTCGATCGCGCCAACCTCAAGCCGCCGCCCAACTCCGACGCGCCCGAATACGACCACCCGGGCATGATCCACTGGGACATTGATGTGCGCCGGACGCCGCTGCCCTACGAGGTGCAGGGCGTGCTCTACCTCGTCGACACCGCCGAGGGCGAAGGCGGTTTTCAGTGCGTGCCGGGGGTGCATCGCTGGGTCTCGGAGTGGGCGCAGGGGCGGCCCGACGAGGAGATCCGCGACCAGCGGCTGGATCTGCGCCACGACGCGATCAGCGCGCCGCGGGAGATCGCGGCGGAGGCCGGGGACTTCATCATCTGGCACTCGGCGCTGCCGCACGGCAACAGCCGCAACCGCTCCGACAAGCCGCGCCTCGCGCAGTACGTGCGAATGGCGCCCGCGCAGCCGCAGAACGCGGAGCTGCGGGAGCAGCGTGTCGCGTCCTGGCGCGAGCGGATGCACCCCGCGTTCCAGAATCCGCGCGCCTTCCCGGGCGATCCGCGCCGCCGCGAGCAGCAGTCGCCGCCGGCCGAGCTGACGCCGTTGGGACGCCGGCTGCTCGGTCTGGACGACTGGTAGCCACCTCAGCCGTCCGTCTTCGTCTGCGGCCGGCGCTGCGCCAGGGCCGAGCCGAAGGTGAGCAGCGCGACGCCGACCGCCAGCTCAGGGCCGACCGACTCGCCCAGCACCAGCCAGCTGAGAATCACGCCGAAGACCGGCGTCGTGAGCTGGGTGGCGGTGACGCGCGAGGGCAGGAAGTGTTGGAGCAGCCAGGTGTTGCCGAGGAAGCCGAAGCCGGCGATCACCAGCCCCTGGTAGAGCAGCGCGCCGATAAAGCCCGCCGAATAGGTCCAAGGCTCGGACTCCAGCCAGAAGCTGAGCGGCAGGAAGACGATCACGGCGGAGACGGCCTGGGTCATCAGCAGCCGCGAGACGGGGATCGCCTGCGAGCTCTGCGAGAGGTAAATCTGGCGCACGCCGAGCAGCAGCGCGGAGGACAGCATCATCAGGTCGCCGGTCAAACCCTCGCCGCCGGCCAGATCGCCGGAGAAGACGACGACCACGCCCGAATAGGCGATCAGCGTCCCGACGGTCCGCCCCGCCGTCATCCGGTCGCCCGGCACGACGAAGTGGGCGCAGAGCGCCGCCCAGAGCGGGAAGGTGGAGATCAGCACGGCTGCGTGCCCCGCGCTGGTGTGGTCGCCGCCGAAATACATCAGCGCGGTCTGCGCGGTGAAGAGCACGGCCAGGCCGGCCAGCGGCGTCCACTCCGAGCGCTGCGGGCGCAGCGAAACGCCGGCGAACAGCGCAAAAACCAGCACCGCCAAGCCGCCGAGGAACATCCGCAGCGCGCCCAGCCGCAGCGGCCCGGCGTGGTCCAGCCCAGCCTTAATCGCGACGGGGTTACCGCCCCAGAGCATCGCTAGCAGCAGCGCGAACGCGCCGGCGCGCAGCGTCAGCGGGCGGCGCGGATCGGCCGGCGGCGTGCTGGGCTGCGGCGGCTCGGGTGGCACCACCGCAGGCTATCCGCCCCCACCGCTGTCATTGCCATCGCCGCGCCGGCGAATGGCCGGGAGATTCGTCGGCACTGAGAACGGGCGGCGCGGCGAGACGATTGCGCCCAGCGTGGTCAGCACGATCGCCGCCCAGAGCTCCCAGCCCACCGCGTCGCCGAACAGCGCCCAGCCGAACAGTATGCCGAAGATCGGGATCATCATCTGCGTCGCCAGAATGCGCGACGGCAGGTAGCGCTGGAGCAGCTGCGTGTTGAGGATCAGCCCCAGGCCGAACATCAGGAAGCCCTGATAGATCAGCGCGATCAGCAGCTCCCAGTGCCAGGTCCAGTGATCCGTCTCCACCACCAGCACGGCGATCACGAAGAACGGCAGGGCGATGAACGTCTCCCAGAAGACGACTTTGATCGGATGGATCCACTGCGTCAGCCGCGCGACCGAGACCTGGCGGATCGCGATCGAGGCCGAGGCCCCGATCATCAGCAGGTCGCCGGTCAGCGTCTCTCCTTCGCCGCCGAAGTGCTGGGAGAAGAGGACGATCAGCCCCGCGTAGACGATCGCCATGCCGAGCACGCTGCGCCCGGTCAGCGGGTCGCCGGGAATGAAGAAGTGGGCCAGCAGCATGGCGAAGATCGGGTTGGCGCCCAATAGCACGGAGGCGTGGCTGACGCTGGTGTGATGGTGGCCGTAGTAGCTGGCCGCGATGTGCCCCGCGAGCAGCAGCCCCAGCGCGGCGAGAAACGGCGCTTCGCGGCGCGTCGGTCGGAGTTGCACGCGCAGCAGCAGAGCGGCGATGAACGTCGTGGCCGCGGCGACGAGCAGCCGCAGCATCGCCAGCCGCAGCGGATGCATGTGTTCCAGGCTGAGCTTGACCGCCGCCGGGCTGCCGCCCCACAGCGCCGCCAGCCCCCACGACAGCAGATCCGCCTGAAGCGACGGTTCCACCCAGACGCCCGGCTGCGAGCCGTCGGACTGCGGCGTCTCCTGTCTTGACATCCGCCGAATCTTACCCCTCGCAGCCCCTAAATCTGCAATTCAGATCGGGTGTTGCATGGGTAGAGGGCTGTTTTCCGAATCGCCCCCTACGTAGGAATGACAGGAAGGGCGGATGGATGTGGTCTTTGACGGATTACCAATGCGCCCTCTGCGTGCTTGCGCTGCTAGCGGCGGGTGTCTCGTGGGTTGGGGGGCGGCCGACCCCCAGTCCGCTTACGCGGACAGCCCCCCTGCATAGGGGGGCGATTCGGAGGGGGACGATTCGGGGAACGGGGATGGTTTGAGGCGGCCTCAGGTGATGGTCCAGGCGCGGACGGCTGTGATAGCAGCGAGGTGCCGTCGCAGCGTCGTCCAGCGCTCGCCGGCGTCTGCGCCGGCCAGCAGCTCGCCGCCGCTGGTGCCCATGTAGAGGCCCACCGGATCGCCCTGGTCCACGCCCAGCGCCTGGCGGTAGATCGTCTGGTGGAACGCGCCGGTCGGCAGTCCCTCGCGCAGCGGTTCCCAGCTGGCGCCGGCGTCGCGCGTGCGGAAGACCGTCAGCTGGCCGCCGCGCGGCATCCGCGCCTGGTCCTGATCGAGCGGCACGTACCAAGCGGTATCCGGGTCGCGCGGGTCGATTGCCGTGGCGAAGCCGAACTCGCCGGGCAGCCCCTCGCCGATGTCGATCCAGGTTTCGCCGCCGTCGTCGGAGCGGTACTGGCCCCAGTGATTCTGCTGCCAGATGCGGTCGGGGCGCAACGGGTGGGCGTGCATCGAGTGAATGCAGTGGCCGGCCGCCTCTTCGGAGAACGCATCCATCATCTCGGGCGGCAGGTGCAGGGCGCGCAGACCGAGGTTGCGCGGCGTCCAGGTTTCGCCGCCGTCGCGCGAGAGGTAGCAGCCCGTGGCCGAGCCGGCCAGCAGGATGCGGTCCGGGTCACGCGGATCGATGCTGATGCTGTGGATCGATAGCCCCGCAGCGCCCGCCATCCAGGTGCCGAGCGTCGGGTGCTGGGCCAGGCTTTCGCTCAGCTGCCACGACGCCCCGCCGTCGCGGCTGATGAACAGCGCGCCCGGATCCACGCCCGCGTAGAGCTCCCCCTCGCGCGCGCCGGGCTGGATCGTCCAGATCGTGCGCACCGTGTCGCCGCCGCCGTCGGCCTCGATCTTCTCGCCCTCGGCGAACGTCGGCGTGGCCATCTCCTGCCAGGTTTCGCCGCAGTCGGTCGAGCGGTGAATGCGCGGCCCCCACATCTCGTGGCTGACGCTCGCCCAGAGCGAACCGTCGCGCGGATCGTGCGTCGCGTAGTCGCAGAGCCAGCCCGCGAAGGCCAGCGGCGACCAGTCCCATTGCGAGCGCCCGCCGCTGCTGCGCCCGACCAGCAGCCCCTTGCGGGTGCTGACCAGCAGTCCTGTTTCACTCATCTCCAGCCTCCTCATGAGGTTTGCCTGCGCCGCCGGAGACGGCGGCCAAAATGTGCAGCCGGTCGCCGTCGCTGAGCCGATCGGACAGCTTCACGCGGTCGCGGATCAGCGCGTCGTTGATGAAGATGTTCACGTGCCGGCGCAGCCGCAGCTGGTCGTCGAGCACGAAGCGCCGCAGCTGGGGGTAGCGCTGCGCGAGCGCATGCACTGCCTCATTCGCCGTCGCGGCCTGCGTCCCGCACGAAGCCGGCAGTCGCGCCTGCGATTGCAGCGAGCGCGCGAACAGCACCTCAACCTCAGCCATCAACGCCTCCCGCCGGCGGCAACGCGCTTCTACTCTAGAAACGACCGCCGTCTCAGAAACGGCGTAGTGTGTCTAACGGGGAAAGGGGGTGGACCGTGCGCGTCCAAGCCCTCGATCACATCGTGCTGGCCGTCGCCGACGTCGAGCGTTCGCTGGCCTGGTATTGCGGCGCGCTCGGCCTGGAGCCGGTCCGCGCCGACGAATGGCGCGCCGGCGACGCGCCATTCCCCTCCGTCCGCGTCTCGGCCGACACGATCATCGATCTGATCGAGCGAGGCGGCGGCGAGCCCGCCGGGCGCAACCTCGACCACTTCTGCCTGGTCGTCTCCGCCGGGGACCTGGAGTACGTCCGCGCATCGGGCGGGTTCGAGATCGCGCGGGACCCCGATTTCGCCCTCTACGGCGCGCGCGGGCTGGCCGACGGCCTCTACATCCGCGATCCCGACGGCAACGAAATCGAACTCCGCGCCTACCCCAGCCGCTAGCCCCCTCTGCCACCCGCCGCACCCTCTTCCGTCATACCCGCGCTTGCCGCGGGTATCTCGCCGAGCTGGGCACAGACGTCGGTACAGCACTCGGCGAGATTGCCGCGGCGGAGCGCGGGTATGACGGAGGAGGGCGCGGGTATGACGGAATCGGAAGATGAGTCGCGCAGCGACTGGGGTCCGCCGCCCCCGGAAGCTCCGACAGCTACGATGCGCCAACACCCTCCATCCCCAACCAGCGGAGACCAAACGATGCCCAATCACAATGCAGAGGCGAAAGTCGCGGAACTCGGACTGGACCTGAGCGCCAACCCACCGATGGCCAACTATGTGCCGGCCGTGCGCACCGGCAACCTCGTTTTCCTTTCGGGGCACGGACCCTTTCACGAGGGCAAGCTGATTCGCGGCAAGCTGGGCGCGGATCTGGATGTGGACGCGGGCCGCGAGGCCGCGCGCGCCGTCGTGGTGCAGCTGCTCGCCTCGCTGCGCGCCGAGCTCGGCACGCTCGACGGCGTCTCGCGGATCGCCAAGCTGCTCTGCATGGTCAACTGCACGCCCGATTTCGGTGATCACCCGGCCGTCGCCAACGGCGCGTCGGACCTGCTGGTCGAGATCTTCGGCGAGGCCGGCCGCCACGCGCGCTCGGCGGTCGGTATGCAGGCGCTGCCGGCCGGGATGGCGGTCGAGATCGAGATGATCGTCGAGGTCGAGTAGCGCGGCGGCGCGGCTACGCCGGGGCGTCCGCGCGCCAGACGCGCTCGAGCTGGCGCGGGCGCTGCTCGATCAACTTGCCGAAATACGTATCGACCTTGTCGAAGACGTACTCCCGCCGCACGCTCAGGCCGTAGGGATTGACGAGGTGCAGCCGCCAAACCTCTTCCGCCTCGCGCCGCCGAATTTGCTCCAGCAACGCCGAGCGCGCCAGCGGATCCAGCTCCCGCCGTTGCGCCTCCGCGAGCGCGTCGAGCTCCGCGTCGGCGATGCCGGCGGCGTCGCTCCAGCCCCCGAAACGTGTCAGCGCCGTGACCAGGTCAGCCGGATCGACGTTGTAGCCGAACAGCCAACCGGCGGAGAACATGATGTTGGCGTTCGCGTGGGGATCGACGCGGTAGCCGGTGATTTCTCCCTGGTTCTCGCTGGTGACGGCGCGTGGCGCGCGCCGGACATCAACCGCGTCGCCCAACGAGTCGCGCAGGCTGCGCTCAACCGCTTCAGTGATGGGTTCGTGTTCGGGGACGGCGAACCGCGGCGCGCCCTCCGCATCGGGCGGGGCGTCAAGGCGAATCGGCAACGGCTGCTCCGCCGTGTGGCCGGCGGCGGCCAGCAACTGGCGCGCGGCCTGCGCGTCTGGCAGGAACGACTCGCCGAGTTCGTCGAGGCTCCAGGGCCATTCGCGGAAGCCCCATTCCGACGACGGGTCGGCGACGAACGTCCAGTTTTGCCCGCAGTCGGGCGCAGCCAGCCCATCGTAGACCCAATGCGCGAGCAGCTCGCGGTCGATTGAGCGCGAGATCGCCGTCCGCACCCGGACATCGTCAAAGGGCGGCTCGCGAAGCGACTTGAAGTACAGGGATGGCGCAGCGCCGGGCGTCGGCGGCGAGACCTGGGTAACCGACCCGGGTTGGGCGTCGAGCGCCGGACGCCAGAGTTCCGGCGTAGGAAGACTCAGCTGGTCCAGGCCGCTGTCGTAATCCCAGCCGAGCAGCAACCACTCGTTGGAATCGGCCGCGCTGTGGACGGCGCCGTCGGAACGGCCGTGCAGGGAGTCGAGATAGGGCAGCTGAACGCCGCGTTCGTCGCGCTTGAAGTAGGTCGGGTTGCGCTCCGCTTCCCAGCTGACGAGGCCGAATTCGTCCGAATTCGTCAACCTGAACGGACCGGTGCCGGCCGGCGTCGCCGCCAGATCCCACCTCGCGCGATCCGAGACGATCTCCTCGCGCAGGATGACCTGCAATGGCGAAGTCATCTGGCTGAGCAGCGCGGCGTTGGGCCCGGCGAGCCGGAAGACCACGCTGCGGCGGTCGGCATCCAGTTCGATCCGCTCGACATCCCGGTACGGCGAGCCTTGGGGCAGGCCCTGGGTGAAGTCGGCATGGGTGGTGCGGTAGACCTCGTGCGTGGCGCGGACATCTTCGACGGTGAGTTTGCGCGCTTCGAGCGGCTCGAGTGCGGGCCAGACCGCATCGGGCCGGATCGTGAAGCTGATCGTCTGCGCGTCCGGCGTCTCCCACGCCTGGGCGAGGTCGCCGGCGATCGTGTTGCGGTGCGCATGAATGTGATCGTCGGCGGCCAGCTCGACCAGCTGGCTGTAGAAGAGCGGCAGGAGGCTCGTTTTCGCCGAGTGGTGGGACTGCGGTAGCGGACTCCAGTTGCCGTCGTACGGCGCGAGAGCGTACACAGCCAACTCGCCGCCGCGCTGCGGCTGGGCGGGACGGCCGGGCGCGTCGCGCAGCTTGCGCCAGTGAAAGCGCTCGCGCCACTCCAGCGGATCGACCAACATGGCGACGGGAGGCTGAGCCAACGCGCCGGCCGCGCTCTGAGCGCCCGTCGCGCGTTGCTCAGTTTCGGACGGCTCCGGCTGCGGGTCGGACTGGTCGGTGGCGGCGACGGCGCTCTGCTGCGCGGGCTGCGGCTGCTCGTCGCCGGCGCGGGCGGAGGGCTGCCGCTGCGGCGAATCGGACTCGTCCTCGCCGCAGCCGACCAGCGCCAGCCCGGCCGCGCCGACGCCTGCGAAGAGCGACTTGGCGAGGAGCGATCGGCGGCTGACCTTACGCTGCACGAGGTGCTGCATGGAGCGCTGCACGGGACGTTGCGTGGAGCGTTGCATGACGTTGCCTCCCCTCACCCTCAACGGTACCTCGGCGGCTTGGCGCCGGCGGGCGTAGACTGCGCCTGGAACGAGCAGCTAGCGGAGGAGCAAGCGCATGCGGCTTGGCGTGTTGGCCGGATTTTCCGGCGATTGGCGGGACACTCTGGAGAAGGTCAAAATCGCGGAGGACCTGGGCTACGAGCTGGTCTCGACCGGCGAGGCCTGGGGCCCCTCGGTGCTGCCCTGGCTGACCGTGATCGCAGCCCAGACCGAGAAGATCCAGATCGGCACCGGCATCCTCAACTGCTACTCGCGCTCACCCGCCGTGATCGCGCAGGAGTTCGCCACGCTGGAGATGATCTCCGGCGGGCGGATGGTCTGCGGGCTCGGTTCGTCGGGGCAGCTGGTGATCGAGGGCTTCCACGGCGTGCAGTTCGACCGCCCGCTGCGGCGGCTGCGCGAGTACACCGAGATCATCAAGATGCTGCTCTCCGGGCAGCGGCTCAGCTACGAGGGCGAGATTTACACGCTCCAGCGCGGCTTCCGGATCGACTACGACGCGCAGCGCGAGGATGTGCCCGTCTACATCGCCGCGATCACGCCGCGCTCGATCCAGCAGACGGGTGAGGTGGCCGACGGCATCTACCCGATTCACTGGCCGAAGCGGGCCTTCCAGGGGCTGCGCGCGCAGCTCTCCGGCGCGTCGCGCGACGCCGGCCGGCCCGAAGACTCGGTGACCATCGCGCCGTTCACCAACGTCTACGTGCTGGGCGAAGGCGACGACGAGGAGACCTGGCGGCGCGCCCGCCAGCCGCTCTTCCACTACACCAACCGGATGGGCGTCTTCTACTACCAGATGCTCTCCCGCTCGGGCTTCGAGTCGGAAGTGACGGCCTCCCGCGCGGCTTGGGCCGAACGCGACGCCGAGGGCGCGCTGATGGCGATCTCCGAACAGATGGTGCGCGACATCCAGGTGATCGGCCCGATCGGGTCGGTGCAGGAGCAGCTCAAAGAGCGCTCCGAGCTCGGCGCAGAGGTGCAGATGGTGCCGATGCCCGAAGGCAGCGCCGCCGAGGTCGGCGCGCGACTCGCACAATACCTGGGCTGAGCGGGAGCGGTCCGATGGCCGACGCGCAACTGCAACTGGAAGTCGAATACTGCGCCGACTGCGGCTACTGGCCGCGCACCAGCTGGATGCTCGGCGAAATCATGGCCGATATCCAGCACCTCGTCAGCGATGTCAAGCTGGTGCCCGGCACGCGCGGCGTCTTCGAGTGGAGCGTCAACGGCCAACTCGTCTTCAGCAAGGCCGCCATGGGCCGCTTCCCCGATCTCGACGAGCTCAAGGAAACCATCTACGCCTACCTCGACTGAGGCGGTCGTGCCGCCAGCAGAAACGCGGGCAAGGAGGAAGATCATGACCGAGACCGTGCAAGTGCTGAGCCCGGTGGCGCATGTGGCCGTACGCGAAGCGTCGGCGGCCGTGCGCCCTGCATCGCTCGCCGGGCTGCGACCCGGCATCCTCGAGAACCGCAAGGCCAACGCGCGGACGCTGATGGAGGCGATGGTCGACGGTCTGCGCGGGCGCGTCGAGCTCGGCGAACTGACCGTCGGCAGCAAGCCCGTCGCCGGACCGCCCTCCGACTCGACCATCGACGCGCTGCGCAACAGGGCCGACTTTCTGCTGATCGGCTCCTGTGATTGAGGCTCCTGCACGACGTGGAGTGTCCACGCCGCCGTCCTCTTTGAAGAACTCGGCATCCCCACGGTGACCGTCGGTACGACGGCGTTCACCGATCTGCTCCAACTGGAGGCTGAGCAGCGCGGCTTGGCGGATCTGGACCGCGTGATCGTGCCGCACCCAATCGGCGGCCTCAAGCCGGAGGCCGTGCAGCGCAAGGTGGATGACGCGGTGGTCGATCAGCTTGTGGCGGCGCTGACGGCGTGATGCTGGCGGGGGCGCTCAGTCGGCGACATCCTGCAACGCCGGGCGACGGGCGGGCGATCGGCTGCGCATGGCGGCGCGGGCTGCTTCGAGAAACGCCTCTTCGCCGACGTCGCCCAGCCCGACCTCGTCGGCGGCCAGCGAGAGCCGATCGAGCTCGCTGCGCAGCGTCGGTTCAACCCAGTCCTCGAGCGCGTAAGGGACGGCGAAGGCGAGAAAGTCGCGGCTGGTCGCCTGTCCGTCGGCGCAGGCCGCCAGCATGCGCTCGAATTCGCGTCGCAGCTCTGCGTTGCGGTCCATTGGGAACCTCCCGTGCCTGAGGTCAGAGTAACCATTCGAGCCGGCAACACTTTTGCGGAAGGGACGCTCCGATGACCACATCACAGGCCGGCCGCGCGGCCGAAGCGTTCACGCTGCCGGCGGAAGCGGCGGCGTTTTCGCAGGAGTGCATCCGGCGCGGGTGGTCCGATGGGCTGCCGCTGATTCCGCCGACGCCCGACCGCGTGGCGGAGATGCTTGACGCCGTTGAGCGCGATCCGCTCGAGATTCTCGGCGTCCTCTCGCCGCGCCAGGGTGAGGCGACCGTGCAGGTCGTCGCGGTCAACGCGGTGATGGCGGGCTGTCGCCCTCAGCAGTTCCCTGTCGTGCTCGCAGCGGTTGAGGCGATCGCCCAGCCGCCGTTCAACCTCGACGGGATCAACGCCACTACGCATCCCTGCGCGGTGTTTGTGCTGGTCAGCGGGCCGGCTGCGCGGGCGGCGGGCGTGCATGGCGGCGCGGGCTGCTTTGGGCCCACCTTTCCGGCCAACGCGGCGATCGGCCGCGCGGTGCGGCTGGTGCAGCTGAATGTCGCCGGCGCGACGCCCGGGCGCGGCGACCGCGCGACGCAGGGCACGCCGGCCAAGTTCGCCTTCTGCGCCGCCGAGCGCGAGGACGCCTCACCCTGGCCGCCCTTCCAGACTACGCGCGGCCTTGAGCCGGAGCAGAGCGCCGTTACCGTCTGGGCCTGCGAGGGACCGCATAACATCCAGGATCACGGCAGTAACACCGCCGAAGGCATTTTGCAGACCGTCGCGGGCGCGATGGGGCAGGCCGGCAGTAACAACATTCTGGGCAAGGGCGAGCCGGTGCTGGCGTTCGGCCCCGAGCACGCGGCGACCGTCGCCGAGGGCGGCTGGTCGCGCGCCGGCATGCAGGAGTATCTCTGGGAGAACGCGCGCTTCCCGGCGTCGCGGCTCTCGCCGGAGTTCCTCAGCGCGGTCAACGACCGGATGGCGGGCGGCTCGCTGCCCAGGCACGGCGCGGACGACCTGCTGCCGATCACCGATCGCCCCGAGGAAATCCACCTCATCGTCGCCGGCGGCCCCGGCAAGCACTCCTGCTGGATGCCGACATTCGGCGGCATGACGCGGCCCGTCACCGTGCCGCTGCTCTGACCCTCAGTTGGCGACCCCCAGCCCCGACCAACGCTGGCGTTGATGCAGGCCGACGCGGTCCGCCAGCTGCCGGTTCGTCGCCCGCAGCAGCCGCGCCAGCAGCCGCAGCTGCTCCACCGCCGTCTCCGCCTTCAGCACTTCCTGCTTCACCGAAGGCGGGGCTTCCACCTGCGCGCCGATGTGATGCACCAGCGACATCGGGCTGCTCGGCAGTCGGAAGCGCCGCTGCCATGAGTTTTGCAGCGCCAGCGTCATCCCCAGATGCTGGCGGTAGAGCGCGCTCGTCTCTTCACACGCCGCGTAGGCGTCGCCGCTCTCCGCGTCGGCCGGATCCTCGAGCAGCTCCACCTCTGCAATCCAGTAGGGCGCGGCGTCCAGCCGCTCGATGATCCGGAAACGCTGCTCGCCGCGGCAGATGATGTTGTAGCGCCCGTCGGGAAACTGTTCGGTCTGCTCAATCCGCACTGTGCAGCCGATCTCGTGGGTCTCCTCCGCCCGCCCGCCGCGCCGCAGCAACGCAATGCCGAACGCCTCGCCCACGTCGGTCATGTCGCGCACCAGCTGGCGGTAGCGCGGCTCGAAGATGTGCAGCGGCACTTCCTCGTCGGGGAACACCACGATTTGCAGCGGAAACAGCGGCAGCCGAACCATTCGCGCCCGTCCGATCCCTAGCCGCGCAGGCCGGCCATCCGGCCGACCAGGCCGGTAACGCGGCGCGCGCCGCCGTTCTCATTGAAGGCGCGGAAGACCTGGAGCCGCTCGGCCTGGAGCGAGCCTTCGGCGTGGATCGCCAGCACCTCCTGATACGCGCCGTAGTCCGAGGAGGTCAGATCGCGCACGAAGTTGAGCAGCTTCATCCGCTGCTCGCCGCCGACACCCTCGCGCCCGGCCAGATATTTCTGCAGCAACGGGCGCAGCTCCTCCTGCTCCCAGTCCTCGTCGCCGGGGCCGGTCACGAGAATGCCGCCGGCGATTTCCTGCACGTGCTGGACGGCCTCGTGGTAGCCGTGGGCGAAGTGGCTTTTGGCGAGGTTGACGGTCATCGGGTCGGGCGCGACCTGCTCGTTGGGCTTTGGAATGCAGCGCTCGGCGGACTTTTCGAGCAACGCGCGGGTGGTCTCGGCGTAGGCGATCAGGTCGACGAATTTCTCGCGGACATGGCCGGCGCCGATGATGCCGTTGTAGTCGGCGGCGAGCGCCGCCGCGCCGCCCAGCGCGTCGACCAGCGGCAGCTTGTAGGAGACGGCGGTGAAGCGGTGGTACTCGACGAACGTGAGAGCGAGCTGCCCGGCCGCTTCGACATCGCCGTCGAGGAAGATGCGCTCGTTGGGGACGAAGACATCATCGAAGATCGTGACGGTTTCCATCATCTTGCGGACGGCCGAGATCGGTCGTTCGCCGGGGTGGTTCGCGCCGTCGCCGAAGGGGCTGGCGATCAGGCGCAGGCCGTCGGTGTCGACGGGCAGCGCGAAGGCGATGCTCCAGTCCTGCTCCTCCGGCCCCATCGCCCGCGTCGGCAGCACGATCACCTCGTTGGTGTTGGTCACGACCGAGGTGTGCGCCTTCGCTCCGCGCACCACCACGCCGTCCGGGCGGCGCTCGACCACCCGCAGATACATGTCCGGATCCGCCTGCTGACTCGGACGCTTCACCCGATCGCCCTTGACGTCGGTCTGCGCCACGGCCAGCGCCAGGTCGTTGTCGCGGCAGAATTCGTAGTAGTCGCGGACGCGCCGGTGGTAGACCGGATCGTCGAACTCCGCGGTCACCGCGAGCAGCGCGAAGAGCGCGTCCGTCCCGATCTCCTTGATCAGCACCACCAGCGTGTCGCCCTCGGCGGTGGCGGCCTCGATCAGTTGCGAGCGCTTGAGCAGGTCGTCGCGGCTGCGCGGCAGCTTGTAGTAGCGGCTGTGCAGCTGGCCGTCTTCCTCATAGGTCGCCAGCTCGCGGTATTGCTCCGACTCGGCCATCTCATAGTCGATCGCGGCGTGGTGCACCGCCTTGCCGATCGTCGGGTGGGTGGTCACGTCGTCGACGCGCTCGCCCCGGTACCAGACCTCGCGGTCGTCGCGCAGCGACTCGATGTATTCAGCCGGCGTTCGCAGCCCCACGGCGTCCTCCAATCGCGGTCGTCTGGCACGATGGTACTCCAGCGCGGGCGGGCGTCCGGGGATCGCTCAGGAGATCACCTTGTTGAGCGGATAGGAGACCAGCCCGCTGGCGCCGGCGCGGCGCAGTTGCGGGATGATCTCGCGCTCCTGGCGCTCGTCGAGGATGATCTCGAGCGCCACCCAGCCGTCGTCGATCAGGGGGCTGACCGTCGGCGCGTGCTCGCCGAAGCGGCCGATCACCGCCAGCACATCATCCAGCCGCTCGCGCGGCGTGTTCAGCTTGAGCCCGACTTTCGTCGTCGCCGCGATCGCGCCCTGCAGCAAGGTGTTGACCGCCTCGATCTTCTCCCGCCGCGCCGCGTCCGCCCAGGCCTCACGGTTGGCGATGAAGCGCGTCGTGCTGGAGAGCACCTCGGCGATCACCCGCAGGTTGTTCGCCCGCAGGCTCGAGCCGGTCTCCGTGATATCCACGATGGCGTCGATGATCCGCGCCTTGACCTCGGTCGCGCCCCAGGAGAATTCGACGCGCACATCGACGCCGCGGGCGGCGAAGAACTCGCGGGTGGTGCGCACCAGCTCGGTCGCCACCACGCCGCCGGCCAGCTGCTCGATTTCGGTCACGCCGCTCTCAGCCGGCACGGCCAGCACCCAGCGGGCGGGGCGGCTGGTCGCACGGCTGTAGCGCAGCTCGGCGATCTCCACCACATCGGCGCCGGTCTCGCGCACCCAATCGTGGCCGGTGATGCCGCAGTCGACCACGCCGTCTTCCACGTAGCGCGCCATTTCCTGCGCGCGGAACATCGTGCAGTTGATTTCGTCGTCGTCGATCTCCGGAAAGTAGGAGCGGCTGTTGGTCGAAATCTGGAAGCCGGCGCGGCGGAAGAGTTCGAGCGTGGGGGTTTCGAGCGAGCCTTTGGGCAAGCCGAGTTTGAGCATGGCGCGGCGTCCTCTCCCGTCTGCGCTGCGGTTGGGGTGATCATCGCGCCTACGGCGCTTTGGATCGTGTTCCCTACGTGTCATCGCCCCGGAAGGGGCGCGGCTGGGGAACTGATGGCGCATTCACGCTTCCGCCGCTCCAGCTCTCCCTCTTCCCGCCATTCCCAGGATCCGTCGCCCCAGACTTGATCTGGGCCTGCCCCTGGCCTGAACAGGGGGCCCAAACCCAACGCCGTTCGCAACGCCCGCCCACCCGTGCTACCCTCAATAGAACACCTGTACACATCAAACAACAGGAGCGCCCCCATGCAACTCTCCGCGCAGCGCCGCGCGCGCATCATCCACGCCCAACTGCTCCACCACCAGGGCAACTCCCTCCGCCAAATCGCCGAACAACTCAACGTCTCCCATTCCACCGTCCACGACGACCTCCAACACTTCGACGACCACTACCCCGACCTCGCCCGCTCCCTTGCCCAAACCCTCGCCGTCAACCACGCCCTCTCCCTCAACGCCTTCCTCGAACAACTCCTCGCCCACGGCCCGCTCGGCCCCGCCAACGACCTCGGCGACCAGACCGACGACGCGCCGCCCATCCCCCCCGACCGCCTCCAGGACATCCACCGGCAGTACCGCTCCACCGTCGTCGCCCTCTTCCGCGAACAGCGCCTCGCCCTCCGCGAACTCCGCCAGAGCGCCCGTCCGCCCATGCCCCCCCTCAACCTCGACCTGCTCCCCCTCACCGCCCCCGAAGCGCTCCCCGCCACCGCCCCGCCGCAGCTCCCCCGGCTCTCCCCGCAACAGCTCCTCAACCTCGCCGGCGGCCTCCAGACGCCCGACCAGACCGAACAGAACCGGACAGAACCGACCAATTCCGAACACCCCCAACCGCCTCGACCAGATACAAACCCCCAGCCGAACCCCGCCGCAGCCCCGATCCCGGAAACCGCTCCCGCCCGCCAACCCGCCGCCCCTCAAAACCGCGCCCAACGCCGCCGCGCCCAGCGACAGGCCCAACGCCAAACCCAGCGACAGGCCCGCAAACAACGCCAGGCCGTCTAACCCCGCCCGCCATCATTCCCGCCCCTGAGCGGAGCCTGCCCCCGGCTCGAACGGGGGAAGCGGCCTCGCGCTGCCTCCCGCGCACGGGTTGGGTGCTGTTCACGTCGAGATACCCGCGGCAAGCGCGGGTATGACGGAAAAAGGGGGCGGGAATGACGGTGTAGGGGGCGGGATGTCCTGCGTGTGGGGGTTGGAGGATGGTTTGGGGCGCCGGCGGTGCGAGGGGGTTGGGTTTGGGCCCCAGATCAAGTCTGGGGCGACGGAGGGGTGAGTGACGGGTGTTGGAGGTGCGATGGGGCCGATTCCCGCTCGGGGGCGGGAATGACGAGGGGGAGGGGGCGGGGGAGCGGAGAGCGGGGTGGGTGCTGGTCGCGTCGAGATACCCGCGGCAAGCGCGGGTAGGATGGAGAAGGAGGCGACGGGTGGGACGGGATGCAGGGATAGACTGGGGGTATGGCTGCTGCTCCGCAGGTTCCGCTGACCGAAGCGCGGCGCGTGCGCGTGCGCGAGATGATCCGCGACGAGCTGGAGACCGCCTGGCTCTACGACGCGCTGGCCGAGCACAGCGAGGAGCGGCTGGCGGACTCACTGCGCGGCATGGCCGCGACCGAGCGCGAGCACGCCGCCCACTGGTGCGGCATCCTGGGCGACGACTCGCTGCTGGAAGAGTCGGTTTCGCCCTCGCTGCGCCGCCGCCTGCTGGCCTGGCAGGCGCGCCTGGGCGGGCTCGGCCTGGTCGTCTCGCAGCTGCGCCGCGAAGAGCTGACCGACATCTACCTCTACGAATCTGATCCCGACTCGGGCAATCTGGCGGAAGAAGAGCGCGAGCACCGCGCAGCGCTGGCCGAGCTTGAGGGGCACGACGAGCTGCTCGTGGGGCACGGCGCGAGCTCGAGCGCCGCCGGCACCTTTCGCGCCTCGTTGTTCGGCTTCAACGACGGCATCGTCTCCAATCTCGCGCTGGTGGCCGGCGTGGCCGGCGTGGCGGTCGGCTCCGACGCGGTGATCGTGGCCGGCATCGGCGGCTGGCTGGCCGGCGCGTTCTCGATGGCGGCCGGCGAATACATCTCGGTACGCAGCCAGAAAGAGCTGCACCAGCATCAGATCGGCCTCGAACTCGAGGAGTTGCTGCTCGATCCCACCGAAGAGCGGCGCGAGCTGGAGCGCATCTACCGCCGCAAGGGGCTGTCGCCGGCGCTGGCGGCGGAAGTGGCGAGCGAGTTGATGGCCAATCCGCAGACGGCGCTCGACACGCTTGCGCGTGAGGAGCTGGGCCTGGATCCGGGCGAGCTGGGCTCGCCGGTGCGCGCCGCGCTCGGCTCGTTCGCCGCCTTTTCGCTGGGCGCGCTCATTCCGCTGCTGCCCTTTCTGATCGCCTGGTGGGCCGATTGGACGCACGGCTGGTGGGCGCTGCTGGCGGCGACGTTGGGTTCGACTGCGGCGCTGGCGATTGCCGGCCTGCTGACCTCGGTGATCACCAGCCGCAACCCGCTCTACGCCTCCGCGCGCTTCGTCGCCGTGGGCCTCGGCTTCGCCGCCATCACCTTCGGCATCGGCTCCGCCCTGCCCTTCGAGCTGTAGCGGGCGGCCCTCCACTACCTCAGCGGTACGGCGGTCCGGGCGGCGGCAGGCCGAGCATCGCCCGCGCCGCGCCGTCGAAATTCGGATCCAGCGCCGCTCCGTGCTGACGCGCCACCTGCAAGTCGCGGAAGCGCCGCTCCAGCGTCCAGCGGCGATGAATCGCGTTGGTTCCCACGGCGCGGAAGAGCTGCTCCACCGCATCGGCGGCCTCATGCACCGCATGCACATTGGCCAGCCGCCAGCGGCCCAGTTTGGCTCGGTCCGGCGAGCCGGCGATGAGCGTCTCCCAGGCATCCGCGGCGGCCGCGCGGACGAAATCGCGCGCCGCCCAGACGCACGCCTGCGCCCGCGCCAACGCGAGCCGGAACGCCTCGCGTTCCGCCAGCGGACGCTCATCCAGCGTGCTGGCAACCTCGACGCTCGCCGCCGCAACCTCGTCAATCGCTCCCTGCGCCGCGCCCAGCGCGTGCCCTGCGTTGCCGATCCAAGCCACGACCGAACGCTCCGGCGCGCGCCAGGCCGGGCCGGCCGCGCAGGGCTGATCGGACGGACGCCAGGTGTGCGCGGCCTGCACGTAGGCGTCGTCGAGCAGCCAGTCGTGGCTGCCCGTGCCGCGCAGCCCCATCGTGTCCCAGGTGCGCTCAACGACGCCGGCGCGCTGCGGCAGCAGCGCCATCCGCACCTCGTCGTCCTGTTCGTCGCGGAAGGTCGCCACGACGAATTTGGCGTGCTCGATGCCGCTCACAAAGTTCAGCCGCCCCGAGAGCCGCCAGCCGGACTCCGCGCGGTAGCCGCTCGCCAGCACGCGGCTGGAGCCAACGATCCGGCAGCGCGGCCCGCCGGGTTCGTCGCCGCCGATCATCTGGCTCAGCACCGCGCCCGGCAGCCAGCCCGTCAGCAGCGAGACCTCGGTCGCGATCATCACCACCCAGGCGGTCGAGGCGTCGGCCGCCGCCAGCGCCTCGATCACATGGAAGACGACCAGCGGATCCGCCTCCTCGCCGTTGGCCTCGGAGGGGATGTTGAGCCGGAAGAGGCGGTCGTCGGTGAGCGCTTCAATCAACTCCGAAGGGATCGAGCCGGATGTCTCGATCTCGGCGGCGCAGGCGGCGATCCGTGGAGCCAATGCGCGCGCACGCTGCACCAGATCGTGTTCGGCGGGGTCCGTACACATGACGCGCCGCATTGTACGACGCGGCGCGGTTTAGACTACGCCTGCACGCAATGATCGCACGATCGGATGTCACTTATGACGCACGCCGCCCCCGACGCCACGAACCGCCCCCACACGACCGACGCCGCGCTGCGCGAACGCGCTGCCGCCGTGATCCCCAACGGGATGTACGGCCACCAGAACGCCGCTCTGCTGCCGGACAATTTCCCCCAGTTCTTCAGTCGCGGCGACGGCGCGCGCATCTGGGACGTCGACGGCAACGAATACATCGACTACCTCTGCTCCTACGGCCCGATCCTGCTCGGCCACGCGCACCCCAGCGTCGATCGCGCCGCCGCGGCCGAGCTCGAGCGGAGCGACTGCCTCAACGGTCCGGGCGAGAAGATGGTCGAGCTCGCCGAACTGCTCGTCGAAATCACCCCCTGGGCCGACTGGGCATGGTTCGCCAAGAACGGCACCGACGCAACCGTCTACGCGGCGACGGTGGCGCGCGCGGCGACGGGGCGCGGCACGATCCTGCGCGCCAACGGCGCGTACCACGGCTCCGCGCCGACCTGGATGGGCATCGAGCGCGGCTCGCTCGCCGACGGCACGCTGGAGTACAAGTACAACGACCTCGCCTCCGTCCGCGCGGCGATCGACGCCGCCGACGGCGATTTCGCCGGGCTGATGGTCTCGGCCTTCCGCCACGATGTGTTCGTCGATCAGGAGATGCCCACGCAGGAGTTCGCGCAGGGTGTACGGGACCTCTGCGACGCACACGACGCGGTGCTGATTCTCGACGACGTGCGCGGCGGCTTCCGGCTCGACATCCGCGGCAGCTGGGCCCCGCTGGGCGTGGATCCGGACCTGAGCGCCTACTGCAAGGCGATCGGCAACGGCTATCCGATCTCGGCGCTGCTGGGGCGCGACAGCCTGGCGGAGACGATCGGACGGGTGATGGCGACCGGCTCCTACTGGTACTCGAGCGGCCCGATGGCCGCCGCGATCACCACCATCACCACACTGCAGGAGACGAGCGGCATCGCCCACATCCACGCGATGGGCGAGCGGCTGCGCACCGGTCTGGCCGACCGCGCGGAGGCGCACGGCGTCGGCATCCGCCAGACGGGGCCGGTCGAGATGCCGCTGATGATCTTCGAGGACGACAAGATCGAGCCGGGCGCGGACCTCTTCACCAGCCTCAAGAAGCTCCGCAGCACCACCTTCAGCGCCGAGCTGGCCGAGCGCGGCGTCTACATGCACCCGTTCCACAACGGCTTCCTCAGCGCGGCGCTGACGGAGGAGGATGTGGACGAGACGGTGGCGGCTAGCGACGAGGCGTTCGCGGCCGTGCGTGCAGAGTTCGGCGAGGCGTAATCCACTCCGCCGCCCGCTGCCGCGCCGCCGTCCACTGGCTACCCGCTCGGCCGTTGTGTCGGCCGTTGCCCGACCTGTTGCCCGACCAGGCGTAGGACAGCGCGATGCCGAGGCTCGCGCCGACAAAGGCGGCCGCCGCAACCCCTCGGCCGCTCGGCGCCCACTGCGCGGCGCGCGGCTGAGCGCCGTTGGGCATCGGCCCGGCACCGTTGGGAACGGGGACGGATACTTCGAGCTGAACAGGCGCGGGCGGCGCGATCGGCTCCTCAATCACGCCGGGCGGCGGGACGGAAACCGGCACAGGTTCAACCGTCGCACCGTTCGCAATGGGCTGCGGCGAGGTCTCAACCACCGCAGCGATCGGCTCGGCAACCGGAGCCGGCGCAGGCGGCGGCTCCTCGGCCGCTTGCGCCGCCGCCGCGATGCGGCCTTCCTCGCCCGTCCGCAGCGGCACTTCGCGCATTCGCAGAATCACCAGCACCGCGAAGCCCAAAATGCCCAGCACCATCAGGAAATTGTCTGTGATCGCGCCCGCCACCACGCCCTGCACCGCCGGCTCCACCGTCTCCCACAGCGTTGCCCCGATCGAGGCGATCATGTCGGAGCGAAAATCGGGATCCACCAGCTTCTCCGGCAGCACCACATCGACCAGATCGGCCGGCAGCGCCGCCTGCAACCCGTCCGACAGCCGCGCGTTGAACAGCGCGCCGATGATCCCGATCCCCACCGCGCCGCCCGTCAGCTGGAAAAACTGCGTGAAGCCCGAAATGCGGCCCAGATAGCGCTGCGGCGTGGCGTTCTGCGCCGCCAGCGACAGCACCGGCATCATCATCCCCATCCCCACGCCAAACACGAACAGGCGCGGCAGCACTCCGCTGAACACCAGCGTCTCGCGCGTCATCGTCGCCAGCAGCGCCATCCCCGCCACCATCAGCAGCGAACCCGTCACCGCCAGAAACTTGTAGCGCCCCGTGCGCGACATGATCTGCCCGCAGACCACCGCGAACACCATCCCCGTCACGATCATCGGGATCATCATCATCCCCGCGGTCGTCGGCGGCGCGCCCAGCCCCACCTGCAGGAAGACCTGCAAGTAGACCATCGCGCCCATCATCCCCACGCCGATCACGAACATCGCAATCGCCACGCTCGCCACCGTGTTGATCCGGAACAGGTGCAGCGGCACGATCGGCGCAGCCGCGCGCCGCTCGGCGGCGATGAACAGCACCAGCGAGACGCCCGACACCGCGAACAGCGCCAGCACCAGCGGGCTCGTCCAGCCGCTCGAGCCGGTCAGGCTGAACGCCATCGTCAGGCCGATCAGCATCGGCAGCAGCGCCGCCATCCCCAGCCAGTCGAACTGCAGCGGTCCCTGCCGCTGCGGCCGCAGCCAGGGCATCTTCCAGGCGATCACCAGCAGCGCCGGCGGCCCCACCACGAACATCGCCCAGAACACCCAGCGCCAGGACAGCTGCTCGGTCAGCACCCCGCCCAGCGGCGCGCCGATCACGCTCGAGAGCGCGAACACCGCCGCGAACAGCCCCATAAACTTGCCCCGCTCCGAGGGCGGGAAGAGGTCGCCGATCACCGAGAACGTCGCCATCATCAGCACGCCCGCGCCCACGCCCTGCAACGCGCGGAACGCGATCAGCATGTAGATGTCGTTGGCCGCCCCGCAGCCCGCGCTGCCGCCCAGGAAGATCAGCAGCCCGGCCAGCAGCAGCGGCTTGCGCCCCAGCGAGTCGCTCAGCGCGCCCGCCGCCGGAATCGCCGTGATCTGCGCGATCACGAACCCCTGCACCAGCCACGGATAGAGCTCCAGCCCGCCCAACTCCGAGACGATCCGCGGCATCGCCGGATTGACAATGCTCTGCTCCAGCGCGGCCAGAAACATCGCCAGCGCCGAGCCCGCCATCACCAGCGCCTTGACGCGGCGCGGCAAATCCATCCCCAGCGGGCGCTCCTCGTCGATCTCCGCCGCCCCCGGCGCGCTGGACGGAGCGTCTGTCTCGGCTGCGGCAACGTGGCTCATCGGGCGTCCGGCAATGCTTCGAGATGGTGAACTAACGGCAGCCTAGCGCATCCCGCGCGGTCCCTTGCCAGAAGTGCTATCTTTGCCGCATTGACGGCAGGCGGCCCGCGCGCCGCCGCGAACAAAGCGAGGTTTCCCAATGGCCGAGATGATTTGCGACCGGATCAAAGTGATCGACTCCGACACCCATGTCTCCGAACCCGAAGACCTCTGGATCAACCGCATCTCCACCAAGAAGTGGGGCGATCTCGTGCCCCATGTCGTCTTCGACGACGAGATCAACGAGGACCGCTGGGTGATGGGCGGCAAGAAGTTCATGCCCACCGCCGGCGCCGCGATGGCTGGCTGGAAGTCCCCGCCGCCCGACCACCCGCCCAGCCTGCAAGAGGCCGACCACGGCTCCTGGGAGATCCGCGAGCGGCTCGAGCGGATGGACGAATACGGCATGTACGCCCAGGTCGTCTACCCCAACGTCGGCGGCTTCGGCAGCGGCAACTTCCTGACCCTGACCGACGAAGAACTGCGGCTCGACTGCGTGCGCGCCTACAACGACTTCCTCGTCGAGTGGACCAGCGTCGACCGCGACCGCTTCATCCCGATCATGGCGATGCCGTTCTGGGATGTGCAGGCCTGCGTCGACGAGATGCAGCGCGCCCACGGCCTCGGCCACAAGGGCGTGCTGATGACCAACCAGCCGCATGTCTTCGGCATGCCCCGCCTGACCGAGTCGCACTGGGACCCGCTCTGGCACCAGGCCCAGGACCTCGGCCTCTCGATCAACTTCCACATCGGCTCCGGCGACCTCACCCAACTGCGCGACATCACCGTCGACAACGGCCGCCAGGCCGCCTACGCCAAGAGCACCGTCAAGCTCTTCCTCGACAACTCCAACGCCATCCTCGACGTAATCCTCTCCGGCATGTGCCACCGCTTCCCCGGCGTCAACTTCGTCTCCGTCGAATCCGGCGTCGGCTGGATCCCCTACCTGCTCGAAGCGATGGACTGGCAGTGGCTCAACAGCGGCTGCCGCGAAGAGCACCCCGAGATGGACCTGCTGCCCAGCGAGTACTTCCGCCGCCAGTGCTACGGCTGCTTCTGGTTCGAGGAAGCCAGCGCGCTCAAGGCGATCGACCAGTGGGGCTCGGAGAACTTCCTCTTCGAGACCGACTTCCCGCACCCGACGAGCATCTCGCCGGGCCCCAACTCCATCGCCCGCAACCCCAAGCAGCACGTCGAAGAGGTGCTCAGCGTGCTGCCTGAGGAAGACCTGCTCAACGTCCTCCAGCGCAACGCGGCGCGAATTTACCACCACGAGGTGTAGCTGCGACATGTCCGACAAGGAGGCGTACAACGCATTCCTCAAGCCGCTGATGGACGATCTGCGGCGTGGCGGTTTCCCAGGGCGGGCAGGCAAACCGTACGAAAACGACCGTGTCTTCGAAAGCCCCGACTTCCCGTACCTGTCGTACCGTTTCGGCTTCTGGCCAGATAACAGGTCCTTAGCCAGCGTGTACCTGTGGATCCACGCGCCACGGGACAAACGTCGCAATCAGCACATCTACCGCCAGCTGCGCGCTTCCAAAGCCGAGATCGACGCCGAGATGGGCGATGGTGAACCGCTGACGAACGCGCACTGGAACCCGGACACCTGGCAAGCCAGGGATTGGGGTTACGCGGCTGTCGGGGTCACCACACCCGGTGGCATCTATAGCCCGCCCGAGCGGCTTCAAGAGATCCGCGAGTGGGTGCTTGAATACCTCCCGCGTATTAAGGAGGTCTTGGACCCTCGCCTCAAGGAAATCCTGCGCACACTACCTTGACGCGAAGACCCCGCAGGCCCCTCATTCCTGCGCAGACAGGAATACAGCTGCCATCGTCCCGCTGGCGATACGCCGAGCCGGCCTTGGCGGAAGATCGTCAGCTCAAGTTCTGGCTCGCGCCGCCCGACTGCTCATCGCTGTCTCCGCAGGTGAACTCCGCCACCCACCACACCGTCGGGGCCCGCCACCGGACATCTTGCACGAGGAACCCGTAAGCGGTCGCGGGGACCTTTTCTCTGCGGGACACATCATCGTCTTCGTTGGCGCGGATCATGATCCACTCGTCGCCGCGCGATTGGTTCTCAGTCCAGAGAGTCGATCTCACGCGGTGAGCGAGGTGCGAATACCCCTCCCATTCGCGCAGATTAAAGATAGTGAATGTGCCGGGTACCTCGCTCAGAAGGTCCACCGAAGACAAGTCGCATATCGCGGCCACATCAACCGGAGTGCCGTAGAACGACCCTGCAGCAGCCGCCCGAGTGCTCTCAGCCCTGACAAGCTCCGCGGGCGTGATGGCCGCAGTGATCGACACCGGCGAACTGCGCAGCCAATCACCCTGCCGGTCGCGGATCAGCGGCGGCGTGAGGTAGCGCGCCTCCGGCTGGATGCGCTCCCCGTTGTGCTCGATCGCGAACTCAACCCGCCCATCCGCGAGCGGCTGCGCGGCGACGCGCACCACTTCCACCGCGCGGCCGAAGCCGCGCGTCTCCCACAGGCCGTCGACATCGCGGTACAGGACTTCGTCGGCGTCAGGGCCGGCGCTGAGCGCAGCCGGCGCCAGCGAATCGCCGACGACTTCAACAGGCGTGCTGCTCAACCACTGCCCGCGCCGCTGCCGGATCAGCCGCGGCGTGAGATATCGCGCCGTCGGCAGGATCTGCTCCCCGAGATATTCGATGCCGAACTCGATCTGCCCGTCCTCAAGCGGTTGCGCAATCACGCGCAGTTCGAGCTGTGAGCCGCCGCCATCATCCTGCGCTGAAGCAGGAGCACTCGCCGCAATCAGGGCCGCGAGCGCGAGCGCCCCAAGCGTCGCGATTCCGATCATCATGATGTGGCGCATGCGCTCTTCCTTGATCTGTGGACAGCGTCGCTTACGCGAGCCGGCATCTCGGCAAGCAATGCGAGGATATGCCACAGCGATCCCTGTCGCCACTCGCAGCCGCAGTCGCGCGGTGTAAGCTAGCCAGGGGAGTCGGAGAACGTGACCGAGTCACGAAAGCAGCCACGGGCGAATGGGCGTTCGCGGGTGAGAAACCATCCCCACAGGCAGGTGGATCGGCATCGCTCATGAGAGGACGGAAGCCCGGCATGCAGGATGAGCTCCGAGCGGTTCGCGCGCAGTACAAGGAGTTCTTCGATCCGATCATTCGAGAGCTCAAGGACGCAGGAGAAGGCCCGAGGACGCTCAATGTCATGCCGGCGGGCAACGACCGTGGCTTCGAGTCCCAGAAGTTTGCGCCTCTCTGCTTCAACTTCGGGTTCTGGGGTGCCAACACGAGAGATCGCCACTGGCCCTTCGTGTACCTGTGGATTCGCATCCCCGACCCGATCGGTTCAAAGCGCGTGTTCGACCACCTCAAGCGCCGCGAGACGGCGATTAACCACGATCTCGCGCTGCGCGACCCCAGCTTCGAGGTGAATCAGTGGAATCCAACTACGAGATCGCCTCACCCGAAGGCCAGGTACTACCGCTTCATCGGCATGATGCTGGAGCATGGCACCATCCACGATCCGCAGGAGAGGCTTGACGAAATCCGCGACTGGATGCTCGCGTTCTACCCGGCGCTCAAGGACGCGATGGATCCTCATCTTGAGGAGATCGTTCACGAGCTCGGCTGAGTTCCTTTGCCGTCGTTCCCGCCTTGCGCGGGAACCCATGCGACGGCTTCGGCGGTGCAGCGTGTCGGGATGGTCTGCGGGCGGGCGTTGGGGGTGGGTTCGGGTCTCTTGTGCTGCAAGCGGAGTTGGGTTTGGGCCCCCGATCAAGTCGGGGGCGACGGAGGGGCGGCTGGCGAGGGTTGGGGTGGGATGATGGAAGGGTGAGGGCGGGCCTGGCGGAGATGGGGCGCGGGCGTTTGAGGCGGGATGGGGCAGATTCCCGCTCGGGGGCGGGAATGACGGGAAAAAGGAGGCGGGATGACGGGAAAAAGGAGGTGGGTTTGACGGGAAAAGGGGACGGGTTTGACGGGAAAAGGGGACGGGTTTGACGGGAAAAGGGGACGGGTTTGACGGGAAAAGGGGACGGGTTTGACGGGAGAAGTGGGGCGGGAGGGAGAGAGGGGTGTGAGGAGGGGTTAGGTGAGGGCGGCGGCGACTGAGGTTTGGAGGATTTTTAGGCCTTGCTCCAGGTCGGCGTCGTTGATGGTGAGGGGGGGCATCAGCTTGACCACGTCGGCGTCTGCGCCGGAGGTTTCGACCAGCAGGCCGTGGGTGAAGGCTTGCGCGGCGATTTGGTTGGCGAGGTTGGGGAGCGGGGTGTGCAGGCCTTGCAGGAGGCCGCGGCCGCGGGGGGTGGCGCGCAGTTGTTCCTGTTCGACGCAGATGGCTTCGAGCTCGGCGCGGATGCGGGCTGCCTTGCGCTCGACTGGCTGTGTAAGGGCCTGTGTGAGGGCGTCGTCGCGCCAGTGCTCCAGCGCGGCGGTTGCGGTGACGAAGGCGGCGTTGTTGCCGCGGAAGGTGCCGTTGTGCTCGCCGGGCTTCCAGATGTCCAGATCGGGGCGGATCAGCGTGAGCGCGAGCGGCAGGCCGAGGCCGCTGATCGATTTGGAGAGGGTGATGATGTCGGGCGAAATGCCGGACGGCTCGAAGGAGAAGAACGCGCCGGTGCGCCCGCAGCCGGCCTGGATGTCGTCGACGATCAGCAGCGCGCCGTGGCGTCGGCAGCACTCTTCGAGTCGTTGCAGCCAGCCGTCGCTCGCGGCGTGCAGCCCGCCCTCGCCCTGCACGGTTTCCACGATCACGGCGGCGGCCGGGTCGTCGGTCAGCATCGCGTCGAGCGTTTCGATGGTGTCGACATCGCCCAGTTGGCCGTTCAGCTGGCCGTCGTAGGGGGCGGTGGCGGTGTATTCAAGCGGGACGCCTGCGCCCTCGCGTTTGAAAGGGTTGGCGCTGACGGCGAGCGCGCCGAGCGTCATGCCGTGGAAGGCGTTGGTGAAGGAGACGACGGTGCGGCGTCCGGTGACCTTGCGGGCGAGCTTGAGCGCGGCTTCGACGGCGTTTGCGCCGGTGGGGCCGGGGAACTGGACGCGGTAGCGCATGCCGCGCGGGGCGAGGATCAGCTCGTCGAAGCGCAGCAGGAAGTCGCGCTTGGCGGCGGTGGACATGTCGAGGCTGTGGAGGATGCCGCCGGATTGCAGGTAGTCGATCAGGGCGGCGATCATTTGGGGCGGGTTGTGTCCGTAGTTGAGCGCGCCGGCGCCGGCGAAGAAGTCGATGTAGGAGCGGCCTGATTCGTCCTCGATCCGCGCGCCCTGGGCGCGGGTGAAGACGGTGGGCCAGGCGCGGCAGTAGGAGCGGACTTCGGATTCGAGCTCGGCGAACACATCGGCCGATGTCGCTTCGGCGGTGACCATCGCAGGCCTCACATTCCGATTCCCGCGCGCCTCGTCTCCACTATGCCTGATCGCGTCGTTATTGTCGCCTGTCGTTGCTTCGAGATGTCCGCCCGCGGGGATTAGCTGCGCCCGTTCTGCGCGCCGTGGCTGTCGCCGTGCGCCTCTTCGTCGTGCGCACAGTGGTCGGGCATGGGCAGGTCGAGCGCGGGGTTGCGGTCGAAGAAGCCCCAGGGTTTGAGCGCGAAGCCGGCGCGGTGGACGGGGGCGACGGGCCAGTCTTCGGGGCGCACGATGTGGTTGACGCCGACGGTGTACCAGAGCACGACGTCGGCCTGCTCGAGCGGGCGCTCGGCGGCGATCCACCGGGGCATGCCCTGGCCCGGCTCGCTCTGCGCGGGGTAGTCGCCGGCGGGGTAGCGCTGGGCCGGGTCGTAGGCGGTGACCCAGAGCTGGTTGCGGGCGAAGGCGGCGCGTCGGCCGATGGCCGACTGTTCGTCGGCCATCATGGCGACGGTTTGGCCGGGCATGAGGATGTAGGCGGGCGGTTGTCCGAGCGGGTTGGAGGCGTCGTCGTTGGCGATGCGCCAGTGGCGGGCGGCGGCGGCGTTGACGCTGCGCGCGCTCTGCGATTCGTCGGCGATCGGCTGGGCGCGGGCGGTGAAGGCGTTGCCGAGCGGGTACTCGGCGCTGCGCGGCAGCGGGACGGTGTCGACCTCGTAGACGGTGTTTGGGCCGCCGTCGATCTCCATGTCGAGGCGGAAGCTGAGGAAGTGCTGGTGATGCACGGCGCCCAGCTGCGGGCCGATCTTGTGGCGCGTGATCTGCGGGTCGTCGTCCGTGATCGCCATGGTCTGGACGATGCCGGTCGCCTTGACCTCGTGCTCCCAGGAGCCGTCCTGGTAGAAGTACCAGTAGAAGCCGTAGTCGTAGTTGTCGATGGTGGCGATGCTGGAGACGACCAGTCGGCGCGAGCGGCGGACGGCCGATTCGGTTCCGTCGCCCTTTTCGTAGGTGTGTTTCCAGAGGATGCCGACATCCTCCTCGTGGATGCAGACGGCGTTTTTGATCGTGCGCGCGCCGCCGCGCTCGTCGGTGACGGCGGCGTCGAGGTAGGCGATTTCGCCGAGGCAGTCGCAGCCGAGTTCGAGCGAGTTGGTCATCCGGCCCAAGCCGCACTCGCCGGAGTCGAAGGCGTTTTTGAAGTAGTGGCCGACCGAGGGGTCGCCGTAGGGCACGACCATTTCGGCCATTGAGGCGCGATAGCAGATGGGACGCAGGCGGCCGTCGTCCTCGTAGCCGATTTGGTGCAGGACCAAGCCCTCGCGGGGGTGGAGGGAGACGCGCAGCTGCCACTTCTGCCACTTGAGCAGGCGTCCGTCGAGGGTGAACGACGGGCCGTCGGGCTGCGTGATGTCGAGCGGCTTGAGGTCCCGGCGCGGCTCGCCGCCGTGCTCGTGGTCGAAGCGCAGGGCGGTGGGCGCGGGCGGGGGCGACGGTTCGTCGAGCACCTCCAGCACGCGGTTTTCGACGAGATCGACGACGGCGACGAGGCCCTCGACGGGGCGTCCGTAGGCGTTGTCGTCGGGTTCGTCGCGCAGGTAGGCGATGCCTTTGAGGATGCGGTGCTCGGTCTCCCACTTGTGGCCGAAGTTGCCGGTGGGCCAGAGGTGGAGGAAGGCGAGCTCGATTTGGCGCTCGCCGAAGCCGCGGGCGGCCATTGCGGCGCGCCAGCCGGCGTCGGCGCGGATGGCGGTCTCGGCGCGCTCGTACTCCTCGAAGAGGGCGAACGGCTGCACGCCGGGGCGCGGCAGCGCGGAGACGACGCTGCCGGCGTCGAGGTTGACGACGACCTCGGTGGTGAGGCCCGCTTCGGCGTCCAGACAGAGCAGTTCGGCGGAGCGCGGCGCGTCGTGGAGCGCGCCCTTGGGCGGCTCGAGCGCGGCGACGAGCAGGAAGCGCAACGACGGTGGAGAGCCGTAGTGCCGGGCGGCGATCGCGGAGGCGCGGACGATTTCGTCGGCCGAGAGCGGATCGAGCGGGTGGGGCGCGGCCGCTGCGCCGGGCTCAGCTGTGGCCATTGCGGGAGTGGTTGTCGTGGGCATGCGACTCCTCGTCGTGCGCGCAGTGGTCGGGCATCGGGACGTCGAGCGCGGGGTTGCGGTCGAAGAAGCCCCAGGGCTTGAGGTTGAAGCCGGCGCGGTGGACGGGCGCGACGGGCCAGTCCTCGGGGCAGACCAGGTGGTTCATCCCGACGGTGTACCAGACGACCAGGTCCTCGTCCTGCAGGGCGCGGTCGGCGGCCATCCAGGCGGGGATGCCCTGGCCGGGCTCGCTCTGGTTGGGGTAGTCGCCGGCGGGGTAGAACTCGGCGTCGTCGTAGGGGGTGACGTGCAGCTGGTTGCGGGCGAAGACGGCGCGTTGGCCGACGGCGGACTGCTCATCGGCCATCATGCCGACCGTCTCGCCGGGCGCGAGGATGTAGGCGGGCGGCTCGCCCAGCGGGTTGCGGGCGGCGTCGTTGGCGATGCGCCAGTGGCGGGCGGAGGCGGAGTTGACGGAGCGCGCGGCCTCGGACTCGCGTCCGAGCAGTGTGGCGCGGGCGGTGAAGGCGTTGCCGAGCGGGTACTCGGCGCTGCGCGGCAGCGGCACGGTGTCGATCTCGTAGACGCTGTTGGCCGCGCCGTCGACTTCCATGTCGAGGCGGAAGCAGAGGAAGTGCTGGTGGATGGTGCCGCCCAGGCCGGGCGCGATGCGGTGGCGGGTGATCTGCGGGTCGTCGTCGGCCATCGAGATGGTCTGCACGATGCCGGTCGCCTTGACTTCCTGCTCCCAGGAGCCGTCCTGGTAGAAGTACCAGTAGAAGCCGTAGTCGTAGTTGCCGACGGTGGCGATGGCGGAGACGACGAGGCGGCGGGAGCGGCGCACCCAAGACTGCTGGCCGTTTTCGTCGGCGTAGGTGTGCTTCCAGAGGATGCCGAAGTCCTCTTCGTGGATGCAGACGGCGTTTTTGATGGTGCGCGCGCCGCCGCGCTCGTCGGTCACGTGGCCGTCCATGTAGACGATTTCGCCGAGGCAGTCGCAGCCCAGCTCGAGCGAGTTGGTCAGCCGGCCGAGGCCGCCGACCTCGCCGCTGTCGAAGGCGTTTTTGAACGACTGGGTGATGGAGGGGTCGCCGTAGGGGACGACCATTTCGGCCATCGAGGCGCGGTAGCAGATGGGGCGCAGGCGGCCGTCGTCTTCGTAGGCGATCTGGTGCAGGACGAGGCCCTCGCGGGGGTGGAGGGAGACGCGCATTTGCCATTTCTGCCACTTGAGCAGGTGGCCGTCGAGCGTGAAGGAGACGCCTTCGGGCTGCACGATGTCGAGCTGCTTGAGGTCCTGGCGCGGGTGTGCGGCGGCGTGCTCGCCGTCGAAGCGCAAGGCCGAGCCGGGCGGCGGCGGGGCGTCTTCCTCGACCACCTCCAGCACGCGGTTTTCGACGAGATCGACCACGGCCATCACGCCGTCGACGGGGCGGCCGTAGCCGTTGTCGCTCTCGGTGTCGCGCAGGTAGGCGATGCCCTTGAGGATGCGATGTCCGGTCTCCCAGCGGCTGCCGAAGTTGCCGGCCGGCCAGGGGTCGATCTGGATCGTCTTGAGCTGCTCTTCGGTGACGCCCTTGCGGGCCATGGCGGCGCGCCATTCGGGGTCGTTCTTGATCGTTTCCTGCGCGCGGCCGAACTCCTCCATCAGGGGGAAGGGCTGCACATCGTCGCGCGGTGTCCAGGAGACGACGGCGTCGGCGTTGAGGTCGACGATCGCTTCGGCGGTTTCGCCGTTGGCGGTGTTGAAGATGATGGCGAGCGCGCGCCGCTCAATGGCGTCGCCGGCGGTGAAGCTGCGCACGGCGCGCTTGTCGGGCTCGGCGAGGGCGACGAGCGGGAAGCGGATGGAGTCGGCGCCGCCGGCGCGGGCTTTGGCGAGCGCGGAGGCGCGCTCGATTTCCTCGGTGGAGAGCGGGTCGAGGGGGTGGGCGAGCAGGGCGGGGGCGTCGGGCTTGATTTCGGTGACCATGGGGACCTCCAGACGGTGTTGGGGGCAGGGTAGCGGAACGGGGGGCGGTAGTCGGCTAGGTCAGCGCGGCGATGAGCAGGACGACGGCGGAGACGGCGATCACGGCGGCGATGGCGGTGAGCGTGATCTTGCGGGCGGTCGTCGTGAGGCCCGAGCCGCCGGGCAGCGGGATGTAGACCTCCAGATCGAAGTCGGGGATGAGGTTGGCTTTCCAGAAGACGCCGAGGCAGATGAGCTCGGTGATGATGACGATGATCATGACGGTGACGAGGGTGTCGGGCATGGCGTTCCTTTGGCGCGTTCCGGTGGCGACCTACGTAGAGGTGAGGAAGATGCGCTTGCGATGGTAGGCCAGCGCGTCCGGGTTCGCTGCCTCAACGCCTCGCTAGAGCACCACTGCGAGCGCGTTGATCAGCATGAACCAGAAGGCGATTCGGGTGACCCAGCGCTCTGCTGCGCCGCGCAGGTCGTAGGTGACCGTCCGGTCGCCCCATTGCAGCTGGTAGCCGCCGCTCTCCGCAGGGTTGGGGGCAGAGGCGCCGGAAGAGCCGAAGCCCGTGCTCTCCGAAATCAGGTTCGGCGTGCGGAACATCAGGATGGCGCCGCCCCAGAAGATGAACGCGCCGATCATCGCTCCTCGGCTCTCGTTGCCGGCCTCCGAGGGATCGAGGTAGGCGCTCAGGATCACTCCAACCATGAATAGCGCCACGAGCACGTTGCGCACGCCGCGCAACGTCAGCCCGCCGCGGGCACTGGGCGTGGAGATGAGGTGGGGCCGGTCGATGTCGGGCTTGGGGATGAGCCGCCAGAGCAGCGCGAGGAAGATCAGCGCTGTGAGGACGAATAGGAATTCCATCGCGACTATGCCGACAGTGCGCTCGCTTCAGCAATGAAACCAGCGAGGGTCTGGAGTTCAGCGCGGACCTGTTCTGGGTAGCGCTTGTGAAGGGGCTGGGGAACGACGAGGACGATGCCGGCCCTGCGCATCTGCTCGAACTGAGCCTGTGACACTCCCTCTTGCAGCGTCAGAAGATGCTTTGTGGAGATCCGATCTGCCTCTTCCAGCACCTGCCGCCACCTCTCGCGGAGTGTGGTTTTGACCGCCAACATCCTGAGGTTGCGGTGATCGAAGCTGTCGTCGTGATACGCAGTTTCCGACGGAAAGAGGAAGTCGGGTTGGTGCTTGGGTTCCGTCTCGACCTGCACATCGAAATGTGTGCTCTCGATCATCCCTGCCTCCGCAAAGATGCGCAGGATGTGCTGTTCCAGCGATCGACCCGATCGGGATCGGCGACGCTGAAGGATCGTTTGCGCAACCGCCAAGAACGAGTTGAGGGACGCAAATCCCTCTTTGATGTGCGGAAGCCAGACAGCTCGTTCGATGCTCCTGAACAGTTCGTATTCGCACTCACGGCGCTTGAGCAGTCGCCGATCGGGGCCCAAGGACGAAAACTGCGGGCGCATTGCCAAAGAGCGCTCCAAGATGTCGTTCGGCGACGGGAACTCAGCGATCCATCCGGGTGGAATGTCGGCGTCATCCAAACCACACCCACCGACAGGTGGTTCTTGCTGCGGCGGAGGGAACACGAGACCATGCCCCGGCTCAATCGTGCCGAACCGTTCCTCGGCAAGGTTGGTCTCGTCTTCCGTTTCACAGACCCACACACGGCACCATCGCTCATCAGATCGGCCACCAAAGGCGAACAGTGCTGCGGCTCCCGTCAGGTCAGGATCCAGCAGCGGCGACGTGCGTCCGCCCCACCCAGTGATCCTAGCTTCGTTTCGAGTACCACCGTGCAGTCGGTTGTTGTACCAGATCGCTTTAGCGGTTGTCGTGTGGCTGTGTGACTCGATTGTCGTATCGAGATGCTCGTACGGGTTGTACTCGGATTCACGCCTGAGCTCCGGGATCACGTTGAAGATCACGTCCTTGGGAACGTAGGCGCCGGCTTGGTGTCCGCCTGTCTGCTGTGTATCGTTGGCCGACAACCGCTTCAGCCACCACCTGACATTCTGCTCGTCGGCCAAAAGATCGAGGAAACGGCGCAGTGCGTCAACGCTCATTTTGCTCCCCGGATTTCGAGTCTGCGTGAAGTTGACGTCAACCAGCGCTCAGTTCGGTCCAAGGCACACCCCAGTCCGATCTGGTAGGGCCCGCGCAACGCGCATTCCCAGACCGTCAACTGCCGCCAACCTGCCGCATCAACGGCCTCGGTGACCTCTGAGTCCCGCTCTTGATTTCGGTTGAGTTTGGCCCGCCAGAAGTGCGGCCGCGTGCTTGGCCACTTGAACAGGTGACACTCGTGACGATGCCAGAAGCAACCGTGGACGAAGGCCGCGACTCGATGCTTTGGCAGGACAAAGTCGGGCTTGCCCGGTACGTGCTGCGATCGTAGCCGATATCGGTAGCCACGACGATGCAGCCCTTTGCGGAAAAGGACTTCGGGCTTGGTGTCGCGCGTACGAATGCCCGACATCATGCGGCTGCGCGTTTCAGGCGAGACTATGTCCATGCGAGTTCTCGCTCTCGACTGAACATCGCCAGTTGCTCATTGGTCGGCTGCGCTGGCGGCAAGTACGCCTGTAGGAGGTTCGCCACGGCCGTTGCGACGGGAACGGCCACGGCGTTGCCGAACTGCCGATACGCCTGCGCGTCAGACACTCGGATCTGGAACTTGCTTCCCAGCGGTTCGTCGAAACCCATCAGCCGTGCGCACTCGCGGGGGGTCAAACGTCGCGGGCGTGCTTGACCCCGCAGACCACGCTTCACGAGGATCTCTGAACCGTCCTTGTAGTACCGGGCAGAAAGCGTCCGTGACACGTCGTCAGGACCGACCAAGCCGAAACCGAAGCCGTTACCGCGCGCCTTGTGGCGTCGCGCGTATGCGCGGAGATAATCCCACAGGTGCTTCGTGAGGATGTATTTCTGATCGACCTTTCCCCTTGGCCCGTTCACGTACGGCTCGCCACCTTGCTCGCTCCCGTCTTCCGGGTGGAGGATGCTGCCGATTGTCGGCCCCGGTAGATCCGGGACCAACAAGTCGTTGAAGTCGAATGCCGTTGGCTCGCGAAAACCCACGACGAAGATGCGCTCGCGGTGTTGGGGGAGCCAATGCTTCGCGTTGAGGATGCGCCAGTGGACCTCGTAGCCGAGCTCGCGTTCGAGCGTCTCGTGGATCACGGCGAACGTCCTGCCGCCGTCGTGGCTGACGAGGTTGCGGACGTTTTCCAGCAGGAACGCTCGTGGGCGGCGCGCAGCGAGGATGCGTGCGATGTCGAAGAACAGCGTGCCCTGTGTGTCGCAGGCGAAGCCCTCGGGCTGCCCGAGCGCCCGCTTCTTCGACACGCCGGCGATCGAGAACGGCTGGCAGGGGAAGCCGGCAACGAGCACTTCAAAGTCTGGGATGTCGTCTTCGTGGACCTCGCGGATGTCGCCGCGCACCGGGTGATTGGTGTCGAAATTGGCGGTGTAGGTCTCCCGGCACCAGCGGTCGATCTCGCTGGTGAAGACACACTCACCGCCAGCGGCCTCCATTGCGATGCGGAAGCCACCGATGCCGGCGAACAGGTCGATGAAACGAAAGGTCGTGTCGGTCATTGGCGCAGGGTAGCGGTCAAACCGGTAGGCAGTCTGGTGGTCGTTGAGCTTGTGCGAGCTTGACATATTGCGCATCCGGTTTCGAACCGAGTGTCGGTTCGGAACCAATGTAGCACAACTGTACGTGCGTTCAAGCAAGTGCGGAGAGGGGGCGGCCTGGGTGGGCCGCCCCCTCTGGGGTGCGCGGTGGTCGGCTGCCGCGGGCTAGACGGCTTCGAGGATGGTGCTGATGCCCATGCCGGCGCCGATGCACTGGGTGGCGAGGCCGTAGCGGGTGCCGCTGTTGCGCAGCTCGCGGGCGACGGTGGCGACGAGGCGGGTGCCGGTGGCGCCGAGCGGGTGGCCGATGGCGAGGCTGCCGCCGTTGACGTTGACCCGGTCCATGGGGATGCCGAGTTCCTGCACGGAGGGGATGACCTGGGCGGCGAAGGCTTCGTTGAACTCGACGCGGTCGATTTCGGAGGCGTCGATGCCGGCGTGGTTGAGCGCCTTGCGGGTGGCGGGGATGGGGCCGAGGCCCATGACCTGCGGCTTGACGCCGCCGACGCCGAAGCCGACGATGCGGGCGAGCGGCTCGAGGCCGAGTTCGTCGGCGCGGCGCTCGCTCATCAGCAGGGCGGCGGTGAAGCCGTCGTTGGTGGGGCAGGAGTTGCCGGCGGTGATGCGGATTTCCTGCTCCTGATGGGAGACGGTGCCGCGCACGGTGCGGAGCTGGCTGAGGCCCTCGAAGTTGGTGCCGGGGCGGAAGCCTTCGTCGACGTCGACGATCTTTTTGTCGCCGCGCTGGTCGAGCAGCAGGTTGCCTTCGTCGTCGAAGACGGGCAGTTCGACCTCGACGGGGACGATTTCGTCCTTGTAGAAGCCGGCGGCGAGGGCTTCGCCGTATTTGCGGTGGCTCTCGACGGCGAATTCGTCGAGCGTTTCGCGGCTGATGTCGTACATCTCGGCGACGTTCTGCGCGGTCTGGAGCATGGAGCAGACGGGCGAGGAGTCGAGGATGGCGTCGGGGATGGGGACGGAGAAGTAGTCGTCGTGGTCGCGCGCGAGGTTGCGCTGCATGTCGTTCTGGTCGTGGCGGGCCTGGTTGAACTCGGTGATGCGGGTGGGTTCGGCGCCGCCGCCGCCGCCGAGTTGGCGACCCATGCGCTCGACGCCGAGGGCGACGCCGACGTCGATGGCGCCGACCATGATTTCCTGGGTGACGCGGTGGAGGGTCTCCATGGAGGAGCCGCACTGTCGGTTGGAGTCGAAGGTGCAGACGGATTCGGGCAGGCCGGCGAGGCGGACGATGTGGTTGGCGCCGATGCCGGCGAGTTCGGCGACGCCGCCGACGCAGCCCATGCCGACGTCTTCGATGTCTTCGGGTGCGACCTGGGGGTAGCGGCTGAGCAGTTCCTGCAGGACCTGGACGCCGATGTCGTCGAGGCGGGTGGCGGTGAAGGCGCCGCGTCCGCCGCGGGCGAAGGCCGAGCGCACGCCGTCGACGATCACTACGTTCTGGAGTTCCATCGTGTTGTTCCTCTCACGGCGGCGCTGCTTGCGCCGCCTGAATGTGCGTCGCGGGTAGGATAGCGCACTCGCGCCGCGCGTGCGAGGGGGGGCGAGAGGGCGCGTCGCCGGCGCTCGAGTCGGCAACTCAGGCTTGGTGCGTTACCTTACAGGCGGCTGCGGCTGATTGGCTGCGGCGCGCGCAGAGAGATGAGGGTTGCGATGCCGAAGCTGCGGCAGATGGTCGCGATGTTGCTGGTGTTCGTGCTGGGCGGAGTCGCGGTCGGCGGGGTGTTCGCCGCGACGCACGGCGGCGAGCAGGTGCGGATCGCGGCGCAGCGGCTCGCCGACGGGCGGGTCGAGGTGGCGCTGCAAGAGCTGTTGAGGGACGGATCGTGGAGCGAGCGGGATCTGCCGGAGCGGCGCTTCGTGCCGGCCGACGCGCCGACCGGGCGCTGGCTGACCAGCTCGACGCTGGAGACGGCGGCCGTGATCGAAACCACAGCAGCGGTGGAGCCTCTGGTCTGTGTGGTGCATCACGGCAGCCTCGCGGACGAGTTCTGGGCGAATTTGACGAGCAACGCGATCCTCTCGGGCGCCAACTTCGGGTTGTTCGTGACGGTCTACGGCAGCCCGGACCGGGCGGAGCAGGCGGAGATCATTCGGGAGTGCGTGGACGACGGCGTGGCGGGGATTGCGACCAGCGTGCCGAACGCCGACGCGCTGCGCGAGGCGATCCGCTACGCGCAGGACGCCGGCGTGTTCGTGCTGACCTTCAACTCGGGCCGCGCCGACGCGGAGAGCTTGGGCGTGGTGGTGCATGTGTCGCTGGACGAGGAGGCGGTGGGCCGCCACGCAGGCAACGCCTTCAACGAGGCGGGCGTGGAGGGGATCGTGCTCTGCGTCCTGCACGAACGCGACAACAGCGGCCTTGAGGAGCGCTGCAACGCGCTGGAGGCGGCCTACACGGGCGGCGAAATGGAGCGGCTCTACGTGGTCGGCGTGGAGGACATTCCGCGCTCGCAGGCGCAGATCACGGAGCGGCTGGAGGCGGGCGGCGTGGGCGCAACGATGACGCTCAACAGCGCGCTGATGCTGCCGTCGGCCGAGGCCGCGCAGTCGGTCGGCGGCGATGTGAAAGTCGGGTCGATCGGCGTGCTCGAAGCAGCCCAGGCGGTGGCCTCGGGGCAGGTGCTGTTCGCGATCACCGATCAGCCGTGGTTCCAGATCGACTACACCCTGGCGAGCATGAAGTTCTACCTGAGCGCGATTGCGCTGGGCCTGCCGCCGGAGGGGATCGCGCTTTCGCCGACCACGCAGATCGATGTGGAGCCGTTCGTGATCGACCTGGAGCTGGCGCGTGAAATGCTGGCGGCGATCGCGGCGTTCTTGGCCGAGCAGTTCCCGGACGGCGTGCCCGACCGCGGATAGGCCGCCCCACCGCGGCCGGTTGCAGCTGAATCACAGCCAGCCGCAGCCAGGGCGTGCTCACACTTCCGTTATGCCCACGCCGCCCCCACACCCGCCCCCAGCTCCGTCATACCCGCGCTTGCCGCGGGTATGACGGGGTGGGGAGAGGCGCGGGTATGGCGGTGGCGGAGGGGCGGCGCGGGAGCCGGAAGTGTGAACAGGCCCTACCGGGGCCTGAGCCGCAGCTCCGATTCCGCGTTCGCCTCAATCTCCCCCCACTCCACGTAGAGCGGGAAATACTCCACATCGCGCCAGCGCTCCAGGTGATCGCAGTAGTGCGGCGACCCCGGCCGCCCCGAGTTGCCCGGCGGAATGCAAACGCGCGCCCCGTTGAGGTTTTGCAGATCGAAGATCTGCCGGTACGACGTTCCGTGATCGCCGGGCCGACCGTAGATCGTCCCCGCGTTATTCGGCGTGTGATCGTCGCCGCCCGTCTCGATCTCGCCCACGTTGAACATCGCCGCGCCCTCGGCGTCGCGGCCCAGATTGTGCTTCCACAGAATCTTGTGCGCGTCGCCGTAGCGCCAGCCGCTCGGGTCCGCGCCGTGCCGCTCGCGCAGCACGCGGCCCGTTTCAGCCAGCGCCTCGACCAGCACCTCGTCCCAGTGTTGACCGTCGGGCAGCGTCAGCGCGGAGTTGCGCTTCAACTGCTCATGCACGATTCGCCGCTCATCGGCCATCCCCGGCACGACGCGCATCGGATCGTCGAAGAAGCGCCGCACCGTGCGACGCGCGACCTGCTCGCAGAGCTCGTGATAGACCAGCCCCGCCGCCGAATCGCGCGACAGCCGCGCGTCCCAGCCGCCCAGCAGCGCCTGTAACTCGCGTACCGCCGGATCGTCGCTCGGCGCCGCTGCCGCCCGCGCCGCCAGCTGGCGCGCGTGCAGGCTGGTTTGGTCGGATTGCACCGCAATCATCGCCTCCGCCGTCCAGTCGTCCCGACCGCTCAGCAGCTCGCGCAGCCGGTCGGCGCGGAACGGCGTCTGACTCCAGCTCAGATAGTGCGGATAGTCAGGCGTCGTCGTGCGGTTGTTGGCCGTGATGATCACCCCGCTCTCGGGGTTCGTCTCCTGCGGCAGCTCATCGGCCGGTACTTCGCCGTCCCACTCGTGCGATCCGTCCCAGCCGGGCACGGGCGCGAGCGCCGCCGGACGCCTGGGCGTCCGCCCCGTGTACTGGTAGCCGATCTCCCCCTCGTGATCGGCGAACGCGAAGTTGCCCGAAATCGAGTCGTAGCGCCGAAAGCCGGCGCGCGCCTCCGCAATCGTCGCCGCGCGGAAGATCGGCAGCATCCCGTCGAAATCATGGCACGGCTCCGCCAGCGCGAAGCGCGCCGCCAGCACCTCGTCGTCCGTCGTCGGATCGCCCTGCACCACCGGGCCGTGCTCGGTCGACCAGACCGTCTCCGTCACCGCCTCGCTCCCGCGCACCTCGATCAGTTCGTCGCGCCGCTGGAGCGGACGCTGCTCCCCGCGAAACTCCGCGCTCGGTTCTCCGTTGCGCGTGATCCGCTCGCGGTACACATCCCAGCGATCGCCCTGCGCGTGCGTCATCGTCCACGCCACGCGCCCGTTGTGCCCGTAGTAGACCGGCCCCGGATAGCCCGGGCTGCACGGGCCAGCCACGCTGAACTCCTCGCACTCCATGTGCATCAGGTACCACTGCGCCGGTACCGACAGCGACAGATGCGGATCTCCCACCACCAGCGGCGCGCCCGACGCCGTGTGCGCCCCGTCGATCACCCAGCAGTTTGAGCCGTCCGCCCCGCCCCGCCGCATCCCCGGCTCCTCCGCCAGCGCGCGCAACTCATCCTCCCAGGCGTGCCGACCGTTCGCCCCATTAGCCCAGGTCGCGCCCGCCGGCGTGATCATCGCGCCCCCGTCGGGCACGTCGGGAATCAATGCCGTCGCCGCCTCTACGCCCAGCTGCGCCGCCAGCCGCGCGTTGCTGATCTTCAGCGACCAATGCACATTGGCCGAGACCATCTTCAGAATCGCCAGCGAATCGACCGGCGACCAGGGCGACATCTCGTGCTCCAGCCGGTGAAACTCCAGCGGCCTCGGCCCCGCCGCAATCGCCGCATTCACCCCGTCCGCGTAGGCCTGAAGGATCATCCGCGCGTCGTCCGACTGTTCCTCCCACTCTGCCGCCGCGTCGCGCCCGTAGCCCATCCGACGGTTGAGCCGATCAATCCGCAGCAGCCCCTCGTTGAGCAGCGCCGCCGCCCGACCGTGCGCCATCTGCCGGTACAGCTCGAGCTGCCAGGTCCGCTCCTGCCCCAGACAGAAGCCCTGCGCGAAAAACGCATCCCGCGCGCTGCCCGCCCGCGCATGCGGTACCCCCCAGCGGTCGCGCACAATCCGTACATCCCCCTCCAACCCCGCCGCCCGCAGCTCGCCCTCCACCTGCGGCAGACAGTCTTCCGCCCTGACCGTTGCGCCGTTCGTTGCAGCCATCGCGCACCTCCCCTGCCGCGCAGTATCGCCCCATTGCGCAATACCGCGCTACCGTGCCCCGCAGAGGAGAAGCCGACACAATGCGCTACATCATCTACGGCGCGGGCGGCATCGGCGGCGGCATCGGTGCCCTGCTCACCCAAGCCGGACGCGAGGCCGTCCTGATCGCCAGAGGCGAGCACCTCACCGCCATGCGCGAACAGGGCCTCACCGTCCGCCGCCCCCACAGCGTCGAGCGCGTCGCCGTCCAGACCGCCGCCCACCCGAGCGAAATCGACTTCCGCGACGACGACATCGTCCTCCTCACCATGAAAGGCCAGGACACCCACGCCGCGCTCGACGACCTCGAAGCCGCCGCCGGACCGCACATCCCCGTGATCTGCGCCCAAAACGGCGTCGCCAACGAGCGCGCCGCCGCCCGACGCTTCACCCACGTCTACGCCATGCTGATCGTGATGCCCGCCACCTTCCTCACCCCCGGCGAAGTCGCCCTCCACGCCGAGCCGCTCGCCGGCCTGCTCGATTGCGGGCGCTTCCCCCGCGGAACCGACGACCGCATCGCGGCAGTCTGCGCCGACCTCACCGCCGCCGGCTTCAGCGCAACCCCCGACGACCACGCCATGCGGCTCAAATACGGCAAGCTGCTCACCAACCTGCGCAACGCCCTCCAGGCCCTCTGCGGCGTCCGCGAAGAGCGCGCCGGCCCCGAGCTCCGCGCCTTCGTCGACCGCCTGCGCGACGAAGCGCTCGCCTGCTACGCCGCCGCCGACATCGCCTACGCCCCGCTCGACGAAATCAACCGACGCCGCGCCGCCGTCTTCACCTCCGAACAGGTCGAAGGCGTCGAACGCGGCGGCGGCTCCACCTGGCAATCCTTCCGCCGCGGCCTGCCCGCCATCGAAACCGACTACCTCAACGGCGAAATCGTGCTGCTGGGCGTGGAGCACGGCATCCCCACGCCGGCCAACCGCGCGTTGCAGTTGCTCGCCCGCACCGCGCTGCGGGAGGGGCGGGAGGTGGGGGAGACAGGGCTGGAGGAGATTTTGGCGCTGGAGGGGGAGTTGGCGGGGTAGGGGCGGGCGTTCTGCTACCATCGCGGCATGGTCACGCAAGACGAACGCACCGAACTACTCACGTCGCACGAAGCGGAGCGCCGCTTCAACGAAATTGACCGGCGCTTCACCGACGTCAACCAACGCTTCCAGAACGTCGACACCCAACTCCTGGACCTCCGGCAGGGTCAGCGCGCGCTCGACAACAAGATCGGCGACCTCGACAAAAAGGTGGACAGCAAGATCAGCGAGCTCGACCGCAAGTTCGACGAGCTTGACCAGAAGATCGACCGCCGATTCAGCGAGCTCGACCAGAAGATCGACCGCCAGGTCAGCGAGCTCGACCGCAAGATCAGCGCGCTCGACAGTAAGTTTGAGCACAAGTTCGACGCGCTCGACAGCAAATTCGAGCGCAAGTTCGAAGTTCTCGATGCCAAGATCGGCGCGCTCGACAGCAAGTTTGAGCGTAAGATCGACGCGCTCGACGGCAAAATGGAGGGCAAGATCGACGCGCTCGGCGACAGAATCGACGCGCTCGACAGCAAAATGGAGGGTAAGTTCGACGCGCTCGGCGACAGAATCGCCTTCAGCGAAGAGCGCGTGCGGCGGGAGCAACGCTGGCTCTTCGGCATCACGCTGACGATCATGATCGCGCTCTTCGGCATCGTCCTGGCCTTTGTGGTCTGACGGGCGCCGACCGCTCCCTTTTCGCGCCATTCCAGCCGCAGGATCCGTCGCCCCAGCACCCCTTGCCGTCGCCCCAGACTTGATCTGGGGGCTAAGCCCAACTAAGCCCAACGTTGTGCGCGACGTCGAGCGTCGGGATGCCCTGCCAACGCCGTTCGCAGGCCACTCGGGGCCCCGTCTCGCCAACCACCGCCGTATGGGCCCCAGATCAAGTCTGGGGCGACGGAAGTGGTGACGCGGGGAGATTCCCGCTCGGGGGCGGGAATGACAGAGAAGTGAGGGGCGGGAATGACGGAGAAGTGAGGGGCGGGAATGACGGAGCAACTGTGATGGGGCCCAGACGGCGGCCGTTCGCAGCACAGCGCACCGAACAGCCCGCGCACGGCGTTGGGAGACCGCTCGGGACTCCAGCGCTGCGCACAACATTGGGTTTGGGCCCCAGATCAAGTCTGGGGCGACGGAAGGGGGTTCTGGGGCGACGGAGGGGGTTCTGGGGCGACAGGAGGGGGTGCTGGGGCGACAGGAGGGGGTGCTGGGGCGACGGGAGGGGGTACTGGGGCGACGGGAGGGAGTGCGGGAGCGACGGAAGGGGTGCGGGGGGGCGGGAGGGGCGGTGGATAAGGGGGCGGGGAGGCCCGCCGGCCGTGCTAGCCTGCGGGGACGCGACTGCGCTTTTCCGGCGGACCACCTTGCGCCCTTTTGGGAGTGCGATTCGGAGCGGCAACATGGCACTGAACAGCGTTCGCGGTTACGTCTTGAGGGGGGGGGGGTACACCCAGTGACGGCGGCCCTCACCGCCCTGCTCGCGCTGGCCGCGCTGCTGGCGGGATCGCTGGTTGCGCTTGCGCCGGTACAGGCGGACGGGCATTTGCAGCCGGAGCTGGTGCTGACGGTGCCGGACGAATCGGACAACGTGGCGCCGCCGGACAGCGAGATCAGCATCAACGCCCAGCTGCGCTTCCGCGGCTCGCTGGACGGTGAGGCCTACAACCTCTCCAACAAGGCGCTGCGGCTGAGGGGCGACTATTTCTGGCAGTGGGAGAGTTCGTCGCGGCTGCGGCTGGCGCCGGCCGATTCGGACACGGGGCCGGCCGAGAATCCCACCACCGGGCGCACCTCGCTGGAGCTGCTCTCGCCGACGCGGGCCAACGGGCAGCCGGTCGGCTCGGCCGGCCTGGTGGTCGCGGCGGCGCTGCACTCGCGTACCCTGCTGGCCACCTCCGTGCTCGGCGAGGCCTACCTCTTCGACACCTGGAACAGGCGCCAGGTCGCGGTGATCAGCGCGCCCGACACGGTCGACTCGACCAGCACATTCGGCCGCACCGACAGCAGCCTGAGCGACCACCCCGTCGCCTCCGGGGCTGCGGTCTGGCAGGAATCCGAGAACACCGCATGGCTGTTCATCGCCTCGCCCGACGACGACATCGGCGGCGCCGCCAATGTCGGCAGCGTCTACATCTACTCGGTCGACTGGAGCGCATCGCCGGTCGAAGTGACGATGGTCAAGCGGCTGGTCCCGCCCCGCAGCGAGTTCGGCAATGTCAAAAACACCTCGGGTTCCGCGGATGAGCCGCGCTACGGCTCTTCGATTGTGATCTCGGGCGACGGCTCGACGCTGGCGGTGGGGGCGCAGCGGATGAACCACATCGGCGCGGTCTACGTCTACACGCGGCCCGACGGCGCGGGCCAAAGCTGGGGCGACATCGAGTACGCCGACGGGACCAAAGTCACGACCGCGCCCACGCCGCCCTGGGGCGACCCGTCCGACGCCAGCACGCGGCCGTTCAACCACACCGACGCGAACAACTGCGACTGGTGGTGCCGGGACGCTGCGATGATGTTCGAGGGCGGCCCGTTTCAGTTCGCCTTCCCGGATCTGGCGATCTCGCGCGACGGCCGGGTGCTGGCAGTCGCAGCTCCCCTGTCGTGCCACGTGAATCCCAACAGGACGGTCGCTGAGGGGATCGGATGCACAGGGGGGATTTATGTGAATGGCATCTTCGCGCTCCAGGATGTGCGAAACCAGGGACTGGTCTACGTGTTCGTGGCTCCGGAGGGCGGCTGGGCGGCGGCGCCGTTGGCGAGCGTCGGCACGGGGGGCGCGACCAAGACGCTGATCGCGGCGGGCGCGAACGCCAACGGCTTCAATCCGGCCAACCACTATGCGCCGGGCCCGGCCCGGCGGGTCGTCGCGGAGACCGGACGGCTGCGGGGCAGCGGCAGCTTTACCGCTAATCAGTATTTCGGTCAGACGCTCGCCGTTTCGAGCGACGGCCTGGCGATCGCGGCCTCCTCACAGCGCCAGGACGGCAGAGTCCAGATGTTCCAGGTGAGCTCCGTGTCGGGATGGTCCGTCTCGCAGACCAGAGGCAGTCGGTGGGGTTTTGATGTCGTCGCCGGCGGTCTGGGCCGGGGCGGCCTGGCCTTCAATCGCGACGACAGCCAGATGCTGATCGGCTACGCCGTTGCGGCGCCCAGCAACTCGGGGGACGTACATTTCTGGAACCGACAGACGGACGGGCGATATGTCGACGGCGGAGGCTTTCCGACGATCGACCCCGGCCTGGAGCCGCCGACCGACGCGAACCAGGGCTATTTCGGCGTGCGGCCGCGCTGGGATCCGGACGGCGCGCGCTACGTGATCTCGCGGCCGGTCGCCTCGCAGACGGGCGCGGCGGCGAGCGGATTTTTCCTCAGCGAGGGCCACGCCTGCGCGCCGGCAACGGTGGGCGGCGAGCCTGGCGTGGAATGCCTGATCGCGAGCGGCAGCGTGGTGATTCCGGCCGGCACGAAGGGGCAGACGCTGACGGTTAACGGCGAGCTGACGATGGCAGCCGAGGGCGATGCGGGCAGCGCGGTGACGGTGCGGGCCGAGCCGCTCGAGATCACGATCGACGAGGTGGTCGAGGTCGCGGAGCTGAAAATGGACCGCGCGACCAATGATCAGGGCACGACGAACACGGATGACGACACGCTCTATCCGGACACGCTGCAGCGAGGCGAGACGACGCGCCTGCACCTCCAGGTGCTGAACGAGAACGGCGCGGCGGCGGGGACCGGCAGCGTGGGGGTGCTGAACATCACGACCACAGTGGGCGAGCTGAGCACCACGCTCGGCGGGGGCTGTCAGGGCGGCAACGGAGGGGCGAGCTGCGTGATCGACGGTTCGGCGCTGACGGCGGGCAACTCGGACCGGGTATTCGTGACCTTGCGCTACCCGCGCGACGCCGACATCGCGCGGGCGCGCACGGCGAGCGTGAGCGCGACGGCGATTTCGAAGGCGGGCGAGACGGCCAACGCAGGACCGCTGAGCATCGCGCTGGCCGGCCCGGCGACGTCGCTGGCGATTTCGGAACCGAGCACCAGTCTGCTCGGCGTGGATACGGCGGACACGGGCGCGGCCGTCGACAACCGCGACGTGCTGACGCTGGCGGTGACGGCGGCGGACGAGAACGGCTCGGATGTGCCGACTCCCACGAGCGGCTCGCAGACGGCCTGGATGACAGGGCCCGACGGCAAGCGCGTACAAACAGGTGCGGGCGGGGTGGAGCTGAGCTGGCCGCTGCTCGACAGCGCCGACGAACCGCTGCTGAACGCGGCCGGCCAGCGCCAGGTGCGGATCGACGTGGACCGCGCGGCGGCGCAGCCACTGACCAACGGGGAGTACACGCTGAGCGTGCGTGCGGGCGCGCTGACGGCCGAGCGCACCTTCACCGTGGCCGGGGCCGCGGCGTCGATTTCGCTCGAGCCCGAAACGGTCCAGGTCGACCCCGACGGCGAGTTCACGGTGACGGCGACGCTGAGCGACGCGGCGGGCGCGTCGGTGCCCGACGGCACGCCGGTGGAGTGGTCGGAGATCGCGCCGAGCGGCTCGGCGGGCGTCGTGCAGCTACGCCGCGACCTCAGCACGACCGACGGGCAAGCATCGGCGACGTACACGGCGGTGACGCCGGGCATGGTCACGCTGACCGCCGCGGCGGACGGACTGACGGCGGTCACGCTGGTCAGGGTCGCCGCGCCGCCGCCGCCCAGCCTGACGGAGTCGCTGACGGCGACGAGCGCGGGCGCGTTCGCCATCTGGACGAGCGCGGAGTCCATCCGCGCGTCGGACCTGCTGCCGGCGCTGGAGGGCGTGACCACGCTGAGCATCTGGCACAACGGCCGCTGGCTGCGCTACGGGGTGGTGGCGGGCCAGCTGGTGCATGGTTCGCGCGATTTCACCATCGCGCGCGGCGACGCCCTCTGGCTCTCGGCCGATCCCCCGGGCTGATTTGGGGGGCATCCCCACCCCTCTCCCCCCACACCGTCATGCCCGCCCCCTTTTCCCCCTACACCGTCATACCCGCGCCTCTCTACTCCGTCATACCCGCGCCTCTCTACTCCGTCATACCCGCGCTTGCCGCGGAGCCTGCCCCCGGCTCGAACGGGGGTATCTCGACGTGAGCAGCACCCAACCCTCGCCGCGCCCCCGCCACACCCGCCGCTCCTTCCGTCGTTCCAGACTTGATCTGGAACCCATACGGCGGTCGGCGGCGGGACCAAGCCCCGGAGTCTCCGCGCACGCTCGTTGGAGGACCGCTCCGGTCCTCTGCGCTGCGTAAGGGGGTTGGGTATGGGTTCCAGATCAAGTCTGGAACGACGGAAAAAGGGCGGCGGCTCCTAGGGCACGAGGGGTCGGAGGCGGCTCGAGACAGATTCCCGCTCGGGGGCGGGAATGACGAGGGAAGGGGCGGGAATGACGAGGGAAGGGGCGGGAATGACGAGGGAAGGGGCGGGGCGCGGCGTTGGTGCTGGTCACGGCGAGATACCCCCGTTCGAGCCGGGGGCAGGCTCCGCGGCAAGCGCGGGGATGACGGGGTGGTGAGAGGCGCGGGTACGAGGGTGTAGGGGAAAAGGGGGCGGGGATGACGGGGGGAGTGCGCGGGAACGGAGGGGGGAGGTGGTTCGGGGCTTCGGCCTGCGAAAGGGCTTGGGTTTGGGCCCCAGATCAAGTCTGGGGCGACGGATGGGGCGACGGGGGGTTGGGGAGGCGGGATGCAACGATGGTGCTGGTCACAGCGAGATACCCCCGTTCGAGCCGGGGGCAGGCTCCGCGGCAAGCGCGGGTATGACGGAAGTGGGGAGAGGCGCGGGGATGACGGAGGGGGGAGAGGGGCGCGGGGATGACGGGGGGGGAGTGCGCGGGAACGGAGGGGGAGGTGGTTCGGGGCTTCGGCCTGCGAAGGGGGTTGGGTTTGGGCCCCAGATCAAGTCTGGGGCGACGGATCCTGGGGGACGCAGGGGGAGGCCGCGCGGGGAGATTCCCGCTCGGGGCGGGAATGACGGGGTGGAGGGGGCGGGGCTTCAGCGCGGGGGGTGGGGGTGGCCAGGGCTTCGACTACGCGGGTGTTGGGGAGGCGCGCGAGGGCGTCGGCGGGGACGCCGATTTTTAGGGAGCGGCTGCCGCCGCCCAACCACACCACCCCATCGCCCCGAATCCGCCCGTCAATCAGCACCGGCAACTCCGGCGGCAGCGCGAACGGCGTCACACCGCCGGAGAGCATCCCCGTCACCCGCTCCGTCTCCTCGAACGAAGCGAACGACGCCTTGCGCACGCCCATTTCCTTGCGCACCGCGCGGTTCACGTCCAGCCGCGTCGTGGCCAGCACCAGGCAGGCCGCGTAGACCTTCGGCTCCTTCTTCGAGGCCACCACAATCGTGTTGACCGATGCCTCCGGCGCGATCCCGAACGCCTCGCAGAAGACCGCCGTGTCGGCCTGATCGGGGCGGCAGACGATCGTCTCGTAGGCGATCTCCAGCCGCGCCAACTCCGCTCGCACCCGCGCCTCGATCGCCGCTCCGTCCGCCGGCTTGACATCGCTCACGGCACGCTCCCTCCGAAAGCGCTATCTTATGCGCCACGCGCAGGAGCGCCCCCGGTACACGACCGGGCGGCGGCGCACAGGAGACCAAATCAGGAGAGTGGACCATGACCGAGAGCACCTACTGGACCCGCATGCGACGCCGCACGATGAGCCGCCGCGCCGTGCTCGGCGCGTCCGCCCGCGCCGGCGTCGGCGCCGCCGGACTGGCCCTGGTCGGCTGCGGCGACGACGATGACGATCAGTCCGTCGCGCAGAGCCAGCAGACCCAGCAACAGCAGGTCGCGCAGGCCCAGGCCGACGCGCAGGCGCAGCAGACAGCGACGCAGCAGGCGCAGACCACGCAGGAGGCGATGGAGGAGCAGTCGGTCGGCCTGCTGCCGGGCGAGCTCTCCGCCGAAGACGAAGCCCGCTCGCTGACCGCCGAAGAGGAATGGCGACTGCGCTTCCACTGGAGCAAGCTGCAAAACCTGCCGGGACAGGCCGACGGGCCCAAGAACGGCGGCACCTGGCGGCTCGCCCACGCCGCGCCCGCCAACTGGAACGTGCTCGGCCCCAACGCCAGCCTGATGGCCGCCTTTGCGCCGATGTTCTACAGCCAGCTGGTCGTCTTCCCCATGGACGACTTTTCCAACGCGCACTACTACCTCAACGAGGGCGACCTCGCCGAGGGCTGGGAAATCCCCGACCCCACCACGGTCGTCTTCCAGCTGCGCCCGGGCATCAAGTGGCAGAACAAGCCGCCCGTCGACGGGCGCGACATGACCGCCGAGGACGTGAAGATCGCCTACGACGCGCTGCGCGAGCCGGAGCGCGTGCAGGCCTCGTCCTACACCGCAGTCAAGGACATCGCGTTCGACAACGCCAGCAACACCGTGCGCTTCAACCTGACCGAGCCGGCCGCCTACCTGCTCAACAACATGATGAACCCCTTCCACGTGGTCGTCGCGCCGGAGTTCGTCGAAGAGCCGAGCCTGCTCGACCTCTCGGAGAACCAGGTCGGCACCGGGCCGTTCACACTCGACAGCGCGACGACCGGCTCGGAGTGGCGCGGCAGCGCGCATCCCGAGTATTTCAAGTCGGACCCGCGCACGGGCATGCAGCTGCCCTACCTCGAGGCGATCCACGGCCTCGACTTTGTCAACCAGCGCGAGTCCGAATGGGCCGCCTGGGAGACCGGCGAGACCGACTGGATTCGCTTGCAGGACATCACCGAGTACGAGCGGGCGATCGAGTCCTATCCCGACATGGTCGTGCAGGTCACCGCGCCGCCGCCGGGCTGGCAGCCGCACATGACCTTCAAGGACCTCAACGAAGCGCCGTTCAACGACCCGCGCGTGCGCCAGGCGCTCTCGCTGGGCATGAACCGCGAGGAGCAGGCCGCGGGCGTCTACTACGGCCTCGCCGCCGGCGGCTACGGCCAGAACTGGACGTTCTTCAAGGACGAGAACTCGCCCTGGGGCTTCCGCGAGTGGCCCTGGACCTTCGAGGAGCTGGGCGACTTCCATGTGTTCAATGCCGCCGAGGGCCGCGCGCTGCTCGACGCCGCGGGCTTCAACGAGGACAACCCGCTCTCCTTCCAGGCCGCCTTCCACACCGTGCCCGGCTTCTACCTCGACCACTTCCTGCTGATCGTCGACCAGTGGCAGCGCAACCTCGGCGCGCAGGTCGAGCACGAGCAGATCGAGTGGGAGTCCTGGATCGCGCTGCTCTTCACCAAGGAGTACAGCGGCACGCTGTTCACCTGGCTGGTCGGCAGCGAGATGGACGCCGACGGCCTCGCCTACGGGCGGATGAACTCCGAAAGCCCCGGCAACATCTACGGGATCAACGACCCCGACATCGATGTCTGGACGCAGGAGCAGCGCCAGGAGCTCGATGTCGAGAAGCGCTCCGACATCCTGGAGAAGATCCGCATCCGCGAGCTGGAGAACATGTGGCGCATCTTCGCGGTCAACCCCTACCGCATGGCGGCGCGGCGCTCCTACCTGTTCAACCAGATGGACACCTACAACGCTTGGAACCCCGGCTGGGGCGCCACCAACACCGAGCGCATCTGGAAGAACCTGTAGCCGCAGGCCCGCGCGCCTGCGCGTCCGGGGGCGACAGGGATTACAGGATCATCCGGGGATGAGCGATATGGTCAGGCTGCTCAGCACGAAGTACAGCTTCCGCGCCCACACGGTTGCCCGCACGGCTGAATGTCTGCACGCGCGGGCGATCAACCGATGACCGGCTATCTGGTCCGTCGGCTGATCGGGGCGGTCGTCGTCCTCTTCATGCTCTCGTTCATCGTGTTCATGCTGGTGAACGCGGTGCCGGGCAACACGCTGACGCGGCTGCTCAACCAGAGCCCGCAGGGCGCGAACCTCACGCCGGCCCAGATCGAGCAGTATGAGCGCGACCTCGGCCTCGATCGGCCGGTGCTGGAGCGCTACGGCAACTGGCTCTGGTCCACCCTGCAGGGCGACCTCGGTGAGTCCTTCGCCACACGCCTGCCGGTCTGGCAGGAAATCCAGGACCGGCTGCCCAAGAGCATTGAGCTGGTCATTTTGGCCACCCTGATCTCTACGCTGCTGGCGATCCCGATCGGGGTCTTCTCCGCCGTGCGGCAGGGAGGGATTGGCGACTACGCCTCCCGGATCTTTGCGATCCTCGGCCTCGCCGTGCCCAATTTCTTCCTCGCCGTGCTGGTCGTGACCTACGCGGCGGCTTGGGGGGGCGTCTCGCTCTCCACGCTCGATCCGCCCTACATCTGGGACGGCGTGTGGGACAACCTGGCGGGCATGATCGCGCCCTCGCTGGTGCTCTCCGCGTCGCTGATGGCGACGGTCATGCGGATGCAGCGCTCCACCGTGCTCGAAGTAGTCAACGAGGACTACGTGCGCACCGCCCGCGCCAAAGGCCTGGGCGAGCGCGTCGTCATCCTGCGCCACGTGCTGCGCAACTCGCTGATCCCCGTGATCACGATCTTCGCCAACCAGTTCGCCTTCCTGATCAGCGGCGCGGTGATCGTTGAGTTCATCTTCCGCATCGACGGAATCGGAGCGCTCGCCGTGCGGGCGATCCGGCAGGTTGATTTCACGCTGGTGCTGGGCATCTCGCTGGTCGTCGGCTTCGGCGTGGTGTTCATCAACATTCTGGTCGACGTCAGCTATGCGTGGCTTGACCCGCGCATCCGCTACTCCTGATCCGAGGCGCCAATGACAGCCCAGCCCGCCACGCTCGACGAAGCCGCCGCCGTCCCGCTTGCGCCGACCCCGCGCTGGTGGACGGTCTGGGGCCGCCACGCGCGCAACAAACCGCTCGGCGCGCTCGGTGGGCTGTTCATCTTCATCCTGATCGTCGCCGCCATCTTCGGCCAGGACCTCAATATCGGCGGAACCACGATCATCCCCGGCTTCTCGCCCTTCCCCGCCCAGGAGACGAACATCCTCAACAAGCTCGGCGCGCCGTCCTGGACCCACATCGCCGGCAACGACTCGCTCGGCCGCGACATGTTCAGCCGCATCATCTACGGCGCGCGGCCGGCGATCATCATCGGCATCGCCGCGACCGGGCTGGGCATCCTGATCGGCACGCTGATCGGGATGGTCTCCGCCTACGCCGGCAACGTCACCGACCTGCTGCTGCAACGAATTTCCGACTCGTTCCAGGCCTTGCCGCCGCTGCTGCTGATGATGACGCTCGTCACCGTGCTGACCCCCAGCATGACCACGGTCATTCTGGTGATCGTGATCTTCTTAGTCCCGGGAACCCAGCGAGTAGTGCGCGGCACCGTGCTCTCGGCGATGGAGAACACCTACATCGAGGCGGCGCGGACGATCGGCGCGGGCCCAATTCGGGTGATCTTCCGCCACATCCTGCCCAACATCATGGCCCCGATTCTGGTGATCGCCTCGGTCACGATCGGCGGCACGATCCTCGCCGAAGCCGCGCTGTCGTTCCTCGGCCTGGGCGCAAACTCGGCGGCGAACCCGACCTGGGGCTTCATCCTCTTCGAGGCCACCCAGCGCGGCAATCTGGACCGCTGGCCGTGGCTGGCGCTCGCGCCCGGCGTCGCGATCACCCTGATCGTGCTCTCCTTCAACCTGCTGGGCGACGCCCTCCGCGACATCCTCGACCCGCGTCTGCGCGGCACCGGCGCCGGGGCCTGACCGAGCCGAGCAGTGGAACCTTTTCGGGGTCCCCGTCGTCAGGACGGGTGGAGGGCCCGTGACGCCCGGCGGCGCAACTCACCCCGCCCGCTCGTCGGCGCAGCCCAAGCGCCGACGCAACCCCCGCCGAGCAGCCCTCCACTCCCACGGGCGCCGCGCCCCGTCGAGGCGCGGCGCCCGTTGCTTGTTTCTTGCCTTTTCCGTCATTCGAAGCCGTCACCCTTCCGTCATTCCAGCGCACGCTGGAATCCAAACCCAACTCTGTTCGCAGCACAAAGGCCCCGAGCTGCCCGCCAATATCCGTTCGCAGGACTTCCCGAGACTCTGTGCGCCCAACGACCGCCGTATGGATTCCAGCGTGCGCTGGAATGACGGAAGGGGGCGGGTGCGCCGGTGCGGGGGCGGGAATGACGGGAAGGGGGGCGGAAATGACGAGGAGGGGACGGCGTCAGACGCCGAGGCGGTTGAGCAGGTCCCGCGTATCCACCACGTGGCGCGTGAGGCCCAGGTCCTCCGGCGGCAGGCCCATCGCCAGGCCGAGCAGCTGCGGCACGTGCAGAATCGGCAGGTTGAGCCGCTGGTCGATCACCTTCTCCACGTCGGGCTGCTGCGCGTCGAGGTTGAGATGGCAGAGCGGGCAGGGCGTGACCAGCGCATCGGCGCCCTTGCCACGCGCTTCGGCCAGATGCGTGCCCGCCATCGTCAGCGAGTTCTTCTTGTTGGTCGTCAGAATCGGGAAGCCGCAGCACTTGGTCATCCCGTCGTAGGTGACCGTGGTCGCGCCGAGCATCGCGATCAGCCGCTCCAGACTGTCGCGCCGCTCCGGGTACTCCTCGAAATCGAGCGTGCGCTCCGGCCGCACGATGTAGCAGCCGTAGAACGGGCCGAGATTGAGCTCGTTCAGCGGGCGCCGGATCAGCGAGTTGATCCGATCCTCGCCGATGTCCTCCAGCAGAATCCAGAGCAGGTGGCGCGGATCGGCGGAGCCGCGGTACTCCAGCCCCTCCGGCGCGAGATGGTGATTGATCCGGATGCGGTAATCCACATCGCGCAGCTTCTCCGCCGCCAGCCGGTGGACGCCGACGCAGGTCGAGCAGATGTCCATCAGCGGCAGCTGCATCTGCTCCGAGAGCGCCATCGTCCGCGCGTTGAGCACATCCTGCAGGTACGGCTCGCCGTCGGAGATGATGCCCGCCCCCGTGCAGGCCGCGGCTTCCAGCTCGACGAGGTCCAGGCCGAGGTGTTTGGCCACGGCGATCGTGGAGGTGTACAGCTCCGGCGCCGCGCCGCGCGCCACGCAGCCCGGCCAGAATGCGTATTTCATGCGATCTTCCCCTGTCCGTGGGCTGCGTTGTGCGCTAGCCGCTGCCCAGCGCGGTCTCGAACTCTGCGCCGAACGCCTCGGCGTCGACGTCGTGGTGGTGCTTCTCGGCTTCAACTTCCTCGAAGATGCGCTGAATCTGCTCGCGTCCGTCTTCGCTCGCGCCGTGCCGCTTCGCCGCCTCGAGCAGCTTGCGCGACTTGAGCAGCCGAATCGCGCCCGGCGTGTAGCCCAGCATCTCCTTGTGCGCGTCGATGTTCAGCGTCAGCAGCCGCCCGATGCCGACCGACTGAATCGGCAGCGACGCCTCATCCAGCCGGCCGCGCTTGCGCACGCCCGAGGCGAAGCCCTTGTGGTGCCGCGCGCCGTGATTGTTCGTGTAGCCGGCCTCGATCGAGAGCGTGCGCAGCTCCATGATCGCGTCCATCGGCAGCACGTCCTTGGGGCAGGCCTGCACGCACATGTAGCAGCGCGTGCAATCCCAGATGCCGCCCTCCGTCTCGGCCAGAAACTTGAGCCGCTCTTCGCGCCGCGAGTCGCGGCTGTCCATCACGAAGCGGTAGGCCTTGGCCAGCGCCGCCGGCCCCAGGAACTTCTCGTCCACCGCCGCTACTGTGCAATCCGAGTAGCACGCCCCGCAGTGGATGCAGGTCGAGGCGTGCGACCAGTGGTCGAAATCCTCCACCGTCTGGCGGTACTCGCGCTGCGGCGGCTCTTGATCCTCGTAGGGCTCCAGCCAGGTCTCCGCCCGCTCGAACTGCGCGACGAACTTCTCGGTGTCGACCACCAGGTCCTTGATCACCGTCTGATTGCCCATCGGGCCGACCTGAATCGGCCCGCCCTCCGCGGCCAGCTCCTGCGCTTCGGTCACCTGCGTCTGGCAGGCCAGCATCGAGCGCCCGTTGACCTTCATCGCGCACGAGCCGCAGATCGCGTGCCGGCACGACATCCGGAACGAGAGCGTGCCGTCCTGCTCCCACTTGATCGCGTTCAGGCAGTCCAGCACCGTCTGGCCCGGCTGCACATCCAGCGAGAACTCCTCGCTGTAGCTCTGCTCGGTGTCCGGGTCGTAGCGCTGGATCACGAAACTCTGCTCGGACATGGCGCGCTCCTTTCCGTGGTTCGCGGCGTCGGCGTTAGTAGGTGCGCTCCTGCAGCGGGAACGCCTCGCGGTGCTGCGGCGCCATGTTCACGTCGCAGTATTCGAGGCGCGGCCCGTCTTCCTCGCGGTAGGCGAGCGTGTGCTTGAACCAGTTGTCGTCGTCGCGCTCCGGGAAGTCGCGCCGCGCGTGCCCCCCGCGGCTCTCCTGCCGCGCGATCGCGCCGCTCACGATCACCTCGGAGTACTCCAGCATGTGGCCCAGCTCGATCGCGTCCAGCAGGTCGGTGTTGAACGTCTGCCCGTGGTCGTCGATCGAGGCCCGCGCGTAGCGCTCCTGGTACGACTTCACATCCGCCAGCGCCTCGTGCAGCTGCTCGTCGGTGCGGAAGACGCCGCACTTGTCCATCATCGTGTCGCGCAGCTCGGCCCGAATCCGGCCGATCTTCTCCGGTCCGTCCGCCCGCATCAGCGCGTCCACCTCGCCGACCGCCCGCGCCAGATCGCCCTCGTCGATCGAGGTCGGCTCCAAATCCTTGACCACATCGAGAATGCCCCGCCCGGACCGCCGCCCGAACACGACCGCCTCCAGCAGCGAGTTGGTGCCCAGCCGGTTCGCGCCATGCACCGAGACGCACGACGCCTCGCCCGCCGCGAAAAAGCCCACAATCGGCGCGTCGTTCTGATCCTTCAGCCGCACCTGCCCGTTCACGTCGCAGGGAATGCCGCCCATCGAGTAGTGCGCCGTGGGCTGAATCGGCACCGGGGCCTCCAGCGGGTCGATCCCCGCGAAATCGCGCGCCAGATGCAGCACCGAGGGTAGCGCGTAGCGAATCCGCTCCTCCCCGATCGGGCGCAGATCCATGAACACCGAGTCCTGCAGCTCCGTCACCCCGCGTCCCGCCTCGATCTCGCTCTGCTCGGCCCGCGCCACGATGTCGCGCGGCGCAAGCTCCATCCGGCCCGGCGCGTAGTTCTCCATGAAGCGGAAGCCGTCGGAGTTGACGATGTGCGCCCCCTCGCCGCGCGCCGCCTCGCTCAGCAGAATGCCCGAACCCTGCAAACCGGTCGGGTGGAACTGCACGAACTCCATATCCTCCAGCGGCACGCCCGAGCGGTAGGCCATCACCACCCCGTCGCCCGTCGAGGCGAAGGCGTTCGTCGTCACGCGGAAGGCGCGACCGTAACCGCCCGTGCCGAACATCACCGCCTTTGCCGCGATCGCCTCAATCTGCCCCGTCAGAATGTCGTAGGCCGCGATGCCCTGGCAGACCCGGTCCCGCACGATCAGGTCCAGCGCGTACCACTCGCTGTAGACCTTCACCCCGCGCCGCAGCAGCTGCTCGAACAGCACCGTCAGCACCGCGTGGCCCGTGCGGTCCGCCGCGTAGCAGGCGCGCGGCGCGGTGTGCCCGCCGAAGCGGCGCTGCGCCACCCGCCCCTGCTCGTCGCGCGAAAACGCGCAGCCCATGTGCTCCAGCTCGAAGATGTTCTCCGGCCCCTCCCGCGCCAGCAACTCCGCCGCGTTTTGGTCGACCAGAAAGTCGCCGCCCTTCACCGTGTCGAACATGTGCAGGTCCCACGAGTCCTCCGCCGAGTTGCCCAGCGAGGCCGCGATCCCGCCCTGCGCCGCGCCCGAATGCGAGCGCAGCGGATGCACCTTCGACAGGATCGCCACATCCAGCGAGGGATCCTCGCTCACCTCCAGCGCGGCCCGCATCCCCGCCAGACCCGACCCAACGATCAGAACATCGTGCTGCAACATCAGAGACCTCCGGCGCTCGTCCCGCGCACACCCCCGATTGTCGCACCATTCGCAACCACGCGGTAGTGAGCGCGCCTCAACTCTCGCCGCCGCCCGCCGTTCCCGCCGCCCCTTTTTCACGTCATTCCCGCCCCCGAGCGGGAATCTCCCCGCTTCACCTCCAGCCCCCGCGTCCGCCCCCATCCGCCGCCCCGCCCCCTTCCGTCGCCCCAGACTTGATCTGGGGCCCAAACCCAACCCCGTTTGCAGCGCCAAGCGTCGGAATGCCCTGCCAACGCCGTTCGCAGGCCGCTCGGGACTCCGTCCCGCGCACAACCGCCGTATGGGCCCCAGATCAAGTCTGGGGCGACGGATCCTGGGGATGGGGCGGGGAGGTGCGTACGGGCGCGGCGCAGCCGCGCGGGGCGCCCGGATGGGCGCCCCGCGCGCCTACTCCACCCAGTAGATGTCGCCGGGCTGAATCTCGTGATTGACCGAGCCGTAGCGCAGCACCCCGTCGTCGACCGCGTAGGTCACCCAGCGAGAAGGCAGGCTGCGCAGCGTGTGGATCGCGTCCACGCCCTCCACGCCGGCGACCAGATCGGCCGCCCGGACCGACGCGCGCCCCAGCCAGATGCCGAAGCCCGGGCCCGCGCCGTTGCTCATCGACTCGACCAGCGAGACCTGCGGCGCGGCGAATGTCAGCGGGTGCAACTGCTGCTGCGCGCCCGCCTTGACCGATACGAAGGCCCCGCCCGAACTGGCCGCCAGCCAGGTTGAGGAAGCCGCGCCGCCCGTCGTAACCAACTCCGCGCCCACCCGTACCAGCGTCGCGCTCCCGCCGGCGACCGCGCTCCATTCGACCGGCGTGCCGTCGGGCACCGCGCCGCCGTCCGCGTCGACGATGCTCGCCGTCAGCGTGAAACGCTCGTTCAGCGCCGGCGTCGAATCGGGCCCGCTCACCGTGATCGCGGCCGGCGCGCCCGCCAACCGGAAAGTAGTCGAGGTCCAGGGCAGAGCGGCCTGGCGCACTTCCAGCGTGTACTCGCCCGAAGCCAGCGGCGCGCTCGCCGCCGCGTTCACGTCCAATCGGATTTGCGGCTGGCCCTCGGCCGTCAGCGTCGGCCCGCGCGTCAGTCCGTTCCACATCAGCCACAGGACCGCGCCCGTCGCGATCGTAATATCGTCGTCGCCCGTTTCCCAGGCGAGGAAGCGGCTCGAATCGGAAACGCTGCCGTCCCGGATGCAGAGCGCGCCGGCGTTCTGACTATCGCTCAGCGCCGACGCAGTCGTGCCCGTTCCCGAATATACGACGCGCGTCGCCCCGCGGGGTTCCGTTACGGTCGGCGGATTCGTGCAGGTCGCGCCGCCGCGTATCGGCCACTGCACGGCGATCTTCGAGGCCGCCACCCGCTTGTCGTCGGGACCGGTAATCCGGTACGAGTAACTGCGATCGGCCGCCCGCACCGGGCTGCCCAGGCGGTCCGTCGCCGTAACGGTCAGCGTGACCACGTCGCGGTCGTCTTTGTCCGCGCCGCTGTCGGGCGTATCGACGTTCAGCAGCGCGACGCTCGGCTCGGAGACGCCCAGCGCGCGCGGCGTACCGGCCAGCACCACTTCGCGCGGCTCCGACTCGTGGCTCGAGCCGTCGGTCGCGATCACCAACACGCTCACGCGCGCGGTGCCCTCGCGGCCCGGATGGGTGAGCGTGATCGGAATGTTATCGGCGTTGGAAGCGCCCACGGCCGAGGCGTCGAGCCGGCAGGTGGCGCCCCCGCCGCCCGCCGCGCAACCGCTCCCGAACTCCGTGCTCAATGTTCCGGCCGTCGCCGTAACAATGACCGAAGCCACGCTGCCCGCGGCCGAGGCTTTTTCGAGCTCGTTCAGAATTTGCAGGCGCAGCACCGTACTCGAACCGCTCGCGCTCAGCGCGCTCGGCTGCGGGCGATCATCCGTAACATCGTTCGGCGTGCCCCGATCGTCGTTGGCGAAGTCCAGCCGCACATGCGCGACTTCCTGCACCGTGCCGATCCGCAGTTCCAGATCCGCGCTGCGCTGCACGCTCAGCGGTTGCCCGTCGGCGTCCGTACCGTATACCAGCGTTACGGCGCCGCTGATTGTGAACGGCCCCTCCGGCGTGCCTTTCGGTATCACCACCGTCGTATCGCCCAGATCCACCGCGCAGACCGAGGTGCGCGTGGTCCCGTCCGCGTTCGTGCGCTCGTTGATCGGGCACTCGAGCGTGGTCGCCAGCGTCCAGAGCCGGCCCGGACCGAGAATGTCGGTGATCTGACGGCCGAAGCCCCCGCTCTCGCCGGCCCCCACGGCCAGCGCCCGGGAGGTGTCTCCCCAGACCAGGCTCCGGCCGTAGAATGTGTTGTTGACTTGGCGATCAGTCGGCTCCGTCGGCGCCAGCAACACCTCGGCCTCGGCCTCCGTCGCGCTGTCCCACATCCCGTCGCCGGGACGGTCGAAGAGCAGCACCCGCCCCCGATTGCTGTTATGCGTCGGGTCGCCCAGCGCCAGACGGTCGCCGTCCACGTTGAAGTTGAAGCCGCCCCAGCGGCCGCCGTCCTCCGCGCCCGTGAGCTGCGCGCTCGGCGCGCTCGGACCCGCAGCCCAGCCGCTCGGCGACGACACCTGGAACATCTGCACCGCGTCGTTGTGACGATCGCTCGCCGCCAGCGTCGTGCCGTCCGGCGAGAGCGCCAGCCGCTCGCCCAACCAGTGGTTCTGGGCGTCGGACCAGTCGAATGAGAATTTCCAGTCCGGCGCGTTGACCCGCTTGTTCGGACCCGGCCCGTAATGCATGGTCTCGTCGAAGTTCGCCGCGCTGTCGGGCTGTCTGATTTCGGTCCGACCGGTCTTGTAGTTCGGCACCGTGCTCCAGCCGCCGGCCGGCTCGAGGAAGACCAGCAGCTCGCCGTGCGAGGGCAGGCTGTTGCCGCCGCGGAAGCGGCCTGTGCCGGCCGTCCGGTCCGAGGCGAAGCGCTTGCGCGGCGCCGACACCGCCAGCACGCCGCCGTCCGCCGACAGCGCCACGTAGGCGCCGAACATCGCGTACCCGGCCGTGCCCCGGTCGTCGACGTCGCCGACGTAGGAGCTGACCGATCGACAGTAGGCGTCGCACTCGCTCCCGCCGGGGCCGTCGGTGCTCGATTGCGGCTCGAACGGCCGCTCGTTGCCGGCGTCGCCCCAGGCCGGGATCACCACCGGGCTGACCCGCACCGCGTCGTTCCAGCTCAGCGTGTTCCAGCCGCCCGACGGGCGCGTATAGACGTAGACCGAGCCCACATCGTGCATGTAGGGCGCGCCCACCGCCAGCGTGCCGCCGTCGGCTGAAATCGCCACCGCCGCGCCGTAACGGGCCGTGTTGTCATTAGGATTGTTTACGGGCAGGGTACCCTTGGAAAGCGCCTCGGCGATATACGGCATACGGACCTCGCGCCGCTGGGTGATCGCGACCGAGGCGCCGCTGTAGTCGATCTCGTAGATGTACAACGCGCCTAGCTGGTTGCGGTGATAGCCATTAGAGTCGACCCAGCTGGCTTCGCTCGAGCCCACGAACAGCCAGGCCGTGTCCGCGTCTTCCTGCCAGACCGCGACCGCGCTGGCGGTGTTGTTGTCGTTCCCGCGGCCCCAGCCCCAGTGCCGGCCACCCGCCACATGGCAGCCGCCACTCGGATAGGGCCACTTGCACAGGATATTTGAGCTGGTGCGCGGCCCCGCTACCGCGATGCGCCCCACCTGCTCGCCCGTCGAGGCCTTGAACACGTAGATGCGGTTGTCCTCATAGCGGGTACCCAAAGAGGTCTCCCCCGACCCGGCGCGCCCGATGATCGTGTCGCCGTCCCAGGCCAGCACCCGCAGCAGCTGGCCGTTGCCCAGCGGGACGGTCGGTCCCGTGGTGTAGGCGGTGATTTCGTCGCTCTGCTCCAGGGACGCGAGCAGGAGCTGATCGCTCAAACCGAGCCGCGCACGGTCGTTAATTTCCCAGGACTGGTCGGCCGAAAGCCGCAGGGCGCCCGCGCTGATACTCAGGTCTTCAGGCCCCGCCTCCAGCCGCACCTGCCCGCGCACGGTGATTGTCGAACCGGCTTGCACCACATTATCGGAGTCGTCGACCAGCGAAAGCGTCAGTTCCAGCCCCGCCGGCACCCCCGGCTGCTGCGCGTTTGTGGGGGGGGGGGTAAGGATTCCGGCCGCGAGCGCGATCAGCGCGCCCAGCGCCAGCAGGGAGCCGAGTCGGGAGGCCGAGCGGCCGCGCAGGCCCAAGATGGTCAACATAGCCGGTCCCTTTCGTCCGTCGTCCGTCGGTCTGTCCCGGAGGGAGCCGCCCCTCCACATTGCGGAGAGCCGCACCCAGATTATGCCAGCCGCAGCCTAGCACCACCCCCGCCATCCAATCCATCCAAGCGGTCCACCGCCCCCTCTCTCCTCCGTCATTCCCGCGCCCTCTCTCCCCCGTCATTCCCGCCCCCGAGCGGGAATCGGCCCCGAGCCCGCCGCCACCCCTCGTTCCGGCGCCTTTCCGTCCGTCGCCCCAGACTTGATCTGGGGCCCATACGGCGGTCGTTGGCGGCACGAAGTCCCGAGCGGCCTGCGAACGGGGTTGGCGAGACCGCTCGGGGCGTCCGTGCCGCGAAGGGGGTTGGGTATGGGCCCCAGATCAAGTCTGGGGCGACGGAACGGGGGAGCGGCGGAAGGGGGCGGAACGACGGGCGGAGGCGGGCTCGTGACAGATTCCCGCTCGGGGGCGGGAATGACGGGGAGAGGGGGGCGTGGGCATGACGGATCCTTTGGCGGGGGAAGGGCGGGGGAAGGGGGCGCGGGGGCGACGGAGGCCGCTCACCCCCGGTAGTGCCGCACGATCTTTCGACCCAGCGGGCCCACGGCCTCCAGCGCCTGCGCCTGCAACAGGATCTGGCTCTTCGCATCCACGATCTCCCCCCGCTCGAGCGCCTGCATCGCCTCTCCCAGCGTCAGCCACTCCACGATCAGCTCCTCGTCCTCGTCGGGCGGCAGCGGGGCGGCGGCGCAGTCGCGGGCGATGAAGCCGTAGAGGTATTCGGTGGCCCAGCCGGGCGCGACGTAGAACTCGCGGACGGGTTCGAGCGCGCCGGGATTGAGGCCGACCTCCTCGCGCAGCTCGCGCCGCGCGGCCTGCTCGGGCGTCTCGCCCGGATCGATGCGGCCGGCGGGCAGCTCGAGCAACGGGCGCTCGACGGGCGCGCGCCACTGGCGGACGAACGCGATCTGCCCTTCTTCGTCGTAAGCCAGCACCACCACCGCGTCGGGGTGCTCGACGATTTCGCGGGCGGCGCGCCGCCCGTCGGCCATCTCCATCCGGTCGACGCGCAGCGAGAGCCGCGAGCCTTCGTAGACGCGCTCGCTGGAGAGGCGCGTTTCGCGCAGGCGCCCGTCTGCGCTCATGTCGGCGCTCATGCGCGCCGCTCCGCGATCCGCTCGCGCAGATCGATGCTCACCGCGATCTCGTCGCAGTTGTCGTACTTCGGGCAGCGGAAGCACTCGTTCCAGACCTTGCGCGGGAAGGCGCTCACCCCCGCGACGCGGAAGCCGAGCCGCTCGAAGAAGGCGGGCGTGGTGGTCAGGGCGAAGACGGTTTTGAGGCCGAGTTCGACGGCTTCATCGAGGCAGGCCTCGACCACGATCCGCCCCAGTCCCTTGCCCTGCGCCCTGGGATCGACCACGAGCGACTTAATCTCGGCCAGATCGCGCCACTCCACGTGCAGCGCGCCCGCGGCGAGCAAGCCGTTGCCGGCAGCGGCATCGGGGCGAGCGGGCACGACGACGAAATCGCGGATCGTTTCGTAGATTTCGCCCTCGGTGCGGGGCAGCACATCGCCGGTCTCCTCCGCCCAATAGCTGATCAGGCGCTGGATTTCGCGGGCGTCGTTGACCGAGGCGCGCTGCGCGACGGGGGTTGCGGGGGCGGTCATGCGCCGACCCCCGCGCCGGCGCGGAGCAGGTCGCGCGCGCTGCTGCGGTTCGCCTTGCTGTCCGCGCCGAGCATCTCCGCCAGCTCGCCCAACCGCTGCTCGGCATCGAGCGATTCCACCTCCACCAGACTCCCAACCTTGCGATTTATGTCGCCGCGCAGCTTGCGCACCCGCACATGCGCGCCGGCGTAGGAGGCCACCTGCGGCAGGTGGGTGATGCAGAGCACCTGGTGCGAGCGCCCCAGCCGCGCCAACCGCTCGCCGACCGCCGCGCCGCTGCGCCCGCCCAGCCCCGCGTCGATCTCGTCGAAGAGCAGCACCGGCACCGCGTCGCGATCGCCCAGCACCGCCTTCACCGCCAGCGTCAGACGCGCCGTCTCGCCGCCGCTGGCGACTCGCCGCAGCGGTCGCGTCGGCGCGTCGGGGTTGAACGAAACCAGCAGATCGACGCGGTCCGCGCCCGTCTGGTCGAAGCCGATCCGATCGCCGCCGGCAATCGGCTCGAACGCGATCTCAACGACCGCGCCCTCCAGGTGCAGCGGCCCGCACTCCGCGCGGATTGCGGCGGCGAAGCGCCGCGCGGCCTCACGGCGCGCGCCGGAGAGCCGTTCGGCGGCGGTTTCGATCTCGCCGAGCAGCGCGGCGGCCTCGCTTTGCATCCCCGCCAGATCGGCCTCTTCGCCCTCGAGCTGCTCCGCCTCCTGCGCCGCGCGCTCGCCGTAGGCGATCACGTCGGCGATCGTGTCGCCCCAGCGACGCTCCAGCTCCGCGATCAGCAAGAGGCGCGCTTCGACCTCCGCGAGGCGGGCCGGATCGACGACGATCGTCTCCGCGTAGGCGCGCAGTTCGCGGGCCGCGTCGGCCGCGTGCTCGGCGGCCGACTCCAGCGACGCGGCGACGGCAGTCGCTTGCTCGTCCACTTCCACCAACCGACGCGCCGCCGCCACGGCGTCGGCGAGGGTGTCGGATTCGAGCGCGGCGCGCGCGGCTTGCGAGTCCTCCATCAGCCGCGCGGCGTGGAGTAGCCGCGAGTGCTCCGCGCGCAGCTCCTCTTCCTCGCCGATGCGCAGCCCGGCGGCGGCGATCTCCGCCGACTCGTGCTGGAGCAGCGCGGCGCGGCGCGCGCGATCGCGCTGATCGCCCGCGATCGAGCCGATCCGCCGCTCCAGCGCGTGCAGCCGGCGCACCATCCCGGCGAACTCCCCGCGCGCCTCCGTTAGCCCTGCAAACCGGTCCAGCAGCGTTAGCACCTGTCCGGGGCGGAGCAGCGAGAGGTGCTCGCGCTGCCCGTGAATATCCGCCAGCCAGGGCGCGAGTGTGCGGACGGTCTCCAATGTGGCGGTGCGGTCGTTGATCCGCAGCCGCCCCGAGAGTCGCTCGCGCTGCGCGTCGAGCGCCAGCCAGCGGCGCAGCACCAGCTCGCCCTCAAACGGCAGATCCAGCTGCTCCAGCGCGCCCGCCACCGCCTCGCGCGAGGGACTGTCGCGCAGGTCGAAGACGGCCTCCACCTCCGCGCGTTCCGCGCCGGGGCGAATTAAGGCGGCGTCGGCCGGGCCGCCGAGCGCGAAGCGCAGCGCTTCAAACAGCACGCTCTTGCCCGCCCCGGTTTCGCCCGTGATCACGGTGAAGCCGGGCGCGAGCTCCAGCTCGGCCTGCTCGGTCAGCGCGAAATCCCGCAGGCGCAGCGCGCTCAGCATGTCGCAGCGACTCCGTCACCGCCGCGTCCCGCCGCCCTTCAGCGTTCGGCGCCGCGACGCTTCTTATGGTACCCGAACGACGGACCGTTCTAGGCAGGGTCGGTGTCGTCGGCGTGGAAGGGTTCGACGCCGGTGCGCCGGACGGCGCGCAGCCGCCGCTCGTCGAGCCAGGCGAGGCGCTTGCCCAGCTGGGCGAAGAAGGGGCGCGCGCCGAAGCGAATCAGCCGGGCGACGGACTCGCTGCGGCGCACTTCGACGCCGCCACCGGGCGCAACCGTGTAGGGCCGCTGCCCGTCGACGGAAAGCATTCCGGCGTGTTCGCGCCCGAGCTGGAGGTTGATCACGGCATCGGCGGGCAGCACGAGCGGGGCGGCCGCGGCCAGATGCGGCGCGACGGGGGTGAGCACGACGCTCCGCGCGCGCGGGTGCAGGATCGGGCCGCCGGCGGAGAGCGAGTAGCCGGTGCTGCCGGTGGCGCTGGCGACGACGATCGCATCGGCGCGCACCACCCCGATCGGGTCGCCGTTGACGTGAACGGCGAGGTAGGCGGGCTGGCCGAGGCTGCCGCGGCCGAGCATCACGTCGTTGAGCGCGGGCATCGCGGTCGGGGCGTCGGCGGCGTCCTGCGGGCGGGCGTCGAGCATCGAGCGCTCTTCGACGCCGTAGTCGCCGGCGAGCAGCGCCGGCAGGTGCGCATCCAGCTGCTCCGGCGTGAGCTCGGTCAGGAACGCCTGGCGCCCCATGTCGACGCCGAGGATTTGCACGTCGTGATGGGAGGCGGCGCGCGCCGCGCGGAGCACGGTGCCGTCGCCGCCGATGCAGATCAGCAGGTCGGTGCGGGGCAGATGGCGCTCCGACTGTTCGGCGTCCCAGGGTTCGGAGATCCAGACCTGCGGCACCTGGCCGCGCAGCTGTTCGGCGGCGCGCTCGGCGAACTCTTTGGCCTCAGGCAAGCGCGGGTGGTAGTAGAAGCCGATGCAGCTCACGTCGGTCATCGCGCGCCTCCGGTCACTCCGCTCGGCGTGCGCAGCCAGACGAACCACTCGAGGTTGCCCTTGGGTCCGCGCAGCGGCGAGCGAAGTACGCCGCCGATGCGCCAGCGGCGCGTCAGCGCCCAGGTCAGCACGGCGGTCACGGCGCCGGCCTGCGCAAGCCGATCGCGGACGACGCCGTCCGCGTCCACCCGCTCACGCGGCGCTTCAAACTGCGGCTTAATCAGCGCGACCACATCCGTGCCGCCGGCAGCGACCTCAATGACGCGGGGCAGTACGGCGCTGAGGCCGATGAAGGAAAGGTCAATCGTGATCAGCTCGGGGAGAGGCTCGACGCGGGGCATCTCGCGGGCATTGACGCGCTCCAGCGAGCGGACGCGGGGATCGGCGCGCAGCGCATCTGCCAGCTGGCCGTAGCCGGCGTCCACGGCGCGCACCTGCGCCGCGCCGCGTTGGAGCAGACAATCAGTGAAGCCGCCGGTGGACGCGCCGAGATCGAGGCAGACGCGCCCATCAACGGCGATCGGCCAGGCGTCGAGCGCGGCGGCCAGCTTGTCGCCGCCGCGCGAGACGTAGCGGGCGGGCGATACAACTTCCAGCTCGGCGTCGGCGTCAAGCAGCAGGCCGACCTGGCTGAGGCGCTTGCCGCGTCCGTGAACGCGGCCGGCCAGCGCGAGCGCAGCCGCTTCGCGGGAGTCGGCGGCGAGGCCGCGGGCTACGAGCAGATCGTCGAGTCGGCGCCGGCCCGAGCGAATAGGGCGGCGCGGAACGGCGGCCGAGGCCGCGGGCATCAGGCGCTTTCCTGCTGCGCCGCCTTGTCGCCCCGACCGCGAATTGCCTGGTACTCGACCGCGCGGCCCTGCTCGTTGAGCAGCAGCGGGCGCTCGAGCCGTTTGATCGTGTCGGCGTTGACCACGCACTTTTTCACGTCGGGCCGGCTGGGCACCTCGAACATCACATCGAGCAGCAGGTCTTCGACGACGGTGCGCAGGCCGCGCGCGCCGGTGCCTTCCTTGAGCGCGTCGGCGGCGATTGCGTCCAGCGCCTCGGGGGTGAAGGTCAGCTCAACGCCGTCCATGGCGAAGAACTGCTCGAACTGGCGCACCAGCGCGTTCTTGGGTTCGGTGAGGATCTGCACCAGCGAGCCCTGATCGAGCGGCTCAAGCGAGACGACGACGGGCAGGCGTCCGACGAATTCGGGGATCAGGCCGTATTTCTGGAGGTCGTCGTGGCTGAGCTGATGGAGCAGCGCGGCGTCGGCCTCTTTGGTGCGCGCCTCCGCGCCGAAGCCGATGCTGCGCACCCCGCTGGCGACGCGCCGATCAATGATCGGTCCCAATCCCTCGAACGCGCCGCCGCAGATGAAGAGCACCTTGCTGGTGTCGATCTGCAGGAATTCCTGATGCGGATGCTTGCGTCCGCCCTGCGGCGGGACGGAGGCGACGGTGCCCTCAATGATCTTGAGCAGCGCCTGCTGGACGCCCTCGCCGGAGACATCGCGGGTGATTGAGGGGTTGTCCGCCTTGCGCGTGATTTTGTCGATTTCGTCGATGTAGATGATCCCTCGCTCCGCGCGGGCGATGTCGAAATCCGCCGCCTGGATCAGGTGCAGCAGAATATTTTCGACATCCTCGCCGACGTAGCCGGCCTCGGTGAGGGCGGTGGCGTCGGCGATCGAGAAGGGAACGTCGAGGATGCGGGCGAGAGTAGAGGCGAGCAGCGTCTTGCCCACGCCGGTGGGGCCGACGAGCAGGATGTTGCTCTTTTCGAGCTCAACCCCGTTGGTGGCCTCGATCTTGCTGGTGATCCGCTTGTAGTGGTTGTAGACCGCCACGGCCAGCACGCGCTTGGCGTCTTCCTGGCCGACGACGTGGTCGCAGAGGCGCTCGTAGATGGCCTGCGGCGGCAGCACTTCGGTGGCTTCGGGTTGCGGCTGCGCGTCGGGCTGCTGCTCTTCGACGGGGCCGGCTTCCTCGCGGATCACGTCGCGGCAGGCCTCGACGCATTCGTTGCAGATGTAGACCCCGCCGGGGCCAGCGACCAGCCGCCGCACATGGCTCTGGTCCTTGGCGCAGAACGAGCAGTGATACTGCGAGTGGCCGCCGCCGCCGCGAGACATCGTCATCCGAACCGTCCTCTCCGCGTGCGGCGGTTGCGCCGCCGCCCTCCGGTCAAGCGTGCGCCGCTAGGCACCGGCCGCCGCTGCGGCGTCGCCGTCCGCATTCGCATGCAGCACATCGTCGACGAGGCCGTATTCCTTGGCCTGATCCGCGTCCAGGTAGAAGTCGCGGTCGGTGTCGGCCTTGATCCGGTCCAGGGGCTGACCGGTGTGCTGGGCGAGGATACCGCGAATGATCTCGTTGTTGCGCAGCAGTTCGCGGGCGGCGATTTCGATGTCGGAGGCTTGGCCGCGCGCGCCACCCAACGCCTGGTGCATGTGGATCGTGGCATGCGGCAGGGCGAAGCGCTTGCCGGCGGTGCCGGCCGAGAGCAGCACGGTGCCCATCGAGGCCGACATGCCGACGCAGATCGTCGAGACATCGGCGTTGATCAGCTGGATCGTGTCGTAGATCGCCAACCCGGCCGTGATCACGCCGCCCGGCGAGTTGACGTAGATCTGGATGTCGCGGTCGGGATCCTCGCGGTCCAGATAGAGCAGCTGGGCGACGATCACGTTGGCGACCTGGTCGTCGATCGGAGTGCCGAGGAAGATGATCCGCTCGCGCAGCAGCAGCGAGTAGATGTCGTAGGCGCGCTCGCCGCGGTTCGTGCTTTCGACGACCATCGGGATGATGTCGCTGGGGCGACTCAGGGTCATGCGGGCCTCCTCAAACATCGTCTGCCCATTGTGTGTCTTCTCAGTGTACCCACGATCCCGCTAAGCGCGGCGCGGCTGCGCCGCGAGGGCTACGGAAGCAGCCGTTACGCCTCTTCCGACGCCTCAGTCTGGTCAGGATCGCGTTCAGCTTCGGCTTCGGGCGCGGCTTCCTCCGCCGCGCCCTCATCCGGCGCTTCTTCGTCGGACGCTTCCTCTTCCGCGTCATCGCCATCGTCGCCGCCGAGACCGGCCGCGTGATTGGCCAGCGCGATCTGTTCGAGCCGCTCCACGGTGCGGTTGCGCATCATCGAGCCGCGGATGTTCTCGCGCAGCTGGTCGCGGACGGCCTCGTTGGGCGTTTCGGCTTCGGCGACGCCGCTCAGCATCTGCTCCAGCTCCGCTTCGATCTCCTCATCGGTCACCGTGATCTGCTCGGCCTCGGTCACGTGCTGCAGGACGAGCGTGTTGATCACGCGCTCGTGGGCCTGCGAACGGAAGGTCGCCAGCAGCTGCTCGCCCTGTTCGGTCTCGTCGCGCAGGAAAGTGGCCGGATCCTGGCCCATCTGCCGCGCGAAATCCTGGCGCATGTGCTCAACCTCGTGCTCGACGAGGGCGGGCGGGTATTCGAGCGTCGCCTTGGCGATGGCCGCCTGCAACACCGCGCTGCGCAACTGCTGCTGCACTTGCTGGTCGGCCCGTTCGCGCAGCTGCTCGGCGATCCGCCCGCGCAGGTCGGCGAACGTCTCGAACTCCTCCGACACCTCCATCGCGAAATCGTCGTCCGGATCCGGCAGCTCTTCCTCTTTCACCTCGTGGATCGTCACCTCGAACATGACCGTCTTGCCGGCCACCTCGTCGTCATCCCAGGCCTCATCGACATCGACGTCGAGCTGATGCTGCACGCCGACCTCGAGGCCGACCAGCCGCTCGATCAGGCCCGGCACGCCGATGTGCTCGCCTTCGCGCAGCGGGAACTCGGCGGCCGTTTCGTTCAGGATCTCTTCCTCGTCGACCACGGCGCGGATGTCGGCAGTAAGCCGATCATCCAGCTGCGGCGGGCGCTCGACCGGCTGGAGCACGGCGTAGTTGCGGCGCATGGCGAGGATCCGCTCGTCGATCGCCTCCTCGCTGTACTCGCTCTCGGGGCGGGCGACGGCGATGCTGCGGTAGTCGCCGAGTTCAACGGTGGGCGGCAGCGGGACGGTGGCGCGGAGAGTGAGCGGCTCACGGCTGGCGATTTCGACGCTGGGCGGCGCGACGGGCTCCAGGCCCTCGCTCTCCATCGCCTCTTGCAGCGCCTGCGGCACCATCCGCTCGGCGGCTTCCTCGAAGACGGCGTCGACGCTCAGCGCGCGCTCCACGACGGCGCGGGGCGCTTTGCCCTTGCGGAAGCCGGGGATGCGGAAGCGCTGCGAGAGCCGCCGCGCGGCCTGGTCCAGCGAGCGCCGCACGCGCTCCTCTTCGAGCTCGATCTCGAGCAGCATCTGGGATTCGGGGATGCGTTCGGCAGTGACTTTCATTCGCCCACAATCCGTCTCAGCGTCGTCCACGCGCGCGTTCGGCTGAGCATATCAGCGCACCCCATTGTGCCCCGTCGATCATCTGCCGCGCGGGTTGAGCACGTCGTTGACCGCGTCGCCCAGCAGGTTGAAGGAGAGCATCAGGGCAAGGACGAAGAAGAGCGGGACGAGCAGCAGTTGCGGGTCCTGGAGCAGGGTCTTGAAACCGCCGGCGTCGGCGACCATCAGGCCGAACGATGCGGTCGGCGGCGCAACGCCGATGCCGAGCCAGGTGAGCACGACCTCGGCGCCGGCGATCTCGCCGAGCGAAGCGCTGAGGCCGACCACAATCCAGGGCAGCACGGCGGGGAAGAGGTGGCGGACGAGGATGCGGGGAGTGCCGGCGCCGGCGCACTCGGCGGCGAGGATGAAATCGGACTCGCGGGTGGCCAGGGTCTGGGCGCGGATAAAGCGGGCTGTGCCGCCCCAACCGACGAACGACATGGCGAAGATCATCAGCGTGTAGGTGTGTACGCCCTGCTTGATCAATACGTCCGTGCCCAGCGCATCCTGGATCTCGCGCACGACCTCGCCCCACGGTTCGCTGAAGGCGGAGACCAGCACGAGCAGGATGACCAGTCCGGGCAGCGCCAGCACGAAATCGGCGGCGCGCATGATCACGCTGTCGACCAACCCGCCGCGATAACCGGCGAGCAGGCCGAGTCCCCAGCCGAGGAAGATGTTGCCGACGAGCACGGACAGGACGCTGATGATCAGGGTGGTGCGGAGCGCAAAGACGGCGCGGGAGAAGAGATCGCGGCCGAGGCGGTCGGTACCCAAGAGGTGGTTCGAGGACGGGCCTTGCAGCTCTTCGCCGCCGCGAAGCAGCACCTGGGTACCTGGGCGCAGTTCGAGATCGGGAGTGAGCGCGCCGTGCTGCTCAACCAGATCGGGGTTGAGCGCAGTGAGCGCGGCCAGGTCCACATCCTGGCGTTGGGCGAACGCGCCCAGCGTCTCGGGCTGGCCGTCGGTATCCGCGCGGATCGGACGGGTGACGCGCAGGTTGGTGGCGTTGGGATCCTGTAGTCCCGTATCAACGCCGAACACATCGAGCAGCGTGTAGAGGCCCGCCCCGTAGAGGATCGTGATGACGACGATGCAGACGACGGCAACGCGCTTGCGCAGGATGGCGCGGAGCGCGCGCCGCCAGGGCGCTTCCGCCAGGGCGGGACGATCCCACGCTGCGCCTTGAGCAGTCTCGGTCGCGCTGCTCACGAGAACCTCGCGGTGTAGCGGATGCGCGGGTCAATGAACAGGTAGACGATGTCGATCAGCGCGTTGACGACGATGAACAGAGTGGCCGTGAGCAGGGTGAAGGCGAGCACGACGTTGAAGTCGCGCTGATTGATCGAATCAAAGAGGAACGCACCAACGCCCGGCACGCCGTAGCGCGTCTCGATGATGATCGAGCCGGTGATCACGCCGACGATCGACAGTCCGATTACCGTGCTCAAGGGCAATAGGGCGTTGCGCAGTACGTGGCCGTAGAGGACGCGCCGCTCCGTCAGCCCTTTGGCACGGGCGGTGCGCACGTAATCGTCGTCAAGCGTGGTGAGCAGGCTGACGCGCACGAAGCGGGCCATTCCGCCTAGCGAAGGGATGGTCAGCGCCAGCACCGGGACGAGGAACGAGGCCGGATCACCCGGCGTCCAGACGGCCGGCACGTTGAAGCCGAACGCATTGAAGACCGGTGCGAGTCCTTCGACCAGCAGCAGCGCGACGAGCACGATGAGCATAGGGGCGGGAATCGAGTCGAAAATCTTCCAGAAGCCGATCGTCGCCGGGTCTTTCCAGGTGCCGCGCCGCGTACCGGCGTAGACACCCAACGGAACGCCCAGCGCAAACACGAGCGCGACCACAATCAGGTTGATCTGGGCTGACACCCAGATGCGCTCGCCGAGCAACTCCTGGACCGAGCGGGTGGGTGCGCGGTAGTAGTAGGACGGCCCCAGGTCGCCGCGCGTGACCAGCCCGACCAGGTAGTTGCCGAAGCGTTCGATGTAGTTGCCGTTCAAGCCGAATTCTTCGCGGATGCGATCCGCCTGTTCGGGTTCGATCTCGCGCTGCCCGGCGATGATCTGGACCGGATCGCCGGGCGCAATTTGGGTCACCGCGTAGGTGAACGCGAGCACGGCGAAGACGAGCACGGGGACCAGCGCCAGGCGGCGCAGCAGCAGGGGAATCGCTCCCGAAATGCCCATCGCGCGAGGACGCTCCCAACGCCAGGCGACGCCGAACTACTGCGCCAGCCGTACGTACCGTAGCTGGGGCGTCACCATCCGCGTCGGCACATAGCCTTCCACGTAGGGCTTGACCAGCTCGTGCGCCTGGGAGTGGAAGAGCGGAATCCAGACCGCTTCGCTCACCAGCCGCCGCTCGACATCGCGGTAGAGCTCGATTCGCCGCTCGGAGTCGAACTCCACGCGGGCCTCTTCAAGCAGCGCGTCGATCTCGCGGTCGTTGAGCGCCACATCGTTGCCCAGCGAGCGGCTGTAGAACTTGTAGTCGAGGATGTTCTGCGGATCGGGGAAGTCGAGGCTCCAGCCGAGGCTGAACATCGGGTAGAGGCCGCGGTCCAGCTCGGCGATGTAGGTGGCGAACTCGACCTGCTGGATTTCGATTTCGAGGCCGAGGTGGGTGCGCCACATGTCCTGGATGGCCTCGTAGGTGCCGCCCGGCGTCGCGCCCGTGCCGGAGATCGTGAGGCGGATCGTGTCGAGATTGGAGGTGCCGAAGTAGCGCGACTGCTGGAGCAGTTCCTGGGCCAGCTCGGGGTCAAAGGGCAGGCCGAAGTAGTCGGGGTCGTGCGCGGCGATGCCCGGCGGCACGATGCCTGCCGCAGCGCGCGAGAGGCCCTGGTGGACCGTCTCGACGATCGTCGTTTTGTCGATCGCGTGCGCCAGCGCGCGGCGCACCAGCGGATCGTCGAACGGCGGCGCCTGCACGTTGAAGGCGACGTAGAAGGTGGAGAGCACGTTGCGCGTCACGTAGAGCGGGTTAAGCGGGGAAGCCGGATCGCGGACGCGCTCGATGTCGTTGATGCCGACGTCGGCGATATCCACTTCGTCGTTCTCGAACTGTTCGACGCCGCCGCCTGCGAAACGCACCTGCACCGTCGCAACGCCGGGCGTGCCGAGGTGGTAATCGTCGAAGCGTTCCAGCGTGATGCCCTCGCCCAGCGTCCAGTTGGCCAGCTTGAAAGGGCCGCTGCCGTTGGGCGCGAGCGCCCAGCGCTCCGGATCGGCCTCCACCTGATCGCGGTCCACCACGTAGGCGGTGGGGAAGGTAAGCAGGTAGAGGAAGTAGGGCTTGGCCTGGTCGATCGTGATGTCGAGCGTCACGTCGTCGATCACCTGGATGCCGACGATTTCGTCGACGCGCCCGCGGGTGTACTCGCGTGTGCCGATGATGTCGCCGAGGAAGTCGGGCGCGGTGGGCGAGAGCGTTTCGGGATGCGCGTGGCGCTCGAAGCTCCATTTCACGTCTTCGGCGGAGATGCGCTTGCCGTCGTGGAAGCTGGCGTCGCGGCGGATCGTGAAGCGGTAGGTCACCGTGCCGTCGGAGTTGACGGTCGGTCCGGGCACCGCCTCCGCCAGGTCGGGCGCGATCCGCAGGTCCTGATCGAGCGTCAGCAGACCGCCGAAGATTTCGACGACGAAGCGGGCGGAAGCAACATCGGTGACCTGCGCAGGGTCGAGGTTGAGCGGCTCGGAGAGCGCGATGCGCAGCGTGCCGGGGCCGGGGCGGGCGGAGCTGCCGGGGTCCGCGGCTTCGCTGGGTAGCGCCTGTTGCTGTTGCGTCGTCTGCTCGCGCTCTTCGCGCTGCTCCTGCGGCTCGTCGGCTGCCTGCTGGTCCTGTTGGCGTTCCTGACGATCTCCGCTTTCATCCGCCGTCTGCTGCGCCGGATCGTCGCCGCCGCAGGCGGCGAACAGCGCCGCGGCCAGCGCGATCAGCAGCGCAACCGCCCAGATCGGCCTCGTCGTTCGTGCCCAAGCCCGCGTCTGACGCATCCGCGCCCTCCTCACATCACGTCGGGTTCACTGACTTGCGAGATTATCACCGCGCCCGCCTCCCGCAGCCCCGCGCGGGCGGCGCTAACCGTCGGCGATCGGAGTTCTGACATTCAGATGCAGTTCGGCCAGCTGCTCGGCGCTGAGCGGCTGCGGCGCGCCGGTCAGCGGGTCCGAGGCCGACTGCGTCTTGGGGAACGCGATCACCTCGCGGATGTTCTCACGCCCCGCCAGCAGCATCGCCACCCGGTCGATCCCGAAGGCGAAGCCGCCGTGCGGCGGCGCGCCGTACTCGAATGCCTCGAGCAGATGCCCAAAGCGCTCGCGCGCTTCCTCGCGCCCGATGCCGAGTAACTCGAAAACGCGCTCCTGCACCTCGCGCTCGTGAATCCGAATCGAGCCCGAACCCAGCTCGAAGCCGTTGGCGATCGTGTCGTAGGCCCGCGCCCGCACCGCACCCGGATCCGAATCGAGCAGCGCCTGGTCCGCCGCCTGCGGCGCGGTGAACGGGTGGTGCAGCGCGTTCCAGCGCCCGCCCTCCGCGTCCCACTCCACCAGCGGAAAGTCGGTGATGAAGCCGTACTGGAGGACATTGGGGTTGGCCAGCTCGAGCCGCCGCGCGAGTTCGCGCCGAATCCCGTCGAGCACCGTCGCTACCATCCCCGCCTCGCCGGCCGCGAGCAGCACCAGATCGCCCGCCGCCGCCCCGCAGCGCTCGCCGATCGCCCGCGCATCCTCCGCGCCGATGTGGCGCAGCACCGGCGAGCGCATGTCGTCCTCCGTCGCCTCCGACGGCGCGGCGGAAAACTGAATCGAGACCAGCCCCGGCGCGCCCATCGTGCGCGCCAGGTCGGTGAAGCCGTCCACCTCGCGCCGCGACAGCGACGCCCCGCCGGGCATCACAATCCCCCGCACTCGCCCGCCGTCGGCCACGGCCTTGTTGAACACGCCGAACGCCGATCGCGCGGCGATCTCGGAGCAGTCGCTCAGCTCCAGCCCGTAGCGCAGGTCCGGCTTGTCCGAGCCGAAGCGCTCCATTGCCTCTTGCCAGGTCAGCCGCGGGAACGGGCGCGGCACGGTCAGATCCGGCCGCAGCGCCTCCGTCACATCGGCGAACAGATGCTCCAGCAGGTCGAGCACATCCTCTTCTTCGCAGAACGACCACTCCAGATCGAGCTGCGTGAACTCCGGTTGCCGGTCGGCGCGCAGATCCTCGTCGCGGAAACAGCGCGCAATCTGAAAGTAGCGCTCCACACCCGCCACCATCAGCAGCTGCTTGAGCTGCTGGGGCGCCTGCGGCAGCGCGTAGAACGCGCCCGGCTGGAGGCGGCTCGGCACCACGTAATCGCGCGCGCCTTCCGGCGTGGCGGCGACCATGATCGGCGTCTCCACCTCCAGAAAGCCGCACCCGGTCATGAAATCGCGGATGCGCTGGTTCAGCCGGTGCCGCAGCTCCAGCGCCGCCAGCATCTGCGGACGCCGAATGTCGATGTAGCGGTAGCGCATCCGCACCAGCTCATCGACATCGACCGTCTCCTCGTTGACCGCGAACGGCGGCGTCTTGGCCGCGTTGAGCACCTCAACCTGCTCGGCCAGCACCTCGATCTCGCCGGTCGGCAGGTTGGGGTTGACCGTCGCCTCGCTGCGCGCCGCCACCTCGCCCGCCACCCGCAGGACGTACTCGTTGCGCGCCTCGTTGGCCGCCGCGTAGGCGCGGTCGTCTTCCTCGCCGGGCCGCACCACGACCTGCACGACGCCGTCGCGGTCGCGCAGGTCGAGAAAGATCAGCCGCCCGTGATCGCGCCGCCGATGCACCCAGCCGGCCAACGTCACGCGCTCGCCGACCTGCGCGCTGCGCAGCGCCCCACAACCGTGTGATTTCAGCATTCGCGCCCCCGAAACTGTCCCTCGTGTGAGTGTGTCACGCGCCCCCCAAGCGGGCAATGCGCGGGCAATGCCCGCGCGTCGCGGCGCATACACTCGCCCAATGCCAACGACTGTGCAGCCGCAGCCGACCGCGCCGCCGCTCTCGCTCTACGTTCACGTGCCGTTTTGCACGGTCAAGTGCGCCTACTGCGACTTCAACTCCTACGCCGCGTTGGAGCATCTGACGAGCGACTGGCTAAGCGCGCTGCTGCGCGAGCTCGAACTCTGGTCCGAACGCGCCGCCAACCGTCGCCTCGAGACCGTCTTCATCGGCGGCGGCACGCCGAGCCTGCTGGAGGGCGAGCAGATCGCGCGCCTGCTGGACGCCGCGCGGCGCTGCTTCGACATCGCCGCCGACGCCGAAATCACGCTCGAAGCGAACCCGGAGAGCGTCCGCGTAGAGCGGATGCGCGGCTACCGCGCCGCCGGCGTCAACCGCGTCTCGATGGGCGTGCAATCGCTCGACGCCGACGAGCTGCGCTTCCTCGACCGCCTGCACAGCGCCGAACGCGCAGAGCAGGCCCTGTCCGAAATCCGCAGCGCCGGCTTCGACAACGTCAACCTCGACCTGATCTACGGCCTGCCCAAGCAGCGCTTCGAGACCTGGCGAACCACGCTGGAGCAGGTTGCCGCCTGGCGGCCCGAACACCTTTCCTGCTACGCGCTGACCGTGGAGGACGGCACTCCCCTCGCAGCGCGCGTCGCGGCCGGCGCGGTCGTGGAGGCGGACCCCGATGTCGTCGCCGAAATCTCGACCTGGACGGCTGCTCGTCTGGCGGAGGCGGGCTACGAGCACTACGAGACCAGCAACTACGCGCTGCCCGGCCGCGAGTGCCGCCACAACCTCAACTACTGGCGCTGCGGCGACTACATCGGCGTCGGACCCGGCGCGCACGGCTGCGTCGACGGCCGGCGCTACAGCGTCGTGCGCCGCCCCGCCGCCTACATCCGCGCACTCGCAACCCACACGGCGGGACCCGACGGCCTGCCCAGTCCCGCAATTGAGGAGGTTGAGGCGGTTACCGATCGCGACGCGGTGATCGACGCCCTGACGCTCGGCCTGCGGCTGCGCGAAGGGGTGGACGAGTCGCGGCTGCGTGAATGCCATCCCGATGCGTTCGCGGCAGCGGCGCCGGCCATCGGCTGGGCGCTGAGCGCATCGCTGTTGGAGCGGCGCGGCGGGCGGCTGCGGCTGACGCCTCGCGGGCAGGCGGTGGCCAACGAGGTGTTTGTGCGGATCGTCGATCCGTCGCTGGTCTGAGCGCCGAGGTGCGTTCACACTTCCGTCGTTCCCGCCCCTTCACTTCCGCCGTTCCCGCCCTCTTTTCCGTCATTCCAGCGCACGCTGGAATCCATCCGGCGGTGGTTGGGGGCACGGCGTAACGGGATGACCTGTGAATGGACGTTGGCAGGCAAACCGGGACCTCGTTCCCGGCCTCTTTTCCGTCATTCCAGCGCACGCTGGAATCCATCCGGCGGTGGTTGGGGGCACGGCGTATCGGGATGACCTGTGAATGGACGTTGGCAGGCAAACCGGGACCTCGTTCCCGGCCTCTTTTCCGTCATTCCAGCGCACGCTGGAATCCATCCGGCGGTGGTTGGCGGCACGGCGTATTGGGATGACCTGTGAATAGACGTTGGCTGGTAAACCGGGACCTCATGCTGCGAACGAGGTTGGGTTTGGATTCCCGCTCGGGGGCGGGAATGACGGAAAAAGGGGACGGGAATGACGAGACATGGGGGCGGTTCGAGGCCGATTCCCGCTCGGGGGCGGGAATGACAGGAGGGTGAACGGGCGCTTAGGCGTTGCGGAGGATGCGGTGGTCGCCGATGCGGCGGGTGATGCGGCGGCGGTCGGTGTCTTCGAGGAAGGCTTGGGCGATTTTACGGCTGGTGCCGATCCGGTCGCGGATTTCGGCGAGGGTGGCGCGCTCGGTTTCGGCGAGTAGTGCGCGCGTCTCTTCGACCATCTGCTCGTAGACGCTGCGCAGGAGCACGACGCCCTGGTTGAGGCGTGTGATTTCGCCGCGCGCTTCGAGGTACTGGAGCAGCGCGGGGTCGATGTCGGGCACGACGTCGGGGCGCACGCCCTGCTCGCGCAGGCGGGCGAGCAGGGACTCGATCTGGGCGCTGTGCGCGTCGGAGAGCTCGGGCGTGCGGCCCGGAATATCGAGCATGCCGTCGGCTGAGGCGAGCGTTTCGGACTCCAGCAGTCGGCGTTCGAGCACGGCGAAGGCGCGGGGCGGGACGTTCAGGCGGCTGCGCAGGTCTTCGCGGGGGAGGCCGCCGCTGAGCGGCTGGCGTTCGACGGCGTCGGCGACGATTCGGCGGCTGCGCTGTTGGAGGGCGGCGTAGCCGGCGTCGCTGGCGAGCGTGGTGGAGTCGCCGCGCTCGGCGTCGTCGAGCGCGATCACCGCGCCGGCCTCGAGTTGTCGTTGCAGGGCGGCCTCCGCGGCGGCGTCGGCGAGTTGGAGGCGGTCGCGCAGCGCGGACCAGGCGATCGGCTCGTGGCGCTGCAACATGGTGAGCAGGGTGTCGTCGGGCGAGCCGTCGAGCAGGCGCTGGAGCGCTTCGAGAGTGGATGCGTCGTTGCGGTGGTGGCGCCGCGGGCGGGTGTCGACGATGCGTCCGCCGGCGAGGGTGGCGTCGCCGCTGCGCAGCACGAAGTGGTCGCCGCGGGCGGCGGCGATCGGCTCGGCGAGGCGCAGCTGGGCCCAGCTGCGCGCGCCCGGTTCGAGCGCGTCGCCCTCCAGCAGGCGCACGCGCGCTTCGACCTCGGCCGCGCCGACGTGGAGGGTGAGGGTGGTGTTGTGTCGCAGGGCGCGGGGCAGGCGTTTGACGACGCGCAGGCGGACGTCGACGGCTTCGGCGGCGTGCAGCCAGCCGGGCGCGGTGAGCACCATGCCGCGGCGCAGTTGGGCGGCGGCGAGGCCGCCGAGGTTGACGGCGGTGCGCGCGCCGGGCTCGGCGGTCTCGATGCTCTGCTCGTGACTTTGCAGACCGCGGATGCGGCCGCTCAGGCTGGCCGGCTCCACCACGACCGAGTCGCCGACGCGGAGCGGGCCATCGATCAGCGTGCCGGTCACCACGGCGCCGAAGCCGGAGATGGAGAAGGCGCGGTCGATCGGCAGGCGCGGTCGGTCGATGTTGCGCACCTCGCCGAGCGAGGCGATCACCGTGTCGAGCGTCGCGCGCAGGTCGTCGAGTCCGTCGCCGCTGAGGCCGGAGCAGGGGATGATGGGGGCGTCGGCGAGCGTCGTTTCGGCCAGCAGCTCGCGCACATCTTCCTCGACCAGTTCGAGCCATTCCTCGTCGACGAGGTCGGATTTGGTCAGGGCGACGACGCCGTGTTGGAGGTCGAGCAGGTCGAGGATGTCGAGGTGTTCGCGGGTTTGGGGCATGACGCCTTCGTCGGCGGCGACGACGAGCAGTGCGAGGTTGATGCCGCCGACGCCGGCGAGCATGTTTTTGATGAAGCGTTCGTGGCCCGGCACGTCGACGATGCTGACCTCGCGTCCGCTGGGCAGGGTGGTCCAGGCGAAGCCGAGGTCGATGGTGAGGCCGCGGGCTTTTTCCTCTTCCCAGCGGTCGGGGTCGATGCCGCTGAGCGCCTGCACGAGAGTGCTCTTGCCGTGGTCGACGTGTCCCGCGGTGCCGATGACGAACATGGGGGCAGCCTAATCGGGCGCGGGCGGCTCGATCCCGATTTCGCTGCCCCAGAGCCACTCGCCAGCCGCTGCGCGGGGCGAGAGCGTGCGCCAGACGGGCAGGAGGCGCTCGCCGTCCGTTGTGAAGAAACCGAACTCCACGTGGCCGCTCGGCAGCCTGCGAGCGCTGATTCGGCCGAGCATTCGGCCGTCCAGCTCAATGAGACCGGAGTTCAGCCAGCGCTCTGTGGGCGCTTCTGTCGGGAAGAAGCGTTGGTCGGGCAGGATGCGCTCGCCGCCGGGGAGACGGAAACCGAATTCGACCGTGCCGCTGTCAAGCCGACGGGCAATGACGCGGCCGACAGTGAGCCAGTCGGTCCGCAGCGTTTTCGGCACGACGGCTGCGGGATTGATGTCGCCCCAGCAGACCAGCTCGCCCGTCTCGCGGATGCCGCAGCTGTGCGAGTGCGCCGCCGCCACGGATCGGAAACGGCCCGGCGGCGGGTCGGACTGGCCGAACATGTTGGCGCCCCAGCAGAGCACGGCGCCTGACTGGTGGACCGCGCATGAGTGGTACGAGCCCGCGCTGACCGAGTGGAAGCGTCCCGCGGGCGGCCTGGTGCTGCCGAATTCGTCCTTGCCCCAGCAGGCGAGCGCGCCCGACTCGCGCACAGCGCAGGCGTGGTCGTACCCCGCGCCGAGTGATGCGTAGCGTCCATCGGGGACATCCAGGCGTCCTCCTTCATCGAGCCCCCAACAGCGAACTTCGCGCGACTCGGTCAAGCCGCAGGCGTGGTGTCCTGCGGTGTAGACGGATCGGAACATACCGTCAGGCGGGCGCGTTGCGCCGTGACTCCACCTGCCCCAGCAGACGACTGGTCCCGCGTCTCCTACTTCGGCTTGCGCGATCGCGCAGGCGTAACGGTTGCCCGCGCTGACCTGTAGATACGCTCCGGCTGGAGTGTTGATCCTGTCGGCTCCGTCGACCCTGGGGTCGCGGCCCCAGCAGGCGAGGTCTCCCGATTGGCGCACGGCGCAGTTATAGAGTATGCCGGCGCTGATGGTGCGGTACGTTCCCGGCGGCGCGGCGAGTTGCTCATCCTCATCGCGTCCCCAACACACGATGCGGCGCGAGTCGGTCAGCGCGCAGGTATGGCTGTCCCGCGAGCTGACCGCCTGATACGCGCCGCTCGGCGCGTCGGTGACGCCATGGTCGCTCCGTCGGCCCCAGCAAACCACCGCGCCGGATACGCGCAGCGCGCAGGTGTGCTCGCCGCCTGCGCTGATCGACTGGAACGCGCCCGGCGGGGGCGATGCCTGGCCTTTGTCGTTGACTCCCCAGCAGGCCGCCGCGCCCGACTCGTCAAGGGCGCAAGTATGGTTTGGGCTGGCGCTGATCGCCTGGAAACGTCCGGCGGGCACGCCGCGAATGGCGTGATCGTACGAACCCCAACAGCTGATTTCGCCTTGTTCATCGATGGCGCAGGTGTGCCGGGCGCCGGCAACGACGGCCGTAAAACGTCGGTCGGTCGGGGCGGCGATCTCGCGTTCTCCGCTTCCCCAACAGCGGATTGCGCCGGCGTGAGTGAGACCGCACACGTGGGAATAGCCGACGGAGACCGAGCGAAGGCGGCTGGGCGGCGCTTCGATTTGATCGAAATCGTCTGCCCTCCAACAAGTGATCGCGCCCGAGGCGCGGACGGCGCACAAGTCAGAGCCAAGGCTCAGAGACCGAAATTCGCCGGGTATCGTTTTGATCGGTTGCCCGCGTTGGTGCCAGTGGATGCAGACGATAGAGCCGGAGTGGCGCAGCGCGCACGGCCCCCAGCCGCCGGTACTCACGGCGATATAGGGGCCCGGTGGAAAGAGAAGCTCGTCGTCGCTGAAGAAGATCCGAGATCCCCAGCAGATCACATCGCCTGCGGCGGTCAGCGCACAGCTGTCATCACCGCCTGCGGCGATTGCGACGGCCCGACCGCTGCGCTCCGCGTCCGCCGACGCAGGCGGCAAACCTGCGCAGACGGCGATTGCGAAGCCAATCGCCGCCGCCAGCGCGGACGCGAAGAGAACGTTGCGCATTGCCGCTGTCTGCCCTCCCGCCTGGATCGGCAACGTAGGCGCGGCATGCGGCGCGCGTCAACGCGGCGGCGGGTAGGCTGCGGAGACGGTTTGCGCTGAGGAGGTTCGGATGAAGGCGATTGTCGTGGACGGGGACGGGAAGACGGCGGATTCGCTGCGGCTGGCGGAGGTCGCGGACCCCGTCGCGGGCGATGAGGAGGTGCTGCTGCGGGTGCATGCGACGGCGCTAAACCGGGCGGACATCATGCAGCGGATGGGCGGCTATCCGGCGCAGCACGGGGCGTCGGAGATTTTGGGGCTGGAGCTGGCGGGCGAGGTGGTTGAGGTCGGCTCGCGGGTGCGCTCGCTGGCGGTGGGGGATCGCGTCTACGGGCTGAGCGGGGGCGGCGGGTACGCGGATCTGGCGACGCTGCACGAGTCGCTGGCGATGCCGATTCCGGAGAGTCTGAGCTATCACGAGGCGGCCTCGATTCCGGAGGTGTTCTTCACCGCGAACACGGCGGTGCGCACGCTGGGCGCGACGCAGCCGGGCGAGCGGCTGTTGGTGCATGCCGGGGGCAGCGGCGTGGGGATTGCGGCAATCCAGATCGGTCGGTTGATCGGCGCGGAGGTGTGGACGACGGCGGGCAGCGCGGAGAAGTGCGAGCGCGCCGCCGAACTGGGCGCGGCAGTCGCGATCAACTACCGCGAGGAGTCGTTCGCAGAGGTGGTGCAGGCGCGCACGAACGGCGGCGGGGTGGACGTGATTCTGGACGTGATCGGGCGCGATTACTGGGAGTCGAACCTGCGCTCGCTGGCGACGGCGGGGCGGTTGGTGCTGGTCGGTCTGATGGGCGGCGCGGTCGCGGAGACCAATCTGGGCCGGCTGATGGCGAAGCGGCTGCGGGTGTACGGCACGGTGATGCGCGCGCGTCCGCTGATCGACCGGGCGGCGATCACGCGCGATTACCGGGAGCATTTGGAGCCGGCGATCGTGGCGGCGCAAATGCGCCCGGTGATCGATTCGGTCTTCCCGCTGCGCGAGGCCGCCGCGGCGCACCAGTACATGGGGGAGAACCGCAACTTTGGGAAGATTTTGTTGGATTGTCTGGATGCGTGAGGGCCTCTCACACTTCCGTCATCCCGTCCTCGTCTCCCGCCATTCCCGCCCTGCTCCTCGTCACTCCCGCCCTGCTCCTCGTCACTCCCGCCCTGCTCCTCGTCACTCCCGCCCTGCTCCTCGTCACTCCCGCCCTGCTCCTCGTCACTCCCGCCCCCGAGCGGGAATGCGGGTTCAGGCGCGGCGGGTGCGGACGGCGCGCCGCTCGCCGCCGAGGCGGAGCAGGCGGGGGATCGTGCCGTCTTGCCAGAGCACCAGCAGCTGGCTGGCGACCGCGATGGAGGAATAGGTGCCGGCCGCGGTGCCGATCAACAGCACGATCACGAAGGGGCGGACGGTGACCCCGCCGATCAGGAAGAGTGCGAGCAGCGCCAGGACGACGGTGATCGAGGTGTTGAGCGAGCGCCCGAGCGACTGGGTGATGGCGGCGTTGACCACGTGGCGGAAGTCCTCGCGCGGATCGAGCAGCAGGTTCTCGCGGATGCGGTCGAAGACGACGATCGTGTCGTTGACGCTGTAGCCGATGATGGCGAGCAGCGCGGTGACGAACATCGCGTTGACTTCCAGCCCTGCGACCTGCCCGCCGATGGCGAACGCGCCGGCGACCAGCGTGATGTCGTGCAGCAGCGCGACGATCGCGGCGGAGCCGTAGAGCACGGGGTTGGGCAGGCGGCGGAAGGCGAGCGAGATATAGACCAGGATCGCGGCGGCGGCGACTGCGAGGGCGATGCCCGCATCCTGCGCGATTTCGGCCGAGAGCACGCCCGAAACGGATGACGACTGGAGGACCACGATCGGCCCGATTTCGGCGCGCAGCGAGTCGTTGATGCGCGTGCGCAAACCTTCGAGATCGCCGTCTTCGGGCTGTTCGACGCGGATACGGAAGGAGTCGGCGCCCGTGGCCTGGATGCGGGCAGCGCCGAGGTCGACCGTCTCCAGCGCGGCGCGCACCTCGTCCTGCGTGGTGGGCGCGGCGAACCATATTTCGTAGCGTGCGCTGTCGGCGGCGATCGAGGCATCATCCAGATCGGTCACGCCCAGCGCGGCGGTGATTGCGTTCAGCAGCTCTCCGCCGGTCTGCTGTGCGGCCTCGGCGTCCGGCGGATTGAGCGACAGTTCCACGCTGAATTCGCCGTCGTCGCCGGCCTGCACGGCGGTCGTCGCGCCGTCGGGCAGCGGCACGCCGGCGATCGCCTCTTCCACTTCGCCGACTTCCACATCGCGCAGGAAGCGGACCTCGGATTCGAGGCCGCCGGCGAAGTCGAGGCCGGGTTCGAACTGCCAGACGGCGAGGCCGATCAGCGCCGGGATCAGCATCAGCAGCGAGAACACGGCGTAGATGCGCCGCCGGCCGATGAAATCAATCATTGCCGTCCGCCTCTCCCGCTGCGCCGCCCGAGGCGCTCCCCGACGCTCGCTGCCGGCGCGGCTCTTCGAGCACGACCAGCTCGCGCACGCCGAACATCCGAGAACTGGTCACCAGACGCGAGCTGACCAGCAGATTCATGAACGTGCGGGTGACGGTCATCACCGTCACGAAGCTGAAGCCGGTGCCGACCAGCAGCGCCAGCGCGAACGACTTGATCAGGTTCTGGTTCAGCGCGTCGGCGAACAGCCAGAGGATCGCGACGGTGATGATCGTGGAGATGTTGGCGTCGCGGATCGCCGGCCAGGCCCGCGCCCAGGCGGTCTCGACCGCCCCGTTGAGGCTGCGACCGAGGCGCAACTCTTCTTTAAGGCGTTCGAAGATCAGCACATTGCCATCCACGGCGAAGCCGATCGAGAGGACGAGTCCGGCGATGCCGGCGAGGGTGAGCGTGATCGGCACGAGCTTGAAGGTGGCCATCACACCGGCGGCGTAGACAATCAGCGCCAGCGCGGCGAGCAGGCCGGGGGCGCGGTAGTAGATGATCATGAAGATGACGATGGCCAGGAAGGCGACCGCGCCGGCCTGCACCGTGTCCACGACCGAGTCGGCGCCGAGCGTAGCGGCGACCTCGGTGTTTTGCAGCACGCGCAGATTGATCGGCAGCGCGCCGGCGCGCAGCTGGCGGCGCAGGGTGATCGCTTCGTCTTCGCTGAGTCCGTTGATGATGCCGGAATCGGCGATCACCGAGTTGACTCGCGGGCTGCTGACCAGCTCGCGGTCGACGAAGATGCCGAGCGGGCGCTGTTCGGGCGCGAGTCGGCGAGTCAGCTGCTCCATCAGCCGCGCACCCTCGTCATCGAACTCAAAGGTGAGCGCCGGCAGCGCCGACTCGTCCAGGGTGCGCGTGATCGAGTTGGCGATCAGGTGGCGACCGCTGAGCTGCAGCGTCTCGCCGGCTTCGGTGATGCCGACGGCGGGGATCCAGCGCACCTCGTCGGCCACGATCACATCCTCGTCTTCTTCGGGGATGAAGTAGGACCGGGTGCGGAGGTTGAGCTCGTCCGGCGCGGCGCGCACCTGGCTGTTCCAGACATCGTCCACGGCGTCGCGCACCTCCAGCCGCGTGGGCGAGACCGGCACGGTGCTCTGCAACGGATCGATCTCGCGGAACTCGAGCAGCGCCGTCGAGCCGACCAGCCCTGACGCTTCATCGGCGTCAACGCCGGGGATCTGGGCGTTGATGCGATCCTCGCCGACGACGGTGACCTCGGCTTCGGAGACGCCGAAGCCGTTGACGCGCTCCTCAATGATCCGCCGCGCCTCTTCGACGGATTCCGAGAGCTGCTCCGCGCCGACATCGATCGGCAGCACGATCGTCTTGATCCAGGTCGGCAGCGGTTGGTCGTCGTCGGCCGGATCGAGATCGCGCAGGGAAGGATTAAGCGCGATCACTTCGTCGCGGTCGGCGTTTTCGCGGGCGAGGAAGCTGCTGAGCGATTCGCCGCGCCGCACCGACGCCGCTTCGCCCGCCACTTCCAGCGTCACCGAGACGCCCCCGGCCAGGTCCAGGCCGAGCCGAAACTCGTCGCGCACCCAGTCGCCGACCTGCACCCCGCCGCCCGACGGCCAAGGGATGAAGTCGGGCAGATAGCGCTCCGGCGCGCGCGGCCACGACGCCGCGATCGCAAAGCCCGCCAGGATCAGAATCACGGCGCAGATGTAGGCGTCGCGGAAGCGGAAGCGTCTCACTCTGGCAGAGTACGCAGCGAGCTACTTATGATCACCGCGCCGCCCTGTCGGTTTGGTCGGTTTCCACCGTTTCGCGCTCGAAGTCGTCGTCTTCGGGCGTGGACAACCGCTCGGCGATGGCCGCCGTGCGCGCCCTAACCTCCACTCCTTCAGCGAGGCGGAGCAGGACGATCATCGGCCCGTCCTCCGGCGTCTCGACGCCCGCCACCTCGGCGATCAGCCCGCCCCGCGTCAGCACCGTGTCGCCCACCCGCAAATCGTTCAGATCGCGCTGCCGCCGCCGCTCTTCGCTGCGCGTCGGGCGGATGAAGAACAGGTAGAACGCAGCCACCACCAGCACGGTGATCAGAATCACTTCAGTCACGGCCCAGACTCCTCTCGGCCTCCGGCGCCCGACCGCCCGGCTGAACCGACCAGCTGCACCGCCAGCGCCCGCGCACCCGCCGCGGTCGTAATCTCGCCCACCGCGGCGGCCTCGTCGAGCGCCGCCAGAATCGCGCCGACGCGCGGTCCGGGCGGCAGACCCGTCGCCTGCATAATCGCGTGTCCGTCCAGTATGCGCCCGCCGCCCCGTCCAAACTCGCTCTCCGTCCGCTGCCGCTGTCGATCGCGCCAGCCCAGAATCCGCGACACATGCGCCGCGTAGGCCGGCCAGCGCGGCGCGAGCGCCTCTCCCCCTACGGTAGCCAGACTGTCGGCCAGAAACAGCCAACAAAGCGGCGCTGCCCGATCGCCCAGCGCTTTGTGGAAGCGATAGAGCGCGCGATCGCTGGGCGCTTGCCCCGCCGCGGCGACCTGCCCCGGGCGCAGGTGGTGCAGGATCAGCGTCTGCACGGGCGCGGCGATCGCCGACGGCGCGCGCAGCGCGCGCAGCCGCTCCTGCGCCAACTCCGCGCCCAACTCCGAATGCCCGAAGAAGCGCGTCCGCCCGTCGGCCTCCACGCGCCGCGTACCGGGCTTGCCGATGTCGTGCAGCAGCGTCGCCAGCCGCAACACCGTCCGACCGTCCCACAGCCGCCCGCGCAGGGCATCGGCGTCCTCGAAAGCGTCGGTTTCCCAGAGTTCGCGCCAGAGCGTCTCGGCGAGGGGCTCGCCGGGCAGTTCGCCGGGCGGCTCGGGCGCGATCAGAACATCAAGCCACTCCACCGCGTCGAGCTGGTGGCCGAGCACATCGCGCCGATGCACCGGCCGCTGATCGACGCCGCGGCACTGCGCCAACTCCGGGATGATCGCGTCCAACGCGCCGAGCGACTCCAGCCGCCGCACGGCATCGGAACAATGGTCGTGTGACAGGATTCGATCCAGCTCGGCCCAGACGCGCTCGCCGGCGACGCTGCCGAGCGCAGGAGCGGCGCGGCGCGCCGCGTTCTCCGTCGCCGCGTCCATCCGCAGCCCATGCGTCGCCTCCAGCCGCACGCCGCGCAGAATGCGCACGGGATCGGCGTCGAGCGCCTGCGGCGACGCCAGCCGCAGCCGCCGGGCGGCGAGATCGTCGCGCCCGCCCAGCGGATCGATCAGGCGCTCCGCGATGTTGCCCTCCAGCACGGCGGTTGGCGGCGCGGCCAGCGCGTTGACGGTGAAATCGCGCCGTCGCAGGTCCGCTTCCAGATCTTGTTCCAGGTCCGTCACATCCAGCCAGCCGTCGTCGATCGCCAGCCGCCAGACGAACGGTCCGCGCCCGATCTGCGCGGCGCGGACGCCCAGCACGGCAGCCGCCCGCGACGCCCAGCGCGCGGCGTCGGCGACGACGATGTCCAGCTCGCTCGCCGAACGCCCCAACAGCGCGTCGCGCAGCGCGCCGCCGACCACATACGGCTCGCCGCCGATATCCGCCGCGACAATCCGCTCCAGCGCGGCCCTAGCCGTCGTCGTCATCATCGTCTGCGCCGTCTTCCGGCTCGCGCAGCGGCCAGAGCAGTTGAGGGTCCGCAACATGGTCGATGTAGACGCGCCCGTTGATGTGATCGATCTCGTGCTCGATCGCCTGCGCCAGCAGATCACCTTCCGCCCGGATCCGAATTTCGCGCCCCTCCAGATCCTGCGCCTTGGCCAGCACGCGCTGCGAGCGCACCACCTCCCCGCGCCAGCCGGGCACGCTCAGGCAGCCCTCGGTCAGCGTGCGCTCGCCCGAGCGCTTCACCACCTCCGGATTGACCATCACGAATGGGCGCTCCCCGGGCATCCCGATCACCACCACGCGCAGCGAGACGCCGATCTGCGGCGCGGCGACGCCGACGCCGCTCGCCGCGTACATCGAGTCGATCATGTCGGCTGCGAGCTCGCGCAGACTCGCGTCGAACGCACGCACCCGCTTCGCGGGCGCGCGCAGCACCGCCGCGTCGGCCGGCAGCGTGGTGATCGGTCGGACCGCCATCGCGCGCTCAGCCCTCCAGCGACGGGTGCGGCGCCTCAAGCGCCTCGCGCGCCCGCGCCTCGCGGTAGGCCGCGACCCGCGCCGCGACCGCGTCGTCGCCCAGCGCCAGAATCCGCGCCGCCAGCAGCGCGGAGTTGACCGCCCCCGCGCGGCCGATCGCGACCGTCGCCACCGGCACGCCGCGCGGCATCTGCGCCATCGAGAGCAGCGAATCAAGACCGTCCGTCGCCCAGCCCTTCATCGGCGCCCCGATCACCGGCAGGTCCGTCTTGGCGGCGACCGCGCCCGGCAGCGCCGCCGCACCGCCCGCCGCCGCGATCAGCACGCGGATGCCGCGCCCCGCCGCCTCTGCGGCGTAGGCCGCCGTCTCGTCCGGCGTGCGGTGCGCCGAGAGCACCCGCGCCTCCCAGGCGATGCCCAACTCCTCCAGCGTGGACGCCGCATGGCGCATCGTCTCCCAGTCCGAATGCGAACCCATCATCACCCCCACCTGCACTGCGTCGGACACGACACGCTCCTTCCCCGTTGAACCTTCGGCGCGGCTGTCCGAGCAGGATACCTGCGTATACTCAATCGCAACCCCTCATTGGGTTGGCCGAACAGCCGCAGAAGTAATCCACGCGACCGCGCCGATGCCCGACACACCGCTCCCGCCCGCCTACGACCCCGCCGAGATCGAGCCGCGCTGGCGCCGCCGCTGGACGATCGACGGCCTCTACCGCACGCCCGATGAGGACGCGCGTGAACCCTACTTCTTCCTCACCATGCTGCCCTACACCAGCGGCGACCTCCACATCGGCCACTGGTACGCGATGGCCCCCAGCGATGCCGCCGCCCGCTGGAAGCGGATGCAGGGCTACAACGTGCTCTTCCCGCTCGGCTTCGACGCCTTCGGCCTGCCCGCCGAAAACGCCGCCATCCAGAACAACACGCACCCCAAAGAGTGGACCTACCGCAACGTTGAGACGATGCGCCGCCAGCTCCAGCAGATGGGCGCCTGCTTCGACTGGGACCGCGAGTTCGCCACCTCCGACCCGGAGTACTACCGCTGGACCCAGTGGTGGTTCCTCCAGCTCTACGAGCACGGCCTGGCCTACCGCGACCGCGCCGCCGCCAACTGGTGCCCCTCCTGCAGCACCGTGCTGGCCAACGAACAGGTGCTGCGCGACGACCTCGGCAACGGCAACTGCGAGCGCTGCGCCGCGGTCGTCGAAACCCGCGACCTCGAGCAGTGGTTCTTCCGCATCACCAACTACGCCGACGAGCTGCTCGACTTCTCCACGATCGACTGGCCCGAGCCGATCCAAATGATGCAGCGCAACTGGATCGGCCGCTCCGAAGGCGCGGAGATCTCCTTCCCGCTCGACCAGCCGCTCGACGACACCGACCGCATCACCGTCTTCACCACCCGCCCCGACACCGTCTTCGGCGTCAGCTACCTCGTGCTCGCGCCCGAACACCCGCTGATCGATCGGCTCACCACGCCGGAGCAGCGCGAAGCGGTCGACGCTTATGTCGCGCAGACCCGCCGTCAGTCGGAAATCGAGCGCCAGTCCACCGAACTCGAAAAGACCGGCGTCTTCACCGGCGCATACGTCCGCCACCCGCTCACCGATCAGCCCGTGCCGATCTGGATCGCCGACTACGTGCTGCTCAGCTACGGCACCGGCGCGGTGATGGGCGTGCCCGCCCACGACGAGCGCGACTTCGCCTTCGCCGACAAATACGACCTGCCGATCCCCGTCGTGATCGCGCCGCCCGACTGGGACGGCCAACCGCTCGCCGAGGCCCACATCGGCGACGGCCTGATGGTCAACTCACAGGAGTTCAACGGCACGCCGGCCGAACAAGGCAAGCGCGCCGTCGCCGCAGCGCTGGCCGAGCGCGAGCTGGGCGGACCGGCCGTCTCCTACCGCCTGCGCGACTGGCTGATCAGCCGCCAGCGCTACTGGGGCGCGCCGATCCCGATGGTCTACTGCGACGATTGCGGCATCGTCCCGATCCCCGAATCCGAGCTGCCCGTCCTGCTGCCCGACGACGCCGAATTCCTGCCCACCGGCGCATCGCCGCTCGAACGCCACGCCGGCTTCCTGCACACCGCCTGCCCCGAATGCGGCGCGGACGCACGGCGCGAAACCGACACCATGGACACCTTCATGTGCTCCAACTGGTACATGTACCGCTACGTCGATCCGCACAACCACCACGCGCCGATCGACGCCGAACTGGCAAAGCGCTGGCTGCCCATCGACCAGTACACCGGCGGCGCGGAACACGCCGTGATGCACCTGCTCTACGCCCGCTTCTTCGCCAAGGCCGCCCGCGACATGGGCCACCTGCCGATCGACGAGCCCTTCACCCGCCTCTTCAACCAGGGCACGATCACCAAAGACGGACACAAAATGTCCAAGAGCCGCGGCAACGTGGTCAACCCCGACGAGTGGGTCGCCCGCTTCGGCGCCGACACCGTCCGCCTCTACCTGATGTTCCTCGGCCCCTGGGAGGCCGGCGGCGACTGGGACGACAGCGGCATCCAGGGCCAGTGGCGTTGGCTCAACCGCGTCTGGCAGCTTGCCCTCGGCGACGCCTCGTTCGCCGACGGCGCAAACGAGGCCGACATCCGCCGCGAAACCCACGCGATGATCCGCAAGGTCAGCCAGGACATCGAGCGCTTCCGCTTCAACACGATGATCGCCGCGATGATGGAGTTCACCAACGCGCTCGGACGCCTGCGCGACGGCGGCCCGGTCGATCCGCAGGCCTGGGATGAGGCACTCGACGCGCTGACGCTCTGCCTCGCACCCTCCGCGCCGCACATCAGCGAGGAAATCTGGCGGCAGCGCGGACGCGGAGGCTCCGTCCACGAGCAGCGCTGGCCCGAGTGGGACGAAGCGCTGGCCGCCGACGAAACGATCACCGTCGTCGTCCAGATCAACGGCAAAGTCCGCGAGAAGCTCGCCCTGCCGCCCGGCGTCCCGCAGGCCGACGCCGAAGCCGCCGCCCGCGCCTCCGAGCGCGTCGCCGCACAACTCGAGGGCAAAACCCTCCGCCGCACCATCTGGGTGCCCGACCGCCTGCTCAACTTCGTCGCCAACTGACCCGAACCGGGAGCGCCCCGCGTGGTACAGCTGCAGCTGCCCAGCTACGAAGGCCCCCTCCAACTGCTGCTCGAACTGATCGAGCGCCGCAGGCTCGACATCAGCGAGCTCTCCCTCGCCCAGGTCGCCGACCAATACCTCGAACAAATCGCCGACCTCTCCCCGCGCGTCGAAGCGCTCGCCGAATTCATCGAAATCGGCGGACGCCTCGTCCTGCTCAAGGCCCGCCAGATCGTCCCCCCGCCCGCCGACGAAACGCCCACCGAAGCCGACGAAGCAGCCAGCGAACTGGTCGAAATGGTCCGCGAATACGCCCGCTACCGCGCCGCCGTCGCCGCGCTCAGCAAGCGCGATCGCGCCCAAACCCGCGCCTACGCGCCGCTCTCGCGCCCCGACACGGTGCGCCCGCAAGTCCTGGGCCTGCCCGACTCCGTCACCCTCGCCCTGCTCAGCCGCATCGCCCAGGAGGCGATCGCCGCCGCCAAAGACCGCCAACGCCAGCGCGCCCAGGCCGCCGACGCCGCCATCGAACGCGAGCCGATCACGGTGCGCGACCGCGTCGCCGACCTCCGCAACCGCCTCAGCGCCGGCAAACCCGTCTCCTTCCGCCGCTGGATCGCCGACGCCGCCTCCCGCCGCTTCGTGATCGTCTCCTTCCTCGCCCTGCTCGAGCTGCACAAGGCCCGCGCCGTCGAACTCCGCCAGGACGCCGCCTGGGACGACATCGAGGTCACCGCAGCAGCAGCGCCCCCGCAGGGCGCATGGAGCGTCGGCGGCGGCGCGTTCGAGCAACACGACCAGCCGTCGCAACTCCGGGAGGCCGGCTGATGGTCACCGCACTCGCGCGCGAAGAACTGCGCCGCGCCGCACTTAACCGACCCACCGCCCTCACAATCGGCATCTTCGACGGCGTCCACCGCGGCCACCAGGCCGTCGTCCGCGAAGTCATCGCCCGCGCCCGCGCCCACGGACTCGCCGCCGGCGCGATCACCTTCCATCCCCACCCCCGCGAAGTCCTGCGCCGCGACCTCACCATCGAATACGTCACCAGCCTCGAAGACCGCCTCGCCCTGCTGCTCGACACCGGCCTCGACACCGTCGCCACCGTCAGCTTCACCTCCGAATTCGCCCAGACCGAAGCCGGCGCGTTCGTCCGCATGCTCGTCGAAGAACTCAACCTCAAACGCCTGATCATCGGCGAAGACTTCGCCCTCGGACGCCAGCGCGGCGGCGACCCCGAAACGCTCGCCCAACTCGGCCAAGAGCTCGGCTTCGAGGTCGACGTGATCGACCTCGTCCCCGACAACAGCCAGCAAGCCGAAAAAATCTCCTCCACCGAAATCCGCGCCGCCCTCAACGAGGGAGCGGTCGAGCGCGTCGCCGCGCTGCTCGGACGCCGCTTCTCCGTCCACGGCCCCGTCGTGCTCGGCTTCGAGCGCGGACGCACCATCGGCTTCCCCACCGCCAACGTCGCCGTCGGCGCCGACCGCGCCATCCCCGGCCCCGGCGTCTACGCCACCCTCGCGCATCTGCCCGAGGGAGTACGCCCTTCGGTGACCAACATCGGTCTCCGACCTACCTTCGAAGACGGCGGCGGACTCTCCATCGAGTGCCACATCTTCGACTTCCAAAGCGACATCTACGACACCGACCTGCGCGTCGAATTCGTACAACGCCTGCGCGGAGAGCGTAAATTCGACGGCGTGGAGCAGCTGACCGCGCAAATCGCCCGCGACTGCGACGCCGCGCGCCGCCTGCTCGCCGAGGAGCACAACCAATGACCGAGCGTCAACCCATCGACCCCGCCGTCGCCGCCGAAGCCGACCGACAACATCGCCTGATCATGCGCGGCACCGCCTACGGCGACGAGCAAACCCGCCGCGTCATGGCCGACGAACTCCGCCAGCGCCTGATCAACTCGATCAGCATTGGCGACCCCCTCCGCGTCTACCTCGGCGTCGACCCCACCTCCCCCGACCTCCACATCGGACACTGCGTCACCCTCCGCAAACTCCAACTCTTCCAACAACTCGGGCACCAGGCCATCCTCCTGATCGGCGACTTCACCGGCCTCGTCGGCGACCCCTCCGACAAATCCAGCGCCCGACCCATGCAATCGCCCGAAACGCTCGAACGCAACGCCCGCACCTACCGCGAACAGGCCTACAAACTGCTCGACCCCGAGCGCACCGAAATCCGACGCAACAGCGAATGGCTCGCCGGCATGAACTTCGCCGACGTCATCCGCCTCGCCGCCAACTTCACCGTCAGCCAATTCGCCGAGCGCGACACCTTCGCACGACGCCTCGACGCCGGCGACCCCGTCTACGTCCACGAATTCATGTACGGCCTCATGCAGGGCTACGACGCCGTCGCCCTCGACGCCGACGTCCAACTCGGCGGCACCGACCAAACCTTCAACATCGGCTGCGGACGCACCCTCCAGGAACGCGCCGGACACCCCCCCCAAATCGCCGTGCTCACCCCGATCCTGATCGGCACCGACGGCAAACAGCGCATGTCCAAAAGCACCGGCAACTACATCGGGATCGACGAGCCGCCCGACGCGCAGTACGCCAAGGCGATGTCGATCCCCGACGCGGCCGTCGCAGAGTTTCTGGTCCACGGCACGAACGTCGAGCCGGCTGAGGCGGATCAGGTGATCGCCGATGTACAGGGCGGCGCGCTGCCGGCGATGGACGCCAAACGCCGCTTGGCCCGGGCGATCGTCGCCGAGTGGCACGGCGAATCCGAGACCGCCGCCGCCGAGCGCGAGTGGACGCGCGTCCACTCGCGCGGCGAAGCGCCGGCGGAGATGCCGCCGCTGGAGCTCGACTTCGGCGGCGCGGAGACGCTGACCGCGCCGCTCGCCGTCGTGCTGGCCGACGCCGGCGCGGCCGCCAGCCGCGCCGAAGCCAAACGCCTGATCCGCCAGGGCGCCGTCGAACTCAACGGCGCGCGCGCCGCCGAGCAGCCCGTCGAGCTGCGCGACGGCGATGTGCTCAAAGTCGGCAAGCGCACCTGGCTGCGGATCCGACGCTCGTAACCCGCTGGAGACGACTCATGCCCATCACACTCGACTGGCTCGGCTGCGCGACGTTTCGGCTGGCGATCGACGAGACGGTGATCTTTCTCGACGCCTACATTGACCGGGTGTCGTCTGCGCCCGATGTGGGGCTTTCGGCGGCGGATGTGACGCGGGCGGACGCGGTACTGGTGGGGCACTCGCATTTCGACCACATCGCGGGAGCGGAGGTGATCGCGGCGAATACTGAGGCGGTGGTGATTGGCTCGAATGAGTCGGCGCGGGTGCTGTTGGAGGCGGGGGTGGAGGAGTCGCGGCTGCTGCGCTCGCAGGGCGGGGAGCGGCACCGGATCGCGGAGGGGATCACGGTGGAGGTGTTTCCCAGCCTGCACTCCTGCATCTGGACGCAGGGTTCGTGGGAGCCGGGCAAGGTGGTGTTGGGGCAGTACGGACTGACGGAGGAGGAGCGTTGGGGCGGTCGCGGGGCGCTGGATGTGGGCGGTTCGCTGGGCGAGCGCGGGGTGGAGCAGGATCCGGCGCAGCGCGCGCAGATGCTGGATCACGTGGCGTCGTGTCTGGGCAGCAACGACACGGGCGGGGCGCTGGCGTACCTGATCGATACGCCGTACGGCTCGATTTTCTACCACGACACGTCGGGTTGCTGGACGGGCGTGGTGCAGAATTTGCGGCCCGATCTGGGCATCGTGGCGATGGCGGGGCGTCCGAATATCGACGGCGAGCCGATTCAGGGTTCGCTGGCGCAATTCGTGGGGCGGATGAGCGACATGCTGCGGGCGCGGCGGGTGGTGCTGGGGCATCACGACGACTGGATGCCGCCGATGACACGGGATATGACCTCGGCGGACGCGCTGGCGCCGGTGGTCAACGAGTTAAACCACGTCGCCCCGCGCACGGAGTTGCTGGATGTGCCGCTGGGCGGTCGGGTGGAATTGTGGCGTTAGGCGGACGGTGAGACGTTGTCTGCTGGTGAACATCAGCGCCGCTCTCGCCTTTCGATGTCGGTGTAGGGCGGGCGGCGCTCAGTTGAAGCCGAGGACGATGCCGACGGCGGTGGCAATTGCGGCGATGTTGATGCCCGTCATCGTGAGCACCATCCGCGCCATGCGCGCCTCCCGCTCTGCGGCTTCGACACGGAGCTTGCCGATCTCCTCATTCGTGTCGCTGCGGAGCTTGCTGAGCTCCTCGTTCATGTCGCTGCGGAGGTCGCGCATCTCCAGGCGGAACTCGTTGCGGAGATCGTTGATCGCCTGCGCCATCTCGGTGATGGCCCGCGCCAGCGGCTCGGTCGCCTGGGCGATCGCCTCATTCACTTCCACCTTGGTCGCCAGCGGCTCGAGTTCCCGCTCGACCTCTTCGACGAGCCCGTTGCTGAACTCCGTCGCATGCTCTTCCGGCAGTTGCCGCGCACGAGCGGCGCGGTGAGCCGTTGTCTGCTGATGGCCATTGGGGCGCCTCGCCTTCCGACGCCAGTGTAGCGCGTGGAGCGGGAGCGCGTCAGGGAGTTGGGCCGGCGTAGCGCTTGTTGGTGATGGAGGGTTCTTCGGAGAGGGCGCGGCGGATTTGGGCGACCCACTCGGGGTCGAGGTTGAGGGCGTTGGTTACGGCGTCGTCGAGTTGTTTGCGGATCGGGTCGTCGTTCATTTGGGGGAAGGGGAGCAGTGTTTCGTTTTTGAGCGTTTCGTAGGCGTCGGCGAGTGCGTCGCGGACGTCGTCGCCGAGCGCGGGGAAGTTGGGCACGGGGATCGAGCGCAGGGTGTCGAGCGAGAACGCGGGGCGGGAGAGTACGTTGTGGGCGCGCCGGCTGAGCAGCGACAGCAGGCCGACCGTGGAATTAAGATAGGCGCAGAGGGCGCGAGACGTTTCGCCGAAGCCGTCGTGCGGGCGGCAGGGAACCCAGAGCGATCCGACAGCCGGTTGTTCGACGATGGCGGCTGCGACGCGCGCGGTATTGAGACGTAGGCGCGCGCCCAGCAGGAACTTGCTGCGCATGTCCCAGTAGCGATCCGCGAGGTGCTGCTTCTCCTCTTTCGCGTCGATGAACGTATCGGTGTGAGCCTGCATCGATTGCGTCACGTCGGACTTGTGAAACCACAGAGCGCGGCGGTCCGTTACGGTCGGCACGTCTGAGCGCGTGTATGCGTCGCGGATGCGCCGGCCTTCCGGCGCAACATCGGCGATCGTCGACATTGACGCGAACCGTGATTCGGTCTGCGCAGCGTCGTCCCAGAGCGACTGCGCCTCCCTGAACAGGAACGGCGAGAGGAAGTTGACTGCGTACCAATCGCCGTCGGCGATGCGATCGACGTCAACCTGCTGGACGACGAAGCGGCCGCGGCCGCGCTCGATCTGCGCGGCGGTGCTGACTGCGGCGACCGAAGTGGACGGGTTTTCGATCAGGTTGACGAAGCGGGTCGGCGGCTTCGGCTCGTCGGCGGGCCAGCGCCTGCCGATCAGGAGCACTTCGCTGATCTTCGTGTTCTCCGACATCAGAATGCGGTCGGGATCATGCGAGCTGACGATCGTCTCAATGTGCAGCCGAGCGGCGAGGTATTCACGCAGCGCCCGATTGCCGGGCGCGGTCGGGACGACGGCCGGCAGCACCAACGCGATCACGCCGTCATCTGGTTTCAGCATCTTTTCGCTGAGGACGGTGAACATTCCACCGGAGGAGTGCAGTCGCGCGGCGCCGCGGTGCGGCTGATCTTTGAGCAGGTCCTTTTCCTGGCGCTTGATCGCTGCTTCTTCGTTCTTGGAGAACTGGTCGTGGCGCAGACTGTCGCGGGTGAACGGCGGGTTCATGACCACGAAGTCCATCGGAGGCGGCGCTTTCGCGCCGTTCACGCCGTTGTCATCAGGCTGCTCGTCGATTTGTCGACTGATCGACGGCCAGGGGCGGAGCCGCAGCTGACCCTGGAGCAGTTCGGGTGATCCGACGTATGCGACGCCGTCGTGGACGCCGAGCAGGGTGCGGTGAACGTTGATGTTATTGAATTGCGTACTGGGCGAGAGCATGCCCAGCGTTGCGGCGGCCATATGCGTGGCGGTGAGGTTGATGTCGTAACCCCAGAGCACGTTTTCAACCAGCGCCAGAGAGAGCAGCCGTTCCTCCTCCTGGGCGATGGGGCCGGCGCGCTGGCGGAGGTCGCGGATGCGCTCGGCGGCGGCCATCAGCAGGGTGCCGGTGCCGCAGGCGGGGTCGCAGATGCGCAGCCGCCCGACAGCGTCGGGATCGGACCAGTTGCGATCTTCCTCGCGCAGTGCCAGCGCAGCCAACAACACGGCTGCGGCCGTTGAAGTGTAGAAGGAGCCGTCGTAACGCGCGGTATCGAGCACACGGTGGAAGATGCGCCCGAGCAGGTCGTGGCGCAGTCCGTGGATGAGGCCGGCGATTTTGGCGACATCGCCCGCGAGCGCGAATAGCGCCTGCGCGACATCAGGCGAGATCGACAGTGTTTCGAGGACGACGCAGGCGACATCGAATACCGGGCGGTAGTCGACCTTGATGATGGCGCGCCAGGACTCGAGGAACGCGCCGATAGTCGTTTCCGGCGCGGCTGCGCACTGGGTTGGGTTCGCGGGCGGCCATCCGCCGCGGTAGTCGGGCGGTGGTTCGAGCGGGAGGTGCTCCTGCAATCGGTGGTGAAAGAGCATGGCCGTAGCGACGACCAGCATGCCACGTTTTGTCGCGATGAAGTAACCGTCGGTTTCGCGCTGATGCAGCTCGAGCAGGCGGCGGTCTCTGGTTTTCTCCTGTGGTAGATCGAGCGCTTGTGCGATCGTCCGCCGCACCGGCGTCGAGAGGCGTTGGACGGCGGCGTCCAGCGCCTCGGAGAGGATTTGGGCCGCGCCGTCGGCGTCGCCTACGGCGGCGCCGGCCTGGCGAACGGCTTCGGCGAGTTCGGGCACGCCGCCGGGTTCGGACCAGCGGGCCGCGGCGCGGCTGCTGAGATCGATGCGGGTGCGGACGGCCCAGATCAGCTTCGCTTCCGCCAGCGAGTCCGTCGTTGCGCCGTCGGGGTAGCAGACGGCGAAGACGACGGTGGTCAGGCCCTGCCTGAGGCGTCGGTCTGCGTCGCCGACGGCTTCGTTGCGCTTGGCAGTGCTGACGCCGGTTTCGGCTTCGAGCACGACGCGGGCTCCCTCCACATCGACCACGACATCCATGCGTTTGCCGCCTTCGCGGCGTTCGGCGCGGGCGTCGAGCCCCTGCTCGCGGAGCAGTTCAGCGAGCTTGCCGTTCAGCAACTCCTCTTGGTCGTGGGTGGTGGGCATTGGTGCGACGCTAGCAGAGAGAGGCGGCGCCCCTCCGTGCGAGGACTTGGTCGGCGTAGCGCTCAAGAGGAGTGCGGTCCTGGCGAATTTGGGCTACTGCGTTGCGCCAGCGGTTTGGGATGGCGGCGAGGCCGAAGCGCGCGCCGAGGGCGGCGCCGGCGGGGGCGGCGTTGGTATCGGTGTCGCCGCCGGCGCTGACGATGGCGCTGAGGCCTTCTTCTACGTCCGCTGCGTGATGCGCGGCCCAGAGGGTCGCGGCGAGGGTTTTGGGCGCGTAGCCGACGCCGCCGGAATCGAGCTGCAGGTCGGCGACTTGAGCGTCGGGCGCTAGCGCCGTGGCCACTGCGTCGAGCACCGGCGCGGGCGGCTGCGCGGGCAGCTCGAATGCCGCGAGCGCATCGCCGCAGGCGGCCAGCGCGGCCGTCGCCCGCGCCAGCAGCGGCTCCGCTTCCACCGTTTCGCCGCGCAGGCAGGCGGCGATTGCGAAGTCGGTCAGCAGGGTGGACCAAACGCAGCGCGGGTCCCAGTGAGTGACGGCCGCCGAAACGACGCTGTTGCGGGCGAGGGTGTGGTCGTCGCCCAGCCAGCGCAGCGCGACAGGACCGCAGCGCATGACTGAGCCGTTGCCGGCGGCTTCGCGTCCGGAGTCTTCCCATGCGCCGCGCGCCGCCTCGAACGCTCCCGCGTGTTCGTACCGCCAGATCACCTCACCGGTCAGGTTCCCCATTCCCGCGCCGTTGGTCCGCGCCCAATGTTGGAGGCGGCGCTTGAGATCCTCCGCGTCGAGCGCGTCGAACTCCGCGCAAGCCTCGGCGAGGATGATCGCCTGCGCCAGATCGTCGTCGTCGGGCGCGCCGGGTCGAACCTCGATTTCGCGGACCCCGTCGGGATAGGTCTCGCGCAGTTGGGCGACGGACCAGCCGAACTCGAAGGGCAGGCCGAGCAGGTTGCCGACGGCGATGCCGACCATCATGCCGCGTGCGCGCTCGATCAGGTCCATTTCAGCCTCCTTTGCGTCCGGGTCCGTCGGACCGCGGGTGGGTCAGTCCATCGCCCGCGATGATGCGAGCAGTCGATCCGCATAGCGCTCCAGCGGCTGGCGCGGCTGCCAGGCGGCGATCGGCGCGGTGTAGTCCCGGATCTCGTTGACCGCAGCGCGCCAGCGCTCAGGAATCTCGTCCAGCCCGAAGCGCGCACCGAGCACGGCGCCCGCCGCCGCGCCGTTCGTATCGGTGTCGCCGCCCGCGCTGACAACGGCGCTCAGGCCGTCCTCGAAGTGTGCGGGATGCCGCGCGGCCCAAAGCGCCGCTTTGAGGATCTTGATCACGTATCCACTCGCGGGATGGTCAATGTCCAGATCGCCGATCGCGACGCCGTCGGCGAGCGCATCGCGGACGGCCTGGGCGACCTCCGCGGGCGGCTCGGCGTCGACATCGTACGGCTCAAATTCGTCGGCGCACTGCTGGATCGCGCCCTGGGCGCGCAGGATCAGGTGTTCGGCGTCGACCGTCTCGCCGCGCAGGCAGGACGCCGCGGCGAGATTGACCAGCGCCGCCGACCAGGTACAGCGCGGATCCCAGTGCGTCGCTGCGGCGCTGACGATGCTGTTGCGCACGATCGCCGCATCGTCGAGTACCCAGCGCAGCGCGACGGGCGCGCAGCGCATCACTGCGCCGTTGCCCGCGTTGTAGTCGCCGTGGCGTGCGCGGCTCTCCCGCCAGGCGTCGCGTGAGGCATCCCGCGCATGCATTCCGTGCGGCTTCCGCGGCAGATTCGGCGGAGGCGGCTCGCCGTGCCGCACGTAGTTGCGTAGGGCGCGGCGCGGTCGATCGCCGCCGTAGCGGGTGAGCGCCCGCTTCGTGTGCGGGCCCATCCCGGCGCCGTTGAGCTCGCCCCAGGTCCAGAGGCGGTGGACGAAGTCATCGAGGTCCAGCGACTCGTTCTCTGCGCAGGCCTCGGCCAGCACGATCGCCTGGGCGAGGTCGTCGTCGTCCGGATAGCCGGGCTGGGCTTCGATCTCGCGGATGCCCTGATCGCCGAACTCGTCGCGAATGCGGTCCGCATCCCAGCGACTGCCCTCGAAGGGGATGCCGAGCAGGTTGCCGACGGCGAGGCCGACCATCATGCCGCGTGCGCGCTCGCGTAGTTCCATCGGTTCTCCGCTCTTGGTGTCTGACTGACACTAAGCGTAGCAAGGCGCAGCGCATCCGGCGTTACCATCGGGCTTGCGGAGCGACAAGTATGCGACAGGGACGCGACATGCCCCAATCTCCCCGGTTCGGCCTGATCTACGACTTTCGCAATCCGCCGCGGTGGCGGCGTCCGTGGGCGCAGTTCTACGACGAGATGCTCGACGAGGTGCAGCTGGCGGAGCGGCTGGGCTACGACCACGTGTGGATCACGGAGCATCACTTCATCGAGGACGGCTACACGCCGTCGGTGCTGCCGATTGCGGCTGCCGTGGCGCGGCTGACCTCGCGGGTGCGGATCGGGACGTGGGTGCTGCTGCTGCCGCTGCACAACGCGGTGCGGGTGGCGGAGGACGCGGCGACGGTGGACATTCTCAGCAATGGGCGCCTCGATCTGGGGGTGGGGCTGGGCTACCGGATCGAGGAGTTCGAGGGGTTCGGGGTGGACCGGCGCAAGCGCGGGGCGATCATGGATGAGTCGCTGGAAATTCTGACGCGGACGCTGAATGGGGAGACAGTCTCGCTCGACGGCGAGCACTACCAGGTGAAGAACGTGACGGTGACGCCGCCGCCGGTGCAGCGTCCGTTTCCGCTCTGGGTGGGGGCGCGGAGCGTGCCGGCGGCGCGGCGGGCGGCGCGCTTCCGCGCGAACCTGATGATCGTGGCGGACCGTCCAGTCTATGAGGCGTGGGCGGAGCAGCTGGCGGCGCAGGGAGACGATCCCGCCGATTTTGAGGTGCTGCTCTCGGCGGGCGGCTTCGTGACCGACGATCCGGAGGGACTGTGGGAACAGCTGCGTCCGCACCAGCAATATCTGCGCGACACCTACGGCAAGTGGTACAGCGAGGCGGCGGATTTGGGGCCGGACGATCCGCTGGGGCGGATGATCGGGCAGACGGATGAGGATCTGCGGGAGCGATTCGTGGCGGGTTCGGCCGAGCAGGTGGCGGAGTCGATTGCGCGGACGCTGGAGTGGATTCCGGCGCAGCACGTGATTTCGATGGGCGCGCCGCCGGGCGCGCCGCGCGAGTTGGCGCGGGAGTCGATGGAGCGTTTTGCGCGGGAGGTGATTCCGCGGCTCCGCGCGGAGTAGACTGCGCAGCGAAGGGCGAGGAGGCGCGCGATGAAGGCGAAGATCGACACGACGCTCTGCGAGGGTCACGCGAAGTGCATGGAGGCCGCGCCGGCGGTCTTTGAGGTGCGCGACGACGACCTGTCGCACCTGTTGGTGGATGAGATTCCGGAAGCGGAGCGGGAACGGGTGATGCGGGCGGTGCGGACATGTCCGCGCGCGGCGATTTCAGTGGAGGAGTAGGGGGCGCTGCGGAGTTGCGGCGCCGGGCCGACCCTCCAGTTCCGCTGGAAGCGGACAGCCCCCCTGCGTAGGGGGGCGATTCCGGAGGGCGAAGCCCCTTCTGTGTCTCCTTCAGGATGAGGGAGAGGGAGTTATTGGGGGCGGTGGCGGACCAGTTGGCGCTTGATGCCGCCTACGTGGAGGCTGCGGGGGACCATTTGGGGTTCGCCGGCGAGTTCGAGTTGGGGGAGGATGGGCAGCAGGGCGTGGAAGATGGCGCGCATCTCCCAGCGGGCGAGGTTCGCGCCGAGGCAGAAGTGCTCGCCGTAGCCGCCGAAGGCGAAGTGGTCGTTGGGCTCGCGGCGAATGTCGAAGCGGTAGGGGTCTTCGAAGACCTCTTCGTCGCGGTTGGCCGAGGGGTACCACATGACGATCGAGTCGCCCTTGCGGATCGTCTGGCCGCGCAGCTCGATGTCCTGGGTGGCGGTGCGCTGGAATTGGATCACGATCGAAGTCCAGCGCAGAATCTCTTCGACGGCGGAGGGCACCAGCTCGGGGTGGGCGACCAGGTCCTCCAGCTGGTCAGGGTGATCGAGCAGGGCCTTGATTCCGCCGGTGATTGAGTTGCGGGTGGTCTCGTTGCCGGCGCCGATCAGCAGGCGGAAGTAGCCCGAGATTTCGCGCGGGGTGAGCGGTTCGCCGTCGACCTCCGCCTTGAGCAGATCGGAGAGCAGGTCGTCGCCGAGCCCGTTGCGCTGCCGCTCGCGCACCAGGTCCTCGTTGTAGAGGCTGTATTCGAGGTCGATCCGGCGGATGGTCTGCTCGCGGCTCTCGCCGGGCAGTCGGAATTCGGGGTCGGCCGCGCCGGCGGAGGCTTCGGTCCAGTGGAAGATTTGGTCCCAGTCTTCCTCGGGGACGCCGCCCATGTCGCAGATCGCGGCGACGGGCAGCTTGGCGGAGAGCTCATGCACCACATCGACGGCGGAGCGATCGGCGCGCGCGGCGAAGTCGGCGACGAGCTTTTCGGCGAAGCTGCTGACGTAGTTCTCGGCCATCTCGCCGAAGTGGTCCTCGAGCCGCTTCATCATGCGGGGGGTGAAGTGCCGCGCGACGAGTCCGCGGTGCTGCCGATGCTCGGGCGGGTCCATGAAGATGAAGTCGGGCGGTTCGGAGGGGTGGCCGCCGTAGCGGTTGGCCTTCACCTCGCGGGTGCGCTCGAGGATGCCGATCGACTCGGTGTCGTTCATGCGCAGAATCTGGGTGTTGGAGAAGAGCTCGGGGTGTGAGGAGATGAAGCGGATGTCGGCGTGCCTGGTGATCGCCCAGAAGGGCTCGAAGCGGGGCCGCTGGTACCAGTAGACGGGCGCTTCGCGGCGCAGCAGATCCCAGGCTTCCCACGGGTAGCCGTGTTGGACGTAGAGCTCCGTATCCGTGATGTCGAGCGTGTCCAGAGTCAGCGGTTGCGCTTCAGCCATGACCATGCGGGACCTCCAAAGTATGCCTCCACAGAATAGAGAGTTCGCGGAGGCGCTGTGTTGGGGGGCGACAATGACGGAAGTGTAAACGCGCCTAGGCTTCGGCGAGCTCGAGGCGGACAGCCGCAAACTTCAGCTCCGGCTCTTTCGAGCGCGCGTCGAACGCCTCGGCCGCCGCCAAATTCGGCGTGCTCTCCGCCGACCACAGCGGCCCCCAGTGAAACGGCGCAAACAGCGCACCCGGCGCGACCGCGTCGGTCACCCGCGCCGGCGCCGTGAACGCGCCCCGCCGCGAGACCACCCGCACCGCCTGTCCGTCGCGCACCGCCAGCGTCCGCGCGTCCTGCGGATGCACCTCCACAAACGGGCGCGGCTCGCTCTTGTTCAGCTTCGCCACCTTGCCCGTGCGCGTTCGCGTGTGCCACTGATCCTTGACCCGACCCGTCAGCAGCGCCAGCGGATACGCATCGGTCAACTCTTCGGCGTTCGGCTCCTGGCGTACCGCGTGAAAGCGCGCCTTCCCATCGGGTGTGCTGAAGCGCCCGCCCACGAACAGCCGCGCCGTCGACGACGGCGCAGCCTCCGACGCCGGCCACTGCACGCCCTCGGCGGACGCCCGCAGCCGCTCGTAGGTCAACCCCGTCATATCCAGATCGCGCCCCCGCGTCAGCTCGCGGTACTCGGCGAAGATCGCCTCCTCGTCGGCGTAAGCGAACGCGCCGCCGTAGCCCAGCGCCTGCGCGACGCGGCAGATGATCTGCCAGTCCGGCAGCGCTTCGCCCGGCGGCTCGCCGATCCGCTCCAGCAGGCAGACGCGCCGCTCGCTGTTGGTCATCGTCCCGCCCCGCTCCGACCACTGCGCGGCGGGCAGCACCAGATTCGCCGCCGCCGTCGTCTCCGTCGGGTGATAGGCGTCCTGCACCGCCACGAAATCGGCCTTTGCCATGGCCCGCTTGACCCGCCCCGTATTGGGCAGCGACGCCAACGGATTGGTGCCCGCTACCCACAGCACTTTCACCGCCCCCTCTTCCAACGCCTCCACCATCTCCATCGCTGTCAGCCCGGGCGTCGCGGAAATCGCGCCCGGCTCGACGCCCCAGGCCGCCTCCACCTCCGCGCGGTGCTCCGCGTTGGCCACCATCCGATGGCCGGGCAGCGCCGTCGCCAGCCCGCCCGCCTCCCGCCCGCCCATCGCGTTGGGCTGGCCGGTCAGCGAGAACGGACCCGCGCCCGGCTTGCCGATGTTCCCCGTCGCCAGCGCCAGATTGATGATCGCCAGGTTGTTGTCCACCCCGCGCGTGCTCTGATTCAGCCCCATCGCCCAGAGCGAGAGCGCCGGCCCGTTGCGCGCGTAGATGCGCGCCGCATCCACCACATCCTGCGCGGGCACGCCCGTCAGCTCGAACGCCCGCTCCGCCTGATAGTCGCCCAGCGCCCGCCGCAGCTCCTCCCAGCCCGTCGTGTGCGCGTCGATGAACGCCTGATCGCCCCCGTCCGCCAGCAGCGCCTCGTAGAGCAGCGAGTTGAGCAGCGCGACATCCGTTCCCGGCCGCGGGCGCAGGTGAACATCGGCGATCTCGGCCGTGCGCGTGCGGCGCGGATCGACCACGATCACCCGCACATCCTTGTCCGCCCGTTTGCGCGCCTTGATCCGGTTGAACAGGATCGGGTGGCACGCCTCGGTGTTCGCGCCCACAATCAGAAACGTCTTCGCCGCCTCAATGTCCGCATACGAGCAGGGCGGCGAATCGGAGCCGACCGCGAGGTTGTAGGCCACCACCGCGCTGGCCATGCAGAGCCGCGAGTTGGTGTCCTGGTTGTTGGTCCGCAGGAAGCCCTTGGCGATCTTGCCGAACAGGTAGTAATCCTCCGTGACCAGCTGCCCGGAGCCGTAGAGCATCACGGAGTGCGGCCCATGCTCGGCCTGCGCCGCGCGAATCGCCGCCGCGAAACGCTCAACCGCGGCCGGCCAGGAGACCCGCTGAAAGTCGCCCACACGCCGCTCGCGCAGCAGCGGAAACAGCAGCCGATCGTCGGTCCGCACCATCGGCGCGAGCAGCGCGCCCTTGGCGCACAGCCTGCCGCGGTTGACCGGATGCTCAGGATCCCCGCGCACCTCGGCGACCGCGCCGCCCTTCGCCCGCGCCAGCACCCCGCAGCCGGTCCCGCAGTAGGGGCAGATCGAGCGTTTCCACTCCCCGCCGCGCCGCGCGCGCAGGTTGCGCATGTTGCGCCATGCGCTCTGGCTGAGCAGCGGCAGCCGCGAGCTCATCCGGCCGCCGCCGCCGGATCGGACGCCGCGCTGTCGAACGCCGCGTTGCGAGGCCGAATCGCATCGGGGCCCAGCGTCTCGACGATCTGCGCCGCGACCAGCTCCGGCAGCTCCACCGTCGGCGTCTTCGGCAAACACGACTCGCCCAGCCGCGCCTCGTCGCCCAGTCGCCCGCCCTGCACGACCGACGCCGCCGCGACGATCTCATCCTCGATCCGCACCCGCGCCCCTTCCAGCCCGATATCCGCGACCTTCTGCTGCGCGCAGGCGTGCGGACAGCCCGACCAGTTGATCCGCACCCGCCGCCGCGCCTCGTAGCGCTCGTCCAGCGCGCGCGCCAGCCTCAGCGCCTCCTCTTTCGTGTCGATCAGGCTGAAATGGCAGTAGTCCATCCCCGTGCAGGCGACCAGCCCGCGCAGAAAGCCCGACGGCTCCGGCGAATACCTGGCCAGCAGCGGCTCCGCGAACAGCTCCGAGAGGCGCGCCGGATCAACGTGCGGGATCATCACGTTCTGCTGCACGGTCAGCCGGACTTCCGCCTGGCCGTAGACCCGCGCCAGACGGCTGAACTCGATCAGATCGTCGCCCGACGCGCGTCCCACCGGGACCAGCATCCCCACCGAGACCAGCTCGGAGTCGCGTTGCGGAGTGACGCCCAGATGATCGCCGCCCTCCAGCGGCGCGGCCGGCTCTCCCGCCCGCGGCAGCCCCCGCCCCAGCGCCAACTCCAGCGCCGCGCGGAAGCGCTCCACGCCCCACTCGCGCAGCAGCACCTTCAGCCGCGCCTGCTTGCGGCTCGCGCGCGGCCCGTGGTCGCGGAACACTGTCAACACCGCCTGCGCAACATCCACCACATCGTCCGGCCCAACCCAGGCGTCCAGCGGCACGGCCAGAAACGGATCCCGACCGCCCATCGCGCCGCCCACCAGCACGTTGAAGCCCACCTCGCCGCCGCGCCGCGCCGGCGTGAACGAGAGATCGTGCGTCTGCGCGTGCGTGCAGTCGTCCGGACAGCCCGTAATGCTCAGGTTGAACTTGCGCGGCAGATTGCTGAACCGCCCCCGCCGACCGATGATCATCTGTTGAATCCGCCGCGTCAGCGGCGAGGCGTCGATCAGCTCGTCCGCGTGGATGCCCGCCAACGGACAACCCACGATGTTCCGCACATTGTCCATCCCCGACTGCTGCGAGGTGAGATTCACCGCGCTCAGCCGCTGGAGGATGTCCGGCGCGTCCGAAATGCGAATCCAGCGCAGCTGGATGTTCTGCCGCGTCGTGATGTCCGCCTTGCCCCGCCCGTAGTCGTTCGACAGATCACCGATCGCCGCCAGCTGCTCCGTCGTCAGCATCCCGTTGGGGATGCGCAGCCGCAGCATGAAATAGCCCGGCGTCGCCTTGCGGTGGAACAGCCCGTACCACTTCAGACGCTCCAGATCGCCCTCTTCGTAGACGGGCTCCTCCTGCTGCGCGTAGCGGTGCAGGTCGGGCAGCACATCCAGCCCGTCCTTGGCCGCCTTGATCGCCTCAATCGGGTTCGCCATCGGTCTCCCTCGCCGTCCGATCCGCGGCGTCGCCGCCTGCGCCAATTGTCGCGCGCCCCGAACCGCCTGTGGGTTGCGCGCAGGTGTCCGCTGTGTGTCAACCATGTTTCGCACCCAAACCCGCCCCAACCTCCCAAAACCGTGCTACCGTTGTCTCACCGAAAGAACGAAAGTGCGAAATCGCTCCCATGCCGAACCCGCCTCACTCCACCGCCCCGGCGCCCGCAACGACCCCCAACAACTCGTCGTTCCTGCCCTGTCAAACCCTTCCACAACCTGCCGAAACTTGCCAAACCCTTCCGAATTTCACCGCCCGAAACCGCCCCGACCAGATAGGACCCGAGCCGAAACGCACACCGACAGCCGCCGCCGACCCTTCCACCTTCCAGGCCGCCGCGGCGCACTGTGCAAAGTCCCGCCCCAGCGCCTACTATGCGCCCCATCGGACACTCGCCAGCGCAGGGAGATGACGCAATGGTCACCGCAGAAGCCCCCCGACTGACCGTCGACGCCGTCGACATCACCGACGCCGATCGCTACCGCGACTACGGCTACCCGTGGGCGGAGTGGGATGTGCTGCGCCGCGAGGCGCCCGTCTACTGGTACCAGCGGCCCGGCTTTGAGCCTTTCTGGGCGATCACTAGGCACGCCGACATCCGCTACATCAGCAGCCACCCCGAACTCTTCTCCAACGCCCAGATGCTGCGCCTCAACACCGCCCGCAAGCTCGGCAACGCCCAGAAGCAGCGCACCGAACAGTCCAACTTCACCGGCGGCAACCCCGCCGACCCGCCCGACTTCATCTACATGGACCCGCCCGAGCACCGCATGCACCGCGGCCTCGTCGCCCGCCACTTCACCCCCCGCATGATGAAGATGCTCGAAGACCACTTCGCCGAAATGGCCGAAAACTACGTCTCGAACTTCGCCGACAAGATCATCGCCGACTTCGCCGCGCGCGGCGAGCGCTCCGCCGTCGACCTCGTCCACGAACTCTCCGCCAAACTGCCCGTCGCCGCGATCTGCGACATGGGCGGCGTCCCCGAGGAAGACTGGGACAAGATCTTCGAGTGGACCGAGGTGCTCGTCGGCGCCGACGACCCCGAATTCCGCCTGCCCGGCGAGACCCCCAGCCAGGCCAGCCGCCGCATCAGCACCGAGTGGTTCCACTACAACAACGAGCTAATCCAGCAGCGCCGGCGCGAAGGCCTCGGCGACGACCTGCTCTCCGACCTCCTGCGCGCCGAGGTGGATGGCCGCAAGCTCTCGCCGGCCGAAATCCACGGCTACTTCGTGCTGCTCCTCGCCGCCGGCAACGAGACCACCCGCAACTCGATCTCCGGCGGCGTCAAAGCCTTGATCGACCACCCCGACCAGCTCAACGACCTCGTCGCCCACCCCGAACTCGTGCCCTCCGCCGTCGAGGAAATCCTGCGCTGGACCTCGATCGTGATCCAGTTCCAGCGCACCGCCGTTGAAGACGTCGAGCTGCGCGGACAAACCATCCGCAAGGGCGAGTCGGTCGTGCTCTGGTACCCCTCCGCCAACCGCGACGAGGATGTCTTCGAAGACCCCTACCGCTTCGACATCCGCCGCGAGCCCAACGACCACTTCGCCTTCGGCGGCTACGGCGAGCACTTCTGCCTCGGCGCAAACCTCGCCCGCTGGGAGATGCGCTCCATCTTCCACGCCCTGCTGCCGATCCTCCCCAACCTCGAGCTCGCCGCCGACCCCGAATACGTCATCGGCTTCCTCCACGTCGGCGGCATCAAGCGCCAAATGCTCCGCCACCGCCCCCAATAACCCTCACTTTGGAGGGGTCAATTCCCCTCTCCCCCATCCTGCGGAGAACCATTTTCCCTCTCCCCCCATCCTGGGGGGAGACACAGAGGGGGGCTCCGCCGCCCCTCCGGAATCGCCCCCCTATGCAGGGGGCTGTCCGCGCAGCGGACTGGGGGGTCGGCCTCCCCAAACCTCACACCAATCACCCCAACCCTCGAGTCGCCCCGCGGTCGGTACACTGCCGGCAAGCGTGGACTGATCGCGGAGCAGCGAACCAATGCCGAAGCAGCCCAAGCTCAAGCAGTTTGAGTTTAACCCGGAGAAGTTCAAGGAGCTGATCGTCTACGTCGCCGCCAAGGCGCAGGACGACCCCGCGTTCGGAGCGATCAAGCTCAACAAAATCCTCTACTACGCCGACTTCGCCGCCTACCGCCAGCTGGGCGCCCCAATCACCGGCGCGGCCTACTTCAAGCTGCGGGAAGGCCCGGCGCCGCGGCAGCTCTTGGCCGCCCGCGACGAACTGATCGACGAAGGGCGTCTAGAGATCGAAGAGCGCCGCCACTTCACCTACATGCAAAAGCGGCTCGCGCCGAGCCCGGGCTGCACTCCGGACCCCGAGTTCCTGCGCCCCGAAGAGCAGGAGCTCGTCGACGAGGTCATCGAATTCTTCTGGGGCAAATCCGCCCGAGAAGTCTCGGACTACTCCCACCGCGAGCCCGGCTGGATCCTCGCCGAGGACCGCGCCGACATCCCCTACGAATCGGCCTGGCTCAGCGCCGACCCGATCGATCAGGAGACGGAAGAGGCGGCGCGAAGAATCGGCACTGAACTCCTCGCGGGCCGGGGCTGACGAGGCGCCGATGGCGTACGGCTCCGGGTGGGAAATCGATGAAACCTCGGGCGCGTTCTGGGCGCGAGTCGACGAATATGCCGCCGAGGATTCCCGCCTGGAGGAGATGATCGAAGGTCTCTCGTGGGCGCTGCTCGCCGACCCGCTCGGCCTACCTAACGGCCGCCGTCTCGCCGGCACGCTCTGGTACGCGACGCTGGGAATTGCGACCGCTTATCTGGTGTTCTACGAAGTGGACGAAGCAGCGCGCAAGGTGATCTACACCTCGATCTCGCTCGCCCCCTAGCGCATGCTCACGCAACCGTGATGGCCACAGGCGCGCAACAGCATTCGCTGTTCTCACCTCCCTCCCCCGTCATTCTCCCCTCCTCTCCGTCACTCCTGCCCCTCTCCGTCATACCCGCGCTTGCCGCGGGTATCTCGACGTGAACAGCACCCAACTCCCTTCCCCAAGACCCGTCACCCCCCTCTCCGTCATTCCCGCCACCCTTTCCGTCATTCCCGCCACCCTTTCCGTCATTCCCGCCACCCTTTCTGTCATTCCCGCCCCCGAGCGGGAATCGGCACCGAGCCGCCTCCAACGTCGCACTTCACCGCCCCCATTCCGCCCACGCCGTGATACCGTCGCTCCTCCACAACAGAACAGGCGACCTACCAATGCCCGCCTCCACACACCTCGCCGCATCAACACACCCCGAACAACCCCGAACAAACCTGAACATGGCCGACCACGCAGCCTCACCCCGACCAGATAGGCCGCAACCCCCGACCGGCCCCGAACACCCTGAACAACCCCGAACAAACCTGACCAAACCTGACCAAACCTGACCACACAGCCTCACCCCGACCAGATAGGCCACAGCCCCTGACCAACCCCTTCCAAACCCGAACAAACCCGACCACGCAGCCTCACCCCGACCAGATAGGCCGCAGCACCCGACCCACCCCCAACATCCCGAACAACCCCGAACAAACCTGACCACGGCTGACCAGCCTGGCAGGCGGCAGAGACAGCGCGCGGAGCGGTGAAGCGGGACAGATTCTCCCGTTCGAGCCGGGGGCAGGCTCCGCTTCGAGGGCGGGAGTAACTGGGGAGGGGGCGGCTACGCTGGGCGGCATGGCCGCCGCGGACGACCAAGCGCTCTACGCGGAGATCGCCGTCTCGCCCGGCAGCCCGGATCGCTCCACCTTCACCTGGCGCGTGCCGCCGGGGATGGACGCGCAGCGCGGCTCCGCCGTCGCCGCTCCCTGGCGCAACACGCTCACGCTCGGCATCGTGATGCGGGTCACGCACGAGAGCGAGATCGAAGCACCGCGCGAGCTGGCGGCGATCCTCGATCCGAATCCGCTGTTGCCGCGCGATCAGCTGGCGCTGGCGGAGTGGATCTCGGAGCGCTATCTCGCGCCGCTCTTCAGCGCCCTCGCCCTCTTTCTGCCGCCGCACACGCAGGCGCACCCCTGGTCCGACCGCCGGCCGCTGCTTCCCGATCCGCCCGCGCCCGTCCCGTGGCTAACCCTGGCCGACGCAGCCGCGAGCGCCTCGCTCCCGGCCACCCGTCGCTCGCGCCCCGCCGACCTGCTGGAGCGTCTGGCCGGCGGCCCGATCGCCGTCGCCGACGCGAGTCGCGCATTGGGCGGCAAAGGACCGCTCGAGCGCTGGATTGGGGAAACCTCGCTGGTGCGTCTGGACGGCGACGCGGTCGTGCTCGCCATCCCGCCCGATCAGGCGCGCGCCGTGGCGCTCGGCCTGCGCCGCAGCGCTGCCGAGCGACGTCAACTGGCGTTGCTGCAGCTGCTCGAAACGGGCGATGCCCCCGAGCGCGACGCCCGCCGCGCCTCCGGCGCGACGCCGGCGGATCTAAAATCGCTCCTGGAGCACGGCTGGGTCGCGCGGTCGGAGGATCGAGCAGAGCGTGCGCCGGTCTTCTCCCCTCACCAGGAGGAAGCGCCTGCACTTACACCCGATCAGCAGCGCGCCGCAGACGCGATTCTCGCTGCAATGTCCGCAGCGCGCACGGCGCGGGTGCAGCCGCAGCGCGACGACCGACCGCCCCGCTCCTTCCTCCTCCACGGCGTCACCGGCAGCGGCAAAACCGAGGTCTACCTCAACGCCGCCGCCGACGCTCTCGCCCATGGCGAATCCGTGATCGCCCTCGTCCCCGAAATCGCCCTCGCCCCGCAGACCGTCGCCCGCTTCGAAGCCCGCTTCCCCGGCCGCGTCGCCGTCCGCCACTCCGCCCTGCGACCGACCGCCGCCCGCGAGCAATGGCGGCAACTCTGGACGGGCGAGCGTCAGATCGTCGTCGGCCCCCGCTCCGCGCTCTTCGCCCCGCTCCGCAACCTCGGCCTGATCATCCTCGACGAGGAACACGAGTGGACCTACAAACAGTCCGAGCCGCACCCCCGCTACCACGCCCGCGACGCCGCCGAGCACCTCGCCGCCCGCTCCGACGCCGTACTCGTACTTGGCTCGGCGACGCCCGACATCGCCAGCATGTCGCGCGCCCGCGCCGGCGCGCATCGCCTGCTCGAACTGCCCGCGCGCGTCGAGTCGGGCGCGGCCGGTCTCCCCACCGAAGTGCCGCTGCCGGAAGTCGAAATCATCGACCTCCGCGACGAGCTCCGCCGCGGCAACCGCTCCGTCTTCAGCCGCGCCCTCTCCGACGCCCTCAACGCCGCCCTCAACGCCGGCGAACAGGCCCTCCTCTTCCTCAACCGACGCGGACTCGCCGCCTACGTCTGCCGCGCCTGCGGCGCAGCCGTCGAGTGCGCCGCTTGCCAACTGCCGCTCACCCTGCACCGCGCCGGACCGGTGCTCCAGTGCCACGAATGCGGACGCCGCGAGCGCGCCGCCGACGCCTGCCCTGCCTGCGGCGACGAGCGCCTGCGCCCCATGAGCTTCGGCCTGCAACGCATCGAGGACGCACTGCGCGCCCAATTCGGCGATGTCCCGATCTCCCGTTGGGACCGCGACAGCCTCCGCGCCGCCGGCGGACACGCCGCCATCCTCGACGAGTTCGCCTCCGGCCGCAGCCGCGTGCTGATCGGCACCCAGATGATCGCCAAGGGTCTCGATGTGCCCGCCGTCACCGTCGCCGGCGTGCTCAACGCCGACCTCTCGCTGCGCATGCCCGATTACACCGCGCCCGAGCGCACCTTTCAGCTGCTCACCCAGGTCGCCGGCCGCGCCGGCCGCGGCGGCGCGCCCGGGCGCGTGATCATCCAGACCTACTCGCCCGATCACTACGCCGTCCAATCCGCCGCCGCCCACGACTACGCCGGCTTCTACGCAGCCGAAATGCGCCTCCGCGCGCCGCTGGACTACCCGCCCTACGGACGCCTCGCCCGCATCCTCTGCTCCGCCCGCACCGTCGCCGGGGCCGACGAGCTGGCGGAGACCGTCCGCGATCGCCTGGCCCGCGCAGCGGCAGTATCCATCGAGCCGCCGCCCGAAATCATCGGCCCCTCCGAGCCCTGGCCCGCCCGCCTGCGCGGCCGCTGGCGGCGCCAAATCGTCCTGCGCGGACCCGATCCGGCCCCGCTGCTCCGCGCGATCGAACTGCCGCGCGGCTGCACGGTCGAAATCGACCCGACGAGTTTGCTTTGATGCTCAGAGCGCCTGCCAACCCGTGAACACGGCGACCGCAATCATCGCCGCCGCCAGCAGCCGCGTCAGCCCCCGCTCGTTGGCCAGCGCCGCAAAGCGCAGCCCCAGCGGATTGGCCAGCAGCGCCCCGACCAACAGCGGCGGCACATCCGCCAGCGGATCACCCCAGCGCTGATTGGCCAGATGAAAGATCACCACCACCACCGCGATCGTCGCCACGATCCCGTGCGAGGCCGGCACCGCCAGCCAAACCGGCATCCGCATGATCCGCACCGCAATCAGGCTGAAAAACGGCCCGCCCCCGATTCCCGCCAGCGCCGTCATCGCCCCCACCGCGCCCGTCGCCGCTAGTGTGCGCCGCACCGGAATCCAGTAGAGATAGCGGTCGCCCTCGCGGTCCTGCAGCATCCGCCGCCAGCCGCGCCGACCCAGCGCCCCCGCGTCGCCGCTCGGACGCCAGATCAGATACACCGCCAGCCCCGCCAGCAGCACCGCAAAACCGGCCGCGAAGACATCGCGCGGCAGACTCGCAGTGCCGAACGCCCCAAGCAGCGCCGCCGGAACCCCCACCGCCGCCGCCAGCCCCACCGCGCCGAAATCCACCCGCTTCGCGCGCGTCAGCCGCACCGTCGAAAGCCCGCTCGACGCCAGCACCAGACACATCGAAGCCAGCGCAATCTGCGCCGGCTCCGCATCCTCATGCCGCCACAACAACAGCGGCGCAAACAAAAACCCTCCGCCCGCCCCAATCGCGGTCGCATACACGCCGATCGCCGCCCCAACCGCAATCAACGCGGCAATTTCCAGAGGACCCATAAACCAAGGCTACCCCGCCCCCTCCCCCGTCCCGGTCGACGCTTCCACCCTCTCCCCCCATCCTGGGGGGAGATACAGAGGGGGGCATGTCCGCCTTCCGAAATCGCCCCCCTACGCAGGGGGCGCCGCTTCTGGAATCGCCCCCCTACGCAGGGGGGCTGTCCGCGCGAGCGGACTGGGGGGTCGGCCGCCCCAGTCCCTAGTTCGACTTCGGCAGCTGCGGAACCAACCACGACAGGAAAGCATCCTGCGACCGCGTCTGCATGTAGAAGCGCCCCGGCCCCGTCAGCTTGCAGACCAGACCCTCACCGCTCAGCAGCGTCGTCTTCCAACCGCCCGAGCGGCCCACGCTGTAGCGCACCGAATCGTCGAACGCGACCATGTGCCCGGTGTCCACCGTGTAGTCCTGCCCCTGATCGAGATCGATCGCGTGAATCGCCCCGTAGGAGGAGACGAAGATCGTCCCGTAACCCGTGCATTTCAGCAGGAACAATCCCTCGCCCGAGAAGAACGTGCGCCCGCCGCCCCACTTCGTATCCACCTCGACATCCGGCGTCGCCGCCAGGAACGACCCCGACTGCACCAGCAGCGTCTCGCCGTTCAGGTTCAGCGCCTCAATGTCGCCCGGCAATCCGGGCGCGATCGTCACCTCGCCCGTCTGCTCGGCGGTGAAGGTGTTGATGAAGAAGCTCTCGCCGCCCAGCACCGCCCGCTTCAGACCGCTCATCAGTCCGCCGCGCACGCCCGTGTCGAGCTTGATCGTGTCCGACATGCTGACCATCGCGCCGGCTTCGGCCTGCAACTGCTCGCCCGAGGCGAGCACGATGCGCGCCAGCGCGTAGGACGGACGGTGAAGGATCTCATGCTGCATCGGGCGTTCTCTTTCTCATCGGGTTCGTTCGTGGTTCGTCGCATCGTTCGCTGCGCAGCGCGCGGCGATCAGTTGGAATGCTCGCGCAGAAAGGCGCGAATCGAGTCGAGCGTAGCAGGCAGGTTCGCCTCCGCCCGCGCGTCCACCCCCAGGCAGTGCGCCCGCGGCGCTTCGTTGCAGATCCGCTCGCCGATCCCCGTCGGGTGGAACGGATCCGAGCCCGGCAGCACCAGCATCGGCGCGTAGCTCCGCTGCACCGCCACCTCGTTGACCGCGAAATACGGCTCCACGTTCGGCCACATCCCGTCGCGGAACTCCACCACCAGCGCGATGTAGCCCTCGCGCCGCATCGTCCGCAGCGCCTCGGCGAAGAGTGGCTCGTCGTGGATGCGCTGCGCGAACGGCCCCGCCTCGTTGTTCTGCATGAAGATCGGATCCCGCTGCGCCGACTCGATCACCGCCTCCAGCCCCTCCGCCCGCGCCAGCCGGATCGTCGGGTTGAACATCGCGTAGAAGGTCTCCGGCGAGTTGGTGTGATCCAGCCCGACCGGATCCTGCATCACCGCCCCGGCAATCCGCGCCGGGGCCTGGTCGGCCAGCCGCAGCGCGTAGGCGCAGCCGATGCAGCCCCCCATCACGTGCGCCCGCGCGATGCCCAGATCGTTCAGCACCGCCACCTGATCCTGCATCGCGTCGTCGTAGGAGAACGCAACCAGCCCCGTCTTGCTCCGCCCGCAGTGCCGCTGATCCATCCCGATCACCATGAACTCGTCGGCGAACGCCTCGATCGGGTTGATGATGCTGCGCTGCCAGAACTCGATCTGCGAGTTGACCCCGCCGGGCGCGAGCAGCAGCAGCGGAAAGCCGCTGCCGAAAACCTCGTAGTGGATCGTGGTCCCGTCGGGCCGCATCACATCGGGCATCGTCGACTCCCTCCGGCGCGCCGCCGCAGGCGATACGCGGTGCGCGCGACGATTCTATCGCCTCTCGGCGATCAGTCGCCCAGCGCGCCGACCGCGGGGACCGAGGCGGCGGGCAGCGACTGCTTCTCGCGCAGCGCCTCCTCCATCCGCGCCCGCTCGGCCGACTCGTCCGCGCCCGAGAAGCGCACCGCCAGCGCCAGCGGCGCCAGACAGGCCACGATCACGCCCAGCCAGAAGAACGTGTCCGCCAGCGTCAGCCCGGAGTCGCGCAGCAGGAAACCCGCCGCCACCGCTCCCGCATTGCCGCCCGCGCCCACGATCCCCGCCACCGCGCCCAGCGCCTTGCGATTGACGAACGGCACGATCCCGTAGGTCGCGCCCTCCGTCATCTGCACGCAGATGCTGAAGACGATCAGCATCGGCAGCGCCAGCAGCAGCACATCGAAGCGCGAGAAGGCGATCAGCGCCAGCCCCTCCAGACAGAGCACCGCGCCCATGAACCAGGTGCGCCCGCGCAGCCCCCAGCGGATGCCGAAGCGGTCCGAACAGAGGCCGCCCAGCGAGCGTGCGAAGAGGTTCATCAGCCCGAAGATCGAGGCCATCGCCCCTGCCAGCACGACCGACAGCCTGAATGTGTCGTGGAAATACGTCGCCAGAATCCCGTTCATCGTCAGCTCGATCCCGAAGCAGCCGCCGTAGATCACGAACAACACCCAGACCCGCGGATCCCGCGCCGCCCGCGCGAACGCCCCGGCCTCGTTCTGCCGCGTCACCCGCCCCTGCGCGCGCAGGTCCTTGAAATCGCCCTCCGGCGCGTCCTGCGTGAAGCGGTAGTAGACCACGCCCATCAGCATCAGCGCGACGCCCGGCACAACCATCGCCACGCGCCAGCCCAGCTGGTCGTTAGCCGCGAAGAACAGCACGGCCGTCATCACCAGCGGCATCACCAGCTGCGTCACGCCGCCGCCCAGGTTGCCCCAGCCCGCCGTCGTCGCGTTCGCCGTGCCCACCACGTTGGGCGCGAACATGATCGAGGTGTGGTACTGCGTGATCACGAACGACGCGCCGATGATCCCGATCAACAGTCGGAAGATCAGAAACGTCTCGAAATTCTGCGAGAGGCCGATCAGCATCACCGGAATCGCGCCGAGGATCAGCAGCGCCGTATAGGCGCGGCGCGGCCCCACCCGGTCCAGCACCCAGCCGATCGCGATCCGCGCCACGATCGTGATCGCCACCGAGGCGATCACCGATGTCAGCAGCTGCTCGTTCGTCAGCCCCAGATCCTCGCGCACCACCGGCAGCAGCGGCGCGATCCCGAACCAGCCGAAAAAGCAGAGGAAGAACGCCAGCCAGGTCAGGTGAAAGGTCCGCATCTGCGGCGCGCGGAAGCTGAACAGCCGAATCGCCGTCGCCTTCCCCACAAGTTCATTGGTGTTCACCGTTCGCCCTCCATCTGCGTTCGTTCGACAGTGCAAACGTATGGAGGGTCGGCGCGCCGCCGGTTGCAGGCAGGTGTCGCCGATATGACGATCGTGTTACGCCGTAACGCGGGTTGCAGAGCCTCACCGGCGGCGCGATCCTGAGGCGGTATCGGGCGCTGTGATCTTCCTCGCCATTGCCGGCGGCCTCTCCTCCGGCGGCCAACTTCGCAACATGCTCCCCTTCTGTCATTCCCGCGCCCCTTCCTTTCGTCATTCCCGTGCCCCCACCTCCGTCATTCCCGCGCCCCTTTCTCCGTCATTCCCGCGCCCGAGCGGGAATCCAAACCCAACCTCGTTCGCAGCGCCAGGGCTGCGGATTGCCCGCCAACCGCGTTCGCAGGACATCTCGGGACAGTGTGCCGCTGAGGACCGCCGTTTGGTTCCCGCTCGGGGGCGGGAATGACGGAAGAGCGGACTGGATGACGGAGAGGCGGAGGGGCTGCGGCCCGCCCCCTCTGCTACCGTCGCATTCCATGACCACCCAACCCTTCCACGGCATCCGCGTCATCGAATTCGGACAATTCGTCGCCGTCCCCTTCTGCGGCCAACTGCTCGCCGAAGGCGGGGCGGACGTGATCAAGATCGAGTCGCTGGAGGGCGACCCCACCCGCCGGCTGGGCCAGCTGGCCGACATGGAAACCCGCATCTTCATCTCCCGCAACCGCGGCAAACGCTCCCTGCCTCTGCACCTGCGCCACCCCGACGCGCCGCAGGTGATCGACGCCCTCCTGCGCAGCGCCGATGTCGCCCTGATGAACTTCCGCCCCGGGCTCGCTGAGCAGCTCGGGCTCGACGCCGACACCCTGCGCGCCCGCTACCCCACCCTGATCACCGCCGCCGTCACCCCCTTCGGGCGGCGCGGGCCCGACGCCGCGCTCGCCGGCATGGACATCGTCGTCCAGGCCCGCAGCGGCCTGATGGTCGCCAACGGGCGCGCCACCGACGGACGCCCCGCATCCGGCGACCCCGTCGCCGCCGACTACATGTGCGCCATGACGCTCGCCTTCGGCGTCGCCTCCGCGCTGCTCCGCCGCGCCAACACCGGCGACGGCGCAGCCGTCCACGCCTCGCTCATGCAGGCCGCCATGACGCTCAACAACAACCAGATGATGCGCGTCGAATCGGTCGACGGCCCCATTCACGCCGAAGCCGCAGCCGAACTCGCGCGGCTGCGCGCCGCCGGCGCCGACTACCCAACCCAGCGCGCCGCCCTGCCCTACGCACGCGCCCGCTCGATGGCCGACATCTACTTCCGCACCTACGACACCGCCGACGGCTGGCTCGCCGTCGCCTGCGGCAGCCGCCGCCTGCGCCAGCGCTTTATCGAGGCCATCGGACTCGAAGACCCGCACGCCGGCGACGAAGGCGCGGGCCGCGAGCAGTACTACGACGACCTGCGTATCGCCGCCGAAGCGCGCCTGCGCGAGCGTCCCACCGCCGACTGGGAGCGCACGCTCGCCGAGGCCGGCGTGCCCGCCTCCCGCGTGCTCACCCCGATGGAACTGCTCGACGATCCCCAAACCGAAGCCAATGCAATGCTGCACGACCTGGAGCACCCGCAAATCGGCCCCATCCGCCTGCTCTCCCCGCCCCTCGCCCTCGATGGCGACGGCTTCCGCCCGCAGAAAGCCGCCGCCCCGTTCGCCAGCCAAACCCGCGCAATCCTCCGCGAACTCGGCTTCGAGCCGCCCCAGATCGACGCACTCATCGCCGCCGGAGCCACAAAAGAGGCGTAAGCCAATGGCCGCGCACGACCAGGAAGAGTTGCTGAACGGCAAGCTGGCGGATCTGCTCCGCGAGCAGGGGCTCGACGCCCGCCCCGAACGGCGCGAGGCAGTCAAGGATGCCGATGCGCGGCCCGTGCTGAGGGCCGCCCCCCAGGAAAGGACCGAACGATGACGGACTGGGACAACCTCACTGAGCTGTATGAGAGGGTGCGCCCCGGCTACAAGGACGGACGGTCCGGCGTCACCGATTCGGAAGCCCTTGATGAAGTCAGAGGAGACGATGCCTTGGGGCGGCCGACCGCCGACCCGGAGCTGCTGCTGATGCGCGCCGTCGGCGTCTACTCGCAGGCTGTGGATATGGATCCGTCGGTGCTTTACGACCAGACGTTCACCCTCCGCGACTGCCTAGACGCGGTGATCGCTGCCAACGCCGCCGCAGTGGAGCGCTGGCGCGCAGGGAAGGACTGAACAATGCCCAAACCTCCCTCTCACCCCCGGCCAGGCCCCCATCCTCTCTACCCTCTCGACCACGAAAGGACCGACTGATGGAAGACCAGAACGACTACGGGCGGCACATCCTCGCCAACCGGATCCTCGAGCTCTGGAGCGACTTGCAGGAGCTTCGGAATGCTACAGGACAGGTGTCCCACCACCTGACGCTGAACGCGCGCCACAAGAGCTGGGGCGTAGCCGTGGGCGGCGCGGATGTGCGCGAAAAAATGCGCAAGGTGTGCGCCGAGCTCTACGCGATGACCGAAAGAGTGTCGCCGTGGAACACTGGGCTGTTGCTGAAGGATCAGTTGGGGTTTCGGCACGAATGGAAGGAGTGGCCGCCTGTCGAGGTCACTTGGGAATTCACAGAGCGAGAGGAGGATGACTGGAGCGGGTTTCGGGTAACGGTCACCCCTCCTTCGCAGAAGGCTGGGCAGGGCATAAAGCACCCCGGCGGCTGGCATCAAGAGCTTGTCTTCTGGCTTGATGAGCGCGACGCTGAGACCTCCGAATGACCCACCTCCGCACGGCCCAGGTAGCCGTCGCCGTCGCCAGCCTTGCGCTGCTCAGCTTCGACCTGGCGGGCTGGCTGAGGCCGGACAAGCCGGAGCGGGCGGTTGCCATCGCCGGCGGCGACACCGACACCAACGCCGCCCCCGCCGCGGCGCAGCCCTCGGCGCGCGCTTCGGCCCCACCGCCATCCCAAACCGCTGGCGCAACGCCGTAACCGAACTCCGCCAAAACCGCACCTCCCTCGAGCACTTCGCCGACCAGCTGGTCAAGTAACCGCCCCCTCCTCCCTCCCATCGCGGGGGTTCCGAAATCGCCCCCCTATGCAGGAGGCTGTCCGCGCAAGCGGACTGGGGGTCGGCCTGCCGCCAATCTCAAGACATCCAACGAACCCACTCTCTGCTAGCGTCGCACCATGCCACCCACCCACGACCAAGAGGAGTTGCTGAACGGCAAGCTCGCCGAGCTGCTGCGTGGGCAGGGGCTGGATGCGCGCGCCGAACGGCGCGAGAGCGGGCGGCGGATGGATGTGGTGGTCGACATCGGCGGCGCGCGGGTGGTGCTGGAGGCGGAAGCCGGCTTCAGCGCGGCCAAGCGGCGCGAAGCGGTCAAGGACGCCGACGCGCGGCTCAGGCAGGGATTGACCACTGTCGTCTTCGCCATCTGCTACCCCGACGGCGCGACCACCGAGACGCTGGCGCAGGCCAGGCCGATCTGGGCGGTACGCACACGCTCGGAGCTGCGCAGCCCCGCCCGCTGGTCGGAACAGGGCAGCGTGCCCGAACTCGCGGAAGCGGTGCGACAGGCGGGCGGCGCGGTGGGCGACGCTGACGGCGCGGCGCAAATTCTGTCGGAGGCGTTGGACGCCGCCGTCCAGCGGCTCTCCACCTCCGCGCGGCGGGCGCTCGCGCAGGAGATGGACCTGCCGCAAACCAAAGTCGGCAAGGGCGGGCGCGAAGACGGCTACTTCACCGCCGCCAAACGCGCGATGCTGGTCGTCGCCACCGCAATGCTCTTCCACCATCGCTTGCAGGAACACCTGCCGGCGCTGCGGCCCAGCGGCTACGAGGGCCAGTGGCCGCCGCTCAATTCGGGCCAGTGCGCGGCGGAACCGGAAAGCACGATCGGCGCACTGCTCGAAGCCTGGCGCGCGATCCTTACGGTCGATTATCGCCCCGTCTTCGAAACCGCTCGCGTCGCGCTGATGGCGCTCTCCCAAACGCCCGATATCGCGCAGGCCGTCTTCACTCTCGCCGGCGAGGTCGGCAAGATCGCGGGACTCGTCCACGGGCTGCGCCACGACCTGCTGGGCCGCATCTTCCACCGCGTGCTCGATACCGCGCGCTACGACGGGTCGTTCTATACCTCCACGCCCGCCGCGGTGTTACTGGCGGCGCTGGCGATCCGCGAGCAGGACTGCGACTGGTCGGACCCCAACGCGGTCGAGCGGCTGCGCATCTGCGATCCGGCCTGCGGCACCGGCACGCTGCTGATGGCGGCGGCGGAGCGCATCCGCGACCTGCGCCAGCGGGCGGGGCCGATCAACGCCGCCGACGAGGAGGCGTTGGCGCTCTGTCTCGTTGAAGATGTACTCTGGGGTTACGACATCAACCTCACCGCGACGCATATGGCGGCGTCGACGCTGGGCATGCTTTCGCCCAGTACCAAGTTCGGGCGGATGAACGTCCACCGCACGCTGCTCGGCGTCTACGAGGGCACGCCCTACCTCGGCTCGCTGGAGTTCCTCAGCGGTCAGCCGCGGCTGGCCGCCTGGCCCTCGATCTCGCAGCAGGTGGACGACGATCCGGGCGCGGAGCAGCCCGAACAGCCGCCGGCGATGGATCTGGTGATCATGAACCCGCCGTTCACGCGCGACAGTCTGCGTCACGATCAGTTCTCGCGCGGTGATGAGCTCGCGCTCAAGACAGCGGAACAAAAGCTTTTCGGCAGCCACGGACAAGATGCGACTCACCTGTCGGGATCGAGCACTGGATTCTGCGTTCTCGCGGACGGAATGCTGGGGAAAGATGCCGGAACCCTCGCGGCAGTACTACCCGGAACTGTTCTAACCGGTCCGTCCGGCTTTGGATTGCGGCAGTTTCTTGGCGATCGATTCTATGTGGACAGCATCATCACCTCGCACGATCCCGAACGCATCAACATGTCCGAAAACACATCGATCGGAGAAGCGCTAATCGTCTGCCGCCGCTGGCCGCACGATAGACCGAAGCCGCCAACGCGCGTGGTCAATCTGATCGAGAATCCGTCAGGGCCGATCGATGCGTTGTCCATTGCAGCTCAGATCGAGCACGACGGGCCGTTCGTCATCCAACACGTAGAGGCCGCGCGAATCGCAGACGGCGACTGGAACGCCGTGAACTTCTTGGCACCGCGTCTCGTGGGCGACGCGCAAACGCTATGGGACCGCGCCGCGCAAGACGACTCGACGTTCATCAGTATGTCCCGGATCGCTGAGGTCGGACCAGGCGGCCAACGGATCCGCGACGCTTACACGCGATCGCACAAGCCGACTACGTCGGGCCGTCGCGCGTTGTGGGATCACAAGACGGACGTGACTCAGTCGATGAGCGCGCGCACCGACTCATACATCGAGCCGAAGCCGTCGAAACGGCACCTTGCCGATAGGTACTGGGCACAGCGCAGCCGGATGTTGCTTGCACATCGGCTTTGGCTTCCGCTTGCTAAAGTACCGGCTGTCATCGTTGAGGCGTCTGTGCCAGGCTCTCGTTGGACGCCATGCCGCCCGCACGACGGCAATTTCGTTACGCAGGCCGCGCTCTGCGCGTACCTCAATTCGTCGGTCGGATTGCTGGCGATCCTCGGCGGGCGCGACAACCGCAAACCGTCGTACCCTCAATTCTCGCTCGATACCCTGCGCTCGATCCCCGTGCCCAACTTCCCCGCGCTCGGCGACGACGCCCGCGACGCACTCGCCGACGCTTACGAAACGCTCAAAAACGAAACACTGCTCCCCTTCCCCCAAATGAACGACGACCCGATCCGCAAGCAGCTCGACGACGCCGTAACCAACGCCCTCAACCTCGACCCCGAATGGGTTGCCCAAATCCGCCGCGCCCTCTCCGAAGAACCCTCCATCACCAACAAGCGCTACGCCCCGCCCAACGGCTGACGCCCTCCCGCGCCAAGCGCTACACTGACGTCGGAAGGCGAGGCGCCCAAATGGCCATCAGCAGACAACGGCTCACCGCGCCGCTCGTGCGCGGCAACGTGCCAGAAGAGCACGCCGCAGAGTTCAGCAACGGGCTCGTCGAAGAGGTCGAGCGGGAACTCGAGCCGCTGGCGACCAAGGTGGAGATGAACGACGCGATCGCGCAAGCGACCGAGCCGCTGGCGCGGGCGATCAACGGACTGACGCAGGCGATCAACGATCTCCGCCTTGAGATGCGCGACATGCGCAGCGAGATGCATGAGGAAATCGGCAAGCTCCGTGCCGAAGCCGCAGAGCGGGAAGCGCGCACGAACGAGGAGATCGGCAAGCTCCGCGGCGAAGCCGCTGAGCGGGAGGCGCGCACGAACGAGGAGCTCGGCAAGCTGCGCGTCGAAGCCGCTGAGCGGGAGGCGCGCATGGCCCGGATGGTGCTCACAATGACGGGCATCAACATCGGTGCAATCGCCACAGCCGTGGGTATCGTCCTCGGCTTCAACTGAGCGCCGCCCGCCCGCTCTACACTGCCGCCAGAGAGTGCGGGCAGCGCTGATGGCCATCAACAGACTGCGATTCCATGACATCCTCGTGCGCAGCGGGCTGACCGAGGCCCCGTCGATCGGGTTCACCGAGGCTCTACAGAACACCTTCGACGATCAGGTGTCCGGGCTGGCGACGAAAGAGGATCTTGAGCGTCTGTGGGAGCGGATGGAGCGGGCGCTGCTGGCGCTGGAGACGCGCATGACGCGGCTGGTGCTCACCTTCGCGATCGGGATCATCGGGATCAACATCGCCGCAATCGCAACCGCCGTGGGCATCATCCTCGGCTTCAACTGAGCGCTGCCCGCCCGCGCTACACTGGCGTCGGAAGGTGAGGACGCTCCGATGGCGATCAGCAGGCAACGGCTCACCGCGCCGCTCGTGCGCGGCAACGTGCCCGAAGAGCACGCCGCGGAGTTCAGCAACGGGCTCGTGGAGGAAGTCGAGCGGGAGCTCGAGCCGCTGACGACCAAAGTGGAGATGAACGACGCGATCGCCCAAGCGACCGAGCCGCTGGCGCGGGCGATCAACGAGATGGCCCAGGCGATCAACGATCTTCGCCTGGAGATGCGCGACATGCGCGTTGAAGCCGCCGAGCGGGAGGCGCGCATAGACGAGAAGATCGGCAAGCTGGGCAGCGAGATGAGCGAGGAGCTCGGCAAGCTCCGCGTTGATGCCGCTGAGCGGGAGGCGCGCACGAACGAGGAGCTCGGCAAGCTGCGCAGCGACATGAGCGAGGAGCTCGGCAAACTCCGCGTCGAAGCCACAGAGCGGGAGGCGCGCATAGACGAGAAGCTCGGCAAGCTGCGCAGCGACATGAGCGAGGAGCTCGGCAAGCTCCGCAGCGACATGAGCGAGGAGCTCGGCAAACTCCGCGTTGAAGCCGCAGAGCGGGAGGCGCGCATAGACGGGGAGATCGGCAAGCTCCGCGTCGAAACCGCAGAGCGGGAGGCGCGTGAGAGCCGCCAGATGCTCACCTTCGCGATTGGCGTCATCGGGATCAACCTCGCCGCCGTCGCTACCGCCGTGGGCATCATCCTCGGCTTCAACTGAGCCGCTCCAGCCGACGCAGCAGCGTGGACGCGCCTTCGACCTGCGCGCCCAGCGCAATGAGCCGCCCACGCAGCTCACGATCCGATGTGTAGACCAGACAATCCCCGCCCGCTGCTTCAACCAGTTCGACGATCCGGTCGTCCGCCGCGTTGCGGCCCGAGCGCCGCGACCACTCCACCGTTACGTCGCGCGACTGCGCCGCGAGCATGCGCGGCCGCCCGTCGAACACGATGATCCACTCGCCGTCGCCTTTCGCCGCCAGCGCGTCCACCTCGCGCGCCAACCGCGCCATCGCGCCGACGCGATCACGCCACCAGCCGTCGGCCCGCGCGCCGATCACATTCATCCCGTCAACGTAGCTGCGCATGCGGCGACCTCTCAGCTAGCATGTGCTAGAGTATCCGCAGATCGGAAAGTGAGGGCATCCATGGCAATCAGCCGAACCCGTCTCGTCGCCCCCCTGACCCGCGGCAACGTGCCCGAGGAACACGCCGCGGAGTTTTCCGACGCGCTCGCCGGCGAAGTGGAAGTGGAGATCGAGCGCGCCGTCGCGCCGTTTGTGCCGCGGACGGAGCTTGAGCAAGCAATCAGCCGCGCGATGGCTCCGCTCGTGAAGGCGGTGGAGGATCTGCAGAATGATGTCCGCGAACTGCGGACTGAGCTCACCGGTGTGAGAGCGGAAGTCGGCGACCTGCGGAGGGATGTCGCCGATCTGCGGGTGGAGATGGAGGCGCGCGAGACGCGGATGGGGCAAAGGATGTTCAATTTCGCGTTCGCGAGCGTGGGCATCATCCTGGCTGCGATCGGCATTGCGACCGGCCTGGTCGTCGCGCTCGGCTGACGCCCTCACTCCTCTGCGCGCATCTGGGGGAAGAGAATCACGTCGCGGATCGACTGCTGGTTGGTTAGCAGCATCGCCAGGCGATCCATCCCCATACCCAAGCCGCCCGTCGGCGGCATCCCGTGTTCCAGCGCCGTCAGGAAGTCCTCGTCGAGTAGTTCGGCTTCGTCGTCTCCGGCGTCGCGCAGCGCCAGCTGACGCTCGAAGCGCTCGCGCTGATCGACCGGATCGTTCAACTCTGTATACGAGTTCGCCAACTCCCAGCCGCCCACGAACAGCTCGAAGCGCTCGACCAGACGCGGATCCTCCGCCGTCCGCTTCGCCAGCGGCGAGATCGCCACCGGGTAATCGAGCAGGAAGGTCGGCTGTTGCAGGTGCGGCTCGACCAACGCCGACACCAGCTCGTCGAACAGTTTGCCCCAGCCGGCGTCGGGCGGAACGGGTATGCTCTTCTCTCGTAACAGTTCAGTCATCGCCTCCACGCTGTCGTACTCGCGAAAATCGACGCCGGCGTGCTCCCGCACCGCGTCGACCATCGTGATCCGCGCGAACGGCGGCGTGAAATCAAGTTCGCCCTCGCGCCAGGGGACGCGCGTTCCGCCCGTCGCCTCGGTCGCCGCATACGCCAGCATCTCCTCCACCATCTCCGCAACATGGCGATAGTCGACGTACGCCTCGTACGATTCGAGCATCGTAAATTCGGGGTTCCAGCGGTTGCCGAATCCCTCGTTGCGGAAGACCCGCCCGATTTCGTACACCCTGTCGAAGCCGCCGACGATCAGCCGCTTCAGATGCAGTTCCAGCGCGATCCGCAGCGCGCGCGGCTCGTCGAGCGCATTGAAATGCGTCAGAAACGGACGCGCCGCCGCGCCGCCGGCTTCGTTCTGCAGCACCGGCGTCTCGACCTCGATGAAGCCGCGCCCGTCCATAAAGCGCCGCACCGCCGCGATCACCCGCGAGCGCGCCCGCAGCGTCTCCTTGGCCTCCGCATTCGCCATCAGATCGAGATAGCGCCTGCGGTAGCGCAACTCCTGATCCTGTAGCCCGTGATACTTCTCCGGCGGCGGGCGCAGCGCCTTGGCCAGCGGTCGCAGCGCGTCGGCCTGGAGCGAGACCTCGCCGCGCCGCGAGCGGATCATCAGCCCCTCCGCCTCCACGAAGTCGCCCAGATCGAGGCTGTCGATCACCTCCCAGCCGTCGCCCAGCGCCCGCCGGCTGATCAGGATCTGCAGCGCGTCGGAGTCGTCCTCGATGTCGATGAACGCGATCCGCCCCATATTGCGGATCGCGTGTGCGCGCCCGGCGATCGTGACCCGCTCGCTCGGCGTGGAATCGCCGCGCTCCTCGCTCGCGACGAACAGCGCGTGCGCTGCCGCCAGCGTGTGCGTGCGGCTGGTGCGCGGCGGATACGGGTCCAGACCGAGCGCGCGCTGCGCGTCGGCGCGGGCGCGGCGTTCTTCGATGATTTCCAGCAGGCGGCGGCTGTCGCGCGGCATGCGCCCTCTCCCCTCGACGGCGGCCTCCGGACCGCACGCCGAACACACGCCCGACACGCGCGCGGGGGCCGCCCGCAGCTATTCGATGGCCTTGACTTTGAGCTTGAGCAAGCCGGCGGGCGCCTGCACCTCCACGATGTCGCCCACGCGCGCGCCGAGCAGCGCTTTGCCCACGGGCGACTCGTCGCTCACGCGGCCGCGCGACGGATCCACCTCCGCGGGGCCGACGATCATGTAGGTGAAGTCTTTGCGGCGGCGGCTGGGGCGCACGGTGACGGTCGAGCCGAGCCGTACCGTCTCGGAGTTGTGCGCCTCGTCCTCGTCGATCAGCTCGGCGTTGGCGAGCAACGTCTCGAGCTCGCGGATACGGCCCTCGATGAAAGACTGCTCAGCGCGCGTCTCGAGTCCCTCCCCCTCGTCCTGGCCGCCGGCGGAGTCCTCGCGCGACTGCTGAATGCGCAGCGCGGCTTCGGGGCGTTGGCGCGTCTTGAGGTCGGTGAGCTCGGCGCGCAGACGCTCCATGCCCTCGCGCGTCACGGGAATGGTCCTGCGCAGCGTCACGACGGCCTCCAGCGCCCGGCATCACATACTCGAACGCGGATATACTATCATATTGCGCCGCTCGGAGCGGCGGATCGGGGTCGCCTCGTGCGCAGCGTGCGAAACATCTGGCTGGCCGCCTTCCTCGCCGGCGCCGCCGCGGGAGCGGTCGTCGCCGTCCTGATTGGCGTCTTTCAGAATGGCGAGGCCCAGATCGACCCCGTGGAAGTCGAGCGCATCGTGCTGGAGGTGCTGGAAACCGAGGCGCAGAACGATGAGCCGATCAGCGATGCGGTGATCGCGCGCGTGCTCGACCACGTGCTGGAACGGATCGATCCGCCGCTGCACGAGCGGGTGGTCGACGCCTACGCCCGCGTCGCGCCCTCGATCGTGCTGATCAGCGCCGAGGGCGAGGAGCGCACCAACGAAGACGGGCTCGTCTACCAGCCGGTCGCGCTGGGCACGGGGATCGTGCTGGACGAGGCGGGCAACATCGTGACTGCGGCGCACGTGATTGAGGACACTGAACTGATCGAGGTGATCCTGGCCGACGGTGAGCGCGCGCGCGCCGAACTGATCAGCAGCGACGCGCCCTTCAGCGATGTCGCCGTGCTGCGCGTGGACCGCGTGGAACTGGACGACCTCCGGCCCGCCGCGTTCGGCGCGGCCGGCGCGCTCTCCACCGGCGAGCATGTGCTGGCCGTGGGCAACGTGCTGCTGGGCGAGGAGATCGCGATGACGCTGGGCGTCGTCAGCCACCCCGACACCGACTTCCAGCGCGATCGCTATGTCCAGGATGACCTGATTCAGACCGACGCGGCGCTCAATTTCGGCAACAGCGGCGGCGCGCTGGTCAACCTCAAGGGCGAGGTGGTCGGCCTCACCAGCGTGATTGCGCGCGAGACGCAGGACGGCGACTTCGTCGACGGCGTGGGTTTCGCGATTCGGATCGAGCGCGTCTTGGAAGTGGCGCGGGCGATCGCCGCCGACGGCTACTACCCGCGCCCCACGTTCGGCGTCGTCAATGAGCGGCTGCTCACGCCGCAGGCGGCGGCGCAGCTCGGCCTCTCGGTCAACGAGGGGTCATTCCTGCTCGAAATCAAGCGCAGCGGCGTCTTCGCCCGCGCGGGCATCCGGCCGGGCGACGTGATCCGCGAGCTGGACGGAGCGACGATCGACGCGGACACGCCCTACCTCAACGCGCTGGCGCGGCTGCGTCCGGGCGTGGAGGTGCCGGTGCGCGTTCACCGCGACGGGCGTGACCTGGACCTCACACTCGCGCCGGAATTGCGGCTCCCATGAGCGACGGACCGTTCGGCGACAGCGGCGGACCGTTCGCCCAGCGCCCCGTGCGGCGGGTCGGCGCGCCCGCTCCGGAGGCCGGGCAGCGCACGCCCTTCGCCGACGAGCCGCGCCGCGACTCGCCGCCGCCGCAACCGCAGCCGCCCGCGCCCGCAGCCGGCGGCGGAGGGCGCAGCACCGGACTGCTGATCGTGCTCGTGATCGGCGCGCTGCTCGCCGGGTTGATCGTCGTCCTCTTCTTTGAGCCAGGACTGGTCGACCAGATCAACTCGGACGACGAGCAGGAGAGCGACGGCATCGCGCAGCTCACCACCCGCTTTTCGGCGGCGCTCGGCGAACGGCTGCCGGAGGTGCCCGATGTACTCGGCGCGGCCAGCCCGATGTTCAACGTGCGCGGGCCCGGCTCCTCCGCCGGGCCGTTCGAACTCACGATCCGCCTCTCCACACCCACGCAGGACGGGCGCAACCTGGGCGCGTACACCTGGGACGGCGCCGACTGGGTGCGGCTCGGCCCGGCGCAGCTCGAGCCGGACGGCATCAGCGCCCGGATCATGCTCGCCGAGCTGCCCGCCAACATCGTGATCCTGCGCCGCCTCCAGTTCCGCGATGTGCTCGCCGGGCGCGTCCCGCGCGGCCACGAACCGTCCGCCGATGTCGTCGGCTCGCTCACCATCGTCCACCTCGAAGGCTGGACGCCGGCATCCGACGGATCGCTGCTCGGCGGCGTCGACCAGGCGCTGCCCAGCGTCACCCAGAGCATCTGGCCCGTCGTTTGGGCGGCGCCCGAAGACGCGGTGACCGTCAACGACATTCTGGCCTCCGACCAGCTGCGCCGCGCGCACATCGCCGCGATCATGCTCGCCATTCAGAACGGACGCTACGCCGGCGTCGATCTCGACTACCGCGAAGTCAGCCCGGCGCTGCGCGGCCAGTTCTCGTCGTTTGTCACCGAGCTCGCCGATCTGCTGCACCGCGACGGGCGCGGCTTCAGCGTCCATATCCCGCTCACGACCAGCGGCGGGCTGGGCGAGGGCGCATACGACCTGACCGTGATCGGCGCGGCGGCCGATTTCATCGTCGCCGAGCCGCCGCTCGATCCGACGATCCACCAAGCCGCGATCGACGCCTCGATGCCTACCCTGCTCTCGCGCGTGCCGCGCGAAAAAGTGCTGCTCGCCGTCTCTTCCGACGCCGTCGTGCGCAGCGGCGGGGTGCTCTCCACGACCACGCAGCGCGCGGCGCTCGGCGTCGCCAGCACGGTGAGCATCCGCGAAACGGGACCGTATGTGGCGGGCGAGCGCGTCACCTTGCAGGGCGCGAGTATCCAGCGCGACAGCGCCAGCAGCGGCATCCACTGGGACGACGCTACACGCACCGTCTCCTTCTCGTATCCGGACCTCAGCGGCAACCAGGTCACGATCTGGATCGAAAACCGCTTCAGCGCCGCGTTCAAGCTGATCTCGGTCGAAGAAATGCAGCTCGGCGGCGTCTATCTCAGCAATGTCTCCGCCGACCGAGCCAACGCCAACCTCTGGCCCGCCGTCTCCGCCTTCCTCGAAACCGGACAGGTCGACCTGCGCCTGCCCAATCCGATCCTGTTCTCGCCCGTCTTCGCCGTGCAGGCCGGCGCGCTGAGCGGAGCCAGCGGCACCGGCTGGCAGGTCTGGGAACTGCCGCCCGAGGCGGGCGACTACGAAGCGCAACTGGTCGTCAGCGACGGCGATGTGCGCGTCGGCACGGTGATCACCGTGCCGATCGTGGACTAGGACCGATGCCGCGCACTGCCGCGCGCGTCGTGGGCGGCGAACTGCGCGGCCGCCGGCTGCGCTCGCCGGCCGCCGGTACCCGTCCGGCCACCGCGATGCTGCGCCAGTCGATCTTCGGACGCGCCGAAGTGCGCGAGGCGCTGGACGACGCTCAGGTGCTGGACCTCTACGCCGGCGCGGGTTATCTGGGGATCGAAGCGCTCAGCCGCGGCGCGGCCTGGGTTGATTTCGTCGAGCGCGCCGCGCCCGCCTGCGCCGTGATCCGACGCAACCTGGCGGACCTCGGCGTGGAGCGCCGCGCCGCCGTGCTGCGCCTGCCCGCCGAGCGCTGTTGGACGCGCGTGCGCCGCCCGCTCAGCCTGGCGTTCGTCGATCCGCCCTACGGCGTAGACGCGCTACCGGTCGTGGAACAGCTCGACCAATCGGCGCTGCTCGCGCCGGCTGCGCTCGTCCTCTGGCGGCGTCCTACGGCTACAGCGGAGCGTCCCGCCGCCCCCGATCGGATCGGTGGGCTAGTCCGCATTGACCAGCGGCGGTATGGTGAAGGCGTCCTAGAGACATATCGAGCGGAGGGCGGGCCATGACCATCGCGCTCTACCCGGGCGGCTTCGACCCGATCACCAACGGGCATCTCGACATCGTCCAGCGCGCCGCCGGGATGTTCGACGAAGTGGTGATGGCCGTTTACGGCCGCGACCGCCAGCTGTTCACCGTCGAAGAGCGGCTCGAACTGATCCGCGAAGCAACGGCGGGCTGCCCCAACGTGCGCGCCGCCAGCTTCGAGGGGCTGGTCGTGAACTATGCCGATGTCGTGGGCGCGAGCGTGCTCGTGCGCGGCATCCGCGCCGTGACCGGCTTCGAGACCGAGTTCGATATGGCGCTGATGAACAAGAAGATGGCGCCGCACATCGAGTCCGTCTTTCTGATGGCCGGACACAAGCACCTGTTCATCTCGGCCAGCCGCATCCGCGAGCTCGCCGCCCTGCGCCATCCCGTCGACGACCTCGTGCCGCCCAATGTGGCGCGCGCGCTCGAAGCGAAGTTCGGACCGCCGGATCGGCGTGGAGCGTCGGGAGGCTGACATCGACCTCCTCGAAATCATCGACCAGCTGGAAGACGCCGTGCTGGCCGGGCGCAATGCGCGCTTCGGCGCTGGCTGGGTGGTCGACCGCGAGCAGCTGCTCGACCTGATCGACCGCCTGCGGGCGACAGCGCCCGCCTCGCTCGAACAGGCCGACAAGCTGATCTCCGAGCGCGACAACGTGCTCGACAAAGCGCGCGAAGAAGCCCAACTGATCGTCAACCGCGCCCGGCAAGAGGCCGAGAGCCAGATCGACGCGCACGAGATCGTCGTCTCCGCGCAGCAGCGGGCCGATGAAATTCTCGAGCGCGCGGGGCAGTCGGCGCGCGAGGCGATCGAGAACGCCCGCGCCGAAGCGGCCGGCGTTCGGGGCGCTGCGGCGACGGACGCCGTCGAGCAGGCGCTCGAAGCCGACCGCTACTCGCTCGAAATGCTGCGCCGCCTCGCCGAACAGCTCAACAGCCTCGAGCAGAACGTCAACAACTCCGTCAGCGCGTTGGAACTGAAGCTGGCGCAGGCCCAGGAAGCCCGCAACCTCGACGCCCGCGACGCCGAAACCCGCCCCCCCGCCTGACGCGCTTCAGCCGGTCCGCCACCCCCTCCGTCACTCCCGCCCACCTTTTCCCGTCATTCACACGCATGGGCGTGGGCGGGCGCTAGGGACTGCTCACACTTCCGTCGTTCCCGCCGCTCCTTTCCGTCGTTCCCGCCCCTTTCTCTACTCCGTCATACCCGCGCTTGCCGCGGAGCCTGCCCCCGGCCCGAACGGGGGTATCTCGACGTGTGCGGCACCCAACCCCACCCCCAGGATCCGTCGTTCCAGACTTGATCTGGAACCCAAACCCAACGCCGTGCGCGGTGCAAGAGCCCCGAACGACCTCCCGACGTCGTTCGCGGGCCACTCGGGCGTCGTCCCGCCAACGACCGCCGTATGGGCCCCAGAGCAAGTCTGGGGCGACGGAATGGGGGGCGAGCGGCGTTGGGAGGATGGCCCGGGGCGTCGGTGCTGGCCACGGCAAGATACCCCCGTTCGGGCCGGGGGCAGGCTCCGCGGCAAGCGCGGGTATGACGGAGGTGGAGCGAGGGTGGCAGTGGGGGCGGCGCGGGTATGGCGGAAGTGCGGGCGTGCGCTAGCCGGCGGCGACGGGCAGCGTTGCGGCCGGCTGCGGGGAGAGCGGGCGGCCGACGGCCTCGCCGACCCGCTCCAGCGACTCCATCAGCTCCGCGAAGTTCTCGAACGTCAGCGACTGCGGACCGTCCGACAGCGCGTGATCGGGCGAGGGGTGTACCTCGATCATCAGCGCATCGGCGCCGACTGCCATCGAGGCGCGGGCCATCGGCTCGACCAGGTACCAGTGGCCCGTGCCGTGCGACGGATCGCTGACCACCGGCAGGTGGCTGAGCCGCTTGATCACCGGGATCGCCGACAGATCGAGCGTGTTGCGGGTCGCCGTCTCGAACGTGCGGATGCCGCGCTCGCAGAGGATCACCTCGCGGTTGCCCTTGGCCATGATGTACTCGGCCGCCAGCAGCCACTCGTCGATCGTCGCGGTCAGGCCGCGCTTCAGCATCACCGGCTTGCGCGTGAGGCCGACCTCGTCGAGCAGGGTGAAGTTCTGCATGTTGCGCGTGCCGATCTGCAGGATGTCGGCGTAGCGGGCGACGACTTCGACGTCGCGCTCGGACATCACCTCGGTGATTACCGGCAGGCCGACTTCTTCGCGCGCGGCGGCGAGGTGCCGCAAGCCCTCTTCACCGAGGCCGCGGAAGGCGTAGGGAGAGGTGCGCGGCTTGAATGCACCGCCGCGGATGATCTGGGCGCCCGCGTCGCGCACGGCGCGCGCCGTGGCGACCATGTGCTCCTCGTTCTCGATGCTGCAGGGGCCGGCCATTACGGCCATCGTGCCGTCGCCGATTTTGACGCCGCCGACATCGATCACGGTGTCTTCGGGCTGGAACTCGCGCCCTGTCAGCTTGTAGGGGCGCGAGATCGCGATCACCTCTTCCACGCCGGCCATGCGGCTCACCGCTGGGCGAATGTCGGGATCGACGATCACACCGACCGCGCCAATTACGACGCGCTCTTCGCCGGGCGAGAGGTGGCCTTCGAGATTGGCATCCTTGAGGCGTGCGAGCACGCCCTTGACCTCTTCGTCGGTTGCGTCCTGTTTCATCACCACGAGCATGTTCGGTTCTCCTTCGTTGCGCGGCGCTCAGTCGCCGCTTTGGGGGTCCGTTCGGACCCGATCGGGGCGCAGCACCGTCGCGCCGCGCAGATACACGTGTTCGATCTCGTCCTGCCGCCGCCGGGTGTTGACGTGCAGCAGAATGCGCAGACAGCCCGGCAACGCGCCCGGCACATCCATCTCGTGCCCGCACATCAGCGCCGCGTCGCGCCAGGCGAAATCGCGCCGCGCCACGACCGCCGGAAACTCCGCGTTCAGGTCCGCGGTAGTCGTGAACCAGGCCGACGCGACATCCTCGCCCTCGACCCCGTTGCGCGCGATCATCTCCGCCAGCAGCTCGTGCGTGGCGTCGAGGATCGCTGCGCGCGTGTTGGCAGACACGGTCGTCGCGCCGCGGATACCGCGCATTCGCCACAGGGAATCGGAGGAATCGCCCATATCGGCAGTCGGGTTCGGTGTGCGCGCCGGTTGGTGCAGTTTGGCGTAGGCGGCGCGGTCGTTACGGCTGGTGCGTCTGAAGCGAGCGGCGCGGAGGCGCTGCTCTAGCGACCGACGCCAAAAGCGCCGGCCGCGGAGGCATAGCCGGGGTATCCGAACGCAGGCAGCCCGGCCCGCAGCGCGGCGAGTCGCGGCTCGGCAATTCGCTGCTTGGAGCGGGGCTGCATCATCCCGACTCGTCTCTCCGGCGGCCGGTGACCACCTCAAGGTATCGCTCGACCGCCTGGACGCGGCCGTTCGGCGGCGCATCGGCGATCGTCGTCGTCAACGCGCTGCCGATAACGGCAGCTTCACACAATCGGCCGATAGCTTCAACCTGCGCGCGATTGCGCACCCCGAATCCAACGGCGAGCGGCAGGGGCGTGTGTTCGCGGACACGCTGGACGAATTCGCGCAGATCGGGAGCGATCTGATCGCGCGCGCCGGTCACGCCGGTCACACTGACCAGATAGATAAAGCCCGCTGCGCGCTCGGCGACGGCGGCGATCCGCTGCGGCGTACTGGTCGGCGCGAGCAGAAAGACCAGGTCGATACCGTGCGCGGCGAGTATTTCGCGGGCCGGATCGGATTCGTCGACGGGCAGGTCGACGAGGATGATTCCGTCGACGCCGGCGGCGCTCGCGGCGGCGGCCAGCGGCTCGAGCGGCCGCCCCACCTCGGCGGCCGGGCTGTGCGCGCCGCCCATCTGACGCCCGTCGCCGCGGTAGGCGAGGAACGGATTAAGGTAGCCCATCAGCGTGATCGGGGCCTCGGAGCCCGCTGCCCGCACGGCCCGCGCCGCGTCGAGCGCCGTTTCCACCGTCGCGCCGGCCGCCAGCGCGGCGGTGTTAGCGCGCTGGATTGTCGGGCCGTCGGCCAGCGGGTCCGAGAACGCGACGCCGATCTCCAGCCCTCCCGCGCCGCCGCGAATCGCCGCCAGCGTCAGCTCGTTGGTCTCGGCCGGCGTCGGAAAGCCGGCCGTGAGATACGGGAAGACCAGCGGGCGCTCGGCAGCAGGCGCGTCGGCGAAGGCGGTGGCGTAGCGGTTCATCGGTCCCCCACGATACCCGCAATCTCCCGTTTGACGGACCTTGACGGACAGCGACGGGCGGCTCAGCCAATCCCGTCGCGCACCATCGTCGCCGTGAAGCCGATGATGTTGAAGACCAGGTGCGCGATGGTCGGCGCTGTGAGACTTTCGGAGCGCAAGTAGGCGAAGCCGAAAATCAGGCCGATGATCGCGAAGGGGATCATGCTGCCGAGGTCGGCGTGCAGCACGGAGAATAGCGCCGCGCTGAGCAGCAGCGCGGGCCACACCCCCCAGACCGCGCGCAGGCCGCCCAGCAGAAAGCGGCGGAAGAGAAACTCCTCGGCGAACGGCGCGACGCCGATCACCAGCACACCGGTCACCGCCGCGACCAGCGCCGTCTGGCGGAGGTCGTCGTTCTCGATCGTCGATTGCGGCACAAGGTCGTCGGCGCCGATCGCCTCCACGATCACGATGTAGATCAGCAGCGCGCCGTAGCTGGCGATCAGGATCAACGCGGCCAGCCCGATGTCGCTTGCTGTCGGTCGCGTCCATCCGGGCGGCCGGATCGCCCGGCGGCGCAGCGCCAACGCCGGCACGACGATGAACCCAACGACGGTGGCGGCGATGCCGCCGATGATCAGCCGAACCAGCAGCGCGCCCTGCGATTCATCCTCGCCCGTAATCGCCGCCGCGAGAACGGCAAAGAGGAAGTAGGCGACGAGCGCGGCCAGCGTCCAGCCGAGTACCGGCCAAGCGCTCGCCCGCGCAGGCGACTCTTCACCCGCCTCAACGTCAATGCCCTCGCGCAAGTCGCTCACATCTCCCCCTCTGCCGCTCCACGAATTCCCCGACCCGGAATCGCCCCCCTATGCACGGGGCTGTCCGCGTAGCGGACTGGGGGGCGGCTGCCCCACCTCAGAGCGCCGCCCCGCGCGCCTGCAACGCCTCCCGCACGATCTCCACATCCTTGTCGCCGCGCCCTGACAGCCCGATCAGGATCGACCGATCCGCGCCCATCGTGGGCGCAAGTTTGGCCGCCCAGGCCACCGCGTGCGCCGTCTCCAGCGCGGGGATGATGCCCTCCGTCTCGGAGAGCAGCCGCAGCGCGTCGAGCGCCTCCTCGTCGGTCACCGAGACGTACTCCGCGCGCTCGCTGAGCATCAGCCAGGCGTGCTCCGGGCCGACGCCCGGGTAATCGAGCCCCGCCGAAATGCTGTGCGCTTCGGTGATCTGCCCGTGCTCGTCCTGCAGGACGTAGGTGCGCGTGCCGTGCAGCACGCCGGGCGAGCCGCCGCTGAGCGTCGCCGCGTGGCGGCGATCCAGACCCTCGCCGGCCGCCTCCACGCCGATCAGCCGCACCGGATCGTCGATCAGCGGGTGAAACAGCCCGATCGCGTTGCTGCCGCCCCCCACGCAGGCGATCGCCGCGTCGGGCAGCCGCCCCGTCGCCGCGCGCATTTGTTCGCGCGACTCGCGGCCGATCACCGATTGCAGCTCGCGCACGATCAGCGGGTAGGGGTGCGGCCCGATCGCGCTGCCGATCAGGTAATACGTCGTGCGCACGTTGGTCACCCAGTCGCGGATCGCCTCGTTGATCGCGTCCTTCAGCGTGCGCGCGCCCGAATCGACCGGAATCACCTCCGCCCCCAACAGCCGCATCCGAAAGACATTGAGCGCCTGCCGCCGCACATCCTCCGCGCCCATGTAGACGACGCACTCCAGCCCGAACTTGGCGCAGGCCGTAGCGGTCGCCACGCCGTGCTGACCCGCGCCGGTCTCGGCGATGATCCGCGCTTTGCCCATCCGCCGCGCAAGCAGCGCCTGGCCCAGCGCGTTGTTGATCTTGTGCGCGCCGGTGTGCGCGAGGTCCTCGCGCTTGAGGTAGATTTGCGCGCCGCCCAGCCGCTCGGAGAGCCGCTCCGCGTGCGTGACGGGCGTTTCGCGGCCCACGTAGTCGCGCAGCATCTGCGCCAGCTCGGCGCGGAACCTGTCGTCGGCCTGCGCCGCTTCCCACGCTTCGCGCAGCTCGGCCAGCGCGGGCATCAGCGTCTCCGGGACGAACTGGCCGCCGAACGGTCCGAATGCGCCGGTCTCGTCGGTCATGCGCGCGCCTCCGCTCGCTGCTGCGATTTCGCCGCGCCGATGAACGCGCGGATTTTCTCTTCCGACTTCACGCCGTCGATTTCGACGCCCGACGACACATCCACCGCCCACGGCTGCACGCGCGCGACGGCTTCGGTGACATTATCGGGCGCGAGTCCGCCGGCGAGGATGATGGGGCGCTGCCGCGCGACGGCGCTTGCCAGCGACCAGTCAAAGCGCTCGCCCATCCCGCCGCCCTGCCGCGAGGCGGCGTCAAGCAGCGTGATCGTCCGCGGTTCGCGCCGCGCGTCGCGCAGCAGCGACTCCGCAGTAGCCCCGTCGGCGACATGCGTCGCGCGGATCACGACGCGCGGAATGCGTCCCGCCAGCGCAGGGTGTTCGCCGCCGCTCAGCTGCACCAGATCGAGCTCGACGCGATCGAGGATGCGCAGGATTTCGTCGGGCGTCTGGCGGGCGAAGACGCCGACCAGCAGCGGGTGGCCCGCTTGTGCGCGGGCCTGCTCCACCGCCTCGGTTGTGGAGTCAGTAATTTCGGCGCGCGGTCCGAGCTCGCGGCGGATCGCGCGGGCGGCGGCGAGCTCAACGCGGCGACGCGCGTCGGCGAAGATCATCCCGACCAGGTCCGCGCCGGCGTCGCGCGCGGCGGCGGCGGGGGCGGCCTCGCGGACGCCGCAGATCTTGACCAGCGGCAGCGGTTGTGTAGGGGCGCTCATTGTCCGGTCAGCTCCCGCAGCTTGGCGGCGGGATCGGCGGCGCTGGAGAGCGCCTCGCCGATCAGTACCGCGTTCACGTTGCAAGCCTCCATTCGCCGCATATCCTCGCGCGTGCGCACGCCGCTGGCGGCGACGACGGGAATCTGCGGCGGCGCGAGCGGGCGCAGCCGTTCGGTCGTGCTCAGGTCCTCCTTGAACGTGTGCAGGTCGCGGTTGTTGATGCCGATCGCCGGCGCGCCCACGGCCAGCGCCGCGTCAAGCTCGGCTTCGTCGGTGACTTCTACGAACGCCGCGATCCCGAACTCGCTCCCGGCCTCTATCAGCGCGCGCATCTCCGCAATGTCGGACGACTTGGCGATGATCAGAAACGCATCCGCGCCCAGCATGCGCGCTTCTGCTACTTGGTACGGATCGACGTGAAACTCCTTGCGCAGCAGCGGCGTATCGGCGCCCTCCAGCGCCTCGGATGCCGCGCGCAGGTCGTCGTCGGAGGCGAAGAAGTCGGGCGCGGTGAGCACCGAGACGGCCGCCGCGCCGATCGTGTTGAACGTGGCGGCCAGCGCCGCGGGATCGATGTCGGGTGCGAACAGACCCTTGGAGGGTGAGCCGCGCTTGATCTCGGCGATCACGCCGACGCCTGGTGCGCGTGGTGCGCGTGGTGCGCGCAGCGCGGCGACGAAATCGCGAGCGGGCGGGCAGCTGCGGGCCTGCGCGGAGACGGTCTCGAAGGGGAGCGACCGCTTGCGCTCGGCGACGCGCGCCCGCGTGTCGGCGACGATCCGTTCCAGCACCGAGCCGGTCTGCGCGGGCGGCATTACGTCGCCTCCTGCGCAAGCGCCTGCGAACGCTCGACGAACAGTTCGAGCTTGCGCAGGGCGCGTTGGTCGTCGAGGCACTCAGCGGAGCGGCTGACGCCTTCGGCGAATGTGGGAACCTCCTCGGCTGCGAACAGCGCAGCTGCGGCGTTGAGCGTGACGAAGCCGGTCAGCGCCGAGGTCTTGCCACCCAGCACCTCGCACATCCGCGCGGCGGACTCGACGGCATCGCCGCCGCGCACCGCGTCGAGCGGCACGGGACGAATTTGGAAGTCCTGGGGACGCACGCTGAACTCCGTCACGCCGCCGCTGTCCACCTGCCAAACGCGCGTCTCGCCCGTCGGCGAAACCTCGTCCAGCCCCTCCGCGCCATGCACGACGAGACCGCGCCGCACACCGAGTCGTTGCAGCGCCTCCGCCATCAGCGGACCGAGTTCTGGGCGAGCGACGCCGATCAGCTGGTGCGTCGCCCGAGCCGGATTGGTCAGCGGACCGAGCATATTGAAGACGGTGCGGATGCCGATCCCGCGTCGGATCGGCGCGATGTGGCGCATCGCGGGGTGGTAGGTCTGCGCAAAGAGGAAACCGAAACCGACTTCGCGGATGCAGGCCGCCGCCTGCGTCGGTCCGAGCACGATGCAGCCGCCCAGCGCTTCGAGCACATCGGCGCTGCCGCAGCTGGAGGACATCGCGCGGTTGCCGTGCTTGGCGACGGACACGCCGCAGCCGGCCAGCACGAAGGCGGCGGCCGTGCTGGCGTTGAACGTGTGCTGGCCGTCGCCGCCGGTGCCCGCCGTGTCCGCCACGCGCGGCAGATCGGCCAAATCAACGGCCAGCGCGTGCTCGCGCATCGTCCGCGCCAGCCCCACAACTTCGTCGACCGTTTCGCCCTTGAGCCGCAGCGCGGCCAGCAGCGCCGACGCCTGATGCGGATCCGCCTCGCCGGACATCAGCGCGTCCATCGCCGCCGACGCCTCGGCACCGGAGAGGCTGCGCCGCTCCTCGATCAGGGCGCCCAGCGCCGCCGTCAGGTCTCCCTCAGCCGACACGGACGCCCTCGGTCTGCTCGAGAAAGTTGCGCAGCAGGTCGTGACCGGCTTTGGTCATGATCGACTCGGGGTGGAACTGCACGCCCTCGACGGCGTACTCGCGGTGGCGCAGACCCATCAGCACCTTGCCCTGTCCGTCTTCGCGCTCGGCCCAGGCGGTCGGCTCGAGCTCGTCGGGCATCGTCTGCGGCTCGACGATCAGCGAGTGGTAGCGGGTCGCCTCGAAGTCCTGCTCAACGCCCTCGAAGACGCCGCGCCCGTCGTGCGCGATCGCCGACATCTTGCCGTGTCGAATTTCGCCCGCCGGGCCGACCGTCGCGCCGAAGGCCGCACCGATGCACTGATGGCCCAGACACACGCCCAAAATTGGCCGCCGCCCCGCGAACGACTGAATCACCGGCACCGAAACGCCGGCCTCTTTGGGCGTCTTGGGGCCGGGAGAGATCACGATCCGCTGCGGGTCCAGCGCCTCGATCTCGTCGAGCGTGATCTTGTCGTTGCGATGCACCTCCACCTCCGCGCCGAGCTCGCAGAGGTACTGGTAGAGGTTGTAGGTGAACGAGTCGTAGTTGTCGATCAGCAGAACGTCAGTCACCGTCGCCCTCCCGTTCTCGCAGGATGCGGCGCAGCGCGCGGTAGCCCTCGACGGCGCGGGGGAAGCCGCAGCAGTAGGCGGCGGTGGCCATCACGCCCTCCAGCTCGGTCGCCGTGACGCCGTGATTGAGCGCGCCGGGGATGTGGAACTGCAGCTCCTCCACCTTGTTCAGTGCGACGAGGATGCTGACCACGACCAGTGAGCGGTCGCGGCGCGAGAGTTGGCCGCGGGACCACAGATCGCCGAAGGCGAACTCGAAGGCCAGCTTGCCGACGGGACCGATCCGCTCCATCCCGGCCAGCGCCTCGGCGGGGTCCTGCGCCTCGGCCTGCGCGTTGAGCGTGCGCATCACGTCAACCGCGTCGCGGTGGCGCTGCTCGTCGTCCTTGTGCGCGGCCGGCGGGATGACGTAGGGCTCGCCGTCCTGCTCGCTCCACATCTGGTGCAGTACATCGATCATCGCGTTGCCGGCGGGGAAGCCGGAGTAGCCCGCGATCTGTAGCGCGATCTCCGCGATCTGCTCGCGTTCGAGGCCGTTGGCCGCGCCGAAGCTCGCGTGGAAACGCACCGCGTCGAGCCGTTCGAGCGCGCCCAGCATCGCCAGCGACGCCAGGTTGCGGTCGCGCCGGCTCAGCTCGTCGCCCTGCCAGATTTGGCCGAACACGTAGTCCAGCACAAAGCTGCCGAATGCGCCGGTGCGCGCTTCGATTCCCTCGAAGGCCGGCGCTGGATTGCCGGTCATCTCGCTCAGCGTGCGGATGCCCGTCGCGCGTCGTTCTGCGTGAGTCGCCATGGTTGAAGTCTCCGTCCTGTCCGTCATTCTATGAGCCGTCGCAGCGCCGACGCGCCAGCCTCGGCGCGGTGGACGCCGACGAACACAGCGACCAGCGGCATGAGGCCGTCCAGCTCCGCCGCCGAGACGCCGCTGTTGAGCGCATGCGCGAGCTGCGCGTCGATCTGCTCGCTCACGCCGAGCGCGAGCACGGCCATCAGCGAGACGAGCGCGCGCTCACGGGTCGGCAGCTGCGGGCGCGACCAGACTTCGCCGCGCGCCCAGGCGAGCGATGTGAGCTCCAGCTCGTCGCGGCCGTCCGGCGCGTCCGCCGGCGGAGCGGCGGACGGCGCGGGAGCGAAACGCCCGGATTCCAGCACCCAGAGCCGCCCCAACTCGGCGAGCGATTCGTTGGCGTAGGGGAAGCCCGCATCGGCGGCGAGTTGGAGGCAGATTTCCCCGATTTCGTCGCGCGACAGCCCGTTGGCCTCGGCGATGCGGACATTGAAGCGCAGCGCGTCCCAGAGCCGCAGCGAGGCGCAGAGGGCAACAGCGGCGATGCTGCGGTCGCGCCGCGAGGGATGCTCAGTCTGCCAAACCTCGCCCCAGACATGCTCAACCAGCCAGTCGCCGAACGCGCCGAGCTCGCCGAAGTCGGGAACAGCGCCCAGCACCTCGCCGAGGATTGCCTCGCCGCGATCGTGCCGCACCTCGCGCAACGCGCGCGTCGGCTCTTCCCGCTGCGTCGGCGGCTCGGCGAATAACGCATCGGGGTCCTTGGGCGGCTCCGGCGCGATGCCCGCCTCATCCAGCTCAATCGCCGCCCGCAGCAGCGCCGCCTGCTCCGACGGCAACTCCGCCAGCGCCTCTGCGCGCGTGAACCACTGCGCCGCGTCGAACGGATTCGTTTCGTCGTCCGGCTGCGGCTCCAACGCGCCGCGCAGTGTGACCAGATAGCCGTTGTGGACGGTGTGCCGTCCGCTCTGCGGCTCCTCGCCGAAGACCGTCTCCACGTAGCCCGCCGACACATCCTGGCGCAGCAGGTGCGCAAAGACGCGCGGCACGGTCGCGTCCGGCTCTTCGGTGAGCGGCGTGGCATCGCCGGGCAGCCACCAGCGCTCCGCCCAGGGCGGACGATCCGCGCGGCGGTGCAGCAGCAGCACACGGCCCTCGTCGTCGAAGCGCACGCCGTAGCCGATGATCAGCGCGTCAGCCATCGTCGCAGCCTCAGTATCCGCGCGAGCCGCCGCCGGACGCCCCGCTGCGGCTGCGCTCTTCGGCGAGATCGAGCGCCGTGAACATCCCCATCGCCTTGTTCACCGTCTCCTCGAACTCGAACTGCGGTGTGCTGTCGAACACGATCCCGCCGCCGGCCTGCACCGACGCCACGCCGTCCTGCATCAGGATCGTGCGGATCGTGATCGCCGTCTCCATGTTGCCGCCGAAGCCGAAATAGCCCAGCGCGCCGGCGTAGGGGCCGCGCTGATCCTCCTCCAGCTCGGAGATAATCTCCATCGCGCGAATCTTCGGCGCGCCCGAGACCGTACCGGCGGGGAAAGTCGCCCGCACGGCGTCGAATGCCGTGCAGTCCTCGCGCATCTCCGCCTCTACGTGCGAGACCAGATGCATCACGTGGCTGTAGCGCTCCACATCCAGCTCCTGCGTGACGCGCACCGTGCCCGGTTTGGCCACGCGCCCCACATCGTTGCGCCCCAAATCGAGCAGCATCACGTGTTCGGCGATCTCCTTCTCGTCGTTGCGCAACTCCGCTTCCAGCGCCGCATCTTCCGCCTCGCTCTGACCACGCCGCCGGGTCCCCGCGATCGGGTGCGTCGCCACCTTGCCGTCTTCGACGATCACCAGGAGCTCCGGCGATGTGCCCACGATCTGGTGGTCGCCCATCTCCAGGTAGTAGGTGTAGGGCGAGGGATTCACCGTGCGCAGCGTGCGGTAGACGTTGAACGGATGCACAAACGTCTCGCGCGAGAAGCGCTGCGAGTAGACGCACTGGATGATGTCGCCTTCGATGATGTAGTCGACGATCCGCTTCACGTCGGAGAAGTAGGCCTCGCGCTCCATGTTGGAGCGGATCGCGGCCTGGTGGTCGGGCGGTTCGGGCGCGTCGGTCGGCGGCACGGGTTGGCCGTCCTGCAGGCGTTCGACCAGTTCGTCGATCCGGAACTGCGCCTGCCGGTAGGCCGACTCCACATCGCCGTCGAGCCGCGCGTGGCTGACCACCCGAATCACATGCTTGAGGTGGTCGAAGACCAGCACGGTATCCACAAACTGGAAGAGCGCCTCCGGCAGCCCATGAGGGTCGTGCGGCGCGGGCTGCACGCGCGGCTCGAAGTGGCGGATCGCCTCGTAGGCCAGATAGCCCACCGCGCCCCCGCAGAACGGCGGCAGGTCGGAGTTGGCGACCAGCCGGAAGCGGTCCAACTCCTGCTCAACAAGCCGCAGCGGATCCTCGCCGCCGCCCGACGGAGCGCGCAGCACGCGGTAGGGCTCGGTGCCGATGAACGAGTAGCGGCCCGGCCGCTCGCCGCCCTCAACGGACTCCAGCAGGAACGAGTAGGGGCCGCGCTTGACCTTGAGGAAGGCGGAGACAGGCGTTTCGAGGTCGGCCAAAACCTCGCGGTAGATCGGCGCGAAGTTGCCGTCGCCGCGGGCGGCGATGGCTTTGAATTCGTCGAGCGAGGGGCGATGGTCGCCGGTCGGGGGCATGATGCGTGCTCCGGGGAACAAGGCGGCGCTGCGGCGCGCCGCGGGCGTCAGCGTCTACGGACGGACGCGCCGCCAACCCCCTTCACCCCCGGATGTGCGATGCCGCGCCAACAGCCGCCGACCGAGGTTTGGGCGCAGTGGGCCGTGTCCACTGGGGCGAGTCATCGCAACTCCTGCCAGTCAGACTAGAGCGCGCGGCGGCAATGTCAATCAACGGCGACACCCGGACACGCGCAGGAGCGACAATGAGTGGGTAGAAGCGCTCAGGACAAGCCAAGCCGCACAGCTGCCTGGCGAGCGGCGCGGATCTGCGCGAGCAGCGACTCCGCCGCGGCCTGCTGCTTGCCTTCCTCGTTGACTACGATGTGGTCGAACCAGTCCGACTCGGCCATCTCGGCGTCGGCTTCGGCCAGCCGACGCTGCATATCTGCTTCGCTATCGGTGCCGCGCGACTCCATCCGCCGACGCAGCTGCGCGCGGTCGGCGACGGTGACGAAGACCAACAAGCAGCCCGGCAACCGCTCGCGCAGCGTCCGCGCACCCTGGATATCAGTGCGGATGATCACCGACTTGCCGGCCGCCAGCAGCTCTTCCACAGCCTGGCGGGGCACGCCGCTGCGGTGGCCGTAGACGGTGGCGTGCTCAAGGAAGGCGTCCTCCGCCAGCCAGCGGTCGAACTCCTGATCCGTCAGGAAGACGTGATGCACGCCGTGCTGTTCGCCCGGGCGCGGCGCGCGCGTTTTCGCGGTCGCCACCGTCGCCAGCGAGTCGTCGAGGCTCAGCGCCAGCCGCAGCACGGTGTCCTTGCCCGCGCCGGAGGGGCCGGACAGCACGACGACGATCGGCGGATCTTCAGTCGCCATTGCTGAGCCGTTCCAGATCGCGCCAAAACCCAGGATACGAGATCGCGACCGACCCAGCGCCGCGCAGCTCCGTCTCGCCTTCGGCGATCATCGACGCGACCGCCGCCGCCATTGCGATGCGGTGATCGCCGCGCGACTCGACGCCACCGCCGCGCAGCGTCGCGCCGCCGGCGATCCGCATCCCGTCGGGACGCTCTTCCACTTCCGCGCCGAGCGCCCGTAGCATCGCGGCGCTGGCGGCGATGCGGTCGGATTCCTTAACGCGCAGCTCCTCCGCATCGCGGATTTCGGTCGGCCCCTCCGCGACGGCGGCCGCCACCGCGATCACCGGCCACTCATCCAGCGCCCGCACGACCAGATCGCCGCCGGCCTCAATGCCGCGCAGCGGGGCATACCGCACGCGAATGTCCGCGACCGGCTCGCCGGAGACCTCGCGCTCGCGCTCAAGCGTGATGTCGGCACCCATCGCACGAAGAGCGTCGACCACGCCGGCACGGGTGGGGTTGATTCCCACCGCGGGCAGCGTGAGCTCCGAGTCGGACACGATCGTGGCGGCGACGATCCAGAACGCCGCCGCGCTGATATCGCCGGGCACCTGGAGATCGCGCGGACGCAGCGGCGCGCCGGGGCGCACGGTGATCATCGCGCCGGATGTCGAAATGTCCGCGCCCATCGCACGCAGCATCCGCTCGGTATGGTCGCGGCTGGGGCCGACCTCTTCGATCTCGCTCTCGCCGCCAGCGCGGAGCGCGGCGAAGATCAGCGCACTCTTCAACTGCCCGCTGGCGACGGACATCTTCCCACGAAACGGCAACAGCCCACCGGCCCGACCGGCAACGCTGATCGGCGCATACTTGCCAGACATGCCGCTGTCGCGCCCACTGGTCAGCGCGCCCATCTCCGCCAGCGGCTCCAGCACGCGATCCATCGGACGCCGGCGCAGCGACTCGTCGCCGTCGAGCGTCGACGCGAACGGCAGCGTCGCGCCGATCCCCGCGAGCAGACGCATCGTCGTACCGCTGTTGCCGCAATCGAGCAGGTCGGGAGACGCCTCGAAGCCGTCGAGCCCCGGGCTGCGCACGATCAGCGCGTCGCCGTCGCGCTCGAACTCAACACCCCAACGCTTCAGACAGGCGATCGTGCTGCGGCAGTCGGCGCTTTCGAGCAGATTCTCGATCCGCGCATCGCCCCGCGCCAGCGCATTGCAGATCAGCGCGCGATGCGAGATCGACTTGTCGCCGGGCACAGCCAGCGAGCCGCGCAGCGGGCCGATCGGGCTGAGGCGCAGCGTGTCCGACGCGAGCGCAGCCATCAGCGACGCGCGCGTCCCTGGCGCTCACGATCCTCTTGCCGCTTGCTCATCTCGCGCACGCGGTCATAGAGCCGCTGCGAGACCAGCAGCGCGGCCATCTGCGAGCGGCTGTCGGGAATGTCCGGCGCTTCCTGCCCGCGATCCAGATCGTCGCCGTGCTGGAAACGCGCGTAGTTCATCTGCGCGTTGGCGAACTCCTCAAAGACCGCTTCCTCCTCGCCGTCAAGCACATCGCGCAGACGATGCAGCTCGACCACCAAACGGTCGATCCAGTGCTGCACCTGCTCGCGGTTGGTGACCATAATCTCGGTGGTCAGGCTGGGATCGCCGGCGTTGTAGCCGGCCATCGTTTGGAACGTGTCCCCCGCGCCGCGCCCGAAGTCCGTCCACCCCTCACTCCCGCGCAGCACCGTGAACAGCGCCGTCGAGACCAGCAGCGGCAGGTGGCTCACCGCCGCCATCAGATAGTCGTGCTCATCGTCGTTGAGAAAGTGCGGCTCCGCTCCCAGCTCGCGGATCATCCCCAGCACCGAGCGCACCGATGCCTCGGTCGCGCTCGGCGTGCTGCACACGAACCAGCGCGTCCCCTGGAACAGATCGGCCTTCGCATTTTCGATGCCGAAGGTCGCAGCGCTGCCGGCCATCGGATGCCCGCCGATGAACGAGACACCGCGCGGCAGATGATCCGCCGCCGCGGCGTGGATCACCCGCTTCGACGCCGCCACATCGGTCACCGCCGCCCCACGCCCCAGATGCGGCGCCATCTCCTCGAACATCTCCTCCGCCGCAGCCGGCGGCGTCGCCACGATCACCAGCCCCGCGCCCTCCACCGCCTCCCGCACGCTGCCGACCACCTTGTCCGCCACGCCTTCCTTGTCGGCCGTCCGCCGCGCCCGCCGCCAGTCGTCGTAGCCCACGATCTCCGTGTTCTTGAGCCGGGCCTTCTTCAGCCCCAGCCCAATCGAGCCCCCAATGTACCCAAGACCAAGAATGGCGATGCGAGCCACGCGAACCTCCACCGACGCCCCCGCGTCGCCCCCAGACTAAAGCCTCTTCACCCTCCCGTCTTCACACCCCCCCATTTCTGCGCCCTTTTCCCCGCCATTCCCGCGCCCTTTTCCCCCCATTCCCGCCACCTCTCTTCCCCGTCATTCCCGCCGCCCTTTTCTCGTCATTCCCGCCCCCGAGCGGGAATCAGCCCCGAACAGCCTCCACCCGCCGTTCCCGCCTCCCCCTTTCCGTCGCCCCAGACTTGATCTGGGGCCCAAACCCAACCCTGTGCGCAGGCCGAAGGCGCGAACCACCTCCGCCGCCGTGCCCCATTCGTCATTCCTGCCGCCCTCACTTCGTCATTCCCGCCCCCGAGCGGGAATCGGCCCCGCTTCACCTCCAACCCCCGCGCCCGCCCCCATCCGCCGCCCCGCCCCCTTCCGTCGTTCCAGACTTGATCTGGGGCCCAAACCCAACGTTGTGCGCAGGGCGGAGGTCCCGAGCAGCCCGCCAAATCCCGCCCGCAGGCCGCTCGGGACTCCGTCCCGCGCACAACCGCCGTATGGGCCCCAGATCAAGTCTGGGGCGACGGAGCTTGGAGATGGGGAGGTGCGTACGGGCGTGGGAGGCCGCGCGGGGCGCCCATCCGGGCGCCCCGCGCGCCTACTCCACCCAGTAGATGTCGCCGGGCTGAATCTCGTGATTGACCGAGCCGTAGCGCAGCACCCCGTCGTCGACCGCGTAGGTCACCCAGCGCGAGGGCAGGCTGCGCAGGGTGTGGATCGCGTCCACGCCCTCCACGCCGGCGACCAGGTCGGCCGCCTGGACCGACGCGCGCCCCAGCCAGATGCCGAAGCCCGGGCCCGCGCCGTTGCTCATCGACTCGACCAGCGAGACCTGCGGCGCGGCGAACGTGAGCGGGTGCAACTGCTGCTGCGCGCCCGCCTTGACCGATACGAAGGCGCCGCCCGAACTGGCGGCCAGCCAGGTCGAGGAGGCCGCGCCGTCCTTCGTAACCAAGTCCGCGCCCACCCGCACCAGCGTCGCGCTCCCGCCGGCGACCGCGCTCCATTCGACCGGCGTGCCGTCGGGCACCGCGCCGCCGTCCGCGTCGACGATGCTCGCCGTCAGCGTGAAACGCTCGTTCAGCGCCGGCGTCGAATCGGGCCCGCTCACCGTGATCGCGGCCGGCGCGCCCGCCAACCGGAAAGTAGTCGAGGTCCAGGGCAGAGCGGCCTGGCGCACTTCCAGCGTGTACTCGCCCGAAGCCAGCGGCGCGCTCGCCGCCGCGTTCACGTCCAACCGGATTTGCGGCTGGCCGTTAGCCGTCAGCGCCGCCGAGCGCGTCAGCCCTTCCCACATCAGCCAGAGGACGGCGTCCTTCGCGATCGTAATGTCGGCGTCGCCCGTCTCCCAGGCGAGGAAGCGTTCCCCTCCCGAAGAACTATCGTCCCGGATGCAGAGCCCGACGTTATTTTGTCCGCCGCTGAGCGCCGACGCCGTCGTGCCCGCTCCCGTGTATGCGACGCGCGTCGCCCCGCGGGGTTCCGTTACGGTCGGCGGATTCGTGCAGGTGGCGCCGCCGCGTATCGGCCACTGCACGGCGATCTTCGAGGCCGCCACCCGCTTGTCGTCGGGACCGGTAATCCGGTACGAGTAACTGCGATCGGCCGCCCGCACCGGGCTGCCCAGCCGATCCGTCGCCGTGACGGTCAGCGTCACCACGTCGCGGTCGTCCTTGTCCGCGCCGCTGTCGGGCGTATCGATGTTCAGCAGCGCGACGCTCGGCTCGGAGATGTCCAGCGCGCGCGGGGCGCCGGCCAGCACGACTTCGCGCTGCTCCGACTCGTGACTCGAGCCGTCGGTCGCGATCACCAGCACGCTGATCCGCGCCGTGCCCTCGCGGCCCGGATGGGTGAGCGTGATCGGGATGTTATCGGCGTTCGTAGCGCCGACCGCGGAAGCGTCGAGCCGGCAGGTGGCGGCGCCGCCGCCGGCCGCGCAACCGCTCCCGAAATCGGTGCTCAATGTTCCGGCCGTCGCCGTAACAATGACCGAAGCGACGCTGCCGGCGGCCGAGGCCTTTTCGAGCTCGTTCAGGATCTGCAGGCGCAGCACCGTACTCGAACCGCGCAGGCTCAAGGCGCTCGGTTGCGGGCGGTCGTCCGTAACATCGTTCGGCGTGCCGCGATCGTCGTTGGCGAAGTCCAGCCGCACGTGCGCGACTTCCTGCACCGTACCGATTCGCAGTTCCAGATCCGCGCTGCGCTGCACGCTCAGCGGTTGCCCGTCCGCGTCCGTACCGTAGACCAGCGTTACGGCGCCGCTGATCGTGAACGGGCCATCCGGCGTGCCCTTCGGTATCACGACGGTCGTATCGCCCAGATCCACCGCGCAGACCGAGGTGCGCGTGGTGCCGTCCGCGTTCGTGCGCTCGTTGATCGGGCACTTGAGCGTGGTCGTCAGCGTCCAGAGCCGGCCCGGGCCGACGGCGGCGCCACCGCCCACTATGTTGGTGACTTCGCCGGCCCCCACGGCCAGCGCGCGGGGGCCGGTGGTCAAATTCCAGGCCAGGCTCCGGCCGTAGCGCTCGTTGTTGATCCGGCGATCTGTCGGCGTCGTCGGCGGCAGCAGCTCCTCCGCCTCGGCCGCCGTCGCGCTGCCCCAGGTCCCGTCGCCGGGCCGGTCGAAGATCAGCACCCGCCCCTGATTGCTGACGCCGGCCGGGCTGTACGTCGGATCGCCCAGCGCGAAGCGGTCGCTGGCGACGTTGAAATCGAAGCCGCCCCAGCGCCCGCCGTCCTCTACTCCGGTGATCTGCGCGGTCGGCGCGGTCGGGCCCGCCGCCCAGCGCTCCGGCGACGACACTTGGAAGATCTGCACCGCGTCGTTGTGCCGATCGCTGGCCGCCAGCGTCGTACCGTCCTGCGACAGCGCCAGCCGCTCCCCCAACCAGTGGTTCTGGATATCGCTCCAGTCGAACGAGAACTTCCAGTCCGGCGCGTTCACGCGCTTGTCCGGGCCGGTCCCGTAATGCATGGTCTCGTCGAAGTTCGCCGCGCTGGCGTTCCACGCAAGTTCGGTCCGATCCGGGTCCGTCTCCGTCTTGTAGTTGGGCACCGAGCTCCAGCCGCCGGCCGGCTCGAGGAAGACCAGCACCTCGCCGTGGCGGGACATGGTGAGGCCTCCGCGGAAGCTGCCCGTGCCGGCCGCCCGGTCCGAGGCGAAGCGCTTCGCCGGCGCCGACACCGCCAGCACCCCGCCGTCCGCCGACAGCGCCACGTAGGCGCCGAAATCGGCGTGCCCGGCCGTGCCCCGGTCGTCGACATCGCCGACGTAGGAGCTGACCGACCGGCAGTAGGCGTCGCACTCGCTCCCGCCGGGGCCGTCGGTGCTCGACTGCGGCTCGAAGGGCCGCTCGTTGGCGGCGTCGCCCCAGGCGGGGATCACTACCGGGCTGACCCGCACCGCGTCGTTCCAGCCCAGCGTCGCGCCCCAGCCGCCCGACGGGCGGGTGTAGACGTAGACCGCGCCCACATCGTGCATCCGGGGCGCGCCCACCGCCAGCGTGCCGCCGTCGGCCGAAATCGCCACCGCCGCGCCGTAATGGGTCATGTAGTCCTGACCGGTTCCGCCGTAGGTTCCCTTGGAACGCGGCTCGTTGGGCCCCGACACACGGACCTCGCGCCGCTGGGTGATCGCGACCGGGTCGGCGCTGTAGTCGATCTCGTAGATGTACAGCGCGCCCACCTTCTCATACGTATAGGTGTTGTCGTACCAGTCGATGTAGTGCTGACCCACGAACAGCCAGGCCGTGTCCTCGTCTTCCTGCCAGACCGCGACCGCGCTGCCGGTGTTGTCGTCGTTCGCTCGCCCCCAGCCCCAGACCCGGTTATTGTCGTTCGAGCAGAAAGTACCGAGCGCGCACAGGGTAGCTCTACCAGTCGTAGCCGGCCCCGCTATGTTTGCATAGAGCCCCCCCACCTGCTCGCCCGTCGAGGCCCTGAACACGTAGATGGTGTTGTCGTCCCCACCGCCCGTGTTCCCCGGCCCGGCGCGCCCGATGACGGTGTCGCCGTCCCAGGCCAGCACCCGCAGCATTTCGTTGTTGCCCAGCGGATTCCCCGCCTGTGCCGGTGGCTGTACTATGTTGGCGGTGATTTCGCCGCTCTGCTCCAGGGACGCGAGCAGGAGCTGATCGCTCAAACCGAGCCGCGCGCGGTCGTTAATTTCCCAGGACTGGTCCGCCGAAAGCCGCAGCGCGCCGGCGCTGATACTCAACTCCTCGGGCCCCGCCTCCAGCCGCACCTGCCCGCGCACGGTGATCGTCGAACCAGCTTGCACCACATTATCGGAGTCATCAACCAGCGAAAGCGTCAGTTCCAACCCCGCGGGAACCGGCTGTTGCGCGTTTGTGGGGGGGGGGGTAAGGATTCCGGCCGCGAGCGCGATCAGCGCGCCCAGCGCCAGCAGGGAGCCGAGTCGAGCAGCCGAGCGGCCGCGCAGGCCCAAGATGGTCAACATAGCCGGTCCCTTTCGTTCCGTCGGTCTGTCCCGGAGGGAGCCGCCCCCCGCATCGCGGAGAGCCGCACCCAGATTATGCCAGCCGCAGCCTAGCACCACCCCCGCTCCCCCCGCCATCCAAGCGGTCCACCGCGGTCCACCGCCCCGCGCCCAGCCCCGCCCCTCCCACCCCGTCATTCCCGCGCCCCTCCCTCCCCGTCATTCCCGCCCCCGAGCGGGAATCGGCCCCGAGCCCGCCGCCACCCCTCGTTCCGTCGCCTTTCCTCCCGTCGCCCCAGACTTGATCTGGGGCCCATACCCAACGCCGCGCACAGGCCGGAGTCCCGAGCGGTCCCCCAACGAGCGTGCGCAGGCACTCCGAGGCTTGGTCCCGCCAACGACCGCCGTATGGGCCCCAGATCAAGTCTGGGGCGACGGAACGGGAGCGCGCGTGACGGGGGTTGGAGGGCGCTCGGGCCGATTCCCGCTCGGGGGCGGGAATGACGGGGAGAGAGGGGGCGGGAGTGGGGGGTAGCGGCGGTAGTGGCGCGGGAATGATGAGGGGGAGGGCCGTGCTACAGTCGCGGGGCGTGCTGCGGCAGGGCGCATTTCTGAGTGTTGTGCAGCGACCAACCGCATTGCGGATTGCCTCCGCGCCGCTCCTTTCGGCTGTTGTTTCGGCGCTGCTTGCGCTGCTGCTCGCCGCTTGCGGCGAACCGGGCGTACCGGGCGCGCCCGGCGAACTAGGCGAAGCGCGCCTGCTTGCTTCGGCGTATGAGGCGAGCCGCTCGCGGCTGGTGTTGATCGACCCCGAGCGGCCCAACGGGGCGTGGGAAGAGCTGGCCGCGATTGAGCACGCCGAAGGGTGGGACATCGAGGGCGTGGTTGCGCCCTCGGGCGACGCCGCGGCGCTGCTCGCGCTGCCGCCGGGACGCAGCCAGCCGCGCGCAGAGGCGGTGCTCTGGCTGGTCACGGCGACCGAACGGCGGGTGCTGGCGGAAGGGCTCGATTTGTACGCCGGGCTGGCGTTTTCGCAAGACGGCGAGCGGCTCGCCGTGGCGCGCAGCGCGGCCGGTCGGCTCGGTGGGCGGCTCACTGGTCGGCTGGAGCTGCTGAACGCCCGCAGCGGGGCGGTCGTCGCCCGCTACGAAGCGGCCGGGCCGGCGGCGCTCTATCCGCTGGCGCTGCGCGGCGACCGCATCTGGGCGGCGGCGCTCGAAGCGTCGGGCTGGGCGCTCTGGCGGCTGGCGGTCGACGCGCCGGATGGACAGGGCGGACCGGGCGAAATCGTGCGCGAGGCCCGCTGGGCGCTGGGGCGCGAGAGCCAGCGCCGCTGGACGCTCTCGCCCGACGCCGACGAGCTGGCGCTGGAGGTGCGCAGCGGCGCGGCGTTCCGCGTGGTGATCCACTCACTCGATGGGACCCGTGAAACGCCGCGCCGGATCGCGGCGGCGGCCGCGCCGGCCTGGCATCCGAGCGGCGAGCTCAGCGTGGGGCGCTGGGAGGGCGGCGGCGGCTTCACGCTGCCCATCGCCTGGGACGCCGCGGGACGCTGGCTGGCGCTGAACGCCTACGACGGCGTCGGACCGGGCGCGCCGGGTCGCGCGCGACTGGCGGTGGAGCGCGCCGACGGCGAGTTTGCGCGGATCGAGCGCGCCGGGCTGTTTGCGATCGGCTGGTGGAGCGGGTGAGCCGCGCCGCAGCGGCGCTTGGGGCGGCGGTTCCGGCCGCGCTGTGTCTGCTGCTGGCGCTGCTGGCGGCACTGCTGGCGGCGACGCCGACGGGGCGTTCCGCGCCGAGCGTCTGCCCCTATTCGGGCGGCGGGCCGGCCTATCTCTTTCAATCGTGGGAGGCCGAACGCGACCGTTCCCGTTACCTCGACGCGCAACGGCTGGCGGCGGCCAATCTGCTCTTCCCGGACGATGAGGAGTTCGCGCTGCCGGCGCTCAAAGTCGGCCTCGACCGCAGCGAGGATCCGGGCGCGGCGATCCCCGCGCCGCTGCTCTACGCGATCGGCTGGATCGAAAGCACCACGAACCAGGCCGCGGAGGAGGTGCCCTACGGCGAGATCGGCCCCGCGCTGGTGTCGTTCGACTGCGGCTACGGCATCATGCAGGTGACCAGCGCGATCCTGAACGAGGGCGGCCTGCCGACGCGCTTCGAGGCGCTGGTCGGCACGCATTTCGCCTACAACATCGCCGCCGGCGCGCAGATCCTGGCCGAGAAGTGGAATGACGATTTCTTCCCGCAGGTCGGCGCGGCCGATCCCGCGGTGATCGAGTCCTGGTACTACGCGCTCTGGGGCTACAACGGCTGGGCGCTCTCCAATCATCCGGCCGGGCCGGAGGTCGACCCGTTCCGCGCGCCGACATACGCCTGCGACGGACGGCGCAACGGCTTCCCCTATCAGGAGTTGGTGCTGGGCTGCGTCGCCAATCCGCCGCTGGTGGACGGACGGCCGCTCTGGGAGGCGGTACCGGTCGCGCTGCCGGATCTCGCGGTGACGGCCGCGCCGGGCGGGCCGCTCGATCCGGCGCACTTCTACGCCGGGCTGAACGACCTGCGCAACGTCGCCGCCGGCCGGTTCGCGCCGTTCGCCGCGATGCAGCTGCCGCTCTCCGAGTTCGCCGCCCCGTACGCTGCCGCGCCGCCCGGCGCGGCGGAGGCGCAGCAGCTGCGCCGCCAGATCCTCGGCGAGCCGCGCCTGCGGTTGGACGTTGAAGAGATTGCGCTGGACTCGGAGAGCGGCGCGCCCGCCGCGTCGCTGGTGATCGAGAACGAGGGCAGCGGTCTGCTGGCCTGGCGCGTGGCCCGCGCGCCGTCCTGGGTGGAGATCAACGTGCAGGCCGGCGTCGCGCTCGGCGCGGAGGCGCCGAACGCCGGCGTCTCCACGCTCGTCGTGCGCGCGGCCGCCGGCGGCGTGCCGGAGGGCGAGCACATCGGCCAGATCCGCCTGGAAGCGATGCTGCCCGACGGTTCCACGGTCGCCCGCAGCATCGCCGTATCCTTGAACAAGCAGGGCGCGGCTTTCTACGAGGCCGGCAACCCGCAGAGCTGAGCCCCTGTAGCTCAACGGACAGAGCGGCGGACTTCTAATCCGCAGGCTGGAGGTTCGATTCCTCCCAGGGGCGCCAGCACCGCATCTTGAGTTCAGTCTGGATGCGCGGGGCGCGGCGCGTGAACAGGCCGAAGCTTTCCAGGAGGAGATCTGCGTGGATATCCGGTTCCGAACACGCGAGCTGCGACGCTGCTTTGAGCAGAAAAACCGCGCCCAGCGCCGCTGGGGTGTCGCAGTGGGGACGCAGTATCAGCGGCGTGTGGCGTTGATTCAGCTGGCGGACACTTGGCACGACCTGTTCGAACTCCGTACATTGGGGTTGCATCCGCTGCACGGCGATCGCGCCGGCCAGTTTGCGATTCGCCTGACCGGCGCGGTACGTCTGATCGTTGAGCGCGGCGCAACGACGGCGCAAATCGTCGTCGTTGATGTGGAGGACTACCATGGCTGAGTTCAAACCCTCGATCCTGCCCGACACGGCGTTCCATCCAGGCGGGTTTCTGAGCGAAGAACTTGAGGCGCGCGGCATCTCCCCTAGCGAGCTCGCCGCGATGATGCAGCGTCCAGCCGACGACGTCTACGCCGTCGTCAATGAGCAGGCGATGATCACCGAAGACTTCGCGCAGGACCTCGAGCGAGTGCTCAATGTCTCCGCGCAATCGTGGCTCAACATGGTCACGATGTACCACCTCGTGCTCGAAAACGGCGGCACGCGCGCCTCCGAGCTCGCGGCCGACCTGTCAGCCGAACATGCCGCTCAGTAGGACCACAGGAGTAAATCTCCCCGGTCCACCTCCGTCGCGCCACACGGCCCAGCAGCGCGCGTGGGTTGACAGCCGTTGGCCGGGCAGTGATCATCCCATTGACGGCCAACGGAGGCAACCGATGAAGTGGGCAGAGAGGCCACAGGCGTGGAGCTCATCTTCCGCACTCGCAGCCTACAGCGCTGCTTCGCAGATTCGTCGCGGGCGGAAGCTGAATGGGGGCGCGCCGTCGCCCGACAGTATCGGCACGTGCTCACCCGCATCGCAGCAGTTGAGCACTGGGGCGATCTTCGCCGACTTCCGGATTTCCGCTCGCGCCGCTTCAAACGCCTTGAAGGCGACCGGCGGGACGACTACTCGATCCGGCTAACGAGAAGCTGGCGGCTGATCGTCCGACCCGCCGCCGCAACACGTGAAATCGAGATTCGCAGCGTGGAGAATCACTATGGCGACTGAGTTCAAACCGAACATCCTGCCGGATGTGGCGGATCACCCCGGCGGGTTTCTGCGCGATGATCTGGCGGCCCTGGCGATGACGCCGGCCGAGCTTGCGCGCCGCATCGGGCAGACCGAGGCAGCGATCAACGACATCCTCGAAGGGCGGGCGATGATCAGCGAGCAGATCGCTCAGGATCTTGAGCGTGAGCTGGGAACGCCCGCCCAGTCCTGGCTCAACCTCTGCACGATCTATCGGCTCGTGCTCGAAAACGGCGGCACGCGAGCTTCCGATGCAGCGCCGATCGAGAGTGCGTCTCAGTAGTAGATTCCCCGCCCCACGCCGCCGCCTGCGGCGATCGTGTCGCCCGTGATCGCCACCGAGAGCGGCGATGCCAGAAACGCGACGATCGCGGCGATGTCCTCCGACGTGATAATCCGCCGCACCGAGTTGCCCGCCGCCATCCGCGCCTCCGCCTCGGCCTCCGTGATGCCCGCCGACTCGGCCGTTTGCGCGATCCGCGCCGGCGTCGCCTCCGTCTCCGTCAGCCCCGGATGCACCACCGTCACGTTGATCCCGTCCGGGCCCAGCTCGTCCGCCAGATTCTTGGTCATCGCCGCCACCGACACGTTGCGGATGCTGCCCACTGTGTTCCCGCTACCGCGCGCCGCCAGCCCCGAAATGTTGATGATCCGCCCCCAGCCGGCCCGCTGCATGTGCGGCGCGGCCTCCCGCGAGCAGCGCAGATAGCCCATCACCTTCACGTTGATGTCGGCCAACACCACCTCGTCGGTCAGCTCCGCCAGCGGCTTCGGTCCGTGGACGCTGCCCGGTGAGGCCGCGTTGTTCACCAGAATGTCCAACCCGTCCATCGCCTGCGCCGCTGCCGCGACCATCGTCCGCACCGAGGCGTCGTCCGACATCTCCACCGTCAGCGCGGTGATCTCCCGCCCCGCCGCCGCGCCGATCTCCGCCGCGGCCGCCGCCAGCCGCGCCTCGTCGCGCGCCGCGATCGTCACCTCGCAGCCCTCCCGCGCCAGCTCCAGCGCGATCGCCTTGCCGATCCCGCGGCTGCCGCCCGTTACCAGCGCCCGCCTGCCGCCCAGTTGTAGGTCCATGATCCATCCTCTCGCGTGCCCGACTTGGAGAATGGCGCGGCTCAGCCCGCGCCGTTCGGAACGATTCGCTGATCGGGCGGCTTCAGAAACTCCGCCGCGCTCAGCACTTGCCCGCACAGCGCCGCCTCAGCCACGCGCCCGCCTTCAATCACCACCCGCTGCGGGCGGCCCGGATTGCGCTGCCCTGGCGTCGGCCCCAGCGCGAAAATCTCTGCCTCGATCCGCCCCCGCTCAATCGCCAGACGCCCCATCGTGCCCAGTCGCGTCGAAAGATGATGCGGCAGCGAGGGCGAGCCGGAGTTGATCAGCAGCACGCCGTCGCGGTATTCCAGCCGCTCAACATGCGTGTCGCCGCCGATCAGCACATCCACCCGCTCGCCGCCCAGCGAAGAGTCCAGAATCTCCGCGATCGGGCGCGACTCCGGGCGCAGCTCGTGCGCCATCCCCACCCGCACGCCCTCCACCTCGAGCAGCTGCACTTCCGCCAGCCGCGCATCCTCGAAAATGTCGTTGTTGCCCCGCGCCGCCAGCACCGGCGCAAACTGCTCGCACCAGTCCAGCACCCCCGCCACCGTCACGTCGCCGCCGTGCAGAATCAGGTCCACGCCGTCCAACGCCTCGCCGATCTGCGGCCCGAGCTCGTCAAGCGAACGCAGCAGCTGTGGCAGGTGCGTATCCGAGATCAGGCCGATCTGCATCGCATCAGACTACGCGCGCACTAGAATGAGGCGCAATCGCGCAGACGACGCGCGACGCCGACCGAGGGAGGACTCCAATGGCGCAGGAACGAGTCGCAGCGATCGCCGGCATCCACGAATACCCGCTCCGCGTTGCCCCGGGCGTCTCGTCGATGCAGATCAAAGCCGAATCGATGAAGCGCGCGCTCGACGACGCCGGGCTCAGCTGGAGCGATGTCGACGGCCTCTACGACGCGCTTGACGGCGAGGGCGGCGGCGGCCTCGGCCTGGCCGCCTACCTCGGCATTCAGCCGCGCATGATCGACACCACCCAGGTCGGCGGCTCTTCCTACGAATTCCACGCCTCCCACGCCTTGCGCGACATCGCCGCCGGGCGCGTCAATGTCGCCGTCACCACCTACGGCTCGACCGCCGCCTCAATGCGCGTGCCGATCGGCACTGGCGGGCTCGGGCGTGGCGGCGCGTCCTGGCAGCAGAACATGGAAGTCCCCTACGGCTCCACCCTGATCTCCAACTACGCAATGGTCGCCCACCGCCACATGCACGACTACGGCACCACCACCGAGCAACTCGCCCAAATCTCCGTCGCCACCCGCAAGCACGCCATGCGCAACCCCGAAGCGGTCAAGGCGATGACCGACCTCCAGTTCGTCAAGGTCGACGAAATCAGCGTCGAGGATGTGCTCGAATCGCGGATCGTCGCCGACCCGCTGCACCTGCTCGAATGCTGCATGATCTCCGACGGCGGCGGCGCGGCCGTCTTCGTCTCCGCCGATGTCGCGCGCGGCATCAAGAAGAAGCCCGTCTGGATCATCGGCGCCGGCGAGGCCACCAAGTACCGCGAGAACGACGGCGACATCACCACCAGCGCCGGCGCTCAGAGCGCCCCCACGGCGTTCGGACAGGCCGGCGTGACGCCCGATGAGATCGACATCGCCATGATCTACGACTCGTTCAGCATCACCGTGGCCGTCTGCCTCGAAGATCTCGGCTTCTGCGGCAAGGGCGAAATCGGCCCCTGGATCGAAGACGGGCACCTCGCCTTCGACCGGCCCGGCCTCACCCTCAACACCGACGGCGGCGGCCTCTCCTCCAACCACCCCGGCATGCGCGGCCTCTTCCTGCTGCTCGAATCCGTCCGCCAGCTGCGCGGCGAATCCACCTCCCAGGTGGAGGGCGCGAAACTCGCCGTCGCCCACGGCAACGGCGGACTGCTCGGCGGCACCCACACCGGCGGCACCGTAATCCTCGCCGCTGACTGAGCCGAACAGACCCAACCACACCCGAACAAATCGAAACAGATCCGAACACGCTCCACCCGCAACTCGAAAGGCGATCCCAATGGCCAACCGCCCGCAACCCAGCTTCCCCGAACCCGACACGCAGCACTTCTGGGAGGGCTGCAAAGCCGGCGAACTGCGCTACCAGAAGGACGACGCCGGCAATGTCGTCTTCTATCCCCGCGCGCACTCCACCGCCGACGGCGGCTCCGACCTCACCTGGCACGTCTCCGAGGGACTCGGCAGCGTCTACGCCTACTCCGTCGTGCGCCAGAACCGCATGCCCGGCTTCCAGGAGCTCGGCGCGTACGCCGTCGCCTACGTCGACCTCGACGAAGGCTTCCGCATCCTCACCAACATCGTCGGCGTCGCGGACCCGACCAAAGATGTCCACATCGGCCAGCGCGTCCAGGTGGAGTTTGAGGAGCAGGACGGCGACGACGCCTACCCCATCCCCGTTTTCCGCCCCGTCTGACGACTCGCCGAGCGTGCGTGCGGCTGCAAGGAGGAGCGGGCGTGAGGCCGGCCGACATTGACCTGATTCCGCTGGCCGGCGGCCGCTTCTCGATGGGCTCCGACTGCGACCGCCGCGACGAGCGGCCGGCGCACATCGTCTCCGTAGCTCCGTTTCGCGCCGCGCGCACACCCGTGACAAACGCTCAATACGCGCCGTTCGTCGCAGCGACGGACGCCGCGCCGCCGCCCTTCTGGAACGCGCCGGAGTTCTGCGCGCCGACGCTGCCGGTCGTCGGCGTTTCGTGGCGCGACGCCCAGGCATTCTGCGAATGGTGGGGCGCGCAGCGCGGCGTTCGCGCGCGGCTGCCGACCGAGGCGGAACGCGAGTACGCCGCGCGCGGCGGCCTCGAAGCCGCGCGCTGGCCGCAGGCCGACGACCAATGGCCAAATGCGGCGCCGCGCCGCTTCGTCGCCGAAGCCGACGCGCCGCACAGCCCCGACATCGCCTGCGCAAACAGTTTCGGGCTGCTCTGCATGGCCGATAACGTCCACGAATGGTGCTCCGACTGGTACGACCGCGCGTGGTACCAACGCTCGCCCCCGGACTCACCGGTCGGTCCGCCCACGGGCGAGCGACGCGCCAGCCGCGGCGGCTCGTGGCGGCACAAGATCAAGTTCACCCGCGTCTCCGCGCGCTCCAGCCTGGACCCCAGCTACCGATATAACGATTACGGCTTCCGCGTCTACGCGGACGCGGAGTGAGGAGTACGGAGATGGCGATTCGCACGACGGTGGTGGGATCGTGGCCGATTCCGTTCGGCCAGCGGCTCGAGCTGAAGCGCTACTACGCCGGCGAGTACAGCGACGAGCAGGCGTGCGACCTGTTGCAAACCGCGGCGCGGATCGCAATGGACGAGCAGCTCGCCTGCGGCCTCGATCAGATCATGGGCGGCGAGGTCTTCGCGCCCGACTTCCTGCATCACATCCCGCCGCGCCTCGACGGGCTGCGCACGCTCCAGCCGCGCGAGACGGCGAAAGGTCAGCAGGGCGTCGGCGTCTACGCGGTCGCCGGCACGGTCACCGCGCCGCGCGGGACCGGGCACGCCAAAGCCTGGCGGCGCGAGCGCGAGATCGAGCCGTCGCTCGACAAGGCCTCCGTCCCCTCGCCGCTCACCATCGGCGGCGGTTTCCGCGCCGATGACCCGTCGGCGCACCTCGCCGATCTGATCGCGATCGTGCAAGACGAGATCGCCGATATGGTCGCAGCCGGGCTGGCGGAGATTCAGCTGGACGCCCCCGCCGAGGCGATCGGGCTGGTATCGGGCGCGCGCGATGTTGCAGAGCTGGTTCCGCTGGTGGTGGAGCCGCTCGCGCCGGCCGCCGGCATCCGCCACACCGTCCACTTCTGCCTCGGCGACATCGCGCGGAAGCCGTCGATCGAGGTGCAAAACCTGCGCACGCTGCTGCCGCTGATTGCGGCGCTTGAGGGGCAGGTGGAGCGGGTACATGTGGAGTGCTCGTACTCCGGCCAGTGGGAGGATCGGGCGCTGCTGGCGGAGGTCCCGGATTCGATCGAGGTGATTGCGGGGATCGCAGACGTGAAGTCGCAGCCGGCAAGCGTGACGGCGTTGCGGGAGAAGATCGAGGCGTTGCTGGAGGTGCTCCCGGCGGAGCGGCTGCTGGTCTCGTCGTCCTGCGGGTGCGGCCGCGTCCCGCACGACGAGGCGATCCGCCTGATGCGGAATCTGGTGAAGGCGGCGGAGGGGGTTGAGGTGGGGCGGCCGACCCCCCAGTCCGCTAACGCGGACCGCCCCCCTGCATAGGGGGGCGATTCCGATCGGCAGCAAGCCCCTGCGTAGATGGGCGATTCCGATCGACGGCTTGCTCCTGCGTAGGGGAGCGATTCCGATCGACGGCCTGCCCCTGTGCGTAGGGGGTGATTCCGGTCGGCGGGATTTGCCGAGTTAGGGGGCGTAGACGCCAGCGCCGGGGCCCTCGGCAGTGGCCCAGAACTTCTCGCTGATCTGGTCGATCAGGTCGATCAGTTCCTGGCCCTTGGCCGGGTCGGTGGTCTTCTTGGCCTCGCCGGCGGCCTTGGTGGCGTTCCAGATCAGCTCGTGGATGCCGCCGTCGGCCTCCAGGTGGTGCGGCTTGAAGAAGTCGGTCCACAGCACCCAGAGGTGGTGCTTCACCTCGTCGGCGCGCTCCTCCTTAATCTGGAGGCAGCGGGCCTTGAAATCGTGGTCGTCGGAGTCCTGGTACTTCTCCATCGACTTGAGCACGGACATGGCCTCGATTTTGGCCTGCGCGGGGTCGTAGACGCCGCAGGGCAGGTCGCAGTGGGCGGAGACGGTCTTCTTGGGCGTAAACCAGCGCACGGGCAGCTCCTCGTTGGTGTGGGGCGTTTCAGCGATCTGAGGGTAGCGACGCGCAGCGCGTGCGGTCAACTGCAAGGGCAACCGCAGGGGGCGCACGCGCGGGCTCAGCCGGAGGCGGCGCGGCGGCGCAGGGCGACGACGGCCATCGTCATCGTGACGACCCCGAAGCCGATCAGCGAGACAAAGGCCCAGAGCATCCGCTCGGCGTCCCAGCCGTTGCCCAGCGCGTCCTTGATCTGCGCCGGCGTGGGGCTGGCGCCGCGCGCGGCGAGCTCGCGGGTCAGCTCGCGCAGCGCGTCGGTGTCGCCGATCACCAGCTCGCGGATGCCTTCCATCATGTAGGTGACGGGGTTGGCGGTGGCGATCCAGCGCAGCCAGTCGGCGAAGATCTCGATCGGGGCGAAGGCCGGGGCCATGAAGAGCAGGGGGAAGAAGAGCAGGAAGCTGGCCTGGGCTGCCTGCGCGTTGCCGGTGCGCATCGCCACGAAGATGCCGATCCCGGAGTAGGCCGCGCCGAAGATGCCGGCCATCAGCAGGATCACGAAGAAGCCGCCCACGCCGGCCATCATCCCGGAGCCGAAAATCAGCGCCGCGGCGAGCATGATCAGGCTGAAGAACATGGCGCGCACGGCGTCGGCGGCGACGCGCCCGATGATCAACGACCAGCGCGAGGCGGGGGTGAGCAGCAGCTTGTCGAAGTAGCCGCGCTCCATATCGGTGACGATGGCGATGCCGGAGGCGCTGGAGGAGCCGGCCACGGCCTGGAGCACAGCGACGGGCAGCTGAAAGCCGAGGTAGTTGTCGACCTGGAACGCGCCGCCGGCGACCTCGCCGATCGCGGCGGTGGAGACGGCGAGGAAGAACAGCGGGATGAAGATGTTGGTGATTTCGACGCCGGGCTGCCGCCGCGCCTCGCGCAGGGTGCGCCCGGCCAGGAAGCGTGCGTGCGTGAGCACATGCAGCCGCCCGCTGCGGGCGGTGACCGCGGCGGCGGCCGGTGCGGTAGCGGCCATCAGGCGCCCGCCCCTTCCGCGCCCTCGGCGGCGCTCGGCGGCTCCATGCGGTAGCCCGTGGCCTGGAGGAAGACATCGTCGAGAGTGGCGTTGGCCAGGCGCAGGTTGTTGAAGGTGAGGCCGGCCTCGTCCAGCGCGCGGACCACGGTGGGGAAGACGGCGGTGCCGCTCTTGGTGTAGACGGCGACGCCGTTCGCGCCGTCGTCGCGCGCGCTGTCGACCAGCGGCAGCCGTGAGACGGCGTCGATCGCCAGGCGGCGGTCCAAGTCGTCGTCGCTCAGCTCGAAGCTGATCACGTCGTCCGAAACGGTCGCCTTGAGCGCCCTGGGCGTGCCCTGCACCACGATCCGGCCCGCGTCGAGGATCGCGATCTCGTCGGCCAACTGGTCGGCCTCTTCCAGGTACTGCGTGGTCAGGAAGAAGGTCACGCCGTCGTCCTTGTTGAGCCGCTCGATGTATTCCCAGAGGTACTGGCGCGAAACGGGGTCGAGCCCGGTCGTCGGCTCGTCGAGGAAGATGATGGCGGGGCTGTGGACCAGCGCAGAGGCGAGGTCGAGCCGCCGCTGCATGCCGCCGGAGTATTCGCCGATTCGGCGGTCGGCGTCGCCGGCCAAATCCACGACCTCTAGCAGGTAGGAGATGCGCTGCTCGATGTCGCCACGCGGCACGTTGTAGAGCCGCGCGGAGAGCCGCAGCAGCTCGCGGCCGGTCTGGAGCAGGTCCAGCCCCGCCTCCTGCAGCGCGACGCCGATCGACTGCCGCACCGCGTTGGGCTGCTTGCGCACATCGAGGCCGCCGACCCAGGCATCGCCCTCGGTCGGGCGCAGCAGCGTGGTGAGCATCCGCACGGTGGTCGACTTGCCGGAGCCGTTCTGGCCAAGGAAGCCGAAGACTTGGCCCTGCGGGACGCGCAGGTCGATGCCGTTGACGGCGTGGATGTCGCCGAAGTGCTTGGTCAGGCCGTTCGCGCGGATCGCCACTTCGGCGTCCGGTCCGTGCTGGACTGCCGGCTGCGCGAGATCATGCACATCGGGGCCGTGAAGCGAGGAGAGCGACATCGCCCGCAGCTTAGCGCGGACGCGCCGGAACACCCGTACGCCCGTGTGTTCTGGTGGACAAACCGCCGCCGGACAGCCCCTCGTCACTCCCGTCCTCCCTCCTCATCACTCCCGCTCCTCACTCCGTCATACCCGCCGTCTCCCTCACTCCGTCATACCCGCGCTTGCCGCAGGTATCTCGCCGAACCCAGCACCAACCCCCGCACACACCCCCGACGCCCGCCCCAGGCTCCGTCGCACCTACGCCCCTCAGCCACACCGCCTCCCACTCCGTCATACCCGCGCTTGCCGCGGGTATCTCGCCAAACCCAGCACCAACCCCCGCACACACCTCCAACGCCCGTTCCAAGATCCGTCGTTCCCGCGAAAGCGGGAACCCAAACCCAACGCCCTTAGCAGCGCGGCGGTCCCGATCTTGCCCGCCCGCGCCCGTTCTCGGGGCAGTTCGAGTCGCTGATACGCTGGGCGGCGATGACCCACGAACCAGCCTCACCCCCTCGCCGCGAGCTCCACTCGCTGCTGATCAATGTCTCGACCCTGCTGCAGGAGCCGATCGGCTCCGAGCGCGCCTATGACATCGCAGCCGCGCCGTTCGCCTACGAGGGACCGCGCCGGATCGACGGCGCGCTCCAGCTGCTGCGCACCGACCAGTCGCTGCTCGCGCGCGGGCGTCTGGGCACCACCATCGACGACATCTGCGGCGGCTGCCTCGCGCCGCTTACGCTCGAACTCCCGCTGGAGTTCGAGGAAGAGTTCTGGCCGCCCAACGATGCGCTGACCGGACGCCCGATCGAGGCGCCGCCGGAGCGCGACGGCTTCGCCGTGATCGACGGACAGATCGACCTCACGGAAGTCGTGCGACAATATGTCGAAATGGCGCGGCCGATCAGCCCGCGCTGCGCCGCCGACTGCCCGGGCATCGACGCCGCCCGCGCCGATGCCGAACCGGAGCTCGACGAACGCTGGGCCGCACTCGCGCCCCTGCGCGAACAACTCAACCGACCGTAGCGCCCACAACGAAGGACGACCGCCATGCCGCCTCTGCCAAAGCGCAAGTACGCCAAGACCCGCCAGCGGCTGCGACGCCAGCACCACCGCGTGCGGCGTCCCAAGCTGGTCTCCTGCCCGCAGTGCAACGCCATCCACCAGGCGCATCACATCTGCTGGGCCTGCGGAACCTACCGCGGCAACGCCGTGATCGACCTCGAGGACTAGCGAGTGCCCGCTGAACCCGCAGACCGATCAGCCTGGCTCTTCCCCGGCCAGGGCGCGCAGCAGGTCGGCATGGGCCGCGACCTCTACGAGGCCTACCCCGAAGCCGCCGCCGTCTTCGACGAAGCCGACGCCGCCATCGGCCGCGACCTCTCGCGCATCATCTTCGAGGGCCCGGACGACGAGCTGCGGCAGACGGTCAACACCCAGCCCGCCATCCTCGTCGCCAGCCTGGCTGCCTGGAGCGCGGCGCGGGCCGCGCAGCATCCCGCTCTCGCCGCGCAGCCGCTCTGCATGGCCGGCCACAGCCTGGGCGAGTACAGCGCGCTGGTCGCGGCGGGATCGCTCACCGTGAGCGAAGCGGTGCGCCTCGTGCAGCGGCGCGGCGAGGAGATGCAGGCCGCAGGCGAAGCCCAGCCCGGCACGCTCGCCGCCGTGCTGGGCCTCGATGAGGACGCGGTTGCAGCGCTCTGCGCGGAAACGGGCGCGGAACTCTGCAACCTGAACGCCACTGGCCAGATCGTGGTCGGCGGGACGCCGGAGGCCGTGGACCGCGCAGCCGCAGCCGCCGAAGCGGCCGGCGCGCGCCGCGTCATCCGGCTCAACGTCGGCGGCGCATTCCACACCTCGCTCATGCAGCCCGCCGCCGAGCAAATGGCGCCCGTGCTCGACGCCGCCGCGATCGCCGATCCCCAGGTCCCCGTGATCGGCAACGTCGACGCCGCGCCGCTGACCACGGCGGCGACGGTGCGCGAAGACCTGAAAGCGCAAATCCGCCGCCCCGTCCGCTGGCGCGATACCGTGCTGGCAATGCGCGAGATGGGCGTGGAGACATTCGTGGAAATCGGCCCGGGTGCCGTGCTGACGGGCTTGGTGCGGACCACCCTGCGCCCCGAGAAGCCGACGCTGATCAATCTCAACGATCACGCCGGCATCGCCGGAGATTCGACCTGAGCCGCCGCACCGCGGGACGCACGCGGGCCTTTGAGGCGCTGTTCGAAGCAGAATTCGAGCGCACCGGCGCGCTGGCCGCGATCGCCCGCCGCCAGGCAGAAGAACCGCTCGACGACGCGGAACACGCCTACGCGGAAACGCTGGCCGCCGGCGTGGCCGAGCGGTTGGACGAAATCGACGCAATCATCGAGCAGACCGCCACCCAGCGCCCGCTGATCCAGATGGCGCTCGTCGATCTCACCGTCCTACGGATTGCGCTGTACGAATTGCTCTTCAATACTGAGGCGGTGCGCGCAGCCGCCGCGGCAAACGCGGCGGTCGAGTTGGCCAAGCGCTACGGCAGCGACGGCAGCCGGCGGCTGGTCAGCGGCGTGTTGGGTACCATACGGCGAACCCGGCTCGCGGAGCCGGCTGAGGAGGCACCGGCTGTGGCACTGTTCGAACGCATTCAGGGCATCATCGAAGAGCAGCTGAGCGTCGAGGCCGACGAGATCACGCTCGACGCGTCGTTCATCGACGACCTCGGCGCAGACTCGCTCGACCTCGTCGAGCTGATCATGTCCTTCGAGGAAGAGTTCCGCGACGAGGTCCCCGACCTCGAAATCTCCGACGAAGACGCCGAAGGCATCGCCACCGTCCGCGACGCCGTCGACTTCCTCATCGGCAAAGGCGTCCCCGAAGGCTAGCGCCCCCGACGCAGGGGACCTGTCCGCTCTGAAATCGCCCCCCTATGCAGGGGGGGCTGTCTGCGTAAGCGGACTGGGGGGTCGGCCTCCCCAAACCCCACCCCCGATCAGATAAGCTAAACACGGCGCAAGAGCGCGTCTGAGCGAGGACGCCCGCCGCGCCGAGGTCCGCATGAACATCTTCGGCGTCGGCATCCCCGAAATCCTCGTCGTCCTGCTCCTCGCCGCCGTCATCTTCGGACCCGGCCGACTGCCTGAATTCGCCGGACAATTCGGACGCGCCATCCGCGAATTGCGCGAGTACGCCCGCGACTTCCGCGACGAATACCTCGTTGACTTCGAGGAAATGCGCGAGGAATACATCGAAGTCCGCCACGAGCTGGCCGAGACCGACCAGGGCATCCGCGCCGACCTCGCCGCCGCCGAAGCCGACATCCGCTCCGTCGCCCGCGACGCCGAGGCCGCCACCGAGGAAGCCGTCGCCGCCGCCCGCGACGACGACGGCGCAGCCGCCGCGCACACCACATCAGCCGCTCCGGCCGCGACCGCAACCGCGGAACCCGCGCCCGAACAGCGCCGCGTCCGCCGCCGCCCCGTCGTCCGCCGCCGACAGCAGGCCGCGGCGGAAGCGCCCGCCCGTCCCTCCAACGTCATCTCCCTCAACCGCCGCCGGCGCGACGCCCGATAGTCCCCGATAGCTCATGGTCAGCCAACCGACCGCCGCCGAACCGCCCAATGAGCCGCCCGACGAGCCGCCGGCCCCGCCCGAGCTCGTCGCAGAACCCCCGCCCGAGGAGGGCGGCGCGCAACTCACCCTCGGCGAGCACCTCTCCGAAATTCGCCAGCGCCTCACCATCTCCACCCTCAGCATCGTCCTCACCACCGTCGTCGCCCTCGTCTTCGCCCAGACCATCCTCGATTACCTGCTCCAACCGGGCCGCGACGCCTACCCCGAATTCCGCCCCATCTTCACCGAACTGCTCGGCTTCATCGGCGCCTACATCAAAATCTCGCTGATGCTCGGCATCGCCGGTGCCATGCCGATCCTCATCTACCAGGCCTACGCCTTCATCCACCCCGGCCTGACCCGCGCCGAGCGCCGCTGGCTCCTCCCCATCGTCGCCGTCGCCACCATCGCCTTCGCCTGCGGCGGCGCCTTCGCCTACTACATCGGCTGGCCCCCCGCGCTCGACTTCCTGCTCAACTTCGGCGACGAAATCGCCGAACCCCAAGTGCGCATCAACAACTACATCGACATGCTGATCCGCTTCGTCTTCTGGACCGGCATCGTCTTCGAAATCCCCCTCTTCCTGATGGGCCTCGGCGCGCTCGGACTCGTCACCCACCGCAAACTGCTCGGCATGTGGCGCTGGGCCATCATCGGCGCGTTCCTGCTCGCCGCCCTGATCACCCCCTCCATCGACCCTGTCACCCAGACCTTCGTCGCCGTCCCCGCCCTCGGCCTCTTCGGCCTCGGCGTCCTGCTCGTCCGCCTCGTCGAGCGCCACGCCATCATCCCCGTCGTCGAAGCCGACCCCGAGCCGGACGAGGACTAACCGCCGGCGCGCGACATAGCAGCCGGCCAGGCAGGCAGCCAACCCGCCGCGCCCCGCGCATAGACTGAGGCGATGGACGCCGCCGACCTCCAGAGCCTCAACAACCGCGTCGCCGCCTGCCATGCCTGCCGCCTCAGCGAGGGGCGCACCCGCACCGTGCCCGGCGACGGCGACCCCAACGCCGAGCTCATGTTCATCGGCGAAGGCCCCGGCTACCACGAAGACCAGCAGGGCCGCCCCTTCGTCGGACGCGCCGGACAACTGCTCGACGACCTCCTCGCCGGCATCAACCTCACCCGCGCCGATGTCTTCGTCGCCAATGTCGTCAAGTGCCGCCCGCCCCAAAACCGCGACCCGCAGCCCGACGAAATCAACGCCTGCGAGCCCTACCTCAGCGAGCAAATCAACGGCATCCGCCCCAAACTGATCGTCCCCCTCGGGCGCTTCGCCACCCAATACTTCATCCCCGGCGCCGCCATGGGCCGCTCGCGCGGCGTCCCCGCCAGAGCCGGCCGGTGGCTCATCTACCCCGTCTACCATCCCGCCGCCGCCCTCCGCCAGGCCGCCCTCCTGCAAGTGCTGCGCGACGACTTCGCCCACATCCCCCAACTGCTCGCCGCCTCCGAGCGCCCCCCCATCGCCACCGTCGCAACCGAGGACGACCCCGGCGGCACCCAACTCGGCCTGCTCTAGGCGCGGCCTCCCGCCCCGCGGCGGCGTACACTTGCCGCGAGAGGAGCGGAACGGCCATGATCATCCCCCTGATCACCGAGCACGCCGACGAGATCGCCGAGCTCTGCCGCCGCTACCAGGTGCGCAAGCTCGACGTGTTCGGATCCGCCGCCAACGGCGAGTTCAACCCCGACACCAGCGACATCGACTTCCTCGTCACCTACCAGCCCGAAGCCGACCTCGGCCCCTGGATCTGCCGCTATGTTGAACTCCACGACGAACTCGAACGACTGCTCGGCCGCCCCGTCGATCTGGTCTTCGACAAAGAGTTCCGCAACCCCTACTTCCGACGCGCCGTCGAAGAGAGCAGGACGCCCGTCTACCCCACGCTCAAAGACTGGCTGCTCGCGCCCGAGCCCCGCGCCGAGCACCTCACGCCGTCGCGCCGTGACGACACCCGGCGCGAACCGCCGCGATTCGACGACTAGCCGTGCATCTCCTCGACACCAACGTCGTCTCCGAAACGCGCCGCCCTCGTCCACACGGGGCGGTCATGGCCTGGCTGCGAGCGACACCGGCCGAACTTCTCTTCATCTCAGCCGTCACGGTCGGCGAGATCCAGATCGGCATCGAGCGAACGCGAGAACAGGATCCGGCCAAAGCAGCCGAGCTGGACGCCTGGTGCGATCTGATAGTGCGCAACTACGCCGTGCTGCCGATGGATGCAGCAGTGTTCCGCGAGTGGGCGCGGCTGATGCACCGGCGGTCGAACGCGCTGGCGAACGACGCGATGATCGCCGCCACCGCGAGAGTGCATCAGCTGATCGTCGTGACCCGCAACATCCGCGACTTCGAAGGGTTCGATGTAGAACTTCTCAATCCGTTCGCCGTCCCCGAAGAAGAATCATGACGCACGACTGGCCCACGACAACCGTCGGAGAATTCGCTCCATTCACGTACGGCAAAGGACTGTCGAAAAAACAACGGAACGAAACAGGCGGCATCCCCGTCTACGGCTCGAACGGGATCATCGGCTATCACGATCAGGCGCTGACAAGCTCGCCGACGATCATTATCGGCCGAAAGGGAACAGTCGGCGCGGTCCACTACTCACCGGGACCCTGTTGGCCGATCGATACGACGTTCTACGTGACCGACGACGATCCCGAACTCCTGCGGTTTAAGTACTACGCCCTCCAGAGTCTTGGGCTTGACGATGCCAACAGCGATAGCGCGGTTCCCGGCTTGAACCGCGACTTCGCTCACTCCATCCGCCTCTCTGTGCCGCCGATGGGGGAGCAGCGGCGGATTGCGGGGGTGTTGGGGTGTCTGGATGACAAGATTGAGTTGAACCGTCGGATGGCGGGGACGCTGGAGGAGATGGCGCGGGCGCTGTTTCGCTCGTGGTTTGTGGATTTCGAGCCGGTGCGGGCGAAGCAAGAGGGCCGCTGGCGCTCGGGCGAGTCGCTGCCGGGGCTGCCCGCGCAGCTCTACGAGGCGTTCCCCGAGCGTCTGGAGGCGTCGGCGCTCGGCCCGATCCCCGCCGGCTGGCGCGTGGCCGTGCTTGGGGACTGCTTCGACCTCACGATGGGCCAGTCGCCGCCCGGCAGCACCTACAACGAGGACGGCGACGGCCTGCCGTTCTTCCAGGGCCGCGCGGACTTCGGCTTCCGGTATCCGGAGAACCGGAAGTTCTGCACCGCGCCGACACGGCGCGCCCAGCCTGCGGACACGCTGGTCAGCGTCAGGGCGCCCGTGGGCGACATCAACATGGCGTGGGAGGAGTGCTGCATCGGGCGAGGCGTCGCCGCCCTGCGCCACAAGTCGGGCTCGACGTCGTTCACCTACTACGCCGCGCAGACGCTCCAACCCGCGCTGCGCGCCTACGAGAGCGAGGGCACGGTCTTCGGCGCGATCACCAAGCGCCAGTTCGAGTCGCTAGAGGTCCTGGAGCCGCCCGTCGAGCTGGTCGACGCATTCGACGTGGAGGCGTGCAGAATGGACGCACGCCTCGCCGTCGCGACGGCGGAAGCCGCCCACCTGGCGGCGCAGCGTGATACGCTGCTGACAGCACTGCTGTCCGGCGAATGAGAGGACCAGACAATGGCTGCGAAGCGCGTCTTCATCAGCTTCGACTACGACCACGACGAGGATCTCCGCAATCTTCTCGCTGGCCAGGCGAAGAACCCCGACTCTCCGTTCAGCATCCAGGACTGGTCGGTGAAAGATCCCATTCCGGGCGACTGGAAGGCGAAGGTGCGCTCGCGCATCCGGCAAACGGACCTCACGATCGTGCTCTGCGGCGAACACACCCACACGGCTAGTGGCGTCTCCGTTGAGCTCGACATCACTAAGGAAGAAAGGCACGAGTACTTTCTCCTGCGCGGGCATCCGAACAAGCCCTGCACCAAGCCGCGATCAGCGTCGCCCTCTGACAAGATGTACACTTGGACGTGGGAGAACCTCAAGAAGCTGATCGGAGGCGCACGGTAAGCATGTCAGAGGAAGCAGACGAACCTCTGGTCCATCACACACAGGACTCGTACGGACCTGCGTTCGACCCACACCTCATTGAGCAATACAAGCTCTACGTCCAATCCGCCGACAATGTCAGCGCTCGGCGTGTGGCTTCGATACGCAATTTCTTTACGATCAGTTCCGCGCTCGTCGCCCTCTACGGTGTCCAGTTCGCCGTATTCCGCGAGGCCGTCTGGTTGTTCCCAGTTCCCATCGTCGGCATCGCGTCAGCAGTGGCTTGGCTTCGGATCATCAAGTCGCACAAGGACCTCAACAAAATCAAGTTTGCGCTGGTCCACGAATTCGAAGCGCTATTGCCAGCGCGGCCGTTCAAGCGGGAATGGGATCGGGCGGAGCAAGGGCGTGGCAGCACCTACAAGCTCGTCACCGACCTCGAGTCTTGGTTCCCGTGGCTGTTTATTGCCATCCACTTCCTTTTCCTGATTATGATCGTGCTGAACGCGACTGGTGTGTTGAGCCTGCCTGATGCTCATTGACCAAGAGTTCGCCGAACTGCTGGCCGACCCGACCAAGGAGATCGTCGGCGACATCGATTGGGCGGCCAGCCCGTCGCACCCCGGAGCGCAGGTGTTCACGGCGCGCGTCCGCTCCCGCCCCAGCTGGCCGCTGCGGATCGAGGCGTGGTGGAGCTTGCCCACCAAGTACTTGTCCTACACCGTGCTCTACGACGATGTCGGACGCATCCTCGGCCTCTGCATGGGCGCCAGGGTGTTTCATCATCAGCCCGAGTGCCACGCCACGCGAGCGGTCAAGCGCCGCTGCGACTGTCCGCGCGGCACGCACAAGCATCGCTGGACCGAGCAGTTTGCCGACAGGCGGATCTACGTTCCGTCGGACATCACGATGGAGTGGGACGAGCCGGTCGGCGTCTGGCGGCAGTTCTGCGCAGAGCTGAACGTCATCCATCGCGGTACCCTGCAAGAGCCGGAAAGGAACGCCTGATGGTCACCAAGCCCGCCCTGATCGATGCGCTGAGCGAGCTGCTGCGCCGCGACGCCGCCGCCCAGTTCGAGTTCTTCCCCTTCTCGCACGATGAAGTTTGCTTCAACACGCCACTGCTCTATCCAGATGGGGAAGAGGTGCAGGTCTGGGTGCTGGAGCGAGACGGCGATCGCCTCGTGACCGACCACGGAGAGGGCTCCGGCTGGTTGCGCCGCGCGCGCTGCTTCCACGACCTGACCGAAGGGCAGATGGCGCTGATCGATGAGGTGCGCCGCTCGCTCTTCCTGGAGGGCGAGGGTGTGGAGCTCATCGCCCGCTGCACCGACGACGACCAGGTGATCTGGGCCCTCCACCGCGTCGCCCTCGCCGCCGTCCGCGTCGCCGACATCTCCTACACCTGCCGCCCCTGACCCCCTCCGACCGCGACTGCAAGCAGGCGCACCCCTACCCTGTCCCACAGAACGTGGGGCAGCGAAACCGTGAATCACCCCGACCAAATCACCAAGAGCGGAGGCCGCCCGTGAGCGCCGTGCGGCGCGGCTCCCTGCGCGTCGTCCCCCTCGGCGGACTCGGCGACATCGGCCGCAACATGATGGTCTACGAAACCGACGACGACATGGTCGTCGTCGACGCCGGCCTGATGTTCCCCTCCGAGGAAATGCACGGCGTCGACTACATCATCCCCGACATCAGCTACCTCGAAGAGCGCCGCAGCAAGCTGCGCGGCTGGCTGATCACCCACGGCCACGAAGACCACATCGGCGGCCTGCGCTTCCTGCTCGCCCGCCTGCCCGCGCCGATCTACGCCGCCCGCCTGCCGCAGGGCCTGATCCGCCTGCGCCTCGAAGAGTCCGGCCTGCTCGACGCCGAGCAGATCACGATCAACGCCGGCTCCGTGATCGACTTCGGCCAAATCTCCGCCGAATTCTTCCCCGTCGCCCACTCGATCCCCGACGCCTTCGGCATCGCCCTGCGCACCCCCGCCGGCCTCGTCGTCCACACCGGCGACTTCAAAATCGACCACACCCCCGTGATGAGCGCGCCGACCGACCTCACCGCGCTCGCCCGCTACGGCCAGGAGGGCGTGCGCCTGCTCTGCAGCGACTCCACCTACGCCGACCGCCCCGGCCACACGATGTCCGAAATCGTCGTGGGCGACGCGCTCGAACAGATCCTGCTCACCGCGCCCGGCCGCGTGATCATCGCCACCTTCGCCTCCCAGATCGCCCGCATCCAGCAGATCATCGACGGCGCCGATGTCGCCGGGCGCATCGTCTTCCCCACCGGCCGCTCGATGGAGAAGAACATCGGTATGGCCCGCGAGCTCGAATACCTCTCCGCCGACGAGCGCCGCATCCGCGACATCACCGAGCACAAACACGTCCACGACGAGAACGCCGTGATCATCTGCACCGGCGCGCAGGGCGAGCCGATGTCCGCCCTCTCGCGCATGGCCACCGGCGACCACCGCGATGTCGCGCTCAAAGAAGGCGACACCGTCGTGCTCTCCTCCACGCCGATCCCCGGCAACGAGGCCGCCGTCAACCGCACCATCGACAACCTCTTCCGCCGCGGCGTCGACGTGATGTACTCCGGTGGCGGCCACGAGCACGTCCATGTGCGCGGCCACGCCGGCCAGGAAGAGCTCAAAACCGTGATCGGCCTCACCCGCCCACGCGCCTTCATGCCGATCCACGGCGAATACCGCCACCTCGCCATCCACGCCCGACTCGCCATGTCGATGGGCGTTGAACAGGACAACTGCCACATCCTGCTCGACGGCGACGCGCTCGAACTCACCGAAGACCAGTCCGAAGTCGTCGACCGCGTCCCCGCCTCCTACGTCTACGTCGACGGCGTGAATGTCGGCGGCGTCGACCACACCGTCCTGCGCGACCGCCGCAAGCTGGCCAGCGACGGCGTGGTCGTGGTCGTCGTCCCCATCGACCACCAGACCGGCCAGCTCGCCGGCGAGATCGACCTCGTCGCCAAGGGCTTCGTCGAGCTCGACAACTCGCCCACCCTGCGCGACGACGCGATCCAACACGTAGCCGAGCGGCTCCGGCGCGACGACCACCCCGTCGAGTGGAGCGCGCTTGAAAACGGCCTCAAGCGGCAACTCTCCACCTTCCTGTACCGCGAGGCGCGTCAACGCCCTATGGTGATTCCAGTGGCGGTGGAAGTCTGACGCGCCCCCTCCGTCTCGTCGGGCGCGCAGCAGGGCGACTCCGGCCTGCATGGGCCGGGAGAACGTAGACATGGCGCAGAAACGTGCCAGCCGCTCGGCGGCGCTGCCCGACCGCATCTCACTCTGGATCGCCGGCCACCGCCGACAGCTGCTCGGCGGCGCGATCATCGCCGCCGCCGTGATCCTCGCCGGCTGGGCCTCAATGGCGGGCGCGCCGCTGCCCGACCAGCGCCGCGCACTCGTCGCCGCGCTCGGCGGCGGCCTGTACCTGGTCGCCCTGGTCGTCGCGCTGGGCGGCGTGTTCGTGCTGCTGCGGCTCCGCCAGCCCGATCGCATCCAGACCCGCCGCGCGGCCGGCATCGCCGCCCTCGCCGTCGCCCTCTGGGGCATCGCCGGCGCATTCAGCCCGCAAGCCGCGCTGGGCGGCGTCTCGCTGGCCGAACACTCGCTGGGCGGCGCCGTCGGCGCTGCGCTCGCCAGCGAGCGCGGCGCGATCCTCACCGTCCTGCTGATCCTCGGCGGCGCGTTCCTGATCGCCCCCACCCAGTCCTCGGCGGCCGCCCGCTGGCTGGGCCTGCAACTCCAACGCGGCGCGCAGGAAGCCGCCGCCCGCGCGCCCGGCCTGGCCGCCGCGCTCGGCTCCGCCTCCTGGGCCGTCGCCTGCTGGCTCTCGCGCGTGCTCGCCCAGGCCGCCCGCGACTGCGCAGCGTCGCTGCGGGCGGCGCTCGAAGAGCGACGCGCCGCCGCCGAACGCGCCCGCCTCGCGGCCGAACACGCCGCCGAACTGGCCGCCGCGCCCCCGCAGTGGACGATGCAGCCCGCACTCGCAACGGCCCCCGCCGCGCCCGCGCCGCCGCCGCTCGCCGCCACGCCGCCCACGCCCCCGGCGCCGCCCAATCCCGAACCCGCGCCCGAACCGGAGCCGCCGCCCGCCAAACGCACGCTCAAGCGCCAGGCCACCGACGGCTGGCGGCTGCCGCCGATCGAACTGCTGGAGCCCGACGGCGTCGCCGTCTCTTCCGCCAGCGCCGACGAGAGCGCGCAGATCATCGTCGACACCCTCGCCTCCTTCGGCGTCGACGCCCGCGTCGCTGAAATCAACCGCGGCCCCAGCGTCACCCAGTTCGGCATCGAGCCCGGCTGGGAAATCAAGACTCGCCAGGTCGCGCTGCGTGGCGCAGACGGCAAACCGCTGCTCGACGACGACGGCCAGCCGGTCACCAAAGCCGAGGAAATCGGACGCACCCGCGTCCGCGTCAACCGCATCACCCGCCTCGCCAACGACCTCGCCCTCGCTCTCTCCGCGCCCTCCATCCGCGTCGAAGCGCCCGTTCCCGGACGCCCCGTGATCGGCATTGAGGTGCCCAACGCCGAAACCAGCGTCGTCTCCCTGCGCGGCCTGCTGGAGTCCGACGAATACCGCAAGTCGCTCGAGCGCGGCGGCCTGCCCATCGCGCTGGGCCGCGATGTGCGCGGCCGCGCCGTCGTCGCCGACCTCGCCAAAATGCCCCATGTGCTGATCGCCGGCGCCACCGGCTCCGGCAAGAGCGTCTGCATCAACACGATTATCGCTTCGCTGTTGATGTACCAGTCGCCGCTGCAACTGCGCCTCGTCCTGGTCGACCCCAAGCGCGTCGAACTGACCGGCTACGGCTCCGTCCCGCACCTCGCAATGTCGCACGTCGTGACCGAAGCGGATGAGGTCGTGCGTGTGCTTGGCATCGTCGTCGCGGAGATGGATCGGCGTTATCGGCTGCTGGAGAAGTCCGGCGCCCGCAATATCGCCTCCTACAACAAACAGGTCGGCGCCGATAACCCGCTGCCCTATTGGGTCGTGGTGCTCGACGAGCTGGCCGACATGATGATGGCCGCGCCGGTCGAGGTGGAACAGCAACTGGTGCGCCTCGCCCAGCTCGCGCGCGCCATCGGCATCCACCTCGTCGTCGCCACCCAGCGCCCCTCCGTCGATGTCGTCACCGGCCTGATCAAGGCCAACTTCCCCACCCGCATCGCCTTCGCCACCACCTCGCAAACCGACGCCCGCGTGATCATGGACCAGACCGGCGCCGAGAAACTGCTTGGTCGGGGCGACATGCTCTACATGAGCTCCGACACCATCAAGCCGCGCCGCGTCCAGGGCGCATACGTCTCTGACGAAGAGATCGACCGCATGATCGAGGCCTGGACCGCGCCGAACCAACCAGGTATGGAACAGTCGGGCATCGACGAAATGATCGACGATATCGTGCAGGAGGCGAGCGCCGAACCGGAAACGCAGGCCACGCTGGAAGCGAGCCGCGACGACCATGCCCTGCGCGACACGCTCCGCACGGCGATGGATGTCGATGAGGGCTGCGAAGAGGATACGGACGCGGCGGATGATGACGTATTCAACGCCGACGAACCGGACATCGGCCTCGCAGCCTCGAGCGGCGTATCCGCTAACGGTGCGTCGCCGGGCGATACGCGCTTCGATGAGGCGGCGGCGCTGGCCGGCCAGCATGAGCGCGTCTCGGCCTCATTGCTGCAACGCCGCATGCGGATCGGCCTGCCGCGAGCCGAGCGGCTGATCGAACAGCTCGAGCAGGCGGGCATCGTCGCGCCGTCGGAAGGCGGCCCTTCGCGCCAGGTCCTCCGCAGCGCCGACTCCGCAGTGCCGGTGCTCGACTAACGAGGGTCCAGCGCCGACGACAGCCTGACTGTGATCGGCTCGGCATCGAAATCGCGTATCAGGAACACGAGCTCGCCCCAGCGCAGCCGGCGACGCTCGCCCGGATCCTCGACTGCAACGTACCGCCAGCGCGACCTCCGCTCGTCATGAATTCCGAGGCCGTTGACGGAATCATCAACCGCCGCCCCGAACGCCTGCGGTGTGATCTGCGAAGCGCCTTCAAACACGACCGGCGTCGCGGCCGCCCCCAGAACAACGTCAACCAGCGGCAACGCGACGAACGCGATGACAGCCGGCGCAACAACGCGCAGTCGCGCTACGCCCTCGCCTACTTCGTACTCCTGCCGCTCCCAGGTACCGCGGTGCAAGTCGAAGACGACCACGGCAAGCGGCGCATCCGACGGCGGCAGCGGCAACTCAACCGACAACACCGCCGATCCGTACAACGGAGCGCCCGTATCGTCGGTCAGATCCACCCGCCACGCCGACAGCACCGACGGCGCGTCCTCGTCGCGCTCCCACACCATCCCGGCCGGGCCGTCCAATACGTCCCGCAGCAACGCCCGGTTCCCCACCGGCCGCAGCTCGATCTGCACAGGGCCGACCCCATCCGGCAGCCGGACCCGCTCAGCGGTAAACGCCGGTGTTCCCGCGCTATGCGCAACGCGATCCCGACGCAACCACCGAGTGTCCAGCAGCGCGGTCAGGCCGCCGCGCCAGCCGAGCTCGCGGACCAGTTCGCGTCGCAGCGCAGCCGCGAACGGCTGATCGGGCGTTCCACGCGCTCGAAGCTCGGCCGCCGCCTGCCGGCCGACCAACGTGTCGGCCAGCGGCGTCTCGTTATCCACATCGATCTCAAACGGGGCGAGCGCCAGCCCGGCCGGATCGACCACGCCTATTCCTCCTCCGGGCGAGTAACGCAGTGTAACCGCCTCCCGTGTCGTGACAGCGCGGCTCAACCGCAAGACTACGGAGCGCTCCCCCCAGTCTGCGCTGACAACGTCCAGCGGCCGCCCGTCGGCCTGAACGCTGAACCAGCCGGCATCGGCGTTCTCCGAATGCACAGCTTCGCTGAGCCGCAGCGAGAGGTCGGCGCCGTCTACCACCGCCTCGACCACAACTGGCGGGTGCTGCGTATAGTTCTCCACGGCGGCGGCGAGCGTCTGTAGGCGGTGACCCGCCGCGCCGCGCAGATTGCGGCTGCCAGTCTCGCGCGGCGCGTAGTACACCGTGATGAACGAGCCGTCATCCGGCAAAGCAGACTTGAGCACCAGTACCACCGTGCGGCGCGATACTTCGACGAAACTCACCGGAATGCGCTCGCCCTCGACCAAGACGTGCCACCAGGAGAGCGGCGGGGTATGGCGGTGCGACAGCGGCCCGTCGAAGAACAGGGTGAGCGCGTCGTGCGAACCGACGACTCGCGTCAGCTTCGGCGGTTTGCCCATGTCCTCAACACGGACGGTGAAGTTTGGCACGGCGAGGCCCGCAGTACCGCGCAACCTGCCGTTCGATGCGCGGTAGCGGAGTCGCATCCGCGAGTCCGGGCCTGCGCCGGGTTCGGCCAACCGCAGCGTGAGCGTTGAGCCGGCGATCTCGACCACTTCGACGACATCGGGCGCCCAACTAACGGAAAACGCCGACGCGGGAGGCGGCTGCGATGCGTCTAGAGCTTTGTCGAACGTGACGATCAGTTCCGTAAGCCGAGCCTCCGCGCGCACGGGGCGCGGCCCAAGCGCGGTCACGTTGCGCGCGTCGAGCGCGAAATCGGCAACGGCGTTATTCGTTGCGTCGGACAGCCCGCCCGTGGCCGGCGCGGTATAGGCAACGCGGACAGCCGTCCCTTCGTCGACATTCGCCGCCAGCGACAGGATCAGCTCGTCATCGTCAACCTCTACGCGCACGATGGTCCGCGCCGCTCCCGCCTCCGTTACTGCGAACGCCGCGGCGGTTGGCGCGCCAGAGACGGGTTGATCGAATTGAACCGACACTGTCGCGCGATCAACCGTCGCTCCCAGCGGGATCGGCGTCGTGTCGGTCGCGTTCGTCACGCTGCGCGAAAACGCGCGGACCGCGCGGCTCTGAGCATCGGTCAATCCCGCAACGCCCGACATCGCCGTCGGCGGCGTGTACGCAACCGTGACCGATGCGCCCTCCGCAACTGCCGCGCCCAGCGTCAAGCTCAACGTGGAGCCGGAAACCGACGCCGACGACAACGCGACGGCGACGTCGTCCACTTCGACCGCAAACGCGGCCGTTCCCGGCGCCGTGGCGCTCAGCGCCGCATCGAACACCACGAGCAGCGTCGCGCCGTCAATCGTCGCCGACACCGGCGCCGCCGCGGTAACGTTCATCACCGTCTGCGGATCGAACGACAGCACCCGGTTAGGCTCGTCCGACTGATCGGCGAGTGGAGATATCTGCTGTTCTTGATATTGCAGCGTCACCGTGTCGGTCGACGCGACCGGGGATGCGAGGCGAACCAACACCTGCTTCTGGTCGATCTCGACTCGCTGAAACGGCCGATGCGCTCCGGCTACGTTGATGCGGAAGGCATTGAGTCGCTGGCCGATCTCGTTCAGATAGGGAGGTCCGACTGCGCCCGCCAACGGCTGGTCGAAGACGATCGTGATAACCGCGCCGTCTACCGACATGCTCTGCACAACAGGCGCCGTGTCGGTGTCGTTTGTGACGGCGATCTGGAAGTCCGCCACGGCCATCGCGCCTTGATCGGCATCGAGCAGCCGGACCGCGCCGGATGCGGGTGCGTACTCCAGCGTGATCGTCTCCAGCTCATGCACCTCGTGTCCTGAGGAAAATGTGAGCGTCGCCACTGCGTCGTTCACGGCGACGGACGCGATCTGCGCAACGCTCCCATCGAGCGTGAACGCATCCTTGAGCGCCCCAGTGCCGCTGCCCTCCTTCACCGCCTCGTTCAGCGTCAGTTTCAGCGACGCGCCAGTTGTGTCGGTTACCGCCGATTGCGGCGTCGGCGCAGTGTCCGTGACGTTGTCCACATCAACCGAGAACGCCGCGGCGTTGTTGTCCGTCAGATCGCGCAGACGGTTGCCTGTGTCGGTGCTGTACGACAGCCGCAGCGAGTCGCCGTCGATGACAGCGGCCGTCAGAGTCAACCTGAGCTCGGCGCCGGTGATCGAGACGCTGTCCACCACACGCCCGCCGCTGACGGAGAATGCACTCGCCGGAGGTATGGAGCCGGCATCCAGCGCCTGATCGAACAGGACAGTGAGCGCGGCGCCGTCTACTGTGGCGCTGCTCACGACCGGCGCAGTATCGGTCAGATTCGTCAGCGCGAAGTTGTTGAGCGAGGCGGCGTTGCGCTGCTGGTCGCGGAGATACTTCAGGCCCGGCATGTTGCTGAGCTCGAGCGCCGTGGGCGCTGTATACGTGAGCGCTATCGCTGCGCCTTCAGCCACTGCTGCGCTCAACGTCAGCTCCAGCGATCCCGTCTTCGCCGCGTCGTCGTTGCGCAGACGCACAGTCGAAACCGTCGCAGTCACACCCGACAAAGAGAACTTCGATGTCGCCGGTTCGCTTGTGAGATCCAGCGGTTGATCAAACGAGACGAGGACCGTGACGCCGTCGACCGAACCGCTTACAGGCAGCGGCGCCGTATCGGTGGTATTCTCAGCCACCTTCGAGAACGCGGCAGCGGCATTGCCTTCCGGATCCAGGAAGCCGGCGGCGCCCGTCGCCGGTTGGTACGTAATCGTGATTTCAGCTCCTTCATGGACAGCGCCGCTGAGTGTCAGTTGCGCCTCTCCGAGACCCGACACCGCGCCGTTCCGAACGTTCACCATCGCGACCGTCCGCGTCGTCCCGGCGAGCGTGAAACGGGCTTTGGCCGGCGTTGACGATGTGTCGAGATCCTGATCGAACGTGATCGTCGCCTGATCTCCGTTCACGACTGCGGCCGCGACGGCGGGCGCCGTGTCCGTCCGGTTGTCCACCGTAACGCCGCGGAACGCAGCAACGAATGCGCCGTTCGTTCCCGTGAGCCGCTTTGATGCGGTCGTCGGCTGCGTATACGTCAGTCTGAAACTCGTTGTTTCATGCACAGCCGCGGCCAGCGTCAGCGTCACCGTTTTGCCGCTGACCGCGACTACGGAAACGGTCGCTCCGACCATCGTGAACGCCGAAGCGTCGGGAACCGCCGCGGTGTCGAGCATCTCGTCAAACGTGAGCGTCATCGTGTCGCCGTCGACGACGACGGATTGGAGAGCCGGCGGCGTAACGTTCGCAGCGACCAGCGGACCGAACGACGTGGTTTGCAGGCCGGACAAGTCTTCCAGTCCTCCCGTCATCGGCTTCGTATACGAAACGCTCACCGCCTGGGCGGCAGTCGCGGCGCTTGCGAGAGTCAGCGCGACCTCGCTCCCGCTGATCGCGACGGCGCCGACCGCGACCGACGCCCCGCCTACCGTGACGGCAAACGTTGTCGCCGCCGGAACGACGCTCGCCTTGATTGCCTGGTCGAACGTGATCGTCAGCGTGCTTCCGCTGACTGCGGCAGTGGACGGCGACGCGGCGTAGTCGACCGGATTGGCCGCATTGATCGAGAACGCCGCCACCGCGCCCCGCCCCTGATCGGCGTCGCGCAGCAGTTTTGATCCGCCGACCGCATATGCAACCGAGATCGTCTCGCCTTCCTTCACGGACGAGCTCAGTGTGAGCGTCGCCACTGCGCCGCTCACGGCGACGGCGCTGACCGACGCCGCCGTACCGTTGAGCGTAAACGCAGTCGCGGTCGGGAGGTCCGCCGCGGCCTCGCTGAGCGCTTCGGAGAAGGTGATTTGCAGTTCCGTGCCGCTCGCGTTGACGGTGGCAGCTGTCGCCATCGGCGCGGTGTCGGTACTGTTCGAGGGTCGGGTCGAAAACGACGCAACCCCATTGCCGCTCGCGTCCTGAAACCCGCCGCTGGCAGGGGCCGTATACTGCACCGTGATCGCCGCGCCGTCGGCTACCGCCGCGCCGAGCGTGATCGTAGCGTCGTCGCCGTCGATGGTGATCGCAGACGCCGTGGTCCCAGTCACAACGAACTGCGTGACCGGAGGGCTGGCCGTCGCATCGAGCGCCTGGTCGAACGTGAGCGTGAGCGTCGCTCCGTTCACGACGCTCGCGGTCAGGACCGGCGCAGTGTCCGTCTGATTCTGCAACGATATGCTGAAGGCCGCGACCTGGTTGCCGGTAGCGTCGCGCAGCGCACCGGACGCCGGAGGCGCATAGGCAAGTGCCGCCGAGGCGCCTTCCGCGACGGCCTGTGCCAGCGTCAGCGTTACGGTACTGCCGGAGACGGCCACGCCGCTCACAGCCGCCGACGCCGGAGTCATGGTGAACGCCGTCGCCGCCGGCACATGCGCCGCGGCAAGCGCCTGATCGAAAACGACTCGCGCCTGCGCAAGATTGACCGTCGCCGACGCGACTACGGGCGTCGTATCGGTTGCGTTGTCGACGTTTCGAGCGGCGACCGCTCCGAGGCGGATGCCGTTCGTCCCCTCGATGCCCTTCGTCATATCTGTTGGGGGTGAGTAGGCGAGGCGCACCGACGCAGCCTCGGCGACGGCGGCGCTCAGCGTGATCGTAACCGAGCTCGCGGATACTGCAACCGAGCTGGCCGTCGCTCCCGTCAGCGTGAAGGCCGTGACGCCGGGGCTCACTGACGTGTTTAGCGCGGTATCGAACCCAAGCGTCAGGGTCGAGCCGTTGACCGTCGCGGATGTGATCAGCGGCGGGCTTTGGTTTGCGACGGCTTGATTCGAGAATGGCGCGGCAACCGCACCTCCGGCGCTGCGCAGTGGATTGGCGGTCGGCAGTTGATAGGCCAGCTTCACCGTCTCGTCGCCCGCGACGGCGGCTGACAGATCAAGTGTGACGACCTTGCCGGCGATCGAGACGCTGGAGATCGACGTCGTTTGCGTACCGACAGTCACCGTGAAAGACGTCAGCGGCGGCTTGGAGGCGGTATCGAGAGCGGCGCTGAACGTCAGGCGTAAGTCATCGCCCGTCACGACGGCCGACGAGAGCGACGGCCCTTGCTGCGCGTTGTTCGTGACATCGACTGCGAAGCCCGTTACCGCGTTACTGGTCGGATCGCGCAGCGGCTTTGATGCATCGGGCGTGTAGGTCAGCCGGACGGTGTCGCTCGGCAGCACGCAGCATGCCAGAGCGAGCGTGACGGTCTTGCCCGAGATCGAAACGCCGGTGACGGCGGGCGCGCCGCTGCCGAGGCTGAACGCCGACTTCGGCGGCGTTGATGTACCGTCCAGTGTCTGATCGAACACCAAAGACAGCGCTTGCGCCGTTGCGGTCGCGGACGACACCGACGGCGCCACGTCCGTGTTGTTCGTTGCGCTGGTCGTAAACGCCGCAACCGACAAACCGTGTACGTCCTTGAGCATCGCGGTTGCGGAGGGCGTGTAGGCAACCGATACGGCGACGCCTTCCGTAATCGCCGGCGACACTGTCAGCACCAGCTGCCCGCTCGTCACTTCCGCATTTGTCGGCGCTGCGGTGTTCACCGTGAAGGCGGATACGGCAGTCGTGGATGTCGAAGACAGGGTGCGGTTGAACGTTACGGTCACGGTCGCGCCGTCGGCTGTGGCCGTGCTCACGGTCGGCGCTGTCGGTGTGTTGTTGGTCGCGTCGAGCGTGAACGCCGGGACAGCTCGACTATTCGAGTCCATCAGTGGATTGGTCATCGGCGGCGTGTACGCCACTCGCACGGCAGCCGTTCGGTCGACCGCCGTAGCGAGACGCAACGAGAGCGTCGAGCCGCTCGCGGAGAGACTGTCGATCGTCAGGCTGTCGGCGCCGCTGGTCGCCGAAAACGCCGATTTGTCGGGCAGCGGATCGGTGTCCAGTGAGCCGCTGAACGCTACTACGAGCGTCCAGCCGGTCACCGTGGCGGATGACGCCCGCGCAGGTGTCGTATTGGTCAGCGTTTGGAAGTCGAACGACGGCGCCTGGTTGGCCGGTGTCGATGTGTCCTGCAAGGGCTTGTTCGTCTGCAGCTGGTATTGCACTTTCACGACATCCGAGGGCGCGACCGCCGCCAGGAGCGTGATCGTGACCGTTGAGCCGCTGGCACTGGTTGCGCTGTAGCGCACGCGCAGATCGTTCACCGTCACGCGGAAGGCGCTGCTCGTGCTGAGGCCCTGGGTGACGACCGGCGGTACGGACGCGGCGTCGAGGTTCTGATCGAACGTCAGCGTGATCGCCGCGCCATTGACGCTCCCGCTCACGTAGGCGGGGGCGCTGTCGGTCTCGTTCGTAACGCCGAGCGAGCTGAACGAGGCCACCGCAGAGCCGCCCGCGCCTTCGAGTGCTCCGCTCCCGGCCAGCGCGGCATCATATGAGACGGTGATCGTCGCGCCTTCGTTCACTGCCGGCGTGAGCGACAACCCGACGCTGCGTGTTCCCACAGTCGGCGTGGCGACAGTGCGGCCGGCGACGGTGAACGCGGCGGCGAGCGGTGTGTTGGCCGTATCGAGGTCGGCGTTGAACGTGATCGTCAGCAGAGCGCCATTAACAGTCGCAGACGCCGGAGTCGGAGCCGTCGCATTCGCAGCGGTCAGCGGCCCGAACGACGCAGTCCGATTCGACGTTGAGTCGCGCAGACCGCCGGCGGTCGGCTGCGTATAGGAGACGGTCACCGCATCGTCCGCATCGACCGCGCTTGCGAGGGTCAGCGACGCCGTCGAACCGGCGAGCGCGACGGCGCTGACCGTCGCCGTCGCAGCGTTGACCGAGACTGCGAAGTCGGAAGCGGCGGGGACTGATGCGGTATCGAGCGCCTGATCGAACGTGATCGACAACTCCGCAGCGTTGACCGAAGTCGAAGCCGGGGCCGGCGCGGTGTCGGTATTGTTCGTCACGCTCGACGTGAACGTCGCCACTGCAACGCCGTTCGCGCCCTGTAGTTTGGTCGTCCCGGTCGCGGTGTACTCAACGGAGACCGCCGCGCCTTCGGCTATGGCGCTGGCGAGCGTGAGCGTGACTTGCGAACCGCTGATCGCGACGGCCGACGCCGCCGTCCCGTTGACCTCGAACGTACTGGCTGTCGGGACCGCCGTATCGTCCAGCGCGCTGTCGAATGTGAGCACGACAGTGGAGCCGTCGGCCGCCCCGGACGAGAGCGTGGGCGCGGCTGTGGAGGGCAGCACGATGCGATGATTTTCGATACGGCGCACCTCCGTGCGGGAGCCGCTGCTCCCGCGCAGGCGCGTTCCGCTGTAGCGCAGCCAGACTGTCGTGCCGGCAACCAGGGCCGTTGACGGAAACGTCACGGTCACGACTTTGCCGCTGATCTCGATATTCGTCGCGTCGGTGCAGGACGAATCGGAGGTCGTCTCCTCGGCGCAGATTTTGAACTGGTCGAGGGACGGTTCGCGGTTCTCGTCGATATCCACGCGGAACGTCAGAGCAACCGCCGCTCCATCGACCGCCAGGTCCGATACCACGAGTTTGCCGTTGTTCACGGAAATCGATCTTCTGTCGAACGCGGCGACATACGCCGACGGCGCCGGCGTGCGCAGGCTGTTGGTGGAGGGCGGCGTGTAGGTCAGGCTCAGGCTGAGGCTGTCGGCGTGCTGCCAGCGCGGCACCGGCGGGACGACGTGCAGAGTCACTTTGCGCGACGCGATCACCACTTTGCGCACCGTCGTGGTGAAGCCGTTCACCGTGAATGCCGAGGTCGCCGGGACGGTGGACGCATCAAGCGCGCGATCAAAGTCGATGGCGATGGTGTACGCAACAGCCGTTACACCGCTGACTTTCGGCGCGGGGCCGGGCGTCGTGATCGGCGTCAGCGCGCCGTATGAAGTGAACGTACGCGCGCCGTCCTGCGAACGAATCGCGCCGCCGCAGTTGGAGCCGCTCGCGCAGTACTCAACCGTAGCCGCGTCGGCCCGATCAACGAAGACATTGATCTCGAACGTGACGCTCGAGCCGCTGATCGACACATTCGAGACGCTGCGCACCGTCGATGAGCCGTGGGTGCGTACCTTGAACGCCGATGTCGACGGAACCGATGTTGCGTCGAGCGCCTCGCTGAATGTCAGCGTGACGGCGTCCCCGACAACTGTGCCGCTCACAAACGTGAGCGGATCCGCTTGCGCCGAGCTGGAGCTATCAACGCCCAAGCCCAGCACCAGGGTAAGGGCGATCAGCTGAATCCGAAGCCATCGCGCCGGCGACGCCCGTGACACCGACACATCGCTACAACGCGGCCAGATCCTCGCGCATCTCGCGGTCGTCGACGATGTTGCCCGTGTAGCTCGGCGGCTGGCCGGCGATCCAGACCGAGGCGCGCGCCATCCATTCGGCTTCCTCGAACTCAGTCTGAGGATTGTCGGGCGTGGTCAGCGCGTACCAGTGGCCGGGCGTCTTGATCAGGTAGCGCAGCGTGAGCACGTTGCAGGCGATCCGGTGCTGCTGGAGCTCCATCGCCATGCCCTGCGTGATGCGCTCCAGCCCGGCCTTGACCATGCCGTAGAACTGCCCGCCTTCACGCGGGTCGTCGTAGGGGCCGGGGCCGGGCGCGTCGGCGGCGCCCGAGGAGATGTTGATGATGTCGCCGCCGTTCGCCTTCAGGTGCGGCAGGGCGGCTTTGCAGAGCAGCACCGGACCGCGCAGGTCCAGCTGCCAGATCAGATCGATGTGGCGGTCCTGCACCGATTCGAGCGACCCCGGCACGAGCACGGCGGCGTTGTTGACCAGAATGTCGAGGCCGCCCAACTTGGCCGCGGTTTGCTCGACGGCCTGCGCGATCGACTCCGGGCTGCGCACGTCGAGCGGCACGGGCACGGCCGTCCCGCCGGCCTCGTTGATCTCGGCGGCCACGGTGCGGATGGTGCCCGGCAGGCGCGGATCGGGCGATGCTTCGTCGGAGCGCGCCGCGACGGCGACCGCCGCGCCGTGCGCCGCCAGCCCCCGCGCGATGTCCGCGCCGATCCCGCGACTCGCGCCGGTCACCAGCGCCTTCCGTCCGTCAAGCAAAGCCATGAGGAGACTCCCATCCCGCGGCTCATCTGCCGGCTGTCTGCCGTTCGTCTGCCGTTGATCTGTCGGCCGCCAGCATTCTAGGGCCTGCCCGCCTCAGCTCGGCGCGGCGGTTCGAGGCGCCGCCGAGCGGCCGCCGACGTATCCACAGGCGGACCGCGTTACGGCATCAGCCGGCGGCATTCGTTGGCAGTGGAGCGGTATGGGGCATAGACTGCGACAAACGCTGCCACCGGAATAGAAGCGAGGCGCATGGATCTCGAAGAGATGCAGGAGCTGCAGGAAGTCGATCTGCGGCGCGACGACGTCGTCCGCATGCTTCAGACGATCGTCGATCAGGTCGCTGATCATCCGTACCTTGACGCGCTCGACGGCGAAATCGAAGCGCAGGAGCAGATCGCGGCCCAGGCTGCGGGGGCGCTGCGCGAGGCGGCCGCCGCCGTGGAGACGGCCGAGCGGCGGATCGACGCCGCCGACAAGCGGCTCTACGGCGGCGCGGAAACGAACCCCCGCGTGCTCGAAGATCTGCAGCGGGACCTCTACAGCCAGCGGCAGCACTTGATCGAGCTGCGCGACGCCGAGCTGGCCGCGCGCAATCATTCCGATGAGGCGGCCAACGGCGAGCGCTGGCTGCGCCAGCTGCGCGAATCCTCGCTCAACATCTGGAACGGTCAGCAAGCCGAACTGCGCGAACTGCGCGAACAGGCGCAAGAGCAGCTCGACGAGCTCAGCCGGCAGGTCGATGAGCGGCGCGCGCGGCTGGCTGAGACCGATCTGGGCATCTACGACGAGTACCGCCGCCGCCGGCCGCGGGTGGTCGCCGAGGTCGCCGGCGGCGTCTGCGACGAGTGCCGCCTCAGGCTGCCGACGATGATCATTACCCGGGCGCGACGCGCCGACGGTCCCACCGAGTGCCCGTCGTGCGGATGTCTGGTCAGAGTGGCGTAAGCGTGCGAGCGATCGGCTACCTCAGTCGGTGCGGCGACGACACCGGCGAGGCAGCGCCTACGCTGGCCGAACAGAACGCAGCATTCATCGAGTTCTGTAGCGAACACGGCTACGAACCCACCGCCACCTTTCTCGACGCCTCGTGCGACGCGCAGCGCCAGGGGTTCGCCCAGCTGCTCGCGCATCTCTCCGACCAGCCGGCCGGCTTCATCGTGGTCGCGGTCTCGGCCTTTGAACGACTCGGCGCCGACGCCACTCAGTGCGCCCGCGCCGTCATGCAGCTGCGCGCGCGCGGCGCGCAGGTGCGCTCGCTCGCCGACGGCCCGCTCGATGAAGCGGCCACGCTCGAACTCTGGGAGCAACGCCAACCGCGCGAGCGCGGACGCCAGGTGCGCGACGCCATGCGCCGCCGCGCCGTGCGCGGACAGGCGATGGGCCGCCCGCCCTACGGCTACGGCGTGGGCCCCGACGGCCGCTTTGAGCCGGTCGACGACGAAGCCGATGTGGTGCGCTACATCGCGCGGATGTACCTCGACGAGGAGCTGGGGATTCGACGGATCGCCCAGCGGCTGAACGCGGAGGGCTACCGCACCCGACGGGGCGGCAACTGGAGCATGGTCACGATCCGCGACCTGCTCCGCAACCGCGTCTATGTGGGCACCTATCAGCGCTTCGGAGTGAGCGTGCCGAACAACCACGAAGCGCTGATTGCGCCGGCGCAGTTCAACGCCGTGCAGCAGAAGATGGCGGCGCGGCGCACCGCCCCCGGAGCCTCGCAGGGCGGGCGCTTCCTGCTCTCCGGCCTGGTCTGGTGCGGCGAGAGCGGCGCGCGGATGATCGGCGTCACCCGCCGCCAGCGCTGGAACCGCGCCGACGGCGAGACGGCCAGCGGCATCTACCGCTACTACCAGAGCGGCGCGCGCACCAATCAGTCGGTCGGCGAATACCACACCCGCCGCGCCGACGAGCTGGAGGAAGAGGTGCTCGCCCACCTGCGCGGCGAGCGCGGCAGCGATCCCCTGCCGGCGCTGGCCATCGCCGGCGACGCCAACGCGGTCGTCGCCGAGGCGACCTCGGCGCTCTCCAAAGCCCAGTCGCGGCTGCGTGCGCTCGATCGCCGGCTCGGCCAGGCGCTCGACACGGCCAGCGTCGGCGGCGGCTCGATGCAAAGCCTGCGCGAGGAGTCGGCACAGATCGTCGGCGAATACGAACGCGCCGAAGCCGATGCCGAACGCCTGCGCGCGCGCCTGGCCGCTCACACCACCGACGCCCAGCGCCGCCGCCGCCGCGACCAACTGCTCCAGCAAGTGCGCGAGGGCTGGGACGCGCTCAGCTTCGAGGCCCAACGCGCCCTGCTCGCCGACCTCGTGGAGCGCGTGATCGTCCACGACGACGGCATCCAAACAATCCTGAGAGCGTGAGCCTGAGAGGGTGAGCATCGTGCAGCTGATCGCCTACGCCGACGGCGCCTCCCGTGGCAACCCCGGACCCGCCGCCTACGGCTACCTCCTCACCGACGCAGCCGGCAGCGAGCTCGAAGCCGCCGGCGAAGCAATCGGACGCACCACCAACAACGTCGCCGAATACCGCGGCGCAATCGCCGCGCTCGAAGCCGCCCTGCGACACAGCGCATCGGACCTGGAGCTGCGCCTCGACAGCGAGCTGATCGTGCGCCAGATCCAGGGCCGCTACAGGGTCAAAAACGCCGCCCTGAAACCGCTCCACGCCGAGCTCAAAGCCCTCAGCGAACGCATCCCCGCATTCTCAATCCGCCACATCCCCCGCGCCCAAAACGCCGAAGCCGACGCCCTCGCCAACGCCGCCCTCGACAACCGCACCTAGCGCCCTTCCGTCATTCCCACCCCCGAGCGGGAATCGGCCCCGAGCGGAGCAGCCCCCCGTTCGAGCCGGGGGCAAGCCCCGCGCACTCGGGAACGAAGAAAACAGCATGCGCGCCAACGGCGCGCGGACTTGCGCGAACACGCCCCACCCGATTGACATGCCCACGGGGCGGCCATAGCTTGCCTTGCACCGTTGCCCGCGGTCGCGGCCCCAGAGAGCGAGATCAGCCCATGCCGCTGCCGCTCGTGTGCCCCCATCGAACCGCGTTCGCATCCGTCGCGCTCATTGCGCTGCTGCTGATCGTCGTCGCCGCGCTCGGCGTCGGTTGGGACGACGCGGGGGCGCAGGACAGGGGATGGGCGGTCGCGATCACTGTGGGTGGCGGGCACGCCTGCGCGCTGCTGGACTCGGGCAAGATCGAGTGCTGGGGACACAACGGCTACGGCCAGGCGAACACCCCGGACGGGAGCTTCAGCGCCGTCAGCGCGGGCCATAGCCACACCTGCGGGCTGCGTCCGAGCGGCGCGATCGAGTGTTGGGGAGACAACAGTTCGGGCCAAACGGCCGCGCCGAGCGGGTCGTTCAGCGCCGTCAGCGCGGGCTGGTACCACACCTGCGGGCTGCGCCCGAGCGGCGCGATCGAGTGCTGGGGAGACAACTGGGCGGGCCAGGCGGACGCGCCGGACGGAGCATTTAGCGCGGCCAGCGCGGGCATCGACCACACCTGCGGGCTGCGCCCGAGCGGCGCGATCGAGTGCTGGGGCTACAACGACCTTGGCCAGACGGACGCGCCGGGCGGGTCGTTCAGCGCCGTCAGCGCGGGCGAGAGCCACACCTGCGGGCTGCGCCCGAGCGGCGCGATCGAGTGCTGGGGCTACAACGACCTTGGCCAGACGGACGCGCCGGGCGGGTCGTTCAGCGCCGTCAGCGCGGGCGAGAGCCACACTTGTGGGCTGCGCGAGAGCGGCGACATCGAATGCTGGGGCTACACGTCCGACGGCCAGGCGCAACCGCCCGCGGGTAAGCATATCCAGATCAGCTCCGGAGCGCATCACGCCTGCGCTCTCAGCGAAGCTGGAACGATCTCCTGCTGGATGATCTACAACGGCGCGGCCGATGTCCCCGCCTGGCTGCGCGTCGGCGGCCTCCCGAGCACCGGCGCCGGCGGCCTGCTCAATCGCGGCGGCGCTTTGCCGGTCGGAACAATCGCGCTGGTCTCGCTGGGCGTCTCGGCGGTAGTGCTGACGTTGGCGGCGTTGGCGCGACGCCGCAGCCGTGGATGTGGCTAGCCTGCGTTCACGAATTCCCGGCAAGTACGGCAAATGACCGGTGGCGGCGGAGCTCAGGGATCGAGGCGGGGGAGTAGACTGGCGCAGCCAGGCCGCCGGGCGGCCGCGGGGCGCCTCCACCACGCGCCTCGAGGAAAGTCCGGGCTCCACGGGACAGGGCGCTGGGTAACTCCCAGGCAGGGCGACCTGACGGATAGCGCCACAGAAACATACCGCCGCGCCGGCCTCGGCCCGTGCGGTAAGGGTGAAATGGTGCGGTAAGAGCGCACCAGCGGTCGGGTGACCGGCCGGCTGGGCAAGCCCCGCCCGGAGCAAGACCAAATAGAGGGGCCGCGGCGCGCTTCGGCGCATCGCAGGCGCGTCCCGCGCCGCCTCCGGGTAGGTCGCTTGAACGCGGCGGGCAACCGCTGCGTCAGATGGATGGCCGCCGCCGCCCGCGGGCGGAGACAGAACCCGGCTTACAGGCGGCCTGGCGCACGCCTCCTCCCCACAGCCGCTGCCTACATCTGGAGCGCCGATGACCAACCCGCCACTCGCCCAACTGCTCGCGCACACCCCTCATCGCGTCGTCGCCGGCGATCCGACCGCCGCCGCAGTCACCGCCGTCCGACAGGACTCCCGCGCAATCGCCGTAGGCGATTGCTTCGTCGCCGTGCCCGGCTTCAACGTCGACGGCCACAGCTACCTGGCGCATGCGATCGCAGCCGGCGCGTCCGCAGTAGTCGTGCAGGCGGACCGCCGCCAGGTCTGGGAAAACGTGCTGGCCGATGCCGATGCCGCCGTGATCGAGGTGGAAGACTCCAGGATCGCGCTCGCCGATCTCGCAGCTGCCCGGCACGACTTCCCCGCGCGCAAGCTCACCGTGATCGGCGTCACCGGCACCGATGGCAAGACCACCACGACCTACCTCACCCACGCGCTGCTCAACGCCGCAGGCCATGACTGCGGCCTGATCAACGGCGTGGAATTCAACGTGGCCGGGCAAGCCCGCGCCAACGAAACGGGCGAGACGACGCCGGAAGCCGACATCATCCAGCCGCTGCTCGCGGAGCTGGTCGCCGCAGGACAAACGCACGCGGTGATCGAGACCAGCTCGCACGCGCTCGAGCTACAGCGTGTGCGCGGCTGCGATTTCGATGTCGGCGTCTTCACCGGGCTGTCCGACGATCACCTCGACTTCCACGAGACGCGCGAGCGTTATCTCGCCGCCAAACTCTCGCTCTTCAAAGCGCTCAGCGCCGAGTCGTCGGCCGGGCGCGAGCGGTTCGCGGTCGTGCGGGCCGAGGATCCGCTGCGCGAAACGATTGCCAATGCGCACTCGCGGCGCACCATTCTGGCCAGCGACGGCCAAACGCCCGCCGACGCGGCCGTGACCGCGCAGCCGCTCTCGCAGGATGCGACCGGCGCGCAGCTGCGCGTCGTCACGCCGTCCGGCGCGCTCGCCGCGCGGCTGCGCCTGCCCGGCGCGTACAACCTCGGCAACGCCGCGCTCGCCGTCGGCGTCGCCTGGGGGCTGGGCGCGGGGCCGGTCGCCCTCCAACGCGGCTTCGCCGAAGCGCGTCCCGTACCCGGGCGAATGGAGGCGATCGAGAGCGACCAGCCCTTCACCGTAATCGTCGACGCCGCCGCGACCGGCCCCGCTCTGCGCGCCGCGCTCGAAGCCCTGCGCCCGCGCGTGGAAGGCCGCCTGCTGCTGGTCTTCGGCGTCGCCGGCGAGCGCGATCCGGCGCGCCGCTCAACGATGGGCGCAGTCGCCGCCGAGCTGGCCGATCATTCCTGGATCACCAGCGAAAACCCGCGCTCCGAAGACCCCGCCCGAATCGTCGCCGACATCGCCGCCGCAATGCGCAGCGCAGGAGCAGTCGAGCGGCTGACCGAAGAGCCCGATCGCCGCGCCGCAATCCGCGCAGCGCTCGCGGAAGCGCAAGCGGGCGATCTGGTGCTGATCGCAGGTAAAGGCGTGGAACCGACGCTGATCTTCACCGACCGCACCGAACCCTGGGACGACCGCGCCGTAGCCCGCGAGGAGCTCGCGCGCCTCGCCGACTAGGTCCTGTCCACACTTCCGCCGTTCCCGCCACCATCTCCCGTCATTCCTCCCCTTTCCCGTCATTCCCGCCCCCCTTCCGTCGTTTTCGCCCCTTTTCCGTCGCCCCAGACTTGATCTGGGGCCTAAGCCCAACGTTGCTTACGGCGCGAAGTCCCGAGCGGTCCTGCCAACGCTCGTTCGCGGGCGGCTCGAAACCTCAACGCTGCGAAGAGGATTGGGTTTGGGCCCCAGATCAAGTCTGGGGCGACGGCAGAGATGACGGCGGCAGCGGAGGAGTCGACAGTGATCGCGCCACGCCCCATTCCACCCCACACCGTGATACCGTCGCTCCTCCGCAACAGAACAAGGGAACTGCAAATGCCCACCGCCACCCAGGGACACACCCCGACCAACTCCGAACAAACCCGAACAAACCTGACCACACACAATCGCCCTCGACCAGATAGGCCACAGCCCCCGACCCACCCCGAACAAACCCGAACAAACCTGACCAACCCCGACCAACTTTGGCAGACCGACTTGTGCGAACACACCCCGACCTCCGCTGCGCATTCCGCAGTAGCGGCGCAGGCAATAGGATGAGGCAACGCCGCGGCCGGAGGAGGTCAGCATGGACGACGCGCAGTACGGCTCTCTCGTGGAGGACGACCTCAACCACTGGGTGCATCCGCTGTTTCACCCGTCGGGGCACCAAGCGCCGGTGCTGATTGAGCGCGGCGAGGGGATTTACGTGTTCGGGGCCGACGGGACGCGCTACATCGACGGTCTGGCGGCGCTCTGGAACGTGGCGGTGGGACACGGGCGGGCGGAACTGGGCGAAGCCGCGGCGCAGCAGATGTCGACGCTGGCGTTCAACAACTCCTACGAGGGCTACAGCAACGAGCCGGCGATTCGGCTGGCCAAGAAGGTGGTCGGGCTGGCCTACCCGAACATGCAGGCCCTCTATTTCACCAACTCCGGCTCGGAATCGAACGAGACCAACTTCAAGGCGGCGCGGTTCTACTGGAGCCGGCTGGGAAAGCCGGAGAAGCACAAGATCATCTCGCGCGTCGAGGCCTACCACGGCAACACGATCGCCACGACGGCGGCGACGGGGATGAAAGTCTTCCACGGCAACTTCGGGCCGAAGGTGTCGAACATCATCAACGCCGACACGCCCGACGCGTCGCCCTCGGGCGGCGGGCGAATCGACGCGGGGAACGTGCAGATCGACAACATCGTGGCGACGATCGAACGAGAGGGACCCGACACCGTCGCGGCGGTGATCGCGGAGCCGGTGCAGGGCGCGGGCGGGGTCTATCCGCCGCCGGCCGACTATTTCCCGCGGCTGCGGGAGGTCTGCGATCGCTACGACATCCTGCTGATCGCCGACGAGGTGATCACCGGCTTCGGGCGGACCGGCAAGTGGTTCGCGCTGGAGCATTTCGATGTGCAGCCGGACATGATGTCGATCGCCAAGGCGATCACCAGCGGCTACGTGCCGATGGGGGCGGCGATCTTCTCGAAGAAGGTGCATGACGTGATCACGGGGGACGAGGGCGGGCAGAAGTTCATGCACGCCTACACCAACTCCGGGCACGCAACGGCGGCGGCGGTAGGGCTGCGCAACTTGCAGATCTTCGAGGACGAGCGGCTGGTGGAGAACGCGGCGGCGCGCGGCGCGCAGCTGCTGAGCGGTCTCCAGCGGCTCACGGAGCACCCGCATGTGGGCAACGTGCGCGGCTTGGGCTTTATGTGCGGTTTCGACCTGCTGGAGGATCCGGAGACGGATACGCCGTTCCCGCTGGAGGCGGGGATGGGGGCGAAGCTGCTCAAGGCCTGCCAGTCGCGCGGGCTGATCTCGCGGGTGCGGGGGGATGCCTACCTGCTCGCTCCGCCGCTCGTCGCCACAGAAGCGCAGGTTGACGACATCCTCTCCATCGTCGAAGACGCGGTGCGCGAGGTGTGCGCGACGTGACGAGGGCGACGGCCGACGGCTGACGCGGCTGGGTTGCGCACACATCCCGCACATCTCCCACACACCTCCCTTTGCACGCCTCTTTCGAGTTCTGCTAGACTGTGGGGCAGGAAAGGAGGTGATGCACGTTGGGACATAGTCAACTTTCGCCCAGCGGACCGGAACGAAGCGCAGTGGAGGTGAGCGCCTCCTAAGCGCAACATTCGCCCGACCGACTGGGCAGAAGCAGGACGACCCCGAGGCGCTCACCTCGGGGTCGTTCGCGTTCTGCGAGATTCCGTGATGGCCGACGAACCCGCCCCGCTGCCGCCCACGCGCCGCCTCCGCGTTCACGATGTCGCCGCCGCGCTCACCACGCGCGCAATTGGCCGCGACTTACGCTACCTGCGGGTGACCAATTCGACGATGGTCGACGCGCGTCGGCTGGCCGAGCAGGGCTGTGAACACGGGACGGTGGTAGTCGCCGACGAGCAGACGGCCGGGCGGGGCACAAAGGGGCGCTCGTGGGTGTCGGAGGCGGGGCGGAACATCCTCACCACCCTGGTGCTGCGCCCCGGCGCGGAGCAGATGAAGCGGTTGAGCATCGTGACGCCGGTCGCAGTAGCGCAGGCCGTGGAAGAAACAGCCGGCCTCTCGCCGCGCATCAAGTGGCCCAACGATGTCGAGCTCGGGCGGCGCAAGTTCGGCGGCATTCTGATCGAGGGCGAATGGCGCGCCGACGGTCCGGCCTGGGCGCTGGTCGGCATCGGCGTCAACGTCAACTTCGATCCGGCGCCCCACGCGGCGCAGATCGATCGGCCCGCGACCAGCCTGATGCTCGAGCTGGGCCGCGAACTCTCGCGCGAGGCGGTGCTGGCCGCACTGCTCAATGCGTTCGAGCGGGCCTACGAGCGCGCCGCCCCGCACGACGACGCGCACGAAGTGTTCGAGGCCTGGCGATCGCGGCTGGATACGCTGGGCCGCCGAGTGCGCATCCTTGCGCCGAACGGCGATCCGATCGTTGAAGGAATCGCCGAAGACGCGACCTTCGACGGAGCGCTTGTCGTGCGCGATGCCGCCGGCCGGCGGCATACCGTCACGGCCGGCGAGGTCTCGCTGCGCGACACCTGAGCGCCGCCCCAGCGCCGCCCCAGCACCACTTTGACGATCCGCCCGCCCGATTGGTACCGTCGCAGCTATGCGTCGCCGAATCGTGCATGCGTCCGTTGTCGGATCGGGGCCCGCCCGTGGGTGGTGAGCGAGTGTTTCACCGTGCGCCGCCGCTGCTCACCCATCGCGCCGGCGGTGGGTGAACTTATGTCGGGCCGGCGCGTGAGCGAGCGCGGCGTGCAACGCAGGAGACGAACCCGGTGGTGATGGACCCCATCCCCGAACGGCGAGAGGGCGGCGCGCCGCCGGCCGCCGACGCCCCGCCCTCGTGGCTGGGCGGCGAAGGCCGCGCCGGCGCGGATCGCCGCTGCGCGTTCTGCGGCGAAACCGCCCCGCCCAACTCCTCCTTCTGCCCCAACTGTGGGCGCGCCCTGACCGCCGCCCTGCTGCCCCCACACGGCGAAGCGCTCTCCGTCGTGTTCACCGACATCGAGGACTCGACCCAGCTGACCGACCGGCTCGGCGACGCAATCTGGGAAGCGATCATCGACGAGCACAACGACATCGTGCGCGAGGAGCTGCACCGCCACCGCGGCTTCGAGGTGAAGCTGACCGGCGACGGCTTCCTGATCGTCTTCGCCGATGCGCTCGACTCGCTGCGCTGCGCCGCTCGCATCCAGGCGCGCGTCACCTTGCGCGCCGCCCACCGCGGCGCCGCCTGGCCCGTCCGCGTGCGCATGGGCATCCATGTCGGCGACGTGATCCTCCGCCCGGGCGGCGACATCCTCGGCCGCACCGTGAACAAGGCCAGCCGCATCCTCTCTAAGGGCGACGGCGGCATGATCCTCGCTTCCTCCGACTTCGTCGAGGAAATCGAGCGCCATGTGCCCGACGAATTCTGGGTCGACCTCGGCGCGCGCCGCATCCGCGGGCTCGACCGCCGCGAGCGGATCTGGCGGCTCAACTGGGGCGACTTCCTCCGCGCCGAAGCCAGCGCCGACCAGCCCACGCCCGACGCCCCCAACGACGACGAAACATTCGACCCCTTCGACCCCGTCCTCGCCGCCGTCCGCTAACCCCCCCACGCGCCGAAGTGAGGACGTATCCACACCTCCATCATTCCCGCCCCCGCCTCCGCCATTCCCGCGCCTCTCTCCACTCCGTCATACCCGCGGCAAGCACGGGTATGACGGAGTGGGGGAGGGGAGACGGAGGAGCGGCGCAGGAGACGGAATTGTGAAACACCCTAGGTGGCGGCCGGTTCTTTGCGGCGTTTGGGGCGGCGGCGGCGTCCGTAGGCCTGGTCTACCCAGGGCTCGAGTTGTTCGGGGGTATCCGCCTGTTCGCGGCGGAGTTCGACGATTTGGTCGCGCAGCGCGGCTGCCTTTTCGAACTCGAGGTCGCGGGCGGCCTGCTTCATGCGCGATTCGAGTTCGCGGATCAGGCGCGCGATCTGGTCGGGGGAGGCGTCTTGCGGGATCGTTGCGCCCTCGACTTCGTAGGCGGGGGCGTCTTCGGCGACCTCGCGCACCTGATCGGTGATGTCGCGGATTTCCTTGACGATTGAGGCCGGGGCGATGCCGTGGCGGGCGTTGTATTCGGCCTGCACCTGGCGGCGGCGGTGCGTCTCGTCGATCGCTTGGCGCATGGAGTCGGTGATGCGGTCGGCGTAGAGAATGGCGTGGGCGTTGACGTGGCGGGCGGCGCGGCCGATTGTCTGCACCATGCTGCGCTCGTTGCGCAGAAAGCCTTCCTTGTCGGCGTCGAGCACTGCGACCAGACTGACCTCGGGCAGGTCCAGCCCCTCGCGCAGCAGGTTGATGCCGACCACGCAGTCGAACACGCCCAGCCGCAGGTCGCGCAGCACCTCGACGCGCTGGAAGGCGTCCTGCTCGCTGTGCAGGTAGTAGGTCTTGATTCCCACCTCGCGCAGATAGTCGGCCAGGTCCTCCGACATTTTCTTGGTCAGCGTGGTGACCAACGTGCGTTCGCCGCGCTCGGCGCGGGCGCGGATTTCGGAGACGAGATCGTCGATCTGGCCGTCGGTGCCGCGCACCTCCACCTGCGGATCGAGCAGTCCGGTGGGGCGGATCAGCTGCTCGACGACCTGCTCGGAGTGGTTGCGCTCGTACTCGGCCGGCGTGGCGGAGACGAACACGGCCTGGTTGATGTGGCGCTCGAATTCCTCGAAGTTGAGCGGGCGGTTGTCGATCGCCGAGGGGAGGCGGAAGCCGAAGTCGACCAGCGTCTGCTTGCGGCTGGTGTCGCCGCCGTACATGCCGCGCACCTGCGGCAGCGTCATGTGGCTCTCGTCGATGAACAGCAGCCAGTCCTTGGGGAAGTAGTCAAGCAGCGTCCAGGGCGTGCTGCCGGCGGCGCGGCGGGCAAGATGGCGGGAGTAGTTCTCGATGCCCGGGCAATAGCCGGTCTCGCGCAGGGTTTCGAGGTCGTACTTGGTGCGTTCTTCGAGCCGCGCGGCCTCGAGGATGCGGTCTTCCTTGCGCAGGTCCTCGAGACGCTGCTCAAGCTCCGACTCGATGTCCTTGACAGCGGCGTCCATTCGCTCGTCGGTGGTGACGAAGTGCTTGGCGGGGTAGATGTCGACACGGTCGCGGTCGGCCAGGATCTCGCCGGTGAGCGGGTCGAGTTCGACGATTCGCTCCACCTCGTCGTCCCAGAACTCCACACGCACGGCGAGGTCTTCGTAGGAGGGCTGGATCGTGAGCGTGTCGCCGCGAATTCGGAAGCGCCCGCGCTGGAGCGTCAGCTCGTCCCGCTCGTACTGCTGGTCGATCAGCCGCCGCAGCACCAGATTGCGCGAGGCGTGCTTGCCCTTCTCCAGCGTCAGCACCATCCCCTGGTAATCCTCCGGCTCGCCCAGACCGTAGATGCAGGAGACGGAGGCCACAATCACCACATCGCGCCGCTCGAACAGCGCCCGCGTCGCCGCGTGCCGCAGCTTGTCGATCTCGTCGTTGATGTCCGATTCCTTGGCGATGTAGGTGTCGGAGCGCGGAATGTAGGCCTCCGGCTGGTAGTAGTCGTAGTAGGAGACGAAATACTCCACCGCATTGTTGGGGAAAAAGTCGCGGAACTCGGTGCAGAGCTGGGCGGCGAGGGTCTTGTTGTGGGCCAGCACCAGCGTCGGCCGGTGCAATTGCGCGATCACGTTGGCCATCGTGAAGGTCTTGCCCGACCCCGTCACGCCGAGCAGCGTCTGCGCGCGGTTCCCGGCCCGCACGCCGTCCACAAGCTCCCGGATGGCCTGCGGTTGGTCGCCCGTCGGCTCGTAGTCGGCGACAAGCTCAAACTGGTCGGGCATGGTTGCGCATCCTCAGTCGGACCAGATTACCGCGCGAGCTGCGCCGGCGCTGCGCGGAGCCGGATGCGATCAGGTGAAGGCGATGATGATCCCGGCGGCGAGCGCCATCGCCGCGATGATGATCGCAGACGCGGTGAAGATCGTGCGCACCATGCGCGCCTCGCGCTCGGCGGCGTCCCGCTTGATCTCCAGGACGGCGTTGGCGATGGCCTGCTGCATTTCGTTCCGGGTCGCCAGCGGCGAGATGTGCTCATCAAAAGTCTCGTCCAGCGCCTCGGCGAACTCGATCGAGGGCGCCTCCGGCAGCCCGGCGACGGTCAGGATGTTGTGGAACCGGAGTTTGTCGAGCAGCGCCATCGCGTCGGCTCCTCTCGCCTGAAGTCAGGATAGGGCGGGCGACAGAGCAGGTCAGGCGTCGGCGAGGGAGCGGAGGATGACGCGGAGCAGGGTTTCGGTGGTGATCGGCTCTTCCTCGCCGCTGAGGTCGGCGGAGGCGACCCACTGCTCGGCTTCGCGGCGGGTGTAGCCGAGGCCGGTGAGCGCGGCGACGGCGTCGGCGACGATGCGCTCCATTTCGCGGGCCGGCGGCGGCGGCGCGCCGTCGTAGCCTTCGTCGCGCAGATGCATCTCCTCAACGACTTTGCCGCGCAGCTCGGCGATGATCTTGTCCGCCTGCCGAGGGCCGATGCCGGGCAACCCGCTGAGCGAGCGGCGGTCCTCGGCCTCGATCCAGTGGGCGATCGTCGAGACGGAGGCGGCCAGCGCGCGCTGCGACTTGGTGACGCCCATGTTGGAGACGGTGATCAGCTTGCGGAAGAAGTCGCGCTCGGCCGGGCGCTGGAAGCCGATCAAAACGGGGATCGGGGCGCGGTCTGGCACGTGGTAGTGCGTGTAGAGCGAGACCTCTTCGGGGCGCTCGGCTTCGAGCGCGCGCCAGCAGGCGGTGGGCAAGCGCACCTCGTAGACGAGGCCTGGCAAGATTTCAACCTCGACGCTTTGCGCGTCGTCGTGCCAAGCGACGGCCTTGCCACGGACGCGGGAGATCATCGGGCGGCCAGGCCCAAGTCGGCGGCGGCGAACGGCTCGGACATCAGCGCGTGGCAGTAGGCGACGGCGAGGGCGTCGGCGGCGTCGGAGGACGCCTTCAGTTCGCCCAGCTGGAGGCGAGCCACGAGCGCGTCGGCGACGGCGCGCTTGTCGGCTGCGCCGTCGCCGGCGACGGCTTCGCGCACGGCGCGGGGCGGATACTCGGCGACATCGAGACCAGCTCGGCTGGCGGCCATCATTGCGGCGGCCTGGGCCTGGCCGAGCGCGACGGCGGTGCGGATGTTATGGCGGACGAAGGGGCGCTCGACGGCGGCCGAGGCGGGGCAGTGGCGTTCGATCACCTCGGCGATGCCGTCCTGGATTTGCACGAGTCGCTCGGCCAACGACTCGGCGGTGGGGCGAACGACGCCCCAGGCGAGCTGGGCTGCGCCGTCGGGCGCGATGGCGATTATGCCCCAGCCGGTGGCGCGGAGTCCGGGGTCCACCCCGAGCACGCCGCCCGCCACAGCCATCGCTCAGGCCTCTGCCAGGACGGCGTCGGGGATGTCGGCGTTGGTGAAGACGCGCTGCACATCGTCGAGCTCTTCGAGCGATTCGATCAGGCGTAGCAGTGAGCGGGCCTGCGAACCTTCGATTTCGACGGTGTTGTTGGGCCGCATTACGACTTCGGCGGAAGCGACGGCGACGCCGGCTTGCTCGACGGAGGTTCGCGCCTGCTCCAGATCACCGGGCGCGGTGATCACCTCAACCAAATCAGGTTCGACGGCGACATCTTCCGCGCCGCCGTCGATAGCGGCGAGCGCGACCTCGTCGGCGTCGACGCCACCCTCGAGGTCGACGCCGATCACGCCTTTCTGCTCGAAAATCCAGGCCACCGCGCCCGACTCGGCCATATTCGCGCCGGCGCGGGTGAGCGTGTGGCGGACTTCGGCGACGGTGCGGTTGCGGTTGTCAGTGAGCGAGTCGATCAGCAGCGCCGCGCCGCCGGGGCCGTAGGCCTCGTAGCGGACCTCTTCCAGCTGATCGGCGTCGGCGGCGTTGGCGGCGCGCTCGATGGCGCGCTGGATGTTGTCCTTGGGCATGTTGTTCTGGCGGGCGCGCTCGATCGCCAGCCGCAGAGCGGGGTTCTCATCGGGGTTGGGTCCGCCCTGCCGCGTAGCGACGGCGAGCTCGCGTCCCAGCTTGGTGAAGAGCTGCCCGCGCTTGGCGTCGGTAACGCCCTTCTTGCGCTTGATCTGCGCCCACTTGGAATGTCCGGCCATGGCTGCGTCTCCCCGCGGCCGCGCGTCTGGCGGGTCGCGGCGAGGGTATCACCAGCGGCAGGCGGGGAGCGCGGCATTCAGAGCAGGTCGAGATCGTCGAACGCAGCGCGCAACCCGGGCAGTGCAGCATGGTTGGTCAGATCGTTGTGCAGGGGAGTGATCGAGACGGCGTTGCGGACGAGGGCGGCGATGTCGCTGCCGTCGGGCAGCGAGACGCCTTCTTTGGGCACGAGACGGCGGCGGATCGTGCCGTCGGGATTGCGGAAGTCGACGAGGCGGGCGAAGGAATCGTCGGCAGTGCGGGTGATTTCCGCGCCGGTCAGGTCGGCGCGGGCGCAGTTAGGCGCGTTGACGTTGAGCAGTTCGACCGCGCCCCTGCGCAGCAGCCAGCCGGCGACCTCCGCGCCGACATGCGCGGCGGTGTCGAGGTGCTCGCCGACGCTGCCGGAGGAGACGGCGACGGAGGGCAGGCCGCGCACGTAGCCCTGCATGGCGGCCATGACGGTGCCGGAGTGGATGATGTCGCGTCCGACATTCGAGCCGGGATTGACGCCGGAGACGATCATGGCGACGCGGCGCGGCGCGTGCCGGCGCAGGCCGATGCCGACGGCGTCAACCGGCGTGCCGTTGACCTGCCAGGCGTCGACGCCGTCGAGCCGGGAGTGCGCACGCTCGGATTCGAGGTCGCGGTGCAGCGTGAGGCCGGCGCTGGTCCCCGACTGGTTGAAGGCGGGCGCGACGACCATGATTTCGCCGTGCGCGCGCAGCGCCCCGGCCAGCAGCCAGAGCCCCTCGGCGTCGATGCCGTCGTCGTTGCAGACCAGAATCAGTGGGCGCTCGATCATGGTGAGAGGATACCCTCACGCCTGCTTGAATCACTTGAAAGAGAGTAGTGAGAGTAGGTTGAGGGTGCGCGCCCGCACTTCCGCCCCACCGTTCCCGGCGCCGGAATGCGCGGCGGACCGAACTCTCACACGCACTTGAACTACTTGAAAGAGAGTAGTGAGAGTAGGTTGAGAGCATCGCACCGGGACCTCATTCGTCGGCGTCGACAGTCCAGTAGGCCTGCGGGTCCGTGGCGCTGAGCCCCACCCAGCGGATCAGGCCGTGGTCGCGGAGCGCATGCAGGTGCCTCAGCACGGTCGGGCGCGACACGCCCGTCAGATCGACCAATTCACCGGTGCGCAGGCGGCCGGCGCGCTCGATGCGGTCGAACAGATCCTGCGCGAACTGCGGCAGGCCGCGCAGGACGGCCGGGTCGTCGGGGGCATTGAAGAGCGTCAGGGCGACGCCCCCGGCCGTCTCTCTGAGCGTCGGAGGGCGCAAGCGCATCGACTCCATCGTCTCGACCATTCGCCGCAGCCCTTCGCCCATCTCTTCTCCGTAGGCGAGGTCTTTCATCACGCGGGCGATCCGCGGGTTGCGGGCGAATCGCGGAACGTTCGAGAGATCGTCGGGCCGATTGACGCCGGGAAAGCGTCCGGGGCTGAACACCTCAATTCGGTCGTCGAACACGGAAATGCGGATGTGGTCGCCGAAGTTGCTGTAGGCGCGGTGAATGACCGCGTTGACCAGCGCCTCCATCCAGGCGCGCTCCGGGATCAGATCGAACCAGTCGAAGCGTCCGTCGGGGCCGAGCGCCTTGCGGCGCGGCAGGAGCTCGCGCAGCGCGGACGCAGCGGCGTCGATCTGCTCGGGCAAGGTGCCCTCGCAGCGAACATCGCGGAGCAGGTTCTGATCCTCGCCGGTGAGGCGTTCAGCGCCGCGGTAACGGAGCACGCGCACCCAGGCGGCGGGGAAGCCGCGCTGCGGCTCGGCGCCGAAGAGCAGCGCCGCGGCGGCGCGCACGGCGCCGTCGGCGTCGACCAGATCGCGCGCCTGAAGCATGCGTTGCGGGTCGGGATGGCCGATCTGCTCGGCGTAGGCGGCGATCTTCGCCACATCGAGCACGCCGTGCGCCGCTTCTCGCACCGGCGTGAGCTCGAATGTCGTGTCGCCGCGGTCGTAGCGCAGATCGATCCGCTGCTCGAACGACAGCCTGCGGTTCTCATCGCCCACGCGCAGGAAGACTTCGTCCCTGACCGTGGCATGCACCTGCTCGCTCGGCTGCACCGACAGCGCGAAAAGGTGGTCGGGCTCGCCGGAGCGATTGATGCAGTTCAGCAGCGCGACGTTGAACCGCACGGGCGGATCGGTGAAGTCGTGCCCGGTCTGACGCCAGCCGTTCTGCGCCGCTTCGGCCTGGTCCACGCCCTCGCAAACGCCGTCGCGGAAGCCGATCACCAGCAGACCGCCCTCGGCGTTGGCCATGGCGACGAGCGATTCTGCGAGCTTGCGCGGCTGGATTCGGGCGCTTTTGCGATCGAACCACTGGCCCTCAGGCTCGGTGCGCAGCAGCTCGGTGATTTCGTCGGGCGGGAGAGTCGCCAGATGTTCAACGGGCGGCAGCATGCCGATACTCTATCACACTGTTAAAATGTGAGAGTAGGTGATGGTAGGCGTCTCAAGGCATCTCAACCCGCCGCATCCGCTATCGCGGGGATGCCGGCGAGCGAGGTCGCCTGCCGCACGCTGCGGAGGGTTGCTTCGGCCACCGCATCGGCGGCCAGGACGCCGAGCAGGGTGAGCAGGGCGGGAGCGGGCGAGATGTCGATCTCGCCGGTGGCGAGCGCGAAGATCGAGTCGCCGTCGCCCGGCGTGAAGACGGGGTCGATGGTGCGCGCCAGGCCTGCGCCGGCCATGATCGCGAGGCGCTTGGCCATGCCCTTGTGCAGGCGGGCGTTGGTAGCGACGACGGCCAGCGTGGTGTTCGCCCCTGCCTGCGCTGCATCGCCGCCGCCCTGCGCTTCGGCCACGTACTCCGCGTAGGGCTTGGCGCGCAGCAGTTCCGTGCCGCGCGTCATTGCGCCGTCGGGACCGGCGCGGACGCCGGCGACGAGGCGGCCGTCGGACGGATCGATGATGTCGCCGACGGAGTTGGTCGCCACCACCGCGCCGACGACCAGCCCGGACTCGTGGCGCGCGGCGGCGGTGCCGAAGCCGCCCTTGACCGCCAGCTGGCGCGCGCCGGCCTTGGCGACGGTGCAGCCCGTCCCGACGCCCACCGAGCCCTGTGCAACCGCGCCGGCACGGGCCGTTTTGGCGGCGCGGTAGCCGGCGTCGCGATCGGGATGCCTGGGTTGGCCGATCGGCAAGTCGAAGACGACCGCCCCACTCACAATCGGGATCGGCGGCAGACCGGGCGCGAGGCGCTCGCCGACGCCCTGCTCGACGAGGTAACGCTTGACGCCGGCGGCGGCTTCGAGGCCGAAGAGGCTGCCGCCGGTGAGCAGAATGGCGTGGACTTTCTGCACGGCGTTTTCGGCGCGCATCAGGTCGGTATCGAGCGTGCCGGGCGCGCCGCCGGGGCCGAAGTAGGCGGGCACCGCGCCCTGCTCGCAGATGATCACGGTGCAGCCGGTCGCCCAGCGGCGGTTGGTCCAGTGGCCGAGCGCAATGCCGGGCACGACGGTGATCGCGTCCTCACGCGGGGCGGTCGCGCTATTCGGCATCGGACCGGTCCTGCGAGTCCGGAGCGTCGGCGTGGATCACGAGCGGGCTGCGCGGCGTGCGGTTCCAGTGCAGCTGGAAGACGTCGGGGCGGCTGTAGTGGCCCACGCTGTCGACCCAGCGTTTGGATTCGATGGTGGCGGCGGGATCGATCTCGGCGTAGAGGATCGTCTCCTCACCCGTAGTGGGGCCAGCCAGATACTTGCCGCCGGGCGCGATGATCGCGCTGCCGCCGTCGGCCTCCCAGAACGGCTCCTCGGCCAACGGCGTACCGGGCGGCAGACGGTCGGCCGACATCACCTCCCGCGCGACGATCACGAAGCAGGCGTTTTCGTAGGCCAGCTGGCGGGTTGCGGCGTCGACGACAGGGTGCAGCGTCTCCCAGCCGGGCCAGACGGAGGCGTGGATTTGGACGCCCAGCCCGGCCAGCGCGTAGCGCGCGGGCGCCATGTGGTGCTCGTAGCAGATTAGACCGCCGAGGCGTCCCTGCGGCGTGTCGTAGACATCAAGGTCGGAACCGTCGCCGTAGCCCCAGATCAGCCGCTCCGAGAGAGTGGGCACGAGCTTGCGGTGCGCGCCGAGCAGCGCGCCGTCCGCGCCGATGTAGGCGAGCGTGTTGTAGAGCGTGCCGCCGCGCGGCTCGCGCTCGTTGAGGCCGATCACCACCGTCGCGCCCGCCCCTCGCGCGGCCGCCGCGATCCGCCGCCATTCCGCGCCGCCGATCACGATGCTCTGCTCGAAGTGATGCTGGTAGAGGCGGGCGAACGCCGCCCGGTTCGCGGCCTGCGAGTGGAAATAGGGATACGCCGGGATCCAGGTTTCAGGGAAGACGATCAGCGACGCGCCGGCGGCGGAGGCTTCGGCGATCGCCGCCTCGGCGCGCTCCGCCCCCACCTCCAGCGTGAGGCCAGGCGCCCACTGCACGGCGGCGGCGGTGAACGGCTCGGGCATGGCGTCTTTCCTCGCTCGTTTCGGCGTAGCCTACCCTCCGGGCAAGCGCGGGCGGGACAGACAGCGGGGCGCAGAATGCGGCGGCAATTGGTCGCAGGCGGCCTGGTGGTTGGCGCATTGGCTGCGCTGGCCATGGCGCTGATCAGCGGCGCAGCGGCGCAGCGCGCCGAGCGGGCGGTGGCGATCTCGGTCGGCGCAGATCACGCATGCGCGCTGTTGGACGCCGGCGCGATTGAGTGCTGGGGGAACAACGACTGGGGCCAGACGGATGCGCCGAGCGGGACGTTCCGTGCAGTGAGCGCAGGCGGAGGAGGCTGGTTGGATGACGGGCACAGCTGCGGAGTGCGCAAAAACGGAACGATTGAGTGCTGGGGCTCCAACGAGTACGGGCAATCTAACGCTCCAGAGGGCGTGTTCAGCACCGTGAGCGCGGGCTGGTTACACAGCTGCGGGCTGCATGAGAACGGCGCGGTGGAGTGTTGGGGCGACAACCGCTATGGCCAGGCAGATACGCCGGACGGCGTGTTCAGCGCCGTCAGCGCCAGTGTGCAGCATAGCTGCGGGCTCCGCCGGAATGGTACGGTCGAATGCTGGGGCGATCGGAGCGGCGCGCCGAGCGGCACATTCGCTACGGTGAGCGCCGGCAGTCAGTACAGCTGCGGGCTGCGTGAAAGCGGCGCGGTCGAGTGCTGGGGAGGCTACTCCGACGACGAAACGCCGGCGCCGGCCGGCCGGTTCATTGCTGTGAGCGTCGGCTCGAGTGATAGCTGCGGGCTGCGCGAAGGCGGCGCTCTCGAGTGTTGGAGCGACGAGGAATTTCGCCGACCGAATACGCCGCCGGGATCGTTCAGCGCCGTGAGCGTGGGTCCGGGAGCAACCAGCTGCGGGGTGCGGAAGAGCGGCAAAATCGCCTGTTGGCAAAGCGGTTACGGCGGCCAAGATGGCTACCAAGCAAAGCCGCCCGACGGCGCGTTCGCAGCAGTGAGCGCCGGCGGTTGGCAAAGCTGCGGACTGCGATCTGGCGGCGAGGTGTATTGCTGGGGCGACGACTGGTCCCGTGCGGGATACGGCGGATACGATCCATCTCCTTGGCCATCTGACCCCGACCTCAGCAGCCTGGAGGCCGAACCGACAGGGGCATTCCGCACGATCAGCGCCGGCGCCCGCCACAGCTGCGGCCTGCGCGAGAACGGTACAGTGCAGTGCTGGGGATTCGAGTACTGGGAGATACCGTACGCGCCGGGCGGCACATTCCGCGCCATCAGCCTGGGTGGAGGGCATACATGCGGGCTGCGCGAAAGCGGCGCGGTGGAGTGCTGGGGAGACAACCGCTCCGGACAAACGGATGCGCCGGGCGGCGCGTTCCACGCGGTCAGCGCCGGCGAGTTGCGTAGCTGCGCGCTCCGGACCGACGGCGCTGTGCAGTGCTGGGGCGACAACGGCGCCGGTCAGACGGATGCGCTGGACGGAGCGTTCCGCGCGGTCAGCGCCGGCGGCGGCCACAGCTGCGCGCTGCGCGAAGACGGCGCGATCCGGTGCTGGGGAGAGGACCGCTCCGGACAGGCGGATCCGCCGAACGGGGAGTTTCGCGTCGTCAGCGCCGGCGCGCATCACAGCTGCGGTGTGCGGACGAGCGGGGCGGTCGAATGTTGGGGCCGGCACGACAGCGGGCAGGCCGACGCGCCGGGCGGCGTGTTCGTTACGGTGGACGCCGGCTGGGGCCACAGTTGCGGGCTGCGCGAAAGCGGCGTCGTCGAGTGCTGGGGCTACGACACCGCAAAACGGACGGACGCGCCGGCCGGAACGTTCATCGCGGTGAGCGCGGGCGACCGTCACAGTTGCGGGCTGCTGAACAGCGGCGCGCTCGTATGCTGGAGCCCACGCGCTTTCGGCCAACAGAATTCGCCGGGCGGCGCATTCGCCTCCGTCAGCGCAGGCGGATACCAGACATGCGGACGGCGCGAAAACGGGCTGGTCGATTGCTGGGGAGGAGACATCACCGGGTCGCAGATCGTGCCGCTCGGCGAGTTCACGACGGTGAGCGCAGGCTGGTTGCACAGTTGCGCCATACGCCGGAGCGGAGCGGTCGCCTGTTGGGGAGACCTCCGCGCCTACGGCGAAGCCAACGCTCCGGAAGGAATATTCCGTGCGGTCAGCGCCGGCGGGCAGCTCGGGAATTCCGGCCATAGTTGCGGGCTGCGGGAGGACAGGTCGGTCGAGTGTTGGGGAGATGACCGGTTCGGCCAAACGAACGCGCCAACTGGCGCGTTTAGCGCAGTCGACGCGGGCGGCTTCCACAGTTGCGGGCTGCGGACAGACGGCGCGGCCGAATGCTGGGGCGACAACCGCTACGGCCAGGCCGACGCGCCGGACGGCGTGTTCCGCACAGTCAGCGTGGGCGGGGTGCATAGTTGCGGCCTGCGCGAAAACGGCGCGGTCGAGTGCTGGGGCTACACGTTCGACGGGCAGGAGAAGCCGCCGGCGGGCAAGCAGACCGCCGTCAGCGCCGGCAGGCATCACGCCTGCGCACTGAGCGAGACGGGAACGATTGTGTGTTGGACAATCTACCGCGGCATAGCCGATGTGCCGGCCTGGCTGCGCGCGCCTGCTATCGGCATGCCGACCACGGGCGCGGGCGGGCTGCTGCGCGAACGCACTTCCGCGCCGATCGTTGTTATAACGACGATCGCGGCGGCGGGCATGTCGGAGCTGGTACTGATAGCTAGGACGGCGGCGGGTCCAGGGACCAGAGGCCGTAGCCGCCGGTGACGGGCAGCACGGCGCCGGTGATGTAGCTGGCCGCGTCGGAGAGCAGGAAGGCGACCGCGCCCGCCACCTCGTCGTCGGCGCCCAGGCGGCGCATCGCGGTGTGCTCGGTGACGCGCTCGCGGTACCAGCCGGGCATCGGCTCGGTCAGCGGCGTGTCGATGAAGGCGGGCGCGACGCAGTTGACGCGGATCGGCGCGGGCAGTGCGTGGGCCCACTCGGCGGCGAAGGTGCGGGTCATCGCCTCGACGGCGGCGCGGGTCATCGCGTAGGGCGCCTGGCGCGGCAGGCCGTACTGCGCGCCGACCGAGGAGATCGTGACCACGCTCCCGCCGCGCCCGGCCTCGATCCAGCGCGCGGCGGCGTTGCGGGTGAGGAAGAACGTGCCGCGCTGGTTGATGTTCATGATCTGGTCGTACTCGTCGGCGGTCACCCGCTCGCCGCGCTGGAGGATCGGGCTGATGCCGGCGACGTTGACCAGCCCGGTCAGTGGGCCGCAGGTCTGCTCCACATCGTCGAGCAGGCTCTCGTGATCGTCGATCGCGGCGATGTCGGCGCGGAAGGCGTGGGCGTCGCCGCCGTCCTCGCGGATGCCCTCGGCGACCTCCTCGATCTGGGCGACGGTGCGGGCGGTCAGCGCGACGCTCGCGCCCATCTGCGCGATCAGCTGCGCGGCGGCCTTGCCGATCCCGCGGCCCGCGCCGGAGACGAGCACCACGTGGCCTTCGAGCGAAAACGGCGATGCGGTCATGCCCGCTCCTCACGCTGCCTGTCTTGCTGCGTGTCCTGGAGCGCCATTGTGTCGCGCATGTGCAGATAAAGCCAGATCAGGTCGCGCGCGGCGGCGGTGATTTTGTCGATCGCGTCGATGAAGACTTCGAGTTGCGGCTCATGGATGGCCAGCGCGTGGGTGAGCACCACGCGGCGGCGCTGTTCGAGCACGACCAGCGCGACCTGGTCGGGGTTCATCCGGCGCTCGGGCAGCCAGTCGAGCTTGTGCGTCAGCGTGGCCGAGGAGCGCAGGCCGTCGGCCAGCTCCAGCAGCACGCCCTGGTCGACGCGCTGCACGCGCTCGATGCCGTGCGCGACGGCGGAGACGGCCGCGGCGAAGGCGCGGTAGTCCTGCTTGGGGATCTCGCCGCGCGCGGCCTCCACATCGGCCAGCGTGGGCAGCTGGAGGTCGCGCAGCAGCTCGGTCGAGCTGCGGCCCAGGGTGAGCGCGCGGAAGGCGGCGACGGAGGGCGCGGCCAGCTCGAAGTTCATAAAGGTGGTCAGCAGCGGCTGCTCGTGCCGGCGGCGCATCGCCAGATAGAGCGCCATCAGCTCCTGCGCGGCGCTCAGGTACTCCTCCACGATCCGCATCCCGATCACCTTGCGGTCGTCGGGGTCGGCCAGCGCCTGCGAGCGGAAGAGCGCCTCGGCGACGGTGCGGTGCGCCTTCGCGCCGAACCTGGCGTAGTTTTCGAGGAAGGCGATTTCGACGGCGTGCAGCGAGCGGTCGAAGCAGGGCGCGCAGACGCGGGCGCGCGGATCGGCGGCGGCGAGGTCGAATTGGCCGCCGCAGTCCTCGCAGGTGGCGATGGCGAGGCGGCGCTCGCGGTCCGCGCTGTTCGGCGCAAACGGCGTGCGCGGGTGCGCCTCAGTAGGTCGCCGAGCCGCCATCGCGCCGCCTCCGCTGCGAGGGTAGCAGCCCCCCAACCACCCCCAAAATCCGCCATCCCCGCCCCCAACTCCCCGTCATTCCCGCCCCCGAGCGGGAATCGGCCCGTGCGGCCTCCGTCCGTCGTTCCGGCGTCTTTTTCCGTCGCCCCAGACTTGATCTGGGGCCCAAACCCAACCCCCTTCGCAGCGCCGACGCCCCGAGCGGCCTCGCCAACCCTGTTCGCAGGCCGCTCGGGACTTCGTCCCGCCAACGACCGCCGTATGGGCCCCAGATCAAGTCTGGGGCGACGGACGGAAAGGCGACGGAACGAGGGGTGGCGGCGGGCTCGTGACCGATTCCCGCTCGGGGGCGGGAATGACGAGGGGAAGGGGGCGGGAATGACGGAGAGAGGACGGCGACGGGATTGACAGAAGGGAGAGGGGCGGGAATGGGGCCCGGGAGGCTTGCAACGCGCCGGCGTGCTAGCCTAGCGGCTACCTACTGTGCGGTTGCCGCCTGTGAATTGGCGCAGCGGCGAAGAAGCAGGAGCGACGATGTGGAACTCGGACAACACCGAAATTCGCGGACTTGTGGGGGGGGGGGGGGGTAAACCCCGCTTCTCAGGGCTGGCAGGGCCGCGGCTGAGCGCCCTCGCGGCGCTGCTCGCGCTCGCCGCGCTGCTCGCCGGCTCGCTGCTCACCCTCGCCCCGGCCCGCGCCGACGAGCCTCCCGCCGACATCGAGTTGGTGCTCAGCGTCGACGATTCCGACGGCGTCATCGCGCCGGGCTCCGAGTTCAGCGTCTCCGCGGCGCTGCGCTTCACCGGCCCGCACACCCTCTGGCGGCGGCTGAGCATCGACGACGCGACGCTGCGTCTGCCCGGGCTGCTGGACTGGGAGGCGACGGGCCGCGGCGCGCTGCGGCCGGACGACCAGACCGTGATGGGCGCCGCGCTGTACCGCCCAACCGGTACCGACGGCGAACCGGTCGGCGGCGGGTCGCGGGTAATCACGCTGAGCATGCATCGACGCACGCTGCTGGCCCGCTCCAACGATCAGGAAGTCTACGTCTACGACGTCTGGAACAAGCAACAGGCGGCGGTGATCACGCCGCCCGCCACGGCCGACGGTCCCACCTTCGCCCGTCCGCCTGGAGACCCGGAGAACTGGCAACGGCAAAGCGGCGCCGTCTGGCATGAAACCGACTCGACCGCCTGGCTGTTCATCGGCTCGAACGGCGACGAGATCAGCAGCGTCGACAACGTGGGCAGCCTCTACATCTACAAGCTCGACTGGCGTGCGGACCCGCCGAGCGTCACGATGGTCAAACGCCTCGTCCCGCCGCAGAGCGAGTTCGGCAACAGGCGCGGCACGCCCGATCCCCGCTACGGCTCGTCCGTCAACATCTCCGCCGACGGCGGCACGCTGGCTGTGGGAGCGCAGCGAATGAACAATATGGGCGCGGTCTACGTCTACAGCCGGCCCGACGGCGCGGGCGAAGACTGGAGCGACCTCGAATACGCCGACGGGGTGAAGCTGACCGTCGCGCCCACACCGGCCTGGGGCGCGAGCGGGACGCGCCCGTTCGACCCCGACGTGCTCGCCGACTGCGACGCCTACTGCTCGCGCGTCAGCTCGCTGATCGAAGACGGCGAGGCCCGCTTCGGCACGCACAAGATCGGTCTGTCGGAAGACGGGCGGGTGATCTCGATTGCGGCCTCGCAGAAGCGCTATCCGTTCGACACCGCGGGCGGCGCGTTCAGCGGCGGCACGGCGAACTTCGGCGAGGTCTACGTATTCGTCGCGCCGGACGACGGCTGGCAGGCGGCGCCCGAGGCGAGCGGCACGCTGATCGGGGCGGGCGAGGACGCCAGCAGCTTCGATCCGGAGACGCACCATTCGCCGGGACCGGCGCGGCGGATCACCGCGCCGACCGCGGTGCTGCTGGGCCGGCGCTGGGCCGACGCCGTCACGGACAGGTGGTTCGGCCAGCAAACGACCGTTTCGGCCGACGGCTCGACGATCGCCGCCAGCGAAGGCAACTCGCAGAGCGTGCATATCTTCCAGCGCGCCTCGGCCGACGACTGGGCCGGCGAGCTGCTGCCTAGCGCCACGATCAGCGGCGGCAGCTCCGGTTACGGAGCGTGGGGCGGCCTCGCCTTCAACCGCGACGCCAGCGTCCTGCTGATCGGCAACGCGGGGCACTCAGGCGGCGCGCAACTCACGGGGGCGCTCGATGTCCTCACCCGGCCCGCCTCCGGAACCTGGGCCGACGCCGCGGCGTCGAGCGCAGTCCGGCTCGCTCCCGTCGTCGCGTCGCGCCGGGGTTTTTTCAGCTACTACACCGTCCAGGATCTCGACTATGAGCGCCTGGCGATCTCGCAGCCCAACTACCAGGGCGATAACCCAGATGCCATGGGGATCTACCTCAGCGACGGCGGCTGCACCGTGCGAATCGTGGACGAAGTGAGCACCACGACCTGCCCGATCACGCTCGCCGGCAAGGTGACGGTGCCGGCCGGCACGCGCGACGGCGTCCACACGATCACGGGCCAGGTCAGGCTCAGCGTGGACGGCGTGGCGAACAGCGCGGTGGTGCTGCGCGACGCGATCGAGATCACGATCGGCCGGGTGCGGGAGCTGGCCGAGGTCGACTTCGACTTCGCCACGGACGACCGCGGCACGACCGCCACGGCCGACGATCGTCCCTTCCCGGCGAGCGTCGCGGCGGGCGAGCGGACGCGCTTTACGCTGCAACTGCTCAACGAGAACGGCAAGCCCTCGGCCGCCGGCGCCGCCGCCTCGATCGCCGTCTCGACCACCGTCGGCGCGCTCGACAGCAGCGTCGGCTGCGTGGGCGGCGGCGGCGCGGCCGGCCCGACCTGCACAATCGACGTCGACGCGCTGACGGGCGCCAACTCCGGCGCGATTCCGATCACGCTCAGTCACGGCGGCAGGGCCGGCTCCGCGCGGGTCGGCGTCACCGTGCTGGCCGCCGACGGCGGGTTCTTCAGCCCGCCGGTGCTCACGGTCGCGCTGACCGGCCCGCCGGCCGCGCTGGCGATCGCCGCGCCCACCGGCGGCCTGCTCAACCTCGGCACCCCCGATGAGGGCGCCGACAAAGACGACCGCGACACGCTGACCCTGGCGGTCACGGCGGCGGACGCGGCCGGCAACACGGTGACGCTGCCCGCCGCGGGCGTCCAGCGGGTCACGCTGAGCGACCCCGACGGCAAGCGCGTGACGAGCGGCGTCGCACTGGAATGGCCGCTGGGCGGCGCGGAGGCTCCGACGCTCAACGCGGCGGGTCAGCGCCAGGTGCGGATCAACGTCGATCGCGCCGCCGCCCAACCGCTGGCCAACGGCGAATACACCCTGACCGTGCGCGCCGGGACGCTGACCGCCACGCAGACGCTGAACGTCAGCGGCGGCCCGGCCGCGATCACGCTCAGCGAACCCGACGGCTCGCTGGAGCAGGGCGGGCGCTTCAGCCTGACGGCGACGGTCGTGGACGCGGCCGGCGCGGCGGTGCCCGACGGCACGGCGGTGGCCTGGGGCTCGCACGGCGTCGGAACGACGCCGGGTCCGGTGCGCCTGACGGCCGAGACGCAGACGACCGACGGACAGGCGAGCGCCGAGTTCCTCTCGATCCTGGGCGGGATGGTCTACGTGACCGCCGAGTCGGGCGAGGTGACGCAGTTGCGGCTGCTCCAAATCGGCGATCCGGCGGCTCCGCGCGGCCTGCTGGACGAGCTGAGTTCGACCGCGCCGAACAGCTACGCGACCTGGCAGGGCGAGGCGGCCGTCGCCGCCTCGGCGCTCTACCAGGCGCTGCCGCCGACGGTGGTGCGGCTCTCGCGGGCGGACCCCTTCAGCTGGAAGCACTACGACGGCGCGACGGCGAGCGACTTCATGATCGCCCCCGGCGCCGTGCTCTGGCTCTCAGGCCGCTAACCCCCAACGGCGCGCGGGCCGCGCCGCGCCCGCCCGCCGCGCCCGCCGCGCCCGCCCGCCGCGCCCGCCCGCCGCGCCCGCCCGCCGCTGCGCGGCTGCACCGCGCCTTTCCGTCGTCCCACCCCCATCCGTCATGTCCGCCCCCTTTTCCCCGCCATTCCCGCCCCCTTTTTTTTCGTCATTCCCGCCCCCGAGCGGGAATCTCCCCGCGCGGCCACCAACCCCCGCACCCGCCTCTATCGCCGCGCCCCTCCCCTCCGTCGCCCCAGACTTGATCTGGGGCCCATACGGCGGTGGTTGGCGGGACGGAGTCCCGGAGTCCCCGCGCACGCTCGTTGGGGGACCGCTCGGGACCCTCGCGCCGCGAAGGGGGATGGGTATGGGCCCCAGATCAAGTCTGGGGCGACGGAAAGGAGGCACGGAGGACAGGGAGGCGGGATGCAACGATGGTGCTGCACACATCGAGATACCCCCGTTCGAGCCGGGGGCAGGCTCCGCGGCAAGCGCGGCTATGACGGAAGGGGGCGCGACAATGACGGAGTGAGAGTAGTCAGCGGCGAACTTTGCGCGTCTTTTGGCGGGGGTGTTGGCACTTGGGGCACCAGTGGGTGGCGCGGCCGCCGACGATGGTGCGGCGGATGGGGGTGTCGCACTGGTCGCAGGGGTCGTTGGTGCGGCGGAAGACGCGCACGTAGTACTGCTGCTCGCCCTCTTCGCCGGCGGCGTCGGTGTAGTCGCGGAAGGATGCGCCGCCGTGTTGGACGCCTTCTTCGAGCACGGTGCGGATCGCGGCGTGGAGGGCGTCGCGCTCTTTGGGGCGGAGCGCGCCGGCGGGGACTTCGGGGTGCAGGCGGGCGAGGAAGAGCGCCTCATCGGCGTAGATGTTGCCGATGCCGGCGATGTTTTTCTGGTCCAGCAGGGCGGATTTGAGCGCGACGGCGCGCCCGCGCAGGGCGTCGCGCAGGGCGGCGGGGTCGAACTCGTCGCTGAGCGGCTCGGGGCCGAGTTTGGGCAGCGCGTCGGCCATGTTGTCGACGACGTCGAGCGTGCCGAATTTGCGGATATCGACGAAGCGCAGTTGCCAGCCGTCGGCGAGGGTGAAGACGGCGCGGGTAAAGGGTTCCTCTGGGTGATCGGGCGGGCGGAAATGCAGGCCGCCGGTCATGCGCAGGTGGACGACGCAGCAGCGGCCGTCGTCGAGTTGGAGGCCGAGGTACTTGCCGCGCCGGTCGACGCGCTCGAAGGCGCGCCCGCGCAGCTGGGCGCGGATGTCGTCGGCGGACGCGCCGCGCAGCAGGCGCTCCGCGCCGGGCATGAGCGCGAAGTCCGCGATTTGGCGGCCGCGGATCAGCGGTTCGAGTTGGCGGCGGACCGTCTCGACTTCGGGCAGCTCAGGCATGGTTTGGCAGAGATCGCTGGTCAGGCATTCGGGTTGTGCTGCCAGGCGTCGCGCAGCAGGGCGGCGTCGAACCATTCGCTGCCCTTGCCCTCGGAGACCCACTCGTAGAGCGCGGCCTTGAAGATGCCCTCCATCGCTGCGACGGCGGCGACCGCGAGGCCGACCAGGACGACGCCGACGATGATGGCGGCGGGGATCGGCGCGACCAGGCCGAGCACGAGCGCGGGGACGGCGGCGACCAGGGCGGCGACGAGGTAGAGCAGTCCGAAGGAGAAGTTGGCGGTGAGCTGCTCGCCCCAGCTGGACTTGAGCAGGCGCGAGGAGCGGCGGATCGCCTCGATCGGGCCGATCCGCTCGACGACCAGGACGGGGATCACGAAGAAGGTGATGTAGGCCCAGATCGCGCCGACGATGGCGATCAGGATTTGGCCGACGATGCGCATGACGGCGTTCTCCTGGTTCTGCGCGGCGGCCTGGAGCGCTTGCAGAATGAGGCCGACGGTGCCGGTGATCAGCGTCCAGCCGAGGATTGCGAGCCACATGGGTCGGACGGCGCGGAAGCCGGAGGCGACGTTGGGGTCGCCGCCTTCGAGTCGCTCGCGGGCGGCGGCGACGAGCGCGGCGTTGCAGAAGATGATCAGGTAGAGGGCGGCGAAGTAGGCGACGAGGGTGATGATCACGTCGACGGCGTTGAAGCTGCCCGCGGCGGCGGCGCCGAAGCGGTCCAGCGCGCCGAAGACGCCGCCCAGGATGCCGGCGACCACGGCCGCGCCGAGCGCGCCGAGGATCGGGAAGACGATCAGTTCGCGGTCCAGCTGGAGCACGCGCCAGGAGAGTTTGATGATCTGCCAGGTGTTGCCGATCGTTCGGAAGATTCCACCCATTGAGATGTGCTCCTTCAGGCGACGGGCGTCAGGTCGCGCCAGTTTGCGCCGGTTTTGATGTCGATGGAGAGCGGCACCACCATATCGATGGCGGTGGGCATGATGTCCTGGAGCAGGGCGATCAGGACGGGCGTTTCGGCGGCGGGCAGCTCGAAGATCAGCTCGTCGTGGACCTGGAGCAGCATGCGGGCGCGGAGTTCGCGGCCGGCGAGTCCGTCGGCGAGCCGCAGCATGGCGCGCTTCATCACGTCGGCGGCGGTGCCCTGGACGGGCATGTTGAGCGCCATCCGCTCGGCGGCGCTGCGGGCCTGGAAGTTGGCGGAGTTGATCGCGGGGAGGTAGCGGCGGCGTCCGAGCAGGGTTTCGGCGTAGCCGCGCTGGCGGGTGGTTTCCTTGATCTCCTCGCCCCACTCGGCGACACGGGGGAAGCGCCCGAAGTAGGCGTCGATGAAGGCCTGGGCGTCGCGCCGCTCCATGCCGGTGCGCTGGGCGAGTCCGTGGGCGCTGATGCCGTAGATGACGCCGAAGTTCATCATTTTGGCGGTGTCGCGCATCTGCGGCTGGACATCGGCGATTTCGACGCCGTAGGCGCCGGCGGCGGTGGCGGCGTGGATGTCTTCGCCGCGCCGGAAAGCCTCGATCAGGCCGGCGTCTTCGGCGAGGTGGGCGAGCACGCGCAGCTCGATCTGGGAGTAATCGGCGCTGACGAAGCAGACATCGCCGGAAGCCGCGCCGCCGCCGTTGAGCGCGTCCCAGACGCGGGGCACGAACGCGGCGCGGACCTGCGCGCCGAGCTCGGTGCGGACGGGGATGTTCTGCAGGTTGGGGTGCTCGGAGGAGAGGCGGCCGGTGGCGGCGACCGTCTGGTTGTAATCGGTGTGGATGCGGCGGGTGCTGGCGCTGACCAGCGGCGGCAGCGATTCCACGTAGGTGGAGCGGAGCTTGGTCAGTTCGCGCCACTGGAGGACGCGGTTGACGATCGGGTGGCTCTCGGCCAGCCGCTCGAGCTGCTGGGCGTCGGTGGAGAAACCCTGCGAGGTCTTGCGGGTTTTGGGCAGGCCGAGCTCTTCGAAGAGCACGACGCTGAGCTGCTTGGGCGAGGCGATGCTGAATTCGTGGCCGACATCCTCGTAGATCTGCTGGGTGGCGATCTCGATTTCCTGATCGAGGCGGGCGTCGAGCTCTTGAAGCTGCACCGTGTCGAGCGAGACACCGGCCAACTCCATTTCGACCAGCACCTCGATCAGCGGCAGTTCGAGCTCGCGGTAGAGCGCGGCCAGCGCGTCGTCCTCTTCGAGTTCGGGGATCAGGACGGCAGCCAGACGCAGGGTCATGTCAGCGTCGGCGGCGGCGTAGGGGCCGGCTTCCGCGGCGGGCACATCAAGCATCGATTTCTGCTTGCGGCCCTTGCCGATCAACGCCTCGATCGGGGTCATTTCGACGCCGAGCCGGGAGGAGGCGAGCGCCTTGAGGCCGATCTGCGGTTCACTGAGCAGGTAGGCGACGAGCATCGTGTCGTGCGCCAGCCCGCGCAGGCGGATGCCGTGGCGGGCGAGCACCTTGATGTCGAATTTGGCGTTGTGCAGCACCTTGGGCACGGACGGGTCTTCGAGCACGGGGCGGAGCGCGTCGCGCACGAGCTCGGGAGCGAGCTGCTCGGCGGTGTCTTCGAGCGACGGCCGGTGTCCGACGGGGATGTAGGCGGCGCGGCCTTCGGCGTCGGCGAGCGCGTAGCCGGCGATTTCGCAGTCGATCGGATCGAGCGCGGAGGTTTCGAGGTCCACGGCGAGCAGCGGCGCGGCGGCGGCGCGCTCAACCCACTTTTGCAGCGCGGCCTCGTCGCGCACGATGTCGTAGTCGACGTCCTGCTGCGGCGCGGGCGCGGCGTCGATTGCGCCGGAGCCCCATTCGGGATCCGAGACGCGCTCGAGGATCGAGCGGAACTCCAGCTCGCGGAAGATCGCGATCACATCCTCACGGTCGTAGGCGCCGACCTCGGCCTGCGCGAGGTCGAGCTCGACGGGCGCGTCGTGGACGATGGTGGCGAGCTTCTTGGAAAGGAAGGCTCCGTCGCGCTGTTCGCGCAGCTTTTTCTGGGTGGCGGGCGGCTTGACCTCGTCGAGGTGCTCGTAGATCTCCTCCAGGCTGCGCCAGGTGTTGAGCAGCTTCACCGCGCCCTTGTCACCCAGGCCTTTGATGCCGGGGATGTTGTCGGACTTGTCGCCGACGATCGCCTTGTAGTCGATGATCTGGATCGGATCCACGCCGTAGCGGTCGCGCACCCGCTCATCGGAGTCGTAGCGCACCACATCGCGCTGGAAGGGGCGGAACATGTAGATAGAGACGCCGTCGCGGACAAGTTGGACGAGGTCGCTGTCGAGCGTGGCGATCCAGGTCTCGACGCCCTGCGCGGCGGCCTGGTCGGCGAGCGTGGCGAGCACATCGTCGGCCTCGTAGCCGGGCGCTTCGAAGATCGGCAGGCCGAAGGCGGAGGCGACTTGGCGGCAGCGCTCGATCTGGGGCGGCATGTCTTCCGGCATCGCGTCGCGGTGCGCCTTGTAGTTGGGATCGAGGTCGCGCCGAAAGGTGGTGCCGTCGTCGACGTCGAGCGCGAGCGCGATGTGGGTGGGCTGGAGATCGTCGAGCACGGCGAGCAGCGTGTTGGCGAAGCCGTAGACGGCGCTGACGACCTCGCCGGTGGATTTGACGGTCAGCGGCTCGCGCATCGCGTAGTAGGCGCGGAAGATGATCGCGTGGCCGTCGAGGATGACGAGCCGTTGGAGCGGCGTGTCGGCGGCATCGGCGGTCATGGCCTGAGTATACGAATGCGGGTGAGGCGGGCGGGATGTGCGGCGCACGGTTTGTGGACAGTTTGGAGGGGCGGACCGAGGGTTTGGTAGGCTGATGTTCCCCGCTCGCGCTGATGTGCTGATTCCGGAGATGACTGTGCCGACGGACAAGATCGTGGTCAAGGGCGCGCGCGAGCACAACCTCAAGGACATCGACGTCACGATCCCACGCGATCAGCTGGTGGTGATCACCGGCCTGTCGGGATCGGGCAAGTCGTCGCTGGCGTTCGACACGATCTACGCGGAGGGGCAGCGGCGTTACGTCGAGTCGTTGTCCGCCTACGCGCGGCAGTTCCTGGGGCGGATGGAGAAGCCCGATGTGGACTACATCGAGGGGCTTTCGCCGGCGATCTCGATTGATCAGAAGACCGGCTCGCGCAATCCGCGCTCAACGGTGGGCACGGTGACGGAGATCTACGACTACCTGCGGCTGCTGTTCGCGCGCGCGGGGCGTCCGCACTGCCCGATCTGCGGGGACCCGATTGCGCAGCAGACGGTGCAGCAGATGGTGGACAGCGTGCTGGCGCTGCCAGCGGAGGCGCGGCTGCTGGTGCTGGCGCCGGTGGTGCGGGATCGCAAGGGGGAGCATCAGCAGGTGCTCGACGACGCGCGCTCGCGGGGCTTCGTGCGGGCCCGGATCGACGGGGAGGTGCTGTCGCTGGACGAGGAGATCGCGCTGGAGAAGAACAAGCGGCACTCGATCGACGTCGTGGTGGACCGGATCGCGCTGCCGGAAAGCGACGCCGATGAGGACGAGCGGCAGTCGCTGGCGGGGCGGCTGGCGGAGAGCATCGAACAGGCGCTCCAGCTGGGCGACGGAATTGTGCGGATTCGGGCGCTGGACGAAGAGGACGACCGCATCTATTCGGAGCAGCTGGCCTGCCCGCGCGACATGTTCGCACTGGGCGAGATCGAGCCGCGCAGCTTCTCGTTCAACAGCCCGCACGGGGCCTGCCCGGACTGCACGGGGCTGGGCAGCACGATGGAGGTGGATCCAGCGTTGGTGATCCCTGATCGGAGCAAATCGCTGCGGCAGGGGGCGATTGCGCCGTGGTCACGGTCGTCGTCGCACTCGGGCTGGCAGTCGCGCATTCTGGAGGCGGTCTTCGAGCGCTTCGGGGAGGATGCGGATGCGCCGTTCGCCGAGCTTTCGGACGGGCTGGTTGAGGCGGTGCTCTACGGGCTGGACGAGCCGATCGTGATTGAGTGGGAGAACCACCGCGGGCGCAAGCGCACCTACGAGACGCAGTTCGAGGGCGTCGTGAACAACCTGGCGCGCCGCCACCGCGAGACGGACTCGGACTGGTCGCGCAGCGAGATCGAGCGCTACATGACGGCGGTGCCCTGCACGGACTGCCAAGGCGCGCGGCTGAAGCCGGAATCGCTGGCCGTGCGGGTGGACGAGCACAGCATCGTCGACGTGACGCGGATGGCGGTAGCAGTGGCGGCGGAGTGGGCGAAGGGCCTGGCGGGCAAGAAATCGCCGCTCTCCGCGCGGGAGCGGACAATCGCGGCGCAAATTCTGAAGGAGATCCGCGAGCGGCTGACCTTTCTGGTGGATGTGGGACTGGATTATCTGACCCTGGATCGCGCGGCGGCGACGCTGAGCGGCGGGGAGGCGCAGCGCATTCGGCTGGCGACGCAGATCGGCTCCTCCCTGATGGGCGTGCTGTACGTCTGCGACGAGCCGTCGATCGGCCTGCATCCGCTGGACGACGAGCGGCTGATTCGGACGTTGAAGCGGCTGCGGGACCTGGGCAACACGGTGCTGATCGTGGAGCACGACGAAGCGACGATGCGCGCAGCGGACTGGATCATCGACATGGGCCCGGGCGCAGGCGAGGCGGGCGGCAAGATCGTGGCCGAGGGCGCACCCGAACAGATCATGAAACAGCGCAAGTCGATGACCGGCGCGTATCTGAGCGGGCGCAAGGAAATTCCGATGCCGCAGGGCCGCCGCCCGGGCAGTGGGGAGCGGCTGCGAATCGTCGGCGCGTCGGAGCACAATCTCAAGCAGATCGACGTCGACTTCCCGCTGGGCGAGTTCATCTGCGTGACGGGCGTGAGCGGCTCCGGGAAGAGCACGCTGGTCAACGACCTGCTGCACGCGGGCGCCGCGCAGCAGCTGCACGGCGCGCGCCGCCGGCCCGGCGCAATGACGCGGCTGGAGGGACTGGACGCCATCGACAAGGTGATCGACATTGATCAATCGCCGATCGGCCGCACCCCGCGCTCCAATCCCGCCACCTACACAGGACTCTTCACGCCGGTGCGCGAGCTGTTCGCCTCGGTGCCGGAGGCGCGGATGCGCGGCTACAAGCCGGGCCGCTTCTCGTTCAATGTGAAGGGCGGGCGCTGCGAGGCATGCCGGGGGGATGGCTACAACACGATCGAGATGCAGTTTCTGCCGGACGTGACGGTGCCGTGCGAAGTCTGCGGCGGCGCGCGCTACAACCGCGAGGCGCTCGAAATCCACTACAAGGGCTTCACGATCGCCGATGTGCTCGACAAGACGGTGGACGAGGCGGTGGAGATTTTCGACGCGCACCCGTCGATTCGGCGCAAGCTGGAAACGCTGGCGGCGGTCGGGCTGGGCTACATCAAGCTGGGCCAGCCGGCCACGACGCTGTCGGGCGGCGAGGCGCAGCGGGTGAAACTGAGCACGGAGTTGTCCAAGCGTTCCACCGGCCGGACGCTCTATCTGCTCGACGAACCAACCACCGGGCTGTCGTTCCAGGATGTGGAGGCGCTGCTCAGCGTGCTCCAGGCGCTGGTCGATCAGGGCAACACCGTAGTCGTGATCGAGCATCACCTGGACGTGATCAAAAACGCCGACTGGATCATCGACCTGGGACCGCTGGGCGGCGATCGGGGCGGCGAACTGATCGCGGCTGGGACACCGGAGCAAGTGGCGGACGTTACGTCGAGTCACACGGGGCGATTCCTGCGCGACGCGCTGGCCTTCCAGGGCGCGGGCAGCGCCGCCAACGGGCGGCGCAACGGCCGAAGCAGCGGTCGGAGCAGCGCAGGGAAAGCAACGGCGCAGCGCAGCGGCGCGCCTTCCGCGAACGGCGGCGGGGGCGCGAAAAAGCGATCGCGGCGCACCGCAGCGCCGCGCGGCTGAGGCCATCACACAGCGGGGGTGTTGCCTACGCGGGCTATCAGCCCTATAACGGTAGGTAGGAGCGCACCGACGCCGCCGCCTGCGGCATGGACGAGAGGACAGCAGCCGCCATGACTTACGTGATCACCGAGCCCTGCATCGACGTCAAAGACCAGTCCTGCGTGGAAGTCTGTCCGGTGGACTGCATCCACGCCGACGAGGACGACCGGATGCTGTACATCAGCCCCGACGAGTGCATCGACTGCGGCGCCTGCGAGCCGGCCTGCCCGGTCACCGCGATCTTCGCCGAGGACGACGTGCCCGACGAGTGGCAGGCCTTCACCGAGCTGAACGCGGAGTGGTTCGAGGACAAGGACGCGGCGCGGGAGAAAGTGGCCGAGCTCGCGCCATAGCCGCGCGGGCCTTCTCCGTCATTCCCGCGTACGCGCGAACGACGGAAGCGTGACCACGCCCTAGAAACCCAGACGCCCCCGCAGCTCATCCGTCAGAGCGGCGATCGCCACCCGCTCCTGCTGCTGCGTATCCCGGTCGCGGATTGTGACGGCGTCATCCTCCAGCGAGTCGAAGTCAACCGTGACGCAGTAAGGCGTGCCGATTTCGTCCTGGCGACGGTAGCGACGGCCGATGCTCTGCGTGTCGTCGTATTGCGTGGTCCACGAGGGGCGTAGCCGGTCCCAGACGCTGCGGGCGAGATCGGCGACGGGCTCTTTGCGGCTGAGCGGCAGCACGGCCACGGTGACCGGCGCGATGCGCGGCGCGAACGCCAGCACCACGCGCTCGTCGCCCTTCTCGTCGGGCACCACGCGGTAGGCGTCGCAGAGCAGCGCCAGCATGATCCGGTCCACGCCCGCCGCCGGCTCGATCACGTGCGGCACGATGTGGCGCTGCTCGGCCTGGTCGAAGTATTCGAGCCGCTTGCCCGAGGACCGGCCGTGCTGGGTGAGGTCGAAGTCGGTGCGGTTGGCGATGCCTTCCAGCTCGTCCCAGCCCCAGGGGAAGCGGTACTGGATGTCGGTGGTGCCGGCGGAGTAGTGCGAGAGCGATTCTTGGGGGTGGACATCGCGGCGCAGGTTGTCGGGATTGACGCCGAGGTCGTGGTACCAGGCCTCGCGCAGGTCGATCCAGCGGGCGTACCACTCGCCGGAGTCCTCGGGCGCGACGAAGAATTCCATCTCCATCTGCTCGAACTCGCGGGTGCGGAAGATGAAGTTGCCGAGCGTGATTTCGTTGCGGAACGACTTGCCCTGCTGAGCGATGCCGAAGGGCAGGCGGCGTCGGGTGGCGGTGAGCACGTTGTCGAAGTTGACGAAGATGCCCTGAGCGGTTTCCGGCCGCAGGTAGGCGGCGGCGGCGGCGTCCTCGACGGGGCCGACGTGGGTGCGGAACATCAGGTTGAACTCGCGGGCCTCTGTGAAGGAGTCGGTCGCGCTGCAGGTCGGGCAGACGGGGCCGTCGAGGTGGTCGGCGCGGAAGCGGCCCTTGCACTCCAGGCAGTCGACCATCGGATCGTGGAAGTTTTGCACGTGGCCGCTGGCCTCCCAGACCAGCGGCGACTGGATGATCGCGGTGTCGATGCCCACCACATCGGAGCGCTCACGCACCATCGCGCGCCACCAGGCGTCCTTGATGTTGCGCTTGAGCTCCACGCCGAGCGGCCCGTAGTCGTAGGTGGAGCCGAAGCCGCCGTAGATCTCGCTGGCGGGGAAGACAAAGCCGCGCTGCTTGCAGAGGGAGACGAGCGTCTCCATCGAGACGGCGGGCGCGGCGCGGTCGCTGGTGGTCGTGCTGGTGGTCATTGGCGGGGAACCTCACGGGGGGAATGTGCGCGCCGGCTGCGCGCCGCTGTTTGGTTCACGCTATGCGGGAGCGCTGCGGGCGGCAATGCAGCAGGCGACGGGCGAGCGGGCCGACCGAGTGAACTGGACGAGCCTAGCCCCCGACCACGGGCGTCTCTTCAACCGGTGCGGGCTCGGGGGCGAGCCGCCAGCCGGCTGCGCGTACGCGCTCATTCCAGAACGCGGCGTAGCGGCCGTTCTGCGCGAGCAGCTCGTCGTGCTTGCCCCGCTCCACGATCCGTCCTTCATCGAGCACGATGATCTGATCGGCGGATTGCACCGTCTGGAGCCGGTGCGCGACGATCACCAGCGTCTTTTCGCGAGTCAGAGCGCGCAGCGCGTGTTGGACGGCGCGTTCGTTTTCCGGATCGAGCGCGGCGGTCGCCTCGTCGAGCAGCACGATCGGCGCGTTTTTAAGGATGGCGCGGGCGATTGAGACGCGCTGACGCTCGCCGCCGGAGAGCGCGGCACCGCCTTCGCCGACCCGTGCGCCGAGGCCGCCGGGCAGCCGTTCGGCGATCTCGTCCACGCGAGCGAGCGCCGCCGCCTCGCGCACCTCCTGCTCCGTTGCGCCGTCGCGGCCCAGCCGGATGTTCTCCTCGATCGTGCCGTCGAAGAGGTAGACATCCTGAAAGACGACGGAAATCTGCGCCATCAGGTCTTCGGTCGAGAGGTCGCGCACGTTCGCGCCGCCGATCCGCACTTGGCCGTCGCTCACATCCCAGAAACGCGCGATCAGCCGCAGGATTGTGGTCTTGCCTGAGCCCGAGGGACCGACGATCGCGGTCATCGTGCGCTCCGGCACGGTGAAATCGACGCCGTCCAGCACAGGACGCTCGGCGTCGGACTCATAGGTGAAGCGCACGGAGTCGAACTCAATTGCCGCGCCCGCCGGCGCCACCGAGACCTCAGGTTCGAGCAGCGGCGGGGTGGCTAGCAGAGCGTCCATCCGGTGCAAACTGTTGCGGCTGATGCGCAGCGCGCCGCCGAGGTCGGCGGCGGCGATCAGCGGCTCGACGTAGCGCACGGCGAGCACCAGCACGGCGAGCAGCTCGGCCGCGTCGATCTCGCCGCCGAGCGCCAGATCGAGGCCGAACAGGATCAGGATCGTGAACGCGGCCTGCACGACGAGAATGAAGGCGGCGAGGCCGGGCGCGGCGGTGAGCAGCTGGTAGCGCCCGGCCTCGCGCTGCTCGGCCAACGCCTCTTCAAGCTGGCGATGGCCGCGCGCGCCGCGTCCGAACGCGCGCAGCACCGCCTGCGCCTGCGCGAACTCCACGATCCGCGCGGCCGCCTCCGAGGCCGCCGCGTCGGTGCGGTGATCGGTCGTCTGCACCAGGTTGCCGGACCAGCGATAGACGATGGCGGCAAGCGGCGCGGTGATCAGCGCCGCCAGCGCCAGCCGCCAGTCGAACGCGAACATCACGATGATCACGACGGTGGGCGTGACGAAGGCGTTGACGATCAGCCGCAGCAAGTGGGCGGGTACGCCCATCACGTCGACCACGCCCTGGCTGGTCAGCCGCCCGACGGCGCCGACGCGGCCGGCCTCGAACCAGCCCAGCGGCAGCCGCGCGATGTGGTCGCCCAGCCGCAGAAACAAGCCCTCGGCCAGCCCGATTGCGGCGCGGTAGCCGGACATCTGCGTGCGGTAGCGCAGCACCGCGTAGACGGCCAGCACCCCGATCATCGCGCCCAGCCAGGCCCACGCCGCGCCGTAGTCGGCGTCGAAGACGGCACGCAGCAGCGGCACGAGCAGCGCGAAGCCAACTCCGAGCAGGATTCCCTCGAATGCCAGGCCGACCAGATTCCAGCGCAGTGGACCGGCGGCGGCGGGATCGACCGTGGACAACAGGTGGCGGATCATGCCGGCGCCTCCGCGGCGAGCCAAAGCTCGGTGTAGACGCCCTCACGCCGGAGCAGCTCGCGATGCGTCCCGCGCTCGACGATCCGGCCCTGTTCAAGCACGCAGATCTGGTCCGCGCCGACGATGGTGTGCAGGCGGTGGGCGATCACCAGCAGGGTGCGGCCGGCGACGAGCTCGGAGATGGCGTCCTGGATCGCCGCCTCGGCCTCCGGATCGGCGAACGCGGTCGCTTCGTCAAGCACCAGGATTGGTGCGTCGGCGAGGATCGCGCGGGCGATTGAGACGCGCTGCGCCTCGCCGCCGGAGAGCTGCGCGTCCTCGCCGGCCACGGAGTCGTAGCCGCGCGGCAGATCGAGGATGCGGTCGTGGATTTGCGCAGCCTGCACGGCGCGCTCGATCTCCTCCATCGTCGCGTCCGGCCGCCCCAGAGCGATGTTTTCGCGGATGCCGGCGCGCAGCAGCTGCACATCCTGGAAGACCACCCCAACCGAGGCGTAGAGGGCGTCGGCGGGAATCTGATCAATCGGCACGCCGCCGATTGTGATCCGACCGTCGGTCGGGTCCCAGAAGCGCGGCAGCAGGCGGGCGAGCGTGCTCTTGCCGGAGCCGGAGCGGCCGACCAGCGCAGTGACCGTGCCCGGCTCCAGCGTGAGGTTGATATCCCGCACGGCGTCCAGCTCGCCGTCGTAGGAGAAGCGGACATTCTCAAAGACCACGCGATGCTGCTGCGGGGTGCGCGGCGTCTGCGGAGCGGGCAACGGCGGCGTGTCGAGCAGCTCCACGATCCGGTCCGCCGCCTGGCGGGCGAGCACCATGTCGTTCTGCGCGTAGGAGAGCGCCAGGAACGGCGCGACCAGACCCGGCCCGAGCACCGCAAACGGAATCAGGTCAACCGCAGCGAGCGAGCCGGCTGCGACCAGCCCGAGTCCGACGCCGAGGATTACGACCAGCGCGAAGATCGGCGACATGGCGATGTTGCCGGCGGAGGAGATCGCGATGATCGGCCGCACCCACTCCCAGAAGTACTGCACGAATTCGCGGGCGTGCTGCGCGAAGCGGCTGTAGGAGCGGCGCGCCTGGCCGAAGGTCTTGACCACCGCGATGCCCTGCACGAACGCGACCGACGCGGAGTTCACATCCTGCAACGCCTTGTCGTAGAACACCATCTTCTCGCCGTAGCCGCGGTATTGGAGGCCGTAGATGGCGATGCCGAGTACGACCGGAACCAGGGAGACGAACGTCATCCGCCAATCGACGTAGAAGAGGTAGCCCATCACCGCCAGCGGGGTGACGACGGCGACGGTCATGTCGGTGTAGGAGTGGCCGACGACATGGTGCAGGGCGGAGACATCGTCTTCGAGCGCCTTTTTGATCGCGCCGGCGTTGCGCTCGGTGAACCAACCCAAGGGCGCGCGGCTGAGCCGCTGCGCCATGCCGCGCCGCAGCTGGTACTGAAAGTCGACATCGGCGAGGTGGGTGAGCGCGCTGGAGGCGATCGTGAAGAGGAACTGCACGGCCAGCGCCCCCGCGCCGAGGCCGGCGACGGTCCAGGCGCGGGTTTCGTCGAGCGGGCCCTCGGCTAGCAGCACACGGCCCAGCTCGGCGACGGCGATGTACGGCGCGATACCGGCCAACGCCGCGAGCCCCCGCAACAGGCAGGCGAGGATCAGCATCCCGCGCAACGGGGAGACCAGACGCGCCACCGACGACTGCCCAGGCGCTGCCTCGAGATCCATCACTTCGGGGAAGTGGGCGTCGACGCCGACACCGTTCAAACTGCTCATGCGCGGATTTTAGGTCAGATTATGCAATAAATCCACCCGTCCGTCTACGCTGCTCTACAAGCGCGGGCAGGCGACCGCCCGATGCGGAGCAGGGGGGAGCATGATGCGATTTCTGCTGGGTCTGGTGATCGGGCTGGCGCTGGGCGCGCTGCTGACGGTGCTGGCGACGGGCAACGCCGGCCGCGCCGTTAGCGCGCAGCTGCGCGAGCGCGCGGGGCGAGAGGCGGAACAGCCGCAGGCCGGCGCGAACGCACGCTAGCCCTAGAGGAAGAGCGGGCCGAACACCACGGCGACGATCGACATCAGCTTGAGCAGGATGTTGAGCGAGGGGCCGGAGGTGTCCTTGAAGGGGTCGCCGACGGTGTCGCCGACGACGGCGGAGGCGTGGGCGTCGGAGCCTTTGCCGCCGAAGTTGCCCTCTTCGATGTACTTTTTGGCGTTGTCCCAAGCGCCGCCGGCGTTGGCCATCATGATCGCCAGCATTGAGCCGGCGGCGATCGAGCCGATCAGCAGGCCGCCCAGCGACTCCGCGCCGATTACCGCGCCGACGAAGATCGGCACGATCACGGCGATCAGGCCGGGGATGACCATTTCGCGCAGCGCGCCGTCGGTGGAGATCGAGATGGCGCGTTCGTAGTCGGGGTCTTCGGTGCCGTCCATAATGCCCGGCTTCTCACGGAACTGGCGGCGGACTTCCTGGACCATCGCCTCGGCCGCTCGCCCCACGGCGCCCATCGAGAGCGCGGAGAAGATGAAGGGCATCAGCGCGCCGATCAGGATGCCGATCAGCACTTGGTATTCGAGCAGGTTGATGCCGTTGTCGATCAGGCCGGTGGTGATGGCGTAGGTGGCGAGCAGGGCGAGCGAAGTGAGAGCGGCGGAGCCGATAGCGAAGCCTTTGCCGGTCGCGGCGGTGGTGTTGCCGAGCTGGTCGAGCGCGTCGGTGCGCTCGCGCACTTCCGGATCGAGGCCGGCTTGCTCGGCGATCCCGCCGGCGTTGTCGGCGACAGGGCCGTAGGCGTCGGTGGCGAGCGTGACGCCGAGCGGCGCGAGCATGCCCACGGCGGCGAGCGCGATGCCGTAGTAGTCGGCGAGCTCGAAGGCGAGCACGATGCCGACCACGATCGTGATCAGGGGGATGACGGTTGACATCATCCCCAGCGAGAGGCCGCCGATGATGATCGGGCCGGTGCCGGACTGGGCCTGGCCGGAAAGGTTGACGGTGGGCGAATAGCGGCGTCCGCCGAGAGTGAAACCTTCGGACGAGGTGAAGCCCTCGGTGACGGTGCCGATGATCTGGCCGGCGATCAGTCCGACGAGGATGGCGAGGAAGAGGTTGGCGTCGAGTCCCATCACGGCGACCGCGATGCCTGCGCCGAGCAGCACGAGGCCGGAGGCTCCGAACACGCCGGCGCGGAGGGCCCAAAGGAGGCGGCCCTGGTCGGCCTGCTCGCCGGTGCGAACGAAGAAGGTGCCGATCACGGCGGAGATGATGCCGATCGCGGCGACGAGCATGGGAAGAACGAGGGCGTCGGCTTTCCAGCCGCCGATTTCGCCGCCGAACAGCGCAGCAGTGCCGGCGGCGGTGGTGAGCGCCATGGTGGCGACGATTGAACCGACGTAGGACTCGAACAGGTCAGCGCCCATGCCGGCGACATCGCCCACGTTGTCGCCCACGTTGTCGGCGATCGTGGCGGGGTTGCGCGGGTCGTCTTCGGGGATGCCGGCTTCGACTTTGCCGACCAGGTCCGCGCCGACATCGGCGGCCTTGGTGTAGATGCCGCCGCCGACGCGGGCGAAGAGGGCGATCGAGGAGGCACCGAAGGCGAAGCCCGCGAGCGGGCGGAAGTCCTGCCAGATCAGGTACATGATCACGAGGCCGAGCAGGCCGAGGCCGACCACGGTCATGCCCATCACGGTGCCGGAGTTGAAGGCGGTGCGCAGCGCGGGGTTGAGGCCCTGCTGGGCCTTGGCGGCGGTGCGCACATTGGCGCGGACCGCGATCAGCATCCCGGCGTAGCCGGCTGAAGCGGAGAGAATCGCGCCGATCAGGTAGGAGACCGATGTCCAGCGGTGGTCGGTGCCGTCGAACTTGTCGAGCACATCGAGGTCGATGAAGATCAGCAGGACCACGAAGACGACGCCGACGAACGCCGCGAGGAAGGTGTACTCACGCTTGAGGAAGGTGGCCGCGCCGAGCTGGATCGCGCGGCCGATGCGCCGCATCACGTCGTTGCCCTCGTCCTCGGCGAGGACATCGCGCACGCGCAGGCCGGCGAACGCCAGCGCAACCAGCGCCGTGATCAGCGCGAAGATCAGGATTTCCATCGTCTTCCCCCAAGCCGCGCAGCCGCCGGTCGGCGGGCGGATTCTGCGCCAGACAGATCGGGCCGGCCCGCCGTGCGGCGACAGGCAAGCCGCAGGCAATGTATCGAGCGATGATCAGTGGGGCAATCGCGGGCGTTGCACCGCGCGGCGGCTATGTCAAAGGCTGACGCCCGTCGGCATGTTGGAGAAGTGCAGCTCAGTCGGCAGCCGGTAAGCCAGAGTGAGCGCGCCGGCGCCCAGCAAGTCGCGCCCCAGCAGGCTGGGCGTGTGCATCGGCAGCCGACCCGGCGGCGCGTCGGTCATTTCAGGAATCAGGTGGGCGCGGTGATCGAATGGCGAGCGCCGTCTTCGATGAGGAAGCTCAGTCCCAGTTCGCGTACCACGGTACGCACGGCCCCACCCACGCCGCGGATTGCGCCGCTCGATGGGTCGCGATCGAACTCGATTCCGAAGTAGGCGTCCTCGAACAGGTTGAGCGCTGGCATCGTTCCCAGCATCGTGTGCGACGCGCCGGTGTCGATCAGGAAGTCAACCGGCAACGTGCGATCCTCGAACGACACAATGGCATTGGCATAGGCCCGCCCCGCAGGACGCCAACGCGCGGCCGGATCAACGGCGAACGGCGGCTCGATCCAGATCGAAATTCGAGCTTCCGGCGGCATCAGGGCCAGATGCTCGTGACATCGAGCGGCTCCGCCATGAGCTCGGTGAACGATGCCCAGCGATCCTCCGGGTTGAGCTGGTTCAGCATTTCGAGAAAGTCGTCGCCGATCAGGATCTTGTCGTCGTCGTAGACGATCACGTACTTGCCGTAGTGGTCGCGGAAGAGTTCCTCGCGACGGCTGTAGAAATGGTCGCGGTTGCGCTCATACTGCTCGAAGCCGCGCATGATCTCGGCGGCTTCAACAGGATCCTCGATCGGTCGGAGCACTCCAAGCGGCTGAGCATCGGCGTGCGGATGTGTCGGCGTGGCCATGGCGAGGATCCTCCGCTATCAGGGTAGCGGAGGCGGCAGGCTGCTGAAGTGGAGCTGCGCAGACAGTCGCCACGCCAGCGTGAGCGCACCGTGCCCCAGAATGTCGCGCCCAAGCAGGCTCGGCGAGGCGGGCTGGCGGCGGCCTGCGGGCGTGTGGGTGATTTCCGGAATCAGGATCGATGCGTCGATCTCACGCCACCGCCCCTCGTCGGTGCGAAATGCGATCTGCACATCCCTGGCAACGCAGCGCTGCGTGCCGACAATGCCGCCAATCGCGATCCGCCGTGGATCGCGCCCGAAGTCGATCTCGCCGTATCCATCGCCCAAGAGATCAAGCGCGTCGGATGCGCTCAGCACGGTGTACGTCGAGCCGGTGTCGATCAGAAAACTGCCGTGCCACTGCCGCGCGTCGAGTGCCACAAGGAAGTCCACGAACGCCGCGCCTACAGCATCCGGCGCACCGGGCCCCGTTCGCGGCCACGGCGAATCGATCCAGACGGGAACGTTGACAGTCGCGGGAGTCATCCGGGGATGCGCACCTCGCCGGACGGATCCCCGAGCGGCCAGATGAATGAGCCGAGAACGTGGTCCGGCCACAGCCGGTCGCGCACATCGTCGTAATCGTCGCCGATGACGATCTGGCAATCGCCGTAGACGCCCGCCCAGAGGCCGAAGTGTTCGCGGATCAGGCTGTCCCAGCGGCTGAAGAGATATTCGCGGTTGCGCTGCCGCATATTCCAGACGCGGTTTTTCTCCGCTTCGCTCATCAGCGCCAGGCGGTGAGCCGGATCGTTCGCCGGCGATTCGGGCTGTTTGCGCGTCGGAGCGGCCATGGCGACGGTCCTTAGGCTGCCAAGAATAGCGAGCGTCAGAGATCCTTGACCGGTGCCGGCAGCTCACCGTCGCGAGCGGCGTCGATCATCTGCTTCGCCTCCGCCGGCATCTCCACGCCCATCTCCTCGAAGCGCTGCTCCGCCCAACGGCCGATCTGGCGCGGGTCCTTGTAAGCGTCGGGGCCTGCGCCGGCTGCCGGCGAGCCGTACTGCTCCAGCACCTGCGCCTCCGTCTTGGGCGTGGCGAAGCGCGAGACGACGCGGCGCAGACCATCCGCGCCGCACTGCTCACAGGACGGCGCGCTCGCGTTCTCCAGCGAGCGGTGAAACGCCTCCGTAATCGCACGGCAGCTGGGGCAGCGGTATTCGTAGATCGGCATCGTGAACCTCGCCCTGTCAGCCTACAGATCAGCGGGCAGCTCATCGGGCGCGCCGGCCGACTTGCGCCAGGCCGCGACCGACTCGGGATCGTTCTCGTCGACGTCGTCCATCGTGTCGAAGCCGGGGAACGAAAGCTCGGTGCGGGATGCGAAACGCGAGAAGCGGGGCTGGAGAGCGTCGGCGCCGCACTCCGGGCAGGGCGGCGGAGCGTCGCCCTCGGAGCGCGCGCGGCGCTGGAAGATTTCAACGGCGCGGCGGCAGCCGGCGCAGTGGTACTCATAGATCGGCATGGCCGCAGGATACGCGCGCTTATGCATCCTCCACGGCGTTGCGAATGTGCGAATGCACGCGCAGCGCTCCGTGCTCGTCGGCGACGACGGCGATCACGTCGATCCGGATATCGATGTGGCGGTTGCGCTGGGCCAGCAACCCTTGGGCGAGTCGGCGCAGCTGGCGCTGTTTGCGCCAGTCGACCGATTCCAGCAGCTCCAGCCGCCGCCGGGCGTCGCTGCGGCTGCGCACCTCCACGATCACCGTCGTTCCGTCGCGGTCGCGCGCGATGATGTCCGCCTCGCCCCAGGGGCGCGTGTAATTGCGCTCGAGGATCCGGTAGCCGCGCGCGCGCAACCATTGCGCGGCGAACTCCTCGGCCTGGCGTCCGAGCGCTTTCTTGCCGCGGTCAGCCACCCGCTGCCGGGAGCTCGGTGAAGAGCGCGGCCTGGGCGACGGGACGGAAGCTGCGCCGATGCTCGGGGCAGGGCGGGTGGATTTCGAGCGCGACGCGGTGCTCGGGCGCGCCGTAGCCCTTATGACGCGCAAAGCCAAACTGAGGAAATTGCGCGTCGAGCGCCGCCATGTAGTCGTCACGGGCAACCTTTGCGATGACCGAGGCAGCGGCGATGGACACGACGCGGGCATCGCCGCGCACCACCATCTCCGTCGGCCAGGGCAGCTTGAGCCGGTCCGAGCCGTCGGCCAGCACGATATCGGGCGGACGGGCGAGATTGGCGAGGGCGCGGCGGTAGCCGAGGCGGAGCGCGACGGCGAGACCGAGTCGGTCGATCTCGGCGGCCGCGACCCAGCCCAAGGCCGAATCCTGCGCGCCCTCGGTGATCTGCGGCGCGAGCTCGCGGCGCGTCCGGGCGCTGAGCGCTTTGCTGTCGCGCACGCGCGAGAGCCACGCCGGGCGCGCATCGGGCGGCAACACCACCGCGCCGACGACCAGCGGCCCGGCCCAGGGGCCGCGCCCCACCTCGTCCGCGCCAGCCACGACGACCGCCCCCTCGCGCCAATGACGCAGTTCGCGGCGGCGAGTCGGTCTGGCGGGCATGCGAGTAGGTCCGACAGGCATGACCGAAAAGCTAAGGCCTGTTCACGCCTCCGTCCCCGTCACTCCCGCCACCTCTCCGTCACCCCTATCCCATCTCCCATCTTTCCCGCCTCCTTTTCCCCGTCACTCCTACCCCCTCTTTCCCCGTCATTCTCGCCCCTCTTTCCCCGTCATTCTCGCCCCTCTTTCCCCGTCATTCTCGCCCCTCTTTCCCTGTCACTCCCGCCTCCCTTTCCCCGTCATTCCCGCCCCCCTTTCCCCGTCATTCCCGCCCCCGAGCGGGAATCAGCCCCAAACCACCTCCGACGCCGCGCCACGCCTCATCCGCCCCACGCCGTGATACCGTCGCTCCTCCAACGACAAAACAGGGGACCTCCAATGCTCGCCCCACCCACCTCGCCGTAACGGCGCACCCTGACCAGCCCCGACCAGCCCCGAACACACCTGAACACACCCTGACCACACAAAACCGCCCCGACCAGATATGCCACAGCCCACGACCAGCCCCGAACACCCCGACCAGCCCCGAACACCCCGACCAGCCCCGAACACACCTGAACACACCCTGAACACCCAAAACACCCCCGACCAGATATGCCACAGCCCACGACCAGCCCCGAACATCCTGACCAACCCCGAACAAACCCGAACACACCTGAACACCCAAAACACCCCCGACCAGATATGCCGCAGCCTACGACCAGCCCCGAACACCCCGGCCACACCTGAACACACCTGACCAGCGCGGCGAGCGCCGCTGGCAGGCCAACGCGCGTAACCACACCGGGGCGGACAAGCGCAACAATTCATCAACTGTTGACGATCGCCGCTCGCGTGCGGGCGCAAGAGCGGAGCGGCTGCGGTATGCTCGCTTGCGATGGCTCGGCGCGCGTGCATGCTGCGCGCCGGGGGGAGGGTGGCTCATGGGCGGCAGGTTCGGGCGCAATTTCCTCGTCTACGGACTCATCCTGGTGGTGCTGATCGTCGTGATCTACGCGCTGCTGGGGCGTGGCGGCGGCGGTTCCGACACGGTGGCCCTGGCCGGCGGCGGTGAGGACCTGCTGAGCCTGATCGGGCGCGACCTCGGTCAGATTGAGTCGATCCAGGTCGCCGACGACAAGGTGACGCTGAACTACCGCGACGGCGGCCGCTCAATTTCGGCCAACACCCCCGGACAGCCCTGGGATGTATTCGCGTTCTTCCAGCAGCACAACATCGACATCACTGCCCAAGGCTTCCCCGAAGTTGAGGTGCGCGGCTCTGGCGGCTTCGGCAGCGTGATCGGCGGGCTGCTGATCAACTTCCTGCCCTTCATCCTCATCTTCGGCATCATCTTCTTCTTCCTCTTCCGCCACGCCCAGGGCCAGGGCAGCCAGGCCATGTCGTTCGGCAAGAGCAAGGCACGGTTGGTCACCGCCAACCGCCCCACGGTCACCTTCAATGACGTGGCCGGCGCCGACGAGGCCAAGGAGGAGCTGCAGGAGGTCGTGGAGTTCCTCAAGTTCCCCGAGCGCTTCGCCTCGCTCGGCGCGCGTATCCCCCGCGGCGTTCTGCTGGTCGGACCACCGGGCACCGGCAAGACATTGCTCGCCCGCGCCGTCGCCGGCGAAGCCGGCGTGCCGTTCTTCAGCATCTCCGGCTCCGAATTCGTGGAAATGTTCGTGGGCGTCGGCGCAAGCCGCGTGCGCGACCTCTTCGAGCAGGCCAAGCGCAACGCGCCCTGCATCGTGTTCGTCGACGAAATCGACGCCGTCGGCCGCCAGCGCGGCGCCGGCGTCGGCGGCAGCCACGACGAACGCGAGCAGACGCTCAACCAGATCCTGGTCGAAATGGACGGCTTCGACACCAACACCAACGTAATCGTCGTCGCCGCCACCAACCGCCCCGACATCCTCGACCCGGCGCTGCTGCGACCGGGCCGCTTCGACCGCCGCGTGATCCTCGACGCGCCCGACGTGAAAGGCCGCGAGGAAATCCTGGCCGTGCATGTGCGCGGCAAGCCGCTGGCGGAAGAGGTGAACCTGCGCACGATCGCCAAGGAGACGCCCGGCTTCTCCGGCGCGGAGCTGGCCAACCTGCTCAACGAGGCGGCCATCCTCGCCGCGCGTCGCAGCAAAAAGCGCGTCACCCAGGCCGAAGTCGAGGAGGCCGTGGACCGAGTGATGGCCGGCCCCGAGCGCAAGAGCCGCCTGCTGGTCGGGCGCGAGCGCGAGGTCGTCGCCTTCCACGAAGCCGGCCACGCCCTCGTCGCCGCGCATATCCCCGGGCACGACCCCGTCCACAAGGTGACGATCGTCCCACGCGGGATGGCCGGCGGCTACACCCGCTACTTGCCCGAGTCGGAGCACCGGCTGGCGGGCAAGAGCTACTACGAGGGCTTTATGTCGTCCGCGCTGGGCGGCCACGCGGCCGAGGAGATCGTGTTCGGCGAGATGACCACCGGCGCGCACGACGACCTCTCGAAGGTGACACAGATCGCGCGGGCGATGATCACGCAGTGGGGAATGAGCGAGCGGCTCGGCGCGCGCACCTTCGGCAAGAAAGAGTCGATGGTCTTCCTGGGCCGGGACATCTCGGAGCAGCGCGACTACTCGGAGACGATCGCAGAGCAGATCGACGAAGAGTTGCGGGAGATCATCGACCGCGCGCGTGATCGCGCGCGCACGATTCTGCGCCGCAACCGCGAGCAGCTTGAGCTGCTGGCGACGCGGCTGATGGACACGGAGACGCTGGAGGGCGACGAACTGCGGGCGATCCTCGCCTGGCAGCCGGGCGACCCGGAGCCGGAGCGCACGCCCGAACCGCCGCCGGAACCGACGCCGCCGGCCGCGCCCCCGGAGCCGGAGGGCGACGCCGAGCGCGAGCCGCTGCTGCCGCCCAAGCCCGGCCTCGCCTGGGGCGGCAGCTCCAGCCGCTACCAGTCGGACGACGGACCGACCAGCGCCTGACGCACAGCGCACTCCGCAAACGCGCACTCAGGAAGGCGAACGCAAGGACGATCAGGAGCGGGACCGCTTGACCGTGCTGCCGTCCCCATTACGCTGATGGAGCGCTGACAGAGTTCCCACACGCCGACGATGCCGACCACGCTGACACCAGGACAGACCAGGACAGGCAACGATGAGCACTGAGGTTTACGCCGTAATCCGCACCGGCGGCAAGCAGTATCGGGTGACGCCCGGGCAGCGGCTCGTGGTCGAGCGGCTGGACGGCGAACGCGGCGACGAAGTCGCGTTCGACGATGTGCTGCTCGTGCGCGGCGAGGACGGCGCGGTGGCGGTCGGCGCGCCGACGCTGAACGACGCATCGGTCAAGGCCGAAATCGCCGACCAGAAGCGCGCGCGGAAAATTCCCGTCTTCAAATACAAGAGCAAGACGCGCTACCGCCGGCTGCGCGGGCACCGACAGCACCAGACGCACCTGCGCATCTCCGAGATCGCCCTGGGCGAGCAGTCATGGACTTGGGCGCCGCCCGCACCGGCGCCCGACATCAAGCCGGACGAGGAGCCCGAAGCCGAGGCCGCAGCACCGGAGGACCCGGTCGCGAGCACGGCGGACGATGCTGCCGAAACTGAGGCGGCGGGGGCCGAGGTTCCCGCCGACGACGCAGCTGAAGACGCGCCCGCAGCCGAGGACGCGGCGGACGACGCGACAGAGAGCGCGACGGAGGAGGAGAAGTAGCGATGGCGCACAAAAAAGGCGTGGGTTCGTCGCGCAACGGGCGCGACAGCAACGCGAAGCGGCTGGGCGTGAAGCTCTTCGATGGGCAGCTGGTGCGCACCGGCGGAATCATCGTGCGCCAGCGCGGCACGCGCATCCACCCCGGCGACAATGTGGGCGTGGGCCGCGACCACACCCTGTTCGCGCTGACCGACGGCACGATCAAGTTTTCGCCCTACGCCCGCGGGCGGCGCAAGAAGGTCAGCGTGCTGCCCGTCGGCGCGGGCGCGGAAAGCGCGTCATGAGAGCCGAGATTCACCCTGAGTATCAGACCGCCACGGTGCGCTGCGGCTGCGGCGAAACCTGGGAAACCCGCTCGACCAAGGCCGAAATCCGCATCGAGGTGTGCAGCACCTGCCACCCCTTCTACACTGGCGAGCAGCGGATTGTGGACACGGCGGGCCGTGTCGAACGCTTCCGCCGCCGCTACGGGATCAGCGCCGAAATCGAGTAGCGCGTCCCCGCCGCGCAGCTCCCGAACGGCCCACGATGTCCAGCGAACCTCCGCTCACCCGGCAGCAGCCGAGCCGCCGCGGAACGGTGGGCTACGGCGGGCAGGCGGTCACCGAAGGCGTGATGATCCGCAGCCCGCATCATGTCGTGGTCGTCTGCCGACGCTCCGACGGCACGCTGGCGCAGAGCTCACGGCAGCTGGGCGCGACCGCCGCGCGGCGCATACGCCGCATTCCGCTGCTGCGCGGCGCGATCACGCTGGCCGAGACACTCTGGATCGGCTGGTGGGCGCTGCGTTTCGCGCAGCGCGTCTCGATGCGCCAGGAGCTGATCGAGCACGGACGGCTGGCTGATGCGATGACCATCATCTCAATGGCGTTTGCGATGAGCATCGCGGTCGGCGGCTTCTTTCTCGCGCCGGTCTTCGCCACACGCTGGATTGCCGATACGGCTGCGGATCCGATCTGGGCGATTGTGGCCGAGGGTTTCCTGCGAGTGCTGATGCTGCTCGCCTGGCTCTCATTGATGGGCCGCCTGCCCGATGTGCGCCGCGTGTTCCAGTTCCACGGCGCGGAGCACAAAGCAATCGCGGCCTGGGAAGCGGGCGACGAGCTGACGCCGGAGCGGGTCGCGCACTACAGCCGCGCGCATCCACGCTGTGGGACGTCGTTCACGCTGGTCGTCGCACTGATCGCGATCCCGATCTTCATCGCGCTGGGCAACCCGCCGCTCTGGTGGCACCTGCTCAGCCGGATCATTCTGCTGCCGCTGCTCACCGCGCTGGCCTACGAGGTGATCCGTTTCGGCGGGATGCACCGCGGCAACCGCTTGATCATGACGCTCTTCGCCCCCAACCTCTGGCTGCAAGCGCTCACGACGCGCGAGCCCGACCGGGAACAGCTCGGCGTCGCCATCGCCGCAATGGAAGCCGCCCTCGATCTGGAAGGCGAGCAGGCGTAAGCAACGCAGGTCAGTCGTCGAAGACGGCGGTCAGATCGCAGCTGAAGCCCGGCAGCACATCAAGACCGTCAAGCGCATCGCCCGCGCCCAACGTCAGGACTTCACCGGATGAGCGGTGAACTTCGATCGCGCGGCTGTCAGGCCGCACCAGCCAGACGAGGCGCACGCCGAAACTGAGCCACATGGCCGTCTTCTCCGCCACCTCGCCCGGCCGATCATTTGGCGAAACGACCTCGACGACGAGGTCCGGAACGACCTCCGAGTAGCCGTCAACGGGTCCACCGGGCGGCAAGCGCTCAGCCAGTGTGAACGCAATGTCGGGCTCGCGAACGGTGTCGGGATCGCGCTCCAACCAGATACCGGAGTCCGACGCGACCAGCGTGCCCAACCTCTCCGGCATGATGAAGTTCATCAGCAAAGCCACCAACTTCGACACGATCCAGCCATGCTTTTGACCTGTCGCCATGGTTTCGTGCAGCACCCCTCGAATCAGCTCGCCGCGCACCCCCTCGCTGTCGAGACGCAGCAGGTCCTCGGCGGTCAGCAGCTCGGTCTTGATCGTCGTCATCCGCGATCCCTCCAACTCGGATCGTAGCGCCGCTGCGCTGCGTCAGTCATCAAAGATCGCGCGCAGATCGCAGCTGAAGCCCGGCAGCACATCGAGACCGTCAAGTGCATCGTCCTCGCCGAGCGTCTCCACTTCGCCGGATGAGCGGTGAACTTCGATCGTGCGGCTGTCGGGGCGCACCAGCCAGACGAGGCGCACACCGAAACTGAGCCACATGGCCGTCTTCTCCGCCACCTCGCCCGGCCGATCATTTGGCGAAACGACCTCGACGACGAGGTCCGGAACGACCTCCGAGTAGCCGTCGATATCTGCGTTGATGGGCAACCGTTCAACAGACGTGAACGCGATATCCGGTTCGCGCACCGTGTCGGGATCGCGCTCCAGCCAGACTCCCGAGTCTGAGCCCACCAGTGTGCCCAACGCTCGCGGCTGAATGAAGTTCAGCAGCAACGCGCCCAGCTTCATCACGATCCAACCATGCTTGAATCCCGCTGGCATCGTTTCGTGCAGCACCCCTCGAATCAGCTCGCCGCGCACGCCCTCGCTGTCGAGGCGCAACAGGTCCTCGGCGGTCAGCAGCTCGGTCTTGATCGTCGTCATCCGCGATCCCTCCGCCTCGAATCGTAGCGCCGCCGCTACGCCTCGTGCAGATCGCGGTAGAAGCAGGACTGATGGCCGGTGTGACAGGTGGGGCCGGCGGGAGCGGCGCGGACGAGGAGGGCGTCGACGTCGCAGTCTTTGCGGATGCCGCGCAGCGCGAGCACGTTGCCGCTGGTTTCGCCTTTGGTCCAGTATTCGCTGCGGCTGCGACTCCAGAAGGTGACCAGCCGCTTCTCCAGCGTGCGACGGACGGCTTCCGCGTCCATGTAGCCCAGCATCAGCACCTCGCCTGTCTCGTCGTGCTGGACGATTGCGGGAATCAGCCCGTTGGCGTCGTACTTCAGCTCGGGGAGCGTCTCAGAGGACGTCGTCATAGTCGGCGTGCTCCATTCTGACCGGGATGCCGGCTTGTTGCATTCGGCGTTTGACGTCGGCGATGCGGTGGGTGCCGAAGTGGAAGATCGAGGCGGCGAGCACGGCGTCGGCGCGGCCCTCGCGCACGGCCTCGATCATATGTTGGGCGTCGCCCGCGCCGCCGGAGGCGATCACGGGCACCTCCACGGCGTCGGAGACGGCGCGGGTGAGCGGAATGTCGTAGCCGCCCTGGTGTCCGTCGGTGTTCATCGAGGTGAGCATAATTTCGCCTGCGCCGCGCTCCACGACTTCGCGGGCCCACTCGATGGCATCAAGCCCGGCGGGGCGGCGGCCGCCGTGGGTGTAGACCTGCATCGAACCGTCGGCTTCGGTGCGAGCGTCAATGGCAACGACGATGCACTGCGAGCCAAAGCGCCGCGCGCCCTCCGAGATCAGCTCAGGGCGCTCGACGGCGGCGGTGTTGATCGTGATCTTGTCCGCGCCGGATTCGAGCATCAGCCGCATGTCGTCGGTGCTGCGCAGCCCGCCGCCGACGGTGAAGGGGATGAAGACGCGGTCGGCGGTGCGGCGCACCATCTCGACGACGGTGCCGCGGTGCTCGTGAGAGGCGGTGATGTCGAGGAAGACGAGTTCGTCGATGCCCTCGCGGTCGTAGACGGCGGCCATCTCAACGGGGTCGCCGGCGTCGCGCAGTTCGACGAACGAGATGCCTTTCACAACGCGGCCGGCGTCAACATCGAAGCAGGCGATGATTCGCTTGGTCAGCATTGGGCGTCTCCCGCTGCCGCAATCGCATCGCTCAGACTAAGGCGTCCGTCGTAGAGGGCGCGTCCGAGCACGACGCCGGCTGCGCCGGCCTGTCGGAGGCGGCGGATCTGGACCGGCGCGGCGATGCCGCCGGCGGCGATCACGGGGATCGCAACGGCGACGGCGAGCCGTGCGAAGGCGGCTTCGTCGTGGCCGCCGAGCATCCCGTCGCTGGCGATATCGGTGTAGATCAGGCGTTGAACGCCGGCCGCTTCCAGCTCCCGCGCGACATCCAGGGCGTCGCGCCCGCTGGTTTCGGTCCAGCCCGCAATTGCGGCCTTGCCGCCGCGCGCGTCAACGGAGACGACGAGATCATCCGCGCCGCCGGCCAGCGCGGCGGCGAGAAAGTCCGGATCTGCGATCGCGGCGGTACCGAGAATGATCCGCGCGACGCCGATCGCACGGTAGCGGGCGACGGTCTCTGCGTCGCGCACGCCGCCGCCGATCTGCACGGGGACGCCGAGGGCGGCGATTCGCTCCACCGCATCCGCGTTGACCGCGCGCCCCTCACGCGCGCCGTCGAGATCGACGATGTGCAGGCGCTGCGCGCCCTGCTCGATCCAGCGGCGGGCGGCGTCGGCGGGGTCCTGGTCGAAGACCGTCTCGCGGTCGTAGTCGCCCTGCGCGAGCCGCACGCAGCGTCCGCCGCGGATGTCGATGGCGGGCAACACCTCAATCATCGGACATCCGCCACCCCCGCGAGGAAGTTGCGGTAGATGCGCAGGCCGTACGCGCCGCTCTTTTCGGGGTGAAACTGGGTCGCGGCGAGGTTGGAGCGCTGCACGGCGGCGGTCACCGTGACGCCGTAATCGGCCGTGGCCAGCACATCGCCGACCTCGCTGAGGTCGCAGTAGTAGGAGTGGACGAAGTAGAAGTAGGCGCCGTCGGGGATGCCGTCGAAGAGCGGGCTCTCGCGTCGGCGTCGGACGCGGTTCCAGCCCATGTGCGGCACTTTCAGATTGGCTTGCTCGCCGCCCGGCAGCCGCACGACGCGGCCGGGCAGGACATCGAGGCAGGGGTGATCGCCGCCCTCGTCGGAGGCGGTCATCAGCGCCTGCAAGCCCATGCAGACGCCGAGGAAGGGACGATCGGCGGCGAGGTACTCGCGGATCGGCTCGATCAAGCCGCGCTCGCGCAGGTTGCGCATCGTGTCGGCGGCTGCGCCGACGCCGGGCAGAATCACGGCGTCGGCCTCATCCAGCGCCGCGCCGACCGACGCGACCTCGGGCCGCGCGCCGACGCGCTCCACGGCGCGCACCACGGAGCGCAGGTTGCCGGCGTCGTAGTCGAGGATCACTACGCCCAGGGAGGCCAGGTCGCGCACGATGCTGCGAGCGTACCAGCAGCGTTGGAGATCGCGTGGATGACAGCGGCTGTGTATCCGCGCCGCTCATATAGTGAGAAGCGATGGCCGCCGAAACGAAACCGACGACGCACAGCGTGGGACAGGTCGCGGGCGCGGACAGCGCGCAGATCGCGGCGCGCAACCGCGTTGAGGAGCTGCGCGAACAGGTCCGCCATCACAACCGGCGCTATTTCATCGATGACGATCCGGAGATCAGCGACGCCGATTACGACGCGCTGTTCGGCGAGCTGCGCGAGCTGGAGGAGCGCTATCCGCAGCTGGTCACGGCCGACAGTCCGACGCAGCAGGTCGGCGCGGAGATAGAGCAGACGACGTTCGCGGTGGTCGAGCATCGGCTGCCGCTGCTCAGTCTGGGCAACGCTTTCAACGCGGACGAGTTGCGCGAGTGGCGGCGGCGGGCGTCGGATCTCTTGGACCGCGAGTCGTTCGTCTACGTGACCGAGCCCAAGATTGACGGGCTGGCGATCGCGCTGGTCTACGAGGAGGGCCGCCTGGCGCAGGCGGCGACGCGGGGCGACGGGCGGCGCGGCGAGGATGTGACGCCGAACATCCGCCGCATTCCGTCGCTGCCGCACACGCTGAAGGGCGACCCGCCGCGCCGCTTCGAGGTGCGCGGAGAGGTCTTCATGCCCAAGCAGGGCTTCGAGCAGATGAACGCGCGGATCGCGGAGGAGAACGAGGCGCTGGCCGCGGGGGGCAAGCGCCCGCAGCGGTTGTTCGCCAATCCGCGCAACGCGGCGGCCGGCGCAGTGCGGCAGAAGAATCCCGACATCACGGAGCAGCGCCCGCTCGATATGGCGATCTATCAGCTGGGCTGGACGGACGACGCGGACGGCCCGCCGATCCCCAGCGGGCACTGGGAGACGCTGCTCTGGCTGAAGTCGCTCGGCCTGCCGATCACGCCGCAGGCGGGGCGGCACGAGGAGCTGGAGGCGGTAATTGCGGCCTGCGAACGCTGGGAGCGGCGGCGCGACTCGCTGCCCTTCGATATGGACGGCGTCGTGATCAAGATCGACGACATCGGCCTGCAGGAGGACCTGGGCGTGGTGGGGCGCGAGCCGCGCTGGGCGATCGCCTGGAAATTTCCGCCGCAGGAGGCGACGACGGTGCTGCGCCAGATCGACGTCAACGTGGGGCGCACGGGGACGCTCAATCCGTTCGCGCGGCTCGAGCCGGTGCGCGTCGGCGGGGTGACGGTGCAGAACGCGACGCTGCACAATCTCGACGACATCCACCGCAAGGACGTGCGCGAGGGCGACACGGTAATCGTGCGGCGCGCGGGGGAAGTAATCCCGCAGGTCGTGGGGCCGGTGCTCAGCGCACGCCCTAAGGACGCGAAACCGTGGCAGATGCCCAACGCCTGCCCCAGCTGTGGCGAGCCGCCGGAGCGGCGCGAGGACGAGGCGATGTTCTACTGCGTCAATCGCGCCTGCCCGGAGATCGTGCGGCGGAGCATCGAGCATTTTGCGGGGCGCGGCGGGATGGATATTGAGGGTCTGGGCGAAAAGCTGATCGCCGAGCTAATCGTCAACGGTTATGTGCGGTCGATGGCCGATATCTACGACCTGCCCAACCGCCGCGACGAGCTGGGCGCGACGCCGTTCCTGGGCGTGAAGGCGAAGACGAAGGCAGAGCGCGAGCAGGGCGAGTACCTGCCCGGGCAGCGGCTGGGCAATCTGCTGGCGGCGATCGAAGAGAGCAAGTCGCGCGGTCTGCCGGCGCTGCTGACCGGCCTGGGCATCCGCCATGTGGGGGCGGAGATCGCGGTGCTGCTGGCCGATCGCTTCGGCTCGTTGGATGCGATTCTGGAGGCGGACGAGGAAACGCTGGCAAGCGTGGACGGCGTGGGCGGGATCATCGCGGAGAGCGTCGCGGAGTGGGCATCGGACGACGACAACCGCGCGCTGGCGGCGCGTCTGCGCGAGGCGGGCGTGGTGGTAGAAACGGAGCGGGCCGCCGACGGCGGCGAGCCGCAGGACACGCCGCTGGCAGGGCTGCGGTTCGTGATCACAGGCCGTCTGGAGGCGATGAGCCGTCCGCAGGCCGAGGCGGCGCTGAAGCAGTTGGGCGCGGGGATCTCCGGCAGCGTGAGCAAAACCACAACAGCGCTAATCGCGGGCGAGGCCGCCGGCGGCAAGCTGCGCAAGGCGCAGGAGCTGGAGCGCCCAATCCGCGACGAAGCCTGGCTGCTCGAAACGCTGGAGGACCCAGCCGCCACCGCCGCCGAGTTCGCCAAGCCAGCCACCGCGGAGCTGCCCGAGCCCGCGTGACGCGCTTCGCTGGCTGCGACAACTACGAGCAGCTACTCAGGCGGCGCGATCTTGCCAGGATCCTGCCCGCGTTCGGCGCGGTTCCAGGCACCTTGCAGCTCCGGCCGCCGGCGGCGCGCCCAGTTCAGCACGTACCGACGGGCGGCATGCGGCAGCCTGCCCCTCGTGATTTGCATGCTTGCGATGTCGATCACCGCCGACCCGCCCGCGCTGCGCGCGTGAAAGTGCGGCGGGCCGCGCTCACGGGTGTACATCACGATCACGCGGAAGCGGCAGAGCTCAGACACCCGTGGGTGTCGGCGCAGCGCCGGCGAGCAGTTCTGACAACGTGATGCCGAGTAGCTCGGCGTAGAGCGAGTCGGGGCAGAGCTCAATGTCGCCATTCCAGGCGACGGCGCCGCCGTCGTTGACATGTACCCGCTCGAAGAACGCCCGCTCCCGCCACGGCTTGCAGAGCTCGGTGTCGACGATGTCGGCCAGGTCGATCTCTCCATCCACGCCGTCCTGGTAGCGGAGCCGGATGCGATAGCCGGCGCGGGCTTCAACGGCGGCGACGCATGGTGTCTGCGGAGCATCCGCAAGCTTGGCGTCCCAGCGCGCGTCCTGCTCAGCGAGGCTTGATGCCCTGGAGCTCGGCGTACAGCTGGTCCGGGCAGAGCCGAACGGCGTCCGTCCAAACGATCTCGCCGTACTCGTCGATCCGCACCCTCTTGAAGAAATTCCGATCGCGCCAGGCCGCGTACGGCTCCAAGGCGGCGAGCGCGGAGAGATCCAGCTCGCCGCTGACGCCGTCGGAGTAGCGGAGCCAGATGCGATAGCCGGCGCGGGCTTCAACCTGGACAGGCGTCGGATGCATGCGCTCAGGATAACCGCCCCACCCGCGTTGTCCGCCCTGCCCGCCTTGCCCGCCTTGCCCGCCAAACCCAACGATGTCCGCAGCGCGGGTCCGTCGTGCTTGCGTAACGCGCGGGCGTTTGAGTCACCCACAGGCGGTATCGTGAGGTTGATCGGGCGTAGGTCTGCGCTGCGCCGTCATGACGCCTCCAAATGGAAGTGCCCGCGATGGCCTGGCGACCCTTGAGCTGGCTCACAAAGCGCTTCTCGCACGACATCGGGATCGACCTGGGTACCGCCAACACGCTCGTCGCCGTGCGCGGACGCGGAATCGTGATCGACGAGCCCTCGGTCGTCGCGATTGACCGCAACAATCGCTCCGTGCTGGCGATCGGCGCAGAGGCGAAGACAATGGTCGGGCGCACGCCGGCCCACATCGTGGCCGTGCGCCCGCTGCGCGACGGGGTGATCTCCGACTTCGAGGTGACGGAGCGGATGCTGCACTACTTCATCCAGGCGGCGCACGAGCGCAGCGGCCTGGGGCTGCGCGGCCCGCGCGTGATGGTCGGACTGCCGAGCGGCGCGACCGAAGTGGAGAAGCGCGCCGTATTCGACGCGACACGCAACGCCGGCGCGCGCGAGGTGCATCTGATTGAGGAGCCGATGGCCGCCGCGATCGGAGCCGGCCTGCCGACATTTGACGCGCGCGGTAGCATCATTGTGGATGTGGGCGGCGGCACGACCGAAGTGGCGGTTTGCGCGATGGGCGGCATCGTGGTCAGCACCTCCACCCGCGTAGCCGGCGACGAAATCGATCAGGCAATCATGACCTACGCCCGCCAGGTCCACAACATGCAGATCGGCGAGGCGACCGCCGAGCAGATCAAGCTCGAAGGCGCATCGGCCTTTCCCCTGGAGCGCGAGCGCTCCGTGGAGTTCCGCGGGCGCGATCTCTCCTCGTCGCTGCCCAAGACGATCGAGGTCAGCACCGTCGAGCTGCGCGACGCGATCGCGCCCACCGTCGCATCGGTGATCGACGCGGTGCGCAAGACGCTGGAGATCACGCCGGCGGAACTGGTCTCCGACATGATGCAGCAGGGCGTCGCGCTGGCCGGCGGCGGGGCGCTGCTGCCCGGCCTCGACCGCCGCATCTCGCAGGAAACCCGCTTCCCCGCCTATGTCGCCGAGGCGCCGCTGACCTGCGTCGTGCGCGGCTGCACCGAGGCGCTCAACGCGCTCGAGGCGCTGGGCCGAGTCGGTTCCCAGACGGCGCCGGCGCGCCGACGCTAGGAGCCCACGGTGCGTTTCGGGCGTCCTCGCTTGCTCTGGTCCGTCGCCGTGATCGGATTCGTCGGCCTGCTGGCGCTGATCGCCTGGCAGGGCTGGGATGCCCGCGTCGAAGACGAAACGGCCTCCTTCTTCGCGCCCGTCCAGCGCGGGCTGCGCCAGGCCGCCGAGCCGCTGGCCAACCTAATCTCCGAGCTCGACGATTTCGACCGCCTCGAAGAGGAAAACCGCGCGCTGCGCCAACGGATCGAGCAGCTGGAGGCGCAAAACGCGCGGCTGCGCGAGCTGCAGCTGCAAGTCAGCGGACGCGCCGAGCTGCTGGAAGTGCAAGCCGAATCCGAGGACCTGCTCGTTCCGGCCCGCGTGATCATCCGGGACCTGACGGGCCTGCGCACCATCGTCGGCATCGATCGGGGCGGCAACCACGGGGTGGCGGTGGGCATGCCGGTGCTCGCGGCCGGCGGAACGCTCGCCGGAATCGTCACCGAGGTGCGGGCGAACACCAGTTACGTCCGCCTGATCACCGATCCGGACAGCGCGATTCGCGTGCTGCACCAGCCCAGCCGGACGGAAAGCGTGGCCACCGGCGACACTCTGGGCAACCTCGACGCGATGCTGCCCTGGACCGCCGAAGTCGAACTGGGCCACATCTTCGTGACCTCCGGGCTCGACGGCCTGCTGCCGCAGGGGCTGCCGGTGGCGCGCGTATCCTCGGCGACCGGCAGCGTGCAGGAAGCGTTCCGCCAGGTGCGACTCCAACCGCTCGCACCGCTCGAACAGCTCGAACAGGTGCTCGTCCAGCTCACCTATGCGCCGCCCGACCTGAGCGACGGCGAAGAAGCCGGCGAAGAACAAAACGGCGCAGAGCAGTCGACGACGCGCAGTGCGCCCGGGAGTACGCCGTGAAATGGCTCATCCTCGCCGCGGTGATGCTCACACTGGTGCTGTTCCAGACATCGGTCGCCCCCTTGTTTGAGGTGTTCAACGTCGGGCCCAACCTGTTGCTGGTCTCGCTCTGCTGCCTCGCGATCCTGCGCGATCCGCGCGAGACGATGATCGCCGCGCCGCTGGCCGGACTGGGCATGGGCTTGCTCGCCTTCCAGGGCGCGGCCGAGAGCGTGGCGGCGCTGGCGCCGATCGGCGCGGCGGCGATGTTCTGGCGAGGCGACCCCAACCGCCCCGCGATACTCGCTGCGCTGCTGCTCACCGCCCTCGCCACCACGCTGCATTTCGTCGTGCTGGCGGTCGCGGTCGAGCTGACCACGACGGGCGTGAACTGGCTTGAGGCCGCGCGCGACGTGATGCTGCCGAGCATGGCCGTCAACGTGCTGCTCGCCATTCCGGTCTACGCCGCGGCGCGCACGCTGGCCGCGCCGCGCGAACCGCGGGCGGCCTTCTGATGGCCCGCCCGCCGACGGCGCTCGAACCGCCCGCCGAGGGCCTGCCGGTGCGGCTCAAAGTCTGGATCCTCGGCGGGCTGGTGGTGCTGCTCTTCGGCATCCTGACCGCCCAACTCGTCAACCTGCAACTGCTCAACCAGGAGCAATACGCGGCGCGCGCCGACATCAACCGGGTGCGCACGATCGACATCGCCCCGGCCCGTGGACTGATCCTCGCGCGCGACAACACCCCGCTGGTCGAAAATGTCGCGGCCTGGCGCGTCACCCTGATTCCGGCCGATGTGCCGGACGGCGGCGAAGCCGAGCTGGCCGCCGAACTGTCCCGCTTGCTCGGCAGCCCGGCCTGGGAGATCGAGCAGCAGATTCTCGAGCGCAAGGCCAGCAACGATCCGCTCCGACCGCTGGTCGTCGCCGACGACCCGACCGACTCGGTCGTCTTCGACATCTCCACGCGCCGGGCAACGCTGCCCGGCGTGCGCGTGGAGTCGGTCGTGGAGCGCCGCTACCGCTACAGCGAGCAGCTGGCCCACATCCTCGGCTACGTCCACTGGATCACCGAGCAGGAGTACGCCGCGCTGGCCGACCAACGCTACCTCTACAGCGACAAGATCGGCCAGACGGGGCTGGAGGCGGCCTACGAGGGGGTGCTGCGGGGCGAGGTCGGGCGGCGTCAGATCGAGGTGGACGCCGTGGGGCGCGAACTGCGCGAGCTGAACGCGCAGACGCCCGTGCCGGGCCACAGCCTGGTGGTCACGATCGACCTCGCCTTGCAGACGCGCGTGCAGCAGATTCTGGAGGCGCACGCCGGCGCATCGCACTACGCCGCCGCCGTGATCCTCAAGGTGGACACGGGCGAAGTGCTCTCGATGGTCTCGATCCCCAGCTACGATCTGAACAGCTTTCAGGACGGACTCACGCCCGAGCAATGGGCGGCGCTCAACGACGCCGACCGCCAGCCGCTGCGCAACCACGCGATTGCCGACGCGCATCCGCCCGGCTCAACGTTCAAGGTGATCACGGCCGCCGCCGCGCTCGGCGAGGGCGTCGCCGAGCCGGAGACGCTGATCCACTCGCCCGGCCGGTTGGTCGTCGATAACGAGCTCAACCCGGGCATTCAGTACATCTTCGGCGACACGGTGCAGGGCACCTACGACCTGCGGCGGGCGCTGGCCGAGTCGAGCAATGTCTACTTCTTCTATCTCGCCGGCGGCTCGCCCTTTCGACACCCGGACGCCGAGCCGCGCCCCGAGTCGGAGCAGGAACGACTCGACGCGCTGGCCGATGAGGGAATTATCGCCGGCGATGTGGAGTTCGACGGCGTGGGCCCAAGCGTGCTGGCGGAGTGGGCCCGCGCTTTCAGCTTCGACAGCCCCACAGGCATCGACATCAGCGGCGAGGTGGGCGGACTGATCCCCGATCCGCAGCTGAAACAGGACACGTTCGGCGAGCCGTGGGTGGACGGCGATACGTATAACTTCGCCATCGGCCAGGGCTTCGTCGCGGTCACACCGCTGCAGATGGCGGTGGCGCTGGCGGCGATCGCCAACGGCGGCACCGTCTACGAGCCGCGCGTGGTCTATGAAGTGCGGGACGCCGACGGTAACGTCGTTCAGCCGTTTCAGCCCGTGGTGCGGCGGCAGCTGGACATTGATCCGGAGGCGCTGCGGGTGATCCGCGAGGGCATGGCGCTCTCGACCCTGGCGGGCACCTCGCACGACGCGCTCGTGGCCCTGCCGGAGATGATGATCGGCGGCAAGACCGGCACGGCCGAGTTCGCCCAGACCGGCCCGCCGGCCGGCGCGGAGGGCGAAGAAGGGCCGACCCACGGCTGGTTCATCGCCTTCGCGCCGTTCGACGATCCGCAGGTGGCCGTCGCGGTGTTCTTCGAGTTCGGCGCGGGCTACCTCTCGGCCGCGGCGGGCGGCGAGATCCTGCGCGCCTGGGCCGAAGTCTCCGGCGCCATCGCCGACGCCGTGCCGCCGCCCTACGCGCGGATCGCGATCACCGAGGAAGAGGACGCGCGCCTGTTCGAGGCCATTCGCGCGAGGTCGCCGCAATGACCGGATATTCGTGGCGTTACTTCGACCCGCTGCTGCTGGCGGCCGCGCTGGCGCTCACCGCCTACGGCGCGCTGGTCATCTACAGCGCCTCGCTGCCGCGCGGCGCCGAGGGCGTGGTGCTCTCCAGCGAGGTGCAGCGGCACATCATCTTCGCCGCCGTCGGCGCGCTCATGATGATCGCGATGACTCGCATCGACTACCGGCTGATCGACCAGCTCGGCTGGCTCGCCTACCTGGTCGGCATCGCCGTGCTGGTGGCGGTGCTGTTCTTCGGCAGCGACGACTTCGGCGCGCGGCGCTGGTTCGACTTCGGCTTCGTGGTCGTGCAGGCATCCGAGGTCGGCAAGCTGATGACGATCATCGGTCTGGCCAAGTTTCTGACCGACTACCGCGACCGTCTGCCGGAGTTCAAGATTTTCGCGGCGTCGCTGCTGATCACGGCGCTGCCGGCGGGCCTGGTATTCCTCGAGCCGGACGCCGGCAGCGCGATCGTCTTCCTGGCGCTCTGGCTGGTGATGACGCTGTTCGCCGGCGCCCGGCTGCGGCACTACGCAGTGCTGGGCGCGCTCGGCCTCTGCGCCATCCCCTTCCTGCTCGCCGCCAACGTGCAGGACTACCAGCGCGATCGCATCCGCGCCTTCATCGATCCGACGACCGATCCGCAGGGCGCGGGCTTCAACGTGATCCAGGCCGAGACCTCGGTCGGCTCCGGCGGCCTCTGGGGGCAGGGCCTCACCCAGGGCACGCAGACGCAGCTCGATTTTGTCCGCATCCAGACGACCGACTTCATCTTCAGCGTGCTGGGCGAAGAACTCGGCTTCGCCGGCGCGATGGTCCTGTTCGCGCTGATGATCCTGCTCTTGTTCCGCATCCTGCGGGTGGTCTCGCGCTCGCCCGAACCGCTCGGACAGCTGCTGGCGGTGGGCATGGTCACGATGATCGCCGTGCAGGCGTTCATCAACGTGGCGATCAACATCCGCCTGCTGCCGGTCACGGGCATCCCCCTGCCGTTCATCAGCATCGGCAACTCATCGCTGATCATGCTGTTTATCGGCCTCGGCCTGCTGCAAAGCGTGCTGGCCTGGCGCGACGACCACCGCCCGCGCGGGGCATAGGCGAAGTCCACACTTCCCGGCACCCTTCCCGTCGCCCCGACTTGATCGGGGGGGCAAACCCAACCCTGCTCGCAGCGCCACGGCCACGAACTGCCCGCCAACGCCCGTTCGCAGGGCGGTTCAGTGCGCTGTGCTGCCCACAACCGCTGTTTGGATTCCAGCGTGCGCTGGAATGACGGAGGGCGCGGCTGAGATGACAGAGGGGCGGTTAGCGGGTGCTGGAGGCGGGATGGGGCCGATTCCCGCTCGGGGGCGGGAATGACGGGGAAAGGGGGGCGGGAATGACGGGGAGAGAGGGCGGAACGACGGCGCGGCGGTCAGGAGGCGACGATCGGCTCGCCTTCTTCTTCCTCGGCTTCGTCGGAGGCCGCTTCGGGCTCCTCAACCTCGGCTTTGGCGACGCGCTCGTAGTGGAGCATTTGCTCTTCCGCGCCGTTCTCGTTGAGCTCGGTGCGGAGGTCGACGCGGATCGTGTCGCCCGCCTCGAAGTCGCCGCGCAGCAGCGCCTCGGAGAGCGAGTCTTCGAGCCGCTCCTGGATGACGCGGCGCAACGGACGCGCGCCGAAGACCGGGTCGTAGCCCTTCTCGCCCAGCCACTCGCGGGCCGGCTCGGTGACCTCGAGCACGACATCCTTTTCGCGCACGCGTTGATCGACCTCGCTCAGCATCATGTCCACGATTGAGCGGATGTGCTCCTTGCTGAGCGGGTGGAAGACGAGCGTGGTGTCGACGCGGTTGAGGAACTCGGGGCGGAAGACGCGCTTCATCTCCTGCAGGACCTTGTCCTTCATCCGCTCGTAGCGCTGCCGCTCGCTCTGCTCCTCGTTGGCCTGGGCGTGGAAGCCGAGGCTGTTCTCGCGCCGGATCAGGTCGGAGCCGACGTTGGAGGTCATGATGATGATCGTGTTGCGGAAGTCGACCTGGCGGCCCTTGGCGTCGGTCAGATGGCCGTCGTCGAAGACTTGCAGCAGCATGTTGAAGACTTCGGGGTGCGCCTTCTCGATCTCGTCGAGCAGGATCAGGCAGTAGGACTTGCGGCGGACGGTGTCGGTCAGCTGGCCGCCGTCGTCGTAGCCGACGTATCCGGGAGGCGCGCCGACCAGGCGGGCGACGGTGTGGCGCTCCATGAACTCCGACATGTCGAGCCGGATCATGTTGTCGTCGGAGCCGAACATGAAGTCGGCGAGCGCGCGGGCGAGCTCGGTTTTGCCCACGCCGGTGGGTCCGAGGAACATGAAGACGCCGATCGGGCGGCGCGGGTCCTTGAGTCCGGCGCGGGCGCGACGGACGGCCTTGGCCAGCGCGACGATCGGCTCCTGCTGGCCGACGATCCGCTTGTGGATGTCCTCTTCCATGTGCAGCAGCCGCTCGGATTCCTCCGTGGCGATCTGCACGACGGGGATGCCCGTCCACATCGAGACGACTTCGGCGATGTCCTCGGCGAGCACATCGGAGGAGTCGCGCTCGCGTTCCTGATCAAGATCGGTTTCGAGTTCGCCGATCCGCTCCTGGAGCTTCAGCTCGCGGTCGCGCAGGTCGGCGGCGTACTCGTACTGCTGCTGGTTGATCGCCTGCTCTTTCTCCTTGCGGATGCCCTCGAGGCCGACGGTCGCCTCCTTGAGCGAGGGCGGGGTGTAGGAGCGGCGGATGCGCACCCGCGAGGCGGACTCGTCGATCAGGTCGATCGCCTTGTCGGGCAACGCGCGGTCGCTGATGTAGCGGGCGGACATTTCGGCGGCGGCGACCAGCGCTTCGTCGGTGATCGTCAGCTTGTGATGTTCTTCGTAGCGGTCCTTGATCCCGCGCAGGATGTCGACCGTCTCCTCGACGCTCGGCTCTTCGACGACGATCGGCTGGAAGCGGCGTTCGAGCGCGGCGTCGCGCTCGATGTGCTTGCGGTAGTCGTCGAGCGTGGTCGCGCCGATGGTCTGCAGTTCGCCGCGGGCCAGCGAGGGCTTGAGGATGTTGGCGGCGTCAACTGCACCTTCGGCCGCGCCGGCGCCGACCAGCATGTGCAGCTCGTCGATGAAGAGGACGCAGTTGCCGGCGCCCTTGATCTCCTCGACGACCTTCTTGAGCCGCTCCTCGAACTCGCCGCGGTACTTGGTGCCGGCGACGAGCGAGCCGATGTCGAGCGTGAGCAGCCGCTTGCCTTGCAGCGTTTCGGGCACATCGCCGCTGGCGATGTGCTGCGCGAGGCCTTCGACGACGGCGGTTTTGCCGACGCCCGGCTCGCCGATCAGCACCGGGTTGTTCTTGGTGCGGCGGGAGAGGATTTGGACGACGCGCTGGATTTCCTTTTCGCGGCCGATCACGGGGTCGAGCGTGCTGTTGCGTGCGGCGGCGGTGAGGTCGAAACCGAGCTGGTCGATGGTGGGCGTGCGGTTGGACTGCCGCGCGCCGGCCCCCGCGCCGGCCGTCTGCGGGCCGCTCTGGGAGAGGATGCGGGTGGTTTCGGCGCGCACGCGCTCGAGGTTGACGCCGAGGCTCTCGAGCACGCCGGCGGCGATGCCTTCGCCCTCGCGGACCAGCCCGAGCAGGAGATGCTCGGTGCCGATGTAGTGGTGGTTGAGGCGACGCGCCTCGTCAACGGCGAGTTCGATCACTTTCTTGGCGCGCGGCGTGAGTCCGATTTCGCCGAGCACGGCGCGGTCGCCGCGGCCGATGATGAATTCGACGGCGGAGCGGACTTTGCTCAGCTCGACGCCGAGGTTGGAGAGCACTTTGGCGGCCACCCCGTCGCCCTCGCGGACGAGCCCGAGCAGCAGGTGCTCGGTACCGATGTAGTTGTGGTTGAAGCGCTGCGCTTCTTCCTGCGCCAGGGTGAGCACACGGCGAGCGCGCTCGGTGAATTTATCGAAGCGGTCCGCCATGTGATCCTCCAGTGCGCGCTCGGCCTACCAGTCAGCCTACCAGCTACCCGCGAACAGCGTCCACGCCGCCGCCCAGCCGCGCCGCCGCGGACAGCCGTGGCGGACAAGCGCACGGGTTACGCAGCGTTTCCGCGCGCCGCCTCCGCCGCTCGCCATGCTTGGTCAGCCGTGGTCAGGTTTGTTCGGGTTTGTTCGGGTTTGTTCGGGGCGCTCGGGGCCGGCATAGGCTGAGTCTTATCTGGTCGGGGCGATTATGGGCAGTCAGGTTTGTTCGGGTTTGTTCGGGGCTGGTCAGGGCGCTCGGGGTCGGCCATGGGCTGCGCTGTATCTGGTCGGGGCGATTATGGGCAGTCAGATTTTGGTCGGGGTTGGTCGGGGTTGGCAGGGGCTGGTCAGGGTGCGCCGCTGCACGGCGCTTAGCCTCGCCGCCCACTCCCCCGTCGTCGCCCACTCCCCCGTCGCCCCAGACTTGATCTGGGGCCTAAACCCAACTCCGTTCGCAGCGCTGAGGTTCCGAGTTGACTGCTCACAGGCGCGTGCGGGATCCGCCCGGTGCGTTGCGCTGTTGGAGCACGTTGGGTTCCCGCGTGCGCGGGAATGACGAAAAAGGGCGCGGGAATGACGGAAAGGGGGAACGGGAATGGTGGGAAGGGGCGCGGGAATGATGAGAAGGGGGGACGGCGGGCAATCAGCCCTGTTGGGACGCGCTCGCCGGAGGTTCGCTTGCCGAAGCCTCGCTGGCCGGAGCCTCATTCGCCAGTGGCTCGCTTGCCGGAGACTCGCTCGCCGAAGGCTCATTCGCCGGCGGCTCGCTGGCCGAAACCTCATCCGCCGGGGGCTCGCTGGCCGGGGGCTCACTGGCCGAGGCCGCGCTCACCGAAGCCTCACTCGCCGACGGCTCGCTGGCCGAGAGCTGCTCGCCGACGGTGGAGGCCTCGGGCACGAAATCGCGCTCGGTAACCCCGGCGCGCTGGAGCGCCTCTTCCATCGCCGTCGTAGGCGCCGGCAGCCGCGGCTCCGGGGCGGCCGGCTGAGCATCGGCCTGGGGCTTCTCCTCCGGCGGCGGAGGCGGCGGCGCCTCGCCCTGCTCGATGCCGAACTGCTCGGCCACGGCGTCGGGCAGACGGACAATCCGGCCCTCCGAGTCGAACCTCCAGCCGGCCCGTTCCGCGTCGCTGCGCGCCTGGCGCAGGCTCAGACCGAGGCGGTGGCGATCCCGCTCGATGCGCACGATCCGCGCAGGAACGATGTCGCCCTCGGTGACCACCTCGCGCGGGTGATTGATCCGTCGGTCCGCCAACTCGGACACGTGGACGAGCCCCTCAACCGGCCCTTCGAGCCGCGCAAACGCGCCGAACGTGACCAGCTTGGTCACCACGCTGGGCACAATCTGCCCCACCTCGAACTTGGCCACCACTTCATCCCACTGCTCGGGCGAAGCGCGCCGAATCGAGAGGCCGATCTTCTTCGACTCCTTGTCGATCTTGGTGATGAACACGCTGACCTGCTGGCCGATCGTGAACATCTGCTCCGGGTCCACATCGCGCTCCCAGGAGAGCTCCGAAAGGTGCGCCAGGCCGTCGGCCCCGCCCAGATCGACGAACACCCCGAACGGGCGGATGCTGGTGATCCGCCCGGTGCGGATCTCGTTCTCGTGCAGCTCGTCGAGCAGGCGATCCTTCTGCTCGGCGCGCCACTCCTGCACCGCGGCGCGCTCCGACAGAATCACCCGGTTGCGGCGGCGGTTGATCTCGATCACCTTGAAGCGCAGCGAGCGGCCTTCGTATTCGCTGAGCTGCGCGATGGCCTGCTCGCGATCACCGGTGATGCCGACAATCTGGCTAAGCGGCACAAAGGCGTTGACGCCTTCGACATTGACCAGCAGACCGCCCTTGTTGCTGCCGCTCACGCGCCCGTCGAAGACCTCGCCCTCGTCGTGGCGGCGCTGCAACTCATGCCAGCCCTGCTCCCCGCGCGCCCGGTCGATGGACAGCTCCAGCGCGCCCCCCTCGGCCTCCGAATCGGTCACGTAGACATGAACCAGATCGCCCGTTTTGAGCAGATCGCGGTCGGGATCGTCCATCGAGCGCATCTCTTCGGGATGCACAACGCCCTCGGACTTGGCGCCGACATCGACAATCAACGCGCTGCCCGTCCAGTGGACGACGACGCCCTCGATGACGTCGCCGCGCTGGGGATTGAGCGGCTCGCGGCCTTCCTCGGCGAGCAGCGCCTCCATGGAGTCGGGCGCGAACGCCTCGGCCGGCGGCGCATCCGGCGCAGGCGGTTCGGCGGGCGGCGCTGCAACAGCGATAGGAGCGGCGGCGCCGGGCGCCGCCTCGATCGTGGTCGGTTCGGTGGATTCTGTCGTCAAACTCGCAGTGGGGCGCAGCCGGAGCCGCGCCCGCCCCCTTTCCGTAAGTGCGCGCAGCCTAGCACAGAACGGCCGCAGCCACAGCACAGCCGGAGCCGATCGCCGCCCCGTATTGTGGCCGCCCCGCAGGTTGGCCGCCTTACATGTTGGCCGCCCCGCAGGTTGCGCGCGGGCAACTGGTGCGCGGGCAACGCAAAGCCGCCCGCTTGCGCGGGCGGCTGAGGCGGGCTGGCAATGGCCTATTTTCCGCAGGGGGTCGCCCCCCCAGTATCGTCGGCGCTGCGGCGTTTCACTGCCGTGTTCGGGATGGGAACGGGTGGGGCCGCCGCGCTCTAATCACCAGCCCACAGAGAGCGTACCACGCAGTCGCAGTCGCGCAAGCGGGGCAGTGGAGCAAGTGCTGGAGCGGTGCGCGAGTAGGGGGTGGTGGAGCCGAGGGGATTCGAACCCCTGACCTCCGCCGTGCAAAGGCGGCGCTCTCCCGGCTGAGCTACGGCCCCCGGTGGCTGCGAGCGTATCGGTTGCCGCACAAGGCGGCCAATCAGAGCAGTGCGGCTCAGCTCCAGAGCCAGTCGAGATCGGAGAATGCCAAGACACCCTCATAGTTCTCGATGTTGTCCTCAACGTCGAGAATCAGACAGCGCTCGCTGCCGCCGTTGAGCTCGCCGCGCAGACCGCGTCCGATCATCTGGAAGTAGAGGTTGGGGCTGTAGACCGGCCGCGCCACGATGATCGCCCGCGTCTTCGGCGCGTCGAACCCCTCGCGGAAGACGTTGTAGTTGACCAGCACGTCAATCTCGCCGGCGCGGAACTGCTCGACGATGCTGCGGCGGACCGACGTCTCCGTTTTGCCGCTCACCGCCCGCGCCGCGATGCCGTCCAACGAAAGCACAGCCGCGATGGTCTTGGCGTGCGCTACGGAGGTTGCGAAGATCAACGCAGGCGCGTTTGGGTCGATGGCGCGGACCTGCGTCTTGTATGCGTGAACAATCGCGTTAGTGCGTCCAGTGTCTTCCGCCAGACGCTCCTCAACAGAATCCGGCAGCCACGGCGTGTCTGTGGCCTGTTCTTTCTCTTTTTCGGTGAGTTGCACGGTCGCGCCGGTGATCACATCGTGGTCGACGTCCGCCAGCACGGTCATCTCCTGCAACCGGCTGATCACTTTCTCGGGGTCGTCGCTGTCGAATGCCCCGAAGTCCAGTCGATTCGTCCCGTAGCGCCTGACGAGCCGCTCGGTCTCGACTGCATCGATCCCCCGATAGGGCGTCGCCGTCAGCCCCAGCAGAGCGATCTCGTCTTCGGTGCGACGGAACGTCAGCCCCAACTCGGACATCAGCTGTGTGTACGACGGCGCGATCGAGCCGTGCGCTTCGTCGACGACGAGAACCGCCACATCCTCCAGCACCTCGGCCGCCGCACCGCGCTCGATCCGCGCTCGCAACGTTTGGATCGTCGCGACGACCACGTGGTGTCCACCCGGCGCTTGCGGCGACCGTTGGCGGCCCCACCAGCGGGAGACGCGCAGCGGTTGCGCTTCCGGACCGATGCTGGCCCACGCCTGCTGCCAGACCTCTACAGCCTGCTCGCAGAGCTCATCGCGATCCGCGACCCAGAGCACCGTGCCGCGGAAGCCGTCGTCGCGAATCGCCTCGATGATCGCCTGCACAGCAACGCGCGTCTTGCCGGAGCCGGTAGGTAGACTCAACAGGCCGCGGTTTTCGCCCGACATGGGCCCGCGGCTCAGCATCGCCTTGACGTTTCCGACGACCGCTTGCTGGTAGTCGTGCAGATCGGGCAACGACCGCGGGCCGGCAACATCGATGAACGGGTCCCGCTTTGGATTCGGCTGACCAGCCCACTCAGGGCCAAATCCGAGCGCGGCGACGAACTCGAGCGCCGCCGGCCGCCCTGCCCACTGCCTGGGCGGCCGTAGATGTTCGATTGCGTGTCGGTATTCCCGCAGCGCGCCCGTGTGGAATGTCGCGATCGCCGCCTTCGCAGCGTCCAGCTCTCCGACGCCTTGGCCGGCTCCGCTGAGGAGTTCGACGAGTGCTCTGGGCAACTTGTAGATCAGGTTTGCTCCGCCGACGGCAACGAGAAGCCGCGCCGCGTCGGTCTTCTGTTGCCGGACTTTCGCACGTGCCGCCTCAACGTCAGCCGGTGTTTCGCGGCGCAGGATTGCATCGAGCGCCTGATCGTCGATCTCCAGCTGCAGATGCCTCACGACCGCGGCAAGCTCTGCGCGCTCATCGTCGTTTTGGGCGACGATCAACACATCGCCGCGCTGCACACAGTCGAACGGCAAATCGCGGCCCGTTGCGGCATCCAGGATTCGATCACAGCGAGTGAGATCGAGCCGTTGCTGTTCAGGCGCGATATGCATCGCCAGTCCCGGCCAGACATCGAGCAGCGGGATCGGGTCGCCGCCGCCGATGACCTCGATCTCGCCGTCATGGGTAGTCCGCAGGTCGGGGAACAGCTCGCGAATCCGACGTGTCGCGGGATGTTGGAGCAGCCAGCGCTGTACGTCGGCGCTCTTTGGCCCGTCGCCGAGACCGTCGGCAAGCGGCAAAATGCCGATCGACGTCTCGACACGGCCGAACTGACGGAGGGCTTCAGCGGCAAACGAGTGAACCTTGATCACTGGATAGTGATCTTGCGAGCTGTGCTTCACGGTCCATTCGTCGTACGTTGCATCGAGTTGCAGCAACGTGTACGTAAATGCCGCGCGTCCCACTTCCGTCAGGACCGGCAACACATCAAGTGGTTCGATCTCGCGATCAGCGTACAAGTACACCTTGTCCAGTCGAGGCCGCCGCGGATGAGCTTCTTGAGAGAACCGATCGAAGCACGCGGACAGGTAATCGCGCAAGAACCTTGGCACACGACTGCTTCCTTCGCGGGTACGCGGTACGTCATCCAGACCTAGGTCCGCGAGGAGCGACAGATCGTCGTGGTGGAATTGAACATCGATCGCCACTTCCGCGTCTCGGCTGCCGTCTTGCGGTACGACCGCGCCTGGCAGCAATGTGCGGGAGACGGGTTGCCAGACTCCGGCGATAGTCCTCACTCTGAGCCGATCGGCCCAGCCATTGTGAGACGTGATCTCCTCAGACGCTGCGCGTGAGTCCAGCTGGCGGCTGGTGCTCCAGAGGTGGCCGAACAAATCGTCTGCGCGTTGAGCGACTGAGTCATCAAGAGCACGATCGAGAACGCTCGCCGCAATCCGCCGAAATGCGCTTTCGGGGGACGGTGGACGGATGCCGAGAGCTTGCAGCGCTTTCAGTGTTTCCGGGTCCGCTTCCAAATCCGGATGAACAGCCTCAGCCGGATCATCACCGCCGAGGTAGAGCGAGTCAGGATCGAGGGAAGCCCATTCGCCATCGGCCCTCAGTGCGATGCGACCCAGATCCTGGCCCTCTCGGCTCGCCTCAGGGATCAGCGCAGCCGTTTGGATAGCCGCTATTGACGCCCGGATCGCATCGCCCTCGAGCCTACCTGCCTCCGTCAAAGCGGTGAGCCACTGGGCAATCGAAGCGCGAGACAGATGGTCGCGATCGGAGCCGCCTGGCAGGTCCCCAATGGCCAGGAAGAACCGTTTCTCCAGACGTTGTTGTCCTACAGAGATTCGGCCGATCACCCCAAGGCGCTCGCTGGCCAGGGCGTCGTGGTGCAGCCAGGTAGTCGGCCGATGCTCGTATGCACGCCACCGGTCCAACGGCGCGGACTCCACACGTCGCCCCGGCGTCAGCGCCGTTGGCTGAATCCGGATGTCCGCTAGGCGTCGTAGTTCGCCCAACTGATCGGGGATCACGATCGCATCCGTAAGCCTTGCGTACAGCAAACGCCGCAGCAGACCGGCGTGTCGGTTGTCGCCGGATTCCTCGCGACGCGGCAAGACGTCGAGGTGCCGCGCCGGGGCATCCGCTGCGTACAGCTTCGGCAACGAGTCGGCGACCAACTGCGCTGCTGCGCCGATCAGTTCATTGTTGTAAGTGCCCGGCAGCAGGCTCTGGCGATCCTCGTTGGTCTTCCAGGGCGCATTGAGGATGCCCGCCACCAAGCTGCTGGTCTGCGTCGGGAAGAACGCCCAGAACTGTTGCAGCGGATTGCGCGCGTCCAGCGGCGCCGCCCACGCGATCTTCACGCAGTCGGCGTCGTCAAGCGCTCGACTGTCCGCTTTCGCGTCGTCAGACAGTTCGTGCTCGCGGTTGAACAGCATCCAGCGCGACCGCTGTCCGCCGTCGTTGAGCTCAAGCTGCTCCCCTGCTTCAATCAACCGGATGTTGCGCGACTCTTCACTTGCGTCGTCCGCCAGGTCAAGCTGGCCAACGTGTGGTACGAAAAGGAGGAATTCGGGCGCGAATGACCGCAGCTGTTCAGCGAGACCGTCGCGCGCGCCTCGCTTGAGCGGCAGGCGAACGACGTTTCGAGCCCAACCCATCAGCTCGGCGAGATGGGGATCAGTTTTCGCGGCGACCGCGGGTTCGATCGGTTCGGCGAGGCGCAGCACCGGATAGTCGCCCGCGTTCGGCGCGACCTCCGCGATTCGCTGTTGCGCCCGCCGGCGATCAAACTGAATCGAGCCGCTGCGGCTGAAGACGGCGGGCTTGTCGGTCACTCGCAGCACCGACTTGAAGCCCACGCCGAAGCGCCCGATCTCCGCCGTGGCGCGCTTGGGCGAGAGGTGCGAAAACAGCAGCGCCTTCGCTCCGTCCTGATCGAGCGGAGCGCCGTCGTCGGCGCAGTAGAGGTGCGAGTCGGTCAGCCTTATGTAGATTCGGCCCGCGTCGACTTTGGCGATCTGATCAGCGCTGTTCTGGACGAGCTCAACCACCTGGCGATCCGCGTAGCCGCCCCGGGCGGTGTCCTGCTCCTGATTCGCCTGTTCCTCGACGAGGTTCAGCTGAGCGCGGTACGCGTTTAGCGTGCTCTCCGACTCCTCGCGGACGTAGCGGCCGATCTCGCCGTCAGGGCCGACCCACTTGCTCATCTGCCCATCGCCTCCGTCGCCAGAGCCTAGCTGCAAAGATCGCTTCCGTCAACAGCGTCCAAGCGCGGCGGCCTAGCGCACCGGGAGGCGGTCTTGGGCGCGCCAGATGCGGGTGAGGATTTGGAGGCCTTCGCCGGCGGGGTCTACGAAATCGGGGCGGTAGCGCCAGGGGAGTTCGCTGCTATGGGCGCGGATCACGACGGGGCGGATGCGGTAACCGATCAGGCGATCGGCGGTGAAACCCAACTCCATCAGCATGCCCTGGACCGTTTCGACGGACCAGCCCTGGTCGAAGACGAAGTTACCGAATGAATAGGCGACGAGCGCGCCGTCGAAGTGCTCGACGGCCTGCACCCAGTGAGGGTGATTGCCCATCAGGAAGGTTGCGCCGGCCTCCACCGCGACGCCGGCGACGGCGCGCTGGAAGCCGTTGGGGTTGGAAACGTATTCGATGCCCCAGTTGGCGGCGACGATGACGTGATCGGCGAGCGGTCGCGCGGCGAGCACGCCTTCGCGGACATTCTCGGCGTTGAGCGGGTTGATGCCCGGGTTATCGTCGCCGACGTGATAGTAGGGCGCGATGCTGTCGTAGCCGAGAAAGGCGAAGGTGACGGGGCCGCGCGCAGTATCGACGGTCAGCACGGCGGGCGCGGCGGCTTCGGCCGGAGTCGCGCCCGCGCCGGCGGCGGCGATGCCGGCCGCATCGAGCCGATCAAGCGTCTCGAAGAGCGCGTCCCAGCGCGAGCAGCCGCCGTAACAGTCCATCATGTGGTTGCCGATGGTGAGTACGACATCGATGCCGGCTTCGACCAGCGCGGGCACGACACGGGGGCTGCCATGGAGTATCAGCGTTTCGACGCAGGGCGTGGGCTCGCCCAACTCGGTGAGCGACGATTCGAGCGGCGCGACGGCGATATCGGCGGCGAGGATGTAGTCGCGCACGCCGTCGAACATTGCGTGGTAGTTATCGAGCGCGGCGAGCACGTGGTTGGTGCAGCGCACGGGGATCAGTTCGCCGGTGACGAGCATTCCCGCGGGGTCGAACGTCGGCGCGGCGGCGATCTCGGTGTGCAGCCAGCGGTACAGACGCAGCGGTGAATCGCGCGCGGGATCGCGGTAAGGATCGTGGCCCTCGACGGTCAGCGCGAGCACGCCCAGGCGCAGCCGTTCGGGCCGAATCAGCGCGAACGCGCCGGGCTCGGCGGCGACGCGGTCGACGATTTCATGCGCGGGCGCGCGTTGGCCGACGAGATCAGTAACGGGAATGCGCAGCGCGCTCGCAATCTGGGCCCGGTCGGCCTGGGAAGCGGGCAGCACGACGCTGATCGGCAAACGGGAACCGCCAAGCTCGGACCAGTCGCGCGCTTCGCCGCGCAGGATGCGCCGCACATCGCCGAGTGTGAGATCGAGCACATCGCGCCGCTGATCGGTGATCGCGGCCCAGCGCTCAACGAGAACCCGCCGCGGGCAGCCGCCGGCTCCAGCGTGCGCGCCCCAGGCCGCAACGTTGGCGGCGGCGATTGCGAAGCCGGGCACGGCGGCGAACTCGGCGTAGAGGGCGGCGCAGGAATATTGCGTCGGGCCGGCGGCGTGCGCTCGCGGCGCGGCGAGCGCGGCGCACAGCGCAAGCAGTACAACCAGTACGACCGCGAACGCGGCCATCGTTTTGGGAATCATCGCAGCGCCGCCCGGTCCCCGCCCGAGGACGAACTCAGGCTAGCGCACAGGCTTGGGATGCGGAGATTGACGTTGTGGTGGGCCATCCTGGACTCGAACCAGGGACCTCAGTCTTATCAGGACTGCGCTCTAACCTGCTGAGCTAATGGCCCGAGGGGCTGGCACAAGGCGGCTGGGCGGGCAGCCGCCGATTTGATGGGCGGCGGGTGGGCCGTCCTTAGCCTCTGGAGAGCGGAAGTCAGCGCATTGAGCCGGCCCGTCGTCCGCCCGCGTGCGCGGGCGGAGATCGACCTGGGGTTTCGCGGCGCTGGCGCGCCGCAGAAGCTCCCTAGAAAGGAGGTGATCCAGCCGCAGCTTCCGCTACGGCTACCTTGTTACGACTTCGTCCCAGTCGCGAGTCCCACCTTCGGCGGCTGCCTCCGAAGTTGGCGCACCGACTTCAAGTGTTACTCACTCCCATGACGTGACGGGCGGTGTGTACAAGGCCCGAGAACGTATTCACCGCAGTATGGCTGACCTGCGGTTACTAGCAACTCCGGCTTCATGCAGGCGAGTTTCAGCCTGCAATCCGAACTAAGACCGGTTTTGAGGGATTCGCTCCGGCTCACGCCGTGGCTGCCCGTTGTACCGGCCATTGTAGCGTGTGTGTCGCCCTGGGCGTAAGGGCCACGCTGACTTGACATCGTCCCCACCTTCCTCTGCGTTGTACGCAGCGGTCTCGCTAGAGAAGTGCAACTAACGACGAGGGTTGCGCTCGTTGCGGGACTTAACCCAACACCTCACGGCACGAGCTGACGACAGCCGTGCAGCACCTGTGCGCCGGCCCCGAAGGGCACCGCCCTTTCGGACGACTCCCGGCGCATGTCAAGCCCAGGTAAGGTTCTTCGCGTTGCATCGAATTAAACCACACGCTCCGCTGCTTGTGCGGGCCCCCGTCAATTCCTTTGAGTTTTAGCCTTGCGGCCGTACTCCCCAGGCGGGATGCTTATCGCGTTAGCTGCGACACGGAAAGGGTCGATACTCCCCACGTCTAGCATCCATCGTTTACGGCGTGGACTACCCGGGTATCTAATCCGGTTCGCTCCCCACGCTTTCGTACCTCAGCGTCAGGCCGCGCCTGGCAAGCCGCTTTCGCCACTGGTGTTCCTCCCGGTATCTACGCATTCCACCACTACACCGGGAATTCCGCTTGCCTCGACGCACCTCCAGTGTTGCAGTTTCCACCGACCCCTCCCGGTTGAGCCGGGAGATTTCACAGCAGACTTACAGCACCGCCTACGTACCCTTTACGCCCAGTAAATCCGGATAACGCTCGCCACCTACGTCTTACCGCGGCTGCTGGCACGTAGTTAGCCGTGGCTTATTCGACGGGTACCGTCAGAACTTCTTCCCCGTCAAAAGGATTTTACAACCCGAAGGCCTTCGTCATCCACGCGGCGTTGCTGCGTCAGGCTTTCGCCCATTGCGCAAGATTCCTCGCTGCTGCCTCCCGTAGGAGTCTGGGCCGTGTCTCAGTCCCAGTCTGGCTGATCATCCTCTCAGACCAGCTACCGATCGTCGCCTTGGTGAGCCGTTACCCCACCAACTAGCTAATCGGACGCAGGCCCCTCCCAAGGCGCCGGAGCTTTCTCCCCCGCGTTCGCGGAGGACACATGCGGTATTAGCTCGCCTTTCGACGAGTTGTTCCGCACCTCGGGACAGGTCACCTACGCGTTACTCAGCCGTTTGCCACTCAGTCTCCCCGCCCGAAGGCGAGGGCTTCGTTCGACTTGCATGCGTAAGGCACGCCGCCAGCGTTTATCCTGAGCCAGGATCAAACTCTCCATTGGATCCGACCGGTCGAGCCGGCCGATTCGGTTCGGAGTTTGCCGGGCCGCGCCCGCCGTCGCCGCCCCGCTCGCGCAGAGCCGCGCCGACTGTCGCGCCCGGTCTTGGGGGCCAACCCAAGTACACTGGACTTCCGCTCTCCAGCTGTTAAGGACAGCCCGCCGCCGCCGGGCGCGCCGCGCTGAGCGGCTGCGCTCCGCCTGCTTCAGGCGTAGACGGCAATCATAGACGGACCGCGCGCCACTTGTCAACACCCCCCTCGCAAACCCCTCGCAAACCCCTCGCAAGCCCGTGCCGGCCCTCTGCCAAGCCCGCCGCCAAGCCCGCCGCCAAGCCCACTCTCGGCGCACCTCAGCGGGCGCGGCGGACGAGCGCGAGCCGCCCCCGACGCAGCCGCAGGCTGACGCCCGCGCCCAGCTGGACCTCGCCGGAATCGCGCGCCAGCAGGCGTTCGGCCGCCGCCGTGCGCTCGCCGCTCAGCTCCAGCCCCGCGCCGGCCGCGATCAGCCGCAGCACGCGGCGGCGCAGCGCCGGATGCAGCGCCGCCAACTCCGCTCGCGGCCACGCGCCCTCGGCGTCCTCGTCCCCCGCCGTCAGGCCATCCAGCGTCGTCAGGCCATCCAGCGCCGCCGCCGCCGCCTGATCGAGAAACGCGCGGTCGGCCGCCGCGCCCTCCGCCAGCCGCGCCAGCGCCGCATCGAGCTGCGGATTGAGCTCGCGCAGCTGCGGCAGCAGCCGGTGGCGCAGGCGATTCCGCAGCCGTTCCAGGTCGTCGTTGGCCGGATCCTCCGCCGGCTCGAAGCCCCAGGCGGCGCAGATCGCGCGGGTGTCGTCGCGGGTCAGGTCCAGCATCGGACGGACCAAGCGCAGCGGCGGTGCACCCTCCGCGTAGGGCAGCGGAGCGAGCGGACGCATGCCCGCCAGCCCGTCGAGCTGCGCGCCGCGCACGATGTGCAGCAGCATCGTCTCCGCCTGGTCGTTGCGCGTGTGCGCCACGGCGACGACGGTCGCGCCGATCTCCCGCGCCGCCGCCGCCAGCGCCTCGTAGCGCACCTCTCGCGCCGCCGCCTCAATGCCGATCCGCCGCTCGCGTGCTCGCGCCGGCGCGTCGGCGCAGCGGATGTCGAGCGGAACCTGCGCCAGCTCCGCCGCCCGCGCCGCGGCCGCGCGGAACGCGCGGCGCTGCCGCGCGGCGCTGATCCGATGATCGACATGCACCGCGCGCGGCTGCCAGCCCGTCCGCGCGCGCCCATCCGCCAGCGCGAGGAGCAGCGCCGAGGAATCCGGCCCGCCCGACAACGCGACGATCAGCTCGCGTCCCCCGCCCTCGCCCGACGCCTCGAGCAGCGCCTCGAGCAGCGCGTCGCCCACGCGGCGCAAGAGCCGCCGCGTCGCGCGGTCGTCGGGCGCGCGGCTCACGGGCGCATCACTCACCGGAGCGCCCGATAGAGCGCCTGGTCAGGCGCAGGCCGACTCGTGCAGCAGATTGGCCCACCAGGGCGAGCGCACGATCGACAGCCCCTCGCGCGGCGGCGCGTGGACGGCGAACGCCTCCTCGGCGGGGCGCACCAGCCCCAGATCCTCGCGCGCCGTGCGCTCCACATACTCATCCGACTCCAGCCAGGCGACCATCGCGGCGAGCTGGTCCGCCTCGCATTGCAGCGCCGCGATCTCCTCCTGCGTCTCCGCAATCCGCGCCTCCAGCGAATTCGACTGGAGCAGTCCTTCCACGCCCGAATAGACGACCCAGCCAACCAGTGCGACGGTGGCGGCGAAAGCCAGCATCGGCGCGAGTCGCCGCAGCAGGCCGCGTCCCGAACGCGGCGCGCGGCCGGGCTGGTCGTCGTCCGGCGGCGGCTCAACCGATAGCTCGTCCGATCCGGCATCTTCCGCCTCCGGCGGCGCGGGCTCGTCGGTCGAGGGCGACTCCACCAGCGGTGGGCCGAACGGCGACTCGAAGGGGTCGAACGGAGTGTTCGACGCCGGCGGCGCCGAAGCGTCCGCCTCGTTGTGCTCCGTCATACACGGCTGCGCGCCCCAGGTCCGCCCGCCCTCACTCTAGCCGCGTCAGGGCGCCCTTGCGCAAGTGCGCAAGCGGCGCGCAACCCCCAGTCGGCGCGCCCGCGTCATCCCCGCCCCCACCTTCCCGTCATTCCCGCCCCCGAGCGGGAATCGGCCCCATCCCACCCCAACCGCCCGCTTCCCGTCGTCCCCGCCACCCACCCTTTCGTCGTTCCCGCGAAAGCGGAGCCCGCCCCCGGCTCGAACGGGGGAACCCAAACCCAACCCCGTTCGCAGCACAACGGACCCGAACCATCTCCCAACGCCCGTGCGCAAGGCATCCCGATACGCCGCGCCGCCGGCAGCCGCCGTATGGATTCCCGCGCAAGGCGGGAATGACCAGAAAGAGGCGGCGGGATTGACGGGAAGATGCGGCGGGAAGGGCGGGAGGGTGGGGGGGTGCAATGGTGGTGCTGTTCGCGTCGAGATACCCGCGTTCGGGCCGGGGACAGGCTCCGCGGCAAGCGCGGGTATGACGGAGTGGGGGTGGCGTGGGTGTGGCGGTGGGGGCGGCGGTGTGCCTTTTTCCGTCGCCCCAGACTTGATCTGGGGCCCATACGGCGGTCGTTGGCGGGACGGGGCCCCGAGCGGCCTGCGAACGGCGTTGGGGACCGCTCCGGTCCCCTGCGCTGTGAAGGGGGTTGGGTTTGGGTTCCAGATCAAGTCTGGAACGACGAACAGGGGAGGCGGGAATGACGGGGAAAAGGGGCGCTGGGGGGACGGAGCAACTGTGATGGGGGTCAAGCGGTGGTCGGAGGTTGCCAGGGGGCGCCGTCTCGGAGGACGACGTTGAGGATGGTGAGCAGTTTGCGCATGCAGGCGACGAGCGCGACTTTGGCCGGCTTGCCGCCGGCGCGCAGTCGTTCACGGCAAGCGCGGATGTGGGGGTTCCAGCGGGCCGCGCTGGGCGCGGCCATGTAGAGCACGGCGCGCACCGCCGCGCACCCGCCCCAGATGCTGCGTTGGCCGCGTCCAGCCGTGCGTGCGCAAGCCAGCGCTGTTCTACGCTGTCCGGGCGCTTATGTCATCGCCAGTCGGATCGTCGAAGATCGTGGAAAATGACTGGGAACATCGAGCCGTCACCCGAAACATCGCAGCCAATGCCGATCCGCATCCAGCCCTCCAAATTCGAAATCTCGGCCGACGACCCCTTCGAGCACGACTTGCTGGGGCGCGCCGAGTCAATCAAAGCGCTCACCACCACGATCGGCTCGATTGAAGGTCCTTGTGTGATGGCAGTCGACGCCGGCTGGGGCATGGGCAAGACGACGTTCCTGCGTATGTGGGCGCAGTATCTCCGCAACGAGCGATTCCCCGTCGTCGAGTTCAACGCCTGGGAAACCGACTTCGCCCAAGATCCGTTCATCGCGCTCACATCGGAGATCGCGACCGGACTCCAAAACCTGGGGAGCACGGCGGGGCGCCTAGGAGGACACCGACTACGCTCGGCTGCCGCGTCCATCGCTCGGACTGTGCCCGGCGCAACCGCCCGAGTGGTTGTGTCTGGCGTCGTCCCGCTCTTCGGGTCGCGGCTCGCGCACGAACTCGAGCCCAAACAGCCGTCGCTGCGGCAGACGATGATCGAGCACTACGACGAAACGAAGGCTGCGCTTCAAGCCTTTCGCAGCTCACTGGCCGATGTCGCGGACGCATCGGCCAAGGACAACGATGGGCGGGCGTTGGTCGTCCTGGTGGACGAGCTTGATCGCTGCCGGCCGACATATGCCGTTGAGCTTCTGGAGGCGGCCAAGCATCTGTTCAGCGTCGATCGCATCGTCTTCGTCCTGTGCCTCGACCGCGCGCAACTCGCCAGCTCCGTCAAGGCGCTCTACGGCGAGAGCTTCGACGCGGATGGGTACCTGTGGCGCTTCTTCGACATCGATTACCGCCTGCCAACCGTCGATCGCCTCGACTTCATAACAGCAGCTCTCGCATCCACCGGCGTAACAGACTGGATACAGACGCATAGGCGGCCGGGTGACCCTGATCCGAACGCCTTACCTGATGTGCTGCGGCGCTCCTTGAGCAGCTCGGAGTACAGCTTGAGGCGAGTTCTCCAAGCAGTCCATCGGCTTGGTACTGTCTTGGCGTCAATGTCAGGGCCAGACGACGGGAACACGTTCGCCGTCACAGTTCTCCTCTTGCTGAGGACGATCGAACCTGACCTGTACCATCGGACCATCACTGGCGATGCAGCCGACACAGAGCTGATCGAACGGTTGCTGGGGGCTGCCGGGGCAAGCGCAGTCCGCCCTTCTTTGTCATGGGCGGCTGTCGAAGGCTTGCTCATCTCGTGCGTGTTGCTGTTCGGAATCGACCGCAACGGTGAGCTGAACAAGGAAAACCTCGGCGCTTTGAAGGACTACCTACAGCAGGCCGATAAAGCGGTGGGCACCAGCAGCGAAACACCATCCACGCAGCGGCGTTACGCAGAAATCGTGGTCGACAACGTGGAATTCTTCTGCGGTCTGCGCGACCCATGGGACACCTCTTACTACGCAGAACCTTCCGATCAAAGGGGGATCGAGCAGGCTGTACGACTCCTTGAGTTGTTCTCGAACGATGTCCCCGGCACAGGGCTTACATAGCCCACCGTGACGTAGTTCGCACGGCACCACGAATTCAACCCCACACGTGAAGAGAGGGGGTAGAGCCTCCTGTGCTCACATCGCTGCCAGATGCGCCCGCTCATTCAGCCGCTCAACAACGGGGTGCTCATCGCCCCCGCGCACCGCGGAGATCGACGCCAACCCCACATCGATGCGGCGCCACTCCTCGATCGGCAAACCCAGCGCATATGTGAGCAGCGCCTTGACCACGAAATTATGCGACACCACGACGCTCGCCCCCTCGGCATCGCTCGCCAGCAACCCATCGAAGACGGGGCGTGAGCGCTCCAGCACATCGGCGAGCGACTCGCCGCCGGGCATCCGCAGCTGCGCCGACTCCGGGCCGCGCCAGCCGCGCAGGAACTCGCCGTAGCGCTCGCGCGCGACCGACCACTCCAGACCCTCGAGCTCGCCCACATCCATTTCGATCAGCGCCTCAACCGGCTCGGCCGCCAGACCGTGTGCGGCGGCGATCGCCTCCGCCAGCAGGCCGGCGCGGCGCAACGGGCTGGTCAGCACCCGCCCGACCCGCTCGCCCGACAGCGCATCCACGGTCCGCTCCAGCTGGCGCAGGCCGAGCTCGGTCGGCGGCGAATCGGTGCGCCCCAGGCCCACGCTCGCGCGGTTGGCCTCCGACTCCACATGTCGCAGCAGCAGGACGCGCCCCACGACGATTACTCCGCGCCCGCCGCGGCGAGCTCGAGGCTCACGCGGTGAATGCGCAGCGGCGGACGCGAGACGCCCAGCGCCAGCGCGACCTGCTCAGGACGCCCCGCGCCCCGCTCGTCGTGCCGCAGACGCATCCGCAGCGCGGCTGACTGCTCGGCGCAGGAGGAGAGCTCCAACGCGAGGATCAGCGGGCGCAGATCGTAACGTCGAATTTTGCCGCCGCGATCCTGCTCCCAGGGAATCTCCGCGCGCGCCAACAGCTCCGCAATTTCCCGCCGCCACGACGCGCAGCCGCGCGGCGCTTCGAGCGCGACCTCGTATTCGGCGGCGCGCACCAGCGATTGCAGCGACGGCTGCCTCAGCGGCGCCGATTCGACCGCTCGGAGTTGCAGCCCCTCGGGCAACTGGACCTCCAGCGCCGCCCGCGTTTCCGCAATGTCGACCGACCGGTAGAGCACGACGTCGAGCAGTTCGGCTTCGGAGGTCACGCCGACCGGCAGCGGCGCGGCCAGCGCAATTTTGGGGCGCGGCGTGAAGCCCTGCGAGTGCGTCAGCGGCAGCCCCGCGCGCTTGCAGGCCCGCTCCCAGACGCGCATCAGGTCGAGGTGCGACACGTAGCGCAGCGCCCCGCCGCAGCCGAAGCGGATGCGCAGCCGCGCCGCCTGCGCCGTCTCGTCGCGTTCCTCGTGTGCCATAGGAGCGAGCGTACCCGCTCGGTCAGCCGGACGCGCCGCCGCCGACCCAGGCCTCGGCGGCGCTGTGCGGATCCGTCGTCCGCGAGGCCACCGCCGCCGACAACTCCGCCAGCCGCTCCTCGCCCATCTCGCTGAGCAGACGCGCCAGCATTCGCCCGCGAGCGAGCGCCACGATCTGTTGCCGCGCCCGCGACGCCTCGCTCTGCGCCAGAGCGTCCGTCTCCGCCAGATGCGCGTGATGCGCCTCGCAGGCGTCGACCAGCGCTTCAACGCCTTCGCTCTTCGTCGCCACCAGCGGCGTAATCGGCGGCTGCCAGTCGCGATCCGGCGCGAGCGAGAGCAGCGCCTTGAGCGCGCTGACCATTCGATCCACGCCCGGCAGATCGGCCTTGTTCACCGCCAGCACGTCGGCGATCTCCATGATTCCGGCTTTGAGCGTCTGCACGTCGTCGCCCATGTTCGGCGTGTTGACCAACACCGTCGTCTGCGCGGTCGAGGCGATTTCCACCTCATCCTGCCCCGCGCCGACCGTCTCGATCAGCACCACATCCTTGCCGTAGGCATCGAGCACATGCACGACATCCTGCGTCGCCGCCGAAAGCCCGCCCAGCGCGCCGCGGCTGGCCAGCGAGCGGATGAAGACGCCCGAATCGGCGTGCAGCTCGGCCATTCGCACCCGGTCGCCGAGAATCGCCCCCTGCGTGTAGGGGCTGGACGGATCCACCGCCACGATGCCGACCGTCAGCCCGCGCGCGCGGCAGACTTTGGCGAACTCGTTGGTCACCGTGCTCTTGCCCGCGCCGGGCGAGCCAGTGAGGCCCACGATCCGCGCCCGCCCGCTGCGCGGGTACAGCCGGCGCAGCATCTCGCGCCCCCGCGCGTCGCCGTTCTCCACCCAGGTCAGCACCCGCGAGAGCGAGCGACGGTCGCCCTCCAGCAGTTGCGCCTCAAGCGCGTCGAGCCTGGCGCTCACGAGCGGTCGAGCGCCGGCACGTGCTCGCGCACGTACTCCGCGATGTCGCCGGTGTGCGCGCCCGGCCCGAAGACGGCACTGAAACCCGCCACGCGCAGCGTCGCCGCGTCGTCCTCGGGAATGATCCCGCCGCCCAGGAACAGCGTGTTCTCGGGCGTGATGCCGCGCTCGCGGCAGGCGTCCACCACGCGCGGAAACAGCTCGAGGTGCGCGCCCGACAGCACGGAGAGCGCCACCACGTGGACATCCTCCTGCAGCGCGGCTTCGGCGATCATGTCCGGCGTCTGGCGGATGCCGGTGTAGATCACTTCCATCCCCGCGTCGCGCAGCGCGCGCGCCACGATCTTCGCCCCGCGGTCGTGCCCGTCCAGCCCGGGCTTGGCCACCAGCACGCGGATCTTCTCTTCGGTCGCCGTTGCATTGGCCATCGTGCTCACCTCCGCTCGGATGCCGATCCTCAACAGCCTAAAGCCTGGTCACGCATGCCTCCTCGACCACCATGCTCGCCCTCAGGATCCGCCATACTCGCCCCCAGGATCCGTCATTCCCGCCCCCAGGATCCGTCATTCCCGCCCCCAGGATCCGTCATTCCCGCCCCCAGGATCCGTCATTCCCGCCCCCGAGCGGGAATCCAAACCCAACGCCGTTCGCAGCGCCGGGGGCGGAGTGATCCGCTGACATGCGTCCGCAGGTCCGCTCGGAGCGCAGCACCACTGACGGCCGTCGTCTGGATTCCCGCTCGGGGGCGGGAATGACGGAAGGGGAACGCGCCCTACGCCTCCGAGAGGCGCAGGCGCGTGCGGTAGGTGTCGCGCGGCGAGATAAACGCGCCCGCGCCCGCATCGGTCACCGTGACGCCCTGCTCGCGCAGGCGCGCCACCGCCGCCTCCGCGTCGCGCACCGTCAGTGCCGCCATGAACATCCCCTCGCCCTCGTTGGCCAGCCGACGCTGCAACGGCCCCTCGGCCGCGCCCGGCAGACCGGTGATCAGCTCGATCGCGGTCGGCCCGAGGTCCGTGAACTGCCCGGCGATGCCCAACGGGGCCGACTCGAACGGTTCGCGAGCCGCGAAGCCGTACTTGGCGGCGAACTCGTCGGCGACGGCGCCCACGTCATGCACGGCGACGGTCATGTGGTGCAGCGCGTGGGGCGCGGCGTCGCCGCTGGGCCCCGCGTGCTGCGGCGCGTCGGCGGGCGGCTGCGCGAACTCGACCAGCACGCCGTGATTCGAGCGCGGGTGGATGAAGCCGATCATCCCCGTCAGCCCCTCGCGCGGCTCGGTGTCGATCATTTCCATCCCGCTCGCCTCGGCGGCCCGCAGATCGGCGGCGACATCGGTCGATTCCAGGCAGATGTGGTGAAAGCCGGGCCCGTTGCTTTCGAGGTAGCGGGCGATTCCCGTATCGGGCCGGGTCGGCTGGAGCAGTTCGATTTCGCAGTTATCGAGGGGGTAGATCACGCCGCGCACGCCCTGCGATTCGAGCACGGTGTCGAGCGCGACCTCGAGGCCGAACACGTTTTGCCAGAGCTTGCCGGCCTCATCGGCGTCTTCCACCGCGATGCCGATGTGGTGAATTCGGGTCAGTGCCATCGGTCCGCTCCCTTCGCTGATCGTTCCGCCCCCGATTGTAGAATGCCCCTGCATCCAGCGGGAGGCTGGGCGATGGCGAAGAATCGCAGGAAAAAGCGTCGCAAGCGGCGAGGCGGGCAGGCGGCGGCTCCGCAGCCGCAGCCCACACAGCCGAGTGGCGAGCCCGACGGGAGGATCGAATCGCGCCCCGATGCCATCGTCGCGGGCGCGACAGCCGAGTCATCCGTGCCGCACAAGGTTGGCGACATCGTCTCAGGAACCGTCACTGGCTTTGAGGACGACGGACTCTGGCTCGATGTCGACGACCTGGTCGGGGGTATCCCATTTGGTGATCTCGCCCTCGCCGATGGAGAGTCCGCGCAAGAGCGCTACGCCGTCGGCGAGACGATTGATGGCCTGTTCGTCTGGCAGGTCAACCACGAGTTCCGCATCCTCGCTCTCTCCGTCAAGCGCAATGCGCCCGGCTATGTGGAGGCGCTCCAGCGGCGCGCGGCCGGCGATGTCGTTTCCGGCATCGTCACCAACTTCTCAAGCAACGGCGGCTTCTGGCTCGATGTCGACGGCCTGGTCGGGAGCGTCGCGCCTGACGAGCTCGCCCTCAACGGCCGTGAGTCAGCGCGAGAGCGCTACGCCGTTGGCGAGACGATCGACGGCCTGCTCGTCCAAGCTGTTAACCACAAGGTCCGCGATCTCCGTCTCTCCGTCAAACGCAATGCGCCCGGCTATGTGAAGGCGCTTCAGCGGCGAGCGGTCGGCGATGTGGTCTCCGGAACCATCACGGTGCTTGCGAGCGACGGCGGCCTCTGGCTTGATGTCGACGGCCTGGTCGGGAGCGTTGAGGCCGACGAACTCACCCTCGCCGGCGGGGAGTCCACACAGGAGCGCTACGCCGTTGGCGAGACGATCGATGACTTGTTCGTCTGGGGCATTGACCACGAGGATCGCGTCCTCCGCCTCTCCGCGAAGCGCGGTGCGCCTGGTTATGCGGAGGTACTCAGGCGGCACGTTGTCGGCGATGTCGTCTCCGCGACGATCACCGGCTTCAACGGCGACGACGGCCTCTGGCTCGATGTCGACGGCTTGGCCGGAGGCATCCCACCCGGGGAACTCGCCCTCGCTGACGGGGAGTCTGCACGGGATCGTTACGCCATAGGCGACACAATCGACGGCCTGTTCGTCTGGGACATTGACCACCAGACTCACCACCTCGGCCTCTCGGTGAAACGCAATGCGCCCGGCTATGTGGAGGCGCTCCAGCGGCATGCGGTCGGTGAGGTCGTCTCCGCGACGGTCACCGGCTTCGAGGGGAGCGGCGGCCTCTGGCTCAATGTCGACGGCCTGGTCGGGGGCATCCCACCCTGGGAGATCGTTCTCGCCGACGGGGAGTCCGCGCGGGAGCGCTATGCCGTCGGCGAGACGATCGAGGGACTGTTCGTCTGGGGGGTCGACCACAACCCCCGTGGTCTCGCACTCTCCCTCAAGCGCAATGCGCCCGGCTATCTGGAAGCGCTCCAGCGGCGCACGGTCGGCGATGTCGTCTCTGCCACCATCACCGGCTTCGAGGGGAGCGGCGGCCTCTGGCTCGATGTCGACGGCCTGGCCGGAGGCATCCCACCTGGGGAACTCGCCCTCGCTGACGGGGAGTCTGCACGGGATCGTTACGCCATAGGCGACACAATCGACGGCCTGTTCGTCCTGCTAGTTGACCACGAGGCCCGCGACCTCCACCTGTCCGTGAAGCGCAATACACCCGGCTACATGGAGGCGCTACAGCGGCGCACGGTCGGCGATGTCGTCTCTGCCACCGTCACTGTCATCGAGGACGAGTTCGTCATGCTTGATGTCGACGGCCTGGTCGGAGGCGTCTCAGCTTGGGACCTTGACCTCGCCGACGGGGAGTCCGCGCGGGAGCGCTATGCCGTCGGCGAGACGATCGAGGGGCTGTTCGTCTGGGGGGTCGACCACAACGCCCGTGGTCTCGCACTCTCCCTCAAGCGCAATGCGCCCGGCTATCTGGAAGCGTTACAGCGGCGCGTGGACGGCGAGGCCGCCTCCGGGCCCATCCTGCTTGTCCATACCACCGGCCTTGCGGTTGAGGTCTACGGCTTGTTTGGGCTCATCCCTGCCAGCGAGCTCCCGCTCGAGGCCGGGCAGTCGCCGCAGCAGCAGTACTCGGTGGGTGAGACCATCGCAGCGCGCGTTTGGATGATCGACCGAGTATCGCGGATGGTCATCCTTTCGGCGCGCCGGACTGCTGCGGATGTTCGCGAGGAAGAGCCAATTGCGCAGGGCGCGACTATCCATGCGGTGGTGCGGGGGACGACGCCACGCGACGTTCGAATGCCGATCCGAGTGTTGACACCGTACAACGACAGCGGAATAGAGATTCCGCCGCACGCGCTGTCGCTCTCGACTGGCATCCCGCCGCGCTTTGAGGACAACCAGGCGATTCGCGTGGTGGTGGTCGAGCTGGACGATGACGGCCTGCCGGCGCGGCTTTCGCATCGGCAGGCGCTGGACGGTTGGGACGCGGAAATGCGGCGGTTGTCGCACAACGTGCTAGTACCCAACGCGCGCCCGATGCCGCCAGCGGCGCTGTCGGACGTTGAGCGTCGCGCCGGGACAGCCGCCGTGGACCTGGGGCCTATCACCGGCGTTATTCCAGAAGATGAGCTGGACCGCGAGACGGGACGGAGCGTTGCGACGTACAACGAGACGTACCGGGTTGTCGTCGAGTCGGTGGACTACGAGCGGCGCATTGCGATCGTGTCGCACGACAGGTTTGAGGAGCGTTGGCGGGAGCTGGCCGCGGACTTCGATGTAGGTGCGGAAGTTGCAGGGGAGCTGCGCGAGGTTGAGGGGCGCATTGCGCTATTGGACCTGGGATCGGGGCTGATAGCGGAGATGCCGGTGGAGCAGCTTTCCACGCGGGCGGAAGGCGACGGGGCGGGGCAGGACCGGATCGGCGACACGATCACCGTGCGGATTAAATCGATTGAGACGGCGACGTACACAATCACTGTCGAGATCAAGAACTACGACCTGATACAGATGATCGCTGCCGACGAGACGTTGGTCTGCGAGCTCAAGAAGGTGTTCCTGGCGTCGGTCCAGCCGGAGTCCCCGCGTGCGCGGCGGAATCGACAGGACGTCAATCGGAGCGTGGTGCGGGCGATGGCGGGGATGATGAACCGCGACGGTGGACACGTGATTGTCGGCGTGGAGGACACGGACAAGAAGGACGGCGATGTAGTGGGTTGGGCAGCGAGCGGGTGGGAGAATCAGAACGCGATGGCGACGGCGCTGTCGAACCTGGTCGGGCGGGTGCTGAGCGCTGCGGCGGGCGGTCTCTTCGAGGCGCGATTCGAGAGGCTGCCGAATGGTCACGAAATTCTGGATATCGTGTGCAAGCGGGCCGATGAGCCGATTTTTCTGAGCGACGGGCAACGGGAAGAGTTCCCGGTGCGCTTCCCGGCGATGACAAAGAATCTCGCAGCGCGGGAGCAACACGAATACATTCAGGGGCGGTTCTACGGGCGGAGTGCCGCTGGCTGAACGCCTGCCGACCGCCTAGCGATCCTGTTCAATCTCTCGCCGATGCTCGCGGTCGTGCTCCAGGGCTACGCCGAGGAGGATTCTGGCGGCGCTTTTGGGCTGCTCCAGGTCCGCGTCGGGGATTTGGGCGGCCAACGCCTCGCTGCGGGCGCGGAGGCGGGCGAGGGCGCGGAGCAGGGCCTCGAACTCGCGGTTGCGGAGCGATTCGACGGCGGCGGCGTTGGCCGCGTCGATCCGTTTGACGGGGAAGCGCAGCAGTTGCGGCTCGCGGCCGTTTAAGTATTGCTCCAACGCCTCGCGCTCCTGCGCTTCCCAGAAGAGGCGGTGCGCGGCGATTTCCCGTGCGCTCCAGGCGCCCTCGCCGAGCGGCTCGTCGCGGCGCGGCGGCGCAACCGACGCGAGCGCCGCCAGCAGCAGGCGGCGTTCCTCCGCCCACCAGTAACGGATACGCTCCGCGTCGCTGTAAGCGCCCCCGCGCGGCACGCTCAAACGACGATCTGCTCGCGGTACTCGCCCCAGACGGAGCGCAGCGCGTCGGAGATTTCGCCCAGCGTGGCCGAGGTTTGGACCGCGGCGAGAATTACGGGGACGAGATTTTCGGAGCCGGCGGCGGCCTGCTGCACGCGATCCAGCGCGGCCCGCGCCGCCGCCTGATCGCGCCCGGCGCGCAGGCGCTCCAGCTTTTCGACCTGCCGCTCGCGCACGGCGGGATCGACGCGCACGATTTCGATATCGGTTTCGGTATCGGTCTGGAAGCGGTTGACGCCGACGATCACGCGCCCTTCGGCGCCCGCCGCGCCCTCGCCGCCGCGCGCCTGCTCCGACTCGGTCTCGACCTCGCGCTGGAACTGCGCCGAGGCTTCGAGAATCTCCGTCTGCTGGTAGCCCTGCTCGACGGCGGCGACCGCGCCGCCCAGCGCGTCGATCTGCTCGATATACGCCCGCGCCTCCGCCTCCAGCGCGTCGGTGGTCTGCTCGATGTAGTAGGAGCCGCCGAGCGGATCGATCACGTCGGCGACGCCGCTTTCGTAACCGATCACCTGCTGCGTGCGCAGCGCGATCTCGACAGCGTGCTCCGAGGGCAGCCCCAGCGCCTCGTCGAGCGAGTTGGTGTGCAGCGACTGGGTGCCGCCCAGCACGGCGGCCAGCGCTTGCAGCGTGGTGCGGATCACGTTGTTATCGGGCTGCTGCGCGGTGAGCGTCACGCCGCCGGTCTGGGTATGGAAGCGGAGCATCTGGGCGCGCGCGTTCTGCGACCCGAAACGGTCGCGCGCGATATTCGCCCAGAGCCGCCGCGCCGCGCGGAACTTGGCCACCTCTTCGAGGAAGTTGGAGTGGCAGGCGAAGAAGAACGACAGCCGCGGCCCGAAATCGTCGAACGCCAGGTCGGCTGCCTGCGCCGCCTCCACGTAGGCGATCGCGTTGGCGATGGTGAAGCCGATCTCCTGCGCCGCGGTGCAGCCCGCCTCGCGCATGTGGTAACCGGAGATCGAGATCGTGTTCCAGCGCGGCACCTCGCGCGTGCAGTAATCGAAGGTGTCGGTGATCAGCCGCATCGACGGTTCGGGCGGATAGATGTAGGTGCCGCGCGCGATGTACTCCTTGAGGATGTCGTTCTGGACCGTACCGCCGATCTTGTCCTTACCGACGCCCTGCTCCTCGGCGACCGCCGCGTAGAGCGAAAGCAGCGTCGCCGCCGTGGAGTTAATCGTCATCGAGGTCGTCACGCGGTCCAGCGGAATGCCGTCGAACAGCGTGCGCATATCCTCGATCGAGTCGATCGCCACGCCGACCTTGCCCACCTCGCCCTCGGCCATCGCCGCGTCGGAGTCGTAGCCGATCTGGGTGGGCAGATCGAACGCGACCGACAGCCCCGTCTGCCCCTGGTCGAGCAGGAAGCGGTAGCGCCGGTTGCTGGCCTCGGCGTCCTCCTGGCCCGCGTACTGCCGCATCGTCCACAGCCGCCCGCGGTACATCGTGGGCTGGATGCCGCGCGTGTAGGGGTGCTCGCCGGGCATCGGCGCGCCGTCGCCCGCCGCGCCGTCGGCGCCCACGTAGACGGGCGCGAGCGGCTCGCCGCTGGAGCGCTGGAACGCCTCGCGGCGCTCGGGAAAGCGCCCCGTCGCCTGTGCGTACGGCCCATCGAGCCACTCCCGCAGCCGCTCGGCCTTCGGCTCAGACTGCGGCTCGGCCTTCGGCTCAGAATTCACGTCGGACATCGCGCACCCCCAGACCTGTGCGATCTGAGGCTACGAAGCCGGCGCGATCAGGTCAACGCGGGGCGGCCTCGCGCGGGCGGGCGAGCCACGCGACGGCCTCGTCGACGACCCGCGCCCACTCGCCCTCCGCCGGCTCGACGAAGCCCGGCCCGCCTACGAACGCGCTGAACAGCACGACATCGGGCGCGCAATCCCGCAGCTTGCGCAGACTCGCCGCCAGCGCCTCGCGGCTGCCGCCCGCCTGCTCCAACACGAACGTCCGCCAGCGCCCATCGACCTGGAAAATCGTGTCGCCGGGGAAGAGGTAGGACTTGCCGTGCGGCGAGCGGTAGAAGAAGCAGACGCTGCCGTCGGTGTGGCCCGGCGTGTGGATGATTTCGATGCCGGGCAGCTCGCGCACGGCGCGGTCGCCGGGCGACCACTCGATGTCGAGCGCGGCCTCGGCAGCCACGGCGGGCGCCTCCGGCGCGCTCGCGCAGAGCTTCGAGCCGAGCCGGTTGCGGACGACGTTGAGCATCGGCCCCGCCTCGTCGCGGTGGCTGAGCAGCTGGTGCGAAGCCCCGCCCAGCGCGGCGACGCCATCGAGGTCGCCCTCGTGGGCGAGGCCGTAGATGAGGGCGTTCCCCCGCCCCGTCGCCAGCAGCCAGGCGTGCGAGCGATAAGCCCCCACGTCGTAGACGCTGCTCTGCCAAAGATCCTCGTAGAGTCGCTTCATCGCGCTGGCCCTCCCTCAACGCCCAGCCTAGCCGAACCGCTGCTTGATGTAGTCCGCCGTTCAGCTGTCAGTCACCGCGCAGAGAACCAGCTCGAACGAACCCTGGATTGCCGTTGGATGGAGCAGAGTTGGACACAGCGTAGAGCAGGTCAAGACGGCGCAGCGACAAATCGACGACCTGGTATCGCGGCCCATCGTGCAACATCCGTAGAACCTCTGACAGCACGAGCGCCGCGGCAGCACAGCCCACGAATGCCGCGCCGACGGCTACACCTGCAAGCTGAACGACTCCACAGGCGACATCAGCTTGGGCGTCAGTCTCTCCCTCCGCAGCTTGAGTGAGTCGTTGAGCGACGTGACGATACGCTGGTCGAGCCAAGACGGAGCTGGGCGGCGCTGGATCGCTACCGACAGGCCACGCATCGGATGGTGCGATGCCTGAAGGAAACGCCCGAACGTGCATATCGAGGTAGCTCTGCGAGGTCGCTCCGAGGCCCGCATCAACGACCAGATCGAACCTCGCCTCGCCGACATACCGCCGCGGATTGACTCGGTCGACACCAACCAGCGCTATGCCTGGATCATCGTTCCCGCGGCGAGTGTCAGGAGTGAAGAGCCGCTCAACGATGTTCGTCTCGAAACCCAGCGCTTCCAGCCGGTTAGCCACGACACGCGTCTTTCGGCGGCCTTGGTCAGCTGTGTTGGTCAGCTTGGTCAACATCCCGGTGCTCGTGTTCGCCTGAACGATGGTGTCAGTGTCCTGTAGCGTGACTTTAACTGCCCGAGGATCGGCATAAGGCAACAGCCCCAAAGCCCAAGCGTACGCTTGGCCGAGATGACCTAGCCCAATGAGCCACAAGCGATCGGGGAGATATTCGCATCGAGGCCCGCTGCTCGCTTCGCTCCGCCAATCCGACGCTGACTCTGGCTGCCAAAGTGAGAGACCAGCGGTCCTCTGCCCTGCCAGCACATTGCCTCGTGCATGCTGGAAAGCCTCAGAAACGCCGATCGCAGCGGCGAGTACGCCCGACAGTGGAAACTCCTCCGATTCGGCCAGCCGCTCCTCGCACCGATCGACGACGCCACCGGACCACCCCTGCCATGTCGCATGGAGGACAATGCTTCCATCCGGCACCGCCGCCCTGTTGCCGATTACGAGCGTCGGATAGGACGGAGACAACGAGTTCACGACGCGACCGCCGAACTTCTTGACTGCTTTACTCATGCGGCTACCAGCCGCCCATTGCGCCTGCATCCGGGCATCGTCATACAGGCGGACTAGAACACCGCCACGGAACGCTCGACTTCCCGCGTTGACGGCTGTCAACAGCATCGCCTGTCGTGTGGGGCTGTCAGCGACACCCCCGCCAACGTCGATCTGCAAGACGTACTTGATCCGCTCTGCCTCGTCGAACGAGTCGGCGGTCCCATCGTCGACCTCCAACTTAAGCGTGCGGTCCAGATCGTCGGGGTCCGGCAGGATCATCTGTCGCTCCTTATCTTCAGCGCTCGCGCGGCCTCGCGGCCCAACGAGGACCTCCAACCGTCCTCGCCACGGTACTCGTGTACGCCCACATCATGCGTCCGTACAACGCGAGTCGCATAGTGCGGCACAATGAGTGCGACGTGTCCAACGCGCGCGATCATCGGGTTCTGACGGTCGAGGCCGCTCTGCGCAACCGCCTGCCCGGGATGTGTATGAACGTCGGCGACGACTCGAAGATTCTCGTCCTCGCAAATGTCCCACAAGCGGGAGTAGCCCAACGGATTCCGGAATTGAATGTCGCCTACCAAGCAATCCGGATCGAGATCGTCAAAGAACACGACGCGAACGACGCGACGACTCTCGCCCGATTGTGCTGCCAGCAGGAAAGCACCAGATTCACGACGGCCGACGCAGCCACGAACGCGGAGCTCTGCAAGCGTCTCGTGCCAGAGGTTCTCGCCAACCTCAAGAAGCGGGCGGGACGACCACAGCCGGCCCAACAGTCGGCGAATGGAACTAAACATCGCGATACCCGTCCTCGTTCAAGTATTCATGCACGAGTTGGAGCGCCCGCGCTAGTCCCTTTTGCGGATTCCACGCGTCGGGCGAGTAGCGTTGCGCCCAATCGCCGTGAGCCCGAAGAGCTACCTGGTCGAATGGCGCGTACAGTGCTTTGCCACCTTCCCAATCCGACCTAAAGACCTCAGCCGCACGTCCTCCTTGCGGGCGTCGATCTGGATCGAGCACACCTTCAGCAACAGGGTCCCACGGCATGAACGTCGGCGGCGACACGGGATACCCGGTGGCGTCAATGCGCAAGAAAAACTCCGGCATCGCGCCGCTTCGATTCGCTGCGGAAACTGCGATCACGACATGAGGCCATTCGGGCTCATCAACGATCCGCCACCTACCGCGTTGAACGCCGTCCAAGAAGCGAGCGCTTGCGATGTGTTCGAGGAACGCACGTTCGTCTGGTGCTGCTGTCATCGAGACGACTCCCGGCCTTGGTAGCGGTGCTTCGGAGACAGATCGAGGCTGACGACACAGTCCTCAACCACCACAGAGCCGATGTGCGCGTCGCGATCGAGGCCGTCGTCGGCTCCGGCGAGGACCAGCATGTGGCTCGCTCGCTGGTCCTCTGTCAGCCCGAAGCCCTCGTCACCTGCGACTCGTCGGAGCAGGTGGTCAGCAGTGGCAGCCGGGCTCGACTCGAACCGCTTCTCATCGCCGTTGTAGCGAACGTGAACGACGACCTCGCGACAGTCCGACACGTGGATGTGGCACTGATCCGTCACGCCCACCGCTTCGAGTGTCAGATCAGGGTCCAGCGGCTCGTCGGCGTTCTCGAGCCAGACGTTTGCGGAAGTCTCACCACAGTCGGCTGCAAGATCCCGAACACTCGTGCCCAGATCGACAGGGATGATGTCGAGCTCATCCTGCTGCCCGTGGACAAAGACCTTCAGCGTGTTCATCACCTTCTCCTTCGCGTCTCCGCGTGATGCCGGCGCATCGCGCTCGAATGCCCTTCCAGAGTCGTGCGCCCAAGCAGTGGCCTGTCGCGCTTGAGCTAATCGTTGCAGAAGTGCTGTCTAATTGCAAATCTGCAAATCCACTGTGTGTAAACTGCGGGACATGACGAACACACGCGGCAGCTTCGACGCCGGCGCCTTCTACACGGCCCTCGACGGTGAGCGCCGAAGCCGCCAGTACACGTGGAAGCGCGTGGCGGACGAGGCACACATCAGTCCTTCCACCCTCACACGCATGGCCCAGGGACGGCGACCAGATGTTGACAGTCTGGCCGCGCTCGTCGCATGGTCCGGGCTAAGCGCCGACGACTTCGTGCGCGTCATTGGCGAAAAACCAGAGCCGAGGCCACTGGCAATGATCTCCACCTACCTAAAGAGCGACCCTCAACTCACGCCCGAGGCCGCAGACGCACTTGACGAGCTGGTGAAGGCGACCTACGAGCGGATGCGGAAGAAGGAGTAGAGAGGGTGCGACGCGGGTTCAAAACTGAGGCCAATCAGATTGCCCGAGACGCCCGTGAAGAGTTGGGCTTGAGCCACACAGCGCCGCTAGATGTGCAGGCGGTCGCGGCTCATCTCGACATTCCGTTGCTCAAGCTATCAGCGCTCCGGTCCGACGCCCCACACGCCGTAAGGTTCTTCTCGAGAGGCGGCGAGTCGTCATTCTCTGGAGCCACAGTTTTCTGCGGCCCGCGCCGAACAATCATCTTCAACGATGCGCATTCTCCAGGACGACAAGCGAGCGATATCGCTCACGAGCTGGCGCACGGGCTCCTGCTTCATCCGCCCACGCCTGCCCTAGATGGGCGTGGCTGTCGTGAGTGGGACCGCTCGATCGAAGAAGAAGCGGATTGGCTCGGCGGAGCCCTCTTGGTGCCAGAAGAAGCTGCACTCCTGATCGTTCGTGCTAAATGGTCGCGAGCACAGGCCGCAGCCGAGTACGGCGTGACCGAAAAGATGGTGCAGTTCCGGATCAACGTGACCGGTGCGCGAAAACGGGTGGCGCGAATGGCGAGATGAGCGGCCTGGTGGGCGATGGAGGGCTCGAACCTCCGACCTCCCGGGTGTAAACCGGACGCTCTGGCCGCCTGAGCTAATCGCCCCTGCCTGACGCTCCTGTTCCACGCTAGCGCAGCGACGCCTCCAGCTCCGAGGCGACGCGCCGAAACGCATCCGCGCCCGTCGCCAGCAGTTGGCCGGCCGCCTCGATCTCCGACGCATCGTCCGACTCCATCGCTTCGCGGATTAGCGCGCCGGAGACCTGGATTGAGGCGAGCGAGGCGGCCAGCTCGTCGTGCATCTGCCGCGCGTTGCGCGGCGCGGTCAGGCCCTCGGCGCGCTCGGCGAGCGCGTCCCAGACGCGCGTCTGCGCGACGATGTTGCGGCGCCAGCCGGGATCGTCGAAGCGCGCCGGATTTTCCGCCCAGTCGTCGAGCAGGTCGGCGCCCACGTTGAAGTTGGCGCGGCCCGAGGCGATCAGGTCCAGCGCGCGCTCCGCGTAGCCCGCCGAGCCGGGCGCGTCCGCCTGCGCCGCGGCCGGCTGCTCGCCGAGCAGCTCGCCGGCGAGGCGGCGCATCTCCTCCAGCGAGTGGATGCCCACGCGAATGTCGTGAATGACGCCGCCGGCCTTGATGTAGAAGGTGGTGGGGCGGCCGATCAGACCGTAGGGGCCGCGGGTGAGCTGGGTGGTGGGGTCGAGCAGCACGACGTAGGTAACGCCGGTGCGCCCCTGGAATTCCAGGGCGGTCTCGAGGTCCTCGCCGTCGTTGACGCCGATCAGCGTGAGCCGATCGCCGAACTCCTGGTGGACCAGCTCGAAATCGGGCATCTCCTCGATGCATGGGGCGCACCACGAGGCCCAGAAGTTGAGGATCGTGGGGCCCTCGACGGCGGAGAGCTGGAAGGGTTCGCCTTCAAGGGTGAGCAGGCGGAAATCGGGCGCGCGCTCACCGACGCGCGTCGAATCGCCTTCGCGCTCGATGTGGCCGAGCATCGTGGCGGCTTCGAGTTCGGAGATGCGGGCGGCGAGCGCGCGGCCATCCTCGCCCTGCGCATCGCCCGTCTCTTCGAGCGCCTCGTATTCGACCCGCGCCTCTTCGAGCTCGGTCTGCTGGGCGAGGAAGCTCGCGCTGGCGCCCTCGCTCACGTCGTTGCCGCCGCGTCCGAGGAAGACGGGCACGACGGCGGCGACCACGACGGCGGCGAAGACGGCGAGGCGGGTGAGCGCGTCGCGTGCGCTGCGCGGACGCTCCAGAAAGGCCAGCTGCACGGCGGGGATGCGCAGCGATCGCAGGCGTTCCAGCAGCGCGTTCATCGGCCGGCCCTAGTTGTTCTCGCCGATCGGCGCGCGGGTGGGGCGCAGCACGCGACCGGCCGTGGTCTCGGCGAGGGCGGCGTTCCAGAGCGTCGAAGGGTCGGTTGTGAGCGGATCGAAGCCGGCCGAATCGAGCACCAGCCAGCCGCCCGAGTCGATCTCCTCTTCCAGCTGGCCCGGACTCCAGCCGGCGTAGCCCGAAAAGATGCGCATGTCGCTGACGGCGCCGAGCAGTTCCGAGGGCTCCTGGTTGAGATCCACCATGCCGAACTGATCGGAGTGGCGGGTGAAGGCGCCCTCGGGCAGTCCGATGCCGGCGCTGCGGCCCAGCGCGATCGCGGCGGTGCGCTCGACGGGTCCGCCGTTGAAGACCACCGCGGGCGGCCCGATCAGCTCGGCCCACTCCGGAGCGGCCTGCTCGACCGTGATCGAGGTGGGGCGGTTGAGCACCACGCCCAGCGCGCCCTCGCCGTGCTCCAGCATGAGCACCACGGTGCGGAAGAAGTTGGGGTCGCGCAGGTTCTGCGACGCGACCAGCAGCCGTCCGCGCAGCGATGAGGAGGGATGCCTGGGAACCGCCATCGCTCTGCCTGCCCGGTGTGTGACCCCTGCGCGCTGCTGTGCGCTCCGGCGCGCCGCCCAGGGGACATGCCTGGGGACAATGGTAGAAGAGCCACGCCAATACGGCGCGCCTCCGCGCGCGGTGCTTTGACGCGCAATCGCCGACGCGGTAGCCTGAGCCTGTCTGCAAGACATGGCAGCGTAGCTCAGTTGGCAGAGCAGGGGACTCATAAGCCCCGTGTCGCAGGTTCGAGTCCTGCCGCTGCTACCAACCGCGCTACCCTCGGAGGGCGATTAGCTCAGCTGGCTAGAGCGTTCGGTTCACATCCGAGAGGCCGCAGGTTCAAGTCCTGCATCGCCCACCACCAGCCGACCGACCGCCAACCGCATCAGTGCCGACGTGGCGAAACTGGCAGACGCGCTACGTTCAGGGCGTAGTGGGCTTAAGCCCGTGGGGGTTCGAATCCCTCCGTCGGCACCACCCCTTCTCCCATCAGTCCCCCGGCCGTGTAGGCTGGAACGCCGTGCGCCCGTAGCTCAGCGGATGAGAGCGCTGCCCTGCGGAGGCAGAGGTCGCAGGTTCAAGTCCTGCCGGGCGCGCCACCTCATTGCCAATTCGCCCTACCCTTGCGCCTGTGAGCACCGATCAACTCCGCGCCCAGGTCGCCGCCCTGCCCGCCAAGCCCGGCGTCTACACCTTCCGCGACCAAGGCGGCAAGGTGATCTACGTCGGCAAGGCCGCCAACCTGCGCTCCCGCGTGCGCTCCTACTTCGGCTCGCCGCGCTCGCTGGAAGGCAAGACGCGCAAGCTCTCCGCCCGAATCGCCGCGCTCGAAATCGTCACCACCCGCACCGAGCAGGACGCCCTGCACCTCGAAGCCACCCTGGTCAAGCGACACCAGCCGCTCTTCAACGTGCGGCTCAAGGACGACAAGCACTACCCCTACCTCAAGGTGGATGTCGACTCGCCCTGGCCGAGAGTCACGATCACGCGCCGCGTGCAGAACGACGGCGCGCGCTACTTCGGCCCCTACGCCTCCGCCAAGTCGGTGCGCACCTCGCTCGATCTGGTCAAGAAACTCTTCCCCTGGCGCTCCTGCGACAAGGAAATCACCGGCTCCGACCCGCGACCCTGCCTCGATTACTACATCCGCCGCTGCATCGCCCCCTGCACCTCCTACTGCACGCCCGACGAATACCGCGAGGTGATCGACCAGACGATGCTCTTCCTCGACGGCAAAAGCTCCGTCGTCGTCGAGCAGCTGACGGAGGCGATGACCGACGCGGCGAATGAGCTCAACTTCGAGCGCGCGGCGATGCTGCGCGACCAGCTGGCCGCCGTCGAGCGCGTCACCGAGCAGCAGATCACCGCCGACACCGCCGACTCTGAGCTCGACGCCTTCGGCATCGCCGTGGACGGCGACGAAGCAGTCGTGCAGGTGCTCTTCATCCGCGGCCGGAAGATGACGGGCAGCGACCACTTCTCACTGGCCGGCGTCCAGGATGAACCGCTGGAGCGGGTGCTGGCCGCCTTCCTGCGCCAGTATTACGAGAGCGCCGTGCAGGTGCCGCGCCTGGTGCTGATTCCGCAGGCGATCGATCAGCCCGAGCTGCTCGCCGGCTGGCTGACGGAGAAGCGCGGCGGTGCGGTCGAAATCCGCCGCCCGCAGCGCGGCGACAAGCGCCGGCTGACCGAGATGGCGGCGGAGAACGCGCAGGAGGCGCTGGAACTCCAGCGCGTGCGCTGGCTGGCCGACCGCGGGCGCACCGACGCCGCGCTGGTCGAACTCGAGCAGGCGCTCAGCCTGCCCGCGCCGCCCCACCGCGTCGAGTGCTACGACATCTCACACAACCAGGGCGACAGCACCGTCGCCTCGATGGTCGTCTTCCTCGACGGCCGCCCCGCGACGCGCGAATACCGCCGCTTCCGGATCAAGTCGATCCAGGGCCCCGACGATTTCGCCTCAATGGCCGAAGTCATGCGCCGCCGCTTCAAGCGGCTCGGCGAACAGCGCCAGCTCGAGCGCGCCGCCGGCCGCGAGCTCCCCGCCGACCTCGCCGGCGGCGAGACAGACAGTGAGCAGGAGGAGGCTGCCAACGGCGATACAGGCGGCGACGCGGGCTGGGGCGCGATCCCGGACCTCGTGATCGTAGACGGCGGGCGCGGCCAGGTCTCCGCCGCGCACGACGTGATGCGCAACCTCGCCGTGGACGACATCCCACTCGCCGGCCTGGCCAAGCGCGAGGAACTGCTCTTCCTGGTCGACACGGCGGAGCCGATCCGGCTCGATCGGCGCTCGCAGGGCATGTATCTGGTGCAGCGCATCCGCGACGAAGCGCACCGCTTCGCGATCTCCTACCACCGCCGGCTGCGCAGTCAGCGCGCCTCGCGCAGCCCCCTGGACCGGATTCCCGGCATCGGGCCGACCCGCAAAAAGGCGCTGCTGCGCAAGTTCGGCTCGCTACAGGCGATCCGCCAGGCCAGCGCCGAAGAAATCGCCGCCACCCCCGGACTCACTCACCGCGTCGCCGAGCAGATCAAGACCGAACTCTAGAACCTGTTCACCCCCCATCCCCACCATCCCCGCCTCTCACCCCCGTCATACCCACCTCTCACCTCCGTCATACCCGCCTCTCACCCCCGTCATACCCGCCTCTCACCTCCGTCATACCCGCGCCCCTCCACCGTCATACCCGCGCTTGCCGCGGGTATCTCGACGAGAACAGCACCAACGCCGCTCTCCGCTCCTCTGGCCATTCCCGCCCCTCTCCCTCGTCATTCCCGCCTCTCCCTCGTCATTCCCGCCCCTCCCTCGTCATTCCCGCCCCTCCCTCGTCATTCCCGCCTCTCCCTCGTCATTCCCGCCCCCGAGCGGGAATCGGCCCCGCTTCACCTCCAACCCCTGTGCCCGCCCTCCTCCGCCGCCCCCTGTCCGTCGTTCCAGACTTGATCTGGAACCCAAACCCAACGTGGCGCGCAACGCAGGGGACCGGAGCGGTCCCTCAACGAGCATGCGCAGGAACTCCGACGCTCGGTCCCGCCAACGACCGCCGTATGGGCCCCAGATCAAGTCTGGGGCGACGGATCTTGGGGATGGGGGTTGGGTGCTGGTCACGTCGAGATACCCGCGGCAAGCGCGGGTATGACGGTGGAGGGGCGCGGGTATGACGGGGTGGAGAGAGGGGCGGGTGTGGCGGTGGGGGCGGCGTGTGGCGGTGGGGGCGGCGTGTGGCCGATTCCCGCTCAGAGGCGGGAATGACGGAAGAACGGGGAGGTTGGGCGATGTGGTGTGCTGCCGGCGAAGTTGAGTGTTGGAATTCCACAATTCTTCCACAACCGGAGCCGCAACGCCCCGCAAACGCGCCCCAACCTCACCCCAACGCCGCCCCAACATCGCCTCAACGACAACGGCGATCACGGCGGGTAAAACGCCCCCTCGCCTTTTCTGCGCCCGCGCCGACCGCTTGCTAAAGCGTCATAAGGGAGCCGTCAATCCACGGCTTCCAATCAACGACCGCCGACCGCCGGCGACTGACCGCGCGGAATGGCTAGGTTTGGAGCGCAGCGACAATGACGATGCTCGCAGAAGGGTCGGCCCATCAGATGGAGCGCGAAATCGGTCAGTTCCTCAGCTACATGGCCGCCGAGAAGGGATCGTCCAACAACACGATCTCGGCCTACCGCAACGATCTGGCGCAATTCCGCGCCTTCATGATCGAGCAGTACGGCGAACAAACGCTGAAACCCGCGGACGCCGTCGCGCGCCCCAACCGCACCGTCCACCCCGGCGCCGCCCCGCCACCGGCGCTCCCCCACCAGGACCTCACCGCCATCGGCGAGGAAGAACTGACCGAATACCTCGCCTACCTGCGCGAACAGCAGTACGCCGAAGCGACGGTCGCCCGCAAGGTCGCCGCCCTGAAAAGCTTCTTCGCCTACCTCAAGTCCGAGGAGGTGATCGACGAGAACCCCGCCGACCAAATGGCCTCGCCGCGCGTCGGGCGCACCCTGCCCCACACCCTCACGATCGACGAGATCGACGCGCTGCTCGAACAGCCCGCGCGCAAGAACACCGCCGAAGCCAAGCGCGACAAGGCGATGCTCGAACTGCTCTACGCCACCGGCATGCGCGTCAGCGAGTTCGTCTCCCTCGACCTCGACTCGATCGAGCTGCACAATCAGCGCGCCGCCGTGCGCTGCATCGGCAAGGGCCGCCGCGAGCGCCTGATCCCGATCCACGACGCCGCAGTCTCGGCGCTCTACACCTACCTCGAAGAATCCCGCCCGCGGCTGGCCCGGCGGAGCGGCGAGAAGGCGCTCTTCATCAACCGCCGCGGCGAGCGGCTCACCCGCCAGGGCGTCTGGCTCGTGCTCAAGAACTACGCCCGCGAAGCCGGTATCAGCAACGTCACCCCCCACACCCTGCGCCACTCCTTCGCCACCCACATGCTGCGCGGCAGCGCCCCCCTGCGCAACGTCCAGGAACTGATGGGCCACGCCAACATCTCGACCACCCAGCTCTACACCCAGCTGGCCGACGAGCACATGCGCGAGGTCTACGACCGCGCCCACCCGCGCGCTAGCTAGGGCCGGCCGCCGTGTCGGACGACCTGTCAGACGGGCTGCGGATCGCCCGCGTCGACGCCCGCGAGATCCTCGACTCGCGCGGCAACCCCACGCTCGAAGCCGAGCTGGAGCTGCGCGGCGGCGGTCGCGGTCGCGCCGCCGTCCCCTCCGGCGCGAGCACCGGCGCGCACGAAGCGGTCGAGCGGCGCGACGCTAACCCCCGGCGCTACCACGGACGCGGCGTGCTCGACGCCGTCGGCGCCGTGAACGGCGAGATCGCCGCGCTGCTCACGGATCCCGCGTCGCCGCCGCTACAGGGGCAGGAGGGGCAGGCCGACCTCGACCAACGCCTGATCGCGCTCGACGGCGCGCCCAACAAGGCGCGGCTGGGCGCAAACGCGCTGCTCGGCGTCTCGCTCGCCTACGCCCACGCCGTCGCCGACCGCAACGCAACGCCGCTCTACCGCTCACTGGGCGGCGGCGACGCCCGCACGCTGCCCGTCCCGCTGGCCAACATCCTCAACGGCGGCGCGCACGCGCCCGGCGGCGTCGACATCCAGGAGTTCATGATCGCCCCAATCGGGCTGCCCAGCTTCGGCGAGGCGCTGCGGGCGGTGGCGGAGGTGTATCAGTCGCTGCGCGGCATCCTCCAGACGCGCGGGCTGCCCGTCACGCTCGGCGACGAGGGCGGCTTCGCGCCGGCGCTGGAGCGCAACGAGGAGGCGCTGGAGTTGGTGCTGGAGGCGATCGGGGCGGCGGGCTATCGGGCCGGCGCGGAGGTTGCGCTGGCGCTCGACGCGGCGGCCAGCGAGTGGTTCGCGGAGGGCGAGTATCGGCTGAGCGCGGAGGGCCGCTCGCTCGGTTCGGACGAGTTGATTGCGCTGTGGGCGGAGTGGTGCGAGCGCTACCCGATCATCTCGCTCGAAGACGGACTCGACGAGGACGACTGGGACGCCTGGCCGCGCCTCACCGAGCGCCTCGCCCCGCTCGCCCAGACCGTGGGCGACGACCTGCTCGTCACCAACGTCGAGCGGCTCAACCGCGCCGTCGCCGAGCGCTCCGCCAACAGCATCCTGGTCAAGCTCAACCAGATCGGCACCCTCAGCGAAACGCTGGACGCCGTCCAAACCGCGCAGGCCGCAGGCTGGACTGCCGTCATCAGCCACCGCTCCGGCGAAACGGAAGACACCACAATCGCCGATCTGGCAGTGGCGACAAACGCAGGGCTAATCAAAACAGGCGCCCCCGCCCGCTCCGAGCGCACCGCCAAATACAACCGCCTCCTCCGCATCGAGTCGGAGCTGGGCGCCCAGGCGCTCTACGCCGCCCGCGCCGCCATCCCGCAGTCCGCCCGCTTCGAGGACTAAGGCCACCCCCACCTCCCGTCCTTCCCGCCCCCGAGCGGGAATCGGCCCCGAACCGCCCCCGACGCCGCAATTCACCACCCTCACCTCCCGCCGTTCCCGCCGCGCCGCTCCCTCGTCATTCCCGCCCCTCTTTCCGTCATTCCCGCCCCCGAGCGGGAATGTGGGTTCAGTCTGCAAGCTGGACAGTTGGGCCTGGAGCAGTTCGGCTGGGGTTTGGAAGTCGAGGCATTTGCGGGGGGTGTTGTTGAAGCGGGCGAGCGTCCGGTTGAGCGCGCGGCGGGAGCGCGCGGCGAGGTCGGTGGAGCGGGGCAGCGGGCCGCGCAGCCGGCCGATCGCGTTTTCCACGCCGCCCTTCTGCCAGGGCGCGTGGGGGTCGCAGCAGAACGTGTCGACGCCGAGCGCGTGCAGTTCGTAATGGCGCACGAACTCGGAGCCGTTGTCGAAGCAGACGCTGCGGCGCAGGCTCGGCGGCAGGGCGGCGAGCAGCCGGCGCAGGGCGCGGATCAGCGGGTCGGCGGCTTTGCTCGGCAGGGCCGCGGCGAGCAGCGCGCGGGTGCAGCGGTCCTGCAGCACGAGCAGCGCGGGACCGCCGCGGCCGAACTGCACCAGGTCCGCCTCCCAGTGGCCGGGCTCACTGCGCGCGGCGGCCTCGGCGGGGCGCTCGGCGAGCGGGCGGCGCAGCTTGATGTAGTCGGCCGAGCTGCGCCGGGCCCGCGCGCCGCGGCGCCGCCGGCGGCTGCGCCCCTGCGGCAACAGCCGCCGCCAGCGGTAGTCCTTGGTGCGTTTGATCTGGGCGTAGCTGAACTCGTAGATCGCTTCGTGGGAGATCACCGTGCGGCCCGCTTCGCGGCGCAGCCGGCCCGCGACCTGCTGCGGCGAGAGCTCCTGGTCGAGCAGCTCCAGCACCCGCTCGCGCAGCGCGTCGTCGCGCTCCAGCTTCAGGCCGCGCTTGCGCCGCGCCCGGCTGCGGGACTGGGCCGCGTCCGGGTCGTAGCCGCCGTCCGCCCCCGCGTTGCGCTTCAACTCCGCCGCGATCGTCGACGGCGAGCGAGCCAGAGCCGCTGCGATCTGCCGCGCCGAGCAGCCTTCGCCCCGGAGTCGGGCGATCGCGCAGCGCTCCTCCCAACTGAGCTGGCCGTACACCCGTCCCATGACCGCACCTCCAACTGCTGTCCCAGTTCGCCCCTGAACTTAGCGAATCGGCCCCACCGCCGCCTCTGCCGCCCACGACGTTGTTCGGCCTTGTCCGGTTCTGTTCGGCCGTGTTCGGCTTTGTTCGGGGTGTTCGGGGCTGCTCCCTATCTGGTCGAGGCGATTCTGCGTGTTCTGTTCGGGTTTGTTCAGGGCGTGAGGCCGCCTCCGGTCCGCTGCGCGGACAGCACCACGCAGCACTGAGCACGCGACCACATGCCGCCTCCGGCTGCTCTCTAGCCGTCGCCAGTGTGCAGGCAGCCGAGCCACAGCGCGATCCACAACGCGATCGCTGCATCCTTCTGGGGGTCCTTTGACGGTATCCCATGCGCGTAGTTGTCTCGCAGATTCATGCCGTGGTTGTCGACCAGCAGGTAGCGGAGCATGTGGACGGCGCTTTCGCCGAGCGTGTTCTTCAGCAGCGGCAATATCGCTCCAAGCGGCTTATAGCCGCCGCACTTGTGTCCTCGTCCTTCCTCTGGCAGAGTGATGATTGACTCGCCTGCGGCGAGCGCGACGTTGCGCAATGCCGACTCGATGCGCGGCAACGCCACGTTGGCAGCCGAATCGTAATCGCCATCCCAGTAGTGGCGGAACGCTCGCCCGAACTTCTCTCCCTCGAATTGACCGACGAGACCGTGTTCCGTGACGAACTCAGTGATTGCCGCTGGGGCAAGTGTGTAGCGATCCTGGATCGCGTCCAGGCTTGCTTCGAGCCAGAGCTTTGCTGCGAGCGCGGCCAAAGTTGCGTGCTGAGCAGCCATGTCCTTTTCGAGACGCTCCTCGGGCGAGGTTGGACGGCAGCACTCAAAGCCGCCGCGGTGTATGTGTCTCACCGGTATGATGTCAATGAGGGGCGTCTCTTGTCGCGCGGACTGCATGCGATCCCTTAGACCATCAAGGTCTTCCAGCCAGCTCGCCGTTGACGCGACAAGGCGGTGGATGCTCTCGTGGAAGTGCTGAGGCTCCACGATCCAGTCCCTATGTTGATGAACTTCCTGCGCAGGAATGGTTCCCTCGGCGCTGATCTTCTTCAGATCCGCTGACAGATCGAGGTTGCTTCGGAGATCCTGGGTTTCGCGCATCAGGTGCCCTTCACTAGTCGATCCCTGAGCCCACTCACCAGCGCGTTCCAGATGCGTCAGCGCGAACACCGCTTGTTCACTCATCCGCGCTTCGGCCAGGAACATCTCGGCTGCTGCCTCGCGGACCCGAGAGCGCTCATCATCCGTCGTGGCCATCTCCAGCTCGAGCTCGAACAGTCCCTCCGCAAGCGTTCGGCGCTGCCAGTCACCGCTCGCGGCGTAGTGCTCGTGGAGGGCTCGAACGTAGTCGCGCAGGCCTGCCGGCTGGTACGGTTCGAGCAAGCGCGCAGCGACTTTGATTGGCCAGATGTGGTCCTCACCGGGAGAGGACTCCAACCACGCCTGACATCGCTCGCCGAGCCGGCCGTGGAACTGGTCAGAGGCGTTGATCGCCTTGGCCAAGTCGGCGACTCGAGACAGCAGACGGCACAGGTGCAGCGGCTTGTGCTCGAAGTCGCGCGACAACGCGCTGTCGTAGAAACGCAGATAGTTCTCGATCGCATCCCGTGCGTACTGTCCTGGTTGTTGTCGCTCAGCGTGCTTGACGATCCACAGCAGGTCTTGCAGCTTCGCGGCAAGGAACGGGTCCTCCACGTAGACCGACAAGTCGTGCCATTGCCCGAACGCTTCGGGATGCTCGTTCTTGATGTACGCCAGCAGTTCCGGACCGTCGCCGAACATCGGAACGAACGGACCGACATAGGACTTATTGTCGCGGTCGCCCTTGAAGGCAAACCCGGCAAAGGTCGCAGCTGCCTTCACGAGGGGCTCAAGGCGCTGTTCGTCGGACAGCCCGAACGATCGCGCGAAGCCGGGGTTGAACGGATGTTGGTCCGTCACCCACTCGTCGAGGAGGCGCGCCATCTCTTGCGCGTCGATCGTCTCACTCATCGTCGGGGGCTCCGTGCCATCCGGCCGCGACGCTTGTTCTCTCGCCGCAGTCCACTCAAGGTTAGCGTGTTCGACTTGATCCGGTTGCACGGACCGCAGAGGAGGAGGCGGTTTGAGATGTGGTTTACGCCGCCGTCGGAGCGGGGCGTGTTGTGGTCGAGCTCGAGGTAGAGCGGATCGTCGAACTCCCGGTCGCAGCCCTCGCAGACGATCTCGTTCTGTTCGATCAGGAAGTCCTTCATCGCCTGGCGGCTCATCTTCGGGCCAGGCGGCTCGGGAACCTGCACCTTGATCTTGAGCAGCGGGGCCGCGACCTCGTTGCCGTCCGTGCGCACAGGCGACGCGGTTGAGTAGCCGACCTCAGCGATGCTGAGCATCCGCCCGCCCGTTGCGCCGTCGGGCGCGGCGAGCCCCGCCGCTTGCAGCCGCTCCATCACCATCTCATGCGCCTTGTCCCAGATGTCCATCCCCACCCACCGCCGCCCCAACCCTTCCGCGGCAATCGGCGTCGTGGCGCAACCACAGAACGGATCGAGCACAAAATCGCCTTCGTTGCTCGATGCCGCCACGATCCGCCGGTAGAGGTCGAGCGGCTTTTGCGTCGGATAGCCCGTGTGATCCTTGCCGTACGGACGCGGAATGCCGCGCCACCAGTCCTCAACGACCTTCCCCTTGGGGTTCGGCTTGTAGGTCTTGCCCGGCGCTCGCGTGTCATCCCCCGCGAAGACGGTCGCCTTGTAGTCGGAGTCGTAGGGCATGCGGACGTCATCCAGGTTGAACACGTACGTGTCCGACTTGCTGTAGCGCAGGATGATGTCGTGCTTTTTCGGGAAGTCGCGCTTGGACTGGCCGCCGCCGGAATAGCACCAGACGATCTCGTTGCGGAAGTTCTGCCGGCCGAAGATCGCATCCAAGAGCGCCTTGAGGTAGTGGCTTGCAGTCGGATCGCAGTGCAAGTACAGGCTGCCGTCCTCTCGCAGGATGCGGTGCATCTCCATCAGCCGGACGCCCATGAAGCAGAGGAATGCGCCCATGTCGTCGCCGTACGTCATCCGCGACCAGTCGATCACCGCCCAGGCCGCCGGCCAGTCGTCCTGGATCGCATCGATCCACTCCTGGTGAACGTCCTTCTTCCAGCGCCAGCGGTCCTGGAACTTCGCACCTCTCGCCAGCCCACCCGGCGTCGCATTGAACGTTCGGCTCTTGTTGAACGGAGGATCCGTGGCGATCAGCTGGACGCTCTCGGAGTTCATGCCGCGCAGGAAGTCGAGGTTGTCGCCGTGGTAGAGGGTGCGGTTGGCGAAGTTGGGGTCGGCCATCGTGCGTCTCCTGTCCGCTCAGGCGGCGGGCGGCGTGAGCGCAGAATACACGTTCGGGGCTGCTGCTGTGGTGTAAGGGTTGGAGGCGGCGCGGTGGGCGATTTTGGCGGTCTCCCTATCTGGTCGGGGTGTTTGGGTGCGGTCGGATTTGGAAGGTGTTGGAAACCGTTGGAAGGGGTTGGCGGGGGAGGACGGCCGGGCGTGGGGGTGGGCGGGGCGGTTTCGCATATTTGTTCTCCTTTGGGGTAGAGTAGCAGGTGTTGGGGGCGGCGGCGGACCCCCTCTGTCACTCCGTGACATCTCCCCCAGGATGGGGGAGAATTTTTTCTGTCGCTTTGCGGCATTTCGCCCGCGCAGGCCGACCTCCCAGTCCGCTGTGCGGACAGCCCCCCTGCATAGGGGGGCGATTCCGAGCGGAGAGGGCGGCGGATCGCGGGGCTGCGGTAGGATCCTCGTGTGACAACCTCGACATCCGCCATACCGACGCATGACGGGCTGCGCGCCTGGTGGCGCGAGGGGGCCGGAGGTCCGCTCGTCTACCGCCAGCTGCGCGTCGCCTCGGCGGAAGTCTGGGCCGGCGCGCGCGAGCGGCTGGCGGAGGACGACGGGCCCTCGCCGCTGCCCGCGCCGGATCGCCCGCCGGCGCGGATCATCGACCTGCCCGAGGTGCTGGCGCTGCGGGCGCTGCTGCAGGACCGGCGGGTGGCGTTCGACACGGTGGAGCGCTGGATTCGGGCGCTCACCCAAGCGGCGCGGCAGCTGGACGAGACGCGCCCGCTGGAGTGGGGCGCGGAGCATGTCGCGCGCCGCTGCGTGCAGATCGCCGAGGGCGGCGAGGGCAGCCTCTGGTCGACGCTCGAGGTGGTGCGCGAGCTCTGGGCCTGGCACCCCGATCGGCCCTACATCGAGGCGCAGTCGCAGCGCCTGCTGCGCTACCTCGAAGATGTGCTGCACCAGGTCGAGATCGACGGCAAGAGGTGAGCGGGCCGTGAGCAGCGACGCAACCGACGACGCAGCGGATCGCCCGCCGCCGCGACAGCGCATCTCGCCGATCACCGTCCCCACCGACGCGCCGGCGCTCGCGCCGCCGGCCGAGAGCGAGCCCCAGGCCGTCCGCGACGCCTTCCGCGAGACCTCGTTCACCCTGGGCGCAGATGTCCGCTGGCTGCTCGACGCGCTCGGCCTCCAGCACGCGATTATGGAGCGCAGCGGGCACTCGCGGCTGCGCAACCGCCGCTTCGCCTCCGCGCTGCTCTTCTGGTCGCGCGTCCATCGCGCGGGCGTCGATCTGCTCTGGCTGACCAGCCGCGCGAGCTACGGCAGTTGCCCCGCCCTGCTGCGCTCCGCCTTCGAGGCGCTGGGCGCGGAGCAGGCCGTGGTGGGCGAGGAGCAGGTGGAGTTCGAGGACTGGCTGCGCGGCGCCTGGCAGCCCAACGCCGAGCATCACGCCACGGAGATCGGGATGGGCCAGTACATGGCGGGCCAGCAGATCGCGATGTCGCCCGACACGGGCGAGGCCTACCGCGCGGTCTCGGAGCTGGCGCGTCCGCACTTCGGCGCGTCGGCGCTGTTCAGCGCGGCAGAATCGCACGACAAGCGGCTGCTCGTCAACTGGGCCGACCAGAGCTTCCACCTGGGCTGGGCGCAGCTGCTCCTGGGCTGGCAGCTGGTGCTCCAGGATCGCCAGTGCCGCTTCGCCGTGGGCAGCGGGCTGTTCGGCGTGGAGAGCGAGGATCGCGCCGCGTATCAGCAGCTGCACCGCCGCGGGCAGGCGCTGCTGGAGGCCGGCAACCGCTGCCGCGCCCGCTGGGTCGTCGATCAGGGCCGGCAGCGCTTGATCATCGAAAACTTCCGCCGCCAGCCCTCCGGCGCGCCCAAGCGCCTGCTGCTCTAACGCGCCTCCGCCCGCCCTGCCGTGACCGATCGTTATCGCGCAGTTGTCCGCACCCTGCGACTCTGGCAACCTGCGCATATCCAGACGCAACGGGGAGCGCAGACATCGTGGCCACCAAAATCGGCATCAACGGCTTCGGGCGGATCGGGCGGCAGGTGCTCAAGGGCATGCTCGACTTCCACCAGGACAACCTGGAAGTGGTCGCGATCAACGACCTGACCGACCCGCAGACCAACGCGCACCTGTTCAAGTACGACACCAACTACGGGCGCTACCCCGGCGAGGTGGAGGTGGTCGAGGGCGATCTGGTGATCGACGGCAAGCGGATCGCGGTGCTCTCGGAGCGCGATCCGGGCGCGATTCGCTGGGGCGACCACGGCGTGGAGATCGTGGTCGAGAGCACCGGCATCTTCACCGACGCCAAGCGGGCCAAAGGCCACCTCAATCACGGCCCGAGCAAGGTGGTGATCTCCGCGCCGGCCAAAAACGAGGACCTGACCGTGGTGCTCGGCGTCAACGACGACGCCTACGACCCGTCGCGCCACCACGTGGTCTCCAACGCCTCCTGCACCACCAACTGCCTGGCGCCGGTGGCCAAAGTGCTGGATGAGACGGTGGGGATCAAGAGCGGGATTATGTCCACGATCCACGCCTACACGAACGATCAGGCGATTCTGGACACCGTCCACAGCGATCTGCGGCGCAGCCGCGCGGCGGCGATGAACATCATCCCCACCTCCACCGGCGCAGCCAAAGCGGTCGGCCTGGTGCTGCCCCACCTCAACGGCAAGCTCAACGGAATGGCCTACCGCGTGCCGACCAGCACCGTCTCGGTCGTGGATCTGGTGATCGACGCGCAGCGCGAAACATCGGCCGCGGAGGTCAACGCAGCCTTCGAGAAGGCGGCCACGGACCGCGAGTCGCCGCTCTACGGCATCCTCGAATACGAGACGGAGCCGCTGGTCAGCAGCGATTTCAAGGGCAGCCCCGCCTCGTCGATCGTCGACGCGCTGAGCACGATGGTGCTGGAGGGCACGCAGGTCAAAGTGGTCTCGTGGTACGACAACGAGTGGGGCTACAGCGTGCGGGTGGGCGATCTCTGCGTGCGGATGGCCGCCGCGGGCCTGTAAACAGCCCCGCCGCTCCGCCGACTCGATAGGCTGAAGCCGGGCGACGGGAGGCGCGCGATGGTCTCGCAGCAGCGGGAAACGCCGGCGTTCGAGGCGCGGATCGAGGCGCAGCGCAAGCGCGACATCGAGCGCGCCCTCGCCGCCGACAACCTCGAAATGGCCGAGTTCCTCAAGACCGTCGAATACGTGCAGCCCACACCCGAAGATGTTGAGGTGATCGAGCGCTACCTCGATGACGTGAAGAACGGCGTGCAGTTCGAAGCGCCGGACACGTACCTGGAGGAGTGGCGCGCAGAGGAGCCGGAGTTCGTGGCGATGCTCGACCGACTTGATGAGCGGTTCCCGGGCTGGTCAAAACTCCAGTTCAGGCTGCCCGAAGATCACCCCGAGGACCTGGAGATGCTGCGGCTGCTGGAAGAGCACGAGCCGGAAGCCGCCGCGATGATCCGCGAGGACCACGAAGCGCTCCGCCGCCCCTGATGTACCGCGTCGTTCAAACGACCGAGGCCGACGCCGAGGTGGGCCGGCTGGCTCCCGAACCGCGCCGCAACTATCGTCGCGCAGTGCGCGAGCTCGCGCGCGATCCGCGCGGCGACCATGCGAAAAAGCTCAACCACTACGAGACGCTCTGGCGCGTCCCCATCGGCGGCTGGCGGATCATCTTCAGCGTTGATGTAGAAGCGCGCGTCGTCACGATCCTGCGCGTCGGCCGCCGCAAGACGGTCTACGACGACCTGGACGACCTGGAGCGGCGCTCTCCCCGTTCGGAGTAGGATGGGCTGCGAGGAGCAGTGATCATGGTCTCGCAGCGGCAGGAACCGCCGACGTTCGAAGAGCGCGTTGAGACGCAGCGCAAGCGCGACATTGAGCGCGCCCTCGCCGCCGGCAACCTCGAAATGGCCGAGTTCCTCAAGACCGTCGAATACGTGGAGGCCGCGCCCGAAGATGTGGCGGTGATCGAGCGCTACCTCGATGACGTGAAGAACGGCGTGCAGTTCGAGGAACCGGACACGTACCTGGAGGAGTGGCGCGCAGAGGAGCCGGAGTTCGTGGCGATGCTCGAACGCTGCGACGAGCGGTTCCCCGGCTGGTGGACGATCAAGTATCGGCTGCCCGAGGACCACCCCGAGGACCTGGAGATGCTGCGGCTGCTGGAAGAGCACGAGCCGGAAGCAGCAGCGTTCGTGCGGGAGATTCACGACGAACTCCGGCTGTGCTGACCTACCGCGTCAGGCGCAGCGAGCAGGCGGCAGCGCAAATTCGCTCGCTCAGCCCCCGGCCGCGACGCCTCTTCAACGACGCCGCCCGCGAGCTCGCGCGTGATCCGCGCGGCGGCAACGCGAAAAAGCTCGACCGCTACGAGACGCTCTGGCGCGTCCCCATCGGCGGCTGGCGAATCATCTTCAGCGTTGATGTAGAAGCGCGCATAGTCACGATCCTGCGCGTTGGCCGCCGCAGGACGGTCTACGACGACCTGGATGATCTGGAGCGGCGCTCTCCCCGTGCGGAGTAGGATGGGTTGCGAGGAGCGGTGATCATGGTCTCGCAGAGCGAACGGACCGAAACGGAACTAACCATCGAGCAGCGCGACGAGCTTGAGCGTCAGCGACTCGTGGAAAGGGCGCTGGCGCGCGGCGATCACGAGATGGCCGAGATCTACCGCACGGTGGAATTCGACGATCCCACGCCCGAAGAGGAAGAGGCGATCGCGCGGTACTTCGAGCGGCAGAAGAACGGCGTGCCGCCGCCAAAGGCGATGACGCTCGAGGAGTACATGGCCGAGTGGCGCGAGGAAGACCCCGAATTCGTGGCGCTGCTCGAACGCTGCGACGAGCGGTTCCCCGGCTGGGGCGACTTGATGTATCGCCTGCCGGAAGACCACCCCGCCGACTTCGAGCTGCTGCGCACGCTGGACGAACACGAACCCGAAGCTGCCGAATTCCTGCGCGGCATTCACGACGAACTGCGCGACGAACTGGGCAGTCCTTGACCTACCAAGTCCGGCACTCAGAGGAAGCAAACGAGCAGATTCGCCGCCTCAGTCCAAAGCCCCGGCGCGCGATCAGGCGGGCGATCCGCGACCTCTACGGCGGCCCCACTATCGGCGACACCAAGCAACTCAGGAGCGGCGGCGCGCTCTGGCGAGCGCGTGCGGGCCGCTGGCGCGCCATCTTCCGCCTTGATGACGACGCCCGCCTGATCACCATTCTCCGCGTCGGCCCGCGCGAGACGGTCTACGACGACCTCGAGAGCCTGCGGCGCTAAGCTGGTCCCATGGCCATGTTCGAATCGCTGACCGGCAAACTACAGGGCGTGTTCGCCTCGCTGGGGCGGCGCGGAGCGATCTCGGAAGACGAATTGGACGCGGCGCTGCGCGAGGTGCGCATGGCGCTGCTCGAGGCCGATGTCAACTACAAAGTGGCGCGCGACTACATCAAGGCAGTGCGCGCCCGCGCGGCGACGCCGGAGGTGCTGCGCAGCCCCACGCCGCTCAACCGCTTGATCGAAATCATCAATGAAGAACTGATCGCGCTGCTCGGCGCAGAGTCACCGCGGCTTCAGCGAGCCTCGCAGCCGCCCACGATCATCCTGATGGTCGGTCTACAGGGTTCGGGCAAGACGACGACGGCGGCGAAGCTGGCGCTGCGCTCGCGCAAGGCCGGCGACCGTCCCCTGCTGATCGCCGCCGACATCTACCGCCCGGCGGCGATCGACCAGCTGCACGCGCTCGGCAAGCAGCTGGATATCGAAGTCTTCGACCGCGGCGTCGAAACGCCCCCGGCCCAGATCGTGAAGACCGGCCTCGAACGCGCCCGCGAAATCGGCGCGAGCACCGTGATCGTCGACACCGCCGGGCGGCTGCATGTCGACGACGCGATGATGGCCGAAATCGCCGACCTGCGGCGCCGCTTCGATCCCACCGAAGTCCTGCTCGTCGCCGACGCAATGTCCGGCCAGGACGCCGTGAACGCCGCGCAGGCCTTCCACGAAGCGGTAGACATCACCGGCGTCGTGCTCTCCAAGATGGACGGCGACGCCCGCGGCGGCGCGGCGCTCTCGATCCGCGCCGTGACCGGCGCGCCGATCAAGTTCCTCGGCGTCGGCGAACGGCCCGACGCGCTCGAAGCGTTCCACCCCGATCGGCTCGCCTCGCGCATCCTCGGCCGCGGCGACATGAGCACGCTGCTCGAGAAGGCCGGAGAAGAGTTCGGCGAACGCGACGCCAAACAACTGCGCCGCCGCATGCAGGAGGGCGGCTTCGACCTGGAAGACTTCCTCGAACAGATCGACCGCCTGCGCAACATGGGCCCCTTGAACCAGCTGCTCGGCATGCTCCCCGGCATCGACCAGATCAAAGGCCAGCTCAACGTGGACGAGTTCGACGACGCCTACTTCTCACAGTTCGAGGCGATCGTGCGCTCAATGACGCCGGAAGAGCGCCGCAAGCCGGAGATCATCTCCGGCTCGCGCCGCCGACGCATCGCCCGCGGCAGCGGCACCACCCCGCAGGATGTCAACCAACTGCTCAAACAGTTCAAAGAGGCCAAAAAAGTGATGAAAATGCTGGCCGGCGGCAAGACGCCCGGCAAAACGCCCGGCAACGCGCGCGGCGGCGCGGCCATGCTCGCCCGCCGCTGAACATCCCCTCAACCGGCGCGGGCTGCAACATCCGCGCAACGCGCGGTAAGCTGCGAACCGAATCAACTTCGGAGGAACGCCACGTGCTCAAAATTCGCCTCGCCCGCCACGGGCGCAGCGGCCGCCCCTACTACCGCGTCGTCGTGCAGGACAGCCGCTTCCAACGCGACGGACGCTTCGTCGAAATCCTCGGCCAATACGACCCCGTCCCCGATCCGCCCGTCTTCAACGTCAAGCACGACCGCGCGACGCACTGGCTCTCCAAAGGTGCGCAGCCGACCGAAACGGTGCATCGCTTCCTGGCCAAAGAAGGCCTGCTCCCGCCCTTCCAGCCCAAACCCCGCAGCAAACGGGCCGACGCCAAGCGCGCCGCCGCCGAGCAGAACGAGTAACCCCGCATGGAACCCATGGAACCGCTGGTGGACTACATCGCAAAATGGCTCGTGGACGAGCCCGACGCGATTGAGATCAGTTCGGAAGAGGACGGGGAGCGGGTCACGATCCAGCTGCAGGTGGATGAGGGCGACATGGGCCGGATCATCGGCCGCGAGGGGCGCCTGGCGACCGCGCTGCGCACCCTGCTCTCCGTCGCCGGCCACGCGCGCGGACGCGAAACCTCGCTCGAGATCAGCTGATGCCGCTGCGCCTGGGACGCGGCGAACGGCGCGTCGACCCGCGCCCCGGCTACCGCGCCGCGGCAATCGTGGAGCGTCCGCGCGGCCTGCGCGGCGAACTCAAGGCGCTGCCCCTGACCGACTTCCCCGAGCGCTTCAGGCCCGGCGCCCGCGTCTGGATCGCCGCGCAGGAACGCATAATCGCCGCCTCGCACTGGTACCGCGAGCGCGTCTACCTGCTCGTCGACGGCATCGACAGCCGCGATGCGGCCGAGGCCCTGCGCGGCCAGCTGATCGAAATCCCCGACAACCTGCGCCCGCCCGCCGACCAGGGCCTCTACTACGTGGATGACATCGAGGGCCTGCTCGTCAACGATGTCGACGGGAACCAGCTCGGCCGCATCCGCGAAGTGCTGCGCACCGGCGCCAACGACGTCTGGATCGTGCAGCGGACGGGCCAGCCGGACCTGCTGATCCCCGCCCTGCGCGATGTGGTGAAAACGGTCGACCTGGAAGGCGGGACGGTCCTCGTCGACCTGCCCGACGGTCTGTTGCCTGATCCGCGCAACGCCGAAGCGGTTTGATGCAGCCCCCGCCGCCGCTGTAGGCTGGGGGCTGCGGAGCGCAGACTCCGCGCCGCGTGGGGATATAGCTCAGCTGGGAGAGCGCATCGTTCGCAACGATGAGGTCGGGGGTTCGAGTCCCCCTATCTCCACCACCCCCTCTCACCTCCACCCGCCGCTTGCCTCAAACCTCTATCATTCAGCCGAACACCGATCTCGCATCCGCGAATTGAACCGCCATGCCCGACTCCCTGACCGATGCAGTGACCGACGCCATCGCCGACGACGCAGCGAACCTGCCCGGCCGCCTGATCGTGGTCGAGGGGATCGACGGCTCCGGCAAGAGCACCCAGCTCGACCTGCTCCACAAGTGGCTGCGCAGCGAGGGCTACGCCACCGTCTTCACCGAGTGGAACTCGTCCCCGATCGTGCGCGGCACAACCCGGCGCGGCAAGCGCCGCAAGCTGCTCACCCCGATGTCCTTCAGCCTGATCCACGCCGCCGACTACGCCTCGCGGATGTACGCCCAAATCCGCCCCGCCCTCCAGGCCGGCGTGATCGTGCTCGCCGACCGCTACGTCTACACCGCCTTCGCCCGCGACGCCGCCCGCGGCGTCAACCGGCGCTGGCTGCGCGAGCTCTACAGCTTCGCCGTGCCGCCCAACCTCGCCGTCTACTTCAACGTGCCCCTCGAAGAGTCGATCGCCCGCATCACCCTCGGCCGGGCCGAGCTCAAGTACTACGAAGCCGGACTCGACATGGGCTTCGCCGAAGAGCCGAAAGAGTCGTTCCGCATCTTCCAGAAGGAAATCCTCAAGGAATACGACAAGATCTGCGAGGAGTTCGCGATCCGGCGAGTCGACGCCACGCTGCCCCTCGTCGAGCAGCAGGCGCAGTTCCGCGAGATGGTGCGCGAGCAGCTCGACGGTGCCCCCCGCGCGCCGCGCAACGAAATCACCGACCTACTGCAAAAAACCGGCCTGAGCGGCCACTACCTGGACGACTCGGCGCTGCGGCGCTGAGCGGCGGAGCGGAAACGATGACCAACCTGCGCTTCTACGGCGAACCGCCGGCCGGCATCAGCGATGAAGAACTGCCGGGCCGCCTGATCGTGATCGAAGGCACCGACGGCGTGGGGCGCTCCACGATCATCTCTCTGCTCAAGGAGTGGCTCGAAACCTCCGGCTACGCCGTGGTCGACAGCGGCCTGACCCGCTCGCCGCTGGTCGGGCCGGGCATCGAACGCGCCAAGCGCGGGCACGTGCTGGACCCCATCACCCTCAACCTCTTCTACGCCACCGACTTCTGGGACCGCTTCGAGCGCATCATCCTGCCCGCCCTGCGCGCCGGAATGGTCGCCCTGGTGGACCGCTACATCTTCTCCCTGATCGCGCGCGGCAACGTGCGCGGCACCGACCGCGAGTGGCTCCAACTGCTCTACTCCTTCGCCCTGGTCCCCGACGCCACCATCTACCTCGACATCGACGTCGAACACCTGCTCCCCCGCGTCACCGAGCGCGGCTTCGACTACTGGGAATCCGGCGGCGACTACCTCCAGGGCGTCAGCGTCTACGACTCCTTCGTCCAGCACCAGCGCGCCATGCTCGAAGAGTTCCGCGCCATGGCCCCGCGCTACGACTTCCAGATCGTCAACGCCCGCCGCCCCGCCGAACAGGTCTACCTCGACACCCGCGCCTGCGTCGAACGTGCCCTGGCTGGCATGACGCCGCCCTGAGCAGCGCCGCCCCTGTATGCTGAAGGCCTGCCAGGGTAGCTCAGTCGGTAGAGCACACGACTGAAAATCGTGGTGTCGGCAGTTCGATTCTGCCCCCTGGCACCACCCCCTCTCTCCTTCCACCTTCCCCTCCGTCTCTCCCGCCGCCACCCGCCCGCCCCCTTCCGCCATACCCGCGCTTGCCGCGGAGCCTGCCCCCGGCCCGAACGGGGGTATCTCGACGCCAACAGCACCACCGCCGCACACATCACCACCCTCCCGCTATTCCCGCCGCCCCATCTCCCCGCCTTTCCCGCCCTCCTTTTCCCGTCATTCCCGCCTCCCTTTTCCCGTCATTCCCGCCGCCCTTTCCCGTCATTCCCGCCCCCGAGCGGGAATCGGCCCCGAGCCGCCTCCGCCCTCCCGGCCGCCACCCTCCGTCGCCCCCGCCCCTGTCCGTCGCCCCAGACTCACCCTCCGTCGCCCCAGACTTGATCTGGGGCCCAAACCCAACCCCCTCCGCAGTACCAAAGCCCCGAGCCACCGCCAACGCCCCTCCGCATGCCATCCCGACGCCCCGACCAAACCTGAACATGGCCGAACAAACCCGAACACCCCCGAACAAGGCCGAACACCCCCGAACGCAACCCAGACCACACAACCCATTACCACATCGCACACCAGTTCTGCTACAATCACCCCCATGCCCGCTCTCGTCGACCACCAGCGACAACTCGCCCGCGACGCCTACAGCGAATTCTGCGTCCAAAACCTCCAGCGCCTCGGCGCCGCCGACTCCGAATACGTCCGCCTCAACGCCCTCAAACAACTCGCCAGAATCGTCGGCATCGTCAGCCTCCTCCCCCAAATCCACGACCTCGCCGCCAACACCCGCTCCGAGTGGATCAGCTTCCAGGCCACCATCGTCATCGCCAACTACCTCCAACTCTTCAGCGACGCCGCCGCCGACAACCGACCCGAACCGCTCAACCTCGACCTCGCCGAACAACTCGCCGTCCAACAGCAACTCGAAGAAGAGCGCGCCAACCTCCCCCCTATCGACCCCGACGACCTCGCCTACTACCGCAGCGCCCTCTCCGACCCGCCCCAACCCACCCAACAACTCCCCCCCGACGCCGCCTCGGACGACGAGACCGACGACGCCCCGGACGAAGCCGACGACGCCGACCAGCTCGCCGCTGACGACACCCCGGCCGTACAACCCGCCAACGCCGACGACGACCAACCGACCGAACAGCCCCCGGTCGCCGACCAGCCCAAAGCAATCGAACGCCTCTTCCAACAAGCCGAACAACTCGCCGACCGCCTCGCCTCCCAACCCGACCTCGACCTCGACCCCGATCCCCCCACCTGACCCCGCCCCGCTCCCGTCATTCCCGCCCCCGAGCGGGAATCGGCCCCGAGCCGCCTCCGCCATCCCTGCCGCCACCCTCCGTCGCCCCCGCCCCCTAGATCCGTCGCCCCAGACTTGATCTGGGGCCTAAACCCAACCCCCGTCGCAGTACCAAAGCCCGAACCCACCTCCAACCTCCCTCCGCAAGCCACCCCGACACCCCCGAACAAAACCGAACAACCGCCAACGGCAGACCGACTGGCGTGAACACATCCCAGGCAGTGCGCTAGCGGAGCGCATCAGTCAGATATTCGGCCACATGCCGAGGTGCCCTGTTGGTGAAATGCCCGATTTGCTGGCGGCAGGAGACGCCGGTGATCGCTACGGGGGCGTCGGGTTGGGCGCGGAGGGCGGGGAAGAGGCGGAGTTCGCCCATGGCGCGGGAGATTTCGTAGTGCTCGGTCTCGAAGCCGAACGAGCCGGCCATGCCGCAGCAGCCACTGTCGATGATCTCCGGCTGGTAGCCGGCGGCGCGCAGGACCACGAGCGTTTGGTTGAAGCCGGCCAGCGCTTTCTGGTGGCAGTGGGCGTGGAGCAGGAGCGGGCCGCGATCCTCATCGCCGAATAGCTGCGGCGCAGCCGCCGCCGAGAGCTCGCGTGCGAGCCACTCATCAAGCAGCAGAGCGCGCTCGGCGACGCGGCGGGAGGAGTCGTCGCGCACTAGCAAGGGATACTCGTCGCGCAGGGTGAGCAGGCAGGACGGCTCGATGCCGACGATGGCCGCGCCGCGCTCGGCGTATTCGCTCAGCGCGGCGACGTTGGTTCGGGCTTGCGACTTGGCTTGGTCGAGCAGGCCCTTGGAGATGGCGGGGCGTCCGCAGCAGGCGGCGTTCTCGACCCGCGCGACGCTGTAGCCGAGCGCTTCGATCAGCCGCGCGGCGGCGATGCCCGTCTCCGGGTGGAAGTGGTTGGTGAACGTGTCCACGAAGAGGACCACCTCGCCGCGTGTCGCCGGCCGCGGTCGGCGCTCTCGGAACTCGTGCTCGAACGTGCGCATGAAGGTGTGTTGGGCAAAGCGGGGCAGCGGGCGGTCGCGGTGAACGCCGGCGCGGTGCAGGAGGAGGCGGACCGGCGGCAGGGCGGCGACGGCGTTGGCCAAAGTGGGGGCGACGCTGCCAAGCCGCGCGAGGCGGGCAATGTCGGCGAAGGCGCGGTCGCGCGGCGGCGCGCCCTTGACCCGGTTGCGCTGCCAGAGCGCCTCGTACTTGAGCTTGGCGAGGTCCACGCCGGAGGGGCACTCGGCCTTGCAGGCCTTGCATTCGACGCAGAGGTCGAGCGCGGCGTGCAGCCGCTCGCCGGCCAACTCCTCGGCGGGCAGTGCGCCGTTGAGGATTTGGCGGAGCAGGTTGGCGCGCCCGCGCGTGGAGTGCTCCTCGTCGTGGGTGACCTGAAACGAGGGGCACATCCCGCCGTCAAACTTGCGGCAGGCGCCCTGTCCGTTGCAGAGTTCGGCGGCGCGGGCGAAGCCGCCTTCGGCGCTGAAATCGAGGCCCTCGACGGGCGTCAGATTGACCGTGGCCGGGGAGAGCCGCAGGTTGTCGGCGAACTCCGGCGTGTCGATGATCTTGCCCGGATTGAGCAGTCCGTCGGGGTCGAAGATGCGCTTGGTTTCGCGGAATGCGTCCACCATCCGCTCGCCGAACATCTTCTCGATGAACGCGCCGCGCACGATGCCGTCGCCGTGCTCGCCGCTGAGGCTGCCGCCGAACTCCACGACCAGTTGGGCGATCTCTGCGGCGATCCGCTCGGTTTCGCGCAGACCGTCGGCGTCCTTGACGTTGACGATCGGGCGGATGTGCAGGCAGCCGGCGGCGGCGTGCCCGTAGTAGCCGGCGCGCAGCCCACGGGCGCGGATCGCGGCGTCGAAGCGGGCGACGAACGCGGGCAGGCGCTCCGGCGGCACGGCGGTGTCCTCGACGAACGCGACGGGCTTGGCGTCGCCGTGCATCGACATCAGCAGGCCCAGCCCGGCCTGGCGCATCTGCCACATGCGCGACTGCGCGGCGGGGTCGGTTTCGACGACGGTCGCGTAGCCCATGCCGCGCGAGTCGAGGTCGGCGGTGATCGCGCCCAGCTGCTCGCGCAGTTCGGCGCCGCTCTCGGCGAAGCACTCGATCAGCAGGATCGCGCCCGGCTCGCCGACCACGAAATCGGCGAGCGGCGCGTAGCCGACGCTGCTGCGGCAGCGCTCGACGATTACGTCGTCGACCAGCTCGATCGCCGCGGGCGCGTGGGCGTTAGCGGCGACGGTGGCCTCGGCAGCTTCGACGAGGGTGCGGAAGTGAACGGCGGCGATGCCTCGCCGTTTGGGCAGCGGCGCGAGCTGCACCGTCGCGTCGGTCACGACCGCCAGCGTGCCCTCGGAGCCGACGACCAGTTGCGAGAGGTTGACGGCGTCGGGCTCGAGCAGCGCGTCGAGGTTGTAGCCGGAGACGCGGCGCGGGATGTCGGGGAAACGGCGGTCGATCTCGTCGCGTTCGCGCTCGGCCAGCTCGTGCAGCGCGCGGTAGAGCGCGCCTTCGCGGTCGGCGCGGTCGAGCAGCGCGGCCAGCTCGCGGCCCTCGCGGCGGCGGAACTCCAGATGCTCGCCGTCGGAGAGCAGCACATCGAGCGATTCGACGACATCGACGGTCTTGCCGTAGAGCCCGGAGTGGGTGCCGCAGGAGTTGTTGCCGATGCCGCCGCCGATCGTGGCGCGGTTGGCGGTGGACGGGTCGATTGGGTAGTGCAGGCCGAACTGCCGCGCGGCCTTGTTGAGCTCCGACAGCACGACGCCGGGCTGGACGCGGGCGAGCCGGCGCTGCGGGTTGATCGATTCGATCTGCGCCATGTGGCGGGTGAAATCGAGCACGACGGCGTGATTGACGCCCTGGCCGGCCAGGCTGGTGCCGCCGCCGCGCGGGAGGATGGGCGCGCCGTGGGTGCGGGCGACGGCGACGGCCGCCGCCGCGTCGTCCGCGCTGCGCGGGAAGACGACCGCGACGGGCTCCATCTCGTAGAGCGAGGCGTCGGTGGCGTAGAGCAGGCGGGATGGGCGGTCGATCAGGAGGTCGGCCTCCGCGCCCAGCGCATCGCGCAGGTCGTCGGCCAAGCGGCGCAGTGCGGGCGCACCCTCGCGCAGCAGCGCGCGGGCGCGCTCGACGCCGGCGTGCGGCGAGCGTCCGGTTCCCTCAACGACGGCGCGGATGGTCATGCGCGCAGGCTATCCGCGATTGCGGCTGCGATTGCGCGAGCGGCGGCGACGGGGTCGTCCGCGCCGAGAATGGCGGAGCGCACCGCGACGCCGTGCGCGCCGGCGGCGATTGCGTCGGCGGCGTTTGCAGCGCTGATGCCGCCGATCGCGTAGGCGGGGATCGGCGCGAGCGCGTGCGCCAGCGCTCGCAGGTGCCCAAGCCCGTCGCCAGCGTGGCCGGGCTTGGAGCTTGTGGGAAAGATCGTGCCGACGACGGCGTAATCGGCGGCGGCGCGGATCGCGGTCTGCGCTTCTTGCAGGTTATGTACGGAGCGCCCGAGCAGCGCGGGGCGGTCGGCGATCGCCGGCGATGCAGCGGGCAGGTGCAGGCCAAGGTTGAGCTCGCGAGCGAGCTGCGGGCGGTCGTTGACCGCGAGCAGGGCGTCGTTTCCGAGCGCGTCGCGCAGTTGGGCGGCCAACGCGCGGAGTTCGGCGTCGGGCAACAGTTTCTCGCGGAGTTGGACGATGAGATCGCCGTTGAGGGTGTCGGAGACGGCGGCGATTACGTCTACCAGCGGGCGTCCGCGCGCGGCGGCGTGGTCGCAGATCAGCAGCAGGCGGGGCAGGGCGGTCAAAGGCAGGTCGGTCATGAGTTGGGCCGTTCAAAGCGCCAGGGCGCGAGCAGCCGCTCGGCCAGCACGACGAGCAGGAAGAGCGCGTAGGAGAGCGCGGCGACGACGAAGATGCCGCCGAAGACGAGGTCGGTGCGGAACGCCTGGCGCTGCTGCTCCATGAAGATGCCGAGCCCGTCGACGGCGCCCGCCAGCTCGCCGAAGATCGCGCCCAGCACGGCGTAGATCGCGCCGACGCGGAGGCCGGTGAAGAGCTCGGGCAGCGCGGCGGGGATTTTGACGTAGCGGTAGAGCTGCCGGCGCGACGCGCCGAAGGTGCGCATCAGGTCAGTCGCGGCGCGGTCGGTGGCGGCCAGGCCGGCGGCGAAACCGAGCACCACGGGGACAAACGTGAAGAGTCCGATCACGATGATCTTGGGCGCGATGCCGAAGCCGAACCAGACGACCATCAGCGGCGCGATCACGGGGATGGGGACGGTTTGCGAGGCCACGATCAGCGGGTAGACCGCGCGGCGCAGCGGCGTGGAGAGGTCGATCAGCAGTCCCAATAGCAGCGCGCCGCAGATGCTGATCGCGAAGCCGCCCGCGACCTCGCTCATCGTGACGCCGGCGTGGGCGGCGATGGTGTCGGCCGACTCGATGCTCTCGCGCACGATGCGGATCGGGCCGGGCAGCACCTGCGGGCGGATATCGGAAATCCAGACGTAGGCCTGCCAGCCGATCAGCACGAGCAGGCAGAGCGCGATCGGCGCGGCGACGCCGCTAAGCAGGTCGGCGCGGCGGAGCGGGAAGCGACTTGTTACGTGGCGTCTCACGGCGCGGCGGCCTGTTCGGTGCGGCGGCGCAGCTGGTCGACCAGGCGGTGCGCGTGCTCGGAGGTCACAGCTGCTTCGGATCGTGGGCGCGGCAGGTCGACGGCGATTTCGCCGACGATGCGGCCGGGGCGCGGGCTCATCAGGAAGACGCGGTCGGCCAGCGTCACGGCCTCCTGCGGGTCGTGCGTGACGAGCAGCGCCGCGCCGCCGACCTGCGCCCAGAGCTCGGCGAGCCAGGCTTGCAGCTGCGCGCGGGTGATCGCGTCGAGCGCGCCGAACGGCTCATCGAGCAACAGAAACGGGCGATCAAGTAACACCGTGCGCAGAAACGCCGCCCGCTGGCGCATGCCGCCGGAGAGTTGGGCGGGGCGGCTGTCCTCGAAGCCGGCCAGGCCGAATGTGTCGAACTGGGCCAGCGCCCGCTCGCGGGCGGCGCGGCGCGGCAGCCCCTGCACCTCGAGGCCGAGCGCGACGTTATCGAGCACGGTGCGCCAGGGGAAGAGCAGGTCCTCCTGCGGCATGTATCCGAAGTGGGCGAGGCGCTGCTCGGCGCTGAGCGGCTGGGCGTCGACCAGGATGTCGCCGGCGTCGGGCGCGTCGAGGCCGGCGATCAGGTTGAGCAGCGTGCTCTTGCCGCAGCCGGAGGGCCCGAGCAGGGCGGCGAACTCGCCGTCGGCGACGCTGAGGGAGATTTGGTCGAGGGCGTGGACATCGCCGTCGTCGTAGGTTTTGCTCACGGCGCAGATGGCGAGCACGTGTGGTCCTCGGGGCGCCAGGTTGGGCGGGTGCAGGATAGCGGGGCGGGGGTGTTTGGGGGCCTCTTCCGGCACTCCCGCTCCCCCTCTGCCATACCCGTCCCCCACTCCGTCACTCCCGTCCTCAATTCTCCGTCATACCCGCGCTTGCCGCGGGTATCTCGACTCGACCACCTCCACCGCCCGTTCCAGGATCCGTCGTTCCCGCGAAAGCGGGAACCCAAACCCAACGCCGTTCGCAGCGCGAAGGATCCGAGCCGCCCGCCAACGCCTGTTCGCAGGGTATCTCGGTACGCCGTGCCGCCAACGACCGCCGTATGGATTCCAGCGTGCGCTGGAATGACGGATCCTGGGGGTGGGGGTTGGGTGCTGCTCACGTCGAGATACCCGCGGCAAGCGCGGGTATGACGGAATCTTTGGGCACGGGTATGACGGAGTGGGGGCGCGGGTGTGACGGTGAGGGGGCGTGGTGTGGCTGAAGGGTGCCGGTGCGACGAAGCCTGGGGCGGGCGTCGGGGTGTGTGCGGGGGTTGGTGCTGGGCTCGGCGAGATACCCGCGGCAAGCGCGGGTATGACGGAATCTTTGGGGCGGGCGTGGCGGTGGGGCAGGTCAGCGGGTGCGGGCGGCGGTGAGGAGGGTGGTGGTGAAGTGGGCGGCGTAGTTGGGGGGGGTCTGCAACGGGTCGCCGTTTTCGTCGAGGAGGAGGTTGTTGGCGTGGAGCCAGGCGGGGTAATCGCTCCACTGTTTGAGGGTTTGGCCGCCCCAGCGGCCGTCGGGGGCGAGGTAGTACTCGGCGGCCAGCAGCTCGGCGGAGCGGTAGACCAGCTCGGGGTTGGAGAAGACATCCTCGCCGGCGGTTTCGATCAGGATTGAGGCGGCGTCGCCGGGGTCGCCGGCGGCGAACTCGTAGCCGCGCAGGGTGGCGCGCAGGAAGCGCTCCAGCACATCGCGCCGGGCGTCGATGGTCTCCTGCGAGGCGACCAGCAGCACGGCGGGGCGGTCGGGCACGCCGACGTCGCTCAGCTTCCAGGTGCGCACGTCGAGGCCCTCGAGCTCCCAGTTGATGCCCTCCCAGGTGGCGAAGAATTCGACGGCCTGGACGCGCCCGGCTTCGAGCGCTTCGTAGGCGCCGGTGTTGAGCACCACGCCCTCGATCTCGCCCGCGCCGCCGTCGGCCTGGATGATCGTGCGCCACTGGGGCTGCTCGTAGGGCAGCCCCCAGCCGGCGTAGCGCTGGCCGTCGAGGTCGCGCAGGCGCGTAATGGGGCCGTCGGCGAGCACGGCGATTTCGGTGGGGCTGGTTTGCAGCACGGCGGCGATGCTGACCACATCCAGCCCGCCGGCGCGCGAGAACGGCACCGAGGTGGCGAAGGAGAAGGCGACATCGGCGATGCCCTCGGAGACGGCCAGGTCGCCGCTCGTGCCGCTGAACGGCAGGATCACGACCTCGATGCCCTCGTCGTCGTACCAGCCCTCGGCCTGGGCGACGTAGATGCCGGTGTGGTTGGTGTTGGGCGTCCAGTCGAGCTGCACACGCACGACCTCGGCGGGCTGGTCGCTGCCGCAGGCGGCCAACAGCGCAAGGGCGGCGGCGAGCGCGGCGAGCAGGGGGATCAGGCGGTTCATGGTGGGGGTTCTCCGTTCTGTGGTGTGGGCTTGGCGCCCAACGTACTTTTCAGCTCGTCGAAGAGGCGCAGTGCGGCTTCTTTCTCCTGGATTTCACCGACGTAAACGTCGAATCCCTCCTTGAGATTCTGGTAGGCGCCGATCTTGACAGTGCCGAAGTCGTCGGACTCGACGTTTGCCACATCGATTTTCTTGACCGCGATGGTCCCCGTTCCCTCCGGGATGGGAAGTGCGCCGCGGTTCGGGAAAACCGCCTCTTGCGCCACCTCGACTAGCGCCACCATCGCACTTTGCAAGCCATAAGCACGGTGGGGATCGGCTCCCTCTATCATGTCGGAGAAGCCCTGTTCGATTACCTCGGGATATCTGAGGCTCATGAACGCGCCATGGTAGTCCTTCAGTACCTCGTCGATTGAGGTTTGCTGCGCTTTGCGCGGAGACACGGAATCCACATGTACATTCCACCTGCGGCGCGCATCGTCCGCATACCCGTAGGCGATGATCTGCTGAAAGAGATCATCCAGCTTGTGGTTGAGTTCTCGCAGCTTCCGTTCAGGCACGCCCTTGAGCGTCAGCAGAGACTTCATCGCAGCTTCGCAAGCGAAGCAGGCGTTCACTGTGGCGGTTTGCGCACGAATGAACGTGCCGGCGACTCGCAGCGGTTCAGGAATGGCCGTTCGGTTCTGCCCCACAGACAGGTGGATCTCAGACGGCGGCATTACCGCATCCAGCAGCCACCCATCCCCTTGCTCCAGGCGGTCGGCCATGCCGAACAGAATCTCCGCAGCGACGCGGAACTGCTGAGCGTTCAACGCTTTGCGGTGGGCGAGGAGAAACTCCATACCGGGCGGCCCGAAGTTGTAGTAGCCGGCACGCTGATGCTCTTGGGCGCAAGTCAGGCAGAGGTTCTTGACGTCTGCCAGCCAGGGATTGACGTACGCAGCTGTCGCCTTGTTGAGGTGGCAGATGTCGCAGTTTGGCAGTTCGATCATCGTCTCTTCCTCCTCAGCGCGCCTGTGGCACCGAGAACGATCCCGGCGATTTCCGCAGTGCTCATCAGGCCATCAGGCCGTTCTTGCGGTTGTAGTTGCGCAGGGCGGTGAGGGTCATGGTGTCGGATTTGATGCTGTTGCAGGGCGGGCAGAGTAGACAGCGGTTGCTGTCGTGGTTCACGCCACCGGCGCTGCGCGGGTTGAGGTGGTCGATGTGCCAGATGCGGGGATCATCGTAGACGCGGTCGCAGCCAGCGCACTCGCCCTCTTGTCGCTCTATGAGCAGCGCCAGCATCTCGGCGCGGGGAAGAACGGGGCCGGGTTCGGGGCTGCGAACAACGCCCTTGCGCTTCGCCTTCAGGGGCGGAGCGGCGATGGTTCCATCATCCGTGCGTTTGGGCGGGGATTCCGAGTAGACGATCGAGCCGCCGAAGAGGTTCTGGCACTCTTCCTCGACGCGAGCGCGCACTACATCAAGCGCCTCGTCCCACAGATCAATCCCTACCCACTGACGGCCTGCTTGTTCAGCGGCGATCAGGGTGGTGGCGCAGCCGCAGAACGGATCGAGCACGACCTCGCCCGCATTGGAGCTGGCCTCAATGACCCGGCGGTAGAGTGCGACCGGCTTCTGAGTCGGATAACCGACTCGTTCGCTTGACACGCTGAGCGACGGGATGTCGGTCCAGTAATCCTCGACGATCTTGCCTTTTGCAAGCTGCTCCTCGCGCCCGGTCGTGTAGTCCCCCGACGGCCGATTGCCGCGAGTCAGACTGCCGCTGCCGCCCATCGTGAACGAGTCCTCCTTGTAGGGGACGCGCACCGCGTCGCGGTTGAACGTTGCGTCGTCGGATTTGGCGTAGAACAGCAGTGTGTCGTGCTTCCGGGGGAACCACCGTTTGACGTTGCCTGGGCCGGTATAGCCCCAGATGACCTCGTTGCGAAAATTGTGTCGTCCGAAGATCGCATCGAGCATCATCTTGAGGTACGCGCCGGCGGTCTGGTCGCAGTGCAGGTAGAGGCTGCCCGTCGGCTTCAGGAGGCGGTGCATTTCCATCAGGCGGACGCCCATGTAGCAGAGGAACGCGCCCATGTCCTCGCCCCAGGTGTGGTTGGCGGCGTCGATCACCTCCTGCACGGCGGGCCAGTCGGTTTTGATCTGGTCGATCCATTCGCCCTCGACGTCTTTTTCCCAGGACCAGCGGTCGTGGAAGCGTGCGCCGGCGGCGAGCGAGTCGGGGGTGGCGTGGAAGTCGCGGCCCTTGTTGAAGGGCGGGTCGGTGGCGACGAGGTCGATGGTTTCGCTGTTGATGCCGCGCAGGAATTCGAGGTTGTCGCCGTGGTAGAGGGTGCGGTTGCGAAAGTTTGCGGTCATGATGCGGCCTCCGCTCCTCGGCCCTCCGACTCGCCCTCCGACTGGCCATGCACCCAGGCGCTGTCGAAGAAGTTGTATTCGAGTTGCATGGCGGTGCGGAAGCGGACGGCTTCGCGTCCGTCGGGCGCGCCGTGTTGGTCGAGCAGCTGCTCGACGAGGTCGACTTTGGAGAGGTAGTCGCGGGCGGAGTACATGCCGATCCAGAAGCCGTAGCGGTCGCTGTGGGGGGCGTCGGCGAGGCGCTGTCCGAGCCAGCCGTAGAGGCGGGCGCAGGGGGCCATGGCGGCGAGGTGCTCGCCCATCGTGCCGGTGGCGGCGGTGGCGAGCAGGAAGTCGGTGTATTCGCGGGCGGCGGGCAGGGGTTGGACGTCGTCGAGCGAGACGCCGAGTTCGGGGGCGGTGTTTTCGTGCAGGGTGCCTTCGCTGAGGATGCCGGAGAGCAGGCGTCCGAATTGGCGGCGGGTCTGCCAGTCGGGCGCGTGGATGACGCCGAAGGCGTAGGAGCGGGCGTAGGCGTCGAGGTAGAAGTGGTCCTGCTGGGCGAAGAGGGCGTAGCGGTCGTCGGAGAGGCTGCCGTCGGCCAGGCCCTGCACGAAGGGGTGTGCGAGGCAGGCTTCGGCGAGGTCGAGGTTGTCCTGCCAGAGCTGTTGGGACAGTCGTTGTTCGGTCATGGGGTCCTCCGGTTCGTTTGCGTGCGGGTTAGGTGCGTTGTGCGCCGACGGCGTCGAGCATGCCCTCGGAAGGCGACGAGGCTTCGGCGTAGAATTTGCGGGGCATGCGCCCGGCGCGGCGGGCGGCGAGGCCGGCGAGGGCGGCGTGGCGCATTGCGCCGGCCATGGCGACGGGGTCGCGGGCGCGGGCGACGGCGGTGTTCATGAGCACGGCGTCGACGCCGAGTTCGAAGGCGATGGCGACATCGGAGGCGGTGCCGACGCCGGCGTCGACGATCACGGGGACGTTGGCGCGCTCGACGATCAGCTGGATGTTGTGGGGGTTGCGGATGCCGAGTCCGGAGCCGATCGGGGCGCCGAGCGGCATCACGGCGGCGCAGCCGATGTCTTCGAGCTTGCGGGCGGTGACGGGGTCGTCGTTGGTGTAGGGCAGCACCCGGAAGCCGCGGCGGATGAGCTCTTGCGCGCCTTCGAGCAGGCCCTCGACATCGGGCAGCAGTGTTTCTTCGTCGGCGATCACTTCGAGCTTGACCAGGTCGGTGCCGAGCGCTTCGCGGGCGAGTTCGGCGGTGAGGACGGCGTCGGCGGCGGTGAAGCAGCCGGCGGTGTTGGGCAGCAGGGCGTAGCCGCGCTCGGTGAGCAGGGTGTAGAGGTTGGTCGGGTCGGAGCCGTCGGCGGAGCCGACGTTGACGCGGCGGAGGGCGACGGTGACGAGTTCGGCGCCGGCGGCGGCGAGCGAGTCGAGCAGGATGCTCTGCGAGGGGTAGCGGGCGGTGCCGAGGATGATGCGCGAGGTCATCTCGCGCCCGGCGAGGGTCCAGGTGTCGGTTTGTTCTGCGCCTGCTTGCGTTGAGGTGGTCATGACATCCTCCTCAGGGCATGCTCACACTTCGTCATTCCCGTCCCCCTTCCGTCATTCCCGCCCCCGAGCGGGAATCCAAGCCCAAGCCCGTTCGCTGTGCCGGAGCACCGAACGACCAGCTGACATGCGTTCGCGGTAGGTCTCGGCACGTTTTCGCGCCAACGACCGCCGTATGGATTCCCGCTTTCGCGGGAATGACGGAAAAGGGGGCGGGAATCCAAGCCCAAGCCCGTTCGCTGTGCCGGAGCACCGAACGACCAGCTGACATGCGTTCGCGGTAGGTCTCGGCACGTTTTCGCGCCAACGACCGCCGTATGGATTCCCGCTTTCGCGGGAATGACGGAAAAGGGGGCGGGAATCCAAGCCCAAGCCCGTTCGCTGTGCCGGAGCACCGAACGACCAGCTGACATGCGTTCGCGGTAGACCTCGGCACATTTTCGCGCCAACGACCGCCGTATGGATTCCCGCTTTCGCGGGAATGACGGAAAAGGAGCGGGAATCCAGGCCCAAGCCTGTCCGCTGTGCCGGAGCACCGAACGACCAGCTGACATGCGTTCGCGGTAGGTCTCGGCACGTTTTCGCGCCAACGACCGCCGTATGGATTCCCGCTTTCGCGGGAATGACGGAAAAGGGGGCGGGAATCCAAGCCCAAGCCTGTCCGCTGTGCCGGAGCACCGAACGACCAGCTGACATGCGTTCGCAGTAGGTCTCGGCACATTTTCGCGCCAACGACCGCCGTATGGATTCCCGCTTTCGCGGGAATGACGGAAGGGGGGCGGGAATGACGGAAGGGGGGCGGGAATGACCGACAGGGGCACCGCAAATGGCGGACAG